>NZ_JBVFUR010000004.1:712500-4286131 GCF_055693845.1 Tateyamaria sp. GN1-10
ACGGCCATGATCCGAAGGTCAACGAAATCGCCGCTGGCGCGAATATCTGGACAGTCCCAAGGGACAATCTGGAAAAGTTCGATCGACGTCGGAATTGGATGTTGAACAAGTTTCAGTCAGGATTGCTTCGGTTTTATGACTGGGTGATCAGGACGGATGCTGATGAACTGATCTGCGTAGATCCGCAAATGCACGGCAATATCGGGCAACTGCTTGAAAGCCAGCATGATGACGCGGTGTTTTCGATGGGTCTCAACCTGTTTGAGGCGCCCGACGACAGCGAGATTGATCGAGACACTTCGGTGTTTGATCAGCGGGATGCGGCAGTGATCTCCGGTCACTACAGCAAAGCATGGGCGGTGAAAGAACCCATTCCTCTTGTGAGGCATGGCGTTGCTATAGCAACCGATGGAAAGCCAACGCATTCATATGCGTTTCCAAAGGGAGTTTATCTGGTTCACCTCAAGTTTTCCTCGATGCAGGAGCTTAGTGAGGTTAACGAGACGCGCACTGCACTAGGTCGCACTGACTTGCCGGGTATGCCTGGACTTGCTTGGCAACGAGCAGGCACTCACGCCAAAAAGTTCTTTGAGACAGCTGAAAGCCTGAAGGTTCAACCCTGGAGCAAGGCAGTCAGCAACGCATATGACATCATAACCTCGGATATGAAGTTCAGCGACAATGATGGCGTTATCCGGTCACCCGGCATACACCATATCGCGCGGACAACGCTTCCGGAATGGTTCAAGACAGTTGATGGATCAGATCAGTAAGAGCGCTACGGCGCTTTTACTCGTCCGATCCGGACGAATTGACATCGTATAGAGAGATACAAGTTACTTTGAGAGCAATCTCAAAGTGACAATCAACACTGTTTGATCGCGCCGAGTGTGGCGATGATCTCAGTTTGGTTCCACTTCGGTGGAAGGTATGTAACCCGGTGCTTCCTCGCTGCGTTACGTATATCCCTGCTGAAACAAACAGAGTTGTCCAAGTCAAGTACACTAACCCGAACAGCACAGTCTGCCTCCCGCACGGATGGTAGACACACGTGACTGTTCAATTGTCAGCATGGTTACAAAACATGCTGGCGGGAAAGTATGCTTTTGATACCAGAAGAATGGATGCATTAAGTTACCAGCTGTGCATCCGTGTTTGACGCAAGTCTTACTTTTTCTGGATCAAATCAAGCGCGAGAAGGGCGTTTGGTGAATGCCTTGGCAGTAAGAGGCGATGAAAGACGTGATACTCTGCGATAAGCCATGAGGAGCTGAGAATAAGCTTTGATCCATGGATCTCTGAATGGGGCAACCCACCTGACAGTTTCATATAATTGGCGCAAGCCAGCTTATATGTCGCTGAAACAGGTACTTTTAGACTGAATACATAGGTTTAAAAGAGCAAACCCGGGGAACTGAAACATCTAAGTACCCGGAGGAAAGGAAATCAATTGATACTCCCCTAGTAGCGGCGAGCGAACGGGGACCAGCCGAGCCATGATTGTGACAAGAACGACCTGGAAAGGTCGGCCATAGTGGGTGACAGCCCCGTATTGGAAGCATGATTGGACGTATTAAGTAGGGCGGAACACGTGAAATTCTGTCTGAAGATCGGAGGACCACCTTCGAAGGCTAAGTACTCCTTACTGACCGATAGTGAACCAGTACCGTGAGGGAAAGGTGAAAAGCACCCCGACGAGGGGAGTGAAACAGCTCCTGAAACCGAACGCCTACAATCAGTTGGAGGGCCCTTGCGGCCTGACAGCGTACCTTTTGTATAATGGGTCATCGACTTGGTCTATCTAGCAAGCTTAAGCCGTTAGGTGTAGGCGCAGCGAAAGCGAGTCTTAATAGGGCGTCGAGTTAGGTGGATCAGACCCGAAACCGAGTGATCTAGGCATGATCAGGCTGAAGGTAAGGTAACACTTACTGGAGGGCCGAACCCACATCTGTTGAAAAAGATCGGGATGAATTGTGCCTAGGGGTGAAAGGCCAATCAAACTCGGAGATAGCTGGTTCTCTGCGAAATCTATTTAGGTAGAGCGTCATCCGAATACCCCGGGGGGTAGAGCACTGGATGGGTAATGGGGCCCCACAGGCTTACTGATCCTAACCAAACTCCGAATACCCGGGAGTACTAGATGGCAGACACACGGCGAATGCTAACGTCCGTCGTGGAGAGGGAAACAACCCTGACCTACAGCTAAGGCCCCCAATTCATGGCTAAGTGGGAAAGCAAGTGGGACGACCAAAACAACCAGGAGGTTGGCTTAGAAGCAGCCATCCTTTAAAGATAGCGTAACAGCTCACTGGTCTAAATAAGTTGTCCTGCGGCGAAGATGTAACGGGGCTCAAGCCATGAGCCGAAGCTTAGGATGCCGTAAGGCATGGTAGCAGAGCGTAGTGTGACATAGTTTCATTCCTCCTTAGCGGGTTCGCCCGCATTGGAGGAGAGAAGCTTTCAGTGAAGCCGGCGCGTGAGCGATCCGGTGGAGAGATCACTAGTGAGAATGATGACATGAGTAGCGACAAAGAGTGTGAGAGACACTCTCGCCGAAAGTCCAAGGGTTCCTGCTTAAAGCTAATCTGAGCAGGGTAAGCCGACCCCTAAGGCGAGGCCGAAAGGCGTAGTCGATGGGAACCAGGTTAATATTCCTGGGCCATGGAGTGGTGACGGATCTCGAAGGTAGTTCATCCTTATCGGATTGAATGGGCTGCTAAGAGGTTCCTGGAAATAGCCCTCCTATAAGATCGTACCCTAAACCGACACAGGTGGACTGGTAGAGAATACCAAGGCGCTTGAGAGAACTATGTTGAAGGAACTCGGCAAAATACCTCCGTAAGTTCGCGAGAAGGAGGCCCGGTTCCTAGGCAACTAGGGGCTGGGGGCACAAACCAGGGGGTGGCGACTGTTTATTAAAAACACAGGGCTCTGCGAAGTCGCAAGACGACGTATAGGGTCTGACGCCTGCCCGGTGCCTGAAGGTTAAAAGGAGAGGTGAGAGCCTTGAATTGAAGCCCAGGTAAACGGCGGCCGTAACTATAACGGTCCTAAGGTAGCGAAATTCCTTGTCGGGTAAGTTCCGACCTGCACGAATGGCGTAACGACTTCCCCGCTGTCTCCAACATAGACTCAGCGAAATTGAATTACCTGTCAAGATGCAGGTTTCCCGCGGTTAGACGGAAAGACCCCGTGCACCTTTACTACAGCTTCACACTGGCATCAGGCCAAGCATGTGCAGGATAGGTGGTGGGCTTTGAAGCAGAGACGCTAGTCTTTGTGGAGCCTCCCTTGAGATACCACCCTTGCTTTGCTTGATGTCTAACCGCGGTCCGTTATCCGGATCCGGGACCCTGTGTGGCGGGTAGTTTGACTGGGGCGGTCGCCTCCTAAAGCGTAACGGAGGCGCGCGAAGGTTGGCTCAGAGCGGTCGGAAATCGCTCGTTGAGTGCAATGGCAGAAGCCAGCCTGACTGCGAGACTGACAAGTCGAGCAGAGTCGAAAGACGGCCATAGTGATCCGGTGGTCCCGAGTGGAAGGGCCATCGCTCAACGGATAAAAGGTACGCCGGGGATAACAGGCTGATACTGCCCAAGAGTCCATATCGACGGCAGTGTTTGGCACCTCGATGTCGGCTCATCTCATCCTGGGGCTGGAGCAGGTCCCAAGGGTACGGCTGTTCGCCGTTTAAAGAGGTACGTGAGCTGGGTTTAGAACGTCGTGAGACAGTTCGGTCCCTATCTTCCGTGGGTGTAGGATACTTGAGAGGAGTTGCCCCTAGTACGAGAGGACCGGGGTGAACGAGACCACTGGTGGACCAGTTGTCGTGCCAACGGCAGTGCTGGGTAGCTATGTTCGGACAGGATAACCGCTGAAGGCATCTAAGCGGGAAGCCCCCCTCAAAACAAGGTATCCCTGAGGACCGTGGTAGACCACCACGTCGATAGGCCAGAGATGTAAGCGCAGTAATGCGTTCAGTTGACTGGTACTAATTGTCCGATAGGCTTGATTTGATCCAGTAGAAGCAAGACTTCGAACGATACATCAAGAGCATACACACACAATCAGTCGTACATGACTTGGACTTAGAGGGCTTTTTCGGTTTGGTGGTCATAGCGCAAGCAAAACACCCGGTCCCATCCCGAACCCGGCCGTTAAGTGCTGTAGCGCCGATGGTACTGCGTCTTAAGGCGTGGGAGAGTAGGTCACTGCCAAACCTAAAAAGCCCTTTAATTGTATCTCTCTGACGATGTTTCATAAATCAACCGCCCTTCCGGGGCGGTTTTTTTGTGCGGTGATGTTCGTGTTGGCGGACCATACAAAGTCAATTCTCGTATACGACCCCTGCCCGTTGGCCCTAACGTTGCGGAATGAGGCTGCTTCTAAGGGCGCCGTACATCGACTTCATCAGAGGTCACCAGATACACCTGATTGCGTGCCAACGCGCGGCTTGGTAGGACGCAGAATGACCAAACAGATCATGTGCATCAATTGGGGCACCCGCTATGGCGCGCCCTACATCAACCGCCTATACCATATGGTCGCGCGCAATATCACGCCGCCCTTCAAATTCGTTTGTTACACCGACATACGCGAGGGCGTTCGGGATGAAGTGATTTGCCATGATTTGCCCCCCATGCCTGGCGAAATGCCCAAAAACACGCGTGGAAAATGGCCCAAGTCACGACTTTGGGCCGAAACCCTGCCGGATTTGGAAGGCCCGGTTCTGTTTCTGGATCTGGATGTGGTGATCACCGGGTCGCTCGACGACTTCTTTTCATTCGGGGCGCCTGAGGATGTGGTGTTGGCGCGAAATGTCGCGAAACCGTTTCACAAGCTGGGCCAGACATCGATCTATCGGATGCCGGTTGGCGCGCTTGCCGATTTGCAACGCGCGTTTGCCGAAGACCCACAAGCCGTTGCGGACACCTACAAATGGGAACAGGTTTTCGTAACAAAAACAGCGCCGAATGGCGTAAAGTTTTGGCCAAAGCGCTGGGTACGCCATTTTCGGATCGAGTGTATCCCTCTGTTTCCATTGAATTACTTTATTGAACCCAGGCTGCCCCGTGACGCGCGTGTGGTTATCTTTGCTGGCGTGCCCAACCCTGCGGATGCGGCCATTGGCCAGTTCTCGGATAGCCTGCCCTATCTTCCACCGTTGCAGCACATTGCCCGCGCGGCGTGCCAAGCCCGCAAGTTTCAGAGCCTTCGTCGCTATGTTTTGCCATCGCAGTGGGTGAGGGCGATCTGGCAAGACACGGCGGATTGACGCCGAGCAGGCATTTGTCGTCAAAAATTCACGCTGCGGTTGTTGCCCCGACACAGACTCTGACCATGCTGGACACCTCTGATCACTGAGAGGTCCGCTATGCAAAAGTATTTTCTGACAACCGCACTGTCGCTTTTAGCCTGTTCGGCATTGGCCAAAGACCCGGCTTACATCGGGGCAGTTGAAACGATCCGCGGCAGTGGTGACGGGGCGGATATGGCGCGCGGCACTGTGTTTCTGGACGCCAACCGAAATTCGAAGCTGGACCCGGGCGAGACCGGGTTGTCCGGTGTGCCAGTGTCCAACGGGCGCGAAGTGGTCTTGACCGGGGACGATGGGACATATGCGCTGCCGGCCTATGACGATATGAACCTGATGGTGACCAAGCCCGCGGGATACAGCACCCCTGTGAGCGCCGACATGGTTCCGCAATTTGCCTATATTCACAAGGTTGAAGGGTCGCCGGATCTACGCTTTGGCGGGATCGCCCCCACGGGCCCCCTGCCAGAAGCAATCAATTTCCCATTGATTGAGGATGCGGTCGGGCCCGACTTCAACTGTCTCGTCTTTGGCGATGCGCAGGCTTACACCAATCGCGAGATTGGTTATGTCCGTGATACTGCGGGCCAAATGCTGGCAACCAGCGACCTGAGTGACACCGAATGCCTGATCTTTGCCGGGGACGTGATGGGCGATGACCTGTCCCTATATCCCCGTTTCAAGTCGATCATCGCCGTCGGGCAAACGCCACAATACTTCGTCGGCGGCAATCACGACATCGATTTCGATGCGGAGGATGACAAAGACAGTTTCGATACGTTTCGACGGGAATGGGGCCCTGAGTATTATTCATTCGACATTGGCGATGTGCATTTTGTCGGACTTGATAACGTGCGTTACCCCTGCAACGGCGTCGATCCGCATCCGTTTTGTGCCACCGACGAGAACCACACCTACAACGGTGTGATCACGGGGCGGCAGTTGGAATGGCTGGCCAATGATCTGGCGAATGTGCCCGAGGACAAACTGATCGTCCTTACTGCGCATATCCCGTTCCAGACATTTACCGACAATACGGCGGCGAAGCACCAAACGGACAACCTGGACGAACTGGTTGCCGTGCTGGGGGACCGCCCGGTTGTGGGCTTGGCTGGCCACACCCATACCACTGAAAACATTGAAAAAGGCGAGCACTTTCACGGATGGGAAGAGAACACGAATGTGGGGCCGGCACCGTTTCATCAGATCATCGCGGGCGGTTTGTCTGGCAGTTGGTGGGCGGGTGATCTGAACGCCCAAGGGGTTCCGCACAGCACGCAGCGGCTGGGTAGCCCGCGTGGTTTCTATGAGCTTGCGTTCAATGGGCCGGAATTTGTCGACACCTACCGCACTTTCCATACCCATGCAGAAGACCAGTTTCACGCGTCGTTCAACACGCCCCGGTTTCGGGAGTGGGCAGACCGTTTGCTGACATATCGCGCGCTGTATGATCGGGAATTTGATCAGACACCGCCGGTTGTGCGTCGTGATCTGGGTGACATGTTGATGTTGACCACGGACGATCTGGCCGAGGGCACATGGTTGACCGTCAATGTGTGGAATGGCTCGGCATCTTCCGTCGTCTTTGCCGCTCTGAATGGCGGTGAGGCGATGCAGGTCGAGCGGACCCAATCCGGCACGGGTGAAGAGAAACTGGAAGGGGTCGAGTATGCCGACCCGTTCGCGCTGGCCATGCAATCGACGCAAGGGTCGATCGCGGCGCGGTCTGTTGATGGTGGGGATGAAACGGCTGGTTTCACCACTTGGCAGGGCACGTCCTGGAGCGGGAAAGCCAATCCGTTTCAGGGCTGGATGCTGACGGACAACAGCAGCCACCTATGGCGCCTGGATATGCCGACCGATTTGCCTGTGGGTACCCATACCGTAGAAATTACCGTTACTGATCGCCATGACCGCGTCTATCGCGATACGATTGCCTTTGAAGTTGTCGAAGAACTGCCAAATCTGGAATGGCAGGCGGAGTTCTGGGAGTAGCTGCGCGATTTTATGATGGTTTTCTGACAGCAAATGTGGGGGACGGTCTTGCGGTCCCCCGCGACTCGGCGTACATGACCCGAACCAACTGGCGCGGGATGGAGCAGCCCGGTAGCTCGTCAGGCTCATAACCTGAAGGTCGTAGGTTCAAATCCTACTCCCGCAACCAAAACGCCGCCCTTTGGGGCGGCGTTTCCCGTTTGGGCCTTTCGCTTGTCTGCTATGCAGCGGGTTGTTGGTCTTCGCCGCGCCCGGCGGCCTTCTGCACAATGTCCGCAAGTTCATTCAGCATTTCGCCCATCGGATTTGACGCGCGCCACGCGAGACCGATGGAGCGTTGTGGGGCCGGCGCGTCAAAGCGATTGATGCAAACAGGTGCTGATCGTGTTTCCACGTCGATTGCCATTTCCGGGATCAGTGTGACGCCGATGCCCGCGCCCACCATCTGCACCAATGTGCCTAGCGAACTGCCGTCCAACCCGCCGCCGGGGCGGTTTGGATTGATGTTGCAGAACGATATGGCCTGATCGCGAAAACAGTGCCCTTCCTCCAGAAGCAGGAGGCGCATTGATGCCAGTGTGTCCAGTTGAACTGGTGTCGCGTTCTGATCGGTGTTCGGGCGGATCAACACCATTTCTTCGGTAAAAAGTGGCGTTTCGACAAGCGCGGATTCGTCAAGCGGCAGGGCCACAATGGCCGCGTCAAGTTGGCCATCCAGCAATTCGTCCACCAGGCGCGGAGTAACGGTTTCGCGCACGTGCAAGTCGACCTTGGGGTGGGCTTCCGTCAACGCACTTATGAAATTTGGCAGCAGGTAGGGGGCGATCGTGGGAATGACCCCAAGGCGCAACAGGCTCAACCCACGACCGCGGGCGGTTTGGGCCCAGTCGCCCAGCTCGTCCACGGCTTGCAGAATCGGATTGGCGCGTTCGGCGAACTCCTCACCCCGCTGTGTCAGGCGCAGGGCGCGGGGTTGCCGTTCAAACAATTCGACGCCCAGATTTTCTTCCAACTCGCGAATTTGGACGGAGAGGGCGGGTTGAGAGATGGCGCAGCGGTCGGCCGCACGACCAAAGTGCAGATCCTCGGCCAGTGCCTTGAAGTATCGGAGTTGCCGCAAAGTGATATTCATAGGTTTTAGTTATGGAGATCATTGGAAAATGCAACTTCTACAAATCGTCAGTTGCTTCTAGGTTCGTCTTTGTAAGTGCGATGGTTCACCTGATCGTGGGCGAATCGTGCGCATTGGGATGTATCAGCGGGGGGCGGAAATCATTCTGAAGACAAGTCTAGAATGATTCTTAACTTTCCCTAGATCAGACCTTAGCAACGACACGCAACGCAGCAATGAATGGAGACTGACATGGACGGCAACGACATCGGCAAATGCCCGGTGATGCACGGCGCGAGCCTGCACAGCACCTTTGGTGGGCGCACCAACAAGGATTGGTGGCCGAATGCCCTCAAGGTTGAGGTGCTTCACCAGCACGGCGCCCGGACCAATCCAATGGACCCGGATTTCGATTATCGGGACGCCGTCAAAGGGCTCGATTATGATGCGGTCAAGGCGGACTTGCATGCGTTGATGACCGACAGCCAACCCTGGTGGCCCGCGGACTGGGGACATTACGGTGGCTTGATGATCCGCATGGCGTGGCACGCCGCCGGTACGTACCGGATGCAGGATGGGCGCGGTGGCGGTTCTGCCGGTGATCAGCGGTTTGCCCCGTTGAATTCCTGGCCTGATAACGCGAGCCTGGATAAAGCCCGGCGCCTGCTGTGGCCCATCAAGAAGAAATACGGCAATGCCCTGTCCTGGGCTGACTTGATGCTGCTTGCAGGGAATATTGCCTATGAATCCATGGGCTTGAAGACCTTTGGTTTTGGCTTTGGTCGTGCCGATACATGGGCGCCCGGCATCGATATCAACTGGGGGGAAGAGGCCGAGTGGCTTGCCCCAAGTGAAAACCGGTACGAGGATCTGGACGATCCGTCGACCATGGCGAACCCGCTGGCCGCCGTGCACATGGGCCTGATTTACGTCAACCCGGAAGGTGTGAACGGCAATCCTGACCCGGCCCGTACGGCACTGCATGTTCGCGAAACCTTTGCCCGCATGGCCATGAACGACGAGGAAACGGCGGCGCTGACAGCGGGTGGTCACACCGTCGGCAAGGCGCACGGCAATGGCGATGCAGGTGCATTGGGTGCCGAACCTGAAGGCGCCGGTATCGAAGCGCAGGGCATGGGGTGGACGAACCCCAACCAGACGGACAAGGCCAGCTCGCTTGTCACATCGGGCATTGAAGGTGCGTGGACAACGGAACCGACCAAGTTCGACATGGGCTATTTCGAGCTTCTGTTTGGCTATGACTGGGAGCTGACGAAGTCGCCTGCCGGTGCGAACCAGTGGCAGCCCGTCGACATCAAGGAAGAGGACATGCCTGTTGATGCGTCCGATCCGTCGAAGCGGGTGATGCCGATGATGACCGACGCGGATATGGCGATGAAGGTCGATCCGATCTATCGCGAAATCTCGGAACGGTTCATGGCAGATGAGGCGTATTTCCGCGACACCTTTGCCCGCGCGTGGTTCAAGCTGACCCACCGCGATATGGGGCCGCGCGCCAACTACATCGGTCCCGATGTGCCTGCCGAGGATCTGATCTGGCAAGACCCGATCCCTGCAGGCAACACTGGGTACGATGTGGATGCTGTGAAGGCCAAGATTGCGGCAAGCGGTGTTAGCCACGGTGACCTGATTGCGACGGCTTGGGACAGCGCCCGTACCTTCCGTGGGTCGGACAAACGAGGCGGGGCGAATGGTGCGCGCATCCGTCTGGCACCGCAACGCACGTGGGAAGGCAATGAGCCTGAGCGTCTGGACACCGTTTTGGCCGCATTGGAGCCGATTGCAGCGGAAACAGGCGCATCGGTTGCGGACGTCATCGTGCTGGCGGGCAATGTTGCTGTGGAAGCGGCCGCAAAGGCGGCTGGTTTCGATGTGACCGTGCCGTTCACGCCGGGTCGCGGTGATTCAACGGACGCACAGACCGATGCCGAAAGCTTTGATGTGCTCGAACCCCATGCGGATGGTTTCCGGAACTTTGCCAAGGCTGACCTTGCGATCAGCGCCGAAGAACTGACGCTGGATCGCGCGCAGCTGATGGGTCTGAATGCGCAGGAAATGACGGCCCTGTTGGGTGGTATGCGTGTGTTGGGCACCAACCATGGCGGCACTTCGCATGGTGTCTTCACCGACCGGGTTGGCCAGTTGACGCAGGACTTCTTCGTCAACCTGACCGACATGGGTTACAGTTGGCACCCGGCGGGCGACGGCAGCTATGAGCTGCGCGACCACGCAACCGGTGCGATCAAGTACACGGCCACCAGTGCTGATCTGGTCTTTGGCTCAAACTCGATCCTGCGGTCCTATGCCGAGGTGTATGCGCAGGACGACAATGCCGGCAAGTTCGTGAACGACTTTGTCGCCGCATGGACCAAGGTCATGAACAACGACCGGTTCGACCTGCTGTAAGGCATTATAAACCAATGAAGCGCGGGCCCATGTTGGCCCGCGTTTTTCGTTTCAGACATCGAAAAAGATGGTTTCGTCCGGTCCCTGCAGGTGGATGTCGAATTGAAAAGTTGCTGGTGACGCTTCCTTGGCGATCAGGGTTTGCACGCGGTTCTGATGTTCGATGCGCGTCAGCCACGGGTCGTTTGCCACCATCGGATCGTTCGGGAAATACATGCGCGTTTGCAGCGCGATGTTGATACCCCGCGCCACGATCCAGAAGGCGATATGCGGCGCCATCATCCGCCCATCAGGGAAGGGAACCGCGCCGGGTTTGATCGTTTCGAATGTCCAGATGCCCGTGTCGTAGTCGCCCGCGGCACGCCCCCAGCCGGTGAAGTTCGGATCACCCGCGCCGCGTGGATCACCGGTTTTGTAAATGCCGTCGGTATCGGCCTGCCAAATCTCGACCAGTGCGTCCTTGAGCGGTGTGCCCGTGCCGTCGAACACGGTGCCCGTGACGGTGATCCGCTCGCCCTTGGTCTGGTCGTTGACCATGGTTGATCCAAGGTCGTGATCATAAACGCCTGTGATACCGCAGAAATTCGGCATGCATCCGATATGAACATAAGGCCCCGCTGTCTGCGACGGGCTTTCCTTGAGGTGGGTCAGCTTTTGCATCAGTTCCCCTCCATCCGGTTTTCGAACATGGTTGAACGCCGCCCGCGCAGCACGATGTCGAACGTGTAGGCTCGTGCGTCCATCGGCACCGTGTTGTTCATGTCGATCGGCGCGATGAGTTGGGCGACGGCCTCGGGGTCGCTGATCGTGCGGACGATGGGGCAGAGCGGGATCAGCGGGTCGCCTTCGAAATACATCTGGGTGATCAGGCGCTGACCAAAGCTGCACCCGAAGACAGAGAAGTGGATGTGGGCCGGGCGCCAATCGTTCACGCCGTTGGGCCATGGGTAAGCGCCGGGTTTGATTGTGCGGAAGCTGTATTGGCCGTCGGCATCTGTGATCGTGCGCCCGCAGCCGCCAAAGTTCGGGTCGAGCGGGGCGAGGTAACCTTCTTTCGCGTGGCGATAACGTCCCCCCGCGTTGGCTTGCCAGAACTCCAGAAGCGCGCCCGGAACGCCCCGCCCGTTTTCGTCCAGCACACGGCCCTGTACGATGATGCGCTGTCCCAGCGCCATCTCCCCCGGTTTGGCAAAGTTCAGGATCAGGTCGTTGTCGAGCTCACCCAGCATATCTTGGCCAAAAACGGGGCCGGTTTCCTCGCTCAGTGTCGTGTTCATCGACAAGAGCGCCTTTTGCGGCGAGCGGACTACGCTTGTCTTGTAGTCGGGTGACAGCGGTTTCGGGTGCCAGTTGCGATCCCGGTGGAAGAGGGGGCCGTCACTCATGTCTCGGCTTCCATTTCGGCAAAGGTTTCCTTGGCGATCTTCAGGGCTCGGTTGGCGCGTGGCACGCCTGCATAGATGGCGACATGCTGGAACGCTTCGGTCACATCCTGTTTACTGGCCCCGGTGCGTACCGTGGCCCGGATGTGCATTGGGATTTCATCGAAGTTGCCCGTTGCCGCCAGCAGCGCGAGGGTCAGCATGGACCGTTCCCGCAGGCTGATCGCGTCGCTTGCCCAGACGGTGCCCCAGGCCCCTTCGGTGATCAGTTCCTGAAACGGCGCGTCAAAGGGCGTTTTAACTGCCTCGGCCCGGTCCACGTGGGCATCGCCCAGCACGGTCCGGCGCACGCCCATGCCCCTGGCCCATTTATCGTCCATCGAACCCTCCCTTTTCCTTGGTGATAGCATGGGGCAAACGGCGTTGTCGCCTTGACTTTCCACCCCCTGCCCGGTGTATCTGCGCCGATCAAAAACCGCAGCCCCGAAGGGATTCCGCCATGCATGCCTACCGCTCTCACTCCTGCGCCGCTCTGACCTCGGCCAATGTGGGTGATACTGTGCGTCTGTCGGGCTGGGTCCACCGGGTGCGCGACCATGGCGGCGTGTTGTTCATCGACCTGCGCGACCACTATGGCGTGACGCAGGTGCTGTGCGACCCCGATAGCCCAGTCTTTGCCGAGGTCGAGAAGGTGCGCAGCGAATGGTGCATCCGTATCGACGGCAACGTGAAAGCGCGGGACGGCAGCCTGATCAATCCCAAGCTGCCTACGGGCGAGATTGAGGTCTATGTCCGCGATATCGAAGTGCTGGGGCATTCGGCAGAGCTGCCGTTGATGGTGTTTGGCGATCAGGAATACCCGGAAGAGACCCGCCTGACCTATCGCTACCTCGACCTGCGCCGCGAGAAGATGCAGGAGAACATGAAGCTGCGGTCCGACGTCGTGGCGTCGATCCGCAAGCGCATGTGGGACAAGGAATTCCGCGAGTACCAGACGCCGATCATCACCGCGTCCTCGCCCGAAGGGGCGCGTGACTTCCTAGTGCCGTCGCGCCTGCATCCGGGCAAGTTCTATGCTCTGCCGCAGGCCCCGCAGCAGTTCAAGCAGCTGCTGATGGTGTCGGGCTTTGACAAGTATTTCCAGATCGCGCCCTGTTTCCGCGACGAGGACCCGCGCGCCGACCGCTCGCCCACCGACTTCTACCAGCTTGACCTTGAGATGTCCTTTGTCGAGCAGCAGGATGTGTTCGACACCATCGCCCCTGTGCTGGCTGGCGTGTTCGAAGAGTTCGGCGGCGGCAAGAAGGTTGACGCGCCCGAGACATGGGAGCAGATCAGCTATCGCGATGCGGCCCTGTGGTATGGGTCCGACAAGCCCGACCTGCGCAACCCTATTAAAATGCAAGTGGTCTCCGACCACTTCCGCGATTCCGGCTTTGCGATTTTCGCGAAGCTGTTGGAGCAAGAAGGCACTGAAATCCGCGCCATTCCAGCGCCCACAGGTGGCAGCCGTAAATTCTGTGACCGGATGAACGCTTATGCGCAAAAAGAGGGTCTGCCCGGGATGGGCTATATTTTCTGGCGTGATCAAGGCGAGGGCATGGAAGCGGCTGGTCCGTTGGCCAAGAACATCGGTCCCGAACGTACCGAAGCAATCCGTCAGCAACTTGGTTTGGGTGTGGGCGACGCGGCCTTCTTCCTTGGTGGAAAACCGAAGGCGTTCGAAGCCATCGCTGGCCGTGCGCGCAATGTGATCGGTGAAGAGTTGAAACTGATCGACGAGGATCGCTTTGCCTTTGCATGGATCGTGGATTTCCCGATCTACGAGGCGGATGAGGAAACCGGCAAGGTCGACTTTGAACACAACCCCTTCTCCATGCCGCAGGGCGGGATGGACGCGCTGCAGGGCGACCCGCTCAAGGTGCTGGGCTACCAGTATGACCTGGCGTGCAACGGCTATGAGCTGGTGTCGGGTGCCATCCGGAACCACCGGCCCGAGATCATGTTCAAGGCGTTCGAGATCGCAGGCTATGACGAGGCCGAGGTGCGCAAACGCTTCGGCGGTATGGTCAACGCGTTCCAATACGGTGCGCCGCCTCACGGTGGATGTGCTGCGGGCATTGACCGGATCGTGATGCTGCTGGCGGGCGAGCAGAACATCCGCGAAGTGATCTTGTTCCCGATGAACCAGCGGGCCGAAGATCTGATGATGCAGGCACCATCCGATCCCACCAGTGATCAGCTGATGGAACTGGGTCTGCGCGTTATTCCGCAGGACTAGGCAAGCAATTGCGCAATGACATCCGGTTGCCCCGTGAAAATGTGGGCAACCGATGCTATCTTGGGACCGTGTTCAGAAAGTCCCATGGTGCGTAGACGTGCGTGATTTTGACCCTCAACTTGCCGAAATCCGGTTTGGATTCGGACTGTCACCTGTGCACGGGCCGCCGGAAAGCATTGGGCAAATGCTGGAGGGTCTGTCAGGTCCTGACGTGATGCAAAGCGCGTTTCCCATTGAAAGCTTTGCCAAGTTCAGGTCACGCATGGTTGCGGCGCAGGATCAAAACGAAATTCGGCGCAGAAATCGTGGGACTGAGCTTGCCGCCGCTGCCCGCAAGCAACGAAACGTGCTGAACAAGGAAGCGCGGATAGCCATGTTTGGCTGGCTGGGCCAAACGATGTTGCGGCGCGCACATACGCAAACAGCTTTCCGGGAACGGATCGTTGCGTTTTGGGCGGATCACTTTACGGCGCGCGGCAAGCGTGGCGTCATTCGACGAGGGACGTCACCTTATATTGAAGATGCCATTCGTCCGTTTGTTGCCGGGCGATTTGAAGACTTGCTGCAGTCTGCCGTCATGCACCCGCTGATGCTGGACTATTTGGATCAGACCCGTGCCATGGGTCCCACAAGTGCACGCGCAATCAAGCGGGGGCCTAAGAAACCGGCCGGTTTGAACGAAAATCTTGCGCGCGAGGTTCTGGAGCTGCACACGCTGGGGGTCGACGGATCGTATACTCAGGAAGACGTGACGCAACTGGCCGAGCTGTTTACCGGTTTGACCTTTGATGCGCGCAACGGTTTCAAGTTTCGAAAAGATTTTGCGGAACCCGGTGCCGAAAACGTACTTGGCGTGGCGTATGGCGAGCAGCCAAATGTGAAATGGGTGCGCGGCGCTTTGTCTGACCTTGCTGCGCATCCGGCCACCGCACGACACTTGGCCTGGAAGCTGGCGGTTCATTTCGTATCAGACACTCCCGATCCCGAATTGATCGACGCGTTGGAGGCGGCATATGTCGAAAGCGACGGCGCGCTGACGCCGGTCTATGAGGCGCTGCTGGGTCATCCAGCGGTATGGCAGCCTACGTTGTCAAACTTCAAACTGCCCATTGATTTTGTGTCATCGGCATTGCGCGCTCTGGCAATCCCCAAGGAATCCTTTGCGGAGCGTGAGGAAAAGTGGATCGGGCGGTTTTTCAGCCAACCCCTGACGCGCATGGGTCAGACATGGGAACGCCCGATTGGACCGGACGGTTGGGCGGAAGAGGATCCCAAATGGATTACGCCGCAAGGCGTCGCTGCCCGGGTATCGTGGGCCATGGCCACGCCTGTTCGTATCAAAGATCCGCTGCCTGATCCACGTGAATTCGCTGAAACCGCGTTGGGGCGTTTCGCGGATGATGCGGTCCGATTTGCCGCGGCATCTGCCGAAAGCCGTCCCGAGGCTGTGGGCCTTGTCCTCATGTCCCCAGCGTTCCAGCGCAAATAGGAGATTACGATGTCGTCGTCCTTATCTCGCCGTGACTTTTTGGCCCGCACTGGGGTGATTGGATGTTCCCTGGCCGCCAGTCCGCTGCTGACACCGGTGAGCTTTGCGGCAGCACCCTGGGATACGCGTTTGGTCGTTATCATCCTTCGGGGTGGCATGGACGGGCTGGATGTTGTGCAGCCCTATGGTGATCCCGCCTTTAACAAACTCCGTGGGACTTTAGCCCTTGGACCCGAGGGCGGTGCCTATGATCTTGATGGCTACTTTGCAATGCATCCAAGCCTTGGGCCGCTAATCCCGATGTGGGAAGCGGGGCAGCTTTCTTTCGTGCATGCTGTTTCGACGCCCTACCGTGACAAGCGCAGCCATTTCGATGGTCAGGACCTGTTGGAGGCCGGGACGACAACCATGGCCGGTGTCCGGGATGGCTGGTTGAACCGTATGCTGCAGGCGGTCCCCGGCGTGACGTCACAGACCGCCTACGCCGTGGGGCGCAGCGATATGCTGTTGCTTCAGGGACCGGCAGAAGTGGCAAATTGGTCGCCGGATGCGGACCTGAGCCTGAGCCCGCAAGCCGCGCGATTGCTTGAGATTGTAACGGAGTCGGATCCAGCCTTGCATGCCGCTTTGGCTGAAGCCCAGATATTGTCGGAAGTGACCGACGACATACAGAAGCGACGCAAGGGCAGCCACGTGCAAATTGCCGAGTTCGCGGCTGCGCGTCTGTCGGACGAAGCGAGGATCGCGGCCTTTTCATTGAACGGGTGGGACACCCATGGTGGGCAACCGCGCTTCATGAACACCGCGTTGACCCGTCTGGCGGAAACACTGCTGACCCTGCGGGGCAAGATGCGGGGAAACACGTGGCGCAAGACAGCGGTTGTTGCGATGACCGAGTTTGGTCGTACAGCGCGCCAGAACGGAACGCTTGGTACAGACCACGGTACGGGCGGGCTGATGATCCTTGCCGGTGGCGCGATCAAGGGTGGGCGTGTTTTTGGTCAATGGCCTGGCTTGGGTGATGGTGATCTGTACCAGGATCGTGATCTGATGCCGACGGGCGATGTCCGCGCGCATGCGGCTTGGGTGATGCAGAGTTTGACGGGGCTGGATCGGAATGTGTTGGAGAGTGCTGTTTTCCCCGGCTTGGACATGGGTAACGATCCGGGCCTGATCCTCTGATCCATGCGTAATGCCACTTGGACTTGGGCGGTTACTTGCCTAACGTCCGGCCATGACTGCGATTTACAAAGTGAATGCGGCCCCTGTCCCGGATTGGACACCGCCGCGCGTACCGGATGCGTCAACCATCTTGACCGGCGTCCATGCCAGGCTCGAGCCGTTGCGGGCCGAGCAGCACGCGGCTTTGCTGCACCGTGCATATGTCGGCCATGACCATGTCTGGGACTATTTGCCTTACGGCCCGTTTTCGTCGTCTGCGCAGTATCATCGTTGGGTGCGCGATGCAGAGCAGAATCCGGCCCTGCAGTTTTATGCAGTCTTCAATCTCGCGACCGGCCAATATGAAGGTGTCGCCAGCTTTCTGCGCATTGCACCCGAGGCAGGCAGCATCGAGGTGGGGCACATAAATTTCAGCCCGGCCTTGCAAAAGACACGCGCCGCGACCGAGGCGCTGTACCTGATGATGACCTGGGCTTTTGAAGAAGGTTACCGTCGCTTCGAATGGAAATGTGATGCACTGAACCGCGGTTCGCGCGCTGCTGCGCAACGGCTTGGACTGAGCTACGAAGGCATCTTTCGCCAAGCGACTGTCGTGAAAGGACGCAATCGGGACACCGCCTGGTTTGCCGCCATCGATGCCGAGTGGCCCGCCCTCAAGGAAGCGTTTGGCGCATGGTTGTCAGATACCAACTTCGATGCCGAGGGTATGCAGATCGAACGCCTGTCCGATTTGACCCGGCTTGTACGTGTGGCCGATGATCCGATGTTAACGGGCGGGTAGACCGCCCGTCAGATCGCGATCTTTTCTGACAACCTGTCTTGAACCAAACCTGCGATGGCTGCCGTTTCCGATGCGGCGGCATCGCCCCGCGCGCGCTTGGCGGCCAGTGCGTTCGTGGCCTGCAGCAGTTCCGCATCATGTGCGCTGCGCGCGACGCCCCCAAGAAACTGCACAATGTAGTCAAGCGTGCGTGCGTCATGAACGTCTTCCAGTACATCGGCGACATGTACCATGTCGTCGCGATATGCGATCGGGTCTGGTTCAACATCTCCTTCGGGGAGCGTTCGTGGCCCAAGTGGCTGCCTATCTTCCGGCAAATGCGTCAGAATCGCCTCTTGGAAGTTGGCGAGCGAGACCACCGGCTTTTCCATGAAACCATCCGCCCCAGCCTCCAGCGCGCGGTGCGCGCTGTCGACATCGCCTGAAATGCCAAGGATCACATCTGGTCGTTGCCCGGCGGTTGCAAGGTCTTGGATGAGATCGGCACCGTTCCCGTCTGGCAGTCCCAAATCGATGATCGCGACGGAGGGGCGATATACCTGCAAATGCCGTCGGGCCGCGCGCATCGTATCGGCGCGCCTGATGCGTGCGCCGCTGCGCAGACAAAGCAATCGCATCGCTTCGCAGGCATAGCGGCTATCCTCGATCACGAGAACGGTCAGGCCCAGGAGCGGACGCAAGGCGGTTGGGGCCGGGTAACTTGGTTTGAACGGGTCCGTCGTGTCCATCAGATCCTCCAAAAAGCTCTTGCGACTCATCGTTACGTCGCCATGCCTAACAGCGCGTTAACGTCGCCTTGCGTGCAGCGTGCACGTTGGCGATAAGAGCGCAGTTGCCAGCCAAAGGAGCCTTAGAACATGATCGGTCGCCTCAACCACGTTGCCATTGCCGTCCCCGACCTCGAGGCCGCCGCCGCGCAATATCGCAGCGCGCTGGGCGCGAATGTCGGTGAACCGCAGGACGAACCCGATCACGGCGTGACCGTTGTTTTCATTGAGCTGCCGAACACCAAGATCGAATTGCTTTATCCCTTGGGTGACAACAGCCCGATCCAAGGTTTCCTGGACAAGAACCCGGCGGGCGGTATCCATCATGTTTGCTACGAAGTGGAAGACATCATCGCGGCCCGCGATCATCTGAAGGCCAGCGGCCTGCGTGTGCTGGGCGATGGCGAGCCCAAGATCGGCGCCCATGGCAAGCCGGTGCTGTTCCTGCATCCAAAAGACATGAACGGCACCCTGACCGAGCTTGAGCAGGTCTGATGGGCATCACATCCGCCCTTGTCCTCTATGCGGTCATCTGGTGGCTGTGCTTCCTGATCGCCCTGCCCGTGAAGGTGCAGACCCAAGGTGATCTGGGCGAAGTTGAGCCGGGCACGCATGCAGGCGCGCCCGAACATCACCACACCCGCCGCAAGGCGTGGATCGTGACGTGGGTGGCACTGTTCCTGTGGATCATTATCGCCGGGATCATCCTCTCGGGATGGATCACTCTGGATGATATGAACTTCTTTGACCGGGCGATTGAGCCGCTGTGACCTTGTGAAAGATGTGGGTGAATGTTGCGGCTCCGATGATCGGGATCAGCAGGTTCACCAGCGGCACGGACAGTGGGATCGCCATGAGCGTGCCTGCGAGCCAGATCGTTCCGTTATGTGTGCGCCGCAGTTCCTTGGCGCGGGCGCGACCCACGCGGCGCATGGCAGCGAGGGTGAAGTACTCTCGGCCCAGCAGGAACCCGTTCAGGCCCCAAAAGATGAAGGGCGCAGCGGGCGTGAACATCACGTAGAGGATCAGCGCAAGTATGTTGGCGCCAATCAGCACACCCAGGAAGTTCACCGTGTCCACGACTGCATCCCCAAACGGGACGTTTTGTGCCGGTGGCAGGTTGGGGTAATGCCGATCTTCGACCGCCTGCGCGACTTCGTCGAGAAACATGGAAGTTATGGCCGATGCCACTGGCATCATCAGGAAGATCGATAGCACCAGGAACAGGAAGAATGAGCTCCAGGTGATGATGTCGCCGAGCCACGTGATGGTTCCGATCCACGGCAGGGACACACCATCCGCCGTGAGCCAACCGATGAACCAGACAAAGCCAGATGTGGCCGCGACCAGAAGGGCGATTGTCAGGGCAATGCCCAGCAGCAGCACGCGGCGAAAGCGCGGGTCGCTGATCTGGCCAAGGGCTGCGAAGAATGCGGTCAGGATCATGCGTCGACCCATGTGGTGATGGCTGGTACGTCCGGGCGGGGGCGTTCCGGCGGCGCGGAGGTTTCGGTGCCGATGTGGATGAACCCGGCGATCCGTTCGTTATCTGACAGATGGAGCGCGTCGGTCATGAACCCCCGATCATGGCTCGGCCAACCGCTGAGCCAGTTGGCACCCCAACCTGCGGCGAGGGCTGCGTTGAGCAGCGACAGACAAACCGCGCCCGCTGAGTAAGTCATTTCGAGTGCAGGGATTTTTTCGACCGGGCGTGTGATTTCCACGACGGCGACGGCGAGATGCCCTTGATCGAATTGTGACCGACCTTGGTGATTTGATCGGGGTCGAGCCCAAGTGCAATGCCGCGTTTTTCGGCCGCCTCGGCCAATCGGGGCATGGCCGCTTTGCCCAGCACGATGAAGCGCCACGGTTCCAGTTTGCCATGATCCGGGGTGCGGGCAGCCGCCGTCAGAAGCTGTTCGAGCGTTGCCCGATCCGGCACCGGTTCCCGCAGTGTCTTGGCGGGGCGGGACCGGCGGGTCAAAAGGAAGTCGAGGGCCGCTTGGTTTCTTGCGGGCATATGTTACGCCTTTTTACATGTTGAGGGTCATGTCGTGGCGATTGGCTGCGACGTCAAGGGGTTAGAGGCCAAGTTGTTGGGCCATATGGTCGATTTCGGCGCGCAGGAAGGCATCGAAGCGCGGTCCCGGCTGACGGTTGTTCAAGGCGCGGGCCATGGGATCGGGGGCGGTGATCTTGCTGCCAGACAGGGCCTCGAGCGTGGCGTGGCCGCAGAAGGGAACGTAGATTTCCGAGTATCCGCCCTCGTGGCTGAGGACCAGTTTGCCGTCGCAGATACGTTCCGCCAAGGCTTTGATCTTCAACGTCATTTCGCGGAAGGTTTCGGCAGTGGCGAGCATGCGGGCGAGGGGGTCCACGGCGGCGGCGTCAAAGCCGCAGGCCACGATGATCAGGTCGGGGTTGAAGGCTTCGATGGCGGGAGCGGCCACACGGTCAATGGCGTGAAGGTAGGCGGTGTGGCCGGTCCCTGCGGGCAGGGGGAGGTTGATGTTCGCACCTTCTCCGTCGCCGGTGCCGCGATCTGCTAAGTATCCTGTTTCTAAAGGATAATTCCCCTCCTGATGGAAGGAGATCGTGAGCACGTCGGGCCGGTTATAGAAAATGGATTCCGTGCCATTGCCGTGGTGCACATCCCAGTCCAGAACGGCGACACGCAGGTCGGGGCGTGTGGCCTTGGCAGCCTCGATCGCGATGGCGATGTTGGCCATCAGGCAGAAGCCCATGGGGGTCGCCGCCTCGCAATGATGGCCTGGCGGACGGGCAAGGGCGTAGGCGTTTTCATGGCGGCCTTTCAGCACGGCTTCGACCGCTGCGGTGGTGAGGCCTGCGGCCAGTGCGCCGATCTCGTATCCGCCGGTGGCGAAGGGCGCGTGGTGGCCAATCTCACCCCCTTTTGCATCGGATAAGGTTTTGAATTCACTTAGGTAGCTTTCGGGGTGTACGCGCAGCAACTGGTCATGCGTCGCGGCGTCAGCCGTGGTGACATGCAGGTCATTTGTCAGACCCGTGACATCCATCAGGTTCTTCATCCTCCGCTTGGTTTCAGGGCTCTCCGGCAGGCCACCGGCGGCGAGTGGCTGCACCAATCCGCCCAAGGGAACGGTGAAGGCATAGTTGCCGCCGCCGTGCCACATGGTGCGTTCGTCCCAGTAGAATCCAGTGCTCATCTGCGTCCCTCCCTTTGCGGTCGAAGGTGGCGAAGCGGTCCGGGATTGTCCATGCCAGCGTGCGGTCTGTTAACCACGACTTCTGCATAGGATTGGCGGCATCCTTGGCGGGCGCCTTGTGTCAAAACCGCGTGTTTTCCCTGAGAAACTAAGACATTTGATGTGGCCATTTCCGGGGTCCTTTTACCCGTTTCCGAAAAACTGCGTCATTTGGGGGGCAAACTGCGATATTCGGGCTCGCAGACAGAAAACCACGCTTAGAAACAGTTAACAGGGGCGATTATGCCGCACCTTCGGCCAGCAGTGCGTCCACATCCAACGGGGTGTTGACCATAGCAAGTGCGCCATCGGATGTTCGGGGCCATTCCGCCTCTGGCCGGTCGCGGTACAGCTCGATCCCGTTATCATCGGGGTCACGGATGTAGACGGCTTCGGACACGCCGTGATCAGCGGCCCCGTCCAGTGCTGTGCCGTAATTGAGCACGCGGCCCAAGGCCGCCCCAAGCGACGCACGGTCGGGGAAGAGAAAGGCCACGTGATAGAGGCCCGCCGCCTGTTCCGGCGCTGGACCCGCGCCGCGCGAGTGCCAGGTGTTCAGACCGATATGGTGATGGTAGCCGCCCGCCGACAGGAACGCCGCCTGATCGCCGTAGCGTTGGGTCAGGGTGAAGCCGAGGACATCGCGGTAGAACGTGATGGATCGTTCAAGGTCGGTGACCTTGAGGTGGATATGGCCGACGCGTGTGTCAGCCGGGACTTTGGCGGTCATGATGTGTCTCCTTGTGATCCGAAAGCTAGGGACCGTCAGGTTCAGTGCCTAGGCGCAGTTCCGCACAGCGTTGGTGCGGGGCGGTGGACAGATACGCTTGGACGCCCATAGGCTGACAATCTGCCAGCGGAGGATGCCATGGATGTTTTGAGGACCGACGATGCCCGGTTTGACGGGTTGCCGGATTTCGACTTTGCCCCGCATTATGTCGATATCGACGATACCGATGGCGGGTCATTGCGTGTCCATTACCTGGACGAAGGGCCGTCCGAGGGTGAGGTTGTGCTGGTCATGCACGGGGAGCCGACCTGGAGTTACCTCTATCGTCACATGATCCCGGTTTTTACCGCTGCAGGTCATCGGGTGTTGGCGCCGGATTTGGTGGGCTTTGGCCGGTCGGACAAGCCCGTACAGCAATCCGATTATACCTATCAACGGCATGTGGAGTGGATGAGCGACTGGCTGCGGCAGGTTGATGCGACGCGCATTACGCTGGTCTGCCAGGACTGGGGCGGGTTGATTGGTTTGCGCCTGTTGGCCGCCATGCCGGAGCGGTTCGCGCGACTGGTGGTGGCGAATACGGCGCTGCCCACGGGGGATCATCCGATGAGTGATGCCTTCAAGGCGTGGCGTGAATTCTCCCAGACGGTTGATCCGTTCGATGCGGGCCGGATTGTCTATGGCGGGACCGAAACGAAGCTGACGCCGGAAGAGGTCGCGGCCTACAATGCGCCCTTTCCCGATGAGAGCTACAAGGCAGGCGCACGTGTTTTTCCGATGCTGGTCCCGGACGGGCCGGATGACCCAGCGGCGGGGCCGAACCGGGCGGCGTGGGCTGTGCTTGAGACTTTGGAATTGCCCGTCCTGACCGCCTTTGGCGCGCAAGACAAGGTGATGGCCGGGGTTGAGAAGGTGTTTCAGCACAAGATGCCGGGGGCCAAGGGGCAGGCGCATGTCATCTTTGATGGCGCCGGGCACTTCCTGCAGGAGGATGTGGGGCCGGAGCTGGCGCGGGCGGTGATGACGTTTATGTCGGGGAATGTTTGAGGGGTAGCAATGGGTTTGAGATCGCAGCTTTCAATTGAATACATCGTCAGATGACAGCTCCGAGCCCATATTGACCGATGCCGCACCTCGAATGGGTGTCCGCTTCACCTTCCACGCTCAGGCGTCAGCACAGCGCTAAAAGGACAGCCTTACAAGGTGAATGAACATCCACTGTCAGACGCTAGGTTGATACGCCTTCTCGGCATTCGCACTCGGCAGCAGAGAGGCCACATTGTTGAACGCGGCGCGACGTGCGAATGCTCAGTCTAGGCCATGAGTCGCAGCACGAATTGATTACGAAATGGTTCGATACCAAATGGGATCCGGAGGGTTTCGGTCGCACTACCTGTGTGCTCCGATGGCTTCCAAGCCACGTCGGTGGATTCTCGCTGGGGCCCGCTACAAAGAAAACAGTAACTTGCAGGATTGCAACCATAGGTTAGCAACAATCAGCCGCCAAAATGAAGCAACGCTCGCAAGAGGTTGCCGAATTGAAGTCCTCACAGCGATAGAAGCTCTAAAAAATGATACCTCATGTCTCACTGAGCGACAAAGCCTCAATGATCTCGTATCACTCTTGAAAGGGAGCAGGACGGTGACTCTATACGGAACCATGTCATCACAAGACGAAGAGTTTCGGCTCAAATTCGCCGAGGCGATCCAAGGCGCTGCCGTGTGATCGATACGACATCACCCTTTGCTAGTACCCTGATCACTGCGAAGCTTTCGGAACGACATCCGTGGGCACCTTTGATGAAAACAGCGAAGCACGTATCCGGGGTGATTCAACTGACGTCGAACTGCGCAGCTGCACGACCGCTTCTCTGGGACCAAATAGCACACGACGCTTTTTGATCAGAAAGTGAAGCCCAAATGCGAATTGATGCGCGGCGGAGCGATAGTCAGCGATCTTGTTCACTGGGTAATCAATCCTGTCGCGAAGAAGTGGAAGACCGAAACCATACCTTGCCAGAAAAAGGAAAACCAGATGCCACTCGACGAAACACGCGCGGACAAAGACACATTCTTGTTCAGCACCGCCCCGGTCTTGTTTCCCGCCTTAACCTCTATGACTGGGCAAATAGCCCTTGAGCAATCGCTCCAGGCCCGCGACATCCTGGCATCAGAACTCACGGAGAAACAGACTGGGATCCTTTCTGAATTCGCCTCCATGCTCGACATCGCAAGTGCAGTGGATGTCACCACGGGCACTGAAGCAATCGAGATGTTTGGCAATGATTTGGACATCACGCTGGTTGAAGACTTCCGTACAACCGATGGTCAGAAGCTGAACGGTGCGGCCACTGAAGATGGTCGGATCTTCATCGATGCGGATCTGCGTGGAGACACGTTGCAAGCCACTCTGACCGAGGAGATTGCCGAAACCGCCTTCTATCAAGCCTTCGACAACGCCTCCCAAGGTGATTTTGGCGCAGAAACCGTAACAAGATTGACTGGGCAAACTTATTTAACACAGCTGGCAGCATTCGGCGGTGAGTCCGAAGAAGATACGGTGCAAACAGAGTTTGGCACGGCACAGGCAGCAGAGGAGCTTCCGGACTATATCATCGACCTCCTGATCGCCGCAGGGGTGGTGGGCACCCCACAACCCGCAATCGAAGATAGTCCTAGAAGACTTGTACCGTCTGAAACAGCCAATCCATTTGCGAGCGCTCTTGTCTCGCCCAACGACCTTATCGGCGCTGGCGAAGTAAAGACCCAAAGATGGAAGGATGGTCTCGATCAGACTCTCATAGACTATACCTTGGTCACGCCTAATGCAAAAGAATTCGACCTTACAGCTGTCCAAGGCAAGCATGATTTGAACTTCGACGGCATACTGGACCAATACGAGATAGCAGGAGCCTATGGCGCTCCGTCTACTGACGACATGAGAATCCTTGACGTGACCCCGAACAGGCTGATCCCTACCTCGGAATCGAAGACTGTCCTTGTAGGTCAGGGTGAGGCTTCCACCACGTGGGTGCTGCGAACGGAAGAGACGCATCAGACCTCGGAGGAATACAATTGGAACAGTACGATTTCGAGTACTCTTGAAGTATCGAATGAGTTCCTAGGGATTGGTGCTCGCGCGTCCTTGACAACGGAATTTGGTGAGGGTGGATCCGTCACCTCGGGCAACAGCTTCACCGTCGCAAATGAGGTCCGCGACACCTATACGGTTCCCGCAGGTGCATATGAACCGGGAACTTTGGTGAACTATGGGTTTCACATGATCACTGCGGATGTAAGTCTCTTAGAAACCACACTCTATTCCATTGAGATCACCAATGCAGAAGAAGGAACAGACAACTACGTCTATTTCGAAGGTATTAATACAGGCGTGGTCGAAGACCACTACGCAGGCCTTGTCGTGACCGACTATGATGTGAACAATCCACCCGTTGAAACAGACGTGTTGGCCCTCGTGTAAGACATCAACGTTGTCGGGACGGGTGGGCAGACCGCTCTTCCCGACAAGGTTTTATGTTTTACGGACGCGACGCGTTAAGTTTGCAAAGGAGGGCATCACATACATAGCTGGCATGTCATCTTCAGCAGAATTGACATGCCCTATTTCGAAAAGGGCACAGTGCCAGACTAAGTGTTACTGTTACTGGGCCAAATGACAGCCACAAATTCAGCGCAAGAGGCCGCCAAAAAGAATACTACCACTACCGAGAGGCACAGATATCTCGCCGCATATCCTGCAATGCCTCGCGCACAGTTCGAGTGCAGCAGGTTGTTTGCTGGTATCACATACTGATAGGTGCGTTTCTAGCGGTAGACATCCAAAAACGAATTTTAGGCTACTTAAAGGTAGACGATGTGCCGAAAGCCTATTCGCAAGTGCTATGAGAGCTTGCTGCAACCTATTTAGAAGTCGCCCAATCGGACTACTGCACGAATAAAGAGAGATTTCTCAGACTAGCGTTGTCATCTTGTAACCGTGCAGAAGAGGTTCTGAATAGTAAAGACCATGAAGAGGACCTATCCAGGATTGCCGAGATACGTCGACTTGCTCACTCCCTCTGATCGCCACTGTGCCGTTACCCCAAGTTTCGCCGGGGCTTTGCAGCCGAGGCGAAAACGACCGTTTTTGACACGGCAGAAACCTCCAAACCCGACTTTGGCGCAGTCGCAGCGAAAGTTCGCTTTGTCCCGCACTGCGGGCATTTCGCACCGTTGATGCGGTTCTGTCAGCTCCCGACCATCCCCACGATCTCGTAGGTTTTCTTTAGGATCGGTTGCGTGATCTCGCGCGCTTGTTCTGCACCGCGGGCCAGCAACCTGTCGATCTCGGTGACGTCACCCATCAGCCGCGTCATCTCGGATGCGATGGGGCTGAGTTTTTCGACCGCGAGTTCTGCCAGCGCCGGTTTGAATGTGCCGAATTGGGCGCCGCCGTGATCGGTCAGCACCTGCTCGACGCTCATGTCGGCCAGAGCGGCGTAGATGTTCACGAGGTTGCGTGCCTCGGGGCGGTCTTCGAGCCCTTTGACCTCGGAGGGCAGAGCCTCGGGGTCTGTCTTGGCCTTGCGGATTTTTTTGGCAATCGTGTCAGCGTCGTCCGTCATGTTGATGCGGGAGGCGTCCGAGGGATCGGATTTCGACATCTTCTTGGACCCGTCCCGCAGGCTCATTACACGTGTGGCCGCCCCTTTGATCACCGGTTCGGTCAGGGGGAAGAAATCGACGCCGTAGTCGTGGTTGAACTTGGCGGCGATGTCGCGCGTCAATTCAAGGTGCTGCTTTTGGTCGTCGCCCACGGGCACATGGGTGGCGTGGTAGATCAGGATGTCTGCCGCCATTAGGGCCGGGTAGCCGAAGAGACCAAGCGACGCGTTCTGGGCGTTCTTGCCTGCCTTGTCCTTGAACTGCGTCATGCGCTGCATCCAGCCCATGCGGGCCACACAGTTGAAGACCCAGCCAAGCTGGGCGTGTTCAGGCACCTGGGACTGGTTGATGAGGATGGACCGTTCGGGGTCCACGCCTGCCGCGATGTATGCGGCGGCCAGTTCGCGGGTCTTGGCCGCCAGTTCGGCGGGGTCCTGCCAAACCGTGATCGCGTGCAGGTCAACCATGCAGTAGACCGTCTCGTAGGTGCCTTCGTTCTGCATCTCGACATAGCGTTTGAGCGCGCCGAGGTAGTTGCCCAGCGTCAGGCCGCCTGAAGGCTGCATGCCCGAGAACACGCGGGGTGTGAATTGGCTGTCTGACATTGGCTTACCTCTGGGCAAATTTGCGTCGTTGGCTTACCCATGGCTAAAACAAAGTTCAAGCAGGCAGGCCCCTATGTCCGAGCATCATGATCCAAGCCCCGTCAACCCATTGCCTCCGGCCGTTTGGTTGCTTTTTCTGGCGGTGGCCTTGCCCGAGCTGGCGTTTTCGCTGGGTGAAGCGAACCTGATCGGTGGACCAGGGGCGGTCGGGTGGCGGTTGCAAGCCTTGAATGATTACAGCTTTTCAGGTGAGGCGTTCGATTACATGCTGAGCAATGGCATCCTGTTGCCCGAGCATTTGCTGCGGTTCCTGACCTATCCCTTTGTGCATGGCACCTTTACCTCGACCCTGTTTGCCGGAGTCATCCTGCTGGCCATGGGCAAGATGGTGGGCGAGGTGATGGGCGGCTGGGCGGTTATCCTGCTGTTTGTCCTGTGTGGTGTCTTTGGTGCGCTTGTCTTTGGCCTGCTTACGGATCAGGCGTGGCTGATCGGAGCCTACCCTTCGGTTTACGGTCTGATCGGTGTTTTCACCTTTCTGCTGTGGCAGAAGCTGGCCGCGACCGGTGGGCCGCAGGCGCGTGCCTTTACCCTGATCGGGGTGTTGATGGGCTTGCAGCTGCTGTTCGGCATGTTCTTTCAGGTCGGTTATGCCTGGGTGGCGGAGCTGTCGGGGTTTTGCGCGGGCTTTGCCCTAACTGCTTTTGTAATGCCCGGCGGTTGGGCGCGCGTGCTGACAACCCTGCGCCGCCGCTAGCTGCGCCGTACGGCCCCGCGAATGTCCGACAGCTTCAGCGCACCGATGGCGTGGGCCACGCCGAAATAGCTGCCTGCCCCCATTGTGATCAGCCCCAACAGAGCGATGTAGCGCACCCCGTCCGTGCCAAGCGCGGGCTTCAGAAGGCTGGCAAAGACCCCCAGAACGATCCCCATCACCAGCGATGCAATGATGATGCGCGGCAGGCGCTGGCGATAGCGAGTATCGACCCGCACAACGTCCCCCATGCCGCGTAGACCGATGTAGAGCAGGCCCAGCATGGCCCATCCTGCCACCGTTGTGGCAACAGCAGGTGCGATCCAACCGATCGTGGGGGATAGGCCCACGGCGATGGCGGCATTGATGACCATTGCCACAAGTGCGAAGTGGAAGGGTCGCTTGGTGTCGCCCCGGGCGAAGTATTGGGGCTGCAACACCTTTTGCAGTACGAAGGCGGGAAGGCCCGCACCATAGATGGCGACGGCCACGGCAATGGCGGCGGCGTCGTCCGTGCCTGTAGCCCCGCGTTGAAACAGGACCGATACAAGCGGTAGGGGGATCACCACCAGCGCCATTGCGCTGGGCAGGGTCAGCGCCATGGAAAATTCGGTTGCGCGGGAATAGGCGGTGCGTGCGCCATCATTGTCATCTGCCTTGAGCCTGCGGGACAGGTCCGGCAGCAACACGATGCCGACGGCAATGCCCACGACCCCAAGCGGCAGTTGATAGAGCCGGTCGGCGGCGAACAACCAACTGACCGCGTTGTCATAGGTCGAGGCGACAAGCTGGCCGACGACAAGGTTCACCTGCATCACACCGGTGGCCAGCGCTGCGGGTATCGCGGTGCGCACCATCAGGCTCATGTCCGGTGTCCAGCGGGGACGTCCGAGGCGCAGGGCGAAGCCTGCCTGTGCAGCCGCACCCCATGTCAGCGCCAGTTGCGCGATGCCGGCAAGGGGGATGGTCCAGACCAGCCAGGTGATCGCCGTACCGCCCGTCGCCCACGCCAGCGTCATGGCGCCGATCACCATGATGTTCAGCAGGACGGGCGCGGCTGCGGCGACCGCGAAGCGACCCGTGGCGTTCAGCACGCCGGAAAACAGCGCCGAGAGCGACATGAAAAAGATGTAGGGAAAGACGATGCGGCCAAAGCCTGTGGCAAGGTCGAACCGTTCTTCCCCGAACCCGCCTGCGGTGGCCCAAACGAGCGCGGGCATGAAGATCATGGCGAGCGCTGTCAGGATCAACGTGACCAGCGCCAGCCCGTTCAAAGCGTCTCGACCAAAGCGCGCCGCGTCCTCGTCCCCTTCGAGCTTGGAGGAGAACATCGGAACAAAGGCCGCGTTGAACGCCCCTTCGGCAAAGAAACGGCGGAACATGTTGGGCAGGCGGAAGGCGGCGACGAAGGCATCCATCAGCGGGCCGGGACCGATCAGCGACAAGATCATGATCTCGCGCACGAAGCCCAAGATGCGGGAAAGCAGCGTCCAGACCCCAACGGTCAGAAAGCCGCTGATGAGGCGGATCGGTTTCATTTGGAATTGGGTAGCTTGTGGTGCGCGCGGGCGCAATGGTCGGGCTTGGGGCGTGTGGTTTTCAGATGTTGCCGGAAAAGGCTTTTTGAGCCCAAAGCGTAACCCTCATACCCTGTGCGGCGCCTATAGTTCTTGAAGGTTCCGGACCGGCACCCAACCATTTAAGCCGCTCGCCGCTCTACACAGTACCCATCCATTCCGTTCATGAATGGAGTCTAGGACCTCGCCCTTGCGACACGTTAGTTCGATCGCCGAAAAGTCGGCGTTGGCGTAAGTTTTCCCGGCAACTTTCCTTACCAGGCCGTCTGGTATCCAACCTTCTTTATCAGATTGGTTTTTTGCCCAAAGCCAAACATGTCCATCCCAATCGTCGGTCTTGCCTGAAAGCCAAAACTCTTCGTCGGCCTTTAGCACAATTGGGTCTTCGTATGTTGCCTCCCAATCTTCAATTACGCGAAATCTCCGCACCAGCTTACCTCCAGTCCTCAGCGCATCTTTTGCAAGTATATACCCTAGACGTCTTCAAGAGTGGCGAACGGGGGCAAAGGTCCGCTAAGCAATCATGTGATCACACTGATCAGACACCCATTCCGCCCGACTTGAAACAATCGTTTTTCGCCTTGCTGTTGCCTGTCAAAGCGCTTTGAATGGTGATGCACATCTCTAATCGAAGGCAGAACCAATGGCAGACGGACGGGACTGGTGGCGCGGGTCGGTGACCTATCAGATTTATCCCCGGTCCTTCATGGACGCGGACGGGGATGGGATTGGGGATATCAAGGGCATCATGGACCGCTTGGACCATGTGGCGTCTCTGGGTGTCGATGCCATCTGGCTCAGCCCGGTGTTTCCGTCGCCTATGGCCGACATGGGGTATGACGTGTCGGACTACCTCGACATCGATCCGACTTTTGGCACCTTGGCGCAGTTCGACGAGATGGTGGCAAAGGCGCATGGCCTTGGTTTGAAGGTCATCATTGATCAGGTGCTGAGCCACGCGTCGGATCAGCATGCCCTGTTCACCGAGAGCCGTCAGAGCCGCGACAACCCCAAGGCAGATTGGTTCATCTGGGCCGATCCGAACCGCGATGGCACGCCGCCCAACAACTGGCTGTCGATCTTTGGTGGTCCTGCCTGGACCTGGGATGCACGTCGTCGGCAGTACTACATGCACAACTTCCTGAAAGAGCAGCCGGATTGGAATTTCCATAACCGGGAGGTGCAGGATTACCTGCTGGACTGCGTGCGCTTCTGGCTGGATCGGGGGGTCGACGGCTTCCGGCTCGATACCGTGAACTTCTATTTCCACGACCATCTGCTGCGCGACAACGCGGCGAACCCATCGGACTGGGCGCAGGAGGCCGTGCGGCCGTTTGAGATGCAGTATACGCTGTTTTCCAAGAACCGGCCCGAGAACATCGAGTTCTTGGAGCGGCTGCGCGCGCTTCTGGATGAATACCATGATCGCACCATGGTGGGTGAGGTGGGCGACAGCCATCATTCCATCGACATCATGGGGCAGTACACGTCCGGTCAGCGCCTGCACATGGCCTACAGCTTTGAAATGCTGGGGCCGGATTTCAGCCCCAAGCATTTTCGCGAGCGGATTGAGGCGTTCTTTCGGGATGCACCCGAAGGCTGGCCCTGCTGGGCGTTTTCAAACCATGACGTGCCGCGCCATGTGGGCCGTTGGCTGGAGCATGGGGTGGATCAGGATGCCTTGGCCAAGCAGGCGGCTGCTCTGTTGCTGAGTTTCGAAGGGTCCATTTGCATCTATCAGGGCGAGGAGTTGGGGCAGGTCGATACTGTCCTTAGCTTTGAGGAGTTGACCGACCCCGAGGGCATCAATTTCTGGCCCGAGAAGACGGGGCGCGATGGTTGCCGAACGCCCATGGTGTGGGAGGCTGACGCGCCCAATGCGGGCTTTAGCCAAGCCAACCGCACATGGCTGCCGGTCAAGGAGCCGCAAGCTGCGCGTGCCGTGTCGACGCAGGGGGAGAATAGCGTGCTGGCGTTTTATCGCGAGATGTTGGCGCTGCGCCGTCGGTCGGACGATTTGCGGGCAGGCAAGACGGTGTTTCTTGATCTGCCGGAACCCGTGCTAGGGTTCATGCGGGGGGAGAACATGATGTGCCTGTATAACCTGTCGCCTGATCCTGTGAGTGTGGATGTGCCCCATGTGGTGACGTCCCTTTTGGATCAGTCCGCTGAGGTCGATGGCGCGCGCGTGACACTGGGTGGAAGCGGGTTTCTGATCGGGCGCATCGCTTGATGGGTGGGGCGGACACGACCAGTTTGCCGCCCCATATGACCCAAGGGGATGTCGATGCGCTGCTTAACGCGCGCCATGACCGCCCCTTTGATGTTCTGGGTGTGCACACGACCGGATCAGTGGCGTGGTGTGTTGCCCTGGTGCCGGACGCAACGAGGGTTACAGCGACGGTGGGGCGCAAGAAGGTTCCGCTGGAGCGCGTTGAAGGGCCGCTTTTTGCGGCACAGGTGCCGAATTCCAAGTCCGCGCATCGCTTGACGGCCACGTTTGCGGACGGGGCGGAATGGGCGTTCGAGGACCCCTATCGCTTTGGCCCTGTCCTGACGGAGATGGATCAGCACCTGATGGGTGAGGGCACGCACCGCCAGCTGTGGCAGGCGCTCGGGGCGCATGTGACCGACGTGAATGGCGTGGCAGGCACGCATTTTGCTGTCTGGGCACCCAATGCGGCGCGCGTATCGGTCGTGGGGGATTTCAACATCTGGGACGGGCGCCGACATCCGATGCGGCGTGTGGGCGAGACCGGCGTGTGGGAGATTTTCCTGCCCGGTCTGGGTGACGGTGATCTCTATAAATACGAGATCGCGCCACAGGACGGTGCGCCCTTTCTCAAGGCTGACCCGGTGGGCTTTGGCGCGCAGCATCCGCCCGAGACCTCCTCGGTCGTGCGGGATATTTCGGGCTATGGCTGGGATGATGATAGCTGGATGGAGGAGCGCGGTGTCGCCCAACAGCGGGACAAGCCGATCTCGGTTTACGAGGTGCATCTGGGGTCTTGGCGTCACACGACGGACGGGCGGCGGCTGAGCTACCGCGAGCTGGCAACGGAGCTTGTCGATTACGCCGTCTGGATGGGCTTCACCCATCTGGAGTTTCTGCCGATCAGCGAGTTTCCCTTTGACGGGTCGTGGGGGTATCAGCCGCTGGGTCTGTATGCCCCGACGATCCGCTTTGGTCCGCCGCATGAGTTCCGCGATCTGGTGGAAGCCGCGCATAAGGCAGGGCTGGGCGTGATCCTTGATTGGGTGCCGGGCCACTTCCCGTCGGATGCCCATGGGTTGGCACAGTTTGATGGCACGCATCTGTACGAACATGCCGACCCGCGCGAGGGGTTTCATCAGGACTGGAACACGCTGATCTACAATTACGGGCGGCGCGAGGTGAAGAACCACCTCACCGCCAATGCGCTGTATTGGTTTAAGGAATACCATATTGACGGGCTGCGCGTGGATGCCGTCGCGTCGATGCTCTACCGTGATTATTCGCGCGCCGATGGGGAGTGGGTGCCGAACAAGGATGGCGGGCGCGAGAATTACGAGGCCATCGATTTCCTCAAGGAGATGAACACCCTCTGCTATGGCGAAGTGGACGGGATCATGACGGTGGCCGAGGAAAGCACGGCCTTTCCCGGTGTGTCCACGCCTGTGGACGCGGGTGGTTTGGGCTTTGGTTACAAGTGGAACATGGGGTGGATGAACGACACCCTGCGTTACATCGAAAAGGACCCGGTGCATCGCAAATACGATCATCACCTGATGACGGCACCGATTGACTATTCCTTCTCGGAAAACTTTGTCCTGCCGATCAGCCATGACGAGGTGGTGCACGGCAAGGGGTCGATGATTGGCAAGATGCCGGGGAACGAGTGGGAGAAGTTTGCCAACCTGCGCGCCTATTACGGGTTCATGTGGGGCCATCCCGGCAAGAAGCTGTTGTTCATGGGCTGCGAGTTTGGCCAGTGGGCCGAATGGAACCACGATGCGGCTCTGGATTGGGATGCGCTGCATGGGGATCAGCAGCGCGGGTTGCAGGCGTTGGTGCGCGATCTGAACCACCTTTACCGCGACGCGCCTGCGCTGCATCGGCGCGATTGTGATCCGTCGGGTTTTGGATGGATCGCCAATGATCCTGATCAGTCGCTGACCGCTTTTGTGCGGCGGGGCGAGGACGGTGACGCGCCTGTTGTCGTTGTGTGCAATTTCACTCCGGTCGTGCGTCAATGGCGCATTGGCGTGCCGGTTCCGGGCCTTTGGGAGGAGGTTCTGAACACTGATGCGGCGGCCTATGGCGGCGGCGATCGGGGCAATGGTGGTGCGGTCCAAAGCCAGAGTGGCGACTGGGACGGGCTGCCGGATTTCGTGGATGTTACCGTGCCGCCTTTGGCGACGGTGGTGTTCCGACACAAACATTAGGGGAGGAAACGATATGGCGGACATGACACGGCTGTCCCAGAGGTCCATGGCATTCGTGCTGGCGGGCGGGCGCGGATCGCGGTTGAAGGAATTGACCGACCGGCGGGTGAAACCTGCGGTGTACTTCGGTGGCAAGACGCGGATCGTCGATTTCGCCCTGTCGAATGCGGTCAACTCCGGCATCCGCCGCATGGCCGTGGCCACGCAGTACAAGGCGCATTCGTTGATCCGCCATTGCCAGCGCGGCTGGAACTTTTTCCGGGCGGAGCGGAACGAGTTTCTGGATATTCTGCCTGCCTCACAGCGTGTGTCCGAGGAGATGTGGTATCGTGGCACCGCCGACGCGGTCACTCAGAACATTGATATCGTTGATAGTTATGGCATCGAATACATCGTTGTCCTTGCAGGTGACCACATCTACAAGATGGATTACGAGATCATGCTGCGTCAGCATGTGGAGCAGGGCGCGGATGTGACAGTCGGCTGCCTGACCGTTCCGCGCGCGGATGCGTCCGCCTTTGGTGTGATGGCGGTGGATGCGCACAGCCAGATCACGTCCTTTCTGGAAAAGCCCGCCGATCCGCCCAGCACGCCTGAGGACCCGACCAAGGCGTTGGCGTCGATGGGGATTTACGTCTTCAATTGGAAGTATCTGCGCGAGTTGCTGATTGCCGATGCCGCCGATCCGAATTCGAGCCATGATTTCGGCAATGACCTGATCCCCGAGATTGTGAAGGGCGGCAAGGCCGTCGCGCATCGCTTTGACGATTCTTGTGTCCGGGGCGAGGGCGCGCCGAGTTACTGGCGGGATGTGGGCACGCTTGATGCGTTCTGGGAGGCGAATATCGACCTGACCGATTTCACGCCCGAGCTGGATTTGTGGGATCAGAACTGGCCCATCTGGACCTATTCCGAAAGCGTGCCGCCCGCGAAGTTCATCCATGATGAGAAGGACCGGCGCGGGGTGGCGATCTCGTCGATGGTGTCGGGCGGGTGCATCATCTCGGGAACCGAGGTGCGCAATTCGCTGCTGTTCACGCAAGTGCACACCAATTCCTATGCCGTTCTGGATCATTCGGTTGTTTTGCCCAATGTGGTCATCAACCGGTCAGCCCGGTTGCGGAAATGCGTGATTGATCGGGGGTTGAGATTCCCACCGGGCTGGTTGTGGGGGAGGACCCCGTGGAGGATGCCAAGTTCTTCCGCGTGTCGGAAAAGGGCACTACGCTGATCACCAAGGATATGGTGGAGGCATGGAAGGCCGCGCAATGATCAAGGTTCTGTCTGTTGCGTCTGAATGTGCCCCGCTGGTCAAGACCGGCGGGCTGGCTGACGTGGCGGGGGCTTTGCCCGGTGCATTGGCGCCTTTGGATGTCGAGATGCGGACGTTGTTGCCGGGGTATCCGGCTGTGATGAAGGCGTTGAAGGGTGCCCAATGCGTTGCCGACATCAGTGATCTTTTTGGTGGGGCGGGGCGGCTTTTGTCGGGAGAGGCGGCGGGGCTAAGCCTGTTTGTGCTGGATGCGCCGCATCTGTTTGACCGGGGTGCCGGGATTTACCTGAACGACGATGGCGTGGACTGGCCTGACAACCCCGAGCGTTTTGCTGCGTTGTGCCGGGTTGCGGCGGATATTGCCGGTGGGTCCTTGGGCGATTGGCGACCTGATCTGGTGCATTGCCATGATTGGCAGGCGGGGTTGGTGCCTTACTACCTCAAGCGTGACGGAGTTTCAGTGCCGAGCGTCCTGACCATCCACAACATTGCCTTTCAGGGGCTGGTGCCGATGGCACGCGCCAAGGCGCTGGGCATTGCCAAGGCCGATCTGACCCGCGAGGGGGTCGAATACTGGGGGCAGATTTCGGCGTTGAAGGCGGGACTGGTCTGGGCCGATCGGCTGACCACCGTGTCGCCCACCTATGCCCGTGAGTTGATGACGTCCGAGTTTGGCATGGGGCTGGACGGCGTGTTGCAGACCCGCAAGGCCGACCTGTCAGGGGTATTGAATGGCATTGATCTGGAGGTCTGGTCGCCTGGGGTCGATACGCACATTCATCAGTATAAGACCCCGCGCGGGAAGGCTGCGAACAAGACGGCTTTGCGCGACGAGTTCGGATTGCCAGACGCGGATGGCCCGCTATGCGTGGTGGTGTCGCGTCTGACCGAGCAGAAGGGGCTGGACCTGCTGCTGGACGCCTTGCCTGCGCTGCTTGACCGGGGCGGGCAGTTGGCGCTGTTGGGCTCTGGCGATCCGGCGTTGGAGAAGGCGTTTGCCGGGTATGACCACCCGCATGTTGCGGCGCGGATTGGATATAACGAGGCGTTGTCGCACAGGATGATGGCGGGCGGCGATGCGATTCTTGTGCCGTCGCGGTTCGAGCCTTGTGGGCTGACCCAGCTTTATGGCCTGCAATACGGCACCTTGCCCGTTGTGGCGCTGACCGGCGGGTTGGCGGATACGGTGATCCCGGCCACGCCTGCGACCATGGCCAAAGAGGTCGCGACCGGGCTGCAGTTTCATCCGGTGACGGCGGACGCCCTCTCAAACGCGTTGATGCAGCTTTGCGACCTTTTCGCCGAGCCCAAGCTGTGGTCAAAGATGCAGCGAAACGCGATGGCGCAGCCCGTGGGGTGGGCGCCGTCGGTTGCGGCCTATGCCGCGCTGTATGACGACCTGATGAAGGCTGCTGAATGACACCATTCCAACTGAGCGCGGGCCGCCCGCACCCTCTGGGGGCCACGTTCGACGGTGAAGGCGTGAACTTTGCCGTGTTTTCCCAGCACGCGACCCGCGTGGTGTTGTGCCTGTGTGACGATCAGGGGCGCGAAGTGTACCTTGTCGATCTGGCCGAGCGTGAGGGGCATATCTGGCACGGCTACATCGCCGGGCTGCGCCCCGGTCAGCAATATGGCTACCGCGTCCATGGGCCTTATGCACCCGAGGAAGGTCACCGCTTCAACCCCTACAAGCTTTTGATGGACCCCTATGCCAAGCGGTTGGCGGGGCAGGTGCAGTGGCATGATGCGCTTTACGGCTACGAGATCGGGCATGCTGACAAGGACCTGAGTTTCGACACCCGTGACAGCGCGGAATACATGCCACGGTCTGTTGTGGTCGATCCGGCGTTTACATGGGGGCGGAGCGAACGCCTGCGCCTTGATACACCGTGGTCCGATACGGTGATCTACGAGGCGCATGTCAAAGGGCTGACCGCGCAGCGCAAGGACATAAACCATGCGGGCCGGTTCCTTGGCATGGCGTCGGACCAGATGCTGGACCATCTGACTGATCTGGGGGTGACGGCGATTGAGTTGATGCCCGCGCAGGCCGCTGTTGATGACCGGTTCCTTGTGGACAAGGGGCTGAGCAACTACTGGGGCTACATGACCTACGGGTTCTTTGCGCCCGAGCCGAAGTATCTGAGCAACCACGACATTTCCGAGTTCCAGCAGATGGTGGCGCGCTTCCACGCTGCCGGGATCGAGGTGATCCTCGACGTGGTTTACAACCACACTGCCGAAGGGGATCAGCGCGGACCTACTCTGTCTTTCCGGGGTTTTGACAACGCGAGCTATTACCGTCTAACCGATGATCCGCGCTACTATGTGAATGATACGGGTTGCGGCAATACGCTGGATCTGGATCATCCCTTTGTCCTGCGCATGGTGATGGACAGTTTGCGCTATTGGGTCGAGGTGATGCATGTGGACGGGTTCCGCTTTGACCTTGCCTCGACCCTTGCGCGCACCTCGGGCGGCTTTGACCGGGACGGGCCGTTTTGCCGTGCGATCCGGCAAGACCCGGTGCTGAACAAGGTCAAGATGATTGCGGAGCCTTGGGATGTGGGATCCGGCGGCTACCAACTGGGGGCCTTTCCATCGCCCTTTACCGAGTGGAACGATAAGTACCGGGACAATGTTCGGAAGTTCTGGCGCGGGGATGCCTGCATCATCCGCAAGCTGGCGGGGCATGTGACCGGGTCGGCCCTGCGCTTTGACCATGACGGGCGGCCTGCCACGTCGTCGATCAACTTTGTGACCGCCCATGACGGTTTCACGCTGATGGACACGGTCAGCTACAATGAAAAACACAACGCCGCGAATGGTGAAGGCAACCGCGACGGGCATGATCACAATTGTTCGGACAATTGCGGGGTCGAGGGGCCGACGGATGACCCGGCAATCATGGCCCTGCGCGCCCAACGGCGGCGCAACATGCTGGCCACCCTGATGCTGAGCCAGGGCACGCCGATGATTTTGGCGGGCGACGAGCTGGGCAATAGCCAAGGCGGCAACAACAACGCCTATTGTCAGGACAACGAGATTGGGTGGGTCAACTGGGATGAGGCCGATCCGGATTTCCTGGCCTTCTGTCGCCAGATCATCGCGTTTCGTAAATCTAGCCCCATCCTGCGCCAGAAGCGGTTCCTGCATGCGGGCAAGCGGGCCGTCGATGGCAAGCCGGACGTATTCTGGCGTAAGGCCGACGGCACCGCGATGGCGGAAGAGGATTGGCAGTGGCCCGAGTTGAAATTCCTTGGGGTCGAGATGCGCATGGCGCGCGGCACGCCCGCCTATGAGCCGCGCCTTGGGGCCATTTACATCCTGTTCAATGCGGGGGGCAAAACCCGCGCGACGCTGCCCGAAGCCCTGCCCGGACACCGCTGGCAGCGCGTTATCGACACATCGGGTCACGCGGGCGGGGCTGTACGTGCGGGCGCGGTGTCCATTGCGCCCAACAGTGTCGTTGCGCTTGAACTCTGCCCTATTGGCGGCAGCCCCGTTGGCGCGTCCGAATTTCAGGAAAGAAAGATTAAAGCATGAGCAATCAGACAGTTCAGACCGCACCGATCGAGGGGCAGAAACCCGGCACCAGCGGCCTGCGCAAGAAGACGGCCGTGTTCATGCAACCGGGTTATCTTGAGAATTACACGCAGGCCATTTTCGATGGTGTTGGGGGCATTGCGGGCAAGACTTTGGTTGTCGGCGGTGACGGGCGGTATTTCAACGACGTTGCCATCGGGACCATCCTGAGGATGGCGGCGGCCAACGGCGCTGCCAAGTGCATCGTCGGGCAGGGCGGGTTGTTGTCCACGCCCGCGGCCTCGCACCTGATCCGCAAGCGTGGCGCTGATGGTGGGCTGATCCTGTCAGCCAGTCACAATCCCGGCGGGCCGGATGCGGATTTTGGCCTAAAGTACAACGGTCCGAACGGTGGCCCTGCGACCGAAGGGGTGACCGAGAAGATCTTTGCCCGGACGACGGAGATTGACGCCTATCACATTCTTGAAGGCGGTGCGGTGGACCTGAACGCGCTGGGCGACAGCCAGTTGGGTGATATGCGGATCGAGATTGTCGACCCGGTTGCCGACTATGCCGAGTTGATGGGGAGCCTGTTTGACTTCGATGCCATCGCGGCCCTGTTTCGCGGTGGGTTCCGCATGTGCTTTGACGCCATGCACGCTGTCACCGGGCCCTATGCGCATGAGATCCTTGAGAACCGTCTGGGGGCGCCTGCGGGCACGGTGATGAATGGCGTCCCTAGCCCGGATTTTGGTGGCGGGCACCCTGACCCGAACCCGGTCTGGGCCAAGGCGCTGATGGATGTGATGTATGCGGGTGACGCGCCTGACTTTGGGGCGGCGTCGGATGGCGATGGCGACCGCAACATGATTGTAGGGCGGCGGTGCTATGTCAGCCCGTCGGATAGTTTGGCGCTGCTGGCAGACAAGGCCGATCTGGCACCCGGCTATTCGGGTGGTCTGGCTGGGGTGGCGCGGTCCATGCCGACCTCTGCCGCTGCAGATCGCGTTGCCGAGGCCAAGGGCACGGCGCATTTCGAGACACCCACCGGTTGGAAGTTCTTTGGCAACCTGCTGGATGCGGACAAGGTGACATTGTGTGGTGAAGAAAGCGCGGGCACCGGATCAAACCATGTGCGCGAGAAGGACGGTCTATGGGCCGTTCTGTTGTGGCTGAACATTCTGGCCGCCACGGGTAAGTCCGTATCTGATCTGATGGCGGCACATTGGGCGAGCTATGGGCGCAACTACTATTCGCGCCATGATTACGAGGCGGTGGACAGCGCGGCGGCGAATGATCTGATTGCCAATCTGCGCGCCCGTTTGGGTGATTTGGCTGGGCAGAGTGCTGGTGGGCTGACGGTCTCGGGCGCGGACGAGTTTTCCTATGACGATCCGGTGGATGGCTCCACGTCCTCTGGTCAAGGCATCCGCATCTATTTCGAAGGGGGCGGGCGTGTGGTGTTCCGCTTGTCGGGCACAGGAACTGATGGAGCCACGTTGCGTGTGTATCTTGAGCAGTTGGAAACTGCGCCGGATGCGCTGGATCAGGACCCGCAAGAGGCCTTGGCAGGCATCATCGCAGCCGCAGACGCGCTGGCCGGGATCAAGGCGCGCACCGGACGCGATGGCCCCGACGTCATCACCTGATGATCTGCCGGACGTTCATGCGGGTGGCTGACGCCTATTGCGCTGCCCGCTCGACCCCTTCGACGATTGCCGCGCGCAGTTTCTTTTCAAGCGTCTTTTGCTTGGCCTCGGAGTAGTATTTCAGGCCGAACATGTCCTTCACATAGAAGGTGTCCACCACCTGTTCGCCATAGGTCGCGATGACCGCGTTGGCGATGTAGACATTCGATGCCGCAAGCGTGCGTGTGAGGTCGTGCAGCAGACCGGGACGATCGCGCGTGTCGACCTCGATGATGGTGTAGATGTCGGACCCTTCGTTGTCGAAGGTGATGTGCGTGGGTACCCTGAACGCCTTTTCGCGTTTCTTGACCTTGTCGCGATCCTTGATCGCTTCGCGGGTGATCACCTCGCCCGCGAGCGTGCGCTCGATCATCTTGCGCAGGCGGGGCAGGCGGCTGGCCTCGTAGGGGTTGCCGTCAGCGTCCTGTATCCAGAACGCATCGGTCACGTAGCCGTCGGAGGTGGTGTAGCTGCGCGCATCCACGACGTTGGCCCCCACAAGCGCGAGCGCCCCGGTCAGCCGGGCAAAGATGCCGGGATGATCGGGCATGACGAAGCATGCGCGCGTGGCGTCGCGGTCGTCGTCGGGATGCAGGTCCATGGCGATCTCGTTCTCGTCGATGTCGCGCAAGAGCCTGGCAAAGACGACGTGGGCCGTAACGTGCAGGCCCTGCCAATAGGGATCGTAGTGCCGGGCGGTTTCGGTTTGCAGGTCCTTGCGCGGCCAGTCGGCGAGTTCGGCCCGCAATGCCTTTTTCGCCTCCGCTCCTCGGCCTTCGCGGGTCAACGCCTCCATGCCGTCCTCAAGCGCGCGGCGGGTTTGCCGATAGAGCGCGCGGATCAGCACGGCTTTCCAGTTGTTCCATGTGGTGGGCCCGACACCACGGATGTCGCAAACGGTCAGCACGCACAGCAGGTCCAGCCGTTTGACTGTCTGCACCGCCTTGGCAAAGTCGCGCACGGTGCGCGGGTCGGCGATGTCGCGCTTCTGGGCCATATCGGACATCAGCAGGTGATAGCGCACCAGCCATTCGACCGTGTCCACATCGTCCTGTTTCAGGCCCAGCCGTGGTGCGATCTTGCGGACCATCTGCGCGCCGAGGATCGAGTGATCTTCGGGCCGTCCCTTGCCGATGTCGTGCAGCAGGAGCGCGACATAGAGCACCTTGCGGTTCACACCTTCCTTGAGGATCGAGGAGGCAACGGGCAGGTCCTCTTCCAGCTCATCGCGCTCGATCATGGCCAGTTGCGCGATGCACTGGATGATATGTTCATCCACTGTGTAGGAGTGGTACATGTTGAACTGCATCATCGCGACGATGGGTTCAAATTCGGGGATAAAGGCGGCCAGTACGCCCAATTCGTTCATCCGCCGCAGGGCGCGTTCCGGGTTGCCGTGTTTCAGCAGCAAATCAAGGAAAATGCGCTGAGCCTCTGGCGTCGTACGCATGTCATCATCGATCAGGTGCAGGTTCGACTTGATGATCCGCATCGCATCGGGGTGGATCAGCATGCCTGTGCGCAGTGCTTCTTCGAAGATGCGGAGAAGGTTCAGCTTGTCATCCAGAAACACGGCATCATCGGCGATGGCGATCCGGTTGTGGATCACCTCGTAACCGTGCTTGACGCGTGGCTTGCGTTTGAACAATCGCTCCAGCAGCGGTTCGGCCTTGATATGCGTGGCCTCAAGCTTGGTCAGGAAGATGCGCGTCAGGTCGCCCACCTCGGTTGCGTGCAGGAAATAATCCTGCATGAACCATTCCACGGCCCGCCGACCGTCTTTGTCGTCATAGCCCATGTCCTCGGCCACGGCGACCTGCAGATCAAAGGTCAGCTGTTCGGTGGCCCGGCCCGAGATCAGGTGCATGTGGCAGCGCGTGGCCCACAAGAAATCCTCAGCCGCGACAAATGCGTCGAACTCGTCATCCGTGAACAGGCCCAACGGCACAAGGTCTGCCGCGTCCTGCACCTTGTGGATGTACTTGCCGATCCAGAACAGCGATTGCAGGTCGCGCAACCCGCCCTTGCCCTCTTTCACATTGGGTTCGACCACATAGCGTTGTCCTTGCCGCACATGTCGCGCGTCCCGTTCGGCCAGCTTGGCTTCGATAAAGTCGCGTTCGGTTCCGTCGAACAGATCGGTCCGCAGCTTGGTGTCCAGCTCCTTGGCCAGCGCGGCGTCACCAAAGAGAAAGCGGTGTTCCAGCATGGCGGTGCGGATCGTGAAATCCTCGGTTCCGAGCCGCAGGCAGTCCCGCACCGTGCGGCTGGAATGGCCCACTTTCAGCTTGAGGTCCCACAGGATGTAGAGCGTGGTTTCGATCACGCTTTCGGCCCAGGGGGTGATTTTGTAGGGCGTCAGAAACAACAGATCCACATCCGAGAACGGGGCCATTTCGCCGCGCCCATAGCCGCCTACGGCCAGCAGCGCCAGCCGTTCGCCATTGGTGGGGGTTGGGTTCGGATGCATCAGCGTCTGTGCCGTGCGCAGGGCTGCATGGACCAGGCAGTCGGTCAGGAACGTATAGGCCTGCGTGGTGGGGCGTGATGAAAACGGATCTCGCACGGAAGGCTGCCGAGATTGCTGCCCGCCCTGCCTTTTGCGCGTCCTTCAGGTGCGCGACAATCGCGGCACGCTCGGGTTTGGTGCCCAGAAGCGTATCGAAAGCGCCGCCATCGAAAATTTCGGTGGCGGCGCAGATCAGGTGTTGGTCAGGCGTCGTGGGGGCCTGAAAGGCGGTATCGCTCACTACGCTCTCCGTGGTGGCCGTTGGGCCGGATCAGAAGCCTGCGCCGCCGAACCCGCGCGGGGCTGCGTCAATCACAACAACCTTGTTGTCGCGGACGGTTGCAATTGCAAGTCCCCGTTCGTTGGTGCCGTCCGGGCGCAAACGGAAGATGCCCGACGCGCCCTGGAAGCCCGACCCTTGGGTCAGTGCCGCACCGGTTAGGGCACCGGAGTTACCTTGTGCCGCAAGGGCACCAATGGCTGCGATCCCGTCAAAGGCGAGCCCGGCGACCGGATGAGGTGCGTTTCCATATGCAGCTTGGTATTGTGCTTGAAAGGCCGAAGATCGTGCTGGATCGGGTAGCGCGAACCAGCCACCCTGTACGCCTGGTAACTCCAGTGTTTGCGGGGGCAGGTCCCAGCGCGTGATACCAACATACTGCGTCGCGGTCGGATTGATGCCCGCCTCTGGCAATAGTTGCGACAAGAGGGGCAGACCCGCCGCCGGTGTTGCCGTCATGAACACGGCGTTTGCAGCCGAGTTGTCGACGGCGGATTTGACCCTTGGCACCGCCGCAACCAGTCCTTGCTGGGACAGCGGGTAGTCCACTGTGCCTACAAGTGTTGCTCCGCTGCGTGAAATCGCTTGTTGGATGGCATTGCGACCGATCTGGCCAGCGACGTCTTGTGCATGAACTACAACGACCCGGTCTTTGCCCTGACGGGCGGCATAGGTAGCGAGCCGGTTTGCAATGTTTTCAAAGGTTGATCCGAGCACGAAGACATTGCCGCCCGCGATCGAGGTGTTGTTGGAAAAGGCCAGAACATTCACGTTTTGCGGTGCGACAGCCACACCCGCAGCGTTCGCCGCATCTGCATAGAGTGGGCCGATTATGATCTGTGCGCCGTCATTCACGGCTTGTGCAGCCTGGCTGGCGGCGGTGCCTGCATTGCCCGCGGTGCCATAGACTCGCAGGTCGATCTGCACACCTTGCAGGTCACGCATCGCAAGGCGCGCCGCGTTTTCCAGATTGTTTGCCAGCAGCTCGTCACTGGCCTGACCCGATCCACGCGGCACGAGCAACGCCACCGGAACCGGCTGCGACGTGTCAATCCGTGGCCCGCCGGTCGATCCGCCAAGGCCACCCAGAGCGGCCGGATCGCAGGCGGCCAGTGCAAGGGCGGCCAAGGGCACGATCACCCGCCGCGCCGCCTTGCGCAGAGTCTTGAAAAACGCAAACATATACTGTCACTCCCTAGGTGCGGGGCATGACATTGGCCTGCCCGGTCATTGGGGGCAGATAATAAACGTCAGGAAAGGCGGGTCCAGCGTTGAATCATGTCAAGGTGCCCTTGTCCGCGGGCCTGTGGTTCGTGGGCGTGCCGATTGGGACGGCCCGGGATATCACTTTACGGGCGCTTGATGTGCTTGCCTCTGCGGATGTGCTCGTGGCCGAGGACACGCGGTCCTTGCGCAAGTTGATGGATATCCACGGCGTGCCTCTGGACGGGCGCCGGATCGAGGCATTGCATGAGCATTCAAAGGATACGCAGGTGACGCGGCTGGTTGCGCGTGCCGCCGGTGGCGAAAGTGTGGCGTACGCATCCGAGGCTGGAATGCCCCTGATTGCTGACCCTGGTTTCGAACTTGGGCGCGCAGCGCGGGCCGCAGGTGTGGCAGTGACATGCGCCCCTGGGCCGTCGGCCGTGCTGACCGCGCTGGTGATCGGTGGATTGCCGACCGATGCCTTCCATTTTGGCGGGTTCCTGCCCGCATCCCGTTCTGCACGGCAGAAGGCGCTGCAAGGTTTGTCCGACATACAGGCAACACTTGTGCTGTACGAATCGCCCAAACGTGTGGCGGCGCTGCTTGCAGACGCGGTCGAGGTTCTGGGGGCGGACCGGCAAGCCAGTGTCTGTCGGGAACTGACAAAAAAGTTCGAAGAGGTGCAAAACGGCACGTTGGAAGAGCTGGCGCAGACATTCCAGAGCGCAACGCCAAAGGGCGAGATTGTCGTGCTGATTGGTCGTGCTGAGACGGTGGCTGTTAAGGAAAAAGACATTGATGGTGCGCTAAGCTCGGCGCTGAATGATATGTCTGTGAAGGATGCGGCGGCTTTCGTGGCGGAAACACTGGGTGTGCCACGCAGGCGTGTCTATCAGCGCGCATTGGAATTGGCGCGCGACAGCCAATGATGTGAAAGGTGACGCATGGCGCGGCACGAGCGATGTTTTGATAAAGGACAGCCGGTCGATACACGGGTGGCGCGCGGGCACATGTCGTTTCATGCGGGCATGGCAGCCGAGCAGATCGTTGCGCGTGCCTACATCGCGGCTGGATACAGGTTGGTCGCCGAACGCTGGCGCGGACGGCGCGGTGAAATCGATCTGATCTTCTCGACGGCCATCGGGATCGTCATGGTCGAAGTGAAAACAAGTAAATTCTTTGCCTCCGCCGCTGTGCATTTGACCCCGGCGCAGGTCAAACGCCTTTGTGCCACGGCAGACGAATATCTCGCGACCCTCTCTGATGGGTCTCTTACGGATGTACGGTTTGATGTTGCATTGGTCGATCAGACGGGCACTGTCGAATTTCTTGAAAACGCGTTTGCGGGGTATGTCTGACGCCGTGCGCAGGGCGTTCTGCGACTATGCACAACAGCTTGCCATTGCGTGATCGCCTTTGCTGCGCCATCTAAAGGCGCAGACTATTGCGGAGTTGCGCCATGAAGATTGCCTTTCAGATGGACCCGATCGGGGCCGTGGACATCAATGCGGACAGCAGTTTTCGCCTGGCAGAAGAGGCGCAGGCCCGTGGCCATACCTTGTTTTTCTACTCCCCTGATCACCTTGCCTATCAGGAAGGACGTATAACTGCCCGCGGCCATGACTTCACTGTCCAGCGGGTGCAGGGAGAACATGCGCAGTTTGGCCTTGAGCGGGAAGTAGACCTGGCCGATTTCGATGTCATTTGGCTGCGGCAGGATCCGCCCTTCGACATGCACTACATCACATCGACCCATTTGCTGGATCGTCTGAAAGGGCAGGCTCTGGTGGTGAATGATCCGTTCTGGGTCCGGAACTATCCCGAAAAGCTATTGGTTCTTGATTTTCCAGATCTCACCCCGCCGACGACGATTGCCCGCGATCTGGACACGATCAAGGCGTTCAAGGCCAAGCATGGCGATGTGATCCTGAAGCCGCTCTACGGCAATGGTGGTGCGGGCGTGTTCCGGCTGGATGCCAATGACCGTAACCTCACCTCGTTGCACGAGTTGTTCACCGGGTTCAGTCGCGAGCCGCTGATTGTGCAAAAATTCCTGCCCGATGTATCGAATGGCGACAAGCGCGTGATCCTGGTCGATGGCGAGGCCGTGGGCGCCATTAACCGTGTGCCTGCTGCGGGCGAGACCCGGTCGAACATGCACGTGGGCGGACGGCCTGAAAAGATCGGCCTGACGGATCGCGATCTTGAGATTTGCGCGGCCATCGGTCCCTTGCTGAAAGAAAAGGGGCAGATCTTTGTCGGTATTGATGTGATCGGCGACTACCTGACCGAGATCAACGTGACCTCGCCCACGGGCATCCAGGAACTGGAACGGTTTGATGGCGTGAATATTGCCGAGAAGATCTGGCAGGCCATTGAGGCAAAAACCGGATGAGCTTGCTTCGGCCGCTTCTCAACACCTATCTGCGCCTGACCGAAAAGCCGCACATGCAGAACGCGTCCGGACCGGATGCCTTGCGCCGCAGCCTTGAGACCAAGGCGCGCCTGCTTTTTCATCGACCTATGTCCATGCGCCTGAGGCGTGGGGCGTTGGCGAGGGAAGATGCCCTTTGGGCGACACCGCGACGAGGGGCCGAGCCGCAAACGACGATCTTGTACTTCCATGGTGGTGGGTTTGTGTTCGGATCGCCACAAACACATGGTGCCATGGCCGCCGCCCTTGCCAAGCGGGCGGCAGCGCGGGCGGTTTTGCCGCGTTACCCATTGGCCCCGGAGCATCCGTTTCCTGCCGCGCTTGATCATGCGATTGCTGCCTATCGTGAGTGCCGCGCGCAGGGTGGTCCCGTGATCGTTGGAGGTGACAGTGCCGGTGGAGGCTTGGCCCTGTCATTGCTTGCGCATTTGCTGATTGAGGGCGAGTCGACCCCTGATGCGGTTTTCGCATTCTCTCCGCTGACGGACCTGACCTTTTCCGGAGCGAGCATTCGCGACAACGCGAAGACAGATGTTGTTTTGCCAGCCGAACGGGCAAGTGAAATGTTGCAGATGTACCTGAACGGAGCAGATGCCACCAATCCGCTAGCCAGCCCGTTGTTTGCTGACTTTACCGATGCGCCGCCGGTTTGGATCACGGCAGGCGATACTGAAATCCTGCTGGATGACAGCTGTCGGATCGTTGAGCGGATGCGGGGGCAGGGTGTCGATGTGACTTATGTTGAGGAACACGACTTGCCGCACGTTTGGCCCCTCTTCCACAACACGCTGCCCGAAGCGCGGCGCACCTTGAATGCCTTGGCCGCGTGGATCAGGGTTCAGGCCGGGGCGAGCGCCGGAACCCGGTAGCTGACCGCTTCGGCCACGTGCGGTTTACGAACGTCTGGCGATTCGTCGAGGTCGGCAATTGTACGCGCCACCCGCAGCACGCGGTGGTACCCGCGCGCTGACAGTCCGAACCGGTCCGCCACCTTGGTCAGCAGGGCGCGTCCTTCGGCGTCCGGGGCGGCGTATTCGTCCAGCGCGGCGCCACTCAGGTCCGCATTGCTGCGCATCCCCGTATCGGACAAGCGTGCGCTTTGCAGCTGCCGCGCGGCAGCCACGCGTGCTGCAACCGTGGCAGAGCTGTCGCCCGACGCGGGCAGGTCGAGATCCGTGTAGGTGACTGGAGGCACATCGACCCGCAGATCGAGATCTGTCCATGAGTGGGCCGGAAATGCGCCCCATATAGTCCTCCCCGCAGGCAGGTGCGCGGCCACAGGCGCGGGATGCGTCCGACAGGTAGCCGCATTTGCAGGGGTTCGCGGCGGCCACCAGCATGAACCGGCAGGGATATTTGATGTGGTTGTTGGCGCGGGCGACCATGACCTCGCCCGTCTCAATCGGTTGGCGCAGGGTTTCGAGGACGGTGCGCGGGAATTCAGGGAATTCGTCCATGAACAACACGCCATTATGGGCCAGCGACACCTCGCCCGGTTTGGCCCCGCGCCCGCCGCCGATGATCGCGGCCATTGAGGCGGTGTGATGCGGTTCCCGAAACGGGCGGTCCATGGAAATGCCGCCTGCGTCCAGCAATCCGGCCAGCGAGTGGATCATCGAGGTTTCGAGCGCTTCCATCGCCGACAGCGGTGGCAAGATGCCCGGTAGGCGTGCGGCCAGCATGGATTTGCCAGACCCGGGCGTGCCGACCATCAGGAAATGGTGTCGCCCGGCGGCAGCCACCTCCATCGCCCGCTTGGCGCGTTCTTGTCCTTTGACATCGCGCAGGTCGGGCAGGCCGGTGCCGCTGGCGATCCGGCCAGCCTTTGCCGGTTCCAGCGTGACCTGACCCGTGTAGTGCCGGACCACGTCGCCAAGGGATGTGGCGGCAATGACCTTGGTTGCGTCAACCCATGCGGCTTCGGCCCCCGACCCCGCAGGGCACAGCAACCCGCGGTCCTGTTCGGCAGCGGCCATGGCAGCGGGCAGCGCGCCCAGAACGGGGACTAACGTTCCGTCCAGGGACAGCTCTCCAAGCGCAACGGTGCCTTCCACCGTATCCTCGGGCAGGATGCCAAGGGCGGCGAGCAGCGCCAGCGCAATCGGTAGGTCGAAATGCGACCCTTCCTTGGGCAGGTCGGCGGGCGACATGTTGATCGTGATCCGTTTCGACGGCAGCGCGATGGACATGGCTGTCAGGGCCGCGCGGACCCGGTCGCGCGCTTCGGACACGGCCTTGTCCGGCAGTCCTACGATGGAAAAGGCAGGCAGACCCGGTGTCATGGCGCATTGCACCTCGACCTCGCGCGCGTCGACCCCCTGAAATGCAACCGTATAGGCCCGTGCGACCATAACCATCTCCCTCACTCTTGGTTAACGATTACGGGGGCTTGGTTTACGATTGGTTAAAGTTTGGTTGCTGGTGGGATCATGTTGCGTCTGGTACAATAGGGCATGACGCGAGGCTTGCGCGAACTGATTGAACGGCAGATCCAGAGGGCCCGCCTTGAGGGTCAGTTGGATCGGCTAGAGGGCGAAGGCAAACCCCTGCCTGACCGCCCCGAAGACACGTTTGTGGACACTGGCGATGCTGTCGGGTTCCGGATGATGGCACAGGCCGGTGTTGTCCCCGAAGAGATAGAGATCAAACAGGCCCTGGCAGAGCAGCGTGCGCAACTGGCGCGCCTGACAGATCCGGTGGCACGCAAGGACGCGATGGCGGAGCTTGCGCGGTTGGAGCTGCGTTACAACATCGCCCGCGAAGCCCGCCAACGGTTCATGCGCTAGGCCAATCCGTCGTAGGCAAACCCATATCGTAGGGGAACGGGTCATAAACCGTCTTCAGCCCCTCTGCTCGCCACGCTTTGAATGCCGGATCAGCGAGGGTGGTCATGCAGTAAGTGCGCGCCATGTCGGATACAGGCAGGTCGTAGCCCACGATCCGGGCGCACACCGGGGCATAGAAAACGTCAGCCAGCGAATAGGTACCAAACAGCCACGGACCGTCTGTTTTAAAGCGGGCGGCATGGGTCCAGAGGGTTTCGATGCGGTCCAGATCGGTGCGGACCGCGTCCGACACCTCGAACCCGGTGTTCACATGTTGCAGTTGCATGGCGCAGGCGCCGCGCAGGGCGGAGAAGCCCGACGCCATCTCGGCACAGAGCCACCGGGCGGTGGCGCGCGCGGCGGGGTCCTTAGGCCAAAGGCCGGCGTCCGGGTTCTGTTCTGCCAATGTCTCTGCCATGGCGATGCTTTCGCCCACCACCGTTCCGTCCGGCAGTTTCAGTGTGGGCACCAGCCGGGCAGGGGCCAGCGGTGCCAGGTCATCCGCCATGGTGCCCGAGTACAGTCCAATCATGTGGGTGCGGTAGGGCAGGCCGAATTTCTCTAGCATGAGCCAACCGCGCAGTGACCAGCTCGAAAAAGTGCGGTCGCCGATATAGAGGTCATAAGTCATGCGCGCAGGCTAGGCGGAGGGGCGTGCCTTTGCCCAACGGTGATTTGTGGGGTCTCGCATCACGGGGTGTGATTGATGATTTCCGCCTGCCCCGTTGCGCGGTTGAGGCTGGTCACGGACAGTGGGTCGATCTTGTGGCCCAGCACATCATGCGCTGTGATGCCCAACACAGCCTGCACCTGGGTCAGGATCACACCAAAATGCGCTACGGCGATGATATGGCGGCCGGGATGTGTTGCTTCGATGCGACGGACTGCCATGGCCACGCGGGCGGCGGACGCGTTCCAGCTTTCGCCACCGGGGGGCGCGTGATCTCCGGGTGTTTCCCAATAGGCGCGGCTTAAATCCGGGTGCCAGTCGGCCACGGTTGAAAAATGCACACCGTCCCACGTGCCGAAGTGAAATTCGCGCAGGGCCGGGTCGTGGGGCAGGCGCATGCGCGTGCCTTGGAGGGCTGTTGCGGTGTTGATCGATCGGGTCAGGTCGGACGAGATGACAAGTGCATCGTCCGGTAGGTGCGCTGCCAGTCGGGCAATGGCGCCCGTGTCGCCCAGATCGGCATCCACATCCCGCCAGCCCGTGAATGTTTTCTGATGAGTCGGGCCGTGCCGCACCCAGTGCCAAGTGGTCATGGCGCGTCTCCCTTGCGGAGTTGCGGCAGGCCCGCCAGCACGTGCCATACGGTGTCTGCCTGCGCAGCCAAGGCGATGTTCAGACGCCCTTGTGCTTCGCGAAATCGGCGGGCCAGCGCGTTCTCGGGGACAATCCCCTGACCCACCTCGTTCGACACGACAACGACCGGCGCAGGGCAATCGGCAAGTGTAGCCAGCAGGGAAGTCTGGGCCGCGCCAATATCCGCCTCGTCCATCATTAGGTTGGTCAGCCACATGGTGGCGCAATCCAACAACATGGACTGATCCGGGGTTGCGCCACGCAACCCATCCTCGACGCCGTCGGCCGCGTTGATTGTCGTCCATTCCGCCCCGCGCCGCGCTTTGTGCAGATCGACCTTGGCCTGCATCTCTTCATCCCAGATGCGCGATGTCGCCAAGTAGATCGGCGTTAACCCACTGTTAAGGATCAGAGATTCCGCCCATTGCGACTTTCCTGAAGCCGCGCCTCCTAGAACGAGTGTCGTGTTGGGCAACATTTTTTCGTCTCACGAGTGAACCAATCGCGGGTTCGACCCGTATCTATATCAAGTGCGCAAAACAAGCATAACCATCCAGGGGGATGACTACATGGCATTGGATAATGTTCGGGACATGTCTCTATCGCGCACGGCGATGAAAGCCGAGTTGCTGGATGCAGAGACAGAATTGCGGCTTGCATATGCCTGGCGAGACGAGCGGGACGAGGCGGCACTTCACCGTCTGATCACGGCCTACATGCGGCTGGCCATCTCGATGGCGTCGAAATTCAAACGCTACGGCGCGCCGATGAACGATTTGATCCAGGAAGCGGGCCTTGGCCTGATGAAGGCGGCGGACAAGTTCGACCCGGACCGCGGCGTGCGATTTTCGACATATGCCGTCTGGTGGATTAAGGCATCGATTCAGGATTACGTGATGCGCAATTGGTCCATGGTGCGGACGGGTTCGACATCCTCGCAAAAGTCCCTCTTCTTTAACATGCGCCGTGTGCAGGCCCGGCTGGAACGTGAAAGCGCTGCCGCGGGCGAGACTTTGGACAAGCACCAGTTGCGTCAGATGATCTCGACCGAGATTGGCGTGCCCCTGCATGACGTCGAAATGATGGAAGGGCGCCTGTCGGGTTCCGACTATTCGCTGAATGCCACCCAATCCGTCGATGACGAAGGGCGGGAATGGATCGATGCGCTTGAGGATGACAGCGCGCAGGCCGCGGAAACGGTCGAGCATTCGCACGACACCCAACAGCTGCGGGAATGGTTGCTGACTGCGCTGAATGGTCTGAACGAACGCGAACGCTTTATCGTGCGCGAACGCAAGCTGCGCGAAGACCCCCGGACGCTGGAGAGCCTTGGCAACGAACTAAGCTTGTCGAAAGAGCGCGTGCGCCAGCTTGAGGCGGCGGCGTTCACAAAGATGCGCAAGGCACTGGAAAACCAAAGCCGCGAGGTCCATCATTTCCTCGTATGAGGGCCTCTATAACACGCATCATTCTTGCCGCCGTTGCGACCTTTTCGACGGCGGCATTTCTATTGGCGGCAACGGATTGGTCTGATTTCTCCGGTGACGTGCTGATCATGGGCGAAGTCCACGACAACCCGCAGCACCATGCCGAACAGGCAAGTGCGGTGCGGATCATCCAGCCCAAAGCGGTTGTCTTCGAAATGCTGACGCCGGAGGAGGCGCAGGCACTGGCAGAGGTGCCCCGCGATCCTGACGCAATGCGCGACGCAACCGGCAGCGTTCAATGGTCCAATATCGCGGACTACGCGGATGTTCTGGCGGCAAGCCCGGTGATCGTCGGTGCGGCCCTGTCGCGCGAGGACATGCGCGCGGCCTTCAGTTCCGGCGCGGCAGAGGTGTTTGGCGCGGAGGCGGAGTCCTACGGCCTGACGCAGCCGCTGGCGGAAGAGGAACAGGCCATCCGCGAACTCAACCAGTTTGATGCTCACTGCGAAGCGATGCCGCAGGAGATGATGGGGGGGATGGTCGAGGCGCAGCGCCTGCGCGACGCCGCCTTTGCGCGGTCTGTCATCGAGGCGCTGGACACCCATGGCAGCCCGGTGGTCCTGATCACTGGCAACGGCCATGCCAGGATGGATTGGGGGGTGCCCGCTTACCTGACGCGCGCACGCCCAACGCTTGATGTCATCAGTATCGGGCAAGGCGAACGGCAGGAGCCACCCGACGGCGTGTTTTCCTGGACGTTGAACGGGGCAGCCTCCCCAGACCGTGGCGATCCGTGCGCGGTGTTCAAGCAATAGCCGACGTCCCTTCTTCCCTGTTTCAAAAAAATCCCGGGGGTGAGCGCGGATGCGCGAGGGGGCTGGCCCCCTGATTGCCGTAGGGCTGGTTCTTGGTGCAGTGTCCGCCTATGGTCACATCGATAACAGCCAGCCGGACACGCTATCATGCTGCAAGACAAACGAATTCTGCTGATCCTGACGGGCGGGATTGCAGCCTATAAAGGGCTCGACCTGATCCGGCGCCTTCGGGAACGCGGTGCGGCAGTGACGCCCGTTCTGACCCGCGCCGCCGAACAGTTTGTAACGCCCCTGTCGGTGTCGGCGCTGGCAGGGGAAAAGGTCTATCGCGACTTGTTTGATCTGACAGACGAGGCTGAGATGGGGCACATCCAGCTCTCCCGCTCTGCTGATTTGATTCTCGTGGCCCCGGCGACTGCCGACATCATGGCGAAGATGGCGCAGGGTCGTGCTGATGATCTGGCGTCCACGCTTCTGCTCGCTACCGATACACCGGTGATGATCGCGCCAGCGATGAATATCCGCATGTGGGATCACCCGGCGACACAACGCAACTTGGCGCAAATCGGGGATGATGGCGTTGCCGTGGTCGGCCCCAATGACGGCGACATGGCCTGTGGCGAATACGGGCCCGGTCGTATGTCGGAGCCGCTCGAAATCGTTGCGGCGGTCGAAGCCCATTTCGGCCCCAAGTCGCTTACGGGCAAACATGTGCTGGTGACCTCCGGCCCGACCCACGAACCCATTGATCCGGTGCGCTACATCGCAAACCGGTCCTCCGGCGCACAAGGTGCTGCGGTCGCGGGGGCACTTCTGTCCTTGGGAGCCGAGGTGACCTTTGTCACCGGTCCGGCGGATGTCGCCGCCCCAGCCGGTGCGCGCCTAGTGCCCGTTCAAACGGCGCAAGAGATGAAGGTGGCGGTCGATGCTGCCTTGCCTGCCGATGCGGCTGTTTTTGCCGCCGCCGTGGCGGATTGGCGCATGGCGACGGCCAGCGACCGCAAGCTGAAGAAATCGAAGGACGGGTTGCCGGTGCTGGAATTTGCCGAGAACCCAGACATTCTGGCAGGCGTGTCCCAGATGACCGCAGGACGACCCGGCCTGGTTGTCGGTTTTGCCGCCGAGACGGATGATGTGGAGGCCCACGCCACCGCCAAACGCGCGCGCAAAGGGTGCGACTGGATCGTTGCCAATGATGTGTCGCCTGAAACGGGCATCATGGGCGGGTCAGAGAATGCGGTGATCCTGATCACCGAGGATGGCGCCGATCCGTGGCCGCGTATGCCCAAGGCCGAGGTGGCGATGCGTCTCGCCCAGCGGATCGCGGACGCGTTAACGTAAGCGTCGCACCCACTGGCAGCGGCCGGACTTGAGTTTATTTGACAAGGTGAAAATGAGCAGAGTTGCATTGAAGATCATGCGTGTCGCCGGATCGGACCCGGACATTGCCTTGCCCGCTTACGAGACTGGTGGCGCGGCGGGAGCAGATATGCGGGCCAATTTCCCGGATGGTCAGACCGTGACACTTGCATCCGGCGAACGGGCATTGATCCCCACGGGCCTCGCTATGGCCATTCCACATGGGTTCGAGGTGCAGGTGCGCCCGCGCTCTGGTCTTGCGTTGAAACACGGCATCGCGCTGGTCAACAGCCCTGGCACTATCGACAGCGACTACCGGGGGCAGGTGGGTGTGATCCTTCTCAATACCTCGGACCAGCCGTTCGACGTGACCCATGGCATGCGGATCGCGCAGATGGTGCTGGCCCCCGTCGTACAGGCTGCGTTCGACGTGGTGGATACGCTTGATGACACCGCGCGTGGCGCTGGCGGCTTCGGTTCCACGGGGCGCGGCTGATGCTTCTGGTTGTCCTGCTTGCCGGGGTGTTGTGGGGCATCGGTGCCATGATGAACACGCCGCGCAAGGCGCGATGGTTGATGATCGGGCTGCTCTACGTGGTGGTGCTGGCCATTCAGGTCGCTTTGCCTACTGGTCATCCGCTGCGTATGGCAACCGGGGAAAGCCCCGCGCTGTGGCTGATCGTGGGCGGCTTCGCCGTGATCGCGGTTGGCTACCGGGCTGTTTTGCGCAAGCTGCGCAACCGTGCAGAGGTGGCGGAGGCCGAGGCTACGCCAGCCGAAGCTCAGGAGGGACCGTTCAGCGATACCGAGCTTAACCGCTACGCCCGCCACATCGTACTGCGCGAGGTGGGCGGCCTTGGTCAGAAGAGGCTTAAGGACGCGAAGGTGCTTGTGGTTGGGGCAGGGGGGCTTGGTGCGCCGGTGCTGCAATACCTCGCCGCTGCCGGGGTTGGGACCATCGGTGTGATCGACGATGACACGGTGGAAAACACCAACCTGCAGCGCCAGACGATCCACACCGATGACCGGATCGGGATGCCCAAGGTCTTTTCTGCGCAAGCGGCGATGGAGGCCCAGAACCCGTTTATCACCGTGCGCCCTTATCATCGCCGCCTGACCGATGATTTGGTGGACGACCTGGTGGCAGAATATGATCTGGTGATCGACGGCACCGACAATTTCGACACGCGCTACCGTGTCAACGCTGCCGCCGTGCGGGCAGGCGTTCCCCTCATCTCGGGTGCGCTGACGCAATGGGAAGGGCAGGTGAGCGTGTTTGATCCCGCACGCAACGCCCCCTGTTACCGCTGCATCTTCCCCGAAGCGCCCGCGCCCGAACTGGCGCCCAATTGCGCCGAGGCCGGGGTGATCGGACCGCTGCCGGGCGTGGTTGGATCCATGATGGCGGTGGAAGCTGTCAAGCTGATCACCGGTGCAGGCACCCCCCTGCGCGGTGAAATGGTGATTTACGACGCGCTTTATGGCGAGAGCCGCAAGATCGCGCTGGCCCGCCGCAAGGACTGTGAAACCTGCGCCGGGGTGGTGGCGGGGTGAACCCCGCCCTACATCAGTATTCAAAGGAGACCCGCCCATGACCAACGTGCTGCTGCAAGATTGGGACACACCGTTCCAGATCGCCCCCTTTGACGCCATTTCAGATGATGATTTTGCCCCAGCGCTCGACATCGCCTTTGACGCCCACAAGGCCGAGATCGATGCGATTGCTGGCAGTGATGACGCACCCACATTCGCCAACGTGATCGAGGCATTAGAGGCGGCGGGCGAAGGCCTGGAAAAGGTGCTGGGCACGTTCTTTACCGTGGCAGGAGCCGACAGCAACCCGCAGCGCGAGGCGCTGCAACGGGACTTTTCCCCCAAACTGGCCGCGCATTTTGCCGAGATTTCCAGCAACAAGGCGCTGTTTGCCCGCATCGCAGCCGTGTGGGACGCCCGCGACGATCTGGACCTGACGGATGAACAAGCCCGCGTGCTGATGCTGACCCACCGCAACTATGTCCGGTCGGGCGCGGCACTTGACGGGGCGGACGATATCCGGATGAAGGAAGTCAAGGGGCGGCTCGCTGAGCTTGGCACTGCCTTTACCCAGAACCTGCTGGCTGATGAGCGCGATTGGTACATGGCGCTGGGCGACGGTGACATGGCCGGACTGCCTGCCTTTGTTGTCGATGCGGCGCACGCGGCCGGGGAAGAGAAAGAGGCCGGTGGCCCGGTTGTCACCCTGTCCCGCTCGATCATCGTACCTTTCCTGCAATTCTCGACCCGCCGCGATCTGCGGGAAAAGGCGTATCGCGCCTGGGCAGCACGCGGGGCCAATGGCGGCGAAACGGACAACCGTGCCATTGCCGCCGAAACCCTGAAGCTGCGGGAAGAACGGGCGAAGCTGCTGGGCTATGACACCTTTGCCAACTTCAAGCTGGAAACCGAGATGGCCAAGACGCCACAGGCCGTACGCGACCTGCTCATGGCCGTCTGGGAACCCGCCAGATCTCAGGCCAACGCAGATGCATGGGTCTTGGAACAGATGCTCAAGGCCGACGGCATCGACGGCCCGCTGGAACCCTGGGACTGGCGTTTCTATGCCGAAAAGCGGCGCAAGGAACTGCACGATCTGGATGAGGCTGAGGTCAAACCGTATTTCCAACTCGACCGGATGATCGACGCGTCCTTTGATTGCGCAAGCCGCCTGTTCGGCCTCGCATTCAAACCGCTCGACATTCCGCTCTATCACGCCGATTGCCGCGCTTGGGAAGTCACGCGGGAAGGTGAGCATGTGGCCGTGTTCATCGGTGACTATTTTGCACGCGGTTCGAAACGGTCGGGGGCGTGGTGTTCGGCGATGCGGTCGCAGGCCAAGTATCCCAAACCGCAAACCCCCATCGTCATCAACGTGTGCAATTTCGCCAAGGGGGATCCGGCGCTCTTGTCCTATGACGACGCGCGCACGCTGTTCCACGAGTTTGGTCACGCACTGCACCAGATGCTGTCAAACGTGACCTACGAGTCGATCAGTGGCACCTCTGTGGCTCGTGATTTTGTCGAGCTGCCCAGCCAGCTTTATGAACACTGGCTGGACGTGCCGCAGGTTCTGCAAGAGTTTGCCACCCATGCTGAGACGGGGGAGGCGATGCCGCAGACCCTGCTCGACAATGTGTTGGCGGCAGCGACCTATGACATGGGGTTTCAGACGGTGGAATACGTCGCCTCGGCCCTTGTCGACCTTGAATTCCATGATGGCGATGCCCCTGCCGATCCGATGCAGAAACAGGCCGAGGTGCTGGAACGTCTCGAAATGCCCCACGCGATTGGGATGCGCCACGCCACGCCACACTTTGCGCATGTGTTTGCAGGCGATGGTTATTCGTCTGGATATTACAGTTACATGTGGTCCGAGGTGATGGATGCCGATGCCTTTGCCGCCTTCGAAGAGGCGGACGGCCCGTTTGATCCTGAAAAAGCGGCTGCCCTCGAGGAGCATATCCTCAGCACAGGTGGCAGTGTGGATGCGGCGGAACTGTACAAGGCCTTCCGCGGTCGTTTGCCCGGTGTTGATGCGCTGCTCAAGGGGCGGGGGCTAGCTGCGTAAAGCGCCTGCTGCGCTACTAGGCACCCCAATATCTGTGCGGAGGCGGCGTTTTGGTTTATGCCATGAAGTTGGCGACATCCCGTGGGCTGATACGGAGAGCCTGAGGTCGGTGTCACGGTCCGCACGCCAACACTACGAGGATCGCGAGCGGCTCCAAGAACGGGGAATTATACATGCTGACAGGAAGCTGCCATTGCGGTCAGGTGCGCTGGACCCTTGAGACAAGGCCAACCTCGGTCACGGCGTGCAATTGTACGATCTGCCGGCGTTACGGCGCCTTGTGGGCCTATGGCTATGTCGGCCAAGACATCAAAACCGAAGAAAATACAAGAGCTTACCAGCGTTCCGACAGTGGCGATATCCGGTTCCATTTCTGTCCCGAGTGCGGGTGTGTGACCCACTATGTCGCGTGCATCGCGGATGAAAATGGGCGCAACCGAACTGCTGTGAATGTTCGAATGTCGGACATTGGAGCAATCAGTGAGCTTCCAATCCGTCGCTTTGACGGGCGCGACAGCTTCAGCGCGCTTTCAGGTGACGGTCGAAGCGTGAAGGATATGTGGTTCTAAGGCGCGTGCCGGCCGGGAGATAGGCTACCTTCAAGCAGCTCTCAAGCGACAATATACAAGCCGTTGTGAGCCGGGATGGATTTTGGGCTTCCCCAAGCGCGCCTTCAGAACGGAAAACCCGTAACCAAGAGACGCACAAGTACACAGGCTGACCCCGGTTTCCTCTTGAACCAATGTCAACTCACCCGCCTCGAATACAAGGTGGAACCCGCGCGTTTCCAACGCGTGGACCAGGTCCGACCAGTCTTCGGCCGCTTCAAAGACAGGACCGACAAAACAGGCCAGTGCGACGGCCGTTTCACAATCCAATGCGCTTTCTTTTTCGCCGCGGCCGTGAATTGCCCAGACATTTGGGATAACGCGGTCCCGATAGTCCGATTGCCCAAGGGGGATCGGTGGTGCGTCGTCTGCATTTGGGTGGTTCGGAAAGTTGAAACTATCAAACATGGTTTTCGCCCTTCTATGCGTTGGTATCTCTCCCAACGAGGATGAAGGAGCGGGGTGAAAAGAATTCCGCAATCAAATGAAAGCGGGTTAAATTTGGAATGAGCAGCGCGTTACCGGCACTGCGCGAAGAACCGGATCGGAGGCTACTTTGACGGGGTAGTATGTGCAATCCGGTTTGGCCAACCGCAGAGACGGTTCAGTAGCCTGCTGACCTGTCCACAAGGTACAAGAACGGCTCCCCTGCCTCGCCCCGGCGGATGTTCTCGGCAACGGTCTTGCTGGAATAGGCCGCGCGAGTCTCTGATGCGACATGCGGTGTCACCGTGACGCGCGGGTGGGTCCAGTACCGGTGATCTGCCGGCAAGGGCTCAACCCGAAACACGTCCAGCGTGGCGTGGTCGATATGGCCAGTGTCCAATGCCGCCATCAACGCTTCGTCATCGATCAACGGCCCGCGTCCCGGATTCAGGATACGCGCACCTTCCGGCATCAATGCCAGCGTGCGGGCGTTCAGCGTGTTCTCAGTCGCCGGGGTCTTGGGCAGGAGCAGAACGCAGTAGTCTGCTATGCTGAGTGCCTGATCCAATCCGTCCGCGCTGGAGAGGCACGTGATGCCCGGAATGTCCTTTTGGGATCGGCTCCAACCGGTCACGGCAAAGCCCAGTCCTGCCAGCGCCATGGCACAGGCAGCCCCCAACTCACCCAGTCCCAGCACTGTCACCCGCGTGTCAAAAGACAGGGGCGGGGCCTTTGGTTCCCATGTGCCTGGGGCAGCATTGATGTGCGCGTCCATGCCCAGATGCAGGCGCAGTATGTGGCCAGTCACCCACTCGACCATGCCTTGTGTCAGCGCTGGATCAACCATGCGCGCCAGCGGCAAGTGCAGGGTCGGATTGCCCACGATGGCCTCGACCCCTGCCCAGAGGTTCAGCACCGCCTTGGCACGGGTGAACGGAGTGAAATCCTTTACCTCGGAATTGGGGGCATAGACGATGTAGTCGACCTTATCGGCGGGGATGTCGGTTGCGATGTGGGCATCTACACCTACGGCGGCGATCTCCTTGCGCAAGGGTGCTTCGTATTCCGTCCAACGGTCTTCGGTGGCGGCAAACAGGACACTCACACTCATGTGGCAAAGGCCTCATCCATATCGGCCATGCCCTTGATTTCGATCGGATTGCCCGAGGGATCGGTGAAGAACATCGTACTCTGCTCGCCCGGCTGCCCTTCGAACCGTATCTGCGGGGACAGGATGAAATCCATGCCCTCGGTTTGCAACTTGTCCGCCAGCGCACGCCAGTCGGACATGGGCAGGACGGCCCCGAAATGCGGCATGGGCACATCGTGGTTCCCCACCTTGCCGGTTGGGGCGCTATCGAACGGCTTGCCCAGATGGCAACTGAGCTGGTGACCGAAGAAATCGAAATCCACCCATGTGTCGGTGCTGCGCCCCTCGGCACAGCCCAGCAGGTCGCCGTAGAACGCGCGGGTCGCGTCCAGATCAGTCACGTTGAAGGCAAGGTGAAACAGGGCCATGGGCATCTCCGCATCTAAGTCATCTGGAGATCGGTGTAGCGTTACGGACGACAAATGCAAAACTGCGTCTTGTGATGTTGTTCACACGGATATGCGATGGATCGGCTTAGGTGGCCATCTTCTTCATGTAGGTTTCCAGCCTGTCCTCCGGCGCGCCGTGATCAGACAGTATCGTGGCCGTCCATGCGCCCACTTCAAAGGTCACGATGTCCATCTCCCAAACGCAGCCAAAGACCTCCGTCTTGCCCGTGTCAAATTGGGTGGGTGTATCCCAAGGAGCGCGCAGCTGATCAATATGCGCCAGAACGCTGCCCCATTGCCAATAGAACACAGGGGACACGACTGCGGTTTCGGCAAAATGGATCAGCTGAAAGCCGACGCCATGGTTGCCATCCGCATCGACCAAGGTGCCAGCTTGTGGCAGGCGATCGAATGCGGTGGCGGTCGCTGCGGCAGCAACCTCGTTCGAGAACGCGCGGTCATCGGCCAGAATGGCGTATCGCTTCAACTGCCATCCTGCGGAGTGTTCCTGGTCCAACGGCAACACGGTACGTGCGCGATACGGATCAAGATGATGCACGATCAGTGCCCGTGCCGTGGACGATGCACATGCGCACTTTGCGCCAGACCAAAGGCCAGCATCAGAACCAGCATCGCCGATCCGCCATAGCTGACCAGCGGCAGCGGCACGCCCACAACCGGGGCCAGGCCCATGACCATCGACATGTTGACCGCAAAGAACAAGAAGAAGTTCAGCGCAATACCAAGCGTCAGTAGCGACGAAAACCGGTCCTTGTTTGCGAGTGCCGAGGCCACGCAGAACAGGATGATCAGGGCATAAAGTACCAGCAGCGAAAACGCCCCGATGAACCCGAACTCTTCGGCCAGCGTGGTAAAGATGAAGTCTGTGTGCTTTTCCGGCAGGAAATTAAGCCGCGACTGCGTGCCTTGCATGAACCCCCGGCCCGTCCAGCCGCCTGATCCTAGCGCGATCTTGGATTGTGTGATGTGGTAGCCCGCCCCCAACGGGTCCGAAGCCGGATCAAGGAATGTATCGATGCGGCGGTATTGATAGTCCTTCAGCAACTGCCATTCGGTGCCACGGAACTGGAAGACGGCTGTAATCAGGCCCACGCCCGCACCGATCACGGCTGCGAAATAAGCCCAGTGGACTCCCGCGACAAACATCATCCCGCCCCCCGCTGCCAGCAGCAGGATCGACGTGCCTAGATCAGGTTGACGCAGCACCATGGCCACAGGCAGCAGGATCAGCACAACGGGGATGAGCACCCAGAACGGGCGCGATTTCTTGTGGCTGGGCAACCAGTCGTAATAGGCGGCTAGGATCATCACCAGCGTGACCTTGGCCAGTTCCGAGGGCTGCAGCCGCATGAAACCCAGATCAATCCATCGCTGCGCGCCCTTGCCGACAGACCCGAACAATTCAACGCCCAAAAGCAACAGCAACGTTCCCGCAAACGCGACACCAGCCATGTTGCGCCAGAACCATATGGGCACCATCGCCACGACCAGCATCAGCACGAAACCCATGACAAAGCGTTTCATCTGTGGCTCAGCCCACGGGCTGAATGACCCACCTGCGACGGAGTAGAGCATCAGGAACCCAACCCCGGCCACAGCAGCCAGAAGCAGGGCGAGGGGCCAGTTCAGGAACAGGATCTTGCGCGGCCCCGCGGGGACATGTTTGACCGTATATTCAAGATAACTCATGCCTGATCGCTTCCCGCGATATTGGCGACAGGCTGCATACCACGCAGCACCTGTTGCTGGGTCTCGATCCGGCCACGGTCCTTGGTCGGGTAAGCCTCAAGTGGAGGTTCACCTCCATAGAGTGCCTGCAACGTCACATCCCGGGCAATTGGGGCTGCGGCCTTGGACCCGCCGCCGCCATGTTCCACCACGACGGCTACGGCATACTTGGGATTGTCATAGGGCGCGAAATTCACGAACAGCGCGTGGTCGCGCCGTTCCCATGGCAGGTCTTCGTTGCGGACCACGCCCGCGCGCCGTTCGGCGGCGGTGATGTTGCGCACCTGGCTGGTCCCGGTCTTGCCTGCCATGCGCATGGCGTCTTCGATGATCCGACTGCCATAGGCCGTACCGCGCCGGTCATTCACAGTGGCGAACATGGCCCGGCGCATCTTGCGCAGGTTGTTTTCGTTCATCCCCATATTGGTCCCGGCACCCGATGGTTGTTCGATCCCATCCACCGTTTTGATCAGGCGGGGGGTCACAGAGTTGCCAGACGCAAGGCGCGCCGTCATCACGGCAAGCTGCAGCGGCGAGGCCAGCATGAAACCTTGCCCGATGGACGCGTTGACCGTGTCGCCGATGACCCAATCCTGACCGTGCACCCGGCTCTTCCAATCCTTGGTAGGCGTCAGCCCCTTCGCCACGGCGGACATGGGTACGTCGTGGCGTTCGCCCAGCCCAAAGCGGTTGGCCATGGCGCTGATCTTTTCGATCCCGACCTTCAGCGCCAAGTCATAATAGTAGACATCGCAGGATTGCTTGAGCGAGTTTTGCAGATCGACCCAGCCGTGCCCTGCCCGTTTCCAACAGTGAAAACGGCGACCGGCCACTTCCAGATGGCCGGGGCAGTAGACGGTTTCGTCTGGACCGATCAACCCTTCCTCAAGCGCGGCCATGGCCGTGATCATCTTGAAGGTCGAACCGGGCGGGTAGGTGCCCTGCACGGATTTCGAGGCGAGGGGGCGGTACTTGTTTTCCGTCAGTGACTTGTAATCCCGGCTGGAAATGCCGCGCACAAACAGGTTCGGGTCAAAAGTGGGGGCCGAGGCGATGGCCAGCAGGTCGCCGGACTGCACATCCATCACGATGGCGCTGGCGCTTTCAGTGCTCAGACGTGCCTGCACATAGCTTTGCAGCTTGGCGTCAATGGTCAGCTGCATGTCCGAACCTGGGATTCCCTCCCTCCGGTCCAGTTCGCGCATGACGCGGCCTGCAGCGTTGACTTCGACCCGGCGTGCACCGGCTTTGCCGCGCAGGTTCTCTTCGATCTTGGCTTCGACGCCGACCTTGCCGATCTGGAACCGGGGGATGCGCAGCAACTGGTCCGGGTCCTCGATCCGCTCCAGATCGTAATCGCTGACCGGGCCGACATAGCCCAGCACGTGGGCATAGTCCGATCCCAGCGGGTACACGCGGCTCAGGCCCACCTCTGGCGTCACACCGGGCAGGGCCGGGGCGTTGACGCTGACGCGGCTCAGGTCTTCCCAGCTGACCTCATCGGCAAAGGTGATTGGCAGGAAGGGGGCCGAGCGGTTCATCTCGGCCATGGCGCGCTCTACTTCGTCCGGGTCAAGCGAGACGAGCTTGCCCAGGCTTTGCACCACCTCTTCGACCTCACCCGCATCTTCGCGCACGATGACGATACGGTAGCTTGGGACATTGCGAGCCAAGGGCACGCCGTTGCGGTCAAAGATTTCGCCGCGCGACGGGGGGATAAGCCGGATGTTGATCCGGTTTTCTTCGGCCAGCAGGCGGAACTGGTCGGCCTGATCGACTTGCAGGAACTGCATCCGGGCACCAAGTGCGCCGACAAATGCCAGCTGCACCCCACCGAGAATGGCGGCGCGGCGTGTGACCAGACGGTGGTTTGCCTCGGTATCGATACGGGGGCGTTTCATGAGCGTACCCCTTTGCCGTCAATGTCGCCGGGTGTTGGTTTGCGCACGCCCATCAGAACATGTGTAACGACCACGACAACCGGGTATGCGATGGCTGTGACCACGATCTGTATAAGTGCCGGGGCGAGTTGTGGCACTTCGACCAGAAAGACCGCCAGTGCCAGCCGGTAGGCGATGCCGATGCCCACGATCCACAGCACGGCTGACACCAATTCGGTGGCGAGGCTTGCATCCCGCAGGCTTCGGGATTGTGTCTTCATCTGCTCGCAGGCGATGAGGGCCAGAAGGGCCCAGAGCCCGGGCGGGCGTTGCAGCAGCAAGTCGGCCATCAGAAATGTCCCCGCAAGCAGCGCGGCTGGCACGTATTCAGGGCGCCGGACGGACCATGCAATTGCAAAGGTCAGCAGAAAGTCAGGCCAGATCAGCCCGCCTGTTGCCGTTTGCAGGGGCAGCAAGTGGAAAAACAGGATTGTTGTGACGAGCAAGATGAACCAGATCCGCATGGCCCAGAGATGAGACGCTGCACTTTCGTTCATTCCGCCACCTCGGCTTCCAGCAGCGCTGCACCGCCGGGGGCGAGTACATTGCTGTCGTCATTGACAGGTTCGTTGCCGTAATGGCGCAGCACGCGCAGGAATTCCAGGCGCTCGTAATCTGCGGCCAACCTGACCCTGAGCCGTCCACCCGGATCGGCCGCGACCTGTCCGATCAGGAGCCCCGCCGGGAACACGCCGCCGTCGCCACTGCTGATCACACGGTCGCCGGGGCGCACAAGGTCGGGATTTTCCAGAAAGTCGATCGGGGGCGCTGCCGAGTTGTCGCCGGCAACGATGGCGTTCTGCCCGGAGGGTTGGATGATCGCGGGTACGCGGCTGGAGGCGTCGGTGACCATAATCACGCGGCTCGTGTTCTGCGCAACGCCTGAGATGCGACCCACAAGACCAATGCCATCCATGGTTGCCCAGCCTTCGACAATACCATCGCGCGCGCCCACGTTCAGCAGCACGGACTGGCGGAACGGTGAGCCACTGTCGGCCAGAACGACACCGGTGATGTAGGTCAGGCGAGGGTCGAGCCGGACGTTGTTGAGGTCTAGAAGCCGCGCGTTTTCCTGTTCGAGCTGGAGGGCCGCCTCTTTCCAGGCCTGCATCTGGCGCAATTCGCGGCGCAGTTCGGTGTTCTGCTCGGCGATGCGGCGGTAGCTTTGGAAATCGCGGAACAGGTTGATCGTGCCCGTGACGGGTGCCATCGCCCAGTCCATGTTGGGGACAACCCGGTCCGTCACTTGTGCCCGGAACCGTTCGACGCGGGGGCTGTCGATGCGCCAGACCAAAAATGTGCCGGCCAAAACCAGCACCAGCACAGCCAGAACCAGCCGCCGCAGCGGGCCGCCGTAATCTACCTGTGCGCGGTCCTTGGCCAAGGCGGTGTCACCTCAAGATCTGGTCCGTTTCATGGATGGTCCGATATTTGCCCCGACAGGGCAAGAGACCTGGTGTCCCATGCCGGGACAAATCTTTTTGATCATTAAAACAGAACGTTAGATGGTTGCCAGAATCTTAACGCCGCTTAGCTGTCGTAGTCGATGGCGTGGCGGAGTTGTTTTTCGTATTCCAGCGCCTTGCCGGTACCAAGCGCCACGCAGTTCAAGCTTTCGTCAGCGATGGACACTGCAAGGCCCGTCTGTTCGCGCAGCGCAAGGTCGAGATCGCCCAGAAGCGCGCCGCCGCCGGTCAGCATCACGCCCCGGTCAACGATGTCGGCCGCAAGGTCGGGCGGCGTGGTTTCCAGCGCGGTCATGACGGCTTCGCAGATCTGCTGAACTGGTTCGGCCAGAGCCTCGGCAATCTGGGCCTGGGTCACTTCGATTTCCTTGGGCACACCATTCAGAAGGTCACGGCCCCGGATCTGCATGGAGGTGCCGCGCCCATCGTCGGGCATGCGGGCGGTGCCGATGCTGGTCTTGATCCGCTCGGCGGTGGTTTCACCCACCAGAAGGTTCTGCTGGCGGCGCAGGTAGGAAATGATCGCCTCGTCCATGCGGTCGCCACCGACGCGGACCGAACGGGCATAAACGATGTCGCCCAGCGACAGAACGGCCACCTCGGTCGTACCGCCGCCGATGTCCACAACCATGTTGCCGGTTGGGTCGGTGATAGGCATGCCCGCACCGATGGCCGCTGCGATGGGTTCGGCAATCAGGCCCGCGCGACGTGCACCGGCGGACAGCACGGACTGTCGAATAGCGCGTTTTTCAACGGGCGTTGCACCGTGTGGAACGCAGACGATGATTTTCGGTTTCGAGAAGGTCGAGCGTTTGTGCACCTTGCGAATGAAGTGCTTGATCATCTCTTCGGCGGTGTCGAAGTCGGCGATGACCCCTTCGCGCATGGGGCGGATGGCCTCGATGGACCCCGGCGTCCGGCCCAGCATCAGCTTGGCGTCTTCACCGACGGCGAGCACCTTCTTGACCCCGTCCTTGACGTGGTAGGCCACGACCGACGGTTCCGACAGGATCACGCCGCGCCCTTTGACATAGACCAGCGTGTTGGCGGTACCGAGGTCAATCGCCATGTCGGACGAAAAGAGCCCACCCAGATTTCCGAATACTGACATGCCCGTGCACCCTGCCTTTGCGTGGCCCCAATGATGTTGGGTCCGCGACTCAGGACGAGGCGCGGACCGACCGCTTTATAAGGGCGTGGGCATTAGGACGAAAGGGCCGAAAACAAGGAGCAATCGGCAAGGTCCTGCCAAGCTGTTTTGATGTCGCCACATTTTTTCCCGGGGGGCGTGAATAAAGTTGTGGTGTGCCGTGTTGTCATTTGAACCGGACATGTTTGTCCGGATCGTAATCACTTCGGGAGGAACACATGTTTTCACTTCGTACCGCAGCACTTGGCCTTGGACTGGCGCTGGCCACAACGGCTGCACAGGCCGACAGCTGGACGCTGGATGGCAGCGCATCGCAGCTGGCGTTTGGGTCGATCAAGTTCAACGACACGGGCGAGGTGCACAGCTTTTCATCCATCGATGGTGGCGTGGCCGAAGATGGCAGCGTGACACTTGGCATCGATTTGTCGTCGGTCGAAACGAATATCGACATCCGCAACGAGCGCATGGTCGAGCATGTGTTCAAGAACGCGCCGCGCGCCGCGGTTTCGGCCCAGATCGACATGGCCGCGATGGAGGCCGTGGCCGTGGGCGACAGTGCCGTGATGGAGGTTGAGGGCACCCTTGATCTGTTGGGTGTCGAGGTGCCGATGTATGGCGACATGTTCGTGATGCGCCTGACCGAGGACAAGGTGATGGTCACGACCGACAGCATGATGTTCCTGTCCACTGCCGATGCAGAAATTGATCCTGCCGTGGACAAATTGATGGAGCTTGCGAGCTTGCCCAACATTGTTCGGGCCGTGCCCGTGACCCTGCGCCTGATGTTCGATGCGGATGGAACGAGCGGCTAAGTCTTGTCGCCGAAGATTTGAGTGAGCCAATTAACGAGTGCGTCCTGCTGCCCCGGTGGCAGGACATGTGACACGTACTGATCGGGGCGCACGAGGACGAGCGCCCCGGTCTTGCGGTCGATCCCGCGCATATCGAAGATGTCGGCATCGGGATCGGGGCAAAACAGCTTTTCCATGTCGCGCAGGTTCAGCGCGCCCTTGGTCGGGAAGCGTGCAATGTCCGTATGGGTTTCTCTGTGTCCGGTTTGGACGATGGTGCGCATATCGATGATGCTGTCAGGGTCGTGGTTTTCTGGCGTATGGCTGGCGATGATCTTTGTCAGCGCATCCGTATGGTCGGTGTCGCCTGCAAAGTGAAACAGCCGCCAGCGTCCGTCAGCCATGACGGTGTGGCCAAGCTGTATGGGTTTGGCGTCGGCCCAGCGGATGACTGGTGCCGAGTGAAACCTTTTTCCAATCGTGAATCCTGTGGCCAGTGCCTGGTGATCGTTTGGGCCCGTGAGGTGGCCCGGGGCGTAGCGCGTTTCGACCCCGGCGGTGTAGCGCGCGTGTTTCTGGAAGTGGTTTTGGAAGGTCTGCGGGTCTTGCCCCCGTGCGGCAAAGGCGCGGGCAAAGTCGCGGTCGAAGTCGATCAGGTCCTGAGCGACGGCCTGCCGTTCGGCGGAGTATGTGTGCAGGAGGTCAGGTGAGGCCCGCCCTTCCAGCACCGATTGCAGTTTCCAACCGAGGTTGAATGCGTCCTGCATCGACACGTTCATGCCTTGCCCTGCCTTGGGGCTGTGTGTGTGGCAGGCGTCGCCCGCGATGAACACTCTTGGCGGTGTGTTGTCATCGGGCCCCGTGTCGGCGAACTGGTCGGTCACGCGCTGTCCGATTTCATATACGGACCACCAGACGATGTCTTTTACGTCGAGCGTGTAGGGCGCGAGGATGCGTTTTGCCGCCGCGATCAGGTCATCTGGTGTCAGGTCCCGGTCTGCCACCCGTTCGTTGGGGTTGAGTTTCGCCAGTTCGATGTAGAAGCGGACCATGTACCCGCCTTCCCGCGGGATGATCAGGAGGCTGCCTTGATCCTTGGATTGGATGGCCGTCTTGAGTCGGATGTCTGGGAAGTCGGTGGTGGCGAGGATGTCCATGACGCCCCAGGCGGCGTTTTCGGCTTCGCCCTTGAGCGGTATGTTGAGTGCCCGGCGCACGGCACTGCGGGCGCCGTCACAGCCGATGACATAGCGGGCATTGATCGTGCCGTGGTTCGTTTCGACCGCAACAGGGCCTTCGTCAGGGATGGTCAGACCCGTGACTTGGGTGCCGTATTCGGGTTCGAGGCGGGTCGGGGCATTGCGCATCAGGTCGAGGTAGAAGTCGTGCACCCGCGCCTGGCTGAGGATCACGTGGGGCTGTTCGGAGAGGCCCTCTTCGACATCGTCGATGCGGCCTGTGCGAGTGATGTTTCCGCTCGCGTCGGGGTTCCAGAAGGTGGTTTCGTTGACGTGGTAGGCTTCGCGGTTGACCAGGTGCGCAAAGCCGAACGCCTCGAACATCTCCATCGTGCGGCAGGCGATGCCGTCGGCTTGCCCCATGATTAGCGGACCGTCGCGCTGTTCAACGATGCGGGTGCGGATGTGGGGAAATTGCGCGAGGTAGGCGGCGAGGGTGAGGCCCGCAGGTCCGGTGCCGACGATCAGGACGTCGGTGTCGGCTTTGGTGGTGTCGGCGGCTGGGTGGTGATTGGGATCGCCGGGGCGGAAGCCGTTGAGGTGGTATTGCATGCCGACAATATAGAGCAAAGCAAGGCGGACGACACGTCCGCCTTACGGGTTTGGCACTGAGGAAGAAGTAAGGCGGGCGTGTCGCCCGCCTCTGTTCAGCTCACATCTTTGTAGCTGATCTCTGCCTTGTCTTTGCCGCCCTTTTCGCGCCGGACCAGCAGCCGGTTGAGTGCGTGGACATAGGCCTTAGCGCTGGCCACGACCGTGTCGGTGTCGGCGGACTGGCCGGTCACGATGCGACCGGCTTCTTCCATGCGGACGGACACCGTGGCTTGCGCGTCCGTGCCTTCGGTCACGGCGTGGACCTGGTAAAGCTGCAGCTTTGCCTCGTGCGGGAAGAGCGCCTTGACCGCGTTGAACGTCGCATCGACCGGGCCGTCGCCTGTTTGGGTGGTCATGTGCCGTTCACCGTCGATCTCCATGACCAGATCGGCCACTTGCGGCCCTTCGGTCCCACAGCGGACGGCCAGCTTTTCGATCTTCAGCCGTTCGTCTTCGGGGTCGGAGGAGGTACGCATAAGCGCGATCAGGTCGTCGTCGAAGATTTCTTTCTTGCGGTCGGCCAGCGCCTTGAAACGGACGAAGACGTCCTTGAGTTGGTTGTCGCCCACTTCAAAACCCAGCTGTTCGAGCTTGTCGCGCAGAGCGGCGCGGCCTGAATGCTTGCCCATGACGAGGTTTGTTTCGGACAGGCCCACGTCTTCGGGGCGCATGATCTCGAAGGTTTCGGCGTTCTTGAGCATGCCGTCCTGGTGGATGCCGGATTCGTGGGCAAAGGCGTTCTTGCCGACGATGGCCTTGTTGAATTGGACGGGGAATCCGGACACAGCCGCGACGCGGCGCGAGATGTTCATGATCTTGGTCGAGTCGATGCCGGTCTGGAAGGGCATGATGTCGTTGCGGACCTTCAGCGCCATGACCACTTCTTCGAGCGCGGTGTTGCCTGCGCGTTCACCCAGACCGTTGATCGTGCATTCGATCTGCCGCGCACCTGCTTCGACTGCAGCGAGGCTGTTCGCCGTCGCCATGCCCAGATCGTTGTGGCAGTGTGTAGCGAACACTATCTCGTCCGCGCCGGGCACGTTTTCGATCAGTTTGCGGATCAAGTCCGCGCTTTCGCGGGGGGCGGTGTAGCCCACCGTGTCGGGGATGTTGATCGTGGTGGCGCCTGCTTTGATTGCGATTTCGACCACGCGGTAGAGGTAATCGAGTTCGGTCCGCGTGGCGTCCATGGGCGACCATTGCACGTTGTCGCAGAGGTTGCGGGCATGGGTCACGGTCTGTTCGATCCGCTCGGCCATTTCGTCCTTGGTCAGGTTCGGAATGGCGCGGTGCAGGGGCGAGGTGCCGATGAAGGTGTGGATGCGCGGTTGTTTGGCGTGTTTCACCGCCTCCCAACAGCGGTCGATATCACCCAGTTGCGCGCGTGCAAGGCCACAGATGACCGCGTTTTGCGCGTTTTTTGCGATCTCGCTCACCGCGTTGAAGTCGCCTTCGGACGCGATTGGAAAGCCTGCTTCGATGATGTCGACGCCCATTTCGTCCAGAAGGCTGGCGATTTCCAGCTTTTCGGCATGGGTCATGGTGGCGCCGGGGGATTGTTCGCCGTCGCGCAGGGTTGTGTCAAAGATGACAACGCGATCCTGAGATGTCTTGTCTTGGGTCATTTGAATTCTCTTTTTCTGTCCTAAAGCCTTGGCGCGAGAGGCATCCTCTGAGCGGTCGCGCCGTTGGGCACGCTCAGAGGCGGATTAGGAGCAGGAGGCCACGCAGCGACGCGCCGGGACGGCGTGCAGTCGGGATATGCGTGGCGTGTGACATGGGCGTAGTTATACCGCGCTTTTGGTGAATGGGAAGTGGGGATTTCCGGATGTTGGGCCTGTTGCGGATCGACCCTTCGGGGAAAGTTTATTTGGCAAGATGAAGTTGATGGATCGGGTTTGGCTGCTAGCTCGTGCCTCCATGGATAAGGTTTTGATATTGGGTGCGTCCGGCGGCATTGGGTCAGCTTTGGCGGCCGGGTTCGAGGCGCGGGGGGCCGAGGTGGACCGGTTGTCGCGATCGGTGGACGGGTTTGATGTGACGGATGCGGGGGCGGTTGAGCGGCATTTGTCCAGACGCGGGCCGTACACGCGCGTTGTTGTGGCGACCGGGGCCTTGGAGATTGACGGAGCGGCGCCGGAGAAATCGGTTAAGGGTCTCGATCCGCAGGCGATGTTGGATCAGTTTGCGTTGAATGCGGTTGGCCCGGCATTGGTTTTGGCACATGCGCATACGCTGCTGAATCGGAATGGCCCGGGTGTACTTGCCGTTTTGTCGGCGCGAGTTCGGTTCGATTGGCGACAACAGGATTGGCGGCTGGATCAGCTATCGCAGCGCAAAGGCGGCGGTGAACCAGATTGTGCGGACGGCATCGATTGAATTGGCGCGGACGCATAAGCAGGCCGCGGTCGTGGCGTTGCATCCTGGTACGGTGGCGACAGCCTTTACCGAGAAATATCTGGGGCGTCATCCGTCTGTTCCCCGGCGCGGGCGGCGGATGAACTGATCACTGTCATGGATGGGTTGGGGCCTGCGCAGACAGGCAAGTTTTTCGACTATTCGGGGGCGGAGGTGCCGTGGTGAGCCGGTTGATTTTGGTATTGGGCGATCAACTGACTGATGGCGTGGCTGCGTTGAAGGCTGCCGACAAATCGTCGGACGTTGTGGTGATGGCCGAGGTGGCGGAGGAGGGGTCTTATGTGCCCCACCATCCCAAGAAGATCGTCTTGATCCTTGCCGCCATGCGCAAGTTCGCGACGCGATTGCGGGAGGAGGGGTGGACTGTCGCCTATTCCGAGCTGGATGATACCGAAAATAGCCAGTCGATCCCGGGCGAGCTGTTGCGCCGGGCCGAGCAGCATGGCGCGTCCGAGGTTATTGCGACGCGGCCCGGGGAGTATCGGTTGATTGCGGCGCTTGAGGGCTGTCCGCTGAAGGTCACGCTGCTGGAAGATGATCGGTTCATTGCCTCGCACAAGGATTTCGAGGATTGGGCCGAGGGGCGCAAGGCGCTGCGGATGGAGTATTTCTATCGCGAGATGCGGCGCAAGACGGGCTTGCTTATGGAAGGTGACAAGCCTGCGGGGGACAAGTGGAATTACGATCACGACAACCGCAAGCCTGCGCCGGATGAGGTGGCGTTCAGCGGGCCGATGCAGTTCGCGCCGGATGACATGGTCGAGGAAGTGCTGGACCTGGTCGAGAGCCGGTTTGGCAATCATTTCGGCGATGTGCGCCCGTTCTGGTTTGCCACCGATCAGGAACAGGCGCGGCGGGCGCTTGCGCATTTTGTGACCTATGCCTTGCCCCGGTTTGGGGACTTTCAGGATGCGATGCTGGCGGACAATCGGTTCCTCTATCACGCGCTGGTGTCGCCTTACATTAACATCGGGTTACTGGACCCGTTGGAGGTCTGTCAGGCGGTGGAGCAGGCGTGGAAGGATGGGCATGCGCCCATAAACGCGGCCGAGGGGTTCATTCGCCAGATCATTGGGTGGCGGGAATATGTGCGCGGCATCTATTTTCTGGAGGGGCCGGATTATCCGCGTCGCAATGGGCTGAACCATCAGCGCAAGTTGCCGGACTTCTATTGGGGCGCTGAGACGAGAATGCGCTGCGTGTCGAAGGCGGTGGAGCAGACGGGGGCCGAGGCCTATGCCCACCATATCCAGCGGCTGATGGTGACGGGGAACTTTGCGCTGTTGGCGGGGTTGGATCCGGCGGAGGTGTCGGAATGGTATCTGGCGGTTTATGCCGATGCGTTCGAATGGGTTGAGGCGCCGAATGTGGTTGGCATGTCACTGTTTGCCGATGGCGGTGTGATCGCGTCCAAGCCGTACGTATCGTCGGGGGCCTACATCAATCGGATGTCCGATTATTGCAAAGGGTGCCATTACAAGGTGAGCGTCAAGACGGGCGACGGAGCGTGTCCGTTCAACCTGCTTTATTGGCATTTTCTGGACCGGCACCGGGATCGTTTTTCGAACAATGCACGGATGGGCAACATGTACCGGACATGGGACCGTATGGACGCGATGCGGCGCGAAACGGTGCTGCGCGAGGCGGACGAATTTCTGGATCGGATGTCAGCAGGTGAGATCGTTTGAACGCAGTCGCGTTCTGCTCAGGTGTTCAAGGGTGGAAAGATGGCCGGATACTGTACGTTTCCCCCCATAAAATACGCAGGTGGGTTCCGGCCATTTCGGGCCACTTGGGAAACCGGTGGTCCGAAACTGTGTTAAAACGAATTGCAACGGCCGCTTCTGGGACGCCATTCAGGCTTGGCCGCGTAGAATTGCCTTAATGAAACTGGTTTGTCGCGCAGCCACTGCAGTCGCCTGAATTGCGTCGCAGAATGTGGCTACGCAACGCTTTATAGGTCGTCCTTGTGTACGCGATCTGACAGCTCAATAAGCCAGTAGAGCGTTTCGGCTTGATCCTGAGACAGGTCGAGAAGTCCATGGATCGACTTGGCCACGGGGCGAAATTCGTCCCAGCGCAGGTGGAAGTCGATGACATCACGTGCCGTCAGCGGTTCATGCGGGGCACTCGCCTCCGGTGCGAAGTCGGGTTTGATCGTCATCGCGTTTCTCCCATACGTTGAAAGCCGCCGGAGCGGCCCGGTGTTCTGACACAAATATGTCAGGTTCTGGGCTGCGCGGCGCGTGAATAAAGCGTGAAGTCGCTTTTTCGTTTCCCAGAGTTCCGCTAGGGTTGGTGCGTGGTGCTGGGGGCATATCCGTGGGCAGAAAAGTGCTGGAGATCAATCTGTTCGGGCCATGCGTCGTCCGCAAAGCGGGCGCCGATGGCTATGAGATTACTGGAACCAAACACAAGGCATTGTTCGCTTTGCTTGCGACGGCCCCGTTCGGACGGCGCACGCGCAGTTTCCTGCAAGACACCCTGTGGGGCAGGTCAACCTTTGACAGCGGCCGACAGAGTTTGCGGCGCGCCGTGTCGGACATCAAATCTCATTTGGGCGAGGATTTCGACCGGTTCCTGACCACGACCCATTCGGAGCTGGCCCTGAACCTTCAGCACGTGCGCTTTCTGGGTCGACCGGGCGGCGCGACCTTTCTTGAGGGGTTGGACATTCGCGAACAAGGGTTCGAGGAGTGGCTTCATAACATCCGCCAGAACCCCAGCCAGATCTATGGCTTGTTCAGCACGTCGCATCAGCCACCGCCACCGTCTATACTGCCAACGGTTGCCGTGGTCCCCTTTCGGCTTGTGTCTGGTGACCCCAGCCTGAATGCCATGGGTGATTTCGTGGCCGAAGAGGTTTGCCGGTCGCTTTCAAAATCCAGCTTGATGTCGGTGATTTCGCATATGTCAGCGCGTCAGCTGAGCCAGCAACAGATCGACATGCAGACAGTGCATGACACGCTTGGGGCGCATTACTGCCTGACCGGGTCACTGCGCGCCCAGGACATGCATGTGACGTTGAATGCAGACTTCATTGACACATCAACCGGGCGCATTCTGTGGACCCGATCGTTTGGGGCGCCGGTGACAGAGTTCCTGTCGTCAGAAAGCGATGCGATTGCCGAACTGACCACCGCGGTCGGCCGCATGATTGCGTCCGATACAGTGCGGTATGCGCGGGGTCGGCACATCGTTGATCTTGAAGATCACCGCCTGCTTTTGGCTGGCGTCGGTATGATGCACGAATTGAAGCTGGCCAATTTCGCCCGTGCACGCCAACTGATTGAAGAATCAGTGGCACGCGCGCCTTATGCCCCCGAGCCGTTGGCATGGCTGGGCGACTGGTACATCATGTCCATCTGGAATGGGTGGAGTTCGGACCCGAAATCCGACGCGTTGCAGGCGTCCGAGCTTACCCAGCGTGCGCTGGACATTGATCCCGACAACTCGCTGTGTCTTGCCGTCGATGGTGTTGTTCACTCGGCGTTGAATAACAGTCAGGGCGTGGCTGAAAAACGGTTCGCTAAGGCGCTTGAAGTCAATCCAAATGACTCGATGTCATGGTTGTTCAGTGGTGTCATGCATGCCTTCCGGGACAGCTCTGAAAAGGCCGTCGAGTATGTCGAGAAGGCGCATCGCCTGTCGCCCATAGACCCGTTGGGGTATCTTTTTCATTCTTTTGCGGCTTTTGCCCATGTATCGGCGGGTGACTATCAGCGCGCTGTCGAACTGGCAGACTTGTCGCTTGAGATGAACGCGCGCCACGTATCGACGCTGCGAACGAAGCTGTGTGCTCACCATCATTTGGGTCAGCACGAGCAGGTTATGCAGACTGGCGAACGTTTGCGCCGCCAGCTTCCGTATTTTGATCTGGACGAATATCGCAGATCGCATCCGGCTGCGGGTTTTGACGTTGGCAATCGCATGGTTACGGCGCTGAAAGCGGCAGGTTTTTAGTTTTTACAAAGTCATTTGGAACAAAAAGGGAGAGGGAAATGTCGTTATTTGGACCATTCCACGCAGGTCACGCAGGTCACGCAGGTCATGCTGGGCACGCCGGTCATGCAGGGCATGCCGGACACGCTGGGCACGCCGGACACGCTGGGCACGCCGGACATGCGGGTCACGCAGGCCATGCTGGACACGCTGGGCACGCAGGCCATGCCGGGCAAACAGGCGTCTATGCGGCGGGCGGGGCAGTACAAGCCAGTACCATGGCCGTTGTTCACCTTGCCGGGACTGATGATTTCCCTGTGTTTGGTGGCGGGACATTGACGCCGAACGCAACCGATCACATGGGCCGCTACGGGCAGGATGTGCGGTCGATGTTGCTGACCATGGAGTTCCTGGAAGGATTTAGATCGGTCTATACCCCAGAGCCGGATGCAGGCCGTTTGTCGTTGTCTTGGGCGGGGACAGACTTTGCCAGTTTTGTGCCAGCCTCTGCCGAAACGTTGGCCACGCAGGTCAATCTGGTCCGCTACTATCTGGATCAGCGGGGCGACCGCGGTGCAGAGATCGTCGCCCAGACCGGTGGCGTCACCGAGTTTTTTGCGCCCATCATCGCCTTGCCAGCCGCCCGTTCGAAGCATCTGACCGAATTGCTGCAGTTCGTTCAGCATCTGGCGGGCCTGTGTTCGATGCCGGCCAAGCATGCCCTTGCCTGCCGCCGGCCGGATGAGTTGGACAGTCGCCTGGTTCCGCTGATCCCGACACCGTCCCATGGCAGCCTGCCAAGTGGTCATGCGACCCAAGCCGCGGCCATTTCAACCGTGCTGGTGGCTTTGCTCGAGGCGGCAGACCCGGGTATCAGCCATGTGGCTGAGCGCCGGGACATGATCCATGCCACAGGGCACCGTATTGCCGTGAACCGAACCGTTGCGGGTGTGCATTATCCTATCGACAGTGCGGCGGGTTTCACGATTGGTATCAATGTTGGCAGCATTGTCGCCGCCCTGGGCCAGAACGCTGACGCAGAGCTGCTGAAGTTTTCTTTTGATCCAAATGACCCGGCAGCGCAGGGCGCGGATTTTATCCTGCGCGATGCGAAGGCTTTGTTCGACCCTGCGTCGACCACGCCGATTGCAGGTGTCAGCGTGGAGCGCGCGACTGTTGCGCCGCCATCGGCGGACAGCAAGTTCGCGTGGCTGTGGAGCCGCGCGCTGGACGACATCAACCACCTGCGCGCGTCGGCATGACCCCCGCGGCAGCGCATGTGGAGTGCGCGGATGGTCCATACGAGGCGTGGGTGTATGGGACGGGCAAGGGGTACAAACACCCGGGCCTGGACCGCGCATCGGATGCGCTGACGTGTGTCTTTGAAGCGTCTGAGCCGGTTGAGATGTGCGACATTCCCGGTCGTTGGAGCACGGACAAGGGCGAGGTTCTGACCCCTGTCCTGTGGACCGCACGAGGCTTCAAATCACGCTTTGCGCCAGCCCTGTTTTTTGAAGACGACGCAGCACGCGGCGGCACTCCTGCTGGGCGCTTGCAGGGGTTCAATGCGTGTGTGGGGCAAACGGCCATTTCGACCCTCACCAGCCTGTCACCCGGACCGCGGATTGTCAGTCATGTGAACTACCCTGTGCGCGAGCAAACTGTGTTCTGCGACTGGGCGGACAGTGCTGAGCCGGACCCGGCGACCGATCCCGAAAGCATTGTTATTGTTGCGATCATCGATGACGGAATTCCGTTTGCTCATCGCAACTTCACCGATGCGGCAGGGCGGGGCACCCGCATCGATTATTGCTGGTCCCAATCTGCAACGCAGGCCGGACATCCGATGTTGTTTGGTCGGGAATATGACAAGGCGGCGATTGATGCGCTCTATCAACAGTATGAGGGTGATGAGGGGGCGATCTATCATGCCGCAGGTCTGGCAGGCGGGGGCGACCCGAATGTCCGCAATCCGCTGGATCAGGCGTTTTCGCATGGGGCCCATGTTCTTGACAGTCTTGCGGGTCAGACACCTGGTAACGGTGAGGCCAAGCAGGACCGTGTCCATATCATAGCGGTGGACCTGCCCGCGATGGCGAGCGCGGAGACGTCGGGCTTTGGCAAGGACATGTTCGTGCTTTCGGCCATGCACTACATCTTTGATCGTGCCGAGCGTCTTGCAGCGGCTTACGCGAAACCGGGCGCGCGAGTGCCTTTGATCGTGAACCTCAGCTATGGTCATTCGTCAGGCCCGCATGATGGCAACGGCGTGATCGAAGCCGCCTTTGACGAGATGATTGCCGCCCGCCGTGCGCATCACCCGACGGCTGTTGTTTTGCCCTCGGGCAACATGTTCATGCAAAGCATCCATGCGGTGATGACCGAACAACACTTTGCAGGGGCTGATGGCGTGGTGACATTGGACTGGTTCCTGCCACCAGATGACCGCACGTCGAGTTTTCTTGAAATCTGGTTCCCGGACGGTCTGACCCCGGATGATCTGAAGGTGGAGCTTGTGCCGCCAGCGCACGGGCTGATGGATGCGGGGCACTATGGGTTTCCCAGTGCAGACAAGGTTGCACATTCCCCAATCACCAAAGGGGAGCAGCCTGTTGGGCAGCTTTCAACCCAGCACTATCGCGATGGGCGATGGCGGCATGTGGTTGCCTTGGCGCCTACAGACGTTTTGGTGGATCAGGTGCCAGCGCCCGCAGGTCGTTGGACGGTCCGCGTGACCAAGACAATGGCGGGACCATTGCCGGGGTATACGGAAGGCCCTGACGGGCAATCCCTCGCTGGTGGGCTTCAGTTCTGGATCCAGCGGGATGAAGACTTTGGCGGCGCTCGGTCTGGTGCACGTCAGAGCTATTTCATTGATCCCAAGAACGCGCTTTATACCGACGATGGGCGACTGGCGGAAACGGACAGCCCAGGCGCGCTGGTGCGCCGGTTTGGCACTATGAGTGGCATGGCAACCGGGACGCATGTGCTGCGTATTGGCGGATATGACGAAACCACGCTCCGCGCTGCGCGCTATAGCTGTGCGGGTTCGCTGCGATCCAAAGACGGAGATACAGTCCCTGCAGGTGCGCAGGTGCAGCTTTCGGCTGCCTCCGAGCGGTCGTTCACGCAGCCCGGTATCGTTGGCGCGGGTACGCGCAGTGGCACGTATATCGCGCAAAGCGGGACGTCTTCGGCGGCCCCTCAGGTTGCCCGTGCCTTGGCGGATGCCTTTCTGGACACGCCCGATGGCGAGATGAAGACGGTTGCCGACTATCTGGAGAAGCTTGATCTGCAGACCGGTACGGGTGATCCCAAGGGGCCTGATCGGCTGGGTCTGTTTGTGCTGCGCGCGCCGGGTGTGTCCGGGGCTGATGATGAGCAAGCGCGGATTGAACGGTTGGTGCAGGCGCGATCAGCGTCTCATCAGGTCGAGGTTTAGTGGCCGCGCGCTAGTCCTTGTCCGCGACGCAGGTGTCGAAGCCGTCGATGTCGCGGTCCTGACTGATCTTGTCCGAACAGGCCGTGACTTTTTGCACGCAGGTCACATCCAGTTTCGGGAACTGACATGTGGTCATGGCCGCCAGCAGCGCCTGGGCAGCTGCGTCTTCCCACTCATCGCCCGCTGAGGCGCCTTCGATGGTGATGCCTATGGCTTGGGCAATGGGCGTACCGGAGGCGGCCATGGACCATGTTGCGGCATGTTCACCGCCGTCCTTCAGCGTGAATGTTGCACTGATGCTGGGCGCTTCGATCATGTCGTGCAGCGTACCGAACGCAGGCGCCGTCCCCTCGCCATGCCAAAGGCGATTGCGCAAGGCGCGTCCCGTGCTGGCCGCAAATTCAACCACCCGGCCCTGTTCCGTGCGGGCTTCGATCACCTTGGTGTCGAACCCTTCGGGTGTGAGTGTCGCCACCTGTCCTTCATCGGCGATGTCACCTTTGCCATCGGGCAAGGTGAAAAGGGCATAAACCCGTCCGGCGGGGTTCCGATAAAGATGCAAGGTGGTGCCATCGTCAGCGGCGGTCACAGCCGCCTTGGTGTCGAACCCGTTGATCGGGTCAGTCCATGTCTCAACGAAAGTCCACTCTGCCGACACGGGGGTGCCAAGCAGGCAAAGGGCGATACAGCCAGCCTTAGCTGTCCTCATTCAGCGCACCACTTTCCCATTCGCCAGTGGCTTCTTCGCCTGTGGCGTACCGCATGGTGCCGGTGCCCTGACGTTTGCCGTTCTTGAACGTCCCTTCGTACACATCGCCGCTGGCATAGGTCGCAACGCCCTGACCGTTGATTTCACCCTGTTGCCATTCGCCTTCGTAGGAGAAGCCCGAGGCCATCACGATCTTGCCGGTGCCGTGGCGCTGACCATCCTGAAACTGGCCGGTATATACAGTGCCATCAGGATACGTGGCCGTGCCTGTGCCCTGCCGCTTGCCGTCCACCCATTCGCCTTCATAGCGGTAGCCGTCGGCATAGGTCATCACGCCGGTGCCGTGGTTGCGCGCGTTCTTGAACCCGCCTTCATACGTGATGCCATTGGCATAGGTAATCTTGCCCTGACCTTCGATCACACCGGCAATCCAGTCCCCTTCGAACACCGAGCCGTCCGTATAGCTGATCTTACCCTTGCCCTGCGGCAGATCGTCGGCAAACTGGCCTTCGTAGACAGAGCCATCCGGATAAGTGACGCGCCCAGTTCCCTCAATCTGCCCCTCGGCCCATTGGCCGATATAGGTGTAGCCGTCATTGCCGATGAATGTGCCCTGACCATGGCGGCGGTCATCGTTGAATTGACCATCGTAGACATCGCCATTGGCATAGGTCACGCGCCCCTTGCCGGCGCGTTTGCCCGACACAAGGTCGCCTTCGTAGACATCTCCGTTGGGCTGGGTCAGCGTGCCGACACCGTCAATCTGCCCATCGGCCCAAAGACCGACATAAACCAGACCGTCGGGCGTGGTCAGCTTGCCCTCGCCCTGACGTTTGCCAGCTTCGATCTGGCCATCATAGACGGACCCATCGGGGTAGGTGATGACCCCCATCCCCTGCTTGATCCCGTCGATCCAATCGCCCTTGTATTCATAGCCACCGGGTGATTGCATGACGCCTTTGCCGTGGTGCTTGGCGTTGCGGAAGGTGCCTTCATAGCGGACGCCGTTGGCGTAGAGGGCCACACCGTCACCAACAATCGCGCCGGTTTGCCATTCACCTTCATAGGTGCCGCCATCGGCAAAGGTGATCTTGCCAAACCCTTCGGGCTTGCCTTTGGCAAATGTGCCTTCGTAGATCGAGCCGTTGGGGAACCGTGCGGTGCCTTCGCCCTTGATCTCTCCGTCCACCCATTCACCGGAATACTCGTAGCCGTTGGGCAGCCGGTAGGTGCCTTGACCATGCTGGAGGCCGCCGCGGAATGTGCCCTCGTACACGCCGCCATCGTCGTATTGCTTGGTCAGCACTGTGCCTGATTGGGCCAGCACCGCGCCGGGCAAAAGGCATAGGCAGAAGATCAGACCGCGTACGGGCGTGGACATGGCTCACCTCTCAGATTCGTTGGCTTGCCCCGTGAGAGGCAAGCGCCGTGAGGGTAAGACAGGGGCGCGCAAGGGGCAATGGGCTTAAGGCTCTGCGCCCGTGCTTCGCGTGCAGAGAGAAAATTCTGCGAATTTTCTTGGCCGCTTGGCCGCGATGTCGCGCATGGGTTCCCTCTGTCCTGCTTTCTGCTACATCAGCCAAGACGTTGAAGGAGCGCCAAGATGGCCGACACATTCCGTATCACACTGGGACAGTTGAACCCGATTGTCGGGGACATTCCCGGCAATGCGGCCAAGGCACGTGCCACATGGGAGGCGGGCCGCGACGCAGGTGCCGATCTGGTCGCTTTGCCGGAGATGTTCATAGCGGGCTACAATGCGCAGGACCTTGTGATGAAGCCTGTCTTTCACACGGCGGCGATGGCGGCGGTCGAGGCCTTGGCGACAGACTGTGCTGATGGACCGGCCTTGGCCATTGGCTGTCCGTGGACCGAAGGGACGGAGTTATACAACGCCTATCTCATCTGTCGCGGGGGCAAGATCGTCAGCCGTTTGCTCAAGCACAACCTGCCGAATGAGACGGTCTTTGATGAAGTGCGCGTCTTTGATGCTGGACCTTTGGGTGGTCCCTATTCCGTCGGAAACACACGTGTCGGCAGCCCGATCTGCGAGGATGCCTGGCACCCCGAAGTGGCTGAAACCTTGCAGGAGACAGGCGCCGAGTTTCTGCTGGTGCCCAACGGGTCGCCTTACTATCGCGGCAAATATGAAACACGACTGAATCACATGGTATCGCGCGTGGTCGAGACGGGTTTGCCGCTGATCTACCTTAACATGGTGGGTGGTCAGGATGATCAGGTGTTCGATGGTGGCAGTTTCGCGCTGAACCCTGGTGGAGCGCTGGCGGTGCAACTGCCTGTTTATGACGAGATGGTTGCGCATGTTGACCTTGAGCGCGGTCCGGAAGGCTGGCGTGTTCAGACCGGTGAAATTGCCACCCACCCGGATGAGTGGGAGCAGGATTACCGGGTCATGGTCACCTCCCTTAGGGATTATTGCGGCAAGACCGGGTTCAAGAAGGTGTTGTTGGGTATGTCAGGTGGTGTGGATTCTGCGCTGGTGGCCACCATTGCCGCCGATGCGTTGGGGCCGGAGAATGTGCGGTGCGTGATGCTGCCTTCGGAATACACGTCGCCTCATAGCCTGGAGGATGCGGAGGCCTGCGCCAAGGCGTTGGGGTGCCACTATGATTATGTACCGATCGCGGAGACCCGTGCCGCGGTGACGTCGACCCTTGCCCCCTTGTTTGAGGGGCTGGAGGAAGGGCTGACCGAGGAAAACGTTCAGAGCCGCATTCGGGGCCTGTTGCTGATGGCCCTGTCCAACAAGTTTGGCGAGATGCTGTTGACCACCGGCAACAAGTCCGAAGTGGCCGTGGGCTATGCCACGATCTATGGCGACATGGCGGGCGGCTACAACCCGATCAAGGACCTGTACAAGACCCGCGTGTTCGAGACGTGCCGCTGGCGCAATGCCAACCACCGGGACTGGATGATGGGCGCTGTGGGCGAGGTGATCCCGGATCGCATCATCACCAAACCACCGAGTGCCGAGCTGCGTGAGGATCAGAAGGACAGCGACAGCCTGCCGGACTACCCGGATCTGGATCGGTTGTTGGATATTCTGGTGGATCAGGACGGATCGATTGCGGATTGCGTGGCTGCTGGTTTCGAGGCGGATGTTGCACGCAAGGTGGAGCGGTTGATTTACCTCAGCGAATACAAACGCTTCCAATCCGCGCCCGGTGCGCGCCTGACAAAGCGGGCGTTCTGGCTTGATCGTCGCTATCCCATCGTGAACCGCTGGCGCGATCCCAGCTGATTTTGCGCGAATTGTTGGCAGAATTCGCTTTGAAAGGCCGACTGATTTAACGCAACCGAAGCACCAAATGGGTTTTGGTGCGCGCGAAAGGATCGCGCGCGATGTCGTTTACATTCTATGCCGAAGACAATGAGTTTGCCGCTTCAACCGGCAGCAACGTGAACGCTGGTGGCGACACAAGCACGTTCGACTATCCGCCGACGTCCACAAAGAACTTGATCATCACATCCCACGCGGATGACGACGAACCGCGTCTGTTCGAAGTAGGCGAAACCTATTCCATTTCCTTTGGTGGAAATGGGGGCACTACGCTTGAAGATGCGACCGTGATCCGAAGTGATACGCTTTATGAAAACGAGGGTGCGGTCGTTTTTGAGGGTACAAACCCGCAAGGTGAAACCGTGCAGGTGGTTTGGTCGCCGAATTTTGATCTTGAAGAGTGGTACTTCGATAATTTCAGTGGGGGGCAATCACCCGGTTTCTACACCTATGATCGTGTCGATGGAGACTATGGATTTGCGTGCTTTGTCAGCGGGACACTGATTGACACGGTAAGCGGCCCGAAGCCCGTGGAACAGATCGTGCCTGGCGATCTGGTGCCGACCAAGGATGGCAATGTGGAACCCGTTCTGTGGGTGGCCAGGTCGACGGTGCCCGGGCTGGGCCGCGCCGCGCCGGTTACGCTGGACAAAGGTGTCTTGGACGCGCGGTCGCCGGTCGTCGTGTCGCCGCAGCACCGCGTGCTGATCAGTGATCCGCGATGTGAGGCGCATTTCGGTGTGCCAGAGGTCTTTGTCGCCGCTGGTCACCTTGTGGATGGACAGCGCGTGCGTCGGGACAGCCTCAAGCTTGTTACCTATCACCATCTGCTGTTCGAGGCGCACGAGGTGATCTGTTCAGACGGTCTGCACAGTGAAAGCCTGCTTCTAGGCGAGGATATGCGCGGTGTGATGTCCAAATCAGCGTATAAGCAGTTTGAGAATGACTTTGGCGGTCGCTTTCCCACGCGTCGGGCGCAGGTCATGGCCCGCCACGCTCTACGGAAGCGTGATGCGCCGCTGATACGGCAGTGGCTTGGCCTGCAACCAAGTGATTCAACGGCCCAACCGCCCAGCTTTTTCTATGCAGCCTGAACTTGCCAACACGCGCATGTGAATTGTGCAATCGGTTCGGCTTGCCATTGTGGCAACGATAGTCACCGATTGGAGTATTTGCAGTGTTCTACCGTCTTTCGGTCTTGTTTCTGGCGTTGCTGGGCGCACCCTCTGCATTGGCCTGTGGTCCCGATACAGATTGCCTCTTGGGCGACCGATATTATCGCATAGCAATGCCCGAGGATCATGATGGCGCGACCCCCGTGGGCGCCATCATCTTTGCTCACGGCTATCGTGGGTCGGCGCAGGGTGTCATGCGCAACATGAACATGCGCCGCATGGTTTCTGACATGGGGCTCGCCCTGATCGCGGTGAAGTCGGCGGGACCGGATTGGGACATCCCGGGTGTTCCCAGCGCCATGGACAGCACGGGCGCGGCTGAGATGGCTTATTTCGAGGAGGTGGTGGCAGACGCGACAGCGCGTTTTGCCGTCGATCCGCAGCGCATCATGATGTCCGGGTTCTCTGCGGGGGGCATGGTGACGTGGGAGCTGGCCTGCAACCGCCCTGATCTGTTTGCGGGTTTTGCACCGGTGTCAGGCACGTTCTGGCAAGGTCCACCTGAAAGCTGCGCTGCACCGGCGAGCGTGATCCACATCCACGGCACCGAAGATCGGACTGTCCCCTTGTCCGGGCGTGAGATCGCGGAAACAAAGCAGGGTGACGTGGCCGAGGTTCTTGGCATGTACCGTGCCGATGGCGATTTCGGCGTGATAGAGACTGGGGACGCCCTGAACGATCTGACATGTGAGCGTCAGTCCAATGTCGATGGAAATGTGCTGGAGTTCTGCACTTTTCCTGGCGGTCATTCCTTTCGGCGGAGTTTTCTGAGCTATGCCTGGGATCGCCTGAGTGTTGCCGGAAAAGTGTAAGGCGGACCTGCTGGTCCGCCTCTAACTGGCAAAATCTGTAAGGCGGAGGTGTCCTCCGCCCCGCGGATCAAAGCATCAGCTGGTAGCTGTGTGCCTCATACCGGTAACCACCTTCGCCATTGCTGACCACATAGCCGATGCCGGGCCATGGCATGTGATAGCCGATGAACGCCGTTCGGTCCGTCGCCATCATGTCCAAAAGCTGCTTGCGTGTAGCTGCTGCTGCCTCTTTGTCCATGTCGAACCGGACTTCCCAGTCCGGATGCGCCAGCGACCAGACATAGTGGTTGGCAAAGTCTGCACCGATGACCAGCTGTGTGCCTCCATCTTCGACCATATAGACCATGTGCCCTGGCGTGTGCCCAAAGGCGGCCATCGCCGTGATGCCGGACGCAGCCGAGCCACCGTCATCCAGCATGGTCATCTGCTCAGCGAGCGGTGCGACCTTGCCATCGAAATTTTCGTTTCCGGTGCCGGACCACGCGCCGAATTCGACCGCGCCCGTCATGTAGGCTGCATTGGCGAAGGTCGGTGTGCCGTCTGTCGAAAGGCCGCCGATATGGTCACCGTGCATGTGTGTGATGACCACCTTGTCGATCTGGTCGGCGGTGTAACCTGCCGCCTCGATCGCGGCGACGGTGCCTGCGCCGGAAAGGCCGGTGTCGAACAAGACCAGTTCGGACCCGTTGTTGACCAGGGTCGGCGTGAAGAAGAATTGCGCTGCGGCCGTAGACAGTCCGGCTTCGGCCGAGACGCCGTTGAATGTTTCCTCATCAACGTTCAGACCAAAGATCTGGTGCGGCCCTTCGACTGAACGGGTGCCGGCGAGCAATGTGGTCACTTCGAAACTACCGACTTTCACGCGGCGAAACGGGGCTTGTGCCACGCCCAGCATGGGGGCTGCAGCACGCGATTGCGTGGCTGTGGCTGCTGCAAGGGGCAGAGCTGCTGCGCCCATCAGGGCAGTACGGCGGTTGAGTTTGGGGGATTGGGACATGGCTGTTATCCTTCCTGTCAGACATCCTTAACATAGCGCGTGTCCTGCATTGTCACGCGTCACAACGCAGAGTGGCCTGTTCATTTTTGCGAGAGGTGCCATGGCTGAGGCAAAGACAAAGGTCCTGAATGTCGATTTCCCCGGGTGGGTGGCTGAGATCCCTACCGAGGCCCGACGGGCTGAGGCCCAGCAATTGGACGATCTGTTTCGTCGTGTCACCGGCTTTGAGCCGCAAGTCTGGACCGGCGGGATCGTTGGCTACGGTGCCTATGATTACACGTATGCGTCCGGTCGGTCAGGGACGTGGATGGCCACGGGATTTGCACCACGCAAGGCCAAGCTCAGCATTTACATCATGCCGGGTTACACGGATTTCGGGCACATCCTCGAACGGCTCGGCCCGCACACCAAAGGCAAGTCCTGTTTGTACATCACGCGATTGGAACGCGTCGACCTGGACGTTTTGGCTGAGTTGATTGCCGCCGGGCTGCGCGATCTTGCGACCCGCTGGCCGGTGCGGCCATGGGCGGAACTGGACAACGCACGGCCCCTGTGACAAGGCAAGCCACAAGAGTCCGGAGATCGCCATGACCACCACCCGTTTTGCCCCGTCCCCCACCGGTTACCTGCATATCGGCAACCTGCGGACGGCATTGATGAACTACCTGATTGCCCGCAAGGCGGGTGGAACGTTCATCTTGCGTATCGACGACACCGACCCGGAGCGGTCGAAAGAAGAATATGTCGATGGCATCAAACAGGACATGGAGTGGCTGGGCCTGCATTGGGACCGGATTGAGCGGCAATCGGAGCGACTGGACCGCTATGCCGCCGCCGCTGACAAGCTGCGCGAGATCGGGCGGTTCTATGAGGCGTTCGAGACGCCGACCGAACTGGATCTGAAACGCAAGAAACAGCTCAACATGGGCAAGCCGCCGGTTTACGACCGGGCAGCGCTGTCCCTGAGTGACGATGAAAAGGCCGCTCTGCGGGCCGAGCGCGGTCAAGGCGTTTGGCGGTTCAAGCTGGATCACGAACGCATCGAGTGGACCGATGGGATCATTGGTGATGTCAGCATTGATGCGGCGAGTGTCTCTGACCCGGTTCTGATCCGTGGTGACGGGCAGGTGTTGTACACCATCGCTTCGGTCGTGGACGACACCGAGATGGGCGTGACGGACGTGGTGCGCGGCTCGGACCACGTGACGAATACGGCGACGCAGATCCAGATCATCGAGGCGCTGGGCGGCACGGCACCACGCTTTGCGCATCATTCACTTTTGACCGGACCGCAGGGCGAGGCGCTGTCGAAGCGTTTGGGCACGTTGGCTCTGCGCGATTTGCGTGCCAATGGCGTCGAACCGATGGCCGTGCTGAGCCTTTTGGCCCGCCTGGGGTCATCTGATCCGGTTGAGTTGCGCACGAATATGGAAAGCCTGATCGACGGGTTTGATGTCAGTCGGTTTGGTACTGCGCCGACGAAGTTCGACGTTGCCGATATTGACCCGCTGACCAGCCGCTACTTGCAGAGCCTTTCGGTCGAGGCGGTACAGGGCGATCTGGATGCTGCGGGTGTACCTGCCGATCAGCAAGAGGCGTTTTGGTCCGTGATCCGGGAGAACATTGCGACGCGCGCAGATATTGCCACGTGGTGGGCATTATGCCGTGATGGGGCGGATCCCGTGATCGAAGATGAAGACAAGGATTTCGTGGCCGAGGCGATGACCTTGCTGCCCGAAGGCCCCTTTGACGGTGACACATGGGGCGCATGGACCGGTGCGGTCAAAGCTGCGACTGGCCGCAAGGGGCGTGGCCTGTTCATGCCGTTGCGTCTGGCCTTGACCGGGCAGCGGCACGGGCCCGACATGGGATCGCTCATGCCACTTTTGCAGGTTGTGAAGGCCCGCGCATGATCCCGGCGGAGGGCGCTTTTGGACAGCGGCCCTCCGGGGGAAGTTTACTTGGCAAGATGAAGCAAGCGGCAAGTGGCTGAGGCGCAGGCAAAATTCCTGTCCGGGTCGCTTCTGCGCCATGTGACGGTGATGTCGCTGACCTCGACCATCGGGTTGATGGCGGTCTTTCTGGTCGATTTCATCGATATGGTTTTCATCTCGATGCTGGGCAAGGCCGAGTTGGCGGCGGCGGTTGGCTATGCCGGGTCGATCCTGTTCTTTACCACATCGTTTTCAATTGGCATGGCCATTGCTGTCGGTGCGCTTGTCGCACGCGATCTTGGGGCGGGAGACGAAGCCCGAGCGCGGACCCGCAGCGCGCATGGGCTGGCTTATGGTATCGGCTTTGGCGTGCTGTTTTCGGCATTTGTCTGGTGGAACATTCCAACTTTCGTGGCTTGGATCGGCGCAGAAGGTGAAACTGCCCTCCTTGCGCAAGGGTATCTTCAGATCATTGTTCCGTCCCTGCCGTTTCTTGTGGTGGGTATGATGGGCAGTGGCATTCTGCGGGCCTATGGAGATGCGCGGCGGGCCATGATGGCAACCATTTGGGGCGGCGGCGTGAACGCCGTTCTGGATCCGATCCTGATTTTTGGGCTGGGGCTGGACCTAACCGGAGCGGCACTTGCATCGGTCGCGGCGCGCGTTGCCATCGGAACAGCGGCATTGCTGCCCATCTTGCGCTATCATGATGGTCTGCCGCGCCCTGATCTGCGCGGGATGGTCAGCGATCTGCGTCCGTTGGTCACCATTGGTTTCCCGGCGATCCTGACACAGTTTGCAACGCCAGTCGGTCAGGCCATCGTGACGCGTTCAATGGCACAGTACGGGTTGGAGGCCGTGGCGGGCATGGCCATCGTGGGGCGTCTGATGCCGCTGTCCTTTGCCGTGATTTTTGCCTTGTCGGGGGCGGTTGGCCCCATCCTTGGTCAGAACTTTGGCGCCGGGCGGCATGACCGGGTCCGGTCTGGTTTCAATGCCGCGCTGATTTTTGCCGGGCTTGTGATTTTCGTGATCGCTGGAGCCCTATTCGTTTTGCGGGGTCCGATTTCCGATCTTTTCGATGCGACCGGCGTAACCCGAGATCTGGTGTTCCTGTTTTGCGGACCGCTCGCGCTGCTGTTCTTTTTCAATGGCGTGCTGTTCGTGGCCAATGCCGCGTTCAACAATCTCGGGCACCCGTTCTATTCGACATGGATGAATTGGGGCCGCAATACTGTTGCCATGATTCCACTGGTATGGCTTGGCGCGCACTTGTTCGGTGCCCCAGGCGTGTTGATCGGGCAGGCGCTGGCAGGCGTGGTCTTTGGCAGCATCGCATGGGTCTTGGCCCTGCGCGTGATCGCGGCGGATGGTGGTGCGGTGACACGCGACAGCTTTGAGCGCGAGGGGCGGCTTCTGTCCCTATTGAACCTGCGTAAGTAGCCTGTCTGTCAGAGCGCGTTCCGCTTTTGTAAGCTGTTGCGCGCGCGGATAGAGCGGTGCGGCCCTGTCGTCATACACAGGCGTGTTCCAGCCATCGGTGGTGGCAAAGAAATGCTCTGCGCCTGCCTCTCCGAATTCGCGGCGGAAGCCTTGCACCACGACGTCCAGGTAGCTCAGCAGGATGTGATGATCTCCGCCCTCGTGTTGGGCATCGGTCGGCACCTGGTATACGGCGATGTCGCTCGCTCCGGCCTGATGCTGCACGGCATGGGTCGCGTCGACCCGGTCATAACCGGTTTCACGCAGATCCAGCGCCGCCCAATCTGCGCCGGGAACAGAAGCGATCAACCCTTTGATGCTGTGGCCTTCTGCCGGACGCGCGGACAGAAAAACAACGTCACGCAGCGCCGTCCGCACCCAGACACGGCGCCAGCCCTTGAGTGTCGCGTGCTGCGCTTGTGGGTAGTTATGGGTGGCACGGTTGACGAGGCTGCCATAGCCAAAAAACCAGGGTGTCATGTGTCAGACATCAAGTCGGCAAAATGTGCTGCCACAACGCCCCACACTTCCGGTGACGAGGCGGCAAGCAGATACCCCGTCTTGACGGTCGCGTTATAGTCCGATCCGTCAAGCATGGCCGCTTTGCCGTCTGCTTGCTGGCAGATCAAAGCGCCTGCGGCATGGTCCCAGCTGTTGAGGTGGCCGGATAGGACAAAATCCACCGCCCCTGTTGCAAGAAGGCGATATTCGTGGGCTGAACAGCGCAAGCTGCCGATAAAGGCGAGTGCGCCCACCTTGGTCCACATCAGCGCCCGATCTGCTGGCGGCATCAGGCGGATATGAGCATAGCCTGCAAGTTGGTCCAGCGGTTTGGGCTGCGCCGTCTCGATGCCGCGCAAGCGCCCGGTTTGTGTTTGCCAGACAGCGGGGGAGGTGTTGTCGGCCATGATAAGATCGTCTCCCACGGGGTCATAGATCAAACCGAATACGGGTTGGCCAAATCGGCAAACGGCCACCATCGTGCCGAAGAGCGGCATGTTCTTGGCAAAGTTCCAGGTGCCGTCCACTGGGTCGATGATAAAGCACAGCTCGGCCTCGCCGACACCGTCAAGCAGATCGGGTTTGCGCGACACCGCCTCCTCGCCGATCACCAACGCGTGAGGGAACGCCATTTGCAGACCCCTAGTGATCATGGCTTCGGCGGCGATGTCGGCCTGGGTCACAAGATCAGTTTCGTCCCGTTTGGTCTCGATCTCACCAGCATCCAGGCGGCGGAAGCGCGGCAGGATCTCGGCCCGGGCGGCCCGTCGGATCAGGTTGATGATCTGTGTTTTCTGGGCCTGCGACAGGGGGGCGGTCACGGGCATGGGCAACTGATCGGTCATGACAACATCCTCGATTCCAATATTTGACGCGGGTGTGCCACGCTTGGTCGCAGCGCCGCAACGCGACTTATTCCCGGCCCCGCAATACCTGCGCTGGTCGCGCCGCGAGGGGACCCCAGGCAAAGGCAAGACCTGCAATCAGCGTGGCCGAAACTCCACCGATCACGATGGCAAAGGCGGACGGCCAAATCACCGTGAAATCGGTTTCCATCACGTAGGTGCTGACAGCCCAACCACCCGCGATCCCGGCAGCAAAGGCGACCGCGCCAGCACCAAGGCCCAAGAGCGCTGCCCGGGTGGCAAAGCTGAGCAGGATGCGTTGGCGTGTCGCGCCTAGTGTCTTGAGAACTGCCGCTTCATAGGTGCGGGCCTGCGTGCCTGCCGCCGCCGCACCGATCAGGACCAGAAAGCCGGTCAGAAGCGTTGCCGCCGCGCCATAGGACGTTGCCGCAGCGAGGCCCGAGAGCACCTCGCTCACCCGGTCGATGGCGTCCCTTACCCGGATGGCTGTCACGTTCGGATAGGCGTTTGCAATGTCGCGTAGAATCTGGGTTTCCGCCTGATCCTCGGCATAGACGGTCGAGATGAAAGTGTGCGGTGCGCCCTGCAAGGCGGATGGGTTCATCGACAGGATAAAGCCAATGCCTGCGGTGGAAAAGTCGACCTCGCGGAACGACGTGACGGTGCCGGCGATGTCGCGGCCCAGAATGTTGATGGTCATACTGTCACCGATGGACAGCCCCATTTCTTCCGCCTCTTCCGCGGCAAAGCTGATCTGTGGTGTGCCCGAATACCCTTCGGGCCACCATTCACCATCCGTGATCCGCGTGTTTTTCGAAGGTGTTTCGGAATAGGTGATGCCCCGATCGCCCGACAGAACCCAGTGATCGCCTGCGACGTCTGCAGCGCGCTGACCGTTGATTTGCGTGATGATCCCGCGCAGCATCGGGGCACTTTCGATACGGCTGACGGCTGGGTCATTTTCCAGCCGCTCAGTGTAGCCCTGCATCTGGTCGCGCTGGATGTCGACGAAGAAATAGCTGGGCGCCACGTCAGGCAGGTTGCCCGTGATCGCGTTGCGCAAGTTGCCATCGATCTGCCCCACGGCTGCAAGGACCGACAGGCCTAGGCCAAGGGACAAGACCACTGATGCCGCCCCTTCGCGCGTGCCCGAGATAGCCCCGAGCGCCCACCGCAGAGCCGGGCGCCCCTTGGCCCGTGGTGCCATCTTTCGCGACAACCAGCGGATCAGTGTCGCAGCAAGGGCGAGCAGGCAAAGCGCAAATGCGATCCCGCCTGCCGTCCACAATGTCAGCCTCCATGTCCCGGAAAACACACCGGCGATGCCAATCAGCGCGCCAAGTCCAAGGCCGATCCAGAGCAGATAGTTTGGACGGGGAAGCAGCCGCGCCTTGTCCAGTGCATCCCTGAACAGGGTGGCGGCCCGCACATCCTCGGCCCGGGCCAGCGGCCACAGGGTGAACACAAAGGCGGTCAACAGCCCGTAGATCGCTGCTTCGAAAAGTGGGGTTGGATAGATCGTGAAACTGGCCGGGATGGGAAGGCGGGCCTCAATGATCGGCGCCAGAGCGACCGGGACGATGGCGCCCAGAGCAAGGCCAATGATGATGCCCAACAGGGACAGCACGCCAATTTGCAAGAAGTAGGTTTGAAAGATGACCCGACGCTCGGCCCCCAGCGTCCGCAAGGTCGCAATGACAGAGGTTTTACCAGCGAGGTAGGCACGCACAGCCGCCGATACACCGACCCCACCCACGGCGAGACCGGAGAGGCCGACCAGAACAAGGAACGCGCCCAAGCGGTCAACGAACTCGGCCACACCGGGCGCGCCGTTGCGTGCGTCTGTCCACCGCATGCCAGTGGCTTCGAACTGATTACGTGCCTGTGCTTCCAACGTGGCAAGGCCCGTGCCGTCGGGCAGGTCCAGCCGGTACTTGGAATTGAACAACGTGCCCGGAGCGAGGAGTTGGGCATTCTCAAGCGCGCTGCGCAGCACGATGGTGCGTGGCCCAAGGCCAAAACCACCTGCTGCGCTGTCGGGTTCGCGCGCGAGCGTCGCCATCAGCACGAAATCCTGTGTGCCAAGACGGAATGTATCGCCGATGACCAAGCCCAGTCGGTCGATCAGGGCATTTTCCATCACCGCACCCGGTAGGCCATCTACGCCCGCAAGCGCGTCCCGCAGTTGCATGTGGGGGGTCAACTCCACTGCGCCGACAAGGGGATAGGCGCCATCGACCGCCTTGATCTGCGTCAGCCCGCGCTCCGTTTCCCCATTTCGATCAACCACGGCCATGGACCGGAAATCAGCAATCTCCGATACGGTGTCAGCGACCTCTTCCATCCATGCGCGTTCAGCGTCAGTGGCAAAGCGATAGGTGAAATCCAGTTCGGCATCGCCACCCAGCAGTGCTGCACCTTCCCGCTCCAGACCGGCCTCAATGGCCGAGCGGACCGAGCCAACCGCCGCGATGGCAGCAACACCAAGGGCAAGACACGCCAGAAAAATGCGAAAACCGCGCAGGCCCCCGCGCAATTCGCGGCGGGCAAAGCGGGCAGATGTTGCGATGCTCATTCAGCGGCAGCCTTCACCGGCCCTTCGATCCGGCCATCTGCCAGTCGGATCACGCGGTCGCAGCGGGCAGCAAGGTCGGGCGCGTGGGTGACAAGCACCAGTGTCGCTCCGTGCCGGTCGCGCAGGGCAAAGAGGAGATCCATGATTGCCTGCCCATTGGCGCCATCGAGGTTTCCGGTGGGTTCATCCGCAAGCAGAATCTCGGGCCGTGTTACGAGGGCGCGGGCCAGCGCCACCCGCTGCTGCTCTCCCCCGACATCTGGCTTGGGTAGTGACCGCCGCGGTGCCCGAGGCCGACTGCATCAAGCTCGGCTTCGGCCCTGTCGAACGCATCACGCGCCCCCGCAAGCTCAAGGGGTGTCGCCACGTTTTCGAGGGCGGTCATGGTAGGGATCAGGTGAAAGCTTTGAAACACCACCCCCATATGGCCGCGGCGAAAGCGGGCGAGCGCGTCTTCGTTCATGTTGGTCAAGTCTTGGCCGAGCGCGGTGATTGTGCCGCCTGTCGCCCGCTCCAATCCACCCATCACCATGAGCAAGGAGGACTTGCCCGACCCTGATGGACCCACCAGTCCGACGGTCTCGCCTTTTGCGATGTCCAGTGTGATGCCGTGCAGGATATCCACCCGCCCGGCATTGCCATCGAGGCTGAGTGCTGCATTTTTAAGTGAAAGGGCTGGATCGGGCATGCTCGGCGGCCTTTATATCGTCTACGGGGTCATATGGAGATCGGATCAACATGGGCAAGGTGACAGGTGCAATTGTCTTCAGTCTATGGGCTGGAGCGGCATGGGCTGAGCCGGTGACCATAGCGGCGTTGGGCGACAGCCTGACCCAGGGCTACGGCCTTCCTGTCGAACAGGGGTTCGTGCCGCAGCTTGAGGCGTGGCTGGAGGATGCGGGCCATGATGTGGACATCATCAATGCAGGTGTATCCGGCGATACGACCCAAGGTGGCTTGAGCCGGATGGCCTGGACACTGACACCCGAGGTGGACGCGATGATCGTGACACTTGGTGGCAACGACCTGTTGCGCGGGATCGATCCGGAAGTGAGCCGCGCCAATCTTGAAGGTATCGTGCAGGCTGCAAACGACGCGGGGGTCGAGGTGTTGGTTGTGGGTATGGAGGCCCCGGGAAACTATGGCCCAGACTACAAACAGGTGTTTGATGCGATGTACCCGGACATCGCGCAGTCATTCGACACTCTGTACGCCGAAAGCTTTTTCGCGGGACTCGGTGGACCTGACACGGCTCCGGCGGATGTCCAAAACTTCATGCAACCGGATGGCATTCACCCCAATGCGGAAGGTGTCGCGCGGATTGTCGAGGGTTTGGCACCAAGCGTGCAGGCTTTGATTGCGCGGGTTGAATAGGGATGCCCGGGCGGTTCTTTTTCACGGACCCCGTGTCGGATTTGGCGACGGCCCTCGGTGTTCCCGCGGGGACAGTTGACGATGAACCGGCCCGTCACAACGTCTCGCCCAGTCAGGAGATCGTTGTATTTGACGGCGCTTTGAAACGCATGCGGTGGGGCATTGTGCCTGTGGGGCGGGTGAATGCACGGGGCCGTCCGGTGATGGAGCAGATCATCAATGCCCGGTCCGAAACGGTGTTCGACAAGTCAGCCTTTGATGGTGTTGGTCGCGCCGTGATCCCGGTTAATGGCTGGTATGAGTGGACAGGTGAGAAGCGGCGCAAGACCGCGTGGCGGATTGCACCCAAGGAGGGCGGTTTCCTGTACTTCGCCGCGATCACAGATGTTTGGACGGCGCCGGGTGGTTTGCAAGTGCCGCAGGTGGCCGCCGTGACCTGTGAGCCGAATGGCGACGTGGCACCGATCCACCACCGGATGGGCGTGTTGCTGGAGCTTGAAGATGTTCACACGTGGATGAGTGATGATCTGGACGCCGCAAAAGCGTTGATGCAGCCGTGGCCCGATGGGCGCTTGCATATCGAAGAGGCGGTCGGTGTGGATTGGAGCGGGCCGTGATCCAATTGCCGCTGCGCGACACGATTTTTGGGGGCTCTGCCCCGTCGCTGCCGCGATTCCCCGCCGTATTTCTTGTCAGAAGAAGTAGGTTGACGGGCCTGGTATCTTTTTCCGGGACTTGTCCGTGCCTAACGCCCTCCGAATACGAACAAAAAAGCGGCGCATCGTGAGATGCACCGCCCGAAACTGGTGTATCCTCAGACCGATCAGGCCAGAGCGATGTTTACCGCGCTTTCGCGGCCATCACGACCGGATTCTAGGTCGAATGTGACCTTCTGGTTGTCTGCCAGACCAGTGAGGCCCGAACGCTCGACTGCCGAGATATGAACAAAGATGTCTTTGCCGCCATCTTCGGGTGCAATAAAGCCGTAGCCTTTGGTTGTGTTGAACCACTTGACGGTGCCGTTGGCCATCGTCGGTACTCCTGTGTTGTGCTGCCCGCAACATGCGGCAGCCTTGGCGTTGTCAATAGATCGAGTGACTGAGCCGAAAGGAGCAGTGGGTCGATAGATGATGTAGCAAGGCGACATATGGCACCGTTTGGCGGCATTGCAAGACCTTCCCCAAGGCTTTTCGGATCCCGGCAAAGTGCCGCTTCTTTGTGCAAACGTATGCATTGTGGGTAGCGCTCACTTTTTTACCAGTTGATAAAATTTTGAACCTGTGAGACCGTTTTAAGCGAACAAACGTTGCGATGGAGCGGACATGACGCAATCTCCTTTCTCACCGGGTGTGGCGGCGGGCCGTTTGGATGATGCCGCATATTCCGAGAATTTTTCGGACCTGCATCCAGCCCTTGACCCGCATGAAGCCCTTGTGGCGGCGGATCGCTGTTACTTCTGCCATGATGCGCCTTGCATCACGGCATGCCCGACTGACATCGATATTCCGCTGTTCATCCGCCAGATCGCGACCGGAACGCCGGATGCAGCCGCCAAGACGATCCTGAGCCAGAACATCATGGGCGGGATGTGCGCCCGTGTGTGCCCAACCGAAACGCTGTGCGAGGAAGCCTGTGTGCGCGAGTTTGCCGAAGGCAAGCCTGTCAAGATCGGTGAGCTTCAGCGTTACGCTACGGATCATTTGCAAGAGCAGGGTATTCATCCATTCTCCCGTGCTGCGGTCACCGGCAAGACGGTGGCCGTGGTGGGGGCGGGACCTGCGGGTCTGTCCTGTGCCCACAGGTTGGCCATGCTGGGTCATGACGTGACCGTCTATGATGCTCGGGCCAAGGCCGGCGGGCTGAACGAATACGGGATCGCCGCCTACAAGACGCCCGAAGGGTTTGCGCAGGCCGAAGTGGATTGGTTGCTCCAGATTGGGGGCATCACGCTTGATCACGGCAAAGCGTTGGGTGTGGATGTGACACTTGATCAGTTGAAATCAGAGTTTGACGCCGTCTTTCTTGGGATGGGTCTGAGTGGCGTGAACGCATTGGATGTGGAGGGGGGCGATAAGGCAGGTGTGTCGGACGCCGTCGATTTCATCGCCAATCTGCGGCAGTCATCTGATCTGGGCACGCTGCCGGTTGGTCGCGATGTTGTGGTGATCGGCGGTGGTATGACGGCCGTGGATGCGGCCGTGCAGTCCAAACTGTTGGGTGCTTTGAATGTGACGCTGGCCTATCGACGTGGACGGGATCGGATGAATGCGAGTGTCTTTGAGCAGGACCTTGCAGCGTCCAAGGGCGTTCGGATCATGACGAACGTTGTGCCCAAGGCGCTGTACGGCAACGGTGCGGTGCAAGAGATCGAATTCGAATACGTGACCGACGACATGACCGGCACCGGTGAAACCATCCGTATTCCGGCGGATCAGGTACTGCGTGCCATTGGTCAAAAGCTTGTTGGCGATGGACTGCCTGATCTTGAAAAGGGCAAGATTGCAGTGACAGGCGCTGGTCGTACGTCGGTTGCTGGCGTTTGGGCCGGAGGTGATTGTGCCTCGGGTGGCGATGACCTGACTGTGACCGCCGTGGCTGAAGGGCGCGATGCGGCGATGGACATTCATGCCAGCCTGATAGGCTGAGCGGAGGAGAGACAGATGGCAAACCTTCAAAGCAATTTCATCGGGATCAAGTCACCCAACCCGTTCTGGCTGGCCTCGGCGCCGCCCACGGACAAGGAATACAACGTGCGCCGCGCTTTCGAAGCCGGGTGGGGCGGCGTTGTCTGGAAGACGCTGGGCGAGGCAGGGCCACCCGTTGTCAACGTCAATGGCCCGCGCTACGGCGCGATCTACGGTGCCGATCGACGGCTTCTGGGCCTGAACAATATCGAGTTGATCACGGACCGACCTCTTGAGGTAAACCTGCAAGAGATCAAGGCGGTCAAACGTGACTACCCTGATCGGGCGATGGTCGTGTCGCTGATGGTTCCGTGTGAGGAAGACCCGTGGGCCCGTATCTTGCCATTGGTCGAAGACACAGGTGCCGACGGCGTCGAGCTGAATTTCGGCTGCCCGCACGGGATGTCCGAACGTGGTATGGGCAGCGCTGTCGGCCAAGTGCCTGAATACATCGAGATGGTGACGCGATGGGTGAAGAAACACACACGCATGCCCGTTATCGTCAAGCTGACCCCAAACATTACCGATGTTCGCAAGCCAGCTTCTGCCGCGAAATCGGGCGGCGCCGACGCCGTGTCCCTGATCAACACGATCAACTCGATCACATCTGTAGATCTGGACCTGTATTCGCCCGAGCCCACGATTGATGGCAAAGGTGCGCATGGCGGGTATTGTGGGCCCGCGGTGAAACCTATCGCCTTGAATATGGTGGCCGAGATCGCGCGTGATCCTTCGCTGCGTGATGTGCCTATCAGCGGCATTGGAGGGGTGACCACCTGGAAGGACGCGGCGGAGTTTCTTGCCCTTGGCGCTGGCAATGTTCAGGTCTGCACGGCGGCCATGACTTACGGTTTCAAGATCGTGCAAGAGATGATTTCGGGCCTGTCTGACTACATGGACGAAAAGGGTTTCGCATCTGTGGATGAACTGGTGGGCCGTGCTGTTCCGAACGTGACGGACTGGCAGTATCTGAACCTGAACTACGTGAGCAAGGCGAAGATCAACCAGGATCTCTGCATCTCTTGCGGCCGTTGTTACGCAGCGTGCGAGGACACGTCCCACCAGGCAATATCGATGTCCGAAGACCGCGTGTTCGAAGTGATTGATGATGAATGCGTAGCCTGCAACCTGTGCGTTAACGTCTGCCCGGTAGAGAACTGCATCACGATGGAAGCTATGGAGCCGGGTCTTACTGACCCTCGTACAGGTAAGGTGGTTGAGCCGGACTATGCCAACTGGACCACACATCCGAACAATCCATCGGCCACGGCAGCGGAGTAGGACACCGGATACTAAGCTTGCTCGCATTGGGAACGCGCAGAGTTTTCAGGGTGCGAGCAAGCTGCGATACATCTGATCCAGAAAGCGCGCCGCGCTGCCATGTGGTTCGCCATCTAGCAGCACGCGCACCTGGCTGTCGAAATCGGCATAGTGCTGTGTTGTGGCCCATATCGAAAATACAAGGTGGCGCGGATCGACCTCTGCAAGTTTGCCCTCATCCATCCAGGTCTGGATAATGGCGCATTTCTCGTTAAACAGCGGTTTTAGATCGGCCCGTAAATGAGGAAGCATGCGGGGGGCGCCCTGTAGAATTTCACCTGCGAACAGGCGGCTTTCGCGGGGTAGATCGCGGGACATATCCAGCTTGCGTTGCACATAACCCAGCAGTTCAGTCATTGGATCACCTGAGGCATCCATTTCGACGAGCGGATCGAGCCATGTCTCCATCAATTGATTTAGAAGAGTGACATGAATCTCTTCTTTGCCAGAGAAGTAGTAGAGGATGTTAGGCTTGGACAAACCCGCCGCGTCGGCAATCTGGTCGAGTGTTGCGCCGCGATAGCCATGCGCCGAAAAGACATCCAGTGCAGCATCAAGGATCAGGCTGCGGTTGCGCATCTGAATGCGGCTGGGTTTTTCGACGTACCGTCGGGCATGGGTGATCCTAGTGTCTAGGTCTGCTGCAAGTCTAGGCAGATGCATGTCGCTTGGGCAATTCTGTTCAAAGCAGTTCTTGACAGAAAAGCGTTGGCTGGCAATCGTAGCTTTACCAATTGGTCAAAAAGTGGATGACCATCGGCAAAAGGGGACATCACATGGCGGCACCGGGCGAAAATCTTCGGATCAACGGAGACCGGCTTTGGGATAGCCTGATGGAGATGGCCAAGATTGGTCCCGGCGTGGCGGGTGGCAACAACCGCCAGACCCTGACAGATGAAGATGCCGAAGGGCGCGCTTTGTTCCAAGAGTGGTGCGAGGCGGCGGGCTGTACCATGGGCTTGGACCAGATGGGCAACATGTTTGCGCGGCGTGAGGGCGCAGACCCCGATGCGCTGCCGGTTTATGTGGGCAGCCACCTCGACACACAGCCCACAGGCGGCAAATATGACGGGGTGCTTGGTGTGTTGGGCGGGTTGGAGATTATTCGGACGCTCAACGATCTGGATGTGAAAACGAAGCACCCGATCGTCGTGACCAACTTCACCAACGAGGAAGGCACGCGCTACGCCCCCGCGATGCTGTCGTCTGGCGTGTTCGCCGGCATTCATACGCAAGACTGGGCCTATGACCGCGAGGATGCGGAGGGCAAGAAGTTTGGCGACGAATTGAAGCGTATCGGCTGGCGTGGCGACGAGGAAGTAGGTGCCCGCAAGATGCATGCCTTCTTTGAACTGCACATCGAACAGGGGCCGATCCTTGAGGTCGAAGGCAAGGATATTGGTGTCGTCACCCACGGGCAGGGCCTTTCGTGGACCCAAGTGACGATTGAAGGGAAAGACAGCCATACCGGCTCTACGCCGATGCCAATGCGCAAGAATGCAGGCCTCGGCATGGCGCGGGTGTTGGAAAAGGTGGATGAGATCGCGTGGTCTCATGCTCCCCATGCAGTCGGGGCTGCAGGTCACATCGATGTCTATCCGAATTCGCGGAACGTAATCCCGGGCAAGGTGGTCTTTACCGTCGACTTCCGGTCGCCGGAGTTGAGTGTGATCGAGGACATGGAGGCACGACTGCGTGTCGAGGGTCAGAAGATCGTTGACGAGATGGGATTGACCATCAGTTTTGAGAAGGTCGGCGGCTTCGATCCCGTGGCCTTTGACGATGGTTGTGTGACCGCAGTGCGGTCAGCGGCGGAACGGTTGGGCTATAGTCATCAGAATATCATTTCAGGGGCCGGGCATGATGCGTGCTGGATCAACCAGGTTGCGCCCACTGCCATGGTCATGTGCCCTTGCGTGGATGGCCTCAGCCACAATGAAGCGGAAGAGATATCCAGGGAGTGGGCCTCAGCCGGTGCCGACGTTCTGATGCATGCCGTTGTTGAAACAGCGGAGATCGTCGGGTGATAGACCCGGACCTCAGCCTTGCCGACCGCATCGCCGATCTGGTGGCCGCGGAATCGCTGGATGCGCCGCGCGGGACGGAGGCGCAGCGAATGCTTGTGCAAGCCTTTGAAGACGCTTTGGTGCAGCCCTTTGAGACGACGGTGAATTTCAGCGGAGGCATCACGCAGCGCTGCTGGACCGTGACGCGCAGCGATGGCGCCTATCGCGTGGTATACTTGCCCCGAGCCGGGTACTTTTCGCTGTGTGTGGAGAGTGATTTCGGGCCTTTGGACATTGGGGTGCATGGGCCGGCGTTGGGGTGTTTTGCTTCTGTTTGACTGGGGCGCTGCCCCAGACCCCGTGGTATTTTCAGTCAGAAGAAACGGCTGACAGAGGAGAGATGACATGACCAAGGTGATCAAGGGCGGGATGGTCTGTACGGCGGACCGGACCTGGAAGGCCGATGTGCTGGTAGAAGGTGAGACCATCAAGCAGATTGGCGAGGATTTGGTGGGTGACGAGTATATCGACGCTGAAGGTGCCTATGTCATCCCCGGCGGGATAGACCCGCACACCCATCTGGAAATGCCGTTTATGGGCACCACCGCAGCCGAGACCTTTGAGTCTGGCACGTGGGCCGCCGCCGTGGGTGGCACCACGATGATCGTCGATTTTTGCCTGCCTGGCGCCGACGGGTCCATCAAGAACGCGATCAACGAGTGGCATCGCAAGTCCGCGCCGCAGATCTGTTCTGATGTTGGCTATCACATGGCCATCACCGGCTGGGACGAGAGCATCTTCAACGAGATGAAGGATGCCGTGGACATGGGCGTCAATTCCTTCAAGCACTTTATGGCCTACAAAGGCGCCTTGATGATCGAGGATGACGAGATGTTCGCGTCCTTTAAGCGCTGCGCCGAACTGGGTGCGCTGCCCATGGTTCATGCCGAGAACGGCGATTTGGTGGCCGAGATGCAGCAGAAGTATTTCGATCAGGGAATTACCGGGCCCGAGGGCCACGCCTATTCCCGCCCGCCCGAATTCGAGGGTGAGGCCGCAAACCGGGCCATCACTATTGCTGATGCAGCAGGTGTGCCGCTTTATATTGTGCATGTGTCCTGTGAGCAGGCGCATGAGGCGATCCGGCGCGCGCGGCAGAAGGGGATGCGGGTCTATGGTGAGCCGTTGATCCAGTTCCTGACGCTGGATGAGAGCGAGTATTTCAACAAGGATTGGGACCACGCCGCGCGGCGAGTGATGTCGCCGCCCTTCCGGTCGAAGGATCATCAGGACTCTCTATGGGCCGGTTTGCAGGCGGGGTCCTTGCAGGTGGTCGCCACCGACCACGCGGCCTTCAATACGGAACAGAAACGGGCCGGGCGCGATGACTTTCGCATCATCCCCAATGGCTCGAACGGGTTGGAGGAGCGGCTGGCCGTTCTCTGGACCGAAGGGGTGGAAACAGGGCGCCTGACACCCAATGAATTTGTTGCGACGACGTCCACCAACGTGGCGAAAATCCTGAATATCTATCCCAAGAAGGGAGCGATTGTAGAAGGTGCTGACGCAGATATTGTCGTCTGGGATCCCAAGATCACCAAGACGATCAGCCCCGCAAACCACCATTCGGTGCTGGACTATAATGTGTTCGAAGGGTTCGAGGTGAAGGCGCAAGCGCGTTACACCCTCAGCCGGGGTGAGGTGATCTGGGCCTGGGGGCAAAACTCGCAGCCCGCGCCGGGGCGGGGTAAATTCGTGCCGCGCCCTGCGTTCCCGAGCGCTTCAGTGGCGCTGTCGAAGTGGAAGGCGCTGACCGCACCCAAGATGATCGAGCGCGATCCACTGAATATTCCGGCGGGGATTTGATGACATCATCCTGGACCACCCACGTTGCAGATGCACGCGGACGGTTGCAGCCTTGGCGTGGCTCGATCGAAGAGGCCATCGCACGTACGCATCAGCGGGTGTCAATGCATGCTCGTGTCGATCAGCTGGATATTGTTGTGAACGACAGCCCAAGGGTCATTCGGGAACGAGGCCATGTGGGATATGCGCCCAATGGTTGGTTGGTCTATCTGTCCTTTGATCCAGAAGCCGAAGCCTTCGAAGGCAATCTTGGCGAACCCCTAGAGCGTACCTTGGCGCACGAGATCAATCACGTTCTGCGCTGGCGTGGCCCGGGATATGGTACGACACTGGGCGCTGCTTTGATAAGCGAAGGTCTGGCGGGTGTCTTTGTTCGCGAGGTGTATGCCTCGCCTCCGGAGCCTTGGGAGCAACCGCTGGATGAGGTAGCAGGGCTATCGTCAGATGTAATCGACGGATGGAACCAAGCCTATAATCATGCGGACTGGTTTTTTGGCGCAGGGCAATACCCGGTTTGGGCTGGATATCGCCTCGGGTACCAAATCGTTGCATATCACGCAGACCGGGCGGCAGAGGATATTGTCGCGCTGACCCAACGATCCGCTTCTGACTTCAAGACTTCGGCAAGACTGGCCCTACAGTGACAACACAATACGTAATTCAATCCAAATCGCTGGATTTGACGTTTCAAACCAATGACGGCCCTGTGCATGCGCTCAAGGGCGTATCGCTGGATATCGCCAAGGGTGATTTCGTGTCCTTCATCGGCCCGTCGGGTTGCGGCAAGACCACATTCCTGCGTTGCATGGCTGACCTTGAACAGCCCACCGGTGGCTCCATCACCGTCAATGGTACCACGCCCGAGGAAGCACGCAAGGCGCGCGCCTATGGTTACGTTTTTCAGGCGGCGGGGCTGTATCCGTGGCGAACCATTGCGCGGAATATCTCGCTGCCGCTGGAGATCATGGGCTACTCGAAGGTGGAACAGGCCGAGCGGGTTGCTCGGACTTTGGAGTTGGTCGAGCTTTCCGGTTTCGAGAAGAAGTTCCCGTGGCAACTGTCGGGCGGCATGCAGCAACGGGCGTCTATTGCGCGGGCCTTGGCCTTTGATGCGGATATTCTACTGATGGACGAACCCTTTGGTGCGCTCGATGAGATTGTGCGGGATCACTTGAATGAGCAGCTGTTGCAGCTGTGGGCGCGGACAGAGAAGACCATCGCTTTTGTCACCCACTCGATTCCCGAGGCTGTGTATCTGTCGACCAAGATCGTCGTGATGTCGCCGCGCCCGGGACGGATCACGGATGTGATCGAGAGTACGCTGCCAAAGGAGCGCCCCTTGGATATCCGCGAAACGCCGGAGTTTCTTGAGATTGCGCACCGTGTGCGGGATGGGCTGCGGGCAGGGCACGCCTATGACTGATCTGGGACCCTTGGCAAAACGACCCTCCGGGGGAAGTTTATCCGGCAAGATGAAGCAGGGGATGGTGTGATGCGGTCCGTGCTGCCTGTCCTGACCGTTTTGGCCGTGATCGTAGGCATCTGGTATCTGGCCGTGGCGCCCATGAATGTGCGCGTGGCCTTGGATCAGGCCGAGCGGGCAGGCGAGTTGGTTGTGCCTGAGGGGTCCGTACCGCGGCGCGAGGTGTCGGTCTGGCAGCTGATGCTGAACAATTCCGAACATGTCGGGCTGGGCTATGTGCTTGACCGTCCACGCCTTCCAACGCCTGCGCAGGTGGGACAGGAGTTGTGGAAGACTACGGGTGCCATGATTGCCAAAGGCCGACCATGGTCCAAACGTGGGCTGATTTATCATGGCTGGATTACCTTGCAGTCAACGCTTTGGGGTTTTGCCCTTGGGACGCTTCTGGGCATCTTGGGGGCGGTGGCCATTGTCTATTCCCGCACGGCACAGCTGAGTCTGATGCCTTGGGCCATCATCAGTCAAACCATCCCCATCGTGGCACTGGCACCAATGATCATCGTGTTGTCGAGCCAGGTGGGGATTGAGGGGCGTGGCGTGCCCAAGGCCATCATCTCGGCCTACCTGTGTTTCTTCCCGGTGCTGGTCGGCATGGTAAAGGGGTTGCGCGCACCGGAAATGTCTCAACTGGACCTGCTGCGCACTTACAATGCTAGTGGCCTACAGAGTTTTCTACGCCTGCGCCTACCGGCTTCGGTGCCGTATTTGTTCACCTCTCTCAAGGTCGGTATCGCTGCGGCGCTGGTTGGTACCATCGTGGGCGAGTTGCCGACGGGGGCGATCAGCGGTCTTGGCGCACGCATCCTGATCGGGGACCAGTTCGGCACGCCTCTGGCTATCTGGTCGGCGCTGTTTGCGGCGGCTGTTCTGGCGGGCGCTTTGGTCACTCTGCTTGACGCGATACAGCGTGTCACGCTGAAGCGCATGGGGATGGCCACATGAGTTGGCTGATCCTTGCGCTGCTGGTCTGGCTAGGCGGCTGGGCGTTGAACAACTGGTTGGCTCATCGTGGCGACAACCGGGCGGTTCGGATAGCCATCCCGGTGATTTTTGGTTTGACGCTATTGGTCATATGGGAGGCGCTGGTGCGTGGCTTCGGCATCTCGCCCGTGATCCTGCCCGCGCCCTCGACCGTGGCGCAGACCTTTGCCGCCTCCACCGACATTCTGTGGATCGATTTTGGGCAAACCGTGGTCAAGGGCGCGCTGCGCGGCTTTGCCATCGGTGCAATCGCGGCCTTTGTCGCGGCAGTCCTGATCGACCGGTCTGCTTTTCTGACGCGGGGCCTGCTGCCTATCGGCAACTTCGTTGCGGCTTTGCCAATTGTTGGCATCGCGCCGATCATGGTGAACTGGTTTGGTTTCGACTGGCAGTCGAAGGCAGCGGTTGTGGTGGTCATGGTCTTCTTTCCGATCCTTGTGAACACCGTACAAGGATTGAACGAAGCCTCGGCCATGCAACGCGATCTGATGCGGACATATGCAGCCGGATACTGGCAAACGCTGTTCCGTCTGCGCCTGCCCGCGGCCATGCCGTTCGTTTTCAACGGTCTGAAAATCGCCACCACGCTGGCCCTGATCGGGGCCATAGTTGCCGAATATTTCGGCTCCCCTACACGCGGTATGGGTTTCCGCATCTCGACCGGCGTGGGAAGCTTGAGCATCGACCTTGTCTGGGCTGAGATCGCGGTGGCCGCTTTGGCGGGGACGGCATTCTATGGCATCGTGGCCTGGATCGAAAAGCGGGTGACCTTTTGGCACCCGTCACAACGCGGATAAAAAATTCAATCACCTTGGAGGGTATCATGAAGATCAAAGCAACATTCGGAGCCGCGGCACTATCGCTCGTCGCCGGTGCAGCCATGGCGGCAGATGACGTCACGCTGCAACTGAAGTGGGTCACCCAAGCCCAGTTCGCTGGCTACTACGTGGCGCTGGAAAAAGGGTTCTATGGTGAGGAAGACCTGAACGTCACCATCAAACCGGGCGGTCCCGACATCGCGCCCACGCAGGTGCTGGCCGGTGGCGGCGCCGATGTGACGGTCGAATGGATGCCCGCGGCCCTGGCGGCCCGGGAAAAGGGCCTGCCGATGGTCAACATCGCGCAACCGTTCAAGTCATCGGGCATGATGCTGACCTGCCGCAAGGATGCGGGCGTCGAAACAACCGAAGACTTCCCGGGCAAGACGCTGGGTGTCTGGTTCTTTGGCAACGAATTCCCGTTCCTGTCCTGGATGAGCCAACTTGAGATTCCAACTGATGGGTCGGATGCAGGCGTCGAGGTGCTGAAACAGGGCTTTAACGTTGACCCGATCCTGAACGGGCAGGCGGCCTGCGTCTCCACCATGACCTACAACGAGTATTGGCAGGTGATCGACGCAGGACTGTCGCCCGACGATCTGACCGTGTTCAAATACGAAGATAATGGCGTCGCAACGCTCGAAGACGGGCTCTATGTGCTTGAGGAGAACCTCACTGACCCCGCTTTTGAAGACAAGATGGTCCGTTTCGTCCGTGCCTCGATGAAAGGCTGGAAATACGCAGAAGAGAACCCGGACGAGGCCGCCGAGATCGTGTTGGAATATGATGAGACCGGGGCCCAGACCGAAAAGCATCAAAAGCGTATGATGGGTGAAGTGGCCAAGCTGACTGCAGGCTCGAATGGTGCGCTTTTGCCAGCAGATTACGAGCGCACCGTGCAGTCGCTTCTGTCGGGCGGGTCGGACCCTGTGATTTCCGCAGCACCCGAGGGTGCGTGGACGCATCAGATCACCGACAAGGCACTTGGCGGGTCCTAAGAACAGTATCCGGGCCACCCCATCTCGGGTGGCCCGGTTTCGCTGACGGTGATCCGTCATGCGATATGTCAATCCCGGTGCTCTGCCTGTGCGCTAGCCTGAACGGGTCAGCACAGGAAAAGGGAGAAGACAATGTCAGTCGCACGAGTGACCGAAATCATCGCCAGTTCCAACACCAGCTTTGACGACGCGGTAGAGCAGGGTGTGAAACGCGCCTGCGAGACGCTGAAAAATGTCGAGGGCGCGTGGGTTCAGGACCAGAAAGCCATCGTACAGGACGGCAAGATCGCTGAATACCGGGTGAACCTGAAGGTGACATTCATCCTGCAGTGACACGGGGTTTCACGCGCAACAAAAACGGCCAGCCTACGGGTTGGCCTTTTTTGTCGCACAATGTGGACTTGATCAGTGTGTGCTCCATCTCGTCACCCAACAAACGGAGCGCGCATCACATGACACATATGGAAAACCTGCAACCGAACCTTGATGAACAAGCACGTCAGGACGCCCGATATAATGCGGCACTGACGTCAATCAATCGGGCCAAGATGGAGCGGGAGCGCCAAGGATACATCGTGATGTCGGCCGCGATGAACTATGGCGAAGGTGCGCTTGGCGACGGCTGGTTTGGCAAGGTCAGTCACGCGGCAAAGCTGTTCATGATCGCGTTTACATGCGCGCTGCCCGTGGTGTTTGTTTGGGCGTATCTGCTCTAGTCCACGCCTCGGATCGTTCGAGCGTGATGCTATTGAGCAAACGCTAGTGCGTCCAAGTCCCGCGCCGGTTGGTCGCAAAGTTTTCACCATATCCGCCGGGACGGATATTTGCCTTGCGCTTGTTGGGCTCCTGGACCTGAGCGTCGATGCCATGTTCCTTGGCGTAGTCCAGTGCAGCCTCTTTCGTGTCAAATGACATACTCACCTGCGCCTGTGTGTCCGAAGACGACGTCCAGCCCATCAGCGGATCCACTGACCGGGCAGACGCCGGTGCAAATTCCAGCACCCAGTGCTTGGTCTTGGCTGTACCAGACGACATAGCCGTCTTGGCTGGCTGGTAGATGCGTGCGCGCATTTTGGTTCTCCGGCAATCGACAGCACACATATCGTCAATCGAACGCCACAGGGCAAGGTGTGATTTCGCCTCACCACGCAGGTCCGAGGTGACATTTGCATAGAATGGCGGCGCGGCCCAGACCGCTGCGGACATTGCCCGCGCTGCCGTCGAAAAGCGACTGGGACGCAAGTAAAAAACGCTCGCGAATACGACGGTCGATAACAGATCGCTCAAAGTTCAGACGGGCATTTTGCAGCGTCGGGAGGCGAAGTTGAAGGCGGACAGCCTGCAAATTTGAATCCGACTTGGCTTACCGCCGACACCGATTGAACCGTCACAATTGTGACAGTGCTGGCAATTGTGACGAATGACGCCAGACCTTGCGTTATCCATTGACTGCTCCACCTTTGCACAATGGCTTGGAACGCTGAACCGCATCTCAACTGGATCCTGACCCATGGTCGCATGAAAGGTCTTCAGGTCCTTGTTGACGGTCTTGGCCTGCGGTTGCGGGATGAAGGGATGGCGTTGATGCGCGTGCGGCTTGGGATGCGGACAACACATCCTTTGACTGCTGCGCTCAGTTTTCTTTGGGAACATGGTGGTGGTCCCATCGTCCAGTTCACAGCGCCGCAAGGGCTGGAAACACGATCATCATATGTGGGCAGTCCGATGGAATATATCGGTCAGACCCGGAAACCGTTCCGGCGCAGCCTTCGGGAACCACTCGGGCCAGAGGATCACGTCGTGTTGCACGAATTGCAGCGTCGCGGGGGGACAGACTATTATGGTGTTCCGCTTGATTTCGTTGAGGGGGCCGGGGGCATCTTGATGCTGGTGTCCGAAGACCCGGAGGGGTTTACCGAGGATGATATCGTTCTGATTGATACGCTTGCGACGGCCATTGCCCCGATTGCCGAGGCGCACGGCAATTTCCATCTCGCGACCGCCATTGCCCAAAGCTACCTCGGCCCCCGGACGGGGCAGCGCGTACTGGACGGCCAGATCACACGGGGTGATATCGAACAGAATGAAGCGGCCATTCTGTTTTCAGACATTCGCGGGTGGACCGCGCTGAATACGACCCAATCAGCCGAGCACGCCCTCGACGTGGCGAACCGCTATTTCGAAGTCATGTCGGATGCCATCGACAATAACGAAGGCGAAATTCTGAAATTTCTGGGTGACGGTGTGCTGGCGCTCTTTCCCTCGGATGGTACTGACGCGGGGCAGGTGAAGGCTTGCCGTCAGGCGATCAGTGCCGCCCATGCGGCCCTTGGCATCGCCAAACTTGCCGATTTGCCAGTGCCCTTTGGCACAGGCATCCATTATGGAGCGTTGCTTTATGGCAATGTGGGTGCGCGCGAGCGGATCGATTTTACTGTATTGGGCCAGTCGGTGAATATCGCCAGCCGGGTCGAGGCGTTTTGCGGACGCTTGGACGAACCGGTGCTGATCTCTGCCCCGGTGGCCCGCATCGCCGGGGTAGCCACACGCCATGTCGGCACCGAAGTGTTGAAAGGGATGGACGCTCCGATGGCGTTGCACGCCCCGATCGGAATTTGACCGCTACCGACTATTGTGGTCCGAGTGTCCACTCCTGTCACGAACTGGCAGCAGTGCCCCTTGCATCAGGACACGTGCACAACAGATAAACGTGCATGGCCTACGCACACACCGATTCCTCCGAACCCGTCACCTATCTCGCCAACCCGGCCGAGGATGTCCGCACCCGTCTGAAACTCGAAGGCGGCAAGCAACTGGTGATGAACACAGAATTCCAGCCCGCAGGCGACCAGCCTACGGCGATCAAGGAATTGAGCGCAGGCGTCATGGGCGGCGACCGCGATCAAGTGCTCTTGGGCGCAACGGGCACCGGTAAAACCTACACCATGGCCAAGGTGATCGAGGAAACGCAGCGCCCGGCCATTATTCTAGCGCCGAACAAGACCCTCGCGGCCCAGCTCTATGGCGAGTTCAAAGGGTTCTTCCCCGACAACGCCGTCGAATATTTCGTCAGCTACTACGACTACTACCAGCCCGAAGCCTATGTCGCGCGCTCTGACACCTATATCGAGAAAGAATCCCAGATCAACGAACAGATCGACCGCATGCGCCACTCGGCCACGCGGGCGCTGCTGGAACGCGACGACGTGATTATCGTGGCGTCCGTCTCGTGCATCTACGGCATCGGCAGCGTTGAGACCTACGGGGCGATGACGCAGGACCTCAAGGTGGGCAAGGAATACGACCAGCGACAGGTCATCGCGGATCTGGTGGCGCAACAATACAAACGAAACGACCACGCCTTCCAACGCGGCAGCTTCCGGGTGCGGGGCGACAGCCTCGAAATCTTCCCGGCCCACCTCGAAGACCGGGCGTGGAAACTGTCCTTCTTCGGCGAAGAACTGGAATCGATCACCGAATTCGACCCGCTCACTGGCGAAAAATGCGACACGCTCGATCACATCCGGGTCTACGCCAACTCGCACTATGTCACGCCCAAACCAACGATGAACCAAGCCATCATCGGCATCAAAAAAGAACTCAAGGTCCGGCTCGATCAACTGGTGGGCGAGGGCAAGCTGCTCGAAGCGCAGCGGCTCGAACAACGCACCAACTTCGACCTTGAGATGCTGGAAGCAACGGGCGTCTGCAACGGCATCGAAAACTACTCCCGCTACCTCACGGGCCGCGCGCCGGGCGAACCGCCCCCCACGCTCTTTGAATTCATCCCCGACAACGCCATTGTCTTCGCGGATGAATCCCACGTCTCGGTCCCCCAGATCGGGGGCATGTACAAAGGCGACTACAGGCGCAAGTTCACGCTGGCCGAACACGGCTTCCGCCTGCCGTCCTGCATGGACAACCGCCCCCTCAAGTTCGAGGAATGGGACGCCATGCGCCCCCAATCCGTCTTCGTCTCGGCCACCCCCGCTGCTTGGGAAATCGAACAAACCGGCGGCGTCTTCACCGAACAGGTCATCCGCCCCACCGGCCTTCTGGACCCGCCCGTCGAAATTCGCCCGGTTGAGATGCAGGTCGACGATCTGCTGGACGAGGTGCAAAAGGTCGCCAAGCAAGGCATGCGCACCCTCTGCACCACGCTGACCAAGCGCATGGCCGAAGACCTCACGGAATACATGCACGAACAGGGCATCCGCGTCCGCTACATGCACTCCGACATCGACACGCTCGAACGGATCGAAATTCTGCGCGACCTGCGGCTTGGTGCCTTCGACGTGCTGATCGGGATCAACCTGCTGCGCGAGGGGCTCGATATCCCCGAATGCGGGCTGGTCGCGATTTTGGATGCCGACAAGGAAGGGTTCCTGCGGTCCGAGACGTCGCTGGTCCAAACCATCGGCCGGGCGGCAAGGAACGCCGACGGCCGCGTGATCATGTACGCCGATAAGGTTACGGGTTCGATGGAGCGCGCACTGGCCGAAACCAACCGCCGCCGCGCCAAGCAGGAAGCCTATAACAAAGAACACGGCATCACGCCCGAGACGGTGAAGAAAAACGTCGAGGACGTGCTGGCGGGCCTCTACAAAGGCGACACGGACATGAACCGCGTGACCGCCAAGATCGACAACCAGATGGCAGGCGGCAACCTGCAAGCCGTGCTCGACGGGTTGCGCGCCGACATGCGCAAAGCGGCAGAGAACCTGGAGTTCGAAGAAGCCGCACGGCTGCGGGACGAGGTGAAACGGCTGGAAACCGTCGATCTTGTTGTTGCGGATGACCCCTTGGCGCGGCAATACGCGGTGGAGAAGGCCGTGGACGACGCGCAGAAGGCAAGCGGTCGGTCAACGGCGGGGCGGGCTGGTCAACGCGGTGGGAATGTGAAGCGGCGGAAGCGGTAGACGGGTTACGATAGTTCGGCTAGTTCTGATTCGGTTTTGTAGTGGATTGGATATGCTTGATACACTGAAGGATTTTTTTGAAGCGTGGGCCCAAAGAGCAAAAACACCAATAATTGGGTCTATTTTGATTTCATGGATTGTAATCAATTGGAAGCCCGTACTTTATTTGCTTTTTGCTGAGCGGACAATTCCCGAGAAAATACTGTTTATTGAAGCTAACACGAGCCTGTCATCTGCGCTTTGGTATCCAATGTTGCTTGGTGTTTTTGCAGCACTAACCCTTCCTTGGATACGCTTTTTCGGTGCTTTCTTGGTCCAATTTCCTGCCCGACTGCACTCAAATTTACAGCATGATGTTGCACAAGAACGCAGGATTTATCAAATATCACAATCGGCGAGAGAAATTGAAGCACAGTCTAGGCTTGATGAAGCCACAGAGATGTCAAAAATATCTGCGGCACAAAGGCTCAAAGAAGCTCTGTCAGTCGGTGGCGAGGACCTGAAGGAGGAAATTCATAGAGATCGAAAAGTTAGTTTTGATCCAGAAAATCTTGGCACGCAAATTACTATTCCCATGTCAGAAATCAGACCATCCCAGGTTCGCGAACTTAAGAAACTGACCACTGATTATCCTAGTGTTGTCATCCTTTGGGAAGATGCATCACACCTACGTTTAGGAATAAATGAAGTCAGGTTTTCTGATATGAACCAAAAAACGAAGGAAGAGCTGCGCAGCAGACTGCAACAAACCCTCAAGAAGACAAATAGTCAGCTAGTTAAGAGAGTCCTCGATGGGCTGAAAGATTATTTTGATGTTTCAATTTGATGAATAGCCATTTTGCTATCATCAACCCAACGCCAAACAGCTGATGCGCTCACTCAGGTTTTTGTTCGCGTACCGGCTTTGGTACTTTAGCGACCGCAACCAAGTAGCACTACACAGAAACCACCTGTTGAACGGGAACATTGCTTGAGCTGGTCATTGAAGACAATGCTTTCTTTCAGTTGTCCTTTGGTTGGGTTTTTACCAAACCACACCAATCAAAACACCCCCGCCACCTCATACATCACCGGCTCGAACCGCGTGCACAGCCCCGCAATCTCCCGGTTCCGTTCCCGCATCTCCTCCGTCCGCAGCATCGCCTGAAAATCCTCGCGCCGCTGCCATTGCGAGTAATTGGCGATCCGCGTCTGCGCGTCGTTCACATGCAAACCGGCGCCAATGAACCCCGGCTGGTGCGAGATGAAGTCAGCGTATGCCCCTTGCAGCTTGTCCAGCAGGTCGGCGCAGGTGCCGGGGGAGCATTCGAACGTGGTGATGACGGTCTGGCAATTGGCGGCGGGATCAATTTTGAGCATCTGTCTCCTCCTACACATCCATCATAGCAGAAATTGGCACCGCACAAAAAAACGCGGCCACCTTTCGGACGCCGCGCCAAATCTCAAACGGGTAGGGTGGGGCTTTACCCCACCATCCCCTTACACCAGAGCGATGTTCACTGCGCTCTCGCGGCCGTCGCGGCCGGATTCCAGGTCAAAAGTGACCTTCTGGTTGTCTGCCAGACCGGTCAGACCGGAACGCTCGACGGACGAGATGTGGACGAACACGTCCTTGTCGCCGCCATCAGGAGCGATGAAACCGAAACCTTTGGTGGTGTTGAACCATTTCACTGTGCCAGTGGCCATGTGATATCTTCCTTCAATTGATACCGCTCACAGGATGCAGCGGTCCGGCGTAGTCGTCATGATCGAGAGACTGCGTGCCGTGAGGAAAAACAGAACATCGAGTAGAATAGCTATGCGCGCCCGCCCTGACAGCTTCGGAGCCAAAGCACAAGCATTTTCGATTGTGCCTGACCGACGTGTCCAGATGTGTACCAGGCCCAAAACTGCGCTACCATCATGCCATGCGTATTATTTTTCCTCTTATCTTTCTCACCACACCAGCCCTCGCATGGGAGTTCACACCAACCCCCATCTGCACTCTCTCACACACCGAACCGACGGTTGACATCGCGGTCACCTACGACCACGCCACCCACCTCTATGCCATCGCGGTCACGAGTCCCGACGGCTGGCCCGACGCGGCCGCCTTCTCCATCCGCTTTGATGGCGCACAACCCAACACGATCTCGACAACGCTCCACAGCACAGAAGCGAATACACTCATTGTCACCGATGTGGGCTTTGGCAACGTGTTGGATGGGCTCGAATTCAACGCAACCGCCACCGCTTTCACCCAAACCGCCGCCGTCACCGTCTCGCTAATGGGCGCCGCACCCGGAGTGCAGAAGTTCCGCGCTTGCGCCACCGCGCCCGTCGCCTGACACGTCAGGAATACCCGACTATGGCGCAGTCCTTCGACGTGCTAAGATAGCTTCATATTTTCATAGCCCCGCAGACCATCGCGAGGCCCTCATTCAAGGGCTTTCAAATGGACCATATTGTTTTTGGATTTGCTTTTACTTTCGTGACAGCACTGGTTGTCATCGCAGGCGACTATGTGCTGAAACTGGCCGCCGACGGGAACCAACCCGTGTGGTCGGTCCTCGTCCTGCTCGGTGTCGCGCTTTATGGCGTATCGGCGTTTTTCTGGTTCTACGCCATGCAGCATGTCACGCTGGCGCAAGCGGGCGTGGCGTATTCCATGCTCACGCTTATTGCACTGGCGCTGATAGGCGCGCTCCATTTCGGTGAAACGCTGCACGCCCGGGAGTATGCAGGTCTTGGCTGTGCCCTGTTGGCGATGGTCCTGATGAGCCGTCTGGCCTAGAAATCAAAGATGTCGCCCAACAGGTCGCCCATCCCCTTTTTGCGCCGACCACGACGCTGATCATACCGGCGATCGCCGCGGTCATCATATCCACGGTCGTCATAGTCTCTGTCTGGTTGTGCGCGAGGGGCTTCGGGTGGTGGAGGGGGAGCGGAATAGGCGGCGGCGCGTTCGATGATCTTGTCCAGCTCACCCCGGTCCAGCCACACACCCCGGCACTGCGGGCAATAGTCAATCTCGACCCCGCTGCGGTCGGTGATGACAAGGGGCGTTCCGTCGATAGGGCATTGCATGGGCGTCTCTCTCCAAAAATGGCTCCCATCCCATATAGGGTTGACCGGTCCTCACCGCAGGGCAGACCGCCGAAAAAAGGCGAGATCCCTGATCCTAATCAATTGTTAACCATGTCTGGGCCACGGTCATTGCTTGTTAACAAAATAAGACAAACCCGTGATGCGCCTTCTGCTGACCCTCTTGTTGCTGGCGCTTGCGCCAGGCGCGCAGGCCGGTGCGTGGTTGCAAGAGCACAAGAAAGGGTTCCTGTCATATAGCGGGGTCTATGAAGAAACCGGGCGGCTCGACGGAACGCTTTATGCCGAGTACGGACTGCGGCCCAAGCTCACACTTGGCGCCAAGGTCGACGTGGATATGACGCAGGGGCGTTTGGGCGAAGGCACAGCGTTTGTCTTCATGCGCAAACCAATTCCGACCGGTAAGCGGGACTACAAACTGGCCTATGATATCGGGATTGGCAGTACATTTGGCCTTGCCATGGACCCGTTGCTGCGCACCGGCCTCAGCTATGGGCGCGGGATCAGCCTGGGGGAGCGTCATGGCTGGGTGGCGATTGACGGTGCGGTCGAATGGGCGATCGACGAAGGTGCAAACACGCTGAAACTGGATTCAACTGTTGGCCTTGCGCTCAATGACAAGTTCAAGGTGATGATGCAGGTCTTTGTCACCAGCGCGGACGGGAACACATCTGCAACCCTTGCCCCATCGGTGATCTGGCAGCCCAAACCCGATGGTGCAAGTTTTGTCCTGGGCCTTGAGGACGAGGATGGAACCCTCGCCCTCAAACTGGGTATGTGGCGGTCCTTCTGACCGCCGCGACGGTCAGCCGCGGTCCATCCGAACGGTTGCCCTGACCGATCCACTCATATCTTCGCTGAACTCCAGCGTGAACGCGTCTTCGTTTGAACCGGCCCGCCCACGCGCGACAGGCGCTTCATAGCGTCGCTGGTTCGAACTGTTGCGCAAGTCGTCAGTCAGCGCGACAGAGTCCACGAACTGGCAATAGCTTTCAAAGGGCAGCTTATTGTCTGTCTCGATTGTCCAGATGCGGCTTGGCGTACTCTGGGTGTGTGCAATGACTTGCGGGTTTTCAGCACTTTCGCGCACGTTGTGGTACGAGTTCCCCTTGAACCAGACAGAGCGGTTCCGATCATAGTCCAGGTCGGCAAAGCTGGTATCGACGCGTTCTGCACGGTCAATCTGGCCATTGATGGACTGGAAGCGGTTTCCCGTCACCGTCACGCCATTCAGAAAATGGCCTGCCCCATGCGGTTTGATCACCAGATAGCTGAACCATGGCGCAACACTGCCCGACAGGAACACATTGTCCGTCATACTGAATGAGCTGAAGGAAAAGCCGGACGTGAACGCCGGAGTGGGGTCGCGCTCATTTGTCCATTCGATAAAGCAGTTGTCGACATAGTTCCCGGTGATCACGGTGGCCGTGTAGTTGTCCTGCAGGACCGCCCCTGCGGTGCGGACGCCATCCTGCACCCCATCTCCTTGGAAAAAGTGGTTGCCCTTGATCAGGTGGTTCCGACCAGCCAGCACCATGAAGTGGCGGAAACGCGTCGCGCGACAATCGCGAGATCTTTGCGTCGTTTGAATTGATGTTGAACCCGATGGTCGTGCGGTCCGAAACGTCGAGGGAATCTTCGGACGACAGGAACTGGCACCGATCCATCAGGAAACCCTGGCACCCACCACCGATGGATGTAATTCCACGATCCTTTGGGCGGCTGATAAAGCATTCCTGCAATTCGAATGTCGCCCCGGCGGGGGCCAGCATGATACCGCTGCTTTTCCCGTTACACTGAAACTCGATGTTCGACATGTTGAACTTCGTCAGCTTTGAAAAGCCACCAAAGTCGATCAGGTAGTCAAACCGCTCAAAGGTGAAGGTCTGCGTCCCGTCGGCGTCAAAAAGTGGCGCGTTCAGGGTCAGGGTGCCTGCCCCCACGTTCTTGCTGCGTACATAGATTTCACGGCCCACACCATTGCCCGTGACAAGCGCGCCGACCGGCACGTTCGCGATGTTGATCACGTTGCTCAACGTGCGGCTATCGGACGAGCTATAGGTGGCCTGACTTGTAACCGTTTCGCTGCCCCAATCATCGCCCAGCGCCTCGAACTGACCGTTCCGGATCACACGGCGCGTGTTGTATTGATCGCGGTTCGGGACGGCTGCTTGCATGTCGATGGGTTCGAACACCGCAATGCGACGCCCACCCATATCCAGGCTTTCGTGGTCGACACCATTCAAAAGCGCCTGGAACGCTTTTTTGAAAGCCAGAGCCTCGTCGCCAAAGGCCTCAATGTAGGTCGGCAGATCATAGCTTTTGCGCAACAGGAGCTCCCTGTCGTCGGGCATGCTCAGCGTGCCTTCAAACTTGACCAACTCGTCCAGCGTCACGTCATTCTCAAGCCGGAACACGCCCTCTGGAACCAGGATGGTCCGGCCGTTGGCAGCCGCGTTGGCCGCGTCAAAAGCTGCACTGTCATCTGTTGTGCCATCGCCTATGGCACCAAAATCGCGGACGTCCACAACAGACATGATGTCTCGCAGGAAAACGGACGTGATGTCTTCGATCACGATGTCATCAATGCGGACAATACCACCGTTCGGGCCTGTCAGATCCAGGCCGAAATGCCCATAAACTGCGTCGGCTCCCCACACCAGATCCACACCGGATCGGTTGCCCGCGCCAATGATCGCTGAGACCTCGACCACTTCGCCATAGTTGGTGAGGGTCACGCTGTCCCCGAAAGTATCAACACCGGGCACCACGGTTCCATTTGCCAGCGCTGCATAGCCCGCAACCTGCACTGATGGCAGGCTGCCACTGATGGCCTTCAGGCGGACAGTCACACGTAGGTAGCAACCGGGCAGCAGAGGGGTTTCGCCCATGTACCGAACACGGGTGGTGTTCGACGCTTTTTGCAATTCAAGACAACCGCCAAAATCCTGATCCGCCGGTACAAACGCCGCGTTGGGCGCGTTCTGGTAGGTGTCAGAGCCAGGCGTGCCATCGCCGCTCGACCAGACATCCAAACCGTTCGCAAAGGCTGGGGGCATCAGCAGCACGCCATCAGTAATTGCCTTGTTCATCCATTCATCCCTTTTCCGCAGGGGGCCGAAGCAGCCCATGTCACGCAGTCAACCTGAACCCAACCGGAAGGCCCGGCTGTCACGGGCAAGGGAAGTATCAACAACGGGTTAACGGGGGCCGACAGGACCGTGCGGCGCAGCGGGCTCATGCGCAACGCGGCACCCAATTGTTACAGCGGCTCACATCCATTGCACCAGGGCTGGCATAGCGGTTTGGCGGTCACAACCTATATTGGTGCAAGTGCAGCAAAGCTCTTTGCAACCGCAGCGAGGTGGACCATGCCAAAACAATCCCGTCCCAAGGTTATCATCATCGGTGCAGGCTTCGGTGGCCTTGCCGCGGCCCGTGCGCTGAAACGCGCGCCGGTCGATATTAAGATCATCGATCGTCGGAACTATCACCTGTTCCAGCCCTTGCTTTATCAGGTGGCCACGGCTGATCTGTCACCAGCAGACGTGGCGTGGCCCATACGTGGGATTTTTTCAGGGCAAAAGAATGTGTCTGTCGCGCTGACCGAAGTGCTGGATGTGGACAAGAACAGCCAACATGTCATCACCGGGGAGGGGCAGTTCGACTATGACTATCTGATCGTCGCCTCGGGTGCGCATCACTCCTATTTCGGGCGGGACGAATGGGAAAGGCACGCCCCCGGCCTCAAGCGGATCATTGACGCAACCGAGATCCGCAAACAGGTGCTTATGGCCTTTGAACGGGCCGAGATTTCAAATTCGGACGCCGAACAGCGCCGTCAGTTGACTTTTGTGGTTGTCGGTGGCGGCCCCACCGGGGTCGAAATGGCGGGTGCAATTGCCGAACTGGCAAACCATGCGCTTGCGGCAGACTTCCATCGCATCAACTCGCGCGATGCCCGCATCATCCTGATCGAAGCAGGCCCGCGTGTGCTTGGTACCTTCCCGGAAAACCTCTCCAACAAGGCGCACACGTCACTCGAAAAACTGGGGGTTGAGGTGATGGTCAACACCCGTGTTGAAGACATCACCGAAGCGGGCGTACAGCTATCTGACACCTTCATTCCATCGGCCTGCAAGGTCTGGGGGGCCGGAGTTGCGGTGAAAAACTTGGGGCGGTGGCTTGATGCGCCGACAGATCGCACCGGTCGTGTGGCCGTGACCGATACTCTCTGCCTGCCGGGCCACCCAAATGTCTACGTGATCGGGGACGCCGCCCAAGTGCCTTGGAAAGACGGCCTTGACGTGCCTGGTATCGCACCGGCTGCAAAGCAGGGCGGGAAATACGTTGGCAAACGGATCGCCGCGCTGGCCAAAGGCCAGCCGCATGATAGGCCCTTCCGCTACCGACACGCTGGCAATCTGGCCACCATCGGACGGCACGCGGCAGTCATCGACTTTGGTAAACTGCAACTCTCGGGCTTCGTGGCGTGGTGGCTGTGGGGGATCGCGCATATCTACTTCCTGATCGGTGTGCGTAACCCGATCTTCGTCGCGATGAATTGGTTCTGGTCCTACCTCACCTTCTCGAAGGGGGCGCGGCTGATCACCGGACTAAGCCCGCTACACGAGGATCATGATACCGAACCGGAGGCGCCGGTGCGTGCAGCCGAGTAGCAGCAGTCTGGCGTTGTGAGCAAAGTCAAAGTGATTTGCGACGGCCTGCGTGATAGTTCTCTCTAAGGAGGGCGTGGACATACGTGAACCGATCACGGCGATGTGCTTGATTGCACTGGCGAGCGTCACGCAGGCCGACGAACGACCAGCCACCATTGAAGACGAGTTGGGTATTCTCAATCCGCAGGACACAGGCCGGAAAATGCTGACCCGCAAGATCGAGATGGGCGTCATCGATTCAGTGACCTGCTCTCTGGGCATCAATGTCACCAAGAATGACAATCATGAACTTGCGCGCGAACTCACCAGGAAATGCGCCGAAGCCGGGTATACCAAGGCAATGACCTGGATGAGCCAGCTTGAGAACAATGGCCTGGGCGGCGACTACAACCCGGATGCCTCTGCGGAATGGAACCGCCGCGCCGCCGAAGCAGGCGACCCGGTCGGGCGGTTCAACCACGGGCTCAACCTCATGCGCGGTCACGCCATTGCCCAGAACGAAGCATTGGGCCGACGCTATGTCGATCAAGCGGCAGAAGACGGGTTGGACATCGCCAAACGTCTGCAAGGCGCCGACTATGACCTGGACGAGGTGACGCCGGATGCGGACAACTGGAAATACGCGCCGCTTTTCTAACGGCGCTGCTCAGGTGATGTTACGAAACACCAGCAGAAATGTCTGGCTCAGGCTGCCCTGACCATGTGAATACCCACGTGTCCCCCTGCCGGACATTCTGGATCATGTGTGGGCGAAACGCGGCAAGGCACGCCCCACCGGAGCGACGCACCGAAGGGAAAAGAAACCCGTTCGACCCCGCAGCCATGTACCGGGCCGCCAAACGCTGGCCCGCTGGATACCCAATAATGGGATCGGGGTGTAATTCGGTCTCCAGATCGGCCCCGTTCAGATCGTGAAACTCGGTGGCAAAGGGCGCGTTCAGCTCGCGATAGGCCGTCACGTTGTCGTAGACACCCGTGGCGTGCAGTTCTTGCGTCAGATGCCACCCTACTTCTGACTGCGCGGTCTCAACCCGATCCTGGCCCCATGTCGCATACCACGCGCCGCGCTCTGGTCCGCTGAAACGGTTCCCGGTCTCCCGCGTGTAGCAAAATGCAGCGTTGATATAGGTCCAGCCATAGCCGTGATGTGCGGTTACCAACTCGTCAGGGTGAACTCCCGCTGGAATGAACCCGGGCAGGCCGCGGCGCGACGATGACCGACCCTCCAGTTCTGCAAGAAAGGCAAGATCATCGTCGTCATCGGCCAGGGGGGCCAGTGCAGGCTCATCGATATATGCGGTCGAGATCAGGCGCGTTGTCGTGGCTTCGACAAAGGGGCGCACCTGAAGGTCAGATACATCTCTCACACGCCGCCCCGCAGCGCATCGATGTGGCGTCGAACAGACATCATCGCGGGGATGCCCCCTGCGATCATCCGATCAATCGGGGCCTGCCCGGCAAAGGCCAGACCGGCGTTTGGCTGCTTTGGCCAACCCGCCTCTAACGGTCCGTTGAACAGCAGGCGCAGTCCCTTGAAAATGCCGATCAACAGGCTCGCGCGCATCATCTTGTCCTGATCAAGATTGCCCTTGAAGGCTCCCGCTTTCATCCGGCTCCACGTGGCCGTGGGTACATCAAACAAGGCGGCCGCTTCGGCATTGGTCAGGGACCACGCCTCTGCAACCCGCACGATGGCTTTGACCACCGTGGCAATCCGCTGCGGGTCGCTCAGCGGGGCGATGATTTGCGGGTGCTCAACATGTTGCGCGGCATGGATCATATCGGTATCCTCAAAAGATACAGTCATACTTATCATATGATAAGATGTTTTTCAAGTGCCGCTATAGCTTATGGGATGAACGGGTCGAAATCATGCAAAAGGACCCAAATACCCTGATTGAACCCACGGTGGAGCCCGGTGTCACGCGCTCACGCCAGGCGCATCCAAAAGCTGGACGCCGCTGATCTTCCAGCCATCCCCGGTTTCGACCATGCTGTAGGCCAGAAAATGCGTCACCCCGTCCGCATCCTCTATCCGAACGGTCTGAATGTACCCCCCGGCCTCTTCGCGCAGGTCCAAATAGGTCACATCAGCCGGGCGCCACACCATAGGATAGCCTTGTGTCACCATGCGGCCGAAATTCTCTGGCGTGCGGAAAATGCCCCGGATCGACGGCGCGGCAAAGGTGAAGGCCTGTGCGAAATCATCCGCTTTGAAGGCTTCGATCTGGTCGGAAATAACCCCCTCGATCTCGGTTCCCTGCGCCATCGCAGCTCCGGCAAGGCCAACGGCAAAAACCATTCCCATCATCCACTTGCGCATTTCTCATCTCCCCTCGGTTTTAAAAAAACCTAGAACGGCATGGAAATTGGGCAATGCCGGGGAGCGAACGACGACAAGCGTGCTGCTGCCGTGCGCAAAAACTTACATCAGCAAGGAACCTTCAAATGCTTTCAAACAGGGGCGCACGGAGAGCATCGTATCAGGGCCGTGGCGTGCCAGTTCCGGGAAAAGGTCGACAAGCTCTGCGTGGCAACCTCTTTCAGCATCGGTGATGTGATCACCGACAAAAAAGCTCTCCAGCAGGGCATTGCCAGAAAACACAATTTCATGCTGCTCGAACATGAAATGGACATACGTCACCGTCGCGCAGGGTTCCCGGAAAATCTGGTCACCATCGCACAAATGCTTCGCGGCGCATAAAACCTCGCGCGAGTGAAACAGCAGCTCGCATTTCCAGCCAGACAAAAGCACGCGATGCTGGGGCGACAGCCTCAGTGCCTGGCTGTTTCCGATGCTGCCGGGACGAAAATGTATCGGTGCGTTTGAGCCAAGCCCGTTGACCGTCCGCTGTCCAAGCCATTTGATCGGTTGCGACCCGCGATCCAGTGTCATGACGCAATCCCCCACCGTCAGATGCTCGACAGGCGTATCACCATTGGGCGTCCTGATCGGCGTGCCTGCGGCAAAGCAGGCAACCGTGACACTCCCGATGTTCAGATAGACAAAGCTGCGCCCATTGGGCAGCGTGACATTGCCGCCTGCTGATCCGGGAAAGAACGGCGTGAATGTCGACCCTTCGGGTAGAATCATCGAGATCTGTGCCGCTCCCGCCTTCGACAAAGGTGGTGTTCAAACCGGCAAAGATAACGTCGTCACCCTCGCCACCGTTCAGGTTCCCGCTTCCATCCTCGCCAATAAGCGTGTCGTTCCCTTCTCCTCCGCTGAGGTTGTTGTTGCCGCCCCCACCCGACAGCACGTCGTCACCCTCGCCACCATCAATGTTATTGCTTCCGACACCGCCTATCAGGGTGTCGTTCCCTTCTCCTCCGCGTATGCCTCCACCAAGACTGCCGTCATCCGTGAAGATGTCATCGCCGCTGCCACCGGTGTAGCCCGGCGCGTTCAGCCCAACTGAGCCGCTGGCATCGCTGTCACCATCATTGCCGACAAACTCCACGAACTGGCTGAATGATCCGGACGTGAGGTCAGAGTCGGAATAGGTGGTGGTGATGCCGGACGCTGTGTCTTCGAAGCTGATTGAGCTGCCCGTCAGGGTGATGTTGATTGTGCTGCTGATGCCCGGCGCGTCAATCGTGCTGTCCTGGCCAATGTCCAAGGCCGTCCAGAAAGCGGCATTGGTGATGTCAGAGTCCGTGATCGTTAAGAAAACAGGCATGTAGCACCTCATGGTGTTGCCAAGAAGCCGACTGGCGCGCCAGACGCGCCCTTCACATGTTCGAGTGGTTCAATTCTTTGCCCCTGATGCAACCAGAGCAAGAACCAAAGGCAAGGGATATACGTTTGCGCGAATTCCCACCGAAAACTGACGCAATACGCACGATGTGCAATCGTGTGATCCCGACCAAGCCGGGGCAAATCGGTACAGCCGCCCTCTACGCCCAGCTTCGGTACGCGCGGCGCAGACGGGTTCAAAGCGCCGCGCACCCCGCACGAAAATCCATATACCGGCCAAGACCATTTCGGGCTGCCGAGACGCAATTTGTGCAAGACGGCAAGAACCGGCTGGCATTCGTTCGCACTTTCGGCTGCCGCGTGCCAAGCATGCCTTCAACGGTGGTGTGTACACCCTGTTTTCTGTCAAAGTGGCGTTGCGCGAAACAAAACGGATGAGACCATGATCGAACTCAAGTTTGATGGGGATGTCACCGGTGAAAGGCGGGCGGTTTTCGAACGATCCGCACAGCGTTGGGATCAGGTTGTGAATACCGGCTTCGATCCGATCGACATCGACGGCGACATCTTGACTGGCGTGCGCATTGACGTGTCGATCCAACCCATCGACGGCGCAAACGGCGTTCTGGGTCAGGCGGGCCCGACCATCTTGCGGCAGGGCAATGAATTGCCCCTTGCCGGGATCATGGAGTTTGACCGAGCCGATGTCGCCACCCTTGAGGCCGGAGGCCGTTTCGAAGATGTCATACTCCATGAAATGGCCCACGTTCTGGGCTTTGGAACGCTATGGAGCAGAAAAACCTGCTCCAAGGAACGGGGACAATGGACCCCCGGTTTATCGGTGCCTCATCCGCAAGGGAATTTGCGGCCCTTGATCCGCAGGGCGGCAGTGCCGTCCCTGTTTCAAACACGGGTGGCGCGGGCACCCGCGAAAGCCATTGGCGAGAGTTGGTGTTCGGTGACGAGCTGTTGACCGGGTTCCTGTCAGGCAGCGAACGCCCGCTCAGTCGGCTGTCGGTCGCCTCGTTCGAGGATCTTGGCTACGAGGTGGACTACAGCAGCGCGGACCCGTTCGATCTGCCCGATTTCCGGGCCCTTGCCATGATGGGGATCACCGAGGCTGTTCGGATTTGCGACCTGTGCAGAATGGGACGAACCGAACCGGTTGTGCATGGCATGACGTCCGGCTGACGGATTGACTGCCTTCACACGGAATCTCCGATGCTCGGACCAGCGGCTTTGGGCGCAGGTGTCGATCACTTGTCCAAGGTCTGCTGCTGCACCATCGGGAAAACGATCATCTAAAAACCCTTCTCGAACCAGGCTCGGGTCGCATCGTTGGCTGGTAGCAAAGTCTCGATACGCAGATCGTCAAGGGTTGCGTCGGCACTCATGCCAATCGTTGCTATGAGAGAGAACAGCTCCAAAACGTAATTGTCGATTTGAAACTTGATCGTGAGCACGGGCGAATTTGGTCGTGATGCCGGTGTATCCGACAGCGGCTGCACACCCTCGATAGCCCTGAGCTCGGCCTGTAACGCATGGGCCTCTGTGTCATGAGGGCGGCGCGCAGCTTCCAGTTCGAGCATCCGCAAGAGGGCCCGCGCCGTCTCGTCCCAGTTCACGATGCAGTCGCGGACGTTTCCCGGTGCCAGAATCTCTCGCAATAGATTGGGATCGCCCCGCCCCCCGATGAGCGCAAAGAACCTTTGGGCTGGCTCATTGGCTTTGACCAGGTTCCAAATCCGGTCAATCGACACGGCCGGGTAAGGCGCATGACCTTGCAGAACGTGGTCGATCGACATGTCTACGGCTTTCTGAGCGTCATCATCCCAACCGTTCCGCGACGACCGTGCCGCAAAACCGGCAGACAAGAGCATTGCGTCGACCTCGGCGGCAGGCATCTCAAGCGTGTCGGCAAGCTGCGCGATGGCAAAGCGGCTTGGATTGGACCGCCCGGTTTCGAGAAAACTGATGTGTCGCTGTGACATTCCAGACTGCAATGAAAGCTCAAGTTGGCTCAATCTGCGCCGTTGTCGCCAGCTTCTTAAGAAACCCGGAAATGCCGGTGCACTTATGGTCTGATCATGGCTCATACCCAAACATGCCAGAGGCAGACAGGCAGGTCGATTACCTGCGACGTAATTGAACCGCATTGCACAATGATCAGGTTTGTCAGCGCACACCCACTGACGAGAAAGGTCGTTCCATGGATACCTCAAAAATCGCCCGTGCTTTCCTCGGGCTCAACTCGATATTCTCAATTTTGATAGGTGCCGACTTGCTGATTGCACCGGGCTATGCCGCCGAACTTCTGTTTGCTCAGTCCTCGGGGTGGCACATCACCTCGTTGCGTGTATTGGGGTTGGGCCTGGCGCTCTTTGGGGTGTGTCTGCTGCTGATGAGAAGAAACCGATTTTTGACGAAGGGGCAGGTTGCTGTCATTTCAGCACTGGACTTTGAATGGGTTTTGGCCAGCGCCGTCTTGTTGATCATCTACGGCGCGTTTTTTACGGTCTTTGGCAAGACTGTGATCGTTCTGGTTGCTGGTATTGTGGCCGTATTCGCCATCGGGCAGTTGGTCGGCGCGCACAAGATCGTTCCCGGTCTGAGCGACGCTTCGGTCACAACCTCCGGCGGGCAAATCCGTGCCAAGGTGAGCCGAGTGGTCAAGGCGCCAGCGGACGTCGTTTGGAAGGTGATGAATGATCATCCGGGCTATGCGGACGTCGCCGAAAATCTCTCAAAAGTTGAGGTCATAAAGGGTAACGGTATGGGAATGCAGCGTGTTTGCTATGGCCCCAAGGGCGAAAACTGGCTGGAAACTTGCAATCTTTTTAAGGAAGGGCGCGTGTATGGATTCCGTGTTCATACCGAGGCCGAGGATTACCCCTATCCCATATCAGATCTGCATGGCGCATGGTCGGTTGAGCAAAACGGCACCGGGGCAAAGTTCGCGATTGACATCAAGGCTACGCCCAAAGGGAACGTCTTGGTTCGAACCTTGTTCAAATTGGCCGCCAGGCGGCAATTCAAAGCCATCCTTGCTGATCTGGCAGATGGTTGGGCCGCCCGGATGGAACGTGAGGCGCGAAGTTAGCTTGTAGATTGACGTGGAGGGGGTTCGTGCCCACTTTGACCAATGCTGCAGTTCGTCTCAACGACTGCAAGTTGTCCAAAGCGGCCCTGCATCTGATGTTTGAGACACGGTATTCGTTCCAGCGACATTCGTTCCAGCGACTCGACACGGTGCTCAGTAAATGGGCTCCCACTCACTTGGCCATTCCTATGGTCATGCGCCTCAAAGTCAGATGCCTGCGCACGAAAAATCAGGGACAATACCTGATCTGCTGATGAATGTCTCCGTCGCGTGACCGGCAAATAGGCCGTGATCACGCACCAAGACGGTCTTGAATCCAGCAACCGCACCGCCCAGAATGTCAGTATGCAGTGTATCGCCGACCATTGCGATGCGCTGCGGGTGGATCCCGGTAAGGCGGCTTTTGGCGTCTTCAAACGCGTTGGTGTAAGGCTTTCCAAAATACACAGGCGCGATGGTGAGGTCATCAGCCAATTGGTGGGCGTAGTACCCCGGCTCTTTACTCAGCCCAGTTTCTCGCGGCGCAACGAGGTCTGGATTGGCAACCACAACGGGCCGTTTGCGATGCCTTATTGCGGTGCTGATGGAGGCGAGTAAGTCTGCATCTAATGTGGCGCTTGAGAGAAAGAGAAAGCCGTCAACCTCCTGACCGGACCAATGTTCGACTTTTGCCGGGATGTCCATGAACCGATCTTCTGGTGCGGCGATTGCCCCCCAGCTGCCAACCGGAAGAACCTCTTTCAGACGAGACGCAGCAACGTCGCGGCTTGAAACCACTTCGTCAGGGGCGAAATCGAAGCCGAGAGCGCGATAGCGCCGCACCGCCGTCTCACGAGTGTAGCTTGCGGCATTGGTGAGAACTATCAGATGTTTACCGCGCGCCCGGAGCTGCTCCAGGCAGGCGACCGCGCCAGGGATCGCCGCCTCGCCGACGTTCAGCACGCCAAAGCTGTCCAGCACGAAGGCGTCGAACATATCCGCAATCTCCAGGAGGCCGGAACACTGCGTTGTCCCGGAAGGAAATGCGGCACGTGGCATGCGGTGCCGGATGGCTTCATATCGATCAAAGGCGTCTTGCGTATCCCAGATTTCCTTGTAGCTCATTCAGATCAAACCGTATTGCTGAGCCTTGCCGCGCAAAAACGGCAGACCTTGACCAATCACGGCGTCCGCGCTTTCAGCAACAGGCCGCCAAACAGAAAGCCCATAACCGATCTCTGGCGGCATATTGATAAAGCTTTCCATGGCAAGGCCGCCTTTGAAATTGATCGCGGCAAGCGTGGCGAAAATCTCGTCCCAGTCACATGTACCCTGTCCAGGCGTACCGCGGTCGGATTCAGACAAGTGGATGTACTTCAGGTGCGCGCGCCCAGCGATGATGCCGTTGCCCGCGCCCTTCTCCTCGATATTCATGTGGTATGTGTCGAGGTGCAGGAACATATTCGGCGCACCGATCCGCTCAATCATCGTGACCCCTTGCGCCGCTGTATTGATCAGGTGGGTCTCATAGCGATTGACCGGTTCAATGCCAAAGGCCAACCCGTGGTCCTTTGCGTATTTTGCAGCTGCCTCAAGCACGGTGGCCACATTGTCCAATTCTTGAACGGTCGGCGGGCTTCCCGAACGCTCCCCGATGCCGCCGTAGGTGACACCGCTTAGTGCTTCGGCTCCCAAACCCGCGGCTTTCTTGATCGCGAGTTTGAGGAAGTCGATGGCGCCTGTCGGATTGTGTGAGGCCCAAACCTCTTGCGGCAGACCGAGAGAGCAAACAGCAGGCAGTTCAGCCTTTTCGAGCAGGTCGCGCCCCAGTGCTGCATCGGTTGAGGCCGGATCAAGCAAGGCTATTTCAATAAAGTCCATACCGGATGCCTTCGCGGCTGAAATCGCCCGACTGGCACCCGCGGCGTCCCACGTCATGGTCCACATGCTTGTATGTACGCCAAAACCCTTCATACGCTCGAATATCCGCCTTCAATCATCATCAGCGCGCCATTGACCAGATCAGACGCAGGTGAGGCGAGGTAAAGCGCCATGTCGGCGATCTCGACCGGCTCGCCAAAGCGGCCCAAAGGTGTCGCCGCGATCATCGGGCCGGATTTTTGGGGCGGGCTCCAGATATCACGGCCCATGTCGGTCAGAACCACGGTTGGACAGATCGCGTTGACTTGAATGTTGTGCGGGGCAAGCTCCGTCATCAAAGACTTTGTCAGTGCGTTTAATCCGCCCTTGGAAGATGCATAGGCCGCATGATCAGGCAGGGCGATAATCCCGGTCTGGGACGAGATATTGATGATCTTGCCCGCACCTGCCGCAATCATGCCGGGGGCAACCCCCTTGGACAAAAGGAAAGGCGCGCGCAGGTTGATGGCCATGGTGCGGTCCCAGTCTTCAGGATCGAAATCAAGGACCGGTCCAACAACGGCGATACCCGCCGAATTGACCAGAATCTCGACAGTATCATGCAATGCGTGCGCTTTGGCGATCAGGGTGTTGCATTGCTCAACCGTGGCGATATCGGCCGGTATCGTGGCGCAGCCGGTTTCTATGGCAAGCGCATCCAAACGCTCAACAGATTGCCCAGTTGCAATGACCTTGGCACCGGCTTGCGAGAAAACGCGAACAATCTCGGCCCCGATTCCGGACGAGGCCCCGGTCACCAATGCAACCTTCCCCGTAATCGAAAACCTGTCCTGCCACGTCATCGGCTACTCCAGATTCGTGTGGTTGCCGCGCATTGCATCCGCGCTCAGATCCAGGTTGTCCCGCAGATGCAGGATAACCATTTCAAAAAACAGGAATTGCGCCGCCTCAAAAAGGGATCCCATCGGCAAAACGGATTGCTGGCTGGTCCGGTCGTTCGCCATGGTCTGCGCATCCAGATGCACGATGTGATCAACGGAAAGCGGGGCCCTTCCGCCCGGGGTTGCCGTGACGCACATGGTGGCCGCGTCGGCTGCCTTGGCAACGCCGATCAGCCCATCGACGGTCGAAAACCCACCCGGGCCCGCGCTTACAATAAGCAAATCTCCGTGGCCGAGGGGTGGTGTTGTCATATCGCCTACAACATGGGCGTCCAAGCCCAGATGAAACAACCGCATCGCGAGGGATTTCATCATCAACCCTTCGCGCCCGACACCGTACAATGCGATCCGTTTCGCCGCCAGGATGGGTACAGCCATCCCTATGACCTGCTGCGGGATGGCGCGATCCAGCACAGCCCCAACTTCGGCAATGGCGGTGGCGGCTGTGGTCTTCAAGTTCATAGATCAGCCACCAAATCACCTGTTGTCAAACTCGGCAAGACTGCAGCAAAGGCCGCCTCGGTCTGACCAATGTCGTGCAACAGATCAAAAATCGTATAGCGGCGGCGAATGAATGCAGCGGCCAGCATGGTGGCGCGCAAATGGTCAGGTGAAACGCCAATCTGTGCGCCATAGGCTGGCGCACCAGCCCGTTGCAGCATCTCGGCCATTGTGTCGTGGCGGTAAAGGTGGGCGGACAGCTGATCCCGCAAGCACGGCCAGCTATTGCGTAGTGTTTTCAGCCTTGCTGCGTGAACATCCCGTGACGCATGTTTCGCGGCAAGCTCCGCCTTTGCTTTCTCGGCGATTTTAGGATCCGCGATCGCTTCCGAAAGGTGCGCCTCACGGGTCGCGAGATCAGGGGCTCGGCTCAGAACGCCTTCGATGTTGAGCGCGCACAGATCACGCTCCAACAACCAATCGAAGAGGGCGAGCGACACAACGCAACCGACAGAAACCGCGGCTCCGTGGCTGACCTTCTGGCCTTGATGGCTGTGCCCCTCCATCTCCCACATATGCGCGATCTGGTGATCGGCCCCAGATGCCGGGCGGGAGCTTCCATGCGCCTCCATCGCAAACCCTACCGCCGTAAGACCGGTAAACAGGCGCGCAACGCTGTCGCGGTCGCCGGATTTGACACCGTCAGGCCCGCTCAACCAACCTGAGAGATGATCCTGCACCAACGGCCAGGCGACGTCATCAATGCGCTCGATCCCCAGGGCGTCTGCCAAAATCCAATCACCGCCTGCTGGAACCTTGCCCGCAAGATCGCCATACCCCCAGCCGTTCATGTCAGCAGGGGCGGTGGCGATGATGTCGAGATCCGCAAGCATGGCAATTGGCGGGCGGGTTGGGATCGTCACTTTGAACCCGTTCTCCGCCAAAGGCGACCCCGCGCTGGTATAGCCGTCCATGGAGGCCGCAGTTGCGACCGACACATAGCGGCGATCTGACCGGTAGGCGGCGTATTTGACCAAATCGTTGATTACACCGGACCCGACGGAGACCGGGAAAAGATCGGGGTCATCGGCAAGCATCACCCGAAATGGCTCGGCCTCCTCCACGGAGGCTTTCGGCAATGGCTTCACCGGCAAGACGTGCGTTTGAACCGCGAACCCCGTGGCCTCAAGTGACCTGACAACAGGGCGGCCAGCGGCCTCAAACCCCGCTTCATCGGCGCAAACAAGAACGCGCGGCATCGCGGTCATCCGTCGGATCAGTGCGCCTGATTGATTCAATGTGCCTGCGCCCACCACAACTTCATCTGTCACTTCTGAGCGCGCGACGGCGGGCGCGATCAAACTGTCCATCTGGGACGTCCATGTGGTCATGGGCAGTTCCTCATCTCAGGGTGCGTCCGTGGGCGTCAAAATGGTGCAGGCGGCTCTCGCGGAACGTCATGTGAACATGATCCCCGGCATTCAACATGTCCTCGCCATCGGTCTTCACGACAATCTGCGTGTTGTTCTGGGTCATCACATAAAGGTAGCTCTCGCTCCCCAGCTTCTCCTTCACTCGGATCGTGCCGGGAATCCCGGTGTCGCCAAGCTGAATATGTTCTGGCCGGATGCCGACCTTGACTGCATCTGCAGGCGCGTCACCTGCATCGCCCAAACCCTGGCCAATTGGGAAAATGTTCATTGCAGGTGATCCGATGAACCCTGCAACGAATTCTGAGGCGGGGGTGTGATAAAGCTCCATGGGCGATCCGACCTGTTCAATCCGACCCGCGTTCAGCACAACAATTTGGTCGGCCATGGTCATCGCCTCAACCTGATCATGCGTCACGTAGATCATGGTTGCATCAAGCTCCTTGTGCAGCGCCTCAAGCTCAATGCGCATCTGCACCCTCAGTTTGGCATCTAGGTTGGAAAGCGGCTCATCGAACAAAAACACCTTGGGGTTTTTCACGATGGAACGACCAATCGCCACCCGCTGACGCTGACCGCCGGACAACTGTCCCGGCTTTCGATCAAGCAGTTCAGACAGCTGCAGAATGCGGGCGGCCTCTTCAATACGGGTCTTGCGTTCGGCTGCGGGAAGGCCGTTGACCTTCATGCCGAACTCCATGTTCGCGCGTACCGTCATATGCGGATAAAGCGCGTAAGACTGGAAGACCATCGACAGATCGCGGTCTGCGGGCTCAAGATCAGTGACGTCCTTCCCGTCGATCTTAATCGTCCCGTCACTCACCGATTCGAGACCCGCTATGGTGCGCAGCAGGGTGGACTTGCCGCAGCCTGAGGGTCCAACAAAGACGACGAAGGCGCCATCTGCCACCGATAGGGACACGTCCTTCAATGCATGCAAGGCACTGTAATACTTATTGATTTTTTCAAGTTCTACAGTGGCCAAGCCCACAATCCTTCTATGCAGCCACTTTCGGCCCGGCACGATGGTGCGTCACTTTCTGTTTGACACACACCCGATATTTACATTTGTATGCAGCAGGAAGCAAAAGTATGTCAACCGCTTCTGAACAGGGAGGTCACCATGAAATTGAGGACATTTTTGGCATCTACGGCGCTGACCGCGACGCTGGCGACAGGAGCGCTGGCTGATGGTCACGGATGGAGCTTGAAGGACGCCGCTGCACCATATGCCGGGACAACTGTGGACGTCGTTTTCCTATTGCGGCCAGGCTATGAAGCGATCGAAGCGATGCTGCCGGCCTTTGAGGAAGAAACTGGCATTAAGATCAACATCATCAAGCATCCATATGAGAACGCATTGGGCGAACAGGTTCGTGACTTCGTCGCGGGAGGAGACCTTGACGTTGCCCTGATCGATCTGGTCTGGATCGGCAATTTCGCGGAAAATGACTGGATTCTGCCCTTGGCGGATGTACAGGCGAAGTTTCCTGACACAGTTGATCCCGAATTGGACATCGATGACTTTTTCCCGCTGGTGCTGAACGCTTTTGGCGGCTGGAACGACACCATTTATGGCTTGCCTGTCGACAACTACTCCGGCCTGCTGTTCTACAATCGGTGCATGCTGGAAGACGCAGGTTTCGATGGGCCGCCAGCAACATGGGCTGACCTGAAAGACGTCTATGGACCCGCCCTGACAGGGGACGGCAAATACGCCTACGCCTTGCAATCCAAGCGGAACGAGACTCAATCTGCCGATAGTTTCGCACGCATGATCTGGCCCTTTGGTGGGTCTTTCCTCGATGCCGATTTCAAGTCCAACCTGCTCAGCGAAGAAAGCCAGGCGGGGCTGCAATTCCGTCAGGATCTGATGCAATACATGCCGGATGGCATTGTCGCATATGACCACGCTGAAACCGTGAACGGTTTCGCGCAAGGGGATATCGCGATGATCACTGAGTGGTCCGCGTTCTACTCCACGGTCGTATCGCCTGACACATCCGCAGTCGCGGATTGCGTTGAGATTGCACCGGAGCCAACTGGCCCTGCTGGTCGTAAACCGGCCCTTGGCGGGTTCTCCATGGCCGTTGCCAGCCAGTCAGATGAAGCCGAGCAAGCCGCCGCTTATCTGTTCATCCAATGGGCTACATCCAAAGCAAATGCGCGTGAATATCTTGAGCGTGGCGGCGTGCCCGCCCGGCAGTCGGTCTACATGGAAGATGGCCTTGAAGACTTCAAGTTCGTGCCCGCACTTGTAGAAAGCTGGCAGGACGGCGTGCCAGAATTCCGCCCGCGCTTTGCGGAATGGCCTGAAATCACCGAGATTGTGCAAGAGTGGGGCACCAAGATGATGCTTGGCGAAGTCACCACCGAAGAAGGTGCAATGGAAATCGGCGAACGGATGGAAGCTGTTTTGGAAGAAGCAGGCTATTACTCCGGCGAAAAACCACTCGCCCAGTAAGCGAGAGCCACTCAACATGTCCGGGGCCGCTCTGCGCGGCCCCGGACATGACCTATCTGGCCGGGAGGGGCACCTATGCGCGATAAGGTCTCACGACGGACAATCTTTGCATTCATCGGGCCGGCCGTCGTGGCACTTGCCGCTATTGGCATCGTGCCGTTGCTTTATGCGGGCTGGACCTCGTTGCATTTCTTCAACTTGACGAAGCTGAAGAAGGTCAAATTTATTGGCCTCGAGAATTACTGGGATGTCCTCACAGACGAAGTCTTTTGGCAAGCTATGGGGCGGACGTTCTTCCTTCTGGGCACTGCACTTCCCCTGCAGATCGGGCTTGGGATGGTGATCGCATTGGTACTCCATCAGCCAGGCCTGACCGTGCTCAAAACGCTGGCCCGGCTCAGCCTCGTTTTACCTATGGCCACCACTTATGCGGTTGTGGGTTTGCTGGGTCAGGTCATGTTCAACCAGAAATTCGGGGTCGTGAACCAACTGATGGGTGGGGCTGATATCAACTGGATCGGCGACAGCACCAACGCCTTCGTCATGATTATCTTCTGGGATGTCTGGCAATGGACACCCTTCGTGGCGCTTGTCCTGCTGGCGGGCCTGACGATGGTACCGGATGAGGTTGAAGAGGCCGCGAGGCTAGAAACGAAAAGCCGCTGGACGGTGCTGCGGTTTGTGCAATTGCCCTTCCTGTTACCCGGCCTTGTGGCCGTGCTGATCCTGCGCACGGCGGACACGCTTAAACTGTTCGATATGGTGTTCACGCTGACACGCGGCGGGCCCGGGGCGTCGACCGAGTTCATTTCACTCATGATCCAACGTGTCGGTTTTCGCGGCTTTGACCAGGGCTTGGCGTCGGCACAAGCTATCATTCTTCTGATCATCACAATCTTCTTGGCGCAAATCTATATCCGCGTCTTTTACAAGGAGGTTTGAGATGACAGCCCGTGTACAAAGACCGCTTTGGGGGCAGATCATCCTGCTTTGTCTCATCCTTCTGATCTGTGTATTTCCATTCTACTGGATGGTGACCACCTCACTGAAGACCCACATCGTCGCTCTCCAAGCCCCGCCAGCGTGGATTTTTGAACCGACGCTCCAAAACTACCGCGAGGCCCTGTTTGAGGACGGGGTGCTCCGCACACTCATCAATTCGTTGGTGATCGCCGTTTGCACCACCATGCTCGCGGTCATATTGGGCGTCCCGGCGGCTTTCGCGCTCGCGCGGTTCGAGTTTCGGGGGAAAAAGGATTTGTGGTTTTGGTTCATCACGAACCGCATGGTGTCGCCCATTGTGCTGGCACTGCCATTCTTCCTGATAGCCCGCAATCTTGGCATGCTCGACAAACACATCACGCTGATCCTAATCTATCTGACGTTCAATCTGCCCATCGTGATCTGGATCGTCACCGATCAGTTCCGCGGTATTCCTTACGACTTGGACGAAGCCGCTCGACTAGAGGGGGCTTCACAATTCACCATAATGACAAAGATCTGCCTGCCGCTGGCGATGCCAGGGGTTGCAGTGTCGTCGATCTTTGCGTTCATCTTCTCTTGGAATGAACTGATGTTCGGCCTGATCCTCACCCGGTCCGAGGCGAAGACCGCACCTGCCATGGCTGTCAGCTTCATGGAGGGGTACAACCTGCCCTACGGGAAGATAATGGCGACCTCGACGCTGATCGTCATTCCGGTCTTGATCTTTGCCTTGCTGGCGTCAAAACAGCTTGTGCGCGGCTTAACCATGGGGGCCGTCAAGTAAGGATCACCGAAGATGTCGCGCCAAACAAAGACTGAGATTCTCGACGCAAATGAGCAGCTTCTGGTGCGGCTGGCATGGGCCTGTGAGGTTCAGGGCATGACCCAAGCGCAGGCGGCCGAACAGTTCGGCGTAACGCGGTTACGGGTCAATAAATCGCTGGCTGAGGCGCGCGAGCGCGGCATCGTGCGGGTGACAATCAACTCCTCCTTTGGGCCCTGCATCGAACTGGAAGAGCAGTTGCGCGACCGGTTCGGTCTGGACACTGCGACTGTGGCCCCGGTGGGCGGCGAAGATTTCAAGCTTTATACAGTATTGGGCGCGGCCCTGGGCCAGTTTCTCAACCGCCTGCTCGAACGTCCTGAGATCAAGCTGTTTGGTATGTCCTGGGGTAACACGCTGAACATGGCGACCCGGTATATGGAGCCGATGAACCGTCCTGACCTTGAGATCACATCAGTGATGGGCGGGCTTACCAAAGGGTCAGACGTCAACAGCTACGAAATCACGACCCGCTTGGCAGATCTATGCAACGCACAGCACAGCTATTTCACCGCACCTGTTTATGCCTCCAGCATGGCCTCCCGCGAAATCTTGGAGCAGCAACAGGAATTCAAAGGGTCGATCGAAAAGATCTGCGCGGCTGATGGTCTGGCCCTGGCTGCGGGCGACATGAAGAACTCTCTTTTGTTGGCGGATGGTCTACCGCAGGATATCAAAACCAGTGATCTGGTGCAGGCGGGCGCTGTCGGCGACATCATGGGGTATTTTCTGCGTGCAGATGGTGGCTTGATTCACCATGAAATCAACGACCGCGTGCTGGGGATCAAGCTGACGGACCTGGATGATCTGTCGAACGTAATCGTTGCCGCCGGCGGTGCAGAGAAAGTACCAATCATGCGCGCCATATTGCTGCGTGGCTGTGTCAATCACCTTGTGACGGACGAGCATACGGCACGCGGCTTGCTTGTGGCATCTGCATGATCTGCGCTGGTATCGACCTCGGCACGTCGGGGATCAAGATCGCGCTGGTGGACGAGGATGGCGTCTGCCTCGCTTCTGCTGCGCGACCCTCCCCCGTTGATATCCCCCAAGCCGGGTGGAGCCAGCAGGACCCCGACCAATGGTGGACCCTCAGTCGCGACATCTTTGATGAGTTGGCTGCGACCCACCCGGACCTGATGCACCGTCTCACAGGGATTTCCCTATCGGGTCATATGCTGGGGCCAGTTCTGCTGGACAAGGCGAACCGACCGACCACGCCTTGCATTCTGTGGAACGATCAACGCTCCATTCTGGAATGCGCCGACTTGTTGGCGAAAGTACCGGATATCGGCTGGCGTACGAATGGGCATCCGGACCCCGGCCTTGGCGCACCGAAGCTGCTTTGGCTGGCCAAGCATATGCCCGAGGTCTTGGACCGCGCAGATGTGCTGATGCTGCCGAAAGACTATGTTGCCCTGCAACTGACCGGCGAAAGAGCCACGGAATACAGCGATGCGTCCGGGACGATGCTCCTGGATTGCGCCACGTGCGACTGGGATGACGAACTGCTCGCCGCCGCAGGTTGGGACCGCGCTCGCCTGCCGCCCTTGTTACAGTCCTGCGATGTCGCGGGGCAGCTAAAACCAGACCTGTGTAAACGCTGGAAGACGCGAAGTGTTGTTTTGGTCGCGGCTGGCAGCGGGGACAATTATGCAGCGGCCCTTGGTGTGGGGGCGGCGGTGTCCGGGCGTGCGGCACTCAGCATCGGGACATCGGGTGTCTTATGCGCCGCAGACAACGACTTCCATCCGGCACCCGAACAAGCCGTCCTGACAACCCCTCATGCGGCGCCGGGCCTGTTCTTGTCGATGGGGGTGGTGATGTCAGCCACGCAATCGCTTGATTGGTTGAGCCGCCTGACGTCTGTGTCAGCCCCAGATCTGGCCACATTGGCCGAGGCCCGCGCAGCAACAGGGATCGGGGGTCTGCCGATTTCGCGTCCATCGGTCACCGGCGTGCGCACGCCAGACAACAGACCCGACGCGCAAGCCTTTCTCGGTGGGCTTACAGCGGGGCACGATGCCGCGGACGTGGCCTATGCCATCATCGAGGGTGTGGCGATGCAATTCTACGCGGCATACAGCGCTCAAAAGGCGGCCAACGTTCCGATTGATACCCTTGCCGCCGTTGGGGGAGGTACGCGCTCAGTATTTTGGGTTTCGTTGATCGCGACTCTTTTCGACACGGAGATCAGCATCCCCGAACAAGGCGATATCTCCGCCTGCCTTGGTGCTGCGCGTATGGCCCAAGCCGCCGTTGCTCCTGCTGAGCGCGATACGATCTTGTCGCGCAAGAACAGAAGCAAAACCACAGCACGTCCAATAAAGTCCCTTAGCGGTCCTCTTTTTGAAAGGTATCAGTGGCACCGCGACCTGCCATTTTCAGTGATCTGATGGGTTCGATCTGCTGGCACGCGTTACGGACAGGTTCACGCGACCAGTGCCCAAACCGGTTCGTCCATATTGGATGGTGACTGTTTTCCAATGCAGATGTGCTGCGCTGTTTTCACTTCGAGTGGCGATGCGCCGTGCAGTGTTCTGGTCGCAGCAGTCATTCCAAAAGTATTTTCCAATACCACGATATGGGTGTCACTCCAGGCTTTCATTGTGTGCACAGAAATTGAGAATTGGCTCTTTCACATCCGGAGAACAAAGCCGGTGGTTCAGTTGCATCACAGAAAATTTCAGCAGAATCCTCTTCTAACAGGAAACATGCCAATTTCTTAGCAACGTGGACTGGTAAGGAGACAGTGATCATGGCAGCTGCAAGCTAAGTTGCAGCCGCCGTTGTTTAGATATCGACTAGTACTGAATTGCGTATCCGGCAGCCAGTTCGCCGTCGCTGCGGCGTTGCGTGATCCGCAGTTCCGCGCCAGAACCGCGCGCCTCGGGCGATCCGATCATTAACGGAAACAATTGACGTTCGCCGGCCGAGACAGGCAATTCGTAGACAGAACCGCCGCGCAAAACCACAACCTCTTTGCCTTTGTACTTCGAGATCGTAGCGGCGCTGCGTGGCCGTTCAAACTGATCACGAAGCCGAAAGCGCGTGCTGGGTGAGACAAGCATTTCCAGACGGCGATTATCGACCAGCTCCAACTCCATCAATGCTTCGGAACGGAACGTAATGCCGCCCAGAAATTCACGTCCGAGAGCCTTGATTTCCGGCTTGTCAGGCGCTTCTTCTACGGCGCCAAGCGGTGGCAGATCAGACTTCACCGCATCTTCTTTGACGGTTCTAAGCAATTGCGCCATCAGCTTTTCATCACCAAGGCACAGTATGATCCGTTCGTTTTGACGGAACCTGCTTGCATCCACAACAAGCGACCGCGTGCGTCCACCGGACATGAAACCACCGATGATCCCCGTCAGGTCAGACGATGAATCGGTTGCATCGTCGATGGTGATATTCCGCTGGCAGATGTTGTTGAACCGCCGAATATCGATCGCACTGCCGCTGGCGGCGACGGGGCCATCATGTGGTGACGCCTCAAGCAATAGGCACGGATGCCAATTTACGGTCGACCCACTCACCATAACGCTTGCAGGCGGGATAAGGGCTTCTGGCCACGTCATTTTGACAATGCGATCTTCGCCGGGCAGCAGATCATCCACCCGAATTTCGTCAATCAGATAGGTGCCAGGCACCAATGGGTTTGGGATAGGGTCGCCGGGACGAATGGAGGGAATGAATTCCTGAGGATAGCGGAATTCAAACCCGGGGTAGTGGCAGATCATGCCACGCACATAGACTTCTGTCGCTGTGGCAACGCCGTTGTTCCTGACCCGCGCAAAGACATAGTTGTCTTGGCCCCGGACCGCGTTTTGATGCGGTGGGTTGGCATTGTAGGCCAGCGCAGGGATCGGATCGTTTGTCGCCCGAACCCAGATGTCAGGACTGTGTGCATGCCAGCCTGGCGATGGCACAGCGCCTGTGTCGCTCTGGTTTTCACGCACCACCACATCGGACGCAAACGCGCCGTCGCGGGCTGCAATGACGGCTGCATCAACATTGACACGGCCATAGCCATACCACTGTGAAAACTCAGCAACACCGTCGCCGTCATTGTCGACGTAGCTCCCGGTTGGATCAGCATTGCCGGCATGGATACGCACCGCAGTTGTCCGCAAGATATTGCGCACTTGGATCCAATTCAGTGACGGATCCATCGATAGAACAAGCGCTGCAGTGCCTGCAATGGTAGGTGAGGCATGACTGGTGCCGCCAAAGTTGGTGCTATAGTCATTCGCAATTGCCGGTGGCACAGCGCCGTTCAGCGCACCTGTACCGACATTGACGGTTGTTGTCGTCGGGTCCACCAAGCCGCCATCATAGGCGGTATGAGACGGCGCAACGATGTCCATCTCAGGTCCAAACGGGTTATAAAGCGCGCGTTGATCGGTGATCGCGGCAATATTGGTGGTGTTCCCGCTGGGATCCGGGCCGCTGCTGTTGGTGGGATTTGTTGGATTGGCACCGATACTTGCCCCAACCGCAACCGTCCGTTCATAAGACGCAAAGCGGCGAACATTGGTGAACTGCACGTAGCCCAGGTTGCCGGTCGAAAAAGTCACAACACAACCGCGGCCATTGCGACCGTAAACGGTCAGAAAATCAAAGCAGTCGCGCAGCGCGTTAGACAAAGCACCATTGGTGACGCCCCAGGAATTGGCGATGACGTCAGCGGGCTGCGTTGGGACTGCCGGAAACGCCACGTTGGTGTTTCCGGTGTTGAACCCAGCAGACCAGATAAACGCATCCGCCATTTCAATCCCTGTCGCCGGGTTTGCGATCCTGCCCCCGATGAGGCGACAATTCGGGGCAACCCCCGCGACACCAAGATTGTTGCTAAACGCCGCCGTTGCGGTTCCAGAAGTCTGCGTACCATGCGACCCACTCAACCCAGCCACGGTTTGCGTCGTCAGATTGTTGAAATTGAAGGAGGTGAGCATTTTGGATGCCCCGTCCGTCAAGTTCGCCGTCAAATCAGGGTGGTTCGGGGTGACACCGTTCACATCAAAAACAGCGATACAAATGTCCGGGCTACCGCCACGCAGATTGACATCGATGTCGTCCATGGTGTCCCACGCTTCATCCGCATTGATCAGCGGCAGGTGGTCCTGCAGGCCATATAGCGTGTCGTTCGGCGTAAAGGCATCGTTTTCGATGACGTACAGGATCTGTGGTTCCGCATAGTCTACCTCTTTCATATTGTTGAGCTTTTCGGCCAGCTCAAGCAAGTCATAGTCAGGTAGCCCGGCACGTTCGACCATGTAAGCATTGCCTGCATAATCGACCGTTCGCTGAATACGCAGGCCAAATTCACGCAGAATTTTCTTGGCCACGTCATCGCCGACATCACCGCCAAAACGGACAACCATTTCATTCGTCAAACCCTGCAGGGGGTTTTCCTTGCCGCGTTCGATTACGGCACCAAAGATCACATTTGCATCGCGACGGGCCGCGAGGCGGGCAAAACCGCTGAGCGCTTGGGTCGCGTTATCGATGCCATCGGGCGTTTCGATTAGAACAAAATCGCTGTCCAATGGTTGATCAGCGCTGTCCGTCATCTTGAGATCAAGGCGTTTAAGTCCGGCTTCTTCCAGCAGCTCATCGACTTCAAACTTGCTTTCTTCACCCATACGAACCGTCGCAAGGACCGCATCCTGCCTGCCGCGAAAGTGCATGGGACCATCAGCAGAAGGATAATGTGGGTCATTTTTGCGGCCTAACGATACGACAGCTGAATTCGGCCCCGGCGTCAGATGAACCTCGCGGCTGACAGGTTCCAAAGTCGACACTTCGGGTTTCACCGTTAGCGTGTAGGTTCCCGGTTTGATTTTTGGTGCCTCGAACGCGCCATGCGCATTCAGCTTGAGGCCCTGCTCATCTTCTCTTCCAGTGAGTGTCACACTGGCCTTGGTAACGGTTTTCGCATCGCGATCCGTGAGGAAAACTTGAAGGGATGTTAGACGTGTCATAATGCATCTCCTAGAAATTGAATTTTCATAAAAATGTAAGTCGTCGAAATTTGACGAGAGGTCGTTTCGTCGGGCTAAAAAATCCCGATACCTCTGCGCCAATCATATACGGCATCGCCTGAAATTGTTAGTCAGGAATCCCGTACCGGAGAATTTCGAGGGCCATTTTTGGGTTAGCTTCTGGTATCGGCCATAGGCGCAACCGCAGTGAAAGCCGAGTATGTTCCACCTTTCACTAGACCCAACAACCATGCTCGTTTCACAAGATGAATCCATCCCGAGATTTGTCCAATAGGGCCTCATTCGGGACCAAAGACTTGATGTTTAAAGGAGAAAGACAACTGCATACCCCACAAGCATGACAGAGGCTTCCTTCCTGCTCAGTACAAAACCGGTTCGCAGAAAGACAAGTGAAACAAGCGAGGCTACGACCATGATCGGAATCCAGTAGTCAATGAAGCTATCTGCGACCGTTACCGGGGCAACCAGTGCTGCACTTCCCAAAACAATCGTGCCGTTGAACACGTTGCTGCCCAGTATTCCACCCAGGATCAGATCGGGTTGGCGTCTCAGGGCAGCGGCCACACAGGCCGCCATTTCAGGAAGAGACGTGCCAATCGCTACAGCGGTCAAACCGATCAAAGCCTCGGAAATTCCCAGACTGCCAGCGAGCCCGACAGCCCCGTCTATGAACAGATACGCCCCGACGGGTAGGGCGATCAGCGCAGCGACGCAGCGGCCAATAGCAGTGGCGAGTCCTTTTGTGCCGTTCGTTTCTGCGTTCTCCTCGTCCTCCAGGGAATGCCAACGCAGCAGCAAGTAGATGGCCATTCCCAGAAGCAGTATTGCTGCATCGGTCCGCGAAACAACCGCATCTTGCACAACGACGCCGAAAGACAGCGCCGCCAACAGCATTGCACCGCCGTCGACGCGCAAGATATCCGAGGCAATGGCAAGCGGTTTGATCAGAGCCGCAAGCGCCAGCACGAGAAGCAGATTTGCGATATTGCTTCCAACGACATTGCCGACTGCAACATCGGGTGCGGCAGAAAGCATGGCCTGCACCGCGACGAACAATTCGGGCGCCGAGGTGCCAAATCCCATGACCACAAAGGCCACAATGACGAGCGGTATCCTGAATTCCACCGCAAGCCGTTGGATACCGTCAACAAGCCAATCCCCACCATAGAAAAGGAGCGTTCCGCCAAGGGCCAGGAACAGCAGGGACACACCCATCAGTCCGGCGCCCCGAAATCAAGGTCGTCGGGGCGGTAATTGAACAACTCAATCCGGGGTGATTTGCCGTTTCCCAGCCGCAGTGCTGTCAGGCTTGCGGGTGCAACGGGGATGATATGTGCGGGCTGAAGTCCGACATAGCGTTGAAGAAGGGCGCGGATGACGCCGCCGTGGCAGACGACAAGCAGATTTGTGCAAGGCTCACGGCGCTCATCCTCGATTGCGGCGCTGACGCGGTCTGCGAAATCGGACCATGGCTCACCTCCCGGCGGCACGGCCGTGCCCGCGCGCCAGCCTTGATAGCCCTCTTCATCTTCCTTGCGAATGTCCGCTATGGCGCGGCCGGTCCAATCACCAACATCAATTTCGCGCAGCCCTTTTGAAAGGCGCGGGGCGTCAACGCCGAGGTGCTGGCTGGTCTGGCGCACGCGCTTCAGATCAGAGGCAACGGTGCGGCAGGGCGCGATGCCTTCGATCACGGGCCGCAAGGTATCTGCCTGGGATTTACCAAGCTCCGAAAGACCGATGTCGGCCTGTCCCTGAAGACGGCGGGCGGCATTCCATTCTGATTGCCCATGGCGGACCAGCAGCAGGCGCATCAACCGATCCTCGTGCCGTCGGGCGCGAACCAACTGTCCGGTTCGGTGGGCAGGCGGAACTGCACGGTCTCACCGATCCGAACCGCAGGAGCGTGATCGACAATGGCGGTCAAGCGCAGCCCGTCGCGCAGTCCGGTGACCATGGTGCGCCCCGCGATGGTACTGGTCTCTACCAATTCCATGGGCAGTGTGGTGTCGTCTGCCTGCTCGCTCACTGTCATGTTCTCGGCCCGGAACATCGCCATGCATTCATCTGCAGGCGGTGACAACGTCATGTGACGGCCCCCGACCTTGTAGCCTGCGCCGTTTTTGACAACAGGCACCATGTTGTTCGGCGGCGTCCCGACAAAGGTGGCGACAAAGGCGGTCTCGGGCTGGTCGATCAGGTCGGCTGGGGCGCCGAATTGCTGGACGCGGCCCTGATCCATGACGGCGACATGGGTGGCCATGGTCATCGCCTCGATCTGGTCGTGAGTGACGTAAACGGTCGTTGCTCCGGTGGCGCGGTGCAGGCGCATGAGTTCGGTCCGCATCTCGACCCTGAGTTTCGCGTCGAGGTTTGAAAGCGGCTCGTCAAACAGCAGTACCGACGGTTTTGGCGCAATGGTGCGGGCGATGGCGACGCGCTGCTGTTGTCCGCCCGAAATCTCGTTTGGGTAACGGTCGGCAAGGCTTGCGATGTCCAGCAGGTCCAGCACCTCGCGTATGCGTTCGCTGCGCTCGGCTTTGGGCATCGACATGACCTTGAGCGGCCAGTCCACGTTTCCCCGCACCGACATATGGGGCCAGAGCGCGTAGGACTGAAACACCAGGCCCGAATTCCGCTTGGCCGGATCGACCGCCCAACCCCGGTCGCCATCCGAAACCGTCTGGCCATCAAAGATGATCTGCCCTTCGGATGGCAATTCCAACCCGGCGAGCATTCGCAAGAGCGTGGTTTTGCCACAACCCGATGGACCAAGAAGGACAAGGAACGCGCCATCCGGTACAGAGATCGAGACGTTCTTGACCGCCTGAAACTTCCCAAAGCGTTTGGTGAGATTGCGTATTTCCAGCATGAGAGACCTTTAGTTTTTCAGCCAGGGCTGGGATTTGGATTGCAGCCTGCTGGCAAGCAGGCTGGCGGCAATAGAGACGAACAGGATCACAACCGTGATCGCATTGGCGAACTGCGCAAACCCTTCGGAGGCGTAGCGATAGGCCACCACGGACAGGACCGGCATCGTTGGCGTAAACAGCAGCACCACCAGCGACAGGTCGCGGACGATTTTCACGAAGATCAGGATACCGCCTGCCGTCAGCCCCCGGATCGCCAGCGGGACGGTGATTGCGCTGAGGCGGCGCGCGAACCCGGCACCGGTCATGCGGGCGCTCTCCTCAAGCTCACCGCCCACTTGCTGAATAACGGCGCGCCCCGTTTGCACCGAAAACGGCAGCAGGTAAGCGGTGGCCGCAATGACCAGCAGCGCGAAAGTGCCGTAGAGTGCGGGCAAGGGCCCAATCGGCGCACCGAGATAGGCAATGTAAGCCGCGCCAAAGGCAATGCCCGGCACCAGAAGCGGCAGGAAGCTGATTTGCGTGATCGCCGCTGACATCCAGCCTTCGCGGTAGCGCGCTGTGGTGTAGGAGGCGAGCAGGCCCACGAACATACCCGTAAAGGCGACCGCTGCACCGAGGGCCAGCGTAATCGTAAGCGCACGCACGATGTTTTCGTTAAATGCGATTCCTGGGATGCCTTGGGCAAAGCTTTGATCGCTTTGACCGATCCAATAGTGCAGCGTCCAGCCCGAAAAGAGGTTGGCCGAGGAAGGCGCGAGGCTGGACGCAACAAGGACGATCACCGGCACCACTGTCGCAGCCACCAGGATCACCATTGCGATGGCAAAGAGAGGCCAGCGGGCCCCGCGCAGATCGAACCGTTTGGCCCGCCCGCCCTTGCCGGTGATCGTGGCGTAGGACCGGCGGCCGGACACCAACCGGTTGCCTGCCCAAAGGAAGGCGGCCGAAATCAGCACCAAGAGGATGCCGATCACATAGCCGCGCCCGACCTGACCCACTTCGATCATACCGAACAGCCGGGTCGAGAGCGTTTGCATCCGTACGGGCAACCCAAGGAGCGCGGGTGTCGCGAAGTTCGACACAGCCCCTGCAAAGCAAAGTGATCCAGCAGCAACAAGCGCGGGCATGGTGACGGGCAGGACAATGCCCATCAGAATGCGCCGCCCTTTCGCGCCTGCGATTTGTGCGGCCTCGACAAGGTCCGAGTTCACAGTCGCCAGAGCGGCGGCGATGATGGTGAAGGCCAAGCTGAAATAGTGCAGCGTGAGCACGATCAGGGTGGGCACAATACCCCAGGCCAGCCAATCGGGGATGTCGGCGCCCATGCCCTGCACCCATCCCACTTGCCCGCCAACCCGGTCGTTGCGGAACAATGCGCCCCACGCCAGGGCCGCTGCAAAGGATGGGATCATGAAGGGCAGCGTCGCCATCACGCCGATGGTCTTGCGAAACGGGACATTGGTCATCACCACAAGCCAGGCCAGAAAGCCACCCAGCAGGATACAGCCCGTGCCCACGACCACACCGATCAAAAGCGTATTGCCCAAGGGCTTGTAGAACAGGTTTGTGGACAGACGTCCGCTCAGCACATCGCTCCAGGCACGGATCGTGTCGGGCTGGAACGTAAAAAGAACGGTGCGCAGCAGGGGGAGAACAATCAGTGCAATCAGGATGGCAAGAACCACCGTCTTGAGCACCGTGCCCGGCCCGAACAGCACGCGTCGTCCCTGTCCAGTTACGGCTGTATCCGCCATCGAGGTCATCCTTGCAGTCTTGGAATGGAAAGACGCGGGGGCCGGTATGCTGCCACGCCAGCCCCCGCCGGCAGGCAAGCGCTATTGCAGCGTCAGAACCAGATCGCCGACATCGGCGCGGATCGTTGCCGTTTCCGCCGGTGCGATCCGCCATGCGGTGAAGTCGTCGAGCGGGACAGCGTCCGGATGCGGGGGGATATCGGTTCGGGTAACGTAGTCGCCAGCCACGTAGAAGGGGGCAAGGCCGGGACCGCCGGTCTCAGTCTCGTCACCCATCAGGAAGTCGATGACCAGACGGGCGGCGGCAGGGTTCTGCGGCTCGGACGCGAGCGCGAGTACGGCGGGAAAGATGATGCCTGGTGCGGGTACGACGCTGTTGGCAACCTGCAGTGCCCAGCCCTCATCGGCGTTGTCGCGGCGATCGGAGTAGCTTGTGAAACCCACCGGCGGGTTGTCCTGCCCAATTGCGCCCACAGCGACATTCACATCATCGGTTGACCCGACAAGGATCAGGTCGTTCGCAAACAGGTCGATGATGAAACGTTCACCCGCATTGGCAGCACCATCGAGGTCAATGACCTGTCCGAAATGCGCCTCATATGCGGTGCTCATCTCATTCGCGCGCAACACGATCTCGGTCATCAGATCAAGGTAGTCGCCACGCTGAAGCGGGTCGACCATGACAACGCGGCCCCGCCAATCATCCGTTGTCAGCGCCCACAGGTTGTCGACGGGCGCCCCATCTGGGTTCGATTCTTCGTTATACATCAGGACCTTGGTTGACAGCCGTTGTGCCAGAAGCGGGCTGCGATACTCTTCTGGCACACGGTCGGCCACGCGGGGCGGCACGTAGGGCGCGATGATCCCGGTCTCCAAAAGCTCGGTCAAAACAACCGGCGTGTCCGAAATGTAGATGACATCGGCATTGGTCACACCCGCCTGCGCTTCAGCCTTCAGGCGCGCGATCTGCTCGGTCGACGAGATGTCGAACCCCTGCAAATCAATGTCCGGATAGGCCTCTTCAAAAGCGGCTTCGACCCGGCCAATTCGGCTGGTGAAGGAGTAGACGACGACCGCTCCTTCCTCCTGCGCGCGCGGCAACAAGTCCTGCGGCGTCATGTTGTCGATGTGCCCATCAGCCAGAGCGGCGGTAGACAAAAGGATACCTATCGCGCCAAGGCGCGTTACAGTCAGTCGTTTCATGTTTTGCTCCCGTGGGCCCTAGATCATTCGAACCGCTCAATCAGCTGGCCCAGCCGGTCGAGCTTCTTCAGCGTCTCCTCTTTCGCTGTAAGACCTGCCGCGATGACGATGGCATTGCAGACCGTCATCGGAACGATCAGTGTCTGGAACGCATCCGGATCACCTGATCGCGGCGCGGCAAGTAGGTAGTCGGGACTGGGCGCGAGAAGTGCGCCAGATTTGCCCGAAATCACAATCGTCTTCGCGCCTGCCTCTCGGGCAACCTCTACCAACGCGGCATATCCCCGGGGTTGCCGACGAAACGCAAAGCTCAGCACCACATCATCGGGGCCAATGCCCAAGAGGTGTTCAGCCATTCCGCGCGGATCCGACATAAGATGTTGGACATCCTTGCCGAAACGGCGAAAGCGCTTGACCATCATCAACGCCAGGACTTCCGCATTGCCGTAGCCATAGACAAAGATGCGCCGCGCACCCATCAACAGACCCGCCACTTCGGCGATCTGGTCGGCGTTGATGAACTCCTCGATCCGTCCAAGCGCCTGGGCCTCGTCAAGTGCCAGCTTGCCTAGGATCGTTTCCGGCGTGTTTGTCGTGATGGTCTTTTCAAACCGGGTCGCGGTCTCATGCGTCGCGATGAATTCCTCACGCAGGGCATCACGAAATGACGCATAGCCATCAAACCCCAGTTTTTTTGCAAGACGCGATGCGGTTGCTTCATGCACACCAACGGCGCGTGCCAATTCCCCGGCCGTCCCGAGGGCTGCAGCCGTCGGCTTTTCTATCACCGTTTCCACGAGTCGGCGTTCGCTTGGCGTCAAGCTCGGCGCCTGATCTGATATCTTGTCAATAAGGGACACGGCAGTCTTCCAGGGATCGTTTCGCAACGATACTTGCATGATTCATAAGTTTTTGCAAGATGACTTGCAGAAAGCTCTGCAAGCCTTCATTGGCGATCCAGCTGGCTGGCGGAGTTGCCGCTTCGAATAGGTGTGATCGCGCCTCTGCAGCGAATGTCCAGACCGGTGGCTCAGCTACTGGCAGGTCTTCAATGGAGACAACGCAATCACCGCTTTGGTCCGCAGATCCACCATTGCCTCAGTAGTCACCGGCCTTCCGTCAAAACTGACAACAGACGACCGCAGTGGGACCCAAGCGAGCGCCGCCCGCCTTCGGGCAACAGAATGCGTGGTGCATGGTTAATTTCGGCTGAACCCAACGTACGAAAGCCAAGCGGTTGATCCCGCTCGGCTTTCGCAAGTTACTTAAATTTCAATGACATGACCGAACACCTTGTCCCCGCGGGGACAGATCAGCCCACCAGTTCTCCGGCCAGCCCTTTTTCGATCAGCGCGATGGTTTCCTGCACGCCGTAAAGGGCAATGAACCCACCAAATCGTGGTCCCTGTGATGCACCCAAAGCACCTCGTACAGCGCTGTGAACCAGCCCCGCAGCGGATCGAACCGCTCGCGCCCAACGGCATAGACAACCGACTGCAACGCCTCGTCGTCAATGGGCCCGTCATAGGCTTCCAACTCGGCCTTCAGCACCTCCAGCGCCTCGCGTTCCTGATCCGTCGGCAGGCGGTACACCTTGGCCGGTTTCACGAAGTCGTTGTAGTAGCGCACAGCATGTCCCACGGCCTTGTCCATGCCCGGATGCGTCTCGGGTCCGGTCTCGGGCGCGTAGCGGCGGATGAACCCCCACAGCTTGTCCTTGTCCTCGGCTTGAGAAACCGAAGCGAGGTTCAGCAGCATCGCAAAAGGCACAACCATATCGCTTTCCGGCACGTCGCCGGAATGGATGTGCCACACCGGGTTTGCCGCCTTGGCCTTGTCGTCCTGCCCGGGATAGGCGCGCAGTTGCTGGTGGTATTCGTCCACCGCCTTCGGGATGACGTCAAAGAACATCCGCTTCGCCGTCTTGGGCTTCTGGTACATGAAATACGACAGCGACTCGGTGCTGGCATAAGTCAGCCATTCATCGATGCTCACCCCATTGCCCGACGATTTCGAAATCTTCTGTCCCTGATCATCCAAAAACAGCTCATAGCTGAAGTGGTTCGGCGGCTGCACCCCCAGCGCTCGACAGATCGCGTCATAGATCTTTTCGTTGGTGGCATGTTCCTTGCCATACATCTCAAAGTCGACGCCAAGGGCCGCCCAACGGGCGCCGAAGTCCGGCTTCCACTGCAGCTTCACGTTGCCGCCGGTGACGGGCAGGGTCCATTCCTTGCCGCTCTCATCATCAAAGGTGACGGTGCCGTTGACTGCATCCACATGCTTCATCGGCACATACATCACCCGGCGGCTTTCCGGGTGTAGCGGAAGGAAAATGGAATAGCTTGCCGCGCGCTCTTCGCGCAGCGATTTCAGCATGATCTTCATCAGATCATCGTATTTCTCGGCACAGCGCAGCAGGATTTCATCAAACCGGCCAGAGGCATAGAATTCGCGGGCCGAGATGAATTCGTACTCGAACCCGAATGTGTCAAGGAACCGGCGCAGCATGGCGTTGTTGTGATGGCCAAAGCTTTCATGCGTGCCGAACGGGTCTGGCACATCCGTCAGCGGGCGTTGCAGATGCTGTTCCAGCACTTCGGGGTTCGGCACGTTGCCTGGCACCTTGCGCATCCCATCAAGGTCGTCCGAGAAGCAGATCAGCTTGGTCGGGATGTCCGAGATCGCCTCGAACGCGCGGCGCACCATCGTGGTGCGGGCCACTTCGCCAAAGGTGCCGATATGGGGCAGACCTGAGGGGCCATAACCCGTCTCGAACAGGACATATCCTTTCTCCGGTGGCGCCTTTTCATAGCGTTTGAGCAAGCGGCGCGCCTCTTCGAACGGCCAGGCTTTGCTGCTCATCGCGGCGTCACGGAAACTCGACATCTCATATGATCCCATGTGGTGGGCCTGCGCCCTATGCGCGGCCCTGGCTGACTGTCCCCGCAGGGACAATCCCGCCGCTACCTATTGCGGGCTGCCCCAGCCGTCAATATTGAGGGGGAAAGCACCCAGAAAGGACACCGGACCATGGCCGCTTCACAACTCTCTCTCACGGCGCAGGATGCACTGGTCGCCATGATGATCGCCGTGTCCGCCTCGGACGAGGACATTCGCACCGCCGAACTGGTCAAGATCAACTCCGCCGTGAATAATCTGCCTGTCTTTGCAGGCTATGACCTCGACCGGTTGAACCGGATGGCGCAGATGGTGTTCGACCTCTTCGAACAGGAAGACGGGCTGGATGCCCTGTTTGGTCTGGTGCGCGAGGCGTTGCCAGAGCGCCTGTTCGAAACGGCCTATGCCCTTGCCTGCGACGTGGCAGCCGCTGACGGCACATTGGACGAGGCAGAACTGCGCCTGCTGGAAGAGATGCGGTACGAGCTGAACATCGACCGGTTGCATGCAGCAGCCATCGAACGCGGCGCGCGGGCGCGGCATTTGACGCTGTAGCGCCACCTTGCGGACCAGACGGTCATTCAGACTTGATACGCTCGGGCCTGAACTGCAAATCTGCCAATTCCCTCATCGACATGCGCGCGATGTCTGGATGTGACAATGGATCTCTATGCCAGTTGGGATCCGTATCGAGGGTCGCAGTTGAGCTAGAAAAGACCTTTCTGATCCACATGAGATATCTGGCGAACTCTCGTTTCATGCACTCATATTTCTACAGGCAAAGCCATGCTGGGAATCGACTTTGCGACCCGGTGAGTTTAGAAATTCTAAATGCAAAACTTGAATGCGATTCCGCTTTCCGCCCTGAGAGCGATTGAGGCGATCGCGCGCACCGGTACACTGGGGCGCGCGGCCGACGAGCTGGGAGTGACGGCTGGAGCTTTGAGCCAACGGCTGACCAAGGCCGAGGCAGCACTGGGTCAGGCCCTATTCATTCGTGAAGCGTCTGGCCTCAAACCAACTGCAATATGTGTACAGGTCGCACCGCGTCTGACACGCGCGATGGAAGACATTTCGTCGGTCGTTTCTCAAATTCGAGTTCCCGAGGACGATACGCTCACAATTTCAGTTGCGCCAATCTTTGCAAGCCGTTGGCTTATCTGGAGAATAAAGCGGTTCAATCAAAAAAACCCAAGCATTAGCCTACGGGTCTTGCCAACTGCTGAAGTTGTCGATCTTGATCATTCCGAGGTGGATATCGGGATACGCGTCGGAGAAGATTCGTCGATCGGGTCGGAGGCCGTCAAGTTGCTGGATCAGCGCGTCTTTCCGGTTTGCTCTCCTGACTTGGCGCAGCATCTTCACACGCTCGACGATCTTCGAAGCATCCCTATCATTCGGGAAAACGAGTTACTGTACGGGTGGAAGAGCTGGCTCTCTAACCAAGACTTGGATGTTCTCGATCTCCAACCCGGGCCAACCTATGCAGATGCATCGTTGTGTTTAGATGCAGCAATGACCGGGCAGGGTGTTTTTATGGCATGGGAAACCCTCGCATGCGATGCTCTTGAACGGGGCTATATTTCGTCTCCGTTCGCTCGGAGATCGCGGACTGGGGCGACTTACTGGTTTGCGACAAGCCAACACGCTGCACGTAAGTCCAGCGTCAGGAAGTTTAGGAAATGGCTTGAGGCGGAGCTGGACTGCTCCGTCAACTATTGGAATAGTGCCTCGACTTAGCAGAGATCACCCTGGGCACGTTGCTGACACTCGCTGAATTGCACTGACGGGCACACAGGAAAGCATTGCAGGCCATGCGTCTTCAGAACATTGGCAACCGGGCTTGAACTGCACAGAAACCAGCACGCTTCAACACTGGATCCACCTTGCATCCATTCCGTTTATAGGTCTGCCCAGCGGCTCAAGGCGTTTTTCCGGCGGGTAATGGCATAGTAGACGGACATAGTTGCTCCCAAAGCCGATCCTATCAAAACCGTTCTCAGCCCGAACTCAGTTGTTGATCGACCCTCGGGTATGCCGTCCGGCAAAATCGATATCACGGCGATCAAAGTGATAAAGAAAGCGCTGTTGCCCAAGAAGCTTCGCCAGAACGGTTTGTAGTGAGGCAGAACAGGCTTCAGACCAAGCATACGTAGAAATCGAACGTAGAGTGGTACAGCATTGGATGGCCAAACCCCCGCTTCGTCGAGTTCGATTTCTGCGGCTTCAAAACGGCGCTGATACTCAGACATGGCAGTCACCTCCAAACGCGACAATTGTCGCACTGGTGCCAGTGCCGTTCAATTGGCTGATATGTCGGGGTGGCACACGTTTGCCGTTGCACGTGCGGGAAGTTGCCGAAACTTTTTTAAGCGCTGCGGCAGACATTGGCGCCAGGCTGCATGCCGTATTTTGGGTTCGCTTCCGTCAATCGCCCGAGCGCAGGATCGAGACTGTCGCCAGGACACCACGCATCCACATATGTGATATCGCGTGACAACAAATTCCTTTGCATGACACACACCTTTTTCCTATATGCGCCTCAGTCGCAGAGGCCGACATGGGAGAGCGCAGCGCAGGCTGCCGCCGAAGGAGCAACGCCCCGGAAACTCTCAGGCACCACGAACCGTGCCGGCCGCGCCCCCGTTCAGGGGCACATGTGATGATCTGGAGAGTGGCCGGACGTCACGCGCCCGGCCCACCGAAGGAGAAAGCGGCCCTCTTGGTCCGTGAAGCTCTCAGGTCTCGCGACAGATGGGGACGCTTGCCCGGCACGGTGCCGGATGCGTCCATATCTGCGTGCACTGGGAGGATCCCCATGACCCATATTGCCGTGATCGGCGCCGGTATCACCGGTATTACCACTGCCTATGCCTTGGCCCGCCGCGGCTATGACGTCAGCGTGTTTGACCGCAACCGCTATGCCGCGATGGAGACATCCTTTGCCAATGGCGGCCAGCTCTCGGCCAGCAACGCCGAGGTGTGGACCCGCTGGGGCACCATCTTCAAGGGGTTGAAATGGATGCTGAAATCCGATGCGCCCTTGCTCGTGAACCCGACACCCAGTTGGCACAAGCTGTCCTGGATGGCGGAATTCATGGGCAACATCCCCGATTACGAGCGCAACACGGTTGAAACGGCGCGCCTGGCCATCGCCGCACGGGAACACCTGTTGGAGTTTGCGCGTGAAGTGGGGGCCGATTTTGATATGGAACAACGCGGTATCCTCCATGTGTACCGTCAGCAGTCCGAGTTCGATCATGCCCGCCGGGTAAATACGCTGCTGGAAAAGGCGGGGTTGGAACGACGCGAGGTGTCAGCAGACGAGGTACAGCGCTTGGAACCTACGCTGAAGGCCGACACGATTGGCGGTTTTTATACCGAGAGCGATTTTACCGGCGACATTCACCGCTATACCCGTGCGCTGAGCAACCGGTGTGAGCAGATGGGCGCATCCTTTCACTACAAGTGCAAGGTGACGGACATCACGCATGTCGGTGCGGGTGTTCGCCTGACTTGGGATCATGCAGGTGCCGCGGAGACGCAGCGGTTTGACGGCATCGTCGTGTGTGCTGGCGTCGGCAGCCGCGCCATTGCGGCCCAACTCGGTGACCGCGTGAATATCTACCCGGTCAAAGGGTATTCCATCACCGTCAATCTGGACGATGCCGAAAGTCAGGCGGCGGCCCCATGGGTCAGCCTTCTGGATGATGAGGCCAAGATCGTGACCTCGCGCCTGGGCCGTGGGCGCTTCCGCATTGCAGGCACGGCCGAGTTCAACGGCTACAATCTGGACATCCGCGATGATCGTATCCGGCCGTTGCGTGAATGGTGCGAGGCGTTCTTTCCCGATGTGTCGACCGAGCATTGCGTGCCATGGGCAGGGCTGCGCCCGATGCTGCCATCGATGATGCCGAAGGTCGGGCCGGGGGCCAAACCAGGGGTCTACTACAACACCGGGCATGGGCATCTGGGCTGGACCCTGTCGGCGGCCACAGCGCAGGCGACGGCGGATATCATTGATGTGAACCGGATGAAGAACGCGGCCTGACGTGCGGGGCGGATCAAGATCCGCCTTACGGGGGTCATGTAAGGCGCAGCTTGCTGCGCCATCCACCGCTGACATGACGTGATGAACAAAACCGGTAAGGCGGAGGTGTCCTCCGCCTAGCTGCCGTAGACCGCGCCCCAGCGTTCGATCAAGCTTTGCTGCATTGTCTTGGCGCGTCGGTTCCAGCTGCGTGCGCCCTGGGGGCGTTCGCGGTCCGCCCGGGGGATGCGGGCACGCGTTGCCTCGTCAGCGGCGAAGATGGCAAAGGCCATCTCGGTTCCATCCCGCGCCGTCATGTAGCCTGCCAGCCCTGATACGAAGTTCAATGTGCCCGTCTTGGCGTGCACCTCGATCGGATGGTTCTTGATCGCACGGCGTTGTTCATCAAGGATCGGGATCGCTTTGAGTATGGGGCGCAGCACGTTGTTCTGCCGCGCCTTGACCAGTGCAGCAACCATGTCGTCCGCCGTCATCTCGCTATCGCCGCCAAGGCCGGAATGATCCACGAGCCGCATCTTTGTCGTCCCGAGGGCGGCATTCGCCCAGCGGTTCATTTCGGTGGCCGATGCACGCAGCGAGGAGGGCCGACCATTGCGTTTGACCGTCGCGGCCATCCCCACCATTTCGGCCGTGACATTGGTAGAAAAGCGCAGCATGTCGCGCAGGATCGCGCGCAGGTCCTCGCTTTGATGCGTCGCCAGCGTTGTGCCTTGGGGGATGCGGCTGACCACCTTGGGGTTCTTCAGAACGACACCTTGCGACCGCGCGAGTGTCTGGAACACGTCGCCGGCATAAAGCGCAGGTTTGCGTACGGGCAGCCAACGTGCGCCGCCATTGCCAAGGGCACCGCGCGCGACGCTCCAATTGTCGGTGCGCCCGCCATCAGCATAGGTATAGACCGGCGCGCGCCGTTCCGCCACTTGCATCCGTGCAATGGCCACATCCGGGCGGTATCGATCCGACCGCGCATCCATAGTGACGTTGTATTTGCTGCCCTGCCGCTTCCATTCGAAATGCACGCGGTTGAAGTTCAGCGCGATGCCCGAAAGCGCCGGACTATAGCCGACATGATCGGGTTGTTCTTTGTCGATTGTCGGCACCTCGGGGAACAAGCCGTCAGCGACTTTAAAATCGCCTCGTACCTCGAGGATGCCCTTGGCCTTGAGCGCCGCAGCCAGTCCGGCCAGCGCATTTGTATCAAGGGTCGGATCACCGCCGCCCACCAGCACCAGGTCGCCCTGGACCACGCCGCCCGACACGCCGCCGGTTGCAACAACGCGCGTGCTGAACCGATGGGCGTGTCCAAGTACGCCCAGCGCATAAAGCGCGGTCACCGCCTTGGCGACCGATGCGGGGGGTGCGCCCACCTTGGCGTTGCCGCCCTCCAGCTTTGTTCCTGTCCTGGCATCGGCCACCGCATAGCAGACGCGCCCGCCCAGCTTGGCCTTGGCGATGATGTCCTGCGGATCGGCAATAGCCTTCTTGAAATGATTGCCACCACGCGCTTGCGGTCGCAAAGAGGCTGTCGGAGGGGCAGCAAGGGCTGCTGTGGCTGTGGAACTGGCCAGCGCGGAAAGAAAAAACCGTCTCGAAATCGTGTGCAACATGGACTTATGTAACCGCAGCTTTGTCCGGCAAACAAGCAGGCAAAGATCACAAATCCGAGGACGGCGCCCACTTGCCTTCTGCCCGGATCGCCGTGGACGATTCTGCGGTCATGGCGACATTCACGAAACACCAGGCCGGGGCATCCGAGCGGCCCAGAAGTTGGCTGGCCCGCCCCGAGATGCGGTAGGACCGATAAAGCCGCGCGGCGGGGCTCATCCGGGCCGAAATCCGATCGCCCGGACGGGCCAGAACGCCCACGGGCACGTTCTCCATGATCCAGGTCCAATCTTGCCAAAGGTGAAACTGGGCAAGGTTGTCCGCCCCCATCAGCCAGACGAACCGCGTGCCCCGATACCGCTGCTTCAGCGCCGCAAGGGTCTGCGCAGTGTAGCGTGTGCCCAGATGCGCCTCGATGTCTGTCACTGTCACACGCGGGTGCTGCATGACCCGCCGTGCATGCGCCAGCCGAGTGGCCAGCGGGGCAGGGCCTTTGGCCTTGAGCGGATTGCCGGGGGAGACCAGCCACCAAACGCGGTCAAGCCCAAAGCGCTTCATCGCCTCGCGCGTGATGTGGGCGTGCCCCCCATGCGCCGGGTCAAAGGAACCGCCCAGGAGGCCGATGATCTGGCCCGGTTTGGCCATGGGAAAAGCGGGGTCGGTCACGTACAGGTCCGTCTTGGTCAGTGTCAAGGACCGGACGTCAAACGCGCCGCCTTGTCAATCAATTGGCCGCACGTCGTCGCCCAGGGCAATGGTGCCAGTTTTGACCACTTCCGCGCACCAACCGCCATGCCCGCGCATGGCGGCATAGCCGCCGTGGCCCAACAATCGCTCCATCAGGCTGCACGGTGCGCAGATGGTGGTAAAGCGCAAAACGACTGTGCCCAGTTGCACCTCACGACCCTTTAGGCCCGCGAGATTGAGACCTTGCACCATAATGTTGCGGCGCAGCAGTGTCGGATCAATCTGGTCACGTCCCAGATACGAGGCGATGGCGGGCAAGTGTTCGGCCTGCACCAACGTGACGGCTCGTTTACCTGCGCGACCGCGATCACCTTCGATGCCGGTTTCCGAAATCTTGGCCGTGTCCAAGACCTGAATGTCCACCGCGCGCGCTGGGCGCACACCAATCCATGCCACCGTTCCGGGCTGCGCCCAGCGGGCCATCATGTCGTGAAGTTCGCTCACCGTTCTTCGCGTCGCGCTTCTCGTGCTTCGAGGCCGACGAGGTTGGGCAAACGTTCTAGCGGGTAATTGGGATGCAATACCCAGATGCCGTCCTCATCCTGCTCCAGCGGGCGCAATGTTCCACCCGGAAAGGCCCTGGTGCGCAGCGCAAGTACAACGTCTGAAAGGACTGCCGGGTTGTCCCGGAAATAGGCATGCCCAAACCCACCGCGCACGTTTTCCACGCGAATGAAATGCACCAGTCCCTCTTTCTGAAGAATTTGTAGCTCGCCATCAACGAAGTCTTCGTTCCTGAGAGCGCCCAGCCTGATCGACCGTGTCAGATAGGCCGACAGGCGCAACGCACCGTCATTGGGATTGATGTACAGATTGATCTGTTCAAAGGATTCCGAGAACCGTTCAGCCTGCAAGCGTTGCCGCACGATATCCACGTCCAGATCCGGCGCTGCCATTATGAGCGTCCCGGTTTTGAGCATCAGCTTGGGGTGCACACCGGCGCCGCGCGCTTCGATCATCAGTTCGCGCAGAGCCGTCGTAACCACGTCGGTGCCACGCGAATGGGCGATGATGTCGATGCTGTCGACCTCTGGCATCTCGGCCAGCATGCGCAGAAATTCCTTTGTGTGGTGCACCGAGAACACGCCCGCATCGCGGTCGCGGAAATAGCCAAGAGGACCGATCCCGTTTCCCGCAGGCCAGGTGAAGGATACAGGCACGGATTCCCGGCCCGCGAAGTGCCACATGTTGGCAAGCGTCGTCAGGCTGTCTTCGAAATCGTTATTGAAGCCGTGGACATAGACCAGCAGGCTGCGGTTGCCGGTTTGGGCAATCTCGTCCGCGATCACAGCCTGAAAGCGGGCGGCCTGTTCGTTGTAGACATCCAATGACTGTTGCAGGTGGTTGAGCTGCCCGTCTGCCCGGGCGTAGGGCAGTGGCGTTGCTTCGAACCGCACGATCTCTTGGAAATCCGGCACCCAGAGGCTCGAAATGTTTTGATCGGAGTCGCTGCGGGTCCTGTCCAGCAATTCTTCCCACCCCAGATCGCGTCCGAACTTGACCGTGGCTGCCCCAAACGCCATCGAGATCCGACCTGTTGGCCCCATAGTTTTCACCATTCGGTGCGCGATCGGTCATGTAGAAAATCTTGGGTTCGGCGGTGCGCCAGACAGCGGGCACCAGATCATCGGGGTAATTCAGACCGCTTCGATACAGGTTTGGTGGTGGCGCAAGACTGATGCCAACCGCGCAGCCTGCCATGACCCAGCAGACTGCAAACAGGATAAACCGCCTCATGTCAGGCACTTCCGTAGATTGCGTTGATCACCGCTAACACAGGTCGGTTGGCTTCACCAAATGACATTTCCATGGCCGGCGATGCATTGCCCTTTGCCCGCGTGCCGGGTAGACGGACCTGCACAGTTTTTCCGGGAGGATGCCATGGCTGCCTATCAATATGTCTATCACATGTCGGGTGTCTCCAAGACCTATCCCGGGGGCAAGAAGTGCTTTGAGAATATCCACCTGAACTTCCTGCCGGGCGTGAAGATCGGTGTCGTGGGCGTGAACGGCGCGGGCAAGTCCACGCTGATGAAGATCATGGCGGGCATGGACAAGGATTTCACCGGCGAGGCGTGGGTCGCCGAGGGCGCCAAGGTCGGCTATCTGCCGCAGGAGCCGCAACTGGATCCGGCCCTGTCCGTGCGTGAGAACGTGATGCTGGGCGTGGCCGAGAAGAAGGCCGTTCTGGACCGCTACAACGAGCTGGCCATGAACTACTCGGACGAGACGGCAGACGAAATGGCCGCCCTGCAGGACCAGATCGATGCAGAGAACTTGTGGGATCTGGACAGCCAGATTGATGTGTCGCTGGAAGCGCTGCGCTGCCCACCCGACGATGCGGATGTAACCACCCTGTCGGGCGGTGAAGCCCGCCGCGTCGCGCTGTGCAAGCTGCTGCTGGAAGCGCCCGAAATGCTGCTGCTTGATGAGCCGACCAACCACTTGGATGCCGAGACCATCGCGTGGCTGCAACAGCACCTCATTGACTACAAGGGCACGATCCTGATCGTGACCTCACGACCGTTACTTCCTCGATGACATCACCGGGTGGATCCTTGAACTCGACCGCGGGCGCGGCATCCCCTACGAGGGCAACTACTCCGCATGGTTGGAACAGAAGGCCAAGCGGCTTCAACAGGAAGCCCGCGAAGACAAGAGCCGCCAGAAGACGCTGGAGCGTGAACTGGAATGGATGCGGCAGGGCGCCAAGGCGCGGCAGGCCAAGTCCAAGGCCCGGATCAACGCCTATAACGAGATGGCTGATCAGTCCGAGCGCGAGAAGCTGACGCGCGCACAGATCGTCATTCCGAACGGGCAGCGCCTTGGATCGAAAGTGATCGATGTGCAGGGCCTGTCCAAGCACATGGGTGACAAACTGTTGGTCGAAGGGCTGGATTTCTCTCTGCCCCCCGGCGCGATTGTCGGCGTCATCGGCCCCAACGGCGCGGGCAAGTCGACCCTGTTCAAGATGCTGACCGGTCAGGAAACGCCCGATGCGGGGACCATCGAATTGGGCGACACGGTGCAACTGTCCTATGTCGACCAGTCACGTGACGATCTGGCGGCGAATGACACGGTGTGGGAAGCCATCTCTGGCGGGGCCGAGGTGATCGAACTGGGTGACGCGCAGGTGAATAGCCGCGCCTATTGTTCGTCCTTCAACTTCAAGGGCGGCGACCAGCAAAAGAAGGTGTCGCTGCTGTCCGGCGGTGAGCGCAACCGCGTGCACATGGCGCGGCTATTGAAAGAGGGCGGCAACGTGCTGCTGCTCGACGAACCCACCAACGATCTGGACGTCGAGACTCTGCGCGCCTTGGAAGACGCGCTTGTTGATTTCGCAGGCTGCGCTGTCGTGATCTCGCACGACCGGTTTTTCCTCGACCGCATTTGCACGCATATCCTGGCGTTTGAAGGCGACGCGCATGTGGAGTGGTTCGAAGGGAATTTCGAGGACTACGAGGAAGACAAGAAGCGGCGGCTGGGGCCGGATGCCCTTGAACCCAAACGACTGAAACACAAAAAGTTCGTACGTTGAGTTTTACAAAGTAAAACTCAACGGGTGCGAGGCAGCGTCTGCGCAGCGAGCGCGTTCGCACTCAGTTGAAATCTGGGCGCGACATAGGCGGACAAGCTTTTTGGGTTTACGTTTGGGTTCTAACAGTGCGCGAAAGAGTGTTTGCGCAGCAAACGCGCGTAGCGGCACCCGGTGGCAGTTGGGTTGACCCTCGTTGGAGCCCAAACGGCTGAAACACAAGAAGTTTGTTAGGTGAGTCATAACAGTAACAACCAGCAACTCAGTCAAATCTTTCGCATTTTACCTTTGAAAAGACTTGACTGCGTGCCTAAATAGACGCAGCCATGATGATTCGATTTCGCTTTGCACCTGAGAAAGCCCTAAACGCGATACGATGGATGCTGTCAAAAGGCAGCTCCCTCGACTTGCACACCATCCTCAAAGCTTTTTACTTTGCTGATAAACGACACCTAAACCAACACTACCAACCGATATTCGGCGCCACCTACCAAGCCATGGCTTATGGTCCTGTACCACTGGAAGTTTATGAGCTGTTAAAGGCAGAGTCTCTTAGGCTAAACGAGTTGAGGTTGGACGGTGTTCCATGGAAGCTTGTTGGGTATCGCGTATCTGAGAGCCCAGAAGCTGGATTTGACAATCAAGCGTTAGAGATCTTTTCAGACACCGAAATTGAAGCGCTCGAACATGGTCTACAGAGTTCGATGAGCATGAACTTCACACAAAGAACTGCGGCGACTCACGGACCAGATTGGCAAAGAGCAAACGGCGGAACAATGAAATACGAAGATATGATCGATGACCGCCCTGACAAAAAGATGATCATAAAAAATCTTCAGGAGACTGCGCGGTTTGTAAGGCTCTGACTTTGAAGCTGCTTGAAGTAACTAGAGTTTTTGACGGCTCAATCAGACCACCTGCGCCAAAAATGATCGTTTGCGTAAGCTTTGACGACGGTATCTTCTTTCGTATCAACACCGCAGATAAGTTTAGGCCGTGCGTGAAAATTCTTGCACATGATCATTCATTTTTGAGCCATGACAGCCACGTTGAGTGTTCTCCGCTCGAATTTGATGAATACGTGTTGGACGAAGCGTTGCACACTTATGGAGTATTGGGGAACGTTCAAGACAAGCACATACCTGATCTTTTGTCACAGCTTCAAAAGAACATACACATCTCAAAAACTCGCCGGGACTTAGTTGCAGAGTTTTTTCGATGAAAGCATTTGTCTAAGCTGGTCTCGTCGCAAGCCCCGACCGCGGCTCGGAGGCCGTCTTGCAATCGCTTGGGTCGGGGGCGGCAAAAACGCGGGGCGTTTCCGGGGTGAGCAACTCAGGCGTTGATGCAAATCGAATTGGCATTGTAGCGTTTGGACATGCACATCATCGACATCTGGGTGAATTGCCCCTCCATCGACACGGCCGACACGATCACGGACGCGCTGCTTGACCAGCACCTCATCGCCTGCGCCAACCGCTACGCCCCGATCCAGAGCGCCTATGTCTGGGACGGTGCCATCCAGCGCGAGCAAGAGCATCCGCTGCTTCTGAAAACCCGGGCCGACCTCGCCCAGCAGGTCGAGGACGCCGTGCGCGCCCTCCACCCCTATGACGTCCCGCCGATCATCCGGATCGAAGCCACTGCCAATGCCGACTATCTGGCATGGGTCCACGCCGTCACTCGCCCGACATAGGGCGCGCCGTCACGGCAAGCGTGCAAAGGGCCTTTGAAGTTCCCGCATGCGCATTTGCTAACAGGTGGTTAATCCGCCTCTGTAACCCATTGAAATTCCTGACCCGCGAACCTGTCCCAGCGTGGGACATGAAAAAAGGGGCCGAGAATGTCGACCCCTCACCACAATCGATGGCCGCCGACATCACGACATAGCCGCTCTTTTCCTGCACCACCTAGGGCCGGTTGATCGAGGCCATCGCCAAAGAATATCTGACCAAAATTCAGATCGGACACGTTCTTGAGAAAAGCGATGCCAGATTGAAAATCATTCGTTAACCCCGACTTGCGAAGCTCTCGAGGGGAGCAAGAGAAGCAATGATATACATCTACCTCAGATACCTCGCTATCATCGGCACGGTTGTGTTGCTGCTTTTTGGCATCTCTTTCTTTCCGCCGCTTACAAGTGGCAGTAATTCAGCCGGTTCTGGTGTGAGCCAGGCCGAATATGAAGAAATTACGGGACAAGAGTTGGCCTATTGCGAGAACAGCGCATACGACGTTGATTGCGAGTGTTTTGCCGAGATATCTGGTCACATCCTGTCTCAGCAAGAAACCAAGGTTCCTTTTGCCGTGTATCCTGACAGGACAGCGCTTGCGCGGGGGCAAGCGTCGGGCGAATGCTGAGGTCAGGGGCTGACGAGCGGTACCACGAACGGGTCTGCGGGTGCTGTCGCCCAAGTGGCGCGGCACAGTAATCACTTCAGCATGCCTGCATTTGGCTTCTGCCGCGTCCTTTGTTCGGGGGGATGACACGCGTGATTGCCAGCCTTGTTTCAGAGTGCCCCGATCGGCACGGTCACTGTCGTCCCTACAACGCTTTCACCATGGTCAGAGAGGACTTGGACACGGGTATGGTCGATGTCGCCGCGCTTCATGGGTGTCGGCATTGAAGGTCCAATTGTGTCACAAAAAAGAGCGCTGTACCCCCTTTGGCGTAGCGGAACTGCGACGAATTATTGGAATACGTATTGTGCTGCAGGAGAGAATCGAACTCTCGCGCTCAGCGTATCCCGCAAGGGATGCACGTACGTCGAGGCCTGACACTTGCCGAGAGGCGCCTCTGTCTCAATGGGTCGGGAAACGATGGTGCTGCTGGAGAGAATCGAACTCTCGACCTCTCCCTTACCAAGGGAGTGCTCTACCTCTGAGCTACAGCAGCGCCGTGCGCGGCGGGATAGCCCCAAACCGCCACCCATGCAAGCCCATTCTGGACGCCAAATGCCCCCTGCGCTACAGAAGCGGCATGGCAGATAAAACCCCACCCAAGCCCACGGCAAAGGACGACCGCGACGCGCGGCTCAAACAGGCGCTCAAGTCCAATATGGCCAAGCGCAAGGCACAAGCCAAAGCACGGGCACAGGCAGGCAATAAAGAGGAGCAGGACAATGGATAGCATATTGGTCAAGGGTGGCGGCACGCTGAACGGGCAGATCCCCATCGCGGGGGCCAAGAACGCCTGCCTGACGCTGATGCCAGCCACATTGCTCAGTGACGAGCCGCTGACGCTCACCAATGCGCCGCGCCTGTCAGACATCCGCACCATGACTCAGCTGCTGCAATCGCTCGGGGCCGAGGTCACGTCGATGCAGGATGGTCAGGTGCAGGCGATGTCCTGTCATGGCACGATCAACACCCGCGCCGAATATGACATCGTGCGCAAGATGCGCGCCTCGAACCTTGTCCTTGGCCCGCTTCTGGCGCGCGAAGGGCATGCAGAGGTGTCCTTGCCCGGTGGCTGTGCCATCGGTGCGCGGCCCATGGACATCCACACCGACGGTCTGGCCAAGATGGGGGCAGAGATCGACCTGCGCGACGGCTACCTGCACGCCAAGGCGGACGGCGGCAAGCTCAAGGGGGCGGTGATCGACTTCCCCTTTGCCTCCGTGGGGGCCACCGAAAACATCATGATGGCGGCGACGCTCGCCAAGGGCACCACGGTCATCAACAACGCTGCGCGCGAGCCGGAAATCGTGGACCTTGCCACCTGCTTGCGGGCCATGGGCGCGCAGATCGAAGGGGACGGGACACCCTCCATCACCATTCAAGGCGTAGACAAGCTGCACGGCGCCACTCACCGCGTTGTCACCGACCGGATCGAGCTGGGCACCTACATGCTGGCCCCGGCCATTTGCGGGGGCGAGGTTGAACTGCTCGGCGGCAAGATCGACCTTGTGGGCGCCTTTTGCGAAAAGCTGGACGCGGCAGGGATCAGCGTTACGGAAACCGACAAGGGGCTGAAGGTCTCGCGCAAGAACGGGCGCATCCGCGCCGTGGATGTGACGACCGAACCCTTCCCGGGCTTCCCGACCGACCTGCAGGCACAAATGATGGCGCTGCTCTGCACGGCCGAGGGCACGTCGGTGCTGGAAGAAAAGATTTTTGAAAACCGCTTCATGCACGCGCCGGAATTGGTGCGCATGGGTGCTGATATCGAGGTGCATGGCGGCACGGCCACCGTGAAGGGGGTCGACCAACTGAAAGGGGCGCCGGTCATGGCAACGGACCTGCGGGCGAGCGTCAGCCTGATCCTTGCGGGCCTTGCTGCGACAGGGGAAACGCGGGTTGCACGCGTCTATCACCTTGACCGCGGCTATGAACATGTGGTGCGCAAGCTGTCGGGCGTAGGTGCAAATATTGAACGGATTTCGGGGGACTGATGCAAGACGCACGGTTTGAAGACGGGCGCGAGGCGCCTCTGAACCTTGGGGCACTGGATGCGGATGATTTGCAGGTGGTGTCGTCGCTGGTGCAGGATGCGGTGTTTCCGATCACGGAAATGCGTTGGGATGCACGCGGGCGATCCTTTGCTCTGCTGGTCAACCGCTTCCGTTGGGAAGATGAAGGCAAGGATCGTCACGCGCCCGAGCGGGTGCAATCCCTGCTGGCCTTCGCTGGCGTTTTGCGGGTCTCCAGTCAGGGCGTGGATCGGTCGGACAAGGATGTGATCCTGTCGCTGCTCTCGGTCACGTTTGAGGCGGGCGAGGACGGGGCAGGGGAGATCCTGCTGACGCTTGCGGGCGATGGGGCGCTGCGCCTGTCGGTCGAAGCGATTGACGTGACGCTCAAGGATGTGACCAGACCCTACGTGGCCCCGTCAAAATCGGTGCCCAAACACGATGACTGACCTGTCCGTGCGCCGTCTGACCGGCGCAGATGTGGAGGGCTGGCGCGCGCTGCGGCTTGAGGCGCTGTCGACTTACCCGCAGGCGTTTCTGACCACCTATGACGAGGCTGCGGCTGTGTCGTTGGACACCATCGCGGAGCGTCTGGAGAATGGGCACAGCTTTGGTGTGTTTACGGGCTCAACCCTTGTCGGCATCGGCAGCCTGATCCCTCAGACAAAAGCGCAGACAAAGCATCGGGCCGATCTTGGCGCGTTCTTTGTTCAGCCCGGCGCGCAGGGCAGTGGTGCGGCGACCGCCCTTGTCGAAGGGATCGCAGCTGCTGCGGGCCAATTGGGCATCAGTCAGTTGGAACTGTTCGTGGCGGCCAGTAACGCGCGCGCCATTGCATTCTACATGCGCGCGGGCTTTCGGGAGGTTGGGCAAATACCCAACGCCACCCTGAGCGATGGTCATGCCGAGACCGACCTGATCATGATCCGCGCCATAGCGTAAGGCGTCTGCCTGGCGCACCACAGGTGCGCCTTACGGGGGTCGTCAGCACATTGTTCAATTGTGGTTCTGGTGCAGCCAGCTGCCCCTTACCAGACATCCTTACTTCAAAAAATCAGGTGGATGTATCATGGGGGGCGCCTATCGTCCCAAACCCACCGATACTGCGGATCGTTTGAAGGTCTGCGTCTGCTAAAGTGCTTCCAAGTCAATCTACTAGCATACGCACCCTGTCTTCGAGGTCCTCAAGCAGCGCGTCTGCGGACCAGCCGGCCCGACTGCGGTGCACATAACCCTGGCGCATGTCGTGCAACAGCCGCGCGCGATCTTGAGATGGGAAATCATCTGGCAGATTTCCCTTAGCCTTCTCTTGATCGAACCGGGCGGCAAGCCGGGCATCCGTGTCCTGAATGGCCTTCTCCATCCGTTCCGCAACACCATCAACCTCGCCGACCGTTGTTGCCACGCAAGAGGCCAGAAAGCAGCCTCGTGGTGCGCCTTCCTGCTGGGTTGAGTGCGAGACCACGGACATCAAAAACCCTCGCACCGCATCCTCAATCGTTCGGGCCCCTTCAAAAGCAACAATCGGCGCGCACCCGTCGACATCCGCGTAGCGGTCGATTGTCTTGAGGTAGAGCTCGCGCTTGTCGCCAAAGGCCGAATAGATGCTGGGCCCGCTGATGCCCATCGCGGCGGTCAGATCTTTCATGGACGTTGCCGCATAGCCCTTTGTCCAAAAGGCATTCATCGCGGCCATCAGCGCTTCGTTCTCATCAAAGCTCCGGGGTCTTCCCATTTTTTTTGTATCGTTCACAATAAAAGTCCTTGACGGCTGCTGAGCTTTATTTATGTATCGTTCGTTAGAAAAGTCAAGGAGAGCGCTCATGCAGCCTGCAAGGCCGGCACCCGGAGAAATATTTCCTGCGATTGAAGTTCCCAAGCTTGGGGGAGGTTCCCTTCGGCTGGGTGTCCCGTCCAAAGGATATGACTGGCAGATGATCGTGGTTTACCGGGGCAAGCACTGTCCCATCTGCACGCGTTACCTGGGCGAGATCAACGAGGTCGCAGCCGCCTTGAAAGAGCTGTCCATCGAAGTTGTTGCGGTGTCTTCTGACAGTGCAGCGCGGGCCAAGGACCAGATTGGCGAGGTGAGCCCTGACTTCTCCGTCGGCTATGACCTGTCGATAGAAGATATGAAGGCGCTGGGCCTGTACATCTCAAGCCCCCGCCACGGCATCGACGTTGAAGGCCCGTTTGCAGAGCCGGGTCTGTTCGTTGTGAACGAAGATCGCGAATTGCGCATGGTCGACATCTCGAACGTTCCCTTCCTGCGCCCGCAAATGCCCTCTTTGGTCCGTGGCCTTCGGTTCATGCGCGGCATGACGGAACCCTTTCCGGCCAACGGCATCTATGCCTGAAACACCGCTTTCCCAAGAAAGAGAAACGTCATGACAATGACAACAGATCACCCGAATACCGCTGCCGTCAAAGCCACGTTGGACAATCTTATCACCGGCGTATCCGGCCATGCCTTCGACGTGCTGGACCGCACCTACCACAAGGACATGCGCACCTATCTTCTGACCGATGACGGGGTGCTGATGCAGAATGACAAACCGGGCTTCATGGAGCATGTGAAGGCCGCGATGTCCCAGATGGGCGACCCGAACCCATGGGCCGAGTATCACCTGGTCGAAGCTGACGACATCCATGGCCATATCCTCATCAGCCGCAAGAACAACGTGACCAACCACAAACAACTGGTGACGCTCAGCATCGACTTCACGTTCGAAGAGGACCGCTGGCAAATCACGCGAGAGGTCATCATGACGCGCAACGAGGTGAACTAGGTCCACCACAAGTCGTCTAAGCGCTCCTCGGAGCGCTCTTTCACGATCATCCCCGACCCAGCTCAACGGAGACACCCAAGATGAACCGCATCCTATTTGCCCCTCTGATCATGACATTCACCTTCGCAACGACGGCTCATGCAGAAACGGGCATTCCGGCCACCCTCAACGCAGTGAATGATGAGTTTAACGCAGCTGCCGCCGCTCATGACCCAGAGCGCCTGGTGAACCTGTACGCAAACGATACGCTTTGGATCGCCCAAGGCGCTCGGGTGACGCAAGGCCTGCAAGGACCACGTCAACTTTTTGAATTTGTTACGCAGAACAAAGGCGAGGTCACGCACACGATTGACCATCTCTTTGTCTCCGACGACGAAACGCTGGCCGTGATGATTGGTTCCGTCGATGCCAAGATCGAAAGCCAGGGTATGGATGCGACGGGTACGTATTTGTTTGTTCTGGAACCCGAAGATGACGGTTGGGAGATCGTCACAGACATGTGGCATCAGCACAGCGAATGAACATTCCCTAAAACGCTGTGGTTTGTCCGGCTCTTTTCGCCGTCCCGACATCAGGCGTTGCGACGCATTGAATGAACGCCCGCCTTGCAGCCTTTGGGGAGATACCGCCTGACCGTTCCATGGTCAGGCGAACGTGTCGTCCGCCCCGCCCCTTGAGCCTGTGCGGTCCGCCCGCTATGTCCGGCCTCAGCCGGAAAGGACATCCATGCCCCAGTTTCTTGACCACAGCGACGCTGATTTCGAAGCGCAATTTGCCGCCCTTCTGTCCGCCAAGCGCGAGGATAGCCCGGATGTGGATGCGGTTGTGGCCGATATCATCGCCGACGTGCGGGCGCGAGGGGATGCTGCCGTCATTGAGCTGACGGAACGTTTCGACCGCATTGCCCTGACGTCCGACACTCTGCGGATCAGCGCGGACGAGATCGCCGGGGCTGTTGCAGAGGTTGGGCAGGAAGATCGCGACGCACTTGCCCTCGCAGCTGCCCGCATCCGCGCCTATCACGAACGCCAGATGCCCGAGGACGCCCAGTGGACGGACGAGGCGGGTGCCACCCTTGGTTGGCGCTGGACGCCAGTGTCGGCGGCAGGTCTCTACGTGCCCGGCGGGCTGGCCAGTTACCCGTCCTCGGTCCTGATGAACGCTATTCCGGCCAAGGTGGCGGGTGTGGGACGTCTGGCCATTACCGTGCCGACCCCCGATGGTGTCATCAACCCCCTGGTCCTGATGGCGGCGCAGCTTTCTGGCGTGGACGAGATTTATCGCATCGGGGGCGCACAGGCGATTGCGGCGCTGGCCTATGGCACGGATACGATTGCGCCTGTCGACAAGATCACAGGGCCGGGCAATGCCTTTGTCGCCGCCGCCAAGCGGCGCGTCTTCGGCAAGGTCGGTATCGACATGATCGCGGGCCCGTCCGAGATTCTAGTGATCGCCGACGGCGACAATGACCCTGACTGGATTGCCCTCGACCTGCTCAGCCAGGCCGAGCACGACGAAAGCGCGCAATCGCTGCTGATCACCACTGATCCCGCCTTTGGCTTGGCAGTGGCCGATGCGGTGAGTGCACGCCTTGAAACGCTGGAGCGCCGCGCCATCGCGGGCGCCAGCTGGCGGGACTTCGGTGCAATCATCACCGTGCCGGACCTTGATGTTGCGGTACAGCTGTCGGACCGTATCGCGCCCGAGCACCTTGAGCTCTGTGTCGCGGACCCTGCGGCGCTGTCGGAAAGTATCACCCATGCCGGGGCTATTTTCCTGGGCCAATGGACGCCCGAGGCGATTGGGGACTACATCGGTGGTCCCAATCACGTGTTGCCCACAGCCCGCTCGGCCCGGTTCTCGTCCGGCCTGTCGGTCATGGATTTTGTCAAGCGGACCACGCTGGCGCAGATGACGCCTGATGCGCTGCGCGCCATTGGTCCGGGCGCAGAACGGTTGGCCGCCTCTGAAAGCCTTGAGGCGCACGGGCTGTCCGTGACTGCGCGTTTGCGCAAGTTGAACGGGTAGAGGGGGGCCAACCCCCGGCTGCGCCGCCCCCCGAGGTATTTTCAGCCAGAAGAAGGGGCATCCCCGCGCTTGGACATGAAATGCGGTGCGCGGCATTGTGGCATTGTATTGCGCGGTTCCAGACCCTAAGCATTGCGAAAGATTGTTTCGTTGCCGAAGGCCCCGCGCCATGACCCGAATTGCCCGCATCATGTTGGATGATGCCAACCTACCGCCCCCCACACCCGAGATCGAACAGGAACGCAAAGTGGCGATGTTTGATTTGCTCGAGGACAATACCTTTGTCCTGCCGGGCCGAGATGGCCGCCCGGTACCGCAGGGGCCCTACAATGTAGGTCTGTCCATTCGCGACAAGCGTCTGGTCTTTGACGTTGCCACCGAAGCTGACGAGAAGGCGGCCGAGTTTCACCTGTCCCTCGGCCCCTTCCGGCAAGTGGTCAAGGACTATTTCCAGATCTGCGAAAGCTATTTCGAGGCGGTGAAGAAGCTACCTCCCAGCCAGATCGAGACCATCGACATGGCCCGCCGCGGCATCCACAACGAGGGCAGCCGGGTGCTTCAGGAACGGCTGGAAGGCAAGGCAGAGGTCGACACCGACACCGCCCGCCGCCTTTTTACCCTGATCTGCGTGCTGCATTTCGGCGGATAGATGACCGAAACGCTGCCGCAATCCATCCTCTTCTGCTGCGATCACAACGCGGTTCGGTCCCCCATGGCAGAGGGGATCATGAAGAAGTTCTATGGCACCGGCACCTATGTCCAATCCGTCGGCGTCAAGAACGACATGGAGATCGATGGCTTTTCCATCGCCGTGTGCCAGGAACTGGATGTGGAACTGAGCCGCCACCGCTCGCGCAGCTTTGACGAGATGGAGGATTGGGGCGACGACCTGTCGTCCTTCGACCTGGTTGTGGCCCTCAGCCCGGCCAGTCAACGGCGTGCACTGGAATTGACGCGCTACTATCATCTTGAGGTCGAATACTGGCCGATCCTCGACCCGACCGGTCTGGGTGAGACGCGCGAGGCGAAGCTGGAAAGCTACCGCGCCGCCCGCGACCAGATCATTACCCGCCTTGTTGAGCGGTGGGGGCCGGCCAGGGAGGGCAACTGATGCAGATCGTGATTGATTATTTCGAAGCGTTCAATGCGGGCAATGTCGAGGGCATGCTGGCTTGCCTGACCGAGGACGTGGCCCACCATGTGAACGAAGGGCGGGTGCGCGAAGGCAAGGACCTGTTCCGGGCGTTTTGCACGCATATGAACCAATGCTACGCGGAGAGGCTCACCGACATGGTGGTGTTCTCGGCCCAAGGTGGCACCCGCGCCGCAGCCGAATACACCGTCAATGGCACCTACCTGCAAACGGATGAAGGGCTGCCCGAGGCGCGCGGTCAAACCTATTGCCTGCCCGCCGGGTCCTTCTTTGACATTCGGGACGGTAAAATCGCCCGCGTCACCACCTATTACAACCTTGCGGATTGGGTGCGACAGGTCGGGGTATGAGGATCGAGACACTGACCGGGCCAGCCCTGACCGAAGCGCTGGATGATGTGGCAAAACTGCGCCTCGCGGTCTTTCGGGACTGGCCGTATCTCTATGAAGGCGATGCCGCGTATGAACGTCGTTACCTCGAGGTTTACGAACAAAGCGACCGCGCGGTCGTCGTTGCGGCTTACGATGGCGACTGGATGGTGGGGGCGGCGACAGCGGCGCCCCTCGTGGAACATGCTGATGCGTTCTCGGACGCGTTTGACGGCGCGAATTTCAGTGTAAACTCTTGCTTCTATTGTGGAGAAAGCGTGTTGCTGCCGCGCTTTCGTGGCCGTGGGCTAGGCCACCGCTTTTTTGACATGCGCGAGGCCCATGCACGCGACTTGGGCTACAAAAGTATGTGCTTTGCCTCGGTCCTGCGACCACCGGACCACCCCTTGCGCCCCAGCGCGTACCGCCCCCTGGATCCTTTTTGGGAAGGGCGTGGATATAGACGGATGCCCGGTGTTGTCGCCCATTTCTCCTGGAAGGACGTCGATCAGGGGGCCGAGACGGAAAAACCGCTGCAGTTCTGGATCAAGGACTTTTAGCTCAGCTGCACTGCCGCGCGGCGCTGTCGCTGTAGTCCTTCCAACGGCGCCAGAACCGTTCATCCGTTGAGCGATCGGATACGCGCACTTCCTGTGCCTGTTGCGGGTTGCTGAAGAACCCCGCGCCACGGCTTTGGTCCGCCGAACTCAGCGATTGGTTGGCAACGGCCTGCACGCAGCCACAGCGCGCCCGGCTGGCCTGATCCCGTCCCCCGCTTCGGCAGGCGGAATAGATCGGGCCGGTCGCAAACAGCACCGGGGTCGTGGGAACGGCCCGCGCGCTGGAATAGGAAGATCCGCCGCCACAAGCGGCCAGTCCAAGGGCCGCGGCCCCGGCAATGATCGTGGTCGAGAGTTTCATATCTCTGCTCGTCTCTGCTGTGACGGGTTGGCCCGCTCTGAATGTGCAAACTATGCCGTAAACATAGGACAAGGGCAATTCACGAACAAGCGTGCAGCCGTGGACCGCGCGCGTCGCCCGGCAGGGTATCGGCGCCAGCCGATGCACGAGAGGATCAGCGCCTATCCCTTGCCCCTTTTCGGCCCGCAGCACATCCCGGCCTTGGGTCACGCCAATTCCCAAGCCTTCTAAGGAAAAACCCGCCGATGCGCGGGCAGTTGATTTGACCAGACAGGCCCGTCTGTTTATGTGACTTGCAAAAGATCGGAGAGCAGAATGAACCGCACCCGTTTGATCCTGTTGGCAGTCGTTGCTGCCACCGCACTTGCAGCCTGTGAAACCGCCAAGGGCGTCGGGCGCGACATTACGCGCGCAGCGGACGCGGTAGACCGGGCGATTTAAGCGCACCGCCAAGCGGTGCGCGTCACCCCGACAGGGTATCGGCGTAGCCGACGCACGACAGGGGAAAGCGTGGGTACTGGCGCAACCCTGTAGGGCGGGCTTCAGCCCGCCAAGCCCCGACCAAACATCGCCTGCGACATATCCACAAAGCACCACAGCGCGGAATCAAGGGCGCAAGCCCGCCGCGCATCGGCAGGCCCTCCCACGGCCTGTCGATTTGGCTGGTCTTGGTGCTTCGGTGAACCGGAAGATGTACTTGGCGGCCATAAAGTGCTGCAGCACAAAGGTTGGATCGACAGCCCAGGGCCTGCCGACACGGGGCCTTTTACTGCGCAGACGAAATTAAGGTAAAACATCTCCGTTCGAACCGTCCCGCCTGGCGGTACCGCCGGGCCGCGCCCGACCCTCCCCCCGGGAGGGCGCATTGGGGACGCCTCGCTCCGAACCTATGATTTGCGCACATCCAGTGCATTGCGTCGCCGCAAGGTTGCATGCGCCCGCCCAGGCTCGGGCGCGGCCCTCAGGGCTTCAACCAGATTTCGGCAAGCTCTATGATCTTTTGCAATTTTTCGGGATGCGTCGCTAAATAGCCACTGCCCAAAACGGGAACTCCCCATTTGATCGTCGTGTCGATCATCAGGTCAGCCTTGCGTCCGACATAAGCGCAAGCGGCAAAAAACCAGTCTCGAACAATCACCAATGCCCGCAGCGCCTTGCCTTTATCCGGCGTCTCTGCCTCAGATTCTTGTTCGAGGGTGTCCAGGGCAGTCCAAACGATTTCGACACCCTCGACCAGTTGCGGCTCGTTAATCAATTCTGGCGGGTTGTTGTGGCCACGGGGAGGTATGAGAGATTCATGTGCAACGTGTGCCTCAGCACTTCGCATTGCTCTGATGTGAGGACCTAGCGTCCGTCTGGCCTCAATCTCCCGGATCGCCTCAGCAATCTTGGCGACTGCGTCCCTGCCTTTCCATGATTGTTCATTGATTTTGGAAATCTCGACGGCGAAAAACCAATCGTCAAATGAGCCATCTAAAATCTCGCAATACCACCGATACCAAAATGCCCAACTGGGGTTACTTTGCAGGAAATTTAGCCACAGTTTATTTACCTTGAGCAAGTCTCCTGGAGGTTGAGTTCTTCGCCAGAGTGGAATGCTAAACAGCGAGATCTTTGGATACTTTAGCGTCGTATGACACTGCATCGACTAGTTCACTTGAGGCCGTCGCTAATTTGGCGAATTTCACTACCGCATTTGCTGCTGTTCCAGGTTGATCGAAAGAGTAAGGAACTCCGCCAAACGCATAAAGCAGATCATTTACCGCTTCGGCGGATACTCTTTCTGGGGCGGAGTAATCCGATCGAGCAGCCACTTCGGTCGGCCACTGTGCAGCCAAAGTGACATAATTAGAAATGAAAGTATTTGACGGGAGCTGATCTGTTTCGTTGGCTCCGCCGCGGCTTCGGCACAGCGTGGTAAGGGCCGCTCGCAGCATTGATAGCGCAATGATGTCTTTGCGGGGGTGTTCGAACGCGGTTACTGTGGGTATCACCCGCAAGCCCGCTCGACAGGCTACCACGCCCCGCATTTCGGGGGTCACATTTTCAAACCATACTTTAGATTGGTTTGCGCCAAAAAAAATTTCCTCACTCACACCTGCGACACCACCCCCATTGACCAACCCCCAAAACCCTTACATATCCCAACCATGACACCGCTCTCACATATCCGCAATTTCTCCATCGTCGCGCATATCGACCATGGGAAATCGACCCTCGCCGACCGGCTCATCCAGTCCACCAACACCGTGGCCGACCGGGACATGAAGGAACAGCTGCTCGACAGCATGGATATCGAACGCGAGCGGGGCATCACGATCAAGGCCAACACCGTCCGCATCGACTACACCGCCAAGGATGGCGAGCACTATGTCCTGAACCTCATCGACACTCCCGGCCACGTGGACTTCGCCTACGAGGTCAGCCGCTCCATGCGCGCCGTCGAAGGGTCGCTTCTGGTCGTGGACTCAACGCAAGGGGTCGAGGCGCAGACGCTCGCCAATGTCTACCAGGCCATCGACGCTGACCATGAAATCGTGCCGGTCTTCAACAAGATCGACCTGCCCGCCAGTGACATCGACCGCGTCGCCGAACAGGTCGAAGACGTCATCGGCATCGACGCTTCGGGCGCCATCGCCGTGTCCGCCAAGACGGGCGAGGGGATCATGGAGACGCTGGAGGCCATCGTCACCGAACTCCCCGCGCCCAAGGGCAACCCCGACGCCGACCTCAAGGCCATGCTGGTGGACTCGTGGTACGACAGCTACCTTGGCGTCATCGTCCTGATCCGCGTCATCGACGGGCGGCTCAAGAAGGGCGAAAGGATCAAGTTCCTGTCCAACAAAACCGTCCACCACGTGGACCGCGTCGGCGTCTTCCGCCCGCAGATGGAGATGGTGGACAGCCTCGGCCCGGGCGAGATTGGCTTCCTCACCGCCTCCATCAAACAGGTCCGCGACACCCGCGTCGGCGACACGATCACCCACGAACGCAAAGAGGTTGAACCGCTGCCGGGCTTCAAACCCGCCCAACCGGTTGTCTTCTGCGGTCTCTTCCCCGTGGACAGCGCCGAATTCGAAGACCTCCGCGATGCCATCGACAAACTCGCCCTCAACGACGCCTCCTTCTCTTTCGAAATGGAAACCTCCGCCGCCCTCGGCTTCGGCTTCCGCTGCGGGTTCCTCGGGCTCCTGCACCTCGAAGTGATCCGCGACCGGATCGAGCGCGAATATAACATCGAACTGATCACCACGGCCCCATCGGTCATCTACCATGTCCACATGCGCGACGGCACGATGATGGAGCTGCACAACCCCGCCGACATGCCCGACCTGTCCATCGTGGACCACATGGAAGAGCCGCGGATCAAAGCGACGATCCTTGTGCCCGACGACTACCTCGGCGATGTGCTGAAGCTATGCCAGGACCGGCGCGGGATACAAGAAGACCTCACATACGCCGGCTCCCGCGCCATGGTCGTCTATGACCTGCCGCTGAACGAGGTGGTGTTCGACTTCTATGATCGCTTGAAATCGGTGACCAAGGGCTATGCGTCCTTCGACTACCAGCTGACGGGTTACCGCGAGGACAATCTGGTCAAAATGTCGATCCTCGTGAATGACGAGCCGGTGGATGCCCTGTCGATCATGGTCCACCGCGACCGGGCCGAGATGCGCGGGCGCGCCATGGTCGAAAAACTCAAAGACCTGATCCCCCGTCACATGTTCAAAATCCCGATCCAGGCGGCGATCGGCGGCAAGGTCATCGCGCGCGAGACTCTCTCCGCCATGCGCAAGGACGTGACGGCGAAATGCTACGGCGGGGACGCGACGCGGAAGCGGAAGCTGCTGGACAAGCAGAAGGCCGGGAAGAAGAAGATGCGCCAGTTTGGAAAGGTTGATATTCCGCAGGAGGCATTCATCAGCGCACTCAAAATGGACGGCTAAAGCCGACCATTTTGGGCGCTGAGGAATGCCAGTGCGCGAAAGTCGTATCGCGCAGCGATGCGCGTAGCGGCACCCAGTTGCAGCTTATAGCGTGTCAGCCCGTCCAAGATGGATGGGGTGAATGACAGTCCCGGCGTCAACTCCGGATTGTCATTTTTGTGTGACTGTGCGCCGTAGGGTTTTGTAAACCGCAAAGGATCGCGGGAGCGGCACCTCGCCACATTGTCGGGGAACGGGCGAGAAAAGCCCCAGTCTCGTTTGGATATTGTCAGAGAGAAATCTGAGACTGCAGTAAATCCATCTGTTGTTAAACTATTTTGTTCTATGAGGTACTCGACAGTGCTGAGAGCCAGTGACATACATATCTCAACTTCAGGGCGAAATTGAAGGTAATGATTTTGAGTGTTGCAGTAACAGATGATGCGCCAACAGCCGACGCAGATATTATCCTAAAGATTAAATATGCTGAGCGAAATAACTCTGCAGCCCACGCATTTGAGATAGCAGCCGAGCTAATCCGATCAATGGAACAGCTTGATCGAGTACTGCTGCAATCAATTCATCCACAGTTATCAACGGCACTTATCGTTGAGGATCTCGAGAAACCTAGTTTAAAGATTTTCATTCGGAGTGTTTTGGAGGATGTGCCTGACGAAGCGCTTAAAGAAGCTGACTTAAAGTCACTAGGGTCAGGATGCATTGATTTTCAGTGCGCTGCATGATTCACGGCTTGGAAAACGGAGCGGTGACATGAGCGACCTTTTCTGGCTGAGCGACGAGCAGATGACCAAGCTTTCCCCTTTCTTCCCGAAGTCGCACGGCAGGCCACGGGTCGATGACAAAAGGGTGTTGAGCGGGATTATCTTCATCAACCGCAATGGGTTACGATGGCGAGATGCGCCTGAGGCCTCCGGGCCGCACAAGACGCTCTACAGCCGGTGGAAACGTTGGAGCGAGAAAGGTATCTTCGCCCAGATGATGGTCGGCCTGGCTGCCGAACACGGCGAGGAAAAGACCGTGATGATTGATGCGACCTATCTGAAAGCACACCGTACCGCGACCAGCATGGCCGCGAAAAAGGGGGGCGTGGCCGCCTGATTGGTCGAACCAAGGGCGGCATGAACACCAAACTGCATGCTATCTGTGACAGCCAAGGGCGGCCGCTCAGCCTTTTTGTCACCGCTGGTCAAGTCAGTGACTACATCGGCGCGCGAGCGCTACTGAACAGCGTACCAAATGTGGACTGGCTGCTCGGTGATCGCGGCTATGACGCCGACTGGTTCCGAGATGCGTTAAAAGACAAAGGCATACGCGCCTGCATCCCGGGTCGAAAGCAACGCAAGACTACCGTGAAGTACGACAAACGCCGATACAAACGGCGTAACCGGATTGAGATCATGTTCGGCAGGCTCAAGGACTGGCGGCGGGTGGCGACACGCTACGACAGGTGCCCCAAGGTCTTCCTGTCCGCAATCGCTCTCGCAGCGACCGTAATCTATTGGTTATGAATCCTGACCCTAGCTACAAGATCGTTGACGATGAGTGGTTGGAAGAGTTCCGGTCTGGCGCGTTTCCAATAAAGCCCGGTGACGCCTTACGAGTCAGAATTTTGGTTCGGAACGTGTACGATGCACGAGGAAATCTACTTGAAAATGAAGAGCTGATAACGAAGGTTTATTCCGTTATCGAAAGTTCAGATGATCAAGACAACTTGTTCGAACAACCTAACTAGGGTGCGGTTTCTCGCCCTCTGTTGAACCAACGGAACCGGAGGGTTGAAACCCCACCCTACAAAACCAAATCCATCCCCACCCGAAACCGCGCATCCCAATGCACACTCGAATACGCCCAATCCGCGGGCCGTTCCACAAACCCATGCTTCACCGGGTTCAACCAACAATACCGCACATGGGCGATGTAATCGGCCTCATCGCGGATATGGTGCTCCCAAAATCTCCGTTGCCAAACCCCCGCATCCCCCTTCGCGATCTTGCTTGCCGAACGTCGTAGGGTGGGGTTCCACCCCACCGCATGTCCCAAACGCTTCGCATGGGTGGGTTGAAAACCCACCCTACCGTTGTCGCGAACGGTTCGCGTAAACCGCGCCTTGATCGCGCTCCACCGCGTTGAATAGTCCCGGTCTCCGACGGGCAACGTCCAAACGCAATGCAAATGGTCTGGCAACACCACCCACGCATCAATATGAAATGGACGTTCGGCCTTGGTGCTTCGCACGGCGTCGCGCAATGCATCAATCTCATCTACCAAAACCGTCCGACCACGCTGCGCCAAGGCGACGGTGAAGAAGATGGACGCTCCGGTGATCTTGGGTCGGCGGTAATTTGGCATGGGTAATCATGCGCGGGTCATGGTTAACGGTGTTTGAACTCCAACGGCGCCGGTGTGTCGAAACCCCGCCCTACGACACCAATCCTGACCCAATCTAACCCCCTACCACCCCTATACATTCCCGCCTTATCCCCAGCTTCTCCACAAGAAATCCACAAGCGATATCAACAGCTTATCCCCAAGAAATTTCGCCAAACCGTCATTTTTCCTTTGCACGACTCACCCATCCTGGCCCAACCTCTCTTTACCGGCGCAGAGTTCCTTGAACGACGCGGTGGACGCAAATGCCCCGGAGGCAACGGGATGATCAGGACGGACCGCAAGGTTTAGCTTGGACATCAACGGGCAACCGGATGCAGGTCGGATCGTGTGGCCCTGAAAGGGGTGTGACGAAAGGGCGGTGTCAGCAGGGTCGATGCGAGAGGCGGTTTGACTTCGGTCAGGCAGTCTCGGCGAACGGCGGTAACGCCACGAGCAAGCTGGGCCAACATGTCGCCCTCTGGGGGGATGATGAGGTTCAACGAGGCGTCAGGGTGTGCCCTCGGGCACGGCACGGATTTCGGTTCGCGCACCTGGCGCCTTTTCGTTGTCTGAACACCACCCCACTCACTATCTCCACATTCGCGAAGGGCGTTCTTTGCCCTGTCGCCGCCACCATAAGGGTTCTCCGCTTACTGAACGTTGTGTTCCGTTCAAATCGCCCCGTCGTTTTGACCGACATCAATGCGCCTTCTGGCAAACCCGGGCACATTCTGCGCAGACAAGTAACGGAGGCCCCTTATGCAGCGGTTCATGCTGTTCTTTTTCCTGCACATTTTCATCGGCGCAACGATGGCCGGTTCCGGTGTTATCGCGGCGTTGTCGCTGGGTTATGGCACAGTCGGACCCATCTTGATTGCGGCCGCCATCGGCTTCGTCGCGGCCTTCCCAGTCACATGGGTGGTGCAGCGGCGAATTACGGGCATGGGCTGAGCCGGTTTAGAACGTAACGCCAGCCACCGACCCGACATTCGCATACGGAGTGCTTTCGCCCGTGCGGACAACCGCCACGGCGCTGGCACTCCGGTCCTTTTCATGCGTTCCCAAAAAACAGGAAAGCGTCCGCATCACTGCGATGGTGCCACTGCGACTGCTGGGCACCAGACCGTCAATTGTAGCCGAAGGACTCGTCTTCCATCCATTCAGGTGTTCCGATTCCGGCGCGCATCAAAAGACATGCTGTGCCCTTGCGCTGGAAATAGAGCGCTTCCAATGCGTACCAGCCTGCTTCCGGTACAACAGCTTCAACCTGTTCGCTGGGGTCGCACCCATGTACGCCGTCAAAATAGACAACTTCCGCGCCACCGATCTTCATCTGTAATCCGTCATTGCTCATGAAGTCGATTTTGTACGTACCCGGCTCATCAAAGCGTACATATCCCTCGATCACGGCAACAACCTTGTGCGCCTTGCCTGAGGTCAAGGTTTCATCACCTTCAGCCGTGTCGCGATAGTCTAAACCAGCCAATGGTTTGCCGGGCTTTGCTTTGGAATAAGCGCGTTCGGCTTCGCTGAGTGTGCGCACGCTGTCAAAGTAATATTTCACCGCAAGCCCCTGGTTCAGACCAGATGGTTGCGGATCGGCTGGCGTCAGTTTGAGGGGGGCTGCAAGGGTGGCTGTCGCCGACACGATTGTTGTGGCGGCCAGAGCGACCGTCTTGAACATCTTCATTTGATACTCCCGTTGGTCCCGACCGCTTTTGGCGCGGCCTTGAATCACTGTGACCTTAAAAGGCCTTGTCCGTGGCTGACAACAGGAGCGAGCGGAATCGTGATCAAATCGCCCTGAGACTACACGGCACGGTAGAAAAGGTATCGATCCGGGGCAATTGTGTCTGGCCCGCAGACCTGTTCAAGGCCAACAAGCGGTTGTTGAGACAGGATCAGACCGCCAGGTTGCATGAGTGCTGCGATCAGGGGGCTCAGGCGCATCCCCTCTTCAACATCCTTTTCCTTGATGCCGTAGCCAAAATCGTAATGCGCGAGCGCCATCTTACGCCCTTTGCTGGCCAATCGGGTTAGCATGGCTTCTGCCTCGCCTTCCAGAAAATCCTCGGTCGGCGGAACGCAGCTTGGGTGGCATTTCAGCATCCGGTCGATCACCCAGATGCGGCGATCGGGCAATTCCTGGCGCAAGTGATCGTAGGTCCGGCCATTGCCCAACCCCATTTCCAATACGTCGCCATCAAGATGCGCGATCTTTTTTGCCGCCCAGTTGATCCCATCGATCTGCGCGCTCAACCGCCGCCGCATCGATTCCAGTCTGCTCATGTCGTTGTCTCCATCGTCCACGGCGTTGCACCGCCAGACAGCATTTCGTTTACAAAGCTCTCGGTAAAAGCCCAGATCGCAGGAGTGTGAACAAGGTGATGGGTCAAAAGGCCGAAAGGTTCCCGTGCATCTTCAGTGCTTTGTCGCCGTGCGGTCAAATGTGTCGCCGCCGTTGCGACAAGCGTTTCAGGCGCGATGAGGTCGCGCGTGCCTTTCCACCATATTGGGTCGATATGGGTATTGATCTGGATCAGCCCCGGCACTGCATTAACGCTTTTGCGTGGCCCGAATGTGGATATGGCATCGAACCCTTGATCACGCAGTTTGGGGAGCAGTGCCGGATGAACCCGGTTCCACGGTGGCACGAACATGTGCCGCAACTGCGTGCCAAACAGGTCGCGCATGCGGGCCAGTCCAAGTGCGCTGTCGTCGGCCATGTCTGGCCGATCGGTCAGGAACTCGTTCTTCTTTTCATCAGGCCCGCTATGATCCCGATGCGCCCATCCATGAACGACCGGGATCAATTGCTTTCCATCCACGCATCCCGCCAGTTCAGCGGTCGCATGGGCCGGTATGATCGCCAAATGGACAGGTAATTCAGTGGCTTGAGCCAGCGTTGCAAGTTGCTCCAACTCTGCTGTGAGGGCAATCGCATCATCGTCCCGCCACCAGAATGGGACGGGTAATCCGTCGCGGCGGCATGCGGCTAATTCCGTGCGCAGGGGGGTCCAGTCAATCTGCATGTGATGCCTCTGCAAATAGGCTACGCACGATGTCCACGCTTGCGCTTGCGCCGTCCATTCCGGTTGTTCGAGGGTCGCGCCGGTCCTGTTGCATCAACTTGTTGATGGCATCTGCCAAGGTCGGTCCGGACAGGTCGGTCTGTCGCAACACGGACACCGCAGGCAAGGTGGTCAGGGCATCTGCGCGTAACCCTTGTTCGACTTCACCGCCATCGTCAAACGGGACAAACACAGCCCGAACGCCAGTCTGGAGGACATCGAGGGCCGTGTTGTACCCACACATCGACACCGACGCAGTCGCGCCCACAAGCAGGTTGCGAAAGTCGGGGCGTGGACCTTCGACCGTCACGTTGGCGGGCGCGCGGTTTGCCCAATGCGCGCGGCGAGCATCATCGCCACCAACGAGGAAACGCCACAGACGCGCGGCATCCAGTGTCGCTGCGTCGCATGCAGCCTCAAAGACTGTGTCTCCAACGGCACCGCCACCTGCGCTGACAAGGATTTCGTTGTGACGAGGCGCGTTTACATCGGGTGCTTGGGGCGCAACAAAACCAGTGTAGCGCAGTTTGGTCCGCAGCATGTCCGACACGGGCCAGCTTGTGTCCAGTGGCACAACTTCGGGGTCAGAGTGAACCAGAACGGCGTCATAAAAGTGGTTCACAAGCTGGTCGGCAAAAGCGACTTTGGCTGGCTTGGACGGTGGCGCGAGGATGTCGCGAATGGATGACAGGACCAGGGGGCGCGACGGCAAGCCATCTGCAGTTTCAAGCAAAGCTTGGAACTCAGCCTTCAGTATGCGGCGGCCAAACGGGAACAGTTCGGTGATCAACACGTCGGGCTTCTGTTGCGCGACGTGATCAACAAGTGCCGACTGTCGCGCGACCAGATACGCCTCGCTGGCGATCTCACCTGTGTCGGTCAGAAGCGTCGAGAAATCAGTGCCGTTCGACTGCAACGGCGGCAATTGCACAAGGGTCAGGCCAGTGCTGTCGAAATGCGGAACGGGTTTACCTCCGCTGATAACCGTCACCGCATTACCCGCCGCAACAAAAGCGCGGCCAAGGGTCAGCGCACGCGCTAGATGCCCGGTTCCCAGCAAATGCGTGGCAACAATCGTGACTTGCATCAGCGCGCCTCCAACCGTGGGACGTCGGGCATCAGGGTCAGTGCTCCCTTGTCGACTTGGAGGATAAACAAGCGATTGCGCTTGATCCGAAATGGCGCGGGTCCGTCAAAATCCCAGCCGGTGGCCATCGCCATCAATACGCGCATCGTGCCGATATGGCAGACGGCCACGGTGTCCCGGGTCAGTGTGTTCAGCCATGGCTGCAAACGTGCCCGCAGACTGTCCGGGCTTTCACCGCCCGATGGGCAATAGTGCCATCCCCAATCTTCGATATGGCGAAATCCGCTGGTCGCGTCGGCGGACAGCTCCGTGCCATAGCGCCCTTCCCAGTCGCCCCAGTTCATTTCGATCAAACAAGGTTCGACACGTGGCGCACGCCCTGCCACCAAAGCGGCGGTTTCCGTGGCGCGGGCCAGTGGGCTCGACACCAGATCGGCGTCCTTGAAATCATCGGGCAGTCGGAACCCGGCCAGGTCGCGGCGTGCCGTGTCATCAAGGGGAATGTCGCTGCGCCCCTGCAAGCGGCCCTCACGGTTCCATGCGGTGTGTCCGTGACGCAATAAGGCAAGAGTGATCATATCATGCCCTCGATTGCTGTGCGCAGTGTTCCAGCGGCAGCGGGCAGCAGATGGTGTTGGGCAATTTGAGCGCGGGCCTGAGCGCCCAAGTCTTCGACCAGGGCGCGATTGGTCAGCATATCGGTCAAACGTGCGGCCATGGCATGCGGCCCGTCGGCCACGGCAGGCTGCATCCCGGCGACAACGTCGCGCACCCCGGGGCGGTCCTGAGCCACAACGGGCAATCCTGCCGCCTGCGCCTCAAGATAGGCGTAGCCGAATGCCTCGTTCACACCTGGCCAGAACAACAGGCATGCTCTTTCATAACAGTGCTGAAGTTCACCTGCAGGCAAAGCACCCAGCATGCGGACCCGCGCGCCGAACGGGGCCATCAAGGTCGTGACCTCTGCCTCCGCTGGGCCGCTGCCTGCGATGTCCAATTGCCACTCCAGTGCGGGGTTGAGCAGCGCCAGCGTGTCAGCGATCAGCTTGTAGGACCCCAGCTTGTCCCCGGCCCGCATCATCCCGACACTTAGCATGGCACCGGAATAGTCCGACTGTCTGGGCAACTCTGCGCGATCAAGGAACGGACGCAGATGGGTTAGAACCTGACCAGCGGGCGCATCGCGGCGCAGCGTTTCGGCATCACGCGCTGTCACGTAGAAGATGGTGTGCGCCTGGTCACTGGCCGCCTCTGCGGCTTCGGCAAAGCGGGCCCATGGCCCGGACAGACGTTTGCGCGCGCGCGTGCTTTCGACCTGTACATAGGGAATGTTCAGGGCGCGGGCGACCGGTGGCCCGATCAAGTCCGGGGCCTTGTAGTAGTTGTGATAGGTAAGCCAGCATTGCCATGTTCCGGCCGCGGGCGCAGACAGAAGGCGCGCAACTTCTTTCTTTGCCTGCCCGATCAGTTCCTTCTGCAAAGCCGCGTCACCCGCGCGGTCATAAATGCGCAAGTCAGATGCGACAGTCATTGCCAATCCGGCATGGTCCAGTGCCTTTATCAGCGCGCGGGCCATGGTCCGGTCACCGGATGGCATCGGATGATCCGGTGCCTTGAGCGGAGCGTAGAAAGCGACGGTCACGCAGCGTCCATGATGGCGCGCAACCGCCGTGCCAGATGCGCAATACCCGGTTGCATGGTGAAATCCGTATGCAGGCGGGTATGGGCGGCATCAGCCATAGTCGCGCCCAGTGCGGGGTTGCGTGCGACACGCATCATTGCGTCGGCCAGTTCCGCCGGATCGTCGTCACTCAGGATACCGTGCACACCATTGTCGATGAACTCGGGTATGGCCGAGACGGCCGTGCTCAGTATTGGCAGTTTCTGACTGGCGGCTTCCATCAGGACGTTGGGCAGACCATCGCGGTCACCGTCGGCGGCGACCCGGCTGGGCAATACAAACAAATCAGCGGCTTGCATTGCTGCAATTACCTCTGGTTGGTCGCATGCACCGCGCCAGGTGATGCGGTCCGAAAGGCCGGACTGCGTGGCTTGGTCCTGCAATACCTGTTTCAGGGCACCACCTCCGATATGGGTCCAATGCCAATCAACGTCTGGAGGCAGCAGCGCGACCGCGTCCAGCAGGCGGGTAAACCCTTTTTTCTCGACCAGGCGGCCCACAGACAGCATATGAAACGGATCGGAAAGCTGGCGCACCGGTTGGTCGGGAGCGGGCGGAAAACGTGACAGGTCCAGACCATGATAGACAAGATCAATCGGCGTATCTGTGGACAGGCCGTTCAAGTGCTCGGCTCCGAATGCAGTGCAGGTGGCCCCAAAAGCGGCACCCGCCGTTGCAGTATTCAGCTTGTCCCGCAGTTCCCATTCCGGTGAGGTCCAGATGTCCTTGGCATGGGCTGAAAAGACCATGGCACACCCCTGAGCATCGCAGTGTAACGTGCGACTGACGATGGTGTGTGCAGAAAATGGGCATAGAGGGCTGAAGTGCCAGCGGGTAATTCTCGCGCCATAACGCAAGCTTGTCCAAATCGACGTATGCGGTTTCTGGTTCTGTCGCGTGAAAAATCGCGCAGAAACTGACGCAAAGCTGGCCAGAACGTGCGATGCCCCATGACTGAAAACAGACCGCGCAGTACGCGGACAGATTCATCGCCCAGGTATTCCGGCAGATAGCGAACCTCGGCTTTGAGCTGATCGTGCAACGGGTGGGTTTTGGTGTCCGTCGGATGGCGCAGCGACCATATGGCAAAATCAATCCCGGCCTCCTCCAACGCTACCAGTTCCTGCGCGATAAAGGTCTCGGACAGGCGCGGCCAGCCTTTGACGGCTATGGCCAAGCGGGGCGATCTGGATGTCATTCTGCGGCGTCGGTCAACGAATGCTGCATAAGGGCCTGCGCGCGCGCATTGACCACGTCCAAACCATCCAGAAGGCCATCGGCCCCCGCCTCGGACGGGCGTTTCTGGTGAGGCAGGGCGCGGATGGCCGCAACCATTGCATCGGTGGTCAACCCTTCGCGGAAGCGATCCAGGTTGCGGACCAGCCCAAGTTCCTCAGCCCGATGGGCGCGGATCCACTGTTCAAGGCGTGGTTTCGTACGGGGTACGATGACGGCGCGTTGATCAAAGGACAGAAGTTCGCAGAATGTGTTATAGCCGCCCATGCTAATCACGCCTTCGGCCCCTGCAAAGAGCGGTTCGATCTTGCTGTCGAACCCGGTTGAGGTGACGCGACCGCCAAGCGCTTCGACGCGCGTTTCGAACCGTTCGCGCACCTCGCCGGACAAGAATGGGCCATAGACCAGAACCGCGTGGGGATGCAGATCAGGGTCCTGTTCATATGCCGACAGGACAAGATCAACCATGGCCGCCCCATCGCCACCACCACCGGGTGTGATAAGGATGTATGGCGTATCTGGCACTTCAGCGGCATCCACGATGCTGCGCCGCAAGTAGCCGGTCCAGACCGTCCTATTGCGGACATCGGGCGACAAAGGCAGGCCTTGGGTCGGGTCATAGACCGAGCGCACGCCGTAGACCCATACTTCATCATAGAAGGACTCAGTGGCCTCGACGGCGCCCTTGCGGGCCCATTCGGCGGCCAGCACGTCCGGCTCGTCCAGCACGTCACGCAGACCCAAAACGATGCGGGTCTTGCTGCCTTCGCGCAGACGCTTGAGGGTGTCGAGCAGTTCACCTCGAAAGCCGGTCGGCTCTTTGTCGACGATCAGCAGGTCAGGTTCGTATTGGTCAATGGTTGAATCGATCAATGCAGATCGCAGCGCCGTCGTCGCCTCGATATCCATGCCTTCGGTCTGGCTGATATAGTTGCCATCGGCCAGTTTCTTCACACCGGGCAGGCGGACGTGATCCACGGCAGGAGGGAATGTGAAACGCCCGGCAACAGGGCTGCCGGTGAGAATGATGGCGCTTTCAGCGACACCGGACTCGGTCAGCGCCGATGCAAGCGCACGGCTGCGCCGCAGATGGCCCAAGCCAAACGTATCGTGGCTGTACAGCACAACGCGACCCGGGCGGGCACCAACCGCAGTTGGCGAAACAGGAGTGGAATGGGTCATCGTCGTCTTCTTTTCCCCGTCTCCTCACGGACGTCACCATCCTTGACGCTCAGAGAATCCCTCTGGCGCGTATAGCACAGAGTTTGCGTTCCCCAAGATAGCAACAGCCGGTCAGGATAACACCTCTGCCCGCGCTATCGCAAAAATGGAACGCTTTGTAAAATCAGCGCTTACCGGACAGATCGCGGAAGTTCACGTCCTGGTAGACGCAATTGTCATTGCACCTGCGGTCGCGTAGCGTCGTTGAAATCTGAAAGTTCTGCGACATCGCATATGACACACTCCCTTTTCCGCCTCTTGCTGCCCATCCTGATTAGCATCGCGCTCCTGTTTCCGGCTTTGTCGCATGCCCAGGGTTTGGGCAGTCTGTTGCCCGGCGCTGGCACTGCCGAAACGGCCCCGGGTGACATCACAGATATAATGGAAAGCGCCGCGCAGAATGGCGTCAACGTTATTGTCATCGACAGCGATGGCCGCGTGATCACCCAGACCGGAACCCCATCCACAGACAGCGATGCGCCCGGCAGCGGCACCACGCTTATGGCGATCCAAGACGACGCGGTTGCCTTCCGAACGGCTTTGGTGGACCGGCTTTTGAACCTGCCAGTGGCGTTCAACGAGGTCGCATACATCCTGCGCGCAACCAGCCCGGATGGCACGATTTTTGCCTATGTGCAGGCCCTTCTGATCAGCATGGCACTGTTCGCAGTGGGTATGGTGTTCGAGGCGCAAGTGTTCGGGAAACGCATCGCGAAACGCTTCGTGGTGGCCCGCATCCATGACGCGCCGGACGGCTATGTCGAAAAGATGCCATTCCTCGTGTTTCGCTTCTTCATGGGGGTGGTGGGCACGCTGGTCTCCATGGCTGTGGCCTATCTGCTTGGCGCCATCATCTTTGGCCCCCTGGAAGATCCGGCCATGCAGTTCACGGTGACCTTGATCAATATCGGGTACTTCCTTGCCCGTGTTGTGGCCGGGCTGTGGCGGATGATCCTGTCGCCATACCTGCCGCAATATCGCATCCCGCTGTTCAGCGACGGCGATGCGCGCAAACTGCATCTTTGGCTGTCCGGGGTCGCGGCCTTCGGCTTCTTTGCCATCCTCTTCGGAGTCTGGATCGAGGAGTTAGGCCTGAACAACGAGGTCTACGTTTTCCTCTTCTCTCTGCTCAGCCTGTTGGTGATGTTCCTGAACATTATGTTGGTGATTGCCAACGGTCGCGCGATCACCGGGGCGATCCTGAACGGCAAGGCACCGTCGGATTCGACATGGGTTCTGCGCACGCTCGCGCGGGCATGGGCGCCGCTGGCGGTGTTCTATTTCCTGTTTGCGTGGGGGGAACAGACCTATCACCTGGTCATTGGCGACCCGCTGGGCGTGCCGTTGCTTGCGGCGGCCTGGGGCATCCTGACGACAATCATCGTGGTCTACGGGGTCATCAATTTCTTTATCGAACGCAGCTTTGCCCGCGCGCGCCTTGTTAGAGAGCACAACGTGGCAACAGAGGCCGATCCGGACCCCGATCCGGCGCTCCCGCCTGTTGTGACGGGTCCTCGGATCAGCACATTCGAAGATCTGGCGCAAAGGATTGCAGGCATCCTCGCTTTTGTCGCCGGCATCTATGCCTTCGTCACGATCTGGAGCCCCGAAGCGCCCATGATGGGCGACAGCTGGACCGATCGGCTGCTCGACATCATCGTGATCCTGTTCATTGGCTACATTGCTTACAACGCATTCCGCATCTGGATCGACAACAAGATCCGGGAAGAACAGGGCGATGTGCAAGAGGTCGAACTGGGGGACGAGGGCGGCGGCTCGTCCGCCTCGCGTTTGGCCACGCTCCTGCCGCTGTTCCGCAACTTCGTGCTGATCGTCATTGTCCTGACCGGTCTTCTGATCATGTTGATGGAGATGGGGGTGAATGTCGGCCCGCTCTTTGCCGGTGCCGGTATCGTGGGGGTGGCCGTTGGCTTTGGCTCGCAATCGCTGGTGCGCGACATTTTCTCTGGTGCGTTTTTCCTGTTCGACGATGCCTTCCGCAAGGGCGAATACATCGACGTGGGTGGGGTCAAGGGGACGGTGGAAAGCATTAGCGTTCGCAGCTTCCAACTGCGCCATCACCTGGGCGCACTGCACACCATCCCCTTCGGCGAAATTCAGGTGCTGACGAACTATTCCCGTGACTGGGTGATTATGAAGCTGCCTTTGCGCGTGACCTATGACACCGATGTGGAAAAGGTGCGCAAACTGATCAAGAACCTAGGGATCGCGCTACTGGATGATCCGGTCATCGGCGATAACTTCATCCAACCCCTGAAGTCTCAGGGTGTGATCGAGATGCAGGACAGCGCCATGATCATCCGCGTCAAGTTCATGACCAAGCCGGGGGATCAGTGGCTGGTGCGCAAGAAGGTCTATGAAGAAATCCGCGCACTCTTTGAACGTGAAGGTATCAAGTTTGCCCACCGCGAGGTGACGGTGCGCCTTGCGGAGGGGCAGAAGGCGGATGAGCTTGGCGAAGAAGACCGCAAGGCGATTACCGCTGCTGCGCAGGCGTCTCTGGAAGAAGAGTTGCTTGAGGATGCGGCTGACTTTGCCGACGACCGGTAATGTGTGACCGCGCTGCAATGCCGCGCACCGCGTTGCGGATCGCCCCAATTGGGCGTTCAAAGACCTGCGCAAACACCAGACCGGCGGCGACGGACCCAAAGAACAACAGCGCATCGCGCGACACTGTCTCGGCTGGGAATGCGGCGTCGATCAGGTGCAGCACGGGATAGTGCACCACATAGATCGAAAAGCTTGCCCCGGCCCACCAGCGCAGATGCGGGTGCGCGCCGCGGTAATTCTGTGCCAGACGCGCCATTCCAATGACGTGGAGTGCAGTCATCAAGCCGATCATGCCATTCCAGACGAACTCGTCCGAAAAGACCAGAATGTAGCGATAGTGCGCGGGTGCAAATGCCTCTGCCGTGGCTTGCGCCAGCATATCCGGGACGTTGAAGGCCTGACACAAGACATATGCCAAGGGGCCGCCCCACGCGAGACTGCGCGCAACACCCTCTGTCATCTGTGCCGCACGACCGGATTTGACGTAGTGCCAGACGGCAACGCCCATCAACCACGCGGGCATCAGCAGCAGGATGCGCGGGCCAAAGACAACGCCAAGCGCGGCCAGCAACACAAGCCGCCGCGCGCCCGTGCAAAACACCGCGACGCCAAACAGCACGTAATACGCCGCCTCATAGCTCAGCGACCACAACGGGCCGTTCGTGCCCAGCCGGACCCGCTCGAACAGGCCCCATTCGTTCGACATAGTGAGACCGCGCACCAGCATCTCCCACAGCGGCAGGTGCTGGTAAAAGCTGTTGGGGTAGGCCGATACGTCTATGGGCCGGCCCATCCGGTCCAGCACAAAGGTCAAAAGGATGGCTGGCAGCAGCACGGACAGCAGCCGTGTCATTCGGTTGAACGCATAGGTGCCAAACGTCTTGTCCCGTTCGGCAGCAAAGGCAATCACCAGGCCAGAAATGACAAAGAAGACGATGACGGCATCACTGCCGACATTCAACTCGCGGACAAACTCGTAGTCCCCGCGCGTGAAACGCGCATAGGCCACATGGGAAAACACCACGATCAGGGTGGCGGCCACTCGCAGCGCATCTAACCAAAGGGACAGACCACGTGTCACTGCGCAGTCTCGCGGTTCTGGGGCGATGCAGGATCTTCGGTCGTGCCCTGGGTCAGTGTCTGCCATGCCTCGGCAAATGGGTGCAGCAAGGCGGCGCGCAGGGTCGGGTGTGGTTGTTCGATGGGAACGCCGTTTTCGTCCGACAGGCCAAAGCTCAGGATCTCATGCTCCTTGGGTACATAAAGCGAACCAAACATCAGATCCCAGAAGGCGAACACCTCGCCATAGTTCTTGTTGTAATGCTTTGGGTCGTTGGAATGGTGCACTTGGTGCTGTGCCGGTGAGATCAGGATATGCTCCATCACGCGCCCATAGCTCAGCCAGACATGGCTATGGCGCAAGTTGGCCCCGAAGGCGTTGAACAGGAAGTAGCCCGCATTCACGCTGCCAATGGTCAGCACGTCGATCTTACCCATCAGCAGGAACAGCATCAGCGCTTGAACAGCCCCGATAATCAGAGCGTAAATCAGCAGACGGATCACCACGAACACAGGGTGATTGCGGTTCGCAGTCAGGGGGGTCAGCACCTCTGCCGAATGGTGTAGGGCGTGGAACGGCCAAAGTAGCGCGTTTTCATGGTGCAGGCGATGCGCCCAGTATTTGCAGAAATCCAGCGTCAGGATCATGATCAGCGTAGCGAGCGCCAGCTTGCCCCAGTCCCCCTCGCCCACTGCCGGGGCGAGGTCCCCGCCGGTGGCGTCCAGCATCATGGTCAAGAGGCCCGATGTGACAACGGGCGTTAGCGTCACGGCGGCAAAGAAACCCGAGACCGTCAGCAGCTTGTTGAACAGGAAGATCTGGATATCAACGAGGTTCGATTTGTGCGTATAGACCGCGCGCGGCAGCAGGAACGCAGTGAACGATGTGGGGCGCCCACGTACCCTCCAGATCACATAGACCAATGCGACCGTCAGGCAGAGATAGAGCAATGCCAGACGCGAATTCCAGTCAAACAGGAACCCGGTAAACCCGTCCAGAAGTTCATAAAAAGCGTCCATTTCGCCCTCTCACGCCTTGTGTTGGGCACAGCGATAGGGGGCAAATTTGTTGAGAGTATGGCGACTTTAGGCAGTAATTTAATCGATTGTTTCAGGTGTGCGCGGAGTCAATGCACCAGATGTCGGGCGATCTTGTCCTCGTCCCAGGTGATGCCAAGGCCGGGACCGCGCGCCGTCACGCACCCGTCCTCCACACTGTACGGTTCGGTCATCACACCGCCCGCCACATCCAGCCATTCCAGCAGATGCGCGTTGGTCGTCGCGGCCAAGGCATGGGCCGACGCTTCGACAAAAAGATGGCTTGAGACGGGCACACCCGCGGCTTCTGCGATGGCAGCGGCGCGGAACCAGCCGCTCAGCCCGCCGATCTTGATCATGTCGGGCATCGCGTAATCCGTGGCCCCGACCATGCGCGCCGCATCCGCCGGATGCCACCAGTTCTCGCCCGATTGAATGGCGGTGAACACAGCGGCACGGACGGATCGGTAGCCCGCCAGATCTTCGGCTGGCACGGGCTCCTCCACCCATGTCAGGTCCAACCCGGCCTCTTCAAGGGCTCGGATGCGGGCAATCGCTTCAGGCGCAGCGAAGGCCTGATTGTAGTCTAGCATCAACAGCCGTTCCGGCCCGATCATGTCGCGCACAACGCGCAACGCGGCCACATCCTCCGCCACTGTCGGAAAACCCAGCTTGACCTTGATGGCCTTGAACCCACGCGCCAGCGATGCTTCGATCAGCCTTTCATCCCGACCGGGTACAAACAGGCCCTGACTGTCGTAGCACGGCAAGGGGCGCGGCGCGGCACCGAACAACGCGCAGACCGGCTGACCCACCGCCTTGCCCTGTGCATCCCACAACGCAAGGTCCAAACCGGCCAGCGCCATGCCCACCATTCCCTGCCGCCCCAGCAGCCTGAACTGCGATGCGGTCTGTCGATCCACATCCGCCGGATGGGCCGGGGACCCCACCAGCGTCTCCGATAAATCCGTGAGAAAGGTCACCAGCGGCTTCAGCATCAGGGGTGTATATCCAAAGATATAGGCGCTTCCGCTGACACCCTCATCCGTCTCCACATCGACCAGCACCAAGGGCGCTGCAGGGATCGACGCTTGTGCCGTCGTGATTGGCACCGCCAGCGGTGCCATCACCGCCCGCGCCTTGATCCGTTCAATCCGCATCAGCTGGTGTAGGGGTCCAGACTGTCGCGCAGCCCGTCGCCAAGGAAATTGAAGGCCAGAACGACAATGATGATCGGCAACATCGGAATGGCCGTCCACGGATAGATCTCGATGCTCGCCAGGTTCTGTGCATCGTTCAGCATCACGCCCCACGACACCGCAGGCGCCCGCAGACCCAGACCGAGGAAAGACAAAGCGGTCTCACCCAAAATCATCGCCGGGATCGACAAGGTGGCCGAGGCAATCAGGTGGGACATGAAGTTGGGCAACAAATGCCGCCGGATGACGCGCGACGGCTTCGCCCCCATCATCTCTGCCGCCCGTACATACTCCTCCTCTCTCAGCGAGAGGAACTTACTTCGGACTGCCCTTGCCAACCCCGGCCAATCTAGTAGCCCAAGGATGATACTGATGATGAAGAAGACGGACACCGGCCCCCAATTCGATGGCACGGCTGCGGACAAGGCCAGCCACAAGGGCAACTCCGGCAAGGACCGCAAAATCTCGATGGCGCGGTTCACAACCCAGTCGATCCAACCGCCGAAATAACCCGCGATGGCCCCGAACCCGATGCCCAGGATAAAGGACACGGTGATGCCAATCAGGCCCACGGTCAGCGACAGCTGCGCGCCATAGGAAATCCGGGAAAACACGTCACGTCCCAGCCGGTCCGAGCCAAAGATAAAAACCGTCGCCCCCTCGGGTGCGCAGAACAGGTGGCGATCGGCAGGGATCAGGAAGAACAGCTTGTACTCGGTCCGCTCGCAAAAGAATTGCAACGGCATCGGGCGCGAGGTGTCCGTCTCGTACACCCACTGGAAGTTCTCAAGGTCGGCAGAACCGATGGTGGGATAGACAAAAGGCCCAACAAACTGCCCCTCATGCCAGAATTTGATGGCCTGCGGCGGGTGATACAGGTGATCCGCGCTGCGCTCGTTGGGCGTATAGGGCGAGATGAACCCGGCAAAGGGGATTGCCATGTAAGCCAGCAGCAGGAAGATGCCTGAAATCAGGCCCAGCCGGTGCTTGCGGAACTTGCGCCAGACCAGCACCCAGTTCGGGGCGTCCATGTCTGACCGTTCGGGCGCGGACAGGTCCACGTTCGGATCGTATGGGGCATCATCAATGAAACGGCCGTCGGGCAGGGTGCTCATGGTCTTATCCTTCCCGTGCGCCGTAGCGGATGCGTGGATCAAGCAGCACCAGCAACAGGTCTGAAATCATCGTGCCGATGAGGGTGAGTAGCGCCACAAACATCAACACAAAAGCGGCCAGAAACTGGTCCTGCGACTTCAACGCGGTCAGCAAGGCGGGGCCGATGGTCTGTAATCCCAACACCACGGACACCAGAACCGACCCCGAAACCATGGCGGGCAGCAGGTTGCCAATGTCGGCCACAAACGGGTTGAAGGCCATGCGCAGCGGGTATTTAGTCAGCAGCTTGGCCGGGGCCAAACCCTTTGCCATCCCCGTTTCGACATAGGGTTTCGACAGCTCGTCCAGCATGTTGGCCCGCAGGCGTTGCATCATCGCAGCAGCGCCTGATGTCCCAATGACAAAGGTGGGCACGATCAGGTGCACAAGCACGCTTTGCACCTTGGCAAGCGACATCGGCTCGCCCTCAAACTCTGGCGCCATCAGGCCGCCGATGGGCAGGCCCAGATACTTGTGCCCGTAATAGAACAGGATCAGCGCCAGTAGGAAGTTTGGCGTGGCAAGGCCCAGATACCCAACAAAGGCGGTGGTGTAATCCACCCACGTGGCCGACCGGGCAGCAGCCAGCACGCCAAGGGGCAGGGCAACAAGATAGACAAACAAGACGGCGGCGAGGTTCACCAGAACGGTCAGCCAAAGCGCATCCCCGACAATGTCAGCCACGGGTGCATCGAATTCGAATGACCAGCCAAAATCGCCCTGTAACAGCCCCGAAAATCCCTGCGGGCCCGGCGCCACGCCCGCCCAGATCAGATATTGCTCCCACAAGGGACGGTCGAGCGCGTATTCGGTGCGCAGAAATTCGGCCTTGGCGACGCCTTCGGCCTGACCGGTGGCGCGCAGTTCTGCAATCTGGTTCGACAGGTAGTCGCCGGGGGGCAGGTTGATGATGATGAAGATCAGGATGGAAACGACGATCAACGTCAGCACCATCGTCAGCAGCCGGTAGGCTGCGTAACGGATGAACATCATTCGCTCACCTGCGCGATCTGCTCGGCATCAGAGAAAAAGAATTCATCAATCCGGTGCACGCCGAAATGCGCGCCGGGGTCCCAGGCCCATTTGCCTTGTTCAGGCACGTTCCGCAGGCGGTCAGAGACGATAACCGGTTGTGGGGCCTCGCTCAGGATACCGATGCCGAACTGGTTGTCAGCGTGGATTTTCAGCATCTCGCGCCAAATCGATCGGTGTTCCTCGGGGTCATCGGTGTTTTGCCACGCCTTGCTGAGCGCCATCAGGCGCTTGGCTGGCTCAAGGTCCACCGGCTCACCCGCCGCGCCATGTGTCTGGTAATATTGACCCCATTTAGGCCAGGCAAAGAATACCTGATCTGTTGGCGCAAGGTAGGAGGGCGGCGTGTTTGGCTGGGGCAACCCGTTGTCCCAGCCAAACCAGACCGACGCCATGGTTACACCGGAAAAGACGCGGTTGCGCAGAATGTCCCGGTCGAGCGGGCGCATGATCAGCTTGATGCCAATGTCCCGCCACGTGTCTGTGATGATGGCCAGCGCGTTCTCGACCTCCTGCCGCTCTCCGGCGGTTTCGATCACAAACTCCATCGGGCGGCCGTCCGGCAGCAAGCGAATGCCTGCCGGTGTGCGCTGGTTCAGGCCCATCTGGTCCAGCATCACGTTGGCCGTGTCCGGGTCGTAGATGGCCCATTGGGTCAGCAGCGCCGGATCAAACAGCGGGCTTTTGGCCAGTGCCGTCATGCCCCCTTCCTTGCCCAGCCCAAAATACAGGGCGCGGTTGATCATCCGTCGGTCGATGCCCAGCGACAGGGCGCGCCGGAACCGCGCATCGCGCATGACCTCGCGCCACACCGGGTCAGCGAAATTCAGGTTGGGATAGATGGCGATCTGGCTGGCTGCACCATTGGACCACAGATAGGTGCGGTAGGGCGCGCCATCTGCCTCGCCCTTCTTCAAGATCGACACATCGCGGAAATCCAGCCCCCGGGCCTGCAAATCAGATTCGCCCGCATTGGTCTTGGCCGCCACAAGGCCCGAGCCCACGATGTCCATCTCGACAACGTCGATATAGGGCAACTGCACGCCGCGCGCGTCGATGCGGTGGAAATAGGGGTTGCGCACAAACAGGTGCCGCATGGCCGCCCCGGTCGAGGCGGGTTTCCACGGCTGCAAGGTCGGCAATTCGTGATTGTCGAACTTGTACATATTGTCGAGCTTGTTGTGCAGCGGAGCCCAGCTGCGCACGCGCTTGGCGTCGATCATCTCCTCCATTGCGTCCTTGGTGTTGAACGCGACGTGGAACTGTTTGAGGTAATGCGCGGGCCTGTAGATGAACGGCGGACTGGCCTGTGCCAGCATCTGCAGGAAGTTCGGGTTCGCCTCGGGAAACTCGACCACCACCGTTGTTTCATCGGGGAAGGTCATCGTGGCAATCTCTTCGCCCATGCGCATGATTTCTGGCGGACCGTTCGGGCTCAGTTCCGCGTTCTGGGCCACGTGTTTCCACCAGTACTCGAAATCGGCCGAGGTAAAAGGCGCGCCATCCGACCAGCGATGACCGGGCCGCAGATGCAGGGTGAAAATACGCCCCTCTTCCACCTCGACATCGCGCAGGATATCGGCCTTCAGCTGGTAATCGTGGTCATAGCCCACCAGCCGGGCATAGCCATAGACCACCATCTGACGCACGTCCTTGGTGCGGGTGACCATGGTGCGCAACGTGCCGCCCTGCGTCCCGAATTTCCGACCCTTGGCCTCAAGATCGACAACAAGGGGCACGTCCGGAATGCGGTTTACCGCCGGGTCCATCTGCCCTTTCTTCACCTCTGGCGCCCAGAACGTGCTCTCTTGCACGACGGGCTGGGCCAGGGCAGGCAGGGCCATCAGCCCAGCAAAAACGACACCGACCAAGCGGCGCATTCGAAAAACTCTAGACATGGCAGCGCACCTTGTGTCCGGGTTCGATCTGGATGAGGTCAGGGGCCGCAAGCCCCTCGAAACGGAACATGTCCGGCCAGCTTGCAGGCGATCCGGCGCCACGCGACACCTCGGCCAAGTCAATGGGACGTTGCACATCCGGCTCGGGCTGCGCGGCGATCAAGGCCTTGGTGTAGGGATGCCGCGGGTTGTAAAACAGCGTCTCCGGCGGGGCCTGCTCAACCACGACCCCCTGACGCATCACGGCCACCTCGTCAGCGATGCGGGCGACAACGGCCAGATCGTGGCTGATGAACAGATAGCTCAACCCCATCCCGTCCCGTATGCGCTCCAGCAAGCTCAATATCTGCTCTTGCACCGACACATCGAGGGCCGAGGTCGGCTCGTCACAGACGAGCAGCACAGGATCAAGGGTCAGCGCCCGGGCAATCGACAACCGTTGGCGCTGTCCGCCTGAAAAGGCATGCGGGTAGCGCATCAGCATATCGGGGTTCAGTCCCACCCAGCGCAGCATCTCTGCAGCCTTGTCGCGGCGGGCCATCCTGTTGCCGATGCGATGGATCTCCATCGGTTCGGTCAGGGCCTCCTGCACGCGCATGCGCGGGGACAGGGATGAATAGGGATCCTGAAACACCATCTGTGCCTGCCGCTGAAAGGCCACCTTGTCGGAACGGCTCAGTGCGTTGATGCAGATGGGATCGGCATCCAGCTCAGGACGAAACAGCACTTCCGACCCTTCATCCGGCACCTCGGCGCCAAGCGCGATGCGGGCGCAGGTCGTCTTGCCCGACCCACTTTCGCCAACGACAGCCAATGTCTTGCCTCGGGGCAGCTTCAGGTTCACGTCGATGCAGGCATGAACCTTCTTTTTCTCGCGCCAGCCCCCGGCACGCACCGTGTATGTCTTGCAGACATTATTCAGCTCAAGGATCAGATCCTCTGCTGGCAAAGGCTCTGCCGGTTTGGGGTCCTTTGGGATCATTGGGGCGGCGGCAAACAGCTTCTGGGTATATCCATGACCCGGGTCACCCAGAACAACGGGGGCCGGACCGCTTTCCATCACGTGGCCCTTGTTCATCACGACCACGCTGTCGGCCATGTTGGCGACGACGCCCAGATCGTGGGTGACAAGGATCATCGCCATACCCGTGTCGCGCTGCAAATCCTTCATCAGACCCAGAACCTGCGCCTGCGTGGTCACGTCCAGCGCAGTGGTTGGCTCATCCGCGATCAGCACGTCCGGCTTGGCCACCATCGCCATGGCAATCATGGCGCGTTGCCGCATCCCGCCTGACATCTCGAACGGATAGGCCCGGAAGGCGCGCTCGGGGTCCGCGAACCCGACGCGTTCGAATGTTGCCAACACATCCTGCTTGGCCTCTGCCGCCGACATGTTGCGGTGCAGGGTCAGAACCTCGGACACTTGGTCGCCGATGCGGTGCAGGGGCGACAGGGATCGCATGGGTTCCTGAAAGATCATCGAAATGCGGTCGCCGCGAATGCCCCGGATCAGGCGGGGCGGCAGGGTCAGCAGATCAGTACGCGCCTCACCCTCACCGAACATCACTGATCCCTGACGCAATTGCGCCGTTTTGGGCAGTATGCGGAGGACAGATCGACAGGTCAGCGTCTTGCCGGACCCACTCTCGCCAACCAGCGCCAGCGTTTCCCCGCATGCGACCGAAAAATTGACACCCGCCACGACCGGAGGGGCCGAGCCAAAACCGATCGACAGATTTTTCACTTCCAGAAGCGGGGGCATTCATGGTCCTTTTTTCGCGCGCAGGTCTTGAAATCAGTGAACCCGATTCCATCCAACACGTCCATACACGGGAAAGTCGCGCAAATGTGCTACCGCTTGATCACTTTTTGCCCCATCTAGAGCGAAAGCAAAGGAAATGATCATGCAACAAAGCCGTCTTGACCTTTTTGTCGACCGTATGGTGTCCCAACGGGCCTGTCTGGATCACGCAGCGAAAGTCATCGCGGACATGGAGGGGCCGGTGTTCGAACTTGGTTTGGGCAATGGGCGCACCTACCATCACATGCGGCACATTATGCCGGACCGTGACATCTATGTGTTCGAACGGGCGGTGGCCTCGCACCCTGACAGCACGCCGCCCGAGGACATGGTTTTGCTCGGTGATGTCTTTGAGACCTTGCCGCAGGCCCTTGAACGCTTTGGACCTTCGGCGGTTTTGATCCACGCAGACCTTGGTGGTCACAACGCGCAAAAGAACGATCTTTTTGCCCAGAACGTGTCGCCAATCATTGCCCCGCTGATGGCGGTTGGCGGTTTGATGGTGTCGTCAGACCGGATGTATTTTGACAATCTGGTCGAACAGCCGCTGCCGGATGGCGCGGTTCAGGGCCGCTGTTTCATCTACCGACGCGACAGCTAGGGAACCGGCAACCTGGTCGATAGCGGCCCTTCGGGGAAAGTTTATCTGGCAAGATGAAGAGGCGGATCAGCGCCAAGTGACGTTGCGGCGTGTTTTGAATCGCTTGCCCTTTTTCTGTGCACGCCTAGGCTGAAACATGCGCAAGGTGGTGGATCCATGCGCGTGTTTCAGAACCAGCGGAGGACCCATGAGCGACAAGATTGCCTATTCCAGAGAAGGCGACATCGCCATCCTGACGGTCCAGAACCCGCCCGTGAACGCGCTCAGTCATGCCGTGCGCCAAGGCCTTTGGGACCGGATGGAGCAGGCCGAGGCAGATGATGGTGTGCGCGCCGTTCTTATCGTGGGCGAGGGACGTGCCTTCTTTGCCGGTGCCGACATCACCGAATTTGGCAAACCCCCGCTTGAGCCGCACCTGCCTGACCTGATCAACCGGATCGAAGCATCGCCGCTTCTCGTTGTGGCCTCCATGCACGGCGTCAGTCTGGGTGGCGGGCTCGAGGTGGCGCTGGGATGCCACTACCGCATCGCCGTCCCCTCGGCCAAGGTGGGTTTGCCCGAAGTGCATCTGGGTTTGATCCCCGGCGCAGGAGGGACACAGCGTTTGCCGCGCCTGACGGGTGTTGAGGCGGCACTGGATGTGATGACCACTGGTCGGCATATCGGCGCTGGCAAGGCGCATGAACTGGGCATCATCGATGTGATCGAAGATGGTGATCCGAAGGCCAACGGTATCGCTTATGCCCAGCAGCTGCTGGATGGAGGTGCCAACCGCCGCCCGGTGTCTGAAATGGACCCGCCCGCCGCAATCGATTGGGACAGGGCGTTCGAGACCATTCTTGCCAAGGGACGGGGGCAGATTTCGCCTGCCTGGTGCGTGCGTGCCGTGCAGGCCGCAGTCGAAAAACCCTTTGCCGAAGGGCTGAAGGCCGAGCGTCAGATTTTCTACGACCTCATGCAAACGGATCAGCGGCAGGGCATGATCCACTCGTTCTTTTCAGAGCGTGCGGTGGGCAACCTGCCAGAGTTGAAAGAGGTCAAACCGAGGGCAATCCAGCACATTGGTGTGATCGGTGGCGGCACGATGGGGGCCGGAATTGCCACCGCAGCTCTCTTGTCCGGGTTGGAAGTGACGCTGCTGGAAATGAGCGCGGAGGCAGGCCAAGCCGCCCGCGACCGGATCGAACGCAACCTGTCGGGGGCCGTGAAGCGGGGCAAGATCACCCCCAACCAGCACGATCAGATCCTGACCCACACGCTTGTGGTTGTGACCAACTACGACAAGTTACAGGACGTCGATCTGGTGATTGAGGCCGTGTTCGAGGACATGGAGGTCAAGAAAAAGGTCTTTGCCGAGCTGGACCGCGTCTGCAAACCCGGCGCTATCCTCGCCTCCAACACGTCGTATCTGAACATCGATGAAATCGCCGCCACCACTTCGCGGCCCGCTGACGTGCTGGGACTCCACTTCTTCTCGCCAGCGCATGTGATGAAGCTGCTTGAGGTTGTTGTGGGCGACGCCACCGCGCCCGATGTCACTGCCACCGGCTTCGCGTTGGGTAAGATGCTGGGTAAAATCAGCGTGCGCGCAGGTGTCTGCGATGGGTTCATCGGCAATCGCATCCTTGCCACCTATCGCACCGCTGCCGACCAGATGATCCTGGACGGTGCCTCGCCCTACCAGATCGACACGGCCCTTGAGGATTTTGGCTTTGCCATGGGCCCCTTCGCTGTCGCTGACCTTGCGGGCCTCGATATCGGCTGGGCCGTGCGCAAGCGCAAACGGGCTGAGGGACACGCCCCCAAGCGCGATGCCACCTATGCTGACACGCTCTGTGAGCAGGGCCATTTCGGTCAGAAGACGGGCAAGGGCTACTACGATTACGCCGCTGGTCCCAAGGCGCGCGTGCCCAACCCCGACGTGCTGCCGATGATCGAAGCTGACCGCGCACGGCTGGGCATCACGCCCCGGAACTTCACGCATGAGGAAATCGTGCGCCGCTACATGGCCGCCATGGTCAACGAAAGCGCCAAGGTCGTGGGCGAAGGCATCGCCCGCCGTCCCCTCGACGTCGATATGACGCTGCTCTTTGGCTACGGCTTCCCGCGCTACCGGGGCGGGCCGCTTAAATGGGCGGACATCATGGGGCTCGGACCCCTGCTGAACGACATCAAATCCTATGCCACAGAAGATCCTGACTTCTGGGCACCGGCGCCGCTGCTCGAACAGCTGGTGGCCGAAAACAAAACCTTCGATGACCTGAACAAAAAGGGCTGAGATATGGACCTGAGCTATTCCTCCGAAGAACTGGCTTTCCAGGAAGAGATACGCACATTCCTGCAGAACGATCTTCCAAAAGACATCGCCGAAAAGGTCCGGCTTGATGGGGACCTGACCAAGGATGACATGGAACGCTGGCACGCGATCCTGAACGCGCGCGGCTGGCTGGCCCAGAACTGGCCCCGGGAATTTGGCGGTGCGGAATGGTCGGCGGTGCAACGGCACATCTATGACACCGAGGCCGCCGCTGCCCACGCCCCCCGCATCGTCCCCTTTGGCTTTTCGATGCTTGGCCCCGTCCTGCAGAAATTCGGGTCCAAGGAACAGCAAGACCACTGGCTGCCGCGCATGCTCGACGGCACCGACTGGTGGTGCCAGGGTTATTCCGAACCCGGTGCCGGGTCTGACCTCGCCTCGCTGAAAACCAAGGCGGTGCGCGACGGCGACCACTACATTGTCAACGGGCAAAAGACGTGGACGACGCTGGGCCAGTACGCCAACATGATCTTCTGTCTTGTCCGGACTGATGCGGAGGCCAAGCAGCAGGAAGGCATAAGCTTCTTGCTGATCGATATGGACACCCCCGGTGTTGAGGTGCGTCCCATCATCCTGCTGGATGGATGCCATGAGGTGAACGAGGTCTGGTTCACGGACGTCAAAGTGCCGGTCGAAAACCTCGTGGGCGAGGAAAACAAGGGCTGGACTTACGCCAAGTATCTGCTGACCCACGAACGTACTGGCTTGGGCGGCGTCGGCTCAAGCGAGGCAGGGCTGAAGGCCGTCAAGCGCATCGCCAAGGCCGCCAATCACAACGGCAAGCCGCTGATCGAAAACCCGCACTTCGCGGCCCGCGTCGCACAGGTGGAGATTGACCTGCGCGCCATGGCCACGACCAACCTGCGCATCATCTCCAAGGCTGCCGCGGGTGAAGCGCCGGGGCTGGAAGCGTCCATGCTCAAGGTCAAAGGCTCCATTCTACGCCAGGAAATCAACGACCTCGCACGTCGCGCCGTTGGTCCTTACGCCATGCCCTTTGCATCCGAAGCGGTCGAAGGGGCCAATGACCGTATCCCGGACCCGCTTGATGCAGGGCCGGTGGCAGGCCAGTATTTCAATAATCGCAAGCTTTCGATCTTCGGCGGATCCAACGAAATCCAGCGCGGTATCATCGCCAAAGTAACTATGAGCGGAGGCGCGTAATGGACTTCAACCTGACCGAAGAACGGCAGATGCTGCAGGACACGCTGCGGCGCTACCTGCGTGAACAGTACGGTACCGAACGACGGAACGAGATCCTGGCCTCCGACACCGGCTTCTCGGCCGACATCTGGGCCGAACTGGCAGAACTTGGTGTCCTTGGTGCACTTTTCACCGAGGATCAGGGCGGCTTTGGCGGCGCGGGCTTCGACATCGCGGTGGTGTTCGAAGAACTGGGCCGCGCAGGCGTGGTCGAGCCGGTGCTGGACTCCGCCTTGTTAGGGGGCGGCTGCTGGCCGCTGCAGGCAAGGCGGATATGGTCGAACAGGTTATCGGCGGCGCGATCCATCTCGCCGTCGCTCATGGCGAACCCGACAGCCGCTATGATCTGGACCACGTCAACACGACGGCTACAGACAACAAGCTGACGGGCCGCAAGGCTGTGGTGATGAATGCCGAGGCGGCAGATCACCTGATTATCTCAGCCAAGGATGGCGACACCATCACGCTCTACCTCGTGGACAAGGGCGCGCAGGGCCTCGACATCCAAGGATACCCACTTCTTGCCGGTGGCCGCGCCGCCGAAGTCACCCTCGACAACACGCCCGGTGCGCCGCTCGATCTGACGCTCACCGACTTTGAGGCCGCCAACCGCCTCGCAATCATCGCGCAATGCGCCGAAGCGCTTGGCGCCATGGAAACCGCCACCGCGCTCACCAAGGACTACCTGATGACGCGCAAGCAATTCGGGCGACCCATCGGCACGTTCCAGGCGCTGGCCCACCGCATGTCCGACCTGTTGATCGAGATGGAACAGGCACGCTCTGCCGTTATCAACGCCGCAGGCTACGCCGATGATAAGGACGCCGACCTGCATCTGTCGGCTTCCAAAAACCTGATCGGGCGCATTGGCCGTCTGGTGGCCGAGGAAGCGATCCAGATGCATGGCGGCATTGCCATGACGCAGGAATACGAGCTTGCCCACATCGCCAAGCGGATCGTGATGGCGGACCACCGCTTCGGCGACACGGACTACCACCTGGAGCGGTTCATTGCCCTCTCTGCCGCCTGACGGACCGGGCATCATCCGCGACGAAACCGGCGCACAAACGCTGCTCGGTTACGTCGTGGACATCCGGGAAGCGGACGGCGTGTCGCGCTGCTGGCTCGACATCGGCGCACAGCACGGCAACCGCCATGGCGGTCTGCACGGCGGCATTATGTCCGCCATGCTCGACAACGCGATGGGTTTCGCAGCGGCGCGGACAGGTGATGACAACGGCGACACCAAAGTGGCGACACTTACCATGACCACCAACTATCTCGCCCCCGCGCGCGGCGGGGTGGTTGTGGCGACGGGCGAAGTGTCGGGTGGCGGGCGCAACACCATCTTTACCGAAGGGCGGTTGGAGGATGAAAATGGCACCGTCCTTGCGACATCCACGGGCGTCTACAAACGGGTGCGGGGTGGATAGCGTCTATAGTCTTCTCGCTCATCAGGTTGCCACACGGCCTGATGCACTGGCTGTAGAGGATTCAACCGGCGCTCACCTGACCTACGCTCAGCTGAGCGCTGCCGCTGACGAGATTGCCGAGGTTCTCAAGACCAATGGCGTCGCCTCCGGCGATCGCGTGATGATCGTCTCCGAAAACTGCGCTGCCAAGATCGCCGCTCTCTTCGCCACTTGGCGCTTGGGCGCGACCGCCGTCCCGATCAACGCCCGCCAAACCCCGGCTGAACTGGCCCGTGTGGACGCCCATGCAGAACCAAAGGCAGTGTTCTTCACCACACAGGTATCTGCGGATGCAATCAACCACGACAAAAATACACAAAACTCCGAAGCACATATAGAACCCGGCACAGTATCCGGGGTGTGGGGGCGGTTGTCGCTACACTGTCCCCGCGGGGACAGTTTTCCCGGGGACAAGGATGTCGCCGTCCTCCTCTATACCACCGGAACGACAGGCGATCCCAAGGGCGTCATGCTCACCCATTCCAACGTCCGCTTCGGTGGCAGGACCAGCGCCGAGCTGCGAGGTATGACGCATGACGATCTGATCTACGGCGTGCTGCCCACCACCCACGTCTTCGGCCTTTGCTCGGTTGTCGTCGCCGCCATCCATGCCGGTGCCCCGGTGCGGTTGGTGCCCCGTTTTGTGGTGGCCGACGTGTTCGACGCTTTGCGAGATGGCATCACTCTTTTCTCGGCCGTGCCGCAGATGCACGCCCTTCTGATGGCCCACGCCAAGTCACTTGGGGAAACGGCACTCGGGTCAGACACGCTCCGTTATGTTTCTTCGGGCGCGGCGCCGCTTGATCCCACGTGGAAGCGTGAGGCCGAGGCGTTCTATGGCGTGGCGATCCAGAATGGTTATGGCATGACGGAAAGCACTGCCGGGACGGCAGCGACCCGCAACATGATTGGCGACCCCGATACCTCCGTTGGTCCCGCTTTGCCGGGCATCGAAATCGCGATTGACGACACCGTGCCGGGCGGCGAAGTGCTGACCCGCGGACCCCACGTGATGAAGGGGTACTGCCGCAATCCCGATGAGACGGCCAAGGTGTTGGATGACGATGGATGGTTGCGAACAGGGGACCTTGGGCAGATCGATGCAGAGGGCAAGCTGCACATTTTGGGCCGGGCCAAGGAGTTGATCATCCACGGCGGGTTCAATGTCTTTCCGCCCGAAGTCGAGGCGGCGTTGAACGATCATCCTGACGTCGTGCAAGCTGCTGTTGTCGGGCGCTCGAAGGGTGGGGACGAAGAGGTGCTGGCCTTTGTGCAAGTGCCGGTTGGCAGCGCCCTTTCCGAAGAGGATCTGCGGACCTTCGTCAAGGATAGGCTTGCGGGGTACAAACGACCGGCACGCTATATACTGGCGACCGAGCTACCGGCCGCTCCAACGGGTAAGATTCTCAAGCACAAGCTGATCGAGACCTTTGCGAACCAGCTGATCTGACGTGCCGAAAAGCGGCTACGTCCGGACTCCTTCCGCAGCCGCACGGATGCTGCGGATGTTCTCTCCGTAGGGACCCGGATTATCGACGGAACCACCCCGGAACACGGCAGAGCCTGCGACAAGCACGTCCGCCCCTGCCTTTGCCACCAGCGGAGCCGTGGTCGGATCGACACCGCCGTCGATTTCGATGTGCACGGGGCGATCGCCGATCATCGCACGTAAGGCTTGGATCTTGGCCGTCATGTCGATGAACTTTTGCCCACCAAATCCGGGGTTCACGGTCATCACACAGATCAAATCGACCATGCCGATCAACTCTTCGACCGCGGCGGCGGGGGTGCCGGGGTTGAGGGCAACGCCGGCCTTCATGCCCGCCCCACGGATGGCCTGGAGCGTCCGGTGGATGTGAGGTCCAGCCTCCACATGGGCCGTCAGCACATCAGCACCTGCATCTGCAAAGGCCTGTATGTAGGGATCAACGGGCGCGATCATCAGGTGCACGTCCATCACGCCCTTGATATGCGGGCGGATCGCGGCGCAGGTCGAGGGGCCGAAGGTGATGTTGGGCACAAAATGTCCGTCCATCACATCGACGTGGATCCAATCTGCGCCCTGCGCCTCGACGGCTGTGCATTCCGCGCCGAAATTGGCGAAATCGGCGGCGAGGATAGAGGGGGCGATCTTGATCGAGCGGTCGAAGGTCATGCCAGGCTCCTTGCATGTTTGGATGCGATATATCGGTCCGGCGGCCCAGTGGGAAGGGGCCCTTCGGGGAGGATTTTTTGAAACAGGGAAGGTGGACCGGGTGGGGGTACACCGCCTTCGGTGATTTGCGATTTGGGGGTGTATTTCCGTGTTAATTAGAAACTGAGGGGCGTACATCATAATTAGTTTGACAATCGAATTAAATGGGGCAAATGTATATTCAAGGGAGGACTTCGATGTATCTCGGACTTGATCTGGGCACGTCGGGCGTGAAGGCATTGTTGGTGGATGGCGATGGCCACGCCGTTGGCAGTGCTGATGCGACCTATGACGTGTCAAACCCGCATGCGGGGTGGAGCGAACAGGACCCGGCCGATTGGGTCGCGGGTATAAGCGCTGTTCTGGCGTCGTTGCGGCAAGAGCATCCGTCAGCGTATGGCGCCATTAGGGCGCTGTCCTTTTCCGGTCATATGCATGGCGCGGTCATGGTTGATGGCGCAGGCGCCGTGTTGCGCCCATGCATTCTGTGGAATGACACGCGCAGTCACGTCGAAGCGGCAGCCATGGATGCCGACCCGATAGCGCGCGCTGTCAGTGGAAACATCGTATTCCCTGGCTTTACTGCACCCAAGCTGGCCTGGGTGGCGAAGAATGAACCCGACATATTTGCCCGGGTGGCGCGGGTCATGTTGCCCAAGGACTACCTGCTGTGGTGGCTGACGGGCCGCTATGCGACCGAGATGTCGGATGCGGCGGGTACGGCGTGGCTGGATGTGGGAGCGCGGGAGTGGTCGGATGGCCTGCTGGCGCTTGGGGGTATGTCGCGCGAGCAGATGCCGGACTTGCTGGAAGGCACGGATGTTGTCGGTGAGGTGCAGGCCGCGCGGGCTGATCTGGGTCTGCCTGCAGGATGCAAGGTTGTTGCGGGCGGAGCGGATAATGCGGTGGCCGCCTGTGGTGTTGGTGCATTAGGTGAGGGCGATGGCTTTGTGTCGCTGGGCACCTCGGGTGTCGTGTTGGCTGGTCGGGGCAGTTACGCGCCGGATGCGGGCAGTGCCGTGCATACATTCTGTCATGCGGTGCCGGAGCGTTGGTATCAGATGGGCGTGGTTCTGGCTGCAACTGACAGTCTGAACTGGCTGAGCCGTATCACCGGGCAGGGGGCAGGTGAGTTGTCATCCGCTTTGGGCAATACGCTCGCTGCGCCAAGTGACGTGAAATTTTATCCCTACCTTTCGGGTGAGCGCACACCGCACAATGACGCGCAGGTGCGCGGCGGGTTTACCGGCCTCGATATTGCGTCTGGCCCCGAGGACTTGACCCACGCTGTGATGAGCGGGGTCAGTTTTGCCCTGCGCGACAGCTTTGAGGCGCTGAAGGCAACGGGGGCGCAACTGCCCTCGGCCCTTGCCATCGGGGGCGGCAGCCGGTCCGACTATTGGACACGGATGCTGGCGACGACCCTGAACATTCCGCTGGAGCGGCCCGACGAGGGCGCGTTTGGTGCGGCCTTGGGGGCAGCGCGGATTGCCATGTGCGGTGACACCGGTGCCGATCCGGCCAGCGTGATGACCAAGCCGCCCGTCGCTGATGTGATACACCCACAGGCCGACCTCGTCGCTGCCTATGACGATGCTTACTCTGCCTTTTCAGGCGCTTACCCCAAACTGAAAGCCATGCCATGACCACTGGATTCTTTGACGCCGTCCCGCCCACCACATTCGAAGGCCCGGACAGCACCAACCCGATGGCCTTCCGCCACTACAACCCGGGCGAAATGGTCATGGGCAAGCGGATGGAAGATCACCTGCGCTTTGCTGTTGCGTACTGGCATTCTTTTGCTTGGGAAGGCGGTGACCCCTTTGGCGGTCAGACCTTCATCCGTCCGTGGCACCCGCAGGACGATATGGGCCGCGCCAAGATGAAGGCCGATGTTGCGTTCGAGATGTTCGCGCGTCTCGGCGTACCCTATTTCTGCTGGCATGACGCGGATGTGCGGCCAGAGGGTGCGACCTTTGCCGAAAGCCTGGACCGGCTGAACGAGATCACGGATTACTTTGGCCCCAAGATGGAAGAGACGGGCGTGGGCCTGCTCTGGGGCACCGCCAACATGTTCTCGCACCGCCGCTGGATGGCAGGGGCGTCGACCAACCCGGATCCGGATGTGTTTGCCTATGCGGCCGCAACGGTGAAGGGCTGCATGGATGCGACCCTGAAGCTGGGTGGGCAGAACTACGTGCTTTGGGGCGGTCGCGAGGGCTACGAGACACTGCTGAACACCGATATGGGGCAGGAACTGGACCATATGGGCCGCTTTTTGTCGATGGTTGTCGAATACAAGCACAAGATTGGGTTCAAGGGCCAGATCCTGGTCGAGCCGAAGCCGCAAGAGCCGTCGAAGCACCAGTATGATTTCGATGCGGCCACCTGCATCGGGTTCCTGCGCAAGTATGGACTTGAGGATGAGGTGAAGCTGAACCTTGAACAGGGGCATGCCATCCTGGCTGGTCATTCGTTCGAGCATGAGATTGCCGTCGCCGCGTCCGACGGGATGCTGGGGTCCATCGACATGAACCGCAACGACTACCAATCGGGCTGGGACACCGATCAGTTCCCCAACAATTTGCCCGAGGTGGCGCTGTGCTACTACCACATTCTGAAAGCCGGTGGTCTGGGCAATGGCGGCACGAATTTCGACGCCAAGCTGCGTCGTCAGAGCCTCGATGCCGAGGATTTGATTGCTGCCCATGTCGGTGCCATGGACATTTGTGCCCGGGGTCTGAAATCTGCGGCTGCGATGATCGAGGACGGTGGTTTGGACGATGCGTTGAAGGCGCGTTATGCGGGGTGGGAGACAGCGGAGGCGCAAGCGATGCTGGGCAGCGATCTGGCGTCGATTTCCGACCGGGTGATTGCCGACGGGATCGAACCGCAGCCCCATTCGGGTCGGCAAGAGATTTTGGAGAACTATGTCTCGCGTTTCGTCTAAGGCGCTTGCCTTTGCGGTGATGGCGGCCCCGGTGTGGGCCGCCGATTTGCCGTTTGACGAGCCAGTGTTTCCGGAGGTTGACAGCGCGCAGGTCGAGTTGGGCCGTTTGCTGTTCTACGATCCGATCCTGTCTGGGTCGAAAACGGTCAGCTGCGCCACCTGCCACCATCCGAAATTTGCCACCGGCGATGGCGTTTCGCTTGGCCTTGGTGACGGGGCCAAGGGGCTTGGTCCTGACCGTGTGGCCGATCCTGAGAACATGCCGGAGCAACGCATTCCGCGAAATGCACCGCCCTTGTTCAATCTTGGGGCAACCGAGTTCACGGTCTTTTTCCATGATGGACGGTTGGAGGAGGATTCAAGTCGGCCGTCGGGTATCCGGACGCCGTTGGGGTCGGAGATGGAGATGGGCTTTGCCTCGGCCCTGTCCGCGCAATCCATGTTCCCGGTGCTGTCCGCGGATGAGATGGCGGGGCACTATAGTGAAAACGAGATTTCTCAGTCCGTGCGCCAAGGGTTGATCACCGGGTTCGGTGGGGCTTGGGATCTGCTGTCGCAGCGGATCGAGGCGATCCCGGAATACCGCGCGCGTTTCGATGAGGTGATCGGGGAAGAAGCCATCCGCTTTACTGACATATCGGACGCGGTGGCCGCGTTTCTCGATTTTGAATGGCGCGGAGTGGCGAGCCCGTTCGACTTGTACTTGCGCAACGGCACCGAGATGGAGACCGCCGCTATGCGCGGCATGAATCTGTTCTATGGCAATGCGCAGTGTTCAACATGTCATTCCGGCCGCTTTCAGACGGATCATGATTTCCACGCCATCGCTATGCCCCAGATCGGGCCCGGCAAGGCCGCCCGGTTTGAAAGCCACGCGCAGGATACAGGCCGGATGCGGGTGACGGGGGATGCGGAGGATGCGTATGCCTTCCGCACCCCACCTTTGCGCAATGTTGCGCAGACAGCTCCGTACGGACACAGCGGTGCCTATGCGACGCTCGAAGGTGTGGTGCGTCACCATCTTGACCCGGTGAGCAGCTTGCGCAGCTACGACATTGCCCAATCGATCATGCCGGGATTTGACGCAGACGACATGCGCGTGTTGTCCGACCCGGCCGAGGTGGAGCGGATCGCAGCAGCCAATGATCTGGCGCCAATCACGCTTCGGGATGACGAGGTGGATGACATCCTCGCCTTCCTGAACGCACTCACCGACCCACAAAGCATCCGTGGCGCGCTTGGCGTGCCGGCATCGGTGCCAAGTGGACTGCCGGTGGATCAGTAACCGAAGTCCTGGCTTCTTCTGACTGCAAATACGACGGGGTGAGGCCGCAGGCCGAGGGGCAGAGCCCCTTGGCTCACCGCGCGATCACAACCGTGGCGTTGGCCTGCACCTCCTGCCAATCGCTCCAACCCTGATGCGGCCATCGCACGCGTAGTCGCACCGCTTCAGCATCACCCAACCCGAAGTGCTGTGGCCCGGCAACACCGCCTGCATGGCCGCCACCAACGGTGATCTCGCGTGCTTGAACGGCGGTGCCATCATCGACCTCGATCCACGCGCCGACGGCTTGGGTGTTTGTTCCTTCCTGGATCACAGACACCGAGAGCCAGTTGCCAGTTATCTCTGTTACGTTCTGCCACACCTCTAGCCGTGCACGTCGGTTGACGACGGCAAGGTCCAGCAATCCGTCCGCGTTGAAGTCGACGAGGGCCGCGCCGCGCCCGCGGTGCATTGAGGCGACGCCCGCCGCATCTCCGGCTTCGACAAAACTGCCATCCGCCTGACCGATCAGCAGGTTGTTGGGGTCTTCCATGGCACTGCCCGGCATCTGTTGCACATTGCCCTTGGCGATGAAGGCATCATCAAGACCATCGTTGTTCACGTCCCCAAAAGCGATATGCCAGCCGGTCGACGGACGCCCATCACCACCCACATATGGGCGGTGCGCGGCGCTGCCCATGTCAAAGGGCACGTCTTCGAAGCTCGGGCCGTCGCCGACCTGTTTCATCAACCGCTGATCGCCCATCGAGGAGAGGTACACCTCGTCCCGGCCATCGCGGTCCAGATCGCGCGCAGCTATGCCCATGCCCCACAGCATGTGGCGCACCCAACCGTCTTCGTCAGTGTAGAGCCGGGGTGTATCCTCCATCGCCCAAAGCTGTTCTTCGCCGTCGCGGATGTAATAGTGGCGGTCATTCGACACGCGCAGGTCGGCGCGGCCGGTGCGGGACCAATCGGTGAAGAGGATGGACAGCGCACAAAACCCCGGGCTGAGGTCGGTCACTGCATAGGTTGCCCCGTCCGGGCGCCACAGATGGTTTATGTCGCAGGCTTCGAACGGCCCGTCGGGATCGCTGCGGTCTACATAATGACCAAAGGCGAGTGTTGGGGCGGTCTGGCCCGCCTCCCACGTGGCCGAAAAGGCCGTGCTCCAGCGATCATCGAAGTGAAAGGGCATCGGTTCAAAGCTGCAATCGCCGCGCCCTCGCAAGATAGTATCGGGGCCAACACGCAGGATCACCAGATCAAGATGACCGTCATTGTCGATATCCAGCGGATAGGCCCCGGTTGTGCCCGTTAGATCGAGCGCCGGATCCTGTATCGGCTCAAAGGCAATCCCGCCGTCAGATATATTCTTGAGCAACAAGGGCGGGTTTGACCCACCCGCTGCCAACAGATCGGGCCGTGCATCTCCATTGCAGTCCAGAACGGCGAGGCCCCCGCCCACAAAATGTTCCCATCCGCCGTCATAGACATGCTCAGGCACATTGATCGGTTCAAATGTGATTTCGGACGCGGTTGCATGTGTCGCCAAACCAAAGAGCAAGGCGACGAGGCCCCCGCGCTGCGCAGCAGCGCGCCCCGACCCCTCGTCAGACTTTCTGAAAAATCTGGCCTCGTCACGCATCTTCCAGAGCCCCCACCGCTGTATCCTGTACAAACTCAAGCGCGTAGGCTGCTGCCCCCTGCGCCCACATCAGGTTGCCCCATTTATGGACAACAACCTCGGGCGCGGGTTTGTCGATTTCCACGATGCTCTTGCGCATTTCCTCGATCACCGTGTCTGCATACAGGTGGTCGAACTGCATTTGCTCGCCTGCAAGGATCACCAGTTCGGGATCAAAGATGTTCACTAGATTGGCAAGGCCCATCGCAAACATCTTGCCCGCCCGTTCCACAACTGTGCGTGCGGTTGGGTCACCGTCTTTGGCCGCTTTCAGCACGGTGCTGACGGCTTGGCTGGTCGGTGTCGTCAGGCTCATGCCTCCGACGCTGGAGGCCTCGCGCACGAGCGCGTAGTCCGCCACATAAGCTTCTAGACAACCGCGCTGCCCACACCGGCAGAGCGCGCCGTCCAGATGCACCTTGGTGTGTCCGAATTCGGCCCCGCAGCCGCGCGTGCCGCGATAGAGTTGGCCGCCCAGCACCATGCCCATGCCCACACCGCTTTCGATAGTGATCACGATGAAATCGGAATGGGATTTGCCCAAGCCAAAGGTCAGTTCGGCCATTGCGACAAGGTTTGCATCGTTGTCGAGGTAGACCGCCACTCCAAGCGCGTCGCGCAGCACTTCGCCGAAGGGGACGTTGCGTTGATCCAGCGATGGCGACCAGTAGACCAGCCCATGATCCGCATCCACAACGCCCGCCAGCCCGACGCCTACGCCCGAGATATCGCTGAGATCATGGCCCGCCTTTTCAGCCAGCGCCCTTAGCCCATCGCGGATATGTGTGGCCAGGTCGATTGGCGTCAGACGTCCTGTCGGGATGGGGCATTCGTGGTCCGCGACATGGGTGCCGTCAAACCGCATCAGAACCAGTGAAATGGACCTGTCCGACACCTTGAGGCCGGCGATCAGATGGGCGTCGCCGGCGATCTTCAGATCGACCCGGGGCCGTCCGCGTGCCGATTCGTCACTACGTGATTCGCGAGGCACTTCCTCGATCAATCTGCCGCGCAAAAGGTCGGCCGTGACGGACGTGACGGTGGCCCGGCTGATGCCGGTATGTTCCGCAAGATCGATGCGTGGGACGGGCCCGCGTTGCGCAATCTCACGCAAAAGCAGCCGTCTGCTTTCGATCTTCTGATGACCGAATACCATGATTTTATTCTCTTTTTTCCTCCCGCCGCGGTCAATGCCTGCGACCCTTAAGGATGATGATGCCGGTTTTTTTGAAAGCTGTCCAATTTAATTTGCTTTTCGAATTTAAGTTGCTAACAATGGGTCACCCGCCGCAAAATCGTGACGGACGGGCATGTCTTTGGGAGGACACCTATGAAACGACGCACGCTACTTGGCGCCCTGGCGGCTGCCACAATGCTTACTTCGCCAGTTCTGGCTGACGGTCATGCAGTGACCGTGGGCGTGAGCTGGTCGAACTTCCAGGAAGAGCGCTGGAAAACTGACGAGGCCGCGATCAAGGCCGCGCTGGATGCCGCTGGTGCAAACTATATTTCCGCTGATGCGCAATCGTCGTCGGCCAAGCAGTTGGCAGATATCGAAAGCCTGATTGCACAGGGCGCAAACGCGCTGATCATTCTGGCGCAGGACGCATCTTCCATTGGCCCAGCCGTGCAAGCCGCTGCCGACGAAGATATCCCGGTCGTTGCCTATGACCGTCTGATCGAAGACGCCCGCGCCTTCTACCTGACCTTTGACAACGTCGAAGTTGGCCGCATGCAGGCCCGTGCCGTTCTGGCCGCGCAGCCCAAGGGCAACTACGTCATGATCAAGGGCTCGCCCACCGACCCGAACGCGGACTTCCTGCGTGGCGGTCAGCAAGAGGTGCTGCAAGCGGCCATCGACGCCGGTGACATCACCATCGTTGGCGAAGCCTACACCGATGGCTGGGTGCCTGCGAACGCGCAGCGCAACATGGAACAGATCCTGACCGCAGCCGACAACAAAGTTGACGCCGTTGTCGCGTCCAACGACGGCACCGCGGGTGGTGTTGTGGCCGCTCTGACCGCGCAAGGCATGGAAGGTATTCCAGTGTCCGGTCAAGACGGCGACCACGCTGCTCTGAACCGCGTTGCAACCGGTACGCAGACCGTGTCCGTGTGGAAAGACGCACGTGCGCTTGGCAAGGCAGCAGGCGAGATCGCCGTGTCCCTGGCCAAGGGCGAAGATGTTGCAGGCGCAGCCGACTGGACATCGCCCAGTGGCACCACAATGACCTCGATCTTCCTTGAGCCGGTTCCGGTGACAGCCGACAACCTGGACGTTGTTCTGGACGCAGGCTGGATCGAAAAAGACGCGCTGTGCGCGGGCTCCTCGCTGGCCGCCTGCGAATAAGAGCGCACCAAGTTACGTCCCGGCGCCTGTTGCGCGCCGGGGCGGCACATGACCACACTCACCACACATTTCGGCACATCGTGACGGCAGGCTTGCCTGTCGCCGGGGACATTGTGCCACCGCAACCGGGTAACAAAGGGCAGGGCGCATGGAAGACCAGGCCAAATCAATGATGGACAAGCTGGGCCTTGATGCCCGGCTTTTGGGGATGATCGGGGCGCTTGTCGTCATCTGGCTCGTGTTCGGTTTCTTTACCGACTGGCGCTTTCTGTCCCCGCGCAACTTTTTCAACGTGAGCGTTCAAACAGCATCCGTTGCCGTGATGGCAACGGGCATGGTGTTCGTCATCGTCACACGCAACATCGACCTGTCCGTAGGCTCGCTTTTGGGCTTTATCGGTATGACCGTGGCGGCGCTGCAGGTCCAGTGGCTGCCATCTATGCTGGGTCTAGGTCATCCTATGATCTGGGTCATCGCTGTGATTGCCGCAGTCTTGATGGGCGCGTTCTTGGGCGCGATACAAGGGTGGGTCATCGGCTATTTGACCGTGCCTGCCTTCATCGTGACGCTGGGCGGCTTCCTCGTCTATCGCGGTGCGATGTGGTGGGTCACCAAGGGCCAAACCCAAGCGCCGCTTGATCCTGTCTTCCGCCTACTGGGTGGCGGCGCCGAGGGCACGCTGGGTGAAACGCTGAGCTGGGTGTTCGGCACCATCGCCGCGCTTGTTGCCGTTGGCATCATGCTGCTGAGCCGGCGTCGCAAGGCGACCCACGGCTTTACCGTCAAACCGGTCTGGGCCGAAGGGATCCTGATGGCCATGGCCGCTGGTCTGATCATTGCCTTTGTCTGGATCATGAACAGCTATCCGATCCCGCGGGGCGCCATGCGCCGCATGACCGAAGCGCGCGGTATCGAGTATACTGACGGCATGGTCTGGAACCATGGTATCGCTATTCCGGTTGTGATCCTGCTGGCCGTCACGATCGTCATGACCATCATCGCCACGCGCACCCGCTTTGGCCGCTATGTCTATGCCACCGGTGGTAATCCGGAAGCGGCATCGCTGTCGGGCATCGATACGCGCCTTCTGACGGTCAAGGTCTTTGCCCTGATGGGGGCCCTGACCGGCATCGCGTCGATCATCGCATCGGCCCGTCTGAACGCCGTAGACGTGGGTCTGGGCACACTGGACGAGCTGCGCGTGATTGCCGCTGCTGTCATCGGGGGCACTGCCCTGTCGGGTGGCGCGGGTACGATCTACGGTGCTGTCATTGGTGCGCTGATCATGCAATCGCTGCAATCGGGCATGGCCTCGGTCGGGGTCGATGCGCCTTTGCAGAACATCGTGGTGGGCTTTGTGCTCGTGCTCGCGGTGTGGATCGACATCGTTTATCGCCGCCGTGCGGGCGTCTGAGGGAGGACTTTGATATGACAACACCTCTTGTCGAAATGAAGGACATCTCGATCAGCTTTGGCGGGATCAAGGCGGTAGACCACGTGTCGGTCGACCTGAAGCCGGGCGAAGTTGTGGGCCTCCTGGGTCACAACGGTGCAGGCAAATCGACGCTGATCAAGATCCTGTCGGGCGCCTATGCCATGGACACGGGTGAAATCCGTATCAACGGCGAAAAGGCGACCATCAACAACCCGCGTGACGCGCGGACCTACAACATCGAGACGATCTACCAGACGCTTGCGCTGGCCGATAACCTTGATGCAGCGTCGAACCTGTTTCTGGGACGCGAATTGGTGTCGTCAATGGGCTTTGTCGATGATGACGCGATGGAGGCCGAGACCCGCAAGATCATGGCGCGGCTGAACCCGAACTTCAAAAAGTTCAAGGATCCGGTCAGTGCCTTGTCGGGTGGTCAGCGTCAGTCGGTGGCGATTGCCCGTGCGGTGTATTTCAATGCGCGCATTCTGATCATGGATGAACCCACCGCCGCCCTTGGTCCACACGAGACGCAGATGGTGTCGGAACTGATCCAGCAGTTGAAGGCTGAAGGCATCGGCATCTTCCTGATCAGTCACGACATCCATGATGTGATGGAGCTGTGTGACCGCGCGTCCGTGATGAAAAACGGAAAGCTGGTTGGGACTGTTGACGTTGCCGACGTGACGGACGATGACCTGCTCGGAATGATCATCTTGGGTAAGAAGCCGGGCGAGATCGTAATGCAGGATGCGGGTGGGCAGGATCGGGCTATTGGCCTTGTTGCTGATGTTGGCGGGACGAATACGCGAATGGCCTTTGTTGGTCGGGATGGAGTCATAGCGGACACGGTGGTCAAGTGCCCCAACGCGAATTTCGGCAGCTTTCTTGATCTTGCGACCCACTACCTGGATGGCCGCACCCCGCCGCCGCATGTTGTCATTGCGGTGGCTGGTCCTGTGGCAGGCGATCGCGCTCGTCTGACGAGACCGGAATTGGGATTTCGATGCGGGTGCTCTTGCTGCCGCTTTCGGTGCTGACGAGGTGGTTTTGATCAACGACCTTGAGGCGTTGGGACAGGCGGTGCCCACCGTTGCACCCGATGCGGTTGAGCCATTGCACGACGGCGCTGCTCTTGGCGGCGCCGGGCAGGCGCTGGTGGTTGGCCTTGGTACGGGGTTCAACGTGTCTGCCGTCAACATGGAGAGCGGCACCGTTTTCACGTCTGAGCAGGGCCATGCCAGTCTGCCGTCAAGCGTGATGTCGATCCTGCAGGCGCATATGCCCGACACGGCGCGTTTCGACAGTGTCGAGAACCTGTTTTCCGGCGTTGGCCTGTTGCGTCTGGCCCATGTCATTGGTGTGGATGTCGATAGTGCCGAGCAATTGGCCAAGTCCGACGATCCCCGTGCCCGCGAAGCGCTTGAGGTTTGTACCGAGGCCTTTGGCCTGATGGTGCGTGAATTGGCCTATTCCTATTTCCCGCGGGCGGGGCTGTACTTCAACGGGTCGTTGGCGAAGTTCCTGATGGCGCCGGAACGGCGGGAGCGCGTGCTAGCCCCATTGCGTGCTGACAGCAGCTTTGACGGGCAGTTCGCCCGTATTCCGGCGTTTCTGTTCGTGTCGGACACCGTCGCTTTGGGCGGCTGCGCCGCGCGGTTGTTGGCGCGCGTCAGCTAAAGCTTAGATCGACGCGTCCAAAGCTGCCGAAATCGGCTTCTATGTTGGTGCCCGGCGAGCATTCGATTGGACGGATGAAGCTGCCTGACAAGATCACCTGGCCTGCCTTGATCGTGTTGCCGTAGAGCGCCATGCGCCGCGCGAGCCAAACCACGCTTTCCACCGGATCGTTCAGGACACCCGCACCAAGCCCCGTTTCCTCGACCGTGTTGCCCATTTTCACGATGGCCCCGACCCAGCGCAGGTTTTCCGGCGCGTTGCGTTGGGTGCCAACGACAATGCCCGCATTTGCCGCGTTATCGGCGATGGTATCGAAAACCTTGCGCGGCTGCCCCGTGTCCGGGTCCGCACGCCGGATGCGAGTGTCGAGGATTTCGAGGGCTGGCACCACGTAGTCTGTCGCCGCCAGTACCTCGTCACGGGTTACGTCTGCGCCCCCGATATCCGAGGACATGACAAAGGCGATCTCGGCCTCGATCCGGGGTTGGATAAAGTGGCCGGCTGGAATGGTCGCGCCGCTGTCGAACTGCATGGACTGGGTCAGCACACCGCTGTCCGGGATGTCGATGTTCAGTGCCATCTGCATGGCACGGCTGGTCAGGCCGATCTTCCAGCCGACCACCGGGTCACCTGCGGCGACCTTGGCGGCGACGACCTGAGCCTGAATGGCATAGGCGTCGTCCATCGTGATGTCGGGATACGCAACGGACAGAAGGCCAATTTGTTGACCGGTTTGCTCGGCCTCGATCAGTGCCGCCGCCGCTGCCTTGTGGTCTTCAACTTTCATCGGCCACCTCGCTGCGCAGCGTGCCAATGCCCTCGGCGGTCACTTCGACCACGTCGCCGGGTTTCAGGAATTTCGGGGGATCGAACCGTGCACCTGCGCCGGTGGGCGTGCCGGTCACGATGATGTCGCCGGGCACCAGTGTGGTGAAGGTCGAGATGTAGGCGATCTGGCGGCGGATTGGGAAAAGCATGCGAGAGGTGCGGTCGTCTTGCCGGAGCTTGCCGTTCACATGGGTTGTCAGCCGAATGTCGTCCAGTTGAGCGGCTGCGGTGAAGGGGACAAGCCATGGGCCCATGGCGCCGGAGGCGTCCCAGTTCTTGCCCTGCGTGACGTTGAACTTGGCATGGCGAACCCAGTCGCGAATGGTGCCTTCGTTGCAGAGGCTCAGGGCCGCGATGTGGTCATAGGCGTCAGCCTCGGCAATGCGCCGCCCACCCTTGCCGATCACGATGGCGATCTCGCCTTCGTAGTCCAGCTTCTCACTTTCCGGGGGGCGGATGACCGGCTGGTTGTGACCCGTGAAGCTGCGTGGGAAGCGTGGGAAGAGGGACATGTTGGGCGGTGCCTCTTGCCCGTCTTTGTACTCGGCATTGCGGTCAGGGAAGTTCACGCCGACGCAGATGATCTTTTCCGGGTCGGGGATGGGGACATCATAGGTGACGCTATGATGCGTGGCGGTGCGGCCTTGGGCGGCTTTCGCAAGCGCGTGCAGGCCGTCGTTTTCGATCACGTTGCGCAGGGTGGTCCACTGCGGAAAGTTGGGGGACAGGGCGATCATCCCGTCATCTGCCACCGCGCCGTAGTACTGGTTTCCGGCGGTGGTGTAGGTAGCGAACCTCATAGGCTCCTCGCAATCCCGGTGATCGTGTCGAAGGCGGTGTCGAAATCCCGTTCCTCGCAATCGAACTGCCCGGCTTGAAAGCGGATGACCTTTTGCCCATCGACCAGCGTTTGCGTCAGGTAGATGCGGCCGTCATCGTTGATGGCGTCCACAAGGCGCTGCGTGTCGTCGTCAGCTGAGCCTGCGAGTTTGAAGGTCCAGAGCGACAGAATAGGTTCTGTCACGATTTCGAAATCATCTTCGGCCCGCAGCCGCTCGCACAAGGCTTGGCTCCATTTGACATGGTTGCGGATGCGGGTGCGTAGCCCTTCCATCCCGTAGTGGCGCATGAGGAACCACAGTTTGAGCGCGCGGAAGCGGCGACCGAGAGGGATCGACCATTCGGAATAGTCGATGATATCCTCGGCCCCATGGGTTTTCAGATATTCAGGGCGGATGGCGAGGGTCTGACGCAGTTGATCCGGATCACGCAGGAAGTGTGCAGCGCAGTCGAACTGCGCGCCCAGCCATTTGTGCGGGTTGAAGACGATGCTGTCGAAGCGGTCCGCTCCGGTCCAGAGGGCACGAAATTCGGGGCAGATCATGGCCGTACCTGCCCATGCAGCGTCGAGATGGGTGTAGATGCCATGTTCTTCGGCCACGGCGGCGACCGCTTCAAGGTCGTCGCTGGCGCCCATGCCGGTGGCGCCGGTCGCAGCGATGATCCCCACCGGGATTCGGCCCGCTTGTTTGTCCTCGGCAATGGCGGCTTCCAGATCCAGCGGGTCCATGTGGCGCAGATCGCCGGTGGTGCGGATCTTGACCAGATTGTCCTGGCCTATGCCCGCGACCCAGATGGCGCGGTCGATGGAGGTGTGTACCTGATCTGAACAGTAGATACGCAGCTGCGGTTGTCCTTGCAGCCCTTCGATGTTGCCGCGGAATTCCAGCGCGCGTTCGCGCATGGTCAGGACGGCGGCGAGCGTGGCGGATGAGGCGCTGTCCTGAATGACGCCCTGATAGCCATCCGGCAGGCCCAAACCCTGACGCAGCCAGTCCATCATGCGCGTCTCCATCTCGGTCGCGGCGGGCGAGGTTTGCCAGAGCATGCATTGCGGCGCGATAACGGATGTCAGAAATTCGGCCAACACCGACGCGGGTGCTGCGTTCGAGTTGAAGTACGCGAAGAAGCGTGGGTGTTGCCAATGGGTGATCCCCGGCATCACGATGCGTTCGAAGTCTTCCAGGATCGCCGCCAGATCAGTTCCATCTTCTGGCGGTGCGTCTGCAAGTTGCGCGGCGATCTCTCCCGGCTTGGTTTGCGCGCGTACCGGGCGATCGCGGAGGGTGTTGTGGTAGTTTACCCCCCAATCGGCAGCATCCTTGGCGTGTTTGGCGAAATCGTCCCAGCTCATGGTCTCGTCCTTTCGGGCGGGGCGCACGGCACGTGCGCCTTACGGAGGGTAAGGCGGAGGTGTCCTCCGCCGGGGTCAGGGTGCCACGATGGGCTGTGCTTTGAGAAGGGGGCGGACGTGTCCACGCCATCGAACAGGCTGCCTTCCTCGAACCAACTGCTCGGGGCGGGGGCGCCCCAAAGGGTTTGGCGTTGTGGGTCCTTGAGGTCCCATTTGATCGGTTCGTGGTCGGGATCGACGGTTTGGTAATCCGAGCAGTAGATCTCAATCCGGTGGCCATCGGGGTCGCGGATGTAAAGGAAGAAGGCGTTCGAGATGCCGTGCCGCCCGGGGCCGCGCTCGATGTTCTCGCGGTAGCCCGTCGTACTCATCAGATCGAGCAGGTCAATGATGTTGAGCGGGGTAGGGACCCAGAAAGCCGAATGGTGCAGGCGCGGCCCTGTGCCGTTGGTGAAGGCGATGTCATGCACGCCGCCCTTTCGGTGCATCCATGCGGCCCAGGTTTTACCTGTCTTTGCATCTTCGGTGTATTCTGTCGTGCGGAACCCCATCTGTGTGTAGAAGGCCACGGCCCCATCCACATCGGATGAGAACAGGTTGAAATGGTCGATGCGCAGCGGTTTGACGCCCCGATAGAGCGCGTATTTCTGTGCGATGGTCGGCAGGCGGTCCATCTGAACATAGAATTCGAGAGGCACACCCCATGGATCGGTGGTTTGCAGGACGCGGCCCATGAAGGGGCGGTCGATCCATGCAGTGGGTTGACCTTGGGTGCGGAACCACGCCTCAGCCTTGTCGAGATCGGGGTGGTCGTAGAGCTTGAAGCCGAGCCTTGCCACACTGGCGCTGCCCGATTGGGTCAGGATGATGCAGTGGTGACCACGCTCCTCCATCGCGCGTAGGTAGATCGACTGATCGTCTTCATGTGTGATCTGCAGGCCGAGTGTATCCACGTAGAAGGCGCGCGAGGCTGCAAGGTCCGCCACCCGGTATTCCACGTGGCTGAGCCGCACGATGTTGAACGGCGGATAAAGCTCGGGCGGAGGGATCGGCATCGGCTGTTCCTAAATGGGGCGGCTGCGCCGCGCGCGATTCATTTTTTGGGGAATGAGGGACGCTGTCCCTCAAACTCCCTGAGGTATTTCCGGCCAGAAGAAGGGTCATGTGCCGAGCCGGGGGATTTTCGGGTCACCGGTGGCGATGCCGATATGTTTCTGTTCCATGTAGAATTCGAACGACCAATCGCCGCCGTCGCGTCCGATGCCGCTGGCTTTCATACCGCCAAACGGCGTGGGCAGGTGCCGGAAATTGGCGGAGTTGACCCAGATCATACCGGCTTCGAGCCCATCGGTGAACCGCATGGCGCGGGTGACGTCCGCGGTCCAGACATAGCCGGTCAGGCCGTAGGCCGTATCGTTGGCGATGTGCAGGGCCTCCTCCTCTGTTTGGAATCGGATGGAGGTGAGGACCGGGCCGAAGATTTCCTCTTGGGCGATTTTCATGTCGTTTGTCGCGTTGGTGAAGAGGGTTGGGGCCACGAATTGGCCTGTGTCTCCAACGCGTGTGCCGCCTGCTGCGATTGTGGCCCCTTCGGCTTTGGCCGTGTCGAAGCTGGCCATGACCTTGGCCCTGTGTCCCCGATGGATCAGGGGACCAACTTCGGTTGCGGGGTCCAGCGGGTGGCCCACCTTGATTGCCTTGGCCCTAGCCGCGAGATTGGCTTCGAAGTCGTCGGCGATCGTGTCTTGCACCAGCAGACGCGAGGATGAGGTGCAACGTTCGCCGTTGAGCGAGTAGATCATGAAGATTGCGGCATCGAGCGCATTGTCGAGGTCGGCGTCCTCGAAGACCACCACGGGATTTTTGCCGCCCAGTTCGAAGTGCACACGTTTCAGGGTGGGCGCACCCTGGGCCATGATGGCGGACCCGGTTTTCGACTCGCCCACGAAGGCGATGGCCTTGATGTCCGGGTGTTCGGTCAAGACGCGCCCTGCGTCCTCGCCCATCCCGTTGACCAGGTTCCAGACACCCGGGGGCAAGCCTGCTTCTTCGGCGATCTCGATCAGGATGCGAGCGGTCCAGGGGCTGAGTTCGGCGGGTTTGTGAACGACCGTGCAGCCAGCAGCGAGTGCTGGGGCGATCTTCCAAGTGGACAACATGAAGGGCGTGTTCCACGGGGTGATGACGCCCACAGGACCAATTGGCACGCGGGTTGTGATGTTCATCAGTGTGGGCGAGGGAAGCGCCTGCCCGTCGCGGGCCGCTGGTGCACGGTCGGCGAAGAAGCGGAAATTGGCGGCGCCGCGCAGGGCGGCTTTGGACATGAAGCGCAGGGCCTGGCCTGTGTCCCAGCATTCGCACAGTGCGATTTCTCCGGCGCGGGCTTCGATCCCGTCGGCGATGGCGTGCAGGATGCGCTTGCGGTCAGCGGCAGGCATGTCGCGCCATGCGGGGAAAGCGGCTTTGGCCGCTTGGGCGGCTGCGTCGATGTCTTGCGCATCACTGCGGGCAACACGGGCGATCATGCTGTCATCCACGGGTGATGTCGTGTCGAACCATGCTCCGGATGCGGCGGGAACGGCCTGTCCGTTGATATGGTTCAGGATGCCCGTTTCCCCGATCCGGGTCAGGTGTGGGGCCAGATTTGCGATGTTGTCGTGCAGCGCTGACATGCTTTCTTTCTTCTTGTTGGTTCACATAGTGAACCGATGGATGCAAAAATATATTGCAAGGGGATGGCAGGTGCGTCAAGCTTCATCCCATGTCGACCATCGCCAAGGCCTTGGGTCTGTTGGACCTGTTCAGTGATGCCCGGCCCCGTTTGGGGTTGTCCGACGTGCAGCGCCTGACCGGGCGGGACAAGGCGACGGTGCATCGTCACCTTGTAGCGCTTGAGCAGGCGGGGTTTCTTGAGCAGGACACAAGCACGCGGGCCTACCGCCTTGGAGCTGCTTTGACCCGGCTGGCGGGGGTGCGCGTGCGCACCGTGCCCGAGGTCGAGATGCTGCGCAGCGTCATTGACGATCTTAGCCGCGATGCAGGTGAGTTGGTGCATGTCAGTCGTTTGCAGGGCTTTGACCTGGTCCATGTGCACCACGCCGAGGAACACAATCATCCAGTGCGGGTCAGTTTCGATGCCTATGGCCTGCCACCCCTGTTTGCGACAGCGTCAGGCAAGGCGTATCTGGCCTTTGCCCCGGGCGGGCTGTTGGACCTTGCCCTGGCTGACCCACGCACGCAGTTGCCGGGCGCGCCGGCGCCGAACCGGATGGAGGTCGAGGGGGAATTGAAGCAGATCGCGCAGCGTGGATATGCCCGCAATCGCGATGCCTTGCGCCTCGGCGTGTCGTCGGTTGCCATCCCGTTGTTTGACGCTGCCAGCAGGGCTTTTGCCACCTGTTCCATTGCCTATCCCACGGGTCGCGGCGGCAAGGCGACCCAGGCGCATTTGGCGCGTCTGCTCATGGCGCGCGGGGAAGAGATCAGTCAGGCCCTGGGCGGCTCCGTGCCATCCCATATCGTCCAGCTTTGGACACCGGCACAGGAAAGGGCCGCGTCATGAAGGACAGCAACTTTCTGAAGGAACACAACGCTCGCCAGTTCTGGCATCCCATGGCGCACCCCGCCGACAGCATGGCGAACCCACCCACGATCCTGACGGGGGGCGATGGGGTGTTCATCACCGACGTGGACGGTCACCGCAGCATTGATGCCGTTGGCGGCCTCTGGAACGTCAATCTGGGCTATTCCTGCCAACCGGTGAAGGACGCGATTGCAGGGCAACTAGATGCGCTGCCCTACTATTCGACGTTCCGAGGTACGTCGAACGACAAGGCGATTGAGTTGGCGTATTTGCTGGCCGACTTCTTTCGTCCCGATGGCATGACGCGCAGCTTTTTCACCAGTGGCGGGTCGGACAGTATCGAGATCGCGCTAAAGCTGGCCCGCCAGTACCACCGCATCCGGGGCGAGGGTGCGCGGACCAAGTTCATCAGCCTCGACAAAGGGTATCACGGCACGCATTTCGGTGGGGCATCGGTCAATGGGAATGCAAAGTTCCGCAATTCCTATGAGCCGCTCATGGCAGGGTGCTACCACATCCCCGGGCCTTACCTGTATCGCAATCCGTTTGGCACGGACGATCCCGCGGAACTCGCGCACCTGAGTGCGGTGATGTTGGAGCGTGAGATCGCCTTTCAGGGTGCCAACACCATTGCTGCCTTTGTGATGGAGCCGGTGCAGGGCGCGGGCGGTGTGATCCCGCCGCACCCCAGTTTCATGCCCATGGTGCGCGACATCTGCGACAAGCACGGTGTACTCTTGATCGCGGATGAGGTGATCACCGCCTTTGGGCGCACAGGGGATGAGACAGGATCGCGCCATTGGGGCGTGCAGCCGGACCTGATGTGCACGGCCAAGGCCATCACAAATGGCTACTTTCCTTTCGGGGCCGTGATGATCGCTGATCATGTCGCGGCTGTGTTTGAAGATGATGAAAGCGGGGTCGGGTCCGTCGATTCCGGCTATACCTATTCGGGGCACCCGGTTGGCGCAGCGGCTGCTGTTGCAGCGGTGGAAGAGACAATGCGCATTCGACCGTGGGAGAATGCGCGGGCGCGCGGGCCGGAGCTAAAGGCCGGATTGAACGCTTTGTCGGAACGGTATGATCACATCGGGGATGTGCGGGGCGAAGGTTTGATGTGCGCCATCGAGCTGGTGAGCGACCGAGGCAACAAGACCCCGATTGGCAAGGCGTTGCCTTTGGTGTTTCAGAAGGCGGCCTATGAGGACGGTGTGATGATCCGGGTGTCAGGCAACAACGCCATCTTCTCACCGCCCTTGGTCATCGATGCGGGGCACGTACAGAAAATACTGTCCGCCACCGAAACCGGCCTGAAGGCCATGGCCGAGGTGGCGTGAAGTCACGGTCAGCATCCCCAGCGCCGCGCAGCGCAACGGTGGTGCTGCCCTTACGGTCAGACACCACGGGGCGCGCCTTTGCCAGTGCCTGCCCGCCAGACAGCAAGATCAATGTCAGCGACATCACCGATTTCCGGCGCGGGCGGGGGGATCTGATCTTTTCCCTGTTCATGGCGGGTTTGGCCCTGTTCTTTCTGGCCTTCTTCTTCACTCAAACGGGGTGGGAGGACCGCAAGCTGCCGCAGAACATGGCGCGCTATTGGATGGACCAGTTTGGGGTAACCGCACCCGAAGGGCGCACTGCCCGCCTGGGCCGCATCCTCAAGCAAAGCTGGGTGGCGCCGTTGATCTGTCTGGGGGTTTTGGTGCCTGCCGCCCTTTGGAACCTGCGCGGGGCATGGCGGGCGCAGGCGTGGCGGCAGCGGTTCAAGCAGCCAACCGGCATTGCCCATGAGCTGGGGCAGTGGTTGCGCGCGCTGGAATATGTCGTTTGGTTCGTGGCCTACACTCTGCTTGTGCCAGTGCTTGGTTACCTGGTGTCGACATTGTTGTTGGTGACGCTCTTGCCATGGCGTCTGGGCTATCGCGGCTGGCGGTGGATGGGCATTTGTCTGGCGGCGAGTTTCGCCATCGTTCTGGTCTTTCGCACCGGGCTACAGATCAAGACTCCAGTGAATATCTGGCTTTATGACCAACTGCCGCAGCGCATGGAAACCTTCATGCAGGTGTGGTTCTGATGGAGGCGTTCTGGACCGGCCTCGACAACCTCGCCAGCGTGCCTGTTCTGGTGGCGATCCTGATTGGATCGGTGGGCGGATTAGCCATCGGGGCCGTGCCGGGGATTGGGCCGGCCATTGCCATTGCGATCCTGCTGCCCGCGACCGTTTTTTTGGATGACCTTGTGTCTCTGGTGCTTCTGTTGGGGGTCTATGGATCCAGCATGTACGGCGGTGCCATCCCCGCCATTCTGATCAATACGCCGGGCACGCCGGTGAATGCGCTGACCACCTATGACGGTTATGCTATGACCCGGCGGGGTGAGGCGGCTCGGGGGTTATCGCTGGCCTACTCTGCGTCCTTTTTCGGCGGGTGCTTTTCCATCCTGCTGGGGCTTGGGGCGTTGATGCTGTTCGGCCCATACCTGCGCGATCTGGGCGCGCTGTTCGGACAGCGGGATATTTTCATGGCCGCAGCCCTCGGTGCAGTTCTGCTGATCGCAGCGCACCGCAAGACGATGGGAATTGCGGCGCTGCTCTTCGGACTTGGGTTTCTCATTGCACTGGTCGGGCGGCAATCGCTCAAGCAGATCGACCGCTATACGTTCGGCATCGAATACCTCTACCCCGGCTTCAACCTGATCGTCGTCATTGTGGGTATCTTCGCCATTTCGCAGGCGCTGTTCCTGCTGACAGGCAAGGATGCCGACCCACCCGAGGCGCGGCTCAAAGGCGGTCTGTTGCGCGGGTTCGGGGAACTGCGCAAACACCCAGCCGTGGCGACCATCAGCGCGGGCTACGGAACGATCATGGGCATCATCCCCGGCGTGGGTGAGTTCGTGGCACAGTTCTTCAGCTACTCCACTGCGCGCGCCATGTCGAAAGACCCCGGCAAGTTTGGGCGTGGCGCGCCCGACGGTTTGATTGCGTCCGAGGCAAGCAACAACGCGGTGCCCGCTGCCGCTATGGTGCCCCTTCTAGCGCTGGGCGTGCCGGGTGAAGCGCTGACGGCGATGATGATGGTCGTGTTCTTTGATGCGGGCATCAAACCCGGGCCAGACATCTTTGAGAATAACCCGGATTTCCTGTTCTCCCTTTTCATCGCGCTTTTGATTATCAACGTACTGGTCATCATCACGCTGCTGATGACGACGAAGTGGATTGCGCGCATCATTTACGTGCCGAACCGTCTCTTGGGCGCGTTCATCCTGATCCTCGCCTTCGTCGGCGTCTTTTCGATCCGCAACTCGTTTGCGGATTGCATGTTCGCCGCTGGCTTCGGTTACCTGGGCTTTATCCTGCGCCGTCTCGACTGGCCACTTGTACCCATCGTGCTGGGCCTCGTCCTCGGTTCGATCATGATCGAGAAGCTGACAGCGGGGGCAGGTCAGATCAAAACCGTCTTCGATCTGGTGAACCGGCCCGTCTCCGGAACACTTTTTGTTGTCATCCTGATCGTGATTGGTGTCACGATCGCCCAAAGCCTCCGGACGAAGAGGTTTGAACATTAACCACCAAAAGCAAAAAACAAACTCAGGGAGAGTACATATGAAAAAGCTTTTGACCTCAGCGGCCTTTGCCTTGGCCGCCCTGACCGGCCCCGCGTTGGCCGAGTATCCCACCGGTCCGGTGCAGTTCACTGTGCCGTGGCCTCCTGGCGATTTCGAGGACATTCTGACGCGCATGATCGCCGCCGATATGGCCGAAGCGACGGGGCAACCGGCTTCGGTCGTGAACCGTCCCGGCGGCGGGGATGGCCCATTCCCCGGCGCTTTGGAGGTGCTGAATGCGCCCAATGACGGATCGGTCATCGGGTCCTTTGTGATCGGTGTGCCAATTGTTGGCCCGAAGATCGACATCGGCATCGACGAGGACAGCTTTGTTCCCGTCGGGATATTCCTGACCTACCCGTTCGTGCTGGCTGCTTCGGGCGATGCGCCCTATTCCAACATGGCCGAACTGGCCGCCCATGCGCAAGACAATGACGTCGTTCTGGGTCACTTTGGTGCGGGCCTGACGCCCACGGCGGTGTCCATGGCGGCAGCGGCCAAGATGGGGTTCGAGTTTGCCGATGACAGCGCCTTTGACCTGCTGGACTGCAATACGCTGTCCTCGGGCGATGCCGATGTGATCAATACGACGCTCGCGCTGATCGAACCCTGCTTGGATGACATCAACGTGCTGGGCAACATTGGCGCTCAGCCCATTGCGAAGCTCGATGGAGTAGAGACCATCGCAGCTCAATCGGGTGTGAATGATGTTGAATTGTGGAACGGGCTATTCGTGACCAAGGGCACGCCACAGGAGGTCATCGATACCATTGCCGAAGTGGCAGCCAAAACCATGGCATCGGATGAAGCGCAGGCATTGATGTCCGAGACCGGGGCCGCTGTCTACTGGCAAGGCCAGGAGGAGGCACAGGCGCGCATCGAAGCGGACCGCGCCAAGTCAGCCGAGATCAACGAGATCCTGGGTCGCTGAAACAGCCGGGGGCGGTTCGCGCCGTCCCCGCCTTTGGAAAGAAAGTATATGCCCCGCCTGAAGCTCGGTATCCTGCAAGTGAACCACGACCGGTCGGTCGAGGTTGGTGATGCCTTTCCTGATGACGCGCACCGCTTCCGCGATCTGTTCGATGCACAGGAGCAGCGGTTCACCTACCGTGTCTACATGACCATCGGGGGCGAGGTCCCGCAGGATGTGGACGAACAGGATGCGTACCTGATCACCGGTTCTCCGCTGAGCGTTCTGGATGATCTGGCCTTTCTACCAACGCTCTACGATTTCATCAGGTCCTGCGATGCCGCGAAAAAGCCCCTGCTCGGTGCGTGTTTCGGACATCAGGCGATTGCCATGGCGTTGGGTGGGATGGTGGCCCGGCAGGATTGGAACATCGGGATCGATCAAATCGAGGTCTCGGAAACCTTGCCGTGGATGCAGCCCGCCGTGCCGTCCATCGGCCTGTACCAGTTTCACCATGACGCGGTGGCGGCCTTGCCCGATGGATGCACGCCATGGGCCACATCGCCCAAATGTGCCGTCGCCGGGTTCACCAAAGGCGACCACATCTTCACCACCCAAGCGCACCCGGAGTTTTCCGATCCGTTCATGCGCTGCGTGCTCGACTACACCAAACCGCATCTGAGCCCGGAGGAGGTGGCCGACGCCGAAGCAACGCTGACCCGCACCAATGACGGCCCGCTGTTCGCGGATTGGGCTACCCGCTTTTTCGGAGGCACGTCATGAAAGATCTCGCTGATCACGACAGCTTTGTGGATGGTGTGCCACACGAGACGTTCGCGCAGATGCGGGCCGAAGCGCCTGCGCATTGGACGGAAGCGTTTGGTGGGCAAAGGGGGTTTTGGTCCCTCACCCGCTACGCGGATATCATGGCTGCGCAAAAAGACCCGAACACGTTTTCCAGCGCCCAAGGCATCCGGATCGAAGATCAGAGCCACGAAGAATACCTCGCCCGCCGCACGTTTCAGGAAACCGACCCACCCGAGCACACTGTGACCCGGCGTGCGGTGAACCCGGCCTTTGCCAAGCCGGTCGTCGCCCAGTTCGAACCCCTGATCCGCGAGTTGGCGCAGGAGATCGTGGCGGAGGCTTTGGAACATGCAGAGTTCGACGCGGTCGACAAGATTGCCAAACGCCTGCCCATGTTGATGCTGGGCCGCATCCTCGGTGTGCCGGATGCTGATCTGGATTGGCTCGTGGAACGGGGCGACGCATTGATCGGGAATACCGATCCCGACTTCACCGACACGGTCATCGACAAGGTGGACACCGATGCTTACCGCATGATGCCCTTCCGCTCACCTGCCGGGGTGGAATTGTACGATTATGCCGATGATATCCTGAACGGTACACGTGACGTGGATGACAAGGGCATCCTCGCCCGTGTGCTGCGCAGCGAAGACGGCGCAATCACCGGGCAGGACTTCAAGAACTTCTTTTGTCTGTTGGTCGCGGCAGGCAATGACACGACCCGTTATTCGATCGCCATGGCGCTGCATCTGCTGACACAGCAAAAGAACCTGCTTGGGGCGTTGCAGAGCGGGCAGGTGTGGGAGACATGCGCGGATGAGTTCATTCGCCTCGCCTCGCCCACATTGCATTTTCGACGCACCGCGACACGGGATATCGAGATGCACGGCCAGACCATTCGTGAAGGTGACAAGGTGTTGATGTGGTTCGTGTCGGGCAGCCGGGACGAGACCATGTTTGACAATCCCCATTTTGCCCAACTGGATCGCAGTCCGAACCGCCACGTCGCCTTCGGGCAGGGTGGACCGCATGTGTGCCTAGGCATGTGGCTCGCCAAGCTGGAGTTGAAATGCGTGCTGCAAGAGCTTGCCGGTCGTATCCGCGCGCTTGAGGCTGTGGATGCACCCACCTGGACACGATCGAATTTTATCTGCGGGGTCAAATCGTTGACTGCCCGCCCAACGCTGAAGTGACAACCATGACGAACCGCACCCGCACCCTTTTTTGTGATCTGCTCAATTTGCCACGGGGCAAGTTCGTACCGCCGGATGTCGCTTCAGGGGGCAAGATCGGTTTTGCCCGTGGCGTCTTTGGCACGACGTTTGACCGTGACCTGATCCCGGTGCCGGGTGCAGGGGTGTTCGATGGCATTCCAGACATGGAACTGGTGCTGGATGGTGACCGCCGCCCCGACTGGCAGCGGGACAGCGAAATCGCGCTTGGTACTTTGCACGTGGAAGGTGCGCCATTTGGCCTCTGCGCGCGCGGGCGGCTGCAAGCTGCCGTTGACGCGTGGGAGGCGAAGGGGCTGACCCCGATGGTGGGTCTTGAAATGGAAGCCTATGTTTTCCAGCAGGATGCCGATGGGGTGTGGACGCCCTACAATACGCCGGGCGCATTCGTGTATGGCACCGGGCCGCAAAATGACCCGGCAGGTTTGATGGACGCACTGTGGTCCACTGCGGATGCGGCGGGCCTCCCCATCGAGTCGATGAATGGCGAGTATGACAGTGGCCAGTTCGAACTGACGATGAAGTTCGAGACAGCAGTTGCGGCCTGTGACAACGCATTTTTGTTCCGCACGATGGCACGAGAGGTCGCTGCAGAGATGGGACTGCTGCTGACGTTCTTGCCCAAGCCCATTCCAGATCGGGGCGGGTCCGGTCTGCATGTGAATTTCAGTCTTGCGGACGCGCAAGGGGCCAATGTGATCGCGCCTGACGGTGCGCTATCTGACATTGCAAAAGGATGCATGGCGGGCCTCATCCACCATCATGAGGGGTTGGCCGGTCTGCTTGCTGCGACGGTCAACAGTTATGACCGTCTCGGCCCAGCATCCATGGCCGGGTATTGGGCCAATTGGGCCGATGACCACCGGCTTGTGACAACGCGGTCTTGCGTGACGTCGCCGCGCTCCGCCCGGTTGGAGCATCGCATGGCGGACTGCGCGACGAACCCGTATCTTGCTGTCGCATCCGTTCTGCAGGCATCGCTTCTGGGTGTGAGTGGTGGCTATGCGCTGGAGCCGGCCGAGGACCTTGATGGCTTGGACAACATCCGGGCGACCCGCCATGTACCATCGGCGCTGGGCAAGGCGTTGGATGCTCTGGATGCGGACAAGCCCCTGCGCATGGCTGTGGGGGAAGCGATCTGCGATGCATTAATTTTTCTCAAGCAGGATGAATGGAAGCGGCTCAAGGACAAGTCCGTGGATGAGGTGCGCGACTACTACCTGCCCTTCGTCTAGGGCGCACCAGCAGGTGCGCCTTACAGGTGGATCATCGTAAGGCGGAGGTGTCCTCCGCCGCGCGGACGCAGCAAGCTGCGCCTTACGCACCAGAACCTGTAAGGCGGACGTGTCGTCCGCCCCGACCTCAAAGCGGGGGCAGCCCGACGATGTTGCGCCCAGCCTTCGTCTTAAGCGAGAAGTCCTGACCACACCACGCATTGCCTTCAGGCCCCATCAAAACGGCAATGGCCTGCCCAACCCAATCGGGCGGGATGTGGGCGTCCCACGACAATTGGCTAACCGGATTGATGCCGGACGTGGCGATCTCGCGCTGCATGTCTGTTGCGACCGTGCCCGGAGACAGGCCCATAACGCGCACGCCTGACCCGCGCACCTCTTTATCCGCCACGCGGGTCATAGACAGGACGGCGGCCTTGGTCGCACAGTAGTGGCTCCACCCCTCAAGCGCGCTTGTGGCCGCGCCGGAGGAGATGTTGATAACCGTCCCCGACCCGCGCGCGACCATGCCGGGCAAGACCGCGCGCAGGCCGTGATAGACGCCTTTGACGTTCACATCGATGACCCGCCCCCAAGCTGCCGGATCGCTGTCCGCCAATCGCGCGATTGGGTCGATCAACCCGGCATTGTTGACCAGTACGTCCACTTCGCCTGCTCGCTCCATCACTGCTTGCACTTGCGTAAAGTCGCTCACATCACAGGGCACCGCGATGCCGCTGGTTTCCTTTGCCAACTCCAGCAGCGCATCACCGGTTCGTGCTGCGAGCACAACATGGGCGCCAAAGCGGGCGAGGACCCGGGCGCTGGCCGCCCCGATCCCCTTGCTGGCCCCGGTGATGACAACGGTTTTGCCTTTGACATGCTGCATGGCTCAACGACCCCATGTGCAGGGAATGTTATTTTCAGTCGCACCTTCGCATTGCACCAGATCAAAATGCAGATCGACATCGACGCTCAGGCCCGTTGGGCTGTCGAGGAACGCTATGAAATCCATCCCGTGATCAAGCCGCAGGATCTCGCCCATGGCCTCGAACCCCACAACACGTACCTCATCGTAGTTTGGGATGAAGTCGGGATAGACCCGGTCCCGCACCATGGTGAAATCCAGCGTCACCGGCGCAGTCTGGCCACGCATCGTCAGGTCACCTGTCAGCTTTCCGCTGGAGGGCGTCAGCATCAGAATGTCTGTGGATATGAAGGTGATCTGCTGGTTGTTGTCCGCATCCAGATAATCCGCGTGCCGCAGATGCGCGTCGCGCGCCTCGTGATTGCTGTCGATGCTGGCCGCATCGATGGTGAAGGTTATCTGAGAATTGGCCGGGTTCTCTTCGTCAATCAGAAAGGTGCCGTCGTAGCTGTTGAAGCGGCCCACCGTGCGGCTCAACCCCATGTGATTGATTTCCCAACCAATATGAGCGTGGCCAAGGTCAAGTGTCCATTCGGTTGGCGCGGCACCGGCGGGCATGGTGCCAAGCAAAAAGGCGGCAAGTGGTAGTGTGCGGAACATGTCATATCTCCTTGTGGGATCAGATGCCCCTCACCTATCTGTTGCGGAACATGCAAAAAATTGGTTTGAGTACATCGTATTCATGCGTAAATTACACGAATGGACATCGCCGCCCTCCGCACAGTGCAACTTGTCGCCCACCATCAAAGCTTTGCCGCCGTGGCGCGTGTGCTCGATATTGATCCCAGCTCAGTCAGCCGGACAGTGGCAGGGATTGAGGGGCAGTTGGGATTGCGGCTGTTTCAACGCTCAACCCGGCAACTCACGCTGACCGAAGCCGGTTCGGTGTATCTGGCGCGGATCGGCCCCTTGCTGGACGATATGGACCTTGCGCGAGACGCGGCGGCCGAGGTCAGCACGCAGCCGTCTGGCCGCGTGCGGCTCACGGCGTCGGTCGCGTTTGGGCAAGAGGTGATCGTGCCACATCTCGCTGACCTGCGCGCGGCACTGCCCGAGATCGAGCTTGAACTGATCCTGAACGACCAGACAATCGACTTGGTTGCGGGCCAGATCGACATCGCCATCCGCCTTGCCCCTGCACCCAAGGGCGATCTGATCAGCACACGGCTCAGGTCCACGCAGTATCGTGTGGTGGCATCCCCGGACTATCTCGATCAACAGGGCAGACCTCGGAAGCCGGAGGCACTGACAGACCATGCGTGCCTGCGCATGACCTTGCCGGACTACCGGACCGAATGGCGGTTTCGGAAAAACCAGACCGAGACGATCGTCGGGGTCACAGGCCCGATCCTGATCTCAAACGCCCTGGCCCTGCGCACAGCCGCGCGAAACGGGTTGGGTCCTGCGCTGTTGGCAAACTGGATGACCGAAACCGATTTGGCGCAGGGCACACTGGTCGATCTGTTTCCGGATCACGACGTAACGGCGACCACCTTCGATACCGGGGCGTGGCTGCTGTACCCAAGCCGCACCTATCTGCCCACCAAGGTGCGTGCCGTCATTGATTTCCTGCGCACCCGGTTGCGCTAGAACCCGATGCCGGTGTTGCGCTTGATTTCACGCAAGACAACGTTGGTCTGTGCACTGGCAACCGCGGATAGGCGGAACAGGAACGTCTCAAGAAAGGCGTTGTAAGCGTCCAGATCGCGGCACAGCACGCGCATCTGGTAGTCGGATTGGCCTGTGGTGGCATAGCATTCCACAACTTCGCGCCGTGTCGACACCGCCTGGATAAAGGCGTTCAACTCGTCCTCGGAATGGCGGGCCAGTTGCACATGCACGATGGCCTGAAAGGTCAGGCCCGCGGCTGTAGCGTTCACGACCGCGCCGTAGCGGTCGATGATACCTGCCTCCTCCAGCGCTTTCACCCGCCGCCAGCACGCGGACGGCGACATGCCTGCCGCATCCGCCAGATCAGCGTTGGAGATGCGGCTGTCAGCTTGAAGTTGCTTCAAAAGGATGTGGTCGCGGTGATCCATCTTCATGTGGGTAATTTATCCATTTCTTGAGCTATTTCTGGCATGATTTTTCACATATTAGGCCTGTCGCAGAGAAACTGAAATCCCTTCCCACCCCGGAACCGCGATACTATTGGAAAGGAGGCCGCACATGTCGGACCCGCGCCACCGCTTTGACACCTACGCTCTCCACGACCGCTATGACCGAACGGAAGGACGCGTGTTCCTGACCGGAACGCAAGCGCTGGTGCGCATCATGCTGGATCAGGCGCGACGAGATCGGGCTGCTGGGCGCAACACGGCTGGTTTTATCTCGGGCTATCGCGGGTCGCCGCTTGGTGGGTTCGATCTGGAGCTGTGGCGGGCACAGCAGCGGACCGATGTTGCAGGCATCACGTTCATGACCGCCGTCAATGAAGACCTTGGGGCCACAGCCGTCCTTGGGGCGCAACAGGCCGTGCTGGACCCCGATTGCAAACATGATGGCATCTTTTCCATGTGGTACGGCAAGGGGCCGGGCGTGGACCGGTCCGGCGACGCGTTGAAGCACGGCAATGCCTATGGATCGTCGCCTTTGGGAGGGGTGTTGGTCGTCGCCGGGGATGATCATGGGTGTGTGTCGTCCTCCATGCCGCACCAGTCCGATGTCGCCTTCATGACGTGGTTCATGCCCACGCTGAACCCTGCCTCGGTGGCCGAATACCTGACCTTTGGCGCGTGGGGCTTCGCGCTTAGCCGGTTTTCGGGAACATGGGTGGGGTTCAAGGCGATTTCGGAAACCGTCGAAAGCGGGGCATCGGTGATCCTGCCGCCCGGTCCAGTCTTTGCCCAACCGGACTACGTTGCCCCATCCGGTGGTCTGCATATCCGCCCATCGGATTTGCCCAGCCCCGAGATCGAGGTGCGCATCGGTCACAAACTGGACGCGGTGCAGGCCTTTGCGCAGGCCAACCCGATTGACCGGCGCATCTATGATGTGCCTGACGCGCATTTCGGCTTTTTGACCACCGGCAAGGCACATCTGGACCTGATGGAAGCGCTGCGGCTTCTTGGCCTCGATGAAGCCACGTGCCGCGCCCATGGTATCGACATCTACAAGGTCGGCATGGTCTGGCCGCTGGCCTTGCGCGACGCGCGCGCCTTTGTACGCGGCAAGCGCGAGGTCATGGTGATCGAGGAAAAGCGCGGGATCATCGAAAGCCAGTTCAAAGAGGCGTTTTACGATCTGCCGCGTGACATACCAGAGCGCATGGTGGGCAAGCATGACGAAACCGGCGCCCCCTTGGTCCCGTGGACCGGAGAGCTGAGCCCCAAGCTGCTCGCTCCCCTGATCGCCAAACGATTGCACGCCTTCGTTCCCGATCTGGACCTTCCTGCACGGGCCAAAGCGCTGCAAACACCGCCAAAGCTACTGAATGTCGAAGGCGCGACGCGCACCCCGTATTTTTGCTCGGGTTGTCCGCACAATACTTCGACCAAGGTGCCTGAAGGGTCCAAGGCGGCCTCGGGTATCGGCTGTCACGTCATGGCTTCGTGGATGGACCGGGACACAGGCGGTTATGCGCAGATGGGCGGCGAGGGTGTGCCCTGGGTCGCCGCCTCCAAGTTCAATGGCGGCAAGCATATCTTCCAGAACCTGGGCGAAGGCACATGGTATCACTCCGGGTCTCTGGCGATCCGACAGGCTGTCGCCGCAGGGACGAACATCACCTATAAAGTGCTCTACAACGATGCGGTCGCGATGACGGGCGGGCAGCCTGTTGACGGCCCGGTCAGTGCCGCCGGCATTGCGTGGTCCAGTCGGGCAGAAGGTGTAGACCGGATCGCCTTGGTGTCCGACGACATTGCCAAGTTTCCAAGGTCCAACTTTCCCCCGGGCACCAGCTTTCACGACCGCCGGTCGCTCGACGCCGTACAACGCGAGCTGCGCGAGGTGCCTGGCGTCACCGTTCTGATCTACGAACAGACCTGCGCCACCGAAAAGCGCCGCCGCCGCAAGCGGGGGGAATTGCCGCCCGTCTCGACCTTTGCTGTGATCAACCCCGAGGTGTGCGAAGGCTGCGGCGATTGTTCGGTCGAAAGCAATTGCCTGAGCGTAGAGCCGGTGGAGACGTCCTTGGGGCGCAAGCGGCGCATCAACCAATCGACCTGCAACGCCGATATGTCCTGCCTCAACGGCTTCTGCCCCAGCTTTGTCACGGTCGAGGGTGCGACGCGGAAGACACCCAAAGCCATGGAGTTTGATATAGAAGCCGCGCTTGGTGGCCTCCCCGAACCAACCCTCCCGCATCTGGACACACCCTTCGACCTGCTGGTCACCGGCGTGGGCGGAACGGGCGTCGTGACCGTCGGCGCACTCATCACCATGGCGGCAAATCTTGAGGGGCGCGGAGCTTCCGTTCTCGACTTCACCGGCTTTGCCCAGAAATTCGGGACGGTTCTCAGCTACATCCGGTTGGGGCGAACACCGGACGACTTGCATCAGGTGCGGATCGAAGAGGCTGCAGCAGATGTGGTTATCGGTTGTGACATCGTGGTGTCATCAGCCCCAAAGGCGTCGGCCCACTATCATCCCGGCACCCGCATGGTCCTGAACCGGGCAGAAATGCCCACCGGTGATCTGGTCCTGCACCGCGACGCAAGCCTGCGCGTTGATGACCGTGAGGCTGCAATTGCCGATGTGATCGGTGCGCACAACCTGATCACCTGCGATGCGAATGCGCTGGCGGAGCGCATGTTGGGGGATGGCGTGTTTGCCAATGTCATGCTGTTGGGGATGGCATGGCAAAAGGGTCTCGTTCCTGTCAGTCAGATTGCCTTGAAACAGGCCATTCACCTCAATGGCGTTGCCGTCCAGAAGAACACCCGCGCCTTTGAGATGGGGCGCATCTGGGCGCATGATCCGGCAGACTTTGTCGCCCCCAGCCATTCACAGGCACTGCAAACCGTGGACGAGATCATCGCGCACCGCGCCGCGTTGCTGGTCGCCTATCAGGATGAAGCCTACGCGCAGCGCTACCGGGATATATTGAACCGCTCCACCACAGGGTTTGACGACGAAAGCCAGCGCCTTGCCGCCAAGTCCCTCTACAAGCTGATGGCCTACAAGGACGAGTACGAGGTTGCTCGGTTGCACACCGAAACCGGGTTCGCAGAAAAGCTGGCCGAGCAATTCGACGGCGACTTCAAGGTCCGCCACCATCTGGCGCCACCGGTCCTGTCATGGAAAACCGACGCGCGCGGCCGCCCACTGAAGCGCCGCTTTGGGCCATGGATGACCCGCGCAATGACAATCTTGGCCAAGGGCAAACGCCTGCGCGGCACCGCGTTCGATCCGTTTGGCTACACGGCGGAACGGCGTGAAGAGCGGGCACTGATCGACTGGTATGTTTCGGGCCTCGACCGTCTCAGCCACGGCATCACAGACCACGAAGCGGCCCGCGAATTCCTTGGCGCACCGTTGGAGTTTCGTGGCTTCGGCCCCGTCAAGGCCGAAGCTGTCGCGCGGCTGAAACCAGACGCCGATGCGGCGCTGAACAAAGCTAGTAGTCGCTGACCAGAAGGTGGGTCGGGGCGACATCCTCTTCGATGTCGGAAAACCGCCCGATGGGCTCGGCAAAGATATTGTCGGTCAGATCGTCATTTACGGTCGACACTTCGTGGATCAGGCAATCGCCGCCCTCACCCCAAAAGGCGTGCCAGGTGGTGGGTGTCAGGGTCACGGACGCACCCACGGGCAGCTTCAAATGTCCCCCAGCAGGCAAGGTCACCGGAACGCCATCGGTCAGCACCTGAACGTCCGCCTTGCGATCCATCTGCCCCTCGGCATCGCAGGTGAACAGTTCCAGCACCAGCGTGGCCCCACCACGGTTGATGATATCCTCGGTCTTCAGCACATGGCGGTGCATCGGCGAAAGCTGATCCTGACGCGAGATCATCAGCTTCTCGGCATAAAGCATCGCGCCCTGCTGGCCCATTTCGGTCAGATCGCCATTGCGCATGGTGAACAGGAACAGGCCCATCTCATCAAAGCGGCCCTGCCCGTAATCCGTGATGTCCCAGCCGAGGCCCCGGTCCCGGATATGGGCGGCCTTGTCGCTGCGCATCTCGTCCGGTGTCCAGCCGCCAAAGGGCGGCACGGTCCAGCCGTGCTTGGTAAAGAACGCGGCCCCTTCGGCCAGGATGTCATTCACGCGGGATCGTTTCATGGGATCAGTCCAGTTCAGTTTGCCAGGGCGGGTTCGCCCCGGCGCGAGAGACGGTGATGGCGGCGGCACGGGCGGACAGGGTCAGCATATCCGTCAGCGTGACCTCGTCCAGCACTGCAACATCCGAAGGCGACAACGCGCCAGCGCGGCGCAGGGCGGCAAGGCAACCCGCATTGAACGTGTCACCAGCGCCAACTGTGTCAACGACCGTCGCCTTTTCTGCAGCGACCCGCACCCGTGTGCCATTTGACAAAAGCGCCGTCGCCCCGTCGCTTCCTTCGGTCAGCAGAAGCAACTTCGGCCCCATGTCCAGAACGGCCCGCGCCTTGGCGTCCAGATCACCGTCGGGCACCAGCCAGCCGATGTCATCATCCGACAGTTTCACAATGTCCGCGCGCCCGATCAGCTTGTTCAGCCGGGCGCGATACCCGTCGTGATCAGAAACAAAGCCCGGGCGGATGTTCGGGTCCGCCATCACCAACCGGTCTTCGGGTTGGGACAGGGCCAAATCCAGCAGGCTGTCCGCCACCGGCGGGTTGCAGAGAGAGATACCACCGAAGAACACCGCCTCTGTCCCCGCGGGGACGGCAGCAATATCAACAGGTTGGATGTTCCGTGTCGCGGTTTCGTCATCATAGAACGTGTAGGTGGCATTGCCCTGGTCCAGATGCACAAAGGCCAGCGTCGTATTGCGGTCGCTGCGCACGGCATGGTCGGCAGAGACATGGCTGGCGGTCAGGTGATCTGCGATCATCCCGCCAAACGGGTCCGAGGACAGGCCGGTGATCAGCCCGACGGGTTCGCCCAAGCGACCCAAGGCTACGGCGGTATTCAAAACCGCGCCTCCGACATGCGGCACGTAAGCGCCGTCGGCATTCGGGATCATGTCGATCAGGGCTTCGCCCGCGCAAAGTATCATTGGTCTATCTCGTTCAATGTGAGGTCGGCAGGTGCCGAGTGAGTCAGCACGGTGGTGATATTCGGCACATCGTTGGTGTCAATCCATGCCTGTGCATCAGGCTTGGCATGTGCGTCCCAGCGGGCCTTTAAACGGTTGATCAACAGATCCATCGGGGGGTGCAGCGCGATCGAGAATGTCCAGAGATCGTGCAGCTTGGTCCAGGGCGGCGTGTCGAGAAGCAGGTAGTTTCCCTCGACCAGCACCGTGCTGCATCTTGCCTCGACCCGTCCCGCGCCTGCTACGGCGATTTCGCGGGTGCGGTCAAAGACAGGAAACACAATCGGGTCGGGCGATTGCAGTGCGGTTATCAGCCGGCAAAAGCCATCTGCATCGAACGTGTGTGGTGCGCCCTTGCGGTTGCGCGTCCCATCGCGTTCCAGCAGGCAGTCGTCAAGGTGAAACCCATCCATGGGCACCACGGCGGCGTGCTCGCCTTGCTGTGACAGCCGCGCGGCAAGGATTTCTGCCAGCGTGCTCTTTCCGCTCGCAGGCGGACCCGCCACGGCCACAAGACGCCTGTGTGGTGCAGCGGGCCGATCAAGGATCTGCGCACAGATCTGGTCGAAGGTCATCTACGCTGCTATCTCCGGGACCGCCGCGCCGGTCATGTAAGCAACAGCGTCGGACATCGAATGATCCTTGGGGTCGATTACACATAGGCGCTTGCCCAACCGGTGCACATGGATGCGGTCGGCCACTTCGAAGACGTGCGGCATGTTGTGGCTGATCAGGATAATTGGGATGCCCCGCGACCGCACATCAAGGATCAACTCAAGCACCTTGCGGCTTTCCTTGACCCCGAGGGCTGCCGTCGGCTCGTCAAGGATCACCACCTTGGACCCAAAAGCTGCTGCGCGCGCCACGGCGACCCCCTGACGCTGACCGCCAGACAGGCTTTCGACCGCCTGATTGATGTTCTGGATCGTCGCAAGCCCCAGCTCGCTCAGCTTTTCGCGGGCAAACTTCTCCATCGCCTGCTTGTCGAGACGGCGAAACACCTTGCCCATGATCCCGGGTTTGCGCAACTCGCGCCCCATGAACATGTTATCCGCAATGGACAGGGCAGGGGACATGGCAAGCTGTTGATAAACGGTTTCGATGCCTTCCTCGCGCGCCTCGATGGGCGAGCGGAACTTGACCTCGCGCCCCTCCAGCCACACCTGCCCTTCGTCCGGGACAACCGCGCCCGACACGGCCTTGATCATCGAAGATTTGCCTGCCCCGTTGTCGCCGATCACGGCAAGGATTTCGCCCGGCATGAGGTCAAAGTCGGCATGGTCAAGCGCTGTGACCTTGCCATAACGTTTGACGAGGTTGCGGGCTTTGAGAATGGGTTCGGTCATGCCGCCACCTTCCGTATCCATTGATCTACTGCGACGGCTGCGATGATCAGCATGCCGATCAGCATGAAGGTCCATTGCGGGTCTGCCCCGGCCATGCGCAGGCCCAGTTCGAACACGCCCACGATGAGTGCACCAAAGAGTGCACCTGCAATTGAACCACGGCCGCCAAAGAGAGAGATGCCGCCGATCACCACGGCGGTGATGGATTGAATGTTGCCGATCACGCCGGTCGTTGCGGAGGGAGAGATCGACCCGAACCGCCCGATCATCACCCAGCCTGCCAGCGCGCAGATGAACCCGGCGGCCATGTAGACGGACATGTAGGTCTTGTGCACGTCGACGCCGGACAGTTCTGCCGCCTCGGGGTCATCTCCGACAGCATAGACATGTCGACCCCACGCGGTAGATCGCAAGGCATAGGCCAGCACGATGAACAGGGCGATCATGCCCAGAACGCCAAGGGTGAATGTCGCACCACCAAACTGGATCTTGGTCCCGAGGAATTGGAGAAAGGAAGCCTCCGCCTCGATGTCCTGCGAACGGATGGTTTCGTTGGCGGAGTAGAGATAATTCGCGGCCAGCACGATCTGCCACATGCCCAGTGTCACGATGAAGGGTGGCAGCTTCATACGGCTGACAAGCCATCCACTGATGGCGCCCAAAGTCGTGCCAACCGCCAAGCCGATGGCAACAGAGACAGCGGGTGGAACACCATAGCTGAAGGTCGCCTTACCCATGACAACGGTGCACAAAACGGCGACGGCTCCAACGCTTAGGTCAATACCAGCCGTCAAGATGATCAGAGTCTGTGCGGCGGCCAGCACGCCTACGATCTGTACCTGTTGCAGGATCAGCGTCAGCGCGAAGGGCGAGAAAAAGCGCTGTCCCAGCAGGATGCCAAAGAGCGCGATGGAAAAGATCAGCACGATCAGCGGCACCAGTGATGGCGTCTGGTGCAGCGTATGCTGCACGCGCCCGACAAGGCCTCGACGATGATCCTCGAACTCTGCGACGGTTGCGTCGGCTGAAGTGGCTGCGGCTTCGTAGTTGTCCGATTGGGTCATGGGTGGTCCCGATGTCAGGCAATGAAATGGGGCAGGCGACGTGCCCGCCCCAAGTATAGCTTAGTTCTTGTTGGTATTGGGAGGCCGGTGAGGCACCGGCGCTCCGCAATTTGATCTGCTTTCGCTGATCAGCCCCAGCACAGGTCCTTGCCTTCGGAGACCGAGATGCTCTCGACCCCGTCGGCAGGCTTGTCTGTCACCAACGCCACGCCCGTGTCAAAGAACGCCTTGCCATCGGTAGCTTCGGGCTTGGTCCCGTCAGCGGCCCAGGCAGCAATCGCCTCAATCCCCAAGGATGCCATCAGAAGCGGGTATTGCTGCGATGTCGCGCCAATCACGCCATCGGCCACGTTCTGTACGCCGGGGCAGCCACCGTCGACGGACACGATCAGCACATCGTTTTCACGGCCAATGGCTTTCAGCGCCTCATAGGCACCGGCAGCGGCGGGTTCGTTGATGGTGTAGACGACGTTGATGAACGGGTCCTTGGCCAAAAGGTTCTCCATCGCGCGGCGGCCACCTTCCTCGTTCCCAGCGGTGACGTCATTGCCGACGATGCGGGCGTCGGTTTCGTCGCCCCACTTGTTGGGATCACCGACGTCGATGCCGAACCCGGTCAGGAAGCCCTGATCGCGCAGCACGCCAACGGTCGGCTGGCTGATCGCGAGGTCGAGCATGCCGATCTTGGCGTCTGCTGCTGCATCCCCAAGGCTCGCGGCGGCCCATGCGCCAATCAGCTCACCAGCCAGAAAATTGTCGGTGGCGAATGTCATGTCGGCGGCGTCAATGGGCTCAAGCGGGGTGTCGAGCGCAATGACCAAAAGGCCCGCATCACGTGCCTGTTGGACGACAGGCACAATGCTGGCGGTGTCCGAGGCAGTCAGCAGGATGCCCTTGGCGCCGTTGGCGATGCAAGTTTCGATGGCCTGCACTTGTGTCTCGTGGTCGCCATCCACCTTGCCCGCGAACGAGCTGAGGTTGATGCCAAGCTCTTCCGCCTTTGCGGTGGCGCCTTCGCGCATCTTGACGAAGAACGGATTGGTGTCGGTTTTTGTGATCAGACAGGCCGAAATCGCGTGCCCATCTGCCAATGCAGCGCCCGCCATCGTGGTCAAGGCACAGGCTGTGCCCAGCAAGAGTTTCTTCATGGTGTCCTCCCAGTCGTTGTCGGATCGGGAAAATGCCCGACCCAAACTGCCCCAAGGGAAACGCGATTCTGTGATCCTGTCAATTAATAATTCAACTTGATTTATTAATTGACGCGCGCAAAGATTGATGAAGGGAGGATACGGTCAGATGACACTGGACCACGTGCGCACCCTGTCCGGAGGCATCAACCAGACCGGCGTGCGCGCTTACAATGAACGGCTGATCCTATCGATCCTGCAGCGCAATAGCGGACTGCCGGGCAGAGATCTTGCGCGACGGACCGGGCTGTCGCCACAGACCGCATCCGTGATCCTGCGCAAGCTGGAACAGGACGGTCTGCTGCTGAAAGGCGATCCGGTCAAAGGCAAGGTGGGCAAGCCGTCGGTGCCGTACTTGCTGAACGCGGACGGCGTGTTTTCTATTGGGCTCAAGATCGGGCGACGAACCGCCGATCTGCTTGTGCTGGATGCGCTTGGACAGGTGCGCCATCAGCTACGCGACACCTATGACTATCCGCTGCCTAGCGCTGTCTTTGCGTTTCTGCGTGACGGGTTTGCGCGGTTGATGGACGAAATGGACGATAACACCCGCGCGCGCTTGTGTGGCGTTGGCATAGCTGCCCCATTTGAGCTGTGGAGCTGGCATGAATTGCTGGATGCTCCGGCCGACGAGTTCGCCGCCTGGAAAGACGCCGATTTCGTCGCCGAGGTCGGGCGCATCACTGATCTGCCGGTGCGCATGGTCAATGACGCCACCGCTGCCTGCCGCGCCGAGCATGTGTTCGGCATAGGGCGGGAGTATCGGGATTACATCTACTTCTTCCTGGGGGCTTTTGTCGGCGGAGGCGTGGTGCTGGATCATGCCGTGTTCGAGGGCAACCAGAAGAACGCGGGCGCCTTTGGCACAATGCCCGTCGCGGACTTGCAGGGCAGACCCGAGCATCTGATTGATCTTGCGTCGATCCGTACACTCGAATTGCGCCTGATCGAGGCGGCGCAGGATCCACGGCAGCTGTGGCATCAGCCGCAGGACTGGTCCCATCTGGAAGCCTTTGTTCAGCCGTGGTTGGAGCAGGCGGCCGACGCCTTGGCACTGGCCGGTGTGGCGTCATGTGCCGTGATCGATGTCGAGGCTGTTGTGATCGATGGTGCCATGCCCAACGGTATACGCGAACGGTTGGTCGACATGACCCGCGCAGCACTTGCGACCAAGGACATGCGCGGGTTGATCCCGCCGGTGACAGTCGCCGGTCAGATCGGTGGAAATGCGCGGGGGATTGGGGCGGCTGCCGGACCGATCATCGGGCAATTGCTGCTGGATCGGTCCGCGGCCTTGTTCGATCAGGGGTAGGGCGCCGAGGCGCCCAAATCCTTAGCGATAGTAAAGCGATTGGCCGTTTGAAAACAGCTGCACCTTCTCTGGCGCAGCCGTCACCTTGACGGATTTGCCGCGCAGATCCTTGTGGATGCCGGGCATCTTGGCCAGTACGGCCTGTTCTCCCTCGGGGGCTTCGAAATACAGGATCGTGACTTCGCCCAAAGCTTCGGTGAAATCGACCTTGCCTTCAAACACGGCGTCACCATCGGTTTCGACCATATCTTCGGGACGGACCCCTACATTGACCTGCATCCCCTTGTCGCCATCCTGCGTGGGTACGGCAGAAGTGATGACGGATCCGTTGCCCATCTTCACCTTGGTCTGTGCGCCAGTCTCGACAATCTCGCCCGGTAGCAGGTTCATCGAAGGCGAGCCGATGAACTGTGCCACGAACTCGTTCTCGGGGCGTTCATAGAGATCAAGGGGCGAACCCACCTGCGCGATGCCCTTGTTGGCCAGAACCACGATGCGGCTGGCAAGGGTCATGGCTTCGACCTGATCATGCGTCACGTAGATCATGGTGGAGTCGGGCATCGACTCTTTCAACTGCGCAATCTCGATCCGTGTGGCGACGCGCAGGGCGGCGTCGAGGTTCGAAAGCGGTTCGTCGAACAGATAAACTTTGGGATCGCGCACGATGGAGCGGCCAATGGCAACCCGCTGACGCTGACCACCGGACAGGGCCTTGGGCAGCCGATCCAGATAGGGCTCAAGCTGCAGGATACGCGCAGCGCGGTTCACCGCCTCATCAATCTCTGACTGCGATTTCTTTGCCAGCTTCAGGGCAAAAGTCATGTTATCCCGCACGGTCATGTGCGGATAAAGCGCGTAGGACTGGAACACCATGGCGATGCCGCGCTGGGCGGGTGGCACGTCATTCACGACAGTCCCGTCAATCTCAAGCGTGCCGCCGGTGATCTTTTCCAGCCCCGCGATCATGCGCAGCAGCGTGGACTTGCCGCATCCGGACGGGCCGACAAAGACAATCAACTCGCCTTTTTCGATGTCGAGGTTGATGTTGTTGAGCACGTTGACCGTGCCGCCATATGTCTTTTCGACATCTGTCAGTTTCAAGTCGGCCATGGTTGGTCCCTCCCTTCGGGCGCCCGGTCAGGACCGGGCCCCTTTCTCCTCGTTTACGTCTTCAAGGCCAGCGCCACCTGCCACGCGCCCAGATGGACATGCCCATCGGGGCTGGGGGCGGTGCTGCCAAGTTCTGACCCGATGGTGACCCAGGCCCCATCGGGCAGGTCCAGCGTGGCCGGTTCGTCGCTCAGGTTCACGGCGCAAAAGATCACCTGGCCATCATGCGTGCGGGCGAAATGCACGACGTCGCCGGTCGCATTGACCTCGTCATGCGCACCTTTCGACAACGCCTTGTGGGCGTGGCGCAGGGCGATGGCCTTGCGATAATGATGCAGCAGGGCGGCGGGGTCGTGCTCCTGTGTTGATACTGCGTTGTGCAGATGATCACGGCTGACAGGCAGCCACGGCTCACCGGTGGTGAACCCGCCATGGCTGTTCGATGGCTCCCACACCATGGGCGTCCGGCACCCGTCGCGACCCTTGAACTCGGGCCAGAATTCGATGCCATAAGGGTCTTGCAAGTCTTCAAAGGCCACGTCGGCCTCCGGCAGACCCAACTCTTCGCCTTGGTACAAGCAGACCGAGCCGCGCAGGCACAGGATCAGCGTTGCATAGGCGCGCATCGCGGCGGGGGACAGGTCCCACCGGCTGGCATGGCGGATGACGTCGTGGTTGGAAAACGCCCAGCAAGCCCAGCCATCCGTAGCCACATCATCCACTTTGTTCAGCACCTCGACAACACGCGCAGCGGTCAGCGGATCCTTGGCGAGGAATTCAAAGGCATAGCACATCTGTACGCGCTCATCGCCCTCAGTGTACTGGCCCATGATCTCAAGCCCGCGCTGTGCGTCGCCGACTTCGCCCACGGCAGCCGCGCCGGGGTATTCGTCCAGCAGTGACCGGAACCGCGCCAGGAACTCCAGGTTCTCGACCTGGTTCTTGGAATAGAGGTGTTCCTGGTGGTTATACGGGTTCACCGATGGCGCAATGGTTGCGTTGCGCTGTTCGGGCGGCAGGGCCGGATTGTCGCGCAAGTCCTTGTCCGCGAAGTAGAAGTTGATCGTGTCCAGACGGAAACCATCCACGCCACGATCCAGCCAGAAGCGGGTCACGTCCAGCAGCGCATCCTGCACTTGCACGTTGTGGAAGTTCAGGTCCGGCTGCGTCGACAGGAAGTTGTGCAGGTAATACTGCTCGCGCCGCGGCTCCCACGTCCAGGCGGGGCCGCCAAAGATCGACAGCCAGTTGTTGGGTGGCGTGCCATCGGGCTTGGGATCGGACCAGACATACCAATCGGATTTGTCATTGCTGCGGTCCACATGGCTCTTTGCAAACCACGGATGCTGATCCGATGTGTGCGACAGAACAAGGTCGATCATCACGCGCAGGCCCAAGGCATGCGCCGTCTCGACCAGCGCGTCGAAATCGGCCAGCGTGCCGAACATCGGGTCGACGCCACGATAGTCGCTGACGTCATAGCCAAAGTCCTTCATCGGCGAGGTGAAGAAGGGCGAAATCCAGATCGCATCAACCCCAAGTGACGCAACATAGGGCAGGCGGCTGGTGATCCCGTTCAGATCACCGATACCATCGCCATTGCTGTCCTGGAAGCTGCGCGGATAGATCTGATAGATCACCGCCCCGCGCCACCAGTCCTTGTCCGCCACAAGAGTCCGAGCCATGTCGAATTCCGCTTTCTTGTTCATACACTAGATCCTATTTAACCGACCCGGCCAGCAGACCGCGCACCAGGTACTTCTGCATTGCAAAGAACACGCACAGCGGCACCGCAATCGACACGAACGCCGCCGTGGCAAGGATTTCCCAGTTGCCACCCCGTGTGCCCAGCAAGTTGACGATCTGGTCGGTCATCACTGTCGTTTGCCCCGTGGCGTCAATCAGGAACACCTTGGCCACCAGCAGGTCATTCCAGGTCCACAGGAACTGGAAGATCGCAAAGGACGCCAAGGCGGGGAACGACAGTGGGAGGATGATCTTGGTAAAGATCTGGAAATCCGTCGCGCCGTCCACCTTGGCGTTTTCGATGATGTCGCGGGGCAGGCCAACCATGTAATTTCGCAAGAGGTATATCGCCAGCGGAAGGCCAAAGCCCGTATGGGCGAGCCAGACGCCCAGATACCCTTTGCCGATGCCAATGCCGACATGCAGTTTCAGCAGCGGGATCAGCGCCAATTGTAGGGGCACCACCAGCAGGCCCACGACACAGGCAATCAGGATCGCCCGACCGGGGAAGTCCATCCACGCCAGCGCATAGGCGGCAAAAGCGGCCACAACGATGGGAATGATGGTGGCCGGAATGGTCACCGTCAGCGTGTTGAAAAACGCCTTGGCCATGTTGTCGTTGCTGTCACCACTGGTCATGATGTTAACGTAGTTCTCGGTCGTGAACTCGGGCGGTGACACGGCCGTGACAAAGGCACGCTGCCCCCGGCCACTGATCTGTTCGTCATTGCCGGACCAGACATAGTTGCCCTCAGCATCGACCGAGAATGTCTCGCCGTCACCCAGATCCGCCACGTCACCCGCCTGATAGGCATCAACAGCGCGGGACGATGTGCCCCAGCTTTGAATTTCACCCGGCGCGCCGTTGTCGCCAAAGAAGTTGCCCTCGACCACGAACAGGTCTCCGCGCTGTACACGGTTTTCATCGGGGTCTGCGGCGCGATACCGCTCGGTCTGTTCTGACGGAAACAGGGATGCCCACCAGCCCGATCCGACGATCTGATCTGCCGTGCGGAACGAGGACACCAGCAAGCCGAAGGTTGGGAATACCCACAAGGCGACAAGCAGCACGACCGAGATGTTGACCACCCAGCCCAGAGACGATTTGGAACCAGCTATATTGTCCATTATTTCATCTCCTTACGGGCGTTGTAGACGTTCCAGACCAGGATCGGGGACACCATGATCATGATGATGATCGCGGATGCCGACCCCACGCCCCAATCGTTGGCGCGGAACAGTTTGTCGAACATGTAATTGGCCAGAACCTGCGTCTCCCACTGGCCGTTGGTCATCGCGAACACGATGTCGAACACCTTGAGGACGGTGATGGTGATGGTTGTCCAGACCACCACGATGGTGCCCATGATCTGCGGCACCTTGATCTTGAAGAAAATCTGGAACGGGTTGGCCCCATCGACGATGGCTGCTTCAACCGTTTCTTCCGGGATGCCGCGCAGGGCGGCAGACAGGATCACCATGGCAAAGCCGGTCTGGATCCAGATCAACACGACCATCAGCAGGAAGCTGTTCCAGAACGGAATGGTCAGCCATGTCTGCGGCTGGCCGTACGGATAGTCGAAGGTGAAAATACCGACCAGCGAGGTCAGCGACAGGTACACGAGGTAAAGCGCCGCAACACCCACGAACAGGCGCAGGGGCACGTATCCGGCCCCGCCGCCCCGCTGTTTGCTTTCAGCAATAGGGCGCACGAAAATCCAGCCGACATAGGCGACAATCGCGGCAAAGGCCAAAAGCATGATGGCAGGCAGCACCTGCAGGAACAGGAACGACCCGATGCCGCCGTCAAATTGCAGCCAGACCGAATTCAGCACACCGATCTGGTTCTGATCCGCAGGCCGTGCCTCGTAGACCAGCTTGAAGATCACGCCCGCACCAACGAAGGAAATCGCCATCGGCATGAAAATGAGCGATTTGGCGGCTGATCCCCACTTGATCCGGTCAGTAAGCTGGGCGGCCAGCAGGCCAAACGCCGTCGACGCGGCAGGCACAACGATCAACCACAACAGGTTGTTGCGTAGTGCTTCCCAAAACTTTGGCTCGCCCATCATCTGGTTGTAGTTGGCAAGGCCGACAAAGGCGCCGCCTTGATCCCGGTCAGTCAGGGACAGGCGCAGCGTTTCGAACACAGGGTAGGCCAGGTAAAGACCCAGCGCGAACATGGCAGGAAACAGGAACAGCCAGGGGCGCACGATGTTGGCCCGGTTGATGTTCTGACCCGCTTGTGGCCCTTTCGCCGGAAAGATCACCTTGTCGAGGATCTGGTTCGATCCCCAGAAATACAAAAGACATCCGCCGACGCCGGCGAGAATGGTCACAAGTCCCAAAAGTGCAGGGTTCATCTGGCTTCCTCCCTAGGGGCGAGGCCCGGTTTTTGGGGGTCTCTCGCGACCGGCACAGGCCGGTTCGTGGGGCCAGCCCGCACGCAGCGGACTGGTCGGTCTTTTGTGAGGTTTGCGCTTACTTCAAAGCGTCCCAGCTGGACTGGATTTCGCCTGCCACGGTGGCTGCATCTTTGCCACCTGCGTAGTCAACCATACCGGTCCAGAACGTACCGGCACCAACGCCACCAGGCATCAGGTCCGACCCGTCAAAGCGGAAGGTCGTGGCACCCAGCAGAACTTCACCCAGCGCACGCAGCGTGTCGTCCTTGTAGGCATCCAGGTTCACACCGTTATGGGGTGTGAGGAAGCCGGTTTGCGCCATCATGAGCTCGTGGCTGATCGGCTCCTGGAAGAACTCCATCAACGCGTTTGCGCCATCCGACGGATTGGTGATCGCCATCAGCGTACCGCCACCCAGAACCGGGTCGCCCAGATCCTTTTCAGCATAGGAGGGGAAGTAGAAGAAGTTGGTGTCGACACCAAACTCCACATCCTCAGGGAAGAAGGCGGGTACGAACGACGCCTGGCGGTGCATGTAGCACTGTGGCGGCGAGGTGAAGAGGCCCTTGGGCGAGTCGCGGAAATCGGTCGATGCAACGGCACCGGACCCACCGGCAACCTTGGCATCATCACGTGCAAACCAGCCGAACTCCTCGATCGCGGCAACGACACGTTCGTCGTCAAACGGGATCTCGTTGCTGGTCCACTGGTCGTAGACGTCTGGCGACACGGTGCGCAGCATCATGTCCTCGACCCAGTCGGTCGCAGGCCAGCCTGTCGCTGCACCTGATCCCAGACCGATGCACCACGGCGTGTCCCCGTCGGCAACGATCTGATCCGTCAGCGCCTTCAGGTCTTCCATGGTTTCCGGCACGTCATAGCCAGCATCCTCGAAGTTCTCGGGGTTGTACCAGACCAGCGATTTGACGTTCACGTTGTAGAAGAAGCCAAACACCTGATCGTTGCCATCGGCATCCGCATAGGTGCCCAGATCAACCCAGGACTGACCGGCGGCATAGTTTTCCTTGACCCAGTCACCCATGCCTTCAGGCAGGGGATGCAGCTGGCCTTTGCCCGCCATCACGGAAGCCAGACCCGGCTGCGGGAACACGGCAATGTTCGGGGCCGAACCGGCCTCGGCATCGATCACGATCTGCTGCTCGAAGCTGTCGGATCCGGTGTAGATCACGTCGGCACCAGTTGCCGCTTCGAAATAGGCCAGAGCGTTGTTCAGATAGCCATCCTCGGGTGTCAGCCAGGGGCCGAACACGGTGATGGTCTGACCGCTCAGGTCAGGGGCCCCTTCGGCCCATGCGTCATAGCTGTCCCAGCTGAACGGGCCTTCGCCCGGTGCAAAGGCCAGATGGCCGTCGGCCTGTGCCGATACAGCCGTGATAGCCAACGCCGCGGCGCTGGCCAGAAGTTTATTCGTCATTCTGGTCGTCCTCCCATTCGTGTTCAAATCCAACATGCTGATTGACCAGTTCATGCCCGCTTTCATATTTGTCAAAGCGCTTTGGATGCCGTGAACGTTGCCGAATTTTCGCGTCCTGTCAAACGCTGAGCTGTCTCCGGTACAAATTAGCCTAACACGTTATGCGAGAGTGATGAGATGTTTTGACGTTAGCGCAACCAGCCGTTAGCGTCGCTATAACTAAAGCGCTTTGGAACGAATCCGCCTGTGAATCTTAAGGAACTGTCATCTTTGTTGGGTCTTAGTCAGACCACGGTCAGCAGGGCCCTGAACGGTTATCCCGAGGTGTCCGAGAAAACCCGCGCCCGCGTGGTTCAGGCAGCCGAGGCGCATTCTTACAGCCCCAACACACGGGCCCAAGGCCTCGCCACTGGCCATTCCAAGTGCATCGGTCACGTCATTTCGGTGAGTGATTCGGCGGAAATGGTGAACCCGATCTTCGGCGACTTCATGGCCGGGGCAGGTGAGACCTATTCGGCGCACGGCTATGACATGATGGTCACGCGCGTCGGCGCGCAGGACGAGGCGGACACTTATCGCAGCCTCAAGGCTCGTGGCGCAGTGGATGGCATCGTGGTGCACGCCCCGCGCCGCAATGATGCGCGGCTGGCACTGCTCGACAAGATCGGGCTGCCCTACGTCGTCCATGGCCGCTCCACCGGTATCAAGACGCCCTATTCCTGGCTCGACGTGAACAACACCCGCGCCTTTTCCGAGGCGACGTCCTATCTCGCGAGCCTTGGCCACAGCCGCATTGCGCTCATCAACGGGCAGGAAACGATGGATTTCGCCATCCGCCGTCGTTCGGGTTACGAATCCTCTCTGCGCTTCGCAGGCCTCTCCATCGACCCCGCATTGATGAGCACGGGCGAGATGACCGAAGCCTACGGCTATACGCAAGCCAACGCGATGCTGGAGCTCGACCAGCCGCCTACCGCCTTCCTTGCCGCCTCGATCATCTGTGCCGCCGGCATCCGCCGCGCGCTGGACGAACGCGGCCTGCGGGTGGGGCAGGACGTGTCCATCGCCACTTTCGACGACTGCCTGAGCTATTTTGGCAATGGCGGCGACCAGCCCGTATTCACCGCTTGGCAATCCTCCGTGCGGGCGGCTGGGGCGACGCTGGCCCAAATGCTCATTGACCGCATTCGTGCCCCGCACGCCCCGCATATCACCAAGCTCTGGGAGGCCGAGTTCGTCTCGGGCGCCTCGACCGGCCCGGCACCGGGCACATCCAAGGACTGATCATGTTCACGCACAAACGTACCGATTTCCCCGAGGGCTTCCTCTTCGGGGCTGCAACCTCTGCTTACCAGATCGAAGGACACGCCTACGGTGACGCGGGCCGCGCCATGTGGGATGATTTCGCCGCCACGCCCGGCAATGTTGTCCGGGCCGAAGACGGCGCGCGCGCCTGCGACCATTACCACCGGTACGAAAGCGATTTGGACCTGCTGCGCGACGGTGGCTTTGACGCCTACCGCTTTTCAACAAGCTGGGCGCGGGTCATGCCGGACGGGCGCAATGTGAACCCCGAAGGCTTGGATTTCTACGACCGACTGGTCGATGCGATGCTGGAGCGAGACCTCAAACCCTGCGCCACGCTCTACCATTGGGAACTGCCCTCGGCGCTCGCCGATCTGGGCGGCTGGCGCAACCGCGACATCGCGGGCTGGTTCGGGGACTTCACCGAAGCGGTGATGGGCCGTATCGGCGACCGCACCTATTCCGTGGCCACGATCAACGAATTCTGGTGCGTATCCTTCCTGTCTCATTTCCTCGGCCACCACGCGCCGGGCCTGCGCGACATCCGGGCCACGGCGCGTGCAATGCACCACGTGCTTCTGGCCCACGGCACATCGATCGAAGGGATGCGCGGCATGGGCATCGGCAACCTCGGCGCTGTGTTCAACATGGAATGGGCTACACCCGCCGATGACAGCCTCGAAGCGGCAGAGGCCGCGGCCCTCTACGATGATTACTATAACCACTTCTTCGTTTCCGGCGCGTTCAAGGGCACCTATCCCGACCGCTTGACCGCAGCGTTTGGCCCCCATTTTCCTGACGGCTGGCAAGACGACATGACCACCATCAAGGCCCCGCTGGACTGGGCCGGGATCAACTACTACACGCGGTCGATCCTTGCCCCGAATGATGGTCCTTGGCCGCATCATCATAGCGTTGAAGGCCCACTGGAAAAGACGCAAATGGGGTGGGAGGTCTACCCGCAGGGCCTGCGTGATTTCCTCGTGCGGACAGCGTCTGAATACACCGGCGATCTACCCCTCTTTGTGACCGAAAATGGCATGGCGAATGCCGATGTGATCGTCGACGGGGTGGTGCAGGACGACGCCCGCATCGCCTACTTCCAAAGCCACCTGCAAGCGGTCCGCGACGCCATCGCCAAGGGCGTGCCGGTGCAGGGCTACATGGCGTGGTCGCTCATGGACAATTACGAATGGGCGCTGGGTTATGAAAAGCGGTTCGGCATGGTCCACGTGGATTTCGACAGCCTCGAACGCACGCCCAAAGCGTCATGGCATGCGTTCAAGGACATGCTGACCGCTAGCTGAGGAACGTATCCACCACCTGCTGTTGCAGCTTCTTTCCATCGGGGTCGAGGTCGGTCTTCAGTGCACAGAACGCCTCGCCCCATTTTGACGTCCGGGTGCGGATGGGCGGGGCATCGGATGCCACGCAGTCCATGACAACAGCCGCCACTTCATCGGCGGTCTGGTAGATGTCGCTGCCCGCCTGCCGGGTCTGCGACCCGCCCACATATTTCTGCAGAATGGGCAGGTATTCATCGTCCAGCATCCCGCCGGTCTCTTCCACCTGCTTCATCACGTTGGCAGCAAACTCCGACGCGATCCCGCCCGGCTCAACCACCGTGAAGTTGATCCCGAAATGGGGCGAGATATAGGACGCCATCGCCTCCATGTACCCTTCGACCGCGAACTTGGCGGCGCAGTAGATCTCGTTGAACGGCTGACCAACCAGCCCACCGACCGAGGATATGGTGATCACATGCCCGGCGCGACGCTCGCGGAAATGGGCGATCACCGCCTTGGTGCAGCGCACGACACCCATGAAATTGACGTCCATGACCCAGTTGATGTCATCTTCGCTGGCTTGCTCGGTCGACCGTACAAACCCGGCGCCCGCATTGTTGATCAGCACATCAATATGCCCTTGGGCAACCAGCACATTCTCAACGCAGGCGGCAATCGATGCGCTGTCCTGCACGTCCAGCTGCGCGACATTCAGAGTGATACCTGCCGCCTCGGCCGCCTCATCCAGCGCGGTCCGCTTGTCCAGATTGCGCATGGTGGCATAGACCGTGTGGCCCGCCTGTGCTGCTTGCACGGCCAGGGAAATACCCAGACCCGAGGAGCATCCGGTGATCAAAATGACTTTGGACATGGGTCAGCTCATTTTTGATGATTGCGATACAACCAGCAATGGGCCTGCCCCAAAGGATAGTCAAATCCACAGGGCGGCAAAGCCCCGCCTACATCCACCGTCGCGGATCAACCGCCTGCCCGGTGCGCGCGCTTTCCTGGGCTGCGATCCCCATCGCCACGGCGGCCCAGCCGTCGCGCAGCGTGACCTCTGGCGCACCCTCACCACGCACCAGCGCGGCAAAGCGTTGATGCTGATAAAAGGTCGATCCGTTGTGATCGCCCGCCTCCAACAGTGTCGGATCGACGGGAATATCATGGGCCACAGGCCCTTGCGGTTGGCGCGGCGATGTCACCAGCTTGGCGATCGGGGCAGGGCCCAGATGCGCGGGCCAGAACCGGCCCGGCCCGGGCACAAACGCCTCGATCTTACCGATCGGTCCAACGGCAGACAGCTCTTCCTGATAGGCGGAGCCTTCGGCGAACATGCACAATTCCAGCATCGCGCGGGTGCCATTGTCGAATTCGACCAGCGCATAGCCGCTGTCGATGATGTCTGGCACCTCGCCGCCATAATCCTCGTCCAGATGATTTATGGCTTGGCTGGCCGAGGCCATGACACGCACCGGCTCCGCGCCCATCGCCAGACGCATCAGGTCAAAGAAATGGCAGCATTTTTCGACAAAAGTTCCACCCGTGTAGCGGTTGAAGCGGTTCCAATCGCCGACCTTTTCCAGAAACGGAAAGCGGTGTTCGCGCACCGACAACTGCCTGATGCCCCCGGTCGCCTCCGCCGCCTTTTCAAGGAATTGCGCGATGACGGGCATATAGCGGTACTCCATCGCGACCCAGATCGGTGCGGGATAACTGTCGCGGAACGCGGCCAGCTTCGCGGCGTCGTCGGGGTCCGTGAACAGGGGCTTTTCGACCAGCAGGGGCAGGGGGCGCGTGGCCGCGATCTCTTCCATCTGCGCCACGTGGCAGAAGTTCGGGCTGACGATCAGCAGGCAATCCAAGTCTTCAACGGCCAGCAACTCCTGAACAGAACCCACCACCTGTGCCTCGGGCGCGGTGGCCGACGCCTGTGCAGCCATGCCCGCATCCGGTTCATAGAACGCGGCGACACTTGCCTCGGGCAACAGCGCGATATTGCGCATGTGTTCCTGCCCCATCATCCCGCATCCGATGATGCCATAGCGTACCTGGTCCAACCTGCGTTCCTTCACTTCATGCGTTGCACATAAACGGCCCGCGCGGGGTCGTACCATGTGCGGGAAAATTCAATGGGTGCCGCTGCGTCTGCCCAGCTCAGGCGCTCGACATACCCGACCGTATCGCCGGGACGCGGGGCGTAGACATCGGGCGCCCAGTCCGGCACGGGGCCCAGCGACACCCGGTCCTCGGCCCGCTGGATCCACAGACCCAGCTCTTTGCGGTAAGTGGCATAAAGGGATTCGGACATCGTCGCTTCCGACACGATTCCCGCATCCGCATCCAGCCAAATCTCTTCGACAGCGATGATTGTGTCATTCAGGGACCGCAGCCGCCGGATGCGCGTGCCCCGGACCGCACTTCCGAAATCTGGCAGGTCAGCGGGCTTGCTCATCAGATCAACAGACAGAACCTGCGCCCGCGGCAGCCCACCGCCTTCAAGCAGTTCCAGCCGGAACATGGCATAGACGGTGCCCGTGTCGCCCCCCGCCCGGATATAGTTGCCGGAGCCTTGAACACTTTGCACCAACCCCTTTTCGCCCATGTCCCGCAGGGCTTTGCGCAACGTGCCGACACTCACACCCAGCTCGGCCGCCATGTCGCGTTCGGGCGGCAGGCGCTCGCCATCGATCAACCGGCCAGAAATGATATCCCGGGTCAGAAGCTCGGCGATCTGCACGTAGATGGGCAGCGACTGAGGGGATTGTTTTTGCATGGTCACGTGGGGTTACAGGTTGCAGTGCATAAAATTGATACACCATTGATCTACATCAATGACAGTGTTACGCAAGTGCCAAGTTGAAGCCATTGAAAGACTGTAGATGACGATCGTCCCCATCACATCCCCAGACCTTGATGCGGCCGAAGTGTCGTGGTTCTCGGCTCTTTGCTCGGACGACTATCAGTTTCTTGGCGTGCCTGACGGCAATTTGCGGTCCAGCTGGGCGCACTGTTCCGACATCGTGAAAGAGGCCGAGGCGCAAGGCTTCCGCAACATCCTCTGCCCCTCCTCCTACCAGGTGGGGCAGGACACGCTGTCCTTCGTTGCCGGCTGCGCGCCCATCACATCCAAGATCAACCTGCTTGCCGCCGTCCGCTGCGGCGAGGTGCAGCCGATCATGCTGGCCCGCACCATCGCCACACTTGACCACATGCTGGAAGGGCGGCTGACGGTGAACATCATTTCGTCCGATTTTCCGGGCGAAAAGGCCGATAGCGAATACCGCTACCAACGCTCACGCGAGGTGGTCGAAATCCTGAAACAGGCGTGGACGCGGGACGAAATCACGTACAAGGGCGAGGTGTACAACTTCGAAGGCCTCACGACAGACCCCGTGCGCCCCTATCAGACAGGCGGCCCGCTGCTCTATTTCGGGGGCTATTCCCCATCAGCACTCGACCTGTGCGGCCAGCATTGTGATGTCTACCTGATGTGGCCCGAGCCAAAGGAAAACCTCGCGCAGCGCATGCGCGACGTGAACGCCGTGGCCGAGAAATACAACCGTACGCTCGACTACGGCCTGCGGGTGCACATGATCGTGCGCGACACGGAACAGGAAGCCCGCGAATACGCGGACTACATCGTGTCAAAACTTGATGACGAATACGGCCAGCTGATCCGTGACCGGGCTTTGGACAGCACGTCGCTTGGCGTGGCGCATCAGGCCAAGGCGCGCGAACTGGCGGACAAGTTCGGCTATGTCGAACCCAACCTCTGGACCGGTGTTGGCCGGGCGCGTTCGGGCTGTGGCGCGGCGCTTGTCGGCTCGACCGATCAGGTGATGTCGAAAATCGAAGAATATCAAAAGATGGGCATCCGCGCCTTCATCTTCTCGGGCTACCCGCACCTGGACGAAGCAAAGCATTTTGGCGCGCGTGTCATGCCGCACTTGAAAACCTGCTCATTGCCCCATGCGTATGGCCGGGTGCCATCGACCGCACCCGCAACACCCCTTGCCGCAGGAGAGCGCCGCTAATGGACCGCGTCCAACTATCCGATACCCTGAATTTCTCGCGCATCGTCTACGGCATGTGGCGCTTGGCTGACGACAGCGACACGTCGGTGGGCCACGTCCAGGCCAAGATCCACGCCTGCCTTGACCAGGGGATCACCACCTTTGACCAGGCCGACATCTACGGTGGCTACGTGGCCGAGGCTGTGCTGGGCGAAGCGCTCAAGGCCGACACCGGCCTGCGGTCCAAGATGGAGATCGTGACCAAATGCGATATTGTCGCGCCCGTGGGCCGCTATGCTGACGCGCCGGTCAAATACTACGACACCAGCCGCGCCCACATCATGCAAAGCATCGAAAACTCGCTGCGGGACATGAACGTCGATCACATCGACCTGTTGCTGATCCACCGCCCTGACCCGTTCATGGATCACCATGAAACAGGTGCCGCGCTGGACGAAGCGGTCGCGAGCGGCAAGGTCGGCGCCGTAGGCGTGTCCAACTTCCGCCCCTGGGATTGGAAGCTGCTGCAATCGGGCATGAAATCGCAACTGGTCACCAACCAGATCGAAATTTCCCTCAGTGAAATCAACCCGTTCACCAACGGGGACCTGTCGTTCCACCAGCGGCACGGCCAGCCTGTGATGGCGTGGTCACCACTTGGTGGCGGCGGCCTGATGACGGGCAATGACAAACTGCACGCCGTCATGGATGAGATTGCTGGCGCACAAGGCGTAGATCGCGCTGCCGTCGCGACCGCGTTTTTGCTGGCACACCCCGCAAACATCATTCCGGTGATGGGTACGAATAATATCGACCGGATCAGCAAGATCGGCAATGCTGCACAGGTGTCACTGGACCGGCCCACATGGTTCCGCTTGTATGAAGCGGCCCTGGGACATGAGGTGGCTTGATGACAATGCAAAGCCCGGACCAATCGACAGTGTTTTCCCCCGATGCCAATTCCAGCCGCCAGCTCCGCGACGCCTTCGGCAAGTTCGCCACTGGCGTAACCCTGATCACAGCGCCCAGCGTCGACGGCCCCATCGCCATCGTGGCCAACAGCTTTTCGTCCGTCTCTCTGGATCCGGCGCTTGTCTTGTGGTCGGTGGACCGCGATGCCCGCCGCTTCCGCTATTTCGAAGCGGCCGACCACTACGCAATCCACGTTCTGGCCGCAGAACAGCACGACATCTGCAAACGTGCGGCGCGTGACGGGCATATGCTGAACGACCATACGCATCACTTGAACGCCGATGGTGTTCCTTTGATTGATCATTGCCTTGCGCGGTTCGAATGTCGCAGGGTGGCAGCACATGACGCAGGCGACCACGTGATTATCGTGGGCCAGGTCCAGCGCACCGAGATGCGCGACGGACAGCCGCTCACATTCTTCGGGGGCAACTTCGGCTCCGTCACGTCCTGACGTGAAAAACTACCCGCCCGCGGGGTGAAAGCGGAAAATGGGCCACGGTGGATTAACCGCCGGGCGACCGACAAAGGGAGGGCCCTTCATGGGTCTATTACTGACGGTGCTCGCGCCGATCAGCTGGTTGAATGGCCTGCTGCTCAAGATCGGGCGAGCCATAGGCATCGTGGCCATTGCGGCCATGGTGATTGCGATCCTGATTCAGGTCGTGGCCCGCTATCTCTTCAACAATGCATTGCCCTGGCCGGACGAGGCGGCACGCTTCTGCATGCTCTGGATGACCGGCCTGATGGCACCCACGGCCTTCCGGCGCGGGGGCTTCGTGGCGCTCGACATGATCTCGGGCGTATTGCCACGACCCGTCGCAGCACTCCTTGGTCTGGTCCTGCTCCTGATCTCCATCGCGATCCTGCTGGTCGCCTTGCCCATCGGCTATTCCGAGGTGACAGGCTTTGGCGGCAAGTTTGCCACCGCATCGCTCTACCTGCCCACATTCGATGGCTGGTTCCGCGTTCCACGCAGCTGGATGATGCTGTCTTTGCTCATCGGTGTGGTTCTTCTGCTCATGGTCAATGTCGAATTGATCCTGCGCAAACTGGTCGAGCTGATGGGCGGCGGCGATCAGTTGCCCGATCTCGATCTGGGCGACATGGCCGCGGGGAGCGAATGATATGCTGATCTGGTTCCTTCCGCTTTTCCTGCTGTTCCTGATGATCGGCTTGCCGGTCTTCTTCGGCCTGCTCGCCGCCCCCGGCATCCTGCTATACCTGAACGGGCAAGAGCGTGACATCACGCTGCTCTACCGCAACGTCTACAACGGCATGGACAGCTTCCCGCTCATGGCAATCCCGTTCTTCATGCTTGCAGGCGAGTTGATGAACAAGGGCGGGATCACGATCCGTCTCGTCCAGTTCTCCCAAGCACTCATGGGCCATCTGCGCGGTGGCCTCGCCCAAGTGAACGTGCTGTCGTCCATCCTCTTCGCGGGCCTCTCCGGCTCTGCCGTGGCCGACACCTCGGCACTCGGTTCCATGCTGGTCCCGGCGATGGAGAAAGAGGGCTACACAAGGCGCTACGCCGCCGCCATCACCGCCGCATCCTCGGTCATTGGCCCGATCATCCCGCCCTCGGGCATCATGATCATCTACGCCTATGTCATGGGCGAAAGCGTTGCGGCCCTGTTCCTCGCGGGCATCGTGCCGGGCATCCTCGTGGGCGTCGGCCTCATGGTGATGATCCGTCTCACCGCTGACCGCTACGACCTGCCCGCGGCGCACAAAGTCAAATTCGACGGCGTTGCGCTCAGCCCCATGGAACGTTGGGTGTCCTGGGCACTGGTGCGCCTCAACATCGGCCTACTGCTCTGGGCCTTCCTGCCCCTGGGCGAGACATCCCCGCTGATCCTCTGGGGCACCTTCGCAGGCGCGGTCGTCGTGGCCCACGCGCTGATGCTTGCGCTCCGTACCCAGGTCAGCAGCGAATTCCGCACCATCTGCAAACGCGCCATCGTGCCCTTGCAAACGCCGGTCCTGATCCTCGGCGGCATCCTCGGCGGCGTCTTCACCCCGACCGAGGCGGCAGCGGTCGCCGTGGCCTACGCCGTCTTCGTCGCCTTCTTCGTCCTGCGCACCATGCGCCTGTCGGACCTGCCCGACATCCTCAGCCGCGCGGGGCTGACCAGCGCCGTGGTCTTGTTGCTGGTGGGGGCAGCACTTGCGTTCAAAACGGTGGTCTCACTCAGCTACGCGCCGCAGATCCTCGCAGATTTCATTCTGACGCTGTCGGAAAACCCTCTGGTCCTGCTTTTCCTGATCAACCTGCTGTTGTTCATCGTCGGCATGTTCCTTGATGCAGGGCCCGCGATCATCATCCTTGGGCCCATCCTCGGCCCCATCTTCGTCGATCTCGGCGTCGACCCGATCCACTTTGCCATCATCATGTCGGTGAACCTGACGGTGGGGCTGGCAACGCCACCCATGGGGCTGGTGCTGTTCGTCGCGGCGGCGGTCAGTCGGGAGAAGGTGGAAACCATCGCCAAGGCGATCCTGCCCTTCCTCGCCATCGAGATCGCAGTGATCTTCCTGATTACCTACGTGCCCGCAATATCCATGACCATTCCCCGCCTGACGGGGTTTGCAAACTAATCCAGAGCTTAACGGGAGGACCTAACATAATGCTCAAAACGACCCTCAAAACCCTCACGGCTGCCGCGCTTGTCGCAGGCTCGGCCATGATGGCGACAGCGCAGGATTACACGATCCGCGCCACCGCCAACTCGAATACCAATGACGAAGATTATGACGGCCTCGTCGTCTTCAAGAACTATGTCGAGGCGGCCAGCAACGGCGCCATCGCCGTGGAACTCTTCATCGGCACGCAGCTCTGCTCGAACGGTGCGGAATGCCTGCAAGGCGTGGCCGACGGCTCGATCGATGTCTACATCTCCACCTCTGGCGGTGCTTCGGGCATCTTTCCTTACGTCCAGGTGCTCGACCTGCCATACCTGATGGCTGACGACCGCATCGCGGAACACGTGCTGTCGGGTGACTTCACCCGCACCATGCGTGACATGGCGCTTGAGGATTCCGGTGGCGCGATCCGCCTGATGACGATCGGGAACACCGGCGGCTGGCGCAACTTTGCCAACACGCAACGCCGTGTGGCCGAACCGGGCGATATGGAAGGTCTGAAGATCCGCACCGTGGTCGCCGACCTGCCGCAGGAACTGGTCAAAGCCCTTGGCGCGTCCCCAACCCCGATCCCGTGGCCTGAACTCTTCACCTCGTTCCAGACTGGCGTTGTCGAAGGGTCCAAGAACGGCATCACCGACATCATGGGCATGAAATTCCCCGATGCGGGCCTGCAATACGTCACGCTTGACGGTCACGCCTACATGGGTGCGCTGTGGTGGATGTCGAACGAAAACTTCCTCGCGATGCCCGAAGACATGCGCCGCGTCGTGGTTGATGGCTTCTACGCCCTGCAACAGGCGACATTCGCCTCGCCCAAGCGTAAATCGATCCAGGCTTACGAAGAGTTTGTCGCCGGTGGTGGTGACCTCTACGTGCCGACACCTGCGCAAAAAGCGGCCTTCGCCGAAGCGTCCACACCGGTCTACGACTGGTTCAAAGACAACGTGGCCCGCGGCCCGGAAATCTTTGACGCTCTGACCGCAGCCGTTGCGGCCGCCGAAGAAGACGTGAACGCGTCGCGCGCGGCTGATCTGAATTAAGACCTGAGGGGTAAAACTCCGCTCAAGTTCTAAACATGGAAGGTCGCTCTGAATTGAGCGGCCTTCCCAATTTTTGGCGGTGGTGATAGCTGAGCCGCAGAAAACGGAAACGGTCAAATCCAGATGGGTCTGTGCAATGATAAGACGTTGGATCGTTGGAAAGCTTGAAGGGACCAACCTCGAACCTTTCGCACGGACGGTTTTGCGAAAGAAAAAAAGGAAAGGCGCCCGGCGAACGGCATGCCTGAAAAGTTTGATACGTCGTCGAATTACTGGGACACTCGATATCAATTGGGCGGGACATCCGGCTCTGGCAGCTACGGGCGATTGGCCGAACTAAAGGCAGAGGTCATCAACAACTTCGTTGAAACCAATAACGTCCTTAGCGTCATTGAATTTGGCAGTGGTGACGGCAATCAACTGACACTCGCTCGCTACCCTGCCTATCTTGGCCTTGATGTTTCGAAAGAGGCTGTTGCGGCCTGCCAAGCCCGGTTTCAGGATGACCCGTCGAAGCGATTTGGGCTTGTCTCAGACAGACACGGCGAGACAGCTGAATTGTCGATGTCACTAGACGTCGTCTATCATCTGGTCGAAGACGCTGTGTTCCACTCATACATGGCGGATTTGTTTGATGCTGCCACACGGTTTGTCATCGTGTATTCGTCCGACAAAGAGGAACAGACACCAGTTCCCCATGTGCGGCATCGTAAGTTCACCAATTGGGTCAGCGTCCAAAGACCGGATTTCCAATTGCATGAACACATTCCAAACCGATACCCTTTCGACGTGGACGACCCAAACAATACGTCTTTCGCTGACTTCTTCGTGTTCGCAAAGATCAAGGCCAGCTAAGCGAGCAGGTGTGGTTTCGCCTGCATTGTGCGTGACCAGGGCTTGATCCCCATCTCCTGGCTTGGCGAACTTGCGTGACCCTCCCTTGCCACTGGAACACATGCGCGTAAGCTGCTCTGAGTCCTCAATCACCCAAAAGGTCACTCCCATGTCCCATGCCGACAAAGCCGCCGCCTTCGCCGCCTTGCACATCCCCGGCACACCCGTCGTCATCTACAACATCTGGGACGCGGGCACGGCCAAGGCCGTTACGGGGGCGGGCGCCAAGGCCCTTGCCACCGGCAGCTGGTCCGTGGCCGAGGCGCAGGGTTACCCTGACGGCGAAAACATCCCGCTCGACGATCTGCTCGCCATCGCCACCCGCATTGTGAACAGCACGGACCTGCCGGTCAGCATCGACTTCGAAGGAGGCTATGCCATCGATCCAGAACCTCTGGCCGCCAATATCACTGCTCTGATCGGCACCGGTGCCATCGGGCTCAATTTTGAGGATCAAGTGGTGGGCAGCGCCGACCTACATCCCATCGACGCACAAGCGGCCCGGATCAAGGCGATCCGCGCTGCGGCTGACGCCGCGGGCGTGCCGCTCTTCATCAACGCCCGTACCGATGTGTTCCTGAAATCCAAGCCCGACACCCACGCCACCCATCTGGCCGAGGCAAAGGAACGCGGCGCAGCCTATGCCGAGGCCGGGGCCAGCGGCTTCTTCATCCCCGGCTTGACGGACCACGGCATGATCAGTGACATCTGCGATGCGTCATCCTTGCCGGTCAACGTGATGATGCGCGGTGCCCTGAGTTCGATTGCCGAAGTCGCCGCCCTCGGCGTTGCGCGGGCCAGCTATGGCCCGGGTCCTTTCGCCCAATCCATGACGCAGGTGGCCGAAGGTTACAGCGCAGCCGCCGCCAGCTAACGGTAGGGCGGGGTTCACCCCGCCTTTCCTAACAAAAGGTAAAGGGCCGCGTTCAAACGTTAACGCCGCCCAAATCTTAACCGGTTGTTAACGCGCAGTGGCAATGCAAAATGTGCAGTTTCGGACTGCTAATGCGCAGTTTCAGAATATGAGGCTGAAACAGGCTGGTATGACCCGCACCAAACTGTGCACTTTTTCCCGCAAAATGCGCGTTTTACCCGAATTTAACCATCGTACGCAGCGTTAACGCCACCGTACGGTGACAAGGCTTCCCAAGGCGAAAACCTGCTGCCACACTCACCGGAACGGATACATCCACACCTTGTAATCAGCGACCAGAATATGCGCCCGATCAATCTGATCCTTGGTCATTTTCTTGACCACCTCTTCCAGCGAAATCGCCGCGTCGGGATCGCCGCCAATCGCGGACAGGGTGTACCACATATAGGCGCGCACAAGGTCCGGCGCAGGCATCCCGCGCCCAACCTCGTAGTACCATCCGACACCGGATTGCGCGCCCGGATGCCCCTTCATCGAGGACCGCAAATACCACTCGAACGCCCGTTCATCATCGCGCTCGACCCCAAGACCCAAGGCGTAAATGACACCAATCAGTTCCTCGGCATCCGCATTGCCCGACCGGGCCGCGGGCCACAGCGCGTCATAGGCCGCCTTGTAGTCTCCGGCCTCCATCAGATCACGCGCTTCCTCAATCTCGGCCAGTGCCGGAAAGGCCATAAAAACAAGGGCTATCGCAAGTTTGCGCATATGCTTCTCCTTTGTGGCGCACCCGCCTTTGCCGACGGTGTACCACGTGCTTTGACTGCGGATGATTTCATCGCTGTGGACCCGGCGCAAGCCAAACTAGGCCAGCTTCTGTTCTATGATCGTATCCTGTCTGGCAACCGCAATATCGCCTGTTCCACCTGTCACCATCCCGACCTTGGCACCGGTGACGGTCTGAGCCTCGGCATCGGCGAAGGGGGCGCAGGTTTGGGCCCGCAGCGCACCGCAGGCACAGGTGATGATCGCATCCGCAAACGCATCCCCCGCAACGCGCCCGGCCTCTGGAACCTCGGGGCCAGGGATCTGCACACCATCTTCCACGACGGACGCCTCAGCGTCGCCGACACCTATGAGAACGGCTTTAACTCTCCGGCAGAGGAATGGCTGCCCGAGGGTCTGGATAACCTGTTGGCAGCACAGGCAATTTTCCCGCTGGTTGCCCAGTTTGAAATGGCTGGAAACCCCAAGGAAAACGAGGTTGCAGGGGCCATCCATCAGCGTATGGACTATGCGTGGCCCATCCTTACAGACCGTGTGCGTCACATCCCCGCCTATGCCGAAGGGTTCGCGGGTGCATACGACCATATCAAGACCGCCAAGGACATAACCATTGCCGATATCGCGAATGCGCTCAGTGCCTTCATGATCTGGGAATGGACCAGCAAGGACAGCCCTTTCGACGCCTATCTGTCGGGCGACGAAAATGCCTTGAATACTCAACAAAAGCAGGGGCTTGAGTTGTTCTATGGCAAAGCAGATTGCAGCAGTTGCCACAGCGGCCCACTGATGACGGATCAGGCATTCCACGCTCTCGGCCTGCCACCCTTTGGCCCGGGTCGGACCCGCCGCTTTGACCCCATGGTGCGGGATGTCGGGCGCATGGGGGAAAGCGACGCGCTCGAAGATGCCTATGCCTTCAAAACACCAATGCTCCGAAACGTGGCACTGACTGCGCCCTATGGGCACAATGGCGCATACCCGACCCTCGAAGGGATCGTGAGACATCATATGAATCCCTTGCAATCATTGGATAATTGGACGCCAGAGACAGCAGCTCTGCCATCCGTTCCGTGGCTCGAGGCGATCGATTTCATGGTCTGGCAAGACAGCCACGAAATGGCGCGTCAACGCGCGGCGGTGCAGATCGTAGCAACCCCACTCACGGACAGCGAAGTCGACCAGGTCGTCGCCTTCCTACATGCCCTGACGGGTGAAACCGCAAATGACGGCAAACTGGGCGTGCCAAAGGCAGTGCCAAGCGGCCTGCCGGTTGATCCGAGAATAACGCCCTAGCGGCCCTTCCAGACCGGATCGCGTTTCTCGGCAAATGCGCGGGCACCTTCCAATTGATCTTCGGATCGGTAGAGGGTCTCGACTGCAGGCAACTGGCTGTTGGTGATGCGGTTCATTGCGTCTTGAAATTTTGAATCCTCGGCGTCCCGCACCACTTCCTTGATCGCGGCGTAGACCAACGGTGGACCCGATGCGATCAACCGGGCCAAGTTCCACGCGCGGTCCATAAGCCCTTGGACTGGAACGATTTCATTGACCAACCCCCAACGATGTGCCTCCTCGGCATCGAACCAGCGTCCGGTCAGCAGAAGCTCCATCGCGATGTGATAGGGGATGCGCTTGGGCAGCTTGATGCTGGCGGCATCGGCAACGGTTCCAGACCGGATTTCGGGTAGGGCAAATGTCGCATGCTCGGCCGCCAGGATCATGTCTGCGCTCAATGCCAGTTCCAGCCCGCCACCACAGGCAATGCCGTTCACGGCGGCAATGACCGGTTTGTTGAGGCCGCGCAATTCCTGCAATCCGCCGAAGCCCCCGACGCCATAATCGCCATCAACAGCATCCCCGTCCGCTGCTGCCTTGAGGTCCCAACCGGGGCAGAAGAACTTCTCGCCCGCGCCCGTAATGATGGCCACGCGCAGCTCGGGATCGTCGCGGAACGCCATAAAGGTTTCACCCATGATCCGGCTTGTGGTGAGGTCGATGGCATTGGCCTTGGGCCGGTCCAACGTGACTTCCAGGATCGCGCCTTCGTGCCTTGTTTTTATGGGGCTCATCGATCAGGCCTTTCATATCAGCGCATCAACGGCAACAGCGCGGGTGGGTGTACAGATCAGCGGGTTCACTTCAACCTCGCTGACGGTGTCGGCATGTGCAAGCACGTAGGATTGGATGGCCAGTACTGCCTCGCGGATGGCCGAAGGATCAGCGGCTGGTTTACCGCGATACCCGCGAAGCAGCACAGAGCAGCGCAAGCGCGACAGGGCCGTGTCGATATCTGTCGCAGTAACGGGCAAAAGCAGTGATTGCGTGTCTTGCATCAGTTCGGTCAACACTCCGCCCGCACCAAGGGTCAGAACAAACCCGTGGGCCGGATCACGAACAACACCAACCAGCAATTCTGCGACGCCATCCGTCACCATTTCCTCGATGAGAATTGTCCGTGTCCCGATGCTGTCGGCGACCGCGCCAATGTCCGATGCAGCTATATTCAAGTGGACAGCATTCGCTTCCGTCTTGTGCGCGAGCCCGACCCCTTTCACAGCCAAAGGCCCTTCAAGGGCGGTCGCTTCTTGCTCAGCGTCCTTGGCTGAAAAAAGACGGTTCTGCGGCACGTTCAACCCATGCAGTGCAAGCTCCGCTTTCGCCTCAGCCTCAGTCAGACGCATTGTGGCCTCCGACGTGCCGGGCACACATATCGGGGTCGGGTGGGGGGCATGAATGTGGTGCGCAGCCTCAATGGCGGCAAGAGCTTCGCGCAGGCCAAGGAAGGGGACGACGCCACCTTCGGCCAATTGCTGCGCGGTCTGCTCAGGCATCAATTCCGGCAAGGTGGCCACGACGCCAAAGGGGGCTTTGGTATTCGCGCGTACTTTCAGGGCGGCGTCGGTGGCACAGGCCCAATCAGAGCTGTCGGTCAATGGGTAGTCCACGATTGACAGGGTCATGTTGATCCCCTCGCCAGTCATGGCCGACCATGCGTCTGCCATCGTGTCGGAATCGCGCCAGATATAGGTGTGATAATCCAAAGGGTTCGCAAGCGCGACCATGGGGCCGAGAGAGGCACGCAGATCAGTTTGCTGTGTGTCTGTCAGTGCCGGGAACGTCAGACCTGTGTCCAGCGCCATATCTGCGATCAAGCTGGCCTCACCGCCCGAACAGCTGATGGAGGCAATCCGGTTTCCCGATATCGGGCCATGCAGATGCAGCAGTTTCAATGTTTCCAGAAAATCGGGCAGCGCGGTGACGCGGGCAATGCCCAGGCGGTCCAGAAAAGCCTGCGCACCTGCATCCGACCCGGCCAGTGATGCGGTGTGGGATATGGTGGCCTGACGTGCTTGGTCCGACGCTCCAACTTTCAGAGCGACCAATGGAATGCCACGATCATATGCCTTTGCGGCCAAGGCTTCCCACTGGCGCACATCACCGAAGCCTTCGATATGCAGTCCGATGGCTGTAACCCGCTGATCCTCAAGCAGCGAAAGCGCCAGCTCGGCTTGGCTCGTTTGCGCCATATTCCCCGAGGTGATCGCATAGGCGACGGGCAGTGCCCGTTGCTGCATCGTCAGGTTGATCGCGATGTTCGAACTTTGGGTAAGGATGGCGACACCCCTATCCACGGGCGTGCATCCATGCTGGTCCGGCCAAAGAAGCGCCTGGTCCAACGCGTTGATGAAGCCATAGCAGTTCGGGCCAAGGATAGGCATATCGCCGGCCGCTTGGATCAACTGCGCCTGCAAGTCAGCGGAGCTTTCATCTTCGGCCGTGGCTTCCGCAAAGCCGGAGGCGAAACAGACAGCACCGCCCGCGCCGAGGCACGATAGGGTGGATACAACGTCAACAGTTGCAGCACGATTCACACCGATGAACGTGGCATCGGGGGGCGCTGGCAAATCCTCGACCGATGGGAATGCGCCGTGGTTTGCAAGCACCGGCTTGTTTGGGTGTACTGGCCAGATTGCGCCATCAAAACCGAAACGCTTGGCCTGTTCGATAACGGAAGTGCACCACGGGCCGCCGCCGATGACGGCGATTGATTTGGGGCGCAACAGTCGCGAAAGCTTGCTCTTCCCTGTTTCAAAAAATCCCGGGGAGCGCGAGGGGCTGGCCCCTCGCTCCGGTCGGATGGGCTTTGCCCATGCGAAACCATCTCAGGCACCCAGGGGCCGCAAAAGATCGCGGCTGATGATGTGGCGTTGGATTTCGCTGGTGCCATCCCAGATGCGCTCGACCCGCGCGTCGCGCCAGAATCGCTCAATCGGGAAGTCATCCATCAGACCCATGCCACCATAGATCTGCAACGTGGTGTCAGTGACCCGCGCCAACGCTTCGGAGGCATAAAGCTTGGCTGACGCGATCTCGCGGTTCGACGGCAGCCCCTGATCCAGCCGCCATGCGGCCGCGAGGGTCAACCAGTCGGCGGCATCAATCTCGGTGATCATGTCCGCGATTTGAAAGCTGACGCCCTGGAACTTGCCAATGGGTTGGCCGAATTGTTTGCGCTCCGCCGCATAGCTCAGGGCATAGTCAAAGCACCGGCGTGCGCGGCCCACGCTGAAGGCTGCAACCGTCAGGCGCGTCGCATAAAGCCATTCATTCATCACGGCAAAACCGCTATCAACCTCACCCAGAACCTGCGCATCGGGCAGGCGGCACTCATCGAAATACAGGATACAATTCTTGTATCCCTTGTGGCTGACTGAATTGTAGCCGTCGCGCACTTCGAACCCCGGCGTGCCACGATCCACAAGGAATGTGGTGATCCGCTTCTTTGGTCCTTTAGGCGTGTCGTCAACACCGGTGGCGATGAACACGATGAAGAAATCAGCGTGTTCCGCGCCCGAGATGAAGTGTTTGGACCCGTTGATGACCCAATCGCCACCGTCGCGGATGGCCGTACATTTCATACCGCGCACATCTGAACCAGCGTCGGGCTCAGTCATGGCCAGCGCATCCATCCGCTCGCCCCGCACGGCAGGCAGCAGGTAGCGTTCACGCTGGTCTTCGTTACAGGCCATCAGGATGTTTTGCGGACGACCAAAGAAATGGGTCAGCGCCATCGATCCGCGCCCCAACTCGCGCTCGACCAGCGTAAAGTCCATATGGCTGAGGCCCGCACCGCCCACCTCTTCGGGGAAGTTGCAGGCATAGAACCCCATATCGATGACCTTGCGCTTGATCTCCTCCCCCAACTCGTGGGGAACCTGCCCGGTCCGTTCGACCTCGGCCTCGTGGGGGTAAATCTCTTTCTCGACGAAACTGCGGACGGTCGAGACGATCATGTCCTGTTCTTCGGTCAAACCAAACTGCATTGATGCGTTCCCTGTTGTGACTGCAGGATCAGAGCGCGGCTTGCCGACATACAACGTGCAGTGCTAGGCATTTATCATGCAGGAATGGTCGAAAATCCATGACGCGATGCAGCATGTGGACATCGTCCTGTTTGATCGGTTTTCGAACCACTGCCTCGCGAATTTCGTTGAACCGCTGCGGGCTGCGAACGGGTTCTTGCGGCGCACCGCTTATCAATGGCGGTTTTTCACGCTGGATGGCACGCCGGTCTCCAGCTCAAGCGGGTTGCAGATTGAGCCACATGACGCCCTCGCAAACGCCGAAGGCACCGCGCTGATGCTCATGCCGTCCTACGGCATTCGCGACTTGGATCAGGATCGTATCGTGGGTGCTGTCCGCAGTGCAGCACGGAGTTACGCTGTTCTGGGTGGCCTCGACACAGGAAGCTGGCTGTTGGCGCGTGCCGGTTTTTTGGATGACCACCGCGCAACCATTCATTGGGACATGCTCGATGCCTTTTCCGAGGCGTTCCCGGATGTTGAGACTGTGCGGCAACGCTATGTCATCGATGCTGATCGTATCACGTGTTCGGGTGCCATGGCGGCCTTTGACCTGGCAAACGGCCTGATTGCGTCCGCACATGGGCCGCTGGTTGCGATGGAGGTTGCCCAACTGTTCATGTCGCGCGAAACGGTGCAAGCGCTGCCAGTCCGCGCGTCGGGGCGGATGGTTGGCCGGGCGGTGGCGTTGATGCAGGACAATATCGAGTATCCGATCCCCATTCCCGAGATCGCGCGTCGCGTCGGATGCACCCAGAAAACGCTGGAGCATCGCATGAAGACTGCGATGGCTGCTACGCCAGCGACCGTATACCGGCGTCTGCGCCTCAACGCCGTTTTGCGTCTTGTGCAGGAGACTGATCTGCCCGTGTCAGAGATCGCGGGCAGATGCGGGTATGAGAACGCCAGCGCCATGACACGTGCCTTCAGGGCAGCCTTTGGTCAAAGCCCACAGGCCATGCGCAAAGACAGCCCTTAGCTGGGCGTTGGCTCTGATGCCGTTTCGGTGCTTTCCACATCCTTTGCTTTTCCGGGGAAGATGCGGCGCAGGGCGACATAGAACACCGGGGTGAAAAACAGGCCGAGGAAGGTCACGCCGGACATCCCGAAAAAGACAGCGGTGCCCAAGGCTTGCCGCATCTCGGACCCGGGGCCAGTGGCGATCATCAAGGGCACCACGCCCAGGATGAAGGCAAAGGCTGTCATAAGGATCGGTCGCAGACGCAGGCGGCACGCGTCCACGGCGGCGTCAATTGCGGACATCCCCTTTTCCTCTTGCGCTTGTTTTGCGAATTCCACGATTAGGATGGCGTTCTTGGCCGACAGGCCCACCAATACGATAAGTCCCACCTGCGTCAGAATGTTGTTGTCCATGCCGCGCAGCATCACACCCGACAAGGCAGACAGGACTGCAAGTGGCACCACAAGAATGATGGCAAGTGGCAAGACCCAGCTTTCATAGAGAGCGGCAAGAAAGAGGAAAGCAAACAGAACCGAGAAGGCAAAGATGTATGTTGCCGTGTCACCCTGATTGCGTTCCTGCAGCGCCAATTCGGTCCATTCGTAATCCACGCCGAGCGGCAGCAGTTGTTCAGCCAATTCCTCCATAGCGATCAGGGCGTCACCCGTGGACACACCCGGGATGGCATTGCCCTGGATCGGCACAGAAACGAGTTGGTTATAGCGCTGCACCAGTGCAGGGCCTGCCGTGTCGACCACGGATACAAGGGTTCCCAATGGAACAAGTGCACCAGTTGCCGTCCGGACACGCAGGGATCGAATGTCTTCTTCGTCCAGTCGGAACTGCTGGTCGGCCTGCGCGCGCACCTGGAACAGGCGGCCAAAGGCGTTGAAGTCGTTCACATAGGCTGAACCAAGGTTGATCGACAATGTCTCAAAGATTGCGCCAATCGGGACGTTCAGCATTTGCGCGCGCACCCGGTCAATCTCGAGGTACACCTGAGGCGAACTGGCTGAGAATGTCGTGAAGACGCCCGTCACCTTGTCCGATTGTTGTGCAGCACCCATGATGGCGTAGGCACTGTTCAACACGCGGCGCATGTCCGCACTGTCAGTGTCCTGCAACTGCAACTTGAAACCACCACCGGTGCCCACACCCCGTACCGAAGGGGGCGCGATGGCAATGATGAATGCCTCTCGGATCACCTGCATGCGGCCAAAGAGCTGCCCGACAATTGCATTGGCATCCAACCCGCTTTCCAGACGGTCCTCGAACGGGGCGAAGGTCGTGAAGATCACGCCCTGATTGCTGGCGTTGGTGAAGGTGGCACCCGAGAACCCGGCGAACGCAACGGCATTGGTGACGCCAGGCGTTTCAAGCGCAATCTCGGTGGCTTGCTTCATCACCGTGTCGGTCCGGTCCAGCGATGCCCCCTCGGGCAATTGCACCACGACGATGGCATAGCCTTGGTCCGCGTCAGGGATGAAGCCCGTCGGCACCTTTTCATTGATCCACCATGCTGTGCCCAAAAGACCTGCGAAGGCGACAATTGCGACCGCGATCATGCCCCACGTACCAACAAGCACCCGCACAACGGCGGCATAGCCGCGCGTGACGATATCAAGACCGCCGTTGAAGGCGTTGGCAAAATAAGCACCGAGCCGCGATGGCAGATTACGGGACAGTGAGTTGCTATTTGGTTTCAGGAAAATGGCAGCGAGGGCGGGGGACAGGCTGAGCGAGTTGATGCTTGAGATCACGGTTGCCACCGAGATGGTGACGGCAAACTGCCTGTAGAACTGTCCGGTGATACCGGGCACCAGCGCGGCAGGGACAAAGACCGCGATCAGAACAAGTGTTGTGCCGATGATGGCACTTTGCACCTCGTCCATGGATCTGGCCGACGCCTGGCGCGGTGTCATGCCGTTGCGGATGTTTCGTTCGACGTTTTCGACAACAACGATGGCGTCATCCACCACAATACCGATGGCAAGGATCAACCCGAACAACGTCAGCAGGTTCAGCGTGTAGCCAAGCGCCAGCATCACCGCGAATGTCCCGATCAGAGACACCGGTATCGCAAGCAGCGGAATGAGGGCGGTGCGCCAGCTTTGCAGGAAGACGATGATCACAATGACGACCAGCAAAACAGCTTCGAACAGCGTTTTGTAGACGGCGTCGATGGAGGCGCTGATGAATTCGGTTGGGTTGTAGACGACCTGGTATTCCAACCCGTTCGGGAAGTCCTGGGCCAGTTCGTCCATCGTCGCCCGCACTTCGTCTGCGGTGGCCAACGCGTTCGAACCGGGTCGCTGGAAGATACCAAGCGCTACAGCAGGTTTGTTGTTGAGATAGGAGTTGGTGACGTAGGACCGCGCACCGATCTCAACCCGAGCGACATCGCGAACACGGACAACCCGACCAGCATCAGATGCCTTTACGATGACGCGTCCAAATTCCCTTGGATCTTCCAGTCGGCCCTGGGTTGTGACGGACACCTGAAAAGCGCTGTCTGCCGTGTTCGGAGGGGCACCAAGTGAGCCGCCAGACACCTGAACATTCTGTTCCCGTAGGGCGTCAACGACGTCACTTGCCGTCAGGCTGAGCGAGGCCAATTTGTCCGGGTCCAGCCAAACCCGCGCCGAAAACTCGCGTTCGCCAAAGATGATCAGATCGCCCACGCCGTCCAAGCGCACCAGCCTGTCGCGCACTCGTGCCCGGGCATAGTTCGACACGTAGAGCTGATCAAATGTCGCGTCTGGCGACAGCATGTGTACGACCATCATCAGGTCAGGCGAGGATTTGGTGGTCGTCACACCCAGTGCGCGCACCTCTTGTGGCAGGCGCGGCTCGGCGATGGCGACCCGGTTTTGCACCAGCACCTGCGCCGTATCCAGATCGGTACCCAGTTCAAAAGTGACGGTCAGGCTCATCGCGCCGTCGGCTGTCGCGTATGAGGACATGTACAACATGCCTTCGATCCCGTTGATTTCCTGCTCAAGCGGGGTTGCAACGGTGTTTGCAATGGTCGTCGCATCCGCCCCCGGATAAGAAGCACGCACCACGATCGAGGGCGGTGCGATTTCGGGGTATTGTTCAATCGGCAACTGATAGTACGAGATCAGACCGACAATCGTCATGATCACGGATACAACGACGGCAAAGATTGGGCGGCTGACGAAGAAGCGGCCCATATCAGTTCTCCGCGATGAGTGGCAGTTCGACCATATCCGGGTTCACTGTCATGCCCGGGCGGGCGGTCACCAGACCGTCAATCACAATTGTTTCGGTTCCATCCATACCTTCGCGCACGACGCGGTAGCCATCTATTCCGGGTCCGGGACGGATTGGCAAAGGCGTGACCACACCATCGGCGTCGACGGTCATCACAAGCCGCCGGTTTTGATCGGCAACAATTGCCCGGTCGGGGATCAGAATACCTTCATATGGAAGCGATCCCGGCACATTGACCCGACCAAACAGCCCAGGCGTTAGTAACTCATCCGGGTTTTCCAGAACGGCGCGGACGCGCATTGTGCCGGTTTCGGCATCGATCCTGTTCTCCGAAAAATCGAGGTATCCTGTTTGCGGCGGGATTTTGTTATCCGACAGCGTCACCTTGACCTCCAACGCACCACCCCCTTCTTGCAGGGCGGTTCCGCGCGCGCGCGCATCCCTCGCATAGGCAAGGAAATACCGTTCATCGATGTCGAAGACGAAGTAGATGGGATCGTTCGACACGATGGACGTCAGCACGGTTTGATCCGCAGAAACCAAGTTGCCGGGATCAATCAGTGATCGATCAATCCGTCCGGACATCGGCGCACGTATCTCTGAAAACTCCAGGTCCAGCTCGGCCAATTCCAATGCCGCACGGGCCTGTTCCAAGGCGCCTTGCGCGGCTAAATACGCCTCGCGCCGTTCGTCCAGAACACTTTGCGGGATGGTGCCGTTTCCGATCAGCGCTTGCGCCCGCTCCAGCTGTTCAGTTGCAAACTCATATGTCGCATCGGCGACATCAATCTGCGCCTGCGCCTGTCTGAGGGCGGTGCGGAACTGCCGCTGGTCAATTGTGAACAGAAGTTGGCCCGCCTCGACCAGACTGCCCTCCTTGAAATGAACCTCCTCGAGGTAGCCTGAGACACGCGACCGCAAGGACACTTCGGACCTTGCCTCGAACCGGCCTACAAATTCGTCATCTTCGACGATTGTTTTGACGACCGGCTTGGCCGCCGTCACGGTTGGTGGACCCTGCTGCGCTGTGGCTGCGGCCCCGAAAACCAAAAGCAAAACAAAGGAGAGTGACGCCAAAGTCTTCATAAAAACTGTCCCGGTATTGTGGTTTGATCTGCGCGCCGACATGTCACGTAGGGTGTGATGGGTATGGATCAACCTGATCTCGTAGAACTAGTAAGCCAAGGTGGCTGTCTTTAAGTCCACAAATTCACACACTTCGTGTGCGCGCGATCTGCGTGATGACGCCAAATTCACCACTTGCCACAACTTAAGCTGGCATTGCGGGTCACTTTGGCGGATGCTGATGGCATTCATTCTTTCAATTATTGAGCCAGCTATGTCATTTCTTCCGTATTCCGTCAAAAAGGCAGTCTTTTCGATTGTCGAAGCCATTCCGTTCTTGGCCAAACGCGTCAACCGGTGGGCAATCAATCGCGTTGTCAATCGCGCCCGACCGCGCCCGCATCCGCTAAGCACGGAGCGCGACTATGTCTGGTGGGGTGGGTTGACCGATCGCCGTTGGAGTGGCCGACACCTGCCACCGCGTCCCCGTGCCAATGCCGCCGATCCCGAAGATCTCGCCACGCTGTTTCGTCGCAAGGACGGCAAACAACGCATGTGCCCCAAATCGACATGTTTGTTTCCGGCCTTTGCGCAATATCTGACCGACGGTTTTATCCGCACGGAATCCGAAGACTTGGTGCCTGCGGGCGAAGACCCCACTCACCGCTTGAAACGCAACACGTCAAACCACGAGATTGACCTTTGTCCCCTCTACGGCCGCACCCGCGCGCAGACTCTGGCGCTGCGTCTTCGGTCTGACGAAAAAGGCCGCAAGGGGCGGCTCGCTTCGCAGATGATCAACGGAGAGGAATACGCACCGTTCCTTTACAAGGACGGCAAGGTCGATCCGCAGTTCGATCTCCTTGACCCACCGCTCGGGCAAAGCACGCTTGATGATACGCGCCGGCCCACGATCTTTGCCTTCGGTGGTGACCGTGCAAACTCGGTCCCTCAGGTTGCCATGTTGAACACGTTGTTCCTGCGGGAACACAACCGCCTCGCGGCAGAGATTGAGGCCGATCATCCGGATTGGGATGACGACCGGGTGTTTGAGACCGCGCGCAACGCGGTCATCGTCATGTTCATCAAGATCGTGGTTGAGGATTACATCAACCACATATCTCCGTTGCCTTTCAGCTTGCGCGCCGATCCGTCCGTTGCGTGGAACGCGCCATGGAACAAACCGAACTGGATCACCACCGAATTCAGCCTGCTCTATCGTTGGCACGCGTTGATCCCCGATGCGCTGAAATGGGGGGGCGAAAAACACCCTGTGCACACCACCTTCATGAATAATGCGCTGTTGATCGATCATGGCCTGCTCGCTGCATTTTCAGGGATCAGCGACACCCAAGCGGCCGAGTTGGGACCGTGCAACACGGCAGAACCGCTCCTGCATATTGAGGTGGCCTCGATCAAACAGGACCGCGACTGTGCATTGGCCAGCTTTTCGGATTATTGCGACTACATGAGTCAGCGCAGGCCCGCGAATTTCGAAGCGATCTCGTCTGATCCCGAGGTCGCGGGCCTGCTCCGCCAGTTCTACGACGGTCCGCGCGACGTGGATTTCCACGTCGGACTGTTCTGTGAAGATCGGGTGCCCAACAGCCCGCTGCCCAGCCTTGTGCTCAAGTTCGTGGCGCTTGATGCGTTCAGTCAGGCGCTGACCAACCCGCTGTTGTCGCGGCATGTCTTCAAACGTTCGACTTTCTCCGGGCCCGGGTGGCGGGCGATCAATCGGACCGAAACGCTTCGGGATGTGGTGGATCGCAATGTCGCCGGTGGAGCAGGGGATGCGTTTATTGGGATGACCCGGCCCGCTTGGACGCCTGAGTAGTCAGGCGGAAGGGCAGATCAGCCGCAAGCGGTGTTTGCGCCAGTTGCGCCATGTGCCAAGCCAAAACCAGGTTGCTGGAGAGGACAGGTATGTCGCGCGCAGCTTCGATTTCCGGAATGGTCGCCAGCGTGCGCAGGTTGGTGCACGACAGAAAAAGAGCATCCAACTCCGTTTCTTGGCCAAGGTCTTGGGCGGCGTCGATGACCGACTGCGACGAGATGCGGACCACACGCTCTTCCACTGGTTCATCGAAGCTGGCAAAGGCCACGACATCAATCCCAGCTTCGGACAGAACGGCGCGCAACCGGGCCGATACGCTTTCGACATAGGGGCTCAGCAGGCCAAGGCGGGTAACGTCAAGATGCCGACATGCGGCAATCAGTGCCGTGACCGGGTCCGTGACGTCCGGTGTATCCACGCCTGCCTTCACCAGATCGGCGATCTGCGCGGCGCCAATCTCTGCCGTGCCCGAGGTGCACGCATAAGCGACACAGGCCATGTTTGCACCGCGCGGCAGCAGTGCCGCGGCGCCGGTCAGGTTGCCCGCCATTTCGCGCAAGGTGTCGGGGGTCACTGAGGTGCCGGAAGGGACGCGGCTGACCATGTATTCAATATCCGAGGGCATCAGGACGCGCATGTCCTGTTCGATTGTCTCGTCCGCCTGAAGGACGATCAGCCCAAGCTGGGTGGGGCGCGTATCGCCCATGGAATATGGGACACTCATGCCAGCATCCGAATAGTATGGTCCTGAGGGGAGGATAACCACTCTGCTCCGGTCTTACGCACCACGATGTTTTCTTCATGGACCATGATGCGCCCATCGCCCAAGAGAACTGACGGTTCCAGAGTCAGGGCCATTCCGGGGCCTATTGGGGTATGGTCCGCCGCAATGATCGACGGCCATTCGGTCAGTTGCATGCCCAGCCCGTGACCCAGTCGCCCTGCCTCCATCGCATTCCCCCCCGGGTTCGCGACGTTGTTCATGGCGTGGAAGATGTCCGAAATCACTGCGCCGGGGCGGGCGGCTTCGAACCCGGCTCGGGTCGCATCAATCAACCGCTTATGAGCGTCCTGTACCTCGGCACTCGGTTCACCGATGCTGAAGTTGCGATCAAAGTCGCAGAAATATCCGTCGTGTACGAGGCCGGTGTCGAGCATCAGAACGTCACCCGGTTCCAAAGGTGCTTCCGTCGCCGGAGAGATCATATCGCCATACCCACCCTGATCTGACGCTCCGGCAAGATAGGGCACCCAGTCTGCGCCTTCCTCAAGGCACAGCGCCTGAAATCTGCGAAACACCTCGGACAATGGTGTTCCTGTTCGGGCGATCTCGGGCACGCGATCAAAGGCTCGGTCGGCGATGTTTGCAGCGGTTCGTATCTTTGAAATCTCGGCCTCGGATTTGGTCAATCGCAAACGCCGCGTGATCTGCATATCGCTCACCAGCCTGCGCGATCCCAGCTTTTGCTCGAGGCTGCGCAGATCGCCCAAAGGCATGCGGACATAGCTTTCCATCGCATCGGCAATGCCGATTGAGCCGCCGGGCGGAGTGTGCTCGGACAATGTGTCGACCAGCAATGCGATACCGTCATCGTCATAGTCCGGTGCCTGCCACGTCCGAATATCGGTGATCCATGTCCGGCCCATCAGGTGTGCGCCGATGGATGGAATAACAGCAATCGGGTTGCCTTCCGCTGGAACGACAACGAACCAAGGGCGCGTTGGGCTTTCCCAAAAACGGGTGAGAAAGCCGGTGTAGTACCTGATCTCCGGCTCAGTTGTGAGCAGCAGCGCAGACAGGCCAGCACCTTCCATCATCGACTGGGCCTTGCGGGTGCGCTCCGCAAATTCAGCCGTGTGGAAACCGCGCGCGTGCGGTGTCATTCCGACGCCTCTTCGCTCAGGATCAGCAGCACGCGTGGCGCGTCCGTCAGACCCAATGCGTCACGATATGGCGCGCTCGCCAGCAAGGCGGACAGACCCGCCGCCCCGGAGGGCGTGGATGCCAAGCCAACTTCGGCCGAGACCGTGCTGCCGTGCGCGCCTTCCTCCTCGGAAATCAGCACGTAGTCATTGGCGTCTCGCGCCAACCCTTTGAGTGCGATCAGCGATGGTTCTTTGCAATCAAGCCGCCCCATGTCCGAACTTGGCCCTTCGGTCACTTGCGGTGCGCCCGCCTGAACCGACGCGAAAAGGGCGGGGGCCACCTCGGGTTCAACCACGATGATCCGGGGCGCCTGTCCCCATGCGTCGCGCGCATAGGCGGCACAAGCCGCGGCCAGTCCACCAACGCCCGCCTGCAGGAAGATATGGGTGGGCGCATCCATAGCGGCCACGGTTTCCTGCATCAGTACAGTATACCCTTCCATCAAACGGTGCGGGATGTCGAAGTAGCCGGGCCAGGAGCTGTCAGAAAGAAGCGTCCAGCCATTGGCCTCCGCCGCACGGGCCGCTTCGGCCATGCTGTCTTCGTAGACCGAGCCATGACGCCGTACATCCGCACCAAAGCTACGCAGCCGGTCGGCAAACACCTCCGGCACGGTGTCTGCCAGATAGATAACCGCCTTTGCACCGAAGGCTTGCGCACCCGCCGCGACTGACAAGCCGTGATTGCCAGCGCTGGCCGTCACATAAGTTCGTCCAGACGCTGCGCCGGTCTCGGCGTCGCAGGCAATGACATAAGCCGCACCAAGCGCCTTGAAGCTGCCCAAACCCATGCGCGCCCGTTCGTCCTTGATCTGCACCTCGGCTACATTCGCACTGTCCGCCAAGACAGGCGAGGACACCAATGGTGTTGGCGCCGCCGCCGGGCACCGGCGCAGCAGGCGCGCCGGATTGTCTGCGCTCACGCTGGGATCTGGAACGTCGGTTAGCGTGGCAATGGCTGCGTCGGCGCGGGTGTCTGTACGGGCAAGATGTTTCATGCCCAAACGCTATCAGGTGCTACAGCCCACGCTAGATAGAATCGCGACATCGCGCGGTGCTGATGCGGCGAGTGCAGTGATATTGTGGAAAGTGGCTGGGATGGTAGGACTCGAACCTACAACCTACTGTACCAAAAACAGTTGATCTACCAATTGATCTACATCCCAACGTGCCGCGCTAATTAGAGCGGCAAAGCGATGTGCGCAAGCCCCTTTACATCAAAAATCCGACTATTCCTTGGGGGCCGCATCTGTCAGCAAATCGGGGGCGTCGGGGTCATTGCGTTCGGCATCCACCAGCTTGTCCAGTCCCGGCTCTGACATGTCGGTAACATCGGCGGCTTCGACCTCCGGGGCTGTCGGCAAAGCGGGTGCCTGTTCGCTTGGTCCGGGCTGGTCCAATTCTGCGTCGAGTGCCGCACCGCCCAGCAACTGAATGCGATAGGTGGTGTCGGGCACTTCGATTCCGGCCCCTTCGATTCGTGCCTTGACCAGACGCAGGGCCTCCCCTTGGCTCGGACCAGCGATGTCGCCTCTTGATCGATCCAGCCCGTGACTGTCATGAAAATCGCGCCATCCCCGATCCGTTCGATCCACGACATCGGTGCCGGTTCGGAAAGGATAAAGGGCAGCTCCGCCACGGTTTCTTCTGCCATGCGCCGCACCTCGGCCAGATCGGCGTCGGAACTCACGCCAATCTCAAAGCTAAAGCGGCGTTCGGTGTTGGTGGAGTAGTTCACGATGCGGCTTTTGAAGACGGTCGCATTGGGGATGCGGATGTGGTTGCCGTCAAAGCTCAGCAGAATAGTCGCCCGACTGGTCAGGCGAATGACCTTGCCCGTGTCGCCTTCGATTTCGACGACATCATTGGGACGAAAGGGTTGGCGGATCGACAACATGATCGATGCGATAAAGTTTTCGACCGTGTCACGCACGGCAAAACCGATGGCGAGGCCCACGATCCCCGCTGCACCCAGTATCGTGCCCAGCAGGGCCGTCGCCCCAAGGATATCCAGCGCGATGACCACACCTGCGATAAAGAACAGGATGCGTACCACCTGGCGATAGATGTTGGCGATAAAGGCATTTGGCGCGATCCGGTCCCAAGGATAACGCGCGCGAGCCAGCAACATCCCAAGGGTCAGAACCAGAACAAAGGCCAAAAGGGCAACCGCAATCAGCGGCAGCATCGCAACGGCCTGTGTCATGCGGGCCTGAAAGCGCTCGACCGCTGGGTTCAACCGGGCGACTACATCCGTCGTTTCGGTCACTTCGTTCTCGATGGCAACGACGCCTTCGACACGACCAACAAGCTCATTCAGCCGGTCGGCGGTTGCAGTGTCCACGGTCGTGCCCCGCAGCGTCACGATGCCTGACGTGACGGACACGGTCACCCCGTCGAACCCATCAAGCTCGTTCAGAATATCGCGGATACGCACCGCAATTGCCGCGTCCTGCGCGGCACTGTCCGTGATGGCAATCGTGCCTTGGGGTTGGCTTGCGTTCTGTGCCGAAAGCGGCGCGGCGCACAGGCACAGGATGATCAATAGGGCACGGATCACGCCTGCACCTCGACCAGAATGGCTCCGGCCCGTCCACCTGCTTCGACCGCGCCATGTGCTGCTGCTGTGTCTGCCAGCGCAAAGGTTTGGGCAATCGGGCAGGTCAGCGCGCCTGTAAGCAGCGCATCATGCAGATGCTCGATCGCCACGGCGCGTTGATCTGGCGGCAGAAGATAGATCAACAGGATGTCGACCGTCGCAGCCTTGAACAGCAACGGACCAAAGGGCAGCGTGGGCGCCATGTCCTGCGCCGAGCCATAGGCCGCGATGGTGCCATTGGGGGCAATCACCTCCGCATCGGTCCCCACATTGCGGCCAAATTCCACTTCGATGATGCGCGATATAGGCGCGCCGTCATTGGCCGCCAGAATGTGCTGTGCAAGGTCAGGGTCGGAGTAGTTCAGAACAACGTCTGCACCTGCGTCCTCCGCGGTGGTCAATCCGTCCCCCCGGGCTGTTGCGATCACCTTGGCACCACCCCATTTCGCCAGTTGCACGGCCAGCAGGCCGACAGTGCCTGCACCGCCTTGGATAAGAAGCGTTTGGCCTGCAACAGCGCCACCTCCGAAAACAGCATGTGCTGCGGTCAGGCCGGGAATGCCCAACACGGCCCCTGTGTCCATGGTAATCGGGTCTGGCAGCAGTACCGCTTGGTCTGCGGGCAGACAGATATGTGTTGCGGCCGTGCCGAAGGGGCGCTGCCACTGGCCGTTCCAGATCCAGAAACGTTGCCCGATCCGTGTCTCTGGCACATCATCGCCAACGGCCACGATCCGTCCCGCGCCATCGCTATGTGGGATGATCTGGTCAAACGGAGGCTTTATCACACCGGGCCGTGTGCCAGAGCGTGCTTTGACATCTGACGGGTTCACGCCGGAAAAGGTCAACTCGACCAGCACCTCGCCCGCTGCGGGGTCCGGCGTTGGCATCTCTGCCAAGGTCAGAACATCCGAGGCCGGGCCGAAACGGGTGTATTGAATGGCTTTCATTGGAACGTTCTTCTTGGATACGTGTTGTGCAATGCTTTGAATGCTAAACAAGATAAGGGCAAGAGCAAGGAGAGTTGCTGATGACGCGACGGGTATTGATACCACCGGGGCTCGAGGCCGCCTGTGACGCGGCGGGCATGTCGCCGGGGGTCGTATCGCACAATCATGTATTCATGACAGGTGTCACCGGGGCAGCGGCGGACGGAACGATGCCATTGTCGGAGGAGGCACAATTCCACGCCTGTTTCACCAAGATCGGCGAGGTGCTGGCCCAAGCCGACCTTACCCTGAACGCCATTGTCGAGATGACCAGTTACCACGTGGGGCTCCGCGCCCATTTCGATGCGTTTGATGCCGTGCGCCGCGCGCATCTTTCACAACCTTACCCTGCTTGGACAGCGGTTGAAGTGGCAGGGTTGCGCCGCGAAGGGGCGGTCGTGGAAGTCCGTGTTGTGGCGGAGCTGGGTTAGTCGCGCAGTTCGTCTATCGCAACACCCCAAAGCCGTGCTTTGGGTGCCCAACCGCGATAGCCGCCAGAACTCAGGCGACACCACTCGGGTCCGCATTTGCCCAATCGGGCGACAACGCCCGCTTCCAATGCGGCGGTGACGGGCGCATTGGCGTCAGGTTTGGTGCGCAGGGTCAGCATGTCCTGTTCGACAATGACCGTGCGTGTGCCGGAAAGCAGCGAATAGTGCACCCAGCCGCCCAGTCCGTCCCGGTCTTCGACCCGGCGCCAGTGGCCATGTTCGGCCGTGATGCGCAGCGGCATGTCGCGGCGCTTGAACACCCAGTCGATTCTGTGGGTCAGGGATGGGCCGCGGCGCACGTTACCCTCTGCCGCTTTCATCGACACAAAGCGCGGCAAGGGCAGGTTGGTCACGGGACCTGTGTCTCGTGCAACAGCGGGCAGGGTCAGGCCCAGCACCAAAAGCATCGATAGCACAAACCGCCAAACCGCAATCATCGGGAACTTTCCGCTCGTCACTCGCCTTTTGATGTGGCCGAGGTTCTTGTGCCTCGTGCTCACATCCGCCACCATGCCAAAGATAGGACGCAAGGCCAAGCACCGGGGAGGGCGCAATGCCAAAGGAACGTCTGAGTGTTGTCGTTACGCGACGGTTGCCCGCCGAGGTGGAAACCCGGTTGAGCGAACTGTTCGACGTCACCTTGCGCGACAGCGATGCGCCCATGACCCGCACCGAGTTGGTCGAGGCAATGAAGGCGGCTGATGTTCTGGTTCCCACGATCACCGACACCGTGGATGGGGCCATGATCGGGCAGGCTGGCGAACGTTTGAAACTGATCGCGAACTATGGCGCAGGTGTTGATAATATTGATGTCTCGACGGCCCGGCAGCGCGGTATCCTGGTGTCAAACACGCCCGGTGTACTGACCGATGACACCGCCGACATGACCATGGGTCTGATCCTTGCCGTGACCCGCCGCCTGCCCGAAGGGCTGGCTGCGATGCAATCAGGCACATGGGACGGATGGGCGCCCACCGCATTCCTTGGCGGTCGGGTCGCCGGACGCAGGCTCGGTATCCTTGGCATGGGGCGTATCGGACAGGCGGTTGCCCGCCGAGCGGCGGCTTTCGGGATGCAGGTGCACTACCACAACCGCCGCCGCCTGCGGCCCGAGATCGAAGAAGAGTTGCAAGCCACGTGGTGGGAAAGCCTGGACCAGATGGTGGCGCGCATGGACGTTATCAGCGTCAACTGTCCGCACACGCCCTCTACCTTTCACCTGATGAATGCACGCCGTTTGAAACTGATGAAGCCGGATGCCGTGATCGTGAACACGTCGCGTGGCGAGGTGATTGATGAAAACGCCCTGACACGCATGTTGCGGGCGGGCGAGATCGCGGGGGCGGGCCTCGATGTCTATGAAAACGGGACCGAGGTGAACCCGCGCCTGCGCGAACTGAACAACGTTGTATTGTTGCCCCATATGGGTTCGGCCACCCGCGAAAGCCGGATCGAAATGGGCGAAAAGGTCATTATCAATATCAAGACCTTTGACGATGGTCACCGCCCACCTGATCAGGTCGTGCCGTCCATGCTTTGATGCCCCGGGCGGCACAGCTGCCCGGTTTTTTGACCGCCGAATTGACGAGCCTGCCGCGCCAAAGGAGGATCCCATGCGCTTTTCCCTGACCGTTGCCTTTACCCTGATCGCAGGGGCCGCGTTGGCCCAGCAAACCGCGGACGCCGTCCAGCCCGAAGGCGGGACTGAAGGCGCAGCGGTTGCGACCACAGAAGCCATTGCCGCGGCACAAGCATCCAAGGATGCAGGCCAGCCCGTCACGGCGCAAAGCTATATGGTTGCCGCTGCCAACCCGCTGGCCGTGCAGGCTGGCACCGAAGTGCTTGCGAATGGCGGTACCGCAGCGGACGCCCTCGTGGCCGTGCAGGTCGTTCTGGGATTGGTTGAGCCACAATCGTCGGGCCTGGGAGGAGGCGCGTTCCTGGTCTGGTATAATGCTGAAACACAGGAATTGACGACACTTGATGGGCGCGAAACGGCGCCGTTGGCAGCAACGCCGCAGCTATTCCAGACAGAGGATGGGGAGCCCATGGGCTTCTTCGATGCGGTCGTTGGAGGGCGGTCCGTTGGCACGCCGGGAACACCCGCGCTCTTGGAAGAGGTGCATCAACGTTGGGGCAGCCAACCTTGGCCCAGCCTTTTCGACTCAGCGATTGGGCTGGCCGATGACGGGTTCGAAGTATCACCACGTCTTGCGGGTTTGATCGAACAGGATGCAGAACGCCTGGGTCGCTTCCCGGTGACTGCTGACTATTTCCTGCCTGATGGCACGCCGCTGAGCGCGGGCACAGTGCTGCAGAACCCGGAATATGCCGAAACCTTGCGGGTCTTGGCGGCCGAAGGTGCGGACGGCTTTTACACCGGCAAAATCGCACAGGACATCATGGCGACGGTGCAGTTTGTCGCGGGCAATCCCGGCGTTCTGTCCGAGCTTGATCTGGCGGTCTACCAGGTCAAGGAACGCGCGCCGGTCTGTGTTACCTACCGGGCGCATGATGTCTGTGGGATGGGTCCACCGTCGTCTGGGGCGCTGACCGTGGGTCAGATCCTAGGGATGCTGGACAGCTACGATCTTGCCGGACTCGGGGCAGAAAATCCGGAAAGCTGGCGGTTGATCGGTGACGCCTCGCGTCTCGCGTTTGCGGATCGGGGGCGGTACATGGCCGATAGCGATTTCGTTCCAATGCCCACCGCCGGTCTGGTCGATCCTGCCTACCTTGCCGACCGCTCCGGGCAACTGAACGGAGAGACTGCCCTGGCCGATGTTGCCCCGGGCAATCCGGCCTTTGATCACAGCAGTCTTTGGGCTGATGACCAAAGCCTAGAACTGCCTTCGACGTCACACATCTCGATTGTTGATGCGTACGGCAATGTGGCTTCGATGACGACGACCATTGAAAACGCATTTGGCTCACGGCTGATGGTGCATGGGTTCCTTCTGAACAACGAGCTGACCGACTTCAGCTTCAGCACCCATGTGGACGGCGTGCCGATTGCGAATGCGCTTGCACCGGGAAAACGTCCCCGCTCGTCCATGTCGCCGACCATCGTGATGAAGGATGGCGCGCCGGTTCTGGCCATCGGTTCGCCCGGTGGCAGCCGCATCATTGGCTACACAGCCAAGTCGATCATCGCGTGGATGGACTGGGGGATGGACGTGCAGCAGGCCGTCGGCCTGCCCCACGCTGTGAACCGGTTTGGGACCTACGATTTCGAAGAAGGCACATCGGCGGCAGACCTCGCCCCGGCACTGGAAGCGCTTGGCTTTGAAGTGAATGTGCGTGGGTTGAATTCCGGTCTGCATGCGATTGAGATCGGGGAGACGCTGCAAGGCGGGGCCGATCCGCGCCGTGAAGGCATTGCGCTGGGCGACTGACGCCCGGCGACAAGGGGAGAATACACATGCCGCAGGCCATTGATCTGCCACGCAACGAAGAGGGGATTGCCACGGCACTTGGCATCCTCAAGCAGAAGTTCGGGGACCAATTCCATACGGGTCAGGCGATGCGGGATCAGCACGCACACACGACGACGTGGATCCGAGCGCAGGCGCCAGATGCGGTGGTGTTCCCCACCTCGACAAAGGAAGTGTCGGACATCATCAAGGTCTGCGCGACACATCAGGTGCCGGTCATCCCCTTTGGCACTGGCACGTCGCTCGAAGGGCACGTGAATGCGCCGGCGGGTGGCGTATCCGTGGATCTGACCCAGATGGACCAGATACTCGCCGTGAATGCCGAGGACCTTGATTGCGTCGTGCAACCGGGTGTGACGCGAGAGCAGTTGAACACCTATCTGCGGGACAGGGGGCTCTTCTTTCCCATTGATCCCGGTGCGAATGCATCGCTGGGTGGGATGGCCTCGACCCGCGCTTCGGGCACCAACGCGGTGCGCTATGGCACGATGAAGGACAATGTGCTGGCGCTTGAGGCTGTGATGGCCGATGGGCGGGTCATCCGCACGGCGCAGCGGGCCAAGAAAACATCAGCAGGCTATGACATGACACGCTTGCTGATCGGGTCCGAGGGCACGCTGGGTCTGATCACCGAGATCACGCTGAAACTGCAGGGTATCCCGGAGGCTATCTCTGCGGCGCGCATGTCCTTTCCCTCCATCGATGCCGCCTGCCAGGCCGTGATGACGACGATCCAGTATGGCATTCCCGTTGCGCGGATCGAGCTGATGGACGCGTTGAACGTGAAGGCGGCGAATGACTATGCAGGTCTAACCCTGCCAGAAACACCATTGCTTCTGCTGGAATTCCACGGCTCGGACAGTGGTGTGATCGAACAGGCAGAGATGTTTGGTTCCATCGCCGGGGATGCGGGAGGCACGGACTTTGCAACGACTGCCACGGCAGAAGAACGCAACAAGCTGTGGAAAGCGCGACACGACTTGTACTGGGCCACGCTTCAATTGCGCCCCGGCGCACAAGGGATCTCGACCGATGTTTGCGTGCCCATCTCGCGGCTGGCCGAGGCCGTGACAGGCGCGCAGGCCAAGGCGGAGGAGCTTGGGCTTCTGGCCCCAATCGTCGGGCATGTGGGTGATGGTAATTTTCATAGCCTCGTGCTGATCGATATGGAAAACGCCAAGGAGGTGCGCCGCGCCGAGGAGTTCACGGCCTTCCTTGCGGACGAGGCGATCCGGATGGACGGCACCTGCACCGGTGAGCATGGCATCGGTCAGGGTAAGATGCCCTATCTGGTCAAGGAACTGGGACCCACGGTCGAATACATGGCCGCGATCAAGACGGCGCTGGATCCACAAAACATCATGAACCCGGGCAAGATCTTTGGCCCGCGTCGCTAAAGCAATCGCGACGTTCCTGTGCGTGGTGATGGCAGGTGTCGCGCTGGCGCAAGACACGGCACGCTACCGTGTCGATGTGACGTTCAATTGGACGGCAGCGGATGACCTGGACGCGCATTGGAGCAGGTTGATCGCCTTTGCGCATTCATCGCGGTACAGCCTTTTCCGAGACGGAGAAACAGCCTCGAGCGGTTTGGCCCTTGTCGCCACAAACGGGCGGGTCAGCGTGCTTGAAGCGGAACTGGCCGAAGGGCGCAGGCGTGGCCGCGTCGGCGAGCATGTGGTGTTGCCGGGGGTCGCCAGCCCAGGGGCGTTTTCCTTTGAGTTGATGGTGGATGAGACGTTGAGCCGTGTGTCCTTTGCGACGATGCTTGCGCCCAGTCCGGATTGGTTTTCTGGCGCCAGCGGCGTGCAATTGCGCGCCGAAGACATATGGCGGGATCAGGTGACCGTTGTGCTGTGGCCGTGGGACGCAGGTGCAGACAGTGGACCGAATTACACCAGCCCAAATGTCGAAACGCAGCCGCGCCAGTCTGTCCGCCTGCTGACCCATCCCGATTTTCTGACCGCAGATGGCCTTGCCCCCATCGGGCAGGCCTCCTTTACCCGTTTGCCTTGATCCTGCGGACGCCTGCGGCGACGCTGTCTGTTTATTGGGGGCCAGCCCCCAAACCCCCGGGATTTTTTGAAACAGGGAAGAAGGGACGTGTCGTGGGCGTCGTTTTTCTGCAGCGTTCGGTCGGCTTGTTGGCGCGGGGCGCGTGTTGTTTTCCTAGAACAACGGGGACGGATTGCGAGGGAATCGGGACATGAAAACGCAGGTCAAAGCATTGGTTGTCGGTGGCGGCGCTGTCGGAACCTCGATTGCCTACCATCTGGCGCGTGCGGGCTGGGACGACGTGATGCTGCTTGAACGGGACGAGTTGACCTCTGGCTCGACATGGCATGCTGCTGGCTTGCTGCCCTATTTCAACATGTCCTATGCCACGACCCACATCCACGACTACTCGATCAAGTTCTACAAGACACTTGAGGAAGAGACGGGGCTGAACGCGGGCTTCGCCGTTGTGGGCAACCTCCGCATGGCGCAAACTCAAGAGCGCATGGATGAATACATGCTCTATGCCTCAACGGCCGAGACCTGCGGGGTGCCTTACGAGTTCATGACGCCTGATGAGATCAAGGCGAAGTGGCCCCTGATCCGGACTGAGGATTTGAAGGGCGCGCTGTATCACCAGACGGACGGCTATATTAACCCCGCCGATGTCACGATGGCGATGGCCAAGGGTGCGCGCCAGCGCGGCGTGATGATCGAGCGGAAGTGGCAGGCCGATGCCTTTCACTGGAACGGTGAGGCTTGGGAGGTCACGGCCACCAAGATGGTGGAGAAGGGCGGCAACCTTGTCCCCTCTGACGAGCAGGTCGTGATAACGGCTGAGCATGTGGTGACGGCCAGCGGCAACCACGCGCAGCGCACCGCCCAAATGCTGGGCATCAAGATGCCCGCCATCCCTGTTGAACACCAGTTCATCGTGATGGAGCAGGACCCCGAGCTTGTGAAGTACCGGGCCGAGGGCAATGCCGAGCACCCGGTCATTCGCGATGCCGACGCGCAGTCCTACGTCCGCGAGGAGCGCGGCGGTTGGATCCTTGGGGTGTATGAAAAGAATGCGCCTGCGCGATTCGAACATGGGGTGCCGGACAGCTTCCGGGCGGACCTGTTCCAGCTGGATCTGGAGCGGATCGAAGACCAGTACATGGCGATGATCCATCGCGTGCCGTCTTGCGAAGAAAGCGGTCTCAAGGACGATTTTAATGGCCCGATCTGCTACACGCCGGATGGCAACCCGCTGGTCGGTCCAGCGCCCGGGTTGGACAATATGTGGCTGGCCGAAGGGTTCTCATTTGGTATCACCGCCGCTGGCGGCACCGGCTACTACCTTGCCCAGATGATGGTCGAGGGGGAGGCCGAGATCGACATGGCCTCGCTTGATCCCAAGCGTTACGGCGACTGGATGACGACCGAATATGCTGCGCGCAAGAACGAGGAATGCTACGAGCACGTCTATATCCTGCACCACCCCGACGAAGAGCGTGAAGCGTGCCGTCCGTTGCGGACGGGCCCGGCCTATGACCGGCAAAAGGCGGCAGGGGCACAGTTCGGCTGCGTGAACGGGTTCGAGCGCCCCAACTATTACGGCCCTCTGGGTGCGCCGGACAGTTTTGATCACGATGCCCGGTCCTTCCGCCGGGGCGGTTGGTGGCAATACGCCCATGACGAGGCCCAGGCGATCCGTGAGGGTGTTGGTCTGGTCGACGCGACGGCCTTTACCAAACACCGGATTTCTGGCCCGGGCGCCACGGCCTTCCTGGATTGGTTCACCACCAACAAGCTGCCCAAGGTCGGGCGCATCAACCTGACCTATGCCCTAACGGCAGCTGGCACGACACGCACGGAATACACCATCGTGCGGCTGGCCGAGGATGACTATTACCTCGTGTCGGCAGGCGCATGGCACGCCTATGATCAGGATTACCTCTACAAGGCGATCATGGAGAAAGAGGCCGAGTTCGGACGCATCAACGAAGAGGACGTGACGACCAAGTGGGGTGTTTTCGCCATTGCCGGGCCAAAATCGCGTGATGTTCTGAACGAACTGGTCAAGGACGCGGACCCGTCGACTGTCCTGTCGAACAAGCGCTTCCCTTGGCTGTCTTACCGCGACATCGAACTGGGTATGTGTCCTGTGCGGGCCATCCGCGTGGCCTATACCGGCGAGTTGGGCTGGGAATTGCACCATCCAATCGAAATGCAGAACTACCTGTGGGATCAGCTTGTGAAGGCTGGTGAAAAGCACGGAATGAAGCTCGTGGGCGCGCGTGCGCAGAACTGGTTGCGGCAGGAAAAATCCTATCGCGCGTTCGGGACTGAACTGGGGCGCGATGCGACCCCGGTGGAAGCTGATCTGCCCCGCTTCGTTGACCTGTCCAAGGATTTCCATGGCAAGGCGGCGATGGAAAAGATTGGCGTCCGTTCGACTTGCGTCACCGTATTGATCGACGGGCCTGATGATGCAGACCCTTGGGGACGTGAAGCCCTCTATCACGGGGACACACGTGTCGGACGTTTGACCTCTGGCGGGTATTCGGTCGCTTTCGGCAAATCGATTGGCATGGGATATGTCCAGCCCGATCTGGCTGTACCGGGCACAAAGCTGCAGGTCAGGATGTTCGACAAGCTTTGGCAGGCAGAAATTGTCAGCGACAGCCCCTACGATCCAAAGAACGAAGTGATCCGCAAGGATGGGTGAACCCGCCGATTGAAGGGGGATCACTCGCCTGTTGGTTGACTCGGCTGGCGCGTCGCTTAATTGTCCGCTTCAATATTGGAAAAAGGCGTTGCACCACGATGAATCTAATAAAGATTTTTGTATTTGGCATCGGCGCAGCGCTTGCATCAGCGGTGTCACTCAGCGCTCAGGACGTTTTGCGCCCTGCCAAGATCGCCACCGTTCAGGAAACAGAAGCAACGATCCAGCGTACGTATCCTGCGATTGTGTTGCCCTCCGAAGAGGTTGAGCTGTCGTTTCGCGTCAGTGGGCGGGTCATTGAACTCCCCATTCGTGGTGCACAGGATGTGGCGCTGGGTGCGTTGATTGCGCAGATCGACCCGCGCGACTTCGAACGCCAGATTGCCCAGCTTGAAAGCTCACGTGATCAATCGGCAGCCCAACTCCGTGCCTTGCGAACAGGCGCGCGTGCGGAAGAGATTGTCGCGCTGGAAGCCGCAGTTGAATCGGCTCAGGCCCAAGTTGATCAGGCCCGTGATCAGGCCGAACGGACACGCGAGTTGGCGGAACGCGGCGTTGTTGCTGCTGCCCGTCTTGAACAGGATGAGGCGTCCTTGCGTGTTGCCGAAGCCAACCTGCGGGCGCAGCAAGAACAGTTGATCATCGGGCAATCCGGTGGTCGAGCGGAAGACATCGAAGCGGCTGAGGCGGCCTTGCGTGGGCTTGAAGCGCAATTGCAGGTGGCAAACGACAATCTTGATGACGCAACGCTGACGGCGCCTTTTGCGGGCATCATCTCGCGCCGTGACATCGACAACTTCACGAATGTGCAGGCGGGCCAAAGCATTGCGCTGCTGCAAAACATCGACACCGTGCACCTTGCCTTTGATGTGCCGGGGCCGGATGTGGTCGCGCTGTCCGCAAACGGACAGGACCAGATCCAATCCCAGGTTCAGTTTGACGCGTTGCCGGGGCAAACCTTTGATGCAGAGGTGGTAGAATTTTCTGTGCAGGCCGACGCCGCCACCCAAACCTATCGGGGGCGGGTCAGTGTCGCGCAACCAAACGGGTCCATCATTCTGCCGGGCATGGTTGGCCGCGCCTTGGCAACGGCCCCGGGGTCGGCGCCGGAATTGCGTATTCCGCTGACATCAGTGGGCGCAGACCCCGATGGTTCGCCGTTTGTATGGCTGCTGGATGATGACAACGCCGTGTCCAAGCAATCCGTCACGTTGGGCGAGGCCAGCGGCGCTGAGGTTGCCGTGACCGATGGGGTCAGCGCGGGGGACCGCGTGATTGCTGCCGGGGTCAGTCAGATCGTTGACGGGATGACCATACGCCCGATCACTCGGGTTGGAGATTAAGCTATGGATCTGGCCCGGTTTGCCATCGAAAAGCGTCTGATCTCGGCGATCTCGACGCTCCTTATTCTGATCTCGGGGTACTTTGCCTACACCGTGCTCCCGCGGTTCGAAGACCCTGAATTCATCATCCGTCAGGCCCAGATCATCACGCCCTATCCCGGTGCCAGCGCCGAAGAGGTGGCAGAGGAAGTGACCGAGGTTGTCGAAAACGCCTTGCAGCAATTACAAGGCGTGGATGAAGTGCGGTCGGTGTCCTCGCCAGGTCTCAGCATCGTGAATGTTGAATTCACCATTCCTTCGGTGCCGGACTACCCTGTGCTCTATGAACGGTTCGCACAGATGCGCGCCAAGGTCGACGATGCGCAGGGGGACCTGCCCCCCAACGCGCTTGAAAGCCTGATCTTTGATGACTTTGGCGACGTTTATGCCCTGTATTTCGCTGTTGTAGGGGATGGGTTCTCCATCAACGAGTTGCATGAATACGCCAAGGACCTGCAACGCGAACTGGTGACGGTCGATGGCGTGTCCAAGGTGGTTCTGAACGGTGTTCAAGACGAGGTCATCTATGTCGAATACTCGTCGGCCCGCTTGATCGAGCTTGGTTTGGCACCGGATCAGATTGCGGAAATCCTTGAAGGCCAGAACCTCGTCCGTCCCGCCGGGTCAATCAAGGCGGGGCAAACCCGCCTGATGGTCCGCCCGGAAAGTGCGGTGTCCTCGACCGAGGCCATCGGCAACCTGATGATCACCAATCCGCAGACTGGCGCGTCCTTCCGCCTGTCCGATATTGCAACGATCAGCCGCGGGGTCGAGGACCCGGCCACCATGTTGCTGTACCGCGATGGGAAACAAGCCATCGGGATCGGGATATCAAACACGTTGGGCGGCAACGTCGTGAACATGGGTGTGGCGGTCAAGGAACGGATGGACGCCCTGATTGATCAGCGCCCCATTGGTATCGATGTGCTGGCGATTTCGGATCAGTCCGTCACGGTCAAAGAGTCGGTCGACGATTTCGTCATGAACGTCGTGTTGGCGCTCGCCATTGTTGTGGGCACGCTTCTGATCTTCATGGGGCTGCGGTCGGGCATCCTGATGGGCGGCATCCTGATGGTGACTGTGGCCGGAACCCTGTTCGGAATGTACCTCTATGATCTGGACATGCAGCGCATTTCGCTTGGTGCGCTGATTATCGCGCTGGGGATGTTGGTCGACAACGCCATCGTCGTGGTCGAAGGCACGCTGGTTCGGGTCCAAAGGGGCGAGAGCGCGGCGTCTGCCTCCATCGCGGTTGTGAACCAGACGAAATGGCCGCTGCTGGGGGGGACGCTTGTTGGTATCCTCGCCTTTTCACCCATCGGTTTTTCGCCGGACAATACCGGCGAATACGCGGGCAGCCTGTTCTGGACCATCGCGATCTCACTGCTGTTTTCCTGGCTGGTCGCCATTTGGCTGACACCGTATTTCTGCACCCTTCTGCTCAAACCCGGCACGGCCGTGGAAGAGCGGGAAAATGTGTTTCTGGGGATGTACCGCAGCATTCTCAAACGTGCGATTGCGGTCCGGTATCTGACCATCGGCTTGGTCGTGGTACTGTTCGCATCTGCGATTGCGATGTTCAGCATGGTGCCGCCCGGCTTCTTTCCGACCTCCACCCGCGCGCAATTCGCGATTGACTACTTCCTGCCGCAAGGCGCCGACATCACTGCAACCGAGGCGGACATACTGGAAATCAGTGAGCACGTGCGCACGCTGCCCGGCGTCACCGGAACAAACACGGCCATCGGTCAGGGCCACACACGTTTCATGTTGATCTACGAGGCCGAGACCCAGAACTCGGCCTATGGGCAGATTTTGGTCGACGTGGAAAGCTTTGACCAGATCGAGGACCTGCGTACTGAATTGCAGGCGTGGATCGAAGAAAACTATCCCGTGGCCAATACCAAAGTGTGGAAATTCGTGCTGGGCCCAGGTGGCGGGTCCAAGGTCGAGGCGCGGTTCTTCGGTCCCGATCCCGTGGTCTTGCGCGAACTGGCCGCCAAGGCGAAGGCGATCATGTCCGATGCAGGGGCCATTGCGGTCAAGGACGACTGGCGTGAACAGGTGCAGGTCCTCCGGCCTGTCATCGACACCGAAAACGCGCGCCGTCTGGGCCTGACCCAAAGCGATATCTCGGGTGCCCTTGCCACCCATCTGACCGGATCAACCCTGGGCGTGTATCGCGAGCGGGATGAGCTGTTGAACATTGTCATGCGCCCGACAGCCGTAGAACGTGACGACCTGACAGAGCTGCGCGATGTGCAGGTCTTCAGTCAGGTGGCCGGTGGATACATTCCGATCAATCAGGTCGTGGACCGATTTGACGTTGTGTTCGAGGCAGGTAACCTGCGTCGCATCGACCGTAAGTTGGCCATCACGGCGCAATCCGACAACGCGGTGGGTGTCCTGTCAGGCGACCTGTTCAACGATGTCCGGGACCAGATCGAGGATATCGCTATGCCGCCCGGCTACGCGCTCGAGTGGAAGGGTGAATACGGCAACTCTCAAGAGGCGAATGCCGGACTGGCCGCGACCATGCCCTTGGGGTTTGGCGCGATGATCCTTGTTGTGATCTTCCTGTTCAACGCGGTTCGGCAGCCATTGATCATCTGGTTGACGGTGCCGCTGGCCCTGATCGGGGTGATCTGGGGGCTGGCGGCCACGCAAACCCCGCTCGAGTTCATGGCGATCCTTGGTGTCCTGTCCTTGACCGGCCTGCTGATCAAGGCGGCCATCGTGCTGATTGATGAAATTGATAGCCAGATTGCCGATGACAAACCACGCATGGATGCCATCGTGGATTCTGCGGTCAGCAGGGTGCGACCCGTGTTGTTGGGGGTGCTGACGACCGTGCTGGGCGTTGTGCCACTGGTGTGGGACCCGTTCTTTGCCTCGCTGGCAATCGTGATCATCTGCGGGCTCAGCTTTGCAGCGGTTCTCACGTTGATCGTTGTGCCCGCGCTCTATGCCATCTTCTTCCGGGTGAGCGGCGACGAGGTCGCCCTAGCGGACCGTGCGCCGCTCAAGCCAGCTTTGCCAGTCGGCGGCTGAGCCGTTGAAGGCATTGATATCAACGGAACCGGGCGTGTTTGGCAGCGTCCCGGTTGCCGTGTATTGCCAGAACCGCCACGACTGGCCGGGATAGGCCTGTGCCGGGGTCTTGGCCGTGGTGCGCAGCCAGAATTCGTAGCCCCGCAAACGGTTCAGCTCCGCATCCTCGTAGAAGCCCGGCGTCGTGTAGATGACGGGTTTCTGACCATAATGTGCTTCGACAATGTTCAGCCAACGCTGCATTTCGTTGCGCACCGTGGCCGCATCCGGGCGGCGTTGGCAGGTGGGTGAAAACGGGTTCCACTCCATGTCCAGCACAGGGGGCAAGCTGCCGTGCGTCCGTGGGGCTGTACGGATAAAGAACTGCGCCTGCACCTCGGGTGCCGTGCAGAAATAGTAGAAGTGGTAGGCCCCACGCCTGATCCCGGCTTGACCCGCGCCACGCCAGTGATCCTTGAACATCGGATCGGCCAGGTCCCCGCCTTCGGTCGCCTTCAGGAAGGCAAACTCGATCCCCACGGCCTTGGCCCGCACCCAATCTACGCTGGTCTGGAAACGGGCCGCATCCATACCCCGCACCGGAAAGGTGCTGGGCTGGCGACCGGCAAAGCGCACCGGGTCGGTGTCCCCGATGATCATCGGGCCGGTAAAGGGGGTGGGGCCGGGGGCGCAGGCGGATAAAATGACGAGGGCGGCAATCAAAAATCGTGTGAACATGAGGCTGAGCCTAGCCGCTTAGAACCGCGCTGGCGACAAGGATTTGATGGTGGCCGCGTCGATGTGCGGAGGACGGCCCAACACCAGCTCAGCCACAAGCTTGCTGGCCGCGGGCGCTGTCTGAAACCCATAGCCGCCCTGGCCCGCGCACCAAATGAAATCAGGGACTTGGCGGTCGGGTCCCAGCACCAGCGTGCGGTCGGGGGCAAAGCTGCGCAGACCCGCCCATGACGTCTCAACCCGGGTGACGGGTTCGGTCACGTGCTGGCTGTAGCGGTCCAGCCCTTCGGCCAGCACCATGTCGTCGGCCCATGCGTCTTGCGGTGCGACAAGGTCCTCATCCGCCGGAGAGACCAAAAGTTTCCCCGCATCCGGCTTGGCATACCACGTCTCGCCCACACCAAAGAAGATGGGCCAATCGCTCACGTCGTGGCCGCCCGGCGCGGGCAGGCGTGCCATGGAACGACGGAGGGGCATGATGCCAATGGGCGCGACCCCCGCCATCGCGGCAATCTGGTCGGCCCAGGCACCCGCAGCGTTCACGAGTACATCAGCGGTGAACACCCCGTCACCGCAATGCACGGTCCAGGTTCTGTCGTGCTTGATCTCGGTCACCGCCTGACCCGTCAGAACCCGCCCGCCATTCGCGCGTACGGTCTTTGCGAAATCCTGAACCATCCGGTCCGTATCGATATCAAACGCATCGGCATGATAAGCGGCGCGGGTGATCGCGTCGTTCAGGATCGGGATGTATGTCCGCGCCTCGTCCACCGAAATCTCGGGGCACTTCAGGGTCTGCGCATCTTCATCGAATTGATCATCTTCGCCTGCGCGCCCAAGTAACAGGAAGCCACGGGGGCTGAGGTACGGTTGCTGATAGGCGGCGCTGGCCTTGTTCAGTGCCACCACCGAAGGCGACCCATAGTTCTCTTCGAACAGCGCGGCAGACCGGCCCGAGGCGTGGTAACCAAGTGCGCTTTCGCCCTCGATCAACGTGACCTGCGCCCCATCCGATAGACGCGCCGCCGCAGACACCCCGGCGATACCACCGCCGATGACGATGATGTCTGTCACGCTTCCTCGATCCGGTCCGTGGCCGGGGGCGGCGTGACGCTGAAGCCGGTGATCTGGTCATAAAGGTCGGCAGTCATGTCAAAGTCGAGCGCAGCGAGCGACGGTGCCAGCTGCTCTGCCGATCGGGCAGAGATGATGGGCCGGGGCAGCGCCGGATGCGCCATGGCCCACGCCACGGCAAGCGTTGCAGGGCTGGTGCCAAGGTCGGCTGCCAGCGCAGACAGCTTGGCTGCCGCCTCGCGCATCCAATCCACGTTGTAGCGCGCGGCATAACGGTCATCCTCGGTCAGCCGCCCGGTGCCGCCATCCGCGTATTTGCCGGTCAACAGCCCGCCACCAAGGGGCGAATAGGGTGCGATTTCAATGCCCTGATCGACAGCCATCGGGAAAATCTCGACCTCGGACTGGCGTTTGACGAGGCTGTGCATGGGTTGGATGATGTCGATCCGCACTTCGAACTGTGCGGCAACCGCCTGCGCCTTCATCACCTGCCATGCGGCAAAGTTGGAGACACCGATATGGCGGATCTTGCCCTGCGCCTTCAGCGTGGCCAGCGCGTCAAAGGTTTCCTGCAGTGGCGTGTCATCGTCAAAGCGGTGCAGGTAAAGGGTATCGACCATATCCATCTGCAATCGCTGTTGCGAGGTGGCAAAGCCGGTCAGGATGTTGTCGCGCCCGGACCCACCCTCGTATGCCGCCTTGGTCGCGATGATCAAGTCATCGCGGTCGGCCTTGACCATCTCACCCAACAGCGTTTCGGATGCGCCGCCCGTATAAACAAAGGCGGTATCGAAATGGGTGATGCCCGCGGCGCGGGCGGCGTCGAACATCGCCCGGCTTTCGCTGGCGTCGGCCTTGCCGCCGAACTGCATGGTGCCGAAGGTCAGCGGTGAAAGCGGGGTGCCGTTGAGAGAGGTAATCATGCGCCAAATCGTGCCATGCAGAACACAGTGGGCGCAACGGCTAACGCGTGTTTTGGTGCGAAGAATGCAGATGCGCCGTGCTGGTCTGTATGGACAGAGTGCACCGGGCGTACATCCCCGAAGCGCCATGGGTGTATCTCGCCAAACTGTGGTCGGGTGCGTGAAGACGGCGCAAATGCACGCCACTGCCGCAACCTGGCAGCAGCTTGCGGTGGACTGGCCCCCGCTGTGCGATAGGTTCGGAAGGGAACGATATGCAGGGGGCGGATATGGCCGACGGGTTTGAACAGATGGTGGATGAGGCGCTCAGCTTCTTTGCCAAGCTGGAGAAGAACAACACCAAGGACTGGTTCGAGCCGCACAAGGCCCGCTACAAGGAGGCCATCGCTGGCCCTGCCGGGTTCTTTTCGGACCTGATGGCCCAGGATATCGCCCGCATCACCGGCAAGCCGCACAGCCCAAAGGTCTTCCGCATCTACCGCGATGTGCGCTTTTCCAAGGACAAGACACCGCTCAACACGCATCTGCACATCATGTGGTCCCCTGCGGATAAGGACCCGCTGGCCCCCTCATGGTTCTGGGGGCTGTCGAAGGACTATTTCATCCTTGGTATGGGGGTGATGGGCCTGCAGGGCGAGCATCTGACCCGCTACCGCGCCTTCGTCGACAGTTGGGGGGACAGCTTGCAGGAGGCGCTGGATGCGGCCGCCGATACCGGTGCTGAGATCAGTGACTGGGGACCAGAGCCGCTGAAGCGCGTACCGAAACCCTATAACCAGGACCATCCGCATGGGGATCTGCTGAAGCGCAAGGCGCTTGCCATGTCGGGGCCGATGCCCGCCAATTGGCGCGACACTGGCCTGATCAAGGCAACCGTATCGCGGATCAACACCTTGATGCCTGTCTGGAAGGTCTTCGATTCGCACCTGTAAATGACGCACATCAATGACAACGCGTACGTGCGGGTTTCTACGTCTTCACCGAATAGCACTAGGAGAAGACTTTTGGCACAATCTGTTGAGATCATTGATCGCAAGCCCTCTAACGCTCAGGCCTTTGACCAGACCCAATGCCCCCACGCCGACAAGATGACGCGTGCCGAATACGAGGCGGAAAAGGCTGCCTTGCAGGTCGAGTTGCTGAAGGTTCAGTTGTGGGTGCAGGAGACGGGCCAGAAGTTTGTGCTGCTGTTCGAAGGGCGCGATGCGGCAGGCAAAGGCGGCACCATCAAACGGTTCATGGAGCATCTGAACCCCCGTGCTGCGCGTGTGGTGGCCCTCAACAAACCCACAGACCAAGAGCGGGGGCAGTGGTTTTTTCAACGCTACATCAAACACCTGCCAACCAGCGGTGAGATCGTGCTGTATGACCGATCCTGGTACAACCGGGCGGGTGTCGAACGGGTCATGTCCTTCTGTGCCGCTAATGAATATCTTGAGTTCATGCGTCAGACGCCCGAGTTCGAACGGATGCTGTCGCGTTCGGGCATTCAACTGTTCAAATACTGGTTTTCCGTCACGCAGGACGAACAGCGTCGCCGCTTCAAGGCGCGCGAGACAGACCCGCTGAAACAGTGGAAACTGTCGCCGATCGACCGGGCCAGCCTTGATAAATGGGATGCGTACACCGAAGCGAAAGAGGCGATGTTTTTCTACACCGATACGGCCGATGCACCTTGGACGGTCGTCAAATCCAACGACAAGAAACGCGCACGCATCAATTGCATGAAGCACTTTCTGTCGACATTGGACTATCCCGACAAGGACCTGACAGTGGCCACCGTACCCGACCCGCTGATCGTGCAGCAGGCAGATGCTGCTGTGAACGGGTCCGAGCATATCCTGGCCGCCTCGGTGCACCCGCATTCCCGCAAAAGCTGACGACCCGGAGGATCAGATGTCGAACACGCCCCACAAGCTTATGCAGGATTTTCCCGAACACGCAGATCGCATTTCGGACCTGCGGCAGACCGATGCGCATTTCGCCCGCTTGCTCGATGAATACCACGACGTCAATCGCGCCGTGCACCGCGCCGAGACGGATGTTGAACCCGTATCAGACGCGCATATGCAAGACATGCGCAAGCAGCGCATGGCGCTGAAGGACCAGCTCTATGCCACGCTGACGGCCGCCTGAACGGGGTCGTTCACACGATAAATCGCATTTGAACTAAACTCGGCTCAAAACGCATTGCGGTGGCAACCCCGTGTTTAGGGATGTCGCCGCACAAACCCCGCACGCGATGATTTCAGAACGGGATTGCGATGCGGCGGATTTGGGGCCTTTTGGCGTGTGTTGGATTGGTGGGGCAAGGGGCATTTGCCTGGGCGGAGGCGTTGCCGATGGTCAGTCGGGCCAGCCTGATGACTAAGGCGGCACCGCTGATCAGTTCAGAGCCGATGATCCGTCATTCCGGGCCGAGCCTGTTTGCAGGGCGTTCCATCACTGGCCTTTTTGCGCCGCCCGATCCCAAGGAACTCGACAACTTGCGGAACTATCCCGTCGAAGGGCGGGTGGCGCGGTTGCGCAACCTGATCGCACAGGCAGAGGCAGGCAAAAAGGGGTATGACGCGGTACAGTACGGGGCAAAGGTCAAACCCGCAGCGGCCCCAACCCGGCTGACGATTCAGCAAATCTATGACTGGATCGACGCCACACCGGACCAGCCCCACGCCATTGGCCGCTACCAGTTCATTCCACCCACCTTGCGGCGGCTCGTGCGGCAGGCGGGGATCGACCCCAAGACGCAGTTCACACCGCAAGTGCAGGATCGTCTTGCAGACATTCTGCTGGCTGACGCTGGCCTTGCACCCTTCCTCGCGGGCGAGATGAAGCGCCAGACCTTCATGAACAATCTGGCCAAGATCTGGGCGGGTCTGCCCAATGACACCGGCAAGTCCCATTATCATGGATATGCGGGCAACAAAGCGACAATGTCATGGGCGCATTTCGACGCGCAGATGGTCCGGATTTTCACGCAATAAAATGTCCCCGGCGCATTTGGCACGGGGTGGCGGAGGACACCTCCGCCTTACAGTGTAACGCGTAAAGCTGACGCGCCCGTAAGGCGCACGTGCCGTGCGCCCCACCCAACAAAAAACCCCCGGCGCGGGGCCGGGGGCAATCCTGTTCGGCGGGGGAACCCCCGCCTTACAACGGCTTACTGCGGGATATCGCCTTCGATGCCTTCGACATAGAAGTTCATGCCAGCCAGGGTGCCATCATCGGCGGTCTCACCATCTGCCAGGAAGGGCGAGCCGTCCTGCTTGTTCAGCGGGCCGGTGAACGCATGGTACGATCCATCCGCCAAAGCGGCCTTCATTGCCAGTGCCTCTTCCTTGACCTCGGCGGGAACAGCGTCCGAAATCTCGCCGATGCCAACCATGCCAGCGCCGATGCCGTCCCATGTGTCTTTCGACTCCCAAGTGCCGTCCATCACGGCGCGGGTGCGCGCGATATAGTAGGGGGCCCAGTCATCAATGATCGACGACACGCGCGGGAAGGGCGCGTACTGGCCCATGTCCGACGCTTGGCCAAAGGTCACAACACCACCGGCTTCCTGAGCAGCCGCTTGCGGTGCGGTGGAGTCGGTGTGTTGCAGAACAACGTCCGCACCTTGATCGATCAGGGTCTTGGCGGCGTCCGCTTCTTTCGCGGGGTCAAACCACGTGTAGACCCAGATGATCTTGAACTCGACATCCGGGTTCACCTTTTTGGCGTGGATATAGGCCGAGTTGATGCCACGGATCACTTCGGGGATCGGGAAAGACCCGATATAGCCGATGGTGTTGGTCTTGGTCATCTTGCCCGCGATGTGGCCCTGAATGGCGCGGCCTTCGTAGAAACGGGCCGAGTAGGTGGACACGTTCGGGTGCAGGCGCTTGTAGCCGGTCGCGTGCTCGAACTTCACATCCGGGAACTTGGCCGCGACGTTGTTGGTCGGGTCCATGTAGCCGAACGAGGTGGTAAAGATCAGGTCAGCCCCATCCAGTGCCATCTGAGTCATCACGCGCTCGCTGTCCGGGCCTTCGGCCACGTTCTCTACGAATACGGTCTCAACCGCATCGCCGAACTCTTCCTCGACCGCAAGACGACCCTGATCGTGCTCGTATGTCCAGCCGCCGTCGCCCACGGGCCCGACATAGACAAAGCCAACCTTCGTTTTCTCATGGCCATCGGCATAGGCGCCGCCCGCCAGACCAAGCGCCAGCGCGGCACTTGCCATCAAAGTGGTGAATTTCATTCAGGTAGTCTCCCCATTTAGGTGCGCCCCTTATCCCGAGGCGTGGAATGTACGCCCCAGTGAGCCGGGGGCGCGTGATTTATCTGCGCTCAGAATCACCAGAACGATGATCGTCACGACGTAGGGGGACATTGCCAAATACTCGACCGGAATGGCAACGCCCGCGCCCTGCAGGTTCAACTGGAGCTGGGTAATTCCGCCAAAAAGATAAGCACCCAGCAACACGCGCCATGGCTTCCAGCTGGCAAACACAACCAGGGCGAGGGCAATCCAGCCCACACCGGCTGTCATCCCCTCGGTCCACTGTGGCACGCGGATCAATGAAATGTAGGCACCACCCAAGCCTGCGCAGGCCCCGCCAAAGAGGATCGCAAGCGTGCGGATGCGCTTGACCTTGTACCCCAGCGCGTGGGCCGCATCGTGGTTTTCCCCCACCGCGCGCAGGACCAGCCCCATGCGGGTGAATTTCAGTACCGCCCACGTGGCGGCAACGATTCCAAGGCCCAGATAGACCATCAGGTCATGACCAAAGATGATCGGCCCGATGACCGGAATGTCAGCCAGCGGCCCCAGCGGCGTTGCCTCGGCACGGGGCGGTTTGATCCCCACATAGCTCTGCCCCATGAGCGACGACAACCCAAGGCCAAAAAGGGTGAGGGCAAGGCCCGACGCCACTTGGTTCGCCAGCGCGACCTGCGTGAGAAAGGCAAAAAGCAGGGACAGCACCGCGCCCCCGACAGCGGCAGCGATGAAGCCCACGGTGGGTGAGCCGGTGTTCACGGCAATGATAAAGCCGCAGACAGCGCCCGTGATCATCATTCCCTCGACCCCAAGGTTCAAAACACCTGCGCGTTCCACGACAAGCTCGCCGATGGCCGCCAGCAGAATGGGCGTCGCGGCCGCGATCATGGCAGCGATCAGGAGAATGGGATTGATGGCGGAAAGGTCCATGTCAGTGCCCGAACCCATGCAAGAATACGTGGAGCATCGCGCCACCCAGTGCAGCGCCACCCAGCATCAGCGTCGCATGCTGACGGCTTGGCCGGTGCACCCGTGCCAACCATGCGCGCAACCGGGGACTTGCAATAAAGGGCGCGGCAAGCAGGACCAAAGCCGCCACCGCGTGCGCTCCAACAAAGACAAGCAGCGCCGTCAGGTCCAGCGGTTCTGGCGACATGATCTGCCGGTGTAGCATGAACAGCATCATCGCGCCCATCACGAGCCCTAGACACGTGGGTATCAAGGTTTGTCTTGTCATCATGCTACCTCTGCCCGGCCAACCCGCACGCGGTAATTCGTCAACACGTCCAGCGCCAAAAGGAAGAACAGCAGCATCCCCTGAAACACCTGGATCGCCGCCGCTGGCAGACCCAGCTGCGACTGGGCAATGTCGCCGCCAATATATGTCAACGCCATCAGCAGTCCCGCGGCCACAATCCCCAGCGGGTTCAAACGGCCCAGAAAGGCCACGATGATCGCCGTAAACCCATAACCCACATTGAAATCAATGCTGATCTGACCCGATGGCCCCGCCACTTCGAACATCCCCGCAAGCCCCGCCAAAAGGCCGGACATGCCAAGACAGAACAGCACCAACCGTCCCGGATTAACCCCGCCAAACTTGGCCGCCCGTGGCGCCTCACCCGTCACCCGAATGGCAAATCCCAACCGGTGCCGTGTCAGCAAAACATAGGCAAAGATGACGGCAATCAACGCGGCAACCACACCCCAATGCATGCCAGTGCCCGCAATGATCTCGGCGTTGTGCGCAGACGGATACTGTTGCAGGTTCCGCGAACCGGGAAAGCCAAAGCCCTCCGGATTTTTCAGCAATCCCAACGACATCGATGCCAACAACTGCTCGGCCACATAGACCAGCATCAGCGACACCAAAATCTCATTGGTGCCAAACTTCACCTTCAAAACAGCAGGGATCATCGCCCAGGCCCATCCGCCCAAGGCCCCCGCCAACACCATGAAAGGAAAGATCAAAACACTCTCTTTCGGAAAAAAGGCCAACCCGGCCCCGGCACCGCAAATGGCCCCGACGATGTATTGCCCCTCGGCCCCGATGTTCCAGATGCCTGCTCGAAACCCCAAGGCCAGCCCAATGGCAATCAGCACCAGCGGCGCGCCTTTGATCAGCAGTTGCGGCCGGTAAAAGAACGCAAACTCGCCAAAGATCGGCTCCCAGAAAATCGTCGCAATGGCCTGCAACGGATCTTTGCCCAAAACAGCAAACAAGATCCCACCAAAGATCATGGTCAGCACCACGGCGAGCACCGGCGTGGCATAAGCCATAACAGCAGATGGCTGCGGACGCGCCTCGATCCGGATCATCCCCGCAGTCCTCTAATTCCCTGTTTCAAAAAAATCCCCCCCGGAGGGCTGGTCTCAAACATGTGCAACCTCCATCCCGTGGGCGCCGCCCAGCATCAAGCCAATCTGCTCGACATCCAGCCCCACAGTCGGACGCGGATCACTCAACCGCCCTTCGTTCAAGGCCGCAAACCGGTCCGAGATTTCCATCAACTCATCCAGATCCTGCGAAATCGCGACAACAGCCGACCCGTCCGCCGCCAAATCCAGCAAGGCCTGCCGGATCGCAGCTGCAGCGGCGGCATCCACGCCCCAGGTCGGCTGGTTCACCACCAGCACCTCTGGGCGCTGCAATACCTCGCGGCCAATCACAAACTTCTGCAGGTTCCCACCCGACAGCGACCGCGCCGCATTCTCCGGCCCCGGTGTGCGCACGTCAAAACCCGCAATGATCCGTTCGGCGAAATCGCGGGTCTTGGTCCAGTTCAGCATCCCGCGCCGCACCAACCCTTCGCGCGCGCCCCCGGTCAGCATCGCGTTCTCGGTCAGTGACATGTTGGGCGCCGCGGCATGACCCAGCCGTTCTTCAGGGGCGGCCAGCACGCCCAGACCGCGCCGCGCCTCCGGTCCGTTCTTCGCCAGATCGCTGCCCTTGAACTGCACCATGCCGACGCCGCAGGGCAGTTCCCCGGACAGAACAGCAAGCAATTCGTCCTGCCCGTTGCCTGCAACCCCACCAATGCCCAGCACCTCTCCCGCCCGCACATCAAAGGAAATGCCCCGCAGGGACATGCCAAAGGCAGACGGCGATGCAACCGAAAGGCCCGTCACCGACAACAAAACCTCACCGGCGTCATGGGCGGCGGCCTTGGGTGTGGCAAGCGTGCTGCCCACCATCATCTCGGCCATCGCGCGGGCTGACGTGTCGCGTGGCACGCAGGTCCCCACCACCTTGCCGCCGCGCAGGATCGTGGCGGCATCGCACAATGCACGGATTTCCTCCAGCTTGTGCGAGATATACAGGATCGCCGTGCCCTCCGCGCTCAGCTTGCGCAGGGTTTCAAACAGGATCTCCACCTCCTGTGGTGTCAGGACAGAGGTCGGCTCGTCCATGATCAACAGCTTGGGGTCTTGCAGCAGGCAGCGAATGATCTCGACCCGCTGCCGTTCCCCTGCTGACAAATCGCCCACCACCCTGCCCGGTGACAGGGGCAGGCCATAGGTCTCCGACACCTCCCGGATACGGGCTGCCAGCGTGCGCATGGGCGGTGGTGTTTCCATACCCAGTGCGATGTTCTCCGCCACGCTCAGCGCGTCAAACAGCGAAAAATGCTGGAACACCATGCCCACGCCCGCTGCCCGCGCCGCCCGCGGATCGGCGGGGGCAAAGTCCCCACCGTTCATCTGCATCGCGCCCGCATCGGGCTTCACCAGGCCATAAATCATCTTGACCAGCGTTGACTTGCCCGCCCCATTTTCCCCCAGCAACGCGTGGATTTCCCCGGGGGCGATGGACAGCGACACGTCATCATTTGCCATCACGCCGGGATAGGCCTTGGTCAAGCCGGTCAGGGACAAAAGGGGTGTCACGCACGCGTCTCCAGTCGTTGCGGTATGGTCTGCGTGGACTGTGCTAGCCGATAGGCAACCCCGACCGCAATCAAATGTGGGTCCTTTCCCAAAGATGGATCGCCAATGGGGCACGTGATGCGCGCAATTTCATCCGTGCCGTATCCCAGTGCGGCAAGCCTTTTGCGAAACCGCGCCCACTTGGTGGCGGACCCGATCAATCCGCAAGAGGCAAAGCCACGTGTCAGCACCGCGTGGCACAGGCCCAGATCAATATCATGCGCATAGGTCAGGATCAGGTGATGCGCGCCGCGGGGCGCGTGGGCGGCAAGGGCAGGCAAGTCCGTGGCGGGCACGGTCGTGACGCACTCGGGCACGGCATCCGGAAACCGCTCGGCCCCTGTATCCGCCCAGGTCAGTTTGTATCCGGGCATGTGCTGCAGGATATCAACCAACGCGCGCCCGACATGGCCCGCGCCCCAGATCCAGATATCCTGATCCGGCGCGCGCACCGGTTCGATCATCCATCCGTCCTTCAGCTGTGCAGGGGGCAACCGCTCCTGGTTCCGCGCCGCCTTCATCATGCGTTTGATCGACAAAGGCATGGGATCAGGTCCGCGCGCCACAAGATCATCCGGCAAGGCCCGCGCGCGGTTCAGATCATAGACCTCGCTCAACGCCTCGACTGCGCCGCCGCAGCACTGGCCCAGATCGGGGCCCAAGGCGTGGCGGCTGCGTGTGTCGTCGCTCAACGTGCGGGCCGCGGCCGCCAGCTCAAACTCAAGCGCCCCGCCGCCAATCGTGCCGGATTGGCCCGTGTCCCAAACCAGCATCGCCGCGCCCACCTCGCGCGGGGCAGACCCCTGCACGGACGCAATCACCACTCGCACAACGCGGGCGTGTGCCTTGCAGGCCGCAATCAGTTCCGCCCGATCAAACATCGCCACGCGCGGTGTGCACCGCCTTCAAAATCGTCTCAGCCGTGGCCGGGGCCTGTAGGTCAGGATAGTGCGATCCACAGGCCGCCGCCGCATCGCTCAACGCCAGAAAGGCGGATATGCCCAGCATCAGGGGCGGCTCTCCCACGGCCTTCGACTTGTAGATTGTGTCGGCGCGGTTCTCGCCCTCCCATAGGGCCACGTTGAACACATCGGGCCGGTCCGAACAGGCAGGGATCTTGTAGGTCGACGGCGCATGGGTCCGCAGACGCCCCTGATCGTCCCAGACCAACTCTTCTGTCGTCAGCCAACCCGCGCCCTGCACATACCCCCTCGACCTGCCCGATATCCAGCGCAGGGTTCAGCGATGCACCCGCATCATGCAGAATGTCTGCACGCAGAATACGGTTTTCCCCGGTCAGCGTGTCGATCACCACTTCGGTCACCGCCGCCCCATAGGCAAAGTAGAAAAACGGGCGGCCCTGACCCTTGATCCGGTCCCACTTGATCTCGGGCGTCTTGTAGTAGCCGGTGGAGGACAGGCTGATACGCGCCTCGTAGGTCAGGGCCGCCACCTCGGCAAAGCTGTAGTCGCCCGATCCGGCGCGCACCCGGCCATCCTCAAAGACCACCTCATCGGGGCGGCATTGATGTAACTGCGCCAGATGCTCGCACATCCGATCCCGAATGGTGTCGCAAGCGGCCTTGACCGCCATCCCGTTCAGATCACTGCCAGAGGAGGCGGCGGTGGCTGACGTGTTCGGCACCTTGGCCGTGTCGGTGGCCGTGATCTTGACCATCTCCAAGGGCAGGCCAAAGCGGCTTGCCGCCACCTGCGCGACCTTCTGAAACAGGCCCTGACCCATCTCGGTCCCGCCATGGTTCAGATGAATGGACCCGTCGGCATAGACATGGACCAAGGCGCCTGCCTGGTTCAGATGAGTGAGGGTAAAGCTGATGCCGAACTTCACAGGCGTCAGCGCGATACCCTTCTTCAACACCGGGTTGTCCGCGTTCCAGTCCGCAATCGCCACCCGGCGGGCCTCATAGTCCGACGTCTTCCGCAACTGCGCCACCAGCGCATCGCCAATGAAATCGTCAACCTCCTGCCCATAGGGCGTCGTCTGTTTCTTCTGACCGGAAATACCACCGCCGGAGGCGTAAAAGTTCGCAACCCGCACCGCCAGCGGATCAAGATCCAGATGGCCCGCCACATGATCGACAATCCGCTCCATGCCCAACATGCCCTGCGGGCCGCCAAACCCGCGAAAGGCCGTGGCGCTCTGCGTGTTGGTGCGCAAACGATGGCTCTCGATCCGCACGTGGGGCAGGAAATAGGTATTGTCGGCATGAAGCATGGCCCGGTCCGCAACGGGCAGGGACAGATCCATGGCCCAGCCACAGCGCACGTACTGACGCACATCCAGGGCGGTGATGCGGCCCGCATCATCAAACCCGACATCATAATCGATGCGGAAATCATGGCGCTTGCCGGTGATCATCATGTCGTCGTCGCGGTCATAGCGCATCTTGCAGGGGCTGCCGGTCGCGCGGGCAGCCACGGCGCAGGCCACGGCCAAGGCGTTGCCCTGGCTCTCCTTACCGCCAAAGCCGCCTCCCATACGACGGGTCTCGACCCGGACGGCATGCATGGGCCGCCCAATGGCATCGGCCACCTTGTGCTGAATCTCGGTTGGGTGCTGGGTGGACGAGATGACATGCATGTCCCCGTCCTCACCCGGCAGAGCAAGTGCTGCCTGCCCTTCGAGGTAAAAGTGCTCCTGCCCGCCAATCTCGAACGACCCCGTAAGGCGGTGCTGTGCCCCGCCCAATTCGGTTGTCGCATCGCCACGGGTATAGATGCGCGGGCCATCCTCGAACCGGGTGCCAGCCTTCAGCGCGTCGTCGATGGACAGAACAGGCGCTTCTTCGGTGATCTCAACGTTGCCCAGACGCGCCGCGTGACGGGCGGCCAGATGCGAGCGGGCAACCACCAGAAACATTGGCTGGCCGAGGTAGTGTACCGTCCCATCCGACAGCAGCGGCTCATCATGGGCTGAGGGCGAGACGTCGTTGGCAAAAGGCAGGTCTTCGGCCACAAGCACAGCAACCACATCCGGCGCGGACCGCACGGCATCAAGGTCCATCGCGGCAATCCGGCCATACGCGACGTCGCTCACGCCAAAGGCCAGATGCAACGTCCCCGCAGGTGTCGGCGTGTCGTCCACATAGCGGGCCGCCCCGGTCACATGCAGATGGGCGGCGTCATGGGGCAGGGGTGTTGCGACTGTCATATGTTCGCCTCCGGCAAAACGCTCATGACGTCACCTCCAGCACATTGGTGGCCTGCCCTTGATCCTCCAGCCACGCGCGCAACAGCATGTTCTGCGCCGTCTGCATCCGGTAATCGGCAGAGGCGCGCATGTCGCTGAGCGGTTGGAAATCGCGGCTCATGGCCTGCATGGCGCGGGCCACGATTGCATCGGTCCAGGGTTGGCCGCGCAGCGCCGTTTCGGCATGCGCGGCCCGCTTGGGCGTGCCTGCCATGCCGCCAAAAGCAAGGCGCACCTCGGTCACGACGTCATTGACAACTTCGATCCAGAAACAGCCGCATACGGCCGAAATGTCCTGATCAAACCGTTTCGATAGCTTGTAGCAGCGCAAGGCGTCGTCTTGCCGTGGAATCGTGATCGCCTCGACAAACTCGTTCTCGGCCCGGTCCTGCTTGCCATAGTCGATGAAGAAATCCTCGATCGGCAGCGTCCGCACCCCGTCCACCGACCGCAAATGCAGCGTCGCGTCCAAGGCGATCAGCGCGGGCGAGCCATCTCCGATGGGCGAGCCATTGGCGACATTGCCGCCGATGGTCGCTGCATTGCGCACCTGCACGGACCCATAGCGGCGGATCAACTCGGCAAAACCCGGGTGACGGGGTGCCATGGCGTTGTGCAAATCGGTCAGGGTTGTGGCCGCTCCGATGCGGATGTCATCCTCGGTGACAGTCACGCCAGACAGATCCGGAATGCGGTTCAGAAAGGCAACCGGTCCAAGATCCCTGAACTGCTTGGTGACCCACAGACCCACATCCGTGGCCCCGGCAATCAGCGTGCCGCCGGGGTTCTGATCCAGCCACGTCGCAAGGGCTTCGGGCGTGGTTGGGGGCTCTGCCCCCGCCTTCGGCTCCCCCGAGGTATTTTGGGCCAGAAGAAGGGGAATGTCCTTTACATGGTCAGGAACGGGCGCTGTTTCAGCCGCCTCTGCTGCGCGGATGATCGGCGCGTAACCCGTACAACGGCACAGGTTGCCAGCAAGGGCGGTGTCGTGATCCGTGTCGCCGTTCAGGTGTGCCGTGGCCATCGTGGTGATGAAGCCGGGTGTGCAGAATCCGCATTGCGACCCGTGGTGGTCGATCATCGCCTGTTGCACAGGGTGCAAGGTGCCATCGGGTGCGCTGATCCCTTCGACCGTGCGCACCGCCTTGCCTTCAAGCTGTGGCATGAACAGGATGCAGGCGTTCAGGGCCCGCGCCCCGTCCACATCCGTGACCATCACCGAACAGGCCCCGCAGTCGCCTTCGTTGCAGCCTTCCTTGGTGCCTGTCAGTCCAGGGTGGTCCCGTAGCCAGTCCAGCAGCGTTGTCGTGGGTGTCGTGTCAGCCGTGATCTCGCTTCCGTTCAGAAGAAAGGTCGTACGCATATTGTTTTGTGCCTGCCGCGTTACCAACGCCCTTTTTGGGCCTTTTGGTCGATGCGGCGTAGACCAAAGGGCGGGCAGTCGGTCGTCAGGTTAGGCGAGGCAGACAGGGATTGGCAAGCTGTGCGGCCCTGTCAGGCTACCATCTTGGCGGCCAGTGCCTCCAGATTGGCCAGCCCCGCTTCCCAGCCCGTCTTGAATTCACCATCGGCATCCGGCCCGGCAAAGGATGACACGGCCACCGCCACATCCAGTTTCGAACCCGCACCGTCAGGGGTGATGCGGTAGGTGACAAGCGTGGTCGCAATGGCGCCTTCGCCCATGTTCACCGTCTCGGTAAAGGCCGCGTCATGTGGTCCGTCGATCCGATACCAGCGCGTGTCGACCGTGAACTCTGGCGCGTCCGCAGGTCCGCTGTGATGCGTCTCAAGCCCACCAACCCTGAAATCCGACGTTTGGAGTGTCATCACCATCCCTTCGCCCGGCGCATTCCATGTCCCGCGCATCTCGGCATCCGTCAAAACGTGCCACAAGCGATCCGGAGTGAGGGGAAATGTGCGCGTCAGTTCAAAATGTCCGGTGTCGGTGGTCATGTCCGGGTCCTTTCTAGGTGGTCGGCGAGGCGGGCAAGCCGATCCATGCGGCCCTCCCACATCGATTTGTGCGCCTCGAACCAGTCCGCCCCGGCGCGCAGGGCCTCGGGTTGCATCTCGACCGTGCGGACGCGCCCCTTTTTCGTGCTTGTGACCAATCCGCTGTCTTCCAGCACCTTGAGGTGTCGCAGGAAGGTCGGCAGCGCCATGTCGTGCCCGTCATGCAATGCGCTGACCGCGGCAGGGCCTTGGATCAGCTGTTCCACCACCGCCCGGCGGGTCGGGTCGGCAAGGGCGCTGAAGAAGCTGTCGAGTTGGTTAGTCATATAGCTAAGTATTGTTGCAAGGCGATTCGTGTCAAGATACTTAGTTGTTCAGCTATCTATTGACCTGTGGATAACATCTTGTGGGGCTTTCCCAGCGGCGCGCCACGACATATCGTAGGTCCATGACTGACGCCCCCCGATTCATCCACCTCCGCACCCATTCCGAATACTCCCTGCTTGAAGGGGCCATGCGCCTGAAAAAGCTGCCCGGACTGGTGCGTGACGCAGGTATGCCCGCCATCGCACTGACCGACACGAACAACATGTTCGCGGCGCTCGAATTCTCGGTGGGCATGGCTGGGGCAGGGGTCCAACCGATCATCGGCTGCCAGGTTGATCTGCAATACATGACGCCGCGCCCCGGCGAACGCCCGCGTGACCCTGCACCGCTGGTGCTGCTGGCCCAGACCGAGGCTGGCTATGAACACCTGATGAAGCTGAACTCGTGTCTCTATCTGCGCGACGGCTCAGAGCTGCCTCATGTCACGGCCGATGAATTGGCACGCCACTCGGATGATGTAATTTGTTTGACCGGGGGGCCGGATGGTCCCGTCGGGATGCTGCTCCAAACCGGACAGACGCCCGCCGCACAGGCGCTGATGGACCGGCTCAAAGAGATCTTTGGCGACCGGCTTTATGTCGAGTTGCAGCGCCACCCGGGCGAGGGCGGACAGCCCGAAGCTGAACGCCTGACCGAACGGCCACTCATTGAAATGGCCTATGCCATGGACCTGCCGCTGGTCGCCACCAATGACGTCTATTTCCCCAAACCGGACATGTACGAAAGCCACGACGCGCTGATCTGCATTGCCGAAGGGGCCTATGTCGACCAGCAGGAACCACGCCGCCGCCTGACGGCCCAACACTATTTCAAAAGCCAGGCTGAAATGGTGACGCTGTTTGCGGACCTGCCCGAGGCCATTGAAAACACGGTTGAAATTGCACAGCGCTGCGCCTTCATGGCCTATCGCCGTGATCCGATCCTGCCAAAGTTTGCGGATGACGAAGTGGAGGAGTTGCGCCGTCAAGCCAACGAGGGCCTGCAGGACCGGCTCAAGGTCATCCCGCATGCCACCAGCGAGGAAGAATACCAGAAACGCCTCGATTTCGAACTCGACATCATCGAAGGCATGGGCTTCCCCGGCTACTTCCTGATCGTGGCGGACTTCATCAAGTGGGCCAAGGATCAGAACATCCCGGTTGGCCCCGGCCGTGGGTCCGGTGCGGGCAGCCTTGTGGCCTACGCGCTCACGGTCACCGACCTCGACCCCTTGCGCTACGCCCTGCTGTTCGAACGGTTCCTGAACCCCGAACGGGTCTCCATGCCCGACTTCGACATCGACTTCTGCATGGACCGGCGCGAGGAAGTGATCCGCTACGTGCAAGAGAAATACGGCCGCGACAAGGTCGGACAGATCATCACCTTCGGTGCACTTCTGTCCAAGGCTGCCGTGCGCGACATCGGCCGCGTGCTGCAAATGCCCTATGGCCAGGTGGACCGGCTGTCGAAACTGATCCCGGTCGAAGGGGTCAAACCGGTCAGCATCGAAAAGGCCCTCGCGGATGAGCCGCGCCTGCGCGAAGAAGCGCGGAACGAAGAGGTGGTCGCCCGCCTTCTGGAATACGGCCAGCAGGTTGAGGGGTTGCTCAGAAACGCCTCCACCCACGCCGCTGGCGTTGTGATCGGGGACCGGCCATTGGATGCGCTTGTCCCGCTGTACCAAGACCCGCGTTCAGATATGCCCGCCACCCAGTTCAACATGAAATGGGTGGAACAGGCGGGTCTCGTCAAATTCGACTTTCTGGGCCTGAAGACCCTGACGGTGATCCAGAATGCAGTCGAGCAAATCCTTGGCTCGGGCCGCAAGCTACATGTGGCCGCAGATGGGACTGAACTCTACACGCCGGCAGAGGGAATGGAGAATGACATCGGGGGCATCCCCCTCGATGACGAGCCTTCCTACAAGCTTTATGCCGCAGGCAAGACGGTGGCCGTGTTCCAGGTGGAAAGCTCGGGCATGATCGACGCGCTCAAGCGGATGAAGCCTGACTGCATCGAAGACATCATCGCCCTCGTCGCGCTCTATCGCCCCGGCCCGATGGAGAACATCCCGAAGTTCTGCGAGGTCAAAAACGGGCTCAGCGAACGCGACACGCTGCACCCCTCCATCGACCACATCCTCGACGAGACCCAGGGCATCATCGTCTACCAGGAACAGGTGATGCAGATCGCGCAGGAAATGGCGGGCTACAGCCTCGGCGGCGCCGACCTGCTGCGCCGCGCGATGGGTAAGAAGATTCAAGAGGCGATGGACGCCGAACGCCCGAAATTCCTGGCGGGCTCGAAAGAAAACGGCGTCGACAAGGACAAAGCGATGGAGGTCTGGAACCTCCTCGACAAGTTCGCCAATTACGGTTTCAACAAATCCCATGCGGCAGCGTATGCCGTGGTCAGCTACCAGACGGCGTGGCTCAAGGCCAACCACCCGGTCGAGTTCATGGCCGGGGTGATGAACTGCGATATCCACCTGACGGACAAGCTGGCGGTCTATTTCGAAGAGGTGCGCAAAGGGCTCGACCTGCCTTGGGTGCCTCCTTGCGTGAACCGCTCCGATGCCACGTTCAAAGTGGTCGATGGCGCCCTTGTCTACGCGCTGGGCGCGCTGAAAAACGTGGGTGTTGAGGCCATGCGGCTGGTGCAGGAGGCGAGAGAAGACAAACCCTTCGTCAACCTCTTCGACTTCGCCCGCCGGGTGGACCTGAAACGGGTCGGCAAGCGCCCCCTCGAAACGCTGGCGCGGGCCGGGGCCTTTGACCAACTTGATCCCAACCGCCGCCGTGTCTTCGATGCGCTTGATGCACTCAGTGCCTATTCCGCAGCGATCCATGACCAGAAGAACTCGAACCAGGTCTCGCTCTTCGGAGAAGCAGGCGATGACCTGCCCGAACCCCGGCTGATGCCGGTGGACGACTGGCTGCCCTCGGAACGGCTGGGTGAAGAACACAAAGCGGTCGGCTTCTACCTCTCCGGCCACCCGCTGGACGACTACATGGGGCCACTCAAACGCAAGGGCATCCTCACACTGGACGAAGTGACGGCCAAGGCCGAAAGCCAGCCGCTGGTCGCCAAGCTGGCCGGCGTTGTATCGGGCCTGCAAATCCGCAAATCCGCCCGCGGCAACCGCTTTGCCTTCTGCCAGATGTCCGACACAACGGGTGCGTTCGAGGTCACGCTGTTCTCCGAAAGTCTGGAGAAAGCACAGGACCACCTCGAAACCGGGGCAAAGGTCATCGTCACGGTCGAGGCGACCATGGAATCCGACCAACTCAAACTGCTGGGCCGCTCGGTTGCCGCGATTGACACCGTCGTGGCGGATGTGGGCGGCATGGGGCTGCGCATCTTTGTCGAAGCGCCAAATGCCCTCGCGTCGGTTGCAACCGTGCTCGAAGGCGCGGTGACAGCGGCCAAGGGGGCAGGGCGCGGGCCCATCACCGTGTGCCTCATGGACGACAGCCTGCCGGGTGAGGTCGAGATGGACCTGGGCACGGAATTCCCGGTCACGCCGCAGATCAAGGGAGCGATCAAGTCCCTTTCAGGCGTGCTCGACGTGCAAGAGATGTAAGCGGCGCTCCGCCCGCCTGACTGGACCTGAAGCTCTCTTGCCGCTAATGACATCGCCGGGACGTTCAAAATCTGTGGGAGGAGCCGCGCGTGATGCGATCTGCGATGGCATGTGTGATGCTGCTTGCGCTTGCCGCCTGTGGCGATCCCTTGCACGGAATCGAACGCGTGTCCGAAGGGGCGACGCTGCCCGCAGAACCCGGCAACAACGCACTCCCATCCGAGGAAGAACTGGCGCGCGAGGGCAGCATTCTGGGCGATTTTCTGGACGGTACGGAAACGGATGTGGCCGAAGGTGCAGCACAATCTGCACGTCCACTGCCAACCGCCGACGTTTCCGAAACCGGACCAGTCGCCGCTGCACAGGCACAGACTGCGCCGCAGGAACAGGCCACACAAACGCCCCGGACGTCCGGCGGTCTTTTGGGTTGGCTTCGCGGTGCGGCGCAGAACGACACGCAAGCCCAGGCAGACGTCGTGTCAGTGGCTGCTGCTCCACAAGACCCGGAAACGATCCTTGCCAAGGCCGAAGACGCCCCGGCTGCGCAGAGCCCGGACCTGGTAGAGCCGCAAAAGCGCCGTGGCCTCTTTGGTCGGCCACGCGCCTCTGCACCCGGCAGCGCGGACATCATCGATGTCGCCCCTGGCATGACCGTCCCTTTCGGCCAGATTGCCCGTGCCTGCGCTGCCAATCCCGCAAAAACTGCGACGCTGGTGGACAAGGCGGCGGGCAAGGGGCGTGGCTACGCCCTCTATGACACGGTCCCTGACAGCACCGGTCCCCGGACGTTCTACGTGACTGGCTTCTCTGACAATTGCCCCCGCCAGTTCACTGCGGCATTGGCCCTGTTCGGCGAGCCCGCGTTTCACGAACAGTTACGCTACGGTCTGCCGGCCGACGAATACCCCTATTCCACGACGGACAAAGCGTACGAGACGCTGAAACGTCGCATCTGCAATGTGGGCCGCACCAAGCCGTGCGGCACGCGCATCGACCGGCTGTCGCGCAACACGACCTTCATCAGCGCCTACGAAAACTTCACCGACAACGCGCGCTGGGCGGACATGCTGTTGCACGACGGTGCTGTTCTGGCAACGGCGCTCAAGACACCCTGAACACGGCGCTGCTGGCCACTCGACCCTTCGGGGAGGATTTTTTGAAACAGGGAAGTGCTGGACGGTCCTGCACTATAACAACGGAGGCAAGAGGTCATCTGGTCAGAGTCCAGCCCTTGATCACAATGGACCAAGGGCCTTCCCCGTTTACACCGGTTCGCATCCCTGCTCCCGGTGCTCCGTGAGCAAATTGCATTAACCTTAATATCGGGTGAACGGGTCCGGCTTCCCTGTTTCAAAAAATCCTCCCCCAAGGGTCGCTTTCGGCCGGGCCGATCGGGTCAATAATGCGGCGGCCGTTCGTCGCCAAGGATCACACCGCCACCGCCATCCGCTTCGCGCTGCGCTTCCCGCTCCATTAGCATCTGCACGCGACGGGTCAGCAGGGCAATCTCCGTCTCCTGCCGCGCCGTGACTTCCGACAACTCATCCACCGTGCGCTGCAAATGCGCGATCTGTTCTTCCAGCTTTTCCATCTCTCCCTCCTGCCATCTCAGGCTCCGCTTGCCCAGCCCCCATGCCTGCGGTATCCCCGCGCCCGAACGCCAGATGGAGCACCACCATGGCCAAGCCCAAGAAAACTCCCCGCCCCAAGGCCCAGACGCCCAAGGGGTTTCGCGATTATTTCGGCACCGATGTCTCTGACCGGGCCGAGATGCTGCAGGCGATTGCCGGGGTGTATCATCGGTATGGCTTTGACGCGCTCGAATCCAGTGCCGTGGAAACGGTCGAGGCGTTGGGCAAGTTCCTGCCCGACGTGGACCGCCCGAATGAAGGCGTGTTTGCCTGGCAGGAAGAAGACGGCGACTGGCTGGCCCTGCGCTACGACATGACGGCCCCGCTGGCTCGCGTCTATGCCCAGCACCGCAACGACCTGCCGAACCCCTATCGCCGCTACACGATGGGCCCGGTCTGGCGCAATGAAAAGCCGGGGCCTGGGCGGTTTCGCCAGTTTTATCAATGCGATGCGGATACGGTGGGTACGGCTTCCATGGCCGCGGATGCCGAGATTTGCGCGATGCTCTCCGACACGCTCGAAGCTGTGGGGATCCGGCGCGGCGACTACGTGATCCGCATCAACAACCGCAAGGTGCTGAACGGGGTGATGGAGGTCGCGGGGCTTGCCGGTGACGACAAGGAGGCCGAACGCGGCATCGTCCTGCGCGCCATCGACAAGCTCGACAGGCTTGGCCCCGACGGCGTGCGCGCACTGCTGGGCGAAGGTCGCAAGGACGAAAGCGGGGACTTCACCAAAGGTGCCGGGCTGGGTGACAGCGAAGCCGACATCGTCATGGGCTTCATGGACGCTAAGCGGGACACCGGTACGGAAACCGTTGCCCGTCTGCGTGAACTGGTCCAAGGCTCTGACATCGGTGCCCAAGGCGTCGCTGAACTCGAAGAGATCGCCGCCCTCCTGGACGCTGCAGGCTATGGCCCTGATCGCATCATCATCGACCCCTCCATCGTTCGGGGCTTGGGTTACTACACCGGTCCCGTCTACGAGGCGGAACTCACCTTTGACGTCCAGAACGAAAAGGGCCAGACGGTCCAGTTCGGCTCCGTCGCAGGCGGGGGCCGCTACGACGACCTGGTCAAACGCTTCACTGGGCAGGAAGTCCCAGCCACCGGCGTCTCCATCGGTGTCGACCGGCTGCTCGCCGCCCTGCGCGCCACCAACCGCATCGGCACCACGGAACAAGGGCCCGTCGTCGTCACCGTGATGGACCGCGCCCGCATGGCCGACTACCAGGCCATGGTCGCCGAGCTGCGCAACGCAGGCATCCGGGCCGAGGTCTACCTGGGCAACCCAAAAAACTTCGGCAACCAGCTCAAATATGCGGACAAGCGCAACTCCCCCATCGCCATCATCGAAGGCGGGGACGAGAAAGTGCGCGGCGTGGTCCAGATCAAGGACCTCTATCTGGGCGCCAAGATTGCCGAGACGGCCACGCACGAAGAATGGGCCGGAAACCCCAGCCAGTTCGAAGTGCCGCGCGACCAGATGCTCGCCAAGGTGCAGGAGATCCTGAACCAATGACGCAAGCACGCCAGCGGGCCCATGCCCTGCGCGACAGCTTTGTCGCGGCGGGGGCACAGGCCGTGGAACCGCCCATCTTGCAATCCGCCGACCTGCTGCTCGACCTTTATGGCGAGGATATCCGCGCGCGCGCCTATGTGACCTCTGACGCCTTGCGTGGGGAACAGATGCTGCGCCCGGATTTCACTGTGCCGGTGGTCCAGATGCACATGTCAAACGGCGCCGAACCCGCACGCTACACCTATGCGGGCGAGGTGTTTCGCAGGCAGGAGGAAGACCCGGACCGGGCCAATGAATTCCTGCAAGTGGGCTACGAGGTCTTTGACCGCACCGATCCGGCAGCTGCAGATGCCGAGGTGTTCGCCCTGATCGCCGACGCCATCAGCACCTTGTCCTTGCGGGCGGCCACGGGCGACATCGGCGTGCTCATGGCGGCCGTGGATGGGCTGGACACATCCGAGCGGCGCAAGGCGGCCTTGCGCCGTCACATCTGGCGTCCGCGCCGGTTCCGCGCGCTGCTCGACCGGTTTTCGGGACGCAGTGATGTGCCAGAAACGCGCGCGGCCCTGCTGGCCGGAGAGGCGCAGACAGACGCACCGCTGACCGGTCTGCGCAGCCAGGCCGAAATCGATGCGCGCATCGCGGCCCTGCACGCGGATGCGGCAGAGCCACCCCTGTCCGGCGCGCAGATGGACAGCCTCGACGCGCTCCTGAACGTGCGCGAAACGCTGCCCTTCGCTCTGGCGCAGATGCACACGCTGTGCGTCGACTTGCCTGCCATCCGCCCCGCCGTCAAACGCGCCGACGCACGGGCCGAGGCGCTCAGCGCGCGGGGCGTGGACGTGGACAACCTGGAATTCGAGGCCAGTTTCGGGCGCACCTCGATGGAATATTACGATGGCTTCGTGTTTGGCTTTTACGCCGAACAGCGCCCTGACCTGCCGCCCATCGCCTCGGGCGGGCGCTATGACGCGCTGACCCGCCGCCTTGGCTCAGGTCAGGAAATCCCGGCAGTGGGGGCCGTCATCCGTCCGGGTCTGCTGGTCGAATTGGAGGCAACGCCATGATCAAGCTTGGTGTCCCTTCCAAGGGGCGGCTGATGGAAAAAACGTTCCAGTGGTTTGAAAAGCGTGGCATCACGCTCAGCCGAACGGGATCGGATCGCGAATATGCAGGGGCTGTTGACGGGATCGACGGTGTGTCGCTTGTGCTGCTGTCAGCCGGTGAAACGCCGCGTGAGCTTGCAGCAGGGCGCATCCACCTTGGCGTGACGGGCACCGACCTGATCCACGAAAAGCTGCCGCTGTGGGAACAGCAGGTCGAACCGATGGCCGAAATGGGTTTTGGCCACGCCGACCTTGTGTTGGCCGTGCCGCAGGGCTGGATCGACGTTGATCTGACCGACGACCTTGATGCGGCTGCCGCGGCCTTCCGAGGGACGCATGGCTTCCGCCTGCGCATCGCGACGAAGTATCACCGGCTGGTGCGGGATTTCCTGCGCGAGGCGGGCGTGGCCGACTATGCCCTCGTGGACAGCCAGGGCGCGACCGAAGGCACTGTGGCGAATGAAACGGCAGAGGCGATTGCCGACATCACCTCATCCGGCGAAACGCTGCGCGCCAACCACCTCAAGATCCTCAGCGACGGTCTGATCCTCGCCAGTCAGGCGACGCTGTGGCGGTCGCGCGTGGCTGAGGTCACGGATGCGGATCGCGCGGTGCTGGCGACACTGCTGGACAGGTTGGGGGCCGATTAGGCGCCAATTCTTTCCAAACAGTGAATGCGCCCGCGCAAACGTTAACAGGTGGAGAGTGTTAACGGTGTCTGAACGGGTGCGCTGACGGTAAAATGCGCAATTTGCGCGTCGAAATGTGCAGTTTGCCTGAAATGCGCCCAAATCCGCGGTTTTGGAGCGGGGCAAAGATCGCGGTTTATGCGGTAAAACGCGCAGTTTCGGAAAATCCGGCTCGAAAATTGTACCGCACGGTCGATTAACCTTTGGGCCTAAAGCACCCCGATCTCGGCCAGCGCCCGGTTCAGTTCGACCGGCAGCGGCTCCTCCCGCTCGCGGCCTTTCGGCAGGTCCGGCGGGGCATCTTCGGGCTTCAGATAACGCCACCCCTGGAAGGGGCGTTTCAACGCTGATTGCACCCGCACCAGCTCCGGATCCGACACGATGGCACAGCGGCGGATGCCGTCGCTGCCAATCACTTCGTCCAGCCTGATGATGCGCTGACGACAGGTCAAAACGCCTTTGACCACCCAAAAGATCGACCCACCGTTCAGGATTTCAGCCTGCCGCTTGGGCCACATGCGGGTCACGTGCCGCGGGTAGCCATCGGCGGTCTGCGCGCGCTTGGTCTGTTGCCACGCCGCCAGACTTTCATAGCATTCGCTGCCCACAGAAAGTTTGATCAGGTTGATGTACTTATCCACAGAGTCGTCCCCAAGCCACACTCTATATTGTAGCGTGTATCCACGCTTCTGCAATCTGTTGGGGTGTGCTACGTTGGTGATCTTCTGCCGACCGATAGATTCGACTGCCACCACGGGGATGCTCTGATGACACGTTTCGCTGCGCCGATCGCTGAACAGATCTGGGACATGAAGTATCGCTTCAAGGACGCCGATGGCACGCCCATCGACACCACGGTCGAAGACAGTTGGCGGCGCATCGCTCGTGATCTCGCCAAGGTCGAAAAAGACCCCGAAGCATGGGAGCAGACGTTCTATAACGCCCTGGAAGATTTCAAGTTTTTGCCCGCCGGTCGTATCACCGCCGGAGCAGGGACGGCGCGTTCGGTCACCCTGTTCAACTGCTTTGTCATGGGCACCATACCCGACAGCATGGCTGGCATCTTTGACATGCTGAAAGAGGCGGCCCTGACCATGCAGCAGGGTGGCGGCATTGGCTACGATTTCTCGACCATCCGGCCCAAGGGGGCAGGGGTCAAAGGCGTGGCGGCAGATGCCTCCGGACCCCTTAGTTTTATGGACGTTTGGGACGCCATGTGCCGCACCATCATGTCCGCAGGCAGCCGCCGCGGCGCCATGATGGCGACCATGCGCTGCGACCACCCTGACATCGAGGATTTCATCACAGCCAAGTCTGACGCCGCCCGCCTGCGCATGTTCAACGTGTCCGTTCTGGTGACGGACGCGCTTATGGAAGCGGTCAAGACAGACGGATCCTGGGACCTGATTTTTGATGGCACCGTCTACAAGACCTTGGAAGCGCGCGACCTCTGGAACGGCATCATGAAGTCGACCTATGATTATGCCGAACCCGGCGTGATCTTCATCGACCGCATCAACGCTGCCAACAACCTGAACTATTGCGAGACCATCGCGGCGACGAACCCTTGTGGGGAACAACCTCTGCCACCCTACGGCGCTTGCCTTCTGGGGTCGATCAACCTTGCCCGTTTGGTTAGCCAACCCTTTGAAGAGGCTGCTGAATTGGATGAGGCAGCGCTGTCCGACCTTGTCGGCACTGCGGTGCGGATGATGGACAATGTGGTCGATGCCTCCCGCTTTCCACTCGAAGCCCAGGCGCGCGAGGCGCAAGCCAAACGCCGCATCGGGCTTGGCGTTACCGGGCTTGCCGACGCACTGTTGATGTTGGGCCTGCGCTATGGATCCGACGAGGCGGAGCGTCAGACCGAGCAATGGTTGAAAGCCATCGCCCGCGCCGCGTATCTGGCGTCGGTGCAATTGGCGAAGGAAAAGGGCGCCTTCCCGCTGTTCGATGCCGAAGGCTACCTTGCAAGCGGCACCATGCAAATGATGGACGCTGACGTTCGTGACGCCATTACCGAACATGGCATCCGCAACGCACTTCTGACTTCAATTGCGCCTACGGGCACCATCTCGCTGTATGCCGGGAACGTGTCGTCGGGGATCGAACCGGTCTTTGCTTACGCATACACGCGCAAGGTCCTACAAAAGGACGGTTCGCGGACCGAAGAAGAAGTCGTTGATTACGCTGTACAAATGTGGCGCGATAAATTTGGCGATGCCGAGCTGCCCGACTACTTCGTCAACGCACAGACTTTAGCGCCCGCCGATCACGTCAAGATGCAGGCGGCAGCGCAGAAGTGGGTCGACTCGTCAATTTCCAAGACAATCAACTGCCCCGAGGACATCAGCTTTGACGATTTCAAAGATGTCTACATGCAGGCGTGGGATACTGGATGCAAAGGGTGTACGACGTACCGTCCCAACGCTGTGACCGGCTCGGTGCTGACGGTGGCCGAGGAGAAGCCGGCGGAGGCATCGGTGCTCGCCAACGACGACGCCGAACCACTGCAACCCCATGGTGACGTCATTTACATGGCCGAGCCGCTAGATCGACCCAACGCGCTTGAAGGCAACACATACAAAGTCAAATGGCCTGACAGTGAACACGCGCTCTACATCACCATCAACGACCTGGTGATTGGCGGGCATCGTCGCCCGTTCGAGGTATTCATCAACTCCAAGAACATGGAGCATTTCGCGTGGACCGTGGCGCTGACGCGCATGATCTCGGCGGTGTTCCGGCGGGGCGGGGATGTGTCGTTTGTGGTGGAAGAACTGAAGGCCGTCTTTGACCCACGTGGCGGCGCGTGGATGCAGGGAAAATACATTCCATCGATCCTGGCCGCCATCGGGGGCGTGATCGAACAACACATGATCCAGATCGGTTTCATTGAGGGCGAGGGCATGGGCCTCAAATCGGATCCACGGGCTGAGGTTGTTGGCCTTGATGCACCGCGCGGCAAAGCGTGTTCAAGTTGCGGCAGCTACGAGATGCGCATGATTGAAGGCTGTATGACGTGTGCGTCCTGCGGCTTTTCGAAATGCGGATAGCCTGGTTTGTTCCGGTTGGGTGAAACGCGTCACCCGACATGACCTTTTGGGTCACCAAACGGCCACTCCCTAAAGTCCTATGGGTCGAGGCGAGTCAAAAAATAACATTAATTCAATGGGCTAGGTTTCTCGAAGCAGATCTTCGATTTCTGAGACAAGCGCTGTCATCGTCGTCTCAAGTCCTATGCTGAGCCCGTTTATCGTATCAAGTGTCGGTTGATGCTTTTGCGTTTCCAGCAGAGAGATGTAACGCATCGAAACACCAGCCCTATGGGCCAGTTCTTCTTGAGTTAGCCCAAGCTGGGTCCGGCGTCTACGTACCACAAATGCAAATGAACTGAGTAACTTATCCGATTGCTCTTCCATGCAATCGGCTTCTCGGGTCTTTACGATTCCGTCTATGAAGTATACCATGAATCGTGGGAATTGTTTGCCTAGCTACCTTTTCTGTTGGAGGTCTGACAAAGGCTCGTCTGCGGCCGCGTCAAGAAGCAAAAACAGCGAAAACTGGTAAACATATAATCCAGTATTCAGCGCAAGCTCTTGAGGAGGGATTTAATGACTCAAAGCGATTTCGAGGCCAGGTTTGCCCCAGTATTTGCGCTGAAGGCTGCTGCTGGGTCCATTTCGCCCGAAGCGAAACCACTGAAACCGCAGGAGAGGCAACGAAACTGGGGCGTCTTGTTGGAAGCATTACCATCAGTACTGTCGAAGTGCTCCGGGATAGATTTGCACCCGGACAATGCTGACTACCCGAGCCCGCTGCGACTTTGGGACTTCCTGAACGGTCGTGAGATACTGGTCAGTTCCAACAAACGAGGCGGTTATGATCTTAGTATCAAAGCTGAAAGCGGAGTATGGACCGAAACTCAGTTGCCGCTGGATCTGATCTTATTGAAGTTGCTTACTCTTGATTACACACCGGAAGAACTCCGGGCTTTCCAAACTTAGTAGCGACTGCTGACCTAATGTGCTCATTGCAAAATCACTCGGCACTAATTCCAATCATCGTTCGGCATAGGCTGCATTGCTTTCGACGTTAGCATTGACCTCAAGTGCGTAGACCTCACATATCGAAGCGCTTGTGGGCAATGCGACCAGGGCGGAAAGCGGAAGTTCGCCGCGGTTGCGAGAAGTCATAGACAGAGGATTGAAAGCAGCCCTTCGTTGCCAATGCCGTTCAAGCAAGGCATCCCAGAATCTCGAACTAAGCTGAGTCCTCTCGGAGAGAGGCTAGCTAGATTTCTCGGACATTTACAGATGCACCCTGCGCTTCAAGATGCGTTTTCAAACACGGCGCTCGGCTTCTTGGCACGGCTAGGACCAAGAGCTTTTCCGCTCGCGATGCCGCCACGTATAGCTTTCTAGCATTCTCGGCCTGGTCAGCAGGCTCGCCCGTCAACAAGAAATCGAGAATTCTGCCTAGGGTTCTCGACGTCGTCACCACACACACAGCAGGAAACTGCATACCTTTGACCGAATGGATCGTGCGCGGAAGGGGAGTGTCCCTCGGAGCGTCTACAAGTAGGCCTTCGAGACCAGTATTCCACCTCAGTTTCTGCGAGATCGTTTGACCATCATCGATAGAAAGTTCCCGCTCCAGCACTTGCTTTGCAGCACCTTGCCAACCACGGGCATCTCCGTGAACGGCTGGGGAAAATCGAAGCGTGCGCAAAAGTGTAATCACTTGCGAGCGCCAACTGGCAGGATCAATGTCGTTGTCGGCGATGTACTGGTGATAGGACACGCCGCCAAGCTTGCCCTCAAGTAGCAGAAACAGTTCATGGGCACTGTCCATGGCCTTCTTCATATCACTGTAGCCAGCGGCAAATTGAAACTCCGAAACCACTTCAGCAAGACGAAGGGTGCGATCCTGTGAACCTGTTGCTTTGGGCTGACCGGACGCGGCGGCCCCACTGGCCTTTGTGGAAGCGACAATTGGGGCGGAAGAAGGATGAATATCCGCGCTCCGCAAAATGGTGGAGAATGTTTCTCCTATCGAGGGCGGAACGCTATTGCCTCCGTAGGACAGGATTTCGACAGGTGCTGAGTGGCCCCTGAGCGAACCAAGCGCTTCATCGGGATCGCCCCGTACAGGGATAGGGCGAAACCCGGCGACGGCCTTGCAGATATTTGGGGAAGAACGGAAGTTGCCGGTAACCTTCTTGCGCTGAGCAGCAGGAAAAGTCTCTGCAAATGTACTAAGGAGGTCAGTGACCCCGCCTCGAAACTCGTAGATGGCTTGATTGGGGTCGCACACGACTTTTGTCGGAAGGCCGGAGTCACGAAGCCAAGCAATGATCCTCAGATCATCGGGGTTACAGTCCTGTGCCTCATCAACGATCACTTCACAAAATCGCCCTTTTAGAGCGAGCGCGATCCGTCGCGCGATTTGCGTATCTGAAATCCTCTGCAAGGCAAGTGACCGCGCTTCATCAAAGCCGAGATGGCCGCGCGCAAGGAGGCGCTCTCGTATTCGACTGGCAGTCGTTTCATAGGCCTGGACCTGATAGTCCTGCTTTTTGGAGACATCAAAGCCCTTGGACTTTGCGTCCGCCAGAAAGATCGCACCTGTATCGGGGCAAAAACAGGAAAGCGGTAGAATTTGTGCATTTTCGTACGGCTCCACGGGAAGGCCTGCCGTATCGGCAATCAAACGAGGTCGAACAGTTGCGCCAGGTAGTCCAAACGGTGCGACGAGGAAGTGCCAGACAAAGCTATCGAACGTTCCTATGAAGTTTGGAAATATCGGCGCGGGAAGCAATCGTTCCTGCGAAAGTCGCGTCTCCAGCTCGAAGACTGCGGCATGAGTGAAGGACAAAAACGCGATACCTTGGCCTTGGCCCAATGTGCCGAAAAGCTCGCGAGCGCGTTCGATCAAAATTCTGGTTTTCCCAGCACCCGGGCAGGCATCAACAAACGCCGAGCCTTCATGGTCGATGACAGCGCGTTGCTCTTCTGTAGGCGCGAAAGGCTTTGGCGTCATTTGACAATGGCCTTTATCGCATCGATCAAATATTGCGGTACTTGGAAGTCGGCAGATTTTGCGACCTGTTCGGCCAGAAGCTGGGCGAAGTCTCCTTTGGGTGTGTCCTTGAAAATCTTCTGCACAGCCTTGGCCTTGGCATAGCCTGCCAAAGCAACAGCCGATTCCCATTTCTCTTCCGATCTGGGATGCAGGCCGAGATAGACCTCTTTCATGATCGCGACATTTCCGGCGTTCACTAGTTCGGTCTCAAGCGAATAGGTATTGATGCAGACATCCAGATTGCCAGAAGCCGACTTGTCTCTTGCCAGTTCCTCCAGCTTTTCTTTGCGGCTCTGGCCGGGCCGCTCTGCACCTTCATCAACAGACTGCGCATCACCATCTGTCACGATCACCAACCTCTCGGCGATCCTGACGTCGTTGAAAGGTGAGAGAAGAGCTTTTGCATATGGTTGAAAGTCGACGCCATCGATCGGCACAAAGACTGCTGACCGAAAGACGCGAAAATCCTCAGGCTTGCCCTTGAACAAGTGGTGCTTTGCGATGGAGGGCAGGATTAGTGCTTCGGCAATGCCTTCAACCAGAAATACCCGACCCCCGAACAAGAGCGCGGATTTGGTAACATCGAGATAGCGGTCAATCTTGCGTCGCTCTTCATCATTGAGATCAAGCTTCGAGAGAGGGATACACCTCGATTCCGGTCGCGGCGCTTGCGCCGAGTCCGCGGGATCGTGGGCATCGCTTTGAGGCTCCGCGCTATCCTTGGTATCTACGACTGATTGGTCGTCGTCGCCTGCCTGAGGCTCTTGGATCTCCCCGGTCACAATCTCAGGGATGATCGATTTGACGAAGACGAGGTTGCGGTTCGGCACCCAGGCCGAGAGATTCGGAGAGTGCGTGGCGACAACGACCTGCAAATTGCCTGCGGGCGCATTTGGATCACTCTTTGGTTTGAAGGATTGTTCGGCGCGCTCTTCGAGGAAATTCAGAACAGCGGCCTGAAGTTGCGGATGCAGGTGTGCTTCCGGCTCCTCGACAAGAAAAAGCGTTAACTCGGCATTGTCGGTCTTCTCTAGCTTGACCGCGATAATCGCCATGTACAGTAGGTTGGCATAACCGTGACCGGAGTATTTCAGATCTTCAGGCGAAATACCGTGATCGGCAAGTTTGAACCGAAGGTCGCGGGCAATGTCGATCAGGCTTTCATTTGTGTTGAATCCCAACTCGGCACTTTGCCGCCTTACGCCCGCGGTCAATACATCCAGACCGCTTGCAACGGCACTGTCAACGTTACCGAGGATTGGGTTTTCGGTACCGCGGGCAAGACTCTTTGCCACATCGGCGGCGTCTTGGTTTCCGAGAAAATGGTTGAGCAGAGCGTTTATCCGCGTCGGATTGCCGGATGCCAATGCAAGCTTGGCATCACGAAGGGGCGGCAAATAGACATGGCGGATCATCTCGTGGGAGCCAGGCTCAGGAGCGGCTTTAAAGCGCCCACCCCACAACGTCGGCCTCACATAATGCCTCCTAGAAGAAGCGTCGTATGTGAGGCCAAAACAGGCTGCTTCCATGCTCTCGTCAGTAGTTGCCGAAAGCATTCGCCCCTGTTGCGGTGGCGTTAAATCGTTGAAGCTGGCCTTCAAATCAAAGCTTGCGGTACTTGACCCAAATCGAACGTCGGTTTGCTCGCAATAGATTTCTCTGCGGCCTCCAAGCGGCGTCGTGAGAAGTCGCATGGCATCGATAATATTACTCTTGCCACCATTATTTTCTCCCACAAGTACGGTGAGTTTCTTCTCGAAGTACGTGGTCTCTTTAGAGAAGGATCGAAAATTGACTAATTCTAGTTCACTTAGGTGCATACTGTTCCTTCAGGCGCTAGAATTTGCCCCGACATGCCTGGGCATTAAACGTGCTAAAGCCACGCAAAAGACAATAACTTGGCTAACTAATGTATTCACTTAGAATTCTGTGGATCTTAGCACATGGTTTTGAATTTCAGCTAGCTTAACTCGCATGCGACGCTTAGGGGCTGTTAGAAGTCCTCCGTGAAAGGCTGCATCGAAGTAATGTGGTCGAAGAATTTCAGGTTCGGACCGACCAGCAGAGGCTAAAGAGTCAGTCAGGCGCACCCGCTCTGGAGGCGCATACTTTTCCATGATAGCTTTGGTTTTCCGCAAGATTTTGAGGTGAGCGCATGTCCGATTTGAAGATCCAGTGCCCGAAGTGTTCCCACGAAATCGAATTGACCGAGCAACTTGCAGGCCCGATGCTCGCTGACCTCCGGGCGTCTTTCAATGATGAGCTGGCCAAGCAAGAGGCACAGGCGACCAAGGCGCTCGCCGAAGCACGGGCGCAGGCCAAGGATGCGGCCAAAGCTGAAACTGCGGCAGAACACGCCGCTCTTGAGCAACGTATCAAAGCACAGGAAGAAAAGTTGCGAGAGGCTCAACTGGCGCAAGCCGCTGCGCTGAAACATGAACAGGAACTCAAAGACAAAGAGGCCGAGATGGAGCTTACTTTGCAAAAAATGCTAGCGGCAGAACGTCCAGCACTAACTGAAAAGCTGACACGAGAAGCAAATGAAAAGGCCGAATTGAAACTGGCCGAACAAGAACAAGTTATGCAGGGCATGAAACGGCAGATCGAAACGCTGAAACAGAAATCCGAGCAAGGTTCAATGCAGACCCAGGGAGAAGCGGCAGAGATTGTATTGGAAGAAACCCTCGGTGCGGCCTTTCCGATGGATACCTTTGTGCCAGTTGCCAAAGGCGTTAGCGGTGCGGATGTTCGTCAGGAAGTGACCGCCGGCAATGGCATAGCAGGCAACATCCTCTGGGAAAGCAAACGTACAAAGAACTGGACCGCCGGTTGGCTAGCTAAATTGCGCGATGACCAACGGTCCTCGGGATGCGAAGTGGCTGTGATTACCTCCCAAGCCCTGCCTGAAGGGATTGAAAGTTTCGGCATGGTTGACGGCATCTGGGTTTGTGCACCTCGCTATGCAGTCCCACTAGCGTCCTCATTGCGCCAAGGTTTGATCGATGTAGCAAACGCCAAAGGCCGCGCAATGGGGCAGGAAACCAAGATGGAAATGATCTATGACTATCTGACCGGGACACAATTCAAGCAACGCGCCGATGCGATTGTCGAACGCTTCGAGGATATGCAAGATAACCTGCGCAAGGAACGCGCCTTTATCGAAAAGCAATGGGCGCTACGGGCCAAACAGATTGACCTGGTTATCGCCTCAACAGTTGGGATGCATGGTGACTTGCAAGGGATCGCTGGACGGTCGATGCCTGAAATCGAAAGCGTTGAAGCGTTGTTGATCGGGAAAGATAACTAAGGCTGAATAATGCCTCGAAATGGGCGGTTAGTCTTTTGTCGGCAATTCTATTGACGCCTGTGCCGCCAAGCTGCACTCCTTTCGATTGAAAAGCTCTCAGCATCCCCGTAGGTTCATCAGAACGAAAAAAGAACATCTGGGGTGGTGATATGGGTTATGCAATTGAGCTTACCGAAGTTGAGTTAGAAATCCTCAGCGGCATTGAGTTGGATCAATCGGCGCTGGATCATGAGCAATACAAGCGGCAAGGACCACTGGTCTTGAGTCTGTTGAAGTCGCTTGCTGAACGAAGTGCCATTCCCGAAGCTCGTTTGCGCTATTGGTCGGATCCAGAGTATCAGATCGGGCGCTTGAAGGCATCGCATAAAGGGCTCTTTGAGAGGAACGGTCGGCAGGGCGACGAAATCTACACACATCCACATTTTCTTGAATATCTTCGGTACTTCCTCTCCGGAGCAAATCTTCCTGAAGGTGCAACCTCCGAATTCGAAAAGGTGGTTGGAAACCCGGAATGGGTGTCGTCAGGCGATATCACCGATATTACCAAGGGAACTCGGGACATCGTCCGAAGACATGGATTGAAGGATCAAGACGAAGAGTTTTTTCGGCTCGCACTTGATGTCGGCTTGGACGTCTGGTTCGCCAAGTCGGTCCGGGATTCCGTAAAGCAAGTTCGCTGACCTCTGCCAATGCGTGACTATTACCGGAACAAGCTGAACAAGCTTTTGTCGTGCGCAGGTGACGAAGAGTTTATCCAACTCTTGTGGGCCACTCATATTCTGCAAACAGAGAACCCTGACCCTGCGCGAAAATTCCTGCGGCCGGAAACCGTTCCTGAGGGCGCGATCAGTGCGAAGATGCCTAGCGCATACTCAATACAAAAGTGGGAAATCGAGACGCTGGCAAACGAGTTAATGACAGTTCCTAAGGCCAAGCGAAAGGGAAGCGGACCGACCAGGACTCTCCGCTGGGACCACTTTGGTGCGTCGATGGACTGTGTAAATTGGCTGAGGAAGCTCGAAAATGTTGAGTACCGGATTCAGAAGAAACGCCAAGATATCTTTGTCGAGATGGGGCGCATTGCTGCGCGACAGTTCGATTGGCAAAGGGGATTTGTGAATATCCCACAGTTCTATCGCAATGTCTTTGTTTACGGCCAAGGTCCGTGTGCCGCACACTTCGAAGAAGTGCATGGAATATCGCTAAATCGCTTCTCACAAGTTGGTTTCATGCTGTTTGTGTCGCTTACAAACTTTCCGATCGTCCGGAACGACAAGTCGTGGGTGGCTTTGGGAGTAGATTGGGAGGAGGTAGAAAAGGTCTTGGCGCTCGTAGCAACGCCATTTTCGAAGGCTGCGGCTCTGGCAAAGGACAGGCGACGCAGGATCATCCACACAGCAGACAAACCTAGCATCCTTCGACAGTCCCCTTGTTTACGCTTTGGCAAAGAGGGTGAGCGAATTCGTGCGCCTCTGCCGGAACTGATCCTTGAACGCGTTACGTCTGGAGTATTTTACGACGTAGTGGGTGGCGGTGGCCCTATCCGAGACGATTACGGTAGGCGTTTCGAAGACTACAGCGCTCGCTATCTCGCTGAAACGTTGCCAGGTTTCGAGTGGGAGCGAGAATTCAGCTATAGAAAAAAGCCCAACAGATTTGATACCCCAGACATTCTTTGCGGGGAGAACAGCAGGATCTCAGTGGCTTTTGAGTGCAAAGCAACCCGAATGTCGCAGCAAGCGATGTTTGGGATGAACCCGATCGAGGCGCGAGGCTATCAAGACATCGCGAAGGCTGTTTTTCAACTGTGGCGGTTCTTCTCACACTGCCGCCGAGGACACGCTAGGAGAACGGTCGACAATGATACCGTCGGAGTGGTGCTAACTTTGGACAACTGGCTTGTGCTGGCTGACACCCTGAGAAAACAGGTTCTGGAAGAGGCAGAAAAAATGGCGTTTGAAAAAGACCCCGATATCTCTGAGGAAGACAAAAAACCCATAGTTTTTGTCGCGATTCCGGAACTTGAGCGCACACTATCGACTTCAACGGAAACGACATTCATACAGGCCTTGAAATCGTCCAACACCGAGAAGTACTGGGGCTGGCGACTGGACGGCGTGCACAATGATTTGGTTGCGGGTACAGCGCATCCAAGTCGAAACTATCCGTTTGCCAATGAACTTGGAATACTACTCCCTTGGTGGGACGAACTTGGCGGCGAACGAGCCGATCGCAAGACTAGCTAAACTTGCAGAAATCTCGAGTGCCTACGTTCTCCTGCTCGGGATATTTTTCCAGGTAGGGAGCGTGCTTACGGCGATATTCTTGTTCGGAGAGCTACAGCTTGGCATGGCCAAAACAACTTGAACTGTAGCCAAGCGCCGAATTCTTCGGTTGTCTCATTTTCTATTTGTCATTTAAAGTCCGGCGAGCATCAACAATGCGCAAAAGATGGCTAGCGAGCAAAACAATCTCAATCGCTTCTTGAGCATCATCCATAGATACACTTCGGTGAGAGTGCGGGTTTTTGTAAGATCCGATGGCGCCTGCGAAAAGGTGCATCAGTGCTTCGGCCTCGGCGTCCTGTTGTGTACAGTCACGCAGTGGTCCATCCTTGAGATTGAAGGCGCGGCGTATCATGGGGACGCCATGATCTCCTTCGGGAAAACCTGCGGCAGTACGAACTGCAATCTCGACCGCCCGCATCGCCTTAAAGACGGCCTCAGCATAGTCTCCCCGAACAAATGCGATCCAGACGTTTGTGGCAATCTCAGGGTGAAGTAAATCGCGTTGCAACCGACGCGCGGTCACATATTGGTCGAAATCTGTCACTGTTTTTAGAGATTTAGCTCGTCTGCTGAGAACCTTCCAACTCTCGTTTCCAGGTTCCGGCACAAGAAAGCCCTGCGATTGTAGCCATGCCAGGGCTTCTGAAACAGCCAGGCTAACTCGCTCTATGTATTCTCTTGGATAACTAGGCATCCTGTCATTGTGCCCGGCCGAATTCTTTGTCTCCAACATCAAGTTGTGAATGCTGAAGGTACGATCGCCGCGTTCGCATCTTTCGCGAAGGAAGAAAAGCAATTTACCCGCCAACTCTTCAGGTTCAAACGCAAGGACAACCTCTGGATCCGGAAAATTCGCAGGAAGCTCGTGCACAATTAGACCCTATCATAAAATTAGTGTCCTTCTTTGAGCATGTATCAAACCGTTGACCGAACTCCAAGATGCACGAATGGCCGCTTTGGTGAAGCTGCATTGCAGCGCTCGACGATACTGCAGGAGTCAGCAATGGGCCTTACTCGACGAGGTTCCAGGTAACTTTGGTTACGATGCTGCTCCGTCTCGGAGGACAGCTCCGAGCGCTTCCGCGACCTTTGTGCACTGCGCAGCGTGCGACGGACAGGCCGTAAGGCAGACTGATGTATGTGTGGGCGACACAGGTGCCACATCTTGCCGAAGCAGTCGACTGAGACCCAAGCTGGAGTGGATGAGGTGGTTGGTTTCACATAGTCCATCGCAATCCAAGCCTCGGATTGCTCCGCGTTCAGTTCGATGCAGTGCCCGGGTGGGATAATCTGGAAGTGACAGAGCGCTTCAAAATCCGGTCGAGATCAGCATAGGTGAAGGCCGGCGCGCGGCCGATCAGAAAGGATGGCGCGAACAAATCGATCACCTTCTGGTCTGGTTTGAGGGATTCGCGTACCTCGCGCCGGGTCTGTTTCAGTTGAGCACTAGAAGGGTTTACGATGTCGTTTCGTCGCAGAACAGCAGTGACCATGCGCTCTAGGCGATCCTGCCGCGTGCGCCCGACGCAGTAGGTTCGGATGTATCGCAACAGCGATTGGAAAAACAGGCCCTGACAATGAAACAACTGCATGACTCCGCCGAGAGTCGCCTCGAATGCTGCCGTCACATTCGAGGTTCGGTTCATCTCCAGATAGAAAGCCAGTGTTTGCGCCTCGAGGAAGCCGACGCTGATTTCCTCAGGTGGGGCGCAAAAGAAGTAAGCCGGCACGGGTCGTTTCAGGCTCACCTGTTTGTAGAGGTGGAGGCCGAAGCACAGCGCAAAGATACAAGTCAGATTGTTGGCCGTCGCAACATTTAGGGCCCGCAGGTCTTCGATGATCTCGCTCCACCCGACACGTTCGCCGCTCGGTGCAAGCATGAGGCCGTCGGAAACTGTGCCGTGAGCATCGATGTGGAGCACCGGCCTTAATCCTTGCTCGGCCTTCACGGTTAACTGCCTGAAGAGGTCGCTCAGTTCGGCACGATCGCGAACGGCATACTCGAAGAGTGGGAAACCGCCGCCTGTGGCAAGGCCCTCAAGGTCCTCGAGGATGCGTCGACTGGGTCCCATCTCCTGTTCCGGCAGCGAGTGGATCCACACGATCGCGTTGGTCTGCAACGATTCCGAGATCGTGAGGGCGGTGTCAGAGTAAGATATCATTCTGGTGGGGCTCGCCTTGCTCTGGCATTTGATTGCTGTGCATCAGACATATCGGGGTTGTCCGAGAAGGGTGGACAGCTCGAGGCGGTCGCCGAGTCCGGCGGCTGCCACATGTTGAACGACAGTGGCCCGCTCGGCTTCTGTGGTGGTCGAACCGAGCACGATACGTTCGATCAGAGCCGAAAGATCAACGTCGACAAAGATGCCGTTTTCAGGAACTTGGACGCCAAATTCCTCAGCCATTCGAACAGAGATTGCGAGCCGATACTCCCGCTCCCACTCAAAGGCCCTATGCTTGAAGAAGAACCGGTCGAGCATGGCAACGCCACGCATACGAACCTGGGTCAGATCGACATATTCGACCGGACCACCCCACAGATCCTCGACGCCATATTCCGGCTTGAGACGGAAGGGCTTGAAGGCGGCGCGGATGCGATCGGGCGTGGTGCAGATCGCGATGCCTTTGGACTCTCCGGCGTAGAGCTTCCACATTGCATCGCTCTCGTAGGCGGCGCGATGCCAACAGCTAATCTTGGTCAACCTTTTCAACTGGAAGAAGGCGCGCTCGACATTCTCCATTTCGGCGTAACGGGGATCAGGCGGCGGCACGTTCAACTGGACGGCTACAGCACCTTCAAACGGATCGGTGAACTGGTTGGCGGATGCAAAATAGAGCCGGCTCGCCGTCAGCGTTGAAAGGAAGCGATCGAAGCGAAAATATTTCCAGAGAGTTTCGCCGCCGTCAACTTGAACCTCGCCAACCTCGCGCAATATGGCCTCCCAACTTCAACAATACTTGTCCGTCTCTGCCTGCCCATCGACGACAGTCTGCCTTCTTGGTTGGCGATACATAACCTGAGCATGTACCCCCGAAAGCAGCCGACTGTCACCACGGTAACGAACAGCAGCTCGGTCCCGCGGACTGTACCTTGAATTTGCAAATGCAGCGAATGACCGCAAAGCGGGCTGCGAATGCAGCATTCAGGTGCCCTGCTGGAAGGCAGCTCTGGGCCGCTTGCTGGCACAACACGATCCGTCGGTTGAACATGCTGCGACCGATCTAATGGCGGTTGAGAGCCCAATTTACTGGATGCTGCGATGTGAACGAACAGCAGCTTCCGGACATCCGTGAACGGTCTCTCACGTGGTCCTTGCCCCGACTGCTTCTTTGCTTTGAGGTTCCGTCGCCAGGATTGAACCTGCTAGAGCCTCAACATCTTTCATGGGGGGTAGCCCAAATTGTCTGCGGTACTCGCGGCTGAACTGTGATGGGCTTTCATATCCCACGGTGAATGCCGCCTGGGCGGCAGACTGGTCTTCGAAGAGCATGAGCCTGCGCGCTTCCTGAAGACGGAGACGTTTATGATATTGAAGGGGTGACATGAGCGTCACGGCCTTGAAGTGCTGATGCAGGGCTGAGGGTTGAAGATGCGCTTCTTCGGCCAACCGGGCCATTTCGAACGGCTCGCGGTAGTTTTTCTTGATCGATGCGATGACACGCGCGATCTGCTTTCCTTGCCCCGGCCCATAGACACTCCGCAGCACGGCCTGACCGCCTGGTGCACGGATGATCCGGTAGAGCAATTCGCGCTCATAGAGCTTTGCAAGCGCGGGAATGTCTTCGGGCGATTCAATAAGTTTAACCAACCGCGTAGCGGCATCTAGGATGTCCGGTGTGGTTTCGCCCAAAAAAAGCCCGGCCCTTTTGACGGTGTTTCATCATCCCATGGCATATCAATGGCCAGATCGGAAAGGACGCCGACGTCAATGCCGATGCGGATGCAAAGATACGGCTCTGGCGAACTGGCTGAGGTGATCTGGCCGATGATGGGTAAGTCGAAAGACACAACCAGGTAGTTTGCGGGGTCGTAGTCATAAATGTGGTCGGCAAGCATGACCCGCTTCGCACCCTGAACGACGAGGCACAGCGCAGGTTCATGAACCGTATGCAGGTCTTGCGTCTGCTGCGTGCTGCGGATGAGGTCCAACCGCGGGACGAGTGTTGTGTGAACGCCGTCAGATTGCACAAATCGGGCAACCAGCTTCGCAAGATCTTCAACTGTTTCTGTCATGGTTTACCCTCCATGTCATAAGCAAGCCGTGCGGCTGCATTGCATGCCATCTAGGTCCAGATAAGCATTTTTCTCAGCCTCACGGAGAATTAGGCAATGATCCCGTGAGATCGTGCTACCGCCTAAAGCACTGGCATTCACATATCCACCGCGTAAGAGACGGCTCCAATCATGGGGCCGGCGACAGACAGGAGGTCGATATGACAGATGACAAAAAGGTATGGTTCATAACCGGGGCTTCACGGGGCCTTGGTCTTCAGATCGCGAAGGCGGCCTTGGACGCTGGCGATCGCGTCGTGGCGACCGGGCGGGATGCGGATGCAGTCAAAAAAGCTTTACCGAATACCGACGACGCACTGGCATTGCAGCTGGATGTCACTGACGCCAAACAAGCCGATACCGCCGTTGCCAAAGCCGTTGCTAATTTCGGACGGGTTGACGTCCTTGTGAACAATGCAGGCTACGGGCAGCTTGGCGTGTTCGAGGAGATCGAGCACGAAAAGATCGTTCGCCAGTTCGACACCAACGTCCATGGGACGCTGCATGTCACCCGCGCTGTGTTGCCGACCATGCGATCGCAAAAATCGGGCCATATCTTCAACATCTCGTCCATTGGTGGTGCGCTCGGCTTCGACATTGCGTCGATCTACTGCGCTACAAAATTTGCGGTCGAAGGGTTCTCGGAATGTCTGGCCCTTGAGGTGAATCCATTCAACATCGGCGTCACTATTGTTGAGCCAGGCTTCTTCCGCACGGATTTCCTTGATGAAAGCTCAATCCGATACACAGATCAGCCGATCAGTGACTATGCCGAATACGCCAAGGCGACGCAGGGCTTCTATCAATCGCAGAACCAAGTGCAGGCCGGCGACCCCGCAAAGTTGGGTGCGGCGCTCGTGCGGCTTTCGCGGGATGAAGATGCGCCTCTGCGCTACGCCGCTGGCTCGGATGCCTTCGAGTATCTAAGCGGTGCCTACGACGCCCGAAAAGGTGAACTGGCCAAGTGGCAAGACTTGTCCAAATCGACAGACGGCGCAACCGCCACTGCCGCCTGACCACAAACCTCACTCTGTGCTGAAGATGTTCGAGTTTGAATGTCTTCAGTATTCGACATCAAGGAAAAGGATACTGCCAATGTACAAAATTACCCTTTCAGCCATCGCGGTTGCGACCAGCCTCTCGATGTCTCCCGTGAACGCGCAATCGAATGAAGGAAGCACCATGCCAGACACGACAGAAGAGCGGCTTCAGCGTGGTGCTGATGTCATTCTCAAGCTGAACAACGGCGTTCCTCAAACCACCCTGGAGAACATGCGTGAAGAATTTCCGTTCTTGGCTGACGCTACCCAGGCCTATGCCTTGGGCGACGTCTGGACACGTCCTGGTCTTGACGACCGCACGCGCCAGCTTGCAGCTGTGGCCGCGTTTGCTGCCATGGGAGAGCGTGGATTGATGAAGATCCACGCAGGCTATGCTCTCAATGTCGGTGTGACCGAAGAGGAACTGAAAGAGATTGTCTATATGATCACCGTCCCTGCTGGCTTCCCAAAGGCTATTCTCGCCTCCCAAACCATGTCGGAACTGTTTGAAGAGTGGCGCAGCGCCGGGACAGACCAGTGAGGGGGATTGGACATGGATTGCTTGCCAAGGTTTTCGCCGTCGGGTTGGGGATTATCATGAGTGGTACGACCGCTGGCGCGCAGCTTGTCACTACGGATTTCCCACGCTCGCCGCGCCCCGAGGCTCCGACTGAGCCGCAATCACATGAATTCGTCGGCATGTGGGTGACAGAAGACGGGCATATCCGCCACGATCTCTTGCCGAACGGGCGCTACGATGAAGCACGCGGCAACCGGGAAAGCGCCTACCAGGGACGCTACCATGTCACTGGCGACATTATCCAGTATTGGGACGACACCGGCTTCTATGCTGATGGTCAGTTTCGAGACGGAGTCCTTTATCACGGCGCTTACGTCTTCTATCGCGAGGAATAGCGAATTTCCTACTTCACCGTGAAATCGACGGCATATGAGACCGGAGATCAGAATGATCGAAAACTACCGACATACCGTTCTACGTAGCTTGAGCCTTGCCGTTTGTTTAACGCTGGCGCTTGGGTTTTCTCCAATCGCTGCTGAGGACTCCGCGATTGAGGAAACGAACCGACAGATCGTTGGTGACGCATTCAAAGGCTGGGAGGCGGGCACAGCCAATGTGTTCGACCTGCTAGCCGATGACGTCATCTGGACCATCACCGGTTTCAATCCAATGGTATCTGGAACTTACTATGGGAAAAAAGACCTGCTCTCCCGCACCGTCGAACCCTTTAGCGAACGCATGAGCGAAGGTCTCAACCCAACTGTACATAGTGTTTGGGCGGATGGTGAAGACGTCATCGTTCATTTCGATGGCAAGGGGAGAACGGCGGCCGGTGATGTTTATAAGAACAGCTATCTCTGGATTTTCAAGATGGATGGTGGCGTTGCGACAGAGGTCATTGCATTCCTCGATACAGCAGCGTTTGCGGCCCTTCTCTCACGCGACCCGGGCTAACTGCTCGATCAGACTTTGCGGTGCATCATTTGATCGAGGTTCGCGATGATGTGCACCAAAAGGCCTGTGAACAGGGCTTTCTGTTTGTCCGTCAATCCGAACAGCGCTTCTCGGTTGCCCTCCATTAGAACTTCAATCGCAATGGGCATTCGCTCCAGTGCCGTGGGTGTCAGCGATATCTTCTAGCTCCGGCCATCCTTGGGATCAGGCCTGCGTTCGATCAAACCGTCGCGCTCCATCCGGTTGAGCATCTGTGCTATGGGCGGCTGCTCAATCTTCGCAAAGCGTGCAAGGTGACGTTGCGTTTCCGCATGATCGTTTCGCAGAGCCACCAGAACCGGCAGATGACCCGGCGCAATGTGCGGCCACGGGCGTTGATGTGGCGCAGTCAGCAATTGATGCGGCGCAACGTGCAGCGGAAAATGCTGGCATTGCAGAACGCGCACGCTTCGCCCGTCACGACCTGAATGTCTCTCCGCCCCAGATGGAGCGTTCGATCTCGTCTCGGCGATGTTTCTGCAGTCACCAGGCAAGTTTGACGGGCCGCAGCGTTGCAGCGCGCAGCAAGTGTGGTTGCACCTAGCGGCATGCTCCTGATCGCAGCCCATGGATCACGCGCACCGTGGTCCTGGGCTGATGCCGACACGATCTATCCGACTGCAGACGAAGAACTGGCCCATCTCGACCTCAACCAATCCGAATGGCGCGAGGTCTTCGTCGGACCCATCGAACGGGTCGCAAACGGCCCGGGCGGCCAAACGGCAACGGTTACCGACACGGTCATCGCGCTCGAAAAATTGCAATAGACGTCATGATTGGACCAAGCTTTCCGACATTAGTGACGTCCCCCGCTATTTGAGCAAACGTAAAACCGCCATTCGTGACTGAGTTGCCAACGGCAGGTTTGTCCCGCGATGTGTGAGTTCAAGCGACGCCAGATATTGCACTTGCAGCGAATGACTGCAAAGCGGGCTGCGAGTGCGGCATGCCGACGGGGTGCGCAAGGTCGGCTAAGGGCCGCTGGCGGCATAGCTTGGGCCCACGGCTGAAATGCTGCATTCGCTCCGCTGGCGGCAATAAGCCCGATTTTAGCGATGCTGCGTTTGTGCCTAATGGCCGATTTGAGAAAGAAACGCGATCAAGTGGGTCCTGGGCCTTTTCCTACGCGCGGATGCACCCGTGTTCCGTCCGACAGTGCGATGCACAATACGATTTCGTCTGCGCGCGGTGCGTCAGGCACCCAGAGCGTCATCGTATCGATATGGTCAAAAGACCAGGCATCGTCTTTATGATCAAGTGGCAGGTCAATGGACCCGCCCAAAGCTCCAACCTTGTGGTTGGACGGCATCAGAGACTTACCGCCGCCGATGGCTGCCCGCACCGGTTTGCCAAGCGCGGGGTGCAACAAGGCAGCCCCGTGTTCCATCGCACCCGAAGATCCGACAAGAGCGGCTTTGCCATAGCAGACAGCAGGTGCTCCCAGCATATTCACAAGCTCCTGTGTCAGCAGAATCTCCAAGCTGCGCACCAACATCGAAGAGCGGCGACAGGTCGTCTTGATGGACACCGGCGAAGGGGTTTTCACAACCGCCATAGCCACAACGCGGGTGATCGGATCGCACGCTTGACCCATTTCATCTGCGGTGATGATTTCCTTTGCAAAAACTGTTTTCCGAATGTTCATCGTCACACTTTCCTTTCTTTCCCTATCTCGGGCGCACCTATGAAAAACTGGAACACAATGCCAAGCGGCACCACCGCAGCAAAGAGGATCATTGCAAGAAGCAAGGGGGCTTGCGGATTGCCAGTCACGTCAAGGATCGCACCGGCAATCGGCGGCGTGATCCACATTATTGCATAGTAGACCGTAAAGAATACACCCATGCCAAAGGCCCTGACGTGGGGCCGCATCGCTTGCCCCGCCATTGCCATGATAACCCCAGCAGGCGCCATGCCGATCAGTCCAAACAGAACGCTTGCGCCAACGCCAGCGCTAGGCAGGCAAATTAACAAGAGCGCAGCGATAGCACCGCCCATGCAGACAGCCAAGACTGTGTTTCGTCCACCAATGCGATCCACGATCTGTCCGCAGGCCGCACCGGAAAAGATCATGATCCAGCTGCCCACACTGATGATGCCAGCAGCAGCGATGGCGCTTTGGCCGTGGCTTTCAAGAACTTTTGGCGCAAAAGCAAGATAGGTGACGTAGGCAGCGTTAAAGACGCCCCAGGCGGCCGCCGCACATAAGATCAAACGCCATTCCTGTCCTGTCAGCGCAACCTGTGCACTGCCCGTCACCTCCGGCAAATCATGCGGCGGACGGTAAAGATAATAGACCGCGAGCGCCGCAATTATGCAATAGACGGAAGCAGCCTGAAACGGCACTTGCCAACCGTAAGTCTGCGCCAACCAGGTGTGGCCAACTTGGCCCATAGCGATCCCGAAAGGCCAGCTCATCACAAGGATGCTCATGGCCGTGGCAATTTCGCGGCCCTCAAACCAATCCGCCACCATCTTGGTGAAATATAGCGTCGTGAACAGAAACCCGGCCCCGGCAAAGATGCGGCCCACGCCAATGGCCCAGCTATCCGTCGCAAGCGATGACGCGGCCCCACCCAACGCCAATGCGCATAGGCCTAGCACCACCATTATCCGGTCTGACACGTAACGCCCCCAATACCCGGCAGGGATGGCCAAAAACAATCCGGGTGCCATGAACAGACCAATCAGGAAGCCGATATCGGCGTAGCTGAGGCCGAAGGTGCCGACCAGATCGTCGCCAACGGACGCTACGGTTTGAAACTGAAACCCGAGTCCGACACGCGCAAAAAACAGCAACCCCAGAATGCGCCAGCGCATCACGCCCAGCCAAGCCCGCGCAGCGCGTGCACGTCGTTCCAGATTTTGGTTATATGGCTGATTTTATCGCCGTCAAACTGCATCATATAGGCGTAATCCGAGACAACCTCTTTGCCTGTTGGCGCAACCGGTCCGCCTTCCCCGGTTTGCGTGCCGTGGAATTCGGCAGCGGCAACGACAGTCCCGCGTGCTTCGTCCAGAGCAAAAGCTGTCAGTTTGTAGCGGCCATCCGGTACGGGGGTCAGAAGCCCCTTCATCCACTCAGCGTATTCAGCAAGGGTTGTCGTTTCTGCCAGAGCGTCAGCCTGACAGGAAAAACGCGCCCCTTCGTGGCAGAAAAGCTTGCAGCCTTCCCACCCTTTGCCTGTTTCGCAGGCTTCGAAAAAGGCTTTGGCGGTTTCGTATTGTGTCATTGTGCTGTTCTCCATGATGATCCGATGGCAGCAGCTTAGGTCAGCGATGATTAATTCGGATATCGTGCAGATGCTGTAAAATCAGCATTGGACGTGCAGTATTAAAACTACAGCATTTGCAGGATTGCTTGTTGAACGCGTTCTTACCAAACTCAGCACAAGTTGTTCTTTTCGGAGTATTTTAGGTGTCTGGACAATTAGGTCTCAGCCAAAGGGAATTGCAAATCGCGCAGTCTTATGCGGATGGAAAGACCTATCAGACCATTGCCGGCACACTTTGCATAGCACCATCTACTGTGCGGACGCATCTGGCGACTATCTACCGCAAGCTTGAAGTCTCCTCGAAACTGGAGCTGGCAAGACACCTGCGTGGCGAGGCCCCGCAGCCACGCAACCCGTCCGAAATGGCCGCCGTGGTTTCAGAGCTGGCTTTGAGCCTGGAAGAGGCAATCAGCCGTGAAAAAGCCCTGAGTGAAGTGCTTCGGATCATAAGCGCCTCCCAAGGTGATCCCGAGGCGGTGATGCCATTGATACTGACTTACGCACTTGAACTTTGTGATGCGGAATTTGGTATCTTGTTTGAGTATCAGCAGGATGGCGGGTTTCTAGCAAACCACACTGTCGGAATCCCAAAACCGTTTAGGACTTGGCTAAACGATCAAGGTGTCTTTGCGGCCAGCCCCCAGACCGGACTTGGCCGGATGGACGAGATGCGCGCGGTGATTAACATCATAGATGTTAAATCTGAGGCAGTTTACCAAACGGACGATCCTTTGCGCCATGCCACAGCAGATCTTGGTGGGGCGCGGTCCTTTGTTGCCATCCCTATGCTTGCTGGTGACAGTTTGGTTGGCGCATTCACGATCTATCGCCAGACCGTCCGACCTTTTTCCGAAGACACCACTCGGCTAGCACAGATGTTTGCGGACCAAAGTGTGATCGCATTGGAGAACGCGCGCATGATCCGTGCCATACAGGCGGCGCATTCGTGACCGAGAAACGTGGAAATACAAGTGTCCTGAGCGACCGCGAACATCAAATTGCGGCGGACTATGCAAAGGGCGAAAGCTACCAGCAGATCGCAGATCGACTGTGTCTCGCACCATCAACAGTGCGCACGCATCTGGCCACGGTCTATCGCAAACTTGGTGTATCCTCGAAGTTGGAGCTGCGCGACCGGTTGGCACCTGTGGCAACCACGCTCGCTGATTTGCCCATTGAACATCCCAACCGGCCTGAGAAACCGTCCATCGCCGTTCTGGCTTTTGAGAACATGTCCGGTGACCAGGAGCAGGAATACTTTTCAGACGGGATCAGTGACGACATCATCACGGCCCTGTCGCGTTCCCCTTGGCTTTTCATAATCGCGCGCAACACCACATTTACTTACAAAGGTACATCCGTCGATGTCCGCCGCGTTGCTGAAGAGCTTGGCGTTCGGTTTGTCTTGGAAGGCAGCGTTCGGCGGTCGGGCGAGCGGGTGCGTGTCACTGCGCAGTTGATCGATGGCATAACAGGCGGTCATGTCTGGTCCGAACGCTACGATGGGCAGCTTGAGGACGTCTTTGACCTGCAAGATGAGATCACCCGCAACGTTGTGGCATCTATCCAGACGACAGTGCATCTCAGTACTATTCAAGACCCAGTCGAGCGTGCATCACGGCCCGATCTGACCGTTTGGGAGCTGACTATGCGGTCTTGGCATCTGCTCTATGATTTTACGCCCGAAAGCTACGCCTACGCTAAGACCTTGCTGGAACGTGCTTTGGCGATTGATCCCGAGAGCGGCGAAGCGAACATGATCTTGTCACTGATCAACCACCACACCGCGATCATGGGGTTTGTCCCTGATGTCCAGCCAGCAATGGAAACGGCTTATGCATTGGCGCGACGGGCCACGCAGTTGGATGACCGCAATGAATACGCGCATTGGGCTTTGGGGATTTCGTGCTGGGGGCTGCTCAAATACGACGAGTCGCTTGCATCCCTGGAACGCGCCGTTGCTCTCAACCCAAACTGTTCACTGGCCTATGGCAGTCTTGGCACCTTGCTTGGTATCCTTGGACGCTCGGATGAGGCTATCGCCAATCAGGAAATCGCCATCCGTTCCAATCCGCTCGACCCAAGTATATTCTTTCGCTTTTCCGGTCTTGCGTTGGCACATTACATGGCTGGTTGCTTTGAGACTGCAGTCGAATGGGCAGAACGCGCTATCCACCGAATGCCACGGTGGTATTTCGCACACTTTGTTTTAGTCGCCAGCTATGAAGCACTCGACCGCCAAGAAGACGCGGCGAATGCAGTCAAATATTGTCAGGACATCCTTCCCGAAACCAGCATCAAAGATCTTGATCGGGTGCCTTTGAAAGACACCGGCAAACTGAATGAATTGCGAGCACGTTTGATCAAGGCAGGTTTTTCTAGACAACCGATAGTTCACTAAAGCATCCCATGGCGGAACCGCAGGGAATTGTCGCTTTGTCCAGGATATGTGAGTTCGGTCACCGATGAAGTTTGCGCCCGCAGCGAATGGCGGCAATGCGGGCTGCGACTGCAGCATCGAGGGAATGGGTCGGATGTCGGCTTTGGGCCCGCTTGTGCGGTCGATGCAGTCAGATGCCGTTCCCGATGAGAAAAGACACTTGTTGCTCTGGCTTCAAGGCGTTGAATTCCTTGGCCCGCAACAGCAGGCCCATGTCGTCATCAATCGCCAAATCAGTGAGCTTGCTCAAACGAGCAATAAGCTCGATGGTCAAATGTGGATCCTTGGATTCAACAGATTGAGCATACCCCGCGAGGTTCCATGCTGCGAGTTGCGCGCGCTCGCTTGGTTCAAAGTCATCCAATGCGTTACTGTCGTGTAAAAAGAGGCGTGCACCTTCTTCTGAAGTGATGCTGAAACCGAACTCATAGCGCTCAGCCACAAGGCCAGGGAATTGTCCTGACAAATGTGTGATAGCGAGTTCCGCTAGGTCTATTGGTGCTGCGAGAATGATCCAAACAGGTTTTAAGCTCACGGGTTTACCCCTCTTTTGCGCAACGCTTCAATTAGACTTTCGAGATCGCGCACAACTTCGTAACCTTCGCTACGCAGGTTGCGCTCAACTGTCCCCCGAAGATTTGGGCCATAAATGATTGGAGCTTCTCCGGTGAGTTCTTCGATCCGCCTCGCCTGTTCCAGTTTTCCGTTACCATTGCCAACGGTAACTTCAACAGGGATGCCGCTTACAAGTGTATCAATCTCTCCGAGGCGCTGTCCATTAGCTGCCAAGTATTCTCGATTTCTTTCGATATCAGCCTCTGGAAGTTCGTCGCGAATCCGATCAGCTGCACGCTCTTCTAAGGCCGTCGCTCTTTGATTATTTGGGTCGGCCATCGTGACGACATTCGGTCGGGCCTCTTCCGGGATCGGGGTTGAAATGACGTTGTCGGTTGGGTCACCAGGAATGGGGGAACCAGTGTTGTTCGGCAGGCCGAGCTCTTCGATGGGGTAGGTTTCAAGCCATTGCTCGATCCGCTCCGGGGTGAAACCGGGTAGTTCTCCCAGTCGGCTCTCATCCTCCGTCAGTTCGGGGAAAACCTCGACCCAGCCTTGTGCCAGTTCACCTTCCTGAAGCCGTAAATCTCCGCGTGCGAACGCCTCACCAGCGGCTTCGATGAAATCCTGTAAAACGCGCTGCTTTGCAGGGTTGCCGCCTGCGACTGTTTCCAGAACAGTGCCGTGGTTCAGCAACTCGTAAAGCGCCGCTGCTTCAGCCCCAATGCGTGCAAATTCAGAGTTCTTAGGCAGGACTGGATACCGGCCGCTACTTATTCCTTCCTGCACAAGGACGTAGGCTGTCGCCGCTAATCGACCTTCAAGAGTTGTCACATCGACCCCTAGTCGCTGACCCGCATTACCCACACGCCGATCTCGCATAGCGTCCGTCCAGTCTTGCAGCGTGTCAGATGCAAGGAGAGCCGCGCCAACGCCAGTCAGAGCGCGCAAGCCGCGTATCGCTTCGGCAGGGTCTAGAGCCGGAACACCGCCTGCCGTGGGTGCAAAGTCAGCAAGCACAACATTGCTCTGAACTCCCGGTACAACAGGTTCAGCATAGCACCGGCAATTGTGCTCCTCGCCTGGATGCCCGCCTTCTGGGGAGTTGTCCCATCGGAAAACCCGACCATCAAAGGCGGCGTGGCTGTCACGAACTTTGGCATCATCTTGCGAGCGCCAGATGTACTGTACAATCTCGAGGTCTTCCTGCAGGAGCTGGTTGATTAACCCGGCGAAAGCACGCAGCAGCCGTTCTTCCATGGCCGTTCGCAGTGGCCGCAGTCGCTGTTGGTGGTTTTGGTATTCGCTGAGAATGCTTTCCAGCCGCACGTCCCATGCGCTCAAAGCTTCTTCTTTGGCATCTGACACATCCCTCAGATCGGATGCGGATACAGTTGGGACTGTGTCAGGCGGTGTTAGCGCGTTCAGGAGCATCCGAGTGTTTTCGGAAATCACCTGATCGAGGCGTTCGCTGAATTCGGCCCTTAGAGCGGAATAGTTTGGGAACGTCGATTTGAGTGCCAATCCTAGACGACGACCAACGATACGGCCATCGCGCTGTGCAATAACATACTGGCCGTTGCCGCCATGCCTGAGGAAGTCGCCGAAACTGTGTTGCATGGAACCTCCGCGTACGTGCGGAACAGGTTCTATTCATTATTGGTAAAGGAAGCCCAAGACCACCGTTCGCCATGTTCTCATCAAGCGCAACGAGGAGGCAGACGTTTACGCGCAAGATGGTCAAAAACCCTATGACAATACCTATGCGTCAAAAACGGTCGTTTTTGACCGTGTGCGCTGCGCAGCCCCAGATCAATCCCTTAGCGATGACAAAAACCCCCGGCAAAAGCTTTGCGGTTTTGGCAGGTTTTTGCCCGGAGTAATGATGGATAGCCGCCACTTTTCAATGTCCGCTTCCGGGAACGCTGCGGCGCAGCACCGGATGGCACGTCCAAGGTCCGGAATGGGCCGTGCGTGCCAATGAGCGGAGGCTTGGAAGCCGTCATACTGCGATCGATCCAAAGCCGGCTTTGAGCCCAAAGTGATCGATGCTGCATGTGCAAACTGGTTGAAAAAATTCGCGTCTTCTGCCAAGAGGCTCCTATGGAATTGTCATTCGTTAGCCTCCAGTGGCCCTGCCACTCAGCTCTTCTTAGGGGGTGTCATCGTTGATCGCACAGCGATTGAACGAGCACCTCTTTTTTGACTGACACATGGAGATGGACAATGACCATTCCCAACGGGTTGCAGCACCTCGTTTTCGAAGCGCCAAATTTTGCCACCACAGAATTCTGTACTCAAATAATTCGTCGAGCCGACGAGATTGGCTTTGAAGCGGCAACGATCACGACCGAACACGGCACAAGCGTCACGCAGGAAATACGGAACAATGATCGCGTAGTTTTTGATGATCCGAACCTAGCGAAAGCACTGTGGATAAAGGCGCGTTCTTTCTTCTCGATCCCATTCAAACGGCACCGAGCGGTCGGCTTGAATGAGAGGTTTCGCGTGTATCGCTATGGCCCCGATCAGTTCTTCGATTGGCACCAAGACGGCGAGTTTTGTGCTTCATCAGGTCTCCGCAGCATGTTCACCATGATGATATACCTCAGTGAACGCTGCGAAGGTGGAGGAACATCCTTTGCGGATGTGTTCTCACCACATGTTTTCGATGATTTTACAATCGCACCGGAGACAGGGAAGGCGCTTTTCTTTAACCATCCGCTTTCTCATCGTGGTGACCCGATCATCAGCGGTGAGAAGCTTGTCCTACGCACTGACGTGATGTTTGAGGAAATAACCTAAGTCCGCTTCGTCCCGCTGACCCGTCTTAAGGGCTTCAAAACCAAGGTCTGCTTCGGGCTGCCAAGAGCCATCGGTGATCGCCGCAATTGATGTCCGTTGAGAGCCCAAGGTGACCGAATTCTGCAGGCCGCCTCAACGTCCGCTTTGCGCCTCTTAAATTTGAGTCCTTGCTGCTCTATGTTCGCTACAAACAAGGAAGTACCCAAGATGATGAACGGCAAGACAGTGGTTTGCATCGGTGGATCGGGCGGCATGGGTCGTGGCGTTGCACAAGCAGCTTTGGAACTTGGCGCTGACGTCGTCGTTACATCACGATCTAAAGCCAAAGCAGATGAAGCTGCAGAAGAGCTTGGCTGCAAAGGCGAGCCAATAGATATCTACGACGAAACCAGCGTCTCTGATTTCTTCTCGCGGGTCGGGCAGTTCACCCATTTGATGGTGACAGCAGGCGCGGTCGGGCGCTCAGGCTTCAGCGAAACGCCCCCAGGCGAAGCAGAGCGGTTTATGCAAGGCAAAGTCTGGGGGACTCATCGATGTATCTGGCATGCCAGGGATCAAATGGATCAAGACGGATCAGTAACGCTCATTACTGGCGGATATTCCCAGATCATTGATGACAAGGCTGGCCACGTCCACACTGCGTTCAAAGCCATGGAAGCGATGGCTCAAGTCGCCGCAACCTCTTTAGCACCGATTAGATGCAACGTCTTGCGACCGGGCTTCATTGACTCGAATCTATGGGCAGATTTGCCTGATGATGACCGTGAAGAACTTCGCAGGGCAGAAGCTGAGCGAACGACGATTGGACGTATCGTCGAGCCTATTGAATTTGGCCGCTTCGCCGTCGCCCTCATGCAGACTCCTATTGTCACGGGAGTCATTATTCCCGTGGACGGAGGCCGCCATCTTTCTATCGCACGATAGAAGCGACTGTCCTAAAGAGGACCTTGAACGTATAGGAGCCGGCATCCGCTTTGTCCGCGACTTGATCCTTGAGCGTGTCGTTTCCGTTGCAACTTGCATGAATGACCGATTTTCATGCCGCACAGCGGCGTATAGGTTTGCGCCGTGGCAGCGATTTCCGCGCTGCAAGCGCACGCAGCAAGAAAATCAAATTCATAGTTTGGGCTCACAGTCCCCTTTCGCCGCATCATCAAGAACAGCTGTTTTATAGGCAGAGGCGCTTCTGACGCCGCGTCGAGATCTTCCCTCTAGCCAGCGGGATTTGGACAAGCCAAACGCCCCTGGCCGTCATGGTGAGGGCGCCGCCCTCCCCCTCAGGCAATCCCATTAGACAAAACCGTGTCCTCGGCAACCCCAGGAAAAATCCGCCGCGATGTACAATAGTTAAAAAACCGAAACAGATACGGGCAGCACTAGCGATATGGTTTCGATGCTCGTCGCCTATCGACTGTTAGTCTTTGACAGCTGGGTGCATGAGGCACGCCGACGCAAACAACGCGCTGGATGCACGAATAACAGCGCAGACAGGAGCGCTGACCCTCCACCTGCATACATAGGCAAATCAACAGACGCCTGAGCCATCATCCCGCCTAAGAGCGCGGCTGCAATATTTGATATCCAGACCGCTTGCCGCAAGACGGTCAGCGGTGCGGCCGAGATCGTTGACTTGATCATGACTGGCGGATTGGATTTCGTTGGCTACCGACCTGATCAGAACGGCTATCTCGCGCTGCGCGTGGATCCGGACGAGGTTGCTGAGCGGATGAGGCTGACCGCGCCAAAGGGATATATGAAGCATGAGCTCAGAGAGCTTCTCGGCGTAAATGACCCAACAATCAGGTACTTGAATGAAACTGGCCTCCTTCCTGTCGTGAAGTCTCGACACCCGATTTCCCGTAAATCCATCTCTATTGTGACTTATCAGTCGATGGCGGTGTTCCTTGAAAACTATGTGCCAGCCAAGTTGATGGCGGAGGTTTGGAACATTCACGTTCGATCTATTGGGAATGGACTAATCAAGCGTGACGGAAAGGTACTGCCGTTGCCAAAGGGATGTCGCGGTAGAATTTTTCACCGCAATGGCATACAATATATAGTTGATCGACAAGTGCCTGGTGCAAAATGTGCCGCCTCGATCTTTAGCAACTGGCATAACCTGGAAAGGACAGGTCATGGATATTTCTGACCCTAGAAAGATGATCAACCCTGCCACCGGTGGCATGGCATTAGCAACAATTTCACTCTTCATGGCGGGGACAGCCGTGGAAACTGCGACAGTCGCCACACCATTGGCGGCCTTGGGAATGATAGTGGCGCTTTACGAAAGCTTGGATCGCAAAGAATTCGTCAATTTCTTGCTGCTGCCGGTATATGTAATTGTCATAGCGGCACTGCCCGTAGGCGCAGCGGTCGGTCTCGCACAACTTTTGGGTTATTCGTTAGAAGGTGGGATGAAATCGCTCGAAACACTCACGGTTTCGATGGCTGAACTCACCTGGGTATTGGCAATTTTCGTCTTTGGTTTTGGAGCGCTTCTGGAACACTTTTTGCTTCGCAATGATGGTCAAACCAGCAGATGGTGGCACAAAATCCCAGTGAATCTTGCGCTATACATGATGGTTATCGCGTTGCTGGCGATTGTGTTGATACAAACGACATATTGGCCGTAAGTCAGTCTAGAGAACTTATATCTCCGGCACGCCCGTTTCGATTAACGGCTTCTTAGAAGTCTTGGTTGGCAACCTGTCGAGTCCTTTGGCCTCCAACCTTGATGCACCCCATGTTGAGCGGATCCTCAATTGAAACTACTTGTACTCTCCGATCTGCATGCTGACTTCTGGTCTGACAGCGGGCGCGACCCCTTCAAAGGCGTGGAACAACACTTGGGGGAGTTGGATCACCTGATCCTGGCAGGTGACATCTCAAACAAACCCAAGGTTCGGTGGAAATTTGCATTCGAGCAACTTTCAAAACATCTGCCGCTGGATCGGGTATCTTTGTTTCCCGGCAACCACGACTTTTATGATTTTCGGCTCGATGGTGAAGATCGGTTGCGAGAAATCGCGACATCATTTGGCATTCAATATGCTCAGAAGAAGCAGCTCAGTTTCGATGGCGTAAGGATCCTTTGTGCGACGCTTTGGACTGATCTCGAAATCGGCGCGGGAAGCGCACTAAATGCAAAGCATGTTGCTACCCAAATCAACGACTACAAGAAAATACGAGTTGCGGAGTGGGGATATTGAAAACTGCGGCCGTCTGATGTGTTGGCTAGACATCGTGACCATAGACGATGGCTGGAAAGCACATTGAGTTCGCCGTTTGATGGCCGCACGTTTGTTGCAACCCACCACGCTCCGCATCCTGGCGTTCTGGGTGACTATGCAGATGACGTCAGCTCTGCCTACGCGAGCGACTTGAGTGGTTTGATTGAACGATATCAACCAGAGCGTTGGTTCTTTGGTCATTGCCACGGCACTCGAGGCGGGATGGTCGGCGAAACGCAACTTGTGAACGTTTCGTTGGGATACCCTGAAGAGGTCAGTGACCCAGCTGGTAGGATTCAGGACCTCATCCTTGATTTCTAGGAGCCTCGTCATCTCCCGTTCCGTAGTCTCTCGTCATCTCCAAGATACTATTTCGCAGGCTTTCTCTCGCATACTGCACAGTAAGAAGTGCCTGATCGATTTTGTAATCATCACCAGTTTCAAATGCTTCCTTGAGCAGCTGACGCTGAGCGGCTCCATTCTTAGCAAATGCGTAGTCTTCTTCGACGCTGTTGATCAGTCTTCTCCTGAATTTTGCTGGGTTTGGCTGTAAGGCAGGCTATCAGCCCGACCTGTCAAAAGGACATCTTTTCTGACAATGAGTGCTAATTTAGCATGTCGCCATGATTTTCGATCCATTGAAATCAAGGGCTTACGTTCATGAGAAAGGCCATGTCACTTGGTTCGCATCATTGGGCATGTTCCCACGGTTTTGCCATTTTGACCCTGGGGACCGCCAGTCTGGTCGCACAAATCAGCCCTTGACCATTGTCGCTTGGACCCGAGAGTTGGACACTCAACGAATGACGCATTGGTACAAGGCCGATGCCTCTTAGGGTGCCTGTCTTATCGTCTCGGGCAGCCACATCGCGATGTCTGGGAACCAGATCAGGACAAAGCACATCAGGACCATGATCATGAACATCGGGAATGCGGCGCGCGTGATGTAGCCCATTTCGTGTTCAGTCATCCCTTGCAAGACAAAGAGATTAAAACCGATGGGGGGTGTGATCTGCGCCATCTCGACCACCACGACGACAAAGATACCGAACCAGATCAGGTCAATCCCAGCCTCGCGCACCATGGGTTCGACCACGGCCATGGTCAGCACCACCGACGAGATGCCGTCGAGGAACATGCCCAGCACGATATAAAATACCATCAGGATCATCAGCAGCTCAAAACGTGACAGCTCCATGGTGGCGATCCCGTCGGCGAGTGCGCGGGGCAATCCGGTGAACCCCATGGCGAGTTTCAGGAAGGCCGCCCCGGCAAGGATCAGGGCAATCATTGCAGACGTTCGGGTGGCACCCATCAGGCTTTCGGTGAACGTGTTCCAGTTCAGTGACCCTTGGCTCGCTGCCAGAACTAGCGCTCCGATCACGCCGATGGCTGCTGCTTCGGTTGCGGTGGCGTAACCTGCATACATCGACCCGATGACAACAAAGATCAGGCACAGAACAGGGATCAGGAAGCGGGAATTGCGCAGCTTGTCCCTGAACGACATACCGGTTTCCTGTTTTGGGTTCCAAGCGCCGGATGTGTAGGAGTAGATTGCCACATAGCCCATGAACATCAGGGCTAGGCACAGGCCCGGAAACACGCCTGCAAAGAACAGCTGTGTGATCGATTCATTCACGGTAACGCCATAGACGATCAAGGCTAGCGAGGGGGGTATCATCAGCCCGAGTGTGGCCGCGCCTGCAAGCGTGCCGATCACGATACGCTCCGGGTAGTCGCGCGCGCGCAGCTCGGGGATCGACATTTTGCCAACCGTGGTCAGCGTTGCCGCAGACGATCCGGAGACAGCGGCAAAGACCGTACAGCCGACGATATTGGTGTGCACCAGCCCACCCGGCAGCCGCGCTAGCCAAGGGGACAGCCCGCGAAACATGTCTTCGGACAATCGCGTCCGGAAAAGGATTTCGCCCATCCAGATAAAGAGTGGCAGTGCCGTCAGCGTCCAACTCGACGATGAAGCCCAGATCGTCGTGATCATCGTGTCGCCGACGGGGCGGGTGGTGAACAGTTCCATCCCCACCCATGCGACGCCCATCAGGGCAAGCCCGACCCAGACGCCGCTGCCCAACAACAGGAACAGGACAAACAGAAACAGCGTGATGGCATAGATTTCTTGCATGATCCTACTCCGCGAAGCTTTGATCGACGAGGTTGCGCTTGATCCGGTGATCGCCTCGGAACAGCACGTGGATCAGGTGATCTGTCAGGGAAAGCGCCAGAATGGCACCGCCGATCACCATGACGGATTGTGGGATCCACATTGGTGTCGCATCCTGGGCTTGACTGACTTCCTTGAACTTCCACGACCAGTAGGTGAACCAGTAGGCGTAGTAGGTGAAGTACCACATGACCGCTGCGGCAATCCCGAAGCACCAGATTTCAAGGAAGCGTCTAAAACGGGTGGGAACCGCATTCAGCACCAACGACACCCGAATATGGGCCCCGCGGTTAAGCGCATTAGCAAAGGCAAAGAAGCTGGCGGCGGCCATGGCGTAGCCAGCATAGTTCGCGGCACCAGGGAATATCTCTCCGGTCCAGCGGGCCACCATCTGCGCCACGATCAAAAGCAGTATCGCGATCAGGCAGAGGGCGGCGAGCACGCCTGCGGCAAGATAAATGAAATCAAGGACGCGGCGCAGACCGCGCAGAAGTCCGGTCATGGGTCTGTCCCCCGCGAAAAAGAAAAGCGGGTCGATCTTTCAAAAATCGACCCGCCTGTTGTCGTTTAGTTGGCGTTGTAGGCGTCGACGATGGACTTGCCTGTCTCGCCAGCGGCTTCGAGCCATTCAGCCGTCATTGTAGCGCCGATGTCCTTGAGCTCTGACATGAGCGCATCGCCAGCTGGGCCAACACTCATACCGCCCTCGGCCAAGCCCGCCAGGGTGAAGCCCGTGTATTCCTTGGCGCGCCACGTGCCTGCATATTCGGCCATGCCTGCACAGGCGTTGATGACGTTCTTGTTCGCCTCATCCACGCCGGACCAGACGTCGGAGTTGATCAGCATGTAGTTGCGTGGCAGCCAGGCATCCACGGCATAGAAGTGGCTTAGGCTTTCCCAGACTTTCCGGTCGTAGCCAGTAGCGCCCGAGGACACCATGGATTCAGCCACGCCGGTCGCAAAGGCCTGACTGATCTCGGCGGCTTCGATCTGCACTGGCAACATGCCCGTCAGTTCAGCAAGACGTGCGGTGGCGTTGTTGTAGGAGCGGAACTTGATCCCCTCCATGTCTGCAACGGCGTTCACCTCCTTGTTGAAGTAGAGGCCCTGTGGCGGCCACGGCACCGAATAGAGCAGTGTCAGGTTCTGCTCTGCCAGCAATTCTTCGAGATGTGGTTTGGCCGCGCCGTAGAGCTTGTCGTGCTCATCGAAGGACGAGACGAGGAATGGAACGGAGTCCCAGCCAAAGATCGCACTTTCGTTCTGGTGGCCGGACAGCAGGCGCTCACCAATCGGCACCTGTCCCGTCTGGACCGCGCGCTTAATGTCTGCGCCCGCAAACAGTGAGCCTGAGGGGTGTGTTGTAATCTCGATCGCGCCGCCGGTGCCGGTCGTCACACATTCCGCAAACTCAGCGCCGGTGACCGAGTGAAAGTTGGACCCTGAATATGCCATCGGCAGGTCCCATTTTTCTTGTGCAGCGACAGGCAGTGCAAGCATCGTCGTCGCAGCCAGCGTGGCGCATGTTTTGGTGAATTTTGTCATTGTAGTCTCCCTGGTGGTCATTTCTTTTTGGCGCGGCCTTAGGAAAAACGCATTGGATTAAATGCACTTATGTCAGTATTTACGGGCTGTTCCGCGACAAGACCTGCGGTGATCCTTCCCGTTTTCGGCCCACCGGTCAATCCAATATGATGGTGTCCGAACGCTGTGAATACGCCTGTCTCGCCCACCTGCCCAATTAGTGGGAGGCTGTCGGATGGGGCAGGGCGATGGCCAAGCCATTCGACCTCTTCGCTGTAGGTCAGGTTGGGAAAGCTGGCTTTGGCGTGCCTGCGCAAAAAGTCCAGAGGCGGCTTTGAAGGCCCGGCAGACAGCCCGCCGAATTCGACGATGCCCGCGCATCTCAAGCCTGCGGCCATCGGGGTGGCGACGAATTTTCCGCTGGCGACCATCACCGGGTGCGAGGGTCCGCCCTCTGCATCCGTGAAGACGATATGATAGCCGCGTTCTGCTTCGATCGGGATCGACAGGCCCAGTTTCTGCATCAGGGGTTTGGACCAAACACCGGTCGCAAGGATGGCTTGATCGCAAGCATGCGGCCCCTGATCTGTCTGCACTGCCGAGATCTTGCCGTCGGTGAGGTCGAAATCTTTGATCTCGGCCTGCAAGATCGTGCCGCCAAGTCTTTCGAATTCGACTGCCAACGCTTTGACGTAGCGACCCGGGTCGCGGACATATCCGTGGTCCTGCATCGTTGCCAGCAGTCCTATGTCGGGCGACAGGTTGGGTTCATATGCGCGTGCGGCCTCACCTTCCCGGATGATCGGTTCAAACCCCGCATCTCGGCGCAGACCCCAAGTATAGGCGTCGGCTTCGAATGCGGCGCGGTTTGCATAGGCAAAAGAATAGTCGCTGTCGCTTACCCAGCTTGCTGCATCGGTGTCGGCCGCAAGTGCTTTGTGCTGGTCGACACTGTCCGCGACGATGGTGGTCAACCCATCCGCAATGCGGCGTGTGTCACTGTCATTGGCGTTAGATAGATACCTGAGCAACCAAGGCAGCAGTTTCGGAAAGTAGCCCCAGCGCATGAACAGGGGAAAGTCCGGGTTCACAAGCATTCGGGGTGCTTTACGCGTCAGCCCCGGAGCGGTCACGGGCGCAATCGAACAGGCGGCAAGGACGCCGGCATTTCCGTGCGAGGTCCCTTCGCCCGGGGGTAGCCGGTCGATTATCGTGACCTCAGCATCGCTGATGCGGCGCAGCCAAATCCCAGTTGAGACGCCGACAATCCCGGCCCCGGCTATGATCACGCGCTTTGGCATTGTCCTGCTGCTCGACCTCTGAAAACAGTTGTAGAATTGTATACAGATCAATGCACAGCCTTGTGCGCAATGCAAGGGTTGCGCTAGGCTGCCTCTGACACATTGGGATACGAAGAGATGAACCATGCCACGTCTGAGATGAACGACACGGTTAGCGCGATTTACGTGAAATTGCGTGAAATGGCGGCATCTTTTGCCTTCAAGCCGGGCGAAAGGATTAATGAATCATCGTTATCGCGAGATTTGGGCGCCAGCCGCACGCCGTTGCGCGAAGCGTTGAATCGTCTGGTTGCAGAAGGGTTTGTTGAGCTTCGCGCGGGGCGCGGTTTCTTTTGCCGGACGCTGTCTGACAAGCGGATCATTCATTTGTATCAGGCACGGATGGCGATTGAGTGCGAGGCGGTGCGTCAAGCAGCAATGCACGCCAAACCCGCTGAACTAGAGGCGATCGATGCATCGCTGGACCTCTCGGCTGATGAATATTCAAACTGCACAAACCCAATCCGGTTGATGGAGCTGGATGAAGCATTTCATCTGCAACTGGCGGGTCTGTCGGGCAACCCCGAGCTGTTGCGAATGCTCGAAACGATCTATGACAAGATCCGCATTGTTCGCACGGCTGATTTGCGACGTCTGCAAGCTGCCGGACGCACGACAACGGAACGGCATCGTGCGGTTCTGGACATCGTCCGCACCGGGGATGGTGCTGCGGCCTCTGCTGCCATGCGCGATCATATCGAACACCGCGCGAAACATGCGTCCGAGGCCGTGCGCCTTGCCTTTGCTGATCTCTATGCCCCTCAGGAAGAACTGACATGACGACATATGGTGGCAAAACAGTCTTTGGGGCGACAGTGGGCATCCTGATGCTGAACACCCGGTTTCCCCGCATTCCCGGAGATATTGGCAACGCAGCCACATGGCCGTTCCCCGTCCAGTTCAAGGTTGTCTCTGCAGCCACGCCCGGCAACGTGGTGCGCGGCGATGCGACACCGCTGCTGGATGCGTTTATCGGGGCGGGCCGCGAGTTGGTTGATCTTGGATGCGACGGGATCGCGACAAATTGCGGGTTTCTCGTTCCGTTTCAACACGACATGTCGCGCGCCCTCGGCGTGCCGGTCGCATCCTCATCGCTGTTGCAAGCGCCCCTCATTCGACAGTCGTTGCCTGCCGATCAGTCGCTGGGTATCCTCACCATTTCGTCCGAGACACTGACACCCGTGCATCTGGAGGCAGCTGGTATTACCCCAGATACGCCAGTTGTAGGTACTGGGGCTGGATCACACTTCACCACGCGCATCCTTGATGATGCACTAGAGATCGACTTTGACAAGGCGCGGGCGGATAACATCGCGGCAGCGATGCAACTGGTATCGGATCATCCTGAGGTCGGTGCCATTCTGCTCGAGTGCACCAATATGGTGCCCTATGCCGCCGACATCCGGCGTGCCACGGGGCGCCCGGTCTTTTCAATCTACACCTATCTGACTTGGTTTCAAGCCGGGCTGCTGCCGCGACGCTTTCCCGCAGATCTGGACGACATCCGTCTCAGTGAGGCCGTTCCAAAGTGAGCGACCACCGTATCACTGAGATGAGCGTTCATTGCGTTTCCATTCCAGCCAGAGCGGTGCATTCGCACGGATCGGGCGATGTGGGCGGGATCAATGTGGTTCTCTGCGAGCTTGTGACTGATACTGGCCTGACCGGCTGGGGTGAGGCATCGCCATGGCCGGTCTTCACCGGAACGGTCGAGGGCAATGCCGCTGCGCTACATGTGAATCTTCGCCCTCATGTCATCGGACGTGACCCCGTGTTGGTCGAACCGATCATGAATGATGCTGAACGCGCCCTCGTTGGTCATAGCGAGGCCAAGGCGGCGCTGGAATGTGCGCTGTTGGATGTCACCGGGCAAGTTGCGGGCTTGCCCGTGGCCGAGTTGGTGGGCGGGCGGCACCGCGACAGTATTCCGCTCAGCTTTTCGGTTGCGAACCCCGATTTCGGCGCCGATCAGGAGGATGTTGCCCACATCTGGGACAGCGGTGTGCGGATATTCAAGCTGAAGACCGGTTTTGCCGATCACGCCTTTGATCTGATGCGCCTTGAAAAGCTGCGTGCGCGCTATGGCGACGATATCCGCTTGCGTGTCGATTACAATCAGGGCCTGCCGGCCTATGACGCGATCCGGCACATTCGCGACCTCGAAACGTTTCGCCCCGATTTCGTAGAACAACCCGTCAAACGACACGAGCGCGAAGTGTTGGCCGAGATCACCCGCGCCGTCGATGTGCCGATCATGGCTGATGAAAGTGTATTTGATGTGCGCGATGCAACGCGAGGTGCGGCGGCCCGCATTGCCGACATCTTCTCGCTTAAAACCGCCAAATCCGGCGGCATCCGCCGATGTGTCGAGATCGCGGCAATTGCACGTGCGGCCGGGATCGAGGTCTATGGCGGTTGCATGTTCGAGACGTCCATTGCCCACATGGCAGGTGCACATCTGATGGCCGCGGTTCCCGATCTGACGTTTGGCTGTGAATTCTACATGTCCACCTTCTATGCAGAGGTGGATCTGGCCGAAACGCCATTCCCGGTGCGCGACGGGCATGTGTACGTGCCGACGACTCCGGGCCTTGGAACCGCGCCTGATCCGGATGCGCTCGCACGCTACCGGACACAGCTGCTGACATAGGAAGGTTGCTGATGCCAAACATACCAGCCCCTCAACGTATGAATGGCGCGCAGGCGCTCTTGCGAATGCTGGAATTGCATGATGTCACCCACGTCTTTGGATTGCCGGGTGAAACAACAATCGGGTGGTACAAGGAATGGCGCAAACATTCGGACATCGAATTTGTCCTGACCCGCGACGAACGCACGGCCTCCTACGCAGCCGAAGCATATGCCAAAATCACCGGGAAACCCTGCGTGCTAGAAGCCCCAAGCCCAGGCGTCACGCACTGTACACCGGGGATCACGGAGGCCTTCCTTAGCTCGGTGCCCATCATCTTTTTTAGCTCCGACATTCCGATCAATCAGGACAAAAAACATGGGCTGACGGGCGTAGACCAGACCGCCCTTTACGACAGCATCTGCAAGGAATCCTTCGTTGTCACGAAAGTCAGTGAAATCCCTTTCCTTGTTCGGCGTGCCTTTCGCGTTGCAACCTCGGGCAGACCGGCGCCCGTCCACATCCGCGTGCCGATCAACATTTTTGGCGAAGAGGCAGAGGTTACTGATCTCTATGCCGAAGGTGACTACAGCACCTATCCTGCGCATCGTCCGGTCGCCAACCATGGCAAGATCCGGGCGGCGATCGAAATGCTACTGGCCGCCGAAAAACCCGCAATTGTCTGCGGGCAGGGCGCGCTGATCTCCAAAGCATCAGAGGTTATTGTTGAACTGGCTGAACTGCTGCAAATACCGGTCGGGACGACCACGCCGGGCAAGGGCACGATCCGAGAGGATCATCCGTTGGCTTTGCGGGTCATCGGTGGGCGCGGTGGGATGGAGTATTCCAATCAATATGTCTACGATGCCGATACGATCTTTTTCATCGGGTCGAACACGGACAGTGCAGCTACGGATCACTGGAAGCTGTATGGCGACCCGTACAGCAAAACCTTTCTGCACCTTGATATCGCAGAAGCGCATATCGGCAACAACTTCCCGGTCGAAGTTGGCATGGTAGGCGATGCGCGGGCAAGCCTTGAATACATGGTCGAGATCATCAAGACGGAGCACTCAAATTTTGACCGTCCCCGCGTTAATGTGACCGCGACGAAAAAGACGGCGCTCGACAAGGTGTTCAACTCGAACATCCCGATGCCCGAAGGGACGATATCGCCCGTCAAACTGTCACAGGCGTTGGACAGGCTTATGCCCGACAACGCAGTCGTCACCTCCGAACCGGGGGTCAGCGCGATCTACCCTTCGGCGCTGTTGACGTTTCGCAGGGCGGGGCGGCGCTATATCACCAACTATTCCATGGGCGCGCTTGGCTATTCCGTTCCAGCGGCTCTGGGGGCGTCCTATGCCTGTGACGGCCCGGTGATTTCGTTCACCGGGGATGGATCGCTTGGTTTTGTGATGGGGGACATGGAAACGATCAAACGATCCGGAAAGAATGTGACCATCGTCCTGAATCGAAATGATAGCTTCGGTTGGATCCGGGGAGAAGCCGTGTTGCTGGATGATGTGGATGCGCCGTGGTCGACGGATTTCGGCACAGTGGATTACCTGAAAATCGCCGAAGGGTTTGGGTTCGCCACGTCGCGGATCACGTCAGAGGCGGATATCGAATCCACACTGGCAACCGCCATCGCGCATGACGGCGCCAGTTTCATTGAAATCATGGTGCCCACCCAAGACAAGATCGTGCCCTTCGTCCCAAACTGGGTGCGTGCTGCCCGGGCCAAAAACCTTCCGCATTTTTATTAAATGCTCGGTAAGCAAGGAGTTACGAGTCTCCGGCTCACGTCTTGGCATAGTCCTCCATCGGTGGGCAGGTGCAGGACAGGTTTCTGTCTCCCCAGACATTGTCGACCCGGTTGACTGGTGGCCAATACTTGTCGACGCGGAAGGATCCGGTTGGGAAGCAACCGCTTTCACGACTGTAAGGGCGATCCCAATCCCGCACCAAGTCTTCCATCGTATGCGGCGCGTTCTTGAGGGGGTTGTTCTCGGGGTCCATTGTCCCCTCTTCGATCGCGCGGATCTCATCGCGGATGCCCAGCATGGCATCGCAAAAACGATCCAGTTCTGCCTTGTTCTCGGACTCGGTCGGTTCGATCATCAAGGTGCCCGCCACCGGCCACGACATCGTGGGCGCATGGAATCCGCAATCTGCCAACCGCTTTGCAATGTCGTCCACCGTGATGTGTGCGCTGTCGGCAAAGGGGCGTGTGTCGATGATACATTCATGCGCCACGCGACCGGTCGGCCCCTTGTAAAGCACCTCGAACGCCCCTTCGAGCCGTTTCGCAATGTAGTTGGCGTTCAGGATGGCAACGCGCGTCGCCTGCATCAGCCCGTCGCCGCCCATCATCAGGCAGTAGGCCCACGAGATAGGCAACAGAGAGGGTGACCCAAAGGCTGCAGCGCTGACCGCACCCTCGCCACCATTGGGGTCGCCCGGAAGGTGTTTGGTCAGGTGCGCTTTGACACCGATGGGTCCCATGCCGGGGCCACCGCCACCATGCGGGATGCAGAATGTCTTGTGCAGGTTGAGATGGCTGACATCGCCGCCCAGGTCGCCGGGGCGGCTCAGACCCACCATGGCATTCATGTTGGCCCCGTCGATATAGACCTGTCCGCCCGCATCATGTGTGATCTGGCACACCTCGATTACCGTCTCTTCGAACACGCCGTGGGTCGACGGATACGTGATCATGCAACCGGCAAGGTTGTCCCTGTGTTCCGCCACCTTGGCCCGGAAATCATCCAGATCAATGTCGCCGTTGTCCGCTGACTTTATGGGCACCACCTTCCACCCGACCATCTGGGCGGATGCAGGATTGGTGCCGTGGGCGCTCATCGGGATGAGGCAGATGTCACGATGTCCTTCGCCGTTGGCCCGATGCCAGCTTGCGATGGTCAAAAGGCCCGCATATTCCCCCTGCGCGCCCGAATTGGGTTGCATGGAAATCGCGTCATAGCCGGTGACATCGCACAGCTTGGCCGACAGATCGTCGATCATCTCGATATACCCCGCGGCCTGATCCTTGGGGCAATAGGGATGCAGTAGCGAAAACTCTCGCCAACTGATCGGCATCATCTCGGCGGCAGAATTCAGCTTCATGGTGCACGACCCCAGCGGGATCATTGCACGGTCCAGCGCCAGATCGCGATCCGCGAGCCGGCGCATGTAGCGCATCATCTCCGTCTCGGCCCGGTTCATGTGAAAAATCGGGTGTGTCATGAAGTCGGATGTGCGGATCAGCTTCTCCGGCATTTTGTAATGCGGCGTGTAATCCTTGTCCTGCCGTTCGATCCCGAACGCGCGCCAGACCTTTTCAATAGTGGCGGGCCGCGTGCGTTCGTCCAGCGTGATGCCGATTGCGGTCGCCCCCACTGCGCGCAGGTTGATACCTTCGTCGACGGCGGACTTGATCACAGCCGATTGCAATGGCCCCACATCGACTGTGATCGTGTCAAAGAAGCTTGCCGGGCGCACATCGAAGCCCGCCTGTTTCAGCCCTTCTGCCAATCGGGCGGTCTTGCGGTGGATGCGCTGCGCAATGGCTTTCAGGCCGTCCGGTCCGTGAAAAACGCCGTAGAATCCAGCCATGACGGCCAGCAACGCCTGCGCCGTACAGACATTCGACGTCGCCTTTTCCCGGCGGATGTGCTGCTCGCGCGTTTGCAGGGACAGGCGGTAGGCCCGGTTGCCAAAGCTGTCGACCGACACCCCGACAATCCGGCCCGGCATGTTACGGGCATAGTTGGCCTTGGTCGCCATATAAGCCGCGTGTGGACCGCCATAGCCAACAGGCACACCAAAGCGCTGAGTCGTGCCAACGGCAATATCCGCGCCCATCGCCCCCGGCTCTTTGAGCAGGGTTAGCGACAGCGGATCAGCAGAGATGATGCCAATGGACTTATTCTCATGCAGCTTTGCGATTTGATCGGTAAAATCCCGGATGTGACCATGGGTGCCCGGATACTGGAAAATCGCGCCGAACACGGCGCTGGCATCAAGATCATCGGGATTGCCGACGATGATTTCTATGCCCAACGGCTGTGCCCGCGTCTTCATCACAGCGATGTTCTGAAGGTGGCAATTCTCATCGACAAAGAAGCCAACCGCCTTCGACTTGCTGATCCGCTGCGCCATGGTCATCGCCTCGGCGCAGGCCGTGGCCTCGTCCAGCAGCGACGCGTTGGCAATCTCAAGGCCCGTCAAGTCCGACACCATCGTTTGGAAATTCAACAACGCCTCAAGGCGCCCCTGGCTGATCTCAGGCTGATACGGGGTATATGCCGTATACCACGCAGGGTTCTCAAGGATGTTGCGCTGGATGGCTGGGGGCGTGACGGTTCCATGGTATCCCTGCCCGATCAGCGAGGTCAGAACCTTGTTCTTCGAGGCCGTCACCCGCATGTGGTGCAAAAGTTCCCGTTCCGACTTGGCCTTGCCGAAATCCAACGGTTCCTTTTGCCGGATGTTGGCCGGGATCGTGTCATCGATCAGTGCGTCGAGGTCTTTCGCCCCCACCACTTTCAGCATCTCATCCATTTCGGCAGGGGATGGCCCAATATGGCGGCGGTTCGCAAAATCATAGGGCAGATAGTCGGTGGGTTTGAAAGTCATCGATTATGTTCCCTAGCCGATCAGCGCGTTATAGGCGGCTTCATCCATCAAGGTGTCGATCTGGGACGCGTCGGAAGGCTTGATCTTGAAAAACCAGCCCTCGCCCAGCGGATCACTGTTAGCGAGGCTCGGATCATCCGCCAATGCCGTGTTCACCTCGGTGATCTCTCCGTCAATCGGGGCCATGATGTCGGACGCCGCCTTCACGCTTTCAATGACAACAATTTCATCATCCTTGCTGACGGTCGTGCCAACCTCGGGCAATTCGACAAAGACCAGATCGCCCAACTGCGTTGTCGCGTGTTCGGTGATACCCACGACATACGCATCCCCATCGGCGCGCAGCCATTCGTGTTCTTCCGTGTATTTCATTGGTTTCCCTCTCTGCTATCGTTTGAAGTTGGCTGCCGTGAACGGCATTTTTGCTACCGTGAGTGGTTGGCGTTTTCCGCGTAACTCGCCAAAAATTTTGGTGCCCGGCGCGGCGTGCTCAGTGGTGACATATCCCATCGCAACAGGTCCTCCGACCGTGGGGCCAAACCCGCCCGAGGTGACTGCGCCGATGGGATCGGTCGCATCCTCGGTTGCAAACAGCACCACGCCATCGCGCATGGGCGCGCGACCGGCGGGCAGCAACCCCACGCGCTTGCGCGCGGCGCCACTGTCCATCTCGGCCAGGATTTTCTCCGCCCCCGGGAAGCCACCTTCCCGGTCTCCGCCCGCGCGCCGCACCTTCTGGATCGCCCATGTCAGGCCGCCCTCAACAGGCGTTGTTGTGGCGTCAACGTCGTGCCCATATAGGCACAGCCCCGCCTCCAACCGCAGGGAATCGCGCGCGCCGAGGCCGATGGCTTCAACGTCAGAATGGTCCAGCAAGGCCTTTGCAATGTCTTCCGCGACATCCATGGGTGCCGAAATCTCGTACCCGTCTTCGCCCGTGTAACCGGACCGGGAAACCCAGACCTCAACCCCGTTCAGATCCAGCGTAGCCACATCCATAAAGCGCATCTTTGCTGCACGCGGATCAAGCGCGGCCAGCACACCTTCAGCGGCAGGCCCCTGCAAAGCCAGCAAGGCACGGTCGGTGATCTCAGTCACCGTCACATCCGGTTCAAGCGCGGCTTTCATATGCGCAATATCGGCGTCCTTGCAGGCAGCATTCACCACAACGAACACATGATCCCCGCGGTTCGCCAGCATCAGATCGTCTTCGATGCCGCCATCCGCATTCGTGAAAAAGCCATAACGTTGGCGGTTCTTGCCCAAGCCCAGCACATCGACTGGAATCAGCGATTCCAGACCACGTGCAGCCGCGTCATAAGTCGTCCCGCGCACAATGACCTGCCCCATATGGCTGACGTCAAAAAGACCGGCCTTCGCCCGCGTATGGAGGTGCTCTTTCATGACCCCCAGTTCGTATTGCACCGGCATATCATACCCCGCAAAGGGTACCATCTTGGCCCCAAGGGCAACGTGCAACGCGTGAAGCGGGGTCTGCTTTAGATCGGACATGCCTCATCACCTTTTTCAAGCCGACAAGATTTGCGTCAAATCATGCGGCACCAAGTCATGCGCAAGACATCTCTTGCGCGTCGGTGCCTCCTCTGTCCCGGGTGCCTGAGATCATTATCCCTTCGGCGGATGCCAATGGCATCACTCTCCAGAGTAGTTTGGCCTGACATTGGTCCTTTGGCCTGAGAGTTTCCGAGGCAGTTGCTCCTTCGGCACCAGTAAACTGGTTCTCCCAATGTCAAGTTATGAGAGTTTCGTATCGGAAACTTGCCCGAAGTGGCAAGCAGAAAGTTGAAACATGCCGATCGCCTGCGCTTGTATCGGCCATCCCACCCTTTGCTTGCTTGCGGGTCCTTGAGGTCACACGCGACTGATGTGCATGATTGGCAAAATGCAGTGGAGAATGACGATGATTATCAGGAACGGCACAGTTGAAGATATTGAGCAGATGAGCACATTTCTTCGCGAGCTGACGGCCGCTGGCAAACGTTTGAGTCCTGACGATGAGGAATTCGTACGGCAATACTACATTGAAAGCGTCGATAAGATTCGTTGCTCCGTGGCCGAGGACGATGGGATCATACTTGGATTCCAGTCACTCAAAACTGCCCGTGCGGGCAACCAATGGGGTGTAGAACCGGGGTGGGGCATTGTTGGCACGCACATACGACCCTCCGCAGCACGGCGTGGCGTTGGTCGCGCATTATTCGATGTCACATGTAGGGCTGCGCAAGATGCAGGGTTGGCTCATATCGACGCAAGCATTGGCGCGAATAATCCGGAAGGGTTGGCATACTACGAAGCGATGGGCTTTCGAACATACAGGACGCCAAGAAACCTGATCTGCAAGCGCTTCGACATATTGCAGTGATCGCTCGTTGGCAGACATAAGTTTCTTCTAGGCTAGGCAACATGAAGTCGAATGGCTTCAACCTGTTCGCAGTGAGGGTTGGCAGGCGGTCTGAATGGGCGGGCCGCAAAACTGATTGTGGCCCGTTTCTAAATTACGAGCATTGCGTCAGGTTATGGGTCGGCGCGCCCGTCAAAAGGTCTGATCGTATTCCCCAACGGTATCTTCAGTCCGGATTACCGCATCGATGTCTGCGAAAATCGCGCGCAACTCGTCTTCGCTTTCCGGGCTTTCACAGACCACCACCAAGTTCGGCGTGTTGGACGAAGCGCGCACCAAACCCCAACCGCCGTTATCCAGAATGACCCGAGCGCCGTTTACCGTCACCACCTCCTTGATTGCGCGACCTGCGATGGGTTCATTCGCAACGGCCTTGGCTGTCAGCTTGGCGACAATACGGTCCAGTGTGCTGTATTTTTCAGTGTCCGAGCAGTAGGGGGACATTGTCGGGGTTGAGTGTGTTTTCGGCAGCGCCTTGCGCAGGTCCGACATCTTCATGTCAGGGTTGCGATCCATCAGTTTGCAGATTTCAACCGCGACCCGCATCCCGCAATCGTAGCCGCGTCCTATTGGCTCAGCGAGAAAATAGTGGCCTGATTTTTCAAACCCTGCGAGGGCGCCGATTTCCTTGACCCGCCGCTTCATGTGGCTGTGTCCGGTTTTCCAATAGTCTGCCGTGACGCCGTTCGCTTGCAGTTCGGGGTCTGAGGCGAAGAGGCCGGTGGATTTCACATCGGCCACGAAGGTTGCGTTCGGGTAGAGTTTCGACAAGTCGCGCGCCATGATGACCCCCACCTTGTCGGCAAAGATCTCTTCCCCTTCATCATCCACAACGCCGCAGCGGTCACCATCCCCGTCAAATCCAAGCGCAAGGTCTGCGCCAGAAGCTTTACGCTGTCCGCCATGTCGTGCAGCATTTCCATGGCTTCGGGGTTCGGGTTGTAGTTTGGAAAGGTGTAGTCGAGCGTTGTGTGACTTTCGACCACTTCGACACCGATGCGGCGGAAGAGTTCGGGGGCAAAGGCCGCGGCGGTGCCGTTGCCAGTGGCGCACACGACCTTGAGTGGGCGTGTCATTCTGAAGTCGCCGACAAGGTCCTGAAGGTACGCTTCCTGCACGTCGTCAACGAATTCATAGCCGCCGCCAGGACGTGCTTCACCACTACCATTCAATACGATATCGCGCAGTTCCGACATCTCGTCCGGGCCGTGAGTGAGGGGGCGATCAAAGCCCATCTTGACGCCGGTCCAGCCGTTGGGATTATGAGAGGCAGTGACCATGGCAACCGCCGGCACATCAAGGTGGAACTGGCTGAAATAGGCCATGGGGGAAAGGGCTGGGCCGATGTCCTTGACCTGTATCCCTGCCTGAATCAGCCCGACGATCAGGGCGTTCTTGATGCTGAGAGAGTAATCACGATAGTCGTTGCCTACGGCAATCACAGGATCGATGCCGCGCCGTCGCATTTGTGTCCCAAGGCCAAGACCAAGTGCTGTTACCCCGGGAAGGTTGATCTCGTCCGGGTATTTCCAGCGCGCATCATACTCGCGGAAGCCCGTCGGCTTAATCATGGGGTCGCGCAGGAATTCCCACGTGTTCGGGGTCACGGTGGCGGCAGGTTTGGTCATGGAAAACTCTTTGACTAAAATGTCATTGGGCGCGCTTTGGCGAGCGCATCGAACTGCATAAGAGTCTCGATCAGGGCGGGCATTTGATCGAGATAAATCATATTTGGCCCGTCTGACGGGGCAGTGTCGGGATCGGGGTGCGTTTCGATAAAGACGGCGCCGACTCCGATGGCCACTGCCGCCCGCGCCATAACAGGTGCAAATTCACGCTGCCCGCCACTTGATCCACCTTTGCCCCCCGGTTGCTGCACCGAATGGGTGGCATCCATCACCACCGGATAGCCGGTTTGCGCCATCTGCGGCAGCGACCGCATGTCGGCCACCAGAGTGTTGTAGCCGAAGGATGTGCCCCGCTCTGTTAACAGGATACGAGTGTTGCCGGTGCTTTCGACCTTGGTGATGATGTTGGGCATTTCCCACGGAGCCAGGAACTGGCCCTTCTTTATGTTCACCACGGCACCCGTGTCGCCAGCGGCCAAAAGCATGTCCGTCTGACGGCAGAGGAAGGCGGGGATTTGCAGGATGTCAGCGACTTCAGCCACCGGGGCGCATTGAGCCTCTGTATGCACATCCGTAAGTACTGGGACACCGATGGACTCTTTGACCGCTTGCAGCGCTTTTAACCCAGCGTCCAGCCCAAGGCCGCGCCCACCCTTTAGCGATGTGCGGTTGGCTTTGTCATAGCTTGCTTTGAAGACATATTGCGCGCCAGCTGCCTCGCAGACTTCCTTCATACGCCCGGCAACCTCTTGGCCGAGGTCGATGCTCTCCAAGGCGCAAGGGCCTGCGATCACCGTCAAGGGACGGTCATTGCCGATCGTGAGATCGGCGACTTCAACATGTTTCATAGTGGGTCCAGACCCTAGCTTGTCACCTGTTCTCTCAGGATCGACGCGGTGAGCGAGATCATCAGATAGATGCCTGCAAAGACGAGGAATGCCAAGATCGTGTTTTCGAATGCGCGGGGATAGGTCGGTTCCTCGGGCGCGATGGGTTCCACAGCAACTGTAAGATAGCGCACCTGACGGGTTGCTTCGACCCGCGCCTGTTCCATCTGTTGCAGAGCCGATTGCAGCATCAAGTCGCGTGAGGCAAGGTCGGCCTGGGCGATTTGGATGCGTGCGGCAAGCTCCGCCAGTGAGTTTTCGCCCTGGCTCACATCGGTCATCTTGTTGTTGAGAGCCGCAAGTTGGTCTTTGAGGATTTCAAGCGTGCCGCGCGCGCCGTCCACCCGACTTTGGTTGGGCCGCGCGTTGTTCAGCAAGCTGGCCAGCTCGATCTCTTTTTCGATGATTTGTGTTTCGAGTTGGCCGATCTGCGTGCGCAGGGAAGCGATCACGCCCTCCGGGTCGAGGGTGGAGCCCTCGATCTGCAATCGGACAAGGTTTTCTTGCGCTGTGCGGCGCTCCGACTCTGCTCGTTCAAACCCTTGGCGGGCGTCGCGCATCTGGTCATCGCGCTTTTGTGCGGACAGGTTGTTTACGCGCTGTTCCGCGTAGTCGATCAACTGGCTTGAGAACTCGGCCGATACCAGTGGATCAGCGGCGGCCACTTCCATCCGGATCATGCCCTCTGTCGGGTCATAGCCGATTTTAACGTTTTTCTTATAGGTTTTGTAGGCTTCTTCATTGGTGGGATTGTCACTCAGCCGCTGGATTGGGTCGATCCAGTTCTGTGTGAAATGCGTCTTGAAGCCGACATCGCGGTCGAGCCGCAGCATCGCATCCTTGGACTGCAAAAAGCCTTGCACGGCAATGCTGTCGGCGTTGGTGGCGAATTGTGTAGGCAGAAGGCCGCCAAGGGGTCCGGCGCCGCCCGATCCTTCGTTCTGAATAATCAGGAACTCGGACTTGGTCGCGTACATCGGCGTGGCGATGGTGTAAAAATAGTAGCCGGCAAGGAAGGTGGGCAGGATCACGAAAAAGGCCAGCCGGACCAGCAAAAGGCCCATCTTCTTGCGGCGACGCCGTGCAATGTCGCGCTGGATGTTCTGGATTTCCTGAGATCTTCGATCTGCCGGGCTAAGTTCGGTTGACGGCAGTTGCTGCTGTTTCACAGGCACGGTTTGTGGCAGTTGCGCGCGCCCAGCACCTCCGGCACTTGCAGGCAGGCTTGCGAAGGCATCCGGCGCGCCGCCTTCATGTTGTTCGGCCCCCGCCTGCGGCACAACAAGCTCCAGCATGTTCGCGCGTTGGAATGGATCAATTCCCTTGGCGCGCAGCAGGCGAACGGCATCAAAGTCGGATGTGGGTGCCAGCCCGTGCTTCTGCGCCACCCGTCGCGCCATGCGCAGTTGCCGACCGGTCAGCCCCTCCTGGCGTATCGCATCAATGGTATTTTCACTTTGCACCTGCTGGTTCGACGCGACTTCTCCGCTTTGGGCGGAAGGTTTTTGAGCTTGCTCACGCGGCTTGGCCTCAGGCGCTGGCTTTTCGGGAGCAGTATCGCGCTCGGACGCAGGCGCCGCACTGCCAAGCGCGGGCGCTGTGCGCTTGATCCGGAACTTCCTAGCTTTGGGTTTCGTAGTCATAAAGCCGTTTTGCCTCTTCCAGCGTGTCAAACATGTGCAGTTTGCCGTCCAGCAAAACTGCGGCTGAGCGCGCAAATTTCTCAAGCGTTTGCGCCTGATGCGACACGATGATGATTGTTGTGGTACGCAGCCGTTCCTGCAGTACCTCGCCTGCTTTGCGATTAAATTCAACGTCTGTTGACGAGGGCATGCCCTCGTCGATCAGGTAGATGTCAAAGTCGAGAGCCAACATAAGCGCGAATGAAAACCGCGCCCGCATGCCCGATGAATACGTACCCAAGGGCTGGTCGAAATACTCACCCAGGTTACAGAGCCAGCGACAGAAGCTTTCCACATAGTCGGGATCAAGCCCATAGAGCCGTGCAATGTAACGTGAGTTTTCGAGTGCAGAGATCTTGGGCAGCACCCCGCCCATGAACCCAAGAGGAAAGGAGATGTTGCAGCTGCGGCGGATTTCGCCCTCATCTGGCTTCTCGAGCCCTGCCATCATGTTGATCAGGGTCGTCTTGCCGGTGCCATTGGGGGCCAGCACGCCAAACGAATGGCCCAATTCCACCCGGAAGGATACACGATCAAGGATCACCTTGCGCTGTGTGCCCGTCCAGAAGGACTTGGATACATTTTCGAATTCCAGCATCCCCGTTGCTCCGCGGTGTCTGCTTTGTCCCCGCGCATTAACGTGGGAGACCAGGGCCCTCCTTACCAGAGGCGTCTTAACGGTCTAATCACCGACTTAGGCGATATTATGTCCAAAGTCCTGTTAAATGTATAGGTTTCACGGGGTATTGTCGCGACGGAATGGACAGTTTGGGGGAATGTACACGGGTCTTTGATATGCCCGTGTGCTGTTTGTTCGTACTCTGAGTATGCCTCAGCTCAGAATTTGCCAAGCCATGCCGGCGATGACAGACCCCGCCAGTGCGAAACTCAGGTAAGCAGCAAAGACGCGTGGTTTGACGAGCGCCCAAACGGCTATTGCGGCGGGGATGCAACTGACGCCACCGGCCAGCATGAATGACATAGCTGCTCCTGCAGCCATACCCTGATCCATCAGTTCTGCCACCAGCGGCGCGGCCGCGTAACCATTCAGATAGGCGGGCATGCCCACAAGCGCACCAAGGATCACCGTGCCGATGCCACCATCGCCTAGAACCGATGCAATCAGATCGGCGGGCATATAGTGCACCATGACTGCCTCGATCACGTAGGCGAGCGTCAGCCATTTGAGCAGGAAAATCGCATTGTCCAAAGCCGTGCTACGGAAGATGTCGAGGCGGTTGCGTTCGGTCCAGAACCGCCAGATCGGCTGTGATGAGAAGGGCTGTTTCACGCCACAGCACCCGCCCACCGACGGCTTCTCACGTAGCGGATTTGTAAAGACCGGTGTGCCCGACAGCATCAGCGTTCCAAACCCGCCGAACATACCAAGCGCGACCGCCGCAATTGTCTTTGCCAAGGCGAATTCGAAGCTGATTGCGCCAGTGGTGATTGCGAACATGGCCGGGTCCATCAGCGGAGAGGCCAGCCAGAAAGCCATAACCGCGCCAAGCGGTGCACCTACTGCAAGCAGTGCAGCGATAAACGGGATGACTTCGCATGAACAAAAGGGTGACAAGCCGCCCAGCAGTGCTGCCATGACGATCATGCGTGCGGGGTTCCCCTCAAACGCCTTTGCCAGCAGGTTTTCCGCACCCGTGGCTTTTAGATAGGCAACTGCGCAGACTGCAAAGGCGATGAACGGGGCTGTGTGTAGCAACGCATTCGCGGCAAAGGTGATCGTCGGCCAAAGCTGCGCTATGTCCAGAACAGCCAGAACCACAAGAACCGCGATCGATGCAATCCATGCGCCATCAAGGAACTTGCGCCGTTGAGCAGGTACCGGTGTAGTGGTGTCAGCCATGATCATGATCCGAGTTGGGGCTGTCTGCGCAGCATTCTGTAAGGAGGAAGTTCGACAGGTCTTGCACCTCGCCAAAGGCGACGGCGGCGCAGATGATCGAACGGCCTTGTCGGGCTTGTGTCACAAGACCCGCACTGGCAAGGATTTTGACGTGATGGGTCAAGGTTGAGCCTGTGACGCCCGTGCGGTCACCCAATGCCCCGATGCTCAGCCCTTCGGGCCCGGCCCGTACCAGCGTTCGCAGAACCGACAGGCGTTGTTCTGATCCAAGTGCGGCAAAGGCTGCGGCGGCGCGTGTCAGATCAAGCGAGTGATGAGATTCTATTTTCATATTTCTAGAATTATAGAAATGTTGGAGTCACGCAAGGTTTATTTCGAAGAGTATCGAATTGATTGCCTAACCCATTGGTGTCGCATAGGTGTTTTTTATGGGATTGCCTGAAGACATTCGTGCTTGCACGCTTTGTGCGGATCGATTTGCTGCGACCGAAACAGGGCACAGCCCGCGTCCCGTCGTTTGGTTCAAGCCCGGCGCACGGATCCTCGTGGCGGGTCAGGCGCCCGGCGCGCGTGTACACGAAAGCGGACGGCCCTTCACCGACCCTTCCGGAGACCGGCTGCGCGATTGGCTTGGTATGGACGAGGCCACATTTTACGACCGAAACAAATTGGCCATTGTACCGATGGCGTTTTGCTTTCCCGGTTACGACGCAAAGGGATCGGACCGACCGCCGCCCAAGATCTGTGCCAAAACGTGGCGAAGTGATGTCATGGATCATATGGGTGAGGTTCCATTGGTTCTTTTGATTGGCGGATATGCCCAATCTTGGCATCTGGGGACGAATATGTCGGTGCGTGAAACCGTGGCTGCTTGGCGCGACTTCGCGCCTCGGGCCTTTCCCTTGCCTCATCCGTCTTGGCGCAATACCGCGTGGTTGAAGAAAAACCCGTGGTTCGAGGCAGACGTGCTGCCTGTGCTGCGGGCGCGTGTAAAAGAGGTGTTGGCGTGACAGAAACGGTTCTCGATCAGGCGCATGCCGCCATGCTGGCTGCGCCCGAGGATGATGCAAAGCGGTTGCGGTTCTTTGAGCGCTTGGGGGATGCGGAACTGTTCCTTCTGCTCGAAGCAGAGGCGCAAGGTGAGCAGATCACGCCGCAAGTCTTCGACCCCGGTTCTGGTCCGCTTGTTCTTGTCTTTGATCGCGAGGACCGGTTGGCCCTGTTTGTTGGTGCTGAGGCACCATATGCCGCGCTGTCCGGTCGGATAATCGCAGGTTTGCTTGCGGAACAGGGGTTGGGGTTGGGGTTGAACCTTGACGTGGCCCAGTCGTCTTTTCTGCTGGATGCGGATGGAGTGCAATGGCTTGCGCGGACACTCGGCAATGGTCCGGACGAAGTTGAGGCACGGCTGGCTGAAGTATCCGCTCCAACAGGTTTGCCGGAAATGCTGATCTCGGCTGTGGATACCAAATTGGCCACGGCAACGGGATTGGCACAAATTGCATATCTTGTCGGTACGACGGATGCGGACGGTGCGCGCAGTCACATGCTGGCTTTTGTCGGTGCGGCGCCGGGCGCCGAGGGCGCCTTGGCCAGAGCCGCGTCCGAGGTGTTGACCTTTTCCGGGATCGATGCAGGAGCGATGGATGTGGGATTTTTTGAGGCCAATGATCCTGTGACTCAGCGTCTTGCACGTGTTGGTTTGCGCTTTGATTTGCCGCAACCTGCACCCGTACGGTCGCCTGAGCCTGCCGCTCCGGGCATGGACCCGGACCGCCCGCCGCGCCTGCGTTAAGAGCATCCGGTATTCACGGAATCCGACGCCATCTCACATCAGCGCGAGGCAGGCTGAAATGCTGGACCGCGGACCCCTAATGACTGATTATCCACCGCAGTGACGCGCGGGGGGCTCAGTTTGACAGAGGATGATCACAAATGATGAATCGATTCACTTTGGCCGTTGCGGCGGCTGCAAGCGCCTTGACTTTCACAACGGCCGCGTTCGCCGGCGACCAGTATATTGATGAGACGGGATTTGCCGTCTCTGGCTATGATGTGGTGGCTTATTTTGACCTTGAGATGAAGCCAGTCGGTCAAACCCAAACACCAGGTGTTCCCGGCAATGCCGACATCACCGCGGAATACAATGGTGCGACCTTTGCGTTCTCAACCGAGGAAAACCGCGACAAGTTTGCTGCTGATCCCGCGCGATATGCCCCTCAATATGACGGTCACTGTGCCTACGGTGTTGCCAAGGGGGGAAAGTGCCCGCCAACCCCAACCTGTGGCGCATCGTCGATGACAAGCTGTATCTGAACATCACAGACGTTGTTGTGGGCTTCTGGGAAGAAGACATTCCAGGCAACATCACCGTTTCGGAAAGCAACTGGGTCAGCCTCGAGGGTGATGCAGCATCGGAAAGCACCATTCCGAAATTCACAAGCGAAGCTCCAAACACCTGATATGACGGATCGCCCGACAGAGCATTCCCGAACTGATCGGGCAGAGGCCCCGGCGCGGATGACGCGCCGGGGCTTTGGCCTTGCCGCCGGAGTGGCCATCGTTGGCGGCGCGGTTTTTGCATCGCGGTGGTACAACATCTCGACCGAGGCCGGGTTAGAAGGAACGCTGAGCACACCGGACGCCCATGCTTCGGCGGTGAACGGTGCGATCCTGTTGATCGACATCCGCCGTCCTGACGAATGGGAGCGGACCGGTGTGGGTGAGGGGGCTGTTCCGTTGGATATGCGCCGGAAGGACTTTACCGACGCGCTTCTGATTCATACGGATGGGCGTAGGGATGTGCCTGTTGCTTTGATCTGCGCCCGCGGCGTGCGTTCCCGTCGTTTGACCGAGCGTCTGACAACAGCCGGATTTACAACGATCATCGATGTGCCGGAGGGAATGCTGGGATCGGGTGCAGGGCCTGGTTGGTTGAAGCGCGGCTTACCGACCGTGACATGGCAGCCCGAGTAGATTTTTTCCGAACGGTTGTTTTCGGACGCGCTGTGCTGCTCAACAATTGTATCGCCCTCTCTACGCAAGGGCGTTTTCGCAAATCTAACAGACGGCTGCCGTTTCTGCTTCGAAACGATCTACCGGCTGGTCCCGGACCCGTATTCCTTCGCGCAACAAGACATCGCTTGGCGGTGTCCATTGCTTTGCCTCAACACCGCTCGACTGCGCGCGTTGTCTTTCTCGCGTAGATTGCTACTCGGCTGCGATTTCCGACGCTTCAATCCGCGCGCGCATTTCGGCGCGTGCAGTGCGGGCGTTGCCGACGATGGCAGGCTCGCGAAGCGTGAGGGGATTGTCGAGCCGTAGGCTTGGTGGCCGGATATGGGCCAAAGGATATGCGCTGAGGCCAGACAGCGGGACAGAAAAGGCCAGGCTCGCAGCAATCGGGATAAGCCACCACGATACCAGTCCCGTACCTAACCCGAGGAACAGAAGGGCACCAATCAGGGTTTCAATCCAATGGAACTTGATCAAGGTTGTCATCGGATATGCCTGTGCGGTACGGCTTTGCGGTGCCCATCCGCCACGGCCCATCACCCCTCCAATCACGGCTTTGGTTTGCTGGATCATCATGATTGGCGCATAGGCAACAGACAGCGCGAGTTCTGTCACCACCGCACCTGCAAACACGCTACGACCACCAAAGAGCCGAACCGCCTTGCCGTTGGCGGCGATAATCAGGGCAGAGGTGATCTTGGGCGTCAGCAGCATAGCGTACATGACCACCAAGAAGATGGCGCTGTCGATATGTGTCATGGCCGGTGGCCAGTTGGGAAAAAGAGGGTTCGCCTCGTTAAAGTACGAGATCACGTTGGTCTCTGCATCGCGGCCCAGAAGCGCCCAGAACACGAGAAGAACGAACCACGCGGGCGACATCAAGTAGGCAGCTGCCCCCTGAAACAGATGGAAGCGGCTGACCGGATGCAGGCCACGTGTGGTCAGCAGGCGCAAGTGTTGCAGGTTGCCTCGGCACCAGCGCCGGTCACGGATCACGTAGTCGATCAGTGTTCCGGGGGTTTCTTCGAAACTGCCCGAGATACGGGGCAGGAAACGCACGCGCCAGCCAGAACGTCGCAGGAGCGATGCCTCGACAAAATCATGAGACAGGATCATGTTGGTACGTCCTGTCATACTCTGCAGATGTGGCAGTCCGGCGGAGGAAGCGAAGGCGCGCGTGCGGATGATCGCGTTGTGGCCCCAATAGTTACCCTCGGTCCGGGACCAATGCGCGAGCCCTTCGGCCAACAACCAGCCATACGCAACGTTGGAAAACTGCTGCATTCTCGCAAATAGGGTGTTGGCGCCGATCAGCTGTGGAAAGCTTTGGATCAGACCGGCCTTTGGGTCTGCAGCCAGCTCGCTGGCCAGTCGATCAATAGCGCGGCCGGTCATCAGGCTGTCGGCATCCAGAACCAGCATGGCTTCATAAGAAGCGCCCCATCCCGTGATCCAGTCGACGAGGTTGCCAACCTTTTTATCCGTATTCTGTGCGCGGCGGCGATAATGGACTGGAAACGGCGCGCTGCTCCGCAAAGCTTCGAAAGCTTGCCATTCCTGCCACGCGATGAGGTCGTCGGTCGTGTCACTCAGGATGAAGAGACTGTACCGATGACCGCCCTTTTGGCGGGCCAAGTCAGTCAGCATTGCGGCTGCGTTACCGAATACGTCCCACGGTGTTTCATTGTAGACGGGCACCAGAAGAGCCACGTCCAACGGGTCCGAAGGTTCGGGTTTGCGGTTTGGATCAAGTCTGCCAGCCAACCCGACACCGACGGTTGAGACGGCGATGGTGACCCAGACGAACGTGAGGCCGATAAGAGCCAAAAGCACATACTCGAAGCCCGTCATGCCAGACATCTTGAACAGGCCGTAGAGCCCCCAAAGCACTAGGCCTGTGATTGTCAGAGCCGGGATGAACACCGCCATGCGCCAAATCGGGTCCTGTTTGCCTGTGCCTGCATCCGAGTTCGCAGGCGCGCATGCAAAATCCTGCGCCGGCATATCGAGCGGCGCGCGGGGAGGCATTGCTGTGTGTATCATATGGTCCATCGATAGAGCCACACTTCGCTGAGAGCTTGCCCGTCCAGCCGCAATTGCGCACGGAATTCGGCCCACTGTGCGTCACCTGCCATGAAGGTGAATGCAAGGCGCGGCCCGCCGGTTTCGGGATTGCGTTGGATAATACCTTCGGTCACATCACCCGCGCTGGAGCGGACAAGTCGGTCCACTTTTGACAGGTCCTTGGGAACATGGGGCGCGTCTTCGAAGTCAATTGTGAAGATGCGCCCGCCTTCGGGCCGTCCGCCCGCAGCAGTATTCAAAACGCGCAGCGGCATGGCAGCTTTCGGCGCCGGGTCCGCGCCCCAATCCAAGCGATAGGTCATGCGGCGGGATGTACCAGCCTCAATGTCAGCTGAGGGCCGCCAATACGCAACAATGTTGTCGTAGACTTCCTTGTCCGTCGGGATTTCGATCAGCGCCACACTTCCGCGTCCCCAACCCTCACCCGGTGTAACCCAAAGACCAGGGCGGCGATGATACAAAGCCTCCAGGTCATTAAAGTCACTGAATTTACGCGCCCTTTGCATCAGGCCGAAACCCCGTGGATTGTTGTCGCCAAAAGCACTGATTTGCAGGGTGCGTGGGTTGGCCAAAGGACGCCAGATCACCTCACCGCCACCATTGTGGATCATGAGCCCGTCATTGTCGTGCACTGCCGGCCGAAAATCATCGAAGCGTTGGGTGTTCATGTCATCGAACATGAACATCGATGTCAGAGGTGCGATGCCCACATGTGTGAGAGTGGCGCGGGCAAAGATTTCCGCTTCAACCTCCATCACAAGCGGTTGGCCGGGCATGATCTCGAACCGGTAGGCCCCGGTGCAGGACGGGCTGTCCAGCAACGCATGAACGACGATTTGCGCCGCTCCAGTTGCGGGGCGCTCCAGCCAGAAATGCGTGAAGTCGGGGAATTCCTCGCCCATCGGATCGCCGGTCTTGAGGGCAAGGCCCCGGGCCGACAGGCCGTAAATATCCCCGGTGCCGATGCCACGAAAATAGCTGGCACCTTGAAAAACGGCGTATTCCTCATGGATGCCGGGCTGGCGCAGCTCTGCCCGCAAACGCAGACCAGAATAGCCTAAGGTGTCGTCAATCGGCACGTCAGGGAATTTGTCGGTCGTGTCGAAGACGCCCATGTCGAACTTGATCGGACGGGCCTGATCGCCTTCGACCACATATGTGCGGATGGCTTGTGGAAAGTAGAGTCCCGGCGGAAACACGTCGACCCGTTGTGGTGCATCGCTGCCTTCCCACAGGCCATTGCGGCTGTCGAACCAAATCTTACGATACTGATCGTAGGTAAGGTTCTGCCACGCTTCAGGGATCATCGGGCGTGGTTCATAGGCGCGGTTGGCCTTGTCCCGGGCCATGTCGATGACGTTTGACGGGTTGAAGGACACGGCATCGCCCAATGGCAAACCGGGTTCATCCTGCGCCCAAGACGCATTGGGGGCTGCGGCAAGCGCTGCAAGGGAAGCGAGGAATTCGCGGCGCAGCATCAGTAGCTCGCCTTTGGTTTCCAGGGAACGGACTTGAACCAGCCTGCCAAATAGGCCGTCAGGATCAGTATGCCGCACCCGAATGCATTGGCTGCCAGCACGGTGCCTGTGTCGCGGCCCAGAACGTCCATCGCAAAACCGTTGAACCGCGCAACGAAGATAGACACGACGAAAACCGCGAGGGATTGCTGACCCACCTTCAGGATGACCGTCAGGACCTTGTCCCAGGCACGAGCCAGCGCGCTAGTCGTCGACACCCGGAGGCGGTGGCCCTTATCCCCTGCCAGAACCCAGGCAAGGTAAGCGAGCGCCAGGAATTGCACGTAACGCAGCAGGCCAAAGTCGGATTTGGAGATCCACTGGCGGTTGTCGGCACGCCAGTCACGGGCCCAGTCAAAGCCCAGTTCACGCACGCCAATGCTCGAGAAAGGGATGTTGGCCAGCACGATAAAGGCGGCGATACCGATCAGCACCTTGTTGACGGGCGGTTTCGGTAACCAGCCGCGCATGAAGGCAAAGCCGGTAAAGAAAACAAGCTGCCAGCCAAACGGGTTAAGGAACCAACGCCGCTGCCAATCGTCATTTCCGACCCATGGTTCAGCAGTGAAATTCAGATATGGCAGGCCCATCGCCTCCATGAATTTGCGTTGGCCAAGTATCCACAGGATGCCGCAGAATGCCGCGACAAGCCCCAGATGCACTCGCGCTAGAAAGATCACGATGGGCATCATGGCAAGGATCACCATGTACATCGGCAAGATGTCAAAAAGGTTTGGTACCCACTGCAACGTCATGAAACGGAACAGCATGTCCGGGTTCTGCCAATGCTCACCTTCGACAAACAGCATCCACAGGTTCAATTGGCCCCAGTAGTTGCGGGTCGTAATCTCAAGGTCCGTAACAAACGCCAATAGGGCTGTCGTGGCAAAGAACAGGCCGACATGCGCCCAGTAAACCTGCCAGATACGGTAGCCAACGCGGGCTGTCCCAAGGGCAAAGCCAGCCCTCTGGAACGTGGAGCCAAAGGCAATGGCGGATGCCATGCCTGAGCAGAAGACGAAGATTTCGGTCGCGTCCGAAAAACCCCAACGTGCAGGGATCCATGAGGTCAGGAAGTTGCCCGGCGTATGTGCAAACAGGATAATGAACATCGCCAACCCGCGGAAGAAATCCAGACGGATATCACGCACCCGCACCGGATTGGCTGGCACGGCGGCAGCGGAAGGCGCTGCAGTGGTGGTTGGGTCGGCAAAAGTCATGGCAGCTGTCTACTTTACCTCACAAATGGGTGCTATCCCCGCACATTATTGAGCGGGAATGCGCCGCGCGTCCTGGATCGAGACGAGCCGGGTTGCGGCAAACCGGTCGACTGCGCCTGCCCGACGTGCAATGCGATCTTCGAGCAAGGCTTCGGTCGCGTCATACATGCCTGACCGCAGGCCGGCATCGATCGTCATCCGTTCGAACACGTCGCGCTGGGCGTGGCTGCCACCGATGGTCTGCATCGACGGGCGCGCTGCAGCGAGGTCTTGGAACGCCGCGTCGTAGCGCCCTTCGGCAAAGGCATTCAGGCCCGATAGGGCAGCCTTGCCCGGATCAGCCACACGTGCAGGCATTTCACCCTGACGTGCTGCATCGACAGCAAAGCGTGCGGTCATTGCAGCCTGAGCGTCCTCACGCCCAGCGGCGCCAAGGGCCAGTTGGTAGTGCAGATCGGCAAAAACGAGGCATCCGTCATCCGTGCGGTGTTGTGCGAAATCCGCCAACTCGGTCCAGCGATCCCCCACTTGGGTGCCCTCAAGCTCAAGCCGCATCAGAAGGGATGTCGCATTGGCGATGTCACGGTAGTCGTCTGTCTTGTCCGCGCGGATCTGTTGATCATAGAGCGCGAGTACGATGTCGTTTTCGCCCCGGTCGAGGTGCAACAGCGCTTTGTGCCACCACACATGGTAGCGGAAGTTGTTACAGTGGTCCCATGCTGGAACATTGTTTTCGATGAGAGAAATGCCCGCGTCAGGACGGGCGGTCATGTCATAAACGTGGGCTACGGCGTGCAGACCCCAAGCGTCGTCCGTTGCCAGTTCTAGCCCCTTGAGGCCGGCGGCTTCTGCCGCGTGATAGTCACCTGTCTCTTCCAGAGTGAAGGCATGACAGCCGTGCAAATACCCTTCGAGTGGGTGATCCTTGTGGGCACCCAGCACGTTCTCGATTGAGGTGCGCATGCCGACACCGTCGCCCAGAATGAAACGGATGGCGTGGCTTACCTTGGCTGACAGGGTGTCGGTGGGATGATCGGCCAGAACACGCTCCATTGCGGCTATGGCGCCCGAAGGGCGACCATCCAGCCATTCGCCCAGAGCACGAACCCACAGCCGTTCGCGTGCGGAGCCTCCGGCAACAGCCAATGCAGCCACCGCATCCTTGCCGGCCTGATGGGCAACATCCCACAACTCCTTTCGCCCCATCATCAGGGAAAAGAGACCCTTTGCGGCGTATCCCATTGCAAACTGGGGCGCGCCAGACAGGACCGCCCCCAGATGTGTGGGGGTTGCAGTGCCATGCGCAAGGAAGGCGCGGATCAAGCCGTTCCACTCTTCAACGAGAGCGGGGTCTTCAAGGCTGACGGGCGCCTGACAAATATCGTGCATCATGGGTGCGTGACCTTTTACCGAATGCGTTCTTGACTGGGTGTAAAACATCTAGGCAGGAATGGTATGCTATGAGCATAGGAAACACGTAACCGTGAAGCAGCATGTGCGGTTCCGTGAGCAAAATGTCAGCACATCTGCGAAAATCAGGCAAAAACCGGCCAAAGCGCTTGGGCTAGTCGGTATTTTGTTGCGAATTTCGGGGCTTTAATGTTGCAAGTACGGCCTCTGTGTCCTGCCCGAACCGCGGCGGGGGGCGTCTGTAAGTCACGGGCGTGGCCGAAAACTTGAGCGGATCTGCCAAAAGATGTACGTGTCCGTCTTTCACATCACTGCTGTCGACCTGCACCACCGTACCGCGCGCCTCGGCCTGATCGGAGTTCAGCGCTTCGGCGACATCGTGGATTGGTCCGCCGGGAACTTTGACCGCGTGTATTTTCGCCAGCAAGTCGTCTTTTGTCATCCCGGATAAAATCGGGGTGAGCGACGCAGTCAGCGTTACCCGGTTTTCGATACGGTCAAGGTTGGTTTTATAGCGTGGGTCGCTGCCCAGTTCGAGCGCGCCTATGGCATCGCAGAAACGTACAAATTGCGCGTCGTTTCCAACGGCTACCAGTACATGTCCGTCTGATGTCGCAAACGCATCGTAGGGAACGATGTTCGGGTGCGCATTGCCGCGCCGTTCCGGCACTTGACCCGACACGAGGTAGTTGCATCCTTCATTGATCAGCCACGCCATCTGCGCGTCCACAAGGCTGAGGTCTATGTGCTGCCCTTCGCCGGTTTGATCCCGGTGCCGCAGTGCGGCCAGAATACCGATGGTGGCATACATGCCGCACATGACGTCGGCGATGCCGACACCGACCTTGGTTGGTGTGCCTTCTGGATCGCCGGTCAGTGACATGATCCCGCCATAGCCCTGTGCCATCAGGTCGTAGCCGGGTTTGTCGCGGTTTGGGCCGGTTTGCCCGAACCCGGAGATCGAACAATAGACAAGTCCCGGATGGGCGCCCAGGAGGGTGTCGTGATCAAGGCCGTATTTTGCCAACCCCCCGGGCTTGTAATTCTCGATCACCACATCGGCGCGCGCAGCGAGCTGGCGAACAACATCCTGACCCTCTTCGGTCGAAAGATCGACGGCCACCGATTGCTTATTGCGGTTTGCGGACATGAAATAGGCAGATAGATCAGTGGGTTGTCCATCTTGGTCGCGGGCGTAGTTGGGCCCCCATCCTCGTGTGTCGTCACCGCCGGTCTTCGGGTTCTCAATCTTGATCACTGTGGCACCAAGGTCGCCCAACATTTGCGTCGCAGTTGGCCCGGCAAGAATACGCGACAAGTCCAGAACGAACAGGCCATCCAGCGCGCCCGGTGTATCAGATGCGGCCATCATATGCTCCCCGATCAATCACAGCGGCAATCACGGTGAAGGTATCGGCGGATTGCGCGGCGGCAAGTGCGTCTTTCAACTCGGTCCGTGACGTGACCGTATGGCCTGCGCCGCCAAAGGCGCGCCCCATCGCAGCGAAATCATGTTTGGCAAAGTCGACGCCTGCATTGGTGAGTTGTCGTTGCCGCTGTTTCAGTTCGATCAGAGCCAGAGAAGCATCGACGAAGACGACAAAGATGGTCTTGAGACCCAGTTCGGCCGCTGTCGATAGTTCCCCGGCAACCATGAGGAATCCGGCGTCGCCCGAAAAGCTGACAACCGTGCGCGCGGGATCAGCCACGTGGGCACCCATTGCAAGGGGAATTGCACAGCCCATGGTGCAGAGCGCAGAGGATTGCATGAGCCCGCGTGCCTCGTAGCATTCCCACATCTGGCTGAGCAGAATGCGATGCGCCCCGCTGTCTGCCGTGGCAAGCGCATCGCGGGGCAGTTCGGCACGACATGTGTCTATCACCGCCGCCGGTCCCCAATCGTCGTCACGCGGGAAGGCCTTGGACAACTTGGCTTTAGCAGCGGAGACTTCTCCATCTGCCCATGTGGCGCGCGGCGTTACGCCCTCAGCCATCGCCGTCAGCGTAGCGGCGCAATCGCCGATCACGTTGGTTGTGGCTTGGTGCATGTAGTGATGGTTCGGTTCAGCCGTAATGTCGATCATGGTCTGGATGCCGGGGAAATAGAAATCACGCCAACCGGTGCGCATTTCGATCGGGTCATAGCCCAGACCGATGATCAGATCGGCGCGCTGGACGAGTGGCAGCAGAATCTTGTCTGCCTTGGGCGACAGTCCCGCACCCCCCAAAGCCAGTGGGTGATCTTCGGGTAGCAGCCCTTTGGCTTTGTACGTGGTGATGACGGGTACGCTGTAGGTTTCGACAAAGTGACGCAGCATGTCCGACATGTCTTGGCGCCGCGTATCGAAGCCTTGGTTCAACGCATCGACGCCGGCAATCACGATAGGGCGTTCCGCGTTCGCAAGGGCAGCGCGCATGTCGGCAAGTGTCTGTGCCGCTGGTACAACTGGTTCTGCAAAGGACCTGCGTATTGGAAGCTCCGGACGTACAGGGGTGACTGCAACAGTGATTGGCACATCGATGTGAACGGGGCCGGGGCGCCCCTCCAGCGCGATGCCCACGGCCTTGTCTGCAATGACGTGTGCTGCACCTGTGTTGAGAGTGAATGTTGCCTTCGTGATCGGACGGAACACTTGCGTCTGATCCAGCACCTGGTGCGTGTAGGTCTGCGCTTCATCCGCATCAACACAACCAGCGAGCACAATCAGCGGCACGCGGTCTTGATGCGCATTGGCCACCGCATTCACGCCATTCAATGCGCCAGGACCGACCGTAGCGACTAGAATGCCCGGTGCGCCGGTGCGGTGCCATGCCCCTTCGGCCATGAAAGCCGCGGCGTTCTCGTGTTTGCACAAGATGAAGCGAATGCCGGCCCGCTCCAGAGCGTCCACGATGGTCAGGACCTCGCCGCCCGGCATACCAAAGGCGAAACGGCACCCCGCATCAAAAAGCCGCGCCGCCAGAACATCTGCGGCGCGCGGTGGTGTCGGGGGCGGGGGCAGGTCTTGCATCGCTGGTCTTTCACGTTTTTACACCGCGTCTTCCTGTCATGGTCGTTGCTGACGCACAACTCACACCTGCGCTGGGTTTGTTTCATCAGGGACTTGACCTTCCAGTCACTGGAAACCCTATGTGCAATGCATGGCTGATCAAACATTGACCTTTCAGTTGCAGGGACTGCGCTGCGCATCTTGCGTCGGACGGGCCGAAACGGCCTTGGCCGGATTGCCGGGTGCACATGGCGTAAGGGTGAACCTTGCAGATCACAGCGCACGTGTCGCGGGGGTCGATATGGCCAACGCGGTGCAGGCATTGGATGACGCCGGTTATCCGCCTGCCGTCCGGCAGATCGTCTTGAACATCCCGTCCATGTCCTGCGCGTCCTGCGTTGGGCGGATCGAGGCTGCGGCGCGCGCCACGCCGGGTGTCATCAAGGCCGAGGCACGTTTGCCAACCCGTACCCTTGTTGTTGAAACGCTCGGTCCCGATTCTGATCTGCGAACCGCTTTGAAAGAGGCCGGCTATCCCGCTGAGGCATCCAACGCCAGTGCAGAAGAGGGAAGCGAAACCAAGCGCATTTTCCGCCGCTTCCTGCTTGCCGCCGCGCTGACGTTGCCCGTGTTTGTTATCGAGATGGGCGGTCACATGTATCCGCCTTTGCATCACTGGGTGGCCCGCACGATCGGCACCGCCAACAGTCATCTGTTTCAACTTGTCCTGACTGCCGTCGTATTGGCAGGGCCCGGGGCGGGGTTCTTCCGTCGCGGTATTCCAAACCTTTTCAAGGCACGCCCGGACATGGATGCCTTGGTGGCACTCGGGGCAGGGGCGGCGTTCGCATTTTCAGCTTTTTCCGTCCTTGCCCCCGGCATCTTGCCACCCGCAGGCGTCTATTTCGAAGCTGCCGCAGTGATTGTCACATTGATCCTCATGGGGCGCTGGCTTGAGGCGCGCGCGAAGGGGCGCACCGGTGACGCCGTCCGGCGTTTGCTGGGGTTGCGCCCGGACACAGCCGAGCGGCTGACAGACGACGGTGAGACAGAGACTGTACCACTGACAGCTGTACGTACCGGCGATGTGCTGCGTGTGCGTTCCGGTGGGCGGATTCCGGTGGATGGCATCGTGGTCGATGGGTACAGCCACGTTGACGAAAGCATGTTGACGGGTGAACCTGTGCCGGTCCTCAGGCAAGAGGGCGACGTGGTCACCGGCGGGACACTGACAACCACAGGAACCATCGCGCTGCGCGCCACGCATGTGGGCGGGGATACGGTGCTGGCTCGCATTACAGCCCTGACGCAGGAAGCACAGGCTGCGCGTTTGCCGGTCGAGGCACTGGTCAATCGGATCACGGCGCGGTTCGTGCCCGCGGTCCTTGCAGTGGCATTGGGGACATTTGTGATCTGGTGGGCTCTTGCCGGATTGGCCCCTGCCGTGGTTTCGGCCGTTTCGGTGCTGATCATTGCGTGTCCCTGCGCAATGGGCTTGGCAACGCCCATGTCCGTGATGGTGGGCACGGGGCGGGCGGCAGAGTTGGGCGTCCTATTCCACAAGGGCGATGCGTTGCAGCGGGTGCAGGATGCGCAGGTCGTAGCCTTTGACAAGACAGGGACTTTGACCATGGGCACGCCGCGACTCCATGAAATCGCCTTGGCTAGTGCTGTGGATGAGGCGTTTGTTATGCGGATGGCTGCGGGTGTCGAAAGTCTGTCCGAACATCCAATCGCCCGCGCGATCGTTGATCATGTTGCGAAAGCTCCGACGAATGTCACCGACTTCCAGGCGACTCTGGGGGCAGGAGCATCCGCATCTGTCGAAGGGCACAACGTGGTTGTTGGCAATCTGGATATACTGTTGCAGGCCAACGTAACGACGGATGCACCGTTGAGCGAGACCGCTGCAGGCTGGGCTGCTAAGGGCGCAACTGTCGTGCATGTGGCCATTGATGAGCGGCACATGGCGTCATTGGCCATCCGCGATACGATAAGGAGCGGTGCGGCAGACGCCATTGCCGCTTTGAAAGCGCAGGGCAGGTCGGTGGCCATGATATCCGGTGACGCGGTTGCCGCAGCAAAACACACTGCCGCAGCATTGCAGATCGATACTGTCATCGCCGGTGTGAAACCGGATCAAAAGGTTGATGCGATCCGCCAACTGCGCGCCGACAAAGGCGCCGTTGCCTTTGTCGGAGACGGCATCAACGATGCCCCGGCTCTCGCCGCTGCCGACGTTGGGCTGGCCGTAAATGGGGCCACTGACGCAGCCATCGAAGCGGCGGATGTTGTGCTCATGTCGCCGCAACCAGCGGCCGTCCTGCGCGCCATGCGCATCAGCCGTGCCACGCTACGCAACATCTGGCAGAATCTGGGTTGGGCTTTCGTCTACAACACAGCCCTGATCCCGGTGGCCGCAGGCATTCTTGTGCCCTTTGGTGGCCCGCAACTTTCGCCTGCTTTGGCAGCCCTGGCCATGGCGCTGTCGTCCGTTTTTGTCGTTACGAATGCATTGCGCTTGCGCACGGAGGGAGCCGCATGAATATCTCGGACGCTGCAGAGATCACGTCACTGCCACCCAAAACAATTCGCTACTACGAAGAGATAGGGTTGATCACGCCGGGGCGCAGCGCGAACGGCTACCGCAGCTTTACAGACATGCACATCCATCAACTGACGTTTTTGGCGCGTGCCCGCGCGCTTGGTTTTTCGGTCGAGGATTGCCGCTCCCTTCTTGCGTTGTGGGAGGATCGTGATCGGGCCAGCGCTGATGTGCGCAATATTGCTGAGACACACCTCGGTGCCATTGAGGCCAAAATCGCTGACCTGTCAGCCATGCGCGATACGCTGCGTCACCTCGTCAACACCTGTGCAGGTGACAATCGACCCGATTGCCCGATTTTGAACAGCCTGTCTTCTTCTGACTGAAAATACGATGGGGGAGGCCGCAGGCCGGGGGCAAAGCCCCCTTGAACATGGCGCCGCCGTCAGCCGACCGCAGGATCAGCGGCGGCGATCCCGGCGCGACGACATCGGTTGGAAGGCCACGCCCACATGTGCTTCGCAGTAGGGTTTGCCTTGTTGCACCGGTAGGCCACAAAACCAGAAGTTATCCGTCGCTGGATCGCCCACGGGCCACTTGCAGGTCCGTTCGGTCAGTTCCATCAGGCTGATCTTCTTGGCTTTCTTTTCGACCTCGTTGACCTTTGCCAGAGCTTCCGGGCTGATCTCGTTGGCCGAGGGCTGCGGGGGCAAGGGCTGGCCTGCCGGAATGATCTGCTTGCGAGCGGGCAGGGTTGTCTTGGTCTCGGACACCGGCTTTACGGCCGGTTCCGTCTTGGGCTGCACCTTAGGCTCGGCCTTGGCCTTGGGGGCCGGTTTCGGTTTGGCTTCAGCCTTTGCCGTGCTGGCACTGCCACCGCCACCAGCGCGGTTCGACAGGCCGAGGCGATGCACCTTGCCGATCACCGCATTGCGGGTGACGCCACCAAGCTCCTTGGCAATCTGGCTGGCCGATTGGCCTTCGCCCCACATTTTTTTCAGCAGTTCAACGCGTTCGTCGGTCCAGGACATCAGCAGGCTTTCCGATTTAAAAAGCGGCCTCACGTGGGGCCGCCTTGTGTCTCATTCCAGTGTCAGCGCCCTATAGTAGTCACACAGCCCAAAGTTACAAGACGTGACCTTAGGCTTTGGGTGGGGCACGCAACCCTTCCCGCCAGGCCAGAAGCAGTGCCCCCGCGATGATAACACCAGCGCCAAGGATCGTGATTGCATCGGGGATCACGCGATAGAAGATGATGTCGTATCCCGCGGCAAAGATCAGGGTGGCATAGCTGAACGGCGCGACAAAGCTGGCATCGGCCCTTGCCATGGCGTTTACAAAGCATGCTTGTGCTGCAGCCATGGCACATCCGACCCCAGCCATGAGTATCCACTGGCTCGGGGAGAGGGATTGCCAAACAAAAGATACGGCCACCCCGGCAATGCAAAGTCCAAGCGCGTTGTTGACCAGTAGAATCGAAAACGGCCCCTCGCGAGCGGTCAATTTCTTGATAAAGCTCAGCTCAAGTCCCAGCGCCATGGCAGCCCCGAGGGCCAGGAGTGCGGCTGGCTGAAAACTCTCCGGCGTCGGACGCAACAGGATCATTGCCCCGACAAAGGCAATCAGGGCGGCCAGCCAACGCCACTTACCCACCCGCTCGCCCAGCAATGGGATGGCCAAAATCATACCGAAGACCGGGTTTAGAAACGAAATTGCGGTGGCATCTGCCAAGGGAATGTACGCAACGGACGCGAACATCAGGGTAACACCTGCCCAACCACTTGCTGTGCGGGCCAAATGGAAGCCGAGATGGGGGCGCTGCAATTCTGGCCTTAGGACCATCGCGGCCATGCCGAGGACCAAAAAAGCGAAAAGAAACCTGCCAAAGCTGATCTGGAACGGATGCAGCGGCGCGCCAAACTGACCTGTCCCCAGTGCTTTTGCGAACAAGGTCGAGGCTGCGATGAAGGCGCAAGCCACGATTATCAGCAGCGCGGCAAAAACGGGGTTCTCGGCCTTCGGCTTGTACATATCGCGTCCCTGCGCCCACGCCGCCCCAAGTGCAAGCGCATTTTTGCTGGCAAATACGCTGCAACTGGCCTAGACGGACTCCATGATCAATTTCGCACACCTCCGAAGAGCCTTGCGACGCAGCTGACTGCTGCGCCTGATCTTGATGTGTCGTGAAGGCACTCCATTCCTCAAATCTGTTGACCCCGCCCGATGCCTCATGCACCAACGTGCTTTGACGTATTGGCTTTCCAAAAAGGATGATCCGCATGATCACGTCCGTTCTGCCGACCTACAACCGTGCTCCTTTGACGTTCGTCAAAGGCGAAGGCACTTGGCTGATCGAGGCAGATGGCCGACGTTTTCTTGACTTTGGCGCCGGCATCGCCGTGAACGCATTGGGTCACGCCCATCCCGCTCTGACGCAGGCCTTGACCGAGCAGGCAGGCACGCTGTGGCACACGTCCAACCTGTATCACATCCCGCAACAGCAGGCGCTGGCAGACAAGTTGGTGGACGCAACCTTTGCCGACACCGTTTTCTTCACCAATTCGGGAACCGAGGCGTGCGAACTGGCCGTCAAGATGGCGCGCAAGTACTGGTATGACAAAGGGCATTCCGAAAAGGTGGACATCATCACATTCTCGGGCAGCTTTCATGGACGATCCTCTGCAGGCATCGCCGCTGCCGGGTCTGAGAAGATGACAAAGGGTTTTGGTCCCCTGTTGCCTGGTTTTACCCATCTAGCCTTTGGTGATCACGACGCCATCGCGCCAGCCATTACCGAAACGACCGCCGCCATCATGGTCGAACCCGTGCAGGGCGAGGGCGGCATCATACCCATACCGGATCAATGTCTTAAAGGGCTGCGCGACCTTTGTGACGAAAAGGATATCCTTTTGATCCTCGACGAGGTCCAGTGCGGTGTGGGGCGTACCGGTAAACTCTTTGCCCATGAATGGGCCGGGATTGAGCCGGACATCATGATGGTGGCCAAGGGCATCGGTGGTGGTTTCCCGCTTGGGGCCGTACTTGCCACGGAAGACGCGGCCAGCGGAATGACAGCTGGCACACATGGATCGACCTACGGTGGAAACCCGCTGGGTTGCGCCGTGGGCTGTGCGGTTTTGGACATCGTCATGGATCCCCAATTTCTAGATGATGTGAACCGCAAGGCGGGCCTTCTGCGCCAAAAGCTCGAAGGCTTGATCGCGGCGCATCCGGACGTGTTCGAACTGGTTCGCGGATCGGGGCTTATGCTTGGTATCAAGTGCAAGGTTCCATGCGGGGATGTCGTTGCTGCCGGTTATGACAAAGAGATCATTACAGTGCCTGCAGCGGACAACACCGTCCGTCTTTTGCCGCCTTTGACCATAACGGATGACGAAATCGCCGCTGCTGTTGAACGCCTTGATGCAGCCGCACAAACGGTGGCGGCCTGATCCTTCCTTATTTGAATAAACCTCGAGGGTTGGGGGGCTGTTGGCCCTCGAACCTTTCGATCCAAGAGACATCGACATGACCCATTTCCTGGACATCCACACCACCAGCCAAACAGATCTGCGGCACATCATCGACAACGCGCAAGCAATGAAAGCAGCGCGTGCCGGGCGCCCCAAAGGCACCCATGACGACGATCAGCCATTGGCTGGCCATATGGTCGCCCTGATCTTTGAAAAGCCCTCGACCCGGACGCGTGTGTCGTTTGACGTCGGCGTGCGCCAGATGGGTGGGCAGACCATGGTGCTTTCAGGCAGCGACATGCAGCTTGGCCACGGAGAGACCATTGCCGACACAGCGCGCGTGCTGAGCCGCTATGTGGACTTGATCATGATCCGTACCTTTGAAGAGGCGACGCTGCTTGAAATGGCGGAGTATGCCAGCGTTCCCGTGATCAATGGGCTGACCAATCGCACCCATCCTTGCCAGATCATGGCCGATGTCATGACCTTCGAAGAACATCGCGGTCCAATCAAGGGCAAGAAGGTTGTGTGGTCTGGCGATGGCAACAACGTCTTTGCCAGCTTTGCCCACGCGGCCAAGCAATTCGAGTTTGATCTGACGTTTACCGGACCAGATCCCTTGGACCCGGAACGCGCGTTGGATGGTCTTTATACGATCGAGCGCGATCCTCATGCGGCGGTGAAAGATGCCGATCTCGTCGTAACTGATACATGGGTCAGCATGCACGATCCACAATCCGCACGCGAGCGGCGCCACAACCAGCTGCGTGGCTACCAGGTGAACGCGGACCTTATGGCACAAGCGAAACCGGACAGTCTTTTCATGCACTGCCTGCCGGCCCACCGTGATGACGAGGCCACGTCCGAAGTGATGGACGGCCCGCATTCGGTCATTTTTGACGAGGCTGAGAACCGTCTGCATGCTCAAAAGGCCATCATGCGCTGGTGTCTTGGGGTCTGAGCTGATGGCGGGCGCACGTATAGCAGTCGCGGGCGCAGGCAGTATTGGCTGCTATGTGGGCGGTTTGCTGGCCGCAGCAGGGCATGACGTTTGTTTTCTGGCACGGCCACGTATCGCGCAAGCCTGTGCGCAGCGTGGCCTGCGTATGACGGACTATGCTGGGAATGATGTGCACCTGCCAAAGCCGCAGATGGTCGAAACGCCCGAAACTGCATTTGTCGGTGCGGATGTGATCCTTGTTTGCACAAAGTCAGGCGATACGGCCGCCATGGCGCGAGACATCGCAGCACATGCGCCTTCGGCACAGATTGTCAGTTTGCAGAACGGGGTCGACAACGCCTCTACCATACGCGCCGAAGTGCCGGGCGCCGATGTTCGCGCTGCTATGGTCCCATTCAATGTCGTGCCGGAAGGGGCTGCGCACTACCACCGCGCGACTTCTGGCGACATTCTGATCGAAGCCGGGCCATTGCCCGATTTTGATACGCCAACCCTTGCGTGGCAGCAGGTCGACAACATCGAAGCGGTGCAATGGGGCAAGTTGTTGATCAATCTGGGCAATGCCGTCAACGCGCTGTCCGACTTGCCGCTGTTGACACAGCTGCAGGACCGGGCGTGGCGGCGTCTCATGGCGGATCAAATGGGCGAAGCACTGCGCATATTGTCTGCTGCAGGGATCAAGCCTGCCAAGACAACTGCTGCTCCACCCGGCCTGATCCCGCATATCCTGCGTCTGCCCACACCTCTATTTCGTCGGATCGCAGCCCAGATGCTGACCATCGACACACAGGCCCGCTCATCCATGTGGGATGATTTGAAACAGGGGCGTCGCACCGAAATCGATGCTTTGCAGGGTGCCATCATTGCGCTTGCTGAAAGGTACGGACGGCAAGCGCCGTTGAATGCACGCATGCGCGCACTGATCCGTGAGGCGGAAGCTGCTGGAAAGGGCCCGCCCGGGTTAACCCCAGCCGATATTCGGCCGTAGCCACGGCAGGGCTCAGCGTCTTGGCTTTGCCCTAAGCGTGGGGTCTGCTTGCGTTGGGTCTTCGGGCCAGGGGTGTTTCGGATATTGCCCGCGCATGTCCTTGCGTACATCGGCATAGGAATTGGCCCAGAAGCCGGGCAGGTCCGACGTAACCTGCACGGGGCGTTGGGCAGGGGACAACAGGGTAACTTGTAGTGGCACAGTGCCCACCACCGGGTGTCGGGTGACGCCAAACATTTCCTGCAGGCGCACAGAGATGCCCGGCACGTCTTCGTCATAGTCGATGGGAATACGGCGACCGAGAGGTGTTTCAAAATGCCCCGGCACTGCGCGATCAAGTTTTTGCAGCATGTCCCAGCCAAGATGCGCCTGCAACGCGGGCAAGATGTCAAAGGCTTTCCAGTCCGACGTTGTGCGGATCCCCGTCAGGTGAGGGAGCAACCATGTGTCGAGGGAGCCGAGTAGTGTACCTTCGCTCAGATCGGGAAATTCGCTTCCCATCAGACGCGCACGCGCCATCAGCCGTTTTGCCCCTTTGGACGGTCGCAGACCCATCTGCCGAATACCGTCGATCATCGCCATCGCCACCGCCTCATCTGGCGCTGCGTGCCATGGTTGGTCTTCGAGGATCAGCGCACCAAACTGACGTTGCGTGCGGGCCTGAACTGCCCCATCCCGTTTGGACCACAAGCAGATGTCTTTCCATTGGATTTGGTCGGTAAAAAGGTCTTCCAACTCTGACATCGTCAAAGCTGTTGCTTGCCTGATCCGCGCTTCGCGTGGGTTACCGTCGAGGTTCGTCGCCACGATAAGCCGCTGCCCTGCAAGGGCATCGCCTTCGGGCATGACGGCGCCTTTCCCGCCGGACAGGACATAGCGCGGTGCGTCACCAGAACGCCGCAGCCCGATGCGGTCGGGATATGCTAGACTGGCCATCGCCGCCGCTGTAAGCGGTGCGGCATTCTGCTGCTTCGCGGCCAGTTTCCTTGTCTCATCCTTGATCCGGGCTATCGCCCCGCGATGGACACTGTTACCAAAGTCACCCGGGTTCCTAAGCGCGCGCAGCCTGAGCCCCAGATCAACACCTCTTCCCCGTAGGGGATCACGATCGCTCAGCAAAGCGGCCAGCGGTGCGGCCTGTTTGCCAGCCGTCACCAGCATGTGGGCCAGCCTTGGGTGCAACGGTTGCCGGGCAAGCTCCCTCCCATGATCGGTGATCCGGTTTTGAGCGTCGAGGGCACCAAGCATTTGCAACACCGCGCGCGCTTCGGCCAGACGTCCTTCGTGGGGTGGCGTGACAAACCGCAGGTCATTCTCGCCTCCACCCCAGATGGCCAGCTCGAGCGCAAAGCTGGCCAGATCGCCTGCGCTGATTTCGGGCGGCGGGAAGGCGGCAAGCGCGCCGTCCTCGCCCTTTGTCCAAAGTTTGTATGCGACGCCGGGGGCGACGCGGCCCGCACGGCCCGCACGTTGTGTGGCTTCAGCGCGGGTCACCTTTTCTGTGATCAGGCGCGACATGCCCGATGACGGATCGAATTGCGCGCGACGGGCACGGCCACCATCAACGACGATGCGGATGTCCGGAATGGTAAGCGAGGTCTCTGCAATTGCTGTGGCCAGCACGATCTTGCGTTGGTCAGACGGGGAAATGGCGGCGCGCTGTGCTTTGAAGTCCATGGCACCAAAAAGCGGCTGCACATTGGGCAGATCGGACAGGAACGCTGCGGTACGCCGGATTTCTCCTTCTCCTGGTAGAAAAGCAAGCAGGCCACCTGGCTCGTTTGAATAGGCCGTGCGGATCAGGTCCGCCATCGCGCTTTCGAAGCGGGTCGTTTTCGCAAGCGGTCGGTCCAGCCAATGCGCCGCGACATCATAGTTCTTGCCCTCGGATGTCAGGATCGGAGCCTGCATCACGTCGGCCACCGGTGCAGCATCCAGCGTGGCAGACATGGCCAGCAGGATCAGGTCGTCCCGTAAGGCCTCGGCCACCTCCAAGCACAGGGCAAGACCCAGATCGGCGTTCAAGGATCGTTCATGGAATTCATCAAAGATCACCGCGCCCACGCCCGGCAGGTCCGGAGCGTCTTGCAGCATCCTTGTCAGGATTCCTTCGGTCACAACCTCGATGCGGGTAGATGAACCAACAGTGTTGTCCCCGCGGATGCGATAACCGACAGTTTGCCCAATCCGTTCGCCAAGTGTTGTTGCCATTCGGTCTGCGGCCGTACGCGCGGCCAGTCGACGGGGTTCCAGCAGGAGAATGCGCCCGTCGGTCAACCCGGCATCAAGTATGGCCAACGGCACCCGCGTGGTTTTGCCCGCACCCGGTGGCGCCTGAAGGACAGCGCGCCCGTACTGGCGCAATGCGTCCATCAGATCAGGCAGAATGTCATCGATAGGCAAGCGGGTCATACGTCGCCTTATGGCGCAACCGTCATGGGTCGCCAACACTGGACATTTTTAACATGCCCACGCAGAAACGCGCGTATGGATACAAAGGATCTTGCTGAACGGATTGCAGCCGGCGAGCGGCGGGCGCTGGCACGCGGTATCACGCTGGTTGAAAGCGGACGGGCCGATCATCGGGTGCAGGCGGCCGAGGTATTGGCCGCATTGCCACGAGATCGGCAGTCGCTGAGGATTGGATTGTCCGGCACACCGGGCGTCGGCAAATCAACCTTTATCGAGGCGTTCGGAATGATGCTTGTGCAGGCTGGGTTGCGCGTCGCGGTTCTTGCCGTTGATCCGTCCTCTGCCCGGTCCGGCGGTTCGATCCTGGGCGACAAGACACGTATGGATCGGCTGAGCCGCGAACCGGCTGCTTTCATTCGCCCGTCGCCGAGCCAGACTCATCTGGGCGGCGTGGCCCGACGGACGCGCGAGGCGGTCGCCTTGTGCGAAGGCGCCGGGTTCGACGTGGTGCTGATTGAAACGGTTGGTGTCGGGCAGTCCGAAACGGTTGTGGCGCAGATGTCCGACCTGTTTCTGTTGCTGCTGGCTCCGGCAGGTGGGGACGAGCTTCAGGGGGTCAAGCGCGGGATCATGGAGATGGCCGACATGATCCTGATCAACAAGGCGGATGGTGATCTGAAACCCGCCGCGACGCGCACCTGTGCCGACTATACCGGCGCTTTGCGTTTGTTGCGCAAGCGTCCCCAGGACCCGGACGGATTTCCCAAGGCGATGATGGTGTCGGCGATGACCGGAGAAGGTCTGGACGCCGCGTGGGCCGACATGCAGGCGCTGATGGACTGGCGAAAGCAAGCGGGTTTCTTTGCTGCAACCCGTGCTGCGCAAGCGCGTTACTGGTTCGAAGACGATGTGCGCGCAGGACTGCTCGCACGGTTGGACAGACCAACGGCGCGGGCCGCGCTTGGCAAACTGGCGGCCGAGGTTGAGGCGGGAACGCGCAGTCCTTCGGCGGCCGCACAGATGTTCCTGACAGAACATCTGGATGGCTGACCCCAAACGCGCCTTCGATGGCGATCTGCTGCGCGCCGACCTCTTCAATCCGTCGGGGCGGCGCCTGTTCGTCAGTCTCCGTCAACGCATAGCAGTTGATGGGGCGTTCAGCCGCCCTAACCCGGTACGTAGTTTCATCGCGCAAGACCACGCGCATCTCCACATTCAGTCGCGGTTCAACGACTGGTTTGTCAATGCCGAGACCGAAGCGCTTGAACACTGTTTGGCAGACGCCCTGCGCGGGTATGGTCGGCGGGTGGCGATGGGGTTTTCAATGGGTGGTTACGCAGCGTTGCGGCTGTCGCGGTGTCTTGATCTGCGCCACGTGATCCTTGTATCGCCGCAGGTGTCGATCCACCCGGATGTGGTGCCGTTCGACAAGCGTTTTCGTGGGTCGTCCGGCGGCTTCCACTTTGCGCAAGGGGACTTGGGCATACATGGGCGCCGTCAATTGGCCGGGACAGTGATCGTGGATCCGTTCCGCGCGCTGGACATGCGCAATGCCCACATGATTCAAGCCCTGTTCCCACGGATCGGTCTGGCGCGGACGGCGTGTTCCGGTCATCCGGCCACTCGTGTTTTGCGCGAGGCGGGGCAGTTTCCGGCCTTGCAGCGCATATTGTTTGACCCACCCGTCTCATCTGGCGCCGTGACTGTGCTGCACCGGAACGCCCGCCGTCATTCTGCCATTTACTGGAAAAACTCGCTGAGCTTGCTACGTTGCGCAAGCGTGCTGACCTTGCAAGGGTTGCTATGTCGCGCGCGACTGCTCTTGGCAGGTCTAGGGGTTGACGAATCTTGGTTGAGCGCATACCAGCCGCTGACCAAGTTTCAGGCGCTGCCATTGCGGCGCCCTTTTGATATTTGCGAGGGCGCGTCCCTTGCCGGACGAAAGAGGACAAGCCGATGTCGCGCGTATGCGAACTGACCGGAAAAGGCCCGATGACTGGCAACAATGTCAGCCACGCCAACAACAAAACACGTCGGCGCTTCTTGCCGAACCTGAATGACGTAACCCTTCAGTCCGAGGCACTGGGCCGTGGTGTAAAATTGCGCATCTCGGCTGCGGCACTGCGGTCGGTTGATCACCGCGGTGGTCTGGACGCGTACCTTGCCAAAGCCAAGGACGTTGAACTGTCGGACCGCGCCCTGAAGGTGAAGAAAGAGATCGCGAAGGCACAATCCGCCGCCGCCTGATTTCAAAGCTTTTCATCTTGTGACCCCGCTTTCGCAAGAAGGCGGGGTTTTCTTGTTGCATGGCGGGGTTGCTCGGTCACAGACGCGGGCCAGCGGCAATTGTGCCGCAGTTGTGATGTGCCCTGAGCCCCTCTAAATGTGCGACATGTACCGCGCGTTTGTGTCCATAGTCCTGAGCCTCGTGCTGTTGGCGACAAGCTACAGTGCCGCGGTGGCACGTGGTGCGCCGCAAGCTGTCGATCAAATGGTGATCTGCTCAGGGACTACGGTGGCCATCGTCTTTATCGATACGGATGGACAGCCAACGACAGCTCCTCATCTGTGCCCCGACTGCGCGTTACACCTGTTTGCGGCTGTAGCGCCTTTCGAAGCCATTCCAAAGTGGCTGGACAACGCGACGATGCTTCGAGCCACGCCGCCGTTTGAGCAGCAGTCCGTTACGTGCCAACCGCGAGCGTCTGCGCGGGCCCCTCCTGTCGATCTGATCCGGACTTTCCAATCAGAGACGACTTAACTTCAGGAGGACACCATGTCCCTTCGTACTACTCTTGCCGCAGGTATCGCGGCCACACTTCTTTCTGTGCCTGCATTTGCTGACGGCATCATGGTCATGGACCCGTATGCCCGCGCGGCAAGCCCAGCTGCAAAGTCGGGCGCTGCCTTCATGATGATCCGCAATGATACAGGGCAAGACGACACTCTGATTTCAGCCAGCACAGACGCCGCGGCACGGGTTGAATTGCACACCCATATCGAGGTGAGCGACGGCGTAATGCAGATGACGGAAATCGAAGGCGGCATTCCACTGCCCGCCGGCGGCACGCACCACATGATGCGGGGCGGTGACCATGTCATGCTCATGGGGCTGACCGGCCCGCTGGAGCAGGACGCGACCATCGCAGTTACCTTGACGTTCGAAAAAGCGGGCGAGGTTGCCGTGACCATACCGGTCGACAATGCGCGCAAGCCCGAAGCCGGTGCGCACGGCAGCCACTCGCACTGAAAGCTTGCGGATCAAGATCCGCCTTACATGTGCCCCGCCTGTTTGAAACCCGGATGGGACATCGCTGGAAACGTCGTAAGGCGGATCTTGATCCGCCTTACCCGGCCAGAACCTCGGCCACCCAGTTCGGCACTGTTTCTGATGCTTTGCCTGCGCGAACGTCGTCGAACAGACCTACATTCTCGCCCGGTTCCAGGTTTATCTCGATCGTTTCTGCGCCGACATGTCGGGCCATCTGCACAAACCCGGCCGCCGGATACACGTTGCCCGATGTGCCGATAGCGACAAACACGTCGGCGTTTGCCAACGCACGTTCGATCCGTTCCATATGATAGGGTATTTCGCCAAACCAAACGATATCCGGTCGGGCCGTTGGTCCTGTGCAGTAGGGGCAATCCTGTCCGACTGACATCGCAAGCGGTGCGGGCCAGCGATGCTCACATGTGGCGCACAGGGCAGAATTCAATGCACCGTGCATGTGGATCACGTCCACGCTGCCACCTTTTTCGTGCAGATCGTCGACGTTCTGCGTCACCAAAGTGACGGAACCCGCATGCTCGGCTTGCAGCCGCGCCAGGGCCATGTGTGCCGCATTCGGGTTGGCGTCCGCTGCTTGAGCACGGCGCGCGTTGTAGAAATCAACAACAAGCTGCGGATTGCGCGCAAAGCCCTCGGGAGTGGCAACATCCTCGATCCGGTGCTGTGCCCATAGCCCACCTTCATCCCGAAACGTCCCAAGACCGCTTTCGGCTGAAATCCCGGCGCCAGTCAGGATCACGATGGAAGGGGCAGACATTGTATATCTCCTTGGTGTTTTGCGCTGATGTGGACCGATCCAAGCAAGAAGTGCAAGCGATCAACCATCAAGCAAACGCAACTCACCCGCGAGCCATGGCAACTGTATCAGGGCGGGGTCCATCATGTGCGTTTTGATCAGACGCCGCATTGTGTTGGCCACATCGGTCGGTACTTCGCCCGCCCAATCCGCGCTCGCATACAGCGATATCGTGCGTGAGAAGGGCTTGAATGGCAGCGGGAACGCATCAACCTGATCATGAAATCGCCCGGCTCGCATGTAGCCCAGCGGCGTCGTAACCGACCACCCGATGCGTCGTGCCACCATTGCCATCAAGGCCAAGTGGCTGCCGATCTCGAAGCGGTCCGCGAAATCCAGCTTTTGACGCGCCAGGTGCGCTTCAATCTGGCGCGAAATCAATTGTTGGCGCTCGTAACGCAGAAATGGCAGGTCGGGCAGGATGGACATGGGATCGCCATCGCGGACCACACCGCGTGGGGCAACCAGAATGAATGGATCTCGGGCCAAGGGATATTCAAGAACGCCATCGCGCATCGTGCCATCACTGGCCGAAATGGCAATGTGAAGGCTCTTGTCGGCAATGGCTTGCAGGATTTCGTGGCTGGGGGCCGTGGCAAGCGTGAATTTGCAGCGCGTCAGGCTGTCAGCCAGGATCGTCACCAACCGCGGGGTCAGGTCATTCTCGAAGTCATCGATGACCCCAATGGACAGGGCCGACAAATGGGCCAGGTCCATTACCGTCAATTCGGATTGCGCAAGGCGCAGTTGCGACAACGCTGCTTCCGCCCTTGCCAGAAAGCTGGTGCCAGCAGGCGTCAACCGCATGGGACGTTTGCCGTGATCGACCAGATCAGTGGCCAATGCCGTTTCAAGGTTCCGTAATTGCTGGCTGACGGCCGGTTGGCTAAGACCGGTCACTGTCGCGGCTTGGGCAACGGAACCGGTTGCGGCGAGTGCCTCGAACACTTCAAGGCCACGCAGGGTGACGCCCTTGCTTAACATGGAATACCCTTACACAGTTTTGCATTCTTTGAATGTTTAGGCGTAGAGCGGTCAAGAAAAATCAGCTTTGATGTCGCGTTGCTTTTGGTTTTTCGAAAGAAATGCCCCGCCTTGCGTCAGGCGAGCAGAGTAAGGCACAAAAGGGTATGAAGATTGCGACAGCCTCTTACCCGCTTGATGTATTGCCCGATTGGGCGGCCTATGAGGACAAGTTGACGGCGTGGGTGTCTGAAGCGGCTGAGGCCGGCGCGGATTTGCTGGTTTTCCCCGAGTATGGCGCGATGGAGTTGGCCACGCTTGCGGGGCAGGATATCGCTGGCGATCTGGAGGCTTCGCTTTTTGCCGTGGCGGATCGCTTGCCCGACGCGGATGCGTTGCATACTCACCTTGCTGCTCAGTTCGGTGTGCATATCCTTGCCGCCTCTGGCCCTGCGCGACACGATAAAATTGCCCGCCCTGTGAACCGCGTCCGCCTGTTTGCCCCCGGCGGGGCGGTTGGCGTGCAAGACAAACAGATCATGACCCGTTTCGAGGCGGAGACATGGAACGTCGTTCCGGGCGATCCCTTGCAATTGTTTGATACGGCGCTGGGGCGGATTGGCATCCTGATATGCTACGACAGCGAGTTCCCACTTCTGGGGCGGGCCCTTGCCGATGCCGATATCATTTTGGTACCATCCGTGACTGAAGCCTTGTCAGGCTATTCCCGCGTTCGGATCGGTGCGCAGGCGCGTGCGTTGGAAAATCAATGCGTTACCGTGATGTCGTCCGTTGTTGGGGAAGCGTCCTGGTCCGAGGCCGTCGACATCTCGACAGGGGCGGGTGGCATTTTCGGGCCACCGGATCAGGGGTTTCCCGAGACCGGAGTGATTGCAACGGGCACGCTAAACGAGCCGGGATGGGTGTATGGCGAGATTGATTTGGCCCGCGTCGCAAGTGTGCGGGCAAACGGCACGGTCTTGAACCGCAGGGACTGGGATGCACAAAGCGGTCGTGCCGATCCTGTCAAAGTCGTGACACTCGCCTGATTAACCCTTGAATTATGGGGCGCAGAGGCGCATTTAGTGGCGCGTCCGCACATTGGCGGGCAATGCAATGAAGGAGAGACCATGGCCAAGGAAGATACGCTCGAATTTCCCGGTGTCGTGAAGGAACTCCTGCCCAATGCGACGTTTCGGGTCGAGCTTGAGAATGGCCATGAGATCATCGCACACACGGCAGGAAAAATGCGCAAGAACCGCATCCGCGTTCTGGCTGGCGACAAGGTACAGGTCGAGATGACCCCCTATGATCTGACCAAGGGTCGGATCAACTACCGCTTTAAATAAACCACTTTCGTGGCATTTGTTCTGGGATCCGGAAGTCCGAGGCGGCTTGAGCTGCTCGGGCAACTTGGTGTCGTGCCCGATGATGTGCGCCCGCCCGACATCGACGAAACCCCGCGAAACGGGGAATTGCCGCGCAGCTATTGCGCGCGTATTGCCCGCGAGAAAGTGACTGCAGTGGTTGCCGCTTCCGATGATGTCGTTTTGTGTGCGGACACGACCGTTGCACTGGGGCGTCGCATTCTGGGCAAACCCGAAGATGCAGCCGAAGCGCGCGCATTCCTGAACCAGATGTCGGGTCGTCGCCACCGGGTTATCACCGCAGTCGCGGTAAAAAAGGGTGACAGGGTCTGGGAACGCGATGTTGTCAGTACGGTGCGCATGAAAGCTCTGTCTGCAGATGAAATCACCAGCTATCTGGCGATGAACGATTGGCAGGGCAAGGCAGGGGGCTATGGCATACAAGGTCCAGCCGGTGCTTTGATCCCTTGGATCTCAGGGTCGTTTTCAGCCATTGTCGGTTTACCTCTTTCTGAGACCGCAGGGCTTTTGCAAGCCGCAGGCATGAAGGTTTGGGCATGAAGGGTCACCAGATATGTTTGGATCATCTGAACGGTCGCGAGGCGGCCGCCCTTGTCGTGGACGGGCACCTGGATGATCTGCTGATTGACTCTGATGCTCCGCGCCCGGGCACCGTTTACCGCGCGATCACAGACAGACCTGTCAAAGGGCAGGGGGGCTTTTCCTGAAAACTCCAGATGGCGCGGCGTATCTGCGCGGTGTTAAAGGGATCGGGCAAGGCGAGACACTTTTGGTGCAGGTCACCGGCTACGCCGAGCCGGGCAAGGCCATCCCCGTCAGTCACAAGCTTCTGTTCAAAAGCCGCTATGCCATCGTCACCCCAGATGCTCCTGGCCTCAACCTCTCCCGCAGCATTCGGGATGATGACATTCGGGATGAGCTGATGGCGCTTGCGCATGATGGAATGGACGGGAGCCGGATGGGTCTGATCCTGAGGTCCGCGGCAGCTGGTGCAGATGCCGAAGCAGTGTCGGATGACATTGCCGCAATGCGCGATCTGGCAGAAACGATTATGGGTGATCAGGGTGCCGGTCCCGAGGTTCTGACCGAAGGCGATGGCCCCCATGTCTTGGCGTGGCGAGACTGGACCGATCCGGCAACGGTTGTGACAGAACCGGGATGCTTCGAAGAATATGGTATCCTGGATGCGCTGGACGGTGCGAAGGCGGCACGCGTGAGTTTGGGCGCAGATACCAGCATGTTTGTCGAAGCGACACGGGCGCTGGTCGCCGTGGATGTGAATACAGGGGCTGATGGCTCCTTTGCCGCGGGATTGAAGGCGAACCTGGCCTGCGCGCGTATGTTACCGTCAGCCCTTCGTGTGCGCGGCTTGGGGGGACAGATCACAATCGATCTCGCGCCCATGCCCAAAAAGGAACGCAAGACGTTTGAAGCGGTGTTGCGTGCAGCCTTGCGTAAGGATGACGTAGACACCGTGATGGCTGGCTGGACGCCGCTTGGTCACTTCGAATTGCAACGCAAACGCGCGAGGTTGCCACTGTCCGAGGTGCTATCGTGACCTGCCCAATCTGCAATGAAGAAACCGCTCAGAAGTACCGCCCTTTCTGTTCACGACGCTGCGCTGACATCGACCTCGCGCGGTGGATGAAGGGCGCCTATTCTGTTCCTTCCCAGCGTGAGGAACAGGCTGATGTCGCTGATGACGATGGTCCTTTGCCACACTAGGAATTTGGTGTGATTTTGCTATGGACAGTGCCTGACGATACGCTTATCACGCGCCCACCCGAAGCGTCAGGCTTCACCCGTGCCCGGGTAGCTCAGGGGTAGAGCAGTGGATTGAAAATCCTCGTGTCGGTGGTTCGATTCCGCCCCCGGGCACCATTTAACAAACTGACATGACTGCATTTTTTGCGTGTAATTGATCGCTGTTTTGGTCAGGTTTGATGCTTTTGGCCCGCCTGCGGTTCACTACTTCCAGCGTGGCCAAGGTCTTCCGCTTCTTGTTGGCAAGGTTCTCAGACCGCGAATATGCGACCGGAGCCGTGGACGGCACTACTGGCCGGTTCGCACGCATTGAGGAAAGCAAGGCGTGTGCCCACACCAAACCCGACTCACTAAATTGCGCCCAAACTGTGGTCGTATTCTGAAAACATCCGAACTGATCACCTGAATTGCGAAACATTTGCAGGCAAGAACCGTATTTTGTCTCGGCACGGTTTCCAGTGCCTCATTTTCGCCATATTCATGACACCTACGCCACACATTCCGGCCCTAGCTTCGCCTTATCCGCCATGCGCGAATTAACAAGAACGCCCGATCTGCCCGGGCTGGTAATTAGAGCTCCGGCCGGTATCGGGGCAAGGAAGCTGTCGATGAAATACACGTTGATCCCAGGTCAGCCTCACACCGCAAGTGAGGAAGAAACGATGTCAATGATCCGTTCGGTCCTGACGGATGAGGCGGATACCTCCAAGTCTCAGCCTCGCAATATCGATGTGACGGACATGGACGCACCTGGTTCTCAAGACGTTGCGGCCCGCGCCTTTATCGAACGTACGCCTCCGCCAGCGCCACGCCGTCGCGCAACAGACCTGCCGGAACTTGAAAAAGATACGTATGCGCAGAAACGCACCGGCCTCTTCCGTCCATTGACAAGCATGATCTCGCGTGTCCGCCGGTTTGAACCCAAAACGCGCCATCTGGCGCTGGCCAGTGCCGCATTGCTGTTTGTCGTGCGCCCACATTGGTTTGTAATCGCTGCGGTCATTGCTGTTGTGCTTCTCGTCGCGACCTTCCTGACGTTGGGTGCAGATCGGATCTGGACGTCCGTTCTGGGCCGGTTGGACCGGATCGAGATGAAAGACCATGGCCGCGCCGAAGATCTGCGCGCCAAACTCGACACGTTTGCCTATCGGTGGGACAGCGTGCTGGACATGTTCCCCGATGGCATGGTCGACAGCCTCTACATGCCGGATTTCCAATCGCTGCAGCAGGCCGAAGCCGAACATCAACAGGTTGTGGCGGAACGCCTGAGCAGGATGGCGCAGGAAACCTGATCAGCATCCACACCTGTAGACGTGCAAGGCGGGCGTAATCCCGCCTTGAATTCGTTCTTGACTGCCGTTACATGCGATCCATCCGCAGCAAAGGACATGATCCATGGCCACAACCAACCCACTTCAATTCATCCAGCAGGTGCGCTCGGAAGTCGCGAAAGTGGTGTGGCCGACGCGGCGCGAGGTATTCCTGACCACTGTCATGGTCTTTATCCTTGCCGCGCTGACAGCCGTGTTTTTCGCCCTGGTCGATATCTTGATCCGTGGTGGGCTCGAGATGGTGTTGACGACCTTCGGGTAACGCCCAGCGGGCGCGAGCCTCTTGCACTTTGATATGGTGCAGAGTATTTCCCGATCCTGATCTGAAACAGGCGCGCGGCGATCTCGAGCCCCGCGCCACTTTTTATTCAGGGCGGTGGCACGGGCTGCTGCACAAGGCGTAACAAATCGGGCGAGGGGCCAGAAACAACATGGCGAAACGGTGGTATTCGGTCAGCGTTCTTTCGAATTTCGAAAAGAAGATTGCCGAGCAAATCCGAACCTCGGTCGAGGAAAACGGTCTTGAGGATCAGATCGACGAAGTGCTGGTCCCGACCGAAGAGGTGATCGAGGTCCGTCGCGGCAAGAAAGTGACAACCGAACGCCGCTTCATGCCCGGTTATGTGCTGGTGCACATGGAAATGTCCGACCAGGGCTATCACCTGATCAACTCGATCAACCGCGTCACTGGTTTCCTTGGCCCACAGGGCCGTCCGATGCCGATGCGCGATGCCGAAGTGAACCAGATCCTGAACCGCGTTCAGGAAGGTGAGGAAGCACCGAAGCTGATGATCAGCTTCGAGGTTGGCGAAAAGGTCAAGGTCAACGATGGCCCCTTCGAGGATTTCGACGGCATGGTCGAAGAGGTCGACGAGGACAACCAGCGCCTGAAAGTGACCGTATCGATCTTTGGCCGCGAAACACCGGTCGAACTGGAATACACGCAGGTCACCAAACAGATCTGATCGAATTTCCATTGCGAGCGAAGGGGCGTACGCATGTGCGCCCTTTTTGATTCTATGCATCGGGAATTCAGGAACCGGAAATTATCCACAGAATAATCCACAAGCCCTGTTGACGAATAAAGCGGATTACCGCCTACTGGTTGACACAGGCACACGATGTAGATGTGCGACGGAAAGCCGAGCAGCGTATCTGGGGGATATTCTATGGCATTGAAGTATTTGCGGGACAGCCTTCCGTGGCTGGTCCCATCTGCCGCAATTGTATTTGCCGCATCCGGGTTTCTTGAGCTTGGGGGCGAAGAAGACGCCGCACCTGCAAGCGAACAGACATTTTCAAACGCAACAGCGCCACAAGCCGTAGCGGTTCAACCGACACCCGCCGAGACCGTCGAAGAAGAGGTCGTCGCGCGTCAGGCTGGACCCGAAACCACACTGACAACGGTGGGCACATCAAATACCCGGGCTCAGCCGCTGGCCGCGGCCGCGCTGCCGCAACCCGCACCGCAACGCACCGCGGCCTTGGCGACAACGCCAGCGGCCCCGTTCTTCGACACAAACACCTTTGGCGCAGCGGCGCAGCAGCAATGCCTCGAAGATCTGCGCACCGTGGCTGGTCAAGCACGCGCTATTTCCCAAGCGGTGGTCTGAATGCGGATCAGGGGGGCATCGAACAGGGTCGCCTGCTCGGTCTGATCGCGCAAACCTGCCCGGATGTGCAGATCCGGGTGGAAGGGTATTCAGACCCCTCTGGGGATCCCGCGGCAAACCTGCGCCTAAGCCAGGCCCGCGCAGAGGAGGTCATCAAGCGCATCGGGGCGTCTGGTATCAATACGGCCATGTTCTTTGCCGAAGGTCTTGGTGATCGCCAGCCTTCCGGCCTCATCGGGCCAGAGCCTGCGTCGTACTATGATCGCCGGGTTGAGTTCTCGATTGTCGAAGAAGTGACCCGCGTGGCCGTCGGGGCACCGGCGGCGGCACCCAAGCCCTGGGCCAATGCCACTTGTGTCACGGCGCTCCAACAGGCTGTCGATACCACTATGCTGTTCTATGCGCCGCGCTCGGTGTCTCTGGGGTCCAGCGACGTCGATACCGCGATGACACTTGCCACTCTGGCGATGGAGTGCCCGCACGCGCGGCTTCGCGTGATTGGCCATCACGCGGGCGACCTGCAATCGGGTGAGAATGTGTCGACGGGTCTGCTGCGCGCCAAGGCGCTGATGGCGATGCTTGTCGGTCGCGGCGTGAAAGCCGAAGAGATCATCATTGCCGCCCCCTCACGCCCCTTGAACGATGCGGGCCTGCCGGGCAGCCGCGTGCGCTTTGACGTGATCCTAGAAGAGGGCTGATAACCCGCCCCCGCAGGGACAAAGCTTCAAAACAGGCTTGTAATTTGGACAGGAGCGCTGTAATCGGCGCTCTTGTTGCATTTGCAGCATCCCATGTGGGAGGCGCGGCGGTCGCGACCGCCAGACCAGACCACATCAACATAGGCCAGGGAACGCGCTCCGCGGCTGTTTGAAAAGGAGATTGGCACATGGCCAAGAAACTTGCCGGCACCATGAAATTGCAGGTGCCCGCCGGTCAGGCAAACCCATCCCCGCCGGTTGGTCCGGCGCTGGGTCAGCGTGGCATCAACATCATGGAATTCTGCAAGGCGTTCAACGCCAAGACCGCAGATCTGGAGCCCGGTGCGCCGTGCCCCACCGTGATCACTTACTACCAGGACAAATCCTTTGCCATGGATATCAAGACGCCCCCCGCGTCCTACTATCTGAAAAAGGCGGCCAAGGTGAAATCCGGCGCGAACAACCCGTCGCGTGAAACCGTGGGCACCGTGACAGCGGCCCAGGTCAAGGAAATCGCCGAAGCGAAAATGAAAGATCTGAACGCCAACGACATCGAAGGCGCAATGCAGATCATCCTGGGCTCCGCCCGCTCCATGGGCATCGAGGTGAAGTAAGATGGCAAAGCTTGGAAAACGCACAACAGCGGCCCGCGAAGCCTTCGCCGGCAAAGAAAACCTGACCGTCGAAGACGCGGTGGCCCTGGTCAAAGGAAATGCCAACGCCAAGTTCGACGAGACGATCGAAATCTCGATGAACCTGGGCGTCGATCCCCGCCACGCGGACCAGATGGTGCGCGGCGTAATTGGCCTGCCCAACGGCACAGGCAAAGACGTGCGCGTCGCTGTTTTTGCTCGTGGCCCCAAGGCCGAAGAAGCGCAAGCAGCCGGTGCGGACATCGTCGGCGCAGAGGACCTGATGGAAACCGTTCAAGGCGGCACCATCGACTTTGACCGCTGCATCGCCACCCCTGACATGATGCCCATCGTGGGTCGTCTGGGTAAAGTGCTGGGCCCCCGTAACCTGATGCCGAACCCCAAGGTTGGCACCGTGACCATGGACGTCGCAGACGCCGTGAAAGCGGCCAAAGGTGGCGAAGTTCAGTTCAAGGCCGAGAAGGCTGGCGTCGTGCACGCAGGTGTTGGCAAAGCGTCCTTTGACGAAGCCAAATTGGTCGAAAACATCCGCGCCTTCGTGGGCGCCGTGGCCAAGGCGAGGCCCGCTGGCGCCAAAGGCACCTACATGAAGAAGGTGTCGTTAAGCTCGACCATGGGTCCGGGCGTGAGCGTTGACGTGGAAAACGCTGTCACCGAGTAATCGGGGCTAAACAAGTTGATTGAAATGGCGTGTATCCGAAAGGATGCGCGCCTTTTTTTGTGGTGTGGAGCTGAGCGGGCATATCGAGCGCCAAGATCTCCGTCAAATAGGTCAACGGTCTGGCATGATGGCCCGTGCAGCAGGACTATTCTGATCTCATCGTTTCAAAGTCATCCAAAAGTCAGGCAGCCAGTAGTGAAAGGTGCCCCTTTACCTTGCAGAGTATTCCGTGTCTGCGAAGCGTGGTTTGGAGCGTCCGCAAAGAGCCCAGAGATACCAGGTCATCGCTCCGAGATGACGCATCTGCATTCGGCAACTCGCAGCCCAAACCGGCCGTTCGTTTTGTAAGGTGGCAACTCCTGCCTCTAGGGTCAGGATGCATTGATTTTCAGTGCGCTGCATGATTCACGGCTTGGAAAACGGAGCGGTGACATGAGCGACCTTTTCTGGCTGAGCGACGAGCAGATGACCAAGCTTTCCCCTTTCTTCCCGAAGTCGCACGGCAGGCCACGGGTCGATGACAAAAGGGTGTTGAGCGGGATTATCTTCATCAACCGCAATGGGTTACGATGGCGAGATGCGCCTGAGGCCTCCGGGCCGCACAAGACGCTCTACAGCCGGTGGAAACGTTGGAGCGAGAAAGGTATCTTCGCCCAGATGATGGTCGGCCTGGCTGCCGAACACGGCGAGGAAAAGACCGTGATGATTGATGCGACCTATCTGAAAGCACACCGTACCGCGACCAGCATGGCCGCGAAAAAGGGGGGCGTGGCCGCCTGATTGGTCGAACCAAGGGCGGCATGAACACCAAACTGCATGCTATCTGTGACAGCCAAGGGCGGCCGCTCAGCCTTTTTGTCACCGCTGGTCAAGTCAGTGACTACATCGGCGCGCGAGCGCTACTGAACAGCGTACCAAATGTGGACTGGCTGCTCGGTGATCGCGGCTATGACGCCGACTGGTTCCGAGATGCGTTAAAAGACAAAGGCATACGCGCCTGCATCCCGGGTCGAAAGCAACGCAAGACTACCGTGAAGTACGACAAACGCCGATACAAACGGCGTAACCGGATTGAGATCATGTTCGGCAGGCTCAAGGACTGGCGGCGGGTGGCGACACGCTACGACAGGTGCCCCAAGGTCTTCCTGTCCGCAATCGCTCTCGCAGCGACCGTAATCTATTGGTTATGAATCCTGACCCTAGTCACCGTGCCGCTCAACTCAGAGAAACGAGGCCGTGCCGACGATTTTTGTGCGCTTCAGTAACGCTTTGTAAAAGTGCTTTCGGCCTGAATAAATATAGATAGCTGCGGGTCAGTCACGATTTTGAGTCGCAAGACTGGTTGCTTGCGTAAGCCGTGCTAACGTGCCGAGCGGAAGTTACTTTCGCCCCCAGCCACACCCCGCTTAAACCGCCCCTCACAGCCTTACCCCCTTGGCATTCCGCCCCAAACCGACTAACCAACCTGCGAGGGCTTCCGTGTGATTCGGCAAGCCCTCATTTCGTCCGAGACGGTGGGTGACTGGGATTTGCCAGTCATAATTCCTGCCCGAGGCGGGAACAGGCCACGTTAAGCTCAGATGCTCTGTCGAGCCTCGGGCGGCTTTGGACCCGTGTATTTCGAGGACCAAACCGCCGGAGTGATCCGGTGCAAACTGAGCCGGGGACCATCAAGGCCCCCAAATTTGGAGAAAACTGTGGATAGAGCCCAGAAAGAGAAAGTGGTCGAGGAACTCGGCCAGATCTTTGAAAGCTCTGGCGTCGTCGTGGTTGCCCACTACGCCGGTCTGACAGTTGCCGAAATGCAGGACCTGCGCGCACGTGCCCGTGACGCGGAAGCTTCTGTTCGGGTTGCAAAAAACAGGCTCGCCAAGATCGCCCTGGATGGGAAGCCATGCGAAAGCATCGGTGATTACCTGACGGGCATGACCGTTCTGACCTTTTCCGAAGACCCCGTGGCCGCAGCCAAGGTGTCCGAGGACTTTGCCAAGGAAAACGACAAGTTCGTGATCCTGGGCGGGGCCATGGGTGAGAACGCGTTGGACCGGGCCGGTGTGACGGCTGTGTCGAAGATGCCTTCGCGCGAGGAGCTTATCAGCACCATCGCGGGCATGCTTGGCGCACCTGCATCGAACATCGCCGGGGCCATTGGCGCACCTGCAAGCAACATCGCCTCCGTTCTCTCGACCATCGAGGAAAAGGCGGCCTAAGGCATTGTCTGATTGGCGTGCGGACATCGCGCACGTTGGAACACACTGTAAACGGAAAGAGCTGATAAAATGGCTGATCTGAAGAAACTGGCAGAAGAGATCGTTGGTCTGACCCTGCTGGAAGCACAAGAACTGAAAACCATCCTCAAGGACGAGTACGGCATCGAGCCCGCCGCTGGCGGCGCTGTGATGATGGCTGGTCCTGCTGACGGCGCCGGCGCCGCGGCCGAGGAAGAGAAGTCGGAATTCGACGTCGTCCTGAAAAACGCTGGCGCCTCCAAGATCAACGTGATCAAGGAAGTCCGCGGCATCACAGGCCTGGGCCTGAAAGAAGCCAAGGACCTGGTCGAAGCCGGTGGCAAGATCAAAGAAGGCTGCGGCAAAGACGAAGCCGAAGAGATCAAAGGCAAGCTGGAAGCAGCTGGCGCCGAGGTCGAACTGGCCTAAGTCCCGCTGGGACGGGGGCGCCTTTGTGCATCAAGGGCGACAGGGGTTCTTGCCGAATTCCACACCCCCACTTGAAAACGATGGGCTGGATGCGCATATCGCGCGTCCGGCCCGACCCGTCTTGGTAAGGGCTTTCCTGAAAAGTCTTTTCCAAGATGCGGTTTGAAAGGTCGGGAGGCCGCCGGTGGGACGGTGGCCATGAATTGACCTGAAACCCATCGTCTCACGGGTGCAGCGTGCCGGGGCCCGACGGCATTGCAGTGTCCAGAGAAACGCTGAAAGGTGACACCAGTATGGCGCAAACGTTCCTTGGCCAGAAACGTCTTCGTAAATATTATGGCAAAATCCGTGAAGTTTTGGATATGCCCAACCTCATCGAGGTTCAAAAGTCTTCCTACGACCTGTTCCTGAATTCCGGTGATGAGCCCACGCCCATGGACGGCGAAGGCATCATGGGTGTGTTCCAGTCGGTCTTCCCCATCAAGGACTTCAACGAAACCTCCGTCCTGGAATACGTCAAGTACGAGCTGGAAAAGCCCAAGTACGACGTTGAAGAATGTCAGCAACGCGACATGACCTACTCGGCCCCGCTGAAGGTCACCCTGCGTCTGATCGTGTTTGATATCGATGAAGACACCGGCGCGAAGTCCGTCAAGGACATCAAGGAACAGGACGTGTTCATGGGCGATATGCCCCTGATGACACCGAACGGGACGTTCATCGTGAACGGCACCGAGCGTGTGATCGTGTCCCAGATGCACCGTTCGCCCGGTGTGTTCTTTGACCATGACAAGGGCAAGACACACTCGTCCGGTAAACTGCTGTTCGCCTGCCGCATCATTCCCTATCGCGGCAGCTGGCTGGACTTCGAGTTCGACGCCAAGGACATCGTGTTTGCCCGGATCGACCGTCGCCGCAAACTGCCGGTGACCACGCTCCTGTACGCTCTTGGTCTCGACCAAGAAGCGATCATGGACGCCTACTACAACACCGTCAGCTACAAGCTTAAGAAGAACAAAGGCTGGGTCACGCCGTTCTTCCCCGAGCGTGTGCGCGGCACCCGTCCGACATACGATCTGGTTGATGCGAAAACCGGTGAAGTGATTGCCGAAGCGGGCAAGAAAATCACGCCACGCGCCGTCAAGAAGCTGATCGACGAGGGCAATGTCACCGAGTTGCTGGTGCCTTACGAGCACATCGTCGGCAAATTCGTCGCCAAGGACATCATCAACGAAGAAAACGGCGCGATCTATGTCGAAGCCGGTGATGAGCTGACCCTTGAATATGACAAGGATGGCGATCTGATCGGCGGCACGGTCAAGGAACTGGTGGATGCGGGCACCACCGACATTCCGGTTCTGGACATCGATAACGTCAATGTCGGTCCGTACATGCGCAACACCATGGCGCAGGACAAGAACATGAACCGCGAAACCGCGCTCATGGACATCTACCGCGTCATGCGCCCGGGCGAGCCGCCCACCGTTGATGCGGCAAGCGCCCTGTTCGACACGCTGTTCTTCGATAGCGAACGCTATGACCTGTCCGCCGTTGGCCGTGTGAAGATGAACATGCGTCTGGCATTGGATGCCGAAGACACGCAGCGCACCCTGCGCCGCGAAGACATTGTGGCCTGCATCAAGGCACTTGTGGAACTGCGCGACGGCAAGGGCGATATCGACGATATCGACCACCTTGGGAACCGTCGTGTGCGTTCTGTGGGTGAGCTGATGGAGAACCAGTACCGCGTGGGTCTGCTGCGTATGGAGCGTGCCATCAAAGAACGCATGTCGTCCGTTGAGATCGACACCGTCATGCCGCAAGACCTGATCAACGCGAAACCTGCTGCCGCCGCTGTGCGCGAGTTCTTTGGCTCGTCCCAGCTGTCGCAGTTCATGGACCAAACCAACCCGTTGTCCGAAGTGACGCACAAACGCCGCCTGTCGGCGCTTGGGCCAGGTGGTTTGACCCGTGAGCGTGCTGGTTTTGAGGTGCGCGACGTGCACCCGACCCACTATGGCCGGATGTGCCCGATTGAGACGCCGGAAGGGCCGAACATTGGTCTGATCAACAGCCTCGCCACCTTTGCCCGCGTGAACAAGTATGGTTTCATCGAAACCCCTTACCGCGTCGTGAATGACGGCCAGGTGACGGACGAAGTGCACTACATGTCCGCCACCGAAGAGATGCGGCACACCGTGGCGCAGGCCAACGCCTCGTTGGATGCCGAAGGTCGCTTCAACAACGAGATGGTGAACACCCGTCAATCCGGGGACTACACGCTGGCGCCCGTGGATCAGGTGGACCTGATCGACGTGTCGCCAAAGCAGTTGGTCTCGGTCGCGGCCTCGCTGATCCCGTTCCTTGAGAACGACGACGCCAACCGCGCCCTGATGGGGTCGAACATGCAACGTCAGGCGGTTCCGCTTCTGCAAGCCGAGGCGCCGCTGGTCGGCACCGGTATCGAAGAGGTTGTGGCGCGCGATCCAGGTGCGGCCATCATGGCGAAACGTGCTGGTATCATCGACCAGGTGGATGCCACCCGGATCGTGATCCGTGCCACGCACGACCTTGAGCTGGGCGACGCGGGCGTGGACATCTACCGCATGCGCAAGTTCCAGCGCTCGAACCAGAACACCTGCATCAACCAGCGTCCGCTGGTGAAGGTGGGTGACACGGTTCAGAAGGGCGAAGTGATTGCCGATGGTCCGTCCACCGATATGGGTGAACTGGCGCTGGGCAAGAACGTGGTTGTCGCATTCATGCCGTGGAACGGCTATAACTACGAAGACTCGATCCTGATCTCGGAACGTGTGTCGCGCGATGACGTCTTTACCTCGATCCACATCGAGGAATTCGAAGTCGCCGCCCGTGACACCAAGCTGGGGCCGGAAGAGATCACCCGCGATATCCCGAACGTCGGTGAGGAAGCCCTGCGCAACCTCGACGAAGCGGGCATCGTTTATATCGGTGCGGACGTTGAGCCGGGCGATATCCTGGTGGGCAAGATCACACCGAAGGGCGAAAGCCCGATGACGCCGGAAGAGAAGCTTCTGCGCGCCATCTTTGGTGAGAAAGCCTCGGACGTGCGCGACACGTCGCTGCGTGTGAAGCCGGGTGATTTCGGCACGGTCGTTGAGGTGCGCGTCTTTAACCGCCACGGTGTGGAAAAAGACGAGCGTGCTCTGCAGATCGAGCGTGAGGAAGTTGAACGCCTTGCCCGTGACCGCGACGACGAGCTGACCATTCTGGACCGCAACATCTATGCCCGTCTGGGCGATATGCTGTTGGGCAAAGAGATTGCCAAGGGGCCGAAAGGCGTCAAGGCAGGCTCGAACGTTGATGCGGACCTGCTGGAAGCCTTCCCGCGGTCCGTATGGTGGCAGATTGCCCTGAAGGACGAGCAATCGGCGCAAGTGGTCGAGGCCCTAAACGAGCAATACGAGGCGCAGAAGCGTGCCCTGGATGCCCGTTTTGAAGACAAGGTCGAGAAGGTGCGCCGTGGTGACGATCTGCCCCCGGGCGTGATGAAGATGGTCAAAGTGTTCGTGGCGGTGAAGCGCAAGCTGCAACCGGGCGACAAGATGGCTGGTCGTCACGGCAACAAGGGTGTGATTTCGAAGGTGGTGCCGATGGAGGACATGCCGTTCCTCGCGGATGGTACGCCTGTCGACTTCTGTCTGAACCCGCTGGGTGTTCCGTCGCGTATGAACGTCGGTCAGATTCTTGAGACACACATGGGCTGGGCCGCACGCGGTCTGGGTGTGAACGTGGACGAGGCGCTGCAAGAGTACCGTCGTTCGGGTGACCTGACGCCGGTGCGCGAAGCGATGCAACTCGCCTATGGCGGTGATGTCTATGAAGAGGGCATCTCGGGCATGGACGAAGAGCGGATGATCGAAGCCGCTGGCAACGTCACACGCGGTGTTCCGATCGCCACGCCCGTCTTTGACGGTGCGAAAGAGGCGGACGTGAACGACGCGCTGGAGCGTGCAGGCTTCTCGACATCGGGTCAGTCGGTGCTGTTCGATGGTCGTACAGGCGAGCAATTTGCCCGCCCTGTGACCGTCGGCATCAAGTACCTGCTGAAGCTGCACCACCTTGTGGACGACAAGATCCACGCCCGTTCGACCGGTCCGTACTCCCTCGTCACGCAGCAGCCGCTGGGTGGTAAGGCGCAGTTCGGTGGTCAGCGCTTTGGTGAGATGGAGGTCTGGGCCCTGGAAGCCTATGGCGCCGCCTACACCCTACAGGAGATGCTGACGGTGAAGTCGGACGACGTGGCAGGCCGGACCAAGGTCTATGAGAGCATCGTCAAGGGCGAGGACAATTTTGAGGCCGGCGTGCCGGAATCGTTCAACGTTCTGGTCAAAGAGGTCCGCGGTCTGGGCCTCAACATGGAACTCCTGGATGCGGAGGAAGATGAGTAACGTGAAGGACTTACGCTTGCTCGCTCGGGTAGTTGGAAGCGCGATTGCAGTGCCCTTAATTGCGATCGCTGCTTTTGCTACTTGGGAAAACACCTTCCGGCCCTTCGTCATCGACGTAGAGTTGGAAGGTGGCGCAGAGCTTGCGGGGATTTACTGCCCTTCGGCATTTGTGAGCCAAAACGTTTGCCAGAAGCGGGTATCGGATCATTGCGCGTTCGTTCCCGTTTCAAATCGCATCGTTCCGTCTACGCGAGCCGTTAGGTTTTTCGACGTCGCTGAATTCGGCCCCGCCGCCGATCAACTATTTATGACACATTCGTTCGAATGCGTGCCGCCTGGAAAGGACAAGTCATGAACCAGGAACTGACAAACAACCCGTTCAACCCGCTGACGCCGCCGAAGGTCTTTGATGAGATCAAGGTGAGCCTGGCGTCGCCCGAACGCATCCTCTCGTGGTCGTTTGGCGAGATCAAGAAACCCGAGACCATCAACTACCGGACGTTCAAGCCCGAACGTGACGGCCTGTTCTGTGCGCGTATCTTTGGCCCGATCAAGGATTACGAATGCCTGTGCGGCAAATACAAGCGCATGAAGTATCGCGGCGTTGTCTGCGAGAAATGCGGTGTCGAAGTCACGCTGCAAAAGGTCCGCCGCGAGCGGATGGGCCACATCGAACTGGCGGCTCCCGTCGCGCACATCTGGTTTTTGAAATCGCTGCCCTCCCGCATCGGTCTGATGCTGGACATGACGCTGCGCGATCTGGAGCGTGTGCTGTATTTCGAGAACTACGTGGTGACCGAGCCGGGTCTGACCGACCTGTCCTATGGCCAGATGCTGTCGGAAGAAGAGTTCATGGACGCGCAGGACGCGCTCGGCATGGACGCCTTCACCGCCAATATCGGTGCCGAAGCGATCCGCGAGATGCTGTCCCAGATCGACCTTGAGCAAGAGGCAGAGACCCTGCGCGCCGATCTGAAAGAGGCGACAGGCGAGCTGAAGCCCAAGAAGATCATCAAGCGCCTGAAAGTTGTGGAGTCGTTCCTCGAGTCCGGCAACCGCCCGGAGTGGATGGTTCTGACCGTGATCCCCGTGATCCCGCCGGAACTGCGCCCTCTGGTGCCGCTGGATGGGGGTCGTTTCGCGACGTCCGACCTGAACGATCTGTATCGCCGGGTCATCAACCGGAACAACCGTCTGAAGCGTCTGATCGAACTGCGCGCGCCTGACATCATCGTTCGCAACGAAAAGCGGATGCTGCAGGAATCTGTCGACGCATTGTTCGACAACGGCCGTCGTGGCCGTGTCATCACGGGTGCCAACAAGCGCCCGCTGAAATCGCTGTCGGACATGCTGAAAGGTAAGCAGGGTCGCTTCCGTCAGAACCTTCTGGGTAAGCGGGTCGACTTCTCGGGCCGTTCGGTCATCGTGACCGGGCCGGAACTGAAGCTGCATCAATGTGGTCTTCCGAAGAAGATGGCGCTGGAGCTGTTCAAGCCGTTCATCTATTCGCGGCTTGAGGCGAAGGGGCTGTCGTCCACCGTTAAGCAAGCCAAGAAACTGGTCGAGAAAGAGCGTCCCGAAGTTTGGGATATCCTTGACGAGGTGATCCGCGAACACCCTGTCATGCTGAACCGTGCGCCCACGCTGCACCGTCTTGGCATTCAGGCGTTCGAGCCCGTGCTGATCGAAGGCAAAGCCATCCAGTTGCACCCGCTCGTTTGTTCGGCTTTTAACGCCGACTTCGACGGTGACCAGATGGCTGTGCACGTGCCGCTGAGCCTTGAGGCCCAGCTGGAAGCGCGCGTGCTGATGATGTCGACGAACAACGTTCTGTCGCCTGCAAACGGCGCGCCGATCATCGTTCCTTCGCAGGATATGATCCTGGGTCTCTACTATGTGACCCTGGAACGCGAAGGCATGAAGGGCGAAGGCATGGTCTTTGGTTCGATCGAGGAAGTGCAACACGCCCTCGACGCTGGTGTTGTGCACCTGCACTCAAAGATCACCGCTCGTGTTCCGCAAATCAACCCCGAAGGGCTTGAGGTGATGGAACGGTTCGAAACGACCCCGGGTCGTGTCCTTTTGGGTGCGCTTCTGCCGCTCAACAACAAGGCACCGTTTGCACTGGTGAACCGTCTTCTGCGGAAGAAGGAAGTGCAGCAGGTGATCGACACCGTCTACCGCTATTGTGGTCAGAAAGAGTCGGTCATCTTCTGTGACCAGATCATGACCATGGGCTTCCGTCACGCGTTCAAGGCGGGCATTTCGTTCGGCAAGGACGACATGCTGATCCCCGACACCAAGTGGACCATCGTGGATGAAACCCGCGATCAGGTGAAGGACTTTGAACAGCAGTACATGGACGGTCTGATCACCCAGGGCGAAAAGTACAACAAGGTGGTCGATGCCTGGTCGAAGTGTAACGATAAGGTCACCGACGCGATGATGGGCTCGATCTCGGCGGATCGTCGGGATGAGAGTGGCGCTGAAATGGAGCCGAACTCGGTCTACATGATGGCGCACTCCGGTGCCCGTGGCTCGGTCACGCAGATGAAGCAGCTGGGCGGGATGCGCGGCCTGATGGCCCGTCCGAACGGCGACATCATCGAAACGCCCGTAATCTCGAACTTCAAGGAAGGTCTGACCGTTCTTGAATACTTCAACTCGACCCACGGTGCGCGGAAAGGTCTGTCGGACACCGCTCTGAAGACGGCGAACTCGGGTTACTTGACCCGTCGTCTGGTGGACGTCGCACAGGACTGCATCGTGCGCGATCTGGACTGTGGCACCGAAAACGCCATCACTGCCGAAGCGGCCGTGAATGACGGTGAGGTGGTTGCATCGCTGGCCGAGCGTGTGCTGGGCCGTGTTGCCGCCGATGACGTGCTCAAGCCCGGCACCGACGAGGTGATCCTGGCAGCCGGCACGTTGATCGACGAGCGTATGTCGGACGCCATCGAAGAGATGGGCGTGCAGTCGATGCGCATCCGGTCACCGCTGACCTGTGAGGCCGAAGAAGGCGTGTGTACGATGTGCTATGGTCGTGACCTGGCGCGCGGCACCATGGTCAACACCGGTGAAGCGGTCGGCATCATTGCCGCCCAGTCCATCGGTGAACCGGGCACGCAGCTGACGATGCGGACCTTCCACATCGGCGGCGTTGCGCAAGGTGGCCAGCAGTCGTTCCTGGAAGCAAGTCAGGAAGGCAAGATCGTCTTTGAGAACGCGCAGACGCTGACCAACGCAGCAGGTCAGGTTCTGGTCATGGGCCGGAACATGAAACTGATCATCCAGGACGAGAACGGCGACGAGCGCGCCAATCACAAACTGGGCTACGGTACGGCATTGTTCGTCACCGATGGTCAGGATGTAAAGCGTGGCGAAAAGCTGTTTGAGTGGGATCCATACACTCTGCCGATCATCGCGGAGAAAGCCGGTACTGCGAAATATGTCGACCTGGTTTCGGGCCTTGCGGTTCGCGACGAGACTGACGAAGCAACCGGCATGACCCAGAAGATCGTGATCGACTGGCGGACCGCACCGAAAGGCAACGAGCTGAAGCCGGAAATCATCCTTGTGGGTGAAGACGGTGAGCCCGTGCGCAACGATGCGGGCAACCCGATCACTTACGCGATGTCCGTGGACGCGGTTCTGTCGGTGGAAGACGGTCAGGAGGTCGCCGCTGGTGACGTCGTGGCACGTATTCCGCGTGAAGGCGCCAAGACCAAGGACATCACCGGTGGTCTGCCACGTGTGGCTGAACTGTTCGAAGCCCGTCGTCCCAAGGATCACGCGATCATCGCCGAAATCGATGGTTACGTGCGCTTTGGCAAGGACTACAAGAACAAGCGCCGCATTGCGATTGAGCCCGCCGACGAGACCATGGACAAGGTCGAGTACATGGTGCCCAAGGGCAAGCACATCCCGGTGGCTGAGGGCGACTTCATCCAGAAGGGTGACTACATCATGGATGGCAATCCCGCCCCCCATGACATCCTTGCCATCATGGGTGTCGAGGCCTTGGCCGACTACATGATCAACGAGGTGCAGGAGGTCTATCGTCTGCAGGGCGTGAAGATCAACGACAAGCACATCGAGGTCATCGTCCGGCAAATGCTCCAGAAATGGGAGATCGAGGACTCGGGCGACACCACGCTGCTGAAAGGTGAGCACGTGGACAAGCAGGAGTTCGATGCCGCCAACGAGAAGGCGCTGTCGAAAGGCGGACGGCCAGCTCAGGGTGGTCCGATCCTGTTGGGTATCACCAAGGCGTCACTGCAGACCCGGTCGTTCATCTCGGCTGCGTCCTTCCAGGAAACAACCCGCGTGCTGACCGAAGCGTCGGTGCAGGGCAAGAAAGACAAGCTGGTCGGTCTGAAAGAGAACGTGATCGTGGGCCGTCTGATCCCTGCCGGGACCGGTGGTGCAACACAGTCCGTGCGCAAGATCGCATCGGACCGCGACAACGTCGTCATCGAAGCCCGTCGGGAAGAGGCCGAAGCGGCTGCTGCCCTGGCTGCACCGGCTGCCGAAGATGTGGTGGGTGGCGATGTGTTCGACACGGTCATCGACCATTCGGAAGACAGCCGCGACTGATTTGGGTCGCAGTTTGAAAATCAAACCCCCGCCAGAGATGGCGGGGGTTTTTTTGTTTTTGTGCGCTGTGGAAGAGTGCGAGCCGCCCGTTCGCCCGCAATTGGGTCATCGCTGGTCCCGAGGCAGGTTTCTTTGGTTGCCGATGGTGAGAAGAGGCCCGTTGAAGGTCGTTCAGATCAAGGATGCCAACTTGAGCCTTTGGATTTTCCCGGATGGTCCTTTCGGTAACTCCTTGAGAAAGTGGATGCTTTCCGGGGATTTGAATGCGCCAAGCCGTTGGTGGCACAGGTCGATCAAGGCAGCCTCTGAGAGCTGTGACCCGGGTTTGACGCTGACGGCAGCTTCGACCCGTTCACCATAGCTTTTGCAAGGGCGAGCGAAGGCAGCCGCTTCGATGATATCCGGCTCGGAATAGAGAACCTCGTCAATCTCGCGGGGGGCGATGTTTTCACCCCCTTGATGATCAGCTCTTTCAGGCGACCGGTCACGAAAACATAGCCGTCTTCGTCTATGTGCCCGAGATCCCCGGTGCGGAGCCATTCTCCGGCAAAGGTTTTGGCTGTGGCCTCCGGGTTGTGCAGGTATTCGACCATCACGTTCGGGCCGCGAATGGCGATTTCACCCTCTTGCAGGGGCGGTGCATCCTCAAGATCGGCGGTCAGGATGCGCACCTTGTTGCCAAAGGCGATGCCGGGGGATCCGATTTTGCGTGTGCCGGGGGGAGTGGGTTTGAAAGAATTTGCGCTGCGGTTTCGGTCAGTCCCATTGTCTCGATGATCGGAACCTTGAAACGCTCTTCAAAGGCGGATTGAGTCTCGACCGCCAGGGCGGAGGAGGCAGAGCGCCCAAATCTCAGCCGGGCGGAAACATCTGTGTTCGGGTTGGTTTCGCTGTGCAGAAGATGGCTGATGATTGTCGGCACGACCGAGAACCAGGTTACCTCGGCACGGTCGGCCTGTTCCCAGAACTGGCTGGCTGAAAACTTGGCGGTCATCGCCAGCGATCCGCCAGAGACGAGTGATCCCATCAAGGTGACGCAAAGCCCGTTGATGTGGTAGATTGGCAAAACGCAAAAGCCGCGATCCTTTGCCGACAGGTCATGTGCGATGGCAGTCGTCCATCCGCCCGCGAGCAGGCTGGCGTGTGCATGCACGACACCTTTTGGCTGACCGGTTGTGCCGGACGTGTACATCAGCAATGCATGCTGCGCGGCATCGAAAGTTGCCAACGACGCCCGCTGCGCCAGCATGTCTGGTTCAAGGATTGTCAGTCGGGTTGGTGCAACCCGAGCAATCACGTCCCTCTGACTGTCGTGGACAAAGGCGTAGCGCGCACCGCTGTGATCGAGGGCATAAGCGATTGCATCAGGGCCCGCCGCCAGATTGATCATGGTTGCCCGAAACCCACCATAAAGAGCGGCATAGAGCGCCACGACACCGGCACGACCGTTGGGATGAACGATGGCTACGCTTTCGCCGGGGGCGACACCTTGCCCCGCCAGTCCTTCGGCCGCTGCTCGGGCCTCATCGCGCAGGGTTCGCCAATCAAGCGTATCCCCTGTTTCGGGGAACACAATCGCGACGCCACCCGTGTCTGCCCTGGCATCAAGCCAGTCCTTCACGGTGCCTTTGGGCGGCGTGTTCCGGTCAAGGATCATTGTCCGGCTTCGTTCCAGTAGTCGCCAAAAATCTCATCGAGTGCGGGTTCATTGGCCGGGATTTCCCGCACGATCTTGGTGGTTTGCATGAAGTGGCGCCAATGCAGGTTGGTATCAATCGAATTGCCACCCCAAGACCCGCACCCCATCGACAGCGAAAAGGGCATGCCATTGGTGAACGATCCGCCCGTTGCAAAGGTATGCGCCTGGTTGACGATCACCCGGCTGGTGGGGATTGCCTGTGCGAGGATCAATGGCCGGTCTTTCATTTGCGTATGCAGCCCGACGGAATGACCAGCCCCCTGGTGCAATTCAATCTCGCGGGTGATGCACACCGCATCCTCGAAATCCTTTGCACGATAGACTGTCAGCACCCGGCTGAGTTTCTCGCCCGACAGCGGATGATCGGGCCCGATGCCTGATGTTTCGACGGCCAGATAGGATGTGTCGGCCGGCACCTCATCTGTCAGCCCGAGTGCGGCGATCATCTTGTCTGCGTCCTGCGCGATGGCCCTTGGGTTCAAGTGGCCTTTTACCCACAGCTTGGACGTGACCTTGGTTTCGTCCCGAATCAGTGCGCCGCCCGTGCGGGCCATTTCGGCGGCAAAGTCGTCATAGACCGCATCCACCACAACGACTGCGTTCTCGGATGAGCATGAGGTGGCATTGTCGAACGTTTTCGATGTTTTTATTTTCTCTGCTGCCGCTGCCAGATCTGCTGTTTCGTCAACGATCACCGCCACGTTGCCTGCCCCAACGGCGAGTGCGGGTGTGCCCGACGTATAGGCCCGTTTCACGTTGTTCTGGCTGCCGGTGACGACGATCAGATCGGTGATCTCAAGTAGGCGCTGCGTCGTCTCCTTGGAGCCACGTCCGGGAATCATCTGGACAAGATCCTTGTCGATGCCCAGCTTGTCGAATTCGGCGTGGATATAACCCAAAAGCGCTTCGCAGGTTGGCACGCCTTTGGGGGAGGGCGATACGACGATGGCGTTGCCGCATTTCAATGCGTTGATGATGTTGTTTGCAGGGGTCGCGCCCGGATTGGTCGAGGGCACCACCGCTCCGATGACACCAATGGGCCGGGCCACCTCGGTGATGCCTGTGGCTGGGTCGTCGGCGATGACCCCATATGTCCGCACCTCTTTGATGTCGCGCATCAGGCCAAGGGTCTTGCGATGGTTCTTGGTGATCTTGTCAGGCACGTTTCCCAGGCCCGTGGTCTCAACCGCGAGCTCCGCCAAATGGCGGTTGCGGGCGGGCTCCATGATCGCCCAGGCGGCGGCCTGCGCAGCCCGGTCGTATGCTTGTTGCGATCCATTGCGTTCAAAGGCGCTTTGGGCCGCCCGCGCGCGGGCTACGATGGCTTCCACGGCTGCAATGGGATCAATGGTGTTCATGGGTGTGTCCTGATTAGTGTGCAGCGCCCGCGAATCGGGCGCTGCACCTGTGATTTAGAGACCGGCAAGCAGTTCTTCGAGTGTTGCCTGGCGCGCTGCCCACATTTTGAGCACTTCGTCGCGCGTCATGATGTTCATGGGCGAGCCGCCCGCAGCCATCCGGCTTTGCACCCGACCGTTTTCGAACATGGCGGGCACGGTTGTCGCCAGCTTGTCGATGATCGGCTGTGGCGTACCCTTGGGCACCATCACGCCGCGGAAGTTGACCGACGCGTTGTCGATCTCAAAGCCCTGTTCCTTCATGGTGGGGACATCTGGCAGGAACTCTTCATTCCGCTCCAGATCGAAGACACCGAGGATTTTTACGTTGCCCGCTTCACGCGCGCGGAATGCGTCGGAAAGGTTGTTCACTCCGCCCAGCACTTCGCCTGCGATGACGGCACGCATCGCACCTGCGCCCCCTTTGTTGTTGGGGATGTAGGCGAGTTTCACGCCTGCTGCCTTTTCGAGCTGGAGCGCGGCAATGTGGTGACCCACGAACAAACCGGCACCAGAGAACGTCAAGCCGCCCGGGTTTTCCTTGGCATAGTTGACGACGTCTTCCATCGAGTTGAATGCGCTGTCCGCACCAACAACAAAGACCGCAGGGTCTGCACCCCAGTTCGCAATCGGTTCAAAGCTGTCGGCAGAGTAGGATACGCCGCCTTCGATCGACTGCGCGATGAAGTGCGGGATGTTGTAAGCACCCAGCGTGTAGCCGTCAGCCTCGGCTTCGGAGGCGAACCAGTTCCAGCCAACGCGGCCACCCGCGCCGGGACGGTTGACGATGGCGATGGGCATGCCAAGCGCATCTTCATTCCCGGCGGTCATTGTCACGATGCGCGCCTGGAAATCCGTCGCACCACCGGCACCGTAACTGACCATCATCAGGATGGGCCGTTCCGGATAAGCTTCATGGCCATCGGCATGCGCCGACCCCGCCATTGCGGCGAGTGCAAGCGCCGCCCCTGTGATCCATTTTTTCATTTTATTCCTCCCTTGGGGTTAAATCTGCCGCTTTTGCGGTTCAGAAAAAAATCTCTCGCGGTGTGAAGACATTCAGCAATGCCGCGAAGAGACCGTACATGACCGCCATAAAACCGGCGGTGATGAGTATCCGTTTGATCCAGCTTTTGATGTCTGAATGCGGGGCTGGATCGTAGAGCGATACGAGGACAAAAAAGGCGATGGTGGTTGCCGTGTAGAACCCCAACCCCTTCGCCGCCCAGAAGACATAGATGATTGCAATGATCAGCCCCGGCAGCATCTTACGCATCGCATCTGCACTGATCCCGTTACCGACTTTTGTCCGTCCAAGGACAGCCTTGACGAACGTCCAGATGGCGAGAACCGCAAATACCGATGAGATCAGCCTGGGAAAGACAAATGCGTCTGCGGGTTCCTGTGTGAAACTGATATAGGCGACGCTCAGGCCAACCCCGGCGATAAGACCCGAGGCGATGATGTGCTGGCTGCGAGGCAGATCGCTCATGACATGGCCTCTTCCTTGGCGACGGCGTCGTCCTTGGTGGTGTAGCGACGCGAGGCGATCTCCATCCAGATCGAGTAGCTGATGGACGCCAGTACGATCAGGATCAGCAACCAGTTGAGCCAGCCCGTGAAGAAATAGGTGCCCGTTCCAACCGTCGCGTTGGCGATCATGGAGCCTTGTATGAAATTCGCTTCGGCGATGGGTCCCAGGATCAGACCAAGGACAAGCGGGGCTGCCGAGAAGCCGAAGCGTTCAAGAAAGTACATGGCCATTCCCAGTGTTGCCATCACATAGACATCGCCCATGGAGTTCTGAACCGAGTAGCTTCCGAAAACGGCCAGGCCCAGCACAATTGCGGCCATCACCGCATGCGGCACCCGTGCAACGCTGGCCGCCAGCCCAGCGATATAAAGCCCGAAGACACACATGAGGATTTGCCCGATCAGCATGGAGTCGATGAATGTCCAGGCGACTTGCGGGTAGTTCATGAAGAGATCAGGACCCGGGAAGATCCCGTGGATCAAAAGTCCGCCAAGCAGCACCGCCGCCGTGGGTGAGCCGGGAATTGAAAGCGTGAGCAGTGGTACAAGAGAGGGTCCGACCATTGCGTTGTTGGCACTTTCCGCCGCGATGATGCCTTCGCTATGGCCGGTTCCGAATTTCTGGCTTTCCTTGCTGAATTTCTTGGATTGGTCATAGGCCACCAACCCTGCGATCTGGCCACCGACCCCGGGGATCAGCCCAATGATGGAGCCTGTCAAAGTTCCTATTGTCAGCGCTGTCTTGCGTTTGATCACTTCGACGACGGCGAGCCGGATCGGATGCCGCTTGACGCTGATCACCTCAGCATCATCGCTCGAGCGTCCCTTGGTGAACATGGTGATCACCTGCGGGATGGCGAAGAGGCCAATAAGCGCGGGGATTACGTTGATCCCCCCGCTGACCGACGGATGGAATATGAAGCGCTGCGCCCCCATGATGTCGTCAAAACCAATTGTCGCGAGCCAAAGGCCGATGCACCCGGACAGCAAACCCTTCACGACCGAGCTGGAATCGAGGGTTCCGATCACGGTCACGCCGAGGATTGCCAGCCAGAACAGGTGGGATGGGCCAAATGCCAGTGCCCACTGCGCAAGAACGGGTGTGAGGAAAATCAAAAGGAAGACGCCGAACAATCCTCCCACTGCGGAGGCGAGGAAGGAAAGCTGCAGGGCTTTCGCGCCTTCGCCTTTCGTGGCCATGGTGTGGCCATCCAGCGTTGTGGCGATATTGGCAGGTGCGCCTGGGATTTTCAGCAGGATTGCACTTACCGCGCCGCCTGCCACGGTCGATGTGTAGGCGGCCCCAAGCAGGATCAGCCCCTGTTGCGGTTCCAGTTGAAAGGTGAAGGGGATCAACAGCGCCACGGCCATTGTCGGCGAGAGCCCGGGTGTCGCCCCAAGGATCAGGCCGCCAATTGTGCCGAGCAACAACAGCCCGAAATTGATCGGGGTGAAGACATCGCCCATGTAGAACAGAAAGTCCATCAGGCCCAACTCCTCCCAAACTCAGGCTTGACCCGTAACGCTAAGCAATGAAAATAGTTTTGCAAATGTTTTCATAAATTTCCGAGTTTGGGTGTTTAGGTGTCTGAAACAAAAACAAAAAAAGTGGATATCTTGACCGTGGCAAAAGCCGCGCGCGTGTCAGCGTCGACGGTTTCACGCTACTTCAATCATCCCGACTTGCTTAAGCCCGCGACGCGCAAGCGCATCGATTCCGCGGTGCGTAGGACGGGATACATTCGAAATCGTGCGGCCCAAACCATCCACGGCATTCGTTCGGGAACGATTGGTGTGCTTATCCCGACATTGGACCATGCGATCTTTGCCGAAGTTGTGCAGGCCTTTTCCGACACCGTGGCCGAAAAGGGTTTTACTATTCTTCTCGCCTCGCACGGGTATGACTTGCAGCGCGAATACGCGATCTTGCGCAAGTTCCTTGAACATCGCGTAGATGGGGTCGTTCTGACGGGTCTGGATCATGATGACGCTGTGTTTCAACTTCTTGATCAGCAGGAGATCCCTTGCGTGCTGATGTGGAACCACGCGGCAGGATCGCGCTTCCCCTGTATCGGTGCAGACAATGAACAGGCAGGGCGCATGATCGCGGAGCATGTCTTGTCACTGGGGCACCGAAAGATCGCCTGCATGTTTCCACCCACTGACGGCAATGACCGGGCGCTTGCCCGGCGCGACATCGTGTTACAGACTTTGAAAAACGCAGGTGTATCCGTTCCCGATGCTTGGTCTCTCACCACCGTTTACAGCATCTCTGAGTCGAAAACGGACGCTCGGAAACTGTTTTCTGGTCTCAACCGGCCCACCGCTCTGATCTGTGGCAACGACATCCTTGCAACCGGGGCACTTTATGGTGCCAAGGCGGCTGGGCTGTCGGTCCCGGACGATATCTCGATCGTTGGGATTGGCGACTTCAAAGGGTCGTCGGACATCGAACCTGCGTTGACGACAGTGCGGCTTCCGGCAAAGCGTATTGGTCACGAGGCCGGCAAGGCACTGGCCGCTGCAATCATCGACCAAGAGACCTGGGACCAGCGCAGTTTACACTGCGAACCTACGCTCATGCTTCGTCATTCTGCGCGGGCGGTGTCAGTTGGGTAATGGCGAAAGCGCTTCTTTCCTTGAAGTTGGCCCGACCGGAAATAGCCGTTTTGGGGGCCATAAAAAAGAAAACCCGGCGCGAGGTAGTCCTCACGCCGGGTTTCCTGAACTGTCAGCGGCTTAGTTGATCCAGCCGTTCACGACGTCCATGTTTTCGGCCACCCATTCTTCGGCCACATCTTGCGGATCCATCTCGTCCCGACCGATTGCCAGGATCCAGCCGTTCACGACCGCAGGATCCAGTTGGATTTGGCTCAGGAACTTGGCCGCGGGTGGGTTCCGCTCTTCCAGCGACTTGGAGTAGCTGACAAAGATCTGAGCGTCCGGCGTTTTGCAGCCTGCTTCGGACACTTCCAGCCAGTCCTCACCATCCAGCTGCAGGTTCAGGCAGCCTTCTGAGTGCTCGGGCTCTGCCAGTGGCGCGATGTCATAGGCGGCGTGGATCCATTCAGGCGTCCAGTAGTAGAACAGGATCGGTTTCTGGTTGCCGTAGGACGATTTCAGCTGTGCCTTGAAGGTCGCGTCCGAGATGATCTCGGGCTCCCACAGTTCGGAGAGGCCATAGGACTTCATCTTGACCTGCCAGATCTTCGTGGATTTCCACGGCGCGTCACCGGCCCAGTATTCACCCTTGCCGTTGCCGTCCTTGTCGAACATGGCCGCAACCGCCGGGTCCTTCAGATCCTCGAACGAGCTGATCTGGTCGGACATGTAGCTGGGCACGTACATTTGCTGTGTACCGGCATAGGGCTGGTTGTGTGCCACTGTGCCTGCATCTTCGATGAAGCGGTCCCATGGACCTTGCTGGTTGGGCATCCACATATCGGTCCAGACGTCGGCCGAGCCGTCGCCCTTGTCCATGCCTGTGGCAATGATCGCCTGATCGGACAGACCTTCGACGATTTCGGCCTCAGAACCGAGCGGCCCTTCGATGACCGTCTTGATGACGTGCGCGATGGCTTTGGCACCGGTCCAGTTCAGGTCCGAAATGGCCACTTTCTCCTGGGCCGAGGCACCGACTGCGGCAACCGACAGGGCCCCTGCAGCGGTGAGGGTTGTGATGAGTTTCATATGTGTCTCCCTTATTGAACTCATTCTTGGTTAGTGTTTGACGGCGTTGGCCTTCTGGACGACGCGGTCGATCATCATCGCCAGAAGCGCGATGCCGATCCCGGCCAAAATGCCAGCTCCTGTGCGGGTGTTTGCGAGCGCTTCGGTCACGATAAAGCCCATGCCGCCCGCGCCGATTAGTGCGGCTACGACGACCATCGACAGTGCCATCATCACAACCTGGTTCACACCGGCCATGATTGAGGGCAGCGCCTGGGGCAGTTCCACCTTTGTCAGCAGCTGACGGGGGTTGGCGCCAAAGGCGAGCGCCGCTTCCTTGGTGTTTTCAGGCACGTGTTTGATCCCGAGCGCTGTCAGGCGGACCATGGGTGGCATGGCGAAGATCACAGTGGCGAGGATGCCCGGCGGCTTGCCTATTGAGAAGAAGGCGACCGCAGGCAGCAGGTACACGAACGACGGGATCGTCTGCATGATGTCGAGGATGGGCGTAATGATCGCCTGTCCGCGTGTCGACTTGCCCACCCATATGCCCAGCGGCAGGCCGAAGACCACGCAGATGATCGATGCCGCGACCACGAGGCTCATCGTGTCCATGGCCGTTTGCCAGAAGCCGAAGAGGGCGAGGTACACGAGAGAGGCGGCTACGAATATGGTTATTCGCGCCCCGGCCATCGTGTAACTGATGGCCATGATGGCCCCCATGGCGATGATCCACGGCGTGCCTACGAAGACGGCGGTGATGGCTGACAGCATTGATCGAAGGAAGGTCGTGATCCCGTCAAAGAAGAAGCCGTAGAAGGCTGTGAGGTAGCCGATGCCGTCATCGATCAATTGCGCTGTGTAGCTGTTCAGGTTGACCGGCGGCAGACCGTCGCGCGGTGCTTCACGGCGCACAAAGCGGTTGCCGTCATCGTTCCGGGGATAGGTGACGGTGTCGCGCCGTTCGAGCCAGACAATGGTGGGAAATTCCCCGATGATCATGCAGTCGAATTGATCCTTGAACGCCACCTCTTCGCCTGCTGCAATGGATCGTGCCTGTTTGATGCAAGTCCGTTCTTCGGGTGGGAATTGCGAGGCGCGATACAGCATCAGTGGTGCGATCATGGCGACGATGACCGCAGCCCAAATCAGCCGTTTCATGTCCCATCCCGAGGGTTTGCTGTGATCCACCCGCCAGACATTGTATTGCCGGAAATAGATGCGGTCGGCGAGCCATCCAAACAGCACACGACCCAGGACAAAGATGATCACAGCCGCCCAGAGGCTGGACATCGTCCAGTCTTCGTAGCGAACCACGAGGAAGTCCTTGCCGTCGATCACCGCCTGTTCCGCAGCACGGGAGAATTTCCAGACCTGCATCAGGTAGACGGCTGCCACGAGGTCGATCAGGAAGCCGATCCAGAACAGCATTTTGTTGGCGCGGATCGCGGCCCAGGGAAAGCCAGCAATGGCAGCCAACCAGTTGACGTGGGTGGAAGGCAGCTTGGCCTTTTGGATGGATAGGAACGTCTGGGCGAAATAGCCGCCAGACTTGTCGGCGAAATCGGCAAAGGGCTTGGTTTCATCCGTTGCTGCCGCTGGCGCACCGCCCATTTGATCGGGTGTTGTATCGGTCATTTTATGCCTCCCCCTGAACGCCATGCAGGATTGCATCCTTGGACACGACGCCCACAACGTTGCCGTCATCCTTGATCAGGACCGGATGGTCTTGGTTGACGCTGAGCGCGATCAGTTTGTCGAGGTCGTCATCCGGTTCCGCCACGGGTGCCTCGGCCTGTGCCACAGGCCCTTTACGCGCCTCGTAGGCGGCTAGTGGCTCCATAACCGTGTGGGCGTAGAGCAATTTCAGCTTCGAGATACCCGCCACGAAGTCGGCCACATAGGCGTCCGCCGGATTGGTCACGATGTCTTCGGGCGTGCCGACCTGCACGATCTCACCATCCTTCATGATGGCGATGCGGCTGCCCATGCGGATCGCTTCATCCAGATCGTGGGTGATGAACAGCGTCGTCTTGTTCATTGACTTTGACAGTTCGAGGAACTCGTCCTGCAAGACGCGCCTGATGAGCGGGTCGAGGGCCGAGAAGGGTTCGTCCATCAGCAGGATATCCGGGTCGGCGGCCATTGCGCGGGCAAGGCCCACACGCTGCTGCATCCCGCCCGACAGTTCGGAGGGCAGGCGGTCGCCGTAGCCTTGCAGGCTGACCAGTTCGATCACACGGTCCGCGACTTGCGCCCGCGTGTAGGCGTCGACATTGCGCAGCTCCAGAGACAGGGCGACGTTGTCACGCACCGTGCGGTGCGGCAGCAGGGCCATGTTCTGGAACACCATCCCGATCTTGTCGGCGCGCATGGCCCGCAATTCTTCGGCATTCAGTTGGCCGACATTGGCGCCGTTGATCAGGATCTCTCCGCCCGTGGGTTCGATCAGACGGTTGATATGGCGAACAAGGGTGGATTTGCCTGAGCCCGACAGGCCCATGATGCAGAAGATGTCTCCTTCACCGACCGAGATCGACACGTCCTTGACCCCGACAACGGCGCCGAATTCTTCCAGCACGTCCGCCTTTGACAGGTTGTCCCTGCGGACGGCTTCCATGGCTTCGTCAGCCCGGTTGCCAAATATCTTCCAAACGTTGCGGGTGACGACCACCCCTTCTTCTGTATTTTCGGTCACGCGCGTGCCTTTTCTCTTTTTGGGTCCAGGAAGGGCAGGTCGACAAGCGTTGCGCCAAGGCGCTTCATATGTCCGTCCAGTTTGCCCACTTCCAGTTCCGTGCCGGGTGCGGCGTTTTCGATGGCGACCCGCGCCATGCATATGGCATGGCCGAGCGCAGGAGAGTGGCAGGCGCTGGTGATCGTGCCCACCTGTTCGCGGCCGACAAAGATGCCATCGCCGTGGCTTGGCACCTCGTTTCCGACCATGGATAGCCCCACGAGTTTGCGTCGCGGGGCAATGTTATTACGCTCAAGCGCGGCGCGTCCGATGAAGTCGGGTTTCTTCAGATCGACTGCAAAGCCCAGCCCGGATTCAAACGCATCCATGTCGGGGCCGAATTCTGCGCCGGCGATCATCAAGCCTGCTTCGATCCGCAGCATTTCGAGCGCGTCACCGCCCATCGGCACCAAGCCAAGCGGGGTTCCCGCGTCGATCAGCGCGTCCCAAATGGCAACGGCGTCGTTGCTGTCGCAAAAAATTTCGTATCCCAGTTCACCTGTGAAACCAGTGCGACACAGCATGAACATCGGCCCCTCCCGGTCGTGAAGCCGGGCAATGGTGAAGCCGAACCACTTAAGGTTATCAAGTGTGGGACGGGACGGTTGGGTAAAGACCAGCTTGCGCAGGATGTCCCGTGATTTCGGCCCCTGCAGCGCAAGGTTCTGCATCTTGCTGCTATGGCTGAGGACCCGCACGTTCAGGCCATGCGCCTCTGCCTGTTCGCGCAAATGCAAACCGGAATTATCCGATCCACAGCACCAGCGGAATGCGGTGTCTTCCAGCCGGAACAGGGTCCCGTCGTCCAGCACGGATCCGCGCTGATCGCACAGCAAGGCATACAAGCCGCGATGGACAGACAGCTTGGCCACATTGCGTGTCATGCAAAGCTGCAAAAGCTCTTCGGCATCCGGTCCCACGATGTCGAACTTCCTGAGCCCAGACATGTCCTGCAGGGTGGCGGCGTTCTTGCATGCCCAATATTCGGCAACCGCGCCGGTTGCGTCATACTGTGTCGGCATCCAGAGTTGCCGGGCGACCTGGTGGCTGCTTGTCAGTTTCGAGATGCGTGGGTGGAAGGCCGAATGGGCCGTCATCTGTGCAGCATCTCCAGGATTTGACCGCCACGACACCGCGTGTTGGATATCGCTGTTTTCTTCGTAAATACGCACGTGAATATCCGTTGGGTTCCAGCCATTGATGGGATCGACATCGTCGGGGCACGCGGTGGACACGCAGACCAGATCCGTCAGCGCCTGAAGGGCCACGTAATCTCCGGGTCGTGACCATGCCTCGTCTGTTGCGATGTGGTGGTCTTGCCAATCGATCCACGAGTTGAAAAAGAAGTTGATCGCCGGCCAGGCGCGCCGCGATTGAATGCCGTAGGGGTCAAATGCTCCGCTTATGTTGTCGGAACAGTTGATGTGGCCGGGAAATCCGCGTTCCTCGTACCCGCGTGCGGTGCAGGCAAGCGCAAAGGTGTCGTGCCGTCCGACGGTATCCTGGCGCACCGCCAGCAGCGGTTTCATGTCCTGATCAAAGAACTTGTCGTGCAAGCCGGGCAGGGGATAGGCGCCGCGTGCCAGTGTGCGGGAAACGGCACTGTCGATGTACCGTTCGGTTCCTTGGTCCAGTGCGTCGCTGCGCATCGCCATGAAATCCGAGCACTGCTGCCCGTCGACATCAATAATCTGGACGAATTGCCCCTTTTTTAATGTGTAAGCGTGTGCCGTACCGCGGCTGACACGCCATTCGTCAACAACACGGCCCATCGGTTCGGGCAGCGATGCGTCACGGATCGATCCAGTTGGAGGTTGGACGGACAGAGCGACAAAACCGCCGCCACCGATACTGAGATATTCCCGCGACACGGGGACGATGCAAAACAGGTCAGCGTCCTCGGTCATCTTCGCAATGTGGATGTCACCCGGTGCGTCTGATGCGCCAAAGATGCGCAGGCCGCGGCCCCGGGCAAGATCACTGTCGCGTCCATGTGCGAGCATGTCCATTTGTCGCTTGTCGAACCCGTCGACAGGCAACGGTTGACCAGCGTCGCCGACTTGCGCAAACGCCGAGAGGTCAAAATCGCGGGTATTGTCCGTCAGCGCGGTCAACCAGACGTCACATCCGCCGTCCACATTGGTGATCGATATCACCGAGCCTGCGCGAACGCGTATCCTGCCCATTTCGCCGTAACGTATGTCGCGGCGGAGTGCAGCGGCGTCCCTCAGGCCCTGATACCGCGCGCGAGCAGGCGTGTAGGTATCGCTTCGTTTTAGCACGTGGCTATTCCCTGTTTGGTTCAAGCGTCAATTGATAGGTGCGCTGTGTAACCGGTTACATTTGAACACTTGCAGAATCGCTTTGGTCAAGCATCTGGTGCGGAGGAGGGGGATTATCGTGGCAAAAATCGCGGCAAGTATCAGAGATGTGGCACGGGACACCGGGTTATCCACGGCGACGATCTCCCGTGTCGTGAATGGTGACACGAAGGTCAGCGAAAAGACCCGGCAGCTTGTGCTAGATGCGTGTAGCCGTCTTGACTATCTACCCAATCCGGCGGCTCGCGCGCTGTCAACGCGCCGGAGCAGAGTGGTGGCCGCCATTATCCCAACAATTGAGCATTCGGTCTTTGCCAAGTTCATTTCAGCCATCGAACGGACGCTCGGCCTGCATGGCTATTCCCTGGTTCTTGCGATCTCGAATGCCGATGAGGCAGAGGAATTGGCGGCAGCCCGCAAGCTGTTGGGGATGGGCGCGGATGCTTTCATTCTCAGCGGTCAGACGCATTCCAAATTACTCCTGGATATGTTGGCCAAGCGACAAGTGCCTTACGTCTATACGTCCGTCTGGGATCCGCTTTGTGAGCAACCTACCGTGGGATATGACAATGCCGATTTGGCAGCCCAAGCTTTGCGGCATCTGCACGCCAATGGGCACAGAAATGTGGCAGTCGTCCATGGGCCGCTTGCTGAAAGCGACAGGACAGTGGCGCGCCGGGATGGTGCGCGGGCATTGCGCGGCCTTTTCGATACGCTGGATTTCTTCGAAACGCCATTGAGTGTGGCGGGGGGCAAAGCCTGCGTTGGTGACCGGTTGGCGGATGGTGGAGGGTACTCCGCATATCTGTGTTTTTCCGACGTGCTTGCGTTAGGCGCTTACTTTGCTTGCGCAGACGTAGGCAAACAAATCCCGCAAGACGTGTCGGTTATGGGGTTTGACAACCTCGATTGGGCGGAGGCCGTTGTGCCGCCGCTCACGACCATCGACCTGCCTGCGTCTGGCATGGGGGAAGCTGTGGGCACCCACATCGTGGAATGCCTTGAAACCGACGCGCCGATGCAAAGCCAACACCTGACCGCGCGCATCATCGAGCGTGGGTCAGTGGCGCTGCTGACTTAACGGTCCTGCATCGGTAACCGACCGTTTTGCGCGTATCGCTGAGTGCTGTGCAGCGACGCATACTACCCGTCTAGTCGGACTGGTTCATCGGTTGAAAGCCACGCCCCAACGGTCTCCATGCGCACACCGTCAAGAGAGCCGCCCCGGCTGCTGCCAAAACAAAGGGTGATATCAGTGCAAGTGAACGCGGTATTGTCTCTTCAGCCATGCCCACGACCAGCCCGGACAGCAGCAAGCCGATGGGCATCATGCCCCAGGCCAGCAGGCGATAGATGCTGTTTACACGTCCAAGCAAAGCATCAGGAATGTACCGCTGGCGGTAAGAGACAGACACCGTATTCCAAATCAAGCCGGTGAATTCGAACAGGGCCAGTACCAGAGCCAGCACATAGCCGTTCGGTGCAAATGGGATGATGGCAAAGGCCACTGCCGACGCCAGTGTCATCCACTGGGCGGCCTTGTTCTGACCAATGACTTTCACCACCCGGTCCGCCACCACGCCTCCGGCAATTCCGCCGACTGCGCCTGCGGCAAGGATGAGCCCGTAGCCTTGGGCCCCGATCCCCAGGTTCTCTTGCACGTGCAGAATGAGTGCGATCACGACCATCTGATGCAGGAGGTTCCAAACACCGGTGATCACAGCAAGCACCTGAAGAAAAGGCGCCGCCCGGAGAAAGCCCACACCTTCCGCCAGATCAGCGCGCAGCGAACTCTGATGTGTGCGTGATGGTCTGAAGCTGCCCGGCAGCGTCAGGATGAGCAGTGCGGCGAGCGCAAACATGACGGCATTCATTGAAAAAGGCGCCCAGACCACGGCGGCGATCAGAAAGGCGCCGAGCGCGGGGCCAAGCAGCGAATTGCCAACCAGTTCAACACTCCAGAGCCGACCGTTAGCCTTTTCAAGTTGATCGTGCGGCACAAGGGCCGGCAGCATGGTTTGAGCGGCATTATCCCGAAAGACCTCGGCCGTGCCCACAAGCAGCGCACAGGCGAGGAGAGCATAAAAAAGAAATGGGTCCGATGTTCCGTCGTTCGGCGCTGGTGCCAGTGGGGACGCGGTCCAGACCAGGATCGTGGCGGATGCAAAGGCAACTGCGCGCAGAACGTCCATGCCCAGAATAAGCTTCCTGCGATCCACGCGGTCCGTCACCACTCCGGCAGGCAGGGCAAACAGGAACCACGGCAGTCGCAGTGCAATGGGCATGAGCGCAATCAAAAGCGGATCGCGGCTGAGCAGCGAAGCGATCCACGCCCATACAACCACGGCAATGCCATCTGCCAGATTTGTCATGCCGCTCGCGGCAATGAAACGGGGCAGACGGTTGGGCTTGGACATGGTCACCTCGTTACAAGCGATGGACCATGTGTAAGGGTTTAAGTGAACTTGAGGTCAAGCCCCAAATGGGTGCCTTGTTTTTGCTTGCGGCTGTGAAGCAGAAACCGCTCGGAAATCACTCGTACTCGTGACGAATGGTTATGTTTTCCCCGTTCTCGCGCGTGATCTCGCGCGCGTAAAATTCGTTCAGAAAAAGATCATTGTCGAGGACACCCGACACACGGATACGTTCGCCGCTTTTCAGGTCAATCATTTGCGGCCCAAGGTACACACGCACCGTGCCAGATTCATCGCGCAGCCGGATTTCATCGCTGTCAAAAAACTTGTCTACAAAGCCTTCGACAGTGGCGGTCTGGCCACGTTGCATACTGGCGATGGGTACAACGTCGGACAGTGCCGGAGTTGCGATGCCGATGGCGATCGCCAAAGACAGAAAGAGACGCATATGATCCTCATGTTGCTAAATACCTGATTGATTTAGTATGATTTGGGTGTTTCACAAGTCAGCTAGACATGAGATACGCAACAGGACGCCGACCGGCGGCCCGTTGTCTGTCTGGTTTCGCTCTGGTCTTCACCGTGGCTGAACGCTAGCGTGTCGAAGAATTGATCCGGCAGGTCCTGATGTCCCCCAACACAATCGGCGCGCTCTTGATGATGGCGTCCATGGCGTCGTTCACGATCAATGATACGTTGATCAAGCTAACGGATGGCGCGGTGCCGCTGATGCAGCTGTTGGTCATCCGGGGTGTACTGTCGTCATTGTTGATCCTGTGTATGGCCCGGTGGCTGGGAAGGATCCACTTTCGCATTGGGGCGCAGGACTGGGCATTGATCGCGGTGCGATCGGTGGCAGAGGTGGGCGCCGCCTACTTCTTCATAACGGCGCTTCTGAATATGCCGCTGGCGAATGTGACCGCGATCCTGCAGGTCTTGCCTTTGACGGTCGCAGTTGGGGCAGCCCTGTTTTTTCGAGAACCATTGGGTTGGCGCCGTATGTCGGCCATCCTTCTGGGCTTTATGGGGATGCTCTTGATCGTGCGACCGGGGGCGGAAGGTTTTTCACTGTGGTCAGTTTATGCCCTGATCGCGGTGCTGTGTATCACGGTGCGCGACTTGGCGGCGCGTCGATTGTCGGTGCATGTGCCGTCTATGACGGTAACTTGGGTGGCCGCACTGACCGTTACTGCCTTTGCCGGTGTTGCCTCGACCACTACGGAATGGGTGCCCATCGATATGCGCCTTGGCCTGCTGATCTGTGGCGCATCGGTCTTTATCATCGGCGGCTACTTCTTTTCCGTACAGGTGATGCGTGTGGGCGAAATCAGCTTTATCGCACCGTTCAGGTATACCGGCCTTGTGTGGGCCTTGGTTCTTGGTTGGTTGGTATTTGGTGACTGGCCGTCGTCTCTGACCTTGGTGGGGGCCGCCATTGTGGTGGCGACTGGTCTGTTCACCCTTTATCGCGAGCGTAAGCTGTCAGCGCGCTGAGAACACGTTGCGCACGTGGTCAATATCCACGGCAAAACGATCTCGGAACAGTTGTTCCTGCTGTGGTGTCAGCGGGTCGACCGGCACCGGTTTGACCTTTTTCTGACGGCTGTCATTGTATCCGTTGTGCGTGCGAACAAACATGTCCGGGTCGGCATAGGTGATACACGGCATGAATTGCGGGATCCGTTCATGCATGAAGTTGTGGATCGTCAACTTGCAGTCCCCCTGAATGTACATCCCCAGGGCCGACACATAGAACGCGCGGTAGATCTGCGTCGCTGAAATGCCATCTGCTCCAACCTCGGCGACATATCCCTGGTTCCAGTCCAATCCGATGGTCTTGTGTTTCTTTGTCAGGGGGCGCGCGTCCTTGGCCGCCTCGCGCAGCTTCTCGATAAAGTCGACGGCACATGCGTCATCATCATCGTGCCGGAACTGGATGCACGGGTTCGAGGGGTTGCGGCGGGCATTGTTCAGCAATGCCTTGGACATCTCGCGGCTGGGATGGGGTGGCTCGGCTATGATCTGTACCTGTTTTATGTCTGACGTCAGATCATGCAACCGGTCGCGATGTTCCTTGGGAAACTGATCACCGATCAGGATCAGAAGGTCAAAATCCTGATCTGTTTGTGCGCGCAAGCAGGGCAGGGCCATCGTTTCAAGAAGGCGGAACCGTTCTTCGAGCCGGTCGCGCGCCCAGAGATAGGCCATACGATCTTCGATCGTTTCATGGCCTACCTGGAACCCGCCAATGGCGGGGTAGGAAAAGCGGCAGAGCCCGATGATCTGCATGGTCTGGTTGTGCCTCTTTGCTCAGTCGACTGCTCGGCGTTGAGCGTCGACAGCGACCTTTTCATAATTGCGCCCCATTCGCACCTCGTCAAAATACACCACTTGTGTTGGCATGGGTCCACGGTGCTGACTGACGAAAGACCGGTAGATGCCATATTTGAAGTAATACGCCTTGGGCGCATAGTTCTGATTGTAATTATGCGCCGCCACACGCGTTCCGTTCTTGTACACTTCGATGGTGCCGGGTGCCGTCTTGGTGTTCACGCGCACAACCAAGTCTGTCCATTTGCCGCGCAACTCACGGATGGAGGCAAGGTTGTAGTCCTTGATGTCATTGCGCACGTTGTCGAACGGGCCGGACAGCACGTGCACACGCAGGAAGTAGCGGTCGCCCAGCATCTCCATCTGGAACACGCCCGGCTCGGACGGGAAGCCGCCGGTAAAGCCGGTCGGGCCGCCCTTCATCTTGACCTGACCCACTGTTGTGCGGACGCGTGAACTGGTCTTGAAATCCGGCGGCAGATAGATGGAGAATCCAATCCATTGGTCCGTGCCCGCACGCCAGTCCTTCTTGACGTAAAGCTCGGATCGTTCCCGGTCATTGTCGCAATCGCTCCAGCCATCGTCCCAACCACAATCACCTGCTCGCACTTCGAAACGCTGCGCGCGTTTGCCCAACCGTGCATTACCTTTGACCTTTGCAAAGCCGTGCTTGGTGGTGTTCTGTTTCATGCTGCGTTCGACGGGCAGACGCTGGGCGTCGACCGGGGCGGGTAGGGTGAAAGCGGTGAGGGTGAGGCAGAGCAGCCCAAAAAGCGATAAGAGTTTCATTTTTCGTCCGAAATACTATTGCCTCAAGGTCTAGCGGCCATCTCGCGGACCTGTCCAGTGAAAGGGGCCGATCCGTGAGAGTTGGAATTCGGCAATGTGCCCTATCTCACGGTCGGCCGCCCTGTTGACACCCTCAGAGACTCGCCATATACGCGCGCTATCTCGGCAAGGGGGTCGCCCCGGCACCGAAATCAAAACTTAAGTGGACACGATCCGGCCCCTGCATTGGCCCGATCCTCTGGAAACCCACCGCGTCGCCCCTTCGACAGGAGCGATTGCGGTTTTTGCGCTGTTGTGGACGCACAGGCAGCGATGGAATTGAAACCGCGGGTTGGACCCGCATGACACATGTGTTGATGAGACGGGGAAAGAACCTGCAATGCCAACGATCCAACAGCTGATCCGCAAGCCGCGGCAGCCCAAAGTAAAACGCTCGAAGTCGCTGCACCTTGAGGGCAACCCTCAGAAGCGCGGCGTGTGCACCCGTGTGTACACCACCACACCTAAGAAGCCGAACTCGGCCATGCGGAAGGTTGCCAAGGTGCGCCTGACCAATGGTTACGAGGTCATCAGCTACATCCCCGGCGAGAGCCACAACCTGCAAGAGCACTCGGTTGTGTTGATCCGCGGCGGTCGTGTCAAAGACCTTCCTGGTGTGCGTTACCACATCCTGCGCGGTGTTCTGGATACCCAGGGCGTCAAAGATCGTAAGCAACGTCGTTCGAAATACGGCGCCAAGCGCCCCAAATAAGGAGAGCAGCAGATGTCACGTCGTCACGCCGCCGAGAAACGCGAAGTCCTGCCCGACGCCAAGTATGGTGATAAGGTGCTGACCAAATTCATGAACAACATGATGCTGGACGGAAAGAAATCGACTGCCGAGCGTATTGTTTACAACGCGCTTGATCGCGTTGAGAGCAAAATCAAGCGCGCACCCGTGGAAGTGTTCCACGAAGCGCTGGACAACATCAAGCCGTCCGTCGAAGTGCGTTCGCGCCGCGTCGGTGGTGCCACCTACCAGGTGCCTGTTGAAGTTCGTCCCGAGCGCCGCGAAGCGTTGGCTATCCGTTGGCTGATCACAGCCAGCCGCGGCCGCAACGAAAACACGATGGAAGAACGCCTCGCCGGTGAACTGCTCGACGCTGTACAGTCGCGCGGTACTGCCGTGAAGAAGCGTGAAGACACGCACAAGATGGCCGACGCCAACAAAGCGTTCAGCCACTACCGTTGGTAATCCAGACACCCTGAGGAAGCAGCCCCATGGCACGCGAATATCCGCTCGACCGCTACCGCAACTTCGGCATCATGGCTCACATCGATGCCGGCAAGACCACATGTTCGGAACGCATCCTGTACTACACAGGCAAGTCCCACAACATCGGTGAGGTGCACGATGGTGCGGCCACCATGGACTGGATGGAGCAAGAGCAGGAACGCGGCATCACCATCACGTCGGCTGCGACCACCACGTTCTGGGAACGCACCGAGGACGGCCAGACCGCCGAAACTGAAAAGCACCGCCTGAACATCATCGACACCCCCGGCCACGTGGACTTCACAATTGAAGTTGAGCGTTCGCTGGCGGTCCTCGACGGCGCTGTCTGTGTTCTGGACGCCAATGCTGGCGTTGAGCCGCAGACCGAAACCGTGTGGCGTCAGGCTGACCGCTACAAGGTGCCGCGCATGGTCTTCGTCAACAAGATGGACAAGATCGGCGCTGACTTCTTCAACTGCGTGAACATGATCGAAGACCGCACTGGTGCACGTGCGGTGCCCGTCGGTATCCCGATCGGTGCAGAGACCGAGCTGGAAGGTCTGATCGACCTCGTGACCATGGAAGAGTGGCTGTGGCAGGGTGAAGACCTGGGCGCGTCCTGGATCAAAGCGCCCATCCGCGCTGACTTGGCTGACATGGCCGCCGAATGGCGCGAGAAGATGATCGAAGCCGCCGTCGAGCAAGACGACGACGCGATGGAAGCCTACCTTGAAGGCAACGAACCCGACGTTCCCACGCTGCGCAAACTGCTGCGCAAGGGCACGCTGGCGCTGGACTTTGTTCCAGTTCTGGGTGGCTCGGCCTTTAAAAACAAAGGTGTGCAACCGCTGCTGAACGCCGTGATCGATTATCTGCCCAGCCCGCTGGACGTTGTTGATTACATGGGCTTCAAACCCGGTGACGAAACCGAAGAGCGTAACATTGCCCGCCGTGCGGACGATGACATGGCGTTCTCGGGTCTCGCGTTCAAAATCATGAACGACCCCTTTGTGGGCTCTTTGACCTTCGTTCGCGTTTATTCGGGCACCCTGTCGAAGGGCGACTCGATGCTGAACTCGACCAAGGGCAACAACGAGCGCGTTGGTCGTATGATGATGATGCACTCGAACGACCGGGACGAGATCACCGAAGCCTTTGCGGGTGACATCATCGCGCTGGGTGGTCTGAAGAACACCACAACCGGTGACACGCTGTGCGACAAGAATGACCCCGTCATTCTGGAAACGATGAACTTCCCCGATCCGGTGATCGAAATCGCGGTTGAGCCCAAAACCAAGGGTGACCAGGAGAAGATGTCTCAGGGGCTGGCCCGTCTGGCCGCCGAAGATCCGTCCTTCCGCGTGGAAACTGACCTCGAAAGCGGTCAGACCATCATGAAGGGTATGGGCGAACTTCACCTCGACATCCTCGTTGATCGTCTGAAGCGCGAATTCAAGGTTGAGGCGAACATCGGTGCACCGCAGGTGGCGTATCGCGAGACCATCGGTCACGAGGTCGAGCACACCTACACCCACAAGAAACAGTCGGGTGGGTCCGGTCAGTTTGCCGAGGTGAAAATGATCATCACCCCGACAGAGCCCGGCGAAGGTTACTCGTTCGAGAGCCGTATCGTTGGCGGTGCCGTGCCGAAGGAATACATCCCCGGTGTTGAAAAAGGCATCAACTCGGTCATGGACAGTGGTCCGTTGGCGGGCTTCCCCGTCATCGACTTCAAGGTTGCCCTGATCGACGGTAAGTTCCACGACGTTGACTCCAGCGTTCTGGCCTTTGAAATCGCGGCCCGCATGGGTATGCGCGAAGGCATGAAGAAGGCTGGCGCCAAGCTGCTGGAACCGATCATGAAGGTCGAGGTCATCACGCCTGAAGAATACACCGGTGGTATCATCGGTGACCTGACATCGCGTCGGGGCCAGGTGTCGGGCCAGGAGAACCGCGGCAACGCCATCGCTATCGATGCGATGGTGCCGCTGGCCAACATGTTCGGCTACATCAACACACTGCGTTCGATGTCGTCAGGCCGCGCCCAGTTTACCATGCAATTCGACCACTACGATCCCGTGCCGCAGAACATCAGCGACGAGATCCAGGCGAAATACGCTTGATCAGCTAGGGAACGGTTTGGTGGCTGTCGTGCTTAACAAATATAAATTATCGATCATGTTGGTCCCGAAAGGGGCCAGCACGACGATTAAGCACGTGGCGTTCGAGATTGAGAACGGGTACCCGTTCAAACCCTTTTTCACCAACAGCCGCCGTCGACAGATCCATCACCTGTATCAGTCCCGCATGTTCAAGTTTGACCGCGATATGGTGAACTGGAAAAATGCCGTGTTCGCCGTCATTCGTGACCCCGTCGAACGGCTTTTGTCGTGCCATTCCAATCGTGTTCTGCACTTGGGAGAGCTGGATAAACTGCCCCTCACGGACGAAGATCATGAGAAGGGCGTAACAATGCGGCCTTCGTTTGGAACGTTCGTGGCGCATTTGCACCGGTATCGGGAGCTGTCTGACAAGATCAAGCATCACAGCCTGCCGATGGAACGTTTCCTGGGCGGGCGTGCTGACCGTTACACCCGCATTTTCGACTCTGCTGATCTGTCGGAATTTTGGACGATGCTCCGTGAACGGATCGGGACGTTGCCTGAAATCCCGCATGAGCAAACCGGCGGGCGGGACCTGAAGGAACGCAGTATTTCTGGACAGACCCTTGATCGGATCAAGCAGATCTACGCACGGGACTACGATATTTTCGGGGATTTTTTGACCGCGAAAGAAAACACATTTGCAGTCAGCTGACTGCATCGGGAAAGTAAAAGGAGGCCATCATGGCAAAGGAAAAGTTTGAACGTACGAAGCCGCACGTTAACATTGGCACGATTGGCCACGTTGACCATGGCAAGACGACGCTGACGGCGGCGATCACGAAGTATTTTGGTGACTTCCAGGCGTACGACCAGATTGACGGCGCGCCGGAAGAGAAAGCGCGCGGGATCACGATCTCGACCGCGCACGTGGAATACGAGACCGACGCGCGCCACTACGCCCACGTCGACTGCCCCGGCCACGCCGACTACGTCAAGAACATGATCACCGGTGCGGCGCAAATGGATGGCGCGATCCTGGTTGTGAACGCGGCTGACGGCCCGATGCCCCAGACCCGCGAGCACATTCTGCTGGGCCGCCAGGTTGGCATCCCGAAGATCGTCGTGTTCATGAACAAAGTGGACCAGGTCGACGACGAAGAGCTGCTGGAACTGGTTGAAATGGAAGTCCGCGAACTGCTGGACACCTATGAATACCCCGGCGACGACACGCCCATCATCGCGGGTTCCGCGCTGGCGGCGATGGAAGGCCGTGACGCCAACATCGGCGAAGACAAGATCCGTGAGCTGATGGCGGCTGTGGATGAATACATCCCGACGCCTGAACGTGCGATTGACCAGCCCTTCCTGATGCCGGTTGAAGACGTGTTCTCGATCTCTGGCCGTGGTACGGTTGTGACCGGTCGTGTTGAGCGTGGCGTGATCAATGTTGGCGACGAGATCGAAATCGTCGGCATCAAGGACACCCAGAAAACGACCTGCACAGGCGTGGAAATGTTCCGCAAGCTGCTGGACCGTGGTGAAGCGGGCGACAACATTGGTGCGCTGCTGCGCGGGATCGACCGTGAAGCGGTTGAGCGCGGCCAGGTGCTGTGTAAGCCCGGTTCGGTGAACCCGCACACGAAGTTCGAGGCCGAAGCCTACATCCTGACCAAGGAAGAGGGTGGCCGTCACACGCCGTTCTTCGCCAACTACCGTCCGCAGTTCTACTTCCGTACAACGGACGTGACGGGCACGGTTCAGCTGGCTGAGGGCACCGAGATGGTGATGCCTGGCGACAACGTATCGTTTGGTGTTGAGCTGATCGCGCCAATCGCGATGGAGCAGGGCCTGCGCTTCGCGATCCGCGAAGGCGGCCGCACCGTCGGCGCCGGCGTCGTGTCCAAAATCACTGACTAATCGTGCGGTAGGGCGGGGTTTGATCCCGCCATGCCACCCGTGAGGCGGGGTCAGACCCCCGCCCACACAGAAAAACAAGACGCGACGAGGGGTGTCGGTGGTCGATGCTCCTCCTCTCCGTTGGAAGCCCGAGTAAGGGAACACGAAAATGGCCATTCAAAGCCAAAACATTCGCATTCGGCTGAAGGCGTTTGACTATCGTGTGCTGGATGCGTCCACACAGGAAATCGTCAACACCGCCAAACGTACCGGTGCGTCCGTGCGCGGCCCAATCCCGTTGCCGAACAAGATCGAAAAGTTCACTGTTCTGCGCGGTCCGCACGTTGACAAGAAATCCCGTGACCAGTTCGAGATCCGCACGCACAAGCGTCTGCTCGACATCGTTGATCCGACCCCCCAGACCGTGGACGCGCTGATGAAGCTCGACCTTGCCGCTGGTGTGGATGTCGAGATCAAGCTGCAATCGTAAGGAGGGTATGAATATGCGCTCTGGAATTCTCGCAAAAAAAGTCGGTATGACCCGGCTGTTCATGGAAGACGGCAAGCAGATCCCTGTGACCGTTCTTCAACTGGACGGTCTGCAGGTTGTGGGCAACCGGACCTCGGACAAGGATGGCTACACGGCCGTGACCCTTGGTGCCGGCAGCCCCAAAGTAAAGCGCGTCTCGAAGGCGATGCGCGGTCACTTTGCAGCCCAGAAGGTCGAACCCAAGCGAAAGCTCGTTGAGTTTCGCGTCACTGAAGACAACCTGATTGGTGTGGGCGAGGAAATCTCGGCCGAGCATTTCCTGGAAGGTCAGAAGGTCGACGTATCCGGCACATCCATCGGTAAAGGCTTTGCCGGTGCCATGAAACGCCACAACTTCGGTGGTCTGCGCGCCTCGCACGGCGTGTCGATCAGCCACCGTTCGCACGGCTCGACCGGCCAATGTCAGGACCCCGGCAAGGTGTTCAAAGGCAAGAAGATGGCTGGCCACATGGGTGCGGCCCGCGTGACCACTCAGAACCTGGAAGTCGTGAAGACGGACGCAGATCGCGGCCTGATCATGATCAAGGGCGCTGTACCTGGCTCCAAAGGCGGCTGGGTGACGGTCAAGGATGCCGTGAAGAAGAAACTGCCCGATGGCGTGCCGTTTCCGGCTGCGCTGAAATCGGCGGCTGTAACCGAAGCACCGGCGGAAGAAGCTCCCGCGGAAGGTGGTGAAGCATGAAACTTGACGTGATCAAACTGGACGGCGGCAAAGCCGGATCTGTCGAGCTGAGCGAGGACCTGTTCGGTCTTGAGCCCCGCGCCGATATTCTGCACCGCATGGTCCGCTGGCAGCGCAACAACGCGCAAGCTGGCACCCACAAGGTCAAGACGCGCTCGGAAACCAGCTACTCGACCAAGAAGATCTATCGCCAGAAGGGCACCGGCGGCGCACGCCATGGTGACCGCAATGCGCCGATCTTCCGCAAGGGTGGTATCTACAAGGGTCCAACGCCACGTTCGCACGGCCACGACCTGCCCAAGAAGTTCCGCAAGCTTGGTCTCAAGCACGCTCTGTCGGCGAAGGCCAAGGCAGGCGAGCTGGTGATCATCGAGGATGCAGCATCGGCTGGCAAAACCGCCGCTCTGGCCAAGCAGGTCAAGGACCTGGGCTGGAAGCGTGCGCTGGTGATTGACGGGGCTTCGGTCAACGAAGACTTCCTGAAAGCATCGCGCAACATCGAAGGTCTGGATATCCTGCCGACGATGGGTGCAAACGTATATGACATCCTGAAGCGTGACATCCTGGTGATCACGAAAGCGGGTGTCGAAGCACTGGAGGCTCGTTTGAAATGAGTGCCAAGGCAGAACATTACGACGTGATCCGCAAGCCGATCATCACGGAAAAGGCGACCATGACGTCCGAGAACGGCGCGGTGGTCTTTGAAGTGGCGATGGACAGCAACAAGCCCATGATCAAGGAGGCCGTTGAGGCGCTCTTTGGTGTGAAGGTGAAGGCCGTGAACACGACCATCACCAAGGGTAAGGTCAAGCGTTTCCGCGGCCAGTTGGGCAAGCGGAAGGACGTGAAAAAGGCCTATGTGACGCTGGAAGAAGGCAACACGATCGACGTATCGACCGGTCTTTGATCGGTGGTGGGCAGATTGCCCACCCTACGGAAAAATGGGAACCCCGGCTGCGTGAGCGGTCGGGGTTTTTTCGTGTCCCATGCTGGGACAGAAAGTGGGTGACGCGAAATCAATGGGTTACAGCGGCGGGTTAGGGGAGTTTTAACGGTTTGGGGCTGGACGCAGGGGGCTGCGGACACCTCGGTGATTGACGTCCGATGGAGCATTGGCCCGGGCGAGGCGGGGTGAACCCCGCCCTATGGCGCAGGGGAACGCGCGGGCCTTGGGACAGGCGGGGGCCTGATCTCAGAGCGGGATGTCGTCATATTTGCGAGAGGTGGGGGAGGCGATGCCTTCGGTCACCTGTGCGGTGGCTTTGGTCATCATTTCGACCATTCGGGTGGCCTGATCCGCGTATTCCTGTGCCGCGTCCCGGCAATAGCTGGATTGCAGCGTCATCAGTTCGGTGGGAGACGTGCAGGCCATCATGGCGCGCTGCGCGGCGAAGTCCTTTTGCACCCGGTCCATGGCAAAGCGGGTGCATTCGGTTGTGATCTCCATCCACGCTTGCGCGGTGGCCGGGTTGAAGGCCGTCAAGGCGGCGGCCATGGGGGCGGGGCTGATCTTGGGCGGTGTGGATTTGGGCATGGGGTGTCCTTTGCTGCAAGGTATGGGCACAGTGTAGCGGGTTTGTGGGGGGGCGCATTGATCTGGATCGTTTTGGCGCGATCTGTTGGCTGTGCGAGGGGGCAAGCTCACGGCCTCGGTCGGTTCGCAAGCCGCCAACCAAGCCCAATTCAAAGCTGGTCACTGATGGGTGCAGGTGTCCAACCGCGCACGGCCGGCGTTGGGAAGGCGCAAGCAGGGTATGCGGCCGTGGCTTTTGTTTGCCTGACGGAAGTATATATCACTCCGGTACAGTTTGGAGATGGGAACACTATGCGGAATGCAGCGCTTGTGCTTGGGATCATTGGTGGATTGATCGCGATGGTCGTCGGCTTTTTCGGCTATGGCTATAGCGAGGTTGTGCGTGCCCACGGTGAGGTCGGGGAGGTGTTTGGCACCTTTGACAATGAACAACTGGTGCGCATCAGCAGCTTTGTCGCCCCATTGCTGGCCATCGCCGGAGGTGCCATGGCGAAGATCAGGGCATTGTGGGGGGGATTGTTTCTGCTGGCAGCAGCAGGATTGATGTATCACGCCTTTGGATTTGGTGTCTTCACGATGTTCCCGATCGGGTTTTGTGCCGTGGGTGGTTTGCTGGCTATTGCAGCGGGTAAACCGGACGAAGCCAAGGCGCATTTTGAAGGGCTGCGCGGCGAAGTCCTTTTGCACCCGGTTCATGGCAAAGCGCGTGCATTCGGTTGTGATCTCCATCCACGCTTGGGCGGCGACAGAGTTGCAGGCCGCTAGGGCGGCGGTCATGGGGTGTCCTTTAGTGGGAGGTCTGCGGGCAGAGTAGCGGGTTTGTGGAGGGAGGGAATTGATCTGGACCGTTTGGGGGCGCAGCGTTTCCGCGGTAAGGTGGGCAAGCGGAAGGACGTGAAGAAGACCTAGGTAACACTGGAAGTAGGCAACACAATCGACATGACGACCGGGCTGTGACTCGCAGCGGGGTTGGTCCCACGCTACAACGAAAATTGAAAGCTCTGGCCGCGTAAACAGTCGTTTTTTTTGTTTCGGGCCAGCTATAGGGGGCGCGTTGATTACCGCTTCGAGCCCTTACCTATACTTGCTCAGTTTTTGATTTCTACCGCATGGCGCAACAGCAATGCGATCAAACTGAAGACGGTTACGCCTCCAATGCAAAGCAACATGACCGCTTTGAAATCACCCTCTTTCCAAGGTAAATCATCGCGATACAAGAAGTCGTAAGTGTTCAATGCCGCCAAAGAAAGACAAATTATGGCGAACAAGATTGCAGAGTAGTAAAGCATCTTCATAGTGGGATCATAGTCAAACTGTTGTTGGTACAAAAGTCCCGCAGTGCGGACGTTTCTGAATGATCGCACCCGCCCGGAATCAAGCCGCAGGCGCCGGGCGAGCGCCTGACCGTCCTGGCGGGCTGGCGCTATGTCACCCGTGCGCTGCCCGTGGACATCTGGGGATGTGCTTGGCTGCCATAAAGTGTGTCGTTCAGATGGTGTTGCGCCAGCCCACCATTGCCCGGCAGGCGATTGTCCTGTGGACAATCTGCCGAGAGGGGGCAGGCGCGCGTCCGGCTCCGGGTTCGCCCAGTTGTGTGCGTTGGATGGTGGGCAGAATGCCCACCCTACGGGTTGACCCCACCCATTGCCTGCCGTAACAGACCCCATCCGCAAGGCCCCGGATTCGTCCGGGGCTTTGCTGTTGTTCGTTTGGCGGGCTGAAGCCCACCCTGCGGGCAGACTATCCGGGCACCTTCGGGGGCCTATAACCATAGGCGGTGGCTTTGAGCCGACCGTCGTTTAGCAAAACGGAAGACAGTAACATGGCACTCAAGTCGTATAAGCCGACGACGCCGGGCCAGCGTGGGCTGGTTCTGATCGACCGTTCGGAGCTGTGGAAGGGGCGCCCCGTCAAGGCGCTGACCGAAGGTCTCACCAAGAATGGTGGCCGCAACAACACCGGACGGATCACGATGCGCCGCAAAGGCGGGGGCGCAAAGCGTCTGTATCGGATCGTCGATTTTCGTCGGAACAAGATGGATGTGGCGGCCACGGTCGAACGCATCGAATATGACCCCAACCGGACCGCGTTTATCGCGCTGGTGAAATACGAAGACGGCGAGCAGGCATATGTTCTCGCTCCGCAGCGTCTGGCCGTCGGGGACAAGATCATCTCGAGCATGAAGGCAGACATCAAGCCCGGCAACACCATGCCGTTCTCGGGGATGCCCATCGGGACAATCGTACACAACATCGAACTGAAGCCCGGCAAGGGTGGTCAGATCGCGCGTGCCGCTGGTACTTACGCCCAGTTCGTGGGTCGCGATGGTGGTTATGCTCAGATCCGCCTGTCCTCGGGCGAGCTGCGTCTGGTCCGCCAGGAGTGCAAGGCCACCGTGGGTGCCGTGTCGAACCCCGACAACAGCAACCAGAACTACGGTAAAGCGGGCCGCATGCGTCACAAGGGCATTCGCCCGTCTGTGCGTGGTGTCGTTATGAACCCGATCGATCACCCCCATGGTGGTGGTGAAGGCCGGACCTCGGGTGGTCGTCACCCTGTGTCCCCATGGGGCAAGCCGACCAAGGGTGCCCGTACCCGCAACAAGAACAAAGCGTCGCAAAAGCTGATCATCCGCTCGCGTCACGCCAAGAAGAAGGGGCGTTAAGATATGTCTCGTTCAGTCTGGAAAGGCCCGTTTGTCGACAGCTATGTGCTGAAGAAAGCGGAAGCGGCACGCGAGAGCGGTCGCAACGAAGTCATCAAGATCTGGTCCCGTCGGTCCACCATTCTGCCCCAGTTCGTGGGTCTGACCTTTGGTGTGTATAACGGCCACAAGCATATTCCCGTGAACGTGTCCGAAGAGATGATCGGCCAGAAGTTCGGGGAATATTCGCCCACGCGGACCTATTACGGTCACGCCGCTGACAAAAAGGCGAAACGCAAATGAGCAAGGATAAGAATCCACGCCGCGTGGCGGACAACGAGGCGATGGCGAAGACGCGCATGTTGCGCACGTCTCCGCAGAAGCTGAACCTGGTTGCCCAGATGATCCGTGGCAAGAAAGTCGACAAGGCCCTGACGGACCTGACCTTCTCGAAAAAGCGGATCGCGCAGGACGTCAAGAAGTGCCTGCAATCGGCCATCGCCAATGCTGAAAACAACCACAACCTGGACGTTGACGAGCTGATCGTCGCGGAAGCCTGGGTTGGCAAGAACCTGACCATGAAGCGTGGGCGCCCCCGGGCGCGCGGCCGTTTCGGCAAGATCATGAAGCCGTTCGCTGAAATCACGATCAAAGTGCGTCAAGTCGAGGAGCAAGCCTGATGGGTAACAAAGTCAATCCGATTGGCATGCGCCTGCAGGTGAACCGCACCTGGGACAGCCGCTGGTATGCCGACACCAAGGATTACGGTGATCTTCTGCTGGAAGATCTGAAAATCCGTGAGTTCATCAAGACCGAGTGCAAGCAGGCCGGTGTGGCTCGCGTGATCATCGAGCGTCCACACAAGAAGTGCCGCGTGACGATCCACACAGCACGTCCTGGTGTCATCATCGGCAAGAAAGGTGCGGACATCGAAGGCCTGCGCAAGAAGCTGGCCAAGCTGACCGACAGCGAGTTGCACCTCAACATCGTTGAAGTGCGCAAGCCCGAGCTGGACGCAGCCCTCGTGGGCGAGTCCATCGCGCAGCAGCTGGAACGTCGTGTGTCCTTCCGTCGTGCCATGAAGCGCGCCGTGCAGAACGCCATGCGTATGGGTGCCCTGGGCATCCGCGTGAACGTTGCTGGTCGTCTGGGTGGGGCAGAGATTGCCCGCACCGAGTGGTACCGTGAGGGCCGTGTGCCCCTTCACACCCTGCGTGCCGACATCGATTACGCACATGTCGAGGCCGAAACCGCCTATGGCATCATCGGGATCAAGACCTGGATCTTCAAAGGCGAGATCATGGAACACGACCCCGCTGCGCGTGACCGCAAGGCACAAGAACTCCAGGACGGTCCGGCCCCACGTGGTGCCGGTGGCCGTCGCTAAAGGAGAGTAGAGATGCTTCAACCAAAGCGTACGAAGTTCCGTAAGCAGTTCAAAGGCTCGATCAAGGGCAAGGCAAAGGGCGGGTCCGACCTGAACTTTGGCACCTACGGCCTGAAGGCGCTGCAGCCCGAGCGGGTCACCGCCCGTCAGATCGAAGCTGCACGTCGTGCGATGACGCGTCACATGAAACGTCAGGGCCGGGTCTGGATCCGGATATTCCCTGATGTGCCAGTGACCGCCAAGCCGATCGAAGTGCGGATGGGTAAAGGTAAGGGCTCGGTCGACCGTTGGGCGGCCAAGGTCAAACCCGGCCGCGTGATGTTCGAGATCGACGGTGTGAATGATGATGTGGCCCGCGAAGCGTTGCGTCTGGCGGCGATGAAGCTGCCGATCAAGACACGCGTGATTGTCAGAGAAGATTGGTAAATCTTCTCTGAGTGCGCGGCAGGGTATTTGCCAAAGGCAAATGCATGAGGGTGGCACACGTTAGAAATTGAGAACCCCCAGCACGAGAGTGTCGGGGGTTTTCTTTTTGTGTTCAGCGATGTTTTATCTGGATATAGAACTTCGCCACTGGCATGAGTATTCGCAAAATCTGGAAGCCGGTTTCAAGGATCGTGCAAAGACCAGCATTGGCCTGTTCATCGATAGCTTTCAGTCATCGGACGAAATTGGCCGTTGGGTTCATGCGTATTTGACGCGGCTTCCGGTGGATTGCGACAGGATCCGACACGAGATTTTTGCTGAGCTCGTTTATCCGACACTTGTTCGTTGGCGCAGTGCTGGCAATCCCAGGGGAGCGTTTTGGCTGGGGCGACTGTACCAGAACCTGTTGCACGTGGGCGATCCGGAGACCCATAGAACGGACTTTCTGAAGGAGAGTTTCAGGCTTGCGCCAAAGGACGAAGACATTCGTCGATTTTTGCTGAAGTTCATGTTGGAGGATTTTGACCTGTTGGATCATGAATGGCCCTCAGGGTTGATAGCCACGATTGATAAAAAGAGTGAGCTTCTGGAGGACGTTTGTTTTGCGCGGCGAATTGATTTGGAGGGCGAGTACACCGCGCGTTGGGACGAGCTGGAGAAGCGGATAAGGTCCAACGAAAACTGGTTGTGGCTGGATTGACCTGAGCTTGGGTTGTTCGTTTGAAGCTGCCGATCAAGGCGCTCGTAATTGCTCCGGACGTTTTGTGACGTGGTGGCGGGATGAAGCCCGCTCTACGGTGAGAATTCAGAGCCCAGGGTGAGAGCGTCGGGTTTTTGTTCTTTGGGAGATTTAGCGCCATCTTCCATAGTTGCGTAGTTTTTTGCGGATGCCGTCCGGCTCTAAGTGGCGGTACTTACCTTTAGAAAAATGACCACCGTCCAAAGCCAAACCGGCCTTGATGATTTCCGCACCGATATCTCGGCCATCTGGCAAGTAACATGTGCCAATCAGCCGGTCATAAGACGTGTCTCCGGTCAACTCGACGCGGATATTTTGACCTTTGCAAATCTTGACCATTTCCCACTTTGATTTTTGCCCCCAAGGCTGATCAAGCTCGGGTGCGTCAATACCTGCTAAACGCACCTTGATTTTTTGAACGACAATTGTGTCACCGTCGATGACGTAAGCTTTGCCATTAAGCTGACGAGATGCAGGGATTTCTGGAGGAGGATTATGTTCAACGCCCGATGTTACGCGTATTGGGCGAGAAGGTTTCTGTTTGGTTGGTTTCGCTGAAATGTGGGCACGTTTCGTCGGTGCCGGCGCTGAAGGTGTATCATCGACCTGCCCTTGACGATATAATCTAAGTGTACCCCAAAAGAGCGCACCTAAAACAGGAATGATCAATAAAACTTCCAAAAAATATTTCCTTCATTAATTAGATGCTGACGCATTTACTGACTGAAACGCAAAATACAAATACATTCAAATCTAAATACGATGTCTACGCCTAACGTGAGCAGAAAGAGAAAAGAGTGCAACAGCGATTGATCCTTATCGTAATCGCTACTGCCTTAATGCCACATTTGCGCCTTCATCCCAGCGCGGAATCAAGGCCGCCGCGCCATCCATAGCCTGACAGGTGATTTGGCAGCGCCAAATCTGCCGAGAAGGGACAGGCCACGCCCGGGCCTGTCGATTGGGTGATGTCAGCGCGTCGCTCGGATCGAAGATGTGCTTGGCTGCCATAAAGCGTTGCAGAACAGAGGTTGGGTCGACAGACCGTGGCCTGCCGATGGCGGGGCTTGGTGCTGCGATGAATAGAGTTTTTCGCATACATGTCTGAAAACGTGGAAACGACAGCGCATCACTGGGATCGACAGACCGTGGCCTGTCGGTGGCGCGGCTTGGTACATTGTGGCCGATCATCCCTCGGTTTCTGCACATGCTCGGCTGAAACTGTCACTTGGTCGGCTCTTAAATCCACCTTCCCTTTGGCGTTCGTCGCATCGCTATGTGAACAGAAAATGTTTCCTCAGTCTGGCGGTAGCTATCCGCCGCGATGCCGTTAAGGTGTTCTCAACAGCATCGAGAGGCTCAGACCATGAAACACGTCCCCAAGCCGACCACCGACGAAGACCTGATCAAAGCGTTCCTCGACAAGGGCGGGGAGGTCAAAAAGGGCAAGACCAAGCCGATGCCGGACGGGCTGGGCCTGTCCAACAATCAGTGGGGCAACAAACTGACGAAAGAGGAAAAGGCGGCCAAGAAGGCAGCCGAGACGCCGAAATAGGGCACTTACGGGATTCAGCATCGGCCATGGATGCATTCCGGTTCGCCGATCACTTCCATCCAAGGTTCGACGGTACGGATCGTTTTTCTCTGCAACGTGCGGCCGTGCTGCCAGTATGGACCGCATGCGCATTGCAGGACAGGTTATCCCAAAACCGCGCTACAGAAAGTAAGGCGGACCTGTGGTCCGCCATCCCAACCTTAACTGTCGATGTTCGAGATCAGGTCCGGGTTGATCACCAGATTGCGCACGCCGTGCCCTTTGCGCTCATCAAAGATATTGTCCGCAAACCATGCCGCGATGCTGCCGATATGGACCTTTTGCACTTGGGGTCGGATGCTCCAGGACACCTGGATGGGCGAGCCTTTCTCGTTGTAGCTGGGGCCGGTGGTTGACCCGGCATAGGTGATGGGCGTGCCGGTATCGGAGGGGATGTTCAGCGCCTGATGGTAGCCGTCCACCATGCCGACCTCGGTCAGGTCCACGAAATCGGCGGCGGTTTCGTCATTCACCAGCACGAACACCTGCGTTTCCACGCGCAGCTGCGGGTTGATGATCGCCTCGCTCAGGCAGGAGGCGAGGGTGGGGCCGGGTTCGACCAGCGCCGTGGTGTGGACGTAGTGGACTTCGATCGTGTCGCCCGGTTCCAGCGCGCCGTTCTTGCCCACCGGTCCGACGGGGTAGTCGACGGGGGCCAGTTCGGCCTCGGTCAGTTCGCCGTCATAAGCAAAGCCGGTGTTGTAGCCCTTGCCATCGCCGTTGCCGATATAGGTGGTGAATTCACCGCCCGAATGCTCGGCCCCTTCGTGGAAGTGGATGTTGCACAGGTTCATTTGTGTGTGTGCGGGCGCGGTCTCGAATGTGCGGGCATTGTTGCCGGTCAGCGTGTTGAGGTCGCGCGGTGCCTGTGGGCCGTACCCCTTGCCCGCAGTCTCGGCTGCCAGGGCTGCGCGTTGGGCGGCGATCACGTCATCGCTGACGGGAGCATCTTCTGCGAGAAGCAGGGCGGGTGAAACAAGCAGGGCTGTTGTTGACAGGGCAAAGCGCGATAGGGGCATAAAGGTCGTCCTTCGAAAACAATGTAATGTGTTGCTTGTCGGAGGATATGCTCGACCTACGGTTGCGGCCAGCGCATGTGCGGGATTTGGGCTGACAGTTTCGTGATCCTATTCCCAGCCGTAGTTGAAGCTGACCGACACGCGTTCGTCCTCGGCCATATTCATGGGCACCTCGTGCCGCAGCCAGCTTTCCCAGAGCAGCACATCGCCCACGGATGGTTTGGCGTAGTGGAACTGCTGCAAATCCTCGGGCGCGTCCTTGGTGCGGCCCGGTGAGGCCATCATCATTGGCAGGCGCGGGTCTTCGAGTTTCAGCGCGCTGGTGCCGTCGGGCATCGCCACGTAGGTCGTGCCGGAGATGACGGAGTGGGGGTGGATGTGACCGGTGTGGATGCCGCCCTCGGGCAGGATGTTGATCCAGATGCTGTCGAGCTTCAGGGCCTTGTCGCCCAGATCGAAGGCCAGTTCCTTGGCGAACGCCGCGACGTGTGCGTCGAGCGCCTTGACCAGATCGGCGAAGATTGGGAAGCGCCAGGGCAGGTCGTCGAGCGAGGCATAGGAGGTGTAGCCGGGATAGCCTTCGGCCTCACACCAGTCGTGGCCTGCCTCGTCATCCTCGGCGATGGCGTAGCAGTGTTGTTCCAGCTCGTCCGGGTCGACCTTGGGGTCAAATTCGGAGAGGCGCGCGTGATAGAGACGGGTGGTGAAGAGGGATGTGATTGTGCTCATGCCCGGCTTCTACCGCGGCCAAGGCATGAACGCGAGAGGCTCAAAAGACCTGTTGCGACCTGCGTGACAGGAAAAATCCGTGCCCGTCCTCGTTGCGGCAGGTCAGGCCCGTCCGTTCGGAGGTGCAGGTGATGCCGCCGAACGTTCCCGTTACACCGTAGTCGGCCTGTGACTGTGCGTCTCTGTTTCGATCCAGAGGGCGACAATCCATCGATACCGGTCCGCGATTGCCCATCAGGAAGATGTGTCCCCACCCTGACGCGGTGCAGCCAGACGGGCGTGGGTGCGCCAAGGGGCCGCCGCGTTCGATGATGGTGCAATAGATGTCGGAAAAGTTCACTTCCTGCCCGACCGAACACTGAATATTCTCGGACGGTGTTTCAAAAGACCAGACATCGGCATGGGCTGGTAAGGTGCTCAAAATCAAAAGTACAAATGCAATACGACTGGACAAGGCCCGCTCCTTGACGTGATGTGTGTCAACGTAAACACCATGACGAGAATGGATCAACGGTCAATACTCCGGAAAATCCTTCGTCAGGCGCTTGCCAGCGTTGATCAATGGTCCTATACGGCCTCTCTATTCACCCACTCCACGGGAATCGGTGTCACGTCTTTGGCGGCACCCTCGTGATGTTGAAAAGGAAAATGGCGATGAACGCCCAGGAACTTCGGGATAAAACCCCGGACCAGCTGCGTGATGAGCTGGCAAATCTGAAGAAAGAAGCCTTTAACCTGCGTTTCCAGCAGGCCACAGGTCAGCTTGAGAACCCGGCGCGTCTGCGATCGGTCCGTCGTGACGCTGCGCGCGTCAAGACGATCCTCAACGAACAAGCCGCCAAAGCGGCCGAATAAGGAGAGCACGAAATGCCTAAGCGTATCCTGTCTGGCGTCGTGACCTCCGACGCAAACGCACAAACAGTCACCGTGTCCGTCGAGCGCCGCTTTACGCACCCGGTTCTGAAAAAGACCATTCGTAAGTCCAAGAAGTACCGGGCGCACGATGAACAGAATGCCTTCAAGGTCGGTGACACCGTTCGCATCATTGAATGCGCGCCGAAATCGAAGACAAAACGCTGGGAGGTGCTGGAGGCCTAAGCCCCCAGCGCTTTCGCGCATTAATCGAAACCCTGGGGATCAGGCGAACGCATCAGCCCCCCAAAGGTCGGGAGACACCAAATGATCCAGATGCAGACAAACCTGGATGTTGCTGACAACAGCGGCGCGCGCCGCGTTCAGTGCATCAAGGTTCTGGGTGGTTCCAAGCGTAAATACGCATCCGTCGGCGACGTCATTGTCGTGTCGGTCAAGGAAGCCATCCCACGTGGTCGCGTAAAGAAAGGTGACGTCCGCAAGGCCGTCGTCGTACGCACCGCCAAAGAAGTGCGTCGTGAAGATGGCACCGCCATCCGCTTCGACCGCAACGCAGCTGTTATTCTGAATAACAACAACGAGCCCGTCGGCACCCGTATCTTTGGGCCCGTCGTTCGTGAGCTGCGCGGCAAGAACTTCATGAAAATCATCTCGCTTGCTCCGGAGGTGCTCTGATGGCTGCGAAACTGAAAAAAGGCGACAAGGTCGTCGTGCTTACGGGCAAGGACAAGGGCAAGGAAGGCACCATTTCTTCCGTGAACCCATCTGCCAACAAAGCAGTCGTTGATGGTGTGAACATCGCGATCCGCGCCACACGTCAAAGCCAGGAAAGCCAAGGCGGCCGCATCCCCAAAGCGATGCCTGTCGACCTGAGCAACCTGGCCCTGCTGGACGCGAATGGCAAACCCACCCGCGTTGGTTTCAAAATGGACGGCGACAAGAAAGTGCGCTTTGCCAAGACAACAGGGGACGTGATCTGATGCTTGACACAGCAAACTACACCCCGCGCCTGAAGGCCCAGTTCAAGGACAGCATCCGCGCTGCCATGAAAGAGGAATTCGGCTACAAGAACGACATGCAGATCCCGCGTCTGGACAAGATCGTTCTGAACATCGGTTGCGGTGCTGAAGCTGTCCGTGACAGCAAGAAAGCCAAATCCGCACAGGAAGACCTGACCGCCATCGCCGGTCAAAAGGCATTGACCACGAAAGCCAAGAAATCCATCGCGGGTTTCCGGGTGCGTGAGGACATGCCCTTGGGTGCCAAAGTCACCCTGCGCGGCGACCGCATGTATGAATTCCTGGACCGTCTGGTCACCATCGCGCTGCCCCGCGTCCGCGACTTCCGCGGCGTGTCCGGTAGCTCCTTTGATGGCCGTGGCAACTATGCCATGGGCATGAAAGAGCACATCGTCTTCCCCGAGATCGACTTCGACAAGGTCGACGAAACTTGGGGGATGGACATCGTGATCACCACGACTGCCGAAACCGATGCCGAGGCAAAATCCTTGCTGAAGCATTTCAACATGCCCTTCAACTCGTAAGCGCAGAGGAAAAAGATATGGCTAAAAAATCCATGATCGCGCGCGAAGTGAAGCGCGAGAAGCTGGTGAAAAAGTACGCCGCAAAGCGTGCCGAGCTCAAAGCAATCATCAGCGACGAAACCAAACCGATGGAAGAGCGTTTCCGCGCCTCGCTGAAGCTGGCAAAACTGCCCCGCAACAGCTCGGCCACGCGCCTTCACAACCGCTGCCAGCTGACCGGTCGTCCGCATGCGTATTATCGCAAGCTGAAGATCAGCCGGATCGCGCTGCGGGACCTTGGCTCGCAAGGCCAGATCCCCGGCATGGTGAAATCGAGCTGGTAAGGGAGAGATAAGTTATGAACGATCCTATCGGCGATATGCTCACCCGCATCCGTAACAGCCAAATGCGTGGCAAATCCGTGGTTGAGACGCCTGCGTCCAAACTGCGTGTGCGCGTGCTGGAAGTGCTGGCGGACGAGGGTTACATCCGTGGCTTCGAAGAAACCACCGGTGCCAACGGCCACCCGGCCATCGAAATCAGCCTCAAGTACTATGAAGGCGAGCCTGTGATCCGCGAGCTTAAGCGCGTGTCCAAGCCCGGCCGTCGTGTGTACATGGGTGTGGGCGACATCCCGCAGGTCCGTCAGGGTCTGGGTGTGTCGATTGTCTCCACCTCCAAGGGCGTGATGTCGGATGCAAACGCACGCAGCCAGAATGTTGGCGGCGAAGTGCTTTGCACGATCTTCTAAGGAGAACAGCAGATGTCTCGTATTGGTAAAAAACCGGTCGATCTGCCCTCGGGTGTTTCCGCATCCGTCTCCGGTCAGACGATCGAAGTGAAAGGCCCCAAGGGGACCCGCAGCTTCACCGCAACCGACGACGTGACCCTCAATGTTGAGGACAACGTCGTTACCATCGTGCCCCGCGGCAAGTCCAAGCGCGCGCGCCAGCAGTGGGGCATGTCCCGCACGCAGGTGCAGAACTGCGTGACCGGGGTGACCGACGGGTTCAAGAAAGAGCTGGAGATCCAAGGTGTGGGTTACCGGGCGCAGATGCAGGGCAACACCCTGAAACTGAACCTTGGTCTGTCCCACGATGTGGATTTCGTAGCACCCGAGGGTGTCACAGTGACCGCGCCCAAGCAGACCGAGATTGTTGTCGAAGGTATCGACCAGCAGCAGGTCGGCGAAGTGGCCGCGAAAATCCGCGAGTGGCGCAAGCCCGAGCCCTACAAGGGCAAAGGCATCCGCTACAAGGGCGAGTTCATCTTCCGCAAGGAAGGCAAGAAGAAGTAAGGACCAGACAGATGGCAAACAGCAAACGGACCCTGTTCCTCAAGCGCCGCCTGCGCGTCCGGAACAAACTTCGCAAGGTCAACGCCGGGCGTCCCCGCCTGAGCGTGCACCGTTCCAACAAGAACATCAGCGTGCAGCTGATCGACGATGTGAACGGCGTGACCCTGGCCTCGGCTTCGACCCTGGAAAAGGATCTGGGCGTCGTGGGCAAGAACAACGTGGAAGCCGCCACCAAGGTGGGCACCGCGATTGCCGAGCGCGCGAAGAAAGCTGGCGTGGACGAAGCATATTTCGACCGCGGTGGTTTCCTCTTTCATGGCAAGGTGAAGGCTCTGGCCGACGCTGCGCGTGAAGGCGGTCTGAAGATCTAAGACCCTGAGAGGGGCGGCGACGCCCCTCCGATGATCCGGGGACCATTCCGGTCCACCAGGATTGAGTAAACTGGCGCAAGCCACCAATTCAAAGGATGTTCTGATGGCAGAACGTGATAACCGCCGGGGCAACCGTCGCGACCGCGACGAGGCACCGGAATTTGCAGATCGCCTGGTTGCGATCAACCGTGTGTCGAAAACCGTGAAGGGTGGTAAGCGCTTTGGTTTCGCCGCACTCGTCGTTGTTGGCGACCAGAAGGGCCGCGTCGGCTTCGGCAAAGGTAAAGCGAAAGAGGTCCCCGAGGCCATTCGCAAAGCCACCGAGCAAGCCAAGCGCCAGATGATCCGCGTGCAACTGCGCGAAGGTCGGACGCTGCACCACGACATGGAAGGTCGCCACGGCGCCGGCAAGGTCGTCATGCGCACCGCCCCTGAGGGTACTGGTATCATCGCCGGTGGTCCGATGCGTGCCGTGTTTGAAATGCTGGGTGTGAAGGACGTTGTGTCCAAATCCATCGGCTCGCAGAACCCCTACAACATGATCCGCGCCACAATGGACGGCCTGCGCAAAGAGCAGTCGCCCCGTGGTGTTGCGCAGCGTCGTGGCAAGAAAGTCTCGGACATCCTGCCCAAGCGCGATGAAGCACCCGCTGCCGAAGCGGCAACCGAGGAGGCCTGAGTTCCATGGCTAAGACAATCGTCGTCAAGCAGATCGGCTCCCCCATCCGTCGTCCCGCGAAACAACGCGCGACCCTGATCGGCCTGGGCTTGAACAAGATGCACAAAACCCGCGAGTTGGAAGACACACCTTCCGTGCGCGGCATGATCAACTCGATCCCTCACATGGTCGAGATCATCGAAGAGAAGGGCTAAACGCCCCGGACGGATCGCAAGATCCTACTGAACTTAGACGCCGCGCAGGACCTGCGCGGCGTTTTTCGTATGGCGTGGGACAAAGATTGGTGCACGCGCCTGATGGGCACGCCCCAGCAGGATGGCCAGGACAATGGCCCCGTTCAGGACCCAAAGGTACAGCGGATAGGCCAGCAGCACCCAGTCCAGACCACCCACGGCGACAATGGCGAGCGTGGCCGCAATAAAGGACGCCGACCACGTGGTCAGTGTTTCGGTCTCGGGGGTGCGAAAGGCCTTGGCCACCGTGATGGCCCCGCCCATCATGGAAATCGTGATCGTGATGGCCAAGGCGTAGACAGCTGTTTCGGTCAGCGCCCAGGCCAGCACGCCCACGGCGGCTGCGGCCAGCACGCAGGCATCTGAGCGGTTCAGGAAGCCACCCGTTCCGTGCTTGAGCGACAGAAGGAAAATCAGGACCGTGCCGCCCACCTGTATGGCTGCGAACCACAGCGATGCGCTGGCCCCCTCGTAGATCTGGGACGCCAGCGCGATGCTGCCCAAAACAGACCAGATCATCCATGACGCGCGTTGCGGCCGTGTCCGACCCGACAGGGTGTCGAAGACATAGGGCAGATAGGCATAGGTGCTGAGCAATGCGGATGCGATCCCGATCAGCCATAGCAGGTTGGGATCCTGAAAGATGACGTCAAACAATACCGTAGGTGTCCTGAAATGCGCGCCCGGTTTGACCGGGCGCGGCTCCTTAAAAAATAAATTGCGGATGCCGATAATGTGGTTCGGCTGAAGTGTTATGGGGGGAGTAGGCCCGACCCGCGCATTTTGTGCCAGTCCGGTTTTCCATACCTTCCCGTTTGGGTGGAGTAGGCGCAGGGACGTGCGATTTACTGGAAGGGCATCACCCCTATAGTTCCGTCGCTTGAGGGCAGGTTGCCCGTTAGAGGCGGTTCATGTCTGACGGCGTGAGACGGGTGATGTTTCCAAGAGACTGAACGGAGCAGGTGTCGGAGTTGCAGCCCCAATCAATGCACAGCCCAATGTTGCGCGCAGTGCGTCCGCCAACTCGTCCACCGTATCCGTTGAGACATAGAGCCCGCCGGTCCGATCCGCGAGGCATTTGGCGACCGTGTTGCCTGCGCCCACATCCACCTGCTCGGGGTTGTCCCAGCTGAAGAAGTCCACGACCACCTGGAACCCGATGACATGCACGGTCAGGTCCGTTGCCTCTTGGGCGAGCGCGGTGCCCAGGGCGCAGGGGCGCCCGCCGCAGGTTTCGTTGCCGTCCGTGACCAACACGACGATACCCGACCGGTTGCGGTGATCGAGCGCATCGGCGGCGGCCCGGACGGACGCGGCCAGCGCTGTCAGCCCTTTGGGTTGCAGGGTGTCGATCTGATCCACAATGGCGGCTGCCGCATCGGCCCGTGGACCAAAGCGCAGGTCGATATTGGCGCAACTGTCGGCACTTGCACCGGGCCCGTAGGTCAGCAGACCAACCCGGCGAAACGGTGTGATGTCGGGCAGGGCATCCCGCAGCGCCGTGCGGGCATCCACGATCCGGGTCTTGCGCGAGACATCGAAGCTGAGCTCATCCATGGATGCCGAGCCGTCAAACACCAGCATTGCATCCCGGGCGCATCCCGTCGCGGACAGCATCGTGGGCAGGGTGGCCGCAAGTGCAGTGGCCATCATCAGGGGACGGAGGGCAATCATCGCCAGCAGGATGGCACCACCCGCGAACCAAAAGCAATGTCGCAAGCGTTGTGGAACATGGATTTGACGCCTAGCCTGCGTCCCATGACAGACCTCATCTACTACTACTCCGCCCATTCAGCCTTTGCCTATCTTGGCTCCGCCAAGATCATGCAGATCTGTGCCACCCATGGCCTGACCCTTGTGCACCGCCCCATTGCCTTGTCCCCGGTGGTCGAGGCGCAGGGCAGTCTGCCCTTCCGGGGGCGCACGCAGGCGCATGTGGATTACTTCTTTGGCCGCGAGATCGAGCGGTGGGCCGAATTGCGCAATGTGCCGGTGGTGTCGTTCCGCCCGACTTATCATGACGCAGACTACACATTGGCCAGTGGCATGATCCTTGCCCTTGGTGACCGTGGGGACCAGGTGGATGCCATGGCCCATGCGATCCTTGAGGCCCATTGGCGCGACGATGCGGACCTGTCAGATGTGCCGACGCTGCGTGCGCTTGCCAAGGGTCTGGGGCATGACGCCGATGAGTTGCTTGCGCGGGCACGATCCGAAGAGGTTGCGGCCCAATATGCAGCCAACAGCCAGGCGGCCCTTGCGACCAGTGTTTTCGGATCGCCAACTTATGTTCTGGAGGGCGAGGTGTTCTATGGGCAGGACCGGCTTGAGCTTCTGGAGGGCGCTATTGCGCGGCCGTTTACTCCGACACGCTGGGTGAACCCCTCCGTTGAAACGACATGACAGACAGGGTCAGCTGCTGGTGAGGGGTGTCGGGCAGGGTGGGGGCACGCCGCGCCGCCCATACGTGACCCGCGCCCATGCACAGCATGATGCCACCTGACAGGACCATGACATAAAGCGGATACGCCAAGAGCAGCCAGTCCGCCCCGCCAATCGCCACAACGGCCAGCGCTGCCGACACGAAGAAGGCGGCCCATGTTGCCCATGTTTCGGATTTGGGATCAAGGAAAGCCTTTTGCATGGTCAGAAGCCCACCCATCATCGACATGGTTATCGTGACAAACAGCGAATAGGCGGCACTTTCCATTTCCGCCCACAGCCAGATGCCCACGGCGGTGGCGGTCAGCACCTGGCTGTCGTCGGTCTTGAACCGCAGGCCGGTGGTTTTCCAGAAGGTCAGGCCACAGATGATGACCGTGCCCGCCGTTTGCGCGATGGCAAAACCCAGTGATCCGTCAGCCCCTTCATAGGCTTGGCTTAGAAGGGACACGGCACTCAGCACGGCCCAGATCAGCCAGGACGCGCGTTCGGGCCGGGTCCGGTTTGTCAGTATGTCACGGATGTAAGGCCAGAACGCATAAACGCTCAGGACCGCCGAGGCGATGCCCGCGCGGTGCAGAACACCGGGATGCTGAAGAAAGTCTTGGAGCACTTTGTGCGTCCCCGATGGCCTGTTGACTGCGCGCCCCCATTGCGAGGGCTGTTTTTGTTATGTGATTTTCACCTCTATCGGCCAAATTCTGGTCTGTGAATCAAAATCTTGCGGTGCCGCGTGCAAAACGGGCTGTCGCGGCGAGGTGTAGAGGCTTTGCGCCACAGATATACGGCCCATGGATGAGGTGGACGGGGCTTGATCCGTCCGGGTGCTGGGTCTATACGCCCCCGGTGGCGTCTTGCGCCACGAGAATCAAAACCAAGAAACGCCGTGGTTGTCCCGTTCACGCTTCGTGGGACACATCCGGCAAGGAGAAGCGATATGAAACTGCATGAACTGCGCGACAATCCTGGCGCAACCAAGCCACGCAAGCGCGTGGGCCGTGGTCCTGGCTCCGGCACCGGTAAGATGGGTGGCCGTGGTATCAAAGGTCAGAAATCCCGTTCGGGTGTGGCCATCAACGGCTACGAAGGCGGGCAAATGCCCCTCTACCAACGTCTGCCCAAGCGCGGCTTCAACAAGCCGAACCGCAAGGCATTTGCCGTTGTGAACCTGGGCCTGATCCAGAAATTCATCGACGCCGGCAAGATCGACGCGAAAAAAGCCATCGACGAAGATGCGCTGATCGCTTCGGGCCTTGTGCGTCGCAAGCTGGACGGTATCCGCGTTCTGGCCAAAGGTGAAATCACCTCGAAAGTTGAACTTGCTGTGACCGGCGCGTCCAAATCGGCCGTCGAAGCCGTTGAAAAAGCGGGTGGGTCGTTGACCACAGCCGCGGCGGCCGCCGAGTAAGCCAGTTTGACGCCTTGTGAGCCGCGAATATGCGGCTTACATAGTCTCTAGTTTTTCCTACGCCGCCCGCCGGAAAACGGTTTGGGCGGCGTTTCGCCATAAAGGAACACACCCGCATGGTATCTGCCGTCGAGAATATGGCCGCCAACACGAGCTGGAGCGCTCTTGGTAAGGCCACCGACCTGCGCAACCGCATCCTGTTCACCCTCGGTCTGCTGATCGTCTACCGCCTTGGCACCTTTATCCCGGTGCCCGGCATCGACGGGGCTGCCCTGCGGGAGTTCATGGAAAGTGCAGGCCAAGGCATTGGCGGCATGGTCAGCATGTTCACCGGTGGTGCGCTGGGCCGGATGGGCATCTTTGCCCTTGGCATCATGCCTTACATCTCGGCCTCGATCATCGTGCAGCTTCTGACCTCGATGGTGCCCAAGCTCGAACAGCTCAAGAAAGAGGGCGAACAGGGGCGCAAGAAGATCAACCAATACACCCGCTACGGCACGGTGGCACTGGCGACCTTGCAGGCCTATGGCCTTGCTGTATCGCTGGAATCCGGCGATCTGGTGACAGATCCGGGCATGTTCTTCCGCATGTCGTGCCTGATCACGCTGGTGGGTGGCACCATGTTCCTGATGTGGCTGGGTGAGCAGATCACCGCACGCGGCATCGGCAACGGTATTTCACTGATCATCTTTGTCGGCATCATTGCCGAGGTGCCTGCGGCGCTGGCGCAGTTCTTTGCGAGTGGTCGCTCGGGCGCGTTGAGCCCTGCGATCATCGTGGGTGTGATATTGATGGTCGTGGTGACCATCACCTTCGTGGTGTTCATGGAGCGCGCGCTGCGCAAGATCCACATCCAGTATCCGCGCCGTCAGGTGGGGATGAAGGTTTATGACGGTGGGTCCTCGCACCTGCCGGTCAAGGTGAACCCTGCGGGCGTGATCCCTGCGATCTTTGCCTCGTCGCTGCTGCTGCTGCCCGTGACGATCTCGACCTTCTCTGGCAACTCGACCAGCCCGATCATGTCGTGGCTCTTGGCCAACTTTGGCCCCGGTCAGCCGCTGTACCTGCTGTTCTTTGCAGCGATGATCGTCTTCTTTGCCTATTTCTATACGTTCAACGTCAGCTTCAAACCCGATGACGTGGCCGACAACCTCAAGAACCAGAACGGCTTTGTCCCTGGTATTCGCCCCGGTAAGAAAACCGCTGAATACCTCGAATACGTGGTCAACCGCGTGCTGGTTCTGGGCTCGGCCTACCTGGCGCTGGTCTGTCTGCTGCCCGAAATTCTGCGCGGTGAGTTCGCCATTCCGTTCTACTTTGGCGGGACATCCGTGCTGATTGTGGTATCTGTGACCATGGACACGATCCAGCAAGTACAAAGCCACCTGTTGGCCCACCAGTACGAAGGCTTGATCGAGAAATCGCAACTGCGCGGTAAGGGCAACAAGACCCGCCGCAAAAGGAGCCCTGTCCGTCGCTAAGGCGGTCCAGGGAGGGGACAGCTGATGAACATTATTCTCTTGGGCCCGCCGGGCGCGGGCAAGGGAACGCAGGCGCGTTTTCTGGTTGAAGAACGGGGCATGGTGCAATTGTCGACAGGCGACATGTTGCGCGCCGCCAAGGACAGTGGGACCGAGATGGGCCAGATCGTGGCCGATGTTATGGCCCGCGGTGCGCTTGTCACGGACGAAATCGTCATTGGTCTGATCCGTGAACAGCTTGAGACAGTGAAGGCCAATGGCTTCATCTTTGACGGTTTCCCCCGCACCTTGGCGCAGGCCGATGCGTTGGCCGATCTGCTGGCGGAGAAGGGCGAGACCCTGGACGCTGTGATCGAGATGGAAGTGGATGACGAGGCGCTTGTCGCCCGCATCGTTGCGCGTTCGACATGTGGCGCATGCGGTGAGGTCTATAACGACAATACCAAGCCGATCCCGTCGGACGGCAAGTGCACCAACTGCGGCGCCGAAAACCAGTTCAAGCGCCGGGCGGACGACAACGAGGAAAGCCTCAAGACCCGCCTTATGGAATACTACAAGAAGACCTCTCCGCTGATCGGCTATTACTATGCCAAGGGCCAGTTGACCAAGATCGATGGGCTTGGCGAGATTGACGATGTGAAGGCGGCGATCGCTGCCGTTGTCAAATAGCGTGGCGCTGAACGTTACTGCGATGGGGCCGGCGCATGCGCCGGCCTTTGCGTTTCTGCCCGGCGTCGCAATGTCGGCAGACGTGTTTGCGCCGGTCGCTGCGCACCTGCCCGACACCCGGTCCCTCCTGGTGGACCTGCCCGGCCATGGCGGCAGCCGCGATGTACCCTGGCGCAGCATCACGGATACTGCGCAGGCCGTGCTTGATACATTGCCAGACTCCGTGACCGGCATCGCGGCCGTGTCGCTGGGGGCCTATGTGGGCCTGACGATGCTTGCGCTCGCGCCCGACCGGTTTCAACACGCGTTGCTCAGCGGCATTCATCAGGGTGACATGCCGAACCCGCGGATGATGCGGGTGATAAGTTGGGCCATGGCCCCGTTCATCACGCGGCCCTTTCTGGCAAGGCGCAATGCGACGGCCATGGGTGTGTCGCCCGATCTGATGGAACCATATGTGGCGGGTGCTGTCCAAACCCGGCCCCGTGCCTTTGCACGCGCCACCTGTGATGTTGTTGCGTTCACGCCGCCTGCCGGTCTGGACCGGGTGTCGACGCGCGTGCTGGTTGCAGCCGGCAGCAAGGAACACCGCCTGATCCTGGACGGGCAATCGGCGATCTGCGCGGCACTGCCACATGCCCAAGCCTGCCGCGCAACCGGCCTGGGGCATGGCTGGCCCGCGCAGGACACGGCCCGGTTTGCTGCCCTTTTGCGCGCACATGCCGATGAGGCAGACTGGCCGGAAGGGATCGAACCAGCCCATGCAGAGCAGATTGCTTAAACCACTCTTGACGTCCCACAAAACAAGGCCTATTTCACGCCATCTCTAACGAGAATCAAAGACCGGAACGCGTCCGGTCGGATCACCTGATCAGCTGCAGGCCCGGGGGCAAAATCCTTGGGCCTTATGTTGTGAAAAAGGGCCTGGAATGACGGGCTCGCAACGAAAGGAAAGCCCACGTGGCACGTATTGCAGGGGTCAACATCCCCACAGCCAAACGCGTTCCGATCGCCCTGACCTATATCACGGGTATCGGCAACACCTCAGCTCAGAAAATCTGCGAAGCAGTTGGTATCGATGCCAGCCGCCGTGTGAACGAACTCAGCGATGCTGAAGTTCTGAAAATCCGCGAGCACATCGACGAGAACTTTACCGTCGAGGGTGACCTGCGTCGTGAGACACAGATGAACATCAAGCGCCTAATGGACCTGGGCTGCTACCGTGGCCTGCGCCACCGTCGCAACCTGCCCGTCCGTGGTCAGCGCACACACACCAACGCTCGCACCCGCAAAGGCCCCGCAAAGGCCATTGCCGGCAAGAAGAAATAAGGAGACGCACCAATGGCACGTGATACCCGCCGTGGAGCCAAGAAAAAGGTCTCCAAGAACATCGCCGCAGGCGTGGCGCATGTGAACTCTTCGTTCAACAACACCAAGATCCTGATCTCGGACGTGCAAGGCAACGCGATCGCATGGTCGTCTGCTGGCACCATGGGTTTCAAAGGCTCGCGCAAGTCGACACCCTATGCGGCCCAGATGGCGGCAGAGGATGCAGGCAAGAAAGCTCAGGATCACGGCGTCAAAACGCTGGAAGTCGAAGTGCAGGGCCCGGGTTCGGGTCGTGAATCGGCTTTGCGCGCGTTGGCTGCTGTTGGCTTCAACATCACGTCGATCCGCGACGTGACGCCGATTGCTCACAATGGCTGCCGCCCACCCAAGCGTCGCCGCGTCTAAGCGACATCCAACACCTTTTGGGGCCGCGTGTTTCGCACGGCCCCAATCTGCTTTTTGAAACCTCGGGAGTCGCGCGTTGGGACATGGCGCGTCGACAGGAATGGAGGGACGCATGATCCATAAGAACTGGGCCGAACTGATCAAGCCGCAGCAGCTTGACGTCAAGCCGGGCAATGAACCCGCGCGACAGGCCACCGTTGTTGCCGAACCGCTGGAGCGCGGTTTTGGCCTGACCATGGGCAACGCGCTGCGCCGCGTGCTGATGTCGTCGCTGCAAGGCGCGGCCATCACGTCTGTGCAGATCGACAACGTATTGCACGAGTTTTCGTCCGTCGCCGGTGTGCGCGAAGACGTCACCGACATCATCCTGAACCTCAAGCAGGTCAGCCTGCGCATGGAAGTCGAAGGGCCCAAGCGTCTGTCGATTTCTGCCAAGGGTCCGGGCGTTGTGACGGCTGGTGACATCTCTGAAAGCGCCGGGATCGAGATCCTGAACCGCGATCTGGTCATCTGTCACCTCGACGATGGTGCAGATGTATACATGGAACTGACCGTGAATACCGGTAAGGGCTATGTGTCGGCGGACAAGAACAAGCCGGAAGACGCGCCTATCGGTCTGATCCCGATCGACGCGATCTATTCGCCCGTCAAGAAGGTCAGCTATGACGTGCAGCCCACCCGCGAGGGCCAGGTGCTGGACTATGACAAGCTGACCATGAAGGTCGAAACCGATGGCTCCATCAGCCCTGACGATGCCGTGGCCTTTGCTGCGCGCATCCTGCAGGATCAGCTGGGCATCTTCGTCAACTTCGACGAGCCGGAAAGTGCATCGCGTCAAGACGATGACGATGGCCTCGAGTTCAACCCGCTTCTGCTGAAGAAAGTGGACGAGCTGGAACTGTCCGTGCGTTCGGCAAACTGCCTGAAGAACGACAACATCGTCTATATCGGCGATCTCATCCAGAAGACCGAAGCAGAGATGTTGCGCACGCCGAACTTTGGCCGCAAGTCCTTGAACGAGATCAAGGAAGTGCTGTCGGGCATGGGGCTGCACCTTGGCATGGATGTCGAGGACTGGCCGCCGGACAACATCGAAGATCTGGCCAAGAAGTTCGAAGACAACTTCTAATAGCCATTAGGGTGGGCGGTCACGCCCACCCGACGACCGGGCATAACGCCCCAAGGAGAGCCCAAGACACGCATCGCGGGCCAGACAAAGCAAAACCGCCCGTAGAGGGCACGATTTGGAGAAGAAAAATGCGTCACGCACGTGGTTACCGCCGCCTGAACCGGACACATGAGCACCGCAAGGCTCTGTTCGCAAACATGGCAGGCTCGCTCATCGAACATGAGCAAATCAAGACAACACTGCCCAAGGCCAAGGAACTGAAGCCTATCGTTGAAAAGCTGATCACGCTTGCCAAGCGCGGTGATCTGCACGCCCGTCGTCAGGCCGCGTCCAAGTTGAAAGAAGAGCAATACGTTGCCAAGCTGTTTGACGTCCTTGGCCCGCGCTACGCCGAGCGCCAAGGCGGCTACATTCGTGTTCTGAAGGCTGGCTTCCGCTATGGCGACATGGCGCCCATGGCGATCATCGAATTCGTGGACCGCGACCGCGACGCCAAGGGCGCCGCTGACAAGGCCCGCGTCGCAGCAGAAGACGCTGCCGAAGAATAAGGCTTTGCGCACAGCGAAGCGGAAACGCCGCCCCCTGATCCGGGGCGGCGTTTTGCGTTTCAAAAGAGACCAAGTTCGGCCTTCACGATTTTCTCGATCTCGTGCACCGGGTGATTGGTCAGCGTCTTGGGGATATCGGCAACGATCTTGGCCGTGACCTCGATGTGCATGTCGGCGCGGAGCACGCCGAGCACCTGCGGTGACGCCACCAGAACCAGCTTGTCGAATGCGCCCTTGTGCGCTTCAGCGTACAACATGTTGGACAATTCCTTGGCGAACCGATCCTTGGCCAAGGTGTGCCAATCCGTATCCTCCAGGGCGGACGATTGACCCGGTCCACCATCCTTCATGCGCCCGGGCCGGTCGGTCGATTGCGCGCGGGACGGAGGGTTCTCTTGCGCTTCCACGTCCGTCACTTCGAATTTGGGGTTTCGCCGATCTGTCAGATTGCGCAGGAACAGCGCCTTTTCACCGTCAGCCACGACGACCAAGGTGCCCCGATCTAGTTTTGCCATTTCTTTGGTTCTCCTTTGCTCTGTCTCCGAGCAATATATGCATGCCCTCATTGTATCTCTCAGCTGGGGGCCGGAATTGCGTTCGGTCAGTTCTGTTGCATTTGTCCGGGGCAGGGCGCATATCCAGACGCAGACGAGGACGGCCATGAAACACCTGTTTTTGATCATTTTGCTTGGCCTGTTTGCCCAAGGTGCGCAGGCAGAAACGCGCGTGCCGCAAAATCAGTCGGAAATCACCCTCAGTTTTGCACCGCTGGTGCGCGAAACAGCCCCGGCGGTCGTGAATATCTATGTGCGCTTTGTCACCCAGGCGCGTGCGCGCACGCCCTTCATGGACGATCCGTTCTTCGAACGTTTGTTCGAAGGGTTCGGGCAACCTCAACCGCGCGTGCAGAACTCGCTCGGGTCCGGCGTCATCCTTGGTGAGGATGGGATTGTCGTGTCGAACTACCACGTGGTGGGGCAAGCGACCGATATCCGGGTCGTGCTGAATGACGGGCGTGAATATGATGCCCGCGTGCTGCTCGGGGATCAGGAAAGCGATCTGGCGATCCTCAAGATCGACGATGCAAAGGACCTTCCGTTTCTATCCTTACGCGACAGTGAAACGGTTGAGGTGGGCGAATTGACCCTCGCCATCGGCAACCCTTTTGGCGTGGGGCAGACCGTGTCGTCGGGCATTGTGTCGGGCCTTGCGCGGTCCGGCGGCAGCAATGGGCGCGGGGCGGGATATTTCATTCAGACCGACGCACCGATCAACCCGGGCAACTCTGGCGGTGCGCTGATCGACATGCGCGGCCAACTTCTGGGCATCAACACCCGCATTCTCAGCCGTTCGGGCGGGTCGAACGGGATCGGCTTTGCCATTCCCGCCGATCTTGTGGCGGCGTTCGTTAAACAGGCGCGGGACGGCAATGACCGTTTCATTCGGCCATGGGCCGGGGCTACGGGCCAGGCGGTGGATGCTGATCTGGCCGAGTCACTGGGCCGTGACCGCCCCGGTGGCATCATGCTGGCCGGTCTCCACCCGGCCAGCCCGCTGGCCAAGGCCGGGTTCGAAGTGGGCGATGTCGTATTGGCTGTTGATGGCGCGACCGTGGGCAGCCCTGGCGAAATGCTGTTCCGCATGAGTGTCGCCAGCGATCAGGACAGTGCCACAATGACCCGCCTGCGCGATGGTGAGGAAGACGTGTTGACCGTCGCCCTCATCCCACCGCCAGACAACCCGCCGCGTGAAGAGACGACACTCTCCGAAGATGCAAGCCTGCCGGGCCTCACCTTGGCGCGCATCAATCCGGCTGTTCTGGCCGAACTGAACTTGCCCATCGCGGCGGACGGCGTGGTGGTTCTGGACGAAGGTCCGATAGGCCGTCGTGTCGGATTGCGTCGTGGCGATGTGCTGCAACGGATCGACCGGCAGGACATTGAAACTCCGGCACAGGCGGCGACTATCCTGTCCGAAGCGCGCCGTGGCACCACCGTACGCGCGGTGCGCGGCAACAGCCGCATCGTGTTGCGGTTCTAGAATGGGCGACCTTTTTGGTTCCTCCCCTTCCGTGCCGGACACCGGACCGCGACCGCTGGCCGATCGTTTGCGCCCGCAAAAACTGTCCGACGTTATTGGTCAGGCGCAGGTGCTGGGACCAGAGGCGCCGCTGACCGTCATGCTGTCCTCGGGCGCGCTGAGTTCGCTGGTGTTCTGGGGCCCACCCGGCGTCGGCAAAACGACCATCGCCCGGCTGCTTGCGCATGAGACGGATCTGCATTTCGTCCAAATCTCGGCGATTTTCACAGGTGTCCCGGACCTCAAGAAAGTGTTCGAGGCGGCCAAGATCCGTCGCCAGAACGGGCAGGGGACGCTGCTCTTCGTCGACGAAATCCACCGCTTCAACAAGGCGCAGCAGGATGGGTTCCTGCCGCATATGGAGGACGGAACGATCCTGCTGGTGGGCGCAACCACCGAAAACCCTAGTTTCGAGTTGAACGCCGCTGTGCTGTCCCGTGCGCAAGTGCTGGTGCTGGAACGGCTTGATCTCAAGGATCTCGAATTGCTGGCCCAACGGGCCGAACAGGAGTTGGACAAGCCACTCCCGCTCGACGGGCCTGCTCGCGAAGCGTTACTTGAAATGGCCGATGGGGACGGGCGCGCGCTTTTGAACCTGATCGAACAGGTCACGGCCTGGACGGTGGACAGCAAGCTCGACAAGACCGCCCTTGCTGCCCGCCTGATGCGCCGTGCCGCCCAATACGACAAGTCGGGCGATGCGCATTACAACCTCATCTCGGCCCTGCACAAATCGGTGCGCGGCTCAGACCCCGATGCATCACTGTACTGGTTCGCCCGGATGCTGGAGGGCGGAGAAGACCCCCGCTACCTCGCCCGGCGCATCACCCGTATGGCGGTCGAAGATATTGGCCTTGCTGACCCGCAAGCGCAGGCGGTCTGCCTGCAAAGCTGGGAAACCTATGAACGCCTCGGCAGCCCGGAGGGTGAGCTGGCACTGGCACAGGCGCTTGTCTACCTCGCGCTCGCGCCCAAGTCGAACGCGGCCTACGTCGCCTACAAAGGCGCGCGCCGGGCGGCGAAACAGACCGGATCGCACCCGCCGCCCAAACACATCCTGAATGCGCCGACATCGCTGATGAAGGATCAGGGCCATGGCAAGGACTATGCCTATGACCACGATGCCGAAGACGGATTTTCCGGGGCGAACTACTTTCCCGACGGGATGGAACGCCCAGACCTCTACCAACCGGTAGAACGCGGCTTCGAACGCGACCTGAAAAAACGGCTCGACTACTTCGCACGGCTCAGAACCAAGCGGAACAGCTAGGCCGCCGACCTTGACTCTTTGCGGCGAACCGACGACAGACCGCGCATGTTTTCAACCCTTTCCCTTGTGGCCCTTGGCGGGGCGATCGGCGCGTCCCTGCGCTGGCTGACGGGCGTGGCCGTGCTGCGCGCACTGGGTCCGTCCGACTTCCCGCTGGCCATCATCACGGTCAACGTCATCGGCTCCTTCCTGATGGGGGTCTTTGTCGTGGCCGCCGCCCATCGCGGGCTGACCCATCTCAGCCCCTTCGTGATGACCGGTGTGCTGGGCGGGTTCACCACGTTCAGCGCCTTTTCTCTTGAAACCATGACGCTGATCGAACGCGGACAGGTGGCGTCGGCCAGCCTCTATATCCTGCTGTCGGTCGGCCTGTCAGTTGGCGCATTGGCCCTTGGCCTCATCCTGGCCCGAGGAGTTTTTGCATGAGCGGCGTCCAAACAGTCATTGTCGAAGCGGGCGAAGGCGATCAACGCCTGGATCGCTGGATGAAGCGGCGCTTTCCGCAGGTGAGCCAGGGCATGATCGAAAAGATGTGTCGCAAGGGCGAATGCCGTGTGGATGGGGGCCGGGTCAAATCCTCAACGCGCGTCGAGGAAGGACAGCGAGTGCGCATCCCGCCGCTACCGGATCGCCCAGCACCCGTGATCCAGAAAACCCGTATCTCGGACAAAGACGCCAAGATGATCCGCGATTGCGTGATCTACAAGGATGACCAGATCATCGCGATCAACAAACCGTCCGGCCTTCCGACCCAAGGGGGATCGGGGCAGACCAAGCACGTGGACGGGCTGGCCGAGGCGCTGATGTTTGACCTCGACGAAAAACCACGCCTCGTGCACCGGTTGGACAAGGACACATCGGGTGTCCTGCTGTTGGCGCGCACGCGGGCGGCAGCCAAGTCCCTGACAGCCGCCATGCGGCATCACGAAACGCGCAAGATCTACTGGGCGCTCGTCGCCGGTGTGCCCACGCCTTACTTGGGTGAAATCAAGTACGGGTTGGTCAAGGCGCCGGGCCATGGCCGCAGCGGTGAGGGCGAAAAAATGATCGCCGTGCACCCGCGTGATATCGACGATACGCGCGGCGCCAAGCGGGCACATACGATGTACGCCACGCTCTACCGCGTTGCCTCTCGTGCGGCGTGGGTCGCGATGGAGCCGATCACCGGGCGCACCCACCAGCTGCGCGCGCATATGGCCGAGATTGGGCATCCCATCGTCGGCGACGGCAAATATGGCGGGTCGAGCCAGGAAAACATGGGCGACGGCTGGGGCGCCAAGGTCGGTGGCATCATCTCGCAAAAACTGCACCTGCACGCGCGCATGATGCGGTTTGAACAGCCCGAAACGCGCAAGGTCATCACGGTGACCGCCCCCCTGCCAGACCACATGGCGCAAAGCTGGGACACCTTCGGCTGGACCGAGGACCTGGCAGCAGAAGACCCGTTCGAGGCGCTGTAGATGCGTCTGGTAGTCTTTGACGTGGACGGCACGCTGGTCGACAGTCAGGCCGACATCGTGGCCAGCATGGCTGAAGCCTTTGATGCCGTGGGGCTGGACGCACCGGCCCGACAAGACATCTTGGGCATTGTTGGCCTGTCTTTGCCCGTGGCGATGGAGGCGCTGGTCGCGGATGCCGATCACGCGCGGATGGTCGAGGCCTACAAGGACAGCTATGCCAAGCTGCGGCTGTCAAAGGGGGCTTCATCCTCTCCGCTCTATCCGGGTGCACGGGCGGCACTTGATCGGTTGCAGGCGCAGGACGACATCCTGCTGGGTGTGGCGACCGGGAAATCCAAGCGCGGTCTCGACGGGCTGATCGAAGCCCACGGGCTTAACGGCATGTTTGTGACCCGGCAGGTCGCGGATTTCCATCCGTCCAAGCCGCATCCATCGATGCTGCGCGCCGCGCTGGAGGAATCCGGGGTGGAAACGGCAGACGCCGTGATGATCGGCGACACCAGCTTTGATGCGCAGATGGCGCATGCGGCAGGCATGCCGTTCCTGGGCGTCGGCTGGGGCTACCATGTTCCCAGCCAGCTCGATGGTGCACGCGCCATTTTGAACGACTTTTCTGAACTCGATGATGCGCTGAACGCGCTATGGGCCGACTGACATGAGCGAATGGAAGCAAAAACGGTTCTGGAAAACGGCGACAGCTGAACAGACGGATACGGGTTGGACCGTTACGCTGGATGGACGGGCCGTGAAAACACCGGCCAAGGCGGGATTGATCCTGCCGACGCAAAGGATGGCCGATGCCGTCGCGGCCGAATGGAATGCGCAGGATGAAGTGGTGAACCCGCTGTCCATGCCGTTCACCCGCAGCGCAAATGCGGCCATCGACAAGGTTGCCGTGCAGCGCAGCGAAGTGGCGGATATGCTTGCAGCCTATGGCGATGCGGACCTGCTGTGTTACCGGGCGGATGGGCCACAGGAGCTGATCGACAGGCAAGTGACAGAATGGGATCCCTACCTGGATTGGGCCGCTGATACCTTGGGGGCGCGGCTTCAGCCACGGACGGGTTTGATGCACGAATCACAGGATGCGCAAGCGCTCGCATCGTTGTCTCAACGGGTCCATGTTCTATCTGAGTTTGAACTTGCGGCCTTTCATGACCTTGTCAGCCTCTCTGGATCGCTGATCCTGGGTTTTGCCGCCGCCCAAGACCTGCACCCGGCGCCCACAATTTGGGCGGCGTCGCGGCTTGATGAAATCTGGCAGGAAGAGCAATGGGGCGAGGATGAAGAGGCCCGAGAGGTCGCGCAGATCAAGCAAGCGTCGTTTTTGCACGCGAAAGCCTTTTTTGATGTTGCAAAATGAGGTTGACGCTAGGGCATGTTACGGCCTGTAAAACCGCACAATAATGCATCGTTTTTGGTGACGCAGCCCTTGACGTTCTGCGATGAATCCTTCCAAACTATGGCCCACTGGTTGGGGACAACTCCGGCTGGATAGCCTTCGGCGGAGCATGGACACTCAGGCTGCGCTGATCGAACCGCCAAAATACGGCGGAAAATCAGGAAGAGGTAAAAATGAAAAAAACCGTAATCTTTGGCGCGCTGACCGCCGCTGGCATGGCTGCCGGCGCTGCGGCTGCTGGCACGCTCGATGACGTGAAAGCACGTGGCACGCTGAACTGCGGCGTGACAACCGGTCTGGTCGGCTTCGCCGCACCTGACGCAAACGGCGAATGGGACGGCTTCGACGTGGCTGTGTGCCGCGCTGTGGCTGCTGCTGTGCTGGGTGATCCCACCGCAGTTGAATTCGTGCCCACAACCGGCAAGACGCGCTTCACCGCGCTGGCTTCGGGCGAAATCGACATGTTGGCCCGCAACACCACGTGGACGTTCAGCCGCGATGTGGACCTCAAGTTCACCTTTGTTGGCGTGAACTACTACGACGGCCAAGGCTTCATGGTTCCCAAGGATCTGGGCGTGTCCTCGGCCAAGGATCTGGACGGCGCAACCGTCTGCATCCAGACCGGCACCACGACCGAGCTGAACCTGGCGGACTTCTTCCGCTCGAACAACATCAGCTATGAGCCGGTTCCGATCGAAACCAATGCCGAAGCGCAACAGCAGTACCTTGCAGGTGCCTGTGACGTGTACACCACCGACGCATCGGGCCTGGCCGCAACACGCGCCACGTTCGAAGCCCCCGGTGATCACGTTCTGCTGCCCGAAATCATCTCGAAAGAGCCGCTGGGCCCGCTGGTCCGTCACGGCGACAACGAGTGGGGCGATGTGGTCCGCTGGACCCTGAACGCGCTGATCTCGGCAGAAGAGCTGGGTATCACGTCGACCAATATCTCTGAAATGTCCGGTGGCACCGACAACCCGGAAATCAACCGTATCCTGGGCACCGAAGGTACCCTGGGCGAGATGCTGGGTCTGGACGCTGACTGGGCGATGAAAGCGATCAACGCCGGCGGCAACTATGGCGAAATCTTCGAGAAGAACATCGGTGAAGCCACTCCGATCGGTCTGGCCCGTGGCCTGAACGCTCAGTGGACCGATGGCGGCCTGCTTTACAGCCCGCCCTTCCGCTAAGATACCAAGCCGAGGGGCGCAGGTTAAACCCTGCGCCCCTTGCGCATCTGGGGCACAAGATCGCTGAAAACAGCGGCGCAGCTGCCTGAAAATACAGACAGTTATGAAAACCCGGCCCCGCGTCACTGACGCGCAAAAACCAAGGCCGGAACCACGGGGAAAACCTCATGACAACGATGACCGACCCTCCACAGGAGTCGTTCCGCCTGTCGATGCTTTTGAACGACACGCGGTACAGATCATACACATTCCAATTCATTGCCCTGATCGTACTGATCGCGTCTGCCGCCTTTTTGATGAGCAACCTGTTCAGCAATCTGGCTGCCGCGGGTTTGAACATCTCCTATCAATTCCTGGGCACCCCAGCGGGCTATGACATAAACCAAACTCTGATTGACTACAGCAGCCAGTCGACCAATGCGCGCGCCGCACTGGTGGGCATCCTGAACACGCTGCTTGTGGCCTTTCTGGCCTGTGTGACGGCGACCATCTTTGGCGTGATCGCCGGGGTTCTGCGCCTGTCCAACAACTGGCTGGTCAGCAAGCTGATGTCCTTCTACGTGGAGATCTTCCGGAACATCCCTGTGCTGATCTGGATCATCATCATCTTCACCATCATGATCGCGGTCCTGCCGGGGCCAAGGGCGTTCCGCGGGGACGAACCGGCGGCAAGCATGGTGTTCGATGCCATCGCCTTTACCAACCGCGGCGTTTACATCCCCGCACCCGTGTGGGGCGCAGGATCACTGTTGGTTGTGGCCACGTTCCTGCTGTCAATCGTTGGCGTGATTGCCTACCGCCGCTATGCCACCAAACTGCTCTACGATACGGGCCGTTTGCTGCCCATGGGTTGGCCCAGCCTGGCCATTCTGTTTGTGCCAACGCTGCTGGTCTATTTCATCATGGGAATGCCGATCGGGCTCGATTATCCGGTGCTCAAGGGTTTCAACTTTTCCGGTGGGATCAAGGTCGGTGGACCGTTGATCGCCCTGTGGTTCGCCCTGTCAATCTATACAGGCGCCTTCATCGCGGAAAACGTCCGAGCGGGTATTCAGGCCATTTCCAAAGGGCAGTCTGAAGCCGCAGGCGCGCTGGGTCTGCGCCAGGGCCGGATCATGAACCTTGTGGTGCTGCCACAGGCGCTGCGGGTCATCATCCCGCCGCTCATCTCGCAATACCTCAACATCACCAAGAACTCATCGCTGGCCATCGCCGTAGGCTACGCCGATGTCACGGCCACACTGGGTGGGATCACCCTGAACCAGACCGGGCGTGCCATCGAATGCGTTCTGTTGCTGATGCTGTTCTATCTCACGATCTCGCTGTGCATCTCGGCGATCATGAACGTCTACAACAATTCCGTTAAGTTGAAGGAGCGCTGAGCCATGTCAGATACATCTGCTGCCTTTGTGCGCACCGAACAAGTGCCACCTTCACCACCGCCGGCCTCGGCAACGGGACCTGTCAAATGGGCCAAGGACAACCTGTTCTCGACACCGCTCTATAGTCTGCTGACGATTGCCGCATTCTATTTCATCTACCTGATCCTCGCCAACACACTGCCGTGGATCGCCAACGGCGTCTGGGGCACGTCCAGCCTGGCAGAATGCCGCGAAGCGCTGAACGGCGTGTCGGGGGGCTGCTTCTCGGTCCTGACCGAGCGGTGGAACCAGCTGCTGTTCGGGTTCAAATACCCGGCGGATCAGTACTGGCGCCCCGCGTTGACCTTCCTGCTGTTCTTTGCAGCCGCCGCACCGGTGCTGTTCTTCAAATTGCCGCGCCAATTGTTATTGTTTACGGCGCTCTTTCCGTTCATCGCCTTCTACCTGATCTGGGGGGGCACGATCCTCACTCCGATCCTGGCGCTGGTCGGGTTCGTGGCGGGCTACTTTGTCTACCAACACTTTGTGGCGGGCAGCTTTGCCGCCGGTTTCTTTGGCGGGATCGCGACGGCCTTTGTCGTCTGGATCATCGGCGGGATGCTGATCCCTGCAAACGCGAACGAAGGCGCGTTGCTCAGCACCGTGCCCAGCCGCGATCTGGGGGGCTTCATGCTCAACATGATGCTGGGCGTGACCTGTGTGTCGCTATCGGTGCCTCTGGGCATCGCACTGGCGCTGGGCCGGCAATCGGACATGCCGCTGATCAAATGGATCTGCGTGGTCTTTATCGAGTTCATTCGTGGCGTGCCGCTGATCACCCTGCTGTTCGTGGCAAGCGTGATGCTGGCGTATTTCTTCCCGCCGGGCACAACGACCGACCTATTCCTGCGGGTTGTGATCATGATCACGATGTTCTCGGCGGCCTACATCGCCGAGGTGATCCGGGGTGGCCTCGCCGCCCTGCCACGCGGCCAGTACGAAGCGGCGGACAGCCTCGGCCTCGACTACCCCCAGGCCATGCGGCTGATCATCCTGCCACAGGCGCTCAAGATCTCGATTCCGGGCATCGTGAACGTGGCGGTGGGTCTGTTCAAGGACACCGTGCTGGTCTCGGTCATCTCGATGTTTGACCTGTTGGGCATGATCCGCGGTCCCATCCTCGCCTCCACCGAATGGAACGGGGTCTATTGGGAACTTCTGGGCTTTGCCTCGCTTCTCTTCTTTGTCGTCTGCTACGGCATCTCTCAATACTCGCAGTGGCTGGAACGCCAGCTTGCGACCGATCACCGCTAAGGAGTGGCTGATATGACTGAACAAGTTGCAATGAACGTCTCAAACGAAGTCGCGATTTCAATCGACAAGATGAACAAGTGGTACGGGACATTCCACGTGCTGCGCGACATCGACCTGACGGTGTATCAAGGCGAACGGATCGTGATCGCCGGGCCTTCGGGCTCTGGCAAATCGACCCTGATCCGCTGCATCAACGCGCTCGAGGAACACCAGCAGGGTACGATCACGGTGGACGGCACCGTGCTGTCCTCGGACGTCAAGAATATCGACAAGATCCGGTCCGAGGTTGGCATGTGCTTCCAGCACTTTAACCTGTTCCCGCACCTGTCGATCCTTGAAAACTGCACGTTGGCCCCGATCTGGGTGCGCAAAACGCCCAAGAAGGAAGCCGAAGAGATCGCGATGCACTTCCTGGAAAAGGTGAAGATCCCCGATCAGGCCGACAAGTATCCCGGTCAGTTGTCTGGTGGTCAGCAACAGCGCGTGGCGATTGCCCGCTCGCTCTGCATGCGTCCAAGGATCATGCTGTTCGACGAACCAACCTCGGCGCTCGATCCGGAGATGATCAAAGAGGTGCTCGACACCATGGTCGAGCTGGCCGAAGAGGGCATGACCATGCTCTGCGTGACGCACGAGATGGGCTTTGCCCGTCAGGTGGCGAACCGGGTGATCTTCATGGACGAAGGGCAGATCGTGGAACAGAACGAACCCGAAGAGTTCTTCAACAACCCGCAGAGTCCCCGGACCCAGCTGTTCCTCAGCCAGATTCTCGGCCACTGATCAAGCGGGGCGGGGGACACCCCCGCCTTACAAGGCCGCCCGGGCAAACCTGAAGCGGCCTGACCTCATCCCTAAATGATGGTTATGAGGCATAACCAACTTCCTTCTTCTGGCTAAAAATACCTTGGGGTTTGGGGCAAAGCCCCATCAAAAACTGCATCGCGTCGCCGTCAGGCGGCCATTGGATGTTTCCGAAAGTCTGGAACCGAAAATACCCTGCCGCGCTTACGCGCTCTCGGGACATTCTCGATCAGAGGTTTTAAGGTGATTTCGGAAACATCCGAGATCACCGCACGTTGCGTTAACCGCCCAACATCCGCCCGGTGGGGGTGTACAGGGGGTGTACGGATGCTGCACGGGGGGTGACACCCTGTCTCAAGCCGTCAATCTCAATGAAAACAAGGTGAATACACGGGGCGACTCACTCCGCAATCACCTCACGTGGCACAGCAAAGTCGACCACTTGCCCGACACGCCAATCAATCTCGGCCCAGCTGTCCACGTCAAAGCGGATGATGGCGGTTGCGCAGGTCGGGTAGTCCAGAAAGCGCGGGTGTTCTGGCGGTTGCTCCACGACCCGTTCTGCAAAATCGGCAATGCCGGGGTTGTGGCCCAGCACTAGAACGGCCTGTTCCGTTTGCTCTTTCAGCACCGTCATCATTGTCTCGGCCCCGGTGTGATACAGGGCGCGCGAAAACTTCACCGGTATATCAAACGCCAACCCCAGAAAGGTCTGCCCGGTCCGCTCACTGGTCGAACTGACAGCCGCTTGGGGGACATGGCCCTTCCGCCGCAACCAATCGCCCATGGCCTGTGCAGAGGCCTTGCCCCGCGCGTTCAATGGCCGGTCGTGATCCATCAATGCAGGATGATCCCAGCTTGATTTGGCATGGCGCATCAAGATCAGAGTGCGGGTCATCGGTGAAAGGCTTTCATGTGAAACGCGGTTTGGGCATCGGGCCGGTCAAAGCTCTGACTGACCGGGCAAGCCCGCCGCACATGGCAGCCCCGGGTCATGCATTGAACACCGGCAGGCGTATCAAGATACGCCTTACAGGCAGGCACATCATAGGCCGTTTCGGCAGACAATGCACCCACCGGACAGGCAGTAACACAGGGCCGATCTGTGCATGCATCGCAAGGACGCGACCCTTCGGATGCATCTTTGAATTCATGCGTGAATTCCAGTACCCCCGGATCGAAATCATCAGACCGGCGCGGTCATGGATCATCATGCCTGTTGGGCTTTGCCAGAACCGCCCCGTGTCCAATGCCCACGCTATGAAGGGGGCGTAGGGTGGCCCGTCAGATGGAAAATGCGCCGTTGCCCCAAGACGGTCTGCTATCCCGTTCAGAACGCGTTTGGACCAGGTGTCGACAGGGTTTTCAGCCGCGTCGATATACTCGGCACTTTGGGTGAAGACAGACCACCAATGCGCGTCTGTGCCGACGAGAACCTTGTTCGATGTGTGCCCCATGACCACCAAGCCATGTGGATCAACTGCGGCTGAAACAGCCTTGAGGATCATTTCCGGGCAAAGGGCAAGGACAGGGACCAACCAAGCCTCGAGGGGCGGTCATCTTGCCATTCCAGGCCCACTTGCATGTCGTCATGCCCGGCTTCGGGTTGGGCAATATAGGTGCCGAACATGCGATCCCAGATCGACAGCGAAAAACCATAATTGCTGTCATGTTCGTGCCGGTGCACTGAATGGTGCACACGGTGCATGTCAGGCGTCACAAGCAAGCGCCGGACGATGGCGTCGAGCCACAGGGGCAGGCGGATGTTGGCATGATTGAACATGGCAGTGCCGTTCAGGATGATCTCGAACAGGATCACCGCGACGGCAGCGGGGCCAAGCAGATATACAGCGCCAATCTTGATCAGCATGGACAGGCCGATCTCAATCGGATGAAAGCGGATAGCCGTGGTCACATCCATGTCCACATCGGCATGGTGCACGCGGTGCAAGCGCCACAGGATTGGCACCTTGTGCGTGATGAGATGCTGGGCCCAGATGATGAAGTCGAGGATCAGGATGGCCGCGACAACCTCGATCCAAGTGGGCAGGGAAAGGGCATTGAACAATCCCCACCCCTGGTTGGCCGCATCAACCGCCGCGCCAACAGCCAGCACGGGCAGTACGAACGTCATGACGCGGATGAACAGCGTATTCGCGATAGTGATGCCCCAGTTGGTGACCCAGCGCCGCGACCGGCTTTGAGTGCGTGCCCGGCGCGGCAGCACGGCTTCGGTCAATGCAAAGAGCGTAAACAGACCGAGGAAGACACCAAAGCGAATGAGCGTTTCGTTTTCCATGCCCCATATCTACCGCCGGGTTGCCGTTGCGCAATGCGGCGTGCAGACACGTTTGCGTCAGCGCGGGCGAATGATGGACCCGGCGCCGTGGTCGGTAAAAAGCTCAAGCAGGCAGGCATTTGGGGCACGTCCGTCGAGGATAACGACCGCGCGCACGCCGCTGGCAATGGCGTCGAGAGCGGTTTCTGTCTTGGGGATCATGCCGCCCGCTATGGTGCCATCCGCTGTCATGTCACGGATCTGGTCAGCGGTGAGTTCGGTCACAACCTCGCCCTCCGCGTTTTTAACTCCGGATACATCAGTCAGCAGCAAAAGGCGGTCCGCCTTGAGCGCGCCCGCGATGGCGCCTGCGGCCGTGTCACCGTTTATATTGAAGGTCTCTCCGCCTTGGCCGGAGCCAAGAGGCGCGATCACCGGTATCATTGACTGTTCGAACAGCGTCGAAAGGATCGTTGGGTCCATCTGCGCGGGCGTACCGACGAGGCCAAGCGCGGCGTCCGTCTGATCGCAGCTGATCAGGTTCGCGTCCTTGCCCGACAGGCCCACGGCCTTGCCCCCCGCCCGGTTGATGGCTTGCACGATGCGCTTGTTGACGACCCCGGACAGCACCATCTCGACCACTTCCATGGTCGCGGCGTCTGTTACACGCTTGCCGTTCACGAACTCCGATTGAATATCGAGACGCTTGAGCATGTCGTTGATCATCGGCCCGCCGCCATGCACGATCACCGGGTTTATGCCGACCTGTCGCATCAGAACCACGTCATTGGCAAAGCTTTCCATTGCCTCGTCCGATCCCATGGCGTGGCCGCCCAGCTTGATGACGACGGTGGCCCCGGTGTAGCGCTGCATGTAAGGCAACGCTTGGCTGAGGGTGCGGGCAGTGGCGATCCAGTCGCGGTTCATATCTTGGGTCTTCATCTTGGGTCTATGATGATTGCGCTGTTCACTGTCTTGCCCCAGCCTTGGAGCGGGGCCAAGATTTTTCGTACGAAAAATCTTCCGCGTCAGAAGAGCGTTGCGATGATGGCGCGCAGGGTTGCGATGCCGTCACCCTTTTCGCTGCTGGTCAGCACGATCTCGGGAAAGGCGGCGGGGTGTTTTGACAGTGCGCACCGGACCTGCGTCAGAACGGCATCCCGGTCCTTAGCCTTCACCTTATCCGTTTTGGTCAGCACGCATTGAAACGTGACGGCGGATGTATCCAGCAGTTTCAGAATCTCTTCGTCCACCTTCTTGATCCCGTGCCGCGCATCAATCAGGACAAAGGCGCGGCGCAGGGTCTGACGACCTGAAAGATACTGTTTGAGCAGGCGCTGCCATTTCTCGACCACGGGCAGGGGGGCGTTGGCATAGCCATAGCCGGGCAGGTCGACCAGATAATGATCGTCACCGGCCGTGAAGTAGTTGATCTCCTGCGTCCGGCCGGGTGTGTTCGATGCACGTGCCAACCCTTTACGGCCCGTCAGTGCGTTGATCAGAGATGATTTTCCGACATTTGACCGCCCGGCAAAGCACACCTCCATCCGGTCCGCCGGGGGCAGGCCGGACATGGCCACGACGCCTTTTACAAACTCGGTTTCGCCAGCGAACAGCAGTCTGCCGCGTTCAGCAGTTTGCGGATCGGGGTCTTCGGCGATGGGGAAGGGCAGGGCTGTCATGACAATCGGTCGCCGATTGCTACGGTTCCGCCCGATTTGACCTTGAAATAGACACCGAAGTTTCGCGTGTTCCAGCCATCTTCAAGCGCGCGTAGCATGCCGATATCCCGCGTGCCAGTTTGCGGATTGGCGTCCGGTGCCCTGCACCGTTCAATTGGCTCAACCGGAGAAAGTGTTGCACCCCCGAGGGTGATATCGCCTGCAAGCAGGTCAATCTCTTCCCATGGCGCCAGGTCGTCCAGCCACAGATTGATCCGGAACCGCCTCATATCAACATGCATACCGGCCTTCTGACTGAGGGCGCGCAGCGAAGACAGGTTTCCGATCGAGACTGAGGCAAAGGGCACGTCTGTCATACCCTGCTGTGGAGCCTTGACCAGCCTTGCGGGACCGGGCCGGTTGTCGGGCCACAAATCCCCGATCCAAGCACCAAGCGTAGCGGGCTCGGTGGATGGATTAAAATCAAGTGGGTCGCGAGAGGGGTGGGTCAGGACGACGCCCGTCTGTGTGCTGACAGCACCCACCGCGGCCAAGGCAGGACCGGACGCAACCTGCAAGAAGTTGCGTCGTGGTTGCCAATCATCCGTGTCCTCGGCCTCGGCATTCAGAAGTGCCCAGGCCCGATCACCAACAACTGCCTCTTCCCGGGTCAGGTCGATCTGCTCACAGGCTTCGCAACCGATCCCCTTGATCGGATGCCGCCAAATATGGGCGAGCGTGCCTGTCACTTCTTGGGTTCCTCGGCTGCTTTCTTCTTGAAGCTGCCGGTGATGTTGCTCAGCAGATCGGGTTTGTACCCCTGACTGCGCATGATCAGATATTGCTGGGTGAAGGTGATCACGTTGTTGGCGATCCAGTACACGACCAGCCCGCTGGCAAAGCTGCCCAGCATGAACATGAAGACCCATGGCATCCAGGCAAAGATCATCTGTTGGGTGGGGTCGGTAGGTGCCGGATTCAGCTTCTGTTGTAGCCACATCGAAATACCCAGTAGAAGCGGCAGGATGCCGATAAAGACCAGGGCCATCAGGCTGTTGGGATCGGGTGCTGCGTTGGGCAGCAGGCCAAACAGGTTGATGATAGACGTCGGGTCAGGTGCGCTGAGGTCCTGGAATGGTCCAAAGAAGGGCGCATGCCGCAATTCGATCGTGACGAAGATCACTTTGTAGAGCGAGAAGAAGATCGGGATTTGTAAAAGGATCGGCAGGCAACCAGCGGCCGGGTTTACCTTTTCCTTCTTGTATAGCTCCATCATACCTTGCTGAAGCTTCTGCTTGTCGTCGCCGGCCTGTTCTTTCAGTTTCTCCATTTGCGGCTGAAGTTCTTTCATCTTCGCCATCGAAACGTACGATTTATATGCAAGCGGAACCAAAACGGCCTTGATGATCAGGGTCAGGCCGATGATTGCCCAGCCCATGTTGCCGATCAGTTTGTTCAACTCGTGCAGCAGCCAGAAGATCGGCTTGGTCAGGAAAAAGAACCAACCCCAGTCGATGCTGTCGATGAACCCTTGGACACCACCGGACTGGTATTCGCGAATGGTTTCCCACTCTTTCGCCCCTGCAAAAAGTTGTGTTTGAACCGCGACCGTTGCACCATCTGCTACATCCTGCGTCGGCAGTCGGGTAACAGCCCGGTAGACATCACTGCGGGGGGCGTAGGTCAGTGCTTGGTCAAAGCTTTGAACGCCTGTGGGGATCAGGATCGACTGCCAGTAATGGTCGGTAAAGCCAACCCAGCCATCCGTCACGCCTTCGGTCACGATTGCCGGACGACCCCAGGACGGATCCACGTCAGCGTCGGGGATTTCATCCCAATCGATTTCCGCAAGTTCTCCGTCCGCCATGGCCACTGCACCTTCGTGCAAGATGAAGAAGTTCTTGAGATCGGATGGTTCTCCATGCCGGGTCAACATGCCATAAGGTGCAACCCGAACCGCTGCCCCGCTGGTATTTGTTACCGATTGGGTGATGTCGAACATGTACTGGTCATCAATGCTGATGATCCGTTCAAAAACCAGGCCATCCCCGTTATTCCACGTCAGAGTAACTGGTTCACCAACAGACAACGTGTCGCCTGCGGCCAGGGACCAGGTTGTGTTGGGACCCGGTACTGCGTCAGCGTCGAGCCCGCCGCCGGGTGCCCAGCCATAGACGGCATAATATGCGTCCGCCGTGCCAACAGGCGACAGCATCCGAACGATGTCGGCATCTGGCTGAAGGCTTGTCCGGTAGTCTTTCAGACGCAGATCGTCGATACGGCCACCCAGCAGGGAGATAGAGCCCGAGACACGTGGTGTTTCGATGTCGATGCGCGGTGCGTCAGCCGTCTCTGTCGCGACCTCCGTTGCCGGTTCGGCCGCGTCGCCTATTGCCGGTGCCGTTGGCACCGTGCTGGCATCTTCCGGCTGCGCTGTGGTTGGTGCAGCCGTATTAAGCGGAACCTCCGGTTCTGGCGGGGGAAACAGCACAAACCATACGAGAATGACAAGGAAACTGAGCGCCGTTGCAAGAATGAGGTTCTTGTTCTGATCGTCCATCGGGGACTGCCACCTGCTGTCTGAAACGTTGCACGGGTTCAACAGAGTGCAGGGCCAAAGGTCAAGCGGATTCGGGCGCTGGGTACGGCGTGGCGCAGCAAGCGTGGCGCGGGCCCGACGTCTTCAAGACCCCAGCACCCTCTATGCGTGCATTGCTCGTTGGATCCGGTTTGCGCCTCAGTTCGTCCGGCGCACGGGCAACGATGGCGCATCCTGCACCTTGCTTTCATGGGCGCGCACCCAATCCAGTGTTTTTTCAAACGGCATTGGGCGTGCAATGCCAAAGCCCTGCACATAGTCGCAGCCCAGCTGTGCGAGAAGGGCGTGTTCGCCAACCGTTTCAACACCTTCAGCCAGCGTTTCGATGTTCAGGCGTTCTGCCATTGTCAGAACAGCACTGATCATCCTTTGTTGTTCCGGATCGCGATCAGCCTTCATGACGAAGGAGCGGTCAATCTTGATCCGTCCCACGCCAAAACGGCGAATGGATGAAATGGACGCGTGACCTGTACCAAAGTCGTCCAAGTCGACCCGGCACCCGAGTTTCGTTAATGCGTTGATGTTGCGCGTTATCGTGTCGTCCGTATTGTCTGTGACCACGGTTTCGAGAATCTCGACCGTAAGCCGGTCCGACGTCAGGTCGAAGCGGTCGAGTTCCCAACGCACTTTGTCCACCAGCTTTGGATTGTTGAGTTCCGAGCCGCTGAAGTTAACCCCAACGTGAGGGACATTCAGACCTGCAGAGTCCCATGCCTTAAGCGCCGTGAAGCTGTGATAAATCATGATTTCAGCCAAACGTTCCAATAACCCTGCATCTTCGATTGCGGGCAGGAATTCAGCCGGAGAAATTGCGCCCTTGTCTGGGTGTATCCAGCGGGCCAGCGCTTCGAACCCGGCGACCTTCCCGGTATCCGTGGAGATTTGTGGCTGAAACCAGGGTTGGATGTGCCCTTGTTCCAATGCTGCGGCCACTTCGTCGCGCAAATGTGCCCGGCTTTTGAGGCGCGAGTGCAATTCGGTCGAGTAGGCGCGCACGGAAGATGGGCCGCGGCGCTGTGCTTCGGTCAGGGCCGCGAGCGCACCATTGCTCCAGTCATGTCCTGTAGCACCTGGCGCACGGTTCAGCAGGCAGAAGCCGATACTGACGGACACATAGATCGTGGTGCCATCGATGGCGATGGGCTCTTCAATGGCCTGCTGGTAGCGGCTGCACATCTGGATACAGCTTTCCAGATCGAGATGCTGCACCGCGCCAAGGCAGAGAGAAAACCGAAAATCGCCGGTGCGACAGACTATGTCTGTATCTCTCATAGTGGCGACCAGGCGGTCTGCCACCGCTTTTAGGATACGGTCCGTTGCAGCAGGTTCGAACCGTTCGCTGAGGGCGGTGTGGTCGTCCAGCTCAATCGAGAAGATGGCGCTGTTCCGGTCGGCGCGTGGCGCGTCTGCACGCATCACATCGACCTTGTCGGCAAAGTCATCCTGCGAGACGAGACCCGGCTGCAGGTTTCGGGCAATGCGTTTGCGCAACAGATCCTCGATCCCGCCGAAGACAAACCACGCAACCGGCAATGCGATGGCGACGGCAATCAATGCGACTTCACCCCAAATCCAGAATGCCGCCAGCATCATTGCAGGAAGGAATGCAAGCATCTGGGGACCAGTCAGCATCGTCGTTGCGTGTTCGCGCAATAATTTCAGCTTGTCTGGCGTGCGGAACTGCATGTTTGACCCCTTGTTCATAACCACGGCGTCGGCCGCACGTTGGTCAAGCAATAAGAGAACGGGGTAAGTCAGCGCTTAACGCAGATCGGGAATGTTCACGTTTTTTTCTTCAAATTTTTCGGAACTGCGCAAGAGGCCTGCGAAGTCAAAAAGCTTGGGATCCAGCAGATGGGACGGCCGCGCATTCATCAACGCCCGGAACATGACCTGACGGCGCCCCGGGCTATTGGCTTCCCAGCCGTCGAGGATCTGTTTGACTTGCTGTCTTTGCAGCCCGTCCTGGCTACCGCACAGATCGCAGGGGATGATGGGGTAGTTCATTGCCTTCGCGAACTTCTCGCAATCTGCCTCGGCAACGTGGGCGAGGGGGCGGTAAACGAACAAATCCCCCTCTTCATTCACAAGTTTAGGCGGCATCGTGGCAAGGCGCCCGCCGTGAAACAGGTTCATGAAAAAGGTTTCCAGAATGTCGTCGCGGTGATGGCCCAGCACAACTGCGGTGCAGCCTTCCTCGCGCGCGATGCGATATAGGTTGCCACGCCGCAGCCGTGAACACAGGGCGCAAAAGGTGCGGCCCTGAGGCACTTTGTCGACAACGATGGAATAAGTGTCCTGATACTCGATCCGATTGGGCACCTGCATGCGCTGCAGAAACTCCGGAAGAACAGTTGCAGGAAAGCCGGGCTGACCCTGATCCAGATTGCAGGCCAGCAATTCGACAGGCAAAAGCCCGCGCCATTTCAGTTCGTGGAGAACGGCCAGCAATGTGTAGCTGTCTTTGCCACCGGACAGGCAGACCAGCCATTTGCCACCCGGTTCGATCATGCCGTATTGCTCGATCGCCTCGCGCGCGTACCGCACGAGCCGTTTGCGCAGCTTCTTGAATTCGGTTGTTGCGGGCGCCCCGGCAAAAAGAGGGTGAATGTCGTCGCTGTCGTCAAGCATAGGGCCACCTTTGGGCTGCGATTGCGTCCTCATATACCAAGCAGACCGTGAACCAAAAGAGCCTGCGCAGCGTATCCATATCAAAATGTAAAAGGGATGTGGTCATGCGATGGGCAATCTTGGCCTTGGGATTGATGGTTCTTGGGGCCTGTACTGGTAAGCCGTCGATAGATGATGCGGCTTTGTCTGAGCGGAAGCTGAACCTCGAAGAGTTCTTTGATGGGCGCGTCACGGCATACGGCCAGTTTCAAGATGTTCTCGGCACTGTTCGCCGTCGATTCACCGTTGAAATCAACGGGACTTGGGATGGACAGACGCTCACTCTGGTCGAGGATTTTGTCTATGAAGACAACAGCACCGAACAGCGTGTTTGGACGCTGCGAAAAACAGGACCGGACAGTTGGGAAGGCACCGCACCGGGTGTGATTGGAACGGCGACGGGGCAAGAGAAGGGCGATACCTTCAGCTGGCAGTACACGATTGATCTGCCCGTTCCGGATGGTACGCTGCGTGTGACATTTGATGACTGGATGTGGCTGTTGAGTGAGGACCGCTTGTTGAACCGTGCGTACATCAAGCGCGCAGGAATCGACATCGGCGATGTCATCATCACCTTCGAAAAGCAGTGACAGTATTGGAACTCATTCTGGGCGTTACTATCTAACTGATGCGCTCAAGATCAAAACTTGTGGCGTGCATACCCCGCTGCGAATTGCGCGGCGGAAAATAGGCCGCTCCCGCCTCGCCCCCCAGGACAGCGGAGCGGCCACTTTCCTACGGATCGTCCCGTTCTGGCACCGGATCGTAACCGTCGCCGCCCCAGGGATGGCACCGCCCGATGCGCCGCGCTGCCATCCAGGTTCCTTTGATCGCGCCATGTTTTTCCAACGCTTCCATTGCATAGGCGCTGCACGTGGGCTGGTAGCGGCAATTGAAGCCAACCCACGGGGAAAAGAGCAGGCGATAGGCACGGACGGGTAGGGAGACGCAAAAGGCAAGGGGGCTCATTGCAGCTTGTCCAATGCTGCATTGCAGTCGTCGATAAGCGCAGCAAAAGGTCGTGTGGCTGTTTCTGTGGCGCGTCCAACAAACACATAGTCTGTTGCAGGTGCCCCCCGGTGGCTGAGCACGTGCCGCGCCACTTCGCGCAAGCGGCGCTTGGCCCTGTTCCGCGCGATCGCATTGCCAACCTTCTTTGAGCACGTGAAGCCAATTCGGATTGGGCCATCGTCATGCCGCGGGCGCACCTGAAGAATAAAGCCGGGCATCACGACGCGCTTGGCTCGGGCAGCGCGCAGAAAATCTGCCCGCTTTTTCATTGTCTCCAAACGCAATGGCCCCGCCGGCGGCATATCTTCGCCAGCGTCAAAGCTGGGCGAAAAGGCCTCCGGCGGGGTCATGATCATCCCTTTCGGGTGCGTGCTTTATGCGCTCAGCGACTTCCGACCGCGGGCGCGGCGGGCGTTGAGGATTTTGCGGCCAGCTTTGGTCGCCATGCGGGCACGGAAACCGTGGCGCCGCTTGCGCACGAGATTCGAAGGTTGGTAGGTGCGTTTCATCGCATTGGCTCCGGGTCTGTTGGCCCTCGGGTCCCGCGGATTCTGGGAGGGGCTGTATTCGAAGCCCGTCCTCTAAAGCGGCGAGGGGGGCAAGTAAACCCTTTGGACACCTAATTTCGTCATCATTGCAACAAAAGGGTCCGGGCAGGCCGATCTATGTTTCAATGACGCACAAGAGCGGCAAAAAACCTCACGGAATTGGACATATCCGTTCAACGGGCCGTGAACACCCTGTTTTGACAGGTGCGACGGGCGCATTTTCAGGTCACAACCACCGCAACGCATGGCGCAAGGCAAAGAGCGCCTCAGAGGAATTGGTATGACCGACACGAGCCAACCACGCAAATCCAGCCTGATGCGGAACCTCCCGCTGATCGGCATTCTGATCGTTGCTGCGATTGGCGCTTTTACCTTGCGCGACTACCTTAGCTTCCAGACCCTAGCAGACAATCGTGAGGCGCTGATTGCGTTTCGCGACGGCAACTACCTGATGACGGCGTTGGTGTATGTTGCAATCTATATCCTGATTGTGGGGTTTTCACTGCCCGGTGCAAGTATCGCGACACTGACGGGCGGTTTTCTTTTGGGACGGTCTTTGGATCGATATTCACTGTGACGGCTGCCACAATTGGAGCGTCGATCATCTTTCTGGCGGCGCGCCACGGCTTCGGAGAAACCTTGGGTCAACGCATGGAAGCGTCCAAAGGGACCATCAAAAAGATCAAGGACGGCATTGATGAAAACCAGTGGTCCATGCTGTTTGTGATCCGCTTGGTGCCGGTTGTTCCGTTCTTTGTTGCCAACCTGATCCCGGCTTTCATGCAGGTTCCGTTGCACCGGTATGTCATCTCGACCTTTTTAGGCATCATCCCCGGATCGGTCGTTTACACATCGGTTGGGGCCGGTCTGGGCGAAGTGTTCGCTCGCGGAGAGACGCCGAACTTTGGCATCATATTTGAACCGCATGTCCTGTTGCCTATCCTTGGGCTCGCGGCGCTATCGCTGCTGCCGGTCGTGGTCAAGGCCGTTACAGGCAAGAAAGGTCTTTGAACCGATGAAACGTATCAAGACTGATCTCCTGGTGATCGGGGCCGGGTCAGGCGGGTTGTCCGTTGCAGCCGGTGCGGTGCAGATGGGGGCGAAGGTTGTCCTGCTCGAAGGACACAAGATGGGGGGCGATTGCCTGAACTATGGCTGCGTCCCGTCGAAAGCACTGATTGCAAGCGGCAAGATGGCATACGGCCAGACGCAGGGCGCCGAATACGGCGTCGCCAATGCCGTCCCGCAGATCGATTATGCTTCCGCCAAGGACCATGTGAACCAGGTTATCGCGCAGATCGAGCCGGTTGATAGCCAGGAACGTTTCGAAGGTCTTGGCGTGCATGTCATCCGCGAGTTTGGTCACTTCATCTCGGGCAAAGAGGTGCAGGCGGGCGACACGGTCATCACGGCACGTCGTATCGTCATTGCCACGGGTTCGAGCCCGTTCGTGCCGCCGATTGATGGCATTGATACGGTTCCGTATCTGACAAATGAAACCTTGTGGGAACTGCGCGAACGCCCTGAACACCTGCTGATCATCGGCGGTGGCCCCATCGGGATGGAAATGGCGCAAGCGCATTGCCGTCTCGGGTCCAAGGTGACCGTAATCGAAGGTGACAAGGCGCTGGGCAAGGATGACCCTGAGATGGCCGGCGTGGTTCTCACCAAGCTGCGCGGTGAAGGGATTGAGATTGCCGAAGGTGCCTTGGTCGAGAAGATCGAAGGTGGAGATGGCACTGTAACGGTGCACTCCAAGGATGGTCGCAGGTTTGCCGGGTCGCATGTGTTGGTGGCCGTTGGCCGCAAGTCGAACACCGACAAGCTGAACCTTGAGGCCGCCGGGATCGAAACCACCCACGCAGGGATCAAGGTTGACGATAGCTTGCGCACGACCAACCGCCGCGTCTATGCCATTGGTGACGTCGCTGGTGGCCTGCAGTTTACACATGTGGCGGGCTACCATGCTGGGGTCATCATCCGGTCATTGCTGTTCGCGCTGCCCTCCAAAGCCAAGACAGCTCACATCCCGTGGGCAACATACACCGACCCTGAACTGGCACAGGTCGGTTTGACCGAGGCGCAAGCGCGCGAGGCGCACGGTGACCGGCTGGAAGTTGTCCGGTTTCACTACAATCACAACGACCGGGCGATCGCGGAACGCAAGACCGAAGGCTTGATCAAGGTTATGGTGGTCAAGGGACGACCCGTTGGCGCCTCAATCGCCGGTCATCAGGCAGGTGAGTTGATCAACCTGTGGTCACTGGTGATCGCAAACAATATGAAGATGAGCCAGATCGCCGCCATGGTGTCGCCTTACCCAACGATTGGCGAGGTAAACAAACGCGCTGCAGGTGCCTATTTTAGTCCGCGCCTTTTTGAAAGCAACGCGGTTAAGCGGGTGGTAGGTCTTGTACAACGCCTTATTCCCTGAGCACATAGCACGATGATGAACTCTCTCTCTGGCCGCTTCCTTATCCTGACCACGATCTTCGTGATGCTGGCCGAGGTTTTGATCTTTGTGCCGTCTATTGCGCGGTTCAGGGAAGAGTATCTGCAGAACCGCCTCGAACGCGCCCAGATTGCCTCGCTTGCCCTCCTGGCGGACGACATGATCGACAGCGATCTCGAAAAAGAGCTGTTGGAGAACGCGGGTGTTTTCAATGTCGTTCTGCGGCGGGACGAAGTGCGGCAATTGATGTTGGCATCACCGATGCCACAACCCATCGATGACACGTTCGACCTGCGGGATGGCACCGCCCCGGTTCTGATACGCGATGCATTGATGCGCATCCTTGAACCCGACAACGAAGTCATCCGTGTGATAGGGGCGCCAACTCGCGAAGCCGGGCTTCTGATCGAAGTTACAATGGAAACGGCGCCGCTGCGCGCTTCCATGATTGATTATGGTATCCGCATCCTTGTTCTTTCCGCTGTCATCTCGATTGTCACCGCGGGGCTTTTGTTCGTTGCAGTCCGTGCGATCCTTGTGAAGCCGATCCGCGGTGTCGTCGGTCACATGCAGCGCTATGCGGCGGCACCTGAGGATGCGCGGCGCATCATTACGCCGAATGCTGGTGTGACTGAACTGCGCGAGGCCGAGGAAGCCCTGCGCAGCCTGCAGACGGAACTCATATCGGCCCTGCGCCAAAAGGATCGTCTCGCGCAACTTGGCAGTGCCGTGTCCAAGATCAGCCATGACCTGCGCAATATCCTGACCTCTGCGCAGCTCTTTACAGACCGTATCGAGGCGTCTGAAGATCCGCTTGTGCGGCGCATGGCGCCAAAGCTGGTCAACTCCATGACAAGAGCTGTGCACCTGTGCGAAAGTACGCTGGCGTTTGGGAAGGCCGAGGAACCCAGCCCCACGCTTATGATCTTCACTCTCGATGATCTGGTGGCGGACGTATTGGACAGCGAACGCCTTGCGGTCGGTGATCACGACCTGTCGCTGAGTGAAAACATCCCTCCGCTGTTCTCGCTTCGTGCAGATCCGGAACAGTTGTTCCGCGTAGTATCAAACCTTGTGCGCAACGCGCGACAAGCCATCATTGCCACAGGAAAACCGGGCGAGATTAATGTGTCCGCCTACGAGGATGCTGACAATTGGTGGATCGAGATCTCTGACACGGGCCCCGGCCTACCTCCCAAAGCCCAAGAGCATCTGTTTCAGCCATTTCAGGGCGGTGTTGCAAAGGGTGGTACAGGGCTTGGTCTAGCCATTGCCCAAGAGTTGGTGCGCGGGCATGGCGGTGCACTTGAGTTGGACCGAACGGGGCCAAAGGGGACAGTTTTTTCTATCCGATTGCCGAAAGGTGATGACATCTGACCTGCGGTGCACTTTTGCCGAGATAAGCTCTTGCAAACCCCGAACCACGGGACTAAACCGCCCGACAGTGGACCGATAGCTCAGCTGGATAGAGTACTTGACTACGAATCAAGGGGTCGGGGGTTCGAATCCTCCTCGGTCCGCCACTTATTTTCTTTGTTGTCGAACGTCAGACGAAATTGGCTTTTGCGTCATAAACTGACCCAATCACCGCGAACCGGACGTTTGTAGCTCGGTCGCAGACGTCCGGTTCGTACCTCCCGCACCTGGTTGATGGACCGAACCGCAAGCTGTCGTTTTGTCGGTAACCGCTCGCGTTCTAGTCGCTGACGGCCCAGAGCCGACATCCAGCGCCTGTTCGGGATGCTGCGGTTGCAGCCCGCTTGCCGGACATTCGCTGCGCATGCAACTTTCGAGGTTGCTCGAACTCACCATACGCGGACGAAACGAACATTGGACCGAACTGCTGGAATGTCCGCTTCAGAAAATCGAGGAAATTGGAAGTACAACTCATCCAACTTGATTTCAGATCGCCGCGCCACCGTTTACAAGCATGTTGTGGCCGATGATCCACGCGCCGCCATCTGTTTCGACGATCTCGACACCTATGTAGAAGCAGGGCGCGCAGGACTTGGGCCGATCTGTGTGCTGTCATTCCGGGTGGGACGACACTTGGCTAGTGGAAGAACTCGTTGAGATGCTGAGTGATTGGCGTGGGGCGGCCATCAACGTACAAGCATTAACTCCCGAACGGCGTCACAGATTCCGACGTGTCGGAGTTGTGCTCGACTGGCTTAAGTGTAGCGTTTCAGTCTGAAGCGGGTGCAAAGCTTATCTGAATAGAGCCAACGTTCGTGCCGATGACGAGCATCGATACATTGGGCTCGCTTCAGAAATCAACTGTAACGTGATTTGACGACGGCACCGCGGACAAAGCTGAAATTCTGATGAGCGTTCGATTCAAAACAGAGGCCCATCAGCTCGGGACAGCGCGATAGCAATTCTTTGACTGTAAAGCCGGTCGCTGGCCCCGAAGGCGCGTTTTCGGCGCTACCCAGTGTTGCGTCCTCGAACAAGACTGCCGCGCTACCTTGGATGCCACGGAGCATGGACAGGGCCAGGTGCGAATTGCCAGCGGCAAGTTCTGCCAAGAGCGGCGCCGGCACGAAGACGACGTCGCATTTTGTTTCCGCCTTCACATGGGCCGGCGCGACTGCATCGAACAAGGCGACGTCGCCATGCCAGTTTCCCGGTCGGTCATCGACCCATTCGAAGGGCGTTGCCGCGCCGACGATGTGGCGTGACATCCACCAACGCCCCTCAATGAGGAAGGTGAAGTCGGCTCGTGGGGTTGCCGGATCAAGGATGACCTCACCGGCATCATATGTCGTAAAATCCGCTTCTTCGGTAAGCTTTGTAAGTGCGGCGTGTTCAAGTTTTGAGAAGTGGTCGATTCGGCTCAGCTTTTGTTCAGTCATATTCATGGGTCTATGCTGTTTTTTTACGGAAAGAAGTGGTCGGTCTGCCACCCACCACGCCTTCGGGTATTACGCTACAGCGGCGGTGAGGCTTTTGCCGTCACGGACGATGTAATCTGCCCAAGTCGCTGGCGGCCTGCCAACCGCGCGCTCAAAGGCTGAGATATCGAACGTCGCATCTGCATTGGGGATCGCGCCTGCAGCATTGAGCCGGAACTGGTCGCGGATACAGGCCATATAGGCGGGATCTGCGCCAGCCCCGACAGCACCATCATAGAAGACCTGAGGATCAAGCGGGGCTATCTCGATCGGGCGCCCGGTATGTTCGCCGATCTTGCGTGCTACATCCGAGATCGTTGCCGCATCATAACCGAGCCGCCAGACCTGACCTGCAAACGCATCTGGGTCCTTCAGAGCCGCGGCTGCAATCGCCGCGACGTCTTGTGCGTCGACCCAGCTCCAGCGCGCATCACCAATCAGATTGGTCAGCGCGCCGCTTTGCAGCCACCCGAAAGTCAGAACGTTCTGCATGAAGGCTTCCGGGCGGATATGGGTGAAGCGGAAGCCCTGATCCTCAACGTAGGCTTCAATCATCCGATGCCAGCCCCAATGCGCGACCTCGGCCGTGTCGGCACCTGACGCACCGATATGGACGATATGATCGACACCGGCCCGCTTGGCCGCGTCAATGACCCGCTTCGATTGCTTGATAAGGTCGACGGAGTATCCCCCCATCAAGAGAATGCCATCGACATCGACGACAGCTTTCTCAACCGTCTGCATGTCATCTAGGTCAAGATGCACGTGCTTTGCGCCAAGCTTTTGCATGGCTTCGGCCTGATCGTCGCGGCGGACAGCCGCGAGCGTTTCGACACTGGGCGCCTTGGTCAGTGCGCGAACGACGTCCCTGCCGACCTGCCCTGTGGCTCCGATAACAAGAAGGCGGCGTTGTTTGAGAGTAGTCATGGTTTTTCCTTTCGTAAGTCTTTGTCAATTTTGGATTGTTGGTGTCATTCGCCGCTGATCGCGTCCTTCTGGACGTCGCCCGCACCGCCGCGCCAACCGGTCTCGCGCAGCCAGCTTTCGAAGCTGCGCAGGCCAGGGTAGATTGCGCGCAAAGCATCATAATCGCGCGGTGCCGAATGGCCTTTCCGGTAGAAGATGAAGTTGTTGAGCACGTCGTGCGCGTTGGGCAGGTCTGACGCGAGAAACGCCTCGTCACTCGGCGGTGCAAATTCAGCAGGGACACCTGTGACTTTCTCGAAGGTTGCGGCGGCCTCTGAAATCGTTGGCGCGTCTGAACCAATACGCAGCGTCTTGCCGCCCCACTGGTCGGGATCAGCGAACATAATCCGGGCGAACGCGCCGATATCGTCGAGCGCGACCATCGGCCATGGCGCATCTCCTGCCAGTGGCCCGCGGAAGATCAAACCTTCGCGGCCATCACTGAGAGTGCTTTTCTCAGGCAGAAAGATGCTCTGGAAGTTTTCGATATAGGGTTCGGTCACCAGAATAGCGGTGTTATTGGTGTACCAACCGTCATGGTCTTGCCGGAAGAACTCATCTGACCTGCGCCAATCCATCTCGTGCTCGACAGAAGCCTTCGCGTCATAGTGCGGAACTGGAACAGCACCGTCAGACCGGTTCGCCGCCGCGTCTAGTGAAGAGTGTATGAACAACGTGACACCGGCACGCTCCGCAGCTTCAAGAACTTTCAGACCATATGCCCGCTCCCTGGCAACAGACTTCTCACCTGCTGTCCAGAAATTGGTGTTTGAGAAGGCCCCGTAAGCGTCCTTCATCACCGCATCGAGGCCGGTTCCGTCGTAAAGATCGCCGATGACGAACGCGACCCGGTCACCACCCGCCGCCTTCATGGCCAGCGCGCGCTCACTTTTTGGATCGCGTGTCAGAAGGCGAACGTTCCAGTCTTCGGTCTCGTCATTCAACAGCGTGTTGACGACCGCGCGGCCCATGGCCCCGGTGCCGCCGATTAATGCGATTGTCTTGGTCATGGCTTCGTTCCCTTTTCAGATCGCTGGTGTGTCTGCATGAAAACCAGCTTCGAAAAGAGAGATAGGTGACACTCATCATCTATTGAAACGCATTGTGTGGATAAGTAATATCCATGACATGAATTTAAGCCGGTTTGACCTCAACCTTCTGCTCGTCTTCGAAGCCCTCTTGACGGAGAGGCATGTGACGCGCGCCGGTCGTCGTCTCAATCTCAGCCAGTCCGCGACCAGCAGCGCGCTGCGGCGTCTGCGTGAGGCGCTGCAGGACGATCTGTTCGTCCGCACCGCCGATGGTATGATCCCGACGCCACGCGCGCTGGAGCTGGCTGAACCCCTGCGCCGCGCGCTGCGAGATGTGCGCTCGGCTTTGGACGGCGGCACATTCGATCCGTTGACGGCCGAACGCACCTTTACCGTCAGCGCGAGCGATTATGACGTGGCGCTTCACGTGCCGCGTCTGGCGCAGCGTCTTTCGAAAGAAGCCTCCGGGATCGACCTGCGGATTCTGCCACACATCAACGTAGACGCCGTGGCGCAGGTCGACACGGCCGAGGTTGATGCAGCCCTTGGCTGGTTTCCCCGCGCGCCCCAGCGGCTCCATACGGAACTGTTGCTCGAGGAAAGCTTCGTCTGCGTGATGCGCCGAGGGCATCGGCTCGCCGGGAACCTGCTCAAACTGGAGGACTTCGCCTCAGCATCCCATCTTCTGGTGACACTGGTCGGCGATACCAGCGGCATAATCGACGACCTTTTGGCCGAACGTGGTCTTGAGCGCCGCGTCGCTATGACGATCCCACATTTCGCCGCCGCACCAAGTGTTCTCGCTCACTCGGATCTAATCGCGACATTGCCGAAACGGCTGTCAGACCGGTTTTCTGCCCAACACGGCCTGATTGCGCGCGAACTGCCGTTCGAGAGCCACCGCACAAGGCACGAGATGCTGTGGCATCCACGGGTGGACAATCATCCAGCGCATAAGTGGTTGCGGCAGATTATCAAAACTGCAATCGCAGGTGCCTGAGACGGAGCACCATGAGCTATCAGCAGCGCTGATGCCATCTTTATGGAAGCTTTATTGCCGTTTGTTGGTTGGGACGAGCGTCCAACGCCAGAAATTTCAAAGTCCACTCTTTCAGTGCGTGGGCCACAGCTTCGCCACACCATGATCGAAAGCCCCCTTGGTGGGACCCAGCAATGAAACGTGTCGAGCATTTGGGGGACAGGTTCACTACGTCACTCAGTGTCGGCAGGACAGACGTCCGCTGAACTTTCACTGGGTCGCTGCATTGTACGGGTTCGGCCTCGACACAAACGACTGGAAAAGGGAGCTTTCAAAATGGCTTCGATCAAGGCCGCGATCTGCATGTTTTGCGCCAGCATTTTGCTAGGCGGCTCAACAATTGCACAGAACGTTACTTCACCCTTGATAGACGGGCGTCCGTGGTCCGTCACATTGCCCGATGGACGTGCCATCGCAATGACGTTCATGCCGAACGGCGTTGTGGTGGCATCGGCTGTGTACGGGTCATCAGCCATGAGATGGGTCAGAAATGGCAATGTTCTGTGCATCTCCGGGGCACCGACCTTCGGCGCCGCCGCGATGCACCCTGTCCCCAGACCAGGCCCCAAGATACGACCCGGACCGGGCCCGAAAATCCGCCCAGGCCCCGGTCCCAAAATTGCGCCCAGAGCGCAGCATGCGCCGAGCGTCCAGCAAAGACAGTGCCTGAGCCTGCAGGCCTACGGTACCGGGTATGCTGGATACACCGACCAAGGACACATGGTGCTGTTCAACCGTTGAGCAGGCTTTAGCCTCTGTTTGCACGATCACGCAGATCCGCGCACAAACAGGCCCGACGTCAGAAGGTCCACGTGGTTTTTAACAAGGTGCTGCATGTCCAAGGGGGCGATGTCTTCAAAGGTCAGCCTCCAGATCGCGGCCATAACAACGGGGGCCATGATCAGTTTCGGATCGTAATCCAGCGCTTCGGGGCGGACCTCTCCTCGTGCGACACCATGGGCCAGCATCTGGGACATCATGTCCTGTGCGGCCGACAATATCGTGTCGTGGTAAAAGCGCGTAAGCTCTGGAAACTGGCGCCCTTCGGCGATCAGGACACGCAGCAACACGATTGTGTCCTTGTCGACAAGTCGCGCGTACATCGTGTTGAGCATTTGGGACAACACCTCGGAAAATGGCTGATCGGCCGCGTCGCCTGAGGGCCGTGCGTCGGTCATAACGGCACCGACACGCACGCGAAACGCTTCTTGAATCAGCGCCTCCTTGTCTTCGAAATACAGGTACACCGTGGACCTCGCGATCTGTGCCCGCGCTGCTATCGAACCGATTGTCGTCGCCGAGTATCCCTTGATCCCGAATTCCTGCACGGCTGCATCAATGATGTCGGTCGGGCGCATGTCCTTGCGCCGCCTGCGTTTGGTTTGTGTCATTTTATGTCTCTTGTTGAAACGCCATTCGTTAATGACATATGTGTCATTAGTATTCTCAAGGACGAGAAATGGCCAATCCTGATCGATCCCAAGCCCCTGATTTACCACTCACGGATAATGGGCTTGAGGCGTCAGCACCAGAACGCGCCACCCGGGCACAGCCACGTAAACCTGTGCTTCGGATGGTGCCTCTGGTGCTGGCGTCAATGTTTGCTGGCGGGGTGATCGGCATGTATTTCCAACCCCCGCCTTGCGTGCGTTCTTTGAAACCACGGGACTGACACCGGGCGCAGGGACGGACACTCCTATTGCCGTCGCCGTTGCCAAAGTCAGCACACAAGAAGAAGTGGCCGTTGTCAGCGAAGGGGATATCGTCGCTTTGGGTCGTATCCTGCCCGCAGGCGATGTGACCCGGATTGCCACGCCATTCGGCGCCAGCGACGCCCGCATTCATGCGCTAAAAGTGGCGGTGGGGGATACCGTCGCACAAGGCGATACGTTGGCAATCCTCGACAACAGGCTCGATTTGGAGAGCGGCATTGAAATGGCCGCAGCCACAGTCAAGGTCCGCCAAGCGACCCTCATGCAATCCCGCGAGACCGTGCGCGCCAGCCGCGAGGAAGCGGCTGCCAATCTGGAGCGTGCCGAGGTAACGGCGAAACAGGCGGAGTCCGAACTGGCACGGGCCACGTCCTTGCTGGATCGCGGCGTCACCACCCGGGCTGACTTTGACGAGGTGGTTGCGCGGGCCACCGAAGCCGCGCGCGACGTGGAACGAAATCGCGCCACGCTGTCGCGGTACAATACGTTGTCCGGTTCGGTGCAGGCCGACATTGCCGTGGCCGAAGCCAATCTTGAGGCTGCGCGCGTCGATCTGCGCCGCGCTGAACGGGAGCTTGAGCGCAGCATTGTCCGCGCGCCGCAAGATGGCACCGTTCTCGACATAAATGTGCAGGTGGGGGAACGCCCGGATACCGACGGCATCCTGAATCTTGGCGACATCGGGCAGATGACGGTCGAGGCTGAGGTGTACCAGACCCTGATCGGGCGCGTGTCTATTGGTGATCCGGTGACAGTGACTGCGGCGGCCTTGGGTGACGTATTGACTGGCACCGTACAGGCGATTGGGCTGGAGATTGGTCGCCAGTCGATCACCTCGGATGATCCTGCAGCCAATACGGATGCGCGGGTGGTTGATGTGATTATAAAGCTTGACCCGGCCTCTTCGGACAAGGCCAAGCGCTACACCAACCTTGAAACAATCGTGCGCATTGATACGGCGCAACCCGCATGAGCAGGCTGTTGCAACGAATGTTTGGGCGCCTTCCGATCGGGTGGTTGCAGCTGACGCACAGCAAGGCCCGGTTTGCGGCGGCACTTGCAGGCGTCGCCTTTGCCACGCTTCTGGTGTTCATGCAGTTGGGAATCTTGGGCGCGCTTAACAGCTCAACGATAGCCCCCTACAGCTTCTTTGACGCGGACATCATCATTTCTGCCGAAGACGCCAACACCCTTACCGATGGCAGCAACGTCGCGCGCAGCCGCCTGTTTCAGGCGTTGGGTGTGGCTGGGGTCGCGTCCGGCACGCCGCTCTATATCGGCTCTCTCGACTTCCAATTGGATGGCGGCAGCACGGCCAGCTTGCAAACCTACGCCCTCGACACTCAGGGACAGACCTTTGTCACTCGCACCATTGCCGAACAGCTCAATCGGCTGATCCCTGAAAACACCGCGTTGATCGACACGGCCATGCGCGGCGTGCCGACAAGCGCGTTTGACGGATTACGCGCGGGCCAACCCTTCGCGTTCGAGATCAACGGCAAGACCCTGACAGCCGTGGGGACGTTGACAATGGGCGGCGGGTTCACCGCTGACGGCACCTTGTTTGTGTCCGACCAGACATTTCTGCGGTTCTTCAGCGGGCGCAGCAGCGGCGCGCCCAATCACATCCTGCTCAAAGTGACAGATGGCGCGACACCTGACGAGGTTGTAGCCCGTCTCCGCGCGGTTCTGCCTGCGGAAGCGGTCAAAGTGCAAACCCTCGAAGAAGCGGCCAATGCCGATCTGGCCTACCAAACGACAGAGCGTCCCACTGGCATCATCTTTGGCTTTGGCGTTCTGATCGGGATCATCGTGGGTATCGTGATTGTCTATCAGGTGTTGTCGACCGACGTTGCGGATCACTTAAGCGAATATGCCACGTTCAAAGCGATGGGCTATGGACAGCCGTTTTTCCTTGGGATCGTATTCGAGGAGGCGCTTGTGCTGGCCGTCTTCGGGTTCATCCCAGGCCTATTCATCTCCATGCTCCTTTACATGGGGATGAGTGCCGCCACGGGGCTTCCCGTGGAAATGGAAATTGCCCGCATCGTATCCGTCTTTGTCGGAACCCTTGTCGCGTGCTGCCTCTCGGGCGCGATTGCAACCCGGCGGCTGGCAGGCGCTGATCCGGCGGACCTGTTCTGATGACGGACGCGTCCCCCATCATCACCTCTGGCCTTGACCACTTCTTCGGTACGGGTGAGGCGCGCAAACAGGCCATCTGGGACGTGAACCTGGAAATAGCGCTGGGCAAGCTGACTGTTCTGATGGGGCCGTCCGGATCCGGCAAGACCACCCTACTTACGCTGATGGGGTGCTTGCGGGACGTCAAGGATGGCAGCGTCAAACTGTTGGGCACGGAGCTCAACGGCGCGCCCGAAAAACAACTGGTCGCATTGCGACGCAAGCTGGGGTTCATCTTTCAGGCACACAATCTGCACGAAAGCCTGACAGCGACCCAAAACGTCATGATGGGGCTACAAGTGCACGGGCGCGGTGATCCGATCAAACAACTGGCCGCGGCACATCACATACTGGGGCTGGTTGGTCTGGCAGATCGCCGTGACTATCTGCCGGGCAACCTGTCCGGCGGGCAAAAGCAGCGGGTCGCTATTGCGCGGGCGCTGGTCTCGAATCCAAAGGTCGTCTTTGCCGACGAACCCACCGCGGCACTGGACAAGGTGTCGGGCCGTACCGTCGTCGAAATGCTCAAGGCGCTTGGCGTACAACGCAACACAACCACGGTCATGGTCACGCATGATAACCGCATCCTTGAGATGGCGGACAGGATCATAACGCTAGAGGAAGGCCGCGTGGTGAAGGACGTCGTCCAGCCCACCAAACCCCTGCAACTTGTCGAATTGACCAAGAGTTGACGCGATGATCGAACCCGACCGCGCCGTGTCATTGATGGATCGTCGCACGCTGATCCTTGGTGCATCAGCGCTTTCAGTGACAGCCTGCGCCGGCCAGGTGCCAAGCCTCGACGAATTGCCCGACCCAAACACGCCTGATCCGCTCGCTCGCTATCGGTTTTCAACGTCAGACGATGCGGAGACTTGGGTGCGCCACCTCGACCCATCCCGGATGCGCGGGGGACCCGACATGCTTGCGCTGTCTGGCGGCGGAGAGGATGGCGCATTTGGCGCTGGTGCCCTGAATGGCTGGACCTCGCATGACAGCAGGCCCGAATTTGACCTTGTTACGGGCATTTCGACCGGCGCCCTGATCGCGCCCTTTGCCTTTGCTGGACCGGAACACGACGCGGCGTTGAAACAGATTTTTACCCAGCACGGCCCCGATGACATCTTGCGCTTGCGGGGGTTGCATGGACTGCTGAACGACTCGCTTTATGATGTAAAACCGATGGCAAACCTGATTGCCAAGTACACCTCAGCCGATGTGTTGAACGTCGTCGCCGCGCGTCACGCAGATGGGGCACGCCTGTTTGTGGTCACATCCAATCTGGACACGGGGAAAGGCACGGTCTGGAACATGGGCGCACTCGCATCTGATGGGCAGCATGAGTTGTTTCGCGAGGTGATGCGCGCCTCGTCCGCGCTGCCCGGCCTGTTTCCGCCGGTCACGCTTCAATACACAACCGAAGGCCGTACTGTCCGCGAAACCCATATCGACGGCGGCGTGAACATGCAGCTGTTGGCAGTGCCGCCCGCCGCGTTTTCAGGTCCCGCGCGTCGCGGAGATGGCGGCCATCTATACGTCGTGATCAACAACACGCTTGATCCATCCCCCCAACCCGTTGCGCGCAACGTCATGTCAATTTCTCAACGCGCACTCACCACGATGATCCGCTCAAGTGCGGCTGAAACAGTGCGATCCGCGCGCCTGTTTTCCAAGCAAAGTGACCTTGATCTTTCGGTGGCGTCCATCGCTCAGGATTCCGGCATCACGTTCGATCCAAGCGCACGGTTCAACCAGCAATACATGCAACAGCTCTTTGCACATGGGTACGACCGGGCGGCGCGCGGCGCTTTGTGGGGCAATCTTCCCAAAACGATCTAACCGACACCCATGCGGGCCACAAATCGTCACAGAGCCGACGGTGAAACACGCAGCAAAACGTGGTCCAGTTCAAGAAAACACTGAAATGACAGGCCATGGCACAAGATCAAAAACATATCCTGATTGTAGAGGACGATGCCGAGATTGCAGACATGGTCGGCAAAGCCCTTGGTCATGCCGGATATCATGTGTCTGCTGTCATGACCTCGGACGAAGTACACATCACCTTTGCGCATGACCCGCCCGATCTGGTGCTGCTCGACATCATGCTGCCCGGGGACGACGGTATTGATATCATACGCCAAATCCGCCTCAACCGCACCACGCCCGTGATCATGCTGACGGCCCTGAGCGAAACCGGGGACAAGGTCAACGCCCTGCGCCTTGGCGCGGATGATTACGTATCAAAGCCGTTCAATTCTCAGGAACTTCTGGCCCGGATCGAAGCGGTGTTGCGCCGGGCTGCGGCGTCACCAAAACTAGCGCGCGACGTATATCTGGAGTTTGACGGCTGGCGGCTCGACACCCGGTCGCGCGACTTTCGGGCACCGGATGGATCGCTGGTCTTGCTGACCAGCGCCGAGTTCGATCTGCTGCGCGTCCTGTGCGAGCACGCCGGTCAAGTCCTGAGCCGCGACAAACTGGTTCTCATGACCCAGCAGCGTCAGGTCGAACCCTATGATCGCAGCGTCGATACGCTGATCAGCCGCATCCGGCAGAAAACTGAAACCGACCCCACGCATCCGGCCATCATCAAGACGGTGCGCAATGGCGGATATGTCTTTGCCCCCAAGGTACAGGAGATCATGCCGTGATCGAACGACTGCGCCATTGGATCGGAACGTTTGGAATCAGAGCGCAGATCGGCGCGCTGTTGGTTGGCACGCAACTTCTTGCCCATACCGTGACCTTTGGTTTCATGCTGTTTCTGTCCAGTGAACTTGGTCGTAAGTCCGAAGTCATTCTGGATCTGTCCGATCCGATGCTGAGCGTATTGCGTGTATTGGGCGACGACCCCGACAAGCTGGATGTATTGGTCGATCAGGATCACCGCTTTACCCTTGTTGACCGGGCACCGCGTGACGCCACCCTACCGAAAGTTGATGCCGTGCTGGCCGAAACGATTGGACAGGGTTCTATCCCGGGTGTCGTGGCCTTTGCCCTCCCAACGCATGCAGAGTGGCCGCCGGCACCGCGCGTTCAGCCCTTTGGCCTTGCGAGTATGGCCCCTGACGGGCGGTGGTTGATCTTTACGCCGCGCCCAAATGTTATCACGCGCACAATTCCACGTGTCGCCACGATTTTGGCGCTCAGCTTACTCGCTCTGCCGCTGATGCTCCTGTCGGTATGGGTTGGGGCATGGTTGGTGGCTCCCATTGCCCGCCTGTCCGCGGCTACGAACGCCTTTGCTCGCGATATTCAAGCGCCTGACATGGCGGTGGAAGGCGCACTGGAAGTGCGGCGGGCCATCGTCGCCTTCAATCGCATGCAGAACAAGCTGCGCAGGCTAATTGACGACCGCGCTAACACGCTCGCCTCTATTGGGCATGACATGCGCACACCGCTGACCCGCCTGCGTCTACGCCTTGAAACAGCCAACTTAGGCGCAGCGAAAGCGCCGGTGGATCGGGACTTATCGGTGCTGGAAAATATGATCGACGATGCCTTGCGGTTCATGCGCGACGATCAACAACAGGTTGACCTGCAAAACATTGATCTGACAGCGCTTTGCCAGACGGCAGTCGATGCTATGCGGGATCAGGGTCACGACGTTATTATGTCCAGCAGGGCTCGCGTTGTCGCAGTCGGTGATCTGAAACTGACGATACGGGCGCTAGACAACATTCTGAACAATGCAGTGACGCATGCAGAAGCTGCCGAGGTTGCGGTGGAAAGTAATCCAACGTCTTCCACTGCGCAGATCGTTGTCACGGACACTGGCCCTGGCATCCCTGACCACCTTATCTCATTCGTACAGCAACCCTTTAACCGGCTGCCGACCGTGGCAGCAGGGGACACGGGCGACAAAACTGGCTTTGGACTTGGCCTTGCCATCGCAAGTGATCTGATGGCGCGCCAATCCGGCGCATTGGAGCTCGCGGCAAACACACCACGTGGGCTCAGGGCAACCCTGACCCTCAAAACGCGACGCGATGGCGCATGACCGATGAACCACCCCCAAGACCCCGAATGGGCAGACCCGGGGTGTGGATCATCGTCGCGCTTCTGATCATCGCAGCCCTATCGGGCACCTACGCAGCACGTGTCTTGGTGTTTTGATGCGAGCTGTTCCTTCCACTGCAACCGAAAGGACCCAGAGATGAAACGCACGACACTTTTTATACTTCCCTTGACGCTCGCGGTACTGTCACTGGTCACATTTGCCCACGCCGATGTCGCTAGGCTGGCAGATGGCCAGCCCTGGAACGCTGATAATGGCGAAGGCCGGTCCATGACCATGACCCTTGCACCGGATGGGACCGGCCGAATGAAAATGGGGATCATGTCGCGCAAGGTTGCGTGGCGCGATGCCGATGGCGCGCTGTGCCTGAACGGATTGCCGGGCGGTGGTGAACGCTGCATGGCCTTGCAACCCGTCCAGGGTGGATACCGGGCCGAGGCAAGCGACGGAACCGTTCTGATCCTGACCCGCTGAGCCAAGCGAAAGACAGGCCAATGCTGCCCATCATCGACGCGCTTATGGACGTGGCCGCACATGTCCCGCACAGCTTTTTGTTGGCGGCGACCATCAATGTGCCGTTGGTTGCATTGGCCTATTACGTGTTCTGGTATCTGCTGGCAGATCGGCTGAAAAACTGGCGCATCCAGATCGTGCGCCGTGCCGACACCCTCCAGTTTCGGCGCGAGCTGAAGAACAGCTTTTACGTCCTGTGCGTGAACGCGAGATTCCCGCTGTGCTGACGTATCTCGGCACCATGGAATACACGCGGATTTACCTTGGCATCTCGGAGCATCACTGGCTGGTTGCCTTGCTGTCCTTTCACTGGGCGGAACCTGTTTTTCAGACTCTTTGGATTGTCCCCGTTTCGCTGATCTTCCCGCTTTACGCGCTGGCTTTGAGGATCCTGCAGATCTATGGGTTTTTGGACAATCTGAAATCCCACCTTGGGTATGAAATCTATCCAAGACGCTTGAATACAAGCCCTCTGCGGTTTCTGACTTCAAGCACCTATCACAATTTGCACCACACTAAATTCAAAGGAAATTACGGGGTTCACTTCCGATTCCGGGACCGCATGATGGGAACCGAACTTGATGACTACGAGACGCGTTATGGCGAAATCCAGATCACCAGGCGAAGCTGAACACGATTGTCCTGCCTAGGCTTTTTAGGTCGCCAAGTACCAATCAGAGACTCCTCGCTACACACCCATTGTTGGCCAGCATTGCCGTGATGGGGTCATCCATGACCTTGCTGTGGTTGTTCGATGGTTCCTTCATCGCAACAATGGTCCTGTCGGCAATTTGGGCACTGTCCGGCTGGAACTTCGCGACTACTGTTCAGACCCGTATACTGGAAGCCGCGGCTCCCAATGGTTCAATGGCATTGACCTTGAATATCTCTCCCTTCAACGTCGGCATCGCCCTCGGGGCTGCCAGTAGTGGGGTAGCCATTTTAGTTCTGACTGCACCCGAAAGCAGTCATTCGTCTGTACCACAGCATTCGGTAAAATGGGCTCGCTGCGGACATTGGAGGCGGTGCCGCAATTTCGTCCCTAGACGATCAGGCCACCGTCATTTCGGCCCATTGGCGACATTGGGCAAGGTCTTTGGATGCCGCGCTCGCAGCCCGAATAGCGGCCATTCGCCGCGAGAGCACAGTCAGCGCCTCATCAAACCGACGCTCCGCGGGATTTGCCATCTTTTGCCGTACAGCTTTCGCTTACGCAGAAAGCCTTCGCAATTGCGGCGTAGCAATCGCTGCAGTGCGGTTCAATTCACGGAAACAGCCATTGCCAAATGATAACGACGACCGTCAAGGAGCAGGCGCGTGGGGACGAAATCCCCTAGCTCTTCTTCAAAAAAGTGGGCGGGAAGCGGAAGTTCGCTGCGGGTGCGAGGTGACCATGAGCTACCGACAGAAGCGGACATTCGACGGTTTGCCCGTGCATGCCTGCAAATTCCTAGGGTCAGGATTCATAACCAATAGATTACGGTCGCTGCGAGAGCGATTGCGGACAGGAAGACCTTGGGGCACCTGTCGTAGCGTGTCGCCACCCGCCGCCAGTCCTTGAGCCTGCCGAACATGATCTCAATCCGGTTACGCCGTTTGTATCGGCGTTTGTCGTACTTCACGGTAGTCTTGCGTTGCTTTCGACCCGGGATGCAGGCGCGTATGCCTTTGTCTTTTAACGCATCTCGGAACCAGTCGGCGTCATAGCCGCGATCACCGAGCAGCCAGTCCACATTTGGTACGCTGTTCAGTAGCGCTCGCGCGCCGATGTAGTCACTGACTTGACCAGCGGTGACAAAAAGGCTGAGCGGCCGCCCTTGGCTGTCACAGATAGCATGCAGTTTGGTGTTCATGCCGCCCTTGGTTCGACCAATCAGGCGGCCACGCCCCCCTTTTTCGCGGCCATGCTGGTCGCGGTACGGTGTGCTTTCAGATAGGTCGCATCAATCATCACGGTCTTTTCCTCGCCGTGTTCGGCAGCCAGGCCGACCATCATCTGGGCGAAGATACCTTTCTCGCTCCAACGTTTCCACCGGCTGTAGAGCGTCTTGTGCGGCCCGGAGGCCTCAGGCGCATCTCGCCATCGTAACCCATTGCGGTTGATGAAGATAATCCCGCTCAACACCCTTTTGTCATCGACCCGTGGCCTGCCGTGCGACTTCGGGAAGAAAGGGGAAAGCTTGGTCATCTGCTCGTCGCTCAGCCAGAAAAGGTCGCTCATGTCACCGCTCCGTTTTCCAAGCCGTGAATCATGCAGCGCACTGAAAATCAATGCATCCTGACCCTAGGTGACCGCAAGCCAATAAACAGAAAAAAACAGGAATGGGTTCTATACCAAAACGGTCCGGCTCAGCGAGTTGAGGTTAAGGTCCACGTTCGCTTTGTATCTCTAGGCTACGTCATCATTAAGTCGCGACAGCAAATGGCCAATTGGGCGGTTCTCATTTGTCAGGTCGTGGAGTGTGAGTTGGGAAAGGGAGTCAAAGAAAGCTGTCTGTGCAGCCTTCAAAGCCGCTGTAAGCGGACACAACGGCGACAAAATGCAGGATCCGCCATCGGCCCTCATGCATTCAACAAGTACGCTTTGACGTTCAAGGTCTCGCAAAACAAGACCCACATTAATGTCTTTCGTATCCACGGCAAGTTTCAGTCCACCCGCTCTGCCGCGCATCGAAACGACATAGCCTTCCCGCACAAGCCACTGGGTGACCTTTGCAAGATGATTGTATTTTGCCCCGTGAATGACTGCAATCTGACGCGTTGTCAGCATGTGTCTATCCGCCACCGCCAGATGCATGAGCGTGCGGATCGCGTAGTCAGAGAATGTTGAAAGCTGCATATCTGATACCTATTGCATTTTATTGGTAACTCAAATGCAAAATATAAGTTTCATCACAGTATTTCTGATCCTCCCCCGGAAGTGGTCCGCTGTTATGTTTAGAAAAACAAAGGATCAAGATGGCTACGAAGACGCACGGGCGAGACGGAATTTTCACGAAGTTTCGGCAGGTTGAGATGCTTGTAGGGCAAGGAATGCTGCGGGTCGACGCGATCCGTGAAGTGCGCATCATCGAGCAGACATACTATCGCTTGCGCAAGCAGTATGGCGGGATGGGAACCACCAACTTAAGGAACTCAAAGGAGTGCAGAAGGAGAATGAGCGGCTAAGGAAAACGATACGTGACCTGACGTTCGACAAGTTGATCCTGACCGAGGCCGCCATGGGAAACTTCTGAGCCCCGCCGGCCGTCGAGCCTGCATCGACCTCGTGGGTGCTTCGGGGCGGCGTGCCTGCCGGGTACTGCGCCAGCATCGCTCGACACAAGGCAAGCTGTCGCGGGGTCCGTGCGGCAGAAACCCTGATAGAACAGTGGAAGGAGGCACTACAACACCGAACGACCCCACAGGGCTCTGGGCTACCGCCCATCAACCCTGGAAACCATTGTTCCGGAGGAAGCCCGGCCAATTATGAACCAAGAATCAAACCGGACCATTCAGATGGGGCTGATCATTTCCCTATGGAAACTGCGATTGCCCTGACCGAATGACCACGACAGCAGGATCGTACTGCTTTTGGGGCTATGATCCTGTGTCAGAGTTTTGGCGGATCACCCGGTGCTTTCTGGAATTCGGTCAAACCAAAGGACAACCCGCGACCAATCCTGTGCACTAACGTGGACCATTGCTCACGTTGCGGCGAGCTGATGTGTTCTTTCAGGACCTCGTCAAAAAGGGTCAACCACCCCTCAAAATGTTCCGGTCGAACGTTTCCTGCATCCATGTGCGCGCGCATCGGATTGCCGGAATAAGACCGCTCAAACAGCAGTGCATTCGCCCAGAAACGGGTGATCTTTTCCTCATGCTCTGGCCAGTTTTTGACACGCTCAGCAAAAATCGGGGCGAGCGTTCTGTCCTTCCGGACGCGCTGGTAAAATACCGCCACCACGTCTGCGATAGCCTTCCGATCAACATCAATGCGGGGTGGGGTCACTTGGCAAGTCTCCATTCGATCGCAGGCAGGATGAAGCTATTTTTTTGGTGTATCACTCAAGAAGCTAGTTAAAACTATTTTTTTGATGTAGATGATTCTGACAAGCGCGAAGCACCCGAGCTGAGATCAAGTGAGCATATCCAAAGTGCCGGCACATACTTCTGGTTTTTCATGCTTTAAATCGTACGCTTAAAATAGGCATTGTAAATACCATTTAAAAGCCCTAAAACACTTTCACAGAATTCGTGGTCGGGGCAGCTAAGGAGTGAAGCGACAAAAACAGTGTTTTGCCTGACCTCTCTGCGTCAGGCATCCGATAGGGCGATGAGTTTGCGGCAGCCCTAACTGGAATAGCCGCAGTCAGGGATCAATGCACATTTGGCCATCACCGCGCGCGGTCGCCATCCACTTTCCAGGCGGCCATCGCCCAAAAATCTGCTTGAGATCAAAGAAATGCCTCTCCGGCCTCATGCCCCTTGCTTGTCAGTGGGCAACAGGGATTTGCACATGCTGATTGCCGCGCGACTGTTAATCGTAATGTCTCTGCTCATTTGGGCCGGAGCATCAATTTCAGCCAATATGATTGCGGCGCCTGCGAAGTTTCAGGTGGCCGACTTGACGCGGCCAGTTGCCCTGCAAGTCGGGCGCGTGCAGTTCTTATGGGTGGGGTATCTGGAGATGGTCCTCGCTGCATTTGCCGCGCTTGCCATCGCGATCGAAACGCGCCGTGTGCAAACATGGGTCCTTGTCGCCCTGTCAGTCTTTGTCGTCCAACGCTTTGTCGTTCTGCCACAGCTGTCAGAGCTCACAGATCAAGTGATCGCCGGCACCGCATTGAGCGGCTCAAAGCTGCATCTGGTTTTCATTGCGCTGGAGTGCACAAAACTACTTGCCTTGTTGCTGGCCGCAGCGATGGCATTGTTCCCTCCCACACTTCAGACAGGACGGATTTGATATGGATATTGCGGCAGCCCGCACCCCCCTGGAAAGCGCGCCGGGTTGAGGAACCAATCGCCACGGTGATCAAGCGCTGGCTGCAGTTGGCAGTATCAGATCTGAAGCGGCACCCAACTACGGCGGTCTGTTACGGCATCGCTCTTTGTGCCGCCGGATGGGTGACAATACTGCTGCTTTGGTATTTCGACCTCGAATGGGCGCTGCTGCCCATTCTGGCGGGCGGCATGTTGGTAGGGCCACTGGCGACCGTCGGGCTTTATAGCATGAGCCGTCGCGGTCAGGACGGGGGGGCAACTGATGTGGCGTCCCCTGATCAGGTCATCCTGATCGGCATCATCTTGATGGTTTTCGCTCTGGCCTGGATTCGCGCCGCAACACTCATTTTTGCGATCTTCTTCGGCCTTCTGCCCTTCGCGGGGTTTGTCGAGACGATGACGACACTGCTGTCGAGCCCTCAAGGGATTGCCACGATTGTGGTTGGCAGTGTGTTTGGCGGGCTGTTTGCGGCGCTTGGCTTTGCGATCTCCGTTTTCTCTATTCCAATGTTGGTGGATCGCAAGATCGATTGTTTCTCTGCCATGGGCCTCAGCTTCAACGCAACCACACATAACTTCCGCCTGATGATCAGCTGGGCGGTTGTTGTCTGTGCAGGCATTCTGATCGGCCTGCTCACTGGTCTTCTGGGCCTCATCTTCATTTTCCCGCTTCTCGGGTTTGCCACATGGCATGCCTATTGCGACCTCTTCAAAGGAGAACGCGCATGACTGTTTCTTTGCCTCACGACGCAATTAAGTATGCGCAGACCAAAACCTTTGATGAGACGACCATTCCCCAGCCACTTCTGAGCAATCACAGTACCAAGCCTAACTCTTGGGGATTGATCGTGATCGAAAGTGGCCAGCTGCTGTACACGCGCATTGACCGGGAGCCGCAGCTTTTGGCTCCCGAAAACCCGGGCGTGGTCCTGCCCGGAGAACTGCACAAGATTGCGCCGGATGGGTCGGTCCGTTTCCACATTGAGTTCTACCATGATCCCGCGACCAAGGACGCGGACCGTGACAACGAGGAGGTTGCGCTATGACCAACTCTGAACGCGTCGAAATCGGTGTAATCTTCGCTGTCACATTCTTGGTGTTCCTCCTCGGCGTTGCGATCCTGGGGTTTGGCCGGGAGGCTGGATATGTCTTTCACGGCTGGCTGATCGCGATTGTGGCCGGCTGGGGGTTAATGAACCTGATCAACCGGCTGAACGACACGCGACCCGATATCCCCCATGAATACAGTGACACAGTTATCAAATGGGGTGTTGGGGCGACCTTTATCTGGGGCGTGATCGGCTTCACCATCGGTGACATCTTGGCGTGGCAACTGGCGATCCCGTCCTGGAACGGCGACATGTCATGGTCCAACTTTGGACGTATACGACCCATGCACACCACTGCCGTTATATTCGGCTTTGGTGGTAACGCTCTGATGGCCACATCATTCTATGTTGTGCAGCGGACATCGCGGGCCCGGCTGGCCAGTGAAGTCTCTCCATGGTTTGTCTTCTTCGGCTACAATCTGTTCGTCCTGTTGGCGGTCACAGGCTACCCGATGGGCATCACCCAATCTAAGGAATATGCCGAACCGGAGTGGTACGCCGATCTGGTTCTGACCTTTGCATGGGTAGGTTACCTGTGGATTTACATGCGCACGCTTGCCAACCGGGCAGAGCCACACATCTACGTCGCAAACTGGTACTACATGGGTTTTATCGTGGTGATCGCGATGCTGCACGTGGTCAACAACCTCGCAATGCCGGTCAGCATTGCCTATCCCAAAAGCTATTCACTGTTTTCCGGCGTTCAGGATGCCATGACGCAATGGTGGTATGGTCATAACGCCGTGGGTTTCCTGCTGACCGCCGGATTCCTCGGGATGATGTACTACTTCCTGCCCAAGGCGGTGAACCGGCCGATTTATTCCTACCGCCTGTCGATCATCGGGTTCTGGGGCATCACCTTCCTGTACCTCTGGGCGGGGTCTCACCACCTGCATTACACTGCCCTGCCCGATTGGGTGCAGTATCTGGGTATGACCATGTCAGTCATCCTGCTGGTGCCCAGCTGGGGGTCGGTGTTCAATGGAATCCTGACCATCAACGGTGCTTGGGACAAGGTGCGCACAGATCCCGCCGTACGCTTCATGATGGTCGCGATCCTGTTTTATGGGCTGGCGACATTCGAGGGCTCCTTCCTCGCCATTCGTCCCGTAAACACGCTCAGCCACTACACAGATTGGACTGTGGGTCATGTGCACGCGGGCGCGCTGGGTTGGGTCGCCTTCATCAGCTTTGGGGCGATGTACAAGATGGTGCCATGGATCTGGAAGCGGGAAGGCACCTATTCACTGCGCCTTGAGGCCTGGCACTTCTGGCTCGCCCTGTCCGGCACGCTGATCTACGTCGGCGCGATGTGGAACAGCGGCATCACCCAAGCGCTGATGTGGCAGACCTATGATGCAGACGGCAATTTTGTCTACGCCTTCATTGATACGGTGGATGCAATGCGCCCCTACTACTTTGCCCGGGCCATCGGCGGGCTGCTCTATCTGATCGGGGCCTGTCTCGGAGCCTACAATATCTACATGACCGTCAACGGGCCCCGCATGGCACCCGTATCTGATGCAAACCGTCCAATTCTGCAGCCGGGGGAATAAAGCAATGAGCACACCACACCAACGGTTGGAACGTAACGGCATCGGGTTCGCGCTGATGATCCTGTTCGTGGCCTCACTGGGTGGCCTTTTTGAGATTGCCCCTCTGTTCACCATTGAAAACACCGTGGAGAAGGTCGATGGGATGCGCCCCTACACGCCGTTGGAAAGCGCCGGGCGCGATATCTATGTGCGCGAAGGGTGCTACGCCTGCCACAGCCAGATGATCCGCACACTTCGCTCGGATGTGGACCGGTATGGTCATTACAGCCTTGCCGCCGAAAGCATGTACGATCACCCGCACCAATGGGGATCAAAGCGCACCGGGCCGGATCTCTCCCGTGTGGGTGCGAAATACTCCGACATCTGGCATGTGGCACATCTGACCAATCCGCGTGATTTTGTCGAAGGGTCGGTGATGCCAGGTTACAGCTTTCTGCTGGAAAACAGGCTTGATACGCAGCAGCTGAGCGGCGCCTTGACTGCATTGCGGCGCGTTGGCGTGCCCTATTCGGATGACCAGATCAACCATGCGGCAAGAGACGCCTTGCGGCAGGCCGACCCACTTGCGGATTACGAGGATGATCTGCGCGAAAGCTATGGCGAGAATGTGCAGGTCCGCGATTTTGATGGCCAGCCCGACCAGTTGACCGAAATGGACGCGGTTGTGGCATATCTGCAAATGCTGGGGACACTCGTTGATTTTGACAGCTTCGATGCGGAGGCAAACAACAGATGACCCATGATACAGTTCTTGTTTTCTCCAAGACCTGGGGCGCAGTTTACCTGCTGGTCGTGTTCTTGTTGGCCGCTCTCTGGGTCTATTGGCCGTCACATAAGAAAACCTACGACAAGGCAGCACAATCCCCTCTCAGCGACGAGGAAATCAAACGATGAAACCTGAGCTGGACGAGACGAGCGGACAGGAAACCACCGGCCATGAATGGGATGGGCTGAAGGAACTGAACACGCCTGTGCCACTGGTCTTTCGGATCTCGCTGTGGCTGACAGTCATTGTCTCAGTCATCATTTGGGTGCTCTATCCCTCGTGGCCTGGCATCTCGGGATATGTGAAGGGTATTGCGGGATATTCGTCGCGTGACAGGGTTGCCGTTGCTGTGGACGCGCGCCAGGATCTCCGCCTGATGCAAATGCCAGAATTTGCCGAACTCGATGTTGCCGCATTGGCTGAGGATACAACGCTTGAGGCCAAGTATGGCGAGGCCATTGGCGTGCTTTATCGCGACAATTGCGCGGCATGCCATGGGCGCGACCTGAAAGGGCAGACAAACTTTCCCAATCTGACAGATGATCATTGGCTTTGGTCCGGCACGCCCGAGGAAATTGAATACACGCTGCAAGTTGGGATCAACCACCTTGATGACGATACCCGTTGGGCGGAAATGCCAGCCTTTGGTGATGGTATGATCGAAAGCTCTGATCTGAAAGCTGTGGTGGAATATGTCCTCCAGATTTCCGGCTCTAAGCATAACACAGAACTGGCGAAAACCGGCGTAACTGTTTTCGAGGACAATTGCTCCAGCTGCCACGAGGAGGGTGGCATTGGCGGCATGGAAAGCGGAGCGCCTAGCCTCGTGGACGACGCATGGATATATGGCGGGTCGCGCGAGGTGCTGACCCAGACCCTCAAATACGGACGCCGAGGTGTCATGCCGGGCTGGTCGGGACGGTTGACCGAAGAAGAGATCAAGAAGCTGACAATGTATGTGCTGTGGGCTGGTCAGGATGAGGAAAAGGACGATGCCTCGAACTGAAAAAGAGCCGCAGTTCCGCAACAAGATGTTCGCAATGATCGGACTGCTGTTGCTGGGCTATATCGGGATCAAGTCCTGGCACATCTATATCTCAATTGACGCCTACCAAGGGCAGGTTCTGGAACGCAGCATCAAGGGGGCCGCGAAGTGACACAGGCAAGCCTGACCTTTGCCCTGGATGGCGTGAATTGCGCAGGCTGCATTGCCAAGATCGAACGCCATTTGGGCGCGCAGCAGGGGGTTGTGCTCGCCCGCGGCAATGCCACCGTCAAACGCATTCGGCTGGTCTGGGACCCCGCCCTGCAAACCGCAGATACGCTGATCGACCAAATCCGCGCGATTGGCTACGACGCCCTGCCGTTTCAGATAGGAGACGCAGCACCGGTCGAGCCTTCCTTGCTGCCGCAACTGGGATTGGCCAGTTTTGCGATGATGAACATCATGGCAATTTCCTTTGCGGTCTGGGCGGGTGTCGCCACTGATATGGGGTCGGGCAGTATGCAGTTTCTGCATTGGATTTCAGCCGGCCTTGCCACCCCTGTCGTCTTATATTCCGGTGCGGTCTTTTACGCGCCCTCGCTGCGCGCTTTGCGCCATGGCTCGATGACGATGGACACGCCGATCTCCATCGCCATCGCGATCACCTATCTGGCCAGCTTGTTTGAAACCCTGCGCGGCACCGAACACGTCTATTTTGACGCTGTTACGACTTTGGTCTTCTTCCTGTTGATCGGCCGCGTGATTGAGCGTGCGTTGAAACGACGCTCAGGGGATGCGGCAGAGAACCTGCGCAACCTCATGCAGATTGATGCAAGGCGCGAAGGGGCGGATGGGCGCATAGAAACTGTTGCCGCGGGTGATCTGCTTCCAGGCGATGTAATCCTTGTTGGGAGTGGCGAGCGGGTGCCTGCCGATGGGGCGCTGTTGTCGGACCATGCACAGGTGGATGAAAGCGTCATAACGGGCGAAACCCTTCCACGGGAGGTCACCAAATCCCAAGCCGTTGTGGCCGGGGCCATCGTGCATACCGGTCCGGCAAGACTGCAGGTCACCCATATCGGTGAGGATGCGCAGATCGGCAAGATTTCCCAAATGATCACGGATGTCGTTGCAAACAAGAGTGCAGCGCAACAACGGGCCGACCAATTCGCGCGCGGGTATATTCCGCTGGTGCTGGGCGGCGGTGTTGCTGGTTTTGCTCTGTGGTACTTTCTTTTGGGCGCCAGTTTTGCCGACGCGTTGATGATCGCCGTTGCCGTGCTGGTGGTAACCTGCCCCTGCGCTGCCGGGCTCGCGACCCCTGCGGTTTCTGCGCGGGCCGTCAACATGTTGATGCGCGCAGGCATCGTCGTGAAATCAAGTGATGCATTGGAACGGCTGAGTGACGCGAACGTCGTGGTTGCTGATAAGACTGGCACGCTGTCCGAGCCGCTTCCGGTGCTGCAGGTGCCCGATGCCGCCATACGTCACGCCGCCGCAAGGCTTGCAGCTGGCAGCGCGCATCCATTGGCCAAGATGTTGTGCGACGGGCTGGACGTGATGCCGTTGCCTGATCTGCGAGAGATTCCAGGGCAGGGAATTGAAGCGCCCGATGGCGCGCGGCTCGGCTCTGCACAATTCGTTGGGGGGCGGAGATAACGGAGTTTCCGACCCTGTGGTATCGCTCTCCTGCAGGTCAAATACATGGTTTCCGCTTTCGCGAAACCGCCCGCGCTGGATTGCCAGATATGCTCGGGGCGTTGGACGCTCTGGACATGCCACTGACTCTTTTATCCGGTGACGCGCAGCCCTCGGTCGCAGCCTTCGCTCACAGCAATGCAATCCCGTCGCACCGTGGCGGTGCTGCACCACATGACAAGCTGTCATTTCTGAGAACGGCGATGGAAGCTGACAAAAAACCTTTGATGCTGGGGGATGGGATCAATGATGCGCCTGCGCTAAAGGCTGCATATGTCTCGATCTCATTCGCTGGTGCCACAGAGGTCGCCCAGGTTGCGGCAGACGTCGTCCTCGTCAAACCTGACCTCACATTGGTACCGCGGACAATTCAGGTTGCCCGGGCCGCCCGCGACCTGATTGGCCAGAACCTGACGTTCTCAGCCGTTTACAACATCGTGACGGTGCCACTTGCCCTTGCCGGCTATCTCAGCCCGCTTGTCGCCGCGATCCTGATGTCGTCTTCCTCCATTGTAGTTCTTGCGAACGGCCTCCGCCTCAGGGTGCCCGAATGACCGCTATCATTTATCTCATCCCGATCTCTATTGGCCTCGGGCTTTGCGCCCTTCTCGGGTTCTTCTGGTCCGTGCGTGCGAGCCAATACGATAACATGGAGAGTGATGCGCATCGCATTCTCGAGGCCGAAGACAAGCCGATGAGCGACGCTCAGCGCCGTGCCCTTAACGGGTTGAGTGGAGACTCTTAAAGTTCTCGGTCCGTTATTCTCTGACGCGGCACCGATCCGCTTTGGAAAAGTTCTCTCGGACGAAAAACGCCAACAAACCCAAAAGAGCCTGAGCCTCCAATAACCCGCGCAACGCTCTCAGGATTTTGGCGATGACCTCATGCCACTTTAATTGCCGATGGCAAAAAGTTCCTCTTGCAGATCAGGACGCCACGATTTGGCTTGGCGACCGTCTTCAACACCCAGCTCATAAAGCTTCTTCATATAGGCCGGATCAAAGGCTTGGGTCGGTTTTTCGCTAAATCGCTTTGGGACGGCCAGTCCGTTCACACGCAGCCCGTCGCGCTTGGCCAGCGCAATGATGAACGCGATGTCACCATAGCTTTGCGACCGGATCAGAGTGGACAATGTCCGACCTGCCATGCTTGCCAAACGTGTACTTTGAGCTTCAAAGCGGGGCTCCAAGCGTTTGTTGTGGATGAGCCAGATTGTGTTCTCTGCGTTTGCCAAACCGACCTCTGCAAGGGTGCGTTTCATCGGCAAGTTGGCCGGGTATACGAAAATCTGTTGGGTCAATGCCCCGTCGACGTGAAGTTCTTCTTTGGTTGTGAGCCCGTCGGTTACAGGAATTCGAACCGGCTTGAAGAGCACGGGTATTGCTGCGGAGGCAAGAATGACCTTTCGGACCAATGCAAAGCTCTCTGGTGTGTCTGCGCTGGCAAGTGCCCCGATATCCCAGAGGATCGGACGTTCAGCGTCGATATTGGTGGTGCCAACGATAAGGCGGCGGCCCTTCTGATGCTCCTGACCGATTTTCCGGATAATGGCATCCGTCAGTTCTTCGGCGATGGCATCAGCCAATGGCTTGTTGTCAGCAAGCGCGCCCCCTCCGACTAGTGCACCAACGACTCTGAACCTGGCAACGCGTGTCGTGTCTGTTGTCGTATAGAACCGACGAATGGCTGCGTCATACTCCGGCCCCAGGAACGCGAAGGGCGCTATAATCGCGCCGGTGGAAATTCCTGTCACAACATCGAACTGAGGCCTTTGTCCTGTCTCGGTCCATCCGTTCAGAACCCCTGCGCCATACGCACCGTCAGGCCCGCCACCGGAAAGCGCGAGGATGTTTACGCTGCCCTGTTTTCCCGGCCTTGCAAAAACGGATTTGAACTCAGTGACAATGGACTCTTCATCGATCTCTGAAATGTCGCCAAAAGTTCGAACATCTGACGGCACACCCAGGGGCGCGAAGCTTTCATAGTCATCCCCGGACGGCGCAACAGACGCCCGATCATGCGTCGCGCACCCTGCAGCCAGAATCGCGATCAGGAAAAGACCGCCGAGAAATCGAGCTCGCCGCCACGTTCTGTCCAATTTTTGCGTGAGATGTCTCGCTGAACCGCTACCTTTTGTTTATAGTCAATGGTCCCAAAAGGCGATCACGTTGGATGAGAACCGCAACAGCGGTGGCTCATTTGGTCTCATGATTGCAAATGTCCCTGCTTGGCATCTGATCAAGTTTGGAACAGAATGTTCAGGCTTAGGGCATAACGAATTTACGAGCTTTGGTAGCACCCCAAAAATATATAGTAAATACTATACATCCACCTGTCTGGGTTGGTGCTTCCGGACCCGCAGCTGACAGGAGATTGCTATGACGTCGAAACGGCTCGAGAGACGAACCACGCCTTTGCAGACGCGGGCGAACAAGACTGTTGGACTGATCTTGGAAACAGCGGCTAAGCTGCTAGAAGAAATTGGCTTTGAAGAGCTGACAACCAACAAGATCTGCAAAGCGGCAGAGCTGACCCCTCCCGCTCTTTATCGATATTTTCCGAACAAATACGCCATTGTGTCTGAGCTGGCCAAGCAACTGATGCACTTGCAGAACACGGCGGTGGCAGAGAGTTCGGTTGATATGAAACACGATGGCCTCAATGTAGACCGAACCGTCAGGACCCTGTCTGGACAAGTTCAAATCACACGCGACTTCCCTGGCGGCGTTGCCGTGTTGAAAACGATGTATGCGACACCGCAGCTCGTTGAGGTTCGACTGAAGTCTCACGAAGAGCTTACGGACGGGCTGACGTCCTCGCTCATGAATCTGGACCTTGGCTTCGCGGAACCCGAACTTCGTAGAAGGGTACGTCTGCTGATCGAAATCGGCAATTCAGTGGTGGAAATGGTGGTGGAAAATCCCGGCATGGACGAGGCTGCCATGATCCAGGACACTGCCGAAGTCATGCATTTCTTGCTGACAAAATGAATTGCGGAAACCGTGTCTGACGAGCGCGCAAGCATGGTTTGGCGGTGATATTGGTCACCCCTTGCAGCCCCGAGATTTGCCTGGACAACGCGACGCAGCTGCGCCGTCCAGTTGCCCAAATCCACCTATTCATCTGGCTTGGATAGCGATTATTAGCTTCCTCAGTGCTATCCCAGAAACCGTCATTGATGGGTGTGCAGTTAAATGGCGTTTTATTCCGAGCCTGCAGTCGTTAGTTGCCCCAAAATCTCGCACAAGGCACGAACGTCTGGTTTTGGGAACCGGTGTTGCGAGTGCGAGCTGAACCAAATGGCTGGTAATGGGATGTACTGGCTGCTTCACCCAGCCGGTTAGGCTTGGCCTATTTCACCTGCAAATAGGAGAAGTAGCATGGCGGAGAACGATTTTGATGAGTTGATGTCGATTGGCATCGATATCGGCAAAGACACATTCCATATCGTGGCATTCGACCCTGATGGGCAGTTGGTGATGCGCAAATAGATCAAACGGCTGGCGCTGGTTCAGACGTTTGAGAAGCTGCCCCGGTGCGTGGTCGGCATGGAGGCTTGTCTGAGCGCTCATTTTGTGAGCCGGACTCTCCGCAAGATGGGCTTCGAGCCTCGGATCATACCCGCAATCTATGTGAAGCCATTCATCAAAGGACAGAAGAATGATTACAACGACGCGGAGGCGATAGCTGAAGCGGCATTGCGACCCAATCTGCCGGTTGTCCCGGAGAAGAGCCAGGAACAGCTCGACTTGCAGGCACTGCATCGCGTTCGGTCACGGCTGGTGTTGCGCCGGACGGCCACGATCAACCAGATCCGCGCCTTCCTAATCGAACAGGGGATCACGGTGCGCAAAGGTTTGCGAGCTCTGAAGAACTCATTCGAGACGATCCTGGAAGAGCGTAAGGACGAGATATCACCTCGCATGCGGACGATCTTGATTGGTCTCTATGGCGATTGGCTCTGGCTTGATGATCGGATCGAAACCGTCTCGAAGGAGATCGAACAGATCAGTCGCACCGAAGAGAACTGCATCAACGTCATGACGATCCCTGGCACCGGCCCAATGATCTCGACCGCGATGGTAGCAGCAATTGGAACGGGCGAGGCCTTTGGTCGAGGACGCGATTTTGCGGCCTGGGTTGGCCTCGTACCGCGACAATACAGTACAGGCGGTCGCACAGTGCTTGGCCGGATACCAAAGCGTGGCAGCCGATACCTGCGAATGCTCTTCGTTCAGGCCGCCAAGGTTATCTTGATGCGAACCAACCGTTGGCCGGACTTTAGCTTTGGAGATTGGCTGACGCGAGCCGCAGAACGGATGAACCGCAACAAGCTTGCTGTCGCCTTGGCCAATAAGCTGGCACGAATGGCGTGGAGCATCTTGAGATATAAAACGGCGTTTGACGCGCCCAGAGACGAGATCGCCATCGGCGTGTAAGTCGGATCGACCCAGAGGAGTTCGCGACTGAAAGAAAGCATGGAGCGGAACAATTACGCCCCCAGAGGCTGACGGCCCATTCGGTCAATTTGGACCTTGCCGCTAATGAGACCACGGCGCGTGCGTAACCCCAACACGGCCACGACCCGCGTGTCGATCAGTAGGCTGGATACATATGAGCCACTTCCGAGAACATGCGAGAAATCATTTGCCAACAGCAGCCGGTACATACATTGGGGCCGATAGTGTGCTTGAGTTCATTTTTGCCGACTGCGCAGCGTTGTTGTTTCTAGGGTCAGGAGGACCCATTGATTCCCTTTGGTGAGCGTGCTTTACGGTTAGAAAACCGAGCGGTGAACATGTCTGATTTACACTGGTTGAGCGATGGGCAGATGGCGCGTCTTGCACCGTACTTCCCGAAGTCCCATGGCAAACCACGCGTTGACGACAGGCGTGTTCTGAGCGGCATTATCTTCATCAATCGCAATGGGTTGCGTTGGCGGGATGCGCCGAGGGAATACGGGCCTCACAAGACGCTTTACAACCGTTGGAAGCGGTGGAGCGATAAGGGTGTCCTCGCCCGAATGATGGTAGGATTGACGGCTGAGCACGGCGAACAGAAGACGGTGATGATCGATGCAACCTATCTCAGAACCCATCGGACAGCGACCAGCATGGGCTTGAAAAAAGGGGGCGTGCTCGCCTGATTGGCCGCACCAAGGGCGGTATGAACACAAAGTTGCATGCCATCTGCGACAGCCAGGGCCGCCCACTCGACTTGTTCGTCACAGCGGGGCAAGTCAGCGATTATATCGGCGCGCGGGCACTGCTCGGCAGCCTGCCGAATGTCGACCGGCTTCTCGGGGATCGCGGCTACAATGCCGACTGGTTCAGAGAAGCGTTGAAAGACAAAGGGATACGCGCTTGTATCCCCGGTCGGAAGCAACGCAAGAAGACCGTCAAATACGACAAGCGCCGGTACAAACGGCGCAATCGCCCCTCTCGTGACATTGCTTCGCAATGCACTGCCGGGCAGCGATCGAGATCATGTTTGGCAGGCTCAAGGATTGGCGCCGCGTGGCAACCCGCTACGACAGGTGCCCAAAGGTTTTCCTCTCCGTAATCGCACTCGCTGCAACCGTGATCTATTGGCTATGAGTCCTGACCCTAAACTCCGCTCGGCGAGAATTTCAAGAAAACGCTAGGTACTTTCCCAGTGTAAGAACGCAAACTCCACTCCAGTTCTTGACTGGCATGTATACTTTCTCCTCACGTAGTCTGTCCGATCCGCAATCTGGCTGGAAGCTCGACCCTGTGCTCGCCCAGACCATCCTCCGGTTCCATTAACCAACGTGCAGCGGCACGACCGATGTCGTAACGCGGTGTCACTGTTGTCGTGATCAATTTTGGCAATGCAGACAAAAACCCAAGACCGTTGAAGCCCGCTAAAGCGATTTCGTTTGGCATGGAAATGTCTTCGGCAAGGCAGTGCATCAGACCACCGGCGGCCATATCGTCGTTCGCAAAGTAGATCGCATGCGGCGGGTTTTCCCGCTGCATGATCCGGTTCGTGATCGCGCGTCCAACCTCCATGGATGAGGCATCTTCGGTTGTCTCGATTGCCAGTATCTGCGCGCCCGCCTCCTTGATGACCTTTGCGAATGCCTCAAAGCGTTTTGTTGCCCGCAAATCGAGCCCGCCCTGACTGCCCACGTAGGCGAAGGTTCGATGCCCGCGTTCAATCAAATGCTTTGCCATATCTTCACCGGCCTTGATTTGCGAAAATCCAAAACAAGCGGAGACCGGATCGCCGTCCGTGTCCATGATTTCCGCGACACGCACACCAGTCTGAGCAATGATTTTTCGCAGTGAATCCGTGTGTTCCAGACCGGGGAGAATCAGGCCACGCGGGCGCCAGGACAACAGGTCGAAAACAAGGTCCTCTTCCGCCTCCAGCGAGTATTCGGACACGCCAAAAACTGGTCTGAGACCGCTTTTGTCGAGCGCGTCATTGATCCCTGACAGTACTTCGGTGAAGACGCGGTTTTGCATCGTTGGCACCACGACGCCTACTATCGGGTTGTCATATGACGCATTGCCACCGGCCAGTCGGTTGTGCACGTATCCGATCTTTCGTGCTGCGGTAACTACCTCTTTTCTTACGTCTTTTGAAATGTAGCCTGCGCTGCGCATCACCCGCGAAACCGTCATCTGACTGACGCCTGCCTCTCGCGCGACGTCATGCATGGTCGGTAGAGCCTTTTTCGAGTCTGATGATCGCCGCTTGGCCATTTGGGTGTGTCTTTCGATTCATTGCTTGACGTATGTTTACGTAAACATCTACGTTGAGTGCAATGTGTTTACGTAAACATGCGTGATGCAGCAAACGGATTAGAAAGGCGGCGGTGTGGCCGCCAGGGAGGAAAAATGAAGAAACTGCTACTCAGCTCGGCCATCGCCGTGGCGTCGGCGGGCGTCGCATTTGCCGATACCTACCGCCCGGAGTGCTTTGCACCAGCTCCGGACACATCGACGATTTCGTATGAGGCAAAGGACGGTCCATATAAGCTCGCTTTCGTAAACGGTTTTGCTGGTAATGACTGGCGTATTCAGGCAATCCAGTCGGCCAAGGCGTGGGCCGCGCGGTCAGAGAATGCCGGCAAGATCGACGAATTCACCGTGGTGTCGGTCGGCAATGACAGCGCTGCGCAGATCGCCGCTATCGATAACTTCATCGCCGCCGGTTACGATGCGATTACGTTTATTGCCGTAAACCCCACCGCCTTTGAGCCGGTCATCCGCCGTGCCGAACGCGCAGGCACGGTTCTTGTACCCTTTGATAACGTGCTGGATACCGACAAGGTCGTTCAGATCAACGAAAGCCAGATGGATCTGGGCGCGCTGAAGGCGCAGACGGTCGTAGATATCCTTGGCGGTGAGGCTGACAAGATATTGATGGTCAACGGGTTGCCCGGCAACGCGACCGACCGTGATCGCCGTCTTGGCATGATGAGTGTTCTGGAACAGGTCGACGGCCTGGAGATCGTGGAAGTTGTCGGCAACTGGGATACCGGGACGAGCCAGAAAGTCGTCGCGGATGCACTTGCAACGCATGGTGAATTCGACGCCGTTGTTTCACAGCACGGATCGGCGGGTTCGATCAACGCGATGCAGGCCGCGGGCCATCCGATTGTCCCCATGGGCGTCGACGGCGAGAACGGCGTGCGCATGCTGATGAGTGAGTTGGACATTCCGGGTGTTTCTGCCAGCCAGGCACCGGCCATGTCGGCCATTGCGTTGGAAGCGGCAGTTGCCCTTTTGGAAGGCAATGAATTGCCGCAAACGGTTTTCCTGCCGATCCCGCAGGTGAATGCTGGCGATCTTGAAGCGGGCGCGAACTTCTTCCCCGATCTGCCGAAGTCTTTCAACACCGGAACAGGCTATGCGGAGTGTTTCGCGCCATTTACACCCGAAGAACTGCTGGGCCAGTCGCCTGACAACACCTAAAATCCCGCCCAACCACTCACGTGCGGCACGCGTCATGGCGCGTGCCGCAACCCCTACCATTTTGAATTCCATGTCAGAAAACGTCTCACCACTGCTCGAGATGCATTATATCTCCAAGCACTTCGGCGCCACAAAGGCCCTCGAAAAGGTCGACTTCGTCTGCAACGCCGGGGAAGTCCATGCCATTCTGGGGGAAAACGGAGCCGGAAAATCCACACTGATGAAGCTTATTGCAGGCGTATTGCAGCCCACGCAAGGCCAGCTGTGTGTGGACGGGCAGAACGTTTCTCTGAACAGTCCCCAGGCGGCTTTGAAACATGGGCTCGTGTGCATGTTTCAGGAGCTGTCTCTGGTGCCGGATCTGACGGTTCGGGAGAATTTGCTTCTCGGTTCTCCGGGTGCCGGGATCGGGTGGCTCAGTGGCGACAGGCTGGGTAGGACGCAGGACATTCTTGCCCGCATAGATGGCGCGCAGATCAAGATGGGCATGCGGGTAGCGGACCTGACCCTGCCGCAACGCCAACAGGTCGAGATCGCAAAGGCGATCATGAAGCGTCCCCGCCTGCTGATCCTTGACGAGGCGACCTCTGCGCTGAGCGCCTCGGTCGTGGACCGTGTGTTCGAGCTTGTGCGCGAAGAACGCGACAATGGCACCGCCATTCTGTTCATTTCCCATCGCTTCCACGAAATCGAGGCCTTGGCGGACCGGGTGTCGGTTTTTCGCAACGGTCAACGCGTGGAGACCTTCATGAAAGGCGCGTATGACTACGCGGAGATCATCAACATGATGGTCGGTCAGAAGATTGAGGAACTGTTCCCGGCAAAGATCCCGGCCGATAGTGATGCCGAAATCGTGCTGGACGTTCGCAATTTTTCTTGGGACGGCCGGGTGCACGATATCAACCTCAGCGTCCGCCGCGGCCAGATCGTGGGTCTGGGCGGGCTGGACGGGCAGGGGCAAAGCGCGTTCCTGATGGGGCTGTTCGGGCTGCTGCGCAAGACCGAGGGCACGACCGCCATCGGCGGCGCGTCGACGGACATCAACAGCCCCAAGCAGGCCAAGAGGCAAGACATTTCCTTAGCCTATATCCCTGAGGATCGCAAAACCGAAGGGCTGATCCTAGATCAGAGCATTCGCGAGAACCTCGAGCTCGCCGCCCTTGGCCGCTCGGATCTGGATGCCGGGGACATGGCGCTCTATGCTGGGTCGCTGGATCAACTGGCGCTGAAACATGGCGGGCTCGACTTGCCGGTGTCGTCGCTTTCGGGAGGAAATCAGCAGAAAGTCGTTCTGGCAAAGTGGTTGGCCTTGAAACCGCGCTGTCTGCTGCTTGCCGATCCGACACGTGGTATCGATGTGAAGACTAAGACCCAGATCTACGCCATCTTGCGCAAGCTGGCCGATCAAGGCACGGCCATTGTCCTTCTGAGTACGGATTATGAAGAGCTGATCCAGCTTTGCGACGAGACCCATGTTTTCTTTGAAGGCGAGATAGTTGCCTCGCTGACCGACGATGACCTGACGCCGGAGAATATCATTGCTGCCACGCTCAACGTGGCGTCCAAATCGCGGGCGGCCCATGCTTGACTACATGAAATCGAACCGGCGCGAGATGATCGCGGGTGTCGTCCTGATCGCGCTTCTGGCCACCTATCTTGGCACGCATCCGCGCGGCGCATCGACCTATGTGATGACCATCTGGGCCAATCAGTGCCTGATCCTCGGTCTCGCCGCCTGTGCCCAGTTCTTTGCTGTCGTTGTTCGGGGGATCGACTTGTCAGTTGGGGCCGTTATGACACTGACCAATTGTGTTGCGTCCTACCTGCTTGATGGTTCTGTCTTGGGTATCGCATTCGGCATGGTCGCCGTTGTCGCTGTCGGGGCGCTCTGCGGTTTGTTGAATGGGGTGATCATCGTCTATGGCCGCATTCAGCCCATCGTCGTGACACTGGCGACGGCTTCCATTTTTGTCGGCGCTGCGCTCCTGTTACGGCCGACACCGGGTGGCGCAGTAAATTACGATCTGGCGGATGCCGTAACGCTTGATGTGTTGGGCATACCCACGGCCCTGATCATCACATTCGTCGCCGTGGTCGGGTTCTGGCTGCCGTTCAGACGCACAGGGCTGGGCCTGGGGCTTTACGCTCTTGGCTCATCGGAACAGGCGGCGTTTCAATCGGGGATCAATACCAAGCTCACCCGTCTGGCTGCCTTCACCCTCGCAGGTATCTTCGGCGGTCTGGCCGGGCTGTTCTACAGCTTTGTGACGACCACGGGCGATGCCGGGATTGCGGCAGGCTTCACATTGAATTCCATTGCTGCCGTGGTGCTGGGCGGGGTTCTGCTGCGCGGCGGTGTAGGGTCGTTGATCGGGGCACTCGCGGGGGCTTTCATTCTGAAGACCATCGCCTCGCTGATGTTCTTTTCCGGCATCCCCTCTCTCGCGCAGCCGCTGTTCGAGGGTATGATCCTTGCGGCTGCGATCGCCATCGGAGGGGCAGACGTGCTGCGCGCTCGCAACAAGCTGGAGGTGTTTTCCTGATGCTGCGCACCCTCTCGATCGACAGCCTCATGCCCTATGCCGGGGTCGTGCTCCTGATCATCGGCGGCAGTTTCTTCTTCCCGCAGGTGCTGAGCGCAGATTACCTGTCACAGCAGTTGCAGATCGCGGCGTTTCTTGGCCTTCTGGCCACTGGGGCCACCATCGTTATCCTGCTCGGCCATATCGATCTGTCCGTGCCATGGGTTCTGACCGGAGCGGCCATTCTGTCGACGGCACTGGTCGGGTCCGGCAACCCGGTCATGAGCGCGCTTGCAGTGCCGGCGGCCCTGGCCTTCGGGGCGCTGATCGGCATCGTCAACGGCCTTGGTGTGGCGATCCTTCGCATCCCCTCGATGGTCTGGACGCTGGCCGTCAATTCGATGCTGCTGGGCCTTGCGGTTCTGAACACTGGAGGTTTCAACCCACGCGGAGAGTCGAGCCCGCTGATGATCGCCATGGCGTCCGGCAATCTCCTTGGCCTGCCGATCAGTTTTCTGATCTGGATCGCCCTGTCTATCGCTTTGGCGTGGTTTCTGACGCGCACTCCGTTCGGGCGCTATCTGCGTTCCATCGGATTCAACGAAAAAGCCACCTTCCTGTCCGGTGTTTCCACACCTTCCGTGGTGTCCGCCGCCTTCGCCATTGCGGGCATGTGCTCGGCCCTGGGTGGTGTGATGCTGGCAGGCTACGCCAATCAGGCCTACCAGAGCATGGGCGATCCGTTCCTGCTGCCCACCATCGCGGCCGTGGTGATCGGCGGCACGTCCATCCTTGGCGGACGCGGCGGGCTTTTTGGCACCATCGGCGGCGCCTTGTTCATCACTCTGCTGACGTCGATCCTGTCGGTGATGCAGATCGAGGATGCATGGCGCAACATCATCTTTGGCACCATCATTCTTGTCATGCTGCTGTTTCAGACATTGCGAAAAGGAGCCGCCCTATGACAGCGCCCCGCTTCGTCGCCGTTGATCCGACGTTCGACACCTTCGTCGACACGTCCCGCCCGCCTGAGCAAATTGTCCAAGGCTGCATCTGGACGGAAGGGCCGGTCTGGCTTGATGCTCAGTTATTTTTCAACGACATCCCGAACAAGCGCATGATGCGCTGGAGCGAAGCCAGTGGTGCGCAGATGGCACTGGAGAACAGCGAATTTGCCAATGGCAACACGCTGGATCAGTCCGGGCGCATGGTGTCGTGCGAGCATGGCGGGCGGCGTGTGATCCGGCGGCATGATCCGATGGATGTCGGCGATGTGGACGTGATTGCCGCGCATTTCGACGGCAAGCGGCTGAACTCGCCCAACGACGTGGTGGTTCGCTCGGATGGTTCCGTGTGGTTCACAGATCCGCCCTATGGCATCAACTCCGACATTGAAGGCTATCCGGCAGACAGCGAAATTGGCGGCTGCTACGTGTTCTGCGCGGCAGCGGACGGGACGCTTCATGCGGTTGAGACGGATTTCGACAAGCCCAACGGTCTTGCGTTTTCTCCCGATGAGAGCCGTCTTTACGTTGCCGATTCCGGCGCAATCCGGGGCGCGAGCTTTCCCGGCATCGACTATGATCTGCCCCACCACATCCGGGTGTTCGACGTGGACGGTGTGACGCTGTCCAACGCACGTGTCTTTGCCGTGATCGCCCCCGGTGTACCGGACGGTTTTCGGGTGGATCACGAGGGCTATGTCTGGACGTCGGCGCTTGACGGAGTTCATTGCCTGTCGCCCGAGGGCGCGCTCATTGGAAAGATCTGGCTGCCGCAACAAACGTCCAACCTTTGCTTTGGCGGAGCGGACGGCCAAACCATGTTCATCACCTCGTCAGACAAGGTTTACCGCGTCCACACCACGCGGCGCGATGCGGCCCATGTTCTGGCCCGACGGAAAGGGAGCCTGTCATGAGCCTCAATATCGCCGTCGTGGGATTGGGATCGATGGGCTACGGCATCGCTATGTCATGCCTGCGGGCTGGGTGCTCTGTGCATGGGGTCGATGTGGTGCCTGAAACCACCGCGCGCTTTGTGGCGGAGGGGGGCGAGGATACCCCGCTCGCAGGCGTGTTGCCCTCGCTGGATGCAGTGGTTGTCGTGGTACTGAATGCCGCACAGGTCGAAAGCGTGCTTTTCGGAGAGGACGGTCTTGTCGCGCATCTGCGTCCCGGTGCGCTTGTCATGGCTTGCGCCACGATGCCGCCGGACTTCGCAAGGGATATGGAAGAGTGCTGTGCAGCGCGCGAGGTCCACTACCTCGATGCGCCGATCTCGGGCGGGTCCGTCAAGGCGACCGAGGGACGGCTCAGCGTTATGGCGTCTGGTACTGCCGCGGCATTCGCTGCCGCCGATCCGATTCTTGAAGCCACCGCCGAGACGGTCTTCCGCCTAGGCGATGCCGCAGGCGCCGGATCCGCAATGAAGGCGGTGAACCAGCTGCTGGCGGGCGTCCACATCGCGACCATGGCCGAAGCTCTCACCTTCGGGATGACCCAAGATATCGACCCCGGGACTTTCGTTGAGGTCATCACAAAATGTGCAGGCAATTCGTGGATGCTGGAGAACCGCGCACCCCATGTGGTAGCGGGCGACTACACGCCCCACAGCCAGATCAATATCTGGCCCAAAGATCTCGGGATCGTGCTGGAAGCCGCAAAGTCAGTCGGCTTTGACGCGCCCATCACCGAAACAGCGCTGGCGCAGTATGCCCGCGCGGTGGACATGGGGCTTGGACACCAGGATGACGCTGCCGTTGCCAAGGTCTATGCGGAAAAGGCGGGGCTGGTCTTGCCGAAAGCGCGCTCATGAGACTCGGGTGCATCGGCGACGATTTCACCGGCTCAAGCGATCTCGCAAACACGCTGGCCAAGCAGGGCATGCGCGTGGTGCAGTATTCGGGCATCCCGGCGAAACCTGCTACGGCAGACGTCGAGGCTGGGGTGGTCGCGCTCAAATCCCGCTCGATCGACCCTGCGGGCGCGATTGCGCAATCGCTTGCTGCGCTGGAGTGGCTTCAGGATCAGAGATGCACGCAGTTCTTCTTCAAATACTGCTCCACATTCGATTCAACGCCTAAGGGGAACATTGGCCCGGTGGCGGATGCTTTGGCCGACGCTCTCGATGCCGACCGTGTCATTATTTGCCCCGCCTTTCCCGGTACCGGGCGGTCCGTCTATCAGGGGTATCTGTTTGTGAACGACACGCCGCTCCATGAAAGCGGAATGGAGAACCATCCGCTGACGCCCATGACAGATGCCGATCTACATAGGTGGATGGCACCCCAGAGCAAATATGCGATCGGGCATGTTTCGGCGCAGGCGGTCTTTGTTGGTGCAGACGCGATTGCCGAAAGGCTCAAAGCCGAGCATGCGGCAGGCAAAAGGCACATCGTGGTCGATGCAATCCGCGACGAAGACTTGATGCAGATCGGTCGCGCAGCGGCCAACCTGAAGCTGGTGACAGGCGGCTCAGGCGTCGCCCTTGAGCTGCCTGCGAATTTCGGGTGCACGCCGGGCACACCGGACTGGGAAGGACAGTCCGGTCCCGTGCTTGCAATCTCTGGCTCCTGCTCTTCTGCTACACGGGCGCAAGTGGCACAGCATGCCGCGCGCAACCCGGTGCGTGAGGTTCTGGCGGAAGAGATCATCGAAGGTGCGTCACACCGGTAGCCATGCGCGATTGGGCAATGGAGCAAACGGGTATCCCACTGGTCTACAGCAGCGCAGATCCGGACGCCGTGACGTCCGTGCAGGGCCGCTTTGGACGCGAAGTGGCTGCTGACGCAATCGACGGCTTCTTTGCCGAGCTGGCCAAGTTGGCGGTTGCCGCCGGGGTTACCCGGATCATCACCGCAGGGGGCGAGACATCGGGGGCCGTGATCGAGGCGCTGGACCTTGGCGAGCTTCGCATCGGGCCCGAGATTGATCCGGGCGTGCCGGCTTTGCGCGCTGCTCCTGAGCTTGTCGTGGCGCTTAAGTCGGGCAACTTCGGAGCAGAAGATTTCTTCCAGAAGGCGGCCGGGGTGCTTAGCGCATGAGTGATGCGAGGCTGCGCGAGACGATCTGCATGATAGCTAAATCGCTCTACGACCGTTGCCTGACCCATGGATCGACGGGCAATATCTCGGCCCGTACCGAAGATGGCGGTCTATTGGTGTCGCCTACCGGCACCAGCTTTGGTCGTCTAGATCCCGCACGGCTGAGCCGGTTCGACGCAAACAGGCGGCAGACCAGCGGGGCATCGCCCACAAAGGAGATGCCACTGCATACCGCATTCTACGACACCCGCAGCACGGCGGGCGCGGTGGTCCATCTTCATTCATGCCATTCCGTGGCCTTGTCGCTCCTGCTCGACGCGGACGAAGATTGCTTCCTGCCGCCGCCGACACCGTATGCCATCATGCAACTGGGCCGCGTGAAGCTTCTGCCCTTTTTCATGCCCGGCGATTCCGCGATGGGCGAGGCCGTGCGCGGACTTGCGGGAAAGCGCGCGGCGGTGATGCTGGCCAATCACGGCCCGGTGGTTGCGGGCAAGACGGTGGAGGCGGCCAGCAATGCCATCGAAGAGCTCGAAGCGACGGCACGCCTTGCGTTGATGATGCGGGGGCTTCCTTCATAGGCCCTGTCTGCCGATCAGGTCTCGCAAGTGGTCACCAAATTCGATGTGGAGTGGGACACGTGATCCAATTCTCGGCTTTCTGTGGGCGGACCGCGCGCTGCCGGAGGCGATCTACGCGGCGCATGCGGCCGGGTTCGAGGCGGTCGAGTGCCACTGGCCCTATGACACGCCAGCGAAGGAGGTGCGGGCCGCCCTGTACGAGACAGGCCTTCCGATGCTTGGCCTGACCACGCCTCGCGGCAAGCCCGGCGAAAACGGCCTTGCGGCACTTCCCGGTCGCGAGGCCGAGGCACGCGCCACCATCGATGAGGCGATTTCGTATGCTGATGCGATTGACGCGCGTGCCATCCACATCATGGCCGGGTACTCCGACGGAGACGAGGCGCGCCAGACATTCGAGCGCAACCTGACCTATGCCACAGGGCAGACGGACCGCATGGTGCTGATCGAACCTTTGAACCGGCATGATGCGTCAGGCTATTTTCTAGGCACCACCGATCAGGCGCGCCATCATCGAACGTGTCAACGCGCCGAACCTCAGGCTTATGTTCAATTGTTATCACATCGGCAGGACAGAGGGTGATGTGATGACCCGGTTGACCGACCTGTTGCCTGTGATCGGCCATATCCAATTCGCGTCCGTGCCGGACAGAGGTGCTCCGGATCATGGCGAGCTGAGCTATAAGGCCATCTTCGCGCATAACTGCTGCGTCACTCAGATCACCAGAACTGCCTTGGGGGTTCGACAGGTCTCTCCACCCAATCCTACCACCTCCGATTCCCACACCACCCGGCAAGCGGTCACTCAGGCAGCGTGGCTACATATTCCACTGACAAATTTGCACTCACAAACCCGACACGGACCAAAAGCCTGAGCGTGGTGTGCCAGTGCAAGTCGAGATATGTTGCGACCTGATTGACCGTTTGTGATGCTAGGACGGCATCGGCCAGTTCTTTCTGGGAAAGCATGCGCCTAGGGCGTCCGCGATATACCGTTAGCCCCATAGACTTGAACAGCCTTCGGAGCGTTAAGAAAGTGAGACCATTAATCTTTGCCACCGCTTTACAGTTTTGCTGACGCTGGTATTGACGATATAGATCAGACACATAGTCAATCGCCGCGAGCCGTAGGAGCTTCCGCGTAAGGAGGCTCCCAAGGCGGAAATGTCGACTAAGTTCCAGGAGTGACGTCGATCTTCGATAAGCATGTCTGATGTCTGAGTGGGACCGCAAGCTCCACCCTCCGCATGGATGGGCAATCGCAATCCATTGCCCTCAATCATCATGGAATTCGCTGACTTTGCTGACCAAGCTCAGGTCTCTTGGCTTGCTGAACCGTAAAGCCTCAGTTCTGGCTGTGCAAACCTGCTCCCAAAAACTGCATGGCAGGGTTGTCGAAACCACGCTTCTAAAGGGCAGGATTTTGGTTTAACTGCCGCTCAGAAACAACCTGAACCTGTGAGTATGGCAAGATGAACAGCACTTTCAAAATTGTAAGAGATGCATCCCTTCTCATTGCAGTCACAGTCCTCGCCGTTGCGGGGAACGTGGCGCTGTTGATGATGTAAAGCTGAACTGAATACGTTGCACACTTGCCTCGTTCCACCAACGCGGTCGCGATGTGCACATGCAGAGAACCGCGCCAAAAACTGGTGCGGTTTTTTTACATTTGATTACAGCCGCTACTCTTGCCTTGGACCCGCGTCAGTCGACATCCGTGGCGTTTCAAACGAGCGATAGCAAACCTCAGTCCGCCCTTGAAACTGCTCTGCAGCGTGCTCCTTCCGCCGCGCCGATGACAGCCGAGCGCACCCGATTCTTCGCGCTATCTGATGGTTTGCCAAGCCCGCACAAGATTAAATTTTTGGGAAAGCCAGCGCCTCTGATTTCGTCGGTTCAAAAATGTGAGCATCAAGAAATCATCTTAGAAACAATGCATTGAAGCGCTCTTGGGTAACACAATTACGCCCGAAATCCACTCCTGCTCAGCAACGCAAAACATTCTCTTGCCAGCTAATAAACTAGCACCCTATGGTTATCCGTAGGGTAACCTATGTTTAAGAGTTGCCGCCAGCTCACCAACTCAAAAACCAACAGGAGGACAAAATGTCATTCAACACTCGCCTCACCATGATGACTGCGGCAGTCGCATTGATCACATCCACTGCAGCGGCGCAGGATGTACGCTTGCGCATTGCCGGGACTGTGCCGGCAGAGCATTTCGGAAACGCTGTTCTGGAACAAATGGCACAGGACATGGAGGATGCAGATGTTGGCCTGAAAGTGAAATACTTCCCCGCTGGTCAACTTGGTTCGGGCGAGGAACTTCTGGAGAGCGCGATCAGGGGCAATGTGGATATGGTCCATGCCACGGTCTATGCACAAAAGGATCCACGGCTGGAAATCAACAGCCTGCCTTTCCTTGTGACGACGAAAGAAGAGTTAGACGCGGTCTACGGTGACCCGAACTCTGAGTACAACAAGATCCTAGAAGAGATCCTGACATCCTTTGGCATCCAGCCTCTGGGTACAATAGGCGAAGGCCTGATTGGCATGATTGCCACCGAACGTCCGGAAAACCCGACTGCAATCGACAATCAGGGCATGAACGTGCGTGCCTGGTCCTCGCAGATCGCAAAACAAACAATGGAAGAGCTGGGGTATCAGGTCACGACACTGAACTGGGCCGAAGTGTTTCCGGCAGTACAGGCTGGCACCATCGATGGTGCGATCTGCTGCACGCCCGAATGGGCCTACACCACCTTTGCAGCAAGTGATGTTGGCAACACCTATGTACCCTACAATGCCTTCATCGAAAGCACGATGATTTACGCCAATCAGGACTTCTACAACGAGTTGAATGACGAACAGCGCGCTGTCGTTGACAAGGAGACGGCAGAAGCGGCGGCTGAGATCAGCCAGCTGGCCTGGGAGCGCAGCCAAGGCTTCGTCGATCAGCTCAAGGATGCGAATTGGGAAGTTGTCGAGTTCACGCAAGATGAGCGCGACGCCATTAAAGCACACATTCAGACCACTGTCTGGCCGAACGTCGCCGATGTCGTTGGCCAAGATATCCTGGACCGCCTGACCGCGAACTGAACCCTTGCGAAGTGGGCCATCTCTCCCCGGTCCACTTCGCCCAATTGGAGGTGCACACGTGGTGAAACTCGCTGATCAACTTCCCCCTAGGCTGGGAGCCACGGTCAGGCGGCTGCTGAAACTCAAGTCAGCCTTCCTGATCATTTCAACTTTCATCCTCGCACTGACTTTCTTTCTAGTCGTATTGCTCAGATACGTCCTTCAGAGTGATCTGTTTGCTTATGAAGAGTGGCTGATGCCGATGTGCTTCTGGCTATTCTTCCTAGGCAGCGCAGTTGGCACCTACGAAGACAGCCAGATCAAGGCTGACATTCTGGAAAGCTGGTTCAAGAACCCTGTTTTCATCTGGTGGCGGCGCACAATTCTAACGTCGGTCGAGCTGTTGGTGACTGTATTCCTGGTCTACTGGGCAGCTTTGATGCTACGGGATGAGATCGCATCATACCCGCAATGGCAGACGACCATTGCTTTGCGCATTCCGTTCTTTGTGCCGCGGTTTGGCATATTTGCCGGCTTTGTTTTCATGGCCCTCTACAGTGCACTGCACCTCTACGTCCTGTTGCGACTGGGGACTGAAGGCGTAGTGAAACGCATGGCCCCTGAGGACCTTTCGCCCACATCCGAAAGGGAACAGGCACAATGATTATCGGAATTTCTGTTCTCCTCATTTGCGTTTTGCTCTTTGCAGGCGTTGCGGTCCCTATCGCATTCGGTGGCGTGTTGTTATTTCTCGCCTACACAGGCGGGCATGACGTGTCGGGGTTCATGCCCACCGGTCACTGGAAGATGAACACCGTTGTGATCCTGGTGATACCGCTGTTCATCCTTGCCGGTGACATCATGAAAAACGGCCGCATTGCGTCACCTATTGTGGATCTGGCCGAGATGCTCTTGGGGCGCATTCGTGGTGGACTATCCGGCGCGTCCGTCGTTGCAAGCGCGATGTTCGGAGCGATCTCGGGCAGCGGGGCGGCAACACTGACCTGCATCGGTTCGGTGATGATGCCGCATCTGCGCAAGGCCAACTATCCAGACGGTTTCTCGGCCGCATTGTTGGTTGCGGCAAGTCCCCTCGGCCTACTGATCCCGCCAAGTTCGGCGCAGCTTATCTATGCTTGGATTACGCAGCAATCGGTCCTGAAATGCTTTCTCGCTACCGTGGTGCCGGGCATCATCGTCGCGTCCCTGCTGGTGATCATCAACCTGATCATGATGCGCAAGCAAACCGACATCATCTTACCCGAGGACAAGGAACAGTTCGTGCGCGCCTTCAGCCGCAAGACGTTCATCGCCATGCCAGCCTTGATGATGCCGGTCATCATCCTCGGTGGCATATACGGCGGGATCATGACCCCGACCGAAGCAGCAGGTGTCGCCGTCCTTTATGCAATTCCGATTGGCTTCTTCGTCTACCGGGGCCTGACATGGAACGTGTTCTTGGACACGCTCAAGGAATCCGGTGTCACCATTGGCGTCGTCATGGTGATGATTTTTATGGTGCTGATCGTCAGCCGCTTCCTGATCTTCGAAGACATACCCGGCATGGCCGAAGAGTTGATCTTCTCAATCTCCGACAACCCGATTGTCGTGTTGCTGATGATCAACCTGACAATGATCCTGATCGGCATGATCATGGATGATTTCAGCGGCCTGATCCTCAGCGCGACATTGCTCTTGCCCATTGCCAAAAGTGTGGGCATCGACCCGATCCACTTTGCCGCCATTCTGGGGGTCAACTTGGGCATGGGCAACATCACGCCACCCACGGCACCGCTGTTGTTCCTGGGTGCACGCGTGACCGGAGCACCGGTCGAACGCATGTTGTGGCCGACCATGATCTTTATCCTGTTCGCCTGGATGCCCACACTGGCGCTGACCACGTTCATCCCCGAAGTGGCACTCTGGTTGCCTGAACTGTTGCTTGGTTAACGAGGGGTGCGAAGATGACACGTCACTTTTCTGCATTTGGTGTTTTTCGAGAAGGCCTGCGGGGGCACAAAGGCTGGGCGCCCATGTGGCGTAGCCCGGCCCCCAAGCTGAAATATGACGTCGTGATCGTTGGCGGTGGTGGCCACGGGCTCGCTACTGCCTACTACCTTGCCAAGAACCATGGCATGTCTCGCATCGCTGTTGTTGAAAAGGGCTGGTTGGGCGGCGGGAACACAGGCCGCAACACCACCGTCATTCGGTCGAACTACTTTTATCCCGAAAGCACCGCGCTCTACGATCTTTCGGTGCGCCTATATGAGGGGCTGTCGCGCGATATCAACTACAATGTCATGTTCTCGCAGCGCGGCATGATGGTGCTGTCCCATTCCGAGTCCGAGATGGAGATCGCGGCACGCACCGTGAACGCCATGAAGCTGAATGGCGCAGATGCCGAGCTGCTGGACGCAAGGGACGTACAGAAAAAAGCCCCCATCCTGAATTATCGCGATGACGCGCGTTACCCGATCCATGGCGCAATCTGGCAAGGTCGCGGTGGCACAGGTCGCCATGACGCGGTGGCGTGGGGCTATGCGCGCGCAGCGGACCAGCTGGGCGTGGACATTATCCAGAATTGCGAAGTCACCGGTTTCCTGATCGAGGGTGGCACCTGCAAGGGTGTCGAGACAACGCAGGGTGTGATCCGCGCGGGCCGCGTCGGTGTTGCGACTGCCGGGCATTCCTCGGTGCTCGCACAGATGGGGGGATACAAGCTGCCGCTGCATTCCTACGCACTGCAGGCATTCGTGACCGAGGCGATCAAGCCAGTGATGGATACGGTCGCCTTTTCCCCCATGACAGGCAGCTATTTCAGCCAATCCGACAAGGGCGGCCTGGTGATCGGGGGTGGGCTTGACCGCATTCCGTCATATGCCCAACGCGGCAACACCCCAGAGCAGGAAAACGTGCTGTCGGGCATCATCGACATGGCCCCGGCATTGGCCAAGGTCAAACTGCTGCGCCACTGGGCCGGGATCGTGGACGTCAGTCCTGACAGCTCACCACTGATCGGGCCCTCCGGCACAGATGGCATCTTCGTCAACTGCGGTTGGGGAACGGGTGGTTTCAAGGCCATCCCGGCCGGTGGCTATCTATTCGCTCATCTTCTGGCCAACGGGGCGCACCATGAGATCAGCCGGCCCTTCGACCTCAATCGCTTCGGCACCGGCGCCTTGATCGACGAAGCAGCCGGGTCTGGCATCGCACACTGAAAAGAGAGGTTCATGCAACAGTTTCCCTGTCCTTTTTGCGGCCTGCGTGACGAACGGGAATTTCATTTCTCGGGCGAAGCGGGAAATATCCGGCCCGATACCACGCAGCCTGTCAGTGACGCAGATTGGCGCGACTACCTTTACACGCACGAAAACCCCAAGGGCGTTTCGCGCGAAATCTGGGTGCATACCACCTGCCAGGAATACTTTATGATGGAGCGAGACACGGTGACCATGGCCGTGATCGGCACACAGCAGATGCGCAGGGACACTGCATGACCGGGTGCCGCGTTGAACAAGGTGGGCTGATCGACCGGACCCGCGCGCTGTCGTTCAGTTTTGACGGCATGACGTATCAAGGGTTTGAAGGGGACACTATCGCCTCGGCCCTGTTGGCTGCGGGCGTGCGCATCCTGGGTCGCAGCTTCAAGTATCACCGGCCTCGCGGCCTTTGGGGCGCATGGTTCGATGATCCTAACGCTATCGTCGATATCCGCCTGGGCGGCATAGACTATCCCAATTGCCAAGCTGCCACGACACGCCTGACAGAGGGTATGCAGGTGCGCGCCGTCAACGCATGGCCAGATGCCCGCCGAGATGTGAAGGGTGTGCTGGACCTCGCACACCGTTTCCTGCCCGCCGGGTTTTACTACAAGATGTTCATGTGGCCCGACTGGCACTTGTTCGAACCGACCATTCGCAAGATGGCAGGACTTGGTATTCTGAGCCCGGATGTGCAAGACGGGTTCCAATCGGCGATCCTGCACGATCATTGCGACACCCTGGTTATTGGCGGTGGTGTCGCAGGGTTGACGGCGGCGCGCGCTGCGGCAGAGGCGGGGAGATCCGTTTTGCTGGTCGATGACCATCCGGCACCGGGCGAGAGTTTGTATTGCAACCAACATGGGAATGACAGTCAGCTTTGGGTCAAAGCGCAAATTGCTGCAATCAGGACAGCTGGCGGACGTATCCTGTGCAATACGACCGCAGTCGGGGTCTACGACCACCAATTCGTTTCGGTCGCGACCGACCGGGGGATAGGACATGCACCAATTGTCCGCAAATTGCGCCCAGCGAGGATCATTTTGGCCACTGGAGCGATCGATCGCCCCGTCACCTTTGCCAACAACGATCGTCCTGGTGTCATGTCGCTTGGGGCGGCAACGGAGTTCCTCGGGCGTTACGGCGTGTTGGCAGGGCAAGAAATCGTCGTTCTCAGCAACCGACCTGAGACATACACAGCTATAGAAGATCTGCGCGCTGCCGGGGCCGCGGTGGCGCGTTTCGACCCGACCAGCGCAGCAACCGCAATAGGTGGGCGCGTGGTCAAAGCTATAAAGTTAGACGGTCGGACATATGCTTGCGACACGATCCTGACTTCGGCGGGCCTGACACCGTTGATCCATCTATGGCGACACGCGGGCGGCAAGTTGGAATGGGACAATGGGCGGCAGACCTTCGTGCCAGCGGATGGACCGGACTGGATGCGTGTCGTGGGGGCGGCGAATGGCACCTTTTCTCAGGAGGTCGCGATGACCGAAGCGCGTCATGCGGCACTCGACCAACCGGTTCCGACACGCAGTGTTTATCACCTGCTACCCTCACTGCCCGATCCAACGTCCAGGGGGCGTCAATGGATTGACCTGCAACATGACGTGACACTCAAGGACGTGGTGTTGGCGCATCGCGAAAACATGGTCTCGGTTGAACATCTGAAGCGCTACACGACGCTTGGCATGGCTGGCGATCAAGGAAAGACATCAAGCATTTCCGGTCTTTCCGCCATGGCGCATCTCAAGGGGGAAACCATCCCAGAAACAGGCACAACGACATTTCGCCCGCCATTCGTGCCAATCCCGCTTGAAGCTTATAGGGGCGCGCGACGTGATCGGCAAATGGCACCGCTCAAGCGCCTTACACTGGAGCCCGAGCACCGCGCGCTGGACGCGGCCCTTGGTGAATACGGTGGCTGGCTGCGCCCTGCCTGGTACGGTGGAGATGGCGAGCGTGCAGCCGTTGAGCGGGAATGCCGCATGGCACGTGAGGCCGCTGCCATCATGGACGGTTCGGCCCTTGGCGCGATCGAAGTGATCGGGCCGGACGCTCGTACATTCGTCAATTTCATCTACTACAACACCATTTCGAACCTGAAATCAGGGCGCATTCGTTATGGATTCATGCTGACGGAAGCCGGACTGGTTTTCGATGACGGCGTTTTGGCCTGTATCGATGACAACCGGTTCGTCATTTCGTGCTCATCGTCTCACGCGGACGCGGTGATGGCGCATCTGGAACATTGGCGGCAGGACAGTTTCGATCCGATGCGAGTTCACATTCACGACACCACACAAAACTGGTCGACCGTCACTATTGCGGGCCCAAAGGCTAAGGCCATCGTAGCCGGACTTGGTGTCTTGGACAGTTTGGATGATTTTCAGCACATGTCGCTGCGCCTTGGCACCTTCGAAGGTGCTCCCACCCGCGTTGCACGGGTCAGTTTTACCGGTGACACCAGTTTCGAAGTTTCTGTCCAAAACATATCCGCATCGGCCTTGTGGAACAAAGCTATCGCTATCGGTGCGCCGCTGGGTGCCGGACCCGTGGGCGCCGAGGCGCTGACGGTCCTGAGAGCCGAAAAGGGTTATATCCTGGTGGGTAAAGATACAGACGGTGAAACTATGCCGCATGACTTGGGCTTTGCCGCGCCACGCTTGCGCAAGACAGCTGCATTTGTGGGTGATCGGAGCTTGCATTCTGACACGGCCAACCGGGCAGATCGCAAGTCTCTTGTCGGCCTTACAGTTGGTCCCTCAGAGGATCCGCTACCAATCGGTGCACATGTCGTCGAAACCTCTGGCAGTGACGGCGGCCTCAAATCCATTGGCTATGTCACATCCAGCCACCACAGCCCGATACTGGGACAGCCTGTGGCGCTCGCCCTTGTCAGCGGTGGAGCGGAGGCGATGGGAAAACGTGTGGATATCTGGCACATGGGACAGACCCGTTTTGCTGAGATTGCATCCCCTTGCGCCTTTGACCCTGAAGGAGCGCGCATCGATGCGTGACGATCGCAACAAATGGCCTCCGGTCAGAAATGGGGAGCGTGAGCCCCTTATCGGTTGCGGTGTGCAGGCGCACAGGATTCAAGTCCAACGTCAGACCGTTTTGAGCGGTGCCTTGGACAATTGCCTGCAGTTGATCAATGCAACATCTGCAGTCGCGGGTGGAGAGGATCAAGCAGTGGGCAACACATACGCCCTTCGGCAGCGCCGCGACCGCGTGCTGGCTGTCAATGGGCCAGCGCTTGAGGATGGATGGCACGCGACACATGGAGTTGCCGTTTCGGACATGTCATCGGCCTATGCCTTAGTTGAACTCTCAGGGGAAAATGCGGTGCACGTCATTGCAACAGGCACAGAGTTTGTCCCTGACCAGCTCTCGGCCTCTGTTTCGCGGTTGTGGCACGGTTTCGGCAACCTGCTGTATCGTCATGGACCAGATGACGCTTACCGTATGCATGTCAGATCAGCGCAGTTTGAAGCCGTGTGGGAGATGTTGGACCGTCAGATGACGGCCCTGCGTGGCGTCATTCCGGAACATGCGGCGACTGATCAACTGGCGCTCGCAGGTGACGATGCTATTTTGCCATACAATAAAGCCATCTAAAGGACAGGCACCTGTATTGGAAACCTTGAGCACCAAAAAAAGAGCGCCAAAGTCAGGGTCGATTTCCGCTCAGGATTGGATTGATGCCTCGCGCGCGGTTCTCATCAAGCGTGGCATTTCTGCGGTGAAGGTTGAGCCGTTGGCAAAGCAACTTGGGGTGACGCCGGGGAGCTTCTACTGGCACTTCAAGAACCGGGACGCGCTCTACCGAGCGTTATTGAAAGACTGGTTGGCCACAAATGTTCGGCCCTTTTTCGAAGCGTTGGATGACGCCGCTGATGAACCACGTGCACAGTACCTCGCACTTGCATATGTGTGGGTATTGAACCCGCAATTCGATGCCCCTTTGGATGTTGCAATCCGCGAGTGGGGCAAAACGTCAAAGCTGGCCGCGCGCACTATGCGCTTTGTCGATCACAAGAGGATCTCTCTCTATCAGTGGGTGTTCGAAGGTTTCGGGCATGACGGTCTTTCAGCCTTAGTCAGGGCTCGCACGATGTATTTCCATCAGATCGGGTACTACGCGATGCGTGTGCAGGAAGATCCGGAAAGGCGCCTGCTGCAAATCCCACACTACGCCGAAATAATTGCTGGGGACACGTGGCTGAGAGACCTGAAATCAGCCGAAGATATCAAGTCTGCCCTCGTGAACTATCCGCGGCGGGAAACGCTGGCCGATCGCATCGCGCGCGGACGGGTATCAGGTCGACGCTAGCCAGGAACATCCGGAAAGACGTGGGCCTGCTTGACCACGCCGTAGACAAAGCTGGTGTCGATTGAGTTGATGCATCCGATCTCATGCAAACGCTTGCGGACAAAACGTTCGTAATCCTCCAGGTCTTCCGCAACGACGCGCAAAAGGTAATCTGCCGCGCCGGTCATGACATAGCACTCCAGCACCTCAGGGATTCTGCGCACTTCATCTTCGAACTGCGCAACTATGTCGCCGGTATGCCCATTGAGTGTAACACGTACGAACACCGTCACAGGCAACCCATACGCCTTTGCATCGACATCCACACTGTACCCCCGGATCACCCCCTTTTGCTCGAGGTTTCTCAGCCGCCGCAGGCAGGGTGACGGGGACAAATTGACCGCCTCCGCCAAGTCAAGATTCGTCATCCTGCCATTCCTTTGCAGGGCCTGAATTATCTTACGATCCGTTGGGTCTATTTTTGGAGTTTTTGGCATTATTTGCTAATATCGGTTCCATTTGGAGTTAAAATAGCCACCTAATGCTCGATGATCCACCCTAATATCCTTGTATTCTGCAGGGGTATCTACGATGAAAACCAAATCAGCCGGCTTTTCAACACGCGCGATCCACCACGGTTATGATGCGGCCACGCATCAGGGGGCGCTGAACCCCCCATTGTACCTGACATCGACTTTCACCTTCGAAACCGCGGAAGCAGGTGGCGCGATGTTCGCGGGCGAGCAGGCCGGACATTTCTACAGCCGCATCTCAAACCCCACTCTCGAACAGTTGGAAGACCGTATTGCCAATCTCGAAGGTGCGGCGGCCGGGTTGGCAACGGCGTCTGGCATGGGAGCGATCACGTCGGTTTTCTGGACCTTCGTCGCGGCAGGCGATGAAGTGATCATCGACAAGACGCTCTATGGTTGCACCTTTGCCTTCCTCAGCCACGGGCTGACCAAGTTTGACGTCAAGGTCACTCCCGTCGACATGAGTGATCCGGCCAATCTTGAGGCCGTGCTGACGCCCCGCACCAAGGTCGTCTATTTCGAAACCCCAGCAAATCCAAACAACCGGCTGGTAGACATCGCCGCCGTCTCCAAGCTCGCGCATGGTGTGGGGGCCAAGGTGGTCGTCGACAACACCTATGCCACGCCCGTGGTGACCCGCCCGCTGGAACATGGTGCGGACATTGTATTGCATTCGGCCACCAAATATCTGGGAGGTCATGGCGATCTGGTGGCCGGGCTGGTGGCAGGTTCGACCGAGGATATCAAACAGGTCCGTCTGGTGGGCCTCAAAGATATGACCGGCGCGGTCATGTCACCCTTTACTGCGATGCTTGTCCTGCGCGGGCTCAAAACGCTGGAACTAAGGGTCGAACGCCATTCTCAATCCGCGATGAAGGTCGCGCAAGCGCTCGAAAGCCACCCGGCGGTTGCGCGCGTGCACTACCCAGGCCTTGACAGCTTTCCTCAGGCAGAGCTGGCCAAGCGGCAGATGGCGCAATCCGGCGGCATGATCCCGTTCGAGGTCGCGGGCGGAAAACAAGGCGGCATGACCATGATGAACCGACTGAAGTTGATCCAACGTGCGGTCAGCCTGGGCGACGCGGAAAGCCTGATCCAGCACCCGGCCAGTATGACCCATTCCACCTACACGCCCGAAGAACGCGCCGAACACGGCATTGCCGAAGGGCTCGTGCGTCTGTCCGTCGGTCTGGAGACAGTCGATGATATCATTGACGACCTGATGACCGCTTTGTCCCAACACAACGCAATTGCCGCGGAATGACATCCGCACGCCCCGACCGGAGACATATCCATGACCAAGAAACCTCTATTCGGTGACACCACCAGCCAAGCCGCTACGCGCAATCCGGGCATGTGGATCAACGAGTTGGATCGCAACCGCCGCTCCGGCCCGTTCCTGAGCGCGCATCCGATGGACGGTATGGGCATGTCGACCAAGGCGGTGCATGCGGGCACCCATGACGACCCGCGCACCGGCGCGGTGGGCACGCCGATCTACCAGACGTCGACCTTCATCCTGCACGAGGAAACCTATGGGTCGATCGAAGAAGGCTTCGGACGCGACCGGTTCATCTACACGCGCTATGGCAACCCTTCGCAATGGGCTGTGCAAGAAAAGCTTGCGACACTCGAAGGAGCAGAAAGCGCCATTGTATTCAGCTCAGGTATGGCGGCGATCACCGCCGCGGTGATGGCGCTGGTAGATAAGGGCGCGCATGTGGTGGCCGCCAGCGACCTTTATGGCGGCACGTACAATCTCTTCAATCAGGAGTTTCCGTCGCTCGGCATGTCCGCCACACTTGTGGACAGCTATGACCTCGAAGCGATTGAGGCAGCGATCCAGCCCGACACCCAGATACTTTACTTCGAAGTGATCACCAATCCGGTGCTCAAAGTCGTCGATATCCCCGCTCTTGTGGATATCGCCAAGCGTCACAATCTGCGCCTGATTGTCGACAGCACCTTCGCCCCGCCGCCGGTGATGAAACCCCTGGAACTCGGGGTGGATCTAGTGGTGCACTCGGCTTCCAAATACCTCAACGGGCACTCCGACCTGATCGCTGGCGTCGTCTGCGGGTCGCGTAAGTTGGTCGATATGGTCTGGCCCCGCCTGTTGAACTACGGCGGGTCACTGGATCCGCATGCCTGTTTCCTGCTGGAGCGGGGGCTGAAGACGCTCGACATCCGCATGAAGGCGCACGAGGCAAGCGCGACGGCGCTGGCCACGTTCCTGGAAACGCACCCGGCGGTGGAAAACGTCCTCTATCCCATGCTGCCCAGCCACCCCGACCACGCCCGTGTCAAGGAACTGATGAAGATGGGCACCGGCAGTGTGACCTTCTTTGTCAAAGGTGGGGACCAGGCGGCGCTGGCACTGCTTGACCATCTCAAGCTGCCGAAACAGGCCACCAGCCTTGGTGGGATCGAAAGCCTGATCAGCCTTCCATTCAATTCGTCACAGGCCACAATGACAGCGCGCCAACGCGCCGAGATCGGCATTCACCCGGGCTGCGTCCGCCTGTCGGTGGGTATCGAGGATGCCGACGACCTGATTGCTGATTTTGACCAAGCTCTCAACGCCATCTCCGCTATGAAAGGTGCTGCATAATGCGCAACTCTATCCCCACCGCCGCCCTGAGTGAATTTGTCAACGAAGTTGCCGGTGATCCCGAAGAGGGTCTGATGAGCTATGGGATCGAGATCGATTGGGAAAGTGGAACCCGCGCCCGAACCTCGACCAAGCCGATGCTTGTCGGTCCGCATAAGATCAGCCGCTCTTTCACATGGAAAGCGGATGAGCCGCGGCAACTGATGGGAAACAATCATGGACCCAACCCGCAGGAACTGCTGCTGTCAGGCCTTGGGTCCTGCATGATGGTGGCCTTTGTCGCCGGGGCCACGGCGGAGGGCATCCAGCTTGAATCGGTCAAAATCGACTTTGACGGCACCCTTGATCTGCGCGGTTTCATGGGACTTGCCTCCAACGCGCCCGTGGGCTTCCCCGAGATCAACTACACGATCTACGTGACCGGTGATGGCACACCCGAGCAGTTCGAAGATCTGCACAAGAAAGCGGTCAAGCACAGTCCCAATGCGCAAACGATCATGAACCCGGTATCGCTGACCGGCGATATCGTGACCACACAAATCGAAGATTAACACCGCTGACCGGAGACGCACCATGACGACCGAGCTCGCCCATCTCAAGACCGTCGAGCAACTGCTGCTGTGGCATTCGCATTGGATGATCCACCACGCGAACCATATCCGCCCCAAGGTTGACGGGATCAAGATTGGCGGGCACCAGGCCAGTTCGGCATCGATGGTGTCGATCATGACGGCGCTCTATTTCTCGGCGCTGAAGCCACAGGACCGGGTGGCCGTCAAACCGCACGCCTCTCCAGTGTTTCACGCAGCACAATATCTGATGGGCAACCAGACACGCGAAAAGATGGAAGATTTCCGCGGCCTTGGTGGGGTGCAAAGCTATCCAAGCCGGACCAAGGACATCGATGATGTCGATTTCTCAACCGGCTCTGTGGGACTAGGGGTTGCGATCACCTCATTTGCATCGATCATTCAGGACTATATCGCGACCAAGTCTTGGGGCACGGGCGCGCCGATGGGACGCATGGTGGCTTTGGTCGGTGATGCCGAACTAGACGAAGGCAACATTTACGAGGCACTGCAGGAAGGGTGGAAAAACGACCTGCGCAACACATGGTGGATCATCGATTACAACCGCCAATCGCTCGACGGAATCGTGCGCGAAGGGCTATTCGAACGTATCGAGAAGATATTTGACGCCTTTGGTTGGGACGTTGTGCGCATCAAACACGGTGCCCTGCAACGGGCGGCGTTCGAAGAACAGGGTGGTGACAAGCTGCGTGACTGGATCGACACCTGCCCGAACCAGGAATATTCGGCGCTCACCTTCATGGGGGGGCAGTCTGGCGCAAGCGGTTGATGGATGATCTGGGGGATCAGGGCGCGGTCTCGGCCCTTATCGACCGGCGCAGCGATGACGAGTTGGCGACCCTGATGGAGAACTTGGGCGGCAACTGCGTGCAGACGATGGCCGATACATTCGCCTCCATCGATCATGACCGTCCCACCTGTTTCCTTGCTTACACAATCAAGGGCTGGGGTACGCCGATTGCGGGCCACAAGGACAACCATGGCGGCCTGATGAACAAGGCCCAATTTGCTGAATGGCAAAAGCATATGGGTGTGCCCAAGGGGCAGGAGTGGGACCGTTTCGCAGGCGACGACGACGTTGCGAGTCTCGAAGGCTTCTTGAAACGCGTAGCCTTCTTTGCCGCAGGACCGCGCCGTTTTGCCGACGCCAAGGTGCCGGTGCCCGCGGTCAATTTCAGCACCGACCGTGAAATCTCGACCCAAGCCGCGTTTGGCAAGATCCTTGATGATCTGTCCAAGGGTGACAGCGATCTCGCCGCGCGGATTGTGACCACCTCACCGGATGTAACAGGCACCACGGGTCTGGCGTCTTGGGTAAACCGGCGCAAGCTTTTTGCACGGTCCGAACAGGCGGATGCCTTTATCGAACATCGCATTCCATCCACGGCAAAATGGGCCTTTACCCCCGAAGGGCAGCATATCGAACTGGGCATTGCAGAGATGAACCTGTTCCTGCTTCTCGGCGCAGCCGGCCTGTCCCATTCGCTCTTTGGCAAGCGGTTGCTGCCCATCGGAACGGTTTATGACCCGTTCGTCTGCCGGGGCCTCGATGCGCTGAACTACGCCTGCTATCAAGATGCACGGTTCATGATCGTGGGCACGCCATCGGGTGTCACGCTCGCCCCCGAAGGCGGCGCGCACCAATCCATCGGCACCCCTCTCATCGGGATAAGCCAGGACGGCTTGGCTGCTTTCGAACCCGCTTTTGCGGATGAGCTGGCGGTGATCATGGAGTGGGCCTTCGACTACATGCAGCGCGATGGCGAGGGTGATCCCGATGAGCGTACCTGGTTGAGGGATGAAACCGGGGGCAGCGTTTATCTCCGCCTGACCACGAACCCAATCGAACAACCGGGCAAACGTCGCGATGACGCGTTTCGCCAAGGAGCCATCGATGGGGCATATTGGTTGCGGGAACCGGGACCGAATTGCGATGTGGTGATCGCTTATCAAGGCGCTGTGGCCACCGAAGCCATACGTGCCGCTGGTATTATTGGCGAAGGTCGTCGCGATGTGGGCGTATTGGCGGTGACGTCCGCCGATAGGCTCAACGCGGGTTGGACCGCAGCTCAACGGGCACGGTCCCGCGGCGCCAAACACGCGCAATCGCATATCGAGACACTGATGAAGGCTTTGCCGCCACATTGCAAGATTGTCACCACCATCGACGGCCATCCCGCAACACTGGCCTGGCTAGGGGGCGTGAAAGGACACCAGACCATCTCTCTTGGGGTGGAGCATTTCGGACAAACCGGGACGATCGGCGATCTATATCGGCATCACGGGCTTGATGCCGCGTCGATTGTCAAAAAGGTGCAAGGATTGACTGATGGACGTTGTATTCGCCTGCCAGTTTCCATGTGAATGGCTCATATGTCAGCATCGCGCGCCCAAGACCGTGATGCTTAAAACTCTGCCCTTCGATGGCGTGTAACACTGGCTAGAGTTACGTAAATGGCGCATTTACACACGGTCAGAAAAACGAAATGTTGGTGTAAAGGTGGATAGCCATGCGTGGATGGGATTGCCAAGTTTTCAGAAACTAGTTCTCTAAGTGTAAAAAACTAAAAAATCGGCAGGCGAAACCAGCGCCTTGAATATGCTTTTTTGTTGTTCGTACGGCGAATCCGGATCACCCAACACGAAAACACTCACCTCAGAGAAGCTGCTCATCGTTCTTCGGACATGTCATTTGTAGAGCTTCTTGCAGGCTTTGACGATTGTCTTGCGGTGCTTGACGGAATAAGTTTTCTTTCCTCAAGCGAAACTAGGCGATGGCGATATGTCGTCTGACAATCTGCGGGAAGTTGCCTTTTCTGTTGCACGGCTTCGATGATTTTGAGTTCGAAACTGTCCAAAGGAGCAGCGCAGCGACGTGTTGCAGGGGCCGAGTGTCCTTGCGCAAGGGACGGCCCAAAGTTGTCTTTCGTCGATGGACGTTTTGGCTGTGGTGCGGCCGCTCAAAGCAGACCTTGATGGTCTGTGCAGAATTCCGTGAAGGCTTACGGTCGCAATGGCGGGACAAAACTGACTTCTGGTCCGGCGGAGCCAAGAGTTGCTTTCTTGAGTTTCGATTATTTGAAACGTTCTGGGTCGACGCAAAATGATTTGAGTTTTGAGTAAACGGTCGTCGGAGCGATCCCGAGCATAGCTGCTGCTCCTTGCTTACCCGATACTTTTCCTTTGGCACGTCTTAGCGCGTTCTCGAGGTTTTTGCGCTCGAATGTGCGCAACTCTTCGCCGGTGAGTACAACGTCCGATTTTTGTGGTGAAACAGTGTCCGAGAGCTGGAAATCAAATTTTAATCGCCCACCTTGTGCCAAGATTGCAGCCCGTTCGATAACATTTTCCAACTCACGAATATTGCCTGGCCAGGAATACTGTTCCAGGGCTTCGATGTTGGATCGCGATAGCCGGGTCTGCGGCAGTCTGAGCCGTCGTGTTGTACGATCAAGAAAGTGTTTTGCCAGATACGGAATGTCCTCGGGCCGATGACACAACGGCTCGCAACGAATGGAAAACAGGTTGAGCGCAAAGTATAGATCCTGACGGAAACGGCCCGCGCGGACCTCGGCCATAAGGTCGCGAGAGGTGGTTCCAATCACCGTCAGGGATACCGGTGTCTGTGCACGGTCACCCAGCCGTTGGAAATGGCCGTGCTGTAACACATCATGCAACTTTGCTTGTACGCTCCCCGGCAACTCCGCGATCTCGTCAAGATGTAGGGTGCCATTATGCGCCATGATTAGTTTGCCAGTATTGTCCCGTGTCGCACCCGAGAAGGCACCGCGACGGTAGCCAAAAAGCTCTGCTTCCAACTCCGGTGCAGACATGTGGTCACAGCTGATCCGAACCAGTGGACGGTGGCGGCGGTCGCTGGCTTCATGGATGGCGGATACAGTGAGGCTTTTTCCGGACCCTGTTGGGCCCGCCACGAGAGCATGCGCATCGCTTTTCGCGGACAAATCAATCTGAACATTTAGCGACTTGATGGCGGGAGAAACGCCCACCACCCCGGTGTGAGAGCGCGCGGAACGGATTTCTGTAAGCAGATAATCGTTTTCCTGCTCTAGCTTTACCTTCAGGTCTTCAACCTGTGCCAACGCCTCACGCAGCTTGCGTTCGTTCTCTTTCCGCTCGGTCACGTCACGAAAGATCACCACTGCGCCGGCTAGGATGCCGTGATCATAGATTGGCGTGGACACGTATTCGACCAAAATGGGCTTGCCATCCTTGCGCCAGAAGACATCGTCGTCTACGCGTACGGTCTCATCCCGACGGAAAGATGCATATATCGGGCATTGATGGGCCGGAAAATGCTCTCCGTTCAGGTGCTTGTGGTGGATGGTGGCGTGCAGGTCGCGCCCAATCAAGTCGTCTGCGGACCAGCCTAGCATCTCTTGCGCCGCGCGATTGACAAATGTCGCCTGACCCTTTCCGTTGATGCCATAGATGCCTTCACCGGCGGCCTCGAGGATCAGGTGGTTTTGTGCTTCGACTTCGCGAAAAAAGCCGTAGATATTCTTCCACTGATGCAATCCTGCCGTTTGGTGAGCTTGCTGATCAGCAATGCGGTTCCGACGACTATGCTCCTCCAGATCAAGAAAGCTGAGCAGAACGAGGCCAGGCACAACTTGGACGCCATAGGTTTGCAATTGCAGTACTGATCCGTCTTGTCCCGTAAAAACGAGCGCGCGATCTACATATGATCCGAAATGGGACACAGCATCGAAAAACACCGCTGCTGTTGAAACATCGTTGTGCAAGAGTCCCGAAAAAGATGCGCCAAGCGCCCCTTTATCAAACATGTTCAAGGCGGCAGTGTTGAACGCCACTACGCCGTCGGTCCGTGTGTTCAACAGAACCGTCGGTAAGGGGTTATGAGCAACCATTCGTTCAGAATCAGATACATCAGACATGCTCTGTAGGATCGCAGCTTACGGGAGTAGTCGATTTACGAATTTTCGTAATTCACGAAAACTCGTAACTGCTGCACGGAATTTCATCAATAATTTCAGATAAGTGCCAGATTGTGGGCGCTAGGCGGACTGTCTTTCCCAGCCAATTTCGACGTGGGACGATTGGCTAATCGCTGACAGGAGATGGACATGACAATCAAAAGCTTGGGCAATCCGTTCTCGGATAAGACGGACCTGAGACACGGTGCCGATTGTGGTTGCGACAGCTGCCTTTCGGGCCACGGACACGACTTGGACCACATCGAACCGCAGAATATGTCATCCGAGCAAATGATGGAACGTGCGGTCGAAAGCGCAATTGTCCGTTCTGTTTTTGGTCAAAACGACATTGGACGCCGCTCGTTCATGGGCATGATCGGGGGCACAACCGCGGCGGCGGCGCTGGCATCGGTCTTTCCATTGGAACAAGCCAAGGCGGCGATCCTCGACAATCTGGGACCACCAGAAAAAACCGATCTCAATATCGGGTTTGTGCCGATCACCTGTGCGACGCCGATCATCATGGCCCAGCCTCTGGGCTTCTATGAGCGTTATGGATTGAATGCACAGGTCATCAAGACTGCAGGCTGGGCTGTGGCGCGCGACAAGTCTTTGTCGGGTGAATATGACGCCAGCCACATGCTGACACCGATGCCGCTCGCCATGACGCTGGGCGCGGGGTCCGTTGCTGAACCCTACATCATGCCCGCCGTAGAAAACATAAATGGCCAGGCTATCGTGTTGTCAAACGAGCATCTGGACAAGCGAGACCCCAAACAATGGAAGGGTTTCACCTTCGGCGTGCCGTTCGAATATTCGATGCACAACTTCCTGCTGCGCTACTACGTGGCCGAGTTCGGCCTGGACCCCGATGTCGATATTCAGATTCGCGTGGTGCCACCGCCAGAGATGGTGGCCAACCTGCGCGCCGGGAACCTCGACGGTTATCTGTCGCCCGACCCGTTCAACCAACGCGCCGTGTTTGAAGGCATCGGCTTCATCCACATCTTGACCAAGGAAATCTGGGAGGGACACCCCTGCTGTGCCTTTGCCGCACCGTTGAGCTTTGCGCAGGAGTTGCCCAACACCTATGGAGCCCTCTTGAAGTCCATCATCGACGCCACGCAATACGCATCGAACCCGGAAAACCGGGTCGAAATTGCGGAAGCGATCTCACCCACCAATTACCTCAACCAGCCTGTGACAGTGGTGCAGCAAGTGCTGACAGGCACCTATGCAGATGGTCTGGGTGAGGTACAGCGCGTGCCTGATCGGATCGATTTTGATCCCTTCCCCTGGCATTCGATGGGCGTATGGATCCTGACTCAGATGAAGCGTTGGGGCTATATCGAGGGCGACGTGGACTACAAAGCGGTGGCCGAACAAGTCTACCTCGCTGCGGATGCCAAGAAGGTCATGACCGACCTTGGCTATGATGCGCCCGATGTCACCTACAAGTCTCACTCGATCATGGGCAAGACCTTCGATCCGGCCCAGCCAGAGGCCTATGTCGACAGCTTTGCGATTAAGGCGAACTGATGCAAACACTAACCGAAAACAAGAAGGCCGCCGTCCTGTCGATCTTGATCCTGTTGATCGGCTGCCTGATTTGGGAAATGTCGATCCCCGCCCAGAAGGTGGCTGGGGAGTTGACCGAATATGAAATGCTTACAGGGGGAGGTCAGCCCAAAGCTGGTGTACCCCCGCCCAGTCAGGTGCTGGGCAAAGCATGGGAGCAACTGTCGAACCCGTTCTATGATGCAGGCCCGAACGACAAGGGGATCGGCATACAGATCGGGTATTCGATCTACCGTGTGCTCACCGGCTACCTTCTGGCCGCTGTAATCGCAATCCCATTGGGCTTTCTGATCGGTATGTCGTCTGTAGCTCACAAGGCGCTAAACCCGTTTATTCAGGTGCTGCGTCCGATCTCTCCACTGGCGTGGATGCCGCTCGCATTATTTATAATCCAAGACAGCGAAGCATCAGCAATCTTCGTGATCTTCATTTGTTCGATCTGGCCAATGTTGATCAACACGGCCTTCGGCGTGGCAGGTGTGCGCGAGGACTGGGTGAACGTGGCCCGCACACATGAACTGGGCGCAGTCAAAACCGCCTTTACCGTGATCCTGCCTGCGGCCGCGCCGACAATTGTGACCGGCATGCGCATCTCCATCGGCATCGCCTGGCTGGTAATTGTGGCAGCGGAGATGCTCGTTGGGGGCACCGGCATCGGCTACTATGTCTGGAACGAGTGGAACAACCTCGATCTGACCTCCGTCATCTTCTCAATCCTCATGATTGGCGTGGTGGGCATGCTGCTGGACTCGATGTTCGGCCTTTTGCAGCGCACCGTCGCCTACACCGAATAGGAGCGGTTTCGTGGTTAAACCCTTTCTCAGTATCGAACAGCTGACCCAGACATACCCGGACGGGATGGGGGGCGAGTTCACCGTTTTCGAGAATGCCACCTTTGGCATCGAAAAGGGCGAGTTTGTATGCATCCTCGGGCATTCGGGCTGCGGCAAGTCAACCATCATGAACATCCTTGCAGGGCTGGCCGATCCCACCTCGGGCGTCGTCAAGATGGACGGAGCACATGTGTCCGGCCCCAGCCTGGACCGGGGTGTGGTGTTCCAGAACTATTCGCTTCTGCCGTGGCTGAGCGCCCTGAAGAACGTGACCTTTGGCGTTGCCGCCCGCTTTCCGCAGTGGAGCAAGGACAAGGTGATCGAGCATTCGACCGCCTTTCTGGCTAAGGTGGGCCTGACCGGCGACACGATCCACCGCAAACCTAGCCAGTTGTCGGGGGGCATGCGCCAGCGCGTGTCCATCGCGCGTGCCTTTGCCAACGAGCCGAAACTGCTGCTTCTGGATGAACCCTTTGGCGCGCTGGACGCGCTGACACGGGGCACCATTCAGGACGAGTTGATCAAGGTTTGGAGTGACACGGACCAGACCGTGTTCATGATCACTCACGACATTGACGAGGCGATTTTGTTGGCGGATCGCATCCTGTTGATGACCAACGGGCCAATGGCACAGGTGGCCGAGAGTGTTGAGATCACGATCCCACGCCCGCGTAATCGCACCAGCATTGTGGAGCACCCGAACTACTATGCCATCCGCAACCATCTGGTGCAGTTCCTTGGCCAACGCTCAGCCGAGTTGGCGGGACAGCCCGGCGACGCGGGCCCCAGCAGCCCAGAAACCGTTCGCATCGACCTGATCGAGGACACCGATAGCGAAGACCCCGAACCCGCCGCTCCGATCTTGCGCGCTGTCGAAGGGTAGGGGGATGAGCGACACCCCTCCGCGCACGCCACTGCCGCCATTTTCCTACGATGAGGCGGTGCAAAAGGTCCGAATGGCCGAAAATGCCTGGAACACGCGTGACCCAGTTAAGGTCGCCCAAGCCTATATGGTGGACACCAGATGGCGCAACCGCTCCGAATTCCCCAAGGGACGCGCCGAAGTGCAGGAGTTTTTGACCCGCAAATGGGCGACCGAAACAGGCTACCGCCTGATCAAGGAAATCTGGGCTCATGATAGCCACAGGATCGCCGTGCGCTTTTGCTATGAATGGCATGATGCCAGCGGGCAGTGGTTTCGCGCACATGGCAACGAGAATTGGGAATTCGATGATCTGGGGTACATGGCCGTGCGCCATGCCTCGATCAATGATGTGCCCATCGCGGATGAAGACCGCTTGTTTCATTGGCCTGAGGGCACGTTCCGGCCAGACGATCACCCCGGACTGACAGAGTTAGGATTGTAAGATGAGGGATACAGTTGAAATGACCGAAATGACCAAAGAGGATGTGACCGCGATGATCCTGTCCGCCAAAAAGCAGGCTGGTCTGACATGGGAAGAGATCGCCGAAAGGATTGACATGTCTCCTGTGTGGACACATTCCGCCGCCATGGGCATGAACGCCTTCCCCCGGAAAAAGCCGAGCTGATGGTGTCCGTGATGGGGCTGCCACAAGAAGCCGCCAGCATTCTAGCCGAGAGTCCTACCAAAATCTGGGAACAGGCCGTACCGACCGATCCCTGCATCTACCGTTTTTACGAAATCGTCGGTGTCTATGGCCCCACGCTCAAAGCGCTGATCCAGGAGAAATTCGGTGACGGCATCATGTCGGCTATCGACTTTGACATGTCTGTCACCCGCGTCGCGAACCCCAAAGGTGACCGGGTCAAGGTTGAAATGTCGGGTAAATACCTAGGCTACAATAGCTGGTAATCCTGTGATCGCTCCCAGTGCGCCGTCAACCCAGAATACAGTTGGCGGCGCTGGCCGGGCAGCAAAGGCAACTATGCGATGGACTAGAGCCAGCCAACGAACGGCTATGAGCTGGCTATCTGGCTCTTGCGGATCAACGGCCGAACATCTGATCGAACTGATGAGGCATTTAGACAAGGTGCTTGCCGTCGCCTTGGAAGGTGCTGGATGCAACGAGGCTATGACGAATGAATACCTCAAGCGAATTAAGAAAGATCTGGCGGACATTCTGAGGACTTTGGATGCGATACGCGCTGTTGAGGGCGATCAAACGAAAGAATAGTGGCGGGTTTAGAAATTTAGACCGATGTGCTGAGTGGAAGATCTATAAGCCGCAAAAGGTAAATTTGCTGCTTAGTTTCTCAAAATTCTTGTTTAAAATCAGTCGCTCACCTTCCCGAAAATGGCAAAACCATGTGTCGCTCCCCACTGTGGAACGTCATACAAATTTGACCTTCGCGTCATAAACTGACCCAAATTTTTAAAAAGCCGGAAAGTTGACCGTTATGCGGATCGCAGCGAATTCGTGCTTCGAGTCCGGAGTGCGAGATGGTGCGCTGCCGACCAATGAACGTTTTCGCGATCTAGGCCCGCCCCGACGATACCCAAATGAGTAATTGCGAACATTGGTGTAGGCCGCCTTTTCGCTAGAGAACCGTTTTATCGGGGCAAGAAAAGGCCTGAACAAGACCTTCAATGAACCGTTTGGGCTTTCGCCGGCACCTACAGAAACAATCACCCTACGTCAGAGGATTTTCGCATGAGCAAGAAAGACCAAGCACGTATTGATGCGTTTCTAGATTCACAGAAGATAAACGAACGCAAACTAGGGGCATACAAGCCTAAATTCTAAGAGGCGATGAAACAGGCGCTTGACGACAACCGAATGGGTAATAAAACCGCCGTCCGTCATCAGATCCGAAGCATCGTCAGCAGTCTCAGGGTCGTTCATGTGCTCAAGGAAGAACGTGTTGCCGATTTCTCCAAGGCACTTGCCAAGTTCATCTCCAAGTACGGGCATTTCGATTTTGGGAAGGTCCTGGCAAAGAACGCCAGTAAACTGAGGGGCATCACGACGATGTTTTACAGCAAAGGTGTCCTTGCCGCCAAAAAGGAAGGCGAAAGACTCTACAAGGTCATGGTCGATGCCGGAGAGATCCCGGCGGGAGCGAGCATGGCCGATTTCGAAGCCGCAATGGAGTATTACGACGTTCACGCCATCAGATACTACAACTTCAATGAGCAAGCCATAGGCAAGGCGAATTGGAATTCGATCATCAAGGGCTTCAAGCTGAAGAACGGCGCGAAGAAAGATCTCAAGAAACTCGGTATGACGATTTACAAGAAAGGCTCGAAGCATCAGGTCGTGCAGGCGATGGCCAGCGACATCCTGGCCGTCAGCGGCGACTCCAAGGCAGCGAGACACGGGGTCCATGGTTTCGTGTCGCTGGTCGCGGATGAGTTGGTCACAGCCGGGGCAAGGTGACCGAGTGGCGGCTGCGTTTCGATGCCGATGTCGCGATGTGGATCTAACGTCCGCTGCAATTAGTCAGCTGATTGGGTTCGATGCAGCTTTGCACGGCGGCGTTTCGGCGGATCCGGGAACACTTGTGCCGCCCGCGGTTCAGTGTGCTCGTCCGTTGAAGTGGGATCGGATCCTCGTTGATCACGATTGGTGCGGCCCGTGCCAACCACTTTTTGAGTTTCTTCTTGTGACAGTGTTTTACCAGCTTCCCAATCGTGAGCGACTGAGATCTGCCAACGCCTCCAGGTTTGTTTCCGCAGAGGCGACAGAGCGCCCCTCAATCACAGCTATTGTGTGCATCTGGTGTCAAGGCGCTTGTCTATACAGTCTACTCCCGTCGAGGGTAGGTCGGAGTGAAGGCTCAGTCGTACCTTAAGTCACAGATATTTGTCTGATGTGACCATTGCCTGGCAATTTGCAAACCAAACCAAAAAGACTGTTTGAATACTGCCGCTCTGGATGAAGCAAAGAGATGTCGAACGGGTTGCCTAGTGAAATCAGAGCCGAACTTTTCGCCGGCCCGCAGCGTCAACCAAGGACTTTGAGAGACCCGCGCACTTTCAGCGAGCTTTCCAATTGTTCGGACACGCCTGGGCTGTCCATCTTCACCATTTTTACCAATTCAACAGCTGCGCGTCGTCCCATTTCGCGGTGCGGGACATGCACCGTCGTCAGGGAAGGCGTAAGAATTCGCGCGAGTTCGATGTCGTCGAAGCCGGTTATCGAAATGTCCTCCGGCACTGATAAGTTCATCTCTTGAGCGCGACGCAAGGCACCCGCAGCCAAAACGTCGTTGCCGCACATGACAACCGTTGGACGCGTGTTGTTCTGCATAAACTGTTCAAAAGCCATGGCGCCATTTTCGATCTCGTAGGGTGTTTCGATAATCGGTGTTTTCTTCGGGTCGAGCCCATTCTCCCGCAACCCGTCCAAGATGCCTTGCAGGCGTCCTTCAGCCCTATCGTTCCCCTCGACTACACCGGAAATGACAGCAATGTCCCGGTGACCCATCGAGATGACCTTGTTTGCCAGCATTCGCATGGATTTTCGGTTGTCAAACCCGATGCAGGCTTGTTCTGCATCATTCCGGTAGGCCCACGCAATCAGGGTGGGTATCTCACGTTGCCGTAGATAGCTATAGATTTCGGGATCGCGGGTGTAACCGATCAAAAGCAATCCATCCGCCCCACGTGCAACAAGGGAGCGGATTTGCTCTGCCTCGATCTCGGGGCGGTACGAGCTGCTCGCGACAAGCAGCGTGTATCCTTGCGTGTGCAACTCTTCCTGAAAGGCCTGAAGCCCTCGGGCAAAGATCGCATTGTCCATTGTCGGAATGATAGCGCCGATTGTGAACGTGTTTTTCGCCGCCATGGCACGTGCGCCGAAATTCGGCGTATAGCCTAGCTCTTCGACGGCTTGCATGACCTTGACCCGTTTCTGTTCCACAACCCGCTCAGGAGAGTTCAGGCAGCGCGATACCGTCGCCGTTGAAACCCCTGCCTGTCTTGCAACGTCTTCAAGTGTTGGAACCATTCGAATTCGGGACATCGCCAGCCTGTGTCTTGTTTCGAATTTCTTGAACGCAAACTTCCAGAAAGTCAAAAAGTTCATTTCAATTGTAAGCGCTTGCAAGAATCAAATGTAAGCGCTTACAATATCGTTCAGAACCGCAACTTTAACGGATCCTGTTTTATGTTCCTTGCCGCCTCGCTGATCGTCTTTGTCGTCTACTTCGTCAATGTCGCACTGGGGGCCTTTGCGGCAAGCGCATTCCTGGGGGACGTGGGCGAAATGCTGGTTCTGTTTGCTGCGTCGATATTGTTTGTCGTCGCCATTCTTCAAAAAGAGGCTGACCGAAACAACAAGAACGGCAGCTAACGACCTTCTGGGAGGACACATCATGGACAAAGACTGCAAGGGCCTTGCGTCGGCTGCACGCCGGAATTTTCTGAAATTGACGGCAACGGGCGGCTTTACGGCGGCCATGGTCGCAGGTGCCGCGGGGACGCTGTGGTCGACTGAAGCCGCAGCGCAAAGTGCCAGCGAAGAGCGCGCACGCGAAGCGGCAGCCGATCATGTGATGGTTCTGGCGACAGCCTATCCCGTGGGCGCATCGCGCGGTTACCCGATCATGCAGCTGGACCTGAAAGAAAACATTCAGAACGCCACCAATGGCAAGGTCTATGTCAAACTCGCGCCGGGCGGTCAGTTGGGAGCAGGCGGTGCGCTGGTGCAGGCCGTGCAAGGCGGCACGATCCAGGCAGCACAGCATTCATTGTCCAACTTTGCGCCGTTTGCATCGACCGTTGACCTGATCAACATGCCGTATCTGTGCGGGTCCAACCAGCGCTTCACGAACCTCGTCAACTCACAGTTCTGGAAGGACACGGTCGAGCCAAAGGTCGAGGAAAACGGCTTCAAGGCGCTGTTCTACGTCAACATCGACCCGCGCGTTGTTGCGGTCCGCAAAGGCGGCGCTGGTGCGGTGATCACGCCATCCGATCTGGAAGGCGTCAAGTTCCGCGTGCCCGGTTCCAAAATGCTGCAACAGTATTACCGCATGGTCGGTGCCAACCCAACGCCAGTGGCATGGGGCGAAACACCTTCGGCCATCAAGCAAGGCGTTGCAGACGCGCTGGATCCGTCGGTCGGCGCTCTGGAGGTGTTTGGCTTCAAGGACATCCTCAGCCACGTCACCTTCACCCAGGCCGTGCCGGACAGCCAAGTCTATTCGTGCAACCTCGAATGGTTCAACTCGATGCCAGTCGACGTGCAGGAAGGCATTATGTGGGGTTCCGAGATGACCGCGCACCAGAACCTGGCCAAAGTGCCATCGGCCCGCGCCTATGCCATGGCCGAATTGGTCAAGGCAGGGGTTGAGTTCCATTCGCTGAACGAAGATCAACTGGCCGAGTGGAAAGCCGCAGGTGGCTACCAGCGGTCCGAATGGGACGAGTTCAAGGTCGATCTGGCCGGTTCCATGGACAACTTTGCCAAGATGGAAGAAGCCGCAGGCACCCAAGGCAAATACTACGTCCACGACGCGTAACTGCCGCGCCGGGCGTGCCGCTCTGCGCACCCGGTGATACTTTCTTTCCCGCCTTAGCAAGGCCCAAACGCGTCAGCGCGGTGCGTTTTGCTCGGCAAGTCAGCAGGTTCTCACATGGATTTTTTGCGCCGAATTGATCGCGATGCCGAGCGCTGGTTGCTTCTGGTCTTCTACGTGATGCTCGTCATCACCATGGCGATCGAAGTGCTGCGCCGCGAAATCTTCTCGTTCTCTTCGATCTGGGGGAAGAGATCGTGCGGTACTCCTTCATCTATCTTGCATGGATTGGTGCCGCCGCAGCCGTAAAAGAACGCGCGCACATCCGCATCGACGTGCTGATGCACTATCTTGGGCCGCGGCCCAAGGCCCTGCTGTACATCTTTGGCGATCTGGTGATGTTCGGTGTCGCCGTGATTGCCCTCTACTGGTCCTACGAGGCTGTGCATGTGTCCGCCAAATTCGGTTCGGTCACGGACGGCCTGCGCATCTCCAAAGTGTGGTTTCTGATGGCGGTTCCGCTGGGGTTCGCCCTGATCATATGGCGGCTGATCCAATCCCTGCTGCGCGACATCCATTCCCTCAGAACGGGCAAACCCGTTTTCGAGGGCGACACGCTCTTTGATTGAGGGATGACTTGAATGCTTTGGCAAACCTTTGATCAAACTGTTGAGTTGGGCTGGGACTTTTACCTGCCCGTCATCATATTCGTCTCGCTGATTGCGCTGGCGGTGCCTGTGTGGGCGGCGATTGGAACATCAGCCATCCTGATGCTGGTGATGTCCGGCGATCTGCCCCTGAGCCTTGTCGGCGAAAAACTGTTCACCGGTATTGACGCTTTTGCCCTGACGGCCGTGCCTCTGTTCATTCTGACGGGTGACGTACTGGTCCGAACCGGGCTCAGTCGAAAATTCCTTGATGTGGCCGAGGCACTGACCTGCTTTACCAAGGGCGGGTTCGGGTCTGCCACGGTCCTCGTCTGCGGTATGTTCGCGGCCATTTCCGGCTCTGACGCTGCGGGAGCGGCGGCGGTTGGGCGCATGACCATCGCGCGCTTGGTGGAAAGCGGGTATCCGCGCCCATACGCCTGCGCACTGGTGGCGGCAGGTGCGTGTACCGGCATCCTGATCCCACCGTCCATTGCCTATATTATCATCGGCCTCGTGCTGGGGATATCCGCGTCGACCCTGTTCCTCGCGGCCTTGATCCCGGGCATCGCAATCCTGTTGTCGATCCTGATTACGAACCTGATCGTGAACCGTATCTACGCCTATGAAGGCGGCGGCCAGATGACCATGGCCGAATGGCTGGGCAACTTGGGCCGCGCCCTGAAATCCGGCTGGTACGCGTTCATCGTACCCGGCATCATCTTCTACGGCATCTTCTCAGGCCGCCTGACACCGACCGAGGCGGGTGCCACAGCGGTCGTTGTGACGATCATCATGGGTTTCATCCTCCGCACGCTCACACTGGCCGATTTCCCGGCCATGCTGGTCAGCTCGGCAAAAGTGAACGGTGTGATCCTGCCTATCATCGCCTTTTCAGCGCCATTGGCCGAAGCCCTTGCGATCATGGGCGTGCCGCAAGGTTTCGTGACATCGGTGACGGGTTTGACGGACGAACCATGGCTGCTGATCCTGCTAATGATCGGGATCCTGATCGCCGCCGGCTGTGTGATGGAAACAACGCCGAACATCGTGATCCTCGCACCGATCCTCAAACCGCTCGCGGACAACATCGGCATGAACGAAATCCAGTTCTGTATCATGATGATCACCGCCCTTGGCGTGGGCTTCATCACGCCTCCCTTGGGCCTCAACCTTTTCGTGGTGGCGGGCATCACCGGGGAATCCATCCTCAAGATCGCTGCCCGGGCCGTTCCCTTCGTTCTTTGCATGTTCTTGGTCGTGTTGCTGATTGCCTACGTGCCGGCGATCTCGACCACGTTCCTGCCTGAAATCTACAAGTAGGACCCCGTTATAATGAAACGAGAATACCTCAAGAAAGCAACGCTGACCGCAACATCAGGGGCGTCTGACGTCAACCAGATTGTGAGCGATATTTTGGCCGATATCGAAACTGGCGGTGATGCCAAGGCATTGGAGTATGCGGCCAAGTTCGACAAGTATGAAGGCAACGTGCTTTTGACTGCTGACGAGATCGAAGCGGCTGTCGCCCAAGTACCTGACAAGCTGAAAGCGGATATTCGGTTTGCCCATGACAATGTGCGCCGGTTTGCAGAGACACAGAAAGCAACGGTAGCGAATGTTGAGCTTGAGGTTGTGCCGGGCCTGATCGCCGGGCAGAAGGCGATCCCCGTCGATGCGGCCGGTTGTTATGTGCCGGGCGGTCGATACAGTCATATTGCCAGCGCCATCATGACGGTCACAACGGCCAAGGTTGCTGGTTGTAAACACATCACCGCGTGTTCGCCGCCGCGTCCGGGCGTAGGTGTCGCGCCGGCCATTGTCTATGCCGCTCATATCTGTGGTGCGGACAAGATCATGGCCATGGGCGGCGTACAGGGCGTCGCGGCCATGACATTCGGCTTGTTTGGCTTGCCCAAGGCGAACATTCTTGTTGGTCCCGGCAATCAGTTTGTCGCAGAAGCCAAGCGTATTCTCTTTGGTCGCGTGGGCATTGATATGATTGCGGGCCCGACTGACAGCCTGATCCTAGCCGATGGAAAGGCCGACGCGCATATCGTTGCGACCGACCTCGTGAGCCAAGCCGAACATGGCTATAACTCACCCGTTTGGCTGGTCACGGACAACCGCGATCTGGCCGAGCGCGTGATGGAAATGGTGCCCCAGTTGATCGATGATCTGCCTGATGTAAACCGTGAGAACGCGACCGCGGCCTGGCGCGACTATGCCGAGGTCATCCTGTGTGCGGACCGTGAAGAAATGGCCGCCTGTTCGGATGATTACGCACCGGAGCACCTTACGGTTCAGGCGGAAGACCTGGATTGGTGGTTGGAGCGGCTGACATGCTACGGTTCGCTGTTCCTTGGGGAAGAGACAACCGTTTCGTATGGCGACAAGGCGTCTGGCACGAACCACGTGTTGCCGACATCTGGCGCGGCGAACTACACAGGCGGCCTGTCCGTACATAAGTACATGAAGATCGTGACATGGCAGCGTGCGACCCGCGAAGGGTCGAAACCAGTGGCAGAGGCGACAGCTCGTATCTCGCGCCTTGAGGGGATGGAGGGGCACGCCCGCGCGGCGGACGTGCGACTGGCAAAGTACTTCCCGGGTGAGAACTTTGATCTGAGTGCCGAGGGCTGAGCCGGTTGGCATCGGCAAGGCTGTTGCTGATGCGGTGGCGGGGGAGAGGAGCCGGCAAATGAAAGCACTTGTTTATGATGGCGTTGAAACTCTGACGTTTCGCGATGTGCCGGATGCAGTGCCAGACCCAGAGCAGGAACTTGTGCGCGTGGTCGCTTCTGGCATCTGCGGATCAGACATGCACGCCTACTTGGGACATGATGACCGACGACCCGCGCCACTGATCCTTGGGCACGAGGCGGCTGGTGTGATCGTAGGTGGGGACCGCGACGGCACAAGGGTCACGATCAACCCGCTGGTGGGCTGCGGGATCTGTGCCGCTTGCACCTCTGGCCGCGATAACTTGTGCGCAGACCGCAAGATCATTTCCATGCCGCCGCGCGAAGGTGCCTTTGCTGAATTTGTGGCGATGCGCCCCGCAAATCTGGTTGACGTGCCAGACGACGTGTCTCTGGACAAGGCTGCTTTGGCGGAACCGCTGGCGGTCAGTTGGCATGCCGTTCGTCTTGGGCTGGCGGCATTGAATTCAGCGGCCAGCTGCTCCGCGCTTGTTTTGGGCGGCGGTGCAATTGGCCTTGCCGCAGCATTGGCACTGAAAGCGCAGGGCCTGTCCAATGTCACCATCGCCGAGCCGAATGAGGCAAGGCGCAGCTTTCTTAAAAAACGGTGTGACATTCCATGTGTCCCCGCGGGGACAGGCAGCTACGGAGTGACTGTAGATGCCGTGGGATACGCCGCCACTCGGGCTTCAGCCTCATCACTCACGGAACCTGGCGGCGTGATCGTTCATATCGGGCTTGGCGAAGACACGGGCGGCCTCGATATTCGGCGCATGACCTTGCAGGAAATCACATTCATCGGCACCTACACGTACACGCCGCAGGATTTCCGCGACACGTGCGCTGCTATTTTCGATGGCCGGCTAGGTCCGCTCGACTGGATCGAAGAACGTCCCTTGTCGGAGGGCGCCCGCGCTTTCGCCGACTTGCGCAGCGGAGCCGTTGCAGCGCCCAAAATTATCCTCCACCCCTGATGCCGGAGACAGCACATAAATGAACATAGACAAGAAAATCACTGATGATTTGGTTGCGAACGACATCTCGTTCGTGACAACGGTGCCTTGCAAACAGCTTGCAGGTGTCATCGACGAGATCGACCAGCACCCCGACATCTTCCACATCCCGTCAAACAAGGAAGACGAGGGGATGGGCCTGTGTGCCGGCGCATGGATGGGTGGAAAGCGCCCGGCCATCATTATGCAGAACACGGCCATCGGGGTCACCATCAACACGCTGGCAACGTTGATCCAATACTACCGGATGCCGCTGCCGATGCTGATCAGCTACCGGGGTGAGTTGCGCGAGCCTGTGGCCTGCCAGGTCGAGATGGCCGTGCACACCAAGGCGCTGCTCGCGCAGATGAACATCCCGACCTACCACTTCCATCACCAGAAAGACGTGGAAGAGCTGGATATGATCCTGAAATACACTTTCATGTGCAACAAACCCGTGGCGATCCTGACGGACGCCAACTTCTGGGGAGGCTATGGCGACCAATGATCCGTTCTGAAATTCTGAAGGAAATTGCACCCATTCTGCGCGACCAACTGGTGGTGTGTAACATCGGCATCCCCAGCCAGGAGCTGCACGCCATCGACGACCAGCCCACCAACTTCTACATGCTGGGCACGATGGGCCTTTCGTCGTCCATCGGGCTGGGTCTTGCGCTGGCGCAGGACAAGACGGTGATCTCGATCGACGGGGACGGGTCAGTTCTGACCAACCTGTGCACGCTGCCGACGATCGCCAACAATGTGGCCGACAACTACATCCTGATGATCATCGACAACGGGTCCTATGGCTCCACTGGTGACCAGCCAACCTACACCGGCAAGAAAACGTCACTTGCGGGAATGGCCCGCGCTGCGGGTTGCGAGAATGTGGTCGAGGTGATGGATGTCGACACCGGCCCTGCGCTTGAGAAGGCGATTGCGGAGCGCAAGATGACCGTGATGGTTGTCAAATGCGACAGCGGCAACGCCAAAATGCCGGTGATCACCATGGATCCCGTCGTGATCAAGGACCGGTTTATGAAAGCGGTCGCAAACTGATGACACGCGCCGCGCGTATTCATTCCAGCGAAGATGCGCGGCGTTTGGCCAAGGCCCGTCTACCATGGATGGTGTTTGACTATATCGACGGGGCTGCGGGATCAGAAACCGGGGCTGTGCGCAACCGTGCAGCTCTTGATGCAATATGCCTCGAACCTCGGGTCTTGAGGGACGTCAGCAATCGTTCGTTGGACATGCCGCTGTTTGGCAAGACGGCCAAGCGCCCCTTTGGTATTGCGCCCATGGGCATGTGCAACCTGTCTGGACCCGGCGCCGATCTGATGCTGGCGCGACTGGCCGCGCGAGACTCGGTGCCAGTGGGCGTATCAACCGTTGCATCAACTCCGCTGGAGAAGATGATTGAGGTTGCCGAAGGGCACGCGTGGTTCCAGCTCTATTTCAGCGGAGACGGAACGGGTTCGTTCAAGCTGGCAAAACGTGCGCAGGATGCCGGTTACGAGACTTTGATCGTTACCGTTGACGTCCCTGAGGTTGGTCGCAGGCCACGTGAGTTGCGCCACGGATTTACAATGCCGTTCCGTATCGGTCCGCGCCAATTTCTGGATTTCGCCCTACACCCGCATTGGTCGCTCACGTCACTTGCTGCAGGTCGTCCTCAGATGGCGAATTTCGAGATGCCGGGCTTTGAATTCGACCGCACCGAAAGCCGGGCCAAGGCGAATTGGACAACGCTGAAGGCCTTGCGCGATTTGTGGCAAGGCCACTTGGTCGTGAAGGGCGTGACCAACGCCGATGATGCGCTGAAGCTGAAATCCGAAGGCGTCGACGCCATTCAAGTGTCAAACCATGGTGCGCGGCAGCTTGAAAGCGCACCTGCTGCCGTTCAAGCACTTGGCCGGATACGCGACAGGGTTGGACCAGAATTTCCGCTGTTTTATGACAGTGGTTTGCGGTCTGGCGAAGACGTTTTGAAGGTCCTTGATCAGGGCGCAAATTATGCGTTTTTTGGCCGCATATTGCAGTTCGCAATCGCCGCGGCTGGTGAAGAAGGCTTGCTTAGGCTGTGGAGCATCCTTAGCGGAGAGTTGTCCAGCGCACTTGCACAAGTTGGTCGGGATAAACTGACCTGAAGAAATTGGACAAACTTGAATGGTTCAACGAAATGGAACCTTATATCCTGACAGCGTCAACCTCCAACTGAAGTGACCAAAAAAGAAGCATGTGCCAAGTTGGCATATGTCATGGTTCTCAATGGACTGAGTGGATCCGGCTGTCATTGCGGTCAATCCCGGATCCAACCAAGCAATAACACCGCCGGGTTTCGTGGCATATCGCGTGATTTGCGAGTGGAATGCGGCGTTTCTGAGAATAACAGAGAGTAAGCGCAGCGGCTTCTGAGGATCGACCGCCGAGCGGTGGCGGTCGATGGGGTTTTTGGGTCAGGCGGCCTTAGCCTTGTTGATCGAGGCGTAGAAGGCGCTTTCGAGCTCCATGTATCCGGTAAAGGACACCGCATCGCCAAAAGGCAGGATCTGAGTGGCCCAAAAACCGCCAAAACCGTTCTGCCGGTCAATCCAGTAGAACAGATTGGCAAGTCCTGCCCAGCCAATTGCCCCAGCGGGCCGGCCCGTGGGCGCCTGATCATCATTGACCATGAAGGTGTAGGACCATGATTTGGATTGGCCGGGGAAGAACTCTGCATCGTTGGAAAGCGACGGGATGACCCCTTTGAAAGGCGTGATCTTACGCTGGCCCAGATGGTTCTGCGCCGCCATCTCAACCGTTTCGGGCTTGAGCACGCGTCCGTATTCCCCCGCACCATCGTTCAACCACATGCGGATAAAGCGCATGTAGTCGCCGACCGTGCCATAAAGGCCGTGGCCACCCATATGGACTTCTGGCTTGTCGGGCAGCTCGAAATCCATCGGCGTCAGGCTGCCATCGTCGCCGCGCGCATGCATCCCGGCCAGCTTCTTGCGGAGCGTATCGTTGAGCTCGAAAGTGGTATCTGTCATACCCAGTGGCTTGAAGATGCGCGACTGGAAGACTTCGCCCAAACGCTGCCCGGTGATGCCTTCGACGACCTGCCCGCACCAGTCGATATTGGTGCCATATTCCCAGCTTTCGTCCGGGTCGAACAGAAGCGGGGTCATCAGGCAAGCTTTCGAGGCGGTGATGACGCTGGGCTGGCCTTTCTCTTCGGCTAGGCGATTGTAGGTCTCGTTGAAGAAGTCATAACCGAGGCCCGCAGTGTGCAGCATCAGCATTCGTGTTGTGATGTCCCGCTTGGGTGCGCGCAGCCGCGGCTCCCCATTGGCGTCGAACCCCTCGATCACCTGCAATTTGCCGATGTCCGGCGCATAGTTTTTCGCGGGTGCGTTCAGGTCAAGCTTGCCCTCTTCGACCAATTGCAGAACTGCCGTACCGGTGATCGCCTTGGTGGTTGAGAATATGGCGAAGGCGTCATCGGTTGATATAGGCGTGTCGCCATCCATCCTGCGCACGCCTGCAGCACCCTCATAGATATTTTTGTCACGATCCGTGACCATGGCGACGACGCCAGGGGCGCGTGGGCTGGAGTCTACGACGCCATTTAGGATGGCGTCGGCGTTGAATTCATGACTCATGATAATGTCCTCCCATTGATTGATGTTTGCCCTGCGACCGGGACTTTCAGCCGGCACAGGGCGTTGTTTGGTTGGAGATCAGGCGTCTTGCGGCGCCTTTGACTTGCTCATCGCAAAGTGCGGATAGCCGCCTTTGGCCTCTTCGTCACACTTGGTGCGATAGGTCCCGACCCCGCCGGTGTAAGACAGCACCCTGCGCGGTTTGCCCTCAACATTGGAGCCAGTGTACCACGATGTGGTCTTTGCGATCAGGGTCGCATTGGCGGTTTCGTCGTGATGCGCGACCCAGGCAGCTTCACCCTCTTCGGTGGGCTCCATCACGTCATTGCCGCTCTTACTCAGATCACCGATACAACGCGTGATCCACTCGGTCTGTTGTTGCAGGCAAGTGGTCATGTTGCAAAGGGCCGCCGCAGGCGCGAGGGGGGCACCGGTCATGAACAGGTTTGGGAAGCCGAATTTCTGCAGTCCCATTGTGGTGCGCATATCCTTGCGCCATTCCTCGGCAAGGTTGAGGCCGTCGCGCCCGTTGATGTCAATGCGTGCCAACGCGCCGGAGCCCGCATCAAAGCCGACCGCCATGATGATCGCGTCAAGCTCATAGACTGTTCCATCCTCCAGCTTGACGCCTTCGGGCACGATTTCGGCAATTGGGTTGTCGCGGACATTGACGGCCTCGACATTGTCGTGGTGAAACGCTTCGAGATAGTCGGTCTCCAAAGGCACACGATGCGTGCCAAACCCATAATCGCCTGGCTTGGGCACAAGCGTGTCGATCAGCTTGGGATCCTTGAGCCGAGCGATCATCTTTTGGCGAACAAACTCCGATATCTCGGCGCTGACCTCCTCCTCGAAGAACATTTCTGCGAAAGAGGCGAGCCACAGCTTCAACGAGCCGTCCGCATAAACTTCCTCGAGCACCTCCAATCGTTTCTCTGGGGTCAAATCGGCCCATGTGTTTTCGAAGTCATACTCAAAGCCGGTGAATGTATGCGGCAGGTTCGACCTGAACTCGTCGAAGCGGCTTTTGTACCAAGCTTCCTCGTCCGGGCCGTATTTCGGGTTCTTCATCGGCAGCACGTATTGTGGCGTGCGGGCAAAGACGGTGAGTTGGCCGACCTGAGATGCAATGGTCTGTATGACCTGAATTCCTGTTGCACCCACTCCGATCACGCCCACTCGCTTGCCTTCAATATCAAGCCCGCCCTTGGGATAGCGCCCGGTGTGGACGATCTGGCCTTTGAAGCTGGACTGGCCCGGAAACCGGTCCTCCAGCGGGGCCGAGAGCATTCCGGTGCAGCCGATCAGGAACTGAGTGTCGATGACATCGCCCTGATCCGTCTCGACCCGCCAGCGTCCTGTCTCTTCGTTGAAGGTCGCTTTGGTGATCGTGGTCGAAAACGACATGTCATTTCGCAGATCCAGCGTATCGGTGACGTAGTGCAGCCAGCGTTCGATCTCGGGCTGTCCGGGGAAACGCTCGCTCCAGGTCCAACCCTTGTAGAGGTTCTCATCGAACAGATACTGGTAGATATAGGCTTCGCTGTCGAATTTGGCACCGGGATAGCGGTTCCAGTACCACGTCCCGCCCACGTCGGTGGCAGTGTCGCAGGCATGCGCCTTGAGACCCATCTGACGTAGCTGGTGCAGTTGGTAAAGTCCGGCGACCCCGGCTCCGATCACCAGCGCATCCAATTGCGCAGGCACGGGGTTGCGAGCCGTCGAAACGGTCTTTTCTTGTGCGTCTAGCATATTGTCCTCCACTGCGGCGGCAGTCGGTTTTTCCGGCAGCCTCCTCCGGGTTCGGATTGCAGGTCCGAATCCACCGCGCTCCAAGTCTGGCTCTAGGCGGCAGGGGCGGTCTTGTAAGATCGGGGGGTAAATTTTGAACGATCTGGGCAGACCGTGCGATGCCGTTCAGTGCCCTGAGCGGTACTGACCAGGTGTTACGCCCTTGGCTTTGCGGAAGCTGCGGCTCATATGCGATTGATCCGAAAATCCGCATGCAGCGGCGATGTCCTTCATCGCGCGCCCCGGTTCGCGCAGCATGGCGCAAGCCCGTTCCATCCGCTTGTGCTGAACGAAGGCGTAGCCGGGCAGGCCCACGCTTTTGCGAAGCTGGCGATTAAAGGTCCACACGCCCAGATGCAGCACCCCTGCAAGTTCGTTCAGAGAGAGCGGTTCGTGCAAATGCGCGTCTATATATTCTTCCAACATGGCCAGCTGTCTTTGCGACAAGCCCGACTGCCCCGATGTCGAGCGGCTGTCGACCGGCGCGTAGTTGCGAAGCAGGTGGACCGCAAGTTGCACCGACAGAGCCTCAGCATAAAGCTGTCCTCCGGGGCCTTCTTTGGCTGCCTCTATGGTGAGTTGGTCGGCGATATGGTTGATCACAGGATCGCTGCCTTGCAGTACATCGTGCAGCCTGACCTGTTTGACATCCCTTGCCCGAATATCGCGCGCTACGCGGGTCATCAGCGCGTCGGTCAGATAGAGATGCGACACCACCAGCCCTTCAGTCCAGTTCCAGTGCGACTGCATTGCATGCGACAAGAGCGAGAAATGCCCCGGCCCGCATTGCGTACGCGTCCAACGCCCGTCAAACTGCCGATCCATCGGCGTGTTGCCGTTGCGGTACTGCACGATCATGAATGTGTTCATTGGCGGAATGTGTACATCCTGCCCGTTATAGCGATAGGTCCGCTGCGACACGTCCTTCCAGCCGAGACCCGTGCTTTCGCACAGAACTTTCCCAGGCACCCAAATGGATAAGTCATCGGGTTCAATAAGTTGTGCGTCTTTTTGCATTGTCCCAGTCATGGCGAGCCTCGCCGGTATCCGCTGACGCCTCGCAAGATGACAAAATTGCGACTTCAGTAGGCCTCTATTCGAAGCGCGAACGAACCATAGTTGCTGAATTACTTAGAACTGCGCAATAAAGATACAAATTTCTCGTCAGTGGAGTCAATTCAACCCCCTGATGAGATAGACCAAAGCAGTAGACGCCGACCCGTGCACCCGGTGAGGGTCCGGCACCACATCCATGGGCTATCCTGAGTAGTGTTTCTGGAATTGCGGGCTCATACCCAAAGCCTGATGTGGTTGGACATGATTGTATTGTCCGAGCCAGATATCGATGACAAACTGAGCTTTTTGGGCGGTGTGAAGCCATTCGGCATTAATGAATTCGCGGCCAAGTTTGCCGTTGGTGCGCTTATCATGGCCTCTCTACCTAGGCGGCCCCGGGCAGGTCTGGATCGGCTGTACTGCCACGATGAGCTCTAAGTCATAGCAACTTTGGAATACCGTGGATGAGACAACCGACGCAGCCTCATGGCGAACTGCTCCCAGTCTGAAACCGGCCGTTCGCTTAAGGTACAGCTTCCGGTACTGGGGGCTCCTTCACGACGTTTGTTGCAAGCTCGACCAGCTGCTGCTTTGAGTGAAGCGGCGGATGGAGGAAAGGCTGTGAGCCGGAAAAGAGACCTACTGCGTTGCGAAAAACCAAGCTGCGACCATTTCGACGGCTTGTGAGCGCGTGAATGGAAAAACCATGCGTCGTTCCACATCTGTAGTACGTCAGACAAATTTGACCTTTGCATCAAAAACTGATCCTAAAAGGGTCCCGGCCGAACTTTTTCATACTCGAACAGCAGTTTTCTTTGGCCTAACGACGCGCTGCAGAAAATGTCAGCTTCGAGCCCATAGTGACCGAACCCGCGATGTGAATGAACGGCGGCTTTAGGATCGCTCAGCAAAGGCCATCATGTCTCGACTGTCGATGATCGCTGGGTGACATCCCATTCTTCTCGAAGAGCTTTGCCCTCTCCAACAAAAGTATCGCCGGTCGCACGACAACTCGTCATACGATCAATGCGAAAATGCCGGAATGCCCTGCGCAACTCGCACCATGCGACCAGTAGTACGTTGTCAAAATAGAAGATCAGCGCGAGGGGCAGAACAATTCTTGTGCTGTCCACCCCGGTCTTGGCTCGGTAGCGGATGTCCAGCTTTTGCTCTTCCCGGATCGCGAGGCGCAACGCCTTCATGTTCACTGCATCCGAAGGCTGCACCCCCAAGATGACGTGAGCAGATGATCGACCGCAGGGGCCGCATCGTGTAGCTTGCGGGCGGCGCGCTTTGCAGCCTTCAACAGATCGGTATCGCCGGTTCTTGCAACCATGCTCAGACCTACGGTGATCGCTTCAGCCTCTTCCTGATCGAAGTTGATCGGGGGTAGGTCATATCCTCCGCGAATGATGTACCCGACGCCGGCTTCTCCGTGGATCGGCGTTCGCATCGCCTGCAAGGTGGCAATATCGCGATAGATCGTGCGCTTGGAGACTTCGAGTTCCCGCGCAATTTCTTTTGCCATAACGGGCGTATCCGCCGCGCGAAGGATTTGAATGATTTCGAAAAAGCGGCTGGTTTTGGCCATCAGCACCCCTGAATAATGCACCGCAATCAAAGACTGCTGACACTCAGTTGGCAACAGGGCCGGTATATGCTTGCGCGAGAAATCGAAAGTCCGAACGATGGAGCACTCACAACATATGAAAGGCGTCGCCTTGGTGGTGCTGTCGGCTGTCATATTCAGCATGTCCGGCGTTCTGACCAAGATGATTGAGGCTGATGGATGGACCATCGCCTGCTGGCGCGGGGTGATCGGTGGATTGGCCGTTATTGCTTATGTCGAAGCCCGTCGCGGTGACACGCCCCGCAGCAAAGCGTTCCGGCTGGGTCCGCGTGGTTGGTTCCTGGCCAGTGTCGGAAGCGTTGCCAGCGTCACGTTTATCTATGCGTTTAAGCTGACATACGTAGCGAATGTTGCCGTAATCTACGCGACGGCCCCGTTCTTTGCAGCAGGTCTGGCATGGTTGGCGATGCGTGAGACGGTGAAAGGCCGAACCCTGATCGCAGGGGTGTTGTCCTTCGCTGGTGTCGTCATCATCGTGTCTGGCGGTTTGGGCACCGGGAAACTGCCCGGTGATGTGTTGGCGGTTGCGATGACATTGGGAAACGCGGCTTACATCGTTCTGATCCGCAAGTTCTCAGACGTGCCAGTTGTCTGGGCGGGTGGCGCATCTGCCTTGCAGCTATTCGTTGTCGGGGCATTCATGGGGGCGCCGCTTGAAGTAACAGCCAAGGATGCAGTTTTGCTGATCTTCTTTGGTGGCGCATTTGCCAGCGCGGTTATTTTATGGACGGAAGGGACTCGCCTCATTCCATCGGCGCAATCTGCGCTACTTGGCACGGTCGAGATCCCCTGTGCCACGCTGCTCGCCTGGATCGTTTTGAGTGAGCTTCCACCTCTTGCGGCAATAATGGGCGGGGCTGTGATCATGTCAGCGGTATTGTGGCACGCTTCGCTTGACCATCGACAAGAAAAACATCGGTTCTTGCAATAGCGGACATTCCTCCACCATCTGTAAATGGCAGCAAAGCCCCGTAAGGGGCCATTCACGGCGCGGTGCGCCAATGACAAGTTGGGTCAACTAGGTTGGTGTGATCAACAAAACTTCAAGACAATGACTATCACACAGCTATGCTGGCTTGATGTCGCATGTTGTTCCACGATTGCAGTACCTGATATGATCTACTGCATGAAGTCGCTACGTTAATCCAAAACCGCGGCACAAGATCTTTAAACGCAAAGACGGCTCTACTACTTTAGGTAGTAGTTACACCGCCGATTGAACCGACGTTTCGACGGGAGCCACCGGTGCAATGGCTACGTTTATCATCGTATCAGAAGACAAAGACCCGCTTGGCCCTGGGGAGATCAACGCAGGCGATGACGTTCGGGTTAATGAGGGAGATATCTTTGTCATCTCCCCGGCAGCAGATGAGGATGTAACTTTCGAGAGCCCGGGTGGCGCAAGCACCAACTTCACCGTCGAGTTCGGTGAAAGCAACTCGAACAACCTGGAAATCAAGATAGAGGAAGGGCTCACGCCTTCTATTTCCATCGCCGACAATGCCGATCTGTCAGATATAAAAATTGATGCGGACAAGGCCGACGCGGCCAATCTTTCCATCGGCGACGGTGTAACACTCCAAGAATTCAAGGGATCGAACGACGGTAATGATGTCATCGACATCGGCAATGACTTCACGACGCCATCGGAGTTGAAGACAGGTGATGGCGACAACCAGATCACGATAGGTGACCGCGCCGACATCGAAGACATCGAAACGGGCGACGGCAACGACACCATCGCAATCGGGGACGATTTTGTAAGCAAGAAGATCAAAACCGGTGACGGCGCAGACCGGATCACCATCGGTGATCGCGCAGCGGTCGAAGATATCGAGACGGGCAAGGGCAATGACGACATCACGATCGGAGACGACTTTGTCGGCGAGAAGATCAAAACGGCCGATGGAGACGACAGTATCCACGTTGGCGCGAATGCAAATCTTGACGAGATCGACGGTGGAAAGGGGAACGATGTTCTCAATACCCAGTCTCCTGGCATCGATAACAAAAACATCGAAACCATAAATGTGGTCTGTTTCGTCCGGGGGACGCGAATAAAAACGGACCGTGGCGAAGTCTGTATAGAACACCTTCGCGAAGGTGACCTGGTTGTGACTGCGGACCACGGATTGCAGCCTATTCGATGGATTGGATCATCCGTCGTGAGCGGTTGGGAGGACCTGGCACCGATCCTGATCCCCAAAAATACTCTGGCAAACACGCGTGACCTTCGTGTGTCACCGCAACATCGAATGCTGATCAAACACCCACGTGCGCAGCTTCTTTTCGAAACGCCGGAGGTATTGGTGCCTGCCAAACATCTTATCGGCAAAGCTTCTATCCGTAGTGATCCATGCGACAACGTCCAATATTTTCATATGCTGTTTGACCAACATGAGATTGTTTTCTCGGAAGGCGCGGCAAGTGAGAGCTTTCACCCTGGGGTCGTTGGAATGGAAAGCTTTAGTCGACGGGTTCAGGAAGAGATCTTCGCGATTTTTCCGGAACTGCGGGTTGGGACCAGAAATTACGGTGCTGCGGCAAGGCGCAGCCTCAAACGACATGAAGCCGTCATCTTGCATGGTTTCTGACCGGAAACTGAAACTGCTTGTTGCATTTTGAAAGTATTCGTTCGTTTGAGGAATAATAGCATCCGGGATGCCGCGCGTGGGGCAGGGCGCTTTGCAGCTCAACACCACACAGATTGACGGAGCAATCAAACAGGCTGGAATAAACGCTCATCACGCTTCGTAGACCTTTCGAGAACAGCATTTGCTCTGTTCGCAAAACCGAAAGGAGAAGATCATGATGAAGACCGTTTTTGTTGCCTGCAGCGCAAGTATCGCCTTGGGCATGTTCTCGGCTCCTGCCATGGCGGACGATCTTGATGATGCCGTTCGCATCATCCAAAATATCTTCACAGTGCATCACCGGAACCGCGTTCTTGTCTGCGATGATGATGACGATGATGGCGGGCGCAGATGCTATTACGTCCGCCGAGGCCATACTGTCTACAAAGACTATGATGACGACGACGGTCATTGGCGTGGGTACGACGACGATGATGATGATGGAGGCCGCTGGGGCGACGATGACGACTGACCCAACGACCAGAGACGTCAAAAGGGCCCGGCTTATCGATCCGGGCCCTTTCTTTTTGAAGAAGCCAAGGTGGCCCTAGTCGGTTTCGGACAAACTATGCCCCTGCAAGGGAAGAAACGGGTAAGCTTCCGGCATCTGGCCCCGTGGTGCACGAAGTTGGTTGGGCATGATCCATGGGTTTGGCCGTGCCCATTCCCACCTGATCGCTGTTAAGTCCTGCTCTGGATCCGTGAATTGCTGCATTGCCCGTCCATTTAGCGACTTTTGAACATCTGCATAGACAGCAACGTCCGGATAACCGCGTTCGGCCCATGCGTCCTCAAGGACTTGGGCAAAGTCGTAGATGATATCAGGTCTGCCCAGTACGTTTCTTGCCTGACGGGAACTCATGACATCATAGGGATCGATCTCCCATGTTTCGCTACCATCGGCGGCGACGACGCGGAACATGCCTTCGCTTTTCCGATCATAGATCCGCATCCGCCACGAGAACCGATGACCATCACCGCTCCAACCCACGAGGTTATCGAAGAAAATTTGGCGTTGGGGCGCGACAATCTGCACAGCAAACCACACGGCCAATGCGGCAAGACCGACAGGTGCAAGCCGGAACTTTCTTGTTGGAAGTGACGGTAGTGCAGGGAGCGTTTCGAACTGTCCAAGGAGCGCACGCAAAAGGCGTTGCGGCCAGTCCGGGGCGAAGAATATCGTCGAAAGCGCCAGCGTGATCCAAGGGAAGATACCGATGTTGAACAGCTGTGCGTTCGACCAATGGAAAAAGGCATACACGATAAAGACGGCTAGCCGCGTGCGGTGCCAAAGCAATAGAGGTGCGCCGACAACATGCAGGACAATCACGCCCCATGATGCCAAAACGAAGGATACATCGTATTGGAAGAGTGCTCCGAAGAACACCTCGTCTTCCTTTCCCGTGAGCCATGTTCGTAAGGGCTCGCCCCGCAGCCAGTCATCGGTGATCTTAACAATACCGGCATAGATCAAGATGATCTCAAGCTGGAGCTTGAGCGCGGTGACCGGCCAACGTGGGATCACAATGCTGCGCAGTTGCGGCCAGAGCCATGCATCAACCGAGAATGCGCGGTTTGCAGGCATAAAGCAGAGCAGCATCCCAAACAGGATGACCATGTAGTTGTGATTAAGGTACTGGGTGCGATCCAGCAGAAAGAAATAGGCAAAGATACTCGTGAGCGCGATGATCGACACGCGGTAGAATGCGCCGAGTGCAACCAACAAACCGAAAACCCCAACTCCACCCCACAGGATGTGAATCCAGGGCTCTGGCAAGGTTCGAACAAAATCAAAGAAAGGGAAGTTGAAATCCGGCTCAACGTAATAGCGTGTGATCCGGTCATATTTGACATATCGCCACCAATCCCAAGCCAGGATCAAGCCGAACGCGATCCGGATGACAACAAGCGATTGGATACTGATCGGCGTTTCAAGATAGCTGCGGAGGCTTGGCCGCGCCGCTGAAAACCTGGTCATCTAACCCTCCATCGAAATGCGATTCAGAGGGAATACGGAACGAAACAGCTTCGTATTCCATCATATCGCGCACGCATCTCGTCTTGCCGAGCGCAAGTTTGCCCGTATCTAAGGAAGATGACCATGCCTGACCAAATCCGGATCATTTATGATGGCGACTGCCCGTTTTGCTCTGCTTATGTGAAACTGGTGCGTCTGCGTGAAGTCGTGGGCACCATCGAACTGATTGATGCCCGTTCAGATCATGAAGTCATCGACCGGATCAATGCGGCCGGCCTGGACCTTGATCGTGGAATGGTTGTCGAAATGGGAGGGCAACTGCAGCATGGAGATGCGGCGATGACCACGCTGGCGATGATGACCACTCAAAGTGGGGTGTTTAATCGGATCATGCGGTTGATGTTTTCCCGACCGGCAATCGCCCGCATTCTTTACCCGCCGCTGGTTGCGGGGCGGGCGCTGACCCTGCGTTTATTGGGGCGCCGCAAGATCAATCATTAGCATCAGACAGGCGCTTGGCTTCTTCTTCGACCGACATAACGGGACCGGCTTCTGTGTTGCGCATCCAGGCTTCGAGAACTTCAAGCGCGCTTGCAGGAGCGAACTGCGTGTCATCGGTCAGCTCAACTGCCGCAGCGAAACGCAACTCCCACCCGGTATCGGTGCGACATCCGACGCCAATCAGATCTGACCTGTCTTCAAGTCTCGCTTCGAACTCCCGGCAAAAGGCACCATCACCCGCCTCGAACGATGCGATAAGCCGTGTGTCGACACCATCGTGCGCGATGCTTGTTCCAGATGCCGCAGTTTCCAGAATTGTAACTACAGGGGCAAGATCAAAGGCGGTGGGATCATTTTCGTTCGGGTTGAGCAAGAACGCGCCCAGACCGATACCCACCAAAAGGCTTGCAGCGATAGCGCCCAGCCAAGCAAATTGTCCCGTCCAAACCGCTGGCTTTATCGGAGCTATCGTGTTGTCACCCGCATCTGTTGCTGCGTTTTCCGATGCCTCAACAGTTGCCATAATACGCTCTTTCAAAGCTTCTGGCACATCCTCTAAGGGCATGGCGCTCTGCGCAAGCGCCGTACTGCGCTTAAATACATCCAACCGCGCCCTCAGGTCTGGGTCCTTCATAACAGCTGCGGCCACGCGTGCATGTTCAGTGCCCGTCAAAGCACCATCGGCATAGGCCATCAGATCTTTGTCCGAGACTGTCATTGCGAAGGTGTCTCCGTCTTACCATTCGTATGGTCGGCATACGTAGCAGCTGTGGGGGTTATTCCAACTGCCGCAGCAAGTGCCAGACGGCCACGCGCCAGACGTGACATGACCGTACCAATCGCGATGTCCAGAACGTCGGCGGCTTCGCGGTAGGTCAAACCCTCAACACAGACCAGAACGATCACGTCACGCTGCCCCTCTGGCAACGTTTGGATCGCCTCTAGCGTCTGTCGGACCTCCAGTCTGAGCTCTGGACTGGCCGCATTGTCAGAGATGGCATCTGCCGTCGTATCATCAACGTGGACATGCGCACCGCGCGCACTTTGTCTGCGCATCTCATCAATCCAGGCGTTTCGCAGAATGCGCAAAAGCCACGGCGTAAGCTTCTTGGTAGGGTCATATTGTTGGCTTTGCTTTAAAGCCTTCTCGACCGTGATCTGCACCAGATCATCGGCAAGATCTGGCTGCCTTGTCAGCGAAATCGCGTACCTCCGCAGGTTTGGGAGGAGATCTATAACCTCGTTGATGAAACGGTCTTGCATCAAAAAACCTAATTCGAAGGAATGTTCGGAATAAGACTGCGTGCCTTGCGTAATCTAGGTGAAGCATAAAGGGAAAACCATGTCATACAGCGTATACCTGCCGATCCGAGCCCTCCTGTTGGCCGCAATTCTTGGCCTGTCTCCCCTTTCGTATTTGCTACCCGGTTGGCCCGACGTGGCTTACGCAGACAGCGACGACGACGACGATGATGATGACGACGATGATGACGGGGGCCGCCGTTTCGTTTCAGATGACGACGACGATGATGATGATGGAGGCGTTGCACCCGCAGCGACGTCCACCCCGGACCGCGCGCCCGACGAAATCATTGCTGCCGATCTCTCGGATGCCGATCTCACCCAACTTCTTGAGGAAGGGTTCGAGCTGTTACAGCAAATCGAGGCTACACCGACACTCGTCCGCCTGCGCATCCCGCAAGCCCTGACATTGGACGCCGCGCGCGTTCGTGTTCGCGCATTGCCCACGGGCATGTCCGCTGACTTCAATCACTACTACCGTGGATCGCAAGGCACGTGTGATGGTCCAGAATGTCTGGCCCTTGAACTTGTTGGATATCCCAGAGAAGGGATATGCGCGCTGAACGATGTGCGGATCGGGATGGTCGATACGGGGATCAATACTGGACATGAGGTGTTCAATGGCAGTGACTTGATCGTTCACCGCATCTCCGACGAGCGGCTCGACCCATCGCGTGCAATCCATGGTACCTCGGTCGCGGCCATCCTGATAGGCGCGCCAGAAAGCCGGTCGCCCGGGCTTCTGCCTGATGCCAGTCTACTTGCGGTCGACGCCTTCTACCGCGCTGGGGCGGATGAAAGGGCAGATGCGTTTTCAGTAGCTGCCGGCATCGACTGGCTCCGCGTCCGTGACATTGGTGTTCTCAATCTTTCTCTTTCCGGCTCCGAGAACATCGTTCTGAAAGAAGCCATCGACCGCATCGTGATCGAAGATGTCCTGGTCATCGCAGCTGCTGGAAACAATGGCCCGCGCAGTGCGCCCGCCTTTCCCGCAGCCTATGACACTACCGTTGCCGTCACCGCAGTGGATGTACGCGGCTCCGTTTATCGCCGCGCAAATCAAGGGACGCATATCGATCTTGCGGCTCCCGGGGTCGACGTCTGGACGGCCGCATCCGTATCCGGCGCGCGCTGGAAAACCGGTACATCCTTTGCGGCTCCCTTTGTCACAGCGGCGGCAGCATTATCACGGGATGCACAACCTGACAGCACTGCCGCAGAAATTCGGGAGCAACTGATGGGCTCTGCGCGTGATCTTGGCGCTCCCGGCCGGGACGAGGTGTTCGGAGCCGGACTTCTGAACATGGGAGAGACTTGCGGCGGCGTGGCTAAGACCGAAGGGTGATGACTTGACCAAGGGCGTAACGCGGATTGTGGAGGCCACATGAAGCACAACTGAATTGCTTATGAACGGGAAATAAATCCCGCATTAAGGGAAAATTTTGCCCTTCTGTGAGTGGATTTCCCGTTCTATGCAAGTTGCAGGAACAGACAGTTTGAGCTCGGAACTTGGTCACACTTCCGGCTGCAGGCATGACTAAAGCAGCAATCGCATCGCTTATCCGCTAAACACCTCAATTGCCTTTCTGTCGCTGCAGCCCGTGAGTTTTGAACTGTCTCGCAATCGATCAACGAAGGAAGGCCAAGAGATGGAAATCTTTGAGACCACCTTACGCGATGGAGAGCAGCAGGCGTTCCTCCATTTTTCGGCAAAGCAGAAGGGCGAGCTTGCCGTTTTATTGGAACAGCTTGGCGTGGATGTCATCGACGCTGGTTTTCCAGCGGCTTCGGACGTGGACAGGGACGGCGTGATCGAGATCGCCAATGAGACCGATACGGTCAAGCTGAGCGTCCTGACTAGGCCGATCAAGAAAGACATCAGACGTGCATATCAAGCATTGAAAGGTGCCGAGCATCGGTCCCGGATTGCGACATCGGCGCGCCCGTTCGATCTTCTGTCAATTTCGGAAAGCTCAGAGGGTCGTGCCCGACAAAAGACCATAGAACGGTCCTGTGATTTGATGACAGAGGCCCGCACCTACTTTCCCGAAGCACAGTACTATCTGATTTGTGCAGGCAATCGCGACATCTCGTTTTTGATGGATCTGAGTGCGTCTGCGGCCTGCGCGGGCGCCACGCATATAGTCGTCGCCGATACACTTAGCACAACAGAGCCACGTGGCTTTGGTGAACTTGTCAGCCGTATCAAGTCCGCGTTGCCTCCAGAGGTCACTTTGGGCGTCCACTGTCACAACTTGTTGGGCCTCAGCCTTGCGAATTCCATTGCTGGGGTCAGAGCGGGTGCGTCGCAGGTCGAGGTGACGATTGGAAACACCGGCGATGGCGGCGGCAATACAGCCTTGGAGCAAATGCTGGCATACGCGGCCTACTTTGAACAAAACGATCCACGCTTCGCAAATGGATGCGACACCGAAAAAACGGCCGAGGTTGTGCAGGCATTCAAAGACTACACCGGCATGCAGTTTTCACCGAACAAGCCGCTTGTTGGAGACATCAGCTTTCTGGTTGAGACCGGCATTCACCAAGCGATCCCGCCCAAGATCATGCAGGACGTGTTCGCCCCAGAAACGATTGGGCGAAGCACGGAATTAGCGATCGGGCGCCATAGCGGCATTGTCGGTATTTGGATCAGCTCGACAGGATGAATATGCGCCCTCGGAATGTGGATCAGCGGCGGCTTTATCAGCGCGTGATGCGCGCTGCTCAAAAGAACGGCTCGGTCCCCGACCATGAACTTGGGCGGATTGCAAAATCACTGATGCTGCAAGTCGGTCCGGAAGGCCCGTAGCCCGCGCATTAATCCAACGCCCCAGAGAAGGAACCAAAATGGTCAAAAGACCGAAAACATCGGAAGGAAAAGATGACGCTGCGCTGATGACATGCCTGCGTCGTTTCGTGCGTGCCAAGGGGTCTGCATACCTCGTGGACCCGAACGTTACATCTATTGGCGTTGGTCGCAAGAATGGTGATGGCGAAGTAAGCATCGTCTTTACCGTCCGCGAGAAGGTCGAGGTCTCTGCACTTGAAGGCATCGGGTCAAAACCGCTGCCAGAGGTGATCGAGGCTGACGGGGTTACCGTTCCAACGGACGTCGTTCAGCGCGAGTATCAGCCGTCCTACATGATTGTGGAGAACGCTCAGAGTTCTGTGTTGAAAACGCGTCTTGATCCTTTGGTGCCGGGCGCGAGTGTCAGCCATCCGACCGGCACTGCCGGAACGCTTGGTGCAATTGTTTTTGATCCTGCCACGGGCGACCCTTGTATGCTGTCCAACTGGCATGTCTTGCACGGTGAGACAGGCAAAATCGGTGACAAAATCGTCCAACCCGGTCCATTTGATGACAACAACGTAGCCGCCAATAGCTGCGGTGTTCTGTTGCGAAGCCATTTGGGTGTCGCTGGCGATTGCGCGATTGCGCGGATCCAAGGGCGTGGTTTCGATCGTGCCGTCCATAGGCTTGGAGCAGTCTTGACGCAGATGGCGGAGATCGCCTTGGGCGATACGGTCGTCAAGACGGGCCGCACGACAGAGACGACACATGGAAAGGTCCGTCGCACTGACGTCATCGTAAAGATCGACTTTGGCGCAGCTTTGGGCAGCAAAAACATTGGTTGTTTTGAGATTGGGCCACATCCCGAATATCCAGCGGAGGGTGATCAAATCAGCATGGGTGGAGATTCTGGCGCAGTCTGGATCATCTCCGAAAAGGACCGCGCAACAGAGATCTTCGCCGGCCTGCACTTTGCAGGGGAGGGGGCCGGAAGCACGGATGATCACGCGCTTGCATGCTATCCCCGTTCTATCCAGAGCAAATTAAACTTCTCGCTGACGCCACCCCAGGGCCTTGTCGTTGAAGAAGGGACAACAATCACCAAGATCGCCTCTGGATATGACGCCGACTTCTTGGGCGTTCCGGCGCCAATGCCGGAGCTTTCATTGGCGTACAAGCGTGATGCGGTGAACTTTGGTAAGGCCCAAACGATCCCCTATACGCATTTTTCAGTGTGCCAGAGCGCAAAGCGACGGCTGGCCCGCTTTGTCGCTTGGAATACGGACGGCGCGCAAAAGGTGCAGCTTGGACGCACGGGGTTTCGTCTGGATGATCGCGTCGGCGCGGAATTTCAACTGGACGACACGATTTACGCGAACAACAGGCTCGACCGAGGTCACATCGCCCGACGGGCAGATGTTGCTTGGGGTACGGTTGAAGAAGCGCGGAAGGCCAATGATGACTCCTTTTGTTTCACCAACATTGCGCCGCAACACGAGAGCTACAACCAATCCAGTAGAGGCGGCCTGTGGGGAAAACTCGAAGACTTGGTTCTGGAAAACGCTGATGCTCAGGATATCCGGATTTCAGTTCTTGCTGGCCCCGTCTTTGCGGACGACGACCCGAGGTACCGAGGGGCACTGATCCCCCGCAGTTTCTGGAAGCTGATTGCATATCGCGGCATGGATGAGGACTTGCGCGCCGCTTGTTTTGTCTTGTCGCAAAGTGACTTGCTGACTGACATCGAAAGCATCGACTTTGATCCGTTTCGGCTGTTTCAGGTGTCGGTTCCGACACTCGCCGATCGCACAGGGCTTGGGTTTGACACCTATGTCCCGGCTGACATCACCCAAAATCCGGCACGGCTAAGCAAGGTCGGTGCGGCACTGGCGAGTGAAATCAATGTCGAAGCCGCGGTGCGGGAAATCACGAAGCACAAGGAGATCGCGTTCTAGACAATCACGAAGGGGCACAACGCAAATCAATGAAGAGGATCTAACATGGCAGACGTTGTCATAGATGCAGGACACGGTGGGTTTCGCAATGTTGGCGGCTCCAGTTGGAACAACGCTGTCGGGCCCAACGGGACGCTTGAGAAGACCCTGACACTGAAGGTCGCGACGCTGTTGGCCGCTCAATTGCCTGATGCCGAGCTGACCCGAACAACCGACGTGAATATCAGCCTCGCCGCGCGGGCGCGTGTTGCGAAATCTGCAAAGGCAAAAGCGTTCGTGTCGGTCCATTTCAATGCGTCACGCGACGGTACCGCGCAAGGGACAGAGACACTCGTCCATACAAACTACTCCAGTACGTCCGCGCAGCTTAGCCTTTTGGTGCAGGATAATCTTCTGCAGGTTACTGGGTTGCGCGATCGGAATGCGAGCTTTGACCCATCTCGGATCAAACCTATGCCGCTTGGCGTTCTGAACCCATCCCGCCACCACTTCGGTACAGCGACGTGCTTGGCCGAGGTCAGTTTTCTGGATCAGGCTGAAGAAGAACAAAGGTTACAGGATCCCGCCTATCTTGAGGATATTGCGGGCGCGATTGGACTGGGGGTCAAAGCGTTCCTGCAATCACCGACTGCAAGCATGATGCCGGTAAGAATGGAAAGCGAGGATGCAATCGGTGTTGTGGCGCGCCAGCAAGACCTGACGACCGTCACCTATCTGAATCTGGATATTGCGGGCCCGGATCAGGGTGATGATGCCGAACAAGTTGAACGTGAAAGCAGCCCGAAAGACTTGTTTGGGGCTGACTTTCTGAGCGGTTCATTTCACGAAGACGAGACGCGCCAGCTTATAGCGCTTGATCAAGACTACATGGCGGAGTTCACCACCTTTTTGGCTCCGCTCGGTTTGCGATACTTCAAACCGAGTGAGGTCTTGTTCCTTGGAAATTCCCATGGTGGGTCCGGACGCTGCGGGGGACTGAACAGTCTGCCCCCAAAGACCTTATGGAACAACGTCGTTTCAACAGTTCTGATGCTGGATGAAATTCGCCATCAGCTTGGGGCGCCGATCCGCGTGTTGTCGGGATATCGCAACGATGCCTACAACAGTTGCATCTCTGGCGCGGCCAACAGTTACCACAAGCAGTTCATGGCGATGGATTTTACAGCTGCCGCCGGAACCCCCGAGATCTGGCGGCGTATCGCGGCGCGCATTCGGGCGAGTGACGCGCGATATGCAGGCGGTATTGGCAAGTACATCTCCAGCAACTTCGTTCACATCGATACGCGGGGGCAGAACAGTGACTGGACCAGACCTTAACGCGATGACCTCCCGATGCCTGAAGACAGGTTTGATGCTTGGTCTTCTTTTGGGCGTCAGCCTTGGGTCGCCCGACAGATCCTGGCTGATCTCAAAAGCATACGCACAAGACGATAATGATGATGATAACGGCAACGGTGATGATAACGGTGATGACAGCGGCAACGATGACGACGACGATGATGACGATGTAGCAGAACCAGAGCCGTTGTTAGATCAGGCTCCAGACGAAATCACGGTGACATCTTTGTCTGACGATGACCTGGCGACCTTGCTGACCCAGGGCTTCACAATTGTTCAACAGGGCGGACGTGACGATGCACCAATTCATCGGCTCCGCATTCCAACAGGTCGGACCCTTGAACAATCCCGCAGCGATGTGCGTGCTTTGCCGACAGGGCAGGACGCAGATTTCAACCATTACTACAGGACAGAGCAGTCGACCTGCAGTGGCCCACAATGCCGGGCTTTGGAACAAATCGCCTTTCAGTCCCATACCTGCTCTCATCGCGATGTAGCCATCGGGATCATCGACACGGGTATCAATGTCGAGCACGAAGTCTTCGCTGATCGTCAGGTGACTGTCTACCGCGTACACAAAAACGCTCATCCAGCATCAAGGGCACTGCATGGCACCGCTGTTGCGGCGATCATCGTTGGAGATCCGGAAAGCCGCGTGCCCGGCCTTGTCCCGGCGAGCCACCTTCTGGCAGTCGACGCCTTCACCCGTGAAGGTGGTGATGAGCGCACCGATGCATTCGCACTTGTCGTCGGACTTGACTGGCTTGAACAGCAAGGCGTCGAGATTATCAATATGAGCCTCGCCGGACCTGACAACACGGCTCTCGCGGCCGCCATCGACCGCGTGAGCAGGGCAGGGATCGTTGTCGTGGCCGCAGCGGGCAACAAAGGACCTACAGCGCCACCTGCCTTTCCCGCAGCTTATTCCGGCGTGATCTCGGTCACTGCTGTCGATGCAAGCAACAACATCTTCGCGATGGCGCAACACGGCACGCATATCGACCTCGCGGCACCGGGGGTGGACGTGTGGACCGCGGCGTCTGTATCGGGCGGGCGATTAAAAAGCGGGACGTCATATGCTGCACCGTTCGTTTCGTCCGCCGCAGCGCTTGTCCTGTCTGCCGAGCCGCATCTGAAGCCGGATGAAGTGATCCAACGGCTCGAAAGCACCGCACTCGATCTTGGGGAGGAGGGGCGCGATGAGGTGTTTGGTGCCGGCCTTGTCCAGATCGGACGCTGGTGCGTCAGCGGCAACTGAAAAGGAGGTGTTTCATGACAAGTCTAATCATTCGCAGCGCCCTGGCTTTCATACTTGTAACGACAGCAGCTGGGAGCAGTCAGGACGATGAGGGCTACTTTCTTCTGACAAGCGAAGTTGCTGAGTGCATTGCAGCCAATCAGGCTCAGCTCGCTCTTCAGGACAGTTCCGTCGTCTTCATCAAGCCGCAAGAATGCCTGACCGATGTGACAGAGGATGTGCCTAGCTATGCCCCGGCTGAAGCTCCGGACGTGAGGCTGCTTCAAACGGACGAAGCGCTTGATGTCGACGCCTTGATCTTCCTAAGCCGTGCGCAGCTTGCCTGTTTCGCTGATCTTTCTGTTCTTGCGAGTGAAACGGCAGGCGCACAGGACATCTGGCGCTTTTATCCTGACACCTGTCACTTTGCGCCGGATGCGTGATGCGACAGAATATTGAACTTGCACTGAAAATACTGGCGGCAGCAATTGCGGTCTTTGGCGTGTGGAAGTTCTTTTCCGACCGCGCACTTGCCGTTGAAGCCGAAAGGCGCGCGACGGCGTTGTCCTACATTGAAGCCTATGGAAGCGCTGAAATGATCGAGACGCGGAACGTTCTTTTTAACTTCTGGAAAGAGAACGACACGTTCGTCGATTATATGCGGGCCGAACTTGTGTCCGAGCGGACGTATGCCTTGTTTGCCAGTGTCACGATTGACGAGCACCCCGACACCGAGGCCTTTCAAACGGCGATTTATCGGCTGGTAAACTTCTACGAACAGGTCTGGCATTGCAGAACCGCCGATCTGTGCGACCCGGGTATGCTCGACGAATATTTTTGCGACCGCGTCACACTGCAAGCCGCTGCATATCAGCCCTTTCTGGATGAGCTGGGAAGCCGCTCGGGATACGAGAGCTTTGGTAGTTCACTGAGTGATTTTCGAGTGTCTTGCACGACGCGCTGACGCCTGCACTGCTACAGGAAATGGTCCGGGTTCACATTGGCAATCTCATGGAAGATGTTTTCGCCCAAGACGTAGCGCAACTGCATGGACAGGTAACGCTCATCGAATTTTTCGGTTTGGGTCATGTAGTAGTCCGACCCGAACAAGACACGGGCGCGCACTTTTGGATTTGCTCGAAGTATGACCGCAAGTGCGGGCAGGAACCGCTGGGTCGCGAAAACCGTGTAGGAGATATCTGTATAGAGCCCGGGATAAGCGCCACAGCCGATCAGCTGCATGATCTTTGACAGCCAATTGATATGACCACGCTCTGCAATTGGTGCATCATGTGGAACAAGCTGTCGGCTTTCTGAGCCCTCAAAATAGGTTGTCCAGTCCTGCAAACCGCCAAAATGCGCAAGGCAAACCCGCACTCCCGGATAGGTGTTGAGGATGTCGCGATAGTTGTCCGGATCCGAATAGCGTGTAGTGTTCTTGCGGCGTTCCCGCCGCGAATAGACACCGCCCTTTGAGCAATGGGTCATCACTGGCACATCATGCGCTTCGCAATAAGCCCACATCGGATCAAGCCGTTCATCCTGTGGGAAATAGCCAAGAGGCGGGTAAAGCTTGATGCCCCGGAACACCCGTCGCATTGGAGATAGCTCAGCGGGAAAGCGGCGCTGGAGTTCCGCAATCAGTTTCTCCTTTCCCTCTGGACCATCATAACGCCGCGGATCGATAGCAATAAATGGCAGGACGCGCCCATTTGTCTGTTTGGCAATGACTTCAAGCTCGTCATGTTGCTCGTCAATATCGACTGGGGGCATTCCCGCACCCATGAACGCCATGTCCATCGGAAGGACGACGAACCTTGTGTTGTCCGGATAATAGCTTTGGATGATTTCGAATGTTTCAGCTTGTGTGCTTCGGCCGCCAATCTCCAGAAAGTTTGCATAACGACTAAGACGATCCCGGTCACTAAATGGGTTTGCCAACCTCAGCAGCCGTACAAGTGGACGTTGAAAGGGCAGAGAAGCCAGCGCCTTTGTCAGCCCGAAAGGTAGAAAACCACGCGGAACATGATCCAGAAGGAACGTGTGAGTGTGACAGTTGGTGATGACGTAATCGACATTCTTGGGCATGCTGAACCTGCGATCTGCACATTTCAAGATTGGCGGGTAAAAGCCAGATCAGCAGGCGCAGTTCAGGTGCACGTGCTAATCAGCTACTGAGGCTTGTCCGGTGACAGCGGTGGAAGCTGGAATGTACCTTCAGGCGACACGCGCAGGACACCGTCCAGCGCTTCAAGCTGATCCACAACACTGTCGTCACACTGCCCGAAAATGACACCCATGGCACGCTGGACCTGTTCTACTGTCAGCCCGTGTTCTGACGCTTTTTCGCAAATCGTCTCAGCGTCTGCGCCGCCTTTGGCGTCAAAGACAACTTTCACTGATATCTGTGCCATCTCGTCGGTCCGCGTTCAGTATGAACTCTCACAGTAAACATAGGGGCGCCGGCTAAGCCACACCAGCGGCAGCAGGCGGCGATTGAACTAGGCCCGCACCGACATCGCGTGCATCTTCGGAAACAGGTGCGGCTGTTTCGATGATCTTATCCCAAAGCGCCTGTCCTCTCAGGTTTTGATCGGATTCGGCCCAATGCGCCGCGACACCCGCCACATGCGGGCACGCCATACTTGTTCCAGAGAGGGATCTGTACAGACGTGGTGCTGGAACGGATGAGAATACATCAACCCCAGGACCGGCCACATTTACTTCGCCGCCGTCAGGGTTGATACCACCGCTTGAAAAGTCAGCAACGCTGAGTGCCTCATCAACCGCAGCAACGGCCATAATTGATGGTGCGTTGGCCGGGCTGCCGACAGGTGCGACAAACCCCAACCGGCGCGAACTGCTGTTGCCAGCTGCCGCGATGATCAGACTGCCACGGTCGAGCGCCTGGCGCCCCAAAGCTTCGTATTCCGGCGAATAGGTATCGCCTTCACGCACATCGGAGCCGAGCGACATGGAAATCACCTCGCAGCCTTGCTCAATCGCCCAAGCCATACCGGTCAGAACATCACGCTCTCGTCCGCTGCCGCTGTTTGCTAGGACTTTGCCAACATAAAGTTCGGCATCTGATGCGACGCCATATCGGAAATCGCGGTCCGATGTTCGCCCGCCCACCGCTGTTCCAGCGCAATGGGTTCCGTGACCTTGCCCGTCTTGTACGTCTTCGCCGGTGACAAAGCTTTCAGACACGATCGTGCGATCTGCAAAGTCAGGATGCTGCAGGTCAAGCCCGGTATCCAGAACGGCCACCTTGATACCAGCGCCAGTGTAACGGCTGGCCCAAGCGCCAACTGCGTCAACGCCCCATGTCTTTTGATCGTCATCCTGAATCGTCTTAAGGGCAAAGAGATAAAGTTCGGGCCGCACGGAAAGCACGCGATCATCGTCCATCAGGTTTGCCCGAATGCTCTCGGATTGCGCGGCACCAACTTGGGCGGAAATGAAACCTATGTTCACGTTCTCAAGGACAATTGCTGGGGCCTCGTCAGCGCTTTCTGGCAGTCGCCCGGCACGTGATGCGAAAGTCTGGACATCTGCACCAGACAGGCTAGCAAGTATACTTTGTTGTGTGGACAGATCGACATCCGGCTTAAACAGGACAATGCTGCCCCCGGTTTCACGTGGTGATTGTATCTCGAAGGTTGTCTTTGACATTGCGGCCTCTTGATCAGTTTAGGTCATTTGGCGAGCGATATAGTGACGTGGCGGCAACTCGGCCGCGATGTTTGCAACACAAACGTAGCTGAAGCCATCTTGGTGATCCTGAAGGTCGAATGAACACAAGATGAACATTGGATTAGGCGAAGCTAAGGATAATTTCATTTCTTTGGCAGGGTACGCTCGACAACAGAACTTTGGGTCTGACAGCCACGAACTACTCAAAAGGATCCTGACCTGCCGAACTACTTCTGAGAGGCGAATGGCGACGAAATGATTGATTCTGTTAAAAAATCAGATTTCGCCAGCGGGTGATAAAATTGTCGGCTCTACAGCGGCAGGCATTCAATCCGGCGAGGAGGGGGTCGAGCAAAACACTGGTTCAGCCATGTGCGAGGCTCGCGCGGCGTCCTGCGCGCAACCAGCGCCGACTTCTCTACAGCAATGCGTTTTGGCGAAAAAGTGGAAGGACGGCTTTTTGAGCGAAGCACGCGGCGGGCATGTCTCAACGGATCCGCCAAACATTCCACATCCGCATGCAAAAGCCGTAGTTCCGTGAGTGGTGTGTGGCCGGCTTTGGCGAGCGAAATATCAATCAGCGGATCAACCCAAGCTGCAGGGCGCAGGAGTGTTGGGGCGGTGGCTTATCTGCGGGCCCAATCGCATCGAACACTAAGACAGATAAGTGTTGAACCACCCGATTGTCCGTTCCCACGCCAATTCAGCCATGGCCTCATCGTAGCGCGGCGTGCTGTCGTTGTGGAAACCATGGTTTGCGCCTTCGTAGATGTAGGCCTCGTACACCTTGTCATTCGCTTTCAGGGCCGCTTCGAAGTCGGGCCACCCCGCGTTGATGCGCTCGTCCAGCTCTCCCATCTGGATCAATAACGGGGCTTCGATTTTCGGGACGTCACCTGACGCGGGTTGCCGCCCATAAAAGGGGACCCCGGCGGCTAGTTCCGGGTATGCCACGGCAATCGCGCCGACCACACCGCCGCCATAGCAAAAACCGACAGCGCCGACGCTGCCAGTGCTGTCGTCACGTGAAAGCAGATGTTCGAAACCGGCGAAGAAGTCATTCATCAACGCGACCCCATCAACGGTTCGTTGAAGTTCGCGACCGTCGGCGTCATTTCCCGGATAGCCGCCAACCGATGTCAGGCCATCCGGCGCCAACGCCATGAACCCCGCCTTTGCCAAACGGCGCGCAACGTCTTCGATGTACGGGTTGAGGCCGCGGTTTTCATGGATCACCAGAACCGCAGGCAGTGGCCCGTCCGCCGCGGCCGGCCGCACCAGATAGCCACGCACATCCCCCGTGCCATTCGGTGAAGGATACATAATGTAATCGGCGCGTATGTCAGCATCATTGAACGACACTTGCTGTGCCATCGCGTAGTTGGGGCTGAGCATGTCCAGCAGCGCCACTGCCGTCAGACCACCGACGGCAAACCTGGCCGCACGGTCCAGAAACTCGCGTTTCGTGATCTTTCCGTGCGCGTAAAAGTCGTACAGATCAAGAAGCTCTTGATCGAAGTCCTTGGCTGTCATGCGGTTCATTGAAAGTCTCCCTTGTGGTGAATGGTGTGGTGGAGCAGTGTTAGCTTGGGCGGGATCGGCGCGTCCCGGGTCTCTCGAAAGAGGCTCATTGATTGTCAGAGGACACTGAGCCGTCCGAGGCTGGGACAGCTCGGCCCGAAATCATACGCGTCAGTGTCGGGTCCCGGTCTATCAGATGATGTTTGAGCGCAGCCGCGATGTGCAGCACCACAATCGTGCACAGGCCAAGGCCAACATATTGGTGAATTGCAGATGACATAGCCACGATCCAAGGTACTTCTGCCACGCCCGGGATCGAGAACCAGCCAAACACGCTCACGTCTCGCCCGCGAAAGATGGTAAATCCTATGCCGGAAAGCGGCATGATCAGGATACCTGACAACAGGCTCCAATGCACCCATTTCGAAAGCCGGTGCTGCCAGCGTGGCATGGTCGAGACCGGTTCGGGAAAGCCCCGCATGACTCGCCAGGCCATACGCCAAGCGCCGTAGATAAGAACAAGGACACCGACTGAGCGGTGGACTCCGATCAAAGGTCGGCGCGCTTCACGCTCCAACCCGCCATATTCAAGGTAAAGCCCAAACAGCAGCATCCCGATGATCGCGATTGCAATGATCCAGTGATTCAGGCGCGAGATGAAATCATAGTGCATATGTTAGTTCCTCAAACGTGATGCAGAACAGCGGTTGACGGTCACGACGCAAGCTCGGCTTCAAGCCGCCTCATCTCTTCCGCCTGCGGCTTTGAGAAACCGGCCAGCAGCCGATAGACCACGGGTGTGACAAACAGAGTGGCCAATGTGGCCAGACCCAGCCCACCAACAATCACCCACCCCAGCGACACGCGCGCCTCTGCCCCGGCACCTGTCGACACCACCAGCGGCACGCCGCCCAGCACGGTTGAGACCATCGTCATCATGACCGGGCGCAGGCGTTGCAGGGCCGCGCCCTCGATTGCATCACGGACGTTCAAGCCGGTGTCCCGCAACTGGTTTGCAAATTCTACGATCAGGATGCCGTTCTTGGCCATGATCCCCACCAGCAGAACCAGACCGATCTGGCTGTAGACATTCAGGCTGATGCTCGTGAAGGCCAGCGCAAACACGGCGCAGGCAAGGCCAAGCGGAATGGTTCCTACGATGATGAGGCTGGACAGAAAACTCTCGAACTGTGCGGCCAGGACGAGGATGACGATCACGATGGCAAAGCCGAACACCATGCCAAGGCCGCTGGATGTCTCGTCCAGCGTTGCCGCTTCGGACAACGGGATCAGTCCGACATCGGGCGGCAGGATGCTGGTCGCTGCCGCCTCGATCCGCTCGATCCCGTCGCGCAAGGCCACGTCATCAGAAAGCTCTGCCGAAATGGTGATCGCGCGCAGCTGTTCCTCGCGGTCCAGCGACGGAGCTACGGCCATTTCCTGAACCGACACAATGGACGACATCGGGACGATCCGGTCGTCCGATGCTTTGAGAAAGATGTTTTCGAGGTCGGTGGGATCGTCGACCGGGTGGGTGGTCGAGATCAGTTTGACCGGGATCGCATCGCCATCAACAAACACCTCTCCAACCTCGTCGCCATCCAAGAGGGCGCGCATGGCGTCGGAAAGACCGCCGATATCAATGCCCAGATCTTCCGCCCTCTCGCGGTCGACGTCGATCAGGATCTGCGGTTGCGTGGTCTCGTAGGACAGCTGGATGCGGCCCATGTCCGGGTCTTGCTCCAACTCGGCCATCAATGCGTCAGCAGCCGTCGCAAGCACGTCATAGTCGCTGCCGGTAATGGCCATGCGCAGCCCTTGCCCACCGCCCCTGATGCCCAGCGAATTGGGTTGGATGACAAAGGCACGCACCCCGTTCACCGACGCGATAAGCTGGTTCATCTCGGCCACGATCTCGCTCTGGCTGCGCGTGCGTTCATCCCAGGGCGCCAAGGTCATGACCATACGTCCCTCGTTGCTGCTGCCGCGCCCAACGATGGAGAAGATGTATTCGACTTCTCCACTGTCTCGAAACGGTTGAAAAAGCGCTTCGATCTGGCGTTGTTGGCTTTCGGTGTAGTCCAGACTGACGCCCTGGGGCGCACTGATCCGCAACAGCGCGACAGCACGGTCCTCCGGCGGGGTCAATTCCTCTTCCAACGTGCCGTATGTGATCCAGGCTGAGCCCGAGCAAATGGCTGCGGCAGTTATTACGACAAGCGGGGCTGACAGGCAGTAACGCAAAATGGCTGCGTATCTGCGGCTGCCCCATGCACCGACATGCCCGACAAGGCCGGTTGGGACTTTGGCCTCTTCGGGCACGCGGCGCGACAGCAGGCGCGAGGCGAGCATCGGACAAAGCGACAGCGCGACGAAAGAAGAAATGGTAACCGCAATGGCAAGGACGTACCCAAACTCGCGGAACAGGCCGCCCGACGTGCCGGGTAGGAAGGACAGCGGAATGAAGACGGCCGCCAGCGTGGCCGTTGTCGTGATGACCGCAAAGAACACCTCGCGTGTGCCCCGCACCGCGGCGGCCCGGACCGGCATACCCGCATCCCGCTTTTTGACGATGTTTTCCAAAACGACAATGGCGTCATCCACGACCATGCCGGTCGCCAGAACCAGCGCCAGCAGCGTGATGATGTTGATCGAGAAACCCGCCAACCAGATGCCACCAATGGTCCCGATCAAGGCCACAGGCAGCGTCAGCGCAGGGATGAGCGTCGCCCGCACATTCCGCAGGAATACATAAATCACCCCGACCACAATCGTGATGGCCAGCCCGAGCGATTTCAACACTTCTACAATTGAGCCATTGATGAATGTAGCGTCGTCGCTGGTCACCGCGATATCGACGCCCTCGGGCAATGCGTCCTGCATCGCCGCAACGACATCACGCACGCTGTTGGAGATGCTCAGCGTGTTCGAACCGGCCTGCCGGATGATGTTGAGCCCAAGCCCCGAATGACCGTTGGCCAGCAGCACCGAGGATTCTGCATCTGGTCCAAGGGTCACGACAGCGATATCGGCCAGTCGGACATCATCGGCGATGATCAGGCGATTGAAATCCTCCGGTGTGCGCAACGAGGCTGTCGCGCGAACCGTGAAATCCTGCGCGCTGCTTTCCAGAGATCCGGCAGGCACGTCCAGCGCCACATCATCCAAGGCATCTATCAAATCAGCGACCGTCAGGCCGCGCGTGGCAAGCTGCGCCTGATCGATATCGATCAGGAAAGTCTGTTCGCGTTCGCCAAATACCGAGACTTCGGCCACACCTTCGACGGCAGATAGGCGATCCACCACCTCTTCATCGACAAGGTCTGTCAGCGCGTCGATTTCCATTGTCTCTGACGTTACGGCCAATCGCATGATTGGTTCCGCATCCGCGTCCGCCTTCACAATCGTCGGGTCATCGTCGATATCGTCAGGCAGGCTGTTGCCGATCCGGCCGATCTCGTCCCGCATATCTGAGGCCGCGACGTTCAGATCAGTGCTCGTCGTGAACTCGACGGTGACGCGGCTTTCCTCGTAGGACGATGACGAAGACATCGATTTGACACCCGACACCTGCGCGGCTGCGGATTCCACGATGCCGGTCACTTCCTGATCCATGGTCTCTGACGATGCGCCGGAATAGGAGGTCCTGATCGTGATCGTCGGGCTGTCCACCTCCGGCAGCTCACGAACGGCAACCCCCGAAAGCGCGGCAAGGCCACCGACAAGGATCAGCATGTTGACGACAATCGCGAGAACGGGTCGCCGCACAAAAAGGGCTGTCATGTCAGACAGGGTGGACGGGGCCGTCGCAGGCGCCTCTTGAGCCATCCGCCTACCCCTCCGTTTCAGAGGTGGACGGCGGGGACAGGTCGGCGCGGTCCTTGCCGGGTCGGGCGTCCACGTCCGGCACAGCAGCGCCCTGCACGACGACCCGGGCGCCATTGCGCACGTTCAACCCGCCTTCGGTGACCACTTCTGCGTCGATCCCGATGTCCGAGGCGATCAGGATGTATTCGACATTGCGCTGAATAATCTCGGCACTCGTGCGCGTGGCAACACCGTCTTCCACGACCCAGATATAGGAGCCCTCGGCGTCCCAATTCACCGCCAGCGGGTCGACGGCGGGATAGGTATCGCCGTCAAAAGCCGTCGTGACGCTGAACGACATGCCGGGGCGGATCAGGTCGTCCGGGTTGTCGATCAACGCGCGCACCTGGATCGTTCGACTGTCGACCTGCACCCGGCTGCCGATCGCACTGATTTGCCCGTCGAGCTGCATGCCGGACAGGGCCAGTGGCGTTGCCGTGACCTGCTGGCCGAGCGCAAGCAAGCCCACAAACCTTTCAGGTAACCAGAAATCGACCATGACTTGTGATCTGTCGTCGACCATGGCGATCTCGGTCGAGGTGGAGACATAGTCACCAATCTCGACCGGAACGATGCCCACAACGCCACCAATAGGCGAAAAGATCGAACGCCGCTCTAGCGTAACCTCTGCCTCGCGCAAGGCGAGTTCCGCGTCATCCCGCTCTGCCTGCAGCGTGTCGAGTTCCGTCTGCGAGGCCACATTGGACTGAGCCAGACGTTCGTACCGCGCATACTCGGCTTCGGCCAAACGAAGGGTCACAGCCGCCCGGTCCCGTGCGATTTGCTCAGTGTCTGCATCCAGCCGGGCCAGCAAGTCACCCACGGCAACGATATCTCCGGAAGCGACTGCCACATGGGTCAGCATACCGCTCTCGAACGGAACGACCGAAACAGAGCGCAATGCCTCAGCAGAGCCTATTGCTTGTGCCGTTTCGCTGATCGTCTCCGTGGACACCGCTGCGGTGGTCACGATCGCCGCTGACCTGCCACGTTGCCCACGCGGAGCTCTGACCTCGCTTGCATCCACTGTTTGATCGTCTGATCTGGAAATCGCTTCAAGAAGGTTAGACGGAACACCCAACCCGCCCAGGGCAGTGTTGAAATCCGGAGAGTAATGTGACGCAACCAGCGTTGCGCATGAAACCAACCCAAGTGTTGCGAGGACTTGCTTTGCCAGGTTCATAACTGCCCCCATCGTGCCCGGGACGATCCCATCAAGCATATCGAATAGTGCTGCTTAAACGGCCTGGTTCCAGAACGTCGGATACTTCCGACCCGCTTTGCGCGCGCCCACAGCGGTGTGGTGATCAATAGTCCCGTCATGCGTTTTCCAGTTTGCACGTCAGCCTCCGTCGCTGGGTGTGCGGGGATCGAACATTTACTCGATGGTGACACGGCAAAGGATGGTGTTGTCCCGCTCTAGGTCGGGGCCCCAGATGAACTGGGCGTCCTCGGACCAACTTACGGTGTCGTAGCCATCCTTCGGATCGACAGCACGGGCCGTATGAAGCGTGGCTTTGGGCCAGTCCGATGCATCAAAGCCCGGGGCGGTCCAGTCCGCTGGCTCTTCGGTCAACTCAAATGCACATGCACCTTTGCCTGCAACCGGATTGCTGGACGCCTCGCATGACCGATCGACCGGGGCGTGGTGCACGACAAGGCAACGCATGTTGTCATCCGTCACGGCAACGGTTTCTCCAGTGTCCACATCCACGAACTGCGCGATCAGGCCCCCATCTCCCATCTGCTGCCGCCGTGACCCGATATATTCCAGGCCAGTGTCGTTCTCCTTGAAATCCATTGCCTTGATCGCAATGGTCATTGGCAACTCAACGGCGAATGTGACGGTTTCGGCGTTGAAAGACCGCTCGGTCGTGATGGGAACACTGTCCTCCAGCACCTTGGTGCCGTTCACCGACATCTCGAACCAATTGTCCGCCCATATGTCCGCGGTGATAGTGAGAGGCTCTGCAAAGGCTGGCGCGACCGTCAGGATAAGGGGTGCTGCAAGGATGGTGCGCATCATGGTCTTTTCCTTCTTGGGTGTCAGTTCAGAAACGAAAGCTGGGCGGATGAGATGACCTTGCCCTCCATGGCGCCGGTCAGCATCTGCCAGTCGACCTGTCGGTCGTCATATCCGGGCAGATCGTCCATGGGCGCGTTCAGGGCGTAGATCGTGATGGTGTATTCGTGCTGCCGATCACCGGGCGAGCATGGCGGAGTATAGCCGGTGTGGGTCCGATCCTTGTCCGCGCCTTCGTCACCGATCGATGTGGGATTGCCACGCTCGATCACGGTGACATCGGCAGGTATGTTCCACAGCAGCCAATAGTGACTGGGGGCGTCCACGCCTTCGGTCGTGCCGCGCGGATAGTGATGCATGGTCAGGGCAAGGCTCTTGGTCCCATCGGGCACACCGTGCCACTCCAGGGGCGGTGACGCGCCGTCGCCGCCATCGCGGACGCATTTCAGATATGCAGGTAAAAAGCTGTCCTCGGTCAGCGCCGGACTCGACAGCGTGAAGGCGTCCTCTGCCAGTGCTTGGCCTTCGAATCCGACGCAACGCAGGTAAGCTATCACAAACGATGCAGCGACACCTTTCATCGGCAATACTCACCGGTAACGACCTCGCCACCATTGGTCACGGTGCGGGTTTCGAACAAATAGCAGTCAGGCGTGTCCGAAGGGCTGTAGCGGATGTAGTAATCCTCGCCCTCGTAACTGTAATCCATGCTGCGGGTGCCGTCGGTACCCTCGGTGAAAACAAGGTTTTCGACGCCGCCGCGCGGTGGCCGGCCCGGTTCCGTACCACGGCCCGTTTCGGCATCAACAAGCGGAGAGACGTGGGGCAACGCGCGGATGTCTGCAACCTCGCCCATGAGACACTGCACGATATACGGCGCACCCTCGGACGTGTGGTACCTGTAGCCAAAAGTTGCGTCCGGCTGCCCGTTGCAAACATCAAGCACCCCGTCCGGAATTGCACTGCCGTCCGGGTTGTTGTCGCCGTAGATCGGGAAACCGTCGAACGCCCATCCGATGATCGCGGTGTTCCCGGCGTTTTCCATCTGGGCAATCATGCAAACAGGCTTGACGTGATAGTGGTAGTCATCCCCGCGCCCGGCATGGCCGCCGCACACATCAAGTTGCTGGGTTTGCAACGTATCATGCTGGGTCTGGTGGTGGTAAAGGTCCTCCTCCGTCATCTCACCACCGCCCGTGTAGTCAAAGATCGGCACACCGTTCACGGCCACGCCGAGCGCCGCGTCGCGTGTTTGTGGTGTATCGCCCAACACGGCCACTAATGGGATCGACGCGTCATAGCCCGGGGCGGGCACTGGCACTTGTTCATTGGTCCCGGTGATGCCTGTCATCATCTCGTGGTCGGGATATGTGTTTGACGAAATCACGGCTGCGCCGTTCTCGCAGGTGACGGTCACATCGTCGGAAAACCCCGCCTCTTCCACCGACGCGATGACGGCGGCGCAGTGCTCTTCCGCGCTGTGGGCGAGTGCCGCGCCTGACATGATGCCTACAGAGGTCGAGAGAAGAGCAAAGGTCAAAAACGGTTGTTTGATCGAGAAGCCCGTTTGCATCTGTGTCCCTCTTCGGTCTGAGAGGTGCCGCCTGATCACAAAGAGCATAGCGACACCTTTGATGTAAAACAGGGGCGGCACAGGTCGCCGTCAGCCAGTTACTCTTGCGGTGCGGGTCGCCCGGGCCGCTGCAGGGTCAGCGTTCCATCGCCATCGCGGTCCATCCGTTCGACAAAGCGCGCAACGCTGCGCTCCATCTCTTCCGGCGCGATTTGGCCGTCGCCGTCTGCATCAAGCCTTTGGAAGGCGTCGACCATCCGCGAGCGCGTGAGGCTGCGGTACAGCGTATCGAACTCTTCGATGGACAGGGCGCCATCGCCAGATGCGTCCACCTCTGCCACCAGCGCGTTGCGGTAGGTTTCGATCTCCTCTGGCGTGACGGCGCCATCGCTGTCTGCATCGGCTGCGTCAAAGATATCGCGCAGCATCTCGCCACCGCGCATCTTGCCGCCGTGGCCACGCATGCGCTTTCCACCGTGGTCATCGCGCATGTCGGCTTTGGTCATCTTGCCTTCGGTGGCCGGGGGCGGGGTTGGGGCGGCGCTGTCTTGCGCATTGGCGATGACGGCGCCAATGCCAGATATGCTTAGGGCAATTGCGGTCACAGCCAGTATTTTCGGTCGGTTCATCGGTTGTCCTTTCCTTGGAAATCGAGGCGCCGTTTCGCCTCGTCTGATTTCCATATGGACATGTCGTGCCAGAAAGGTTTGTCGGGCGGGGATCTTGTTTGTCGCGATCTGTCGCAATGGCCAGCGCTGACACAAATTGCGACAAATGAAATGGCGCTCAGACTCGGAGCGCGGGCCACATGCCGCTAGAACAGGCACAAACCGGACCGTTACAGGAGACGAAATGGAGCAGACGGCCCCTCAGGTGATGATCGTGGACGATGCCCGCGACATCCGCGAACCGCTGGACAAGTATCTGCGGAAGCAGGGCCTGCGCACACAGATGGCCGCCAATGCGATGGAAGCCCGCAGCCTGTTGGAAGAGAGTGATCCGGCCCTGATCGTGCTGGACGTGATGATGCCGGGCGAAGACGGGCTAAGCCTGTGTCGATGGCTGGTGGCTCGCGGTGGCCCACCTGTAATCCTGCTGACCGCGATGGCGGATGAGACTGACCGCATCGTGGGTTTGGAGCTTGGCGCCGACGATTACGTGGTCAAGCCGTTCAACCCCCGCGAACTTGTGGCGCGCATCCGCGCTGTACTGCGTCGCAGACCACCCCCGCGCCGCAGGTGGCCAAGGGGCGCAGAAGGTTCGGCTCCTGGACGCACGACCCCGATGCGCAGGAAGTGCGGCACACGGATGGGCGCGCCGTTGCCCTGACATCCGGGGAAAGCCGTTTGCTGGGTGTCCTGCTTGATCATCCACAAACCGTGATGTCCCGCAGCAGCTTGCTGGACCTGACACTCGGTCGTGACGCCAAGGCATATGACCGGGCCATCGACAACAGCGTGAGCCGATTGCGGAGAAAGATTGAAGTGGATGCGTCATCTCCGCGCCTGATCGTCACCGAATGGGGCGGGGGCTACCGGCTCACCGCAGATGTGGAACACGTTTGAACAGGTTGCAACGATTTCTGCCTGACGGCATCGCGGGGCGCTTTGCGCTTCTTCTGACCGTATCGCTTGTCAGTGCAAATCTGCTGGCGCTTGCGGTCCTGTCCTACGAGCGAGATCCGCCTGGATCGCGCGGCGCTGATCGCGCGCGAACAGGAACGCATTGTCTCACTGGTGCCTGCGTTGGAAGCGGCTGTGCCGCAGGCCCGACCTGGGCTGGCCAACTCAGCTTCGACCCGATCGTCCAGAGTGACAGTCGATCCGACGCCCTTTGTGAGAGCTCAACTTGATACGCAGCGTGCCCGCGCCCTCTCCGAGGCGCTGACCGAAGCGCTTGGCGGGCGGGACGTGAGAACTGCAATCAGAGTCCAGCCAGATGATGACAAAGGCGGCAGGAGGGTGGCCGTCGCGGCATCCGTGCGCCTGGTTGTCGCCGAGGATGGGGAAGCGCAATGGCTGAACATTCGGTCACGCGGCAAGCGCCCGCCGCCGCCATGGATCGAAGAAGGTGCATTCCTTTTAATCCTTGGACTGTCACTGGCCGCCATATTGGGGGTCGGTCTGATCTTCGTGCACCGCTTGACTCAACCGTTGACCGAACTTGCCACCGCCGCCCGCGGTGCAGGCCGTGGGGATCGCACGGTTCTAATCAAGACAGAGGGGCCGCGCGAGATGCGAGACGCCGCGGCGGCCTTTAACGATATGCAGGTGCGCATCGCCCGCTTCGACGCAGAACGCATGCGCATGCTCGCCGCCGTGGGCCATGATCTGCGCACACCGATTACCAGCTTGCGCATCCGGGCCGAGATGCTTGAGCCCGAGGACAGCGACGCGATGATCCGTACACTCGAAGAGATGACGGTGATGGCTGACGGGCTCGTAGCCTATGCCCGCGGAAGCGGAGAGAGCGAGGCGATGCGCGACCTAGACCTCGGCGCGCTGGTTGAACGGGCCTGTGCGGAGCGGGGGGCCTCTTTCGAATGTGATGACCCAGTCACTGTTCGTGGCCGTCTGGTCGCACTTGTGCGCGCAATCGGCAATCTCCTCGACAACGCTTCGCAATATGGAAATACCGCCCGCGCGACGGTGACCCGCGATGCAGACATGGCTGTCATAACGATCGATGACGACGGCCCGGGCATCAGCGAAGACAAACTTGCTGACGTTTTCGACCCCTTCGTGCGGGGCGACGACAGTCGCAACAGCAATACGGGGGGCGCTGGGCTCGGGCTGGCCATCGTTCGCGACGTCATCGCGGCCCATGGCGGAACGGTGACGCTCACCAACCTGCCAACTGTTGGCCTGCGCGCAACTGTAAGGCTACCACTCGCAAATTAAAGCCAGCAAAGATGGCTGAGGAGCCACCAGCTAAAGATTCAGTTGTGCAAAGCTCCGGCGCGAAGACGAGGAATGGTGGAGATGCGAAGCGCCCTCAAGCATCGGTGGACCCGGTTCCTGATGAAAGTGGACACACGTGATCGTTAGGGTGAATGACTGTCGATGAGTCCAACTTGTTCGTGCGGCAAGCTACGGCGAAAAGCAACATGGCATCATGATGTAAGGCGACGGGCTTAGGCGATGTACCTACGCAGTTCGTCCTGACACGTTGTCGTTTCTCTTGCGGATTTCATGCAAACACCACGCGCCGACTGCACTGCATCTTGGCGTGCGGTGGCAAGTAGTCACATCCAAGATACCATCTCAAACGAGAGCATCACAAACGGTCCGAACACCTCAAAGCCTGTAATCAGCAAAGCACCAATTAAGAAGAAGAGGCAAAATTGCACGAGGCCTAATCGGGCGCGATTTTATGAGTGACCTGTGGCAGTTCTTGCCGTTAGCCACTTTTTGCGCTTCAAAATACCAAGGTTTATCATGAACGCAGTGGCAATGATGAGCGTCCCCGCCATCTCGGCTGCGTTCGGAACTGCGCCCAACACGACACTTGCAATTCCAAGTGCAACGATGGGGGTGAAGACGGGCAACAGCGCCGAAACATGCACCGGCAGCGATCGGGCAGCGCCGATTAGGGTCACGACGCTGATAAAGCCACCGACAAGTCCCTGCATGAAGACTTGTAGGGCAATTGCTGATGAAGGCGTCACTAGCAGCGTCTCGGAGGCTGTAATGGCCGGCAACGGCACTGCGATGATGGCGGAGCCGCCGGTGACTGCCAGGGTACCTTCGACTATGGGGATTTGCCACAGGCGGAGCAGCACGGTTTAGCCCCCCACATTGCGCCAGCCAGCACGAACAGCGCCGCACCCCGCGCCCAGGTCCCGCCTAGTCCTTTGAGGTCAAGCCCGACCATTATGGCAAGACCTGCGCACATGATCGTAGCCCTAATCAGGCGGTCGGAAGTGATATTTTCCCGAAGCAGCAGGTGCCCCAAAACACTTCCTGTGACGAACACGGCGACCGGCGTAAAGAGCAACCTGTGTGACATGGGGGCATGAACATAACCGCTAGCGGCGAACAGTCCAAACAACGGGCCGCCCAGCAGGATCAGGACCATTAGCCGTCGTACCGGAATGACAACTGCCTTGCCGCACATGTGCAGGACTGTAAGTATCGGTATCACGATGAGCCCAGGCACTGCAAAGCGCATGAAGGCCAGCGCGTGGGGTGATGGCCTGTGTCGATGCCGTGTTTGGTGGCAACATTGTATCCCGACCAGCACAGGACCGTCAGGAAGCCAAAGAGTGGTCCGGTGTTCCGTTTTGTTAGCATTTTCGCCTCCATCACGAGTTGGGACGAGAATGGCCCTTCGTAGAGATACCTTCCAATGCTAAATAGTGTAGCAAATGATAGCTTCGAGGCATGGAAATGGAGTTGCGACATCTGAGATACTTTGTGGCCGTCGCTGATCATGGGGGGATCACTCATGCAGCCGAACGCCTTAACATTGCCCAACCGGCAGTGTCCCGTCAGATCCGGGACCTTGAGGCTGAGCTAGGTGTTGAGCTGCTTGTCCGCGAAGGACGCCGCGTGATCCTAAGCGATGCCGGGCGTGCCTTTGCCGAACGCGCACGGGCGGTCCTGGCGGCATCGAACGATGCCGCAGAGGAAGCGCGACGCATCGCCAGAGGGGAAGCGGGCCACCTGCGCATTGGCTTGCTGGAAAGTGCGTCCTGGTCTGGGCATCTGCCACAAGCGCTAAGCCGATTTGCCCGCACCTATCCGGATGTGCGCATGGATGTTGTACCCATGGGATCGGTAGAACAGATCAATGCGGTCCTGGCAGAAGATCTGGACGCGGCCTTTGTATACCGGCAGGAAAACCTTGTTGATGAGGCCTTGTCGATCCTGCCGCTGCGCGTCGACAATGTCATGTTGGCCGCCTCGGTCGACCTCGACTTCGAAAAGGAAGGGGCACTCGACCTTGGAGACATCGACGGGTTACCCATCGTGTCCTTCCCACGCGCTGTAGCGCCCGCTTACCATGATGCGTTGAACGCTGCTCTGGCTCGCATCGGATTTGATCCGACCATCGTGCAGGAAGCCGAGAATGAAACAACGATGCTCAGCCTCGTTTCGGCAGGGGTCGGCTGCGCCATTGTAAACTCGGCCAACAAGCACCGCCCTCCCGAGCATGTGCGTTTTCATGAGGTAAAGGGCCTATCGGTTCCGATAGAGTTTCTTTTTGTCGCCCGGCAAAACGCCGGAGATCTGACGCAAAGGCTTCGAGTAATCGTGGAAGATATAAATGCCCAAAAGGCATGAATGAAATATTTTTATAGAATTTTTCATTATGTGAAGCGTGCTCCAGATTAGCCCCATCACACGAAGCGATGGAGACACATAATGAAACGCGCTCTTAATGCCCCTCTCTTTGCTACCGTACTCGCGGCGGCGTTGCCTGCATTTGCCAACGCGGAGCCCTTGGCCGGTACGCCTGTCACATTGGACACGCTCGTTGCGCAGGCTGAAATGATCCGCATCGCCGACGCTTTGGATGCAGCCGTCGATGCCAAGGATTGGGCGCTGGCACGCTCGTTCTTTACCGAGACGATTGACGTGGATTTCACGTCACTGGTCGGGGGCGAGCCCGCCACGATCCCAGCAGATGCCTTGATCACAGGCTGGTCCGGCAACCTCACCGACGAAAAGGCGTCTTTCCATCTGCGTGGCAATCACCGCGTCACCTTTGAAGCCGATGGGACGACCACGATGCTGTCCCACGGATATGCCTGGAACCGGATGGAGCGGGGCGCACTGCCCGAGAATGGCGGCGGCGCGCTTTGGGAGGTCTGGGGCACTTATGTGCATGGATTTGTCGAAACAGAAGCGGGCTGGAAGGTCGATGCCATGACGTTCACCGCCACGGCACAGCGCGGCAACACCTTCGTTCGCGACACGCCCGGCAGCTGAGCCAGCAACTAGTTCTGATCCAAACATCTGAACCCGAGGAAACCCGCAATGACCAAACCTATCAACCCAACCCGCCGTTCCATTCTGGCCGCAGGGGCCGCCGCGTTCGCTTTGGGCGGTCTGGCCTCCACGCGCACCGCCGCACAGACGACCGCGACGGCCACTGCGTCGCAAGGCCGCCGTATGCTCGGACTACTCGAAGTATCGGCCATCGGGCTTGGCGTGCAGAACCACAGCCGCACCTTCCATACAACCATCCCGAACCGAGCAGAGATGAACAAGATCATCCGCCGCGCAGTTGATGACGGCGTGACATTCATCGACACCGCCGAAGTCTATGGTCCACATGAATCGGAGCGGATCCTTGGTGAAGCGTCCGGCAGCATTCGTGACCAGATTCAGATCGCGACCAAGTTCGGCTTTAATGTCGACATTGAAACAGGACAATGGGCGCCCGGTCTGATCAGCGATCCGTCCCACATCAAAGAGGCGGTCGAGGGATCTTTGCGCCGTCTGCGCACGGACCGGATCGACCTCCTCTATCAGCACCGCGTCGACCCGACCGTACCGATTGAGGACGTGGCAGGCGCAGTGCGCGACCTCATGGATGAGGGTAAGGTTTTGCACTGGGGCCTGTCAGAGATGGGGCCGAACACGCTGCGACGCGCCCACGCCGAACTGCCGGTGGCCGCGGTGCAGAACGAATACTCGATGCTATGGCGCGGGCCGGAAAACGGTTTGCTGGCCCTGTGCAAAGAATTGGGCATCGGCTTTGTCCCATTTAGTCCGCTTGGCTATGGGTTCCTGACCGGGGCGATTGACATGGGCACCAGCTTTGCCCCTGGTGATTTCAGAGCCAATACCACCCGCATGGACGCCGAGAACCGCGAGGTGAACCTCGCGCTGGTTGATCTTGTGAAGACTTGGGGTGCGCGCAAACATGCGGCGCCTGGTCAGATCGGCTTGGCCTGGCTGATGGCCCAGGGACCGTCGATCGTACCCATCCCAGGCACAACCCAAATGCCACATTTGCTGGAGAACATCGGGGCGGCCGACGTCACCTTCACACCCACTGAACTGGCGGAGCTTAACAGCCAGGTGTCCGCAATCAAAGTTCAGGGTGCGCGGATGCCACCTATGGTCGCGGAGTGGTCAAACGTGGAGGCTCCGGCACGAAGCTGAGTGTCGAAGACGACTTGATTCAGACGGATGTCATAGCTTCTGAGCGGTGACATCCGGTTTTTGTCTGCGCAGTCCCCGCCGCTTGCAGGCTAATACAAATGAACACTTTCAATGGAGTTTCAAGTTGCACCAATTGATCGCAATCCTAGCCGCCTCTAAGACAGCAGTTGGTTTGCAAGGGTAGCTATTGGTGCGGATGTAGCAAAAACAGCTTTGTCCGCGTTCTTTTGGTTCGAACGACGTCCGAGCTCGCAAGCGCAGTTAAATGGCGTTTTATTCCGAGCCTGCAGTCGTTAGTTGCCCCAAAATCTCGCACAAGGCACGAACGTCTGGTTTTGGGAACCGGTGTTGCGAGTGCGAGCTGAACCAAATGGCTGGTAATGGGATGTACTGGCTGCTTCACCCAGCCGGTTAGGCTTGGCCTATTTCACCTGCAAATAGGAGAAGTAGCATGGCGGAGAACGATTTTGATGAGTTGATGTCGATTGGCATCGATATCGGCAAAGACACATTCCATATCGTGGCATTCGACCCTGATGGGCAGTTGGTGATGCGCAAATAGATCAAACGGCTGGCGCTGGTTCAGACGTTTGAGAAGCTGCCCCGGTGCGTGGTCGGCATGGAGGCTTGTCTGAGCGCTCATTTTGTGAGCCGGACTCTCCGCAAGATGGGCTTCGAGCCTCGGATCATACCCGCAATCTATGTGAAGCCATTCATCAAAGGACAGAAGAATGATTACAACGACGCGGAGGCGATAGCTGAAGCGGCATTGCGACCCAATCTGCCGGTTGTCCCGGAGAAGAGCCAGGAACAGCTCGACTTGCAGGCACTGCATCGCGTTCGGTCACGGCTGGTGTTGCGCCGGACGGCCACGATCAACCAGATCCGCGCCTTCCTAATCGAACAGGGGATCACGGTGCGCAAAGGTTTGCGAGCTCTGAAGAACTCATTCGAGACGATCCTGGAAGAGCGTAAGGACGAGATATCACCTCGCATGCGGACGATCTTGATTGGTCTCTATGGCGATTGGCTCTGGCTTGATGGTCGGATCGAAACCGTCTCGAAGGAGATCGAACAGATCAGTCGCACCGAAGAGAACTGCATCAACGTCATGACGATCCCTGGCACCGGCCCAATGATCTCGACCGCGATGGTAGCAGCAATTGGAACGGGCGAGGCCTTTGGTCGAGGACGCGATTTTGCGGCCTGGGTTGGCCTCGTACCGCGACAATACAGTACAGGCGGTCGCACAGTGCTTGGCCGGATACCAAAGCGTGGCAGCCGATACCTGCGAATGCTCTTCGTTCAGGCCGCCAAGGTTATCTTGATGCGAACCAACCGTTGGCCGGACTTTAGCTTTGGAGATTGGCTGACGCGAGCCGCAGAACGGATGAACCGCAACAAGCTTGCTGTCGCCTTGGCCAATAAGCTGGCACGAATGGCGTGGAGCATCTTGAGATATAAAACGGCGTTTGACGCGCCCAGAGACGAGATCGCCATCGGCGTGTAAGTCGGATCGACCCAGAGGAGTTCGCGACTGAAAGAAAGCATGGAGCGGAACAATTACGCCCCCAGAGGCTGACGGCCCATTCGGTCAATTTGGACCTTGCCGCTAATGAGACCACGGCGCGTGCGTAACCCCAACACGGCCACGACCCGCGTGTCGATCAGTAGGCTGGATACATATGAGCCACTTCCGAGAACATGCGAGAAATCATTTGCCAACAGCAGCCGGTACATACATTGGGGCCGATAACTACGACATGTTTTCACAGGCATAGGGCACAGCACACGTCCGGTTTTCTCGGCAGCGTTGCTAATAAGCGGTGCCGCATGAAACAAATGGGGCACCGCTTCTGAGAACTCACATCGGCTTATCTCAACCTCAAACCGCTTGTTTGATGGCGCGGGACATCGCCTGGGCGAGATCTTGCGGTGCATTTGTCGCGATCACGATGGAACGTTTGAACTTTGGAAGGGGCGGAAAACTATCCTTCTTGGTCAGAATTTTCATGCCAGGCTCAACGTTGTTTTCATACAGGATGCCGACGGCGAAGCCGGCCCGAATAGCTGCTTTCTGGCTCATAATGCCGCTGCACTCAAACGCCACGCTGTAATCGCGGCCTGGTGCATGGATTGCGGGCTTTGCAGCTTGGGGCTGTTTGGCGTCGATCATCATATTCGCAATTTTGCGATAAGTCTTAGATTCAAGACTTCCAGACCCTGGTTTTCCGTAACATTTGCTGGAACGGCGGTGTTGCGATCTGTCATGATCTTAACTGTGGGATTGCATGCTATCAGACGGGCTTGGAACGGTTTTGAAGCACTGCGGGTGGCGCACAGCGGACCGTTCAAGCCCGCGACGGCCAACCGCTCCGCCCCGCGTTGCAATCTTCTGGTTTACTGAAATTCTGTACGATGCCCAGTCCGAGGAAGCCACATCACACGCGTCAGGTTGCGACCAATGACCGGTATGACGGCCGCAGCGCAGTTGGGGAGGTAGTCGTTGGATGTTTCCTTTGACCGTTACACTATTGATTTGATCTACGTTTTGTACCGCTGCTAACAATGGTAGAAACTTTGCTTAATGAAGCCCATGCGTTTATCAGCGGCTTCAGCAAGATTTTCATGTGTGATCAGTTGGTAACCTGAATACCGTGACTGTACAAATCGCAGCAGCGAAACAACATGCGCAAATTACCGGGCCTGCAACGGAAACTCCCGTTCCGGCGAGGGATACGACCGCAATAATTCCGCCCAACCGTGCAAGGGTTATATCCAAACTGGCAGAAATCGCACTCAAGCCCTTGGGCGCGTGTCGTAAGATTAGCTGCGTTGAAGGGGCGTTGCTGCAAGCCAAACCGGCTCCGACGAGGATCGTTGAGCCCATAAGTAGAAAAATGTTCTCACTATAAGATAGCAACAGACCAGTTGCGATCAGAAGAGGAGCTGCAAGCATGATTGTTTGGACGTGATCTTGATCGACTTTGTTCCGCAAGAGGGCGCTTAAAGCTGAGAAAGTCAGCCACAACGTCGAAAGCATGAAACCAATTATTGTCGTCTCGGCACCCGTTTCTGAAAGCCATAGCGGAAGTCGGAACAAAAAATAGGTAATCGCTCCATAAGTGAAGAAAACGTAGGCGAGCGTCAACCACAGGTGTCTGGCACGAAAAATCGCAAAGTACTCTGGTGTTTCAGTTTGCAGCTCTTCCGGTTCATCTGCAGTGGGCGCCGACACATGGAAAAGCAATGCGAGGGCTGCAATGGCCGCTATAAAACCGAACGCGAGATTCCAGTTTCCTACACCGAGTATGCCGCTATAGACCAGCGGTGCGAAAGCAGCTACGTAACCGGCAAGGCTTCCCCATAGTATGAGTATTCGACCGGGTTTTTCAGGCGCGTTCCGTGTGAGCAAGACCGGGACCAGAGGTGAAAACACGCCGGCACCAAATCCCTGAAATATACGTCCAACGATCAGCATCTCGGCATTGATTGATGCGGCGAGTAAAATGGAGCCGGTGAGAAAAGCGAATACGCCACACCCGAAAACCCTAGTCGTCTTAAATGCGTCGCCGAACAGTCCGCCGACTAGAACGCCTACTGCGACTGCAACGCTGTAGGAATTGAATACCCATGCCAATTCGCCAAGTGACAAGCCAAACTGGGAACGCATTGATGGCAGCAATAGAGGCACCAATGTCAGTTCCATCACGAAAGCGACGTGAGCCGCGACGGGGCCGTATATTGCTGCTTGGGCCATGGCGCTCGCAGCATAGGGTGCGCCATGATTTGGTCCGCTGGCTCTCATGGTCGAATGATGGGGGTCAGGCATTCGCTACCGAACTCAGATCCGCCATTTGAATGGCGGGTTTCGGTTCGGCTGGCTTGGTTATAAGACTATCCGGGCGTTGCAGACTTTTGGTCGCTTGAGCGAAAGAACTGGCCAAGTCCTTGGCGCTCATCCAGATCAGGTAGTCTTCGTCTGTTACCTGTTGGTCCGGGCCAATCCAACGCCCCGCTTCGCAGTGCATGTAGCCGTAGCGAAGATGCGCCCCCTTGGCAGCCAAAGGTTTCGGGACAAACGCAAACACAAACGAGGGATCCCAAGCGATTACGGTTAACTCAAGCAGGAGACGCGAGAGGAGCGCCGTCGCGCCTTGGCTGCGTGGACCGGCAAGCCCCTTGGCACGCAGCCAAAAGTCCCCTTGGTAGCCGACCTTGCCTGTAATCGTATTGAGTGCCTCAGGTCCCGAAAAAAGGTCTGATCAGGGTCAGGCGTTGAGTCAGGGGTGATGTATTTTTGGCGGTGGAGTTCCAAATGTGTCGCCAATGATACTCCGGACAAGTCAAGAATTCGCACAGCTTGGGTATGGACCAATTCGCCATCCGGGTCGAAACCGCATATCCAAAAGCCATTGTTGTGATCAACATAAGAGCTCGCAACGTCGAACATCGGATAGATCGGTCCGCGATCAATCTGCCGGTTGCGAAGGGCGCGGTACTCTTGAAAATCGTCACAGATTTTGACTCGAATCCCCATCTCTTCAAGATCGCGCAGAACCCTAGAAAAACGTGTGATAACTTCAAATAGACGACTTGGTCGGAGGCCCATGTTGATGGCTTTCTGTTACAACTTTAAACAAATACGTAGTAGTGGTTGGATCTACGTAGTAGTGGCTAGATCACTTATTGGTTAATGAAGTGTTACCGCAGCCTTGCTGCCCGTTGCTGACGTTAATCGATTTTCCGTGCGCTCCCCGTGGATTGGATTTCTGCTGATCGGCTGTAACGGAAGATCAAGGGTTTCAATCGGCGTGATCAATGATGTTTCGGCCAGTTGAGTATAAACTGCAAAGCCCTGAGCGCAGGGAGATCCGCAAGGAAGTATGAATTCTACTCGAGCTCGGTCGAAACAGGTCTCAGGTTTCCACCCTATACCCCGTAGCCGCTAGTGTACGCAGGTTGAAAGCCTTTCAAATCAGACAAATCTTGGGCGAATGTGTTGAATTGGACAGGATTTCCGAGGCGCTGTGCTCCAGCTAAGTCATTCAAAGAAAAGATTTTTTGTGATCTCTTCCACAGAAATTCATGCGACGATTCTCCGCAATGTGCATTCAATTCCTTCAGAGCCGCCAAACTACGGCACCTTCAGGGCAAGTGCTGAACATGTGCCCCATTTTGGCCAAAACACACCAGAATACTGCCTCTAAAATGAGGTCTGTTATGAGTATCCACCAGGTTTTAAACGCGCTTGATGACGTTTCTTTACTGCCATTTGGCGCGGTGAACGTCCGCAAAGGCGCAGCCGTAGAAGGTCCAGGCGGGCGATGGGTTCCATGCGCATCAGCGGTTGCTGAAGGAGTTTATCTTCCCTGTGTCTATGAGGTCGGACCAGGCCGCAGGCAGGTATGTGGGGCCAGTGTTACCTTCCCGTCGGAAGATGAGGCTTTTTCTCGTGCAATGGAGCTTGCCGTGACGGCTTCAGCATAGGCGCGATCTTTACCGCATTTGATAATCGTCAAACTGACGCTGTTGCAGACGATCATGGGCGTTGTCGATATGGCTAGGGAACAGATGACCGCCGAAAAAACTGTCTGCGTTTCAGTAATCGCAAAGCCGGTTAACCGGTGATGTACCGCGCCCGATCCGGTTCAATTGACATCGCGTCCGGCCAGAACAGACCGCCATTTTCAAACAGTCGGTTGCGAAGGTCTTCCAAGCTCATGGGCTTACCGAAATGAAAACCCTGCAGGTAGTCGCAGCCCATGTCGCTGACGATACGCGCATGCTCTTCGGTTTCGACACCTTCTGCGACAATACGCATCCCAAGGCTCTTACCAATGCCGACAATCGAGGCGACCAGCGGGCGCGTGCTTGCTTCTTCCACCACCGGCTGAATGAATTGACGATCGATCTTCAGTATGGACGGTCGGATTTCCAGCAACCCCCGAACGGAGGCGTGCCCGGTGCCAAAATCATCAAGCGCGATGGTTACGCCCAATTCGTCCAGCTCATCTATCGTCCATCGAACAACTTCGCCTATGCGATCAAGATAGACTGACTCAAGGATTTCGATGGTCAATCGTTCGGGGGCGATACCGGAACTACGAATGTCATGAATAAATGTTGGATCGGCCAACCGAGCGGCAGATACATTTACTGCGAACCGCGGAAGGTGGACGCCGGCTTTGTCCAAACGCGATAACGCGTCTTTCAAGCACGCAAACATGATTTCATCGATTCTCTTCAAAATACCAATGTTTCGCGCTGTATCCAAAAAGGCTCCGGGTGCCAGAACGCCTCTGGTCGGATGAGCCCATCGTACCAATGTCTCGGCGGAGGCGATCATTCCGGTTTCTGCATCAATAAGGGGCTGGAAGTATGGGATGAACTCTTGCCGTTCACAGGCCAGCAACAAGTCCGACGCCAGTTGCTTGGTGGCGATTGACTTGGCGTGCATCTTTTCGGTGAAAAAGGACCATCGTCCCTTGCCGTGTTCCTTTGAGTGATACAAAGCTTCATCGGCATCAGCGACGATCCTGTCGGGATCATGCATGTTTGTTTTGGCGATCGCGACCCCGATACTGGCGCCACATGCCGTCGATTTCCCTTCACACAGGAAGGGGGTTTGCATCCGCGACACAATTTCGTCGGCGAGACTGCTGATTTCCAAGGCGCTGTGTCCGAGCGGGCGCAGAATTGCGAATTCGTCACCCCCCAACCGCGCGACCAAATCGTACTCGTCCGTGAGCTCGCGTAGCATATCTGCGACAGAAACAAGCAACCTGTCGCCGGCATCATGTCCGAGTGTGTCATTCACGAACTTGAAGCGATCCAGGTCGATATAAAGGACAGCAAACTCTTTCCCATGCTGCTTCAACTCTTCGATCCAAGTCTTCACCTCAACTTCAAAATGCCTGCGATTTGAAAGCCCGGTGAGCGCGTCTTCATTAGCGTCCTTGGCCACAGATTTGGCCAGTTCGTGTAGGCGCGTGTTCTCTTTCTCCAAGCGATGTACTTTATCGAGCGTCTTGGCGTAGCTTCCCACCTCAACAGGGCCAGCCAGCGGCTGAGCTTCTTTAGAGAGACCAGAGGGTCGTTTCCCCAAATCAATGATAGAGCATAGCCACCAATGATCGCCCGTTGCGGGGTCGGACAAGTGGGTCCAACTCATTCGCTGCCAATACGTTTCACCATTCTTGCGATTATTCGTTGCTTCAGTCGAAAAGTTTTCCCATCCCATCAGTTTTTCAATGATGTGGAGGTGTACGCCCTGCTCAAGGTCAGCGCCGATCAAGATCGTGCCGCGTTGCCCTAACGCTTCAGCGGCGCGATACCCTGTGATCTTGGAAAATGCCTTGTTGCACCACCGCAATATCATGACGGCTCCGTCATCGGCGTCGGCTGATGCAAGAGCGAGACCTTCGTTACACTTGTCATCGACTTGATTGAAGATCTCAGGCGGTATCATGTTTTTCCTGCTTGCAAACGCAGTTTTCATAGTCGTTTTGCTGACAGAAACCGTTAATACGGCAATACAAAATATCTTTTTTTGTCGAAAAATTATTGCATTAAGTCGCGGGGCCTCAAGCTCAATGCGTGCACCACAACCCAAGACCTGAGGTCTTTTTGGCACAGCGCTTTGCAGCAACAATATGCATAAAATAACGGCTGCTTTTGCGCTCCGCTTCGCAACCGGCGAACTGATGGTCTAACCCCCTGAATATCGACTATGGGGCCGTCTTCTACGTGAGGAGATAGAAGATTTGTTCGCAACATCGGCCGAACCAGCACGGGAAAAACAAGGCTTTTTGTGTGGCTATGATGCACCCCGAGATTGCTCTTGAACGCCGCGGCGATTGAGCCGGGCAGATCACTGCCTAAGAACGAAACCCGCTTCCGTCAGATCAAATGCTTCCAGATCAATGCCGGAGATCACAGCTCCCTGCCGAACCGCTACCTATACCTGCTCCAGATAGGTTGGATCCGACATGGCAGAAGCTAGCGTAACACTGACCAAGGTGGGCTGCAGATAGTGTGCTTTGGCCATCTCCTGTTGAGTCGATTGTCTGATGAGAGAAACACGGGCAGTGTGGCGATGGCTTCTTTGACCTGATCTCGTGCCACACCCAGTGTAGCAACTGGTGGTGGGTCCTTGCGCCCCTCACTGGCAAGCCATGTGGTCACCAGCCACATGGCATAAGCATCAGCAACGTTGTTCATACCGAAATCAAGCTCTTTGAACGGGTCTTCCGCAACCGTGAGCAGATCGTTTTGCGCGAGAGCATGTTGCAACTGATCTGCGGCAACTGAGTCTGTGCGTCAGGTCTTCTCGACAAAATTCACATAGTTGCGCTGGCGCTGGTCTCGCGACGTTTCAAACTGCCTTGTCGCTTTCTGTGCAGCGCTTAGTTCGAGCGCCTCAGGGACTTCGACGCTTCGTGTTGATTTCTGAGTAATCTTCTTCATTACCGCACCATGAACATCGGCATCCACGAACCTGCCGCGAGACGTTGCGAGCTAACCGCTGAAACTGTTGGTCTATGCCATCGGATAGGATGTCGAAGCTTCCAAAGATAAGCCCTTTCGATCTAGGCGCTTTCAGCATTTTACAGGCAACGGAGCGAACCTTTTCGTCGGGAATTCGTACCTACCAATGCGCAACGTCCGTGCAGGGTGTTTGTTGCACAGGAGGTTGCCCGATGAACAATCGATGGAAGACTGTTGCTACGGGGTCCTTAGCAGCACTCACCATTTTGGCGGCTCCTGTTCTCTGGCAGATTGCCGACGTCCCGCGTGAGACGGATTCGGAAATAGGTTTGCTTGCAGCGCTGCAAGCAGAGACACGGGCCCTTCGGCAAGAGCTTGAAGCATTGCGCGCACGTGTGGATGGGCTCGACTCGCGGACTTCCATCGGGATTACCGCGTTGCAGCGGCCCGCATTGACGGCCACCCCCGATTTGCCACTGGAACGTTCAGAACCCGTAGCTGACAGGCCGCGCGACAACTATGCGCAGGTGGTTCTGATCGCGGATCGGAGGTCAGTCAACGACGGGTTGTCGCTCGCGACACCAAGTTTCCTGCGCCAAACTTTTGGTTTGCCGCACAACGATCTGAACGACGACTGCCAAAGGTTGACGAACCCACGCCTCCGCGACTTGATCGCGAACGAGCCCGTGGGGCCGATACGTGTCCAGTTGCTAGCACCGGCCGTGGCTTCGCTGCGCAAGGTCTTTGCAGAGGTTGAGGCGCTAGAGCCCGAGCTTTATAAGCGCATCGCGTCGTCCGGGTCGTTGTGCGTGCGACTGATCCGCGGGTCGGCGGCGTCGGCGTCAGCCCATGCTTACGGTTTGGCGGTGGACCTTAACATCGATGGGCAGCTGGACAATTTTGCCGACGGGCGTACCCAACTCGGCCTGATCCTGTTGGCGGATTTTTTCAAGAAGGAAGGTTGGATCTGGGGGGCTGGTTTTTCCCGCGAAGACTCAATGCATTTCGAAGTGAGCCGCCAAAAGATCGAGGAGTGGCAGCGTCAGGGGCTTTTGTGATTGGCCCTTTGCTGCAAATGAACGGACCGACCTCGCAAAAGGTCGGCCCATTACGTGTTCCACTCAGACGGCGATCCGGACTTTATCCAACTCTTTGATCACGTCTGCGGTCTTGGGGAAGGCCACAGCGTGGCGCGGGTTCTTGCCCTTCATCTCTTTGTCTATCTTGGCCTTGATCGCGAGATCCACAAAGGACTTGGCCAGACCGGCCTTTCCAAGCATCAGGTTGACCTTGGCATCGGCCAGATGTTGACCCGCTGTCGGGGGGTACTTCAGCTTGGATGCCAGCGAAGAGCCGTCGACTTGGGTGCCGACGTGATTCTCGTAGCTGTGCGATTTTTTCCAGTTCGGAATGGCCTGATTGGTCACATAGTTTTCAGCGTATGCCTGCGCCTTATTAAACGCATCCATAATGCCCGGGCTTCGTGATCCGGCGTAGTGCGCATCATCGCGTGACAGTTGCTCGCCGCGCTCCTGTGCCGTTTCCAACTCTGCTTGAACCGCTTGAATGTACGCCCTTTGCGCATTCTTGCGGTAGGTATCAAGACCGGGTAGCTTTACCTTCGGTTTCTTGGACATGTACAGGTCGTAGATGGCTTCGGGCTTTGGTTTGGCCGTTATGAAATCCAGAAAGTTTTCCATCTTTTGCTGCTTCAAATAGCCCGCGAAGAAGATCATCTTCGACTTGTCTTTCATAAGCTTGGTGAGTTTTGGGTTCGGCATTCGTGCGCTCCTTAGATGAACCGTGCAACGGTCCGTTAGTCCGGCGCACAGCGGAAAAGGTTCAGTTCTGACCGGTGATCCATGGTGCCAGTGGCCCATAAGGTGCTGGAACGGCAGTTTTATGCCGCCGCGACCTTGGTTACGCATTGCGGTCTGAGCGCCCGAAGAAAAGAGCGTTTTATCCATGCAAGGATGCAATTTCCACGCTTTTTCCAACGGTTCATCCATCGTTGTACTCAACGGTTCCACCCTAGCGTGAACCGGCGACAGCACTGGGCGTGATCCAGGGCGCGCAAAAATCTTCTTCAATCGTGAACCTTTCGGCGCTGCCCGGGGACTAACGATCACAGTTAGGGAAATGAGCTTCATGTGGATGTTGAAATCTATTAAGACCACTGCGAAATCGCCCGCAGCGCTGAGCGATGATGCTCTGATCGCGGCTGTGGCCCAAAGTGACGTCGCAGCGTTCGAACAAATTCATAAAAAGTATTTCCCGAAACTGATGCATTTCGCCCGCCGGATCACCGGCAATGCTGAGGCTGCCGAAGAGGTGGCCAATGATGTGTTGATGACAGTCTGGCGCACGGCAGATCGGTTTGAAGGCCGCTCAAAACCGTCGACTTGGATTTTCGGCATCGCCTACCGCGTTGCAATGAAGCAGCGTAAAAAGCTAGAGCGTCGCGCAGGCGACGTGGAACTTGATGAGGGCATGATTGCCGCCAAAGACGACACTGCCGAAACTGTCATCCGCGGCACTGACCTGAAGAATGCGCTGGACCAGCTTAAGCCAGAGCTTCGCGCGGTCGTCGAACTGACCTACTATAATGGTTATCTTTATACTGAGATCGCCGAAATCCTTGGTTGCCCGGTGGGCACTGTGAAAACGCGCATGATGACCGCAAGGCGACGATTGCGCGGTATCCTATCTGATGACGAACAAACAGGCGGAGAACATGCAGTTGCGTGACAATAATTCAAACGGTCCGCAAAACGACCATGAGGAAGTGTGGGATCTGATCCCGTGGTATGTGAATGGCACGTTGCCAAACACGGATATCGCGATGGTTGAGGCCCATGCCAAGACGTGCATTGCTTGTTCGGAAGAGATCGGGCGACAGACTGTGCTGGCTCAGAAAGTGGTCAAGACAGACCCTTTTGATGTGCCCTTGCAGCGCAGTTGGGACACTTTGCGCGCGCAGGTCGAAGCAGATTTGCGGGCGCGGACGCCGATCACGCCCAAGCGTGGCTGGCTAGAGGTGGTGCAGGGGCGCGGCAGGGGCATGTTGGGCGGATTGGCCATCGCGTGCCTTGCCCTGGTGTTGGTGGCGGTCCAGTTTGGCGGCCCCGGGCAGGACGATTTCGTCACCCTGACAAGCGAGCCCGCATCCGACGCACCAACCATTCAGTTTCAGCCTGCACCTGATCTGACACAAGCCCAGTTGGCCGAGCTTTTGACACCGTTGGGTGTTGTGGCTGTGACTGGCCCTTCGGCGGCTGGGATCTATTCGGCCACCTTGGCTGAGGATGCCGATGTGGCGGCCGTATCTGCGGCCATGATGGCGCAGGACCAGATCATCTTTGCAGCACCGGAGGCTGGCCAATGAGCCGGTTCATCGCCTTCTTTGCTCTCGTGGGGTTGATCGGGTTTGCCTTGCCACGATCCGCTGCTTCACAGGACTGGCAACTGACGGACGCGAACACATTTGCTCCGGCCAACTATCTCATTCTCACTATCCCTCAGGATGAGCCGCAAGCACTGGCAGCCCTCGCTGATACGCTGGCGGCTGATTTTGGCGTGTCGTTGGCTGCGGAATGGTCGCTCAATGCGCTTGAAGTGCATTGTTTTGTCTTTGACGCCCGCAATGTGTCTGACGTGGACGGGCTGATTACTGCGATGGAAACGGATGCCCGTATACGCACGGTCCAGCGCCTTCGCAGCTTCAGCCTGACCGAAATGTTCCACTCCGATCCCCTTTTGCCACTGCAATGGGCGCTGCAGTCGATGCGGGTCTTGCCGATCCATGCCTCATCCTTGGGCGAAGGGGTGCGGGTCGGTATCGTTGACAGTGCGATCGACAATCACCACCCCGATCTGGCCGACCAAATGGTTGATCTGTTTGATTTCGTTGCCGCTGATCCTGTTCCGCTGGCCGAAGCGCATGGTACTGCGGTCGCAGGCATCATTGGTGCAGCAGCCACCAACGAAGGGATCGTCGGCGTGGCGCCTTCGGCCGACATGGTGGGCTTGCGCGCCTGTTGGCAGCAAGATGGGGCGCCGGGCGTTTGCAACAGTTTTTCGCTCGCGCGCGCGATCAACTTTGCCATTCTCAATGACATCGACGTTTTGAACCTCAGCATCGGCGGACCTGAAGATCCACTTTTGACGGAGCTGATCAATGTCGCGCTGGAAGCCGGTATCGTGGTGGTTGCAGCCTCGGGCGAGGGGCAAGAATTGGTCTATCCTGCCTCTTTGGACGGCGTGATCGCTGCGGGGCAGGTGGCCGGGCGCAGCGTGCCTGCCCCGATGGTCGACGTACTGACAACGGCGCCGGGGTCAGCCCATCGCTATGTATCAGGATCCTCCATCGCCACCGCCCACGTGTCCGGCGTGGTCGCGCTCATGCTCTCCCAGGACCCGACCCTTACATCCGCCGCGATTTCGGAGCGGCTGAATGGATCGATCAGTGACGTTGAAACGCTGCCTATGCTGAATGCCTGTACCGCTATTCTGGGTCCAAGCGAGGCGTGTGCGCTATGAGGCGCGCCGGTCTTCGTGCTTTGTGGACGCTCGCGTCCGTTACGCTGTTGGCGGTGGCACCCGCTGCCGCGCAAGATGCCGTACGGGTCGTTGGGATGGTCGTCTCCTCAGGCGCGGATGCTACGCGGGCCGAAAGCGCGCTGCGCAGTCTCAATGCCTTAAATGCTGAAGTCCTACAGGTCAGCGCACCGAGCAATGCAGAACTCCGTGCGATGATGCGGCGGTTCTCGCAGGAAGCGGCGCAAGCAGATGCGGCGGTGGTTTTTCTGGACATGCCCGCGGTGCGTTTCGAAGAGCGGATTTTCGTACTGCCGGGCGGCGCGCGGCTGAACCGGTCGACTGACATCTTTACCGAGGCTGTCCCGCTGCGTGCCTTCGCGCGGATGACTGTTCTGGCCGAGAGGGGCGGGGCGGTGATCTTGTCCTCGGAAGCGCCGTCTGACTTGCCGGAGGGGGTGGAACATGCCGACGTGGCCTCGGCTCCTCTGGTCGGGTCCAGCGAGATCTTGGTTGTCCCGGCACAACAGGCAAGCGGGGTTCTTGATGTTCTGAACGAAAAGACCGACATCACCCCCAGCGTGGATTTGCGCGCTGTGCTTGAGGACATGTCGCTGGTGCCGGGTGCTACGCTTTCTGCTGTGCCTGCTGATCCAATCGTACTGCGTTCGCCGCCGGTCATTGCGCGCGTACCAATCGAGCCGGTTGTCATTCCAGTGCCCGAGATCATCGAGGACGCCGAAACCGTGACCCCGACGACAGAGGCTGAACTTGCGATCCTCGAACAATCCCTGTCACCTCCCGTCAAGCGCGACCTTCAGCGCGCGCTTCGCGCTTCCGGTCATTACCGCGGTCTGATTGACGGAATCATCGGGGTTCAGACCCGTGAGGCGATCAAGGGTTTTCAGGTTGCACGCTCGGAGGCCGATACCGGTCTGCTGACCCCAACACAGCTTTTGGAACTTTTGGCACGGAAATGAACCTTGTGCCCCTTTGAGGGGACTCACCAGAGAGACAACAATGGTGAGAACACATGGGGCTTCGGTTCAAATACAATCTGGTTCTGGTCTCGGCCAGCGTGCTTGGTATCGTGGCAGCCGCCGGTGCCAGCTACACTCTGGTGCGGGAAAGTGCGCTGCGAGACGTCGAGCGCGAGGCGCAACTGATGCGCGCCAATGCGACTGCGGTCCGCAATTACACCCTCGCGCATATCGAACCTCTTTTGACCGATGACGGCGACATCCTGTTTCAGCCCGAAGCGGTGACATCTTTTGCGGCCCGCACGGTTTTCGAAGCCGTCACGGCGGAGTTCCCGCAATACTATTACAAGGAGGCGGCCCTTAATCCGACGAACCCCGAGGATCTGCCCACACCTGCCGAAGCCGACATCATTGAGCAGTTTCGCGAAAATCCTGACCTCACCCAGCTTTCTGCACGGATCGAGACCGACGCAGGGCAGCTGTTGATGATGGCCGCGCCGATCACGATCAACAATCCCGGCTGCCTCAATTGTCATTCCAGCCCTGACGTGGCGCCACCCGCTATGGTGGACCTGTATGGGTCGGTCAACGGGTTTGGCTGGGAAATGGGCGAAACCGTGGGGGCACAGATCATAACCGTGCCGCGGTCGCTGATTGTCGAACGGGCCAAGGAAACGGCCCTGATGGTTACCGTGGCCCTGGGCGCTGCATTCACGCTGGTTTTCGTATGGACCAACATCCTTCTGAGCCGGGTGGTCATTCGCCCGGTCTCATACCTGACAAAAATGGCCGAGCGGGTCAGTATGGGCGACTTCTCTGTGCCGGAATACAGCCGCAATTCGCGCGACGAAATCAGCTCGCTTGCGCAGTCGTTCAACCGGATGCGCCGCAGCCTTGATCGCGCGATGGGGATGATCGATGACTGATCATACCGTTATAGCGCCGCAAGGCCCCCAGAAGATCGGAAAATACTGCATCCGGGCCAAGCTGGGCGAGGGGGCAATGGGCGTGGTTTATGATGCCCATGACCAGGACATTGACCGCTTTGTCGCGATCAAGACCGTGCACAAGCACCTGATTGATGCGGCGGGCGAAGAAGACTGGCTGACCCGCTTTTCCCGCGAAGCGCAGGCTGCGGGCAGGGTGCTTCACCCCAATCTGGTAACGATCTTTGACTATCTCGAACAGGACGGCCGACCCTATCTGGTGATGGAGCGGCTCGAGGCCAAAACCCTGGAAGACCGCATGTCCGAACCTCAGTCTTTGACCCTGACAGAGGTGGCCGCGATCTTTGGGCAGATTTTGGATGGTCTGTCCGCCATACACGAAGCAGCGATCGTGCACCGCGACATGAAGCCCGCCAACATCATGTTGACGGCTAAGGGCGGGGTAAAGCTGACCGATTTCGGTATTGCCCGCTTTACCAAGATGGACCGCACCAGCGCTGGCATGATCGGGACGCCTGCCTATATGGCGCCCGAGCAATTCTCGGGTGACGAGGTCTGCGCCAGATCCGATATCTATGCGACCGGCATCATTCTTTACGAGATACTAACAGGGCGGCAGCCCTATCGCGGCGGCGGGATCACGGCGGTCATGCTTGCAAGCAAGGGCGAAAGCGTACCGCCACCTTCGACCCTTGCGCCGGACCTGCCTGCCGCTCTTGACACGGTGGTGATGACGGCGATCTGCCCTGATCCCAAGGGGCGGTACGCCAGTGCGACAGAGATGCGCACAGCCCTTTTGGCGGCGGTCAGCACGCATGGAGCTACGCTGACCGCATCCCCCGAGGCCGGTACACCACGTTCGTTAGAAACGATGATTGGCCGGTTGTCCCTCACGACGATGCTGCGGGTGGAGGAAAGCCTGGTGGCGCGCATTGGGCCCATCGGCAAGCTACTAGCCCGTCGCGCGGCTGAAACGGCTGTGACGCAAGAAGACCTGCTGCAACAGATACTCGGTGAAATCAGCGATCCGTCCGAACGCGAGGTTCTGCGTCATACGGTGGCCAGCCTGATGACCGCTGACCCAGGGCGTGCGCAAGGCAAGTTGAACGAGGATGATCTGAAGTCCGTTATCGCGGCTTTGACCCCTCATCTGGGTCCCATCGCTGGGACGTTGGTGCGACGCCAAGCGGCGCGCTCGCCCTCGCTGTCGCAACTGTTGGACACCATGACCGAAGCGATCCCCGACACCAGCGACAGGGCCGCCTTTCTAGAAGTCGCCCAAACCCAAATTGCAAAAGGACCCCGCCATGCTTGACCTGAACGCGCTGATGGAACCCATCCGTGACGACGCGCCCGGTGGGGATGATCTGGAATATGACGACGATTTCATCGCTCTTGAGATGGCCAGCAAACCGTCCGAAGAGCGGGTGATCGGCGATAACGTGATCCCAGCCGAAGATCCCGATTACGATGACGTTTCTTCCAAAGCTGTGGCCCTGCTGGAGCGTACGCAAGATCTGCGTGTCGCGGCGATCCTGGCCAATGCGCAACTGCGCACAATCGGCTTGCCCGGGTTTCGTGACGTGCTGCGCTATGTCGAGCAATGTCTGAAAACCCACTGGGACAGTATGCATCCCCAGTTGGATGAAGATGATGGCGACCCCACGATGCGGGTAAACGCGATGCTTGCGCTGTCGAGCCGTGACGTGCTGTTGCGGTCGCTGCGCCAGGCGCCGCTGGTCGATAGTCCGACCTTTGGGGCCTTTTCATTGCGCGATATGGAGGTGGCTGGCGGTGAAGCCAGCCCTCTTGCAAACGCGACCAAGGTGATTGATACCCAGACCATTGCCGCCGCGTTCCAGGATGCGGGCCGCGAGGATGTCGGTCAAACGCTTGAGGCGGCGGCCGATGCGCTCGAAGCGGTTCGGGCTATATGTGACGTCTTTGATGCAAATGTCGGTGCGGCGGGGCCGGACCTAGACCCCTTGCAGAAAATGCTGGACGACATCTGTCGCAGGCTCGGCGTTTTTGCGGATGACGGCGCCGTACTCGAAACGCTCGAGCAGGCGAGTGAAGCTCCTGCTGCCGTGCAGCAATCGAGCGTCCTTCACAACGCAGCAATCACCTCACCTCAGGATGTCAAAGCGGCTCTGGACCGGATCATGGCCTATTACGCTCAGTTCGAGCCCTCAAGTCCGCTGCCTGTTCTTTTGACCCGCGCCAGGCGTCTCGTTTCGGCCGATTTCGTGACGATCATGAAGGATATGGCACCCGAGGGGGTGGGGAATGTCGCTTTGATCGGCGGATTTGAACCCGATGAGGGGGATGAGGGCACATACTAACGGGACTGAGCCCTCGACGGGTGTTTTCAGCCGCGACAGAAAAGGAAAACAGCATGGCCAGTAGCCAGAAATTCATCGCCCGCAACCGCGCGCCCCGAGTCCAGATAGAATACGATGTGGAGCTGTATGGCGCGGAAAAGACCATCCAGTTGCCCTTTGTCATGGGCGTGATGGCCGATCTGTCAGGCAAGTCTGAGGAACCGTTGCCCGCCGTGGCAGACCGCAAGTTCCTCGAAATCGACGTTGATAACTTTGACGACCGGATGAAGTCGATCAAGCCACGTGCTGCCTTTTCAGTTCCCAATACGCTCACGGGCGAGGGCAATATCGCCGTCGATCTGACGTTTGAGCGGATGGACGATTTTTCTCCTGCAGCAATCGCAAACAAGGTCGAGCCGCTGAAAAAATTGCTCGAGGCGCGAACCCATTTGTCGAATCTGGGCACTTACATGGACGGAAAGACCGGCGCAGAAGACCTGATGGCCAAAGTCATCAACGACCCTGCTTTGCTAAAGGCCCTGACTTCGGCGCCTGCCGCGGCTTCCGAGGATGAGGAATAGGCCATGACCGACGCAACCGAGACCACAACAGAGACGCAAACACAAACGATTTTTGCGTCGTCCGACTTTGCTGAGCTTTTGCAAAAGGAGTTCCGCCCCAAATCCGAGCAGGCGAAAACCGCAGTTGAAGAAGCGGTGAAAACACTCGCTGAACAGGTACTGGAAAACGAGGCACTGGTGTCTGATGACGCATTGCGTTCGATCGATGCGCTTGTCGCCGAGATCGACACGAAGCTGACCCAACAGATCAATCACATCCTGCACCACGCGGATTATCAGAAGCTGGAAAGCTCTTGGCGCGGTTTGCATTTCCTTGTGAACAACACCGAAACTGACGAGATGCTGAAGATCCGGTTCATGGATCTGTCCAAAAAGGACCTGTCCAAGACCTTGCGCAAATTCAAAGGCACCGCATGGGATCAATCCCCGATTTTCAAGAAGATCTATGAAGAGGAATACGGGCAGTTTGGCGGCGAACCCTATGCCTGCCTTGTGGGTGATTACCACTTCGACCACAGCCCACGGGACGTTGAGATCCTGGGCGAGATGTCCAAGATCGCGGCCTCTGCCCACGCGCCATTTCTGGCTGGCGCTGATCCCACGCTGTTACAGATGGACGGTTGGGACGAGTTGGCCAATCCTCGGGATCTGACCAAGATTTTCCAAACCCCGGAATACGCCGCGTGGCGCTCTCTGCGCGAGAGTGAGGATGCCCGTTATCTGGGTCTCGCTATGCCGCGTTTTTTGGGACGTCATCCTTACGGAGCGAAGACCGATCCGGTTGAGGAGTTCGCCTTTGAGGAAGACACCGAAGGTGCACATTCAAACAAGTATTGCTGGGTGAATGCATCCTACGCGATGGCGCGGAATATCAACCGATCCTTCAAGGAATATGGCTGGTGTTCCCGAATTCGCGGAGTGGAATCCGGCGGCACTGTGGATGGGCTTCCCACCCATACGTTTCCGTCTGATGACGGCGGTGTTGATATGAAGTGCCCGACCGAAATTGCCATTTCCGACCGGCGCGAAGCTGAGTTGGGCAACAATGGTCTGATGCCTTTGATCCATCGCAAGAACACCGATACGGCGGCCTTTATCGGGGCGCAGTCCCTGCAAAAGCCAACCGAATACGACGACAGTAATGCTACTGCTAACGCGAACCTCGCGGCCCGGCTGCCATATCTTTTCGCGACCTGCCGGTTTGCGCATTACCTCAAGTGTATCGTGCGCGATAAAGTCGGCTCTTTTGCCAGCCGCTCGGACATGGAGCAGTGGCTGCAGGACTGGATCAGCAAATATGTCGATTACAACGAAGAGACCTCAACCGAGGAAGTGAAGTCGCGCAAACCGCTCGCTGCAGCCGAGGTCGTGGTCGAAGAGGTCGAGGGCAACCCCGGCTACTACGACAGTAAGTTTTTCCTTCGTCCTCACTATCAGCTGGAAGGCCTGTCGGTCTCACTCCGCCTCGTGTCCAGATTACCTTCTGAGGTCGAATAACCTCTCTCTATCAACGTCTTAAAACCTGAAGAAAGGACCGTAATATGTCATTTGACTCATTCCTACGCTTCCCCAAGAACAACATTATCCGCGGGGAAACACTCGACGAAGAAATGGCCAAGGAAGGCGCATTTCAGATCACGGACTTCGGCTTTGGCGCTGAAAACAGCTCGATCATCGACTCGCAATCAAGCGGTGGCGGTGTCGGCAAGACGGACTTTCAGGATTTCACCTTTACCAAACTGACCGACACGGCATCTGCTGGTCTCTACCGGGCCTGCGCGACCGGCGATCACATTGATGAGGCCATTATGGAATGCCGCCGCCAAGGTGCCGCCAGCACGGTCGGAGGCAGGCACTTCTTCATTGTGCGCTTCAAGACTGTCATCGTGAAGTCGGTGACATGGAAGGGCTCCGGTGACGAACTGTCTGAGGAAGTAACTCTGGCTTACGGTGCCAAGCAGATCGAATACCGACGCCAAGGCAAGGACGGCAAGATGATCAAACCGTCCGGCGGCCAGGGCGAGGCCGAGTGGAGCAAGGTGCTCAACAAAGAAAAATACGAGGTCCAGAGGGCATAACCCGGACTTCGCGTCCCGGGCACCTCCTCCCCTCAGCGCCCGGGACCAACTCCTCCAATTATCGAGGCTTGAACCATGTCTGCGCAAACCCTGCTCAAATCCGGCGACCTGCCTGGTGCACTGTCCGCGCTTCAGGCTGAGGTGCGGGCCAATCCTGCTGATGCGCGGCGGCGGGTGTTCCTGTTTCAGTTGTTGTGTGTCGAAGGCGAATGGTCTCGTGCTGTGCAGCAGCTCAAGACGTGCGCAACGCTCGATCCGGTGGCCGTGCCCATGGCCCAAATGTACCGCGAAGCAATCGTTTGCGAGGTTTACCGCGAAAAGGTTCTGCGCGGGCAAACTCCGCCACCCTTTGACGAGGACGCGCCGTCCTGGCTTTCGGTGCTTTGGGATGCTTTGAAAAAGGAACTCGACGGTGATGCCGAGGGCGCCGAGCGGCTACGGTCCATGTCCCTGCGCGCGGCGCCCGCCACGGAGGGCAGTGCGAATGGCGCCAGCTTTGACTGGATCGCGGACGCAGATCCGCGCTTTGGCCCGGTTCTGGAGCTCATCGTGGATGGCAAATACCTTTGGCTGCCCTTTGCGGAATTGCGTCGGCTAAAGGTGCATCCACCCCGCGATCTGCGCGATGTCGTCTGGACGCCTGTCACCCTGACCCTTGTGAACGGTACGGAAAGTATAGGGCTGATACCGACGCGCTATCCAAATACGCATGAACACGGCACGCCTGTACAGAAGTTGGCCCGTGCCACCGACTGGTCCGACCCCGACGGCATCACCCCTCGGGGCCTTGGTCAAAGGATGTTTTGCACCGAGGCCGACAACCTGCCTCTGATGGAGTTGCGCGAGGTCACGTTTCACCATGCCGATACACCCGCCAATCAATCGCTGAAGCAGGTCAGTCATGGTTGATCGTGCGCGACTTGAGCGTTTGCAGCCTGCACTGCTTGACCGGCTTATCGACGATGCGCCGGATCAGCGCATCGAGACCAACGCGGCCTGGATCATCGACATCAACCGGTTACGCGACATAATCCAACGCGACCTGCATTGGTTGCTGAACACCACAAATCTGCAGGCTGACACCGATCTTGGACCGTTCCCGGAGGCTGCGCGCTCCGTGTTGAACTTCGGCATCGCCGATGTGTCTGGAATTACAGCCACCAATACACGCGCCATAGAGATCCAGCAGGCGATCCGCGTGGCGATCGAACAGTTTGAACCGCGCCTTCTGCCCAACACGCTTGAGGTGGTGATCCATGAACAGAAGGATGTGCGCGGCGGGTTGTTCTCTTTCGATATCCGGGCCGAGCTGTGGGCGGAGCCCGTGCCGCTTGATCTCTATTTGCGCACGCAACTTGATGTGACGACGGGTGAAGTGACCGTCCATCGCCAAGGATAGCGTCATGGATAAGCGCCTTTTGAATCACTACGAGCAAGAGCTGACCTTCATTCGGGAAATGGGCGACGAATTCGCGGCGGCCTACCCAAAGGTTGCCGGGCGACTGGGCATGGGGCAGTTGGAAGTGATGGACCCCTATGTCGAGCGATTGATGGAAGGGTTTGCTTTTATGGCGGCGCGCGTCCAGCTGGAGCTGGAGCAGCAAAATGCAAACCTGACTCAGAGCCTGCTCGAGACGGTCTATCCCCACTACTTGGCGCCGATTCCGTCCATGATGATTGCAAGACTGGAACCTGATCCGGGACAGGGCAATCTCGCGGCCGGCGTCACCGTGCCGCGCGGCACCGAATTGCGCGGTCGGGTGCGCGATTCCGTCCAAACCGGAATCATCTACACCACGTCCCAAGATGTCACACTCTGGCCTTTGGAAGTCACCGAGGTGGAATACATCGATGCGCGCGGCGACCTTGTTGCGGCGGGCCTTGGCCGCCACGCCCCGGCCAAGGCTGCATTGCGCCTACGCTTGCGCCGCACGGATGGCGCCCCTCTGGCGGAGTTGCCGTTAGATCGTCTGCGGATGTTTCTGATGGGTGCTGCGGCGGAACCCTGGCGGCTGTACGAGGCGATCCTAGGGCAAGGAATCGGGATCGCGGGCCGGTCGACCGACCGCCGTGACGATTGGAATGAGTATCTGGGTGCCGAAATCTCTGCGTGTGGATTTGGCTCGGAAGAAGCCCTGCTTCCGATGCCGGGCCCTTCCTTTGATGGCTATCGGTTGCTGCAGGAGTATTTTGCGATGCCGCAGCGGTTCTTTTTCGCTGAGTTTGGGGGGCTGCTGCAAGCGGTGCAAAGAACGACCGAAGCCGATCTGGATCTATATATACTTCTGCGCGAAGGCCTGCCCGAGCTTGCATCTGTCACCCATGCCAATTTCGACCTTCATGCGGTGCCCGCGATCAACCTCTTTCGCAAGCGATGTGATCGCGTGCATGTCGCGGATACGCAGGTAGAGCACCTCGTGACAGTGGACCGAACCGCGCCCATGGATTTCGAGGTCTATCAGCTTGAATCCGTTACGGGTATCGGGGGTGATCGCGACGCGGATGTGCAGTTTCGACCGTTCTACAGTACTGAGGATTTCGGGCCATCAGGCGAAAAACATGCTGCCTACTACAGTCAGCGCCGTCGGCTGCGCCAGCCTTCCGAGCGTCAGCGAATGGCTGGATCGCGCACATCCTACCTGGGGTCGGAGCTTTATCTGACCCTCACGGACCAAACGCAGGCACCTTATCCTGCTGCCGTCAATCAGCTTGCAATAAAGGCACTTTGTACCAACAGGGATCTACCGCTGCTGACGCCAGTGGGTCTGGGCGAGACGGATTTCACACTGCCAGAGGGCGGCTCGGTCAAGCGCGTGCGAGCGATTGTTCCGCCGACGCGCCCAAGGTCCAGTCTTGCCGAAGGCAAGCAGGCTTGGCAGCTTATCTCTCATCTCAGCCTCAATTACCTGTCCTTGGTTGACGCCGACCGCGGCAGCGGGGCAGCCGCCCTGCGCGAGATTATCGGGCTGTATGCCACGCTGGGGGAGCCCGCGTTGGCCAAGCAGGTCGAAGGTCTGTCAACCGTATCGTCCCGCCCCATTGTCAGACGGCTTGCCGATGGTGTTCTAAGCAGCGCGGTGCGAGGTCTGGAGATCAGGGTCGGCTTTGACGAAAGCTGCTTCGAGGGGACCGGCTGTTACCTTCTGGGTTCGGTGCTGGAAACCTTCTTTGCCAAATACGTGAGTCTCAACAGCTTTACCGAGACTTGTATCCATTCATCACAGCGCGGGGATATCGCCAGATGGCCAGCCAAGAGCGGACGGCGGGTCCTGATCTGACGCGACTTGCCGCGCTGATCGAGGCTCCCGAGAAATTCAACTTCTTCCAGGCACTGCGGCTGATCGAGGCGGTGCATCAGGACGGTCCGCGCCTAGGCATGTCTAGTCGCCCGTCCGAAGACCCAGTGCGCTTGGCGCAGGCGGCGGACCTTGCGTTTCCACCCTCTACCATCAAATCCTTCACCGAGGATGAGGCTGGTGTGCCGAAGCTGACGCAGCTGGCCTTTGGCCTTTTTGGTCCAAACGGTCCTTTGCCACTGCACATGACTGAATTTGCGCGCGACCGTCAACGCAACATGGATGATCCCACGATGGTCGCCTTTGCGGACATGTTTCATCATCGGATGCTGTCGCTGCTCTATCGGGCCTGGGCAAGCGGGCAACCTGCCGCCTCGTTCGATCGGTCGGAGGATGACGCATTTGGCCAAAAGGTCGGAGCGCTGGCAGGTTTCGGATGCGGCGCGCTGGAGGGGCGCGATGCCATGCCTGACGTGGCAAAGAAGCATTTCGCTGGCCTTCTGGCCGCCAGCCCGCGTAGCGAGGTGGGTCTGACAGCCATAGTAACCCAGCTTTTTGATACTCCTGTCGAAGTCGAAAGCTTTGTGGGCAGTTGGCTGCATCTTGAGCCGGGCGACCGCGGACAGCTTGGAAACGCTGTGTTGGGCGATGGTGCCAGTCTGGGAGAAAAGACCTGGTCCCGTTCCGCCTGTTTTCGACTGCGCATCGGTCCCCTGTCGCTGGAGGAGTACAAGCGGCTCTTTCCCGGAGCGCCCGGTTTCAAACGGCTTGCAGCGATCATTCGAACATATGTTGGCGACACCCTGGAATGGACCGCCAATCTAATCCTCAAGGCCGATGAGATCCCCCTTCGGTACTTGGGCAGGCTGCAACGCTCGGCCGAACCAGTTGGATCGGACGACGCCCGGCCCGCGATGCGGATGATTTGATCCTCTCTCAACCTTGCCAACACTCCCTTTGACGGCCCCCACAGGAAAGCAATGCAAATGTCCGAGATCAGCCGTGTCGCCCTTTTTGGAAAGCTCAACACAAGTGCGTTCCAAGCCATTGAAAGTGCAACAGTCTTTTGTAAGATACGCGGAAACCCCTATGTGGAGCTGGCCCATTTTATCCATCAGATCCTGAATGCACATGACAGCGATCTACACCGGATCATTCGCTTCTTTGATCTGGACGAAGGGCGTATCGCGACCGAACTGCAGCGTGCTTTGGATGCTTTACCGCGCGGGGCAACGGCCATCTCGGACCTGTCGCCGCATCTGGAGGAGGCTGTGGAACGGGCATGGATCCATGCGTCACTGGGTTATGGGGCGTCCCGGGTAAGCACGGGGCACCTCTTGCTGGGACTGGTAACCACGCCGGGATTGAAAAACGTTCTGCGGTCAATGTCTGCTGAACTGGAAAGAGTGGATCCACAGAAACTTGCACGTGACTTTGAGGCTGCGGTGGAAGGATCGCCCGAGGCTGGATTGCCTGCGCAGGACGGGTCGCATGTGGGGTCAGAGCCAGGGGACGCGTCGTCAGCCATGGCCTCCACTCCTCAGGACGGGTCGGCCTTGGCGCAGTTTTGCACCGATCTGACGGCGCGCGCACGCGAGGGACAGATCGATCCAATTGTTGGTCGGGACCCGGAAATCCGCGAGATCATCGACGTGCTGATCCGTCGTCGTCAGAACAATCCGATTCTGACAGGAGAGGCTGGCGTCGGAAAGACGGCCGTGGTCGAGGGATTGGCCCTGCGCATCGCACGTGGTGATGTGCCGCCTGCTTTGGCAGAGGCGCGTCTTTTGTCTCTGGATATTGGTCTTTTGCAGGCAGGGGCCTCGATGAAGGGCGAGTTCGAAAACCGCCTGCGCGGTGTTATCGATGAGGTGCAGGCCAGCGCAGTTCCGATTGTTCTGTTTGTCGATGAAACCCACACGTTGGTGGGTGCAGGTGGGGCTGCGGGCACCGGCGATGCTGCCAATCTTCTTAAGCCCGCTCTGGCCCGTGGGACGTTGCGCACCATCGGGGCCACGACTTGGGCGGAATACAAAAAGCACATTGAAAAGGACCCAGCCCTGACCCGCCGGTTTCAAGTGGTTCAAGTCGCCGAACCCGATGACGCGACCGCCCTGCTGATGATGCGCGGGGTTTCAGAAACGCTTGAGCGTCACCACAATGTCCAAATCCTCGATGAGGCATTGGAGGCCAGCGTGCGCCTGTCTTCTCGCTACATCCCGGCAAGGCAACTGCCTGATAAATCGGTCAGCGTTCTAGATATGGCTTGCGCGCGCGTGGGCATCAGCCTGCACGCGACACCGGCGCCTGTGGACGATTGCCAACGCCGCATTGCCGGTTTGGAGACCGAGTTGGACATCATAGACCGTGACGAAGCCGCTGGGGCCGAGATCGGTACACGCCGCAGCAAGGCACAGGCAGAGCTGGACGCCGAAACTGCGCGGCTGACCACCTTGACTGAGCAGTGGGAGGCTGAAAAGGCACTGGTGGTCCAGATTATGGACCTGCGCGCTCAGGCCAAATCAACCGAATGTCGAGATGAGGTGGCATCCGCGCTTGAAACCCTGCGCAAGACCCAAGCCGCGCTGGACGAGCTGCAAGGCGAGACGCCCATGATGTTGCCCATCGTGGATGCCGCCGCCATCGGATCGGTGGTCGCCGACTGGACCGGGATACCTGTGGGCCGGATGTTGCGGGACGAGATGCGCACCGTTCTGAATCTGGCGGATCACCTTTCGAAACGTGTCATCGGCCAGGATCACGCAATGGAGATGATCGCCAAGCGTGTGAAGTCTTCACGCGCAGGTCTAGACAATCCGTCCAAGCCCATCGGGGTTTTCATGCTCGCAGGAACGTCGGGCGTGGGTAAGACCGAAACGGCGCTGGCGATCGCCGAAACGCTCTACGGCGGTGAACAGAATGTCATCACGATCAACATGAGCGAGTATCAGGAGGCCCATACCGTCAGCAGCCTCAAAGGGGCGCCCCCCGGTTATGTCGGCTATGGCGAAGGGGGCGTGTTGACGGAAGCTGTGCGGCGCAAACCCTATTCCGTTGTGCTGCTGGATGAGGTTGAAAAGGCGCATCCGGATGTACACGAGATTTTTTTCCAGGTCTTTGACAAGGGGGTGATGGAGGACGGCGAAGGTCGTCGGATCGACTTTCGCAACACTCTGATCCTTATGACGTCGAATATTGGCTCTGACGTGATCATAGATTTGTGCGCCGACCCGGAACTGATGCCTGATCCTGACGGCATCGCCAAAGCATTGCGCGCGCCGTTGCTGGAGGTGTTTCCGCCCGCCCTTCTGGGCCGGATCGTAACCATCCCGTACTATCCGCTGAGCCCCGAGATGATCGGCCAGATCACGCGGCTGCAACTGGATCGGATCGGTGCCCGTGTGGAAGCAGCCTATGACGTGCCGTTTTGCTATTCGGATGCTGTTGTCGACGCGATTGTGTCGCGCTGCCGCGAGGTCGAGAGCGGTGGGCGTATGATTGACGCGATTGTCACCAACACAATGTTGCCCGCACTGTCGACCGAAGTCCTGACTCGTCAACTTGACGGAAACCACGTGTCGAAGATGGCCATCGACGTCGCTGACGGCCAATTCAAATATGCCTTCGACTAGGATGGGTTTCGTCCGGGCAGCGTTCTTTTTCTGCTTTCAGCATGAACCCTGCGCTGCGCGGTCGGCACTTATTGATTGAACGTCCGTAAGGAAGCCTGTCCGATGTCCAAAAGCAGCCAGAAATTCATCGCCCGCAACCGCGCGCCCCGTGTCCAGATCGAATATGATGTGGAGCTTTACGGCGCTGAAAAGACGATCCAGCTGCCCTTTGTGATGGGTGTGATGGCTGATCTGTCAGGCAAGTCCGAGGATCCACTGCCCGCCGTGGCAGACCGCAAGTTCCTGGAAATCGATGTCGACAACTTTGACGACCGGATGAAGTCGATCAAGCCACGTGCCGCTTTTTCTGTACCCAACACGCTGACGGGCGAGGGCAATATCGCCGTCGATCTGACGTTTGAGCGGATGGACGATTTTTCGCCTGCGGCTGTCGCCCGCAATGTGGAGCCGCTGAACACCTTGCTTGAGGCCCGCACCCGATTGGAGCACCTGCGCACGTATATGGACGGTAAATCAGAGGCAGAGGATCTGATGACGCGGTTGATCCATGACCCCGTTGCCCTTGCTGCGCTGGCAGGTTCCGCCAAGGAGACGAGCCAAGCCGATGCCGCACTGGAGTCCATGCGGAATGCGGCAACCCATGTGCCGGACGATCCCGGCGATGATACAGACGCTGTCCTTGCTGCCATGGCGCTGCAGGCTCCCGACCCGATGAGCGAACCCGAAGCGGATACAAGCACTGACCGTGCGCTTCCCGATCTGATGCAATCTAGCATTGGCACAGAGGATGCGGCCGATGGTCCGACATCTCAGGAAAGACCAACTGAGATTGAGCCTGCGGCTGATCAGGACGCATCGACCTCAGAGCCTGTCGGCCTCTCTGATGACGATGACACAGTTGATACAAATGTGTCGGCGATTGTGTCGGAAGATGATGCACGGGACGCAAGCGACGATGATGTCGATGCAGGGGATGATCTTGAGGTATTGGATTTCACTGCGACAGATCCTGATGCCGTGACTGATGACTTGGCAGATACTCCTCATTTCGATGAAATGGATGAACCCTCTGAATTTAAGGCGGTGGATACAGACGAAGGGGCTGAATCGACTGCGGACGATCTCGACATGCTTGTTCAAGACATGTCGGACGAAACGGAAGATGAAGTGTCGGTCGATGACGTTGCACCGGAGGGTGATGAGCCCGCGGCAGAGGAGATTTCACCTCACGGCCGACTTGATCTGCCCAAACCCGAGGATCGCGATGCTGCCCGGCCCAAGTTTCGCATCGCGATCCTTGGTGATTTTACGGGTCGGTCCAGCAAGGGTGCGGTGGAGATTGGTGCAGACCTTGCCCGTCGCAAACCCATCAAATTTGATGTCGACACGCTGGATGATGTCATCGCGCGTTTCGCCACCAAGCTTGTTCTTCCAATCGGCAAGGATGGTGCGGGTGTAGAGGTGACATTGTCTGACCTGGAAGACCTGCACCCCGACACGCTCTACGAAAATGTTGAGCTGTTCGAAGCGCTGTCCAACCTGCGTGATCGTCTGGTCTCTGGAAACAGCACCCAGGACATCGCGCAGATGCAGGAATGGGCGACAGAGTTCGGTGATACCAAGCCGGTTAGCCGCGCCCGCGCCGGCGGGGCCGGTGTGCCTGCCAACCTCAAGCTGAGCGCGTTTCAGTCGCTGATCGGAGACAATACCAACGACCTTTGCACGCCATCGCCTGCCGAGGATTTGATTGGCCGTATTGTCGGTCCCTACGTGCAAGCGGCCCCCGACCCGGACCAGCCCGCGATGCTGGCCGCCGTTGATGAGGCTTTGTCCGGTGCGATGCGTGCGATCCTGCATCATCCAGACTTTCAGGCGGTAGAGAGCACTTGGCGTTCGCTGGAACTTTTGGCCCGCCGGATCACGACGGGTGCCGGGCTTGAGATCGTTCTTTATGATATGTCGGCAGAGGAGTGGGCAGCGGATCTGGCATCCCAAGAAGATCTGGCTCAAACCGGCCTCTTTCAAATGCTCGCTGAAGAGCCGCGCCTCGATGATGCCCAAGGCCCACTGTCGGCGATTTTCGGGCTCTATACTCTGGAAGAGACGCCACCCCACGCAGATCTGTTGGCGCGCATGGCCAAGATCAGTGACTGGATGAATGCGCCTTTCCTGACAGCAATGTCCGAGAACTTCCTGGATACACCCAAACACGAGCGCCATCCGCTCGTGGCCCGATCCTGGGATGGGCTGCGCGCGATGCCCGAAGCGTCATATATCGGCCTGGTTGCACCACAGTTTTTGCTTCGCTTGCCCTATGGTGCGAAGACCGAACCTGTGGATCCTTTTGATTTCGAGGAATTCACCCTGCGCGACGGTCTCAAGGGTATGCTATGGGCCAACCCCGTCGTCCTGTCGGCCATCCTGCTTTGCGAAACGGTGAACCAAAAGGGCAAGGCGATGCAATTGGGCGACGTGATGTCGGTGGGCGATCTGCCGCTGCATCACATCACTGATCAGCACGGCGATCAGATCGCCCTGCCGTGCACCCGGCGGCTGCTGAATACGCGCACGATGGCGGACGTGGTCGCCCGAGGCTACATCCCGCTCTTGTCGATCAAAGGCCGCACCGAGGTTCGCCAAGGGTCGTTTCAGGGTCTGGGTCCTGGTATGTTGGCAGGTCCGTGGGGACAAAGCGCGGGAGCCGAGACTGGTCTCGGCGGCGTCAAATCCACACTCGATGTCACGCGGGAGGCATCGGATCACCCCGAAGACGGCATTGACTTTAGCCCATCCCGCCCTGGTGGAGCGGGAGAAGACTATGACGATCAATTTACCCAAGATGAAGATGATGATGACTTGGAAGACGCCGATGACATGGGTTTCGGTGGCGATGATGACGATGATCTGGACGGCCTTGACCTAAGTGACGCCGACGATGACCCGGGCGATGATCTTGATGCGTTGCTTGCGGGCTTCGATGACGATGATGACGGCGATCTGAGTGGCATTGATCTAAGTGACGCTGACGATGCCGACGATGGCTCGGACGACGACCTTGATGCGTTGCTTGCCGGGTTCGGCGACGATGATGGCGCTGAGGACGACAACGACGACGACATGGATCCCGCGCTTGCCGCGTTGATGGAGGATCTGTGATGCGCGTGAGCCTCACCCCGCATGCGTATCCATGCAGCCGGGAGGTATGCTGAATGTCCAAGGATATTCTTCTGGAAAACCGCCCAGCGACTCTGATCCTGCCCAACCGCATCAAGGGCTACCTGGTACGCGCGCAGATTGATGAGGCCTTGGGCGAAATCCCCCTGATGACGGTGGAATTCATGTCCACGGACCTCGACCTCGATCTTCAAAAACTGGTTGGCGAACGACTGCGGATCGACTTGGATGCGCCGAACAAGAAAACCCGCTATTTTCAGGGGCGATGTGTGTCAGCTGAATTTCTGGGTGCATCGGGCAGCCAGGGGTATTTCCGCGCCGAACTGCGCCCGTGGCTGTGGTTTCTGACGCAAGCCACGAACTGCCGCATATTTCAGGACAAAACGGTGATCGAGATCATTAAGGATGTTTTTGGTGCGCACGGGTTTTCGGACTTCAAGGACAAGACCAAGCATCCTTTCGAAAAGCGAACCTACTGCGTTCAGTACCGGGAAAGCGATTTCGCCTTCATCTCACGTCTGATGGAAGAGGAGGGCATTTACCACTTTCACCAGTATGATCAGGCCCGCGAAACGTTGATCCTCGCTGACGACTCCAGCAGCCACGAGCCGCTGACAGACCACGGACAGCTCAATTACTATGTGCGCGCCGCCGACATGTTTCGGGACGAGGATCATATCTACGAATGGCGCGGTTCAGAGCAGATACGGCCCGGAAAAGTGTCGTTGCAAAGCTATGATTTTGAAAAGCCCAAGACAGACCTGGCATGCGTTAAGTCGGTGTCCAAGGGGCGCCACGTGCACAAATCCTATGAAATATATGACTACCCGGGTCGCTATGACAGCGCTGGGACAGGTGAGTATCAGGCCCGTGTGAGAATTGAAGGAATTGCAGCCCAGACCCAAAGGGCTCGAGCCGTAGGCAGTGTCCGGCAGATGGCTGTGGGCGCAAAATTCCGGTTGAACAAGCACCCTCGCAAGGCAGAGAACAGTGCATACCTCGTTGTTCGCGCCCGACATCAAATCCAGCTCGATGTGATGGTGGAAGACCGCGATATCGTCGAGGCCATTCTGGGCCCGGTGTTGGGCTTCGACGCCGATACCAACCCTGATCTCTACCGTTGCAACATCGAAGTGCAGCCCGCCCGCGAACCCTACCGCTCAGGGCAGCAAACGCCACCTCCAGAAAACCCTGGCGTGCAAACCGCCGTTGTCGTGGGCAAAGCCGGTGAAGAGGTTTGGACCGACACATTCGGTCGGGTGAAGATCCAATTCCATTGGGATCGGGACGGCAAACGGGATGAAAAATCGTCGTGCTGGGTTCGGGCGGCTATGCCCTGTAGCGGCAAGGGATGGGGAATGATGGCTGTCCCGCGCATCGGTCAGGAGGTTGTTGTCCAGTTCGAACAGGGCGACCCAGACCGCCCGATCATCACCGGGATGGTTTACAACGGAGACACCAATCCCCCTTTCCCGCTCCCGGGCAATGCGACGCAGATGGGCATCAAGACCAATAGCTCCAAGGGTGGGGTTGGTTTTAGCGAGCTGGTGTTTGAGGACAAGAAGGGTGCCGAGTTCGTTCGTTTGCAATCCGAGCGGGATTTCAAACAGATCATCAAGAACAACGCCGAGATCGAGGTTGGGTTGTCCCACAAAGACAAGGGGTGGCTCAAACAGACGATCCATGGCGACAAAACGGAAACGATTGGCGGCGACGACAACACGCAGATCGACGGGGCACACGGCCTGACAGTCGCCAAGAGCGCAGAGATTGATGTGGGTGCGGCGCTGAGCCTGACGGCGAAATCCAAGATCACTTTTAAATGCGGTGGTGCGCAGATTGAGATGACGCCGTCCGGGATCACGATTTCTGCACCGCAGGTCGAAGTGAAGGCTGCAGCCACGGCCAAGATCAACGCTGGTGGTCAGCTGGCACTGGAGGGCAAAGGCATGCTCAAGCTCGAAGGCGGCGGCATGACCCAGTTGAAGTCCTCCGGCATTTTGATGGTCAAGGGCAGCTTGACCATGATCAACTAGAGGCGCGCGCGATGTCTAAGCCTTCATTTGATGATCTGCGCAAACTGTCCCAGGGACCCGCAGCCCGTATCCTTGCGCAGCACAATGTGACTTTGCAGACTGAACTGGATACCCCGGCGGGTGCGACCGCTGCCGCGATCTTGGAAGAGCTTCATGGCAAGGGCGCTCAGCTCGACATGATGCAGGTGCTGGCCCATACTCTTCCGCCGCGCGAGGCGACTTGGTGGGCCTGTCTTGCCGCGCGCGAAATGGGGGCAGAGACCCGTGCTGTCAGTGTGGCTGAAGGTTGGGTGCGCCAACCTGATTTTGACACAAGGCTTGCGGCCCGCGAAGCATTGGACTCCGCAAAGCAAGACGACGATACCGCCTTTTGCGCCATGGCAGCCTGCTTTGCCGATGGCACGATGGGGCCTGGCGAATTCGATGATCACCCGGCCCCGCCTGGCGCTGTGGGCGCGGCGGTCTATGGGATGCTTTTGATCGCGCTTTTTGCGGATGAGACCGCCGTGGCCACGCGCGGCTCCCTCTTTTTGAAGCGCGGTTTGGATATTGCGCGCGGCGGCAATGGTCAGATTGAACCAAATTCGGACAAGGCGGCACTAACTTAACGAACCGCCAGCGCGCTACGCACTGGTGCAACCGCCAACCCGAACGAGGTACAGTCATGACGTTGCCCGCCGCCCGTGTTGCAGACATGCACGTCTGCCCGATGCTGACCGGTGTGGTGCCGCATGTAGGCGGGCCTATCGTGACACCGACCCCGACGGTCCTGATTGGAATGATGCCCGCAGCCACGGCCACTGCCATGGCGGTTTGCGTCGGCCCGCCGGACGTCGTGGCCAAAGGTTCAATGACCGTTTTGACCGGCAAGAAACCACAGGCTCGCATGGGGGATACATGCGCCCATGGCGGGGCGATCGTAATGGGTTGCATGACTGTGCTGGTCGGGGGGTGATGACCATGTCCCTATCCTTGAAAGCACATCATCCCAACCTGCCGAATGACGTCACTCTCGAAGTAACGATGATCGCCAACACGATCACCGTCGGGCGCGGCGAGGATAACGACCTCGTTCTGCCTGATCCGGATCGCCACCTTTCCAAACAACACTGTGTCGTTGAGCGGAGCGGTGACAGCTTTGTCGTGAGGGATATGTCGACCAATGGCACGTTCCTCAATTACCAGGACGACCGACTTGAGGCTGGACCCGCGCCGGTGAATGCGGGCGATGTGATCCTTGTTGGTGAGTTCGAGCTTGTCGTGAGTATCAGCGAGGGGCCCGCGGATGCGGCCTCGACCAATCCTGAGCCCGATCTGCCGGGTGCTTCGACCAATGATGAAAACCAGCTCGAGCTGGACCCGTTGGGCGCGGGCCACGATGATGACAATGCGTTTCTGGACGCGTTGCTGAGTGTGCCCAACCCTGCTGCGCAGTCCGTGATCAGTGATCCCGTTGATGCGCTGCTACACGATGGACCCCAGATGGGGGCGAGTGCACCTGACCACACGCCTGCGGCGCAAGACCATTTTGTGCCGCCTCGAGCCATGAATGCGGTCATTCCTGACGACTGGGATGACAGTATGGTGTCACCGCCTGCCGAGGAACCGCCTCAGGTTGACCCCGAACAAACGTCGCCGCTCGAGTCAGCGCCTGATCCAACTCCATTGCCCCCAACGCAATCACAAAACACCGACGCAGATGCTGCGGTGCAGGCCTTTTTCGAAGGCCTTGGGGTGACAGGCCTGCAGATCGCACCGGAACAGACCGAAGAGATGATGGGCCGGATGGGGCGGGTGATGGCTTCAATGATCGCTGGCATGCGAGAGATCATGATGACCCGTGCCGCTCTCAAGAGCGAAATGCGGGTGGCGCGTACGATGATCGAGCCGGATCAGAACAACCCGTTGAAGTTTTCTGTCAGCGTCGAGCAAGCCATCGAGGCGATGCTCAAACCTGCCGGGCGCGGTTATCAGGACCCCGAAACTGCCGCAGCCGAGGTGCTGCACGATATTAAAACCCACGAGGTTGCCACAATGACCGGCACGCAAGCAGCGCTGGCAGACCTTCTGACGCAGCTTGCACCTGAACAAGTGTCGGCACGGATCGAAAAGAAGCGAGGGTTTCTGAGCAGCCGAAAAGCGCAGCTCTGGGACGCTTACGTGCGTCACCATTCAGGACTGATCCGCCAGACCGAAGACGACTTTCAGTCCACGTTCGGCAAGGCGTTTTCACGTGCCTACGAACAACAGATCACCAAGCTTTGAGGGGAAAGACATGTTCAACCGAACCACACTTCTCGTAATCGCGATGGCACTAGCGACCCTTGCAGGCTGTGCCGAGCGCGGCCCTGCACCAACGACCGTGGCCCTGTCGATCATTGGGGCTGAGGACATGAACGGTGGCGCACCTGCGCAGGTCAAAGTCTACTACTTGAATGACACGGCAGCTTTCGGCTCCGCAGACTTCTTCGCGGTTTTTGAAGAACCGGAAGCGGCGCTTGGCAGTGATCTGGTGGCAGTAAGCCCATTCAGCCTTGCACCAGGGCGAACGGTGAATGATGCCCAGAGCTTTACCAACGCACCCGCTGCGGTGGGGGTAGTAGCCGCCTTTCGCGATATCAACGGCACGTTCCTTGCAGTCCGTCCCCTCGTTCCAAACGCACCGAACCCGGTCCAGGTGACGCTGACTGGCAATCGCATCGCTATTCGCTGACGCGCCCCGAAGGAGCCCCCCAAGATGTCCTGGCAAAACAAAGTCGTGTGGCAAGAAGGCCTGTTCCTTCAGCCACACCATTTCCAACAGCAAGATCGCTATTTGGAAGCCCTGGTGGCCGGCGTGGCCGGCTCTGTCGCTCCCTATGCCTGGGGCGTGCAGAAACTGACCCTCGACACCGAACTGTTGCGGTTGGGCAAGATCGCTGTGACATCGGCCTCTGGCCTGACCCCTGATGGTGCCTTGTTTCGTATCCCCGAGGTAGATGCCCATCCTGCGGCTCTTGACGTTCCGGAAACGGTGAAGGACGCGGTCGTCTTTCTGACGGTACCGACACGACGCCAGGGCGCAACCGAAGTGGACCTCACGGATGATCCGGCAGCGCGCTCGCGCTATATGCCAAGCGAAGTTGAGATCGCCGATAGCACCGGTCGCGACCGTCGAGCTGTCGACCTTGCCGTTGGCAAACTGCGGATGATGCTGGCGTTGGACTTGGACGAACTGACGGATCGGCTTGCCATCCCGATTGCCCGCATCATCGAGGTTCGGGCCGATGGCGAGGTTGTCCTCGACAAAGGGTTCATGGCGTCATGTCTAGATGCCCGCGCCGCACCTCCGCTTCATGACTTCCTTCAGGAGCTTGAGGGGTTGGTCAGCCACCGTGCACATGCGCTGTCTGGTCGGCTCAGCCAAACGGGTGGGGCCAAGGGCGTGGCTGAAATCTCTGATTTCCTCCTCCTGATCGCAGTCAATGCGGCGCTGCCCCAGATCCGCCATCTGCTGAGTATTGAAAATGCCCACCCCGCGCAGATTTATCAGCAGCTCGTGGGGCTTGCCGGTCAGTTGGCAACATTCATGACGGCAGACAAGATTGCGCCGGAGTTTCCAATCTATCGCCACTCCGACCTGACCGGTGTGTTCCAACCTGTGATCCGGGCCTTGCGCGAAAATCTCAGCATGGTTCTTGAGCAAAATGCCGTCGCAATTCCGCTTCAGGAACGCAGCTACGGTGTTTCTGTGGCGATGGTCGAGGACAAGTCGCTTTTGACCAGCGCTAATTTCGTGTTGGCCGCCAAGGCCAGTGTGCCGCCTGAAAGCGTGCGTCGGCACTTCGCTTCGCAGGCCAAACTGGGACCGGTGGAGGAAATCCGCCAGTTGGTGAACTCCGCATTGCCCGGTGTTGATCTGCGCGCCTTGCCCGTGGCGCCGCGTCAGGTGCCTTATCACGCTGGCGTTGTCTACTTCGAGCTCGACCGTACGAATCCGTACTGGAAGCAGATGCGCGACTCCGGTGGGCTGGCGATTCATGTGGCGGGCGAGTTCCCGGATCTTGAGATGGAGCTGTGGGCGATCCGTTGATGCGGACCCGTGCAGGAGAGATGAAGATGACCAAGGATGACCCTTTCGCGGAAGCCACAGATACCGACAAAACGGTGATCCGACTTAATCCGGGCGGGCGGCTTCCCGAGCCTATGCCCTCTCCGCCCCAGACTGCACCTGCGCCCAATGTCGGAACTCCGGCGATGACCACTGCGGCACGACCTGTTGCGCAGATGCCTCAGTCGCAAGATGTTCTTGCCGGTTTCAATCCGCTTTGCGCCGCAGCCTCGCATCTGTTTCAGCTCGTCGGACGCATCCGCAACCGCGCGCAACATGCCAATCCAGCCCAGCTGCGCCAGAGCGTTGTTTCAGAAATTCGCGCCTTCGAAGATCGCGCGTCACAAGCGGGCGTGCCTGGTCAGATCGTCAAAGTGGCGCGCTACGCCATCTGTGCAACGGTCGATGACGTGGTTCTGAACACGCCGTGGGGCGGCAACAGCATCTGGGCTCAGCAAAGCATGGTCGGCACCTTTCACAAGGAGACCCATGGCGGCGAGCGATTTTATGATCTTCTTGATCGGTTGCAGACCGATCCTGGCAGCAATCGGGATTTGCTCGAGTTTCTCTATATGTGCCTCAGCCTCGGGTTCGAAGGACGTTTACGGGTCGCTGCGCGGGGTACGGAAAAGCATCTGGCCGTGCGCGATGGGCTGGCGCGGACTATCCGGACACAGCGGGGCCGGGCAGAGCCCGATCTTTCGCCGCAGTGGCGGGGCCTTAAAGTGGCGCATCACGTGCTGTCGATCTGGATGCCGGTGTGGTTGCTGGCCGGATTAACGACTGCGCTTGCGGCGCTCGCGTTCTTTGTCCTGTCCTTCCTGCTGAGCCTTGATACAGAGCGGGTTCGTGGCCAGATCCTCGCACTAGACCTTAGCGGACCTGTTGCGCTTGCGCGGCCAGCACCGCCGCCACCTCCACCGCCGCTGCCCGCACCCGAGCAGGTTAGCGATCTCGACCGCATCCGCACCTTTCTGGCCCCTGAAATCGCCGCGTCCCTGGTGACGGTCACACGCGACGGCAATACAGTTCTGGTTCGGATCAACGGTCAGGGCATGTTCGGTTCAGGCTCTGATGTCTTGCGCGAAGAGGTTCGCCCGCTGATCGACCGCGTCGCCGCCGCGCTGGAGCCTGAGGACGGTCGGATAATCGTGGCAGGGCACTCTGACAATATCCCGATCAACACCGCACGCTTTCCGTCGAACCTGGCCTTGTCTCTCGCCAGAGCCGAGGCGGTGATGGAAAAGATCGTCACGACCCTTAGCGACCCGGACCGGATCACCGCTGAGGGGCGCGCGGATAACGACCCCATCGCAACCAACGATACGCCTGAAGGGCGCGCCCGGAACCGTCGCATTGACGTCATTCTTGTAAAGGCAGGCTAGAGCCATGATCCGCAATTTTTTCGTGAACGTCATCCTTTCGCCCATTGGCATCGTGGCCATCACCGCTGCCTTGCTTCTGGGACCCTTGTGGTACCTCGGCCCGTTGGTTGAGATTGTGGGTGTGCGACCTTTCGATACGGTCCTTGACCGGGTGGCGGCCACGCTGTCGATCCTCGCCGCCACAACGATCTTTGTGTTGATCATCCTCCTGAGCCGCCGGTCACGCGAAACCCAGATATCGGAAGAGATCGCCAAACAAGCGGCCGAGGACACCGCCGAAGACGAGGCAGTGCGCTCCGAGCTGGCCGAGATCGGTGCGCGGCTCAAAACGGCTTTGCATACCCTTCGCAAAAGCAGGACGGGCGGATGGTTCGGTAAGAGACATCTCTATCAATTGCCATGGTACATCATGATTGGTCCACCAGGCGCGGGCAAAACCACGGCCATCGTCAATTCGGGCCTCAAGTTCCCGCTGGCCGACAGCCTCGGCAAAGAAGCGGTCGGAGGCGTCGGTGGCACCCGGAATTGCGATTGGTGGTTCACCAATGACGCCGTTCTTCTTGATACGGCTGGCCGGTACACCACACAGGATAGCAACGCCTCAGCGGACAGCCGTGCCTGGGCCGGATTTCTTGAGATGTTGAAGAAGTACCGCAGTCGTCAGCCGATCAACGGTGCAATGGTTGCGATCAGTGTGTCGGACCTGTCGGAAATGAATGAGGTCACCGCCGCAACCCACGCTCAGGCGATCCGCGTCCGGTTGCAAGAGTTGCGCGATAGGCTTGGTGTCAGCTTTCCGGTCTATGTCATCTTGACCAAGGCCGATCTGGTGGCAGGCTTCCAGGAATTCTTTGATGGGTTGGGCAGCAAGGAGCGTGAACAGGTCTGGGGCATCACCTTGCCGCTGGCCACCGACAAGGTCGCAGCTGCGCCCGTTGCCGAGAGCTTTCGCACGGAATTCGACGGGTTGGTGGCGCGGCTCAGCGATCACAGTCTGGAACGTATACAGGCTGAGACAGACTTTCAGCGCCGCACTTTGATCGCAGGTTTTGCTACCCAGATGGCTAGCCTGCGCGATGCCGCAGAAACGTTTCTGGGCGAGATTTTCCAGGAAAGCCGCTACAGTGATCCGCTGCTGTTGCGTGGAGTCTATTTCACTTCTGGCACACAAGAGGGTATGCCCATCGATCGGCTCATGGCCGGGATGTCGCGCAACTTTGGCATCGGGCGGCAAGCCATCGGGACCGGCCAGGGGCAGGGGCGCAGCTTTTTCCTGACCCGGCTGATGACGGACGTGATCTTTGGCGAGGCGGGGCTTGTTTCGCGAGATGATGCGGTTGAGCGGCGTACGCGGTGGGTCACGCGCGGTTCAATCGCGACGGGTTTGGCGGCCTTTGCCTTGGTTTTCGGTGTTCTTCTGAACAGTTTTATGGGCAATCGGAGCTTGATTGCGCAGACCAGCGAGCAGATTTCGACCTTCCAGGTCCTTGCCGCCGACATCCCGCAAAGTCCTATTTCTGATAGTGATCTGGCACCGGTTGCGCCCGCGCTGAATATTCTGCGCGATATGCCCGGCAATCCGGCTGCCACGGATCCCGAGCCGCCACGCGCGCTGACCTATGGCCTGTATCAGGGCGATTTGATCGGCACGGAGACCGCGCAAAGCTACCGCGCGGCTCTCAACTCCCTGATGCTGCCGCGCTTGCTGGTTCGGCTCGAGGACATGATGCAGTCCAACCTCAACGACAGTGCTGGCCTGTTCGAGGCTCTGAAAACCTACATGATGCTTGGCCTGCAAGTGCCGATGGACGCGGATCATGTCTCAGCATGGTTGGCCGATGATTGGGAAAACCTGTTTCCCGGTCAGCCCAGCCTTCAAGCGGACCTGCAAGGACATCTGGCCGAACTGCTTGGCCAACCCATGCAGGAAATCGCCCTGAACGGCCCGCTGGTCGCGCAAGTGCAGGCGATCCTGTCCGAAACCCCTATTTCCGAGCGCGTCTATGTCAGTATCGTCACCTCGCCTGAAGCACAGGCTTTGGCGCCGTTCCGGATCACGGAAGTGGGCGGACCTGCTGCATCGCGTGTACTGGTGCGCCCGTCGGGAAGACCGCTCACCAGCGGAATCGAGGGCGTGTACACCCGCGCGGGCTTTTATGATTTTTTCCTGCCTCAGATCCTCGTCGCCGCCGAGCGTATTCAACGTGACAGCCTGATCCTTGGGCCCGGCGGCCAGATCGAAAACAGCCCCCAAGCGCTTGCGCTGATCAGCCGGGATGTGCTGGCCCTTTACGAGACGGACTTTGTTGCACGCTATGACGAACTGTTGGCGGATATTGATGTTCTGCCAATGACCAACCTTGGTCAGGCCACTGACGTCATCAACATCCTGTCCGGCCCCATCTCGCCCTTGCGCAACTTGCTTGAGGGCGTGACCGAGCAGACACGATTGACGGTCCTACCCTCGGTTGCTGCGGTCACAGGCGTAGCCGCAGCTGAAGCGCAGGAATTTGCGATCGGGGAAGTGGTCCGTAGCATCAGCGTCGATGCAGAAGACTTTTTTAACGCTGTGCGCGGCACGCTTGAACAGATCCCGGATGCCGAGCCTGTTGCGCCGGGTCAATTCGTCGAGGATCGGTTTCAGGAAATCCACCGCCTGACAGACCGCACCGAAGGACCATCCGAACTTGACCGCATTATCCAACTGATGACGGATGTCTATAATGAATTGAACCGGCTGTCGCTGGGCCAGAACCTTGGCACAGCACTCCTTGGGGACAGCCAGAACGCACCCGCCCGTCTTCAGGCTGAGATCGGGCGGATGCCAGCTCCGATGGAGCGCTGGGCAACACAGGTGGTTCAGTCGTCTGCAGGGGCCGCAATCGGTGGCGCACGGTCCGAGATCAACGCCAAGTGGCAGTCCGAGGTTCTGCCGTTCTGCACGCGCGCCATCAATGACCGCTATCCGTTCAATAGACAGGCGCCGGCAGATGTCGCTTTGCAGGACTTCGGTCGCCTATTTGGCCCCAGTGGACTGATGGAAACGTTCTTTAACGAAAACCTCGCCCGCTTTGTGGACACATCACAAAACCCCTGGCAGGTGCGTCGGGTCAACGGGATTGATGTGGGCGTTTCGAACTCGGTTGTGCAGCAGTTCCAGCGCGCCGACGAGATCAAGAACAGCTTTTTTGTTGCCCCCGGCTTGCCAGACATCACGCTGGAAATTACGCCCTCCGCACTTGATCCAAACGTTGAGCGCGTGACGTTGGAAACAGGCGGTCAGACTGTGAGCTATGCCCATGGCCCGCCCCAGGCGAGTGCGCTGCGGTGGCCCGGGGAACAAGGTACGCGGACCCGTGTGGCATTCACGCCTACGCGTTCGGACGTGCGCAACGATGTCACTCATGACGGACCTTGGGCGCTCTTTCGACTGTTGGATGCAGCGGAGGTGCGGCGTACGAATGTGAGCGACCGCAACCGTGTGGTGTTCAATGTCGGCGGGCGGATCGCGATCTTTCAGCTGCGCGCCGGGTCTGTGTTGAACCCGTTTACACTGGACGCTCTCAGCACGTTCAGCTGCCCAACCTCTTTGTAGTGGGGGCACGGATATGACTTTTGGCTACTACGGCAAACTGCCCTTTGCTGGCGATTTCCTACGCCAGGGGCTGTCTGCTGCCTTCGTATCGGGTTGGGATGCCTGGATGCAAAGGATGCTGATTGTGGCCAGCGAGATGGTGGGCGAAACCCACTGGCAAAGCGCGTATCTGTGCGCTCCGATCTGGCGGTTCAGCATTGCACCGGGGCTATTGGCATCGCATGGGGCCACGGGCGTCTTGATGCCAAGCCTTGACCGGGTTGGGCGCCGATTTCCGTTTTGCATTGCGGCGGCTACGGATTTGCCGCCTGTCGCTGCCTACCTCGCTCTGCAACCGGTGGCCGAACGGTTGGAGGCGATTGCGCTCGATATGATTGAGGGGGAGGGCGGCCCTTCCACCCTTGACGCGCGCCTTGCGCAATTGCCCAGCCTCAGCCCATTGCCGCATGCGGCGGGCCTTGGACAAGGTGTCGGGTCGCTCTGGATCACGACCGTCATGGATCAAGCCCGCGTCATGATTACTCCACAGGTGCCGACACGCCCGGACGAGGCCGCCGCTCTGTTTGATCCCGACGCATCTTATTGGACCCAAGCTGCCTTGGCGGGGTCGGAGGCCTGATATGTCCCAATCCAAAGCTCCGACCCGAAAGTATAGCGCCAAGACCCACATGGGCCTGGTCAGACCGGTCAACGAAGATGCAATTCTGGCGTTGCCGCATCTTGGACTGTGGGCTGTGGCGGACGGGATGGGCGGCCATCAGGGCGGCGACTTTGCCAGCCAAACAGTCATCGACGCTCTGACCGCTTTGCACGGGGGCTTCCGCCAGAAGCTTTGCCGAGCGCTATCCGTCAGGCCTTGCATCAAGCACACGACGACATCCAAGCGGAAGCTGCACGGCGCGGGAATTCCATCATCGGCACGACCGTGGTGTTGCTGGTTCTGGCGGGTGATCACTTTCTGTGCCTTTGGGCAGGCGACAGTCGTCTTTACCGCTTACGCGGCGAAACGCTGGAAATGATCAGCGTGGACCACTCTGTCGTCGGCGAGTTGGTGGCCGCTGGTCAGCTAAGTTGGGACCAGGCCGAACATCATGCCCAGAGCAATCAGATTACCCGCGCGGTGGGTGTGGGATCTGAGCCCGGGATCGAAAAGCGCCGCGGTGAGATTGCCTCTGGCGACCGGTTCTTACTCTGCTCTGACGGGCTGACGAAGTATGCCGACGAAGCAACACTGAAGCGGTTCATGCAAGAGGGAGCGCTTGAGACCCTGGCCGACGAACTGATGCGCGTCGCGCTCGAAGGCGGGGCTGCCGACAACATTTCCGTCATCGTGGTCGATATCTGAGGAGAGATTCAAAATGGTCTGTTTCTGTAAACAACCTGCCGCCGCGATCCCAACGTTTATCCGGCCCAGTTTTTCCATGGCCTTGCCGCAGGTTCCGCTGCAGATGCAATTGGCCGTCGCTCTGCCTGCGATCACGCCTGAGAACCGGCTGGACATGCAGATTGGAGCTTATCTGGGCAACCTCAATCTGCCCACCATATCCATGCCGAATTCCGGGCTCTTCCAGATCGCCCCGATGCTGGCACTTGTGGCGGGGACATTTCCACTGATGGATTTGCCCGCCTTGGAACTGTCGCTACAACAGATGGGCGACACGATGATGACGCATGTCTGGCCGCACCTAGGATGGCTCACCTCGCTCAAGATCGGGCCGCTCTTGAACTTTGCCCTTGCGGCCCGGCTGGTGCTGGATTTGCGGGCCCTTGGCATCGATCCGTTCGATATGTCCTATACCATGCCGCGGGTCAGTTATCCGGGCCATCATTTCCGGATGTCCATGCCTATGCCGCAGTTGCACATGGCGCGCCTCCTGTTAGGGCTACCGAGCCTGTTTTCGCTGACCGAGACATTTCAGTTGCCGACCTTGGGCGATGATGGATCCTTCCCGGGGTTGTTTAGTGCGCTGCACCGTCTGGCCAGCGTCCGGCCGCCTCAACTGGGTATCACGCTCCCTCAACTCACCAAGCTGGCTCTGGTCTTGAATGCGTTGGCAACGATCAAGATGGCCTTTGGCGATCCTGGACTGATGGGGGCCGGGCTCGCGCCTATTCGCGCGATGATGCGGTTCTGGGGAGCGCTTCCTTTTCCGATGCCGCCAATGCCCGCTCTGGCGCTGAATGCTCAGCTTGACGCGTTGCCGTCGCTCGAGTCGATACAGCTGGGTGAGGGGATGGTGTCGCCGTCGATACTCGCGCCGCTGATGGGGTTTTCGATGCCACAGATCGGGTTCTTGCCGGTCGCCAACTTGATGCTGGGTCTCAGCGCCTCCTTGCAACTTGTGCTCGACATGGATCCGCTGGATCCATGTGCCCTTTGCCCGTTTTCCTGAGACTGCAAGCAAAACAAAAAGGCCCCGCGCGAAGCGCCGGACCTTCATTCGTGCACCTTTGCAGCGCTTACATCAATTCCATGACGACCTTGTCGGAAACCGCCATGACCAGTTCAATACCGGCTTTGTCGGTGTTCCCTGCTTCTGCAAGGATGGCCTTTGCCATTGTTATGGTCTTTTTGTTCACGGCGCCGTTCTTGACAATGGAAGCGCCCAATTCCTTGAGGTCTTTCTCGGCCCCCTTGGGCAATGCGAATTCCCGCATGACGCCCGGCCATTTCACCGCGTTCACCGCTTTCTCGTTCGCGTTCGAGAACTTTGGGATGTCCTTGTACGACTTTGTCAGGTGATCCTCGAAGTCGGCAAATGCTGTGCCCGCCGGGATCTCGCCCGAGCGCATCATCGAACTGTGCAGTGTTTCACTGGCTTTCTTGGCTGCCGGTCCACCTTTCTTCTTGAAAATACTCGTCAGCTTGGCCAGTTCCGCTTTGCGCTTCTTGAACGCGGCTGAATAGCTGAAGTATCCGTGCTTCTTTAGGAAATTCTTGGCAAGGAGGGTAAAGGCCGCCATTTTCTTATCGCCGTAGACACCCAGACCGTCCACTTCGGTGATGACCTTCGCGAACCACTTCTTGGTATCGGCTTTGCGGCCGGCCCGCCGCGCATCAAGTGCTTCCTCGAACGCGTTGTAGATGGCCAACTTGGCCGGCCCCAGCACAGTGTCAGTCAGCTGATACTCCTTCAAAAAAGCCTTGATCAGTGTTTGGTCACCTGCGGCTATCACTGGCTCCTTTCCTAAAGGGTGCTAGTAGTTGTTAGTCCCCAAAACGGGGCAAATGGTCTGATTTCAGTGCGGGTTTTTGGGACACCCAGCGCACCATGGACGCAGGCGCCGCGCTTAAAGTCTTGCAACGATTGCACAAAGCCGGGATGCTCGCTTTCCAGAGAGAGTGGGCGCCTCGGGTCTTGGGGCAAGACAGCAAGGCCATCGCAGCGAACGATTGGGTGAGGGCGATGAAACAGAATTCTCTGACCGGGGGGCGCGAGTGCGCGCCTGATCGCCGCGGCGTTGGTCCGTAGGCGTATGATGCTGTATGTCTGAGCGTTTGCAGATCGACCTGATAAACGAGGTGTCCGTCAGAATATCGGGCCAAGTGGTGCCGCTCGTGCAGTCCCGCAAGACCGTTGCGCTCATGGCCTATCTGGCCGTGACCGGCCAACCGCACCGCCGAGAACATCTGTGCGAGCTGTTCTTTCCCGACACCAACGACCCCAAAGGATCGCTGCGTTGGTCGCTGACTAAGCTGCGCCAGGCACTCAACACACATGCAACGTGTTTGCAAACCCCTGGCACCTCTGTGCTGATTGATGCCGATCTAATCAATCTTGATGTGCACCATGTCCAGGCTGTGCATGATGCCGCTGACCCCTCCAGCGCTGACTTGGTGGAGGTCGCCGAGTTGTTGTCCCACAGGCCGTTCATGGGGCTGGAACTGTCACGCAACGATGACTACGCGTTGTGGTTGATGGGCGAGCGCGAACAACTTCATAGCCTGCGGCCCCGTATCTTTCAGCGCATGGTCACGGCCGAGGATGTGAGTGATCAGGACGCGGTGAAATGGCTACGCCGATGGCAGCGGCTCGACCCTTATTCGCACGAGGCTCCTCGCCTCTTGTCGCAAAAGCTGACTGATCTGGGGCTTCAGGATGAAGCAGCAATCGTGGCCCGCGACTACACGGCCCTGATGGGCGACAGTGCTGTGATCGAACCACGACGCGATCCGCTAGAGCCTGTGCGCACCCGTCAGTCCATCGGCTTTTGCAAAGCATCCGATGGGGTCAAAATTGCCTATGCCAAAGTCGGCAACGGCCCACCTCTTGTGAAAACAGCCAATTGGCTCAACCATCTGGAGCTGGACTGGGAAAGCCCGATCTGGGCAGACATGTTTCACGCTCTGGCTGCGGACCACACATTCGTCCGGTATGACGAACGCGGCAATGGCTTGTCGGACTGGGATGTCCCGGAGATCAGCTTTCCGGCTTTCTTGGAAGACCTCGAGACGGTTGTGGACCATTTGGGCCTGACCCGGTTTCCGTTGTTGGGCTTGTCGCAGGGGTGCGCTGTATCGATTGAATATTCGATCCGCCATCCGGAGAAAGTCTCTGCTATGATCCTGATTGGTGGTTATGCTGCTGGCTGGCGCGTTGGCCTGTCGCCTGAGGAACGTGAACAACGTGAGGCTGTTCTAACGCTGACTCGGCACGGGTGGGGTACATCGAACCCCGCTTATCGCCACATCTTTTCGCAGACTTTCATGCCGAACGCAGATTCTGAACGTCTGGCGTGGTTCGATGATTTCCAGCGCCGAACGACATCGCCAGAAAACGCTGTGCGCTTTCAGGAGGCGTTCGGCGACATCGACATCCGTCATCTGTTGCCCAAGGTTCAGACACCCACACTGGTCCTACATGCCCGTGACGATCAGCGTATTCCCTTGAGGTGTGGCCGCGAACTGGCGGCCAACATTCCAAACGCAGAGCTGGTGACTTTGGACAGCCAAAGCCACATCATTCTTGGCGATGAGCCGGCCTGGCAGGTGTGCATGAGCGAAATCTCGCGCTTTCTGGCGAAGCATGTACCAGAAGGTCGCAAAGGTCGTCGCTGAACCAGGCTCTGGAACACAACTTCTTTTTTAACAATGGTCTACATCTTGCATTCTGCCCACGCGGCAGGTCGCAAACACAGTCTTCGTTCCCCGAACGGTTCCCGAGCCGACTGATCCGCGCCACACTTTTCGATACGGCCGTTAGCGGATCCGAGGCTGCGTACGGCGGCGTAAACCTTCTTAGTGTCGGCGTCCAGCAAGCCTTAGGTGACGGCCTTGCCGATGCCGCGATTTGCATCTGTGATCAGGGCAACAGTGTTCGTTATGCCAAAAGCCATTTTGACACTCCTTTCAGGGTTCAGATTTTCAGTTGGTCGTTTAAATGGTGCCGCCTACACCCCGACAGAAATCAGGGCCGACAGCATTTAGGGGAGGATGCAACCCTAAAGATTGTGCCTGTATTCCATCAAAGCCTTAGCCGCTCTCTTGGCGTTCCCGCCGTTGCGGTCACGGCCGAGCCGTTTGCCGCCGGTGTGCAGGGTAAGTCACACAGCCCTTAGTCTGCGCCAGCGTCTATCAATGCACGACAGATGTACAGTATGGCCGTGCCCAAACACAGTTGTCGCTTCGGCAGGTTCGTTTCCTTCTTTGAACGTGCTGTCGTCATCGGACCAAACGGCTGGCACGGCGAGGCAGCGACGCGCCAGAAACGGTGGGCTCTGTCCCTATTGTCGGAGGATGGCAACAGGGCGTTGGTATTGCGAGGCAGAAACCAATTTTAGGATATTCTCATGCCGGCACTCTATCACGCTCCAAACTCTCGTTCGACATCCATCGTCGCCTTAATTGAGGAGATGGGTGTCTCCGACCGCGTCAAAGTGGTTGAGGTCAATATCCCCCGACAAGACGGTGGAGGAGGCCCGGACTCGCGCAACCCCCATCCCGAAAAGAAGGTCCCTTACCTGGTTCACGGCGATGACCACGTTCGGGAGCGTGGCGCAATCGTCGCCTTCCTAACGGATATGTTCCCAAAGTCGGGCCTTGGCCGTCCGGCTGGACACCCACAACGCGGGGCATTCTTGAGCTGGCTGTTCTACTATCAAGGCGTAATGGAACCGGTGTTGGTTCTCGACTGGGCAAAGATCGAGCATCCTGCCATGCAAGCCACCTTCCGCGATCTCGATACAATGATGGACCGCCTGACTGATGCCTTGAACGGTCAACCCTACTTGCTGGGAGAAAACTACTCTGCGATCGACTTGCTGCTATCGAGCCCATTTCAATGGCTCCCGGAAGCTTTGTCGGACCGGCCCTTGGTTCAATCTTGGTCAGAACGCTGTGCCAACCGGCCGAAGTTGAAAGCTATCGTTGAGCGGGAGCAAGCGCGGATCTAAATCAGTCCCACGCGCTTGGGCCCGATCCTTTGTCAAAGTGGAACTGGACGAGCGAGCCTTCAAGCATCTGCGCCGAACGATCGCACCGAGAAGAGTTTTGCAGTTTTGAGTAAAGAGTGTCTCTGGGACGTAGCGCTAGAACACATAGGTGACTTCTGTAGTGAGAGCAGAATATTCGCACCTCTTTTTCCATGAAGAAGACGTGGGGCCGTCGCCACTGACGGTCTCATCGAGCACGCGGATTGCGGGGCGCGCCGCACAAGGCAAGTGCGGCAGGGAGGCAGTCGCCGCTAGACCTGCCGACCTCTTCGCTAACGCGGCATGAGAACTAATCGACCCTGGCTAGACACGTCCACTGCAGCCACAAAATGTATGAGCGACACAGGTTCATCCCAAGTCGGCAGAGACCCGCTGCGATCTCACGCAGTTCAACGTGGAGATGGCAGCCGGGTTCCAGTTTGTCTTGTTGGTTGTCTGTCCAATGACATTCGATTCACTCTAGTCAAGCGCTCCCGGGGCAGGCATATCTTCGGAGCAAGCCCGCGATGTTCGCCAGCCACATAATCTCAATGCCAATGAGAAGAGGTGCGCTGCGGTGGAGTTGCACTCTACAACTTTGTTGACTGCTTTTGTTCTGCCCTGGGTCTTCGAGCCAAGGTTTCGCGAGCCATATCTTGTCCGGTCGGTTGCACAGGGTAACGCAAGCCACCCGGCGCGTAGGGAGCCCGTTGTCGGGCTGCGTCGGCGGTGTTCTCAAATATCGCAGGACAGTTTGTTCTGCCGAGACAAGAGATCGAGGCCGGAGCGATGAGGATAGCGCGTTTCGCGGACCTTGCCGTAGCCCATCTTGGTGATGGTATTGCCCGTCACAACGGGCCGCAGGACCACGTAACCGGGGCCTGCCTATTCGCAATCCATGACGTCCGGCCGCACATGATCGCCGGACCGGCAGATGGTGCGCCACATGTCATCCCACTCTGAGAGAACGCTATGAAAGTGTATTCTGACATCGATGGTTTGGGTTTTTCCACCATGCGGAAACTGATGCTGAACGAAGCAACGGAACATGGGCTTCCAGTTCTGGAACAAGGAGAAAATCGTCTTAGGATCAAGTCAGATTATGGTGCGTTTGGCATCATTGACCGTAGTGCAAACGGCTTCCGGATTGAGATCGAAGCGGATGGTGCGGGCAATCTGCATGTTCTGCGGGACAGTCTGGTTGCACACATAGCCGATTTCCAACCGGATGTGGCAGCACAGATCGCGTGGTCGGATGCGGTGCAGGATGGGCTTAGACCGCCCAATTTTCAGTTTGCCAAAGTCAAGGCTGCAACGCGGTTGTCTGCTTCGTTTCAACGCCTGACTCTGGTCTTGTCAAAACCAGACAGTTTTGGTGATCGGGCCATTCATTTTCGTTTTGTCCTGCCCCGCCCAGATAACCCAGCACCAGAATGGCCAACGCTGGCGGCCAATGGATCGACCCGCTGGCCAGAAGGTGACAAAGCATTGCACCGACCTGTTTATACAGTGCGCGCTCAACGTCAGGCCGAGATTGACGTAGATGTATTTTTACACGAAGGCGGGCAAGCGTCGGAGTGGGCTGTGGGTGTGGCTTCTGGTACTTCGGTTGCGCTTATTGGACCGGGCGGTGGCGGCGTTCTGGATGCTGCTCGGGTTGTGTTGGCTGGGGACGAAACCGCCTATCCGGCAATTTCGCGCATCATCGAAAGCTTGCCAGGACAGACACGCGGTAAGGTCATCCTGTTAAGCTACGCGAAACAGCAAGACTATCCGGTGCCACATCACGTCGGTCTGACACCGGCTTGGGTCGGTCCGGATGATTTCGTGAGAGCGGTGTCGTCTGCTGCATCCGACTGCATGGGCGGATATGTATGGGCCGCTGCTGATGCGGGACAAATCAATGCGCTGCGCAACTGTGATGAGATCGCGCACCATCCAAAGGCACAACGCTATGTCGCCACCTACTGGAAACGGACATAGTTGCTTACAGCAAGCGCGGCACCATACAAGGACTGCCACTTTTCGTGAAGTGGAGTGAAGGGCTCTGTCCATTTCAGAGAGTTACACCGTTAACCCGTTGCCACCAAACCACGCAAGGACCGCTGGCTCCTACGCCATCAAGTGACCCACGCATGCCTAAGTTGCTTGAGTAAACGGGGTCTGCGCGGTGTGAAGCCTCAGGTGTCGGATGAAAGCGCGGGCTATCGCGGGCGTCGGCTTGTGATCCGAAGTCACAAAATATGTACGGTATTCGATCGGTGACGCGAATTTGCGAAAGATGACGTCATCGGAACGATATTGCGCGACAGGGAACGGATTGATGACCGTGACACCGAGACCGGTCCGGGCGAGATCCACTGCAGCAAAGGAAGTGGAAACCTCAGCGACGATGTGCGGGATGCTTCGGCGATTGGTCAGGACTTTCTCCAGCTGCGCCCGTCGCGAATGCCGGTGGCTCAGAGCGATCAGCGGGTGACCATGCAGATCTTCAGGTTTGATCACATCGAATCCGGCCAGCTCGTGGTCTTTGGGCATCGCGCATGCTGCTTCGGAGTTTCGATAAGGCGTCAGCTTGATCCCTTCTCGGGTGAGGTCCACGCCGGACAATCCCAGGTCCGACCGATCCTCCTGAATCCTCCTGATCACATCTTCCGAGGACGCAACCTCAAGGCTTACGAAGAAGTGGGGATTTGCGCGTAAGAAACTCGCGATGTGCCCGATAAGAAATCGATGGGCAAAGGTGGGTGGGGCGGTCAGACGCAAGGTTTCCTGTGCGGGTTCGGTCGGGCCATCAATGCGATCAAGCGCTTCGAACAACGGGTCCAGTCGCTTGTTCAACTGGGCGGCCTCAGTGGTTGGACGCAAGCGTCCTCCATCCCGCTCGAACAAGATCCGGCCAAGGCGGGCCTCGAGGCTCGCGATGGACCGGCTGATCGCAGATTGCGATAGCCCCAGTCGAAGAGCCGCTTTCGATGTCGTGCCGCTTTCCATGAGCGCGCGTAGCGCCTCATACTCTGGAAGGCTGTGCCAAGTTCGTCCTGCCATGAGACCCCTTTGATAACATCATCATCCTATGATATTTATTCATTCTTTGAAATCTGGTTCATGAGATTTTATGGAATAAGATGCACAGGTTGTCATTGCTCGGGACTGCCACCTTTGGGACACACAACCAACCCAGCCATTTTCGACGGGCACAATGATGTGCTTCTGAAACTCTTCACAGCTGGCCAAGCGACAGCCGCCGAACGCTTCTTGACGGGAGATGAAGGTGCGATCGATCTGCCCTCGGCTAAATCGGGCGGTTTCGGCGGTGGTTTCTTTGCGGTCTTTGTACCGTCGCCGATGGATGCCGATAAAACGTTCGCGGAGATGACGAAGGATGCCTATGATCTTCCGTTGCCCGATCCAATCAATTGGGAAGATGCCTTTCCCATAGTCATGTCCCAAGCCGCGATCCTGTTCGAGTTGGAAAAGCAGGACGCCTTGACTGTTTGCCGCTCGGCCAAGGAGATCAGGCGTTGCCTTGATTCAGGAAAGCTGGCAGCGGTTTTTCATATAGAAGGCGCAGAAGCGATTGACCCTGATCTGAACACTCTTGAAGTGCTTTTTCAGGCGGGGTTGCGGTCCCTGGGACCGGTTTGGAGCCGGGAGACCATGTTTGGTCACGGCGTACCCTTTCGATACCCCAGTACTCCCGACACGGGATCCGGCCTTACGGATCACGGACTGCGCCTCGTCAAACGATGCAATGAGCTTGGCATCATGGTGGACCTTTCGCATCTCAATGAGGCGGGTTTCTGGGATGTGGCGCGGTATTCAACCAAGCCTTTGGTTGCGACGCATTCCAACGTTCACGCAATTTGCCCACATTCCCGGAATCTGACCGACAAACAGCTTGCGGCGATTGCCGAAAGCAATGGTATGGTGGGCCTGAACTATGCGGCGGCGTTTTTGCGCCCGGATGGTAAGATGCTGTCTGATGTCCCGCTGGAAGAAATGATCCGCCACCTTGACCATCTGATTGAGGCACTTGGCGAAGATCGTGTCGGGTTTGGATCGGACTACGACGGTGCGGTTGTACCGGAAGCGCTTAAATCCAGTGCCGGATTGCCGAAATTGCGGGCAGCCATGCGGCAGCACGGCTACGACGATGCTTTGATGACGAAGCTCTGCCATGAAAACTGGCTTAGAGTTCTTGAGGAAACCTGGGGAGCATAGCCTGGGCACAAAACACGCCAAATTCTGACAAAGGAGAGAAACACCAAATGAATACTTTTGCAAAATTGCTCACCGGGGTCGCGATAGGCCTTGCGGTCAGCGTAACATCCTTTTCGGCGGTGGCCGAGACGCCAGCGAACATGTTGGTGATTGCGCACCGGATTGACGATGTCACCACGATTGACCCTGCTGAAAGCTTCGAATTTGCTGGCTCTGACATCAGCCGAAATGTGTATAGCCGCCTCGTCAGTCTTGATCCGAACGATTTGGCTGCAGGATATAAACCGGATCTGGCCGAGAGCTGGGAAGTCTCGGAAGATGGAAAGACGATCACCTTCACCATGCGGGAAGGGGTGACGTTCCACTCCGGCAATCCGGTCACTGCTGAAGATGCAGCCTTCTCGCTGCAGCGGGCGGTCATACTGAACAAGACACCCGCATTCATTCTGACACAGTTTGGTTTCACAGCCGAAAACGCTGCCGAGACAATCCGCGCCGAAGGCAACAAACTGATGATAACAACGGACAAGCGCTATGCGACATCCTTCGTGCTCAACTGCCTGACTGCCACCATCGGGGCAATTGTGGACAAGGAAACCGTCATGGCCAACGAGGTCGATGGCGACATGGGCAACGAGTGGCTGAAGACCAACTCTGCAGGTTCAGGCCCCTATAAACTGGACAGCTGGAAGCCAAATGAAAGTGTCACCCTGTCATCCAACCCCGATTACTACGGAGGTGCACCTGCGATGGAGCGGGTCATTGTGCGCCATGTCATCGAAAGTGCGTCGCAACGGCTTTTGTTGGAACGCGGTGATGTGGACATCGCCCGCAACCTGAACCCGGAAGACATCGCTGGCGCGTCCCAAGTCGAGGGCGTGAAGATCGAGGACGAGCTGAAGGGCCGTCTGATGTACATCGCACTGAATCAGAAACACCCAGAGCTGTCCAAACCGGAGGTGCGGCAGGCCTTCAAATATCTGATCGACTACGAAGGCATGCGGGATAGCTTTCTGAAGGGCCAATACACGATCCATCAGAACTTCCTGCCGGCGACCTATCTTGGCGCGTCAGAGGAGAACCCATTCTCCTACAACATCGAAAAGGCCAAGGAACTGCTGGCTGCCGCAGGGGTCGAAAACCTTGAGGTCGAGATTGGCGTACGTGAAGCACAGGAACGCATCGAGATCGGGCAGAGCTTCCAGAATGCTGCTGCACAGGCTGGCATCAAGGTGAACATAACCGTGGGCACCGCCAAGCAAATCCTGGCACGGTATCGCGCGCGTGAACTCGACGTGTATCTGGGCGCATGGGGTCCTGATTATCCTGATCCGCAGACAAATGCGGGTACGTTTGCCTACAATCCGGACAACTCGGACGCGGCTCAGGCCACCGGTCTGCTGGCCTGGCGCAACAGCTGGGATACTGATGGTTTGACGGAAAAAGTCGAAGCGGCTGTGATCGAGAATGACCGCGATGCCCGTGTCCAGATGTATCAGGACATTCAGGCCGAGTTCCGCGAGACTTCGCCTTTCGTCGTGATGTTCCAGCAGATCGAGCAATCGGCGCTTCGGGACAACGTGACTGACTGGTCCACCGGCCAGGCCGTGACCTCTGCCGCCTATTGGCAGGTCACAAAGTAAATGGCCCTCACAGAGGACAATGGGAAGAGACGCGTGCACGCGTCTCTTCCTGCATGGATAAAGACAACTGCTCTGACGATCGGCTCGATTGCCGTCACGATGCTTGGGCTCTTATTCGTTACTTTCATTATCGGTCGCGTGATGCCCATCGATCCGGTGCTGGCCATCGTCGGCGAGCGCGCATCGCAATCTACCTATGATGCCGTGTTTCTCGAGTTAGGTCTCGACAAACCGTTGGTCGTGCAGTTCGGGTATTATATTTGGGACGTGTTGCACCTTGATTTCGGCACTTCGCTTTTGAACGCGAGACCCGTTTCCGAAGACATCGCGCGCGTTTTCCCTGCAACGCTCGAGCTTGCGACCTTGGGCATTTTTATCGGGATCGTCATTGGCGTGCCGCTGGGTGTTGTTGCCGCCGCCCGCAAGGGTTCGTGGATTGATCAACTCGCCCGCGTGCTTGCGCTTGTTGGATATTCGATGCCGATTTTTTGGCTTGGCCTCATGGGCCTGCTAATCTTCTACGGCATTCTGGGATGGGTCGGCGGGCCGGGACGCGTCGGCATATTCTATGTGGATGTGGTGCCAAGCGTTACGGGCTTGATCCTTGTGGATGCAGCTCTCGATCGCAACTGGGACGTCTTCAAAGATGCCTTCAGCCACATCATCCTGCCTGCTTCGCTCCTGGGATACTTTTCGCTGGCCTATATCAGCAGAATGACGCGCTCATTCATGCTTGAGCAGCTCAGTGCCGAATACATCACCACCGCGCGGGTCAAGGGCATGTCCGAATGGGACGTCATCTGGAAACATGCGTTCAAGAACATACGGGTGCAGCTGATCACGGTGATCGCACTCAGTTATGCCAACCTGCTGGAAGGGTCTGTGTTGACCGAGATCATCTTTTCCTGGCCGGGGATTGGCAGCTACATTACCACAGCTCTTCTGAGTGCAGATATGAATGCCGTCCTTGGCGGCACGGTTGTCGTCGGACTGATTTTCATCCTGCTCAATATCTTCTCGGACCTGCTCTACAAGGTCTTTGATCCGAGGGCCAAGTAGATGACGGAACAGACACTCAGGGCTTGGCTTCTGACGGATACGCCCACCTCGCGCCGCCATGCGAAACTGTCGGCGCTGTATCAGGGCTGGCTTGCGTTTCGCGCGAACACCATGGCGATGATCGGACTTGGCATTCTGCTGTCACTGGTGCTGATTGCTGCTGCCGCGCCGCTGCTGGCACCGCATGATCCCTTTGTTCAGAACCTTGGCAATCGGCTCGCGCCCTTGGGGTCGGAAGGGCACATCCTTGGCACCGACAGTCTGGGCCGGGATATATTGTCGCGACTGATCTACGGTGCGCGGATCACGCTCTATATCGTCGCCTTGGTGGCCATGATTGCGCCAATCGTCGGTCTCTTGGTTGGAACTGTCTCGGGCTATGTCGGCGGGTGGGTAGATATCGTCCTGATGCGGATCACCGACATCTTTCTGGCCTTTCCGCGCCTGGTGCTTGCTTTGGCCTTTGTCGCGGCGCTCGGGGCCGGGATCGAAAATGCGGTGATTGCGATTTCCCTGACCGCATGGCCGCCCTATGCCCGCATCGCGCGGGCCGAGACACTGACCATCCGCTCCTCCGACTACATCTCGGCGATCAAGCTTCAGGGTGCCGGAGGCCTCCGGATCATCACAGAAACATATCTGGCCGCTTTGCGTGTCGTCCCTCATTGTGCGCGTAACGCTTGATATGGCGGGTATCATCCTCGCGGCAGCGGGCCTTGGCTTTCTTGGTCTTGGGGCACAACCGCCCAGCCCGGAATGGGGTGCGATGATTTCAGAGGGGCGTCGATTTATTCTCGACCATTGGTGGGTTGCCACCATGCCGGGGCTTGCAATCTTTATTGTGTCCTTGGCCTTCAACCTTATGGGTGATGGCTTGCGCGACGTACTTGATCCGAAAGCAGGTGAGTGATGGACACTCTTCTTGATATAGAAAACCTGTGGGTCAGGTTCCCCACGCGCCAAGGTGTCTTTGATGCAGTGCGCGGTGTGTCTTTCACGCTCGGGCGCGAACGTCTTGGCATCGTGGGGGAAAGCGGCTCTGGCAAGTCGATGACTGGCCGCGCCATTCTGCGCCTTATTCGACCGCCCGGGATCGTCGAAGCTGATCACATCAAGTTGGACGGCGTGGACCTGCTGCAGAAATCCGAAAAGGGCATGCGCGATGTGCGTGGCGAGCGCATTTCGATGGTGATGCAGGACCCAAAGTTTTCACTGAACCCGGTAATGACCATTGGTGACCAGATCATCGAATCTTACCGGCTGCACAACAAGACGACAAAATCCGAGGCGTGGGTCAAAGCGCTTGAGATGCTTGAGGCGGTGTCCATCCGCAATCCCGAGCGCGTCATGCGTGCATACCCGCACGAGATGTCCGGCGGTATGGGACAGCGCATCATGATCGCCATGATGCTCATCCCGAACCCCGAAATTCTGATTGCGGACGAACCGACCTCGGCATTGGATGTCTCGGTTCAGCGGCAAGTGCTCGACATCATGGACAAGCTGGTCAAGGAGCGGGGCATGGGGCTGATTTTCATCAGTCACGATCTCAACCTGGTGGCCGATTTCTGTGACAGGGTCCTCATCATGTATGCTGGCCGGATTGTAGAGGTTTGCGATGCCAACAAGCTGCACGAGGCGCAGCACCCTTATACGCGGGGCCTGTTGAATTCGCTGCCGCGTCTCGACACGCCACGTGACCGTCTGGACGTGTTGAAGCGCGATCCTGCGTGGTCGGAAGCCCCAAGCGTGAGCGGGCGCCTATGAAGATGCTGGAAATAGATGGGCTGAACGTTTGGTTCGGAAGTGGCCGAGACCGGGTCGATGCCGTCAGAAACGCTGCCTTTGAAGTTGGGGCAGGGGAGAGCTTTGGCCTGGTTGGCGAAAGTGGATCTGGAAAATCAACGATCCTGCGCGCGATCACAGGCCTTGCCCCCTCTTGGTCGGGCAAGATTGCCGTCGCCGGCAGGCAGATCGAAATAAGGCGCCCCAAAGACTTCTACAAACAGGTCCAGATGGTGTTTCAGGACCCTTACGCGTCACTTCACCCGCGCCATTCAGTTGATGCAGTCCTTGGCGAAACGCTGCAATTGCATGGGTTCAAGGACATCGATGCCCGTGTTGCCAGGTTGCTCGATGATGTTGGGTTGGGTCAGAAATTCCGCTTCCGCTATCCCCACCAGCTGTCGGGTGGCCAGCGGCAGCGCGTGGCGATTGCCCGCGCCTTGGCCCCAGAACCTGAGCTTTTGCTTCTGGACGAGCCGACCTCTGCGCTAGATGTTTCTGTGCAGGCCGAAATTCTGAACCTGCTTGCTGACCTGCGCCAAGAACACGGACTGACTTATCTGATGGTTTCCCACGACCTCAGCGTTGTCGGCCACATGTGCGATCGGCTTGCGGTGATGAAAGACGGCGAGATTGTCGAGATCATGGATGTGGTGGCCCTGCGCGCCATGAAGGCCACGCATCCCTATTCGCAGCACCTACTTCAGGCCTCGGTTTGAGGCGAACTCCAGAAACGGGGGAATACATGTACCATTTCAGAAAATCTTTGTTGGTTGGTGTCACCGCCAGCTTGATGGCTGTTATGCCGCTCTACGCTGAAACGCCCGACAACATTCTCGTCGTTGCGCAGAACATCGATGACATTGTGACCATCGATCCTGCGTCCGCGTATGAATTCAGCTCGGGCGAATATGTGGCCAATACATATGATACACTGGTCCGATATGATGCGGCAGATACCACTGTTCTTGCCCCGGCTCTGGCAACAGACTGGCAAATCGATGCAGAGAACAAGACCGTTACGTTCACGCTGCGCGACGGTGTGACGTTCCACTCCGGCAATCCACTGCGCGGGGAAGACGTTGTTGGGTCGTGGAAACGTGTTGTGACACTGGACAAAGCCCCGGCCTTTATCCTGACGCAGCTTGGCTGGACAGCTGACAACATCGAACAGATGGTTGCGACAAGCGGAGATACCGTTACCGTGCGCTACGAAGGTGATTTCGCACCATCCTTTGTGCTGAACGTGCTGGCTGCACGGCCCGCGTCTATTGTGGATATGGAAACTGTCATGTCCAACGAGGTAGATGGTGACATGGGCCATGCGTGGATGAACAAGAACTCCGCTGGCACCGGACCTTTCAGCCTTGGCACGTACCGGCCTGCTGACATTCTCTCGCTCGATGCCAATCCGGATTACTATCAGGGCGGTCCGGCGATGGACCGCGTCGTCATTCAGCACAATCCTGAAGGCGCCACACAACGCTTGCAGCTTGAGGCGGGCGATATCGACATGGCAAAGAACCTCGACCCTGGGCAGATCGCGGGTCTTGACGGGGCCGACAGCGTGCGGGTCGAAACATACCCGCAGGCGGCCGTGCACTGGGTGTCGTTCAACCAGAAAACCGAAAACCTCACCGACCCCGCAGTGTGGGAAGCGGCACGTTATCTCGTCGACTATCAGGGCATGGCCGATGGCATGCTTGAAGGGCAGATGAAGGTCCATCAGGCATTCTGGCCTGACGGCTTTCCCGGCGCGCTGACTGACACACCGTTCAGCTATGACCCGGAGAAGGCCAAGCAGATCCTCACAGATGCCGGTGTGGAAACACCAATCAATGTGACGATGGATGTCATCTCGGCCCCGACCTTTGTCGAAATGGCGCAGGCATTGCAGGCCTCCTTTGCCGAAGGGGGTATCAACCTTGAGATTGTTGCGGGAACTGGCGCGCAGGTGATTACCAAGTACCGCGCGCGGACCCATGAGGCGATGTTGCTTTACTGGGGCCCGGACTTCATGGATCCGCATTCGAACGCCAAGGCGTTTGCGTTCAATGCTGACAATTCGGACGACAAATATGCTTCGACGACGACCTGGCGCAACGCGTGGATGCCGCCAGCTGAGATGAACGAGAAAACCATGGCTGCTCTTGCCGAACAGGACGCCAACAAACGGCTGGAGATGTATCTGGAGTTGCAGAAGGAAACTCAGGCCGAGGCACCATTCGTCATCATGTTCCAGGCGATCAAGCAGGTTGCGATGCGCGATAACGTTAAGGGGTTCGTGAACGGCGCAACCTCTGACTACGTCTTCTATCGTCTTGTCGAAAAGGAATGAGTGACACGCCTTCACCCGATGCGTTCTTTGCCGATTTGCATAAGGAAGTCGGAGGGCGCTTGTTCACCGTGACAGTCCTTGACCACAAGGCTGGACTCGCGCAGCGCGTTTACACCTCGCACCCCGAGACCTACCCGGTCTCGGGCACCAAACCGATGTCGCAAGGCGCGTGGACCGAGATGGTTATCGAACGAGGTGAGACATTTGTGGCAAACACGGTTGCGGAATTTGCCATCTATTTTGCAGACCACGCGTTGATCGAAAGCCTTGGTTGTCAGTCAGCTCTTAACATTCCGGTCGTCGATGATCGGGTTGTTGGGACCGTCAATGTCCTAGACCAGGAACACTATTTTTCGCCAGATAAGGTGGAGCGCTGTAAGTCAGCAATTCTGAATCGACGTGAAGAACTGGTCGCTGCTCTGCAACGTTTTGTCAGTTGAAGGATGCCGGGGTACTGTGTGTCTGTTTGGCTGTCATGGAGCCAAACAGACACAAGGCTTGGGAAACAGGTGACGCGATCATGCTAAGCAATCAATGGCACATCTTCTCTATCGACAAGGTCGTCAAAGGATTTGCAAATGCAGGTTCAGCGCGATTCCAATCAGTATGAATCCTCCGATCCAGGCCATTCGTTCACGCATCGCCCTTTCTCGGTTGATGATTTTCGTCATTGTGCCTCCCATGTAGGCCACGACCAGGTCGGACGGGATCGCCGTCAACGGCACCAATATGCCCAGCACCAAGAGCTGGACCTGAACACTGACGTCGGCCGATTGAATGTGGCCGGTGTTGATGAAGGGTGGCAGAAAGAGCGCAAAGAAAAGAACGGTTTTCGGATTTAGAACTTCCACGATCACGCCCTGCCAAATGATCGCGGGAAGCGGTTTCTGTCGCACCTTCTTAACGTCGAAGGTCACCTGGGCCTCGACCTTGGCCCCACGGATCATGTCAACGCCAAGCCAGACCAGGTAGATTGATCCGACATAGCGCAAGGCAGTCACCAGCCAGTCGGATGTCTGGAAAACCGTGGCCAACCCCAATGCTGTTGCAACCGCAAGAACGATACCCCCCAGGCACAATCCAAGGGCTGAGGCGAGGCCAGCCATACGGCTCTGACCAACGGTTCGCGACAGCACGTAGAGCATCGAAGGGCCGGGTGTCGCGCTGAGTGCCAGACCGGCCAGCGCCACGGCGATCATCGCATCCACACTTGGCATGATTTAACGCGCACTCCGGTTCATTCGGGTTTCGAATGGATTCTTGATCGATGTCGCCTGGTCTGATTTACCGGCAGTTGTTTCGCATTGGGTTTGGTTTCTCAAGTACGGAAAGTCCCGCACCAGCATTCGTTCCAGATGAACCCCGGCTTTGAAAGGTTCATATCTGGATTGTTCACCCCGACCTATGAGTTCAGGAAAAGGACTGATCATGGTGTCGTAGTTTGCCGCAACAAAATATGGCATCGAGAACCGCTCGGGACTGAGGTTCAGAACCCGGTGCGGTGTTGAACGCAACAGGCCATTGGTCCACGCTTCGAGCATGTCTCCGATGTTCACCACGAAGACACGTGGATCCACCGGCACATCGATCCAACGATCATCAGTGTTCATAACCTGAAGCCCCGCGTTTCGGGTGTGCAGAAGTGTCAGGCATTCATAGTCTGTGTGCGCACCCATGTTGACCGACTTGACGTCGATCTCATTGTTCTGGCGCACATAATGCAATAACCGAAGCTGGGATATAGGCTTGGTCATGCGATCTGTCATTGTTCCGGGGACCAGTCCCAGATGCAGCTCGAGCGTTGAGCAAATCAACCGACCGAGAGCAGAAATCTGCCTGTAGTACTCTGATATTGTGTTCTGGAATCCTGAGATGCAGGGCCAGACATTTGGCCCCAGCAGGCGGTTACCGGCCAGAAAGTCGGGATCGTCAGGTGGCAAGTCCAAGCCGAGATCGAAAGCTTCGTAACTTCGGTTCATCTCGTCCGGATAGTCGCCCTTTTCTGTGAATGGCACGTAGCCACGGTGGTTTGTGCTTAGTCCAATGTAGTAACGTCGCTTTATGGGGTCCGGCAGAGCAAAGAATTGCTCGGCCATTTGATAGGCTCGCTCGACAAGTGCGAGGTCAATTCCGTGACCCATGATCCTGAAAAAGCCGATCTCGCGCGCCGCAAGGCCGATTTCATCGGCGATTTTTCCTTGTATCGTTGCGTTTGCGGAAGCTAGTGCCCCGATGTCGATGAGAGGTAGGCTGTCGAACGCGCCCGGAATGTCTTTCATCTGTTCTGCAGTCGAAGCACCCAAGTGCAAAACCCTTATCAGCTATTGATGAATGGCACGTTATTGCCGCCAGACGAACCGGCTGGGAAGTAGAGTTCGAAGGTCGAACCTTCGTCGACACGGCTGTGCACCGCTACGGTGCCACCCGATTGGCGCATGACCCCGAGCACCATAGAAAGCCCCAACCCGGTGCCTTCGCCAACGGCTTTCGTGGTAAAAAACGGATCAAAGACTTGTGGCAAACGATCCTCGGAAATGCCTGCTCCTTGATCTGAAACACTTAACCTCACATAGCGTCCTGGCTGGAGCTCGGAAGGGAAGTGTCGTCCTTCTGGCAGAGTATGGAAGATGTTTTCGGTTGTGATCTTGAGCGTGCCGCCGTTCGGCATCGCGTCAATACCGTTCAGTACAAGATTGAGAAGCATGTTCTCCATTGCCATGGGATCGACTGATACCGACCAAAGGTCACCAGCCAGGCTCTGCATGACATGTTGTGCCAGCGACTGTTCAAAGTTCTCGCAGAAGGTCGACACAAGTGTGTTCAGATCTAGAACCTCAGGCGCCAAACGTGTCCTTTGCGCGAAGGCTAGCATGTCTTGGATCAGCTTGGCGCCCCGCCCTGATGCAGTCTTAATGCTCTGAAGTGTTTCTTTCTTCTCGACACCCAATCCGTCCAGTTCCAGCAGTTCGATGTTTCCCGAAACTACGGTCAACAGATTGTTGAATTCATGTGCGAACCGGCCGGTCAACCACCCGATCGCTTCCAGCTTACGCGCCTCGAACAGCTTGGCTTCCAAAGCTTTTCTGCTGCGCGTTTCCAAAGTGAGTTGAGAGTGTGCAGCGACGAGGTCTTCGTATCGCTCGTGGGACCTCTGGGCCTCCGCAAGCAACTCCAGCTTTGCGCTTGTCATCGCAGCAACCGTGCTTAGTATTTCCAGTTCCGGTTCGCCGAATACGGCAACGTCCGGGTGTTCGCTGTCGATGACGCCGACCACACGGCCAGCCGAGGTCAGTGGCACGCAAATCTCCGAGCGTGCGGGTTGCGTGTCGGCGATGTAATTTTCGTCCCCAAAAAGATCATCCACGATGATCGGCTTGGCGCTTTGTGCAACCTGCCCGGTGATGCCACGCCCGAAGGGGATAACCAGTGGGTTGATGATGTTCCGCCCAAAGGGATTTTTCTCACCCCATGCCGCGGCCTGTGTCAGTTCTGTTTGCGCTTCATTGGCCTGGTAGATGACACAGTCGATAAACCCCAGCTTGCCAACCACATTTTGGGCGACATACCAGAACAGATCTTCGACACTTGGGATCGACATCAGGTCGACCGCAAAAGTGTTAAGTGTGCGAAGCGTTTGTGCTTCGCTGGCTCGGTTTCTCTGGCTGAGGCTCATTGGCACAGGCTGGAGCATGACTTCAATTCCCTGAACAGGCTAGCCAAACTACTTTAAGTTGTGTTTCGCCTTAGGTATAGTCTTTTTGGTGTGTTTTTCGGAAAAACTTCTTTCCCAATTGTTTTGACACCGGCAATGACCGACCCAATCGGATCAATTTATAGCCCATTGAATTTGCCTAATTAATGGAGTTGGTCTGGCCTGGCAGATCAAAATCGTTTCGTTCCCAAAGTCACGTGATTTAAGAAATGCTTGTGGTAACGAAATCAAACTGGCTCATGATTGTCAGTACGGTTGTTCAACCGCGGTCAAGATTTTCCCATCTGCAATCTTAGTCGCACCAGTCGTCATCTATTGGTCATATAACCCGAACCTAGCTAGCGTGCGAGTATGACAGCCGCCTCTCTAACAACCCTCTCGACCGTATCCTATCCGTTTATCAGCGACTGGCTTGTCGCACTGCGCGCGCTTTGCACCGATGAACAACTGGCGTCGCTACTGGAACGGTCCCATCTCTCAATGGGTCAGGGTCAATCAAACGATAGGGTTACTCTGGATCAGATTGTTGGCCTTTACCAAAGGGCTGCCGTTGAGACGGGGGATGAGATGATGGGGCTGTGGAGCCGCCCGGTCCGTCCGCGGGCGCTTCAACACCTTTTGACATCCGTACGCGAAGCGACGTCGCTGTCGTCAGTACTGTACCGGTTTTCAACGTTCTGGAATCTGCTGCTGGACGACTACCAACTCGATCTGACCGAAACAGATGACCTTCTAACGCTGACGTTGCATCCCCAGGGCGGCGCTCAAATACAACGGTTCGGTCATATGCTAATCCTGAAATTGGCACATGGGCTGATATCCTGGATGGCTGGGCATGAAGTGCCCGTAAAACATGTAGGGTTTGCTTTCGCGCGACCCAACTTCGATCAGGACTATGCGATCATTTTCCCTGCCCCTGTGTCATTCGGTCGGAAAGAAACGTCGCTGACTTTGCGGGTGAACAAGATCAGCCGCGTACAAGTGCGCAGCAGAGCAGACCTCGATGAATTTTTGCAGAATGCACCGAGGGACTGGATATTCACTAGGTCGCGGGAGCATACGCAATCCTTACGCGTGCGCACATACCTCAGTCAGACAGGGTGGGAGAGTGCCAATCTGGCCGGTGCGGCGGATGCAATGAATATTACGCCACGGACGCTTATTCGAAGGTTGAAGGACGACGGTACCTCCTTTCAGGCGATCAAGGATGGACTGCGCCGCGACATTGCCATTCGCAGTTTGCGTGCGGGTCTTAAAAGCATTGAGGAGATTGCTCAGGATGTCGGCTTTTCGTCGGCGGCCAATTTCCATCGGGCCTTTCAGCGGTGGACAGGAAGTACGCCTAGCCACTATCGCAGCGCGCCAAACTAAGAACTCACTTTGTCACTTTTGGACAATATCTTGTCACCCCAAGAGATGGTTAATCGTTGCTGGACATCCTTATTTTAAGGGTAATTCACACGCAAACTAGCCAGCGTCGGCTTTTGTTGCCTCAAGGCAATGCAGAGTGATGTGGCATGTTCTGACATGCCGGTTTCTGAAAGGAAGACACCAGTGACTGATAAACTCGCTGCCATCCTAAATGCTGCTCGTGACCACGCCGAGCAGGTGATCTTGCCGAATGTGGATGCATGGAATGCCGCCAAGATGTGGCCCCGTGATGCATCGGACAAGGCCGGGGCTGCTGGTCTGACCGGCCTTTATGCACCTGAAGAGTTTGGCGGGCAGGGGTTGCCCTTGTCCGAAGGTATCCAGGTTTACGAGCAGTTGGGCCTTGGTGATGGGGCATATGCTTTTGCCCTATCCATGCACAATATTTGTACATTTGCGGGATGCAGCTACGGCACTGACGCCTTCAAACAGCACTGGGCCCGCGATCTGACGTCCGGTCACAAGTTGGCGAACTTCGCGCTCACCGAACCACAGTCCGGTTCAGACCCGATGCAAATGTACACCCGGGCCACAATAAACGACGATGGGACATGGACGATCAGTGGATCTAAAGCGTGGGTCAGCCTTGCGACAGAAGCCGATATCTACTTCACGGTCGTCAAGACAAGCGATGCACCGGGGCACAAAGATATGGCAATGATCGCCATTCCCGCTGACGTGCCGGGGATCAGCTTCGGCCCGCTCTATGATACCCCGTCCTATAATTTCCTGCCCATGTCCGAGATGTATTTCGACAAGGTGGTCGTCAGCGAAGACAACATTATCCTGCCCATTGGCCAGGGCCTGCAGGGTTCACTTATGGCGATCGACATCGCACGAGTCTCTATCGCATCTGGATGTTGTGGGCTGATGCAGTCAGCCCTTGATACCGCGCTGTCATATTCCAAGAACCGCAAGATGTTTGGTGGCAAGAACCTGGATCTCGACGGCATTCAATGGATGCTGGGAGAAGTTGCGACTGATCTTGAAGCGTCAAGGCTGCTCTATCGCAAGGCGGCCGAAACGCTTGGAGCGCCGGAAGGTCCTTTGATGGCTGCCCATGCAAAACGATTTGTGCCGGATGCTGCGGTAAATGCTGCAAACACCTGCACTCAAGTTCTGGGCGGTATGGGGCTTTTGCAGCCTTACGGTCTGGATCGTCTGTCCCGCCTTGCTCAAATGCTTCGGATTGTAGACGGAACCACAGAAATCAGTCGCGTTGTGATCGGGCGCGCGTTGCAAAAAAGGGCGGCGGCGCTGCCGGACCTCCCGGTTCCAATAGGGTTTGGCGAGGAGCGCGAAAAAGGTGATGAGATTGCGGCGCAATAGAAAACGAAGAGGACGCACTACGACGACATGATGCCCGGCAAACCGGTCGCACAAATGCAGCCGGTTTGCTGCATTGAAGACCAAAATTGTGCACGCTGCGCACCCACGAACGAGGCAAAAATTCCACCAGCAAGGATGTCCTCGGGGTGGCGATGTTGCGATCAGTTGCCGCGAACTTCGGAGATTGAGGTTTCACTCAGTCTTTGGATCAGCCTTTGTTCGACATCTTCCAGAACGCCAGTGACCCGTTTATGCAAAGCTTTTTCTACAGAACATGCAGGCGCTTCATCACTGTCACCACCGGTGACCAAACGCTCATCGAGTGCAAGGTAGACATCGGCAAGTGTAATGTCTTCCGGTGCCTGTGCCAAACGCCAGCCACCTGAATGCCCCTTTTCCGAGGTCAATAGCCCGGCTTTTCGAAGTCGGCCCAGGACACGGCGTACGACCACGGGATTGGTACCAGCGTGTTCGGCGATATCTGCGGATGTACGCATGCGGCTCGGATCGCCCGCCATATGGCTTAGCGTGTGCAGGGCAAGTGACAGGCGACTGTTTCGCTTCAAAGCGTAGTTCCGCTTATTTTGACGCTCACGTAACAAACGGTGTTGCGTGCCTTATGTAGCTCCGCTAGTTGCATGAATACCCTTTTTTTCAAGCTTTGACCATTCAAGATGTCTGCGCAACTCACTCGCAATCTCGGACAAACAAGCCTTCGTGGCAAGCGTCGTCTCAGCGATCCGATGCGAACATATGACTCTCTGCCGGCACCCCTTCGGCAGTGGCTTTCACAGGCAGTTCTTCCATGGTCCCCCACATCAGCGCGTCGCATCTGGAACAAAGCTCATGCAAGAGGGCACAGTGTTGAAGAGACGCTGTATTCACTCTCGCAGGTCGAGGCTCGCATGCTGACGCGCGACAAATATGCCGCTCAACACGCCATTACCAATTCTCAAGCCTAAAGGAGCTTCCCGATGTCTATCGTCACCAGACTTGTCTTTGCTGCAATCGTGACGCTGAGCCACGCGTTGCCGACATTTGCCCAAGAGGGCAGTCTCAACATATCGACCGGCTCGGGTCCGAGCGCTGAGGTGCCAGACCCCCGGGCTGGTTACAATGGATGGCTATCCAACCAGACCGGCGTCACCGAGACGCTGATGGGGATCGATTATGATCTGAAGCTTTATCCGCGTCTGGCTGAAAGCATTGAACAGTCTTCACCGACAAAATGGCGTGTTACGTTGCGGGACGGAGTACAGTTCCACGATGGTACGCCGCTGACGGCACAGGCCGTGATTGATGCGATTGCGCCGATTTCGGATCAGAACCACCCGGGGCACAACGCTCGGGTGATGAACCTGCTGGATCTGGCGGGAATGTCAGCCGACGGCGATAGCGTCGTGGTGTTCGAGACCAACAGCCCGAACGCGGCCTTCCCTTGGACGCTGTCTGAACCCGGCATCGCGATTCTAGGCCCGCGGTCGGATGCGTTTCCGATCAATGCGACTGGCCCGTATTCTTTTGCAGAGGCTGTACCGAACCAGTTTTATCGTGTTGAAGCGAACCCGAACTATCGGCTTGGCCCTCCCGGCTTGGAAGAGGTTCGTGCGGTTGTGTCTGGCGATCCGGCCACGGCGGCACTGGCCTTCGAGGCGGGCGAGGTCGATATGGTTATCAATTACCCGGAGAGTGATTTTGAGCGGATCAAGAGCACTGGTGCACTTGGCTTTTCTGAGCCAACGGCCCGCCTCTATTTCTACACAGTGAATGCTGCCAGCGGGCCGATGGCCAACCCGCCGGTGCGCCGCGCTGTATCTTTGGCAATTGACCGTCAGGGCATCGTCGATGCTGTTCTCTCTGGGGTTGGTGGCTCTGCTGCCGGGACTGTGTATCCTGACGGGAAGGGCTGGGCTGCGGATGTTCAGGCAGTGTACGATCCGGCAAAGGCTGAAGAACTGTTGTCAGAAGCTGGTGCCGTCAAAGAAGGCGGGCGCTGGATGCTGGATGGTGAGCCGCTTGAGATTGACATCGTGACCTATTCTTCGCGCGCGGCCCTGTCACCGACGGCCGAACTGACACAGGCATTTCTTTCGGCCATCGGGATCATAGCGAATGTCAAAATCGGCGAATGGGGGGCGAGCAGCGACGCTATCGCGGACGGCTCAGCTGATCTTTTCCTGCAAGCCTGGGTGACTACGCCACAAGGCGATCCAGGTGCGGTTCTTGAAACACTGTTGAAATCCGACGGCGCTTCGAACTCCGGGAACTATGCGAACGCCGCCTTGGACAAGTTGCTCGAAAAGGGCCGCCTGACGTTTGACCATGAAGAGCGAGAAGCGATCTATGACGAAGCGCAGCATATCATCGCAGCAGATACCGCCATCATTCCTGTCTTCCATGTCAACCAAGTCAATGTCGCCAAACCCGGCCTCACTGGCTATGCCGTGCATCCAACCGAGACCTACTGGATCACGTATGAAACGAAGTTTGTTGAATGACGCTTTCCGTTTCCGGCCTGAGTGCGATGCGCTCAGGTCAGACCATTCTTTGTTCAACCTCACTTGCAATTTCACCCGGTGACAGGATCGGACTGGTCGGAGCGTCGGGATCGGGTAAGTCGACGCTAGGGCACGCATTGGTTGATGCGTTGAGGGCCCAAAGCCATACCGTGGCGCATGTTCCCCAAAGCCCGGACGAGGCGCTGGACCCGCTGCGTAGCATGGCATTCCATTGGCGTGAGGCAGAACAGGCTTTGGGTTTACAGCCGGGTGCCGCCGATCAGAAGGCCCTCTTTTCATCGCTGAAAATCGAAGGCGGCGATCTGCGCAAGCGGCCTTGGGCGTGGAGCCGAGGCATGCAGCAAAGGTTCGTCATTGCAATGGCACTTATGGGGGTACCTGATCTCATCGTTCTTGATGAACCAACATCGGCACTGGACCCTGTGATCGCGGCTGCGACCATGGGCTTGCTTGATCGACATCTTCGGGGCAGCAAAACTGCAATGATGCTTATCACTCATGACCTCGGATTGGTTGCGCGACGCGTTTCACAATTGATGGTGATGCACGAAGGGCAGATCGTGGAGCGCGCGTTTACAAAAGACATTCTTGAACGCCCCCAATCGGAACCCTCTAAAGTGCTCGCGGCTCATCGAAACTGGTTTGCCCTGCCATGTTGAAGGTCGATCACGTCTCGGTCAAACGCGGTGCTTCTGTCGCGCTCAAGGGCATCTCACTTTCGCTGGACCCTGGAAAAACTCTGGCTGTTGTCGGCGAAAGTGGTGCGGGAAAATCGACGCTGATTGCAACGATCCTTGGCCTTTTAAAACCTTCGCTTGGTTCGATCACATGGGCTGGCGCACCTGTCCGATCCTGCAAACCTGCGCTGGTCATGCAAGAACCCCGCTCTTCTTTCAATCCAGCCTTATCCTTGCGCCATTCCGTTTTGGAGCCGGTCACTTCTGGTAAGCTCAAGGTGCAAGACGACCGCTTGGAACGTCTATGCCGCGGTCTCGAATTACACCCCGGCCTTTTGGACAGACGCCCCAGCGCGGTTTCAATCGGACAGGCGCAGCGTGTTGGCATCCTTAGGGCGTTGATCGCCGCACCGCCATTCGTTCTCTTCGACGAACCGTTGTCGGCTCTGGATGCGGTAACGCAAAAGCACACGGCGAAGCTGATTGCGGACTTGCAGGACGAAGAAGGTTTCGCCGCTTTGATCGTGACACATGATTTGGGATATGCCGTTGCCCATGCCGATGAAATCGCCGTTTTAAAATCTGGTCGGATCGACGAAATCTCGACGCCGCAAGTATTCATGGCGTCACCGAAATCTGAATATAGCCGAACCTTACGAGATGCAGCCGTGGCGCTTGGAGCATTGGAGACGCCGGTATGATCGCAAGTATTGTTGACCTCGTTCTGCGTGCATTGATCGTTCTCGCGGGCACGGCACTGGCAACTTTTGCGTTGTTGTGGCATGCCCCTGGCGATCCCGCTCAGTCAATCGCCATGGCGCGATTTGATGCTCTTGTAACCGACGAAGTGATCGCCCTAGTCCGGGAAGAGGTCGGGCTCGATGTTGGTTTTTGGTCTGCATTCCAGTCTTGGGTCCGCCCTCTGCTTGTATTCGATTTTGGAAACTCGTCGGTCACAGGCCGGGAGGTATTGCCAGACCTGTTGACGGCAATTTCCTATACTGTTCCGCTCGCATTGGCTGGTCTTGCCATCGGCCTCGCTGTCTCAATACCATTGGCATTTGTTGCCACCAAACGGCCGGGCGGCTGGCTCGATCGGTTGGCGGTTGCCATCGCATCTCTTGGGGCCGCCGTTCCGGCCTACTGGCTTGGACTTTTGCTTATCCTAATCTTTGCTGTCCATCTCGCCTGGCTGCCTGCCATGGGCGCGCGCACACCGGCCCATGTCGTGTTACCAGCCCTTACTCTCGGTCTTGGCGTTGCTGCATCGCTAACCCGCATTATCCGTTCAGGCATCCTTGAGGCACGCGCCCAGCCATTTTTGCCAGCCATCAAACGCCGGGGCGTTTCATCGAAGGCGATTGGCAGAGATCACGTGGTCCCCCATGCTGCGATCCCGGTACTTACTGTATTGGGCTTAGAAATGGCCTTCCTCCTCGAAGGGGCGGTCATGGTCGAAATCATCTTCGGCCGTCCAGGTCTGGGAACCTTTCTGGTGACGGCCATCGAAGCACGTGACTTTCCACAAGTGCAGGCCGTGGTCATCCTGACAGCACTGCTATTTGTCACCGTCAATCTGGTCATTGATGTCATCTACCGCGCACTTGACCCGCGCATTGGAGAGCAAGATGCGTAGCGTTGTCGCGCTTGCAGGGATCATTGCACTACTCGTCGTGTTTGGACCCGTCTTTGCTCCGTATGAGCCGACAATGATCGACATCCGCAACCGTCTCAGTCCACCCAGCATGGAGTTTTTGCTTGGAACCGATGCTCTTGGTCGCGATATCCTGTCCCGCCTGCTTCATGGAGCGCGGTGGTCCCTGGGGCTGGCGTTCCTGATTTCGGTCATTGGCCTTTGTGTCGGCACGGCAATCGGCCTGGCCGCCACGCTGGGCGGCAAGTTGGCAGATTGGGCCGTTATGCGAACAACCGATACATTCCTTGCCTTTCCCGATCTGGTGGCGGCCGTCGTGATTGCCGGGCTAATGGGCGCTGGCACATGGAGCTTGATCTTCGCCCTTAGCGCGACTGGATGGATGAGATACGCACGGGTTGCCAGAGGCGTTGGGCTTTCGCTCAAAACCCGAGGCTATGTGATTCAAGCGAAACTCGCTGGAGTGCCTCCTTGGGCGATCGCACGCTGGCACTATTTACCGTCTCTCTTACCCTCGCTCACAGTAGTGTGGACCGGGATGTTTGCTCGCGCCATTCTGGGCATCTCCGCGCTTGGGTTCCTTGGTTTCGGTGTCCAACCACCGATGCCGGAATGGGGAACGATGCTTTTGGATGCCCGTATCCACATGCGGTCGACGCCGCTGCAAATGATCTGGCCCGGTTTGGCTGTGGTAACCAGTGTTCTTGCCATCAACCTTGCCGGGGACGCGCTCCGGGATGCTTTGACGGAAAAAGACGCCGAGCAATGAGCGGCACGGATCGCCCAACTTTCGGTATCACATTGCGCCTGCTGTCTGGCCTTCTGGGTGCGGGAATGTTCGTCAGTGTAAAGGCCGTCAGCGACAAGGTTCCATTGGGCGAGATCGTCTTTTTCCGCTCCTTCTTTGCGCTTGTACCTTTGGTGATGTTTCTTTGGATCAGGAATGAGTTTCCCGGTGGCTTGGTAACAAGACGACCCGGCGCTCATTTCATCCGGTCCGGTTTCGGCGCACTGGCACTTTTTACATCCTTTGCCGCGATTGATCGTCTGAACTTGGCCGAGGCCATCCTGATTGCGCAGTTGACCCCGGTACTGGTTTCTGTGGCTGCAGTATTCCTGCTCTCGGAAAGGATAACCCAATGGCGGCTAGGCGGGCTGGTTCTGGGGTTTTCCGGCGTCGTTGTACTGGTCTGGCCGGAATTGGATGGCGGATCCAATAGCAGTGCAAGGTTGCTCGGATACGCAATTGGCCTGGTGTCTGCGGTCTTGTCAGCTCTGGCACTTATCATGGTGCGCAGCCTCAACAAAACTGAAAGCCCGGGCGCCATAGCACTCTATTTTGTCTTGGCCTCCATGATCGGTGCGTTGTTTACGCTGCCTTGGGGCTGGGTCATCCCAGACATTCAGACACTGCTCCTGTTGATCGCTGCAGGTGTGTTCGGTGGATTTGCCCATATAGCGATGACACTTGCGTTTCGTTACGCCGAGGCCTCGCGTCTGGCGCCATTCGAATACGTGGCGCTTCTATGGCCGTTTTTGGCGGACCTGTTCATTTTCGGACTACAGCTGTCGACGGCATTCATTTTCGCGGTTCCTTTGTTTTTGGCGGGCGCTTTGTTCGCAGCAGCCGAGAAGAAAAAGAACTAATGAAATGCCTCAGTGTCGATACCCAAGATGAGGAACTGCCTCAGGGCCAGCACACTGTTGCAGGGTGCTTTTCTATTCCCTACGCGGCATCCTCGCTTCCAGGGTTGGGGTGCAAGATCAGTTGATACGCGCCGTGTAAGGTCGGAACTCTGCGAGGTCTGCAGACGGGTGTTCGTGCGCCCGCCATTCGAGCAATTGTGCAGTCCGGAAGTGTGACCCAATCAAGATTCCCGTCAATGTGGTGGACCGGTTGGCATCTATCCCATAGCCTACCGTCAGAGCAGCAGAATAATGCAGGCATACGGAGGTGCCACGCCACTCTCGTGAATAGATCATAAGAACTTACAAAATAGGGACAGCCTCATGAAGTTAGTTATCGGCCTAGACGGGCAAAGCTCGGGGGACAAAGCCCTCGACTTTGCCAAGGATTTGGCAGCCAAAACGACTGCTTGCGAGTTGATCATTGTCTACGTGATCGAATGGTCGCCGTTTTCTTTCCAGACCGCAGAGGAAAACGCAGAACGGCACAAACGGCGCGAGGAAGAGATTGCCGTTGCAACAGAAAGGGTCGTTAATCCCGCGGTGGCGTCGTTGACTGAGGCCGGATTGTCGGCACGGGCAATTGTACGGCACGGGGATGTGGCTGACACCATAGACGACATTGCCCACAAAGAGGGTGCGAGCCAGATCATCGTCGCCCGCAGCAGTGCCGGTGGATTGACGTCCCGCCTCTTCGGCAGCTCGACCGCAAATCTTGTCATGAACGCCCGCGTTCCTGTCACTGTCGTCGCATAAGGATTGCAGAAAATGAAAAAGATTTATTCGATACTCCTCGCGCTGTCGGCACTTGTTGCTGTCACCATACCTGCGCAGGCGCAGGATGCGGCACCGTCGCTGGATGCGCGTGTGAACGAAGCCTTCGCCAATTTCACAGGCCCCTTCGTGAATTTCATCTTTGCCCCGATCCCCGGCACGTCCTTTCCATGGATCGTGATGTGGCTGGTCATTGGTGCAACGGTTTTCACGATCTACTTTGCTGCCGTCCAATTCCGGTTTTTCGGACACGCTATCGGCTTGGTCAAAGGCGATTATTCCGACCCGGATGACGCGGGCGAAGTCAGCCACTTTCAGGCGCTTGCAACTGCACTTTCAGGGACAGTTGGCCTTGGCAACATCGCGGGTGTTGCCGTGGCGGTCGGGATCGGCGGGCCAGGGGCAACATTCTGGATGATCCTTGCAGGTCTCTTGGGCATGGCGTCCAAGTTCACCGAATGCACCTTGGGTGTGAAGTACCGCAATGAATACCCGGATGGCACCGTGTCCGGTGGTCCGATGTACTACATATCCAAAGGATTTGATGAACTGGGCCTGCCGGGTGGCAAGATCCTCGCCGTGCTGTTTTCGGTGTTCTGTATCCTTGGGGCCCTTGGCGGCGGGAACATGTTCCAGGCCAACCAAGCACATGTGCAGATCACTGTGATCACCGGCGATTATCCGGGCTGGATCACAGGCGTCATCTTTGCAGCCGTTGTCTTTGCGGTGATCGTAGGTGGGATCAAGTCCATCGCGAAAGTGACCGAGAAGGTCGTGCCGTTCATGGGCATCATGTATGTCGGCGCGGCGCTGATCGTTCTGATCGTCAACTATGACATGATCGGCTGGGCCATCAGCCAGATATTTGTCGGCGCGTTCACCGGGCTTGGCGTGGCAGGCGGACTTGTCGGTGCGTTGATCCAGGGCTTCAAACGTGCGGCCTTCTCGAACGAGGCGGGCGTGGGTTCTGCAGCGATCGCGCACTCTGCGGTGAAAACCAAAGAGCCGATTACCGAGGGGTTCGTGTCCTTGCTTGAGCCGTTGATCGACACGGTTGTGATCTGCACGATGACGGCCCTGGTTATCATCATCTCGCAACAACTGATCGTTGATCAGGCAACAGGCAACTACATGCTGAATGAAGCGGGCAGTGCAATTGCGACAGTAGACGGCAATTCCGGTGTGGCGTTGACGTCGGCGGCGTTCGGATCCGCGATCGGCTGGTTCCCGTTTGTCCTTGCGATTGCAGTGATCCTGTTTGCCTTCTCGACGATGATATCGTGGTCCTACTACGGGCTGAAGGCATGGACCTATCTGTTTGGCGAAGGCAAAACGACGGAACTTGTGTTCAAGATCATCTTCTGCATCTTCATCGTCATCGGAGCGGCGGCAAGTCTTGGGCCAGTCATCGACTTCTCGGATGCGGCGATCTTTGCGATGGCTGTGGTCAATATCTTTTGCCTCTACTTCCTGATGAAAGTGGTGCGGGCAGAGCTGAACTCTTACAGTGATCGTCTGAAGTCAGGCGAGATTAAGAAGTTCGCGCACTAAACCATCGGAGATGTGTTTGAGAGGCCGCTCGGTTCAGAGCGGCCTCCTTTTTTGAGATAAACAGAATGGTCAGACTGTCGGACATCGGCTGTCCCTATCCACTCGCGCGATACTGCGATGGGGTCACCCCAAGCTCGCGTTTGAACGCCGTGTAGAAAGAGGATCGCGAGTTGAAGCCGACGTCATAGGCAATGACCAGAATGGTCGCATCGGTGGTACGCAGCCGCTCTGCCGCATCTCGAATTCGCCAACGGTTTACGTAGTCAAAGAAACGTTCACCGATCTTTTCGTTCAGGGCCTGAGACGCATAATGGGTGGTCACGCCAATCCGCCCCGCCAGATCCCACAGCGATAGATCAGGTTCGAGATAGAGCTTCTGTTCGGACATCAGCGCTTCGATCTTGTTTGCAATCCTATCGAGGCGCATCTCGCTCAGCCCGCTTTTGCCGTATTTTCGTTGCGGCTCTGTTTCCTCGGGCACAGGCGTATCCGGTTTGGGTGACGGCGTGATGCCCGGCCGCTGCCGCGTGCCCCAAAGCGCAATGCTCCATATGAGCGCGTACTGCACGATGATCATGGCAACAAGTGAGTCAAACACCGCCGCCCCGGGAAATGAGAACTCAGCCAAAGAGGCGACAATCGGGATCAGGTTAAAGCACCAGAAGACGATGACTGCAGCCGCCAACCACCGGGCCCAGGCCATCTCCCTGCCTTCCGTGCTGGCAAACAAATCCTTCAGGCGGGTTCGGTATTGCCGCAACCGCAGCATGATCAATATCGCGTAGATCGGTACCAGCACATAGAACAAGGCCGTCGCAGCATACAGTCCAGCAAAGGCAATGGTTTGCCAGACAAGGTGGTCGGGCGCGTCTGGATACAGGCTGGCCTTTAGTTCGGCGGGCAGGACCAGAACATACAGATAGACGATGCAGGCGAACACGATAGGCATGGCATGCCATCGCCAGCGCGGTTGTTCAGAGTGTTGGGTCGGATCACAGGTCAGCCGATGCACATAAAGCCAGAGCAAAAAGGGCTTTGCCATCGTCAACGGCACTTCCGCCAATTCAAGTGCGAGGTTGAGAAGGGGCAGGGTGCTCCCAAGGCTGAGAATACTGACTGGCAGCGCCAGCAACTCAATCGCATTGGCCCAAAAGAACAGGGCAAGTGGCACGCGCACGTGCCGATGACCATCTTGCAGCAAGAGCAGGTGTCCGCAAAACGCTGACAGAACGAGTAAACCAATCCCTGCAGCGAGCCGCATACTTTCAATGTCAAAATTCAACTGAGTGGGGTCCATGAGGTGTTCGCCATCCACGAAGAGGGGGGCACACATGACTTGCGTGCCCCCGCTTTTTCCTTGGTGTGTTCAGAAGATAAAACTGTCTTCCGTCAAGGGCTCGCAAGAGGTTGAGAAGATGGCAACCTCGTTGTCGCCATAGCTGACGCGCGTGTATGATCCATAGCTGTCGATCTCCAGGTCTTCGAAACTCAGTCCGGTCTCCGAGAAATCCAGGCGGTCTTCGTCTGCGTCGAAACCAAAGACGCGATCCTGACCGGAATTGTCCTGGAAGACAAAGGTGTCTGCTCCTTCGCCGCCCCACATCAAATCACGTCCGTCACCACCGTTCAGAATGTCGTCACCCTCGCCACCACGGATCATGTCATCGCCATCCCCGCCAGACAGCGTGTCGTCGCCGTGACCGCCACGGACGTGATCGCGCCCGCCGCCACCGTCGATTTTGTCATCACCGTGATCTCCGCGCAGAAAGTCATTTCCCTCGCCACCGGAAATGCTGTCATCACCATCGCGCCCTCGGATGAAATCGCGTCCGTCACCTCCGTCGATCTTGTCGTCGCCATGGCCACCACGCAGATGATCATTGCCGGCGCCGCCAATCAGTTGGTTGTCGCTGTGCGCTGCATCTGGTGTTTGGCGAAGAACGTCAATGAAGTCCCTACCATCGGTGCCGATCGACAGGGTCGAGCCGTCCGAAAAGGTGAAGCGACCCGTATCCAGATCACCCAGTCGGCCTTCAAAGGTCAGGCTGGCGTTACCCAGTTCCAACACAGTTTCTGGTCCGCCCGGTGCATCTTCATCCTCCGTCAGCGAAATCTCGGCCGCTGTACCGGCGATGGTAAAACTTTCGTCCGATGGGTCGAAGTTGGCCCAGCTATCGTCGTTGTAAATTGCGGAAAACGCCTGAAGCAAAAGATAGGTTGGTTCGACTTCGGAAAGCGTCGCTGCAATCGAGAAGATTGTACCGGATTCGACATGCAGGAAAGTCGCTGTGTTTGTCCCCAGGGTACCGCCCGCGAACCCAATGAACTGTTGCCCATACGCGATGCCCGACGACAGACCAAGGCTTTCTCCATCCAGACTTGGGGTGCCATCCGGTGCACGGAAGTCCAGCATCTCTTCCAGTTGATCGGGTGGCAGCAGCGTACGAGAGACCAGCAACGCGTCCATGAAACGGATCATGTCTGAAGTGGTTGATACAGCACCGCCAGCCGCACCAAAATCTATGGGTGCATCTGTGACATCCATGATATTGTCAGGGAAAAGCTCCGCATAGGACCGCAGCATACCGTCTGTTTGGCCTTCAGATTTCATTGAGCTGTCATCCATGCCAGCAACCGAGAAAATACGGTCGGACATCACTTCTGCAAAACTATCACCAGTCTTTTGTTCGATCAGCTTTTGCAAAAGCAGGTAGTTTGTATTTGAATATGCGTAGGCTTCGCCCGGCGCAAAGTCAGCCGGTTGCTCTGCAACAAGCGCCAACATGTCGTCGGGCCCAAAGGGTTGAGTTGGATTGGCCAACAGTTGTTCGATGAAAGCCGGCAACTCACCCTGACCGGGGATCGTGTCGAAATCTGGGATACCGGACCGATTTGCCAGCAATTCGCGCACCGTGACTTCACCAATGTTGGGAATGTCTTCGAGGCCAGTGATGTCCATCTGCTCTGCCAGGGGCGCGTCGAAATCGATCGCGCCTTCGCCGACCAGTTGTTGCACGATCACTGATGTCATCATTTTGGTCTGTGACCCGACCTCAAATGTATTGTCAGTGCTGGCGGCTTGGTCACCGAAACGCTCAGTCGTTCCGGTCGCATTACGAATGGACAAGCCGTCGCGCACGATTTCAAGTAGCACCGCAGGCGCTTCGTTGCTGTTTGCAAATTCCTCCAAGGCTTCTGCAGGGCCGGAGTTCAGGGCGTCAGGGTCAAATAGGGACATGGTGTCAATCCTTGTCGAGGTCAAAATCAGAACGGACCAAGTGGCCCGTTGCGCTTCACTTGGTTGATTTGACTGGTCGATGCGTCCGGATCGGTCGGGCCGGACAAAACAAGAGATACGGACATCCGCAACTTGGCAAAAGACCCCGCGTTTGATACCCGTCAGGCACGGTCGGCAGACACCGAGGCGTCGCTGCTCTTACCAGAGTGCTAAACCTGCCAGCGAACCAAAACGAAAACGCATGAAGTAGGGCGTCTTTCGTCAAGCCAGCGACCGACGAGTGAGCAAAACACCCGACTTGGATGCATCATGACCAAAACACCTGTCCCATTGCGCGTGGACGATATGACAGCTTTCACACGCGCGCTGTCCCGACAACTGGGGGACACAAGTCCCAAACATTTGACCCTGATGAACATGGTCGCCCGGTCTGCCGGGTTTCAGAACGTTCAGCATTTGCGCGCGGTGTCCGCGGCGGCAAAGCGGTTGGATAATCAGACCGAACCCGCCACAGTAGACGCGCGTGCGGTTGAACGTGCGCTGCATCAATTCGATGCGTTCGGACGGCTCCTTCGATGGCCATCCAAACGCGCCACGCAAACCCTCGCGCTTTGGGCGATGTGGGCCACGCTGCCCACCAATCAGGCATTGGACGAGCGCGCGGTGAGCACGCATCTGGCAGACGAACATCTTTTCAGGGACCCGGCGACATTGCGACGGACGATGATTTCATGCGGTTTGTTGACCCGAGACAAGGACGGAACGAACTATTGCAGAATTGAGCAGGAACCGCCCGCCGAAGCCAAAGCGCTGATCCGTGCCCTAAGTTCCCGCCGAAAGGCACGTGTGGAGTTAGCAACAGAACCTCAGCGCGCCCAAGGCAGATGAACCGGCGCTTTGGAACCGGCGATGACGCCGGACCAAGGCGGGATCACACTGCCACAAGTCGGGGCGCTGGCGCCTGTACCTCTGTCTCTGCCGCGTCTGGCCGTGACAGGAACAGTATTGCTGGGCTTTCAATGCCTGCGATTGCCAGTTTGGACACCATATCCTGACCGCCACAGCGCAAGACTTTTTGATCCGCGCGCTGGGCGTTGCTGACGGCTGTCACCTGTACCTGATCCAGCAGATCAGCGCGCGCGAGGCAGTCAGCGATTTTGGGGGCCGCTGCCACCCCCATGTAGACGGCGACATTGCTGCGCTGGGTCAGATGCGTGACCCAGTCCGGTGTACCGTTGCCATCCGCACAGCGGCCTGTGGTCAGAATCAGCGTGTCGCTCTTGCCCCGCTCGGTCAGGAAGCCCCCGACGGCGGCAGCCGCCCCGCTGGCTGCAGTCACGCCCGGCACGACTTCGTATTCAAGTCCCGCCGCGCGCAACGCGTCTGCCTCTTCTGCGCCGCGGGCAAACACACCCGGATCACCGCATTTCAGACGCACAACGCGCTGACCGCGCTGGGCCGCAGCGACGATGACCGCGTTGATCTTGTCCTGCGGCCACGCATGACAGCCGGGCTCCTTGCCCACGAACACACGTTCTGCATCGCGGCGCGCCAATTCCAATACATCAGGATCGACCAAGCGGTCGTAAAAGATGATGTCTGCCTCCTGCAACCGCTGCACACCGCGCAGAGTGATCAGGTCGGTTGCACCCGGCCCAGCCCCAACCAGTGCGACGGGGGTAGGGGCGGCGGCAGGCACAGTGCCCGTGCGAATAACCTGCTTGATCGCGCGGGCCACCGGCACATCTCCTTCACGCGCGTGCCGGGCCCGCAAGGGGCCGTTGAATACCCAGCGCCACAGGTCGCGCCGCTGCCGGGGCGCAAGACGCTGCGCGGCAAAGTCACGTAAACGTCCGGCCAATGCAGCCAGATCACCCAAACCCGGATCCAGCATCCGCTCAAGTGCGGTCTTGATCTGTCGCGCCAGCACCGGTGCCGTACCCTCGGTGCCTATGGCAACCACAACCGGATCCCGATCCACGATGGCGGGTGTGATCGCATCGCACAGATCGGGTTGGTCCACCACGTTCACCAGCCCGCCTGCGTCCGTGGCGACGGCGTGTAGTGCCGCGTCGATGCCCGGGCAGCCCGTGCCGACCAACACCAGTGGTGCGCCGCGTAGCGCATCCGCAGTGATCCGGTCCGTCCGGTGCGTGATCCGGCCAGCATCGGCCAGCGATTGCAATTCGACATCCAAAGCAGGTGCGAAGACTTCAATCGCGGCTTCGGTCTTGAGCATCAGGCGGCACTTCTGGGTTGCCTGTTCACCGCCGCCAAGGATGACCACCCGTCGGCCTGTCATGGTCAGGAACATGGGAAAGGTTTTCATGGCAATCCTCCTATTCCGCCGCAACGGTGGTGGGGTGGGCAGGCAGCAAGGCCGCAAGCTCGGGCTTGCAAGCGCCGCAGTTCGTACCTGCGCCGGTGCATTGCCCCAGCGCGTCGACACTTGCCGCACCATCGGCGATGGCGCGTTTCAGATCATGCAGACCGACGCTCATGCAGGCGCAGACCGTGGGGCCGGAATCCGCTTGACCGCCCGCTGCACGCCCGGCCAAGGCAGCCCCAGCGGGGCTTGCTTGCCCGATGGCTGCGACGGCGTGGGCGCGCGACAGTTGTACGGGTTCAGGCGCAAGGAACAGCAGGGCGGTCAAGCGCCCATCCGCGTGATGCGCTACACGCTGCATCCCGGTGGCGCCGTCACTCACTACACTAATGGACCCGGCAAGTGGTCCGACAAGCTTCGACAACAGGTCTTGTGGTTCTTCAATATCTGTCAGGCCTGCCAGCTCGGCCTGCCATCCCGTCTCGGTCCGAGCGACCGCGCAATAATCGCCGTGCAGATGCATCTCTGTCGCAGAGGTTGCAAACCCGTACCAGCGGGCGGCAAAGCGCTGTGCACTCACGCGGCCGAACTTCAGGGCGGGTTGGCCGGATACTGGATCGGTACCAGCCTGAACAACGGCGTTCACCGGCCCGCTGGCCGACACTTGCCGCGTCCAGTGCATCGGGGCAAAGAGAGTGCCGCGCGCAACGCGATCCGTGGGCAGAGTACGCAGGATTGTCGTGTTGTGCCCATCGCTCAGAATGCACAGCTCGGCAGTGCCCAGCCCCACCTTTTTTGCATCTTCGGGGTGAATCTCGACATAGGGTTCCGCCAGATGTGCACCCAGCCGGGGCGACTTGCCCGTGCGTGTCATCGTGTGCCACTGATCGCGATTGCGCCCCGTGTTCAGGTGGAACGTGCCGTCCTCAAGTGCGTTCGGAGCGGTCAGGGGCAGCATGCGCGCTTTGCCGTCCGCGTGGAAGAAACCACCATCGGCAAAGAAACGGCGTTGCCCCTTCCCAGTCTCCGGCACGGGCCACTGAACGGGTTCAAGCGCGTTGTATTCGGTGTCGGTCAGGCTGGCGAGGCCGCTGATGTCAAAGTCGCGTCCAAAGGGTCGCATCGCGGCCGACAACTGCGCATGTTCCCGAAACACCGCTGCAGGGGAGGTATAATCAAACGCTTTCTCCCATCCCATTGCCCGTGCCACCTCGCTGATGATTTGCCAATCGGGTCGCGCCTGTCCCGGCATGGGCAGGAACGGGCGCTGACGCGAAATGCGGCGTTCCGAGTTGGTGACGGTTCCGCTTTTTTCACCCCATGCGGCGGCGGGCAGCAATACGTCGGCCAGATCGCCCGTATCTGTGCGGGCCATGATGTCAGACACAACGGTAAAGGGCACGTTGGCAATGGCGTCGGCCACGCCTTGAGCATCGGGCAGGCTTACGGCGGGGTTGGTCGACATCACCCACAGGGCCTTGATGCGCCCATCGGCACAGGCCTGGAACAGATCGACGGCTTTCAACCCCGGTGCAGTGCACATGGTGGGACTGGCCCAGAACCCCTGTACCGCATCCCGATGATCTGCGTTTTCGATGTCCAGATGGTTGGCCAGCATATTGGCCAGACCACCAACCTCGCGCCCACCCATGGCATTGGGCTGACCGGTGACCGAAAACGGGCCCATGCCCGGACGGCCAATGCGGCCCGTGGCCAGATGGCAGTTTAGGATAGCGTTGACCTTGTCGGTACCGCAGGCCGATTGGTTCACCCCTTGGGAATAGACGGTCACAACTTTCCCGGTGCTTGCCCACATGGAATAGAACACAGCCAGATCATCCGCCGACAGCCCGCTGGCTGCGGGGTCGGTTGCGCGCGCGGCCTCAACCGCAATGTCGAACCCGGTCACATGGGCATTCACATAAGCCCTGTTCACGCGGCCTGTCGCGTTCAGATGCGCCAAGAGCCCATTGAACAGGGCCACATCGCCATCAGGCGCAATGCTCAGATGCAGATCAGCCAAATGAGATGTCGCGGTGCGGCGGGGATCAATATTGACGATCCGCATCTCGGGCCGCGCTTCTTTCGCGGCGGCAATGCGCTGGTGCAGGACCGGGTGACACCACGCCAGGTTCGAGCCCACCAGCACGATCAGGTCGGCCTCTTCCAGATCTTCGTATGTTCCGGGCACCGTATCCGCACCAAGGGCACGTTTGTGGCCCGCCACCGATGACGCCATGCACAGCCGTGAATTCGTGTCGATATTCGCGGACCCGATGAACCCTTTCATCAGCTTGTTAGCGACGTAGTAGTCCTCGGTCAGCAATTGACCCGACACATAAAACGCGACCGAGTCCCGACTATGATCCCGAATGGTCTCCGAGAACTTCCGCGCAACCAGAGCGGTCGCCTCGTCCCAATCCGTCTCGACCCCATCGACCATGGGCGTCAGCAAACGTCCCTCAAGATCAATTGTCTCTCCCAGGGCCGAGCCTTTGGAACACAGCCGCCCGAGGTTTGCGGGATGCGTCGGATCGCCCTTGATGCTGCCATCTGGCGATGCAATGATCCCGCACCCTACGCCACAATAAGGGCAGGTGGTGCAGGTGCTCATGCCGCTGACCGGGCTTGCAGGAACGTTGTATCCAACAGGATGCGCCCGCCCTCGACCCGCGCCGAATAGGTCGCAACCTGCCCTTCATCATTGCCCTGCACCAACCCGGTCTCAAGCGAGATCACCCAGTTGTGCAGCGGGCATGTCACGGCGCTGCCATGCACGATCCCCTCGGCCAGCGGCCCCTGCTTGTGCGGGCATGCGTTGTCGAGAGCAAAGACCTCGTCCGCTGCCGTCCGAAACACAGCCACACAGCCTGCCCGCGTCTTGACTACGCGGGCACCACGCTGCGGAATGTCATCGAGAGATGCAATGTCAATCCAGTCGGTCATTCCGCTGCCTCCAGGCTCAGGTTTGCAACAGGCCGATAAATCGCTGCCTTTTTCTGTGCATGCTCGGCCCAGGGGTCTTTCTGATAGACGGTTTGGGACAGATCAAAGCGCGCGGATAAGGCCTCCCGTGCCGCCGGGTCTGCAATACGCTCGCGTATCCAATCCAGCCCCACCTTGTTCATCCATTTGTAGATGCGGTCGAGGTACTTGGCGTTTTCACGATAGAGCTGCGTCATCGCCTTGATCGCGATGATGGTTTCCTCTTCGGTCTCGACATCGATCAGCCGCTCAACCTCGCGCACATCCATGCCTGCTGCCCCGCCGATGCCGATCTGAAAGCCGCTGTCGACACAGACAACCCCGATGTCCTTGCAGGTCGCTTCCGCACAGTTGCGCGGGCAGCCCGACACACCCAGCTTCAGCTTGTGCGGCGTCCATGATCCCCACAGCGCCTTTTCCAGCTTGATACCAAGGCCAGTCGAGATCCTGCGTGCCAAACCGGCAGTGGTCCGTGCCCACGCAGGTCTTCACCGTGCGCAAACCTTTGGAATAGGCATGTCCCGACACCATCCCGGCGTCGTTCAGATCGGCCCAGATGCTCGGTAGGTCCTCACCTTTCACGCCCAACAGGTCGATGCGCTGCCCGCCCGTCACTTTCACGGTCGGCACGTCGTATTTGTCGGCGGCATCGGCAATCGCGCGCAGCTCATCCGGGGTTGTGATCCCACCCCACATGCGCGGCACCACCGAAAATGTCCCGTCCTTCTGAATGTTCGCGTGCTTACGTTCGTTGATGAAACGACTTTGTGGGTCGTCCAGATATTCCAGCGGCCAATCCGCAATCAGGTAGTAGTTCAGGGCAGGGCGGCACACGTGGCAGCCATCCACCGTCTTCCACGCGCATTCCTGCCAGACGGCGGCCATGGACTTGAGTTCCTGGGATTTGATCATGCGCCGCACATCTTCATGCGTCATGTCGGTGCAGCCACAGATCGGTTGCGCACCGGACAATACGAAATCGTCGCCCAATGTCACCGCCAAAACCTGTTCGACCAACCCGGTACAGGTCCCGCAGGACCCCGACGCCTTCGTCACCGCGCGCACCGCGGTCAGATCGGTCGCGCCGCCCTCGATGGCGTCTACGATAGTGCCTTTGCAAATGCCGTTGCAGCCACAGATTTCCGCATCACGCGGTAAGGCTGCAACGGCTGCTAAAGGGTCCACGGGGGCACCCCCTTGGTAAGCTGGCCCGAAGATAACGGTATCGCGCATCTCGGCGATGTCGGTCTTGTCGCGGATCAGGCCAAAGAACCAATTGCTGTCTGCGGTATCACCATACATGACAGTCCCGACAACCACATTGTCCTCGATCACAAGCCTTCGATAGACCCCGCGCCCGGGGTCCCGGAACACGATATCCTCGCAGCCCTCCCCATCCGCAAAATCGCCAGCGGAGAACAAGTCACAGCCTGTAACCTTCAGCTTGGTGCTCAGTTTTTTTTGAACAAACGCAGCCTCGTCCCCAAGGATCGTCTGCGCCGCCACTTTCGCCTGATCGTAAAGCGGCGCAACAAGGCCGAAGATCGCGCCGTTGTGCTCAACGCACTCTCCCACGGCGAGGATGCTTTCATCGGACGTGACCATCTGGTCGTCCACATGAATGCCCTTGCCAACGGCCAGCCCAGCCTCTTGCGCCAGCGCCACATTGGGGCGGATGCCCACGGCCATCACCAGCAAGTCGCAAGGCAGTTCGGTGCCATCGTCCAAGAGCAGTGCCTTGACCCTACCGTCTTCCCCAAGAATTTCCTTAGAGTTTGCCTGACACAGCACTGTAATGCCCTTGCCCACCAGCGCCTTGCGCAGCAGATATCCCGCGGCCTCGTCCAGTTGACGCTCCATCAGGTGCCCCATGATGTGAACAACCGTTACGTCCACGCCGCGCGCCGCCATACCTGCCGCCGCTTCCAGACCCAACAGACCGCCACCGATGACAACCACCTTGCTCTGCGGTCCCATCGACATCATCAACTCGGTGTCTTCGAGATCGCGATAGGCAATCACGCCATCAAGATCATGGCCGGGCAGAGGGATCATGAAAGGGTTGGAGCCGGTCCCGAAGATCAGCTTGTCGTAAGAGAGAACGTCGCCGTTTTCCGCCGTGACCGTCTTTGCCGTCCGATCCACCGACGCCACCCGCTCACCAAAGCGGCACGTAACGCCGTTGGCCTCGTACCAAGCGGCATCGTGGGTCACGATCTCTTCGTACGTCTTGTCGCCCGCTAGAACAGGCGACAGCATGATACGGTTGTAGTTCCCGCGCGGCTCGGCGTTGAACAAAGTGACGTTCACGTCCGCGCCCCCATCAAACAGGTGTTCCAGCGCGCGGCCCGAGGCCATGCCAGCACCTATGACGATGATTTCCTGGGTCATCTCTTTCACTCCGCCGCGATGGCTTTTGGCTTCGGTTTCGGTTTGGCGCCGTGTTCGTATTCCTCAAGGAAATCGAGCACGTCCTGCCGGTAATTGTAGTAATCGGGGTGTTCGAGCAGCGCCTTGCGGGTGCGCGGGCGGGGCAGATCCACATCCACGATCTTGCCGATGGTTGCCTGCGGCCCGTTGGTCATCATCACAACGCGATCCGCCAGCAAAATCGCCTCGTCCACATCGTGGGTCACACAGATGGCGGTCACCTTCGTGCGCGACCACACCTCCATCAGTACTTCCTGCAACTCCCACCGTGTCAGGCTGTCCAGCATCCCGAACGGTTCATCCAGCAGCAGCAGCTTCGGAGACAATGCAAAGGCCCGCGCGATCCCCACCCGCTGTTTCATACCGTTCGATAGGGACGCCGCTTGTTTGTCCATCGCATCGGCCAGACCGGCGCGTTCAAGGTAGTACTCGATCACATCCTGCCGTTCCTCGCGCGACGCACGCGGGTAAACCTTGTCCACCCCGATCGCCACGTTTTCCTTGGCGCTCAGCCACGGGAACAGGTTGGGGGACTGAAACACCACGGCCCGCTCGGGATCCGCGCCCTCCACATGGCGCCCATCCAGCTTAATCGCACCCTTCGAAATCTCATTCAGCCCAGCCGCCATGGTCAGCACAGTCGACTTGCCGCAGCCCGAGTGCCCGATCAGCGAGATAAACTCGCCCTTGTTGATCTTCAGATCGAAATCCTCGACGACCGTAAGCGGCCCTTTTGGCGTCGGATACACCTTGTGCAGCTGCGAGAAATCCAGGAAGCGGTTCTCGATCATGCCCTTCTGGGCATCTGCCACTGCCGATGGCACACCGTGAATGGGGGTCACGTCGGGCAGGGATTTCGTACCCTCGACCTTCGCCTCGATCCCCACATCCATCAGGTATTTGGTTACATCCGCACGCAACCGCTTGAACTGATCGTTATGGTTCATCTCCATCCGGTCGCGCGGACGGGGAATGGAAACAGCGAACTCGTTACCCAACGTCCCATCCGGGTTCAGCGCAATGATGCGATCGGCCAAGATAATAGCCTCATCCACGTCATTGGTGATCAGCACACAGGTCTTCTTGTCGGCCTCCCAGATATGCTCAATCTCGTCGGCCAGATTGGCGCGGGTCAGTGCATCCAGCGCAGACAAAGGCTCATCCAGCAGCAACACTTCGGGGTTCATCGCCAACGCACGGGCGACATTCACCCGCTGACGCATCCCTCCCGACAACTCCGCCGGACGACGGCCCGTGGCATGACCAAGACCCACCATCTTGACATAGTGATCCACCTTCTCGGCCCGCTCCGCCTTCGACAGGTTGGGAAAGATGGTATCGACCGCCAGGCCCACATTCCCGTTCACCGTCAGCCACGGCATCAGCGAATAGCTCTGAAAGATCACCCCGCGCTCGGGTCCCGGACCCGCCACCGGCGCACCCTTGAACAGCACCTCGCCCGATGATGGCATCTCCAAACCCGCCATCAGGTTGATCAGAGTGGTCTTGCCCGTGCCTGAAAAGCCAAGGAGAACCAGAAACTCCCCCTCTTCCACGGACAAAGAGATGTCTTTCAAAACCTCCGTCCGTTCGGTGCCTGCCTCAAAGTGCTTCGATACGTTCTTGAACTCGATCATGCTCATGGCGATCACCGGTTGTTCGTGAAGGTGAACATGGACTGGATCGCATACATCAACCGATCCAGCAGGAAGCCGATGATGCCGATGGTGAACACAGCCACCATGATCTTGGCGAGGGATTGGGAGGACCCATTCTGGAACTCATCCCACACGAATTTGCCCAGACCGGGGTTCTGCGCCAGCATCTCGGCGGCGATCAGCACCATCCAGCCAACCCCAAGGGACAGGCGCAGACCGGTAAAGATCAGCGGCAGGGCCGAGGGCAGGACCAGCTTGGTGATCTTGGTCCAAGTATTCATTTTCAGAACCTTCGACACGCTCACCAGATCCTTGTCGATGCTGGCCACACCAAGGGCCGTGTTGATCAGCGTGGGCCAAAGCGAACACAGGGTTACGGTGATGGCCGAGGTCAGGAACGATTTGGCGAACCAGCCGTCTGACGCATAAGTGGCCGACACGATCATGGTCACAATGGGCAACCACGCCAGCGGTGACACCGGTTTGAAGATCTGGATCAGCGGGTTGATGGCTGCATTCACTGTCGGGCTCAGACCAGCGGCGATGCCCAGCGGGATGGCCACGGCGGATGCGATCAGAAAGCCAAAGAACACGGTCAGGATCGACGTCCAGATTTGGTCGTAGTAGGTCGGCTTGCCGGTATAGACCCGCTCTTTCACGCGGTCGGCTTGTCCGTCCGTGATTAGCTTGGCGTTGCGCTCGTCCTGACGGACGTAAAAAGCGGCTTCCTTTTCCTTCTCGCGCTGTGCGTCTTGGTGCAGTTTGCCAACCTGCTCCCAGACCTGTGCCGGTCCGGGGATGGCGCCCAGCGATGTTTGCACTGTCGGTGCCAGCGACGCCCACGCGGCCAGAAACAAACCAATCGCCAATAGCGGCACACCCAGCAGACGCCAGATTTCGCGCCCCTGCGCTTTGGGGTTGTCACCCGCGGCGGCCTTCAGCACCGGAGTCAGCCAGGCCAGGCCCAGAACCTGAAACCATTTGTCGGCAGCATTGATGCGGGTAAAGGTCCGCTGTTTGCGCTCTTCGCGCGCTGTGGCGTCCAGATCGGATGGGTCGATGGCGGTCATGTCAGGGCCTCCTCGGCGGGATCGGGCGGGGCGGTCAAAACCCCATATCTTGTGTGTGGCGGGCTATGCTGCACTGCGGCGGTGCATAGGGGGTGTACGGGGGGTGCACGTGCGGTGACACCGGGGTGTTGGGGGCTCTTGCGGCACAGCAGCGTGCCTGAATTTTGAGCAGATGCCCCGCCGTTGGGGCCACTTTGCTGCGGGGCAGCGTCGGGTGGGCAATGCTGCCCACCCCCTCATGGCTTTCAACCTTCGACCGCGTTGCCGACGACCTTCTGGTCACCCTTCAGACCGATAGGCAGGCTGTCGATATAGGCGTTCGGTGCCTTCCCGTCATAGGCGATACCGTCGATGATGTCGGCGGCAGGCGTCGGTGCCTTGAAGCCGTCGCTGTCCCAAGGGAAGTCGGCCTCATCCGCCAGGCCTTCGTCCACCAGCAGGCGGGCCGCTTCGAGGTAAATCTCCGGCTTGTAGACCTTGGCGGCCATGTCGAAGTACCACTGGTCGGACTTCGCTTCGGAAATCTGACCCCAGCGGCGCATCTGGGTCAGGTACCAGATCGCATCAGAGTAGAACGGGTAGGTCGCGTTGTAGCGGAAGAACACGTTGAAGTCGGGGGCCGGACGGCGGTCGCCCTTCTCGAATTCAAAGAAACCGGTCATCGAGTTGGCGATCACATCGTAATCCGCGCCCACATATTCCGAGCGGCTCAGGATCTCGACCGCTTCCTCGCGGTTGGCGTTGTCGTTCTCGTCCAGCCAGATGGCGGCACGGATCAGCGCCTTGGTGATGGCCTTGGTTGTGTTGGGGTACTCTTCGGCGAACTCGTTGGTGATGCCAAAGACCTTTTCCGGGTTGTTTTTCCACATGTCATAGTCAGTGATGACCGGTACACCGATGCCTTTGAACACGGCCTGCTGGTTCCACGGCTCACCCACGGCGTAGCCATATATGGTGCCTGCTTCCATCGTTGCTGGCATCTGTGGGGGTGGAGTCACGCTTAACAGCACGTCCGCGCCGATCTGGCCGGTGATGTTGTCCGGGCTGTAATAGCCGGGTTCCAGACCACCAGCAGCCAGCCAGTAGCGAATTTCGTAGTTGTGGGTCGAGACGGGGAATACCATGCCCATGTTGAATGGCAGGCCTTGGTCTTTATAGTCCTCGACGACCGGCGCGAGCGCTTCGGCGCTAATCGGATGTTGCGGGCGACCATCGTCCATCAGCGGCACGTGGGGCTTCATCTCTTCCCAGATTTCGTTGGAAACTGTGATGCCGTTGCCGTTCAGGTCCATGGAAAAGGGCGTGATGATATGCGCCTCGGTGCCGTAGCCGATGGTAGCGGCCAGCGGCTGGCCGGCCAGCATGTGCGCGCCGTCCAGTTGTCCGTCGATCACGCCGTCCAGCAGCACTTTCCAGTTCGCTTGCGCTTCCAGCGTGACGAACAGGCCTTCGTCCTCGAAGTAGCCATTCTCGTAGGCGATGGCGAGCGGTGCCATGTCGGTCAGCTTGATGAAGCCGAACTTCAATTCATCCTTTTCCAGATCCAGCAGCTCGGCGTGGGCCGCCGTGCCAAGCAGGGCAGCCATGGCACCTGCAAATGTAGAGAGACGGGTCATCCTGTCGGTCCTTTTTTTATAAAAAAACCGCCCGTTCCACAATGCGCACGGGAGGAGGTGTACGCAGGCAGAACGAGCGGCTTTGCTCTTCAGTGAGCCCCCATCGCTGGGAGCAGAGGGAAGCTTCTTTGCTTCGTTGGCATGAACCTAGCGGCCGCCTTGTTCAGCGTCTAACAAGAAACTCCGTTATTCTGATGAAATTCGCTGCAATGCAGCAACTGCTCAAAAATTGGTCACTCAGACAGGGTGAAATCAAAAGTTTCGCCATCAAAAAAAGCATCTGGCCCAAGAATCATCTGGCCCCGTGTCGATGCAACAGCCATTGGATGGGTCAGAGCGCCTTCGATCTTGGCGGATGCGCCGGGCATATCGACGCCAATTGGACCAAGGTGCTGACGATAGCAGTCTGGCCGCATCGTGCCTTGCGCCACTGCAATGGCGTGCTTGCGATCAATACCGGTGAGGCGGGCGATCTCTGCCCCGATCCATGCAGCTTGGCTGCGCCAGGGGAAATTTGCCGCGCGGTCATGAAAGCGCAGAAAGCCCGGTACATCCACTGGCGCCGCACCAAACTGCGTCGCGAACCGGCCCATCAACGCATGATCCAACGCGGCATGTGGAAGGTCCAGATGTGCACTGCGGGCCAGGATTTCGATGGCGAGGGGACGGTTTTTGGGCGTGTCCAGCCATGCAGCTGCGCGCGCCACCGCGCGCATCAACGCGCCAACGGCAGGCGTGTTCTCTTCTATCCATTCGTGTCGGGCGGCCAGTACCTTTTCCGGGGCATGCGCCCATATCGCGGCCCCGGGCATGATCAGTTCGCCCACGTTGTCCGCTACGGCGACCGATCCCCACGGTTCGCCAACACAAAATACGTCGATCTCGCCTATGGCGACGGCGTTGGCCATCAACGGGGGCGGTGTTGTGATGATCCTGATGTCTGCTGATTGCAATGCGCCGGTGTGCGCAATCCAGTATTCGAATAGCAGTCGATGCATTGAGTAGGGGAACGGCACCCCGACCCGCAGCGGTCCATCAAGCGCCTTCAAAAGCGGTATCACGGTGTCATACGGTGTTCCAAAGCCACCGGGCCATCCGCGGTCTCGCATGGCCGCCGCCATGGCGTTCGACACTCCGATGACAGTGCCGTTGACGGATAACACCATCAGTGCGTCGATCCGCGCGATCGGTCCGCTCAAGCCAAGCGACATAGCGGTCGGCATCGGGGCCAGCATATGCGCGGCGTCAAGATGACCGAGAGCCAGCAGGTCGCGCAACGCGGCCCACGAGGGTTGGCGCAGAAGGTTGAGCGACAGGCCTTCATCCGCCGCAAAGTTGAGCTCTTGAGCGACAATCAGCGGCGCACTGTCGACCAAAGGCACGTACCCCAGATTGAGGCGTGAAACGCTCATGTCAGGAGATCCGATGCCGTCAACAGGGCCTGGGCCACGTCGATCACCTTGCGGTTCTGCGACATCGCGGTCTTACGTAGAAGGGCATAGGCCTCTTCCTCGCTCACACCGCGAGCGCGCATGATCATGCCCTTGGCGCGATCAACGGTTTTGCGGTCTGCCAGCGCCTGCTTGGCGGCTTCAAGCTCGTTGCGCATCTGGCTCATCATCTGGAACCGGGCAATGGCCGTTTGCAAAACGGGCTTGATACGTTCGGGCTGCAATTCGCCCACGACATAAGCCGACAGTCCGGCGGCCACTGCCGCTTGGGTCATCTCGTCGTCAGAGCGATCGACAAACATTGCCACGGGGCGACTTTGTGCTTCGGATGCAACGCTGACCTGCTCCAATGCATCCCTGCTGGGGTTGGCCAGATCGATCAAGACAAGGTCCGGGTCGAGGGCTGCCAGTTTGCGGGCAAGCGCTGTGACATCGCCCAACACAACCACATCAGTCCAGCCGCCCTCCATCAGCGCGTCGATGATATCGCGGGCGCGGTCGGGGTCAGATTCAATGACGGCTATCTTCATGGTCTTGGTCACTGAACTGTGGTGGGTCAAGTCACAGCTTTGATCCATCGACTGCGCGCTCAGACGCAGCGCGATGTCGCAGCACATCAAGGCGCCATCCCAATAGTTGGGCGAGGCGATCAAAAAATGTGCGACCGTCAAACAAAGGTCTGGTGCGCTATTCAATTCCGCCGCACAGTCACTGCCGGTAAACTAAAAAGACGGAAATAGGCCAGATGGCAAATGCACCGGAATACAGCACATACGATGTGGTGGTCGTCGGAGGCGCTATAATGGGCGCATCAACGGCTTGGTTCCTGACAGACAACGCTGACTTCGACGGTCGTGTTCTCGTGGTTGAACGGGATTCTGACATATTCCGCATGCTCGACTACCCACACAAACAGCTGCATGCGGCAGCAATTTTCCAGCGAACTGAATGTTCATATCAGCCAGTTCGCTGCTGATTTCGTAAAGAATATTCGCCAGTACATGGGGGGTGACGACCGGGTGCCCGAGTTGGGAATCCGCAGCTTTGGCTACATGTACTTGGCCGATACCGTGGGGTTTGCCGACACGCTGCGTGAAAATATCGAAGTACAGCGTGCGGCTGGTGCGGCAACGCAATTGATGACACCGGATCAAATCAAGGCGGCTTATCCGTTCTACAATGTCGATGATATCGTGTTGGGGTCCATCAACACGGTGGATGAAGGGTATTGGGATGGTGCTGCTGTCTTTGACTGGTGGCGGAGGCAAAGTCGCGAGCGCGGTGTTGAATACGTTGAAAACGAAGTTGTGGCGATGGCACGCAACGCTGCAGGTACACGTGTGGAAAGTGTCACGCTGGCCAGCGGGGAGGTCATTTCTTGCGGTCAGGTTGTCAACGCGTCAGGCCCGCGTGCTGCGCGCACAGCACGTATGGCGGGGATCGATGTGCCGGTGGAACCCCGCAAACGCTATTCGTGGGTGTTTAAAGCCGAACAACCGCTTGAGCGCGATTTACCACTGACAATCGATCCATCCGGAGTTCATGTTCGTGAAAACGGGGGCGGCACTTACCAGGCGGGTGGACACTCGGACGTTGATCCGGCAGTCGATTATGACGATTTCGCAATGGATCACAGCATCTGGGCAAGCCATGTCTGGCCAATCCTTGCCACGCGCATCCCGCAGTTCGAGGCAATCAAGGTTACCAGTGAATGGGCAGGCCACTATGCTATGAACACATTTGACCATAACGCGATCGTCGGTCCACACAGTGAGGTCGAAAACTTCATCTTTCTGAACGGTTTTTCCGGCCACGGACTGCAACAATCACCGGCGATGGGGCGTGGCACCGCCGAATGGGTGACTTATGGGGCGTTCCGCAGTCTTGATCTCTCTCCATTCAGATATGACAGGATTGTTGCGGGCCGTCCCATCATCGAAAAAGCAGTGATCTGATAGATCGGGAAAAGGGCCGCACCATGCGTATCGACAACCTTCAATACTGCAACTGGTCCGAAAAGATCTTTCGTCAGATGCGTGAGGGCGGTGTGGATGCTGTGCATGTCACCGTCGCCTACCACGAGAATTTTCGTGAAACAGTGCTGAATTTCGAGGCATGGAACCGCTGGTTCGAGCTTTATCCTGACTTGATCATCAAGGGGTCTTCGGTCAGCGATATTGATCGGGCCAAAGCTGATGGCAGGACCGCAATCTTCTTTGGTTTCCAAAACCCCAGTCCCATCGAGGATGATATTGGGTTGGTTGAAATCGTACATACGCTCGGCGCACGCTTCATGCAGCTGACTTACAATAACCAGTCCCTGCTCGCGACAGGGTGCTACGAGGATAACGACACCGGCATCACTCGGATGGGGCGGCAGGTGATCAAGGAAATGAACCGCGTGGGCCTGGTGGTGGACATGAGCCATTCGGCGGATCGCTCCACCATTGAGGCGGCAGATATCTCGGAACGGCCCATCGCGATCACCCACGCCAACCCGCATGACTGGCACCCGGCCCTGCGCAACAAACGTGAAGACGTGATCCGGGCGGTGACGTCGAATGGCGGGATGCTTGGGTTTTCGCTCTACCCGCACCACCTCAAGGATGGGTCAAAGTGCACGCTGCAATCGTTTTGTGAGGCGGTGGCCCGCACGGCAGACCGCTACGGCACGGACACAATCGGCATTGGCTCTGACCTGTGCCAGGACCAGCCCGACAGCGTGGTGGAATGGATGCGCGTGGGCCGCTGGTCGAAAGACGTAGACTATGGAGAAGGATCCGCCGCCGATCCGGGCTTTCCGCCACAACCCGATTGGTTCCGCGATAATCGCGATTTCGGAAACATCGAAAACGGTCTGCGCGCCACTGGAATGTCGGAGGACGAGGTCGCTGGGATCATGGGCGGCAACTGGTATCGGTTTTACGCCGGGAATTTTGGCCCGGAGTCGTAAACAGGACGGACAGTGTCGGCTCACCCCTGTCCCTGTGGGGCAACGACGCAAGGGAAGACGGCCATGAAAATCGGATTTATCGGTCTGGGCAATGTCGGTGGAAAGCTGTCAGGCAGCCTTATCCGCAATGGGCATAACGTGTTTGTGCATGATCTGAATGCAGATTTTGTGGCGGATAAGGTCGCAGTAGGCGCCCAGAACGGAGAAAGCCCCACTGAGATGATGCAGGCCTGTGACGCGGTTATCACTTGTCTTCCGAGCCCCGCGGCCTCTGCTGCGGTGATGGAAGAGATGCTGCCCTATGTCGGTCCTGGCAAAATCTGGATGGAGATGTCGACGACGGACGAGGCCGAGGTCAAACGGATCGGCGCGCAGGTTATCGAAGCTGGGGGTGCAGCAGTAGATTGCCCCGTGTCGGGAGGATGCCACCGGGCGGATACCGGCAACATCAGTATTTTTGCTGGCTGCGATCGCGCCACATTTGAGCGTATACTGCCGCTGCTCACAACGATGGGACGCCGCGTGCTGCACACCGGCGATCTGGGTTCGGCGTCTGTGCTCAAAGTGCTGACCAACTACCTTGCTACTGCAAACCTTGTCAGTTGTGCCGAGGCACTCACGGTCGCCAAGGGGGCGGGCATGGACCTTGGCGTCGCTTACGAAGCCATGGCGATCAGTTCGGGCACGTCTTTTGTCCATGAAACCGAAAGCCAGGTGATCTTGAATGGCAGCCGCGACATCTCTTTCACAATGGACCTGGTGGCCAAGGACATTGGCCTGTTTCAGGACGTGGCGGACCGGGCGGAGGTGCCGCTGGACCTCAACCCGTTACTGATCCGGCTGTTCAACGATGCCATTGACCGCTTTGGCCCACGTGAGCTGTCGCCCAATATCATCAAGCGGCTGGAAGAGGCGACGGGCCTGGATGTAACTGCCCCCGGCTTCCCGGCGGAAATGACCGATAATGAACCGGAAGAGCAGGGCGCCGAGGTCATCGTTCGACGTTGATCCCCTTGTCCGCACGCATCGGCCAAGCTAAGGGCGGACCATGCAAGGTCTGGATTTCAAAGAAGGCGAAGTGATCGCAACGATCACGGCATCGCCAGGGCGACGCATCTTGGGCATTGGTTCGCTTTGGGTGCTGTCATTGTTGGTGATTTACGTCGGCATCGTGCGCCCACCCGAGATTGGCTGGCAATTGTTCCTGTTCGCGTTGGGCGGCGGCTCAATCTGGATTGCCGAAAAGATGCGACGCGCGACAGCCCTGACACTGGAGTTGACGCCAGAAGTGTTGCGAGACAGCTCAGGCGAGATTGTCGCACGGACCTGTGACATTCAATCGCTGGATCGCGGCATGTTCGCCTTCAAACCATCAAATGGGTTTCTTGTGCGGCTGAACACCTCGAAGGGACGCGCGTGGCGTCCCGGTCTTTGGTGGCGGCTTGGAAATCGGGTTGGCGTTGGTGGAATGACACCCGGTTACCAAGCAAAATTCATGGCCGAGATACTCTCGGCCATGATTGCGAAGCGATTGCCCGACTGATTATTGGCTCAACCAAAGCACGCGGGGTGCGTAGCGAGGACGTGTGAACACGAAGTTCTCAATCTCGCGGTCTTGCAGGCCGGTTGCGAATGGTGGGTCGTACTTCACGAACGTTTCCACCACCATCACCCGCTCATTGTGGGGCATGACAGGCAGCAGGTCCTTCAGCTTGCCGACGTCACTGTTGCTCAGCGCAGGTTTCCACCCTTTGGCCTGGGACCAGTCGCGTTTGTAGACGTCATTATTACCGTCATACTTCACGCTGGTCACACGCACCGCCACGTCACTTTCGGTGTTGGCCGTCAGGTAGGCAAGAATATCGCGCGTGCCATTCAGGTAGTCATTGTCCAGCGGCGTCGTCTCACGCGATATGATGTCGCCGATCGTATATGCCGCCTTTTGGTTGATCGAGTGCTGGCGATACGCATCAAAGATGGCGAACATCGACAGGTAGGCCCAAAACAGGACGGGAATGATCAGCACGGTTTCGACCGCAAGGCTGCCACGCTCGTCGTCGCGGAAGGACTGTAGTGTTGCGATAAGACGTTTCATCAGCTTGGCTCCTGCACAAATCCGGACATCGAGACCATCTTGACGCGGCCCGCACCATCCTTCGAGAACGAAGCGCCGAGGCCTGTCATCGGGAATACCGGTTGGAACGAGTAACATGCGCGTAGCATCATGAGCTGGTGCTCCGCTCCATGTACGAAAGTGGTCGAAGGTGTAACGGCCAGTGACACGTCAGCACAGTCAGGTGAGTCTGGGAAACCTGCGAAATTGCGTGCCGACACTGGTTTCATTTCCAGCTTCAGGGCCGAGTCGCAGTCTTCGAGGAAGCCTGAATACTCACACACCATCGTCTTGATGTCGCCGTGGGTATAGTTGGCTCCGGTGTTCAAGCGGACATTGCGGACCGCCATATCCAGGCCCCGGTCCAGAAATCCCTGGCGCACAGAGTAGATGCCGAGTTCAACCGAGGTCATGAAGAGGGTGAAAATGAGGGGGATTGCAAGGGCGAATTCCACCACCATCTGGCCATCCTCTTCACGCCGGAAACGACGCAGGAATGATTTGGGATTAAAGGTCATTGGGTCAGCCTCAGTTGGTTGATTTGCTTGGCAATTGCCTCGAAGGCTTCGGTGATTTCGACGCCTTCCACCCGGAAGAAATGGCTTGGAGAGGAAGCACAGCTTTCCATCACACCAGCCGAGTAGTCAGTGACCTCGAAGCCGACAGACCAAACCACAATGCCCTGGTCCTTGGCCGCGCTACAGATGTTTGCGAGCATGGAGTCAGCTTGAGCCGAGGTGTATTTAGTGTAGCGCCAGTTGGACCAGCTGCCGCGAACGTAGTTGTTCAGGTACCAGTGCAGCGGGTAACGGCTCCAGTGCGCATAGTGTGAAGAATTGGCATAGTACCACGGCTGGATACGAGTGGTGTCCACGTTCTGGCCGTCTGTCATGAGAACGACTGTCTTGAGCGTTTCAACATCTGAGTAGGCGGCCGGGCGGCTTGCAAACGCATCATCCACGATATTCTCGCCGGGTCCGGCCAATTCCTGAACGATCGGGCGGAATGTCGGGTCAAGCAGCGCGACACCCCACTTCATCCCAAGGTGGATGGAGGTATTCGCGCGGGCGCGATAATCGTCGATCGTGTTCTTGAGTTTCGTTGCGTTCTGGCTGAACGGCACAATCTCTTCAAAATCGCGTTTGGGGCAGCCCGGGTTGCTGATGGGGTTGGAGTAGTTCGACCCTTCGTCAAAGTGTTGCATCTGTTCATAAGGTGAATCCAGATCTAACCCGCTTGACGAGAAGTCGTCGATTTCGAAGTCGACACAATACGAGTAGTTGTGCAGATGGTTTGTCTCCATCCGCGAGAAGATGTCGTAGCCGGCATTCACCTGCGCGGTGTAGGGGATCAACGAAATCGAGATGAGATCTTCGTTTTCAGCGCGGACAACAGTGTCGACAAAGGTTTTTGCCGCATCCTGAAGGTTGGCCATCTTGTTGTTCCAGCCCATGGAACCGGAAATATCGAGAACCATCGAAATCTCTACGTTCGACACGCGCTCTTCCGCCTGGCCCAACGCAGGTACAGGCAACTCGCTAACACCCATCAGGTGCATAAACTGCGTGCTCGTCGACATGTTGGCAGATGCTGTCACTGTCCGATAGTTCAGACCCTGATCAACGGTAACCGAGGACAGGTAGTCGCTCATCCCGGCTTTATTAAAGTAGTCGCGTACGACTGCTTCGGGCTCAAGTGGCTGATCCAAGTCCGCAGCCGCCAGAACGGCGCGGTCGACCGTTGCTTGCATGCGCGTACGTTCCATTTCGTTGCGCATGAGGTCGACGCCGATACCGCCAACTAAAATCATCATGAAAAACATCGCGACGGCGAAAATGGTCATGGACCCCGAGTCGTCGCGCGCAAATCCGGCAACGCTGCTTTTCAGCCCTGCCTTCGTCGTCAATTTCCGTGTCCACATCATTAACATAATGCACCTTATTGTTTTTTGGTCATCACAGGCTTTGACAGCCTTTTGTCCAACGTTGGGTGTGGGCTCTGAATGTGGCTGAAATCGGGCAAAAGGGGGAAACCTCTGGGGTGATTTCGATCCAATTGTCGTCAATCCGTGCGCGTATGCCTTACTGTTTACGATTCATTAAGAAATGGCGCGAAAGCGCGTGATGTTTTCAACGCGCACAAAAAATTCGCACTGATTAACGGAACCGTCATAGGCTGGCCTCACAGACTCGGACCCAAATGAGTCGTGCCGGAAAAAGGAGATCCCGGATGAGCACCCCCAATGAGCCCAGTTTCCGTGAGAGTGTGGACATTATGTTCAACCGTGCTGTTGCACTGATGGACCTTCCACCGGGCTTGGAAGAGAAGATCAGGGTGTGCAACGCAACCTACACTGTTCGGTTCGGTGTGCGGTTGCGCGGGCAAATCCAGACCTTCACGGGATACCGTTCCGTACATTCGGAGCATATGGAACCTGTGAAGGGCGGTATTCGCTTTGCGCTGGGCGTCAATCAGGATGAAGTCGAGGCTCTTGCTGCGCTCATGACATACAAGTGCGCACTGGTCGAAGCTCCATTCGGTGGCTCGAAGGGCGGATTGCATGTTGATCCGCGTGAATATGATGAGCACGAGATGGAGTTGATCACCCGCCGTTTTGCATACGAACTAATCAAGCGCGATATGATCAACCCGGCTCAGAACGTGCCTGCCCCCGACATGGGAACCGGTGAGCGCGAGATGGCCTGGATCGCGGACCAGTATAAGCGGATGAACACGACTGACATCAACGGGGTGGCCTGTGTTACTGGCAAACCGACCAACGCAGGTGGTATTCAAGGTAGGACCGAGGCCACGGGACGCGGCGTCCAGTATGCTCTGCGTGAGTTTTTCCGCGATGCAACCGGCGTTGAGAAAGCGGGCATGTCCGGTACTCTGGACGGCAAACGTATCGTTGTGCAGGGGCTGGGCAATGTGGGTTACCACGCAGCGAAGTTCCTTGCGGATGAGGACGGATGCAAGATTGTTGGCATCATTGAACGCGATGGTGCGCTTGTGGATGACCGGGGGTTGGACGTGGACGCCGTACGCAGCTGGATTGGCGGCCACGGCGGTGTTTCCGGGTATCCTGATGGCACATATGTGGAAAACGGCAGTTCAGTTCTGGAAAAGGATTGTGACATCCTTGTGCCCGCTGCACTTGAAGGTGTGATCAACCTGTCCAACGCGGCGCGGATAACGGCACCGTTGATCATCGAGGCGGCGAACGGGCCGGTCACAGCGGGTGCGGACTCTGTATTGCGTGAGAAGGGCACCGTCATCATCCCGGACATGTATGCCAACGCTGGCGGTGTTACTGTTTCCTATTTCGAATGGGTCAAGAACCTTAGCCATATTCGGTTCGGTCGCATGCAACGCCGCCAGGAAGAGGCACGGCACCAATTGGTGGTGGATGAACTGGAGCGACTCAGCCGCCACTTGGGCGATTCTTGGTCCATGACCCCGGATTTCAAGGACAAGTATCTGCGGGGCGCGGATGAGTTGGAATTGGTTCGCTCTGGTCTCGATGACACGATGCGGGCGGCTTATCAGTCCATGGCGTCAGTTTGGCATGACCGTGGCGATGTTGATGATTTGCGTACGGCAGCGTATCTTGTTTCGATTGGGAAGGTGGCTGAAAGCTATCGCGCCAAAGGACTGTAGTTCTGAGATGGTATGCCAGCGCGAACAAAAAACGGCGCTGGCATACCTTACGAGGATTTACGTCAGCTCCCTACATACGCCGACGTTTTCAAAGGCGCGAAAGTATTCGCTGCATCGTCCATGCTTGTCTAACGGGCGGCCAATTCCGGCATGGCGGCTTCGATCTGTTCGTAAACCGCAGTACAAATATCGTCCATTGCGATCATGAAGAAGGTTTTGGCCGCTTTTTCATTTGGGTGATACGGATCCTTGACCTTGCCAGATTTCGAAAGACGAAAGTACGTCTTGTTCCCCTGGTTTGCGGCGACCGTCTCGGGGGTTGCCCCCTCAACAAAACTGCACTGGCTGCCCGTTTCTGCAAATGCGCGTTTCACATTCGCTTGCGCCTTCAGGCGCAAATCGGTGATCTTCTTTGAGTAGCTCGGGGCCGTTGTCATGAAAATGCAAGGAACGCCCGCAGGCAATTGCGCATTCATCGTCTCGACATCTTTTATTGCCTGATCGTAACTGCTCGCCCAGCGTTTCGCCGAATTTCCCAAGAACGATAGAAGTATCAACTTCGGTTCGTAGTAACCGGGGCGAAACATGGTCTGAAAGGCAGACATGTCCATCTTGCAAAACTGGTAGGCATCCCCCTTACCAATTTGCTTGTACTTGTTTCCCGTCGTGTTGATGAAGCCGTAGGTGCCCGCGTTGACCTTCCATTTGGGATCAACGTCACAGATCGCCCCTTTGGCCTTGCCCATCTTGGCTGTCCATGAGTGCAGCGACGTCGAACGAACACCGATGACCGCAACCTTCATATCCGCCAGCACTTCCACGTTAGCGGCCTGCTTAGGCGTCGGTGGGCAGTGGGATTTGATGTTTTCGAAGAACTCGAGAAAGGCGGGGCCGGAGCCAAACGGAATTTGACTGTCGCCGAGGATGACAATCGACGGTGAAACAAAGTCCGAAGACTGGGCAGAAATTTGGGCCGGCAGAACTGCACTGAGGGCGAAGGCAAGTGTGCGAAGCAAGGTCATAGAGGCATTGAACGCCAAAGTGATGTTTCATCAAACAAAATACTACGTGAGCTTTGCAATTCGTCGCTGGCAGACCTGCCGGTGTCGAAAAGCGCCACGAGGTAAAATACTGCTCTTGCTAGACCTGTCAGGATGGTGATGGTGGTGCCATGAAAGGGCGGAGGTGCGCATGCGCTTTTCAGGGCTGAAAGTGTTGGCCGAAGGACTAACCGGTAACAAAGGCTGGGGTCCGCATTGGCGCAGTCCGGAACCAAAGTCCGAATACGATATTGTACTGATTGGTGGTGGTGGTCACGGTCTGGCCACGGCTCATTATTTGGCCAAGGTGCATGGCTTGACCAACATTGCAGTACTCGAAAAAGGGTATCTTGGCGGCGGGAATATCGGCCGGAACACTACGATTGTTCGTGCCAATTACATGCTGCCCGGCAACTCCGAATTCTATTCCCATTCGCTGAAGCTGTGGGAGGGTTTGGAAGAAGACCTGAACTACAACGTCATGCACTCGCAGCGTGGCATTATCAACCTCGTCCATTCGGACGGCCAGCGCGACGCCTTTGTACGCCGGGCCAATTCGATGTGCGGGCAGGGGGATGACGGTGCGATGCTGGACCGTGCAGGGGTAAAGAAGCTACTGCCGTTCCTAGATTTCGACCAGACCCGCTTTCCGATTTATGGTGGTCTCTATCACAAACGCGGCGGTACAGCTCGACATGATGCGGTGGCATGGGGCTTTGCCCGTTCGGCTAGCGATCGCGGCGTCGATCTGATCCAGCAATGCGAAGTCACGGGCATCGATGTTGTAAATGGTGTCGTAAAGGGTGTGCAGACCACAAAGGGGCCGATCCGCGCCAGGAAGGTCGGCATGGTCGCGGCTGGACGATCCAGCCAGGTTGCCGCCATGGCCGGGCTACGTCTTCCTATCGAAAGCCATGTGCTGCAGGCTTTTGTCACAGAAGGGCTGAAACCTTGCCTGGATCGCGTTGTTACCTACGGGATGGGACACTTCTATATCAGTCAATCCGACAAGGGGGGCCTCGTGTTCGGGGGTGATCTGGATATGTACGCAAGCTATGCTGCGCGCGGGAACCTGCCGCTGGTTGAGCATGTAGCAGAGGCTGCGATGACCCTGATGCCGGTGATCGGCAAGGCCAAGATACTGCGCAGCTGGGGCGGTGTCATGGACATGTCGCCCGACGGGTCCTTCATCATCGACAAGACGGATATCGAAGGCCTGTTTGTCAACACGGGTTGGTGCTACGGCGGTTTCAAGGCGACGCCGGCCTCGGGCCACACCTTTGCCCACCTGCTTGCTACGGGTAATCCACATCCCACCACCGTGCACCACCGTTTGGACCGGTTCCGCACAGGCCGCGGCATCATGGATGAAGAGGCGACCGGGTCTCAGCACAATCTGCACTAGGAATGGTTGAGATGACGGGAGCCTCCGGCGGGGATTTTTTTGAAACAGGGAAGGGGTATACCGTGCACCCTGATAGAGAGGTCTGATGCGGCTGCCATGTCCGATTTGCGGAGAGCGCGACCGGCGCGAGTTCTACTATCAGGGGGCTGCGGTCATGCTGGACCGGCCTGCACCGGATGCAGGTGAGGCGGCGTGGGATGACTATCTGCACCTACGCGAGAACCCGGCAGGTGATCTGGATGAACTGTGGAGCCATGACGCGGGCTGCGGTGCATGGCTCAGGGTGACCCGGAACGTGTCGACCCACGAGATCAAAGCTGCGGTGCTGGCGCGGGATGTCAAACGATGAGGATTGATGGCAAGGGGTTGATCGACCGATCGCAGCCGGTCTCCTTCCGCTTTGACGGCAACACCTATCGTGGGTTTGCAGGGGATACGCTGGCGTCGGCCCTGTTGGCCAATGACGTGCGGCACGTGGCGCGGTCGTTCAAGTATCACCGCCCGCGCGGTATTCTCACCGCCGGGTCGGAAGAACCCAATGCCTTGATGGCCATTGGGCAGGGGGCGGCAACCGATCCGAACGTCCGCGCAACGGTGCAGGAGCTCTATGATGGGCTAGAGGCGCGCAGCCAGAATGCGTGGCCATCGCTGGCTTTTGATCTGCTCAGTGTGAATGATCTCGCTGCGCCATTTCTGGGTGCAGGCTTCTACTACAAGACCTTCATGTGGCCGAGGGCTTTCTGGGAAAGGGTTTATGAACCTTTCATCCGACGTGCGGCGGGCCTGGGTGCTCTGAGCGGTGCGCAAGACGCCGATCACTACGAAAAGGCCTACGCGTTCTGTGATGTGTTGGTGATCGGCTCAGGGCCCGCTGGCTTGATGGCCGCGTGGGTGGCCGCGCAGTCCGGTGTCAGAGTCATTTTGGCGGACGAAGACAGTTTGATGGGCGGTCGTTTGAATGCGGAAACCTTGACTGTGGACGGCATGTCGGCTGCGGACTGGGCGGCGCACATGGTCACAAAACTCTCAGCGATGGACAATGTCCGGCTCATGCCGCGAACAACGATCACCGGTGCGCATGACGGCGGCACATTTGGCGCCCTCGAGCGGGTCTCGCATCACGTGAAGGACGTGCCGCGTGGCGGGGTCAAGGAAACCTTCTGGCGCATCGTCGCCAAACGCTCGGTTCTGGCGGCAGGGGCCATTGAGCGTCACATCGCGTTTCAGAACAATGACCGTCCCGGCATCATGGCCGCAGGTGCCGTGCGCGCCTATCTCAACCGGTTTGGCGTCAGTCCGGGCAAGGCAGTAACCGTCTTTGCCAACAATGACGACGCGCATCGCACGGCCATGGACCTGCAGGAGGCGGGCGTGCACATCGCCGCTGTTATTGACAGCCGTGCAGATGCGGCGGCCTTGGGGGATTACCGCCTGATGAGCGGTGCAATGGTCTCGGGCGGTTATGGGCGCCGTGGTCTGGAGGCCATCAACGTCCAGACAGCCTCAGGTACACAAAAGATTGCCACTGATTGTCTTGCTGTGTCGGGCGGGTGGAACCCGACCATGCACCTCACCTGCCATATGAACGGGCGGCCCACTTGGCATGACGACATCGCCAGTTTCGTACCAACACCCGGTGCAATCCCGGGGATGGAAACGGCCGGGGCGTGCAACGGGACCTTTTCGACAACGGGCTGCCTGGCCGAGGGTGTTGAGGCGGCCAAAAGGAGCCTTGAAGCACTTGGCCTCAAGCCCGCTGAGGTTGATCTGCCCGATGCTGATGACAGCGTTTATGCCATTGACCCGCTCTGGGCCGTGCCGGGCAAAGGCCGCGCGTGGCTCGATTTCCAGAACGATGTGAGCGTGAAGGACGTCAAGCAGGCTGCGCAAGAGAACTTCAGATCCGTCGAGCACATGAAGCGCTACACGACCCAAGGCATGGCGACCGATCAGGGCAAGAATTCGAACGTCGCGGCGCTGGCCCTCCTGGCGGACGCAACGGGCCGTGGCATCCCGGAAACTGGCACGACAACATTCCGCCCACCGTACAGCCCGGTGGCGCTCGCGGCGCTGGGCGCCGGGGCGCAGGGCAAAGGGTTCGCGCCGGAACGCAAGACCACCAGCCACGCAGCCACCATTGCTGCGGGTGCTCCGATGATCGAGGCAGGGCTTTGGTATCGCCCGTCCTACTATCCGCTGCCGGATGAAAAGACATGGCGCCAGTCCTGCGACCGTGAAGTTGGTTGGGTGCGACACAGGGTCGGCGTCTGCGATGTCAGCACCTTGGGAAAGATCGACATCCAGGGGCCAGACGCTTCACGGCTCCTCGATTTCGTCTACACCAACATGTTCTCGACTTTGAAAGAGAACCGAGTGCGCTACGGGCTCATGCTGCGCGAAGACGGGTTCGTTCTGGATGATGGGACGACCGCCCGGCTAGGTCTGAACCACTATGTCATGACAACGACCACCGCCGCGGCTGGGCAGGTGATGCGGCACCTTGAATTCGTGACGCAGGTCCTACACCCCGAGTGGGACGTGCGCATCATGTCGGTCACCGAACAATGGGCGCAGTTTGCTGTTGCCGGGCCGAAGGCGTGTGAGTTGCTGAACGGCTTGCTCGATCAACCTATCGACAATGATACATGGCCGTTCATGTCCTGTGGTTCGGTGGATGTACAGGGGGTCAAGGGGCGGCTCTTCCGCATCTCTTTCTCTGGCGAGCATGCCTATGAAGTTGCGGTGCCATCCCGCTATGGCGACAGCCTCTTCCGACTGCTGGTGGCGAGGGCCGAGGCATTGGGCGGCGGCGCTTACGGCATGGAGGCGCTGAACGTCCTGCGCATCGAAAAAGGATTCATTACTCACGCCGAGATCGATGGCCGCGTGACGGCGCAAGATGTTGGGATGGAACGTATGCTGTCCAAGAAAAAGGATTTCATCGGAGCAACGATGGCGCAGCGGCCCGGCCTGACCAAAGAGGGGCGCGAACAGCTTGTTGGCATGAAGCCGGTGGGACCTGTCAAACAGCTGACCGCGGGCGCGCACATCTACACCGACGGGGAGGAACCCGTGCGGGCGCATGATCAGGGCTACGTCACCTCTGTCGGCTTCTCCCCGACCCTCGGGCATTTCATTGGTCTTGGCTTTGTGCGGGACGGGCTGGCTCGGCATGGCGAAGTGCTGAACATGGTAGATCACGTCAGGGGCATCCAGACGCGGGTGGAACTTTATGATCCTGTGTTCTTTGACCCGGACGGAGAGCGCACACGTGGCTGAACTGATTGCAAAAACACCGCTGGATGACATGGCGCCGCTCACCATCGGCACCCTTACACTGGCCGAGGTTGATCTGGGCATCCTGACCTCGATCGCGCCCTACGCACAGGTCAAGATCGCCGAACCGTTCAAGGCCACGCATGGCATGGCTTGGCCTGCCCCTAACCGCGCTACGGGCAAGGCAGGTGCACGCGCCATCTGGTTCGGACGCGAGATGGTGCTTTTGGCCGGTCCAAAGCCCGATCCGACACTTGCCGAACACGCCGCGCTGACAGATCAGTCTGACGCATGGACGGCGGTTACCCTGTCCGGTGACGATGCCGAGGACGTCTTGGCCCGCCTCGTCCCCCTGGATCTGTCAGCCGCACACTTCAAGCGCGGGCATACAGCGCATAGCCAAATCCAGCACATGGCCGGATCGATTACCCGCATCGGCAGTGACACATTCCTTCTCATGGTCTTCCGATCCATGGCGGGCACGCTGTTACACGATCTGGAAAGGGCCATGGCAAGCGTCGCGACACGGCGATAAAACGGTAAAACTGATTCCCTAGTGACTGGAGCCATCCATGATCCGTTTTGCCGTTATCGCCGCCATCGCAATGTCTACCGCCCCCGCCTTTGCCCAAGACAGCAAAGAAGAAAGCTGTGGCTACCAAGCGCAGGTGGTTGGTGCGATCCAGCAAGCCCGCCTTGATCGTGTCAAAGAGCGTGATGTGCAGGATCACATCGTTGCTCAGAACCCCGAATGGCCTGCGCAATACAACAACGCCATCCCGCTGATCACCCCGTGGGTCTATGAACAAAAGCGTCGCGTGCTGCGCAATGAAAGCCTGTCGGATGCCTGGAGCGAGCTTTGCTTGCAGCAGTGACTCGACTCCCAGAGCCACAGAACCAATATTAAGGGCATGAGCCTGCCCCCCGGATTTCTTGATGAATTGCGCACGCGTCTGTCCCTTGGGCAGGTGGTTGGGCGCAAGGTCATGTGGGACGCGCGCAAATCTAACCAGGGCAAGGGCGATCTGTGGGCGCCATGCCCGTTCCACCACGAAAAGACGGCCAGCTTTCACGTCGATGATCGCAAGGGCTACTATTACTGCTTCGGTTGCCACGCCAAGGGCGACGCGATCTCCTTTGTTCGCGAGACCGAGAATGTGGGCTTCATGGAGGCCGTCGAAATCCTCGCGGGTGAGGCCGGTATGCCGATGCCGGAACGCGACCCGCGCGCGCAGGAAAAGGCTGACAAACGGACACAGCTTGCTGACGTCATGGAAATGGCCGTCCAGCACTTCCGACTGCAACTCAAAACCGGCGTGGCCGGTCCAGCGCGTGACTATCTCGAACGACGCGGCCTTGATCCGGCAGCACAAGACAGGTGGGAGATCGGCTTCGCGCCCGGCGCGTGGCAGGGCTTGTGGGACTCTCTCAAGGGCAAGGGGGTCGAAGATGACCTGATCCTTGACGCGGGCCTTGCCAAACCCAGCCAGAAAGGTGGCAAGCCTTATGATACCTTCCGCGGTCGCATCATGTTCCCGATCCGTGACGCGCGCGGGCGCTGCATCGCCTTTGGTGGGCGGGCGATGGACCCGAACGACAACGCCAAGTATTTGAACTCTCCCGAGACTGAGCTCTTTGACAAGGGCCGCAGCCTCTACAACCACGGACCGGCGCGGACGGCGGCGGGCAAGGGTCAGCCTCTAATCGTGGCTGAGGGGTACATGGACGTCATCGCGCTGACCGAACACGGCTTTGGCGCGTCCGTCGCGCCCTTGGGCACTGCCGTGACCGAGAACCAGCTCGCGATGCTCTGGCGCATCGCAGATGAACCCATCATCGCACTGGATGGGGACAAGGCGGGCCTGCGCGCCGCCATGCGTCTGATCGACCTTGCGCTGCCGATGTTGGAGGCAGGCAAATCCCTGCGCTTTGCGCTGATGCCCGAAGGGCAGGACCCGGACGATCTGCTCAAAGCGCAAGGCGCGCCAGCCCTACAAAAGCTGCTCGATGCCGCGATGCCAATGGTCCAACTGCTCTGGCAACGCGAGACGGAAGGGAAAACGTTCGACAGTCCCGAACGCAAGGCGGCGCTCGACAAGGTGCTGCGTGACAAGATCAAGCTGATCCAGGACCCGTCGATCCGCCAGCACTATGGGCAGGCGGTCAAAGACATGCGCTGGCAACTTTTCCGCCCGCAGCGCGGGGGCGGGGGACCAAAGCGCAACTGGCAACCGGGGCGCGGCTGGCAGGCCCCACCGGTGCCTATGCCCAGCACCAAGACATCCGCACTGGCTTCGGGCGATGCGCAGGTGACCGACCACTTGCGGGAAAGGGTGATCCTTGCGGCGCTGATCTGCACGCCCGAGGTGGCCGAAGACTTTGAAACTGGGCTTGAAAGTCTGGTTTGTGCTGATCCGGACCATGCCGTCTTGCGCGACCTGATTCTGCACCATGGGAATGCCGGTGCGGAGGTGTTGCGCGAAAAGATTTTCAGCGCGCTGGGGCCGGATGCCCTTGATAACCTGCTCTCTTCACGCCATGTGGCAATTGTCCCGTGTATCCGCACACCCGGCGATGCCGATATGGCCCGCATGACCGTGGCCGAAGAGCTCGCAAAACTCAGCGCGGCGAAGGGACTGGATGCCGAGATCGCGGATGCGGTGCAGGACCTCGAAGGTGTGGCTGATGAAGGCGTGACATGGCGCCTCAGCCAAGCGGCTCAAGCCGCAGCTCAGGCCAGCCGCAGCGGGAAAGAAGATGATTCTGAATACGATACGGGCGACAACGGCGCCCGAATCAGTCGCAGTGAGCGAGATGCTTTTGCAGCGCTCATGGACCAGATCAGCTTCTCAAAACGCCGCAACTGATGCGATTTGGTCTCAAAACATAAAGAAAATGCACGTACATGGGTGGCCGAATCACCCAAAGCACTAAATGTTTCTGGGAGTGATTCGTGGGGACGAGATCACCAAGGAGCCCCGGTAAAGGAGCCCAGTATGGCCGCAAAAGACACGAACGAAGACGCTAAGACCGAAGATCAGGACAGCGCCCACTCGCTGGACATGAGCCAGGCAGCCGTCAAAAAGATGATCTCGGAAGCCCGTGACAAGGGCTACATCACCTATGATCAGCTCAATACTGTGCTGCCGCCCGATCAGGTCAGCTCTGAGCAGATCGAAGACGTGATGTCGATGTTGTCCGAAATGGGCATCAATATCATCGAAGACGAAGAGGCCGAAGAGGAAGAGCAAAAGGGCTCGACCGAGGTCACGACCACCGAAGGCACCCGGGACCTGACGCTGGGCGCGACGGGCCAGGAAAAACTCGACCGCACCGACGACCCGGTACGCATGTACCTGCGCGAGATGGGCAGCGTCGAACTGCTGTCCCGCGAAGGCGAGATCGCCATTGCCAAGCGGATCGAAGCTGGCCGCAACACCATGATCGCGGGCCTGTGCGAAAGCCCGCTGACCTTCCAGGCGATCACCATCTGGCGGGATGAACTTCTCAGCGAAGAGATTTTGCTGCGCGACGTCATCGACCTCGAAGCTACCTTTGGCAACCAGATGGGCGAAGACGGCGAAGAGGTGTCTGAACCGGTTGTCGATACCAGTGCCAAACCCGAGGATAAGGCGGATGCCGGTCCCGAGCTTGATGCAGATGGCAACCCCATCGCCAAAGATGATGACGACGACGAAGACGAACAGGCGAACATGTCGCTCGCCGCGATGGAAGCTGCGCTTAAGCCGCAAGTGCTCGAAGCGCTGGAAGTCATCGCACACGATTATTCCCTGCTGTCCGAAATGCAGGATAGCCGGATCTCGGCAACGCTGAATGAAGACGGTTCGTTCAGCAAAGGCGATGAGGAGACCTATCAGAAGCTGCGGGCCGAGATTGTGCTGTTGGTCAACGAACTGCATCTGCACAACAATCGGATCGAGGCACTGATTGACCAGCTTTATGGCATCAACCGCCGGATCATGCAGATCGACAGCTCTATCGTGAAGCTGGCAGACCAGGCGCGGATCAACCGCAGGGAGTTTGTCGACTCCTATCGCGGGCGCGAACTGGACCCGAACTGGCTGGACGAGATGGGCGAAAAGTCCGGGCGCGGCTGGCAGATGTTCATCGAACGCTCGGCCGAGAAGGTCGAAGAACTGCGCGCGGACATGGCACAGGTTGGCCAATATGTCGGCCTCGACATCTCTGAATTCCGTCGCATCGTGCAGCAGGTTCAGAAGGGCGAGAAAGAAGCCCGTCAGGCCAAGAAAGAGATGGTCGAAGCCAACCTCCGCCTCGTGATCTCGATCGCCAAGAAGTATACCAATCGCGGCCTGCAATTCCTCGACCTGATCCAGGAAGGCAACATCGGCCTGATGAAAGCGGTCGACAAGTTCGAATACCGCCGCGGCTACAAGTTCTCGACCTACGCGACATGGTGGATCCGTCAGGCGATCACCCGGTCCATCGCGGACCAAGCGCGCACCATCCGTATCCCCGTGCACATGATCGAAACGATCAACAAACTGGTCCGAACTGGCCGCCAGATGCTGCACGAGATCGGGCGCGAACCCACGCCCGAGGAACTGGCTGAAAAGCTGCAAATGCCGCTCGAAAAGGTCCGCAAGGTGATGAAAATCGCCAAGGAGCCGATTTCGCTCGAAACCCCCATCGGGGACGAGGAAGACAGCCAGCTTGGCGATTTCATCGAGGACAAGAATGCCGTGCTGCCTTTGGACAGCGCCATTCAGGAAAACCTCAAGGAAACTACTACGCGGGTTCTGGCCTCGCTCACCCCCCGCGAGGAACGTGTGTTGCGCATGCGCTTTGGTATCGGCATGAACACGGACCACACGCTCGAAGAGGTGGGCCAGCAGTTCAGCGTGACCCGCGAACGGATCCGCCAGATCGAAGCCAAGGCTCTGCGCAAACTCAAGCACCCCAGCCGCAGCCGCAAACTGCGCAGCTTCCTCGATCAGTGAGGGGGCTGTCTGTCGCCCTTGCGCTGGCGCTGACCCCCGGGTTGGCAGCGGCGCAATGCGGCAGTCTGGACGTTGTCCTGAATTGCCAGATCGGAAGCAAAACCCTCACTGTCTGCGTGGGTGAAGGGCAGGCGAGCTATGCCTTCGGTCCTGCCGGATCACCGGAATTGTCCCTGACCCGCCCCTTGGGTCAGGTGCAAGCCACGCCTTGGCCGGGCGTCAGCCGTTCGATCTGGGAGGACATCACCTTTGAAAATGTCGGCACGCGCTACACCGCCTGGATTTCGGTGGACCGCATGGCCGAGGACTTGCCGACCAGAGGCGGCGTGATCGTGGCGCAGGGCGAACAGAAACTGGCCGATCTGGACTGCAAAACGGGAACGGCAGAGGTTGGTGTCTTTGCCATCGCGGACGCCATGCAAGCGGCAGGCTATTGCGTGGATCGGGTCAAGGGCACGTATACGCAAAACTGCCCGGATTGACGTTGAACTTGCGTCACCTGACAGCGGTGCCAATACATACGAACCCCATTAGCTTTCCGGCATGAAGGGAAAATTCATGCCACGCCCGATCCCGTTGTCGCCTGACCTGATGGACCGGCTGAACCAGCGCGATATAATCGTGTTTGATGGCGAATGCGTACTGTGTTCGGGGTTTTTCAAGTTCATGCTGCACCATGATTGTCGCCAGCGGTTTGATTTCGTTCTGGCGCAATCGCGGCTTGGGGCCGACCTTTACAGGGCGCTGGACCTGCCAACGGACGATTTCGAAACCAACCTCGTCATCGTTGAGGGGCAGGTACATCAACGGCTCGACGCCTTTGCCGCCGCTATGCGCTGCCTCGGATGGCCGTGGAAAGCGTTGTCAGTCTGCCGGTTTCTACCCGGCGTCATCAAGAACCCACTCTACCATCTTATCGCGCGTAACAGGTATGCCATCTTCGGTCGCTACGACACCGGCATGATGCCCGATGCGGGTCTGCGGTCGCGGTTCATTGCAGGGGGCTGGACCTGACCGGTGCGGTCCTCAGCGTGTTGGGGGATCGGGCGCGGGACCTGCCTGCTGCCTTGCTGGCCTTTCACAGGGGTGAATGTGACGCCGCCTATATCGGGACTGTCACGGTTCGGCAGGGCAACGCATTGGTTCGGCTCCTGTGCCGGTTGGGTGATTTCCCTGCGCCAATGACCAAACGACCCATGCGCATGTCGATTGCTTGCGGATCAAAGGGCGAACGGTGGAACCGTGACTTCGACGGGCATATCCTGTCCTCAACCATGCGGCAGGTGTCGCCCATACAGGCCGCAGAACGGTTCGGCCCCTTCGAGGTGCATATGTGTCCGTCCGTCACGCAGGCTGGCCTTAACATGCCGGTCACGGGAATACGCATGTTTGGCGTGCCCTTGCCGCGCCGCCTGTTCCGCGGGAGCGGCGGGCGTGAAGCGGTGGACAAGGACGGGCAGATCACCTTTCATGTGTCATCCAGGGTCATGGGGCTTGGGTGCGTTATCGACTACAACGGCACCCTAATGCGGGCATCCGATACGATGAGCTTGAGGGGTAGCGCTCAAGGCGACATGTGACGGTTTGCAACCCATCTGCATCCGGCGCAGGATCAAGCCATGCAAACGACCTTTCAGATCACCACAGCCGGGCAGGGGCTCTACGAATTCACCCGCGACGTGACGAACTGGTGCACGGGCGACGGCCTGCTGACGCTCTTTGTTCAACACACCTCCTGTTCCCTGCTGATCCAGGAAAACGCGGACCCGGAGGTGCAGGCGGACCTGAAAAACTTCTTTGCGCGCCTCGTGCCACCCACCACGGACCCGTCCATGTCCTACCTCACCCACACCTACGAGGGACCGGACGACATGCCAGCGCATATCAAGGCGGCGCTGCTGCCCGTCAGCCTGCAAATTCCGGTGCAGCACGGACGACCACAGTTGGGCACCTGGCAGGGGATCTACCTGTTCGAACATCGCGATGCACCTCACCATCGCCGGGTTGTTGCGCATCTGGGCCTCACGTGACCAAAGGTGATTTGGGGCCACGTCGTCGCTGGTCTATGCTGGCCTTACAAAGCGGAGAAGCCCCATGCGCCCACGCACCCTGATCCTGATCTTCCTCGCCATCCTGCTGCCCACCACGGTGCTGGCACAACGGTTTTTCCTGCGCGAAATCATGATCATTCCTGTGCGTCCTATCGACACCGACACATTCGAAGTGATCGAGAATGATGGCGCAGGCGGTACACAGATGTGGTGTGCCGCAGGAAAGTACGTGCGCGATTACCAGCGGCAACGCGGAGGCAGCATCACTGTCCTCACCCCGCGGGCGTCCTCGGTCGCCTATCCCGGGCGCAAAAGCGTGATGTTCACCACCAAGCCCGTCGAAAACAGCATCAGCTCGACCTCGCAGGGCGTGCGCACAGCGGGCCAGACGTTCAGCACGACCCATGCAAATGCGCTTTGCCGGTCCCGCTACGAATTGTACATCAAGGTGCGCGTACTCGTACCCTGACCCGAAAGGTCAAGGCTTGCGGCCCACATGCAAGGGTCCGCATCGTGACAAAGCGCGTTTCTGCGCGGCGTTTTCATCACCTCGGTCCCCAAGGCGGCCACCCTGCGCATGGGGGCTTTAGTGCAATCGCCTTTGACCGGTTGAAATCCATTTCGCCGCAAGGTGATTTTCATTTCAGCGCAAGTTTCCTACACCCTTTGAACAAAGGAGATACCCGATGTTCAAACCTATTGCCCTTGCCATTGCCTTAACGTTGCCGACCTTGGGATATGCTCAGGATTTCGCTAGCCGAGAAAGGTTCACGATTCCGGTCAACCAAATCGACGGCACCACGTTCGAAGTCATCGAGGCCGACGGGGCAGGCGGCACGCAGATTTGGTGCGCGGCGGGTATCTATGCCCGCCATGTCCTCGGCGTGCGGGGCGGTGACCTTTACATCGCGCAAGGACGCGGCGACGCGCGGACAGCGCCGGGTCGTAAGGGGGTGACGTTCAGCACGCAACCCGTGCCAAGCGCATTCTCCTCCGTTAGCCAAGGGGTGCGTCGCACGGGCAAGGTGTTTTCCATGACCCATGCCTATGCGTTGTGCCGTAACCTGCCGTTCCTGAGGGTCCGCACCTCAAACAACCAACTTGTACGGCGCTAAGGTTGGCACCGCTTATGTAGCGGTGTCATTTCCCCTCTACCCAAAACTTGGACAACCGCCTATAGTTTCGTGGAACGGGGGAAAACCCCCACTACAGGCGGGACTGAAACAAGGGGATGGGCGATGCGCTGTCCGTTTTGCGGCAATATTGACACACAGGTAAAAGACAGCCGACCGGCAGAGGATCACGTTTCGATCCGGCGCAGGCGCTTCTGTCCGGCGTGTGGTGGGCGGTTTACCACATATGAACGTGTGCAACTGCGCGACCTGGTGGTCATCAAGTCCAATGGCAAGCGCGAGGATTTCGACCGCGACAAGCTCGAACGCTCCATCCGCATCTCGATGCAGAAGCGACCCATCGATCCCGAACGCATCGATCAGATGATCTCGGGCATCGTGCGGCGGCTTGAAAGCATGGGCGAAACCGACATCCAGTCCAAGCAGATTGGCGAGATCGTGATGGAAGCGCTAAACCGTATCGATACGGTGGCTTATGTCCGGTTTGCCAGCGTTTACAAGAACTTCCAGGCTGCGGACGACTTCGACAAGTTCGTGGCAGAGCTGCGACCAGACACCCCTTCAGACGAGTGAGCGAAGCGGAGGATATCCGCTTTATGTCACTGGCGCTGTCGCTTGGGCGGCGTGGAATGGGACACACAGCCCCGAACCCGGCCGTGGGCTGCGTCATTGTAAAGGGCGGTCGCGTCGTCGGGCGCGGCTGGACTCAACCCAGCGGGCGGCCCCACGCGGAAACCGAAGCTTTGGCGCAAGCGGGCGAAGCTGCGCGTGGTGCGACGGCATATGTGACGCTTGAACCCTGCGCCCACCATGGTCAAACGCCTCCGTGCGCGAATGCTTTGGTTTCAGCGGGCATTGCCCGCACAGTGATCGCAACACAAGACAGTGATGCGCGCGTGGATGGCGCGGGTATCGCGATCCTGCGTGACGCAGGCATCGACGTGATCACAGGCATATGCGAAGCGCAGGCGCAGGCGGACCATATCGGGTTCTTCTTGCGGACCGAACAGGGACGCCCGTTCATCACCCTCAAACTCGCCAGCAGCTTTGACGGCCGTATCGCGACCGGGACAGGCGAAAGCCAGTGGATCACCGGGCCACAGGCGCGCAGGCACGTTCACGCCATGCGCGCGCGGCACGATGCCGTGATGGTGGGTGGCGGTACGGCACGGCACGACGACCCGTCCCTGACCGTGCGCGGCTTTGGCGATGTGCCACAACCCGCCCGCGTGGTGGTGTCCCGCAGGCTGGACCTGCCGCTTATGTCCACACTTGCCCGAACGGCCAAGGACGTTCCAGTCATCCTATGCCACGGTCGCGACGCCGACCCGATGCTTCAGGACACATGGTGCGATTTGGGCGCAACCCTGCTGCCCTGCGGCACATCGGGCAGCCAGCTTGACCCTCGGGATGTATTGCAACAGCTGGGCAGCCATGGCTTCACGCGGGTGTTCTGCGAAGGGGGCGGAGCGCTTGCCGCGTCGCTGGTCGAAGCGGACCTGGTGGATGAACTTGTCGGGTTTACCGCTGGCCTTGCCATCGGGGCCGAAGGTCTACCCAGTATCGGGGCGCTTGGACTGGACGCGTTGAGCGCCGCACAGCGATATGCGCTGAAATCAGTGTCCCGTGTTGGGGGCGATGTGTGCCATCATTGGGCGCGTGTCTAGCGCCACAAATGCGCGCGACTGGCCAACAAACCTTGCAATTTTGATAGCATCCTGTTTGCAAGCCCGGGTTGTGGCAAAGGGCCATCGCGCAGCCGATCAACAACAACCTCAACCGGGCAGGCCGCCCCGGTCACCGGGTCAAAGTAGCGGGGATAGTCGATCAGCGCGGCATGGACCAAGCCGTTCAACGGGATGTCCTCGCGGCGTCGCGGCGGTACATCGCCTCTGTCCTCCGTCAGTCCCCAGCCGGCATAGAATGGCGCACCGGTCGTGACCACGTGCATGCCGCGCAACAGCGCTTCGAATCCGGTCAGCGATGTCATGGTCCAAAGCTCATCCACCCGCCCCAACAGGGCAGCGATGTCGGTGTTTATGGCAACAACGTCAGCGAGGTGATCGGCATCACACGCGCCCTCACGCAGGCCCGCTTCTACATCTGGGTGCGGCTTGTAGATCAGGATATCGTTGGGCCGCGCAACCCGCGCCGCCTCAATAAGCGCAACGTTCGTAGATATCTGACCGGCACCCAGGCGGATCGACGCGTCATCTTCAACCTGTCCGATGACCAGAACGCGCCGTCCATCGGGAAGATCAGGCACATCGCCAGATAAATTGTACTTGCTCAGACCATCTTCGGTCAGCGTATGTATCAACCGTTCCACACGCAGGGTCTGGTCCGGTCGCAAGCTGCGGCGCGCGCGGATCATTTGCTCCAAACGGCTGGGACGGGCAGGGTCATAGTAGATCCCCAGATCATCCGTAACCAAGGACAGCGGCGGGATCAATTCGGCACCCAGCCCGCGCGAGCGTAGGAACCCGTCCTCGATCCGGACGGCGTCCTCGTGGCCCACATCCGCTTTGCCCGCCCAGACCATCCACGGACGTTGCATTGAACGGGCCCGACCGGGGTCATCCTGAAAGCGCACCGGAGCATAGCGGCCAAAGGCTTTCTGTAGCGGCTGTCGCTTCCACAACCGCATACCACTGGCGACCCATCCCTTGTGATCGGCACGCCATGCGCGGGTCTCTGCGGCCAGCGCTTCCATCGCTGTGGAAAGGTCACACAAACAGTCACGATGCGGATCGTACCATGTCGGGTACAAGATCATCGCCCCGGCGAACAGTTGCGCGCGGGTCAACTTGCGTTGACGGCGCTGCACCGGGAATTCGTCCGCGGTCAGCCCCCATCCCGCATAGAAAGGCTGACCAAATACGCGCGGCTTGTGGCCTGCGATGATAGCCTCGAACCCCAGCCCGGACGAAACAGTGTAGACGGCCACGGCACCTTCCATCAGCGTCCAAGGGCTAACCGGGTGAGAAAAAAGTGACGCGCGATCATTGCAGTCATCGGGGCCGAAATATCCCTCGCGAAAACCCTGTGCGGTTTCAGGATGCGTCTTGATCAGGATGCGGGCGCCGGGATGCTCATCCTGCGCAACAAACAGCATTTCAAGAAACCGGTTCCGGTCCGCGGCGCAAGCCGTCACCGACGCGTCACCCCGTGTTTGGTCAATCACCAGAACATAACCCGGGTCAGGTACGGGGCGATCGGGGTCAAAGCCCGTGTACTTGCTCAGATGCGCCTCCTGCATCCGTGCCATTGACCCGCGCGCCATGTTCAGGATGGCCGTGTCGTCCAACGGATCGGTGGCCAGGATCTCTTCCAGGTCGGACGGGGTGGCAGGATCGAAATGCACCCCCTTGTGATCGATCAGAAGGCCCATCGGTGGGCTGCCTGCACGTCCGGGCAGAACAGAGCGCAAGAACGCATCCTCGACCCGCACTAGGTTGGCGTCACGCCGACCCGCAACGGTTTCGCCCCGGTAAGCTGTGGGTGAATTGCCCCAGACACCCACCATCCCGTCTGGGCCGGGCAGACCAAGCGAGATGTCGTAGCCCGAAAGCTCGACAATACGCCGCACACGCCCCCGGGCCAGAAAACCGCCATTGTAAACGTAAAGCCGCCGGGCCTTTTCGGGTCCGGCGGCGGAGTCGTTTGACCGTTTCATCGGTGTCAGTTGCCAGTCACACCATTGGCAAGCGTGTTGACGCCTGTGATCGGTGTCGTGATCGACGTAATGATCTTGGCGAACTGGGTGTACGGCGCTTCAGTTACATAAAGCGTGTCACCGTCGCGGATCACGAAATCACGGGCCTGGAACATGCCGTTGGGCTGTGTGAGGTCCAGAACATAGACCAGACGCTGGGCGCCAATCAGGTCATCGCGTCCCAATACGACATTGGCCACTGCGGCAGGCTCGTTTCGGAACACGAAAATCCCAGTCGGGTCCGACGTATTGGTTTGCAGCCCACCCACTTGGGCAAGAGCTTCAAGCGCGCTCAGGGTTTGACTTTCAAAGGGTACGCGGGCCTGTCCGCCAGTGGCACCCAATGCTGTAAAGGCGCGGGTGTCTTCCTCGACCAGCACGCGATCTCCGCCACGTAGGGCGATGTCCAGCTCGGGGTGATCATAGATATCCTGGAACCACACCTGGCTGCGCACATCACCACGGATTACGGTGACACGTGCAATCTCGGGCACGATGGTTACGCCACCAGCGCGGGCAAGCATGGTCGACAAGGTGCGCGTTGGGCGCTCAATGGCATAGACGCCCTGCGCGCCCACAGAACCGATCAGCGACACGGTCGATCCGTCCCCGGCCACCCGGCGCACCTGCACCTGCGGGTCGGGCGTCTGGTCATCGAGTTTCGTGGTGATGATCCGGCGAATGGCGTCCGGTGTGTTGCCAGCAGCGCGGATTCGGCCCGCATACGGGACAAAGATGAAACCGGCGCCGTCAACCTGCACCTCTTCCAGGATGGTCGAATTCAGAGATTCTCCAGCCAGCAGACCATCGTCAACGTTTTCCCAGATGGTCAGGCCCAGAACGTCGCCCGGTTGGATGGTGTCTGATCCCAGTACGCCTGCATTCCGAAACGCGTCTGAAAAACCAAGAGCCGGGGTAACAGCGGTGGCTTCGGTCACTCGGTCATTGACCGATACGATGAACGCATCGCCCTCGCGCTGTACCGAGCCCGAGAAAATCTGACGTTTGTTCGGGCCGATCTGCGGCAAGCCGCAAGAAGCCAGAATCCCTAGAAGGGCCAACGACGCACCCACGCGCGCCCAGCGGAACGGTTGGAAAATCACTGCTCGGTCTCCTCGACCTGTTTTTGTTCTGCCTCGAGTGCAGGTTGATCCACACCCATTTTTGTATTTGCGACGGTTTTCCGACGCTGATTTGTCGTCAAGCTACCGGAGTACCGCAATAAAATCTAGCCATAGGGGTTGTGGTGGTCAGGTTACCAACCGCAACTGTTGCCTTGGGGCCGCGGTGCCTGATGCCAGCGCATCGTAGGGATCGTCCGGCGAAAGCATCATGTCGACAACTTGGCGCAACAACTGGCGCCGGCCACGGGCTGAATAGAAACCGCCAGCGATTTGACTGGTTTCCAGCAGATAGCGGCGATAGTCCCTGTATGCGCGGTTGTCGGGACGGCCCGCCCCGGTAAAGAAGGCTGGCAGGGGTTGATCACTTACAAATTCCGGCTTTGCGAAAACGGCTTTTCCAAAGACCTTGAGCGGAATACCGCGCCACAACACCTGTTGTGCAGCCGTAGAATTCACGGTGACCGCGCTGCGGGCATCATTCAGAAGCTGCGCCAGCTTGCCGCCACGCACGTAATGAATTCGCCCCTGCAGGCCCAGTTCCCGGGCCAATGTTCGAATGGTTTTGCGGATCGGCGCACGCCCGTCTTCCAGGGGGTGCGCTTTGATGACAAGGTGATGATGGGCCAGGGCGCCTTCGGCAAAGCCGCGGATCACAAGGTCCAGGAACTCTTGCATGGTTTTGAAGGGCGAGTGTTCCTGAAAGCTGCTGTCATGTTCCAGCTGAAGTAACGCGAGGTGATACGGGAACCCACCGTACCGGATACGCAACGTGGCTTGCACCCTATCCATGGTTTGGATCGGCATCAGAAACAAGCGCTTGAGATACAGCTGAAATTCACGCGAGACGCTTAATGCACGATGCGGTTGAAAGTTGCGATAACTGCCATTTCGGAACATCACAAACCAGTGGTACAGCGCGCCGTAAAATATGTGCTGACGCATGTCGCCCCAAGTGCTGGGAGGCAGCGGCGCCTCCATGTCCGACAGGGCCAGCGCTTCCTGCATCTGGGTTACTGACATGTCCATTAGGCGTGAATGGCCATTGGAGCCGCCGCGTTCGTAGGTGACCCAGTAGGGACGCATGTAGCCTTCCTCGAAGACGTGTACGGTGATGCCGCGCCGCTTGGCCTCGGCCACAGCTTGCGCGTGGATGGGGCGCACATCACCGTAAAGAACGACGTCGGTCACGCCCTTGTCGTTTAGCAGTTGGTAAAACGTGGAGGGCCACTCGGCGGTAGTGCCGGTGAAGGGGATGTAGCTGCTGCGATGAAACCAGAACGCGCGATCCCCCGCGTTGAACCCGACACGCCACACGGTTGTCCCCGCACGGCGCAACATCGCGCCAAGGCGGTTGAAAAATGGGCCATGGGGTCCCTGCAGAAACAGGAACACCCTGTCTTCGGGGGCGTGCAGTGTCATCTGGTCCCTGATACTCGGCAATGTCTTGACCCATGATGAACACCTGACTGGGGCGGATTTATGGCTCAAGTGGTAATAATCTGCAACGTCTGTGACACTTGCCCTTGGTGATATGCACAGTTACCTCGGGTCAGAACGGCAAGGAGCGCAATCATGTTTACGGGCATCGTCACCGATATCGGTACCATCACGGATCTGAAGCAAGAGGGCGACCTGCGTGTGCGCATCCAGACTGGGTACGACACGTCGGGAATCGATATGGGGGCATCCATTGCCTCTGACGGGGTTTGCCTAACTGTAGTCGACCTTGGTCCGGACTGGTACGACGTGCAGGTGAGCGCCGAGACGGTCTCAAAAACCAACCTGTCGGCCTGGGCCGTTGGGCGCCGGGTGAATCTGGAACGTGCGCTGCGCGTCGGCGATGAACTGGGCGGGCATATCGTATCAGGCCATGTAGACGGCGTGGCAGAGGTGGTGTCCGTTGTCGACGAAGGCGACAGCACGCGGGTACAGTTGCGTGCCCCGGATGATCTGGCGCGTTTCATTGCGCCTAAGGGATCCGTCGCGCTGAATGGCACGTCCCTGACGGTGAACGAGGTGCAGGACGCTATCTTTGGCATTAACTTCATCCCGCATACCAAAGAGGTGACAACATGGGGCGACGTTGCAGTCGGGGATGCGGTCAATCTCGAGATCGACACACTCGCCCGTTATGTCGCGCGGCTGGCAGAGGCGGGTTAATCCAAAGAACAGGCTGCGCCCGACGTCATTCCTGGCGCTCCTTTCCTTCGTGCTCGCATCATGGGAGGCGAGGGCGCAGCGGCGGATCGGGCCTTCGGGGAGGATGTTTTGGAGCAGGGGAAGGACGCAGACCCTGCGCGCGCCGTAGCACTGGTATTGATATGCGCGATCCTCTATGTCGCGGACAATGCTGCCACAGGTGACCCATGAGCTTTGAGACCCCCGGGCCGGTCGAGACTGACCTCGCCGCTGCCATTTCGCCCATCGAAGAGATCATCGAAGAGGCGAAGTACGGCCGGATGTTCATCCTGGTCGACCACGAGGACCGCGAGAACGAAGGGGACCTGGTGATCCCCGCCAATTTTGCCGATGCGGCTGCCGTGAATTTCATGGCGACCCACGGGCGCGGGCTGATCTGTGTGACCTTGCCCGCCGAGCGGATCGACGATCTGGGCCTGCCCATGATGGCAATGCACAATTCCTCGCGCCACGAGACGGCCTTTACCGTGTCCGTGGAAGCACGCGAGGGCGTAAGCACAGGCATTTCGGCAGGCGATCGCGCCCTGACAATTTCGACGCTTGTGAACCCGCAAGCCACGTCCGCCGAACTGGCAACGCCCGGGCACGTGTTCCCACTGCGCGCTCGCAAGGGCGGCGTCCTGGTCCGCGCGGGTCATACGGAGGCGGGCTGTGACGTGTCGCGGCTGGCCGGGCATTACCCATCCAGCGTCATCTGCGAGATCATGAACGAAGACGGCACCATGGCCCGGTTGCCCGATCTCGTGGATTATGCCGCCAAGCACAAGCTCAAGATCGGCACGATTTCCGACCTCATCGCCTATCGCCGCCGCCACGACAACCTCGTGGTCGAGACGGACCGCCGCATGGTAACCTCTCAGCATGGTGGCGACTGGGACATGCGGATTTTCACCGACCAAACCTATGGTATCGAGCACGTGACCCTGTCGAAGGGAGATCTGACAACGGATGAACCGGTGCTGGTCCGCACGCATGCACTGACCGAAGTGACGGATATTCTGGGTCTCAGCGACAAGCCCGTGGGCGAGCTGCCCCGCGCGATGGAGTTGATCGCCGCCGAAGGGCGCGGCGTTGTCTGCCTCTTCCGCGAGCCGCGCAAGTCACTCTTCACTGATGAAGAGGCGGGCCCGCGCATCGTCAAGAATACGGGCCTTGGCGCCCAGATGCTCTCGAACATGGGACTGTCGCGCCTGATCCTTCTGACCGATAGCCCTCGCACCACCTATATGGGCATCGACGCCTACGGGCTTGAGATCGTCGGCACCCGCCCCATCCTCGGAGAGAAATGATGGCATCCATAGACCACCACGTGCTGGACCGCCCCAGCTTTGATGATCCGACCAAGCTCCTGATCGTCGTGTCGCCCTATTACAAACAGATCGCAGACAACCTCGTGTCCGGCGCTAAGGCCGAGATCGAGGCCGCAGGCGCTACCTGGGATCTTGTGGAAATGCCGGGCGCGCTTGAGATCCCCACCGCCATCGGCATCGCCGAACGCCTGTCGAACTTTGACGGTTACGTGGCGCTGGGCTGCGTGATCCGGGGCGAGACGACGCATTACGAGACGGTCTGCAACGACTCGTCCCGCGCCATCCAGCTTCTGGGTCTTCAGGGCCTGTGCATCGGCAACGGCATTCTGACGGTCGAGAATACCGAGCAGGCCGAAGTGCGCGCCGATCCCTCAGGCCAAAATAAAGGCGGCGGGGCCGCCGCTGCGGCCTTGCACCTGATCGCGCTCAGCCGTAAGTGGGGCCGCTCCAGCAAGGGGGTCGGGTTCAAACCGGCCACCGAATACCAGCTGGCATCCAAGACAGGATCCACGACCGCATGACCCTTTCGGGCAACCAGAAACGCAAGATGCGCTCGGCCGCGCGTCTCTATGCCGTGCAGGCCCTGTTCCAGATGGAACAGACGGCGCAGACCGTTGATCAGATCAAGGTCGAGTTCATGGACCACCGCTTTGGCGCGTCCTACGAGGGTGATGAGATGGCCGAGGGCGATCCTAATCACTTCGCACGGGTCATGGACGACGCGGTGAACTACCAGGCGCCGATCGACCAGATGACGGACCGGGCGCTGGTGGCGAAATGGCCGATTGCGCGGATTGACCCGACATTGCGGGCGCTGTTCCGGGCGGCAGGGGCTGAGTTTCGCGATACCGCGACGCCGCCCAAGGTGGTGATCGTGGAATATGTGGATGTGGCGCGGGCATTTTTTCCGGAAGGGAAAGAGCCGAAATTCGTGAACGCGGTGCTGGACCACATGGCGCGGGAGGCGCGACCGGAAGCGTTTTGACGCAAGTTTTCGAACGCTTGCGCTTGAGATGAACGCGGGTTGGCCATTGCCGGATAACACCCTGCTTTGCGCTAAAATTGCAAACGCGCGAGAAGGTTTTGCCTACGTCATCCCTCGTTTGTTTGTCGTTTTGATTTGCCAGATTGTTGTGCAGCGTCGATCCTCCAATGGGGCGTGGATGAGACGAGACCAAGTCGTCTTGCGGATGCGAGATGGTCTCATAGCGGGCGCTTCTACTGTGCGTTGCTGCACGCCCACACACCTGAGGTATCAGTGGGGTCACTTCAGCTAGGTTCCGGTGGCGCGTCTGGGCCGTATTGGTCGCGTGGCTCACGTGCCGCACCAAGCATTGCTTGAACCACGTCATTCCAAACCCCAATTCATAACTGAGTTGAATAACCTCCCGCGTTGCGACGCATTTAGGCGGGGGAATTTGTCGTCTCTCAACCATCCCACGAAATAATTGAGGAGTCAGAAATGGGACGTGAAATCACTCTGTTCAGCAGCAAGGAAGCAAAGAGCCGTGTCGAAATCGCGACTTTCTTGCGCGGCCTCGCAGACCGCCTTGATGCGGCCGAGGTGATCCTGCGGAAAGGTCAGGATGAAATCGTGCTGAGCTTGCCCGATCGAATGATGCTGGAGTTGAAAGTCGAGGACGAGGAGAAGCGACACAAAGGCATTCAACACAGCCTTGAAGTCGAGATGAAGTGGTATGACGGTGACGCGCTAACCGGCCCTGTTGAGTTGGGTTAAGACTGGCCAGCAACCGGAAGCGCGCATTTGTTCACTTCATGGCTCAATAGCTGCTCGGTAATTACCGCCAATCACTTGGACGAGTAAGTGCGATACGGACTGCTCTGCCGCAGGGTCCCTGAGACCTTTGGCAAAACGCCGTGCGTTGCTTTCCGAGGTCTGACTGGTGTTCCAAGCTCGATCCAACCGTACCGTCAAATGAGCTGCTGAGGGTAGTCCGCCCTTATGACACCCACCATTTGAGGCCGCTCTTGCGCAGTTCGCTGGACAAAATGGTTGCTTTGTCCGACAAGGCGACCGGGGTCTCGGTTTCGGAGCATCATGCCAGTCTTTCTCTGTGTCAAAGCGGGCATCATTGCCTTGTTTACAAGAGGTAGTGATTGCCTTCTCCGACTGCTGAACCGGGATCAAGCCACACTGACGCGGGGCCCAGCATGACAGATATCCTGTTTAAAAACGCCAAATTGGTGGATCCCGAAGCGGGCACAGTGACCACGGGCGCGCTTGTCGTGCGCGCTGGAAGGATTGCGGGACGGCTTACGCAAGACGCTGAATTGAATGCTGAAAAAACTGCAACTGCAAACTTCTCACAGGTTGTCGACTGCCAGCGCAAATACCTGGCGCCGGGCATCGTGGATGTCGGTGTGAAGGTGTGCGAGCCTGGGGAAAGGCACAAAGAAAGCTTTGGGTCTGCAGGGCTCGCGGCGGCAGCTGGCGGGGTTACTACAATGGTCACCCGTCCCGATACCGACCCGGTCATCGACAATCCCGAGACCTTGGAGTTCGTGATCCGCCGTGCCCGTGAGGCGGCACCAGTTAATGTTCTGCCCATGGCTGCCCTGACAAAGGGGCGGCAGGGACGCGAGATGACCGAGATCGGCTTTCTGTTGGATGCCGGCGCTGTCGCCTTCACCGACTGCGATCAGGTGATCGCTGATAGCAAGGTCTTTGCCCGCGCCTTGACCTATGCCCGTTCGCTGGGTGCATTGGTGCTCGGGCACCCGCAGGATCCCGGGTTGAGCACAGGCGCAGCGGCCACGTCGGGCAAGTTTGCGTCGCTTCGCGGCCTTCCTGCTGTGTCACCCATGGCCGAGCGCATGGGACTTGATCGGGATATCGCGATGGTCGAGATGACTGGAGCACGCTACCACGCTGATCAGATCACTGTCGCGCGTGCACTGCCGCCGCTGGAGAGGGCGAAAAACAATGGGTTTGACATCACCGCGGGGACGTCCATCCATCATCTCGCACTGAATGCGCTGGATGTGTCCGACTACCGCACATTTTTCAAGATCAAGCCGCCTCTGCGAGACGAGGAGGATCGCGTGGCGATAGCCGAAGCAGTTCGGACCGGCCTTATCGATGTCATCAGCTCAATGCACACGCCGCAGGATGAAGAGAGCAAACGTCTGCCCTTCGAAGCGGCCGCGTCTGGTGCAGTCGCGCTTGAGACGTTACTGCCCGCTGCAATGCGCCTGTTTCACGCCGACCAAATCGACCTGCCTACATTGTGGCGTGCCATGTCGCTGAATCCCGCCAAACGCCTTGGGCTTGAAACCGGGCGGCTGGCTGTGGGCGCTCCGGCGGACCTTGTTCTTTTTGACCCGCATGCGCCGTTTGTGATGGATCGTGCCACACTGCATTCGAAATCGCGCAACACCCCATTTGACGGGGCACGGATGCAGGGTAAGGTTTTGGAAACCTTTGTCGCTGGACGATCCGTATACAAAAGAGACTAAATGCCCCTTCTTGAAAGCACACAAGCGACACTGGCCCTGTGGGCAGTGATTGGCTACCTCCTTGGGTCGATCCCTTTTGGCATGGTTTTGGCGCGGGTTATGAACCTCGGAAACCTGCGCGAGATCGGATCTGGCAACATCGGCGCCACCAATGTCTTACGGACCGGTAACAAACTGGCAGCTGCGCTGACTTTGGTGTTGGACGCCGGAAAGGGGGCCGCAGCGTTGCTGCTGGCTCGAATGATTGCGGGAGCAGAAGACGCAGCACAGATAGCTGGGCTCGCTGCGATGCTGGGCCACTGTTATCCAGTCTGGCTGAGCTTCAAAGGCGGCAAAGGTGTTGCGACCTTTCTTGGTCTGCTGACAGCACTACACTGGCCCGTCGGGTTAGGGGCCTGCATTGCGTGGCTTATCGGTGCGGGACTGTCGCGCATTTCGTCGATGGGTGCGCTGGTCGCGGCCGCTTCATGTACATTCCTGATGATGTTTCTCGGCGCGCCAGATGGACTGCTCCTGGGGATCATCCTTACGCTTCTGATCTTCTGGCGGCACCGCGAAAACATTCGTCGCATCAAGGCCGGTACTGAGCCAAAGATCGGTCAAAAGAACGCGTAGACGGCTTTGCAGTGCTGTCCGTTCGTTCGGGTGGTATGGTTATGTCGAACTGAACGCGAATTTGGGTTCGCCGAGCACGCTTACCCTTTGCTCAACTTGTCGCGCCAAGCAATGCAGCGTTCCCGCCAGAAGCGGTGGTGTCCACGCAAACGTGCCGCTCGACGAAGACATGCGCTCTGTCCGGCTGCCCGGTAATCAAAGGGATGATCGGCCCACTTCGTTTAGCGAGTGCCTTTTCCAAGGCAGAGCCCGTTGGTCCAGCTGCGCCCCACCAAAGCACGCCGCCATACGCGGGGCCGTCTGTCAGCGTCTTGGGGTCAATCTCGCCGCTGGCCATAACAGCGTTACCTCCCAATGCTGTCACGGCCGCCATCTGGGCTGTCGCTGTCTCGGGGCCCGGTCCGGCACAAAGCAATGCAGGACGTGGGGAGCGGCTGTGTACGTTTGACTCGCCTGTGGGACCGGGCAGAGTGATGCTGTCCTGAACCGTATCCGAATTCGGCGGCAGCGGGGGAGCGCTGTGGGGCCGGTCCACGTTCCTGATGACGCTTCGGGTGTTTGTGCCCTGAAACGCAACAGATAGTCCGGCCCGCCCGCCTTGGGTCCCGTTCCCGACAGCCCCTGTCCGCCAAAAGGCTGACTGCCCACGATGGCTCCGATCTGATTGCGGTTAACATAGACATTGCCTGCCGCAATGCGGTCCGTCACATGTTGCACCCTATCATCAATGCGGGTGTGAAGGCCGAAAGTCAGACCGTACCCCGTGTCATTGATGGCGTCGATCACGGCATCGAGGTCAGCGGCCTTGTAAGTCGCAATATGTAGCACCGGACCAAACACTTCCCGCTCGATATCTCCGATGCCATCCACACGGATCAGGGTGGGTGCAACAAAGTACCCATGGGGCGGGGTTTCGAGCTGGTGCAGCAGTCGCCCCTCTGTGCGAGCGGTGGCAATATGCGCATTTATGTCGGCCTGCGCTTCAGGATTGATGACGGGGCCTATGTCGGTTGCAAGCTGCCAAGGGGTGCCGACGTTTAGGGCGTCCATGGCCCCGATCAACATTTCGGTCAGGTGCGGCGCGATATCCTCTTGCACATAGAGGCAGCGCAGGGCGGAGCAGCGTTGCCCGGCGGATTGAAATGCGCTTTCAACGATGCTGCGCACCACTTGTTCGGGCAAAGCGGTGCTGTCGACGATCATCGCGTTCAGTCCGCCGGTTTCGGCGATCAGAGGTGTGCCAGGTGCCGCATGGTCGGCCAGATTGGCCCGGATGCGCAGCGCGGTGTCTGTTGAGCCGGTGAAGGCGACGCCGTTGACATCAGGGTGGCTGGTCAGTGCCGCACCAATATCGCCCGCGCCCAAAAGCAGTTGCAGGGCGTCGCGCGGTACGCCAGCTTGGTGCAACAACTCTATGGCCCTGAACGCGATCAGCGATGTCTGTTCGGCTGGTTTGGCCAGAACTGCATTGCCGGCGGCCAGCGCTGCCGCAATCTGCCCCGTGAAGATCGCCAAAGGAAAGTTCCATGGTGAGATACAGACAAAAATGCCTGCAGGAGCGCTGCCGTCCGCGTGGGTCGCGTAGTATCGGAGGAAATCCACGGCTTCGCGCAGTTCGGACACGGCATCCGGCAGCGTTTTGCCCGCCTCGCGAGCGAGAAGAGCAAAGAGCTCGCCAAAAGCCGCCTCGTATAGGTCGGCAGCAGCGTTCAGGATGCGCGCGCGCTCTTCGGCAGAGGCGGACCATTCCCTGGCGTCTGCGACGGCTTTGTTCACCACGTCCGATGTGGCCCAAAGGGCGGTGCCCACGACATCCTCCGGATCGGCTGGGTTCAAGACAGGCTTTTGAAAACCATCACCCGTTCTGATCGTGAGCGATTGTGCGTTCCACTGATGTGCGGCAAAGCCCTGGCGTGCCTTTTCAATCCGTGAAAAGGTGGGTGTGTGAGTCAGGTCAAATCCTTGCGAATTGCGGCGCTTGGGCGCGAACAGCGCAGGGCCGTCTGGGATGGTGATTGCGCTGTCTTCCAGCGCTGCGAACGGATCGGCAGCCACCACCTCTGGCGGCACATCCTCGTCGACGATCTGGTTCACGAAGCTGGAATTGGCGCCGTTTTCCAGAAGCCGCCGCACCAGATAAGCTAACAGATCGCGATGCGCGCCCACGGGCGCATAGATCCGGCACCGTGTTCCATTGTCGCGCAGTACCATGCTGTGCAGCGCCTCGCCCATCCCGTGCAGTCGTTGAAATTCAAAGGGTTGCCCATTGGCCATATGCAGGATCGCCGCGACGGTGTGGGCATTGTGGGTTGCGAATTGCGGATAGATGCGGTCGGTCAGACCCAGCAATTTGCGCGCATTCGAAATATAGGACACGTCGGTTGCGGCCTTGCGAGTGAAGACGGGAAAGCCTGAAACACCTTCGACCTGTGCACGCTTGATTTCAGTGTCCCAATATGCGCCCTTGACCAGCCGCACCATCACCTTGCGATCATACCGTGCGGCCATATCGTGGATCGCATCGATAGCGGTGCCTGCGCGCGGACCGTAAGCCTGAACCACGATGCCGAACCCGTCCCAACCGGCAAGCGCTTTTTCCCGCAGGACCGCATCAATCACCTGCAGGGACAGTGACAGACGGTCGGCTTCTTCCGCATCCACATTCAGACCCATTCCCGCCGATGCGGCAAGCAGGGCGAGCGACCGCAGGCGGGGCACAAGATCGCGCATCACCGCGGCCTCTTGTGCGCGTTCATAGCGGGGATGCAGGGCGGACAACTTGACAGAGATGCCGGGGTTTTCGCGGATATCCACGCTGGTGCAGGCCCGCGCTATGGCAGAGATGGCGCGCGAATAGCTCAGATGATAGCGCCGCGCGTCGGCGTCGGTCATCGCGGCCTCTCCGAGCATGTCGTAGGAATAGGTGAAACCCTTGGCTTCCATTCCCGCAGCGCGCTCCATGGCGCTGTCGATGCTCTCGCCTAGTACGAATTGTCGCCCCATCTCTTTCATTGCACGGGAGACGGCGGCCCGGATCACGGGCTCGCCCAATCGTTTGATCGCCCCACGCAGGTGGCCAATGGGACCAGGTTGATCGTCATCCAGTACGCGCCCGGTCAACATCAGCGCCCATGTGGATGCATTCACCAGTGACGACGTCGAATGGCCCAAATGCTTGCCCCAGTTCGACGGGGCAATCTTGTCTTCGATCAGCGCGTCGATGGTATCGGCATCCGGCACACGCAAAAGAGCCTCTGCCAAGCACATGAGAGCGATCCCCTCATCCGTCGATAGACCATATTCAGCCAGGAAGGTCTCCATCAGACCCGGTGCGGCTTGGGTGCGGATGGCAGTGACCAAATGAGCGGCGCGTTCGCAGATCGCATTCCGGTCCATGGCAGACAGATTGGCGGTTTGGATCAGGTCCGCCAGAACGGCGTCGGGTTCAGCATACATGCCGTTGTCAAGCTGGGTAGCCAGTTCACGGTTCATTTCTCGTACCATGGCGCTTTCCTTTTCCATTTAGCTAAGTGTATCATCGGTTGAGTAGGTAAAATGATTGAATTTGACGGAAACAGCAGAACAAATGAATAGCTTGAGGCAGGATACGAAAGCGAAGAAACCGAATGCATTGGACAAGCTGGATCAATCGATTCTGACGGCCCTTGCCGAGGATGGTCGGATCAGCATCACCGATCTTGCGACGCGCATTGGTCTGTCCAAGTCCCCGACACAGGCGCGGCTGCGGCGGTTGGAGAAAGCCGGGATCATAATGGGGTATCGCGCACTGCTTGATCCGATTTCGCTGGGGCTTGATCATGTGGCCTTTGTGGAAGTGCGCCTGAGTGATACCCGTGAGGCGGCTCTGCGTGGATTCAATACGGCTGTTCAGCAAATCCCAGAGATTGAGCAAGCCCATATGATTGCGAGCCATTTCGACTATCTCTTGAAGGTCCGCACTCGGAGTATGGCGCAGTATCGTCAATTTCTCGGAGATGTGATTTCAAGCCTTCCCCATGTAGCGTCAACATCGACCTATGTGGCTATGGAAGCCGTCAAAGAAGTTATGCTGCCCGGTCTTGAGTAAATGTGATTTGACCGGGGAAGTCTGAGCATCATTCTTTCGAGCATGAGATACGCTATTGTCGCCCTGTTGTTGTCCAGCCCAGCATTGGCGGAAACATGTCCGACTGCGCCAGACATTTCTGTCGAGTTGCAGGCATTGATCGCCGATGCGAATGCTGCGCCGGACGAACGCAACGGGCAGGTCGCATCTAACCAGATGTGGCAATTGTGGTTGCGCGCGCCCGATGCCGCTGCACAGGAAGTTCTGGATCGTGGGATGCGTCAACGGAGCAGTTTCGACTTTGCCGGTGCCTATGACAGCTTTGATACGTTGGTGAGTTACTGTCCAGACTACGCGGAAGGGTACAACCAGCGCGCATTCATCAGTTTCCTGCGCGAGGATTTTTCAGCCGCACTGGGTGATCTGGACCGGGCGTTGGACCTGTCCCCCGATCATGTAGGTGCGCAGTCTGGAAGAGCGCTCACACTCATGAACCTTGGCCGACGGGACGACGCGCGCGCGCAGCTTGAAAAGGCACTGGCAAACAACCCGTGGCTGTCCGAACGTCATTTGTTGGCGGATGGGGCGCCGCTTGGTCCGGAAGGTCAGGAATTGTAGTCCTGTTGTCAGAGCCAGCGTGCGAAGAATGACGCTTAGTTTCAGTCAGATGCAGGCATTCCATCGCAGTTGTGTTCCGCAAAACATGTATGGCAGTTTTGCGCGAAACCCCCGTGGTCAACATCAAAAATCTATGGCAACGTCCGACGCAGATGCGGACGTGGTGGAATCGGTAGACACAAGAGACTTAAGCCATGTTTTGAGTGCCTCGGGGGAAACCTCGGGAGTAGAACTGCTCAAATTCGGGGAAAGCTAACGGCCATACCTAGCCCATGCCAATCCCGAGCCAAGCCGGTTGGATACTTGTCCTGATCGGAAGGTGTAGAGACTAGACGGGCAGCACCTAAGGCCGGGCGACCGGGGATGGTGAAGGGATAGTCCAGACCACAAACGACGCGATGCGTCGGCGGCGAAAGCCGTAGCGGGTAAGAAAATCTCTCGATCGTATGATCGTGCGGGTTCGAGTCCCGCCGTCCGCACCAGCAACCAAGAATGTGGTCACCCTGCAATCTGCCAACGTCCTTAGTGAAGCGTGGCGTCGTATGAGCGTGTGGATCTGCCAAACAACCAGAATTGGCCGTAGTTCTTTGTAACTTGATAAAATTCTCTGCAATTTGGAAATGGAGTTCCGCGGTTGCATTAAGGCGGAAGTAAGTGCGGTGACCTAAGGACGTGGTTCAGTTCACGTCGCTGCAACAGGTGTTGTCGCGCGCAATGCCAAGGATCATGCCATGCAATTCACAGGTCGAAACCTGCTTGTTCTGCCTCGCTTGAACTCACTAATGGCGAAAGCAGTACTGATGACTGCGCTGGTCACGCTCTCAGTTCTTGCAGCGATGGTATCGTTTGACTATTCGGCGCAACGCAAGCTCTTGCACTCCGAACTGGTGTCGCGTGCGCAAAACGTGACCGAGCTTCTGGCCATGCAGATGGGTGGTTCCATCAAATTTGCAAACCAGGTTGCCGTTACAGAAATAACCGAAAGTGTGATTGCTGCGGCTGAACCCGAAGTGCAGGGAGCGCTGGTTGTCGATTCAGCTGGCTTGCAGATGTTTGGTAGTCCTGAGATGGATGTACTTGCACCGGATGCGGCGTCTCTTGCCATCACCGCGATCAAGACTGGTCAGGTGTCGGCGTCAGAGAATGGGTTGGTGGTTGCATATCCGGTGAAGTTCGGGCCGGAAGCAGTTGTTGCAGGGGCGGTTGTCACGGCTTGGGACGATGCGCAGGTCATCGCCTTTCTTGCACGCAATCAGATGATGGCGATGGCTGTTGCTGCGGCCGTCTTCGTTCTCGCTATGGCCCTGATCATCACTTACGCGTGGTACGACGTGTCGCGCCCAATAAATGGGCTTACTGAAGCTATGTCCGCAATCGCGCGGAAGGAATATCAGATCGATGTTCCGGGCACAAAGCGTGGTGACGAAATCGGTAACATGTCCCGCCGTTTGGATGGCTTCAGATTGGCATTGGCCAAGGCAACGAAGGGACAGCGGGAAAGCGCATTCAAAGGTGCCGCATTCGAAGGGTCGACCGCACCAATGATGATGGTTGATGAAACCAATCAGATCATTTTCGTCAACCCCGCCTGCACGGCGCTCCTGAACAGCCTTTTGCCCGACCTGAGTGCATTATGGCCTGGTGTTCAGTGTGATGCATGGATTGGTACCAATCTTGATGAGATGAAAGATGTTGCAGATCTGCTCGATGTCCTGAGTGATTCCGGCAGTCCGCGCGACAACAGCATGGTGCTACGGGTTGGCGAACGGCATGTGCGCATTAATCTGAGCCAGACAAAGGACTATATGGGTCGAACGATTGGTGCGGTTGTTGAATGGTCGGATCAGACGACGGCACAACGAGACGCAGCCGTATTGGCCGGAATAGATAACACGCAGATGCGCATAGAGTTCGATGATGTCGGACGGTGTTCTGGGGTGAATGGAGTTGCCGCAAAGCGCTTGCGTATAGAACCAGGCGATCTCGCGGACGTAACTTTGGGCACCCTGTTTGCTGCTGACCAGCCTGATCCGAAGATTCCGCACGATGTTCTATTTGCCTTGCAGCAAGGAGAAAGGCTGCACGGCAAAATACATCTCAAGTCTGTCGGTGGGGAAAGGCGGGTCATTGATGGTGGTTTTGTCTGCGTTCGCACCGAAGACGCGGCGATTGAGCGCTATATCCTTATCGGAACCGATGTGACCGAGGCCGAGTTGGAAGTACTGGATGCGCGGGATCATCAGGCACAGATTGCTCGCGATCAGGCCACCGTTGTTGCCGCCTTGGGGCAGGGCCTGCAAGACCTGTCCGAAGGCAATTTGACGCTCGAGTTGAAAGATCCGTTTCCCGACGAATACGAGAAACTCCGGCTGGATTTTAACGGGGCACTCACCAGTCTGCGCGATGCAATGGCCACTGTGACGCATAATGTGAACTCCATTCGGAGTGAAACAACCGAAATCACCAGCGCTGCGGATGATTTGTCACGTCGGACGGAACGACAGGCAGCCACTCTCGAAGAAACGGCAGCCGCATTGGATGAGCTCACATCTTCTGTGCGTTCTGCTGCTGAAGGCGCCGATGCGGCGAGCAAAACCTCTGAAGATGCAAAACGCAATGCTGAGCAGGGCGGGGACATTGCACGTCAAGCGGTGAGTGCAATGGACGGTATCAAGGCGTCGTCTCACGAGATTTCCAAGATCACATCCGTGATTGATGACATCGCGTTCCAAACCAATTTGCTGGCGCTCAATGCAGGGGTTGAAGCGGCCCGTGCTGGTGAGGCTGGTCGTGGTTTTGCCGTTGTTGCAACCGAGGTGCGCGCGTTGGCACAAAGATCCTCTGACGCGGCCCGGGAAATCAATACGCTCATTTCCACGAGCGCTGAGCAAGTCCAGCACGGCGTTGAACTGGTCGATCGGACAGGGCGCGCGCTGTCAGCAATCGTATCTTCTGTTACCGATATTTCCGAACGAATGGTCGAAATCGCGACATCAACACGCCAACAATCAGCGGGCTTGAACGAGATCAACGCCGCAGTGAATGAACTGGATCATGTCACCCAACAGAATGCGGCAATGTTTGAAGAGACCACAGCAGCAAGCCATGCATTGACGGGTGAGGCGGATGCACTTGCAGACGCTGTCGCGCAATTCAAGATTGGCTTGGTCCGATTTGAAGATACTGGAGCGTCCGTAACCAGTACCGTACTGCCAGATGTAACACAGTTGCTGGAAGTGAATGGTGCCCTTGCCCTTTCGGATGATGACACGGCGGAGCCCACAGGATGGGAAGAGTTTTAGCCCATTTGATCAACTTTGGCTTGCGCAAAACCATATCGACGGAATTCATGACGATGCCGTCGGTGCGTGATACCGGAATGACAGGGCCTGCGGCACCAAAAGTCTCCGGTATGAACAAGCGTTCATATAGTGCTCATCAGCCCTACACGAACGCTTCACTCACAAAACGAAAAGAGGCGGCGTTACTCATATTTTCGGCGCATGCCCGCTGGACGGGCTGCCCTCAAGCACGGCCTCCGGCGAAACGATCTTGCCAGTCCTTTCTGTCTTCGTCGCTGATCTTAGCAAAAAGATTTTCAGGCACGGCAAAACTTTGTCCGGCAGGCAAGCTGTCGAGGGCATCTGATGCGTTGCTTGGCCACTGTGCCTTTTCGATCTGCAGCGCGGTGTTCATCTTTTGGGCCGCATCCGGGATGAAAGGCGCGGACAAGGTGGCATAGAACGAGATCAAGTTCAGACCAAGACGGATCTGCATGGCCGCCGTCTCGGGGTCCTCCTTGATGGTTGCCCACGGAGCGGCGGCCTGGAGATACTCGTTCCCTGCGACCCAGATAGCGCGAAGCTCTTGCGCTGATTTACGCACTTCCATGGCGTCCATCATCTGTGCGTAACGTGTGAGGCGGGCGTCCAGTTCTGCAATCAGCGTTTCTTCTCGGTCTCCATACACTCCGCCTTTCGGAACGATCTCTCCGAACTTAGAACGGCAGAATTTTGTGACGCGGCTTACGAAATTGCCAAGGACGTCTGCGAGGTCCTTGTTCACACCTTGCTGGAAGAGTTCCCACGTGAACTCTGAATCCGATGTCTCGGGACAATTGGACAACAACCACCAGCGCCAATAGTCGGCGGGCAAGATCTCCAGCGCCTGGTCCATGAACACACCCCGCCCCTGGCTGGTCGAGAACTGACCGCCATCGTAGTTCAGGTAGTTGAAAGACTTGAGGTGATCGACCATTTTCCACGGCTCTCCAGAACCAAGGATGGTGGCCGGAAAACTGAGCGTGTGGAACGGCACGTTGTCTTTACCCATGAACTGGGTATAGCGCACGTCATCTGCGCCCTTGTCGGTCCGCCACCAACGTTCCCAATCTGCGCCGCCGTGCGCATCTGACCACTCGCCAGCGCAGGCTATGTATTCGATTGGCGCATCGAACCAGACGTAGAATACCTTGCCCTCCATACCGGGCCAGTCAGCGTCGCCACGGCGCACGGGAATGCCCCAGTCCAGATCCCTTGTGATCCCGCGGTCCTGCAAGCCGTCACCATCGTGCAACCACTTCTTGGCAATCGACGTGGTCAGCAAAGGCCAATCGGTCTTGCTATCGATCCAGGCATTCAAGTCATCCTTTAGCGCGGATTGACGCAGATAAAGGTGCTTGGTTTCACGCACCTCGAGATCGGTTGAGCCGGACACTGCACTCCGCGGCTCGATCAGATCGGTTGGGTCCAGTTGCTTGGTGCAATTCTCGCACTGGTCGCCGCGCGCCTTATCATAGCCGCAATTTGGGCAGGTGCCCTCGATGTATCGGTCAGGGAGGAAGCGGCCATCCGCGTTGGAATAGACTTGTTTCTCTGTCACCTCACGGATCAAATCCGCATCGGCCAACCGACCGGCAAAGTGCTGGGTCAAAGCGTGGTTCTGAGGCGATGACGACCGTCCGAAATGGTCAAAGGACAGACGAAAACCCTTGGCAATCTCGGCCTGGATCTTGTGCATCTCCGCGCAGTATTCAGCCACTGGTTTGCCAGCGTTGGCTGCTGCAAGCTCAGCTGGCGTTCCGTGTTCATCGGTGGCGCACAAAAACAAGACCTCGTTTCCCCGCGCACGCTGGTAGCGGGCATAAAGGTCGGCTGGCAACTGGCTGCCAACAAGGTTGCCTAGATGCTTGATCCCGTTGATGTAGGGAATGGCGGACGTGATCAGATGACGCTGCATGATGGGCCTTTGAATGATTGCGGCCCATGTATCAGCGGGATGCCCGGTGGAAAAGACCTGTTACTTGTTGTCGCGACTGCGGCCCGTCAAACGCCCAATCAGGAAGGATGTCCGTGGGGCGTAGATGTAACGCGTACGCTCGGTCGGCGTGGCACGGGCGCGCATCCGAGCTAAACCAAAGACGATCAGAATAGCATGCCCTACCGCGATCATGGCGAATAGCGCAGGCGGGCCAAAGGCGTCGATCAGGGCCGAGGCTGTAATCGGGGCTGCGATGGCACCGAGGGCGAAATAGAACATCAAAGCTGCTGACAGTTCTACCCGCTCCGAAGCATCGGCAAAGTCATGGGCGTGTGCCGCGGCCACCGAATAGATGGGAAAAGTTGTCAGACCGAATAGTCCGGCGGTCAGCATTATGCCAGTTGTATCAAGGTCGGTTGCAAGGGCTGTGATCGCACAGCTGCCCATCGCCGCCGCCGACAGCCAGATCAGCACCCAGCGGCGGTCAAACTTGTCAGCCAGCCACCCCACGGGATATTGCGCCAGCGCCCCTCCCAGCACGAAGGCGGCCATGAACCATGCGATTTGCTGTGCCGTCAGTCCCACTTCCTGACCATAGATGGGGCCGACCATACGGAAGGACGCGCTGGACAGGGCCGCTACGATCACCCCTGCAGCGGCAAGTGGGGAACGTTCGATTGCGAGCGTGGGGCGCAGACGTGGCGCGCTGGGTGTTTCGGGTTGCTTGACCTTGGTCAAGGTCAAAGGCAACAGAGCAGCACAACATACGATAGCCAGCAAGTTGTAGCTGACATAGCTTGCCGGTTCGAGCACCCCGATCACAAGCTGTGCGGCCAGGGACGCACCCATGTCCATCAATCGGTACACACCCATGGTCCGTCCGCGTGTGGCATTCGTGACCTTGGATTGTAGCCAGGCTTCGATCACGGTGTAGCAGCCCGCAACGCACATGCCGGATGCGATACGCATGACTGCCCAGGCCATCGGGTCCACGATCATCATATGGGCGATCAATCCGATGGCCCCGGCCGCGGTAAAGGCAGCAAAGGCGCGGCTGTGCCCAACGCTGCCCATCAGACGTGGTGCCCACCAGCATCCGATGAAGAATCCCAGAAAATGGGCGGATCCCAGCAATCCGATCTCTTGCCGTGTGAAGTCGAGCGCCAGACCCGACAACGCGTCCAGCGGACCCAGCGCGCCTGAACTGAGTTGCAGCAGAATGACCGACAGAAAAAGGGCCGCGAAGGAGATAAGCATGCGCATGGCAGGCTCCTTGTGGCGCGAGTCGGGTGACTTGCCTAGCGGGTATTCGACGGGCCTGCGTCGTTTTTTAGCCAGCTGCCGTGATTTCGGCAACGATGTCGATGCCGACAGTGTCGTCCACCAGATTGGCATAGCCTGTTGCGCCGAATTTGCGCCGGTCGATACGGCCTTTCAGCATGACGGTAAGAGTGCTGAAGTCCTCTGCGGCACTGCCGCGGGCGCGAAACAGACCCGCATTGAAGCGAATGCGGCGGGTGACACCGCGCAATGTCAGATCCCCTTCGAGCGTGGCGCCATCGGAAAGACGCCCACCGGCCCCCAGCTTTACACGCGTTGATCGGAAGCGGGCGGTGGGATGGTTTTGTGCATCAAGAACCGAAGGTGATTTCAGCGCTTCTGTCGCAAAGATCAGACCGGTGCGTGCACGGCGCACATCGGCGCTGACGAGGGCGGTGGACTTGTCCAGATTGTTGGGGTCAACGGTCAGGTCGGCTTGGTTTACAGGCACCGTTCCTTTCACCGGCGCGCCGTTCAGCATGAATGTATAGGTGATCGTCGCGCCACCGGTACCAAGGCGATAGGGGGTGGGGACAGCCCAACCTGTACGCGGCGTGAGTGTGGCGAGGGCACATAGGAGCAAGTGGCGGCGGTTCATGACGATGTCCTTTGCAGGTCTGTTCTGCAGAGGTAACACGCCAGCCTTGGATTTAGTCGCAGGTCACGCAGCCTTGATTGATCCGGAGATGCGGGGAAGCACGTGATCTGGATGACGGCTGATTTCCCATGTCTGTTCAGGGGCGGCACGTGCACGCAGCCGTGTCAGTCGCCAACGGCCTTGGTCGCCTCGGTGATCGGGGGCCAGATGCCAACGGCTTTCAACACCCTGTGCACCGCCCATTCCAGGCGTCAGCAACAGGCCCAGCGGGGCGTCGCCTTTGCCTGCTCCTCTGTTTTCGGCCGCCAGATGCATGCGGCGGACCGGGGTCAGGCCTGGTAGACCGGGCATATCGGCAATGGCAAGGGGCACGGTGCCGCTGCGCAAAACTTCTTCCATACTCCACAACACGTCATCCGCCCGCTTTGCATGGACTATGATCAGCCGTGCTGGGTCGATTGACGGCATCATGCCACAAGGATTCAGGTGTTTTGTGTTCCAATCCGGGGTAATCCAGATCACTGGCCCCTTGGTTTGTGCCACCAGCCACATGGCAAGCCGGTGGCGGGCAGAGCCGCAAGCCTCGTGCACCCGGCCCATTGCCAGCCCATGCCCAAGCCCATGCTGCACTCCTTCGGACAGCAAGGGCAGGCAAGCGCGTACGCGTGATTGGGCGTGGTGAGCAAGTGACGTTGGCAATGGCATGTCTATACAGTAGCGTGTTCTTGATGTGTTCTCAATTCCGATTTGCGCGAAACGGGTAGATTTTTGGCTTGTCCCCAAGGGGCTGGCCGCTAGGGTCACCCAGACGCAACAGGAGGGTTTGACATGGAGCGACGCAAGTTGGGCCGCACGGGGATCGATGTGTCGGCCTTGTGTCTGGGGTCAATGACCTGGGGCACACAGAACACCGTCGACGAAGGCCACGCTCAGATCGACCGTGCGCTTGCCGCAGGCATAGACTTTGTCGACACGGCAGAGATGTATCCGGTGAACCCCATCAGCGCGGAAACCGTGGGCAGGACCGAGGAAATCATCGGCCTGTGGTTCGCAAGCGGTGGTGCGCGCAAAGACATGATCCTTGCCACGAAACATTCGGGTTCAGGCATGCGCCACGTACGGGACGGCGCAGATATCAGCGGTGCCACTATTCCCCAAGCCATTGAAGGGTCACTGCGCCGCCTGCAGACGGACTACATCGATCTATATCAGTTTCATTGGCCAAACCGTGGCAGTTACATGTTCCGGCAGAACTGGACGTACGACCCGTCCGGTCAGGACCCGGCAGCCGTTCGTCAGAATATGGCCGATTGCCTTGGCGCGTTGCAGCGCGAAGTGGATCGCGGCACCATTCGAGCCTTTGGCTTGTCGAATGAAAGCGCTTGGGGGACTGCTGCGTGGCTTGCCGCTGCAGAGCAAGCAGGTGGGCCACGTGTGGCGTCTGTGCAGAATGAATACTCCCTCATGTGCCGTCTGTACGACACCGACATGGCTGAACTCAGTATGAACGAAGATGTCGGGCTTTTGTCATTTTCACCTTTGGCAACAGGCCTTTTGACCGGCAAATACCAAGACGGTGCTGTACCCGCCGGGTCACGCTTGACCCTGAATGCCGATTTGGGTGGGCGCAAGACTGAGAGGGCCTTTGAAACTGTCGATGCTTATCTGGCTGTCGCGCGTAAGCATGGTCTTGATCCAAGCCAAATGGCTTTGGCGTGGTGTATGACGCGACCTTTCATGTGCTCTGTCATCTTCGGGGCCACCACGATGGAGCAGTTGGAGGTGGCCATCGGCGCGGCTGATTTGCAGCTGAGCGATGAAGTGTTGGCCGATCTTAACACTGCGCATCGCGCGCATCCAATGCCCTATTGATCCAAAAGCGCTGACGCATGCGACACTCGGGACCCCCACCCTGGCCCTCCCCTCGGGGGAGGGGAACGTGACGGCAGGCCGACCCAGTTGCATATGACCGGGCAATCTTGGCCCGACTACAGGTCAAAGCGATGTGCGGCGCGGGTCGCACGCGGGCTTTCGCCGTATTTTTCCGTATGTGCCCGTGCGAGACTGGATTGAGATCCGAAACCTGTGGCGAGAGCGATACCGTGCAGCGGTGTTTCTGTATGCTTGATCAGCCTGTGTGCTTCCGCCAGCCGAAGGGTCAGGTAATGCGTTTTCGGCGTAATACCAAGTACTTGCTGGAAGTGGAGCTGCAGGCTGCGGGTGCTGAGCCCGAGCCGCTTCGCGATGGCTGGGATGGGAACAGGGGCGTCCAGCGCGCTTTCCATTATGGCATGAGCCTTGTGTGTCAGTGCACTGTGTTGACGCGCGTCCGGGTGCCGGATCTGCGGGTCAGTGGACGATGGGGCGCGTGTATGGATAAAGCCAGCGGCGACACGCGCGGACAATGATGTGCTGTGTTGGACCTCGATCAGCTGCAGCATCATGTCGAGGGTCGGTGCTGCGCCGCTGCTGGTCCATCGTCTGCCGGATATCACGAACCTTGCATTTTGCAGCATGATGTCCGGGAAACTCGCAGAGAATTCGGCCAGGTCCTCCCAATGCGTGGTGGCGGCGTGTCCATTCAGCAGGCCGGCCTTCGCGGCGAGCCATGCGCCGCCATCAATGGTCATGAGCACGGTGTCAGGTGCGGTGAGGCGCCGGATGCTCGACAACAGGGCTGGTGTGGCTTGCGGGATCACGTTGAACCCGGCCACAAGGATCAGAAGGTTGCAGGATACGACGCGTTGCAGCGGTGCGGTGGGCACGGTCAGACCGCTGGTCAGTCGAACGTCCTCGTTCGTCGGTGTTGCAAAGCTCCAATCGTAGAGTTTGCGTTCGGACTGTCGGTTGGCGGCGCGCAGGGGGTCAACGGCGGCTGCAAGCGAAAGGGTGTTCGTATCTTGCAGAACGAGGATTGCGGTTTTTGTCATTCCACTTCGCTTTTTGACAAGTTTTGATCGCAATGGATGGCAGAGTGCCGTTGAATGCAAGGAGGGACACATGCCGCTGACCATGAATCGTGAGGTTTTCATCACCTGTGCCGTGACCGGATCGGGTGGCACGCAGGATCGCAGCCCACATGTACCGCGCAGTCCTGAAGAGATTGCGAACAGTGCGATCGCGGCCGCCAAGGCGGGAGCGGCCGTTGTGCATTGCCATGTGCGCGATCCCGAGACCGGGGCGCCGAGCCGGAAGCTTGAGTATTATCGGGAGGTTACGGATCGTATCAGGGGTGCGGATGTTGATGTTGTCCTGAACCTGACGGCCGGAATGGGCGGAGATATGGTGTTCGGGGATACCGAGGCCCCGTTGCCGCTGAAAGACAACGGAACCGACATGATCGGGGCCTCTGAACGGGTGGCGCATGTGGCGGAATGCCTGCCGGAGATTTGCACTCTGGATTGCGGTACCATGAACTTTGCCGAGGCCGATTATGTGATGACCAACACGCCCGGCATGCTGACCGCCATGGGTCGGATGATGACGGAACTGGGCGTGAAGCCCGAGATCGAAGCCTTTGACACAGGCCATTTATGGTATGCAAAACAACTGGTTAAGGATGGTGTTCTGGATGCGCCCGCGTTGGTGCAGCTGTGTATGGGCGTGCCTTGGGGCGCGCCGGATGATCTGAATACCTTTATGGCGATGGTCAACAACGTGCCGGATGACTGGACGTTTTCCGCTTTCTCGCTTGGGCGGAATCAGATGGCCTATGTCGCGGCGGCGGTACTGGCGGGCGGCAATGTGCGCGTGGGTCTTGAGGACAATCTGTGGCTTGGAAAGGGCGAATTGGCGCAGAATTGGCAGTTGGTCGAACGGGCGGGCACTATCATTGAAAACATGGGTGCGCGGGTCATCGGACCGGCGGAGGTGCGCGAGAAATTGGGGCTGACAAAACGGGCGCCGAAAGGGTGATGACAGGGTGTCACCCCCCATGCACCAGGCGTGCACCCCCTGTGCACCCCCAACGGACGCTTCGGCTCCTGATCATTAACCTTTGCGCAATAGCATGGCTGGCTGCTTGTTCGCCTGCGCCTTCGAATGATCCTCAATTGCTGCGCAACCCGACCGTGCCAATCGGCGCCATCAGCCGGTTCGAAGAGGCGCGGTTTGACGGGCGGTGGCAGGTCGAAAGGGCGGGCGCTGGGGAGTGGGCGCTGGCAGGGTTCGAAGTTGCCGACGGTCTATGGCAGGAGTTGAGCGAGACGGGGGCAACGCGTGACGGACGGGTGAAGCCACTTGGGCGCGGTATTTTAGAGGTCACCTACGAAGACACGACCACGCGCGATCTGTGGGTCTTATGGATCGACCCCGATCACAACACGGCGGCATTGGGAGATCCCGACGGCCGGTTCGGTTTTGTTGTGACGCGCGTTGGAAAGCGGCGGGCAGATCAGATCCGCGCGGCAGAACAGGTTTTGGACTTCAACGGATATCGGACAGAAACATGGGCAACGGTGCAGTAAGAACAGCGGCGATCATCGGCGGCGGTGTGATTGGTGGCGGCTGGGCCGCGCGGTTTCTGCTGAACGGGTGGGATGTGCGGGTGTTTGACCCAGACCCGGACGCCGAGGCGAAGCTGGCCCCGGTGTTGGCGCAGTCACGGCGGGCGTTGCCGAGCCTCACGGATGTAGCCTTGCCCGCAGAGGGGCGGCTGACCTTTCACGCTGATCTGGCCGAGGCGGTCGCTGACGTGACGTGGATACAGGAAAGCGTGCCGGAACGGCTGGACATCAAGCACAAGGTGCTGGCGGATCTGCAAGCGGCGTGCCCTGCGGATGCGATCATCGGCTCGTCGACCAGTGGTTTTAAACCCAGCGAGTTGCAGGAAGGCGCGGCACGGCCCGCGCAGATCATGGTCTGTCACCCGTTCAACCCTGTTTACCTGATGCCGTTGATCGAGGTTGTGCCGTCGCGGGCGACGGACATGGCGCTGGTTGAGAAGGCCGAGGGTATTCTGCGGTCGTTGGGCCACTTCCCCCTGCGTGTGCGCAAGGAGATCGACGCTCATATTGCGGATCGGTTCCTTGAGGCGGTCTGGCGCGAGGCGCTGTGGCTGGTCAAGGATGGTGTTGCCACAACCGAGGAGATTGATGAGGCGATCCGCATGGGCTTTGGCATTCGCTGGGCGCAGATGGGGCTGTTCGACACCTATCGCACTGCGGGCGGCGATGCTGGGATGCGCCATTTCATGGCGCAGTTCGGACCGGCCCTGCAATGGCCCTGGACCAAGTTGATGGACGTGCCGGAATTCACCGACGAATTGGTGGATCTGATTGCTGGTCAATCGGATGCGCAATCGGGGCATATGACGATTGCCGAGATGTTGAAGGTGCGGGATGACAACCTTGTGGGCATGATGCGCGCGCTTAAGGTCAATGATTGGGGCGCGGGTGCCGTGATGAACGCCCACGAGGCGCTGTTGCGCGAGGGCACTGTTCTGGTGGCGCATGCCGACGATCTGGAGGATGTGTCCGCACCTATCCTGACCGTGCATAGGGCCGTGCCGTTGGATTGGACCGACTATAACGGTCACATGAACGAGGCGCGGTATCTGCAGGCCTTTGGCGATGCGACGGACCGTTTCATGGAGATGATTGGCTGCGATGCGGAGTACATTGCGACAGGCGGCAGCTACTTCACGGCCGAGACGCATATTCGTCATGTGGATGAGGTGCATGCGGGCAAGGTGATCGAGGTGCGCACACAGGTTTTGGCAGGCGCTGGCAAGAAGCTGCATCTGTTCCACGAGATGTATGAGGGCGAGCGGCTTTTGGCGACGGGAGAGCATTTCCTGCTGCATGTGAGCCTTGAGACCCGCCGCCCGTCCGAACCTGCCACTGCGATTGTTTCGGCACTGGAGCGGGTGGCTGCGGCTCATGCGGATTTGCCTGTGCCGGAGGGGGCAGGGCGCGCGGTGGGCCAACGGCCCTGACGGGGTGATCGTCGGGCGGCTCTGTTTGCCTTTGGCAAAGGCGCCCGCCCGCCGACCCGGGGGTGCCGCGCTAGCGGATCAAGCTGCGCAGGCTTTCTAGGTGATCGGGCAGGGCGCGGGCCGTCATGGCGGCTTGCCTGATCAGCGTGTCGAAGTGCAGGGACAGTGTTTCGATCCGCTCACGGTCGCGGAAGGCCATGTAGTGGCCGCCGGTGTAGATCACTGCGAGCAGAGGGCCGAAGATGGTGATCGGGGCCGAGTAGAGCATGCGCTGGTCAAAGAGGTAGATGCGCAGCCTTGGGTAGAGCTGGGTGCTGAGGTCGAGCAGCTGGTCGAGCTGGCTGTGTCGTGTGTCTGTCGGCAGGTCTGCGTAGTAGCCGGTCCCTGCGGCAAAGCTGTGCAGTTCATACAGAGGCAGCGCGATTTCGTAGTCTGATTGTGCCGCGCGCATCCAGTTCAGCCGATCACGGGAGGCGTTGATGGCTTGCGTGGTGGTGCGCCCGAGGTGGGGGCCGTATTCCCATTCTAACATCTCTTGGGTCTTAAGCATGTCCGGCAGGCCCGCAGGGACGTGCCGGATCTTGTAACCCGCCGCTTCCTGGTGCCATGAGAAGATGCGTTCGTCGATCAGGGCGCGGGGGGCTTCAGTCCACGTAAGCGCGGCCGCGGTTAACGCTGCTGCGCTTTCGGGGCGATCGGAGAGGCCGAGTAACCAGTCGGCGGAGACCCCGAGCGCCTGGGCGCAGGCGCCGACCACCTGGGCGCCGGGCAGCCGCGCGCCATCATCACCGAGGGCCTGGCTAATGGTGGATCGGTCGGTGCCGATGTGACGGGCCAGCGCGCTTTGCGACATGTTCTGGTCCTGCATGGCGCGGGCCAAGCGGTTGCGGAATTGGGATGCTCGAAGGCGTTTGTCGAGAATTTCAGGCATGTTGTGATAAATATCAACAATTGGCAAAATTGTTAACTCAATTCGGAATTCGCAGCGGTACGGGATCGCGATAGCGTTCGGGCATCCCTTCCCGGAGCCTTTGCCAATGCCCTCACGCCGGTCGTCCCGACGCTTGCCTTTTGATCGCCCGATGCAAGTCGAGTGGATCACCTTGGGACTGTGGCTGGTGTGTGTTGCGCTGTGGAGTCTGGCCCTCCTGGTGTTGCCGGTGGGGTGGGCGTGGAGTGTACTGGTGTTCGCCCTTGTTCTGCATGCATCGCTGACCCATGAGGTGCTGCACGGCCATCCGTTTCCGTCCCGGGTTGCAAGCGAGGCCCTTGTGATCGTCAATCCGGGGCTGTTTATCCCGTACCTCCGTTTTTGTGACACGCATCTGGCCCACCATCAGGATGCGAACCTGACCGATCCGTATGATGATCCCGAGACGAATTATGTTGACCCGGTTTTGTGGCGGCAGATGGCACGCCCGTTGCGCGGCTTGTTGGCGCTGAACAATACGCTTGCGGGGCGCATGCTGTTGGGGCCAGTCTTGGCGCAGGTCAGTTTCATGCGAGAGGATTGGCGGGCGATCCGGGCTGGTGATGCGCAGGTGTTGCGTGGGTGGTTGGTGCATCTGCCGGGCGTTTTCGCAGTTCTATGCATCGTTTGGTTGAGCCCCATGCCGATCTGGGTCTATTTGACGGCCTGCTACGCGGCAGTGTCCGTGTTGAAAATCCGGACCTTTCTTGAGCATCAGGCGCATGAGCGCGCACGGGGCCGCACGGTGATTGTTGAAGATCGCGGACTGCTGGCTTTTCTATTCCTGAACAACAACTTCCATGTTGTTCACCACATGCACCCGCGCGTGCCGTGGTACCGGTTGCCCGCGCTTTACCGGGCCAACCGCGACCGGTATTTGGCCTGTAACGAGGGGTATCGCTATGCCTCGTACAGGGACGTGTTTGTCCGGCACTTCCTGCGTGCAAAAGATCCGGTGCCGCATCCGCTCTGGTCCTCGGACCGCTGAGCCGCCATAGAGGGCCATGGCCCTTTGGATCCCCATTTCTGTCGCCGCGGCGATGTTTCAGACGCTGCGGTTCATGTTGCAGCGGCAACTGTCCCTTGGCACCCTGAGCGCGTCGGGCGCGACGCTTGCCCGGTTTCTTTATTCCGCTCCGCTCATTGCCGTTCTGATCATGCTGTACATGCGCAGCACGGACGGGGTGTGGCCAACGTTTGGACCGCTGTTCTGGATGTTCGCAGTCGTCGGGGGGCTGGCGCAGATCCTTGCGACGGTGGCCACGGTCAGCCTGTTCAAGGCACGCAACTTCGCAGTCGGCATCACCTTCAAGAAAACAGAGGTTATCCAAGCCGTCCTGGTGGGCTGGATCGTGTTGGGGGACGCGGTCAGCTGGCTGGGCTTCGCGGCCATCGGCCTGGGTCTTGTCGGAGTTCTGCTGCTGTCCGCCCCGCCCGAGCCTGTGCGTTGGGACTGGCGAGACATGGCAAACCGGGCGACCGGGCTGGGACTGGCGGCAGGTCTGCTGTTTGCCGTGTCCGGGGTCAGCTACCGGGGGGCGTCGCTCAGCCTCGGGCTGGATGACCCCATTGCGCGGGCAGGTTTGACGCTGGCCGCCGTGACCGCGATGCAAACGGTTGCCATGGTTCTTTGGTTGCGGTGGCGTGATCCGGGTCAGGTCCGGGCAGTTTGGAACGCGCGCAAGGTTGCGGTCTGGGTCGGCTTGATGTCGATGGCCGGATCGTTTTGCTGGTTCTTCGCCTTCACGCTACAAAGTGCGGCCTACGTCAAAGCGGTCGGGCAGATCGAACTGGTGATGAGTGCGCTGGTCAGTGTGCTGCTATTCCGAGAGGCGATTACGTCTCGGGAGTGGATTGGCATGGCCGTTCTGCTCGGGTCCATCCTGTTGCTGGTGCTTGCGATCTAGTCCGCCGTGGGATGGCCGCGCAGGCGAAGGAACAGGCTCTCTTCATCATTGTTCTTGAAGTATGGCACACTTGCCGGTGGAGTGGGGTCCGTCACACGAGCCGCGATTTCGGCCAAAACCACTTCGGTGATGAACGGCATGTCAAAACCACGGACATCGTCGAGGGCGATCCACTGCAAATGCGACAGCTCGTCCGAAGCGCGGCTGAAGTCGTCTAGGTCGGAGGCTATGTCCTGCGCGTCGATCAGAAAGAACCGGGCATCAAAGCGACGCGGGCGGCCGGGCGGGGTCAGGGCGCGAAAGACGAACTGTAGCGGGGCGGCGTGGGGGCGGTGCCCGGTGGATGCAAATTGTGCCCAATCAGGGGGCGCATCCGGCCAGTTGCCCTGTTGTCCGAGGATCTGCCCGGTTTCTTCGAACAGTTCGCGTATCGCCGCTGTGGCGAGGGCTGGGCCGAGATGCGGTTCACCATCTTCTGCGAGACGCGTGTCATTCGGCGACAAGAGCGTCGACGCGAGCGGTATGGCGTGGTCCCCTGCGTCGACCGCACCACCCGGAAAGACGAATTTGTTGGGCATGAACGCTGCATTGGCCCCGCGCTGTCCCATGAGGATACGGGGCGTTGTCATCCTGTCACGCAGCACGATGACTGTAGATGCATTCCGAATTTGGGTCTTGTCGATTGTGGTCATATTACCCCTTTGGCCGATGTCGGCGCCAGGGTGCAGGTGCTACCCGGCGCGGCCGAAGCCGCCCATCGACCGTGCCCACTGAAACCCGACGATGGCCCCCTTGAGCCTTGGCAAAAGGTAGAGGGACAAGCCGACACAGCCAACTGCAAAAATCGTGAACAGCACCAGCGGCTCGGGTCGCCAATGGACAAACACTATGTGCAAGAGGGGCGCCATCAAGTGTCCGACCAGCAGGATTGTCAGGTACGCAGGGCCGTCGTCAGCCCGCGCATGGGTGTAGTCAAGCTTGCACACCGGGCAGGTGTCGGCGAGTTTCAGGTAACCCTTCAACAGCCTTCCGTTGCCGCAGCGCGGGCATTTGCGTTTCCAGCCACGCATCAGCGCCGGCCGCACGGGCCGCTGGACTTCATTTGCAATCGTTGCTTGCTCGGTCTGCATGGCATCTGCCTTTCTAGAAGCTTGCGGAACATGGGGGCGCATCACACAAAACGGAATGCCGCAATCTGTCCTTGCGTCCCGATGTCGCGTTCCACGTCAGGTGCGACTCGGCAGTTGTTATTTTTTTTCGACGGAATGTGCGGAACGTGCCGTTTGAGGTTGCATAGGACGGCGGGATCAACCGGCCGGACCTGAGGCAAAAAACGGAGTATACCTTATGCAACGCAGCACATTCATTGCAGCCATCGCCGCAGCGGCGGTTGGGCTTACCACATTGTCGGCCATGGCCCGCGATCGTGGCCCTGACTTTTCCGCTCTGGATGCAGATGGCAGTGGCGAAGTGACCTTGCAGGAAATGCAGGCAATCGGCCAGGCACGCTTTGCCGCGGCTGACACAGATGGCGATGGGTTCTTTTCGGTGTCCGAGCTGGAAGCAAGCGCCAACGAGCGCGCAAAGTCCCGGGCGGAGCGTATCCTGTCCCGTATGGACGCCAATGAGGATGGCAAGCTGTCGCCTGAGGAAATGCAGAACAATCGCCGTGATCCGGCCCGCATGTTTGAACGTCTTGATGCCGACAACAGCGGCGGGATTTCGCACGAAGAGTTCGAACAGGCCCGTGCAGAGATGCGCAAGGGTGGCCGCAAGCCGCGCGACAATAACTAAGGGCGCAGGCCCTGCCCCTTGTTCATGGGGGCAGGGCCGGGCAGGTTGCCGGAGTTATGACGATGCCGCTTGACGCACGCCCGGAGGAGGATGACGCCGCCTTGCTCGCCCGCTATGCGCGCGGAGATGCAGGTGCGGCCCGCGCCTTGACCGTTCGGTTGGCACCGCGCGCGCACGCGCAGGCCTTTCGTATGCTGGGCGACAGGTCAGAGGCAGAGGATGTGGTCCAGGACGCGATGTTGCGATTGTGGCGCATTGCGCCGGAGTGGCGGACCGGAGAGGCGCAGGTGTCGACCTGGTTGTACCGCGTCGTGTCCAACCTGTGCACGGATCGGTTGCGAAGACGCCGCCGGGGCGGTGTTGCGCTGGATGATGTGGCCGAGCCGGAAGATCCTGCACCGGGTGTGGAGGCAACGTTGCAGGACAATGCGCGTCATACCGCGCTGCGGGTCGCGATTGCAGATTTGCCAGAACGCCAGCGTCTGGCCCTGACACTGCGCCATTTCGAAGGGGTATCGAACCCCGAGATTGCGGAGCAGTTGGGTGTCAGCGTAGAGGCGGTGGAAAGCCTGACAGCACGGGCAAAGCGCGCCCTTGCAACGGCCTTGAAGGGGCGGGTGGCCGCCCTTGGATATGAAGGATGATGGATATGACAGTGGTACCAGACAAGCCTGATCCCAACGGGATCGACCAGATGCTGGACGAGCTTGCGGCACTGCCGGTGCCCGATCCCTCGGGCGATCTGGTGGCCCGGGTGCTGGCCGACGCCGAGTTGCATTTGCCAGCCCCCGGCGGTCGCGTGGCGGTGACCCCCAGGTGGCAGCAGATTGTTCGCGGCATCGGGGGGTGGGGGGCTGTAAGCGGGCTGGTTGCTGCAACCGCGACCGGCTTTGTCATTGGCCTTGGCGCGGTTGGCGACACGGGTGTCGATGCATTTTGGACCCTTGGCTATGACGAGGCCTACTACGACACCGACCTGGGCCTTGATGCCTTTGGCTGGGCATTGGAGGAGGGCTAAGCATGGCAGACACACAAATTGAGCGCCGCTGCCCGGTCTGGGTGAAAATCCTGCTGGGCCTGTCCCTTGCGATCAACCTCGGCATCGCGGGCCTTGTCGGAGGTGTCTTCCTAAGCGGCGGACCGTTGGGCGGCAAAGGGCCGGGCATGGGCTATGCGATGCCTTATGTACTTGCACTTCCACAAGAAGACCGGCGCGCTGTGTTCGGTGTTGTACGGGGCAACCGGGACCTGCCTGGTCGTGGCGTACGCCGTGCAGTCTATGGCGAGATGGTGGCCTTGCTGAAGGCAGACACGTTTGACCGGGCGGCCGTTACAGCCATTCTTGAACGGCAGGCGCGTGGCGTTGAACAAGTTCAGAGTGTTGCGCAGGACGAATGGTTGGACAGGGTCGCTGCCATGTCCGACGAGGAACGCCGCGCTTATGCCGAGCGTGTTGAGGAGGTGGTTGCAAAAGGGGGCCCTCGCAAACCGCGCAAAGGGGATTGAGGAGAGCCGCACGCCTTTTGAGCCTTGATGTTCAGACGGCGGGTTCAGTCCAATCCTGCGCGGTGTGATGCTCGGCTCACTCTCAACGCGTTTCGAGGAAAGATGCCCTGCGTTCTGTGCGTTGACCTGCTAACATGCAGTGCACAGGAACGGCGCGCGCGGGTTGCGGGGTGAAGGATCAGAATGGACGAAGATGGCTACTTTGGTGACACCGTAGCGGAAAGCTATGACCGTGATCATGGCGGTGACGATCCAACGTTGATTGAGCGGACGGTTGAGTGCCTCAAGGGTCTGGCGGGGTTGGGCAGCGTGCTTGAATTTGCCGTCGGAACGGGGCGCATCGCTTTGCCCTTGCTGGCATCGGGCCACGACGTGAAGGGCATCGAGCTGTCGAAGGCCATGGTGGCCGAGCTTCGCAAAAAAGAAACCGAACCGCCGATGGATGTGGTGATTGGTGATATGACCTCCGCCCAGGTGCCCGGGCATTTTTCGCTTGTCTTCCTTGTGTTCAACACGATCGACAACCTTGTCACACAACAGGCGCAGATCGCGTGTTTCAAGAACGCCGCACGGCATTTGGACAAAGGCGGGCGGTTCCTGATTGAAACCCGCGTGCCGCCCTTGCAGCGTATTCCATTTGGTGAGACCAAGATGGCCTTTGCCTGCAGCAGCGATCATTTTGGTGTGGATGACTACGATCTGGCCACGCAGCGCTACACATCCAATCATGTCTGGATGAAAGGCGATCAGCATCAACATTTGTCGATCCCGTTTCGCTATGTCTGGCCGTCCGAGTTGGACCTTATGGCGCAATTGGCGGGTTTGGAGCTGGAGCATCGGTGGGCCGATTGGGACAAGACGCCCTTCACGCATCTGAGCAAAAGCCACATCTCAGTTTGGAGAAAGCCCGAAGGGTGATTGCAAAATCCCGGTAGCGCTGCCGCAGTGCGTAAGCTATCCGCCGATCCGGATCATCAGCCAGGTCAGAAGGCCCAGAACAAGCAAGGCAATCATGGCGATCCGGCCGGACATGGCGGCGTCGGATGGCTTTTTCTTCACGGTTTCGGACGGGGCCGAGTAGGGTTTGGCACTGTCCGCTTCGACCGTTTCAGTCGCACGCCAGTCGGTGCGGACCTCGCCGTATGTGCCAATCAGCGTTAGCGTCGGGGCCGGCTCCAACACCGTTTCGCGATCGCCGAATGCAAGCGAAAAGACAATCATCACCCAGCCACCCAGTTTTTCCAGCTTGGTCCGGTCGGGCGACAGTTGCTCGGGCGGCACCGCGTTGCCCTCAACCAGATAGCCAACAAGGCCAACCCCTTCGAGGTCGGAGACGGGGAACACCTCGACCTGCTCGGCGTCAACCGATGCCCCAAGTGCGGCATCAATCGCCTCCGGATCGTCCTTGAGCGCCTGCGCCTCCTTGTTCGTCATGGACAGCGCAAAGACGCGGATCACGCCACGTTCATTGGGTGATACCTGAAACTCGTTGGTCATCGAATTGCAACAAAAGGTAACATCAGTGGCGCAAGCGTTTCATTTTTTGAGGGCATAACCGAAGTCTTTTCCGCAGTTTTGGCAGCGGAAGTGTTCTCGGGTCTCGGGAAAGATCACCATTGCATCGGGAGGTGATCCCGGCGAATACGGGACGTGAATAAGACGGAACAATTTTTCTTCCCTGACAAAGCAGAGATTGCAGTAAGGCATTCCCAAGCGATTTCCGTCATTGCCAATTTCAAAAAGGCATCCGTCGTCGTCTTCCAATCTCGCCTTTAGATCAAGCTCTTCCCGCAATTGTCTAATACACTCTTGGAGTTCACGCTCTTTCTCTCGGGCCTTCTGCAAGGCTTCCTTGGCTTCCAACAAGCCGTCCACGACATCAGAAAGGCGAAGTTTGAGATCGGCGACGGCCATCTTGTCGTCGATTGTTCGCAGTTCCTTTGTGATCTTCAGCGTTTCAGAAATGGCTTGAAGGCCGGCGACTATTTCCATCAAACGACCCCCATTCCCTGAACGGTGCGCAGATTGCGGGCCAGAAGGTCCATGGCGGCCATGCGCACGGCGACACCCATTTCGACCTGATCCTGAATGACTGAACGGTTGATATCGTCGGCCAGTGTTCCGTCAATCTCAACCCCGCGGTTCATGGGGCCGGGGTGCATGACAATGGCGTCGGGTTTGGCATGGGATAACTTGTCCGCATCCAGGCCAAAACGGTGGTAATACTCGCGCTCGCTGGGGATAAATCCGCCGTCCATGCGTTCTTTCTGCAAGCGGAGCATCATCACCACATCGACATCTTTCAGCCCTTCGGCCATGTCGTCATAGACCTCGACACCGAACTCGGCGATGCCTGCGGGCATCAGCGTGGGTGGGCCGATCAGGCGAATGCGATTCTCCATCTTGCCCAGCAGGATGATGTTCGACCGGGCGACGCGGCTGTGGGCGATGTCGCCGCAAATCGCGATGTTCAACCGGTGCAGCCGTCCCTTGGCCCGGCGGATCGTCAATGCGTCCAGCAGTGCCTGGGTCGGGTGTTCGTGCCGCCCATCGCCCGCGTTCAAAACCGCGCAATTCACCTTCTGTGCCAGAAGGTCCACAGCACCCGAATGCGGGTGCCGCACCACCAACAGGTCAGGATGCATCGCGTTCAGCGTCATGGCGGTGTCGATCAGTGTCTCGCCTTTCGAGATGGACGAGGCCTGCATCGCCATGTTCATCACGTCCGCACCCAGCCGCTTGCCCGCCAGTTCGAAACTGGCCTGCGTGCGGGTGGAGTTTTCGAAGAACATGTTGATCTGGGTCAGACCGGCCAGCGCATCGCTGTGCTTTTTGGCGGCGCGGTTAAGGTCCACATATTCTTCGGCAAGATCGAGCAGGGTGACGATTTCTTCGGGGCGCAGGTGTTCGATCCCCAGAAGGTGGCGGTGGGTGAAGGTCATGGCGATCCCTTGGCGTGTCCCCGCGCTTATATGCGCCCACCATGCGGCGCGGCAAGCGGTTGGGTTGGCATATTTGTGGAACACGGAATAGGCATTCCGGTTCGTGTGCGGCGCGCGTAGGATCGCGCCATGGAATCGGCGGAATATCATGGTGCCCTCGCGGCGCTGGCGTGGCAGATTGAGCTGGGCGCGGACGAGTGCATCGCCGATGCGCCGGTCAACCGCTACGACGTGCCCGCAACAGTGCCGAAGGTGGCAAAGGTCCCGGCTGCCGCACAAACGCCTGCGGTGCCGATCCATCAAAACACGGTCGACCCGGTTGTAGTCGCGCAGCAGGTTGCATCAGCGGCGACGGATCTGGATAGCCTGCGTACGGGGCTTGCCGCCTATGATCACTGCGAACTGAAGCGTGGCGCCCGCAACCTTGTGTTTTCAGATGGTGTCGCGGGCGCCCGCGTGATGATCGTGGGTGAGGCGCCGGGCCGCGATGAGGATATTCAGGGCAAACCTTTTGTTGGGCGGGCGGGTCAGTTGCTTGATAAAATGCTCGCCGCAATCAATCTCAGCCGGGACGAGAGTGTCTACATCACCAATGTCTTGCCCTGGCGTCCGCCGCAGAACCGCGATCCAAAGCCGGAAGAGGTGGCAATGATGCAGCCCTTCCTGCACCGGCACATTGAGCTGGCGAACCCTGACGTGTTGGTTGTCGTGGGCAACCATTCCTGTCAGGCGCTTCTGGGCAAACGCGGCATCACCCGCCTGCGGGGCAATTGGACCGAGGCGCGCGGCAAGCCTGCGCTGCCCATGTTCCACCCGGCGTACCTGTTGCGCAACCCGGCTGCCAAGCGTGAGGCATGGGCCGATCTGCTCAGCCTGCAAGCGCATTTGAGAGACACCAAATGATCGACCCCATCATTTACCTGACCTTTCTGCCTGCGGCCTTTGCGCTGGTTTTGACACCGGGGCCGGACATGCTGTTCGCCATGGCGCAGGGTTTGCGGGGCGGGAAGGGGCCAGCGGTTGCAGCCTCTGCCGGGATCGCGTCGGGGGCTTTCATCAATGCGGGTCTTGCTGGCCTGGGTCTTGGCGCGCTGGTGGCTGCAGCCCCTTGGGTCTTTGGCGTGGTGCGCTGGGTTGGGGTCGCCTACCTGCTCTATCTTGCGATCAAGACGCTGATGTCGCCGCTTGTCGGTGAAAACACCCGGCCCGTGCGCCCTTCGCGGGCGTTTCGGGACGGGCTGGTGGTGAACCTGTCGAACCCGTCAGTGATCCTCTTCATCCTTGCCTTCATTCCGCAATTCGTGGATCCGGCGCGTGCCATCCTACCGCAGTTTCTGATCTATGGCGGGACGATTGCCGTTCTGGGCTTTGCCGTGAAATCTGGCGTCGGGCTTACTGCCGGTGGGCTTGGCCGTGCGCTCGCGCGCAATCCCATCATCGAACGTGTGCTGCGGTGGATCACTGCCGGTGTCTTTGGAGCCCTGGCCGCCCGAGTTGCCCTTGCCGGAGCCCGCCCATGAGCCGCATTGACGACGACATCGACTTTATTCCGATCCGCATCGCCGTGCTGACGGTCAGCGACACGCGCAGCCTGGACGAAGACCGTTCGGGCGACGTGCTGGTGGGGCGACTGACCGATGCCGGTCATACGCTGGCTGACCGCAAGATACTGCCTGATGAGCGCGCGCAGATCGCCGATCAGCTCCGTAGATGGTGTAATGAACCTGAGATTGACGTTGTATTGTCGACCGGTGGCACGGGCCTGACCGGCCGCGATGTGACTGTCGAAGCACACAGGGATGTCTACGAAAAAGAGATCGACGCCTTTGGCACCGTGTTTACCATCGTGTCGATGCAAAAGATCGGGACATCCGCTGTGCAAAGCCGCGCCACGGGTGGCGTCTGCAACGGAACTTACCTGTTTGCACTGCCCGGCAGCCCGGGGGCGTGCAAGGATGCATGGGACGAAATCCTGGGTCGGCAGCTCGACTATCGGCACCGCCCCTGCAACTTTGTCGAAATACTGACGCGCCTCGACGAACATCAGCGACGGAAATAGCCGTCGCTTACGTAACAGCTTTGTTGCTTGGACATTTCCCGGGCGCCACTAAATTGTGATATGATCCCATCGGGGCGGTTAATGGCGTGAAAGAATGAGATTTTTAAGGCAAAGCCTGATCGGACTTGTGCTTGCGGCACTTACCCTTGGTTTGCTCGCCTATGCAGGGTCCATCGTAAGTGGGGCTGTGCAGGAACGGCTGGCGCGCGAAGCAAACACGCCACCGGCCCGCGAACGGGTTTTTGCCGTTGGGGTCGTGCGGGCCGAGGCTGGTACCGAAACCCCGGTGCTTGAGGCGTTCGGAGAGGTTCAAAGCCGCCGCACGCTGGAATTGCGCGCCGCTGCGTCGGGCCGGGTGATCGAACTGGCAGACGTGTTCGAAGACGGCGGGGAGGTCGAGCAGGGCCAGGTCCTTGTGCGTATCGACCCTGCAAATGCCGAGGCGGCATTGGCACGTGCCGATGCGGATCTGATGGATGCCGAAGCCGAATTGCGTGATGCCGACCGGGCCCTTGTCCTGGCGCGGGACGAAGAGCGGGCAGCGCAAGATCAGGCCGACCTGCGCCAAAGGGCCTTCCAGCGGCAGGTTGATCTGGCCGAACGTGGCGTGGGCACGGCGGCGGCTGTGGAAGAGGCCGAGCTGGCCGCATCATCCGCCCGTCAGGCGGTGCTGGCCCGCAGGCAGGTTGTCACCTCGACCGAGGCACGGATCGACCAGGGTCGTACACGCCTTGCCCGCGCCCGCATCGCATTGGACGAAGCACAGCGCACGGTGGACGATACAACGGTTATGGCTCCGTTTGATGGCACGCTGAACGAAACCGATCTTGTTGCGGGCCGCCTTGTGTCAAGCAATGAAAAGCTTGCGGCGCTGATTGATCCAAACGCGCTGGAGGTGGCGTTTCGCCTCTCAACCGCGCAATATATTCGACTGCTTGGGGACAATGGCAGCGTGATGTCTGCACCGATGACGGCGACACTGAATGTCGTTGGTATTGATCTGACAGCCACCGGAACCGTCAGCCGCGCCAGCGCAGGTGGTGGTGACATGCAGACCGGGCGCCTGATCTTTGCTCGCCTCGACAGTGCGGTGGGATTCAAGCCCGGTGACTTTGTGACTGTTGTGGTGTCTGAACCGCCGCTGGATGAGGTGGTGCGCCTACCGGCCTCTGCCATTGATGCGGCGAACACAGTTTTGGTACTGGGTGAAGACAACCGGCTTGAATCCGTTGAAGTCGAGCTTTTGCGCCGTCAGGGCGACGATGTGTTGGTGCGCAGCCCTGACATTGTTGGTCGTGACGTGGTCGAAGCCCGCTCGCCCTTGCTGGGGTCCGGAATCTCGGTGCGGCCCTTACGTGCTGATCAGGCTGAAGTATCGGTTGAACCTGAGATGCTTGAGCTGACCGATGAACGCCGCGCCCGGCTTGTTGCTTTTGTGGAGGCGAACGAACGCATGCCAGCAGCGGCCAAGGAGCGTGCGTTGGCCAGCCTGAGTGAAGCGCGTGTGCCTGCACAGATGGTTGCGCGGCTCGAAAGCCGGATGGGCGGGTAGATGGTGCGCGACATCCCCAAGGCGGCGGGGGGATCCTCAGCTACTTTGTTCGCCACCGCACCGTTGCCAATCTGCTGCTTCTGATGATGCTCGTGGCCGGTGTGGCTTCCATGCCCAACATGCGGGCCCAGTTCTTTCCCGATGTGATCATCGACAATGTCACGGTCAGCGTGGCTTGGGACGGGGCTGGGGCCGAAGATGTCGATGCAGGCATCGTTCAGGTTCTCGAGCCTGTACTGCTGGCAGTTGAAGGTGTTGAAAGCACAGAGTCCCGGTCGCGCGAAGGGTCAGCCACCGTAACGCTAGAGTTCGAACCGAATTGGGATATGGGCCGCGCCGCGGACGATGTGCAAACGGCGGTTGATGGCGTCACAACCTTGCCGGATGAGGCAGATGAACCCACGGTGCGCCGTGGCGCTTGGCGCGACCGTGTGACCGATGTGGTGATTACCGGGCCAGTGAACCCTCAGCAGCTCGGGCTGTTTGCCGATGAATTCATTGTGCGCCTCTTTGCTGAAGGGATCACGCGCACCACGATCCGCGGCGTTGCCGCGCCCCAAGTTCTGGTCGAAGTGCCGTCGCTGTCTCTGATCGCGAACGAAGTCACGATGTCCGAGATCGCCCAAGCGATCAACGCAGAGGTTGATACTGACCCGGCAGGCGACGTGTCAGGCGCCAATGCTCGCGTGCGCACCGGCACGCAAAAACGCACACCGGAAGAGATTGCAGGCATCGTGCTGCGGTCCAACCCGGATGGATCCAAGCTGCGTGTGCGTGACGTTGCAACCGTCACGCAGCTGGGTGCGGCGCGCAACCGCAGCTATTTCGTGGGAACCAACCCCGCCGTGTCGATCCGTGTGGACCGAACCAACAATGGCGATGCCATTGGCATGCAGGCGCAGGTGGAAAAGGTGGCGGCTGAACTACAATCCACATTACCTCCTTCGGTGACCGTAGATTTGATCCGCACCCGGGCCGAGGCCATCTCAGCTCGTCTCAATATCCTTGTCGATAACGCTATTGTTGGACTGGGTCTCGTAATCTGCCTGCTGTTTCTTTTCCTGAATGCACGCACGGCGTTTTGGGTGGCGGCAGGCATTCCGGCGGCCCTGTTTGCAGCCATCGCCTTGATGTTCCTTGGTGGCCTGACACTCAACATGGTGTCACTCTTTGGGTTGATCATCACCCTGGGGATTGTCGTCGATGACGCCATCGTGGTGGGTGAGCATGCCGATCATCGCCACAGGGCGCTTGGTGAAGCGCCCATGGCTGCAGCTGAAAACGCGGCTCGCCGTATGGCAATGCCGGTCTTTGCAGCAACGCTGACGACTGTTATCGCCTTTTTCGGATTGGTCGCCGTCGGCGGACGCTTTGGCGATCTGATCCGCGACATTCCCCTGACTGTGATTGCCGTGTTGCTGGCCTCGCTTGTTGAATGTTTCCTGATCCTGCCGCATCACATGGGGCATGCGCTGGCCGCATCGGACAAACCGCGCTTTAGCCGGATCAAACTTGGCGTGGCGGTGCTGAGCGTTGCTGTGCTGTCTGCTGTGATCTCCGGTGCCGCGGGATATGTGATCTGGTCCGGCAGCATCGCAACGGCTTGGGATGTCTGGCCCTACCTGCTGGCTGGCCCGACTGTGCTTGCGATCATCTTCCTGCTGTCCCCTCGCCGCCTCAAGGTGGATTGGGTCGCGGGCATGGGGGCGAAGGGGCTCGACACGCCGTCGGTCATCGTCAACCACGGGTTTGAGTGGATGCGCGAAAAGCTGTTCCGCCCCATGATGGCTGGTGTGATTGCCGCCCGCTATGTGGTGCTGGCGGGTGTTTGCGTGGTGCTGGCAAGCCAGGTGGCGCTGTTCATCCAAGGCGACGTGCAATGGCGGTTTTTCAACGCGCCCGAACGCGGGTCCGTCACTGGCAACTTTGCAATGCTCGAAAGTGCCGCCCGCGACGATACCCGTGCCATGATGCAGGAAATGCAGCGCGCAACCGAAGCGCTCGGCGCCGAATATGAAGAACGCTATGGCCGCAACCCTATCGACTACGTCATTGCAGAGATCGGCGGCAACGCGGGCCGCGGGCTGTCGGGAACAGAGTCCAAAGACACCGATCTGCTTGGCGGCATCTCGATCGAACTGATCGACGCCGACCTGCGCCCCTATTCCTCATTCGCGTTCGTGGCCGATTTGCAGGATGCAGTTGTGCATCACCCCCTGGCCGAAACCGTCAGTTTCCGAGGCTGGAGGTCGGGACCGGGTGGGGATGCGCTGGATGTGCAGTTCTTTGGCAACGACACCGACACGCTCAAGGCGGCATCCGAAGACCTCAAACGCGCGCTGTTGCAGTATCCCGAGGTAAGTGCGGTCGAAGACAACCTCGCCTATGACAAGGAAGAACTGATCCTCGACCTCACGGCACAGGGGCAGGCCCTTGGCTTTACCATCGATACGCTCGGCAGCGCCCTGCGCGACCGGCTGAACGGGATCGAAGCGGCAACCTTTCCCGATGGCCCCCGCAGCGCCGAGATCCGCGTAGAGCTGCCAGAGAACGAGCTGACCGCCGATTTCCTGGATCGCACCCAGATGCGCACGCCCGATGGCGGATACGTCCCACTGGCGGACATTGTCAGTGTCGAACGCCGCACCGGTTTCTCGACCGTCCGGCGCGAGAACGGTGTTCGGCTCATTTCCGTCACGGGCGACATCTCGGAAGATGACCCCGCCCGCGCGACCGAGATCAACCGGGCCCTTGAGGAAGAGATTCTGCCCAACATCGCCGCCGAACGTCAGGTGGATTTCCGCAAGGCGGGGCTCAGCGAACAGGAAGACGAATTTCTCAATGACAGCCTGACGGGCCTGATCCTGTGCCTGACCGGTATCTATCTTGTTTTGGCCTGGGTGTTTGCAAGCTGGACGCGACCAGTTGTCGTGATGGCAATTATTCCCTTTGGCCTCGTTGGCACGATCTATGGCCACAGCGTGTGGGACATACCATTAAGCATGTTCACGGTGGTGGGCCTGCTTGGAATGACGGGCATCATCATCAATGACAGCATCGTGCTGGTCACAACCATTGACGACTATGCCAAGGATCGCGGCCTGTTTCCGTCGATCATCGACGGCGCGGCAGACCGGTTGCGCCCCGTCATGCTCACAACGCTGACAACGGTTCTAGGCATGACACCACTGCTCTACGAAACATCGCAACAGGCGCAGTTCCTGAAGCCAACCGTTGTCACGCTGGTCTACGGGCTTGGCTTTGGCATGGTGCTGGTGCTGCTCGTGGTGCCGGCGCTGGTTGCCGTGCAACACGACGTGGCACGACAGATTCAAGCGATGCGGCGTGGGCTGGGATCACCAGCCGCGTCGGTCCGCTGGGGTTTCATGGTGCTTTGGGCAGCGGTTTTGGGGTGGTTCGGTACGACGATGGGTTATGCTTTCGTCACGGGCGCATTGCCGCCTTACCTGACAGATATGTTGCCGCAACTGGCGGAGAACGACGCAGTGCCAATGGCATTTGCCCTGTTTGCGGCTGGGGTGATGGTTTTGGGGCTTGTGGCCTATGTGCTGGCGGCGCTGACCTTCCAGATCATGCGCCGCCGCGCGGTCTAACCAGCCGTGCAGCCGCGCACGTCCACGGCATAGCTTCCGCCCAGAATGGTGATGCGCACGTTTGACCGATCAATGGCAAAAGCGCCGCCCTCGGTATGTATCATCTCGCTTACTGCGACGACGGTGTTGCCGCTGCGGGTTGTCGCGGCCTCGCTCACCCATACATCCGGCACGCCGGATTCAATCACTGCGACCTCGGTTCCGCCGGTGTGCGGCAGGTCGATACGGGCCTCGATCTGCATCCCATGGTTGGTCGGCCGCAAGCGGCAGGTGGCGGATTGCACTTCGGCCTCATCCGCAGAATAGGGCATGTCAGCCAACGCGGCGACAATGGCCGGGGTCGGGCTCAGGTCCGGGCTGTCGAGCAGCGCATCGATGGATACCTCGTGGGGAATGCAGACATCGGCACAGACGCCCATGGACAGCTTGGTGCGCAGGCGTATTGGTTTGCCCGGCTTCGCGGGGGTGATGTGCATGGGGATCACCACCTGCTCGGTATAGCCAATGGACCGCATTCCGTTCTGGACATGCACATCCGGGGTTGGCCAGTTCAGACCAACGGCACTGATGTTGCGGGCACGTGACCAGTCGAAATGCGGCGGAATGCCGGCATCGCCCGGCGCCCGCCAATAGGTTTTCCAACCTGGTGCCAGAACCAGGCGCACCGCTGCCAAACGACGGCCATCGGGCAAATCCCAACCCTGCAGCACTTCGGTTTGAACGATGTTGTCATACCGACCCTGGGCCAGGGTCGGCACAGCGGTCACGGCAGCCAGCAAGGCGGCAAGGGGCAGGGCGCTCTGTTTCATGGTTTCTAGATGCAACGCCGGACGATCAAAGCCAAGTCACGTCCCGGTCAACTTCCTGTAACGATCCAGTGCGCGGTGGCTTGCCTGTGGCACGTCTTTCGGTTGCTCCGCGCGCGGACCGGCGGCATTCTGCCACCAGAAACAACGGAACAGGCAATGACAGTCGCCTCCAAACTGGATCTGACAGGGCAACTCCTGGTCGCAATGCCGGGCATGGGCGACCCGCGCTTTGACCGCTCGGTTGTGTTTGTCTGCGCGCATTCGGACGAAGGCGCCATGGGACTGATCGTGAACAAGCCTGCCACGGACATGATGCTGGGCGAGTTGCTGGACCAGATCGAGATTGCCTGCACGTCGCCTGAACGACGCAAGCCGGTGCATTTTGGGGGGCCTGTTGAAACCTCGCGCGGGTTTGTCCTGCATGGCCCTGACTACACATCGCGCCTTCAGACACTCAAGGTCGGCACCGCCTTTGGCATGACGGCCACGCAAGACGTGCTTGAAGATATTGCCATTGGTGATGGGCCGGAACGGGCGTTGGTCATGCTTGGCTATGCCGGATGGGGACCTGGCCAGCTTGAGGACGAGATCGCCCGCAATGGCTGGTTGACAGTCCCGGCTACACCACAAGTGGTTTTCGGCACCGGCAATACATCGAAATGGATGAAGGCGCTGAATGCGCTGGGCATCGATCCCTTGGGATTGTCGGGTGAGGCCGGCCGGGCCTAGGGCCGTGGGGCCGCTGCACGCCGCAAGCGATCATTTATGGCCCGACCAAGACCGCATTCCGGGATAGGAGCCACAGCGATGGGTCGGCCCAGGGCATCCAGCGCATGCAGGTGGTCAAACAGGTTTGCAGCCGCTTCGATCAGATCACCTGACAGCGATAGGTTCAGGTCTGACGCCATGGGGCCAAACCCCAATAACACCTCGCCCGGATGTGCCGCATTGGCATTCAGGCGGACGGTTGCACCGGGGGCATAATGTGATGCCAACTGACCCGGCGCTGTGATCGCCTCTCCCGCCTGTGCAAGGGGGCCGATAGCGCGCTCGATGTCTTCCTGCGCCAGCCCGCCAGGCCGCAGCAGGGCGAGGGGGTTGCCCCCGACGATGGTCGACTCAAGCCCCACCGGGCAAGGACCGGCATCCACAACGGCATCAATCCGACCGCCCAATCCTTCCATGACGTGCATCGCCGTTGTCGGGCTGATACGCCCCGATGGGTTGGCGGATGGGGCCGCGACAGGCCCGTCAAAGACGCGCAGCACGTCCTGTGCCGCCGGATGTGCTGGCACCCGCAGCGCGAGCGTGTCGAGACCCGCCGTGACCAGCGGCGACAGACCGTGCCCATCCACGAGCGGTGCAACCAGTGTCAGCGGCCCGGGCCAGAAGCTTTGGGCAAGGTCGGCCAGCACGCCAGTGATGTCGGCATATCGACGCGCCATATTCAGATCCGGCACATGCACGATCAGCGGATTGAAGCGCGGACGTCCCTTTGCGTCAAAGATGCGCGCCACCGCGTGGCTGTTCCGGGCGTCCGCGCCCAGACCATAGACCGTTTCGGTTGGAAATGACACCAACCCGCCCGCCGCCAAGAGCCGCGCGGCCTCGGCGATCCCGCTCGCATCCGCGGGCAACAGGGCTGTCTCGCTTTGTGTCATCCGACCTTGTCCGCTTTCTCGTGACGCCGCGTTTGAGTTGCGGTACGCCCATCAGAAACGCATCTATGATTTCAAACATGCCCCTTTAAGCGCGGTTGCTGCGCTTGCCAAGACTTTGATACCGGAGCTGACACATGCCATATCGCGCCCCCGTGGACGACTATACCTTCCTCTTCGATCATATCGTTGGACTGGATCAGGTCGCCGCCACCGACCGTTTTGCAGATGCGACGTCCGATGTCACAACCGCGATCCTCACCGAAGCGGGCAAGCTCTGCGAAGACATTATCGCCCCTCTACAACGTGCCGGTGACTTGCACCCAGCAAAGCTGGAAAACGGTGTCGTCAGGACCTCGCCCGGCTATGCCGATGGGTACCAGGCCATCGCCGAAGGCGGCTGGGTCGGTATCGCGGCGGACCCTGAATATGGCGGCATGGGCCTGCCGATGACGGTGACCACTGCGGTGAACGAGATGATGTCGGCGGCCTGCCTGTCGCTGCAACTGGCACCCCTGATGACGCAGGGTCAGATCGAAGCGCTGGAACACCACGCTTCGGATGAGATCAAAGCGCTGTACCTGCCCAAGCTGATCTCGGGCGAGTGGACGGGCACCATGAACCTTACCGAGCCCCAGGCCGGATCGGATGTTGGTGCCCTTTCGTCCAAGGCCGAGGACAACGGCGACGGTACCTACAGCATCTCGGGCCAGAAAATCTACATCTCCTGGGGCGACAACGACTTTACCGAAAATGTCTGCCACCTTGTGCTGGCCCGCCTGCCGGGCGCGCCTGCCGGGACCAAGGGGATTTCCCTGTTCCTCGTCCCGCGCAATATCCCGGATGAAAACGGCAATCCCGGTGTCGCCAACACGCTCAAGGTGGTCAGCCTCGAACACAAGATGGGCCTGCACGGCTCGCCCACCTGCGTCATGCAATACGACGGCGCCAAGGGCTGGATGGTCGGCCCCGAAGGCGGCGGCATGGCGGCGATGTTCACCATGATGAACAACGCGCGGCTTGGCGTTGGCGGGCAGGGCGTAGGCGCAGCCGAAGGGGCGTACCAGCATGCTCTGGGCTATGCGCTGGACCGCAAGCAGGGCAAAACCGAAGGGGACACCGGCACCATCATCGACCACGCGGATGTGCGCCGCATGCTGATGACGATGCGCGCCGAAACATACGCGGCGCGGGGTATCGCACTTCTGTGCGCCAAGGCGATTGACATGACCACCGCCACCGATGACGAAACCTGGAAATCCCGCGCGGCTTTGCTAACGCCAATTGCCAAAGCCTTTGGTACGGACATCGGCAACGAAGTGGCGGGCATGGGCATCCAAGTCCACGGCGGCATGGGCTTTGTCGAGGAAACGGGGGCAGCCCAATACGCCCGCGATGTACGTGTCACCACCATCTACGAAGGGACCAACGGCATCCAGGCCATGGATCTTGTGGCGCGCAAGATGATGGACGGGGGCGAGGCCGCGGCCCGCATCTTCGACGAAATCGAAACGGCTGCCGAAGCGGCCCGCGCCACCTTCCCGAAGATGGCGGAAGCGGTCTGGCAGGCAAGCGAGACGCTCCGCGAGACGACGGAATGGATGATCGCGCAGAACCACCGCGTCCGGTTTGCGGGGGCTGTGCCGTACCTGCGCGCCTTTGCCCGCGTGCTGGGTGGCCATATCCACCTGCAATCCGCCCTCAATGATCAGGGCGGCGCGCATGAAAAAGTGGCGCGCTTCTACATCCAGCGGTTGCTGCCCGAACATGACAGCCTGCTTGCACAAGCACAGGCAGGCGACTACGACGTCTATGCACTGACACCAGAAGAGTTCGCCGCCTGATGAAAGACACACCGCCCGCTGGACTGAGATATCCGTGGGCGGAAGCGCCAGAGCACGGGGCTACCATCGAAGTGGCCCCCGGTGTCCTCTGGATGCGGTTGCCTCTGCCGATGAAGTTGGATCACGTGAACGTCTACGCGCTGGACGATGGCGACAGCTGGACCGTGATCGACACGGGCTTTGCGTCCAAGAAAACGAAAGCCATCTGGCAATCGCTGATGGAAGGCCCGTTGGGCGGAAAACCAATTGCGCGCGCGATCGTCACCCACCACCACCCGGATCACGTTGGATTGGCAGGATGGCTTCAATCCGATTTTGGGGCCGAACTGATCACGACACGCACCGCGTGGTTGTTTGCACGCATGCTGACGCTGGATGTGCAGGAAACTCCGACGCAAGAGACACTGGACTTCTACCGCAGCGCAGGCATGGACAAGGCGATCTACGATCAGCGCGCCGATGAACGCCCCTTCAACTTCGGGGACATCGTGGCAGCCATGCCGCTGGGCTACACGCGGATCAAGCAGGGTGACACGATCACCATGGGTGGACGAACATGGGACATCCACATTGGCAATGGCCACGCCCCTGAACACGCCACGTTCTGGAGCCGGGACGACAACCTCGTCCTCTCCGGAGATCAGATACTACCGTCCATCAGCCCCAATATCGGCGTCTATGCGACGGAACCCATGGCCGACCCTATTGGTGATTGGCTGGAAGCCTGCGAACGGCTCAAACTGCTGGCGCGCGATGACCACCTTGTGCTGGGCGGACATAAGTTGCCGTTCACCGGTTTGCCCACACGGATGCGGCAACTGATCGACAACCACCATGGCGCACTCAAGCGGCTGATGGAGTATATTGACACCCCTAAGGCAGCCTCCGAGTGTTTTGCACCGCTCTTCAAGCGCAAGATTGGCGAAGGCGAATATGGCCTCGCACTGGTTGAAGCTGTCGCGCATCTGTCGCACCTTCACCAAGAAGGGCGGGCGAGCCGCACCCGACGGGAGGATGGCGCGTGGGTTTACCAGCGCGCCGAGTGACAGGAGCAGGTCATGAATGACGAGATCAAAACGGCAGCCGAAGCGGTGGAAGCCGATGCGTTGCCGCGTGCGTATGAGGTGCATTGTGACCCCGACGCGCGCAATGCCGCGGATCAGCCGGTGCCCAAGGGCGTAAGTAAAACCCCGACCGAGAACAAAAGCCCGGCCCAATGGGCCTATGAGCGCATCATCATGTACCTCAAGAATTTCGAGGAAAACCTGGATAACGAACACGAGGTGGCCATGGGGTTCACCGGTGGCGATGCCGGTGTGCTGCAGATCGAGGGGATGGGATATTTCCCGCCTGACGTGGTCACGTTTTATGGTTCGGATCCGACAGGGTCGAAAACGCAGTTGATCCAGCACGTCAGCCAGTTGAATGTCATGCTGCGCGCGTTGCCGAAGGCAGTAGAACAGGCGGAACCGAACCGGATCGGTTTTCGTTTGGCCCAGGACCTCGAAGAGGAATAGAACCGTGCCGCAAAGACGCAGTGACACGACACCGCGGATGCGCTAAAGCGCAGCGCAGCTATTTGGACAAGGGAACCGGATATGGCAGATCACAAAGCGGGCGAGATGGACATTGAGGTCCAGGAAAAAACCTTTGACGGGTTCATGTCTTGGGTCACATGGTCGGTGATCGTGATCCTCGTCCTTCTTATCGGTATGGCGATCTTCATTTCATAAAGCCTTTTGCATCTTGACGATTGATTGGGGAGTACGGGTATGCGTTTGATTGCAGCCCTCGCAGTGTGTGTCACGCTTGCCGGATGCGCGCCGCCTCCCACTGTGTCTTACGCGTCAAATGAACGTGTGGCGTCCGTCGCCTATCGCGAACCGGGTCCGGCCACCATTACGGTGCTGACCATGGTCAGCAACCGCGACGGGTCGGGCGGGCATTCGGCCCTGATGATCAACGGCAGCCAGCGCGTGATCTTTGACCCGGCGGGGTCCTTCGTGAATGACCGTGTGCCGGAGCAGCAGGACGTGCTTTATGGCGTGTCGCCTGCTGTTCTGGCGGGATACAAAAGCGCACACGCGCGCAGCACCTATCACGTTGTCAGTCAGACCGTGGAAGTGACCCCCGAACAGGCCGAGATTGCGTTGCGGCTGGCCCGGCAGAATGGTGCGGTGGCCCGTGCGTTCTGCACCAATGCCAACACGACGCTGCTGCGCCAGGTGCCGGGTTTCCAAGACATCCGCACCACCTTCTTTCCGACCAACCTGATGGAACAGATGGCCGCGCGCGTCGGCGTGATGGAAGAGAAGTATTACGAAGACGACGAAGGCACGATTGTCGACGGCGTCGAAAACCTTGTCATTGCCGAGTGACGGGGCCGGACGCTCTTTGACTGTGTCAAAGTCGCCCCGCCCGCCGTCCCGTCAGAGCACATAGATCAACAGAAACAGCGTTGCGGCCCCCGCGCCGATGGCGGCAAACACGTTCCGCGTCCACATCCCCACCGCGAGCGTTGCAATGGCAGCCCCGACGCGCGTGATGTCCGTGCTGCCGCCTTCACCGGAGTAGACGACCAGCGGTGCAACCAAGGCAGGCAGGATTGCGACGGCTGTATAGCGCAGGTGACGCAGCAACCACGCAGGCAGGGGGCGGTCGCCAACAAAACCCAGAAATGTAAAGCGCAACAGGAAGCTGCCCACGCCAAGGCAGATGATCACGGTCCACAAGGTCGCGGTGTCTGTCATGGTGTACGCCCCTTTAGCCAAAGCTCGGCCTGCGCCCCCGCCATCATCCCCGCCGCCCCTGCGATGATCAGACCAAGCGAGTAGGGGACTGACACCGCCAGCAACCCGACGATCACAGCCACCGTGGCGGCGATCAGATGTGGCAAGGTGCGCACCATGGGCGCGACCATGGACAAGAACGCGATCGGCAGAGCAAAATCGAGGGGCAGATCCGCAGGCAGTTGCGTGCCCAAGGCCGCACCAGCGTAGCTCATTCCGAACCAGACGATCAGAACAAGCAGGCAGGTGCCAAAATAGTAGGCCATGCGCTGCGGTATGGTCAGATCCGGGACCGCCTCGAACTTTGCGTGGCTCAAGGCATAGCTTTGATCGACCAGCAGATAGGCGGCGAACACACGCTGCCACAGCGGGGCACGGCCCAGATAGGGGGTCAGCGCCGCCGAATACATCGCCACGCGCAGGTTCACGGCCAGTGCTGACAGGATGACCACGACTGTCGGCGCATCGTTTTCCATCACCTGCAACGCGGTGAACTGGGCGGCACCCGCAATGACGGCCAGCGAAAAGGTCATCACCTCGAACACGTTCAGCCCCGCTTCGGTCGCGAGCACGCCAAACAGCATGGCAAACGGGCCAGCGACGAAGATAAACGGTGCGCCGTCGCGCACACCCGCCCAAAAAGCGGATTTGGTGGTGGTGATGGGCATGAGGGGGCCTTAGACTATCCGCCAAGACTTAAGAGCTACCAAGGGGGGATGCAATTGGCACGTGACAGCGATCAAAGCGGATACCTGATTGCACCCGATCCGTCCGCGCCGCGGCTGACACGCGCCGTCACAGGGTTCGACCATACCGGGGCCGAAACGGAAATCTCCGTGGTCGAGGAACGGCCCTTGACCATCTATCTGAACGGGCAGGAAATTGTCACCGCCATGACCATCGGCGACTACCCCGATTACCTGGCGCTTGGCTTCTTGCGCAACCAGCGGATGCTCACGGATGCGGACACCGTGACGCGCGTCGACTATGACGAGGAATTGGAGACGGTTGTTGTCCGCACCGCAGTCCCTACCAACCACGAAGACAAGCTAAGGAAAAAGACGCGCACCAGCGGTTGCGCTGTGGGCACCGTCTTTGGCGACATGATGGAGGGGCTGGAGGATGTGACGCTGCCGCAGGCCCAGGTCCGCACCTCATGGCTCTACGCCCTCAGCGCCGCCATCAACCGCACGCCGTCGCTTTACCTTGAAGCCGGGGCGATCCATGGCACGGTGCTGTGCCAGCAGGACCAACCGCTGGTCTATATGGAGGACGTGGGCCGCCACAACGCGGTGGACAAGGTGGCGGGTTGGATGCTGCAAACGGGCGCCGATCCGGCGGACAAAATCCTCTATACCACCGGTCGCCTCACCTCTGAAATGGTGATCAAGACGGCACTCATGGGCATTCCCGTCCTTGCGTCCCGCTCGGGTTTCACGGCCTGGGGCGTCGAGATCGCACGCGAAGTCGGCCTGACGCTGATCGGACGGATGCGGGGACAGCGTTTCGTCTGCCTGAGCGGGGAAGAGCGTCTGATCCGGGACACCGATCCGGCCAGCGTCAAGGATGAACCCAAGGGCGCAGGTCGCAAGGGGGCGGCATGAGCGAAACGCTCCGACTTGAATACACGATGGACCACGACACCGCCCGTGCACTCACCGAAGGGATCATGCCCGCCCCTCAGTTTATCAAACGACTGGGGCAAGTGGCGGGTATCGCCCTGTCGGCGCTCGCCATGATCATCGGCATGTGCGCAGGGTTCGCCCTGTCCCTGTGGTTGAACCTCGGCGGTATGGCACTGTCCATCCTTCCCTTTGCCGTCGGTATCGCTTGCGTCCTCGGCTGTTATGGCTGGTCCCGCCGGGTCAACACCAAGGCGCACCAGTTGCAAATCGATCTTCTGCGGCCCGGGACGGCCGTCACCTACACCTTTGATACCAAAGGTATCCAGCTGACCACGTGGTTCCAGTCCTGGCACACCGGCTGGGCCGGGGTGACGGAAATCCAAAGCTCGAACAAGGGCATCGTGATCATGTCCGGGCTGATCGGCTTCGTTATTCCTCAAGTTGCCTTGCAGGATGCGCCCAGCGGCGCGGCTGATAAAATCACCAATCTATGGACGGCCAACAAATGACCCCACCCCTCGGTGTGATCCTCGCTGGCGGGTTGGCCACGCGCATGGGCGGTGGCGACAAGGGACTGCTGCTGGCCGGCGACAAACGCCTGATCGACCACGTGATCGACCGACTCAGCCCCCAAGTGGCAGACCTGGCGCTCAACGCAAACGGCGACCCGGCCCGTTTTGCAGACCTGAACCTGCCGGTGATTCCAGACAGCATTGAAGGCTTCGCAGGTCCCCTCGCGGGCGTCCTCGCGGGCCTCGACTGGGCGGCGGAGCAGGGTGCCGACGCCATCGTGACCGCCGCCGCCGACACACCGTTCTTTCCCTGTGATCTCGTCCCGCGCTTGCAACTTGCAACCGAAGGGATGCAGCACCCTCTGGCCCTTGCTGCCACCCCTGATCCCAAGCGGGGGCAGGCGCGGCACCCCACCTTTGGCCTCTGGCCCGTGGCCCTGCGCGATGACCTGCGCGCGGCCCTTCAGGACGGGCTGCGCAAGGTGGTCCTCTGGACCGACAAACATGATGGCCGTACCGCGCTTTTTCCGGACGAGGCGGCATTCTTCAACGTCAACACGCCCGAAGACCTCGCGCGTGCAAAGGATATGGCATGAGACTTTACGGCGTCGTCGGCTGGAAAAATGCGGGCAAAACGGGCCTGATGGAACGGCTTGTGACCGAGATCACGGGGCGCGGCCACACTGTCTCAACCGTCAAGCACGCGCACCACACCTTCGACGTGGATCACCCAGGCAAGGACAGCCACCGTCACCGCGTTGCTGGCGCGTCCGAGGTGCTGCTCGCGTCACGCAACCGGGTCGCCTTGATGCAGGAGTTGCGCGGTCAGGATGAACCGACGCTCGATCAACTTCTGACCCGGCTCAGCCCAGTCGATCTGGTGCTGGTCGAGGGCTACAAACGCGACGCGCATCCCAAGGTCGAGGCGCATAGGGCCGAGACGGGCAACGCGCTGATCGCCCCCGACGATCCTACCATTCGGGCCATTGCCAGCGATACGGCCCTGACGATGGATCGCCCGGTCTTCGATCTGAATGACACAAAGGCGATTGCCGATTTCATCCTGTCCGAGGTTGGTTTGTGAGTGTCGGCGACACAGGCGCGGTGTTCGACACCATACTTGTCGCGGATTGGTCGGCGGGCAAAAGGCGACCCGCAAGGCCCAGCAAAGACTCCATCTGGCTCGGCATCGCCCGCGATGGCGTGGCTGAGACACCGATCTACTGCCGGTCCCGACAAGATGCTGAAAACCGGATCAACCAGATCATCGACGATGAAACCGCGGCTGGGCACCGGATGCTTTTGTCGTTCGACTTCCCCTTTGGATACCCGCGTGGCTTTGCCCGCCATATCACAGGTCAGGATGATCCTTTCGCGCTCTGGGATTGGATCAGTGCACGGATCACCGATGCAGCCGACGGCACCAATAACCGTTACGCCGTCGCCGAAGAGATGAATGCGCTTTTCGAGGGGTCCGGTCCCTTCTGGGGTAAGCCAAACGACCGCGACTGGCCCGCGGTTCCCTATCGCAAGGCAGGTATAGTGTACGACACAGTGCCCGAACGCCGCACCTGTGACTTGGCGGCCAAGGCCGCCTCGAGCTGTTTCCAACTGGCTTTCCCGCCCACGGTCGGTGGCCAAGTCCTCATGGGCTTGCCAACGCTCAACCGCCTGCGCGCGCGCAACGGTGTCGCGGTTTGGCCGTTCGAGGACTGGAACGATGCGTCGGTCGTGTTGGCAGAAATCTGGCCCGGCCTCATCGAACCCGCCGTCAAGGCCACGCAAACCGACGATATCCGCGATGCTGTGCAGGTGCGCCTGCTGGCGGCGGCCCTATCGCGCTTGCCAGCGGCCACATTGCAGACTTGGATGACCGACCTGCCGGATGTCGCGCGCGAAGAGGCGTGGATCCTCGGTGCGGGCCACAATGCAGAACTCGTTTCATATGCCGAGGACACAGATGCCGCCGCTTAAGAACGACTGTTTCGCTCTGCCGCCCGGTGTCCACTGGACACCGGTGGACGAGGCTTTGGCCGACCTGCGGACCCGTCTTTCCTGCGTCGTCGAACAGGAGATAGTGCCGGTTGCCGATGCTCTGGATCGCATCCTCGCGACCGACATCACCGCCCCGCGCGCGCATCCTCCGCTGCCAAATACGGCCGTAGATGGTTACGGGTTTCTTAACGGACGTGGGGAGGGGGACCACCATATCCCGCTTGTCGCCCAACATATGCCAGCCGGTGCGACCCCCGACGCAAGTGTCCCCGCGGGGACAGCCATTCAGATCCTCACGGGCGCCGCGCTTCCGCCCGGCGTTGACACCGTCATTCTGCAAGAGGATGTGACAGTCGAGGATGATGCCATCCACTTCACCGGACCCATCAAGCAAGGGGCAAACACCCGCAAGGCGGGCGAAGATGTCGAAGCGGGCGATGTGATCGCCCAAGCAGGGCGTAGATTGACGCCTGCGGACCTTGCCTTGCTCTCTGCCGTGGGTGTGGCTGAGGTGCGTGTTCGTCGCTCGTTGCGTGTCGGTATCCTGTCCACCGGGGATGAATTGGTCCAACCGGACGATGATGCTGGACCGGGGCAGATCTATGATGCGAACCGGCCCATGTTGCGGGGGCTGATTGCGCGTCTCGGTCATGTGCCCGTCGATCTGGGCCATGTGGTTGATGATCGGGCAGCTTTGCGCGCGCGTCTTGATCAGGGTGCAGAGCAAGCGGATGTCACCTTTACCAGCGGCGGCGCGTCCGCGGGGGACGCGGACCACGTATCGGCCTTGTTGAACGAGGCGGGGGCGATGGCGCTGTGGCGTGTGGCGATCAAGCCCGGGCGACCCTTGGCCCTGGGAATGTGGCAGGGCAAACCCGTCTTTGGACTGCCGGGGAACCCTGTGGCTGCGATGGTCTGCACGCTTGTGTTTGGTGCGCCTGCGCTGTCGTTGTTGGCCGGAGCGGACTGGAAAAGCCCGCAGGGGTTCATGGTCCCCGCGGGATTTGCCAAGACCAAGAAGGCCGGGCGGCGTGAGTTTTCTCGGGCTCGGATCCGCGGCGGTCAGGTCGAGGTTTTTGCCTCCGAAGGGTCCGGACGGATCAGTGGGCTGAGCTGGGCCGAGGGGCTGGTCGAGTTGCCGGACGAGGCGATGTCGGTTCGCCAAGGCGACCTTGTACGCTTCATCCCCTGGGCGGGGTTTGGCGCCTAGTCGAACGTTCCCGCCACGCGGCCCAGCAACATGAAAGCGCGGGCGGTGCGGGTGTCACTCAGGGCTGAGAGTTCGGCATCCGTGGCCGTCTCGGTAAAAGTGGACACCGTCTGGTCGAAGCGGCGCAGGAAGTGGTGCGCCGCGTCGCGGAAGATCGGGTCCTGTTTCATGCGGCCAGCAGACAGCGCCAGCGACGAACGGTCCCGCACGCCGCCCAACGGAGCGACGGCACGTCCGCGCGCACCTTGGGCAAACTGGCGCCACACTTCGGGCCGGGCGCGGTCGGGGCGCAGGTCGTCCATGTAGATACCGTCCTGGCTGAGCAGAGTCAGGATGTCCTGCGCGGCCTGGACGAGTTTCGAGGTCTCTCGGTCGCGCATGGCCTTGCGGAGTGCGGCAAAGCCTTCTTCGTCTTCTGCCGTTTCGGGGAAGTTCAGGGCGCGGATGAAATCCTCGGTCGCAAGCGGCGGAGCTATGTCTTCGGCACTGGTGCCGAGCGCAAGGGTGGGTTGGTCACCGCTGGGTTCCGGCTGGGCTGCGGGTTGCTGTGCCGGGGCTTGCTCGCGGCGGCTTTGGAAAGTTGCAAGCGCCGATTCTGTCTTGCGGGTGGCGGCGGCGATCTCGTCCAGTTTGCGGGCCACGGACGGCTCATCCGCCACGTTGCGCCCCTGATTCTGGGCGATATAGGCGTGCCGGATCGCGTCTATGGCGGTCTGCAAGCGCTGGCTTTCTTCGCGCATCACCTTGCTGGACCGTGCCGCCGTCGCGGCAACCCAGATCATCGCGATCGGCATGAAGATGGCGAGCATCGTGATCAGAAACCGCAGACCTTCGCCTGTCCCCGCAGGGTCATCACCAGCCAGCAGGAAATAGGCCGCCGCCCCGACCAGCCAGATGGCGGTCAGGATCAGCGCGGCAACTTCGATCCCTGTGACACCCCCTTCATTGGGTTTGTCATAGATACCCAGGGGTGTCGGGCGCGTTTGTGGTTCGGGCTTTTCGGCCATGGCCTCAGCTATAGCTGATTTTCAGGACTTCATAGGACTTTTCGCCGCCCGGCGTGCGCACTTCGACGCTGTCGCCCTCTTCCTTGCCGATCAGGGCACGGGCGATGGGCGATTTTATGTTCAAAAGGCCCTTTTCGATGTTGGCTTCGTATTCGCCAACGATCTGGTAAGTCTTTTCCTCGTCCGTGTCCTCGTCCACCAGCGTCACGGTCGCGCCGAACTTGATGGCCCCTGAAAGCTTGGAAGGATCGATCACTTCAGCCAGCGAGATCACGCTTTCAAGTTCTTTGATCCGCCCCTCGATAAAGGACTGCTTTTCCTTGGCCGAATGGTATTCCGCGTTCTCGGACAGGTCACCATGTTCGCGCGCCTCGGCAATCGCCTTGATGATTGCGGGGCGTTCCTCGGACTTGAGGTGCTTCAATTCCGTTTCCAGTGCGGTCGCACCGGCGCGGGTCATTGGGATCTTTTCCATTGGCGTCGTCCTAATAACAGGCGGCGGCCCGCGATGGAGCCGCCGTTGTTTGCGATAAGAGATACCTGACCCAATGGGGCGGGGGAATGCAAGAGGGTTTGGGGCTTTGCCCCCGGCGCGGCGCGCCTCTCCCATGATATTTTCGGTCAGAAGAATGAACAGGCGTCCCGGAAACGGTCTGGGGGACCGTTTCGCCTGTGAATGGGCGGAGCCCTAGTCGTATTGCACCACCTCGAACTCGATATTGTCCTTGTCATGAAAATAGAAGTGGCGGCCCGGTTCATAGTCGTGGTGCTGGCCCACACGGAACCCCTGTTCGCGTGCGGCGTTCTCGATCCCTTCGAGGTCGTCCGTCACGATGGCAATGTGGTTGAGCCCGCCGATGGTCGCATAGGAGTTATCGGTGGCCTTGCCCGCCGCGTCCTGCGTGTACAGCGCGAGATAGTGTTTGTCGGTCCCGACGTGGACGGTGCGCCCGACCTCCATCGCGTTGCCGGCCCACCGGATATGCCAGCCAAAGAGGTCGCACATCCATGCTGCGGTCGCATCCGGGTTGGAAACGGTGAGATTGGTGTGTTCGAGCATTGCGGGCATGATCTGGTCCTTTCGTCATGTGGTCTTTCCTTTTCAGGTCGATGAGGGCATCCTGCGACCTCAAGTTAACTTGAGGTCAAGGATTTTTTTCATGGCTGTATCCGAGGGTTTGAGCATTGGCGAAATCGCGTCACGGACAGGGTTGGCCGTGTCGGCCATTCGTTACTATGAGGACGAGGGACTGGTGGCCCCGTGGCGCAATGCCGGTGGGCAGAGGCGGTTTCAGCGTGCAGACATCCGGCGGTTGAGCTTCATCATGGTGGCGCAGCAATTTGGCTTCACGCTGGCCCAGATAAAGGCAGAACTGGACCTGCTGCCCCGCCACCGCGCCCCGAACAAGCGGGACTGGGCGCGCATCAGCGTGGAATTTCGGGAAGGTCTGGACGAGCGTATCGCGCGGCTGGAAAAACTGCGCGATACATTGGATGGGTGCATCGGTTGTGGCTGTTTGAGCCTTGAGGTTTGTGCGCTGTACAATCCGAAGGATACGGCAGCAGACAAGGGGCAGGGGCCACGCTATCTGATGGGGGACACGCCGCCCTAGTCGTAGGTTTGTCCGATCAGCATCGTTGGGGTGATGTTGGTAAAGTTGGGCAAATCGGCCAGTACGGGCCCCGCGCTTGCCAGCGTCGTATCAAGCGCGGCCTGATCCGCAAAGACAAAGGTGGCAATGGCGTGAAAGCCTGGCGGTGTGTCTGGTCCGCCTGCAAGCCCTTTGGTCACCACTTGGCTTTGAATATGCGCGCCCATGTGTTCGGACACGAGATCCATGTGGCTGGATTGGTAATAGGCGTCGTCAAATGTGGTGTCGTCGCTGACAGGATAGAGCACTTGCAGGGTCATGGGCATTGTCCGGGTCCTTGTGTTGCGTGTGACCACCATGCGCGGACGCGCAGATTCGGCAAACCGTGGTGTCTGTTGGTGACGGAAACGTGTTGGATTAATGTGCATGAAATTGCGGCTTCGGTTTGCTTGACGTGATGCGCCGCCACGTCATTTGCCATAACGTGTCGTCGTTTCGTGAATTTTTGATGGATTTTTTCACGAAGACAGTACACCACGTTGCGCAAAGCCTATCTGTAGGCTAGCGAAACGGAAATTTGCGCAAGGGCGCGGGAGAATAGGGGAGCCGCCAGATGGCAGAGATTGAACGCGAAGCGATGGAATATGACGTGGTGATCGTTGGGGCTGGCCCGGCGGGCCTGTCAGCAGCCATTCGTCTCAAGCAGCTGGACGCCGACCTGAACGTGGTTGTGCTGGAAAAGGGGTCCGAAGTGGGTGCCCACATCCTGTCCGGCGCTGTGCTGGACCCCAGCGGTCTGGACGCGTTGATCCCTGATTGGAAGGAAAAGGGCGCGCCGCTGAACGTGCCGGTCAAGGACGACAATTTCTATATGCTGGGCGAGGCGGGTCAGGTCCGTATCCCCAACTTCCCGATGCCGCCCCTGATGAACAACCACGGCAACTACATTGTCTCGATGGGCAATGTATGTCGCTGGATGGCCGAGCAGGCCGAGGAAATGGGCGTCGAAATCTTCCCCGGCATGGCCTGTTCCGAGCTTGTCTATGGCGACAATGGCGAGGTGAAGGGTGTTGTGGCCGGTGTGTTCGGTCTGGAAGAAGACGGGTCCATCGGCGAGAACACTGAGCCGGGCATGGAGCTGCACGGCAAGTACGTGTTCCTGTCCGAAGGTGTGCGTGGGTCATTGTCGAAAGAAGTCATCGCCAAGTATGACCTGTCGAAGGGCAAGGAACCGCAGAAATACGGCCTGGGCATGAAAGAGATCTGGGAGATTGATCCAGCAAAGCACAAGGAAGGGTCTGTCACCCACACGATGGGCTGGCCCCTTGGATCGAACGCGGGCGGCGGATCTTTCATCTACCACCTTGAGAACAATCAGGTTTATGTCGGTTTCGTCGTTCACCTGAACTACAAGAACCCGCACCTGTTCCCCTACATGGAGTTCCAACGCTTTAAGCATCATCCGATGGTGGCAGAGCTGCTCAAGGGCGGGAAGCGCGTGGCCTATGGCGCGCGGGCAATCTCCGAAGGCGGATACCAGTCGATGCCCAAGATGGTGGCACCCGGCGTCGCGCTGCTGGGCTGTTCGGTGGGCATGGTCAACGTGCCGCGCATCAAAGGCAACCACAACGCGATGCATTCGGGTATTCACGCAGCCGATGCGGCGTTTGAAGCGATCAAGGTGGATCGATCCGGTGACGAATTGACGGCGTACGAGACCGAAGTACGCAATGGCGTTGTCGGCAGTGACCTCAAGAAGGTGCGCAACGTAAAGCCGCTGTGGTCCAAGTACGGCCTCACGGCCAGCCTTGTGCTGGGCGGCTTTGACATGTGGACCAACACGCTGGGCTTTTCGCTGTTTGGTACAATTGGCCATGGCAAGAACGACGCGGACGCCACCGAAGAGGCGAGCAAGCACAAACCCATCGACTATCCAAAGCCCGATGGCACGCTGTCCTTTGACCGTCTGACCAACGTGTCTTTCAGCTTCACCAACCACGAGGAAAGCCAGCCTGCGCACCTCAAGCTGACCGATGCGGATGTGCCAGTGAACGTGAACCTTGCAAAATATGCCGGTCCGTCGGCCCGGTACTGTCCGGCAGGCGTTTATGAGTTCGTTGAGGAAGAGGGCAAGGACACGCGCTTTGTCATCAACTTCCAGAACTGCGTGCACTGCAAGACCTGTGACATCAAGGACCCGGCGCAGAACATCACCTGGACCACACCGCAGGGTGGGGACGGACCGAACTATCCGAATATGTGATCGGTTCGCGATCTCGCGCGAAATGTGAATAAAAACGACGCCGGGTCCTGTGCCCGGCGTTTTTTTTGGCACGCAACCGCTGACCATTTCGCGAGGTTCCGTTGCACATGTGCGCAGACGTGCTAGCCTAACGGCCAATAACAGGCAAAAGGCAGTGTATTCCGTGATCCGATCGCTTCTTTCCAGTGTCGCTTTGGCCACCGTGCTGGCGACCACCCCGCATATCGCCCCCGCGCAATCCGTGGCCGGATCGTATCTGGCCGGACGGCATGCTGCGATCACAAGCGATTTTGAAGCGGCGGCCCGGTACTACCAGGCTGCTCTGGCCCGAGATCCGGGCAACGTGGAACTGATGGAAAACGCCATCGTTTCGCAGCTGGCGTTGGGCCGTGTGGATCGTGCCCTGCCCATCGCGCGCCTTGTCGAAGAACAGGACGTGCGGAGCCAGGCCGCGCATATGGTCATCATCGCCGACATGTTGGCGCGGGAAGACTATGCTGGCTACCTGGAGCGTGACGTGGAGACGCAGGGCATCGGCCCGCTTGTCGACGGGTTGCTGAACGCCTGGGCCCTTGTCGGGGCCGAAGATATCGAAGGGGCATTGGCCGCCTTTGACGCCGTGTCTGAACAGCGGGGCGTGCGCGGTTTTGCCATGTATCACAAGGCGATGGCGCTGGCCGGTCTGGGCCAGTTCGAAGCCGCCGGAGAGATTTTCGAGGCCGAAGGTTCTGGCCCCCTGCAACAGACCCGCCGCGGTGCCATGGCGCGCGCCGAGGTGCTGTCGCAACTGGGGCGCAACGACGAGGCCATTGCATCGCTTGAAGTGGCTTTTGGCACTGTGAGTGACCCGGAGCTCGATGCGATGATACTGGCGCTCAAGGCGGGGGAGACGCTGGCCTTTACCCACATCACCTCTGCCCGTGACGGGATGGCCGAGGTGTTTTATTCGCTGGCAGGTGCTCTGCGACAGGACGCAGGGGCGGACTACACCCTGCTTTATGGCCGGATTGCGCGGCACTTGCGGCCCGATCACGTCGACGCACTGCTGCTGAACGCTGATCTGCTGGAAACGCTGGAACAGTTCGATCTGGCCAACGCGGTCTACAAGCAGGTGCCGGCCGATCACCCTGCCTTCCACGCGGCTGAACTGGGCCGGGCTGCGGCTTTGCGGGAATCTGGCAAGCCTGACGCGGCAATCGAAGTGCTTGAGCAGTTGGCCAAACGCTTTGGTGACCTGCCATTGGTTCATTCGACCTTGGGCGATGTGCTGCGCCAGCAAAACCGGTTCGAGGCCGCCGTGGCAGCCTATGACCGCGCGCTGGACCTGACCGACCCGGATGATCGCCGTGCGTGGTTCCTGCATTATGCCCGCGCCATTTCGCATGAACGGCTCGAGGAATGGCCCGAGGCCGAGGCTGACTTTCGGCGCGCGCTGGAGCTGAACCCCGGGCAGCCACAGGTGCTGAACTACCTTGGTTATTCGCTGGTCGAAAAACAGATCAAGCTGGACGAAGCGCTTGAGATGATCGAACAGGCTGTCGAGGCAAGCCCGGACAGCGGGTATATCGTCGATAGCCTTGGCTGGGTGCTGTACCGTCTGGGCCGCTACGAAGAAGCGGTTGGTCATATGGAGCGCGCGGTCGAGCTGATGCCAGTCGATCCGGTGGTCAATGACCATTTGGGCGATGTGTACTGGGCCGTGGGACGTGAACGCGAAGCGCGGTTCCAATGGATGCGCGCCTTGAGTTTTGTCGATCCAGCGGACACGGATGCTGAGGCGGACCCGGCGCGGATGCGTCGCAAGCTGGATGTGGGCCTCGACGCGGTGCTGGCCGAAGAGGGCGCGGAGCCACTGCAGGTGGCGAATGGCGACTGAGGTCTTTGCACCTGCCAAGATCAACCTGACACTGCATGTGACCGGCCAACGCGCAGATGGCTACCACCTAATTGATTCCCTTGTGGTTTTTGCCGATGTCGGTGATCGGCTGACCATCGACCCCGCCCCCCAAATGCGTCTGGATGTGTCGGGGCCGTTCTCTGTTGGCGTGCCGACCGACGAACGGAACCTTGTTTGGCGCGCAGCCGAGCTGGCTGGCACGGCCGTGCGGATTTCTTTGGAAAAGAATCCGCCCCATGGGGCGGGTATCGGTGGTGGATCATCCGACGCGGCCGCGACCCTGCGCGCCCTCGGGGCCGAGGCGCACGCGTTGGCATTGGGTGCGGATGTTCCGGTATGCCTGTTGGATGCCCCGCAGCGGATGCGTGGCATTGGAGAGGTGGTGGCGCCCGTTGGCGGCGTGCCCTCTCTGGATCTGGTGCTGGTCAATCCGGGCATTCACGTGCCCACGCCAGATGTGTTCAAGCGTTTGAGGTCCAAGAACAATCCGCCGATGGACGCGCGATTGCGCTGGCAAGACCGCGCCACGTTTCTGGCTTGGTTGGCCGAACAGAGGAACGATCTGCAAGCGCCCGCTGCGTCCGGCAATCCGGCGATACTGGCCGCATTGAAGACGCTGAAGGGGGCCGAGCTGGCGCGCATGTCCGGGTCGGGATCGACCTGTTTCGGCGTCTATTCCGACGCCGAGGCGGCCCGTGATGCGGCTGCCGAAATTGCCGAGAAGCAGCCCCGGTGGTGGGTCCGGGCCGTGAAAACGGTGGGGTCTTAGACAGGGGCGGTCAGTTGATCCGTTCGACCACGTAGTCGGCAAGATCGATCAGCATATCGCGCAGGTCATGCGCGGGCAGGGCGCCGAGTGACGCCTTGGCCTTGTCGGCCCATGCGATAGCGTCGCGCTTTGTCTCTTCCAACGCGTTGTGCGCATGCAAAAGGTCGAGTGCGTGGTCGAGGTCGCCCTCGTCTTGCTGCCCCTTTTCGATGGTGCGCGACCAGAACGCCCGTTCTTCCGAATCCGCCTTTGCGACAGCCTTGATCACCGGCAGTGTCAGTTTGCGTTCGCGGAAATCGTCGCCCACATTCTTGCCAGTGGCGGACGACTGGCCCTGATAGTCCAGCAGGTCATCGACAATCTGGAACGCGATACCAAGTGCGTCGCCATAGTCGAACAGGGCCTGCGTTGTTGCCTCGTCCTTGCCCGCGATCACGCCGCCCACTTCCATGGCAGCCGAGAACAGGGCCGCGGTCTTGCCCCGCACCACTTGCAGATAAATGGCTTCGTCCGTGGCAAGGTCCTGGGCCGCCGTCATTTGCAGCACTTCGCCCTCGGCGATGGTGGCGGCGGCGTCTGACAGGATGCGCAGGACGGAGATGTTGCCGGTTTCGGTCATCAGCTGGAAGCTGCGGGCGAACAGGTAGTCGCCGACAAGGACCGAAGATTTATTGTCCCATAGCAGGTTGGCCGTGGGCCGTCCGCGCCGCTGTGCGCTTTCGTCAACGACATCGTCATGCAGCAGCGTGGCGGTGTGGATGAATTCAACTGTGGCGGCCAGATGCACATGGTAGGGCCCCGGATAGCCGCACAGATGCGCTGAGGCGAGCGTGAGCATGGGCCGCAGCCGCTTGCCACCGGCTTCGACCAGATGGCGTGTTACCTCGGGGATTCGGGGCGCGTGTTCCGATGCCATGCGGTCGCGGATCAGGTCGTTCACACCCTCCAGGTCCGCCGCAAGATAGGTGGCAAGCCGGTCATGCGGCTTTGCGATTGTGGACGCGTCCATCACTTTCCCCATAGCACCCCTCGACAGTTAGGCCGGTGTGCCCCTACATCCATGATATGAAGGAACTTTTGCGCAGCACCGACCCGACGATCATCGCCTTTGCCTCCGCCCTTCTTGAGGGCGAGGATATAGACTGCTTTCAGATGGACGTAAATATGAGCATCCTCGAAGGTGGGATCGGAATTTTCCCACGGCGCCTGATGGTGCGGGACGATGATTATGATGCCGCTTTGCGGGTTGTGACCGACAATGACATCGACCTTGGACGCTGACCTGACCCACGATGCCTTTCTGGGTGGGCGGCTGCATTTGTGGCAACCGCGCGACGGGTATCGGGCGGGCGTTGATCCGGTGTTGCTGGCTGCCTCGGTGCCTGCGCGCGCGGGGCAATCGGTGTTGGATCTTGGGTGTGGCGTTGGGGCTGTGGCCCTGTGTCTTGGCGCGCGGGTGCCGGGACTGGAACTCGTTGGTGTCGAGCGGCAGGCTGCGTACGCTGCATTGGCGGAGCGGAATGGACTGAAAGCCCATGCCGCCGATCTGACGGATATGCCCGAAGAGCTGCGAGATCGCAGCTTTGATCATGTTCTGGCCAATCCCCCCTATTTTAATCGTGCGGCGGGGCACGTGGCCGATGATTCGGGGCGCGAGGCGGGGCGCGGTGTTGAGACACCTGTTGCGGCATGGATCGATGTGGCGGCGCGACGGCTGCGGCACAAGGGCTACCTGCACATGATTCACCGGGCCGAGCGGCTGCCGGACCTATTGGCTGGTGCTGCTGGGCGGTTGGGCAGCCCCGAGATCTGGCCGCTTTGCCCGCGGGTCGGAAAAGCGGCGGAACTGGTGATTTTCCGGGCGCGCAAGAACGGGCGCGCAGATTTTCGCCTGCATTTTCCGGTCATTTTGCACCAAGGCGCACGGCATGAGAGGGATGGCGAAAGCTATACCCATGAAATTCAGTCGGTTTTACGTGAAGGCGCTGCGCTGCACCTTTAATCCGGCGTTGACCATACATACATTTTGTAGATCCACATGCTGCGCCTGCGGCGTGACTTATGAGCAAAGCTGTGCTTGGCTGTGGAGGCAACTTTATCAGCAAGGAGGACTGCATGAGCGTGATCGCCCATCTCGAGGAGTTGAAAAAGAAGCACCAGACCCTGAGTGATCAGGTTGAGACGGCCCAACGATCGCCGGGCGTGGATCAGATCGAAGTGGCCACCATGAAAAAGCAGAAGCTGAAACTGAAAGAGGAAATTACCCGACTTTCGAGTTAGGGCACCCCCTTCAGGCTGGCGCGGGCTGCCAAGAGCGCTCCGCCAGTGATCAGGATGGCCGCAAGGGCCAGTGACCAACTGGGCGCAGCAACGCCAGCCAATATCAGGACGACAGTCGACAAGAGCGGCGCCGCGTAGGATGCGGTGCCGAGCATCTGGATATCGCCGCGTTTCACGCCGATATCCCAGACATAAAAGGCTAGTCCCACTGGGCCAAGGCCCAGCAATATGGCGCTTGCCCATCCCAAGCCACCCAATGGCCATACCGTTTCTTCCAGCATCAGGTGTAGCGGCGCCGAAAGAATGGCGCTCGCCACGCAAAACACGGCAACGGATGCTGTCGGCACAGTGCCAAAACGGCGTGACAGGACGGAATAGCTGGACCATGTGACTGCGCAGGCCATGGCAAGCAGGTAGCCGGGCAGGGCCGCCGCATCAAACCCGGCAGCCCCGCCCGTGACAATCAGCGCCGCCCCCGCAAAGCCGATCAGTGCCCCAAGCACATGACCAGCGCGAAGTGTTTCGCCCGGCAGAAGACCGGAAAGCAGAACAATCAGCAGGGGCCAGAGATAGGCGATCAGGCTGGCCTCTGCCGCAGGGGCAAGGCGGAGAGCGGAAAAGTAAAGTGCGTGATAGCCGAACAACCCCAATGTGCCCATGACGTAGATATGCAAGGGCACGGTCCGCAATTGGCTCAGACCGCCACTGACGGCGGTCCAGATCAACCCAAGTGTTCCGCCGATGGCAAAGCACAGCGCGTTCAACAGGAATGGCGGCGTCGGCGCCGAGCCAACAGTGAGTAGGGCCAAGACGCCCCAAAGCAGCACAGCCACGAAGCCGATCATGGTGGCGGTGCCGCGTGTCATGCAGCTTGAAAATCGGATGAAGGTTTACGGATCATGCGGTCGGTGATGTAGCTTGTCTTGTCGATCTCGACGATCATCCAATCGAGGAAGGCTGCGATGTGGGGCCGGGTTTCGGCTCCTTCGGCGCAGAGAAACCGGAAACGCACGCCGGTGTCCAGCGCGTTCGGCCAAGGAGCCACAAGGCGACCGTCATGCATGTCCTTAACCACCAGTGACCGCCGACCCAACGTCACACCCATTCCTGCCAGTGCGGCATCAACCGCGTGGTCGGCCTGGCTGAACCGGGCACCGTGGGTTGGGGCAAAGTCGATCCCCATCATCCGAAACCATGTGCTCCAGTCCGCGCTTGGACGCAGATTGACGATGCTGTCGTCAAAGATCAGCGGCGCGTCCTTGAGGCTTTCTGGCGTCCGGTATTGCGCGGCGAGTTCGGGTGTCATCACCGGACAGACCCATTCCATCGCCAGCAGTTTGCTGAACATGTCCTCGTCCTTGCCGGTTCCAAAGCGGATGGCAACATCGACCCCGTCGCGGTTCAGGTCGACCATCTTTAGGGATGCCGAAAAGTGCAGTTCGATCTCGGGATGGGCTTGCGCAAAATCATAGAGCCTTGGAGCAAGCCATTTGGCGGTGAACGCTGGTCCCGCGGTGACGGTTAGCGTTCCTGTGTCCAATGTCCTCTCGGCAGCGCGCCAGGCGGCTGCCAGGGTCTGGAATCCATCAGCCATGCCGGGTGCCATGGCCCGACCGGCTTCCGTCAGCTCCACAGCGCGGTTCAGCCTATGAAACACTTGGGTGCCCAGATATTCCTCAAGCGATTTGATTTGAAAGCTGAGGGCGGCGGGCGTGACATGCAGCTCTTCCGCGGCCTTGGCAAAGGACATGTGGCGGGCAGCGGCATCAAAGGCACGCAAGGCGGTCAAAGGGGAAGGCGGTCAGGCATATTCACTTAAGTACAGCTTAAGTGAAGTTATGGAAAGTCTCGTTTGTGGGCTTTCATAAAAGGGCGCATATTGATCCCAATTCAGAAACGCTGATCCATCAAAGGATACCGCCCATGTTAGAGACATCCGCACACCCCGCCATCCGCCAAGGTTTGGAACGCGCCCATGCTGAGCGTGGCGCAGCCCTTGCAGACGCCTGGAACTGGTTGTTTGGGGGCAAGACTTCCCGCTGATGCGCGCGCGGCATCTTACGGGATAAAGAAGGGCCGGTGCATCGCTGCACCGGCCCTTTTTATGTCGGAATGGCCTGACGTCAGACGAAGAACTGCGCGCCGTTTGCCGAGATGGTCGAGCCGTTGATAAAGCCCGAATCGTCCGAGGCGAGGAAGACAACGCAGCGCGCGATTTCTTCCGGTTCACCCAAGCGGCCCGCCGGGATCTGGGCAACGATACTGTCACGCACTTTCTCAGGCACTGCCATGACCATTTCCGTGGCGATGTAGCCGGGGCAGATCGCGTTGGCGGTGATGCCTGCACGGGCGCCTTCCTGGGCCAGAGACTTCACGATGCCCAGATCGCCAGCCTTGGTGGCGGCATAGTTCACTTGTGCGAACTGGCCTTTCTGACCGTTGATGGAAGAGATCACGATGACGCGGCCAAACTTGCGCTCACGCATACCCGGCCAGATCGGGTGAACAGTGTTGAACACGCCTGTGAGGTTCGTGTCGATGACCTGGTGCCATTGTTCCGGGGTCATCTTGTGGAAGGGGGCGTCGCGCGTGATACCCGCGTTCGCAACGACGATGTCGATGGGGCCGAGGTCAGCTTCGACTTGCGCGAGGCCCGCTTTCGATCTCGTCGTAGTCGGCCACGTTCCACTTGTAGGTTTTGATGCCGGTTTCGTCCGTGAACTTGGCAGCTGCCTCGTCGTTGCCCGCATAGGTGGCGGCGACGGTGTATCCTGCGTCTTTCAGGGCTTTCGAAATGGCCTCGCCGATACCGCGGGAACCGCCGGTGACAAGTGCTACACGGGACATGGGGAGAACTCCTTTTGGGTGCGTTTCGCATTGTTTCGCTCAAATGCGGTCTGGGCGCAACAATATTACGCACCTACTTTGGCCTTGAGCGAATTTTGATGGGGAAGGGGTAGGCGGCGCCGTGCGGCACCGCCTTGATCTGGATCAGTCGCGTTCGAGGCACATAGCAACGCCCATGCCGCCGCCAATGCACAGCGTGGCAAGGCCCTTCTTGGCGTCGCGGCGCTTCATTTCGAACAGCAGGGTGTTGAGGATGCGCGCGCCCGAGGCACCGATAGGGTGGCCGATGGCGATCGCGCCACCGTTCACGTTCACGATCGACGGATCCCAGCCCATGTCCTTGTTCACGGCGCAGGCTTGGGCGGCAAAGGCTTCGTTGGCTTCCACGAGGTCGAGATCCTCGGGCTTCCAGCCTGCTTTCTCCAGCGCTTTGCGCGAGGCGTAGATCGGGCCGACACCCATGATCGACGGGTCAAGGCCCACGGTCGCATAGCTGGCGATGCGTGCCAGAGGCTCGATCCCGCGCTTTTCGGCATTCTCTGCGCTCATCAACAGGGCGGCGGCGGCACCGTCGTTCAACCCGGAGGCGTTGGCGGCTGTGACCGACCCATCCTTGGTGAAAGCGGGGCGCAGTTTCTGCATGGCTTCCATGGTTGCGCCGTGGCGGATGTATTCGTCGGCATCGACCACGATGTCGCCCTTGCGGGTCTTCACGGTGAAGGCGGTGATTTCATCGCCGAACTTGCCAGCCTTCTGCGCGGCTTCGGCCTTGTTTTGCGAGGCAACGGCGAATTCGTCCTGCATATCACGAGTGATCTGCCATTGGTCGGCAACATTCTCTGCCGTTTGGCCCATATGGTAGCCGTTGAAGGCATCCCACAGACCGTCGCGGATCATGGTGTCGATGTACTTCATGTCGCCCATCTTGTGACCGGCGCGCAGGGCTGCGGCGTGGGGACTGAGTGTCATGTTTTCCTGGCCGCCGGCAGCGATGATATCAGCGTCACCCAATGCGATGTGCTGTGCGCCGAGAGCGACGGCGCGCAGACCCGAACCGCAAACCTGGTTGATAGACCAGGCGGCGCTTTCCTTGGGCAGGCCGGCGTTGACATGTGCCTGACGGGCAGGGTTCTGACCCTGAGCGGCGGTCAGCACCTGGCCGAGAATGGTTTCGGAAACCTCGGATTTTTCGATACCTGCGCGGTCCACGATCGCTTCGAGAACGGTTGCGCCAAGATCATGGGCGGGGGTGTTGGCAAATGAGCCACCAAAGCTGCCAACGGCAGTCCGGGCGGCCGAAGCGATGACGATGTTGGTCATAGGGTCGGGGTCCTCTGTCAGTTTCCTTGAGGACCAATCCGAGACTTTGCACGCCGGTGCGGGCCTCAGAATGGTCCCGCGCTGCGTGTGCAGTATCGGATCTCGCTATGACGCGACAACTGACGTTATGTCTCAGGCGCGCATGCCAGCCTTCTGTGCTCCCACGCCCTGACCAAAGAGCCAGTCGGGGCGAACCTGGGGCGCCTGGAAATAGAAGCCCTGCAAACAGTCGACACCCATCTGTGTCAGCACTTCGACGTCTTCTTGCTGTTCGACCCCTTCGGCCACAACTAACATGTCAAAATGATGTCCGATCTGGATGATTGCAGCGGTCAGTGCCTGCGTGTCCGGATCGTTGGCAATGCCATTGCAGAACTGCATGTCGATCTTGAGCACGTCAAAAAAGAAGTCCTTGAAGTAGCGCAATGCGGTATAGCCCGCACCGAAATCGTCAAGCGCAAAGCAGATCCCCTTGGTACTGAGCCGATCCATGAAATCCACGACCAGTTCAGGTTGGTCCATGGCCGACCCTTCGGTTATTTCCAGAATCAGCCGTTCACCGACCGAGGGATCCTTTTTAAGCCACCGGTTCAGCGTCTGCATCCAACGCTGGTAGCCGATAGAGCGGGCAGACATGTTGATAGACAACCGTATCGATGGATTTTCATTCAGCGTGCGCAGCCCCATGTTCAGCGCCACCACGTCAATCTCGCGCCCAAGTTCGGTACGCTCAACAACGGGCATGAAATCCTTGGCCGGGATGATGCGTCCGGTGTCGTCCATGACCCGGATCAGCCCTTCGTAAAAGCCGACGCGGGACGGATCGTTGGCGATCACGACCGGTTGGAACGCAAGCAGGGTCTGCTGATGTTCGACCGCTTGTTCGACCATCGCCAGCGTGCTGCGGTCACGCGACGATACGGCGGCATTCAGCGGATTGTCCGCGCCAACGGGCACGTTTGAGAACCGGTGTTTCGTCATGGGCTGGCAGCGACCCTTGTGCTTGAAAACTGCTGCCAACATTGTGCCCAAGCTGTAAAAACTGTCTTAATGTTTGCATTTTGTTCCAATTTTAGTTGTTAATCAAAACAAGGGGGATTTGGCATGGTGCACCGCTGTGGGTGGGAGGGGGAAGCCCCCGACTACGTCGCCTATCATGACACCGAATGGGGGGTACCTGAACATGATGCGCAGGCCCTGTGGGAAAAGCTGATCCTTGATGGATTCCAAGCTGGACTGAGCTGGATCACCATCCTGCGTAAGCGCGATGCCTTCCGCGAAGCCTTTGCTGATTTTGACCCGGCTGTCGTCGCCGAGTGGGGCGAAGATGATGTGCAACGTCTGTTGGCCAATCCCGGCATCATCCGTCACCGTGGCAAGATCGAAGCAACGATTACCAACGCCCGCGCCTATCTCGAGGTTAATGCCACCGTCGGCTTCGATAAATTTCTATGGAATTATGTGGATGGTGCGCCGCTTCAGACCAACTTTGCCAGCCGTGATCAGGTACCGCCCAAGACGAAACTGAGCGAGCAGGTGTCCAAGGATTTGCGGGCCCGTGGCTTCAAGTTCGTGGGGCCCACGATCGTCTATGCTTTCATGGAAGCAACCGGGTTGGTCAATGATCACATCACCCCGTGTTTCCGCCATGCCGAATGCGCTGCCATGGGTGGACCGAAGTAGCCGTTGACTCTGTCAATTCTGGTCGTATAAGCGCGGCTTCATTGGTGTTGGTGGCCTTCGCAAGAAGATCCCTGTCGTCCCGGCCAAATCCGGGGAGAGGACAACGCCCTTTGGAAACCTGAACCGAAGGAGATCAGCCGTGACAAAACGCACGTCTGCCAAGTACAAGATCGATCGCCGCATGGGCGAAAACATTTGGGGTCGCCCCAAATCCCCCGTCAACCGTCGTGAATATGGCCCCGGCCAGCACGGTCAGCGCCGCAAGGGCAAGCTGTCCGACTTTGGTATCCAGCTGCGTGCCAAGCAGAAGCTGAAAGGCTACTATGGCGACCTGACCGAGAAACAGTTCCGCCGCATCTATGCCGAAGCGGTCCGTGTGGGCGGTGACACCGGTGAAAACCTGATCGGTCTGCTGGAACGCCGCCTCGACGCGGTTGTTTACCGCGCGAAATTCGTGGCAACCGTCTTTGCCGCCCGTCAGTTCGTGAATCACGGCCACGTGCGCGTGAACGGCCGCAAGGTCAACATCCCCTCCTACCGCGTGAAAGAGGGTGACGTGATCGAGGTGCGTGACCGTTCAAAGCAACTGGCCGTCCTTCTGGAAGCCACTCAACTGCCCGAGCGTGACGTGCCCGACTATATCGATGCAGATCACTCGAAAATGACCGCCACCTTCACCCGCACCCCCACTCTGGGCGACGTGCCGTACCCGGTGATGATGGAACCAAACCTGGTCGTCGAATTCTACGCCAAGAACTAAGACGCTGCGGGACTATCCCGTCGTCAGATTTCAAAGGGTCGCCTGCATTGGGCGGCCCTTTTTCATGCGTTTTCGGTGGTGATCCCTTCGTGCGCGATCTCGATTCTGTCGACGGCGATTTCGTTGCCCTCTGCCTTGAGGTCGGTGCCTGTGATCTTGGTGGGAAAGGCGTTCATCACCCGCCAGACCATGGTCGGCGTACCGCTTCCATCACGCAGTGAAATGGTCAGGTCCTGACGCTTGATCGTGTTCATCTTGATGCCGCTGAACCAGTCTCAAAACATTTGACCCCGTGTGAAGACACCCTTTTTGAGGGTCAGGTTACCGGTCTTGCGGAGGCCGGGCATCTTGATCGTGGAAAAGACCTTGCTGTTGCCTACGCGATATTCAATGGGCTGGCTCTCGACATCGAGGCCGCTCACCTCCTGAAATGTCATGTCCTCGCCGGCCATCGTAACTTGGAAATAGAAGGCTGGTAGAGGCCAGATGCTTTGTGATTGTGGGCTGTCATCATCGGTCATGGCGCGGTTCCTGTCGGATGGAGGTGGCGCTACTGTAGCAAGCTTTCAGTTCCGTTGTGGTTTCATGTCACAGGGTAAGGGCTGGCGTGCGTCAATAGAGTGACCATGGACAGCCAAAGGAGTGTCACATGTTTTTCGCACCGCGCGTCACCGCCACCCCATTGCCCGCCGACAGTGCCTTGCACGGGCATATGAAGCGGGGTGATTTTCTGGATTGCTACTCGGTTTCGAGCACGACCAGCCCGCGCGCGGCAGCCGAGATCATCACGGCCTTTCCGGGTTGGGCGCAGATATTGGTCAGACTGCGTGGCTTGATCACAACCCCGTTTGGCTTGTCGCAGGATGGGCCAGACGCCGCTGACAAGCTTGGGCCATTTCCTGTGGAGAGCGAGACGGGGACCGAACTAATCGCCGGGTTCAACGACAGACATCTGGATTTCCGGGTCAGCGTTCGGTCCGAGGATGGTGTCGTTTCGCTGGCAACCTGGGTGCATACGCACAATATGGGCGGGCGGCTTTACTTGGCCGCGATCATGCCCTTCCACGTTCTGATCGCACGGGATGCGCTTGCCCGCGTGGCCCGCGCCCCTGCGACACCGCCGCACCCGGCTTAGGCCGACCAGCTACTTGTCGTCCCAGAAGGTGGGGGGCATGTCGTGCAGCAATTCTGCGGCCTTGTCCTCGATCCAGTCCTGCCGAGCATCTGTTGACCACGTGCCAGCATCCGGTTCATCTGCGATAAGCGCGTGTGCGAGTTTCATGGCTTGCGCGTATTTCAGGTCTTCGATCCGTGCCTCAGGCACGATGGCATAGACAAACCGCGCGCCCATGGCGGCGGCCAGCTGTTCCATCTGCTTGATCGAAACGGCTCCGTCCTGTTCGCTGCGTTCCGCCTGATACACCGCGTTTCGACTTACACCCTTGCGTCGTGCCACCTGTTCTGCAGACATGCCCAAAGCATGGCGGACCGAAGCGATCCAACCTTTGTCAGGCACGGCAACATCGGACACTTGGCTGGCCGTACGATCAATCATCCGCGCAAGGCGGCGGCGGTGGAGAAAGTCCGGCATGGTGTGCGCTCAATCCCGTGTGAAACCGTGGCTGGTATAGATGTTAGATAGGTATGAATAAAAAAAATACAATTTCTGCACATAAATACCTAACAATTTTTTTATCAACGACTATATGGATATGGAAATGAAAGACATGATTGCACTTTTCCTATCGCCCGAGAGCGCTCCGTTTGCCATCGCACTGGCAGTGGTGGCTGGCTTGTTTGTCCTTGAGATATTGAGCGCCGTCTTGGGCGGCACACTCATGGGCCTTGGCAGCGACGCGCCAGATATTGACGTGGATGCGGACTTTGACCTGTCGGCTGAATTCGCGGCTGACATTGATCCCGGTGTGGATGCCGTCGATGCCGTGGATGCGGCAGAGATGCCTGACATTGATGCCGGTGCTCAGTCCTCCGGGCTGTTCACCTGGATCGGTGCGCGCGACGTGCCGTTCCTGATCTGGCTTGCGTCATTCCTGACCATGTTCGGCCTGTTTGGCCTGATCCTTCAGTCCTTTGTCGCGGGTTTGTTCGGGCAGGGGCTGCCTGCCCTCATCGCCTCGGCTGTTGCGGCTGTCCCGGCGCTGGCCGTGACCCGCGTGATCGCCAACTGGGTGGCCCTGATCATGCCCAAGACCGAAACAAGCGCCACGCGCGCCCGGTTTCTTGGCGGCTATCACGGCACGATCACCCAAGGCACCGCTGCACGCGGTCGCCCGGCTGAGGTCAAGATCAAGGATCGGCACAACAACATCCACTATCTTCGGGTTGAGCCGCTTCACGATGAAGATGTTTTCCCCAAGGGCAGCGATGTCACGCTCATTCGCAAACGCGGTGACAAGTTCTTCGTGATCTGACCAGCCTTGCGGCTCATCATACACGCTGTCTGTCTAACCTTACCTTTGTTCATGTAGGAGTATTCATATGCAACTCACTGCAATTCTGACGATTGCCGCCATCATTCTTGGTTTGCTTGTTCTGATCGGCTTGATCATGGCGCGCCTTTACAAACGTGCGACACGCGAAACCAGCCTGGTCAAAACCGGGTCCGGCGGGCGCAAGGTCATCATGGATGGCGGCACCATTGTTGTCCCGTTCCTGCACGAGATATCCAAGGTCAACATGAAGACGCTTCGCCTGGAAGTGGCGCGGGTGGCTGAACAGTCGCTGATCACCAAGGACCGGATGCGTGTTGATGTGGGTGTTGAATTCTACGTCTCGGTCAACGCGACCGAAGACGGCATTTCGCGCGCGGCCCAAACGCTGGGCGACCGGACATTCCACGTCGAACAGTTGCGCGAGATGATCGAGGGTAAGCTGGTCGATGGTCTGCGTGCCGTGGCCGCACAGATGACGATGGATGAATTGCACGAAAACCGCGCCAGCTTTGTGCAAGAGGTGCAGAATGCGATCTCCGAAGACCTGCTGAAGAACGGTTTGGAGCTTGAGGCCGTGTCGCTGACCGCGCTGGACCAGACACCGTTTGATCTCGCTCGATGAAAACAACGCGCTCAACGCGGTTGGTATGCAGAAGCTGGCAGCCGTCATTGCCACCTCGCGCAAACAGCGGGCCGAGATTTCGGCAGAGGCCGATGTGTCCGTCGCCCAATCCGAGATGGAAGCCGAAAAGCGCAAGTATCAGATCGAGCGCGAACAGAAGCAGGCCGAGATCGCCCAGATCGAGGAAATCCAGACGCTGCAGGCGGAACAGGAGGCACAGATCGCGCGCAACCAGGAAGCGTCGGACCGCGCCAAGGAAGAAGCACGGATCGAACGCGAGAAGGCGGTACGTTCCGCCGAGATCGCACGTGAACGCAGTATCCGCGAGGCCGAGATCGCCAAGGAACGCGAGCTGGAAGTGGCGGATCAGGAACGCCAGATCATCGTGGCCCGCAAGTCCGAGGAAGAAAGCCAGGCGCGCGCATCGGCTGACACCGCGAGGGCAGAGGCCAAGAAAGCGGCGGAAGCCATTGAAACGGCACGTGCCGTGGCCGAGGCGGAGCGGATCAAGCGGATCGCCATCATCGAGGCGCAGAAAGAGGCGGAGCGTCAGGCAACGGGTATTCGCGTGACGGCCGAGGCGGAAAAGGACGCTGCAAGCGACCGTGCTGCGGCCCAACTGGAAGAGGCGCAGGCCGATGCAAATGCGTTGACCGTGCGTGCCGAGGCAAAAAGGACCGACATGCTGGCAACAGCCGAAGGTCAAAAGGCCATCGCGAACTCCGAGAACGAGCTGAGTGCCGAGATCGTGGCGATGAAGATCCGTCTTGCCCAGCTTGAGGCCATGCCTGCCATCATCGCGGAAATGGTCAAACCGGCTGAAAAGATCGACTCGATCAAGATCCACCAGGTGACGGGCATGACCCCCGCCAGTGGTGGTGCAGACGGTGCGCCGAACGTTGGCACGCCGGTCAATCAGGCCTTGGATTCCGTGCTGGGTATGGCACTCCAGATGCCCGCGATGCAGGCCCTTGGCAAAGAGCTTGGGATCAGCATGGAAGACGGGATGGCCGGCATCGCGGATGCAGCTGTGGGCAAAACGGTGACTGCGGTTGATCAACCCGCCCAGCCGAAGTCGATCGAAGGTGCAGCAGCCAAACCGTCAGATGCAAACAGCATCCAGGAGCCTGCAAGCAACAAAGCGTAGGCACCTGTCCAACTTCACCCGAACCTTTGGGGGCGCTGATGCAGCGCCCCTTTTTCGTTTTATGCGCGGGCGTTCGGCCACGTCCGTGCCTTGCACCGGGTTTTGCGTTTTTCACACCCACGTTGTGTAACCTGTGGTAGCGTTCGGGCATTGATTGACGTGAATTGGAGACGACCATGGGCGCCCGCGACATTTCCTTTGCGAGCTTCAACCTCTTGAACCTTCAGACCCCTGGCGACGCCATTTATGGCGACACGGACGGGTGGGACCCAGACATCTACCAGCGCAAGATCGATTTTACCGCTGCGACCATGGCGCGTTTGAACGCCGATGTCGTGGGCCTGCAGGAACTCTGGGCCCCCGCTGCGCTGGATCAGGTGTTGGCTGACGCCGGTATGAACAGCGACTACACCGCCCTGACACCCCCGGATCACGCGGGGGACAAGATTGTCTGCGCCGCTGCCGTCCGCACCGACGTGCTTGTTGGCGATCCGGAATGGATCGTGGATTTCCCGGACGAGTACGTGCTGAAGTCTGGCGGCGATGACCCGCAACAGGACTATCTTGAGGTCAACCTGAGCACCTTTTCCCGCCCGGTCCTGCATTTCCAGGTGCAGCCCGATCCGCGGACCCCGGTGATCCATGTCTTTGTCTGCCACTTCAAATCCCGCCGTCCCACGCAGATCTGGCGCGAGCGCAGCTGGTACGACAAGGATGTGCATGGGGATCATACAAACGCGTTGGGTTATGCCATTTCCACTGTCCGCCGCACGGCCGAAGCGGCCGCCCTGCGGGTCATCATCACGAAGCTGCTCAAGAAGACGGACACGCCCGTTGTTGTCATTGGCGACATGAACGACGGCAAGGTGAGCAACACGCTGAACATCCTGTCCGAACAGCCCACCTATCTGTCGCCCCTGTCAGCGGGGGGCGGGGACAATGCCCTGTACACGGCGCAGACGATACAGGAATACCGGTCCGTGCGCGATGTCTACTACACCCACGTCTACAAGGGTCAGCGGGAAAGCCTGGACCACATCATGTTCAGTCAGGAGTTCTATGACAACTCCAAGCGCCGCAAATGGGCCTTTGACGAGATGGTGGTGCAGAACGACCACCTGAACTACGACGATCACAAGGAAAGTGGGACCAACGACCACGGGGTGATCCGGGTGGTGTTCAAGTGGAAGCCCGCACCGGATGTAACCAGTTAAGACTGGACCGGAATCAAGCCGAAGGCGCCGGTCCAGCGGCGGACCGTCCCGTCGGTCTGCCGCTACATCGCCGACAATCGCGGAACATCAACCACAAAGGCAAATGATCCACATAAATCGCGTTTTTCATACGCCAGTGCGGCAGCCCACGATCCGCCGCCGGACCGGCTGGTGCTCCGCGCGCTTTTGCCCCTAGCCACTCCGGCCTCGCAGCCCTAAAACTTCTCCAATGGACGGAGAGGACACTATGGCCGAAATAACACCGCAACCCGGAATCATGGACATCTCGCTGTACCAGGGCGGGGCGTCGCATCTGGCCGGTGTGGAGAACGTTCTCAAGCTGTCCTCGAACGAGAACCCGGCGGGCCCGCCCCCGGCGGCGATCGAGGCGTTGACCAACGCCGCCACCCGTATGCACCTCTATCCCTCGACCGACCACGCGGCGCTGCGCACCGCTATTGCCGAGGTCTGGAACGTGGACGCAGATCGCGTGATCTGCGGTGTGGGTAGCGACGAGGTGTTGCAATTCGTAACCCAGGCGTTCTCCGGGCTGGGGGATGAGATCATCCACACCGCGCACGGATTTTCCATGTATCCGATCCTTGCCAACATGGCGGGTGCGACGCCTGTTTCCGTGCCCGAACGGGACCGGGTTGTCGATGTGGATGCCATTTTGAACGCGGTCACCGAACGCACGCGTATCGTGCTGCTGACCAACCCCGGCAACCCTACGGGCACACGTTTATCGGACACAGAACTGGTGCGGTTGGCCAATGATCTGCCCGAACACGTGATCCTTGTGATCGACGGGGCCTATACTGAATACGCCGATGGGTATGATGGCGGCCTTACCTTGGCCGAGGCACGACCCAACGTCCTGATGACACGCACTTTTTCCAAGATCTACGGGCTCGGCGGCTTGCGTGTTGGCTGGGGGTATGGACCCAAGAACATGATTGACGTGATGACCCGCATCCGCCAACCGTTCAACCTGTCCACCGTCGCATTGGCGGCGGCAGAGGCAGCGGTGCGGGACACCAAATGGGTCGAGGAGTGCGCTGCGCTGAATGCGGATCAACGGGCGCGTTTGACGGGGGCTTTGCGCCAACTTGGCCTGGCCTGCGATGGCAGCGATACGAATTTCGTACTGGCCCGCGCGGCTTCGGTGCCCGAGGCGGATGCGGCCGAGGCTGCCTTGAACGCCGATGGCATCCTTGTACGCCGCGTGGGCGGCTACGGATTTCCCGAGGGTCTGCGTATCACCGTGGGCAACGCCGAACAGACGGGCCGCGTAATCTCGGCCCTGACAGAATGGCGGAGCGCATCGTGAGCGTGATCTACAACAAGATTGCCTTTATCGGCTTGGGATTGATTGCAGGGTCCATGGCGTGGGCCACACAGCGCGCAGGCGCGGCCAAGACAATCAGCGGGTACGCCCGGTCCGAGGCGACGCGCGACACGACACGGCGGCTGGGTTTTTGTGACATCGTGACCGACACTGCGGCTGACGCAGTGCGGGACGCCGACCTTGTCGTTCTGGCCGTCCCCATCGGCGCGATGGGTCCTGTGATGGCCGAGATCAAGGAGGCGCTGAAACCCGGTGCCACCGTGATCGACGTGGGATCGGTGAAACAGGCCGTGTTCGACGCGGTTCAGCCCCACCTGCCGGATGGCGTGCACTTTGTAGGCACCCACCCCATGGCCGGGACGGAACACAGCGGACCGGAGGCCGGCTTTGCCGAGCTTTATGACAACCGCTGGACACTGATCGTCACGCCGGATGATGCGGACGCCGAGGTTGTGGCGACGGTTGAACGCTACTGGGCGGCACTGGGCGCGATGACGGACCGGATGAATGTGCAGCACCATGACCGGGTCTGCGCGGTCGTCAGCCACATCCCGCACCTGATTGCCTACACCATGGTGGGCGTGGCCGATGATCTGCGGCGCGTGACCGACAGCGAGGTGATCAAGTTCTCGGCCGCCGGTTTCCGGGACTTCACCCGCATTGCGGCAAGTGATCCCACCATGTGGCGCGATGTGTTCCTGACGAACAAGGATGCAACGCTGGAAATCCTCGGGCGCTTCACCGAAGAGCTGTTTGCTTTGCAACGCGCCATCCGTACGGGCGATGGGGATCACCTGTTCGATTATTTCACGCGCACCCGCGCCATCCGCCGGGGGATCATCGAGGCCGGGCAAGACACGGATGCGCCTGACTTTGGCCGGGGTGCGCAACGATGAAGGCGCTGGTGCTTGGACTGATGCTGGCCGCTGGTTTTGCGGTTGCGGCCCCCGAAGCGTCAAAGCGCCCGGTCGCGCGGGCAGGTACGGACGCTCGGAATGTCGTGCGTGATGTGGCCGTGGCTCTGGTGGTGCCAACCGTGGCGTCCGCCGTGCCATCAGCCGCGATCTTGCCCGAAAGTGCCACGTCCCTGCGCCCGGCATTGCGCCCCAATGCGATTGTCGAAAAAGCCATGGCGCGCCGGGCTGAACGTCGTCGCGGACAGGTCTGTGGTGATCCTGACTTGCAAGGGGATTTCGTGGGTTTCGTGCCGGGCCGTATCAATGGCTGCGGCATATCCGAGGCTGTGCGGCTGCGCTCGGTGTCGGGCGTGACGCTCAGCCAATCGGCCCTGATGGATTGCACAACGGCCAAGGCGCTCAAAAGCTGGACAGAACGGGGCGCCAAACCCGCGTTGCGCGGCACAGGGGGTGGGCTGGCGAGCTACCGCGTGGCCGCACATTACGCCTGCCGGACGCGCAACAACCAGCCGGGCGCGCGCATCTCGGAACATGGCAAGGGACGGGCCATCGACATCTCGGGCTTCCAGCTGCAGGACGGAACCACGCTGACAGTGTTGAACGACTGGAACTCGCGCCATCGCCGCGCGCTGCGGTCCATGCACAAGGCCGCGTGCGGGCCGTTTGGCACGGTGCTGGGCCCAAACTCGGACCGGTTTCACCGGGATCACTTCCATTTCGATACGGCCCGCTATCGTGGTGGAACCTACTGCCGATAAGGCTGGCTTGCGTCAGCGCAGGATCAAACGCGGTGCCGGAGCCAACGGGATAAAGCCAAGGCGGATCGCGCCGTCCCTGACTGAAAGTTCGACATCCAGCGTGTTTTCATTGCCCGACGCTCCGGCCAGTGCCTGCAAAACACCCTCCGCCTGACCGCGCAATTGGGTCGGCAACAGCCCTGCGGTTTCGGACATATCCAGCATCTCGCGCCAGTTCTCGGCCTGAATGGCGACTGTCCCCGTGGGGACACCTTGTGCATCGACGGTCAGGTCGGCCGAAAGGTTGAATTTCATGTCGCCCCAGATCGCCTCGACCAGATGCAGGTCAACAACACGGGGCTGCGGGCGGCGCTGATCCAGCGCGCGCCGATCCCAAGGTTGGTCAAAGGTCACGTCGGCGCGCAGTTGCAGGCTGTCGAAGGCGCGCGGGAAGTTGTCGGGCAGGCGCAGGCCGCGCCGGGTCGCAGTGCCGGGGGTGAACGTGCCTGCGGTGGCGACCAGCCCATATTGTGCACCCTCAACTTGCGTCATGGTCAGGGTGAGGTCGTCGGCCTGCATTTGCACTCCCTCTGGGTCGCTGACCTGCCACGGTCCGGCGGTCCATCCAAATGCCTCAAGCTCAAGCGCTGTGCCGGGATGCAGGTTTAGGGCCATCACCCCGTCCGCCATGGTCAACGTGGACCGACCAAGGGGTGACGCGATCAGGATCGGGCCGTCATCCAGCGTGACGGCCACGTCGCCGGGCCACCATGCCGGGGCCGTGATATCCAGTGCTTGCGTTTCGATGGCCAGCCCTGCCTGCGGGTCGGCCAAAGCGATGTCGCGCAACCCAGCCTGCAAGGCAAAAGGGAAACCGCCGCTCTCAACGTCACGCAACTCGGCCTGCCATCCATCGGTCTGCCGTGCGTCGAACCATGTCTGTACGCCACCGCGCAATCCAGCAGAGGCAACCCACCACCAGCCGCACCATGCCAGCACAGCCAGTGCAACGATCCACATCACTTTGCGCATGGGTGCCCCTTTTCCTTTTCTTCCAAATCGGGTCTACCCCACGGCGGAACAAAAGGACCAGTGACAATGACCATGTGGGTTTTCGGCTATGGCAGCCTGCTTTGGAACCCCGGCTTCGATGTGGCCGAAGCCGCGCGCGGTACCTTGCCGGGCTGGGCGCGGTCGTTTTGCATGCGGTCGATCCACCACCGCGGGTCCAAAGCAGAACCGGGCCTTGTTCTGGCCCTTGATGCCGCTGCCGACGCGTCTTGTGATGGGGTGGCACTGCGTGTGAAGCCGGGGACCGAAGACAAAACGCTTGCCTATCTCAGAGAGCGCGAGTTGATCTCATCCGCCTATCTGGAAAAGAACCTGCATGTGGATCTGCTCAGTGGTACGCGGGTCGAGGCCGTGACCTATGTCATCGATCCCGGGCATGTGCAGTATTGCGGTGGTTTGCCGCTTGAAGAGCAGGCGCAGATCATTGCCCACGCGCATGGCGGGCGGGGCCCAAACAGTGAATATCTGTACAACACGGCCCAACATTTGGCCGAGATGGGCGTGGCCGATCCCGACCTGGATTGGCTGTCACGCCGCGTCGCAGCGATACTGGCATAAATCCTTGGCGCTTGGGTACAAAAGCCGATAGTCTGCCGCAAAAGCAGAACAGAGCAGGGGTCAGGAGCCACGCTATGGCACAGACCACACCCAAGGCACAGCCGCATTTCTCGCAGCCGGTTCAACAGATTTTCGCCATGGTCTTTGTACTGGGCATGTCGCTGTTTGGTGCGGTACTCGCACTGCCGCGCGTGCTGCCAGTGTTTCAGGCGAACCCCTATCTGAACGGCTTTATCCTTATGGTCTTTGCCATCGGGGTCATCGCCTGTTTCTGGCAGGTGTTTTCGCTGATCTCATCGGTGCGCTGGATCGAAGAATTTGCAAGCGACCGGGCGGATGCGCAGACAAAGGCGCCGCAGCTTCTGGGGTCGCTCGCGTCGCTGCTGCGGTCGCGGGGCGCGCGGATGCAGCTTTCAGCATCCTCGACACGCTCCATTCTGGATCCGGTTGCCACACGGATCGACGAAGTGCGCGATATCACGCGCTACATCGTCAACATGCTGATTTTCCTTGGCCTTCTGGGCACGTTCTACGGGCTGGCAACGACTGTCCCGGCGGTGGTCGACACGATCCGCAGCCTTGCCCCGCAAGAGGGCGAAGGCGGGGTCGCGGTGTTCAACCGGCTGATGACGGGTCTTGAGGCGCAATTGGGCGGCATGGGTGTTGCCTTTGCCTCATCTCTCCTGGGCTTGGCTGGATCGCTGGTGGTCGGCCTGCTTGAGCTCTTCGCGGGGCGCGGGCAAAACCGCTTTTACCGTGAACTTGAGGAATGGCTAAGCTCCATCACCCGTGTTGGCTTGTCCGATGGCGAGGGGGAGGCGACCAGAGTGCAATGGCAGGTGTGATCGACCATCTGGCCGAGCAGATGGAAAGCCTGCAAACTATGTTCACGCAGTCGGATATCAGCCGATCGATGGTGGATGAGAAACTGGGCCTGCTGGCGGATTCCGTTGATCGCATGACCGCGCGGCTTGAAGCGCAAGGCAGTGGAAACGAGACGCTGGCGCGGATGGCCGATGGGCAGGAACGTCTGATCGACGTGATCGAACGGCAGGGCACGGGCGACGGGATCGACGCTGAAAGCCGGATGCGCTTGCGGTCGATCGACGTTCAGATGCTGCGTATTCTCGAAGAAATCAGCGCGGGTCGACAGGAAACGATGGCGGAACTGCGCACCGATATTTCCGCCCTTGCCACGGCGCTAAGCCAGCCGCGGGGCCAAGGGCGCAAGCCGGGCGGCAACACTCGCAACCGCCAGGGCCACTCCGCAGGGGATAGCTGACCATGGCGCTGTCGCGACGCACAGGGCAACGGTTCCAGGCGTCCATCTGGCCGGGCTTCGTGGATGCGATGACCGGCCTGCTGCTGGTTCTGATGTTTGTTCTGACGATCTTCATGATCGTGCAATTTGTTCTGCGCGAAACGATCTCGGGTCAGGAAAACGAACTGGATCAACTGGCCGGTGAGGTGGCAGCCCTGGCGCAGGCACTTGGCTTGGAAGAACGCCGCGCGAACCAGTTGGATTCCCGCCTGTCCGCGCTGAGCGCGACATTGACCGATGCACAGACGCAAGTGGACACGCAGGCCGCGACGATTGCCGCCCTCACGGCGGAACGCGATGCACAAGCAACTGCGCTTGCACAGGCCGAAACCCGCATCACCAGCTTTGAGGCGCAAGTGGCTGCGCTGATTGCGGACCGCGATACGGCGCTTGAGACGGTAGCGGGGCTTGAAGAAGAACAAACACGCTTGTTGTCCGAGCAGGAGGCGCTGAACCTGGCCCTTGCTGCGGCCCGGGACGAGGTGGACGCACAAGCCGAAGAGGCCCGTCTGGCCGCTGCACGGACCGACGCATTGCAGGCCCTGATCGCGGATCTACGCAACAGGAATGCGGACAGCGCGGATCAGGCCGCCGCCTTGCAAGCCGATCTTGATGCGGCGCAAGAGGCGTTGAGCGCAGAAGAAGCCGCGCGGCTGGTCGAAGCCGCAGCCGCCGAAGCGTTGCGCGAACGGCTCGAAAATGCCGACACCGAGCTGACGGCTATGACCCTCGCGCTCGAAGCGCAGCGGAAGGAGGCCGAGGATACGCTCACCCTCTTGGCTGCTGCCCGGGCCGTGGAGAAGGATTTGAACGACCGTCTGGCGGCGGCGCTGCTGTCTGTGCAGGAATCCGGCAGTTCGGCGTCGGCGGCGCAGATCCGCATCGAAGATCTGGAAGCCGAATTGGCCGCCGCCCTCGCTGCACTTGATACGTCAAACGCGGAAAAGACCGCACTGTCCGAAGCACAAGCAAGCCTTGAAGCGCGCCTTGCCACGGCGCTGATCGACGCAGAGGCCGGAACGGAGGCGTCCCGGGCCCTTGCCGATGTTGAGGCTCAGATGGCTGTGATCGAAGAACGCCTCGCCGCGCTGGACCTTGAACGGGATGATCTGCGCGAGCGGTTGGCGGCAGCGGTGGCCGAGAAGGTGACCGCAGAGGGGCAGGTGGCTGCACAGGATGCTGATCTGGCAGAGTTGCGCACGCAGCTGGCCACCGCATTGGCCGCGCGTGAGGCGGCACTGGCTGACGCGCAGGCCGCAGGCAGCAGCAATTCGGACGTCCGCGAACAACTGGCTGCGGCGCTGGCCGCCAAGCTGACGGCAGAAGAGGCGCTGACCACGCAGATGTCCGAGGCAGAGCAGCGTGCAGCCCTTTTGGCTGCGGCACGTGAGGCTCTGAATGCCGAGGAAGCGGCCACGCTTGAGGCGCAGCGTCAGACAGAGTTGTTGAACCAACAGGTTTCACAACTTCGGACGCAATTGGGACAGCTTCAGGCACTTCTGGATGACGCTGTCGTGCGTGACGCAGCCAAAGACGTGCAATTGAGCACACTGGGCCGCGATCTGAACACTGCGCTGGCACGTGCGGCGCTGGAGGAACGCCGGCGGCGCGAGCTGGAAGAGGAAGAGCGCAAGCGGCTTGAGGCAGAGGCGCAGGACCTGGAACGCTACCGGTCTGAATTCTTCGGCCAGTTGCGGGATGTGTTGGGCGCTCAGGAAGGTGTGCGGATCGTCGGGGACCGGTTTGTCTTTTCCTCGGAAGTCTTGTTCCCGCCCGGTGGCGCTGAATTGTCGGTGGCAGGCCGGGGAGAGATCGGGAATATCGCGGGTATCCTGCGCGGTGTTGCAGATGACATTCCCGCTGGCATTGACTGGGTGCTGCAGGTGGACGGGCATACGGACAATGTGCCGCTGTCGGGGCAGGGCGAGTTTGCGGACAATTGGGAACTGAGCCAGGCGCGCGCACTGTCGGTTGTGCGGTACATGGTTAATTTCCTCGGCCTGCCGCCGGATCGGCTGTCCGCCAACGGGTTCGGACAATATCAGCCGATCAATCCTGTGGACACCGTTGAAGCGCGGGCGCAAAACCGTCGGATCGAGCTCAAATTCACCGAGAAATAGGGCGCACGAATACGTGCGCCTTACAGTCGTGTCCGGACGGCAGAAGCACCGTTGGGACAGCGCAGTACAACTGCGCCTTACTGGATGACGGTGGTGCCTTGAACGCGGCTGATTTCCTGTTCTCCCCTGCGCAGAACCACGGTGCCGGTGTAGCGTCCGCTGGGCCAACTGGCCGTTGTTCGTTTCTTGCCAAGGGCGCGGAAAAACTGCGCTTGATCGCGATCTATATCGACCATGTCGTCGATCAGCGTTCCATCAGGGCCATCGATGCGCAGTTGCATCTTGTCCCCCGCCTTTCCGCCAAACGCATAGCCAAAAACCACGATCGCAGGGGCATCTACCGGCATGTGCGCGGCCGTCGCGCGGCCCGCCTTTATGTCGTCGAACTCGGGCACCCTGTCGGAAAAGCCCACCTCCAGCACGGCGCCCGGGCGATAGGGCGGGGGCGTTTGCCATAGCGTGTTGGCGCTGGGGGCCCCGCATTGAACCTTTCCGTCCGGATCAAACGGGTCGACGACCTGTCCATCTTTGCGAAGGGTCATATGGACATGTGGAAACTGGGTCCGGCCTGACAGGCCCACCTCTCCCAGAACAGTGCCCTCATCCACGCGGTCGCCCGTTTTGACGGTGACACTTTCGCGTTTGAGGTGGCAATATTGGGTGCTCCACCCATCGCCGTGATCGATCAGTACACCATTGCCGCATTCGCGTCCGTTGATCTGGCTGCTTTCGTCCGCACGGAAAAGCCTGTCTTCCATCCCGTCGCGTGTGCCCTGGACCGTGCCGGGGGCTGCGGCAATGACAGTCACACCGCGCCGCATCTGGTCCAGGGACCGAAGGGCGAAATCCGTGCCCTGATGCGTATCGTAGCTGAGTGTGGAGCAGCGGAAATCCATGGCCTCGGGCGACGGATCATGATCCACATATTGCTGGATGAAGCATTCGGTACCCAGATCGCAATCAATGGGCAGGTTCAACAAAATCTCCCTCGCCGCGAGCGGGGTCGCAGCGAGGGTCGATATCAATGCGGCAAACGCTGCCGCCCGCATCAGTCTGCGGTCAGAAGCGGTGGCTTGTCGCCCGAGATGCGTGGTTTGTCAGGGCCAGAGAGCTTCAGATCCAGCTCGCCATTCTTGACACCCACGCGGACAACGCCGCCTTTCATCAGCTTGCCAAAGAGCAACTCCTCGGCCAGCGGTTTCTTGATATGCTCCTGGATCACACGGCCCAACGGGCGCGCGCCCATCTTGTCGTCGTAGCCCTTGTCGGCCAGCCACTCGGCGGCAGGCTTCGTCAACTCGATGGTCACGTTACGATCCATGAGCTGCGCTTCCAGTTGCAGCACGAATTTCTCGACCACGGACAGGATCGTGTCTTTGCCCAGCGGTGCAAAGCTGATCACAGCATCCAGGCGGTTACGGAATTCCGGCGTGAATGTACGTTCGATCGCTGCCGTATCCTCGCCCTCGCGCCGCTCGCGGCCAAAGCCGATTGCGGCCTTCGCCATGTCAGCCGCACCGGCATTCGACGTCATGATCAGGATCACGTTACGGAAATCCACCGTCCGACCGTTGTGGTCGGTCAGTTTGCCGTGGTCCATCACCTGCAGCAGGATATTGTAGACATCCGGGTGCGCCTTTTCCATCTCGTCCAACAACAGAACGCAATGCGGATGCTGGTCAACGCCATCGGTGAGCATGCCACCCTGATCGAACCCGACATATCCCGGAGGGGCACCGATCAGGCGGCTGACGGCGTGTTTCTCCATGTATTCCGACATGTCGAAGCGCAGCATTTCCACACCCAGCGTGTCCGCCAGTTGCTTGGCCACCTCGGTTTTGCCCACGCCCGTAGGACCGGCAAACAGGTAGTTGCCGATGGGCTTTTCAGGCTCGCGCAGACCGGCCCGCGCCAGCTTGATGGCCGAGGCGAGGGCCTCGATCGCAGGGTCCTGACCAAACACCACGCGTTTGAGAGACACTTCGAGGTCCTTGAGGGTCTCTGCATCGTCCTTGGACACGTTTTTCGGAGGAATACGGGCAATCTTCGCCACGACATTCTCAATCTCCTTGGTGCCGATGGTCTTGCGGCGCTTGGCGGCCGTGACCAGGTGCTGGGCCGCGCCCGCCTCGTCGATCACGTCGATGGCGCTGTCAGGCAGCTTGCGGTCGTTGATGTAGCGGCTCGCCAGCTCAACGGATGTCTTGATCGCATCCGACGTGTATTTGACCCCGTGGTGATCCTCGAAATAGGGCTTGAGGCCCTTGAGGATTTTCGTGGCGTCTTCAACCGAGGGCTCGTTGACGTCAATTTTCTGGAACCGGCGGCTCAGCGCGCGGTCCTTTTCAAAATGCTGGCGGAACTCTTTGTAGGTGGTCGAGCCCATGGTGCGCAGCTTGCCGCCCTGCAAGGCAGGTTTCAGCAGGTTGGACGCGTCCATGGCACCACCGGACGTGGCGCCGGCGCCGATTACAGTGTGGATTTCGTCGATGAACAGAACAGCATCCTTGTGCTCTTCCAACTCGGTGACAACTGCCTTCAGACGCTCTTCAAAATCACCGCGATACCGCGTACCGGCCAGCAACGCGCCCATGTCGAGCGAATAGATGGTTGTACCAGACAGCACTTCGGGCGTTTCACCAGCCACGATCTTGCGCGCAAGACCTTCGGCGATGGCGGTCTTGCCCACGCCTGGATCACCCACAAGAAGTGGGTTGTTCTTGCGGCGGCGGCACAGCACCTGAATGCAGCGCTCCACTTCGGCCGATCGGCCGATCAGCGGATCGATATCACCCTCGCGCGACTTTTCGTTCAGGTCCACGCAATACTTGGCAAGTGCGCTTTCCTTCTTCTCGCCTTCGGTCACGCCTTGCGGCTCTTCTTCGGCTTCCGGCGCACCGGAGACAGGTCGCGCTTCGCCAAAGGCGGGGTCCTTGGCCACACCGTGCGCGATAAAGTTCACCGCGTCATAGCGTGTCATGTCCTGCTCTTGCAGGAAATAGGCTGCGTTCGATTCGCGCTCGGCAAAGATGGCGACCAGAACATTGGCACCGGTCACTTCCGTGCGGCCCGATGACTGCACGTGAATGGCCGCGCGTTGGATAACGCGCTGGAAGGCGGCTGTGGGCACGGCTTCGGAGCCGTCAATATCAGTCACCAGGTTCGACAGGTCGTCGTCCACGAACTCCTCAAGCGTGCCGCGCAACTCGTCGATATCGACTGAACACGCCTGCATGACACGGCGTGCATCAGGTTCGTCGACCAGCGACAGCAGCAAATGCTCCAGCGTTGCGAATTCGTGCCGGCGTTCGTTGGCCAGCGCAAGCGCCTGATGAATGGCTTTTTCGAGTGTCGTCGAGAATGAAGGCACGGCTCGTGCTCCTTTCGATCGGGGTCGGGTGGGGGCGCCAAGGTATGTCGAGGCCCCGTACCAACCATGGCCTCATGTGTTTAAGTTTGGTTGAAGATCGCGCAGCTTCAAGGCTTTTTGCACCTTGACCCTCACAATATGCGTGAGAAACGTTACGATGGTGTCACTTTGGGCGCATTGGTGGACTGATCCGTCTCAGAAGTTGTCCTTCCGGGTGCGGATTTCCGTGAATACGTCGGTGGCGTTGGCACCTTTCATTCCCAGATGGGCCTGAATGGCGGGGTCGTGGGCGCGCAGAAATGGGTTTGTCGCCCGTTCCTCGGACAAAAGCGATGGAACAGTCGGGGTGCCCGATGCGCGTTTCTCGGCCACCTCGCGGATTCGCGATATAAGGTCCGTATTCTCAGGATCAATGGTGAGGGCGAATTTCCCGTTGGCCGTTGTGTATTCATGGCCGGAGTAAACATGGGTATCACCGGGCAGGGCGGCCAGCTTTTGCAGGCTGTCATGCATTTGCGGCTTGGTGCCCTCGAACACCCGCCCGCAGCCTAACGCCATCAGGCTATCGGCGGTAAACACCGCCCTGGAGGCGGGAAAGTGGAACGCGATGTGACCAACGGTGTGGCCCGACACGTCGATGACAGTCCCTGTTTCTGACCCGATGGTGACCGCGTCACCTTCGGCCACCTGTACATCAAGCGCAGGCAGGCGGTGCACATCGGCGCTGGCGCCCGTGACGCGGGCAGGGTGCTGGGCAAGCAGATCCTGCAAACCGTCCACGTGATCATAATGGTGATGCGTGATCAGAACATCCGTCAGCTTCCATCCCGTCTCGGCCAATGCTGCAAGAATTGGCGCGGCCTCGGGCGCGTCAATTAATGCGGTGTCTCCAGTGTCCGGGTCATGGGCCAGAAACGCATAGTTGTCGGCGAGGCAGGGGATCGTGCGAATGTCGAGAGGCATGGCAATTCGGCTCTTTGTGCTTAGTGTTAGAACCAAGGTGGTCCGAACGGGCCGGATGAACAAGAGACGATCATGCATCTTGATGTGCAGGACCTGCGCAATTTCTATTACCGCAGCGCGCTGGGGCGCGCCGCGCAGGCATCGCTGCGGCGACGGCTTGTCGAATTGTGGCCCGAAGCCAAAGGCCAGACCGTTGCAGGCTTCGGCTTTGCCGCACCTCTCTTGCGCCCCTATCTGAAAGAAGCGCGACGTGTCGTGGCGCTTATGCCCGGCCCCCAGGGGGTGATGCCGTGGCCGCCTGATAAGCCGAATGTGTCCGTGCTGACCGAAGAAACCCTGTGGCCCATTGAAACGGGGCACGTGGACAAGCTGGTCGTCCTGCACGGGCTCGAGACGTCAGAGCGCGCCTATGACCTGCTGGAAGAGGCGTGGCGTGTGCTGGGGCCGGGCGGCAAGGCGCTGTTCATCGTGCCGAACCGCGCCGGGCTGTGGTCGCGTCGGGATCGCACGCCCTTTGGCTATGGACGGCCCTATTCGGCCAGCCAACTCGAAACACAGCTGCGCAAACACCAGTTCCTGCCCGAACGGCATGTGGGTGCGCTCTACCAGTTTCCGTCCACCAAAAGGCTGTGGATGAAATCAGCCCCAATGTTCGAAAAGGTGGGGCGATTGATGCCGGGTATGGTGGCAGGTGGGGCGTTCATGGTCGAAGCATCGAAACTGGTCTACCCGCCCAAGGGCAAGGCCGTGCGGTCCAAGGCCAAGCGGCAAAAGGTGCCGCAAGGGGTCACGGCACCTGTCGCGGGGCGGGTCTAGTGACGTTAGTCGACGATCACAATTTGATCCGTTGTGATATCCGATATGCCGTTGATGCGGATAATTGCTGTACCCGGGTCTAAAGTACCGTTGGGTGCGTAGGTCAAACGCACATCAGTAACGCCATCTTCCAGGTTCTGAACGACTTCGACGTTGTCGACCGTGGCACCATTGAAAGAACCGATCTGCAGCAGGTCTTCGCTTGGGTCGAAATCCGTTACTTGAAGAAAAACGGCCTCGGGGTCGCCATAGGGATCTCGGACCCGGGCACTGATGGTGTCGGCACCCTCGCCTCCGGTGATGGTGGCCGGACCATCCTCATCGTTGTAGGAACTGACAAGGGTGAACAGGTCATCGCCTTCACCGCCAAATGCAGTGCTCCCCTCTGCAAGTTGCAACGTATCGTTGCCCGCTCCCCCATAGCCGGTTGCGCCCATGTCCACATTAAGGGAATCGTTCCCCAATCCACCGAACGCTTCTGACCCGATGCCGCCCACAACCAGCCGGTCGTCGCCAGCGTCTCCGAAAAGCGTCACCACCCCGTCGCTTCGTGCGTTCAGTTGGTCATTCCCATCGCCTCCGCGGGCTTCACCCCCGTATATGCTAACGGTGTCGTTCCCTGCGCCAGCATCCACGGTTGCATTCGAGGTCCGTATCAAGTCGTCGCCGTCACCTCCGTCGATGACGACAGCAGGTTCTGTACCGTCGATCCGCCAGAACGATATGTCTCGAATGCTAAAAACACCTTCGATCGTGTCGTCACCTGCGCCACCGGAGAGAGTGGTTTCCCCATGATCTGCGATCAAGATGTCGTTCCCGTTGCCGCCCTCGAGGGCAATCCCCTCTGTTCCGGTCGTCAGCCAGTCTGCTTCGCTGGTGCCGGTCGTATCTTCGGTCACCACCTGCTCGGTAATGCCACCACGGGTCACAACATAGTCTTCGTTCAGAAAGGTGATCAGTTCATCGCCATCGGTTGTGGCCTCCAAATAGTGGACATCGATGTCAACATTGGAGGTGATGTCGGGCAAAACATCCCGCATCGCGCCTGGATCGGGCAGCGGGTTTCCATCCTCTGGCAAATCCAGCGCAACCGTTCCCAACAGCTCTAGCCCGAAATGGTTCTCAAAATCTGCCAACTGATAATCGTAGGGATCGCCGCCAAAGTTCTGTTGCCCAGGGATGTCCCAACGGTCCTCGAAATCGTTATCAGACAGGTCCACACCTTCCGGTACGAGATAAAAGCGTGCCTCATAGGTCCGGTAGAAATCGCCGGGGCTGTCCTCACTGTTAACATAGATAACACTGGCCACGTTGCGGGTCTCATCAGCGCCTACGTCGATCATTACTTCATTAGCCGCCGCATCGAAGTCGAACGCTGCACCGATGTCCTGATCGCCGGGGTCTGTTGGAGTGTCGGGTTCGTCCGGCCCGTCCTGTGGCGGAACTGCATCCTCACCGTTTTCGCCATCGTCCAACATGCCGAATGACAGCGCACCTGTCATCAACGCCAAAAGCATCAACGCGCCCATACCAATTCCTTTCCCGTTCGCCCCCGAACGCCCGGAAGTTGTATCTGACGCCAATGCGAGTCAACAAATCGATCTTGCACGTGCTGTCGCGCTCAATGACCCGTTGCGATTGAACCACATATCGCCCCGTTAGACCCGGAATCGCCCCCAAACGCCCACGTTTTGTGACGGAAATTTTGCAATTCCTGCGGGCCAAACGGTCGCAGTTTTGTTAACCCCTTGAAATCGCGAAATAACCGCCCTAACGCCCGTTCACGAACACATGTTGCGGGGTGGCAAACCCTCTGCTACATCCCCCCTGATTTTCACGCCTTGGCCAAAATCAGGGCGGTCCAACACCCCGGGCCACGCATCCGTGTGCAGCAATCCGGGCCAAGACATCGAAAGGGTGGACGTGTCCGAACCAGCTTCGATCTCCACAGGTATCGCCGCGCGCTATGCCACTGCTGTCTACGAACTTGCCAAAGAAGGCAAAGCCGTCAAAAAACTCAAAGGTGATATTGAAACCCTGACAGCCGCCATGGCTGACAGCGGCGACTTCAATGCCCTGATCCAATCGCCCGTTTACAGCCGGGAAGAGCAGGCCGCCGCCATCACTGCGATCGCCAAGAAAGCCAAGCTGACCGACCTGATGTCGAACACGCTGGCCCTGATGGCCGAAAAGCGCCGCCTGTTCGTGCTGCCGCAATTGGTGCAGGCGCTGCGCGAGGTGATCGCCGAGGACAAAGGCGAAGTGACCGCAGACGTGACGTCCGCCAAGGCGCTGACAAAAACGCAAAGCGACAAGCTTGCCAAGACGCTCAAGGCCCGCATGGGCAAGGACGTCACCATCAATGCAACCGTCGATGAAAGCCTTATCGGCGGTTTGATCGTAAAAGTGGGCTCGAAGATGATCGATACGTCGATCCGCTCCAAGCTCTCTTCCCTCCAGAATGCAATGAAAGAGGTCGGATAAATGGGTATCCAAGCAGCAGAGATTTCTGCGATCCTGAAAGACCAGATCAAGAACTTTGGTCAGGAAGCAGAAGTGGCCGAAGTGGGCCGCGTTTTGTCGGTAGGGGACGGGATTGCCCGCGTCTACGGCCTCGACAACGTGCAAGCCGGTGAGATGGTCGAATTCCCCGGTGGCATTCAGGGTATGGCCCTGAACCTCGAGAACGACAACGTCGGTGTTGTTATCTTCGGGTCCGACCGTGACATCAAAGAAGGCGACACCGTCAAGCGCACCAACTCCATCGTGGACGTGCCTGCCGGGAACGAACTGCTGGGCCGCGTTGTAGACGGTCTGGGCAACCCGCTGGACGGCAAAGGCCCCATCGCCTCGTCCGAGCGCCGCGTCGCTGACGTCAAAGCCCCCGGCATCATCCCCCGTAAATCGGTGCACGAGCCGATGGCGACCGGCCTCAAAGCCGTTGACGCGATGATCCCGATTGGCCGTGGCCAGCGCGAACTGATCATTGGTGACCGTCAGACCGGCAAGACCGCCGTTGCTCTGGACGCGATCCTGAACCAGAAATCCTACAACGACGCTGCGGGCGATGATGAGAGCAAGAAGCTCTACTGCATCTACGTGGCCGTCGGCCAAAAGCGTTCGACCGTGGCGCAGCTGGTGAAGAAGCTCGAAGAATCCGGTGCGATCGACTACTCGATCGTCGTGGCTGCAACCGCATCCGACCCGGCCCCCATGCAGTTCCTGGCACCCTACGCCGCGACCGCCATGGCCGAGTTTTTCCGTGACAATGGCCGCCACGCGCTGATCATCTATGATGACCTGTCGAAGCAGGCTGTGTCCTATCGCCAGATGTCGTTGCTGCTGCGCCGCCCACCGGGCCGCGAAGCTTACCCTGGCGACGTTTTCTACCTTCACTCGCGCCTGCTGGAACGTTCGGCCAAGCTGAACGAAGACAACGGTGCCGGTTCGCTGACGGCCCTGCCGATCATCGAAACCCAAGGTGGTGACGTGTCGGCCTTTATTCCGACCAACGTGATCTCGATCACCGACGGCCAGATCTTCCTTGAAACCGAACTGTTCTACCAGGGCATCCGCCCCGCCGTGAACACCGGTCTTTCGGTGAGCCGCGTGGGTTCCTCGGCGCAAACAGACGCGATGTCGTCGGTTGCGGGTCCGGTGAAACTGTCGCTGGCCCAGTACCGCGAAATGGCCGCCTTTGCCCAGTTCGGCTCTGACCTTGATGCCGCCACGCAGCAGCTGCTGAACCGTGGTGCGCGCCTGACCGAACTTATGAAGCAATCGCAGTATTCGCCCCTGACCAACGCGGAAATCGTCTGCGTGATCTTTGCAGGCACCAATGGCTACCTCGACAACATCGACGTCAGCGCAGTTGGCAAATTCGAAGCGGGCCTGCTCAACTTCCTGCGGTCGCAGAAAGCCGACTTCCTGAAGTGGATCGCTGACGAAGATCCCAAGTTCAAGAGCGGCGAGAACGTCGACAAGATGAAGGCGGTCCTCGACGAGTTCGCTTCGACCTTCGCATAAGGAGATCGGGCAATGCCAAATCTCAAGGACCTGAAAAACAGGATCGAAAGCGTCAAGTCGACGCGGAAGATCACCAAGGCCATGCAGATGGTGGCCGCCGCGAAACTGCGGCGGGCACAGGAAGCTGCCGAAATGTCGCGTCCCTATGCCGAACGGTTCACCGCCGTGATGGCGGGGTTGGCGTCGGCGGCGGCGGGCTCTGACAGCGCACCCAAACTGCTCAGCGGTACGGGCTCGGATCAGACGCATCTCTTGGTGGTGATGACATCGGAACGTGGTTTGTGCGGTGGTTTTAACACCAACATCGCCAAACTGGCGCGGGCCAAGGCGACGGAACTGCAAGCCGCAGGCAAGACGGTCAAGATCCTGACCGTTGGCAAGAAAGGCCGCGATCAGCTGAAACGCGACTTTGGCAACATGTTTGTCGGTCACGTGGACATGACCGAGGTCAAGCGCATGAGCTATGCGGATGCCCAAGGCGTGGCCAAGGACGTGCTGGGCCGCTTTGATGCGGGCGAATATGACGTGGCGACGATCTTCTTCTCGAAGTTCCAGAACGTCGTGACCCAGATCCCCACAGCGCAACAGATCATCCCCTTCGCGATCCCCGAGGATTACGAGGGCAGCGACACGCTCTATGATTACGAGCCGGACGAAGAGGCCATTCTGGCCGACCTTCTGCCGCGCGGCGTGGCCACGGCGATCTTTTCCGGCCTGCTGGAAAACGGCGCGTCCGAACAGGGCGCCCGGATGAGCGCCATGGACAACGCGACGCGCAACGCTGGCGACATGATCGACAAGCTGACCATCGAGTTCAACCGCTCGCGTCAGGCTGTGATCACGAACGAGCTGATTGAAATCATTTCCGGCGCGGAAGCGCTGTAAGACACCCGGAGACGAAAAATGGCAAACGCTAAAGGCAAAATCACACAAGTCATCGGGGCCGTCTGCGACGTGCAATTCGATGACCACCTGCCAGAGATTCTGAACGCTCTGGAAACCGACAACCACGGCAACCGCCTGATCCTTGAGGTCGCGCAGCACCTTGGTGAAAACACCGTGCGCTGCATCGCGATGGACAGCTCCGAAGGTCTGGTACGCGGTCAGGAAGTGACTGACACTGACGGCCCGATCATGGTGCCGGTTGGCCCGAAAACACTGGGTCGTATCCTCAACGTCGTGGGCGAACCCGTTGACGAAGGTGGCCCGGTTGAAGCGGAAGAAAAACGCGCCATTCACCAGGACGCGCCCGCCTTTTCAGAGCAGTCGACAGAATCCGAAGTTCTCGTGACCGGCATCAAGGTCGTTGACTTGCTGGCCCCCTACGCCAAGGGCGGCAAAATCGGCCTCTTTGGCGGTGCTGGCGTGGGCAAAACCGTTCTGATCATGGAACTGATCAACAACATCGCCAAAGTGCACTCGGGCTACTCCGTGTTCGCAGGTGTGGGTGAACGGACACGTGAAGGCAACGACCTTTATCACGAGATGATCGAGTCGAACGTGATCAAGCCCGACAACCTCGAAGAAAGCCAAGTGGCGCTGGTCTACGGCCAGATGAACGAACCTCCCGGTGCGCGTGCCCGTGTGGCCCTGACCGGTCTGACGCTGGCGGAACAGTTCCGTGATGCCTCCGGGACCGACGTTCTGTTCTTCGTCGACAACATCTTCCGCTTCACCCAAGCGGGTTCCGAAGTGTCCGCTCTGCTCGGCCGTATTCCTTCGGCGGTGGGCTACCAGCCAACACTGGCCACCGACATGGGTGCGATGCAGGAACGGATCACCTCGACCAAATCCGGTTCGATCACATCCATTCAGGCCGTTTACGTGCCTGCGGATGACTTGACCGACCCCGCGCCTGCGACAACCTTTGCGCACCTCGATGCGACCACTGTTCTGAACCGCGCGATCTCGGAACTCGGCATCTACCCCGCCGTGGACCCGCTCGACAGCTCCTCGCGCCTGATGGACCCGCAGATCGTGGGTGAAGAGCACTACAAGGTGGCCTCGGACGTGCAGCAGATCCTGCAGCGCTACAAGTCGCTCCAGGACATCATCGCCATCCTCGGGATGGACGAACTGTCGGAAGAGGACAAGCTGACCGTGGCCCGCGCCCGGAAAATCCAGCGCTTCCTGTCGCAGCCCTTCGATGTGGCCAAAGTGTTCACCGGCTCGGACGGTGTTCAGGTTCCGCTGGAAGACACGATTGCCTCGTTCAAGGCGGTTGTGGCCGGTGAGTATGACCACCTGCCCGAAGGTGCGTTCTACATGGTTGGCGGCATCGACGAAGTGATCGCCAAAGCCGAGAAGATGGCGGCCGACGCAGCTTAAGGTGCATGGCGGGGTGAAACCCCGCCCTACATCTCCGAACGAACTCCGGGCGTAAGGTGGGGTTTAACCCCACCGCCCATTGAAGGAGAAGATGATGCAATTTGATTTGGTATCGCCCGAGCGCAGCCTCGCATCCATGGACGCGACAGCCGTACAGATCCCCGGTGCCGATGGCGATATGACCGTGATGGCCGACCATGCCCCCACGATCACGACCCTGCGCCCCGGCGTGCTCAAGGTCGAGGCGGGCAACGACACCCATGAATACGTTGTGACCGGTGGCTTTGCCGAGATCGGCACGCAGGGCGTGTCCGTTCTGGCGGAACGTGCGGTTGCGAAGGGTGATATGACGCAGGACCAGTTGGACGCGATGTTCGACGAGGTACAGGATGTCTACAACCGCGCCAAGGATGCGGCACAGGGCGACACTGGCCCCGTGGACGACGCGGCCAAGCTGCTGGCCGACATGGCAGCCATGGGGTCCGAGATCGGGCTGAGCACCAAGCAGCCCAGCCTGTAACACTCTTTCAAGAGATGTGTGAAAGGCCTCGCATATCGCGGGGCCTTTTTTCGATTTTGGGGCCTTAAATTACCGGTCTGACGTGGTACGAAACCAAAGCCCAATAAGAACGATCTGATGAAACGACTGCGCAACCACCTGATAGGCATCGACCAAGGCGACACCGTCCTGTTCTCCGATTTCGAGGACGGGGGCGAGATGTGGACTGGCCGTGGGCAACGCGAACGCCGCCGTAGAGTGAGCTTTTCCGAACCGTTCCGGACAGAGCCGTCTGTTCATGTGTCGATTTCCATGTGGGACGTTGATACCGCCTCCGCCTTGCGCGCCGATGCCATGGCCGAAACCATCACAAAAGATGGGTTTGACCTCGTGTTCCGCACCTGGGGCGACACGCGCATTGCACGCGTGCGGCTGGCGTGGATGGCCATGGGCGAGTTGCGACAGGCGGACGATTGGGATTTGTACTAACTCCGGTTTTTTCGTCAGCGATGTTTTGACACTCGGCGATTGGTGGCTGTGCGGGACGGAGCTGCCGCCGACGGTTCCAATTCCAATGTGCGAGACGAATAGCGGACAGTCGTTGTTGCGAGTACAATCGATACTCTATCGATTTAGCCAGACGTATTCATCCACCAAACTCTGAACCAGCTGGTTGGGAACTGATGGATATGCTGCAAGAAAGTCGTTTCGAACAGTCTTGGCGTCATGCATCAAGTTCGCGCCGGCGGTATGTGTTGGCTTTATCAGAAGAACGTGCTCGTCATTTTCTTGTGGGTCTCTAGGATAAGATCTGCCCTCGTTTCCCCAAAAAACTCAATGACTTCGGACCAAGCATCTGTACGCCATTTTTTTCGTCCAATCGCTTTCGATAGAGGTGATCTCGCACATATTTCCAAGGTTTTCGACAGATCATCAGGCGCTATTGTTCCCGTACTTCTAGGCTTGGACATCGCGATGTTCTCAGTTTTGTTGCGACTATTGGGACATGTTGTTTGAGTAAATCATTTCAGAGCAAACGCAGCATCGTGCTGTCTGCCCCGGCGTACTCAGATGGTGGTCGGGACAGCGACCAGTATAGGCGTCAAATACGACAAACGGCGTAACCGCACCGAGATCATGTTCGGCAGGTTCAAGGACTGGCGGCGCGCCGCAACGCGGTATGATCGCTGCCCAAAGGTGTTCCTCTCGGCAATCGCCCTCGCTGCAATCGTCATCTATTGGCTATGATTCATGACCCTAGAACAATTCGGATCTTCTCTTCGGCAGAAAATTTCTACCGCGTCTTGCGCTTGATCTTTTTTACAAGTTTGTCAGCTATCCATTCGGCCCAGTACTTGATCTCATCTCGTATCCTCTCAAGGATCATGATGAGCTCACAACTCTCGCTTAGCAAAAACAATCCAGTCTGTCTCAAAGGCCCTGACGGGGTTACACAGGTAGACATACTGGACCTACCCAGGCGCAGCCCTCAGGTTGGTGGGATCACCACCAACCTGAACTATCCTTCGGCACAGGGATCACCAGCTCCTGGAACTGCACCAGCGGCAGCCGGTCATTGTCGGTGACAATCGTGGTCGCAAATACCGTCAGCAGGAACTTTAGACTGCTGTCGGGGGATTGTGCGCTCGTGGTCGCTTGCCAATTGGCCAGATTTGACGCGATCTGAGCAGCCAGCGTCCTTTCATCACCCGGATCAACTTTACCTGCGACCAGGAAGACCGGTAGCACGCTATAGGCGCTGTTGCCCTTATTCGCCATGACCTCATACCGGTAGGAAATCGAGCTTTCAGTTTCCAACGGTGGGTTGGTGCCGTTCTGAACCGAATCCTTCGGCGGGGTGGTCAGGTCGATCAACATCGCCTCAATGGCTTCTGCCAGCGTCACCTTTGACTCGAGGTCTATCTGGTCTGGTGCACCAATCAGAGGCACGATAGGCGTGGGCCACGCGACCGTTTCAGTGCGATAGACAAAGTCGGGGTTGGTCTGCTGGGGTGGGATGGCGAGGTTTCGGTTCCGCTCGGTGAACGCGCTTGGCAGCACATTCTGGTAGTCAAGGACGTAAAGGTTCTCCCATGTCAGCGTCAGAACACGTTCCGACTTGCCGTTGTCGGGCGAATAGATCGCTGTATCACCGCTGGCTGATTTGAACGTGTAACCAGTGATCGTTGGCCATGGCGGCGTGCCGCTTGAGCGTGACCAAGTGCCTTTCACCTGTAAATCCGTACTGTTTTCGACATTCTGGATATTAAAGTGCCAGACTTCGGTGTCGTCATCTGCCGTGACCCGGTCCAGCCCACCGCGCGGTGGCTCCGGCGGTTGCCAGCTGCTCCATGTTGCCGCAACGCCTGCGATGATCGCGCTGAAATCCTTGAGCGCATTGATCGACTCTGCGCCACCATCGGCGGGCAGTTGTTCGATTTTGGGTTCGAGCTGTGGATATTCAAAGACAAACCGCGCCAGCGCATCGAACAAATCCTTGGGCGGGTCGCGCCCGTCGTCGATGGCCAACAAGGCCCCGGTAGAGACCGATGTGGGACCCATGTTCGTTTGCAGCTGGTTGAACGTCAGCGACAGGTTCAGGGTGTCCTGATCGGCGGCCGAGCGTTCGACCTGCAACTCGTAGCTCCAGACCAGCGCATCCTGAATGGTGCTGACCGTCGTTTTGGCCTGCGCCTTGGTCGACAGCAGTTTGGGCAAGGGCGGATAGCTGCGCAACGGGATCGGAATCCGTGTTTCTCCAATCGGCTGTGTCAGCGTGTTGTCCTGTTCCTGCGGCAGATCGCCGGGGTTCTGTTGCAGGACAAAGGTCAGCCAGCTGGACGGGACATATCCACGATCCGATGCCTGACCATCGCGCTGATGCTCCAACTGGTTGACCTCATAGTTCAGATCCAGATTGAAAGCGCGCTGTGCCTCTGGGTCACTGGCCGAAACCAGGAAGTTCAGCCAGTTCTTTTGGTCGTCTGTGGTTTGCACCAGCGGTAGGGTCGATGGCGTCAGCGAATAGGGCAGCTTGTCGGGGTCACCCTGTCCGGGGACCTGCATGGCACCATAGAGTTGTGGCGGCAACGAAGGGTCCCCGCTGGGTTCGATCGGACCGTTGAGGTTCACAATCGCCTCCAGCTGCGTCAGCGTCGAGAAGCCATAGTCATTGGCCAACGTGCGCAGCAAGGCCTGCCGCCACGTCTCTTTGGCAGACTTCGGATCACCCGTGCCGTCCGGTTCGTCGTAGACATAGGTGATCTTGTCCGAAATCGACCCGGCCAACGTTTCCTTGTTCTCGACAAAGGGATCGTACAGTTCGTCCTCGATGCTGGAATGATCCGCAACCGCCGGGGCCATGATCGGGCTAAAGATCGTTTCGACCGTGGTCAGGAACAGTGCGCCCCATTGGTCCATATCCGTACTGTTGAAAATGCGATTGACCAGATCATAGCCTTTGTCCGAGCCGCTGGGATTGCCGTAATCCTTCAGGTCCGGCACGTCCCGCGTGATCAGCTGACGGCTGAGGGGGGCGGTGCATAGAAGATCGGCTCGGGTTTGCCATCTTCGCCTTTGACGATCTCGACCTCTGTGCCCACGCCCTTGCCCCAGCGCTGCAACCAAATGCTGCGGCGGCCAAAGCGTTGGCTGGTGATATCGCTGTTCTGTCCCGTGGCAACCTTGACCACGCCAACCTTGTCATCGAACGGATAATACGCCGTCTCGAACTTGTCGGCGAACGTCGTCAGGCCCGAGGGATCGTTCTTTTCGCCCGTGTCCTCCACCGGCTGCATCGGAGAGGTGACCATGCGGACCTCAGGTGCTTTGTCGGCAATGTCATCAGGCACATCGGCCCGTTGAAGCACCAGGCTGACCACCAGCTCCTGCAAGTCACCCGCCCAGTTTGCAGGCTGTGATTTGTCGAGCGGCATGGCCAACGTAATGGCCGCAGGTGCCTCACCGATACCGCCTGCCCGTAGCCAGTCCAGCAGAGGCGTTATGTAACCCACGAGGCCCGAGATCACGCTGCCTCCTGACGTCAGCACGCCCAAAGGTGCATCCGCCAGCGTACCGCCGGTATCCACCGCAGCGCTGGTGTTTGGCTGATCGGTCAATTGTTCGTAGATCTTGGCATATTGGTCGGTTGTGACCTGCAATTGATCTGCATTCACCTTGCCTTCGGCATCCTGGATCGTCGACGGATCGAACGACATGCGCAGTTCCAACTGTACGCCACCCTTGTCTTCGACCGCGTAATACACCTGCGTGCCCGACCAATCGGCCAACCCCATCAGATCGTCGTTGTAAACGACCTTCAGATCCGTGGTGGCCATCAGCGATGCAGGGACCGAATTTCCGAACACGTCCTCGATCGAGATGCGCACTGTGAACGTATCGTTGATCGCGCCATAGCGGTTGTCGCTTCCCACCGGCGTCGCCGTTTCGAACGCCTTGGAATAGATCCACGTGACGGCGTCGGCACCGGCACCGCTTTCGTCATTGGCATTGATCGGACGGCTCCAGTTCTCATTGGGCTGATCAGTGCCATTGATCTTTTCGATGCGGTAGCTGACCATCTGGTACAGCCCCTGCAGAAAGTCACCGCTGCCTGCATCTGCCTCGTCTGGTGCGTTGTCCCAAGTGATCGACCACCCGACTGAACCGCCAGCATAGGCAGCAGCATATCCCTGGACTGGAGTGCCGTCCGAGTCTTCGGCCAACGTGCTGAAGATCGCCTTGCCCTTGTCGGGCGCCGATCCGATCAACGCGTTTTGGTAGGGTGCTGCACGTGTGATCGACCCTTTGGTGCCGAATTGCACCACCAACGCCAGATCAGCCGGACCGTTCTGGAATATGTTCAGATCAAGCCCTTCGACTTGCAGGTAGAAACCCGACGAATGCACGACGGACACTTCCCATGTCAGGCGCAGGAACCGGGCAAGTTGCACACCACCTTCACCTGGTTTCGCCCAGTTTAGGCTGGGGGTCGGTTCGGCATCCGTGCCCGCATTGGCTTCGGCCACCGCGTTGGCGGCGGCCACCCCCGCAGGTGTGCTGACGGTCGACAGATCGGTGCGCACCAATACGCGGGGTGTCTTGGAAGACGCCCAGTTGCCCCGGCTTTCGCTCACCAACAAGTCGATAGAGTTCACCGACTCGTTGCCTGCGTCAATCTCGTCCAGCAGGGCCTGCAACATCGCGCGGTTGGCTTCGTCCGTACCCAACAACGAGAACGTGTCGGTCAGGATTGCGCCCGGCTCAACCGCATCCGGATCGGGGATCGAGGCCAATCGGATCGGCAGGACCAGGGCGCTGTCCGCCTCCCAGGGCGTGCCGCCACTTGAAAGGTCAGTCTGCTGATCGGCATCTGATTCACCACCAAACAGCTGGTTGACCAGCCACGGACCTGTGGTTGCGCCCGTGTCCTTGCGCCAATCCCGCACCGCTTGCACAACATCCTCGGACAATGTGTTGATGATGTAGTCGTCATCCCCGTCGGACCAGCTGTTGATGTTGTTCATCGGGAAAATCAGCGGTTTTTCGACCAGTGCGCGCAATGGTCCCACGGTCCACGGCGGCGTGGCCGGGCCCGTGTTGTGCACCATGGATGGATCAAGGCTGGATGTGGCATCATCCGCGACCTTGATCCACTCGGGCGTGTCGGCGGTGGTGGTCAACTTTGCCCCCAACACCCACGCATCATCCGCTTTGACCAGCGCGAATTGCTGCCCCGTCAGGACATACAGCGCCTCCAGCTTGCTGGTGTCATTGGGATCAGGCAGACGCACACCGCCCATCAGGAAACGCGACACAAAGCCGCCCAGATCGTCAATGCTGATTTCGCTCAACGCGGTGTCGAGATCTGGCGCACCGGTCTCGATCAGCAATTCAATGACCTGCTGACCCAGCAGGTTGAAATATTCGTCGAATACCAGCGCGGCAGTCGATTCCTCCACCATCTCAGCGGCTTGCAGACTGTCACCACCGCCAAAATACGCCGCGACAATGTCGGTGTAGTTCGACGGCAAGCGCAGGTGGCCGAAACTGGCGATGGCGCTGCGCAGCGAGGCGTTCATCACCTTGCCGCCATTGTACTCGAGGCCAAGGCTGTCGGGCATGGCCATCGACACAACGGCGGTGTCAGCCGTGAATGTGGTCTTCCCGATGTTGAAGATGAACGTATCGGACAGCGCCTTCAGAATGGCTTCGCGGTCGAATTCACCGTTTTGCAACGCTGCTTCGGTTGCTGCCAACTGTTCCTGGAACGTGGTCGCGGATCCGCTGTAATTGTGCACCAGCCAGCTGGACAATTCCGACGCAAGAACGCCAAACGGACTGCCCAGAGTACCGGATTCCAGGACCAGAGTGGCGACGCCCTGTGGCGCCCAGTTTTCTGTCGAATCCCCGGTCGCAATGGCTGTCGGTTGCAGGACAAAGCCCACAGTGATCGGGGTCTTGTCTTCGACAAGCCGCGTGTGGATGCCGTGGGACGACCGCGCCCATGGGGCGCTGGCTGGCCTTGCCATGGCCTCCAGGAGGATATCCGCCTCGAGCGGTCGGCCAGAATTCACGGCCGTGGGCGTTGGTCCACTGAGTTTCGCAACCGCAGACCCGCTGCCGATCACCGTGTCGATCAGGTCCAGCTTGGCGGTAAACGAGAACGATATCTTGACGAACACGATCTTGATCGACGCCTTGGCAACCACTTCGGCTGTCAATTTCAATGGCGACGAATGCGCGGTCTCAATCGCGAATGCGACGGTCAATGAAATGGTCAGCGACACGTCCACCGCGATGATCTTGAAATCGACCTTGCCGAACACGTTGCCGGTCAGCGACAGGCTGACACCCCACCACCAGTAGTCGACACCGGTCTGTGTCATCTTGCCATCGAACGAGGCAAGGAACCCTTCGATTGTGCAGCCCAGCATCAGGCTCGCTCCGGCCTTCAGCGGGCCTTTTTCGAACTCCTTGCCGACGCCTCCTGCAATCCCCAAACCAAAGGTCCAGATCAGATTGAATTCGGTCCCGAACTGGTCAGGCGCGGCGGCGCTGCTGAGTTTGCCCAGGTAGAACCCGGCCTTGACGATCAGGGGCAACGGGCCTGCCTGGAACTGGACCGTGATCGGATGTGCCGTTGTCCCGGTGAAAGGCCAGCCGATGGCAAACCGCCAATCGCCATTGGTCCAGATCGAAATGCTGAAATTCGGAAGCGACAGCATCACGGGACCCAGCGGGATGGTGCCCAGATCCAGATAAATATCGGCGGAATAAACACCGACTTCATCGCTCACTTTTCGGTAGATGATGGTAAAGGTAAAGCCTTTGACCTTGCCTAGGAATCCACCTTCGTCCTTGTCGTCACCGTCCTTGTCATCGTCGGCCATCACGGCGTTGCCGTCGCTGGCAACCAGCCCCTTGCCGTTGCCGTTTTTGCCGCCGCCACCGTCAGGCTCTTTCTTTTCCGGCGGGGTGATGTTGATCTGCAATCCATAAAAGCTGGAATCGATCAGGACCGTTGTCAGTTTGAGGCTTTGGTATTTGAACTGAAGCGCAAAGGCGATGCCTGCGTCCGAATTGTAGAGATCGAGATTGGCAAAGATCAGACGCGCCACCTGTTCGACCGTCTTGTCGGTCATCAGATTCAACTGATTGAATACGTCGGTGATCACGTTTGGATTGGTCGGGTCGGTCTTGATCTCGAACGACCGGCCCAGATACCCCTGCGGCACATCCACCAGCGTCACGCTGATCGTTGGCCCGTTCCAGTCTGTGTCGGTGGATTTACCAATCCAGAACAGTGAGTTGCGACCGCCAGGATCGCCGGGCGCGCCAAAAATGCCAAGATCCTTGGGCCCAACCCCATAGCTAAGGAAGAAATTCAGCAACATCGACTGAAAATGCATGAACCGCAGCATTGAAACATAAGTCGTCTCGCCAAACTCGAACCGGTCGAGTTGCACGTATTCAAAGTCCGAAGCAATGACGCCTTCGAACATGAACCCTTTGGGCCCAGAAATTTCTGGCGGCAGGCGCAGGATCACGCCCACCTGCTTTTCCGGGTCCGTGGCGTCCGGGTCCCAGCCGATCAACAGTGTCGCGGTCAGGTCAGTTTTGAACGATGCCAACATGCCGAACGTGCCCAGCGGCACTTCGAATTGAAGGCTGTAGCGCGGGGCGCCAGTGTTGGTCCCGCTGCCCGTCTTGACCTGCCACTCTCCAATTTCGGATGGGGTCAGTCCGTCGGGGGATGGCAAAACGGCCTCGATGATACCGGGGAACGTGCGCTCGAAACTGTAATCCCGCGCCTCGCTGAGCATTTGGTCAACCTTGACGCCGGTCAGGTTGGTTGGGATTCCGTCAATCAAATCGGCGGTGTTGTCGGCCTTGATGCAGGTCGTCATGTCAAAGCTGTAACCAGTGATCGCCAAACCTTTGGTCGGAACGTTGTCGGCAACCTCGCCATACGAGAACAGATCGCCCGCGATCCCGTCCTTGAATGCCAGCAGTCCGCTGATCCGGAAGGCGGACGCGGCGATCACTTCGCAATCACCGGTCCCATCACGCCGTGTGACCGGGACCAGAGTCGCCTCGGTTATCGATTGGGCCACAAGTGCGGTGAATTTGTCGCCCGTGTCGTCATAGACGAAACTGCGCTCGTCCTGGGTCGAGAACAACAGCGATCCGGTGCCATCCTCGAACAAGGTATAAACGCCGTCGATGACAATGGTGCCATATTCCGGATAATCCAGCGATGGCCCCGGTTGCAGGGTTACGCTGCTCCCGAACAACTCCTTGATGCTGAACGCAATCTGAGAGTCGAACACCGCCAATTTGCTGTTGGCGTATTGCACGTTCAACAGCAACACCCGGAAATCCGGGAACTCGGTCGGCGGCGAGGCGGGGATGGTGTAAGGCGGATTAAGCTTCGAGGCGTCGTAGTTGATGACCGAAAACAGCGAGCTGTGTTCGACCGACGCGGCGCTGTCCTTGTCCTCGACCCGGTTGATCGTGATGCCAAAGTGATGCGCCAACAGCTGCCCTTTGATCCCGCCCAGCAGGATCTGAATGTCCAGCGGCAGCTCGTCATAATTGAGCGGGCAGTTGAAAATCAGGATGCCGTTCCAATTGGGGTCATCAATCGTCTGGCGGAAGGCCGCGAACAGGTCGCCTCCTTCGTCGGCTGCCTTCAAATAAGTCAGCAGCCGGGTCTGAACATCTGATTTCGTCGCACCATCTGCGATCAACGTGGTCCAGGTGTTGTCATCCTCGATCAGGGCGCGTGCCGAGACACCAGGCACAAACTTGAAGATCGCAACAGCCTGATTGTCGGCATTGCCCATTTGGACATCAAAGGTGAAATCCCCGAGCTTGATGTTCTTGTCGGGAAACGGTTCGAACGCGCTCTGATCTGTCGCCACCATGAAAAGGCTGTCGTTCAGCACAGTGTTTGAAAAGGTCGGGTTGACCACGCCATTGCTGCCCTCGTTCGAGGTCAGTTGCAGGAACTGGTCCGGGTTCTGCGGGCTGCGTGCAAGGATCAGGTTCTTTATTGTTCCCGCGGGCGGCGTGCCACCGTTGACGGGGTTCAGCTCCACCAACAGGCCCAATGGCGTGCGCGCAAAGCCGCCGTCAAAGGCCAGGTTGGTGGACGTATCAAAAAAGATCGGACCGTAATCGACGCTGAAATAGGGTTGCAAGGTGTCCCGCCGATCCGGCGAGACCACCTGTCGTTCAATCGCCGAAAGCTCTTCGGCGGACAGGTCTGCGTTGGGGTTCACAATCCCTTCGTCATCGTCAGAGTAGAACACCCCGCCATAGGGCAGCATGGGAAAGGCCACGTCTTCGTTGGCCTGTTCGAATTGCAGCAGGCTTGCCCCCACCGCAATCGGAAACTCGTATCGCGCCTTGGCTGCGTCCAACTCACGTCCGAAGTAAGTCGACGATGACGCCTGCGCACAATAGCTGGTGTTGACCACTTCGACGTCGTCAGCAGCTTCGACTGCGGATTGCTTGAGTACGCGTATCCAGCTTGTGGTCAACGCGCCGTCCAACGTGGTGGGCGTGCCATCCTGCGGATCGTAGGATTTGGCAAAGGCTGGTTTGCCCGATTCAAACAACAACCGGTCACCGGGTTCGACCAAAACATACTCGGTTCCTGCCAGCCCGCTGCGGATCTGGACGCGTTCTTCTGCTGTCAGACCATCCCCGGGGGCTACTTCGAACTCACCTACCGGGCAAAGGTACCGGTCGCTTTCTTCTGTCCCGGTGTTCTTGGCAAAGGCGAAGCCGCCGGTCAGATCTTGGGTCTTGGGGGCCGCTGGAGAGATCGAAACAGGCGCATTGGTCGTGCTGGACAAATATTGCGAGGTCAGCGCATTGGGTTCGCCCAGATCAAGGGCCATGCGTGTGCGCAGGTCGTTCAGTGGTGAAAGCGGTTGCAGATAAACGTTGAAAAACAAATCTTTGACTCTGATCGGCCCCGGATCAGATGCAGGCGTGAACAGTGGGTATTGCGCCGCGTCAGCGCCTGTCGCGTCAGGGCCATAGAACACGCGCTGCAAACCCGCGTATTGCTGGCCCAACTCGTAATGACTCCAATCCCAGGCAAAGGTCAGCGTGCCGCGGTGATTGCCGGATAAGGGCAGCACCACTTGCGTTGGACGTGTGCCGACAGGCTGGGGTAAGTCGTTTTCGACGATCTGCACCTGAATGCTTTCTTCGCCTGATGCCTTGTCGAACTTGATGGCCGGTGCATCGATATCGAGCGAAATGCGCGTGTTACGCCGCAAGTCCAGCTGCCATGTCCCGATTTGCAACGTCGCGTTTGTCGGCACTGCATAAGCGGTCGACGACGCGACAATGTCATAAGTGTTTGCATCGTGACGCCAGGCGATGCGGGAAAACGTGGTGGGTTCCTTGGTCAGAACGCCGTTCAACTCGGCCAGCAGATCATTGGGGTCAACGTCTTCGTCAGAAAAGACATAGGCACCCGTCCTGTCATAGCTTTCGGGTAAGGTCAGCGTATCCGTCGTGCTTTGGCCTTCGAACAGATAGTAATAGGTCAACGCGATATTGCCGCCGCCGGACCCGTTGTTGCTGGCAACATACAAGGTCGCTGTGTCATCGGCCGCGGCCCGCGCGAAACTGATGTCATCGCCACTTTCATGCGGAACAACTGCTGGGGCCGTGCGGGTTGTGAACAGCGCAGCGTCCGGTTCGTGCTCCTCCATCGCGGCCATCGCGACCGTTTTTTCCTCGTCGAACAGGATTACGCTGATCTCAAACCCGTCCGTTGTCACCGTGTTGCGTGGCTGAAGAGCGTTGTCGAAAACAATGATCTGGACATCCAGAACCGTTTTGACTTCGTGGCCGACATAGATTTCATATTTGATCGTCGGGCCGTTTTTGATATTGACCACCAACTCGTTGGACCCGGTGCCCAGAACATCCGCCGCCGGGGTTGCGGACCACCCGTATTCGGTGGTCATATCCAGTTGCGCGTTCTGCAGGTCCAACCCCTTGATCGAGCGTTTCCCGCCCTGGTTCAGAACCAGTTCGATATCGCTGATCGAGCCATTCAGGAAATATGCGTTCGCCATAGCTCAACACCCCCCAGAAGTGTGCGCGGTATAGGGATAACGCCCGACCGGAAAACCGGCCGGTCGGACATCTTATGATTGTAGATCATGTCAGGCGGCGGCAGCGCCGCCTTGACAGGTTAGCCGTCTCGCTTGTCGACCAAGGTGATCGTGATGCCCGAACTGTCGCCGGTGGCGTCTTCACCGACGATCGTGTCCTCGAACATGAAGAAATACAGATCCAGCACGGTCGAGACCTTGGATGTAATGGTGTAGCGACGGGTCTTTGCTTTTTGCTCGGACACGAACAAAACCTCGTTGTCGTGTGTATCCCCGCCAAACACGTTTGGGCTGGGACGGGCCTCGATTTTTGCCGCCCATGCGGGGCCTGAAACCGCTGTCCCGTCGGTATTCACCGAAACCGCTGCCAACGGGTTCTGTGCACCTGTGTTCAGTGTCACCTTCACATCAGTGGGGCTTGCATTGATAAAATACGCTTTTGCCATTTCTGGACTTCCTCCTGGTTGAAAAAAATCTGATCTGCGTGAGTGGTTCCTTCAGGACGGGTAAATCTTTTGACCCAGTTGTATTTCGAGCTGCGAAAACACCACATAATCGGGGAATATCCATAACAGCATTTCGATGTTCGGTGCTGCGTCCGCCGGATCGGTAAGGTCGTTGTACAATTGCGATCCCGAACTTCCTTCGGACTGCACAACCAACGTGTTGTGCCGCCCCCAGACCCCGGGCGCAGGCTCGCTTGCCGGTTCGCGACGGACCGTCAGGGAATTCGGGATGTAGTTATACTTGGCCTGGCTGTGCGCGAGCGGTGCCAAGGCCTTGGTGTTCAACGTGGACGTCATCTTGTCCGCTTGCCAATTTATTGTGCGCAGGTTCGAAGCCATCTGCTCCCTCCTGTCGTGGCAGCATCAATGCAGTTCGGGGGGGACGCCTTTCTGGCCGTGCAGTGTGTGCCCGTTACGTGCGCCACTGGTCGGAGCTGAATGCATTCAGCGATTGGATGCGCATCTTGCGCGTCAAATCCTGGTTCCATGGAACGATGGTAATGCCCGAACTGTCGCCGGTCATGTCCGCGCCGGTGATCGCGCCGTCTCGAATGTAGAAATACAAATCCAGCACGATCGACACCCTTGATTGTACGTTGAACACCAGTGGAGCGGTGTGTGATTCCATGAACACGGTGATTGCATTGATCTGTTTTTCTCCGCCAAAGATGTTGCGCCCGGCATAGGCTGCAATCGTGGCTGGCCATGAATTGTATTTCACTACAGGCATTTGACGTTTTGTGACGATTTCGAAGCCGGCCAATGGATTGTTTGTCGGGGCTGCGTTCAGGTTGACCGTCATGGAGAGGGGCGTCGCGTTGATGAAATATGCCTTGGCCATAGCCTATTGCGTAGCTGCTTGATCGCGACGTTGAAAGCGTAAGATGGGAGGAGGACACCAATGCACCACCACTCATTTCGGAAAAGCGATCGAATTTAGGTGGCAGGGAATACATCTTCTGAAAGACCTGCAATTTGTGAACAAAACGGAAAATCAATAGTTACTCCCGTTAAGGTAGTATGAAGCTGATCAAAAGTCACTCCCAACAATTTCACCAACGCGCCTATATATTTCTTGACACATTGAAAATAAAGGAAATCTTCAGCTTCGAAAGCATGGCTGCTCTGTGGTTTTGAAGCCAGAATCATGTGAATTCTATGCGGGAAAAAATACACCATAAGTCGATCATGTGGCGAAACGGCTATCTGAGCTCGTATGGAGTGTGAGCTGAGTGCGTACGGGTCAGAATAGTCGATTACACGATTCTGGTTTCTCTATGTGCTGCGCTACCGGCCCGATTTGAATGGGCGGGTCAACCTTTCTTGCCTGTCCGTCATCAAGCACATTGAGACTGTTGGCAGTTTGACTTTGATGAGTCATCGCTCATCTAGTTTCAGCTGAGCCGCTGATTTTGCGTGCTGCAAGCGCCTCAGTCTCATAGTTTTCCTTTTGTCCTTCGCGTTCGAGCAGTATTGCGTGGCCGCGGCCTGTGCAGACGTCGGCGGGTGTCAGGCTACGCAAGCTCTCATGATAGCGCTGATGGTTGTAGTGACCGACGAAGGCACCCGAGCAGCTCAGGGCGTTTGGCTTGCCCAAATCTCCTGAGCCAGGGTGGGAAATCCTCGCGCGTTTTCAGCCAAGCCTCATTGGGGAACTCACCATGCTTCGAAACCGGTCATTCGAGCGGTACGCAGCGAATTCTCACTGAGAACCCATCAAACGATAGGTGACGCGGGAAATCCGCCATCGGTTCTGTCCGCGATAGTCAATAGCCGAAGTCCTCAGTCGTGATGACTTTATAGGCCTTGGTCGTTTTGTGTAGGTTTTCACTTTCTACCCGCCCAACGGAACAAGACAGTCTCAACATCCATAACAGGTGAGAATACATGGCTTTTCTCCTATGGAGCCGTGGATTTCCGGATCGGAATCTTCAACTGACCTGTCACAATTGCGACGCCTACGAAGATCATCACAAGGCCGAGGGTCAGCGTCGGTGAGAGGTCTTCGCCAAGTAAAACGACGCCCAGAACGACGCTGAAGCCGGCCCGCATATAGCTGCCCGCCGTGACGCCCAGTGGTCCGAGTGTGCGTACCAAGCGGAAGTAGATTGTCATGGCGATAGCCGTTGAAAACACGCCCATAGCAACGACCGCTGCGATTGCGGGGGCGGTAGGTGCAAGTCTGAAGGGATCATTGGCCCAGAAAGACACCGGGCCCATCAGAAGCGCTGCGAAAGCCATAGAACATGCGGCGGTCAGAACCGGCGGCTGATCCGAGAACCGTTTCGCGTAGATGGCGGCGACAGCGTAGCTAAAACTGGCACCCGTGACGGCCAGCTGGCCCAGAACCGAATTGCCTTCACCCGCCAAAGCCGCCGGACCCATGATCACAATAACGCCTGCAAAGCCCAACAGAATGCCGGTAATGTGTCGAAAGCCCGCGCTGCGATCTCTCAGCAGAAAGAACCCGATCAGGAAGACGAACAGTGGAGGTGTGGTGTTCAGCAAGCCCGCGAGGCCGCTGTCGATATGCTTTTGGCCCCAGCTAATAAGCGTGAAGGGAAGTGCGCTTTGCAAAATTCCCTGAATGAGCAGCGCACCCCATCGTGAAAGTGATCGCGGAAAAGTAACTCCACTCCAAACGGCGAAAAACACAAGCAAAGCGGCGCCTATGACGAGCCTGCCAAAGACGATGGTCACAGGCGGGATCGTGTCGATGGCGACCTCAACTAGGGTGAATGACGCGCCCCATAGAAAGGACAAGAGAACAAGAAGGGCAAATTCAAAAAAGATGTTGTGGCGTGGTTGAGACATGAGAAACCTTTGAATTTCCCAACGTATCGCTCGTGCTGACGAAACCCGCTGGCTGGAATCGGACGCCATCGCCCGATGGAGTCCGATTCCAGCTAGACCAAGATCACGGGTTTGGGTGAAGATCGGATATGAAAGACCTCTCACCCCGGTTTCCCGATCCTGAAACATGTGACAAAGCACGGCTGGCGCGCGACCCATCTTTTGATGGGCTGTTCTTCTCCGGTGTCAGGTCAACAAAAATCTATTGCCGCCCCGTCTGTCCGGTGCGTCCGGCGAAGTCCGCCAATGTCACCTTCTATCCAACCGCAGCGGCAGCAGAGCGCGCAGGATTTCGGTCCTGCTTGCGTTGTCGCCCCGAAACAGCACCCGGCAGCCCTGCGTGGAGAGGCACCGCGACAACGGTGGGCCGTGCCATGCGGCTCATTGAAGATGGCTTTCTGGACGCTCGAACTGTGGACGAGCTGGCGGCATCTCTCGGAATCGGCTCCCGGCATCTATCGCGTCTGTTCACCAAACATGCGGGAGCCAGCCCATCGCAGTTTGCAGCAACCGTCAGAGTGCAGCGGGCAAAACGTATGATTGACGCCGGTGACTTGGCTCTTTCAGAGATCGCATTTGCAGCGGGCTTCCAGAGCGTCCGGCGCTTCAATGATGTGTTTAAGACGCTCTATGGACGGTCGCCGTCTTCGTTGCGTCGGAAAGCGAAGGTCTGAAGCGCACATCATTGCGGCCATTGGTCCAACGGCAGCAAAGTCCGCGACCTGTAAATTGCCCCTGTGAACTTCGCTGCGAACGTCGCGAATGGCCGCATTTCTTGCTGCCAGGCGGCATCTGGTTCTGTGCATGTGCAGCATCAGACCGCGAAGCCCGTAGCGCTCAGATGAGGACGGCCCCAAGTGGTCACTCGGCTGTCTAATCGAATGCTGCACTTGCAGCCTGCATAGCCGACAATCACCGCATTCTCAAAAGCACAGCGAGGCGGCAAGATGGTCGTGCGGGACGAAAACCGCCAAGACTGGTCAGCTTTCCAATGTCTGGTTTGTTACGCCTCAGCCAAGCTCAAGGCTTGTAACCGCGTAAGTTGGGTGGTTCCTGGCTGGAGAAGACCCGCGATACATACGCGCTGTTTTGAAACCGGCCTCCAACCCGAAACGTTCGCAAAGGTCAGCCAAGCCTGCTGATGTCTCAGGAACGTCCAAGGTCACAGGCCCATCAAACGTTGTCGCTGCGTGCGCAATCAACCTGTACCCCATCTCGGTATCTGCGGCGACCAAAGGACCGATCTTTGCCCCCGACCTGCAGGAACGCACCGTGCAAAAGCCGCCGATAACGCCTTTATCCTCAAGGACAATAGTGGTTCGGGTCGAGGCACCGGAAAACCATGCCTGCAGGTAGGTGGGTTTTGCCACGCCCGAGGCCTCGGCCTCCATCTGGATCAAGGCCGGGATGTCATCAGAGCGTATGCGGCGAATGTCCGGATCGTGCTGCCCAGGTAAATGACCTGTAAAACGTGTGGTGCCGCCTGCATGTACAAATCCCGATGCGCGGTAATTCTGTTGCTGTGCCTCTACCCCGTCCAGTCCGACCGTCCGGTGCTGTGCATGCTGCATCGCATGCGCCCAAAGGCCAAACCCGATGCCGCGCCCGCGATAGGCTGGACGTACGATGTAAAGACCGAGAAATGCAAAATCGGGCGTATGATTGACGACCGAGATTGCAGCAATCGGAGTATCGTCCCGGTCAACAGCCACAAAAAACCCATCCCGGTCCGCTGCGAAAAAGGCCTCCGCATCATCCAGACCGGGGTTCCAGCCTTCATCCCCGGCCCAATCCAGGATCAGCTTCAACTCTGGCAGTGTTGCTGTGCGATACTCAATCATCGCCGGAGTGCGTCCTTTAACGAGGTTGTGGCTGCTTCACGCTCGCGCAGATCAAGTTGCGAGAAGATATCGAGCAAATGCCCCTTCATTAGCTCTTCGGCATTATCACCGTCACCCTTGCGCAAAGCATCTACAAGGGCGTGGTGCGCATTGCTTTCGCAAAGCGCATTCCGACGCCGCCAATACAAGGCAATGACCAGAGACGAGCGGGACACCAACTGTCGCAAGAATTGTTCGATGGTCTGCTGATCAGCCATGCGCGCGATCTCGAGATGAAAGTCGCCAGACAGCTTCAACGCGAGCCCTGCCTCGCCACGGTCGAGCGCCGCGTGCTCCTGTTCGACATGGTGCTCAAGCAGTACGATATCTTCGGCATTGGCGCGATCCGCTGCGGCACGCGCCGTACTTGGTTCAATTAATGCACGCGCTTGAAAGACCTCTCGCGCTTCTTTCAGCGTGGGTTTCGACACAAAGGCGCCCCTGTTCTTTTCAATTGTGAGCAGGCCCTCGAATTCCATCGAGCGCAAGGCCTGCCGCACAATGGTACGGCTGACACCAAATATCTCGCAGACCTCATCTTCACGCAGCTTCGCACCGGGTTGCAGGCGGTGTTCGTGAACGGCCTCAGTCAATTGACCAACGATTTCCTCAACGGTTGCGGGCTTGGGCTCAGTTAAAAGCGGCATTCAGCACCCCCTTGTCGCAACCTGCACAGCGGGCAGAGGGTGCTCAAGACCTCACACAAAACGAATCCGGATTGTATACAATTTTTGCCTGAATTTTGCACAATGCTCGCACCAATTGGTCGATTTCGGGCAACTCGCCATTTCTGAGCTTGGCAAAGGTCTGATTCAACTTGGTCGAACCAAATTTCATCGGCCAGCGTGGTCTCACGACCTTGGGGGTACGATGAGCCAGAAGCTGGACCTTGAACTAATCAGCCTGACAAAACGCTATGGGGCGACTGTTGCCGTTGACGCGATCAGTTACCACTTCAACGCAGGCACATATGCTTGTCTTTTGGGGCCGTCCGGTTGCGGGAAATCCTCGACCTTGCGGATGATCGCAGGTCACGAAAACGTCTCGGATGGGTCAATCACCCTCGGCGGGCGAGACATTTCGCACTTGCCACCCGCCAAACGCGGCACTGCGATGATGTTTCAAAACTACGCGCTGTTCCCGCATCTCAGCGTATTGGACAACGTCGCCTTCAGCCTACGCATGCAAGGCGTCGAGACCGCGGCGCGACATGCCGGGGCGAAAGAGATGCTGGAACTGGTCGATATGACTGCTTTGGCAGACCGCCTTCCCGCACAATTGTCTGGTGGGCAGCAACAACGCGCGGCTCTCGCACGCGCGCTGATCACGAAGCCAGATGTACTGCTGCTGGATGAGCCGCTATCGGCCCTTGATCCATTCTTACGTATTCGCATGCGGGCCGAATTGAAAAAACTCCAGCGCGAACTTGGGATCACCTTTGTTCACGTGACCCACGGCCAGGATGAAGCCTTGGCGCTTGCCGACGAGATTGTCGTGATGAACGACGCAAAGATTGAACAGGCTGGCAAAACACGGTCTGTCTTTGAAGCCCCCAAGTCGGCGTTTGTCGCCCGATTCCTAGGCTCGCACAATGTTGTGTCCATGCCTGACGGCATGGTGGCCATTCGATCTGATGCTTTGCAGGTCACATCTGCGGATACCGCCAAACTGCCCGGCACAATCACCAATATCGAATACCAGGGCACGCATGTCGCACTGACCGCCGTCGTTCGAGGCGAACAAGAGGTCACTGCACTTCTCTCAGACAAGGATTTCTTCGGTGACCCGAAGGATTTGGGAGAGGCCATTGGCCTCGACTGGGAAGCCGAGGCCGCACACGCCTTGGCAAGTTAACGAAACCTAAAACAGGGAAACTGACATGACGACAATTTCAAAAGTACGCTATTCGCGTCGCTCGCTTTTGAAGTCGGGTGGCGCGGCGGTGGCGGCCGCCGCGCTTCCGGCTCCAATGGTATGGGGACAAGAGACGAAAAACATCACCTTGCGTCAGTTTGGCACCGGGGTGTCGAACCTGAATGAGGTGGCCAAAAAGGTCAAGGAAGACCTGGGCTTTACGCTGGAGATGACAGCGCTGGATTCCGACAGCGTGACCCAGCGTGCGGCGACGCAGCCTGACAGCTTTGACATTGCCGACATCGAATACTGGATCTGCAAAAAGGTCTGGCCCACAGGCAACCTGCAGGCGATGGATACGTCCAAGATCGCCAACTACGACAAGATCGTGGGTATCTTCCGCAACGGGAAACTGACCCCGGAAAGCGTGATTGCTCAGGGCACCGCGCCGCACACCGTTGGCTTCACATCCGGCGTCAACGGCACTGACTTTGTGGACGAAGAGTCAGGCTATATGACCCTGATCCCAACGATCTATAACGCTGATACCTTGGGCATCCGCCCCGACCTGATTGGCCGTCCGATCAACAACTGGTCCGAACTGCTGAACCCAGAGTTCGCAGGCAAGGCCTCGATCCTCGACATTTCCTCCATCGGCATCATGGACATGGCCATGGTGGTCGAGTCGATGGGTGAATACACCTACCCTGACAAAGGCAACATGACCAAAGAAGAGATCGACATGACACTCGGTATCTTCACCGAAGCGAAGAAAGCCGGGCAATTCCGGGCCTTCTGGAAGTCGTTCGATGAATCCGTGAACCTGATGGCATCCGGCGAAGTCGTGATTCAATCCATGTGGTCGCCAGCCATCACCGCAGTGCGCAGCCAAGGCATCCCATGCGTTTATCAGCCGCTGGAAGAGGGCTATCGCTCTTGGGGGGTGGTATTGGCCTTTCGGCCTCGTTGTCCGGCATGGAGTTGGATGCGGCCTATGAATACATCAACTGGTACCTCTCCGGCTGGGTTGGCGGCTTCCTGATGCGTCAGGGTTACTATTCCGCTGTGCCTGAAACCTCCAAAACCTTCATGTCTAACGACGAATGGGGCTTCTGGTTCGAGGGCAAAGCGGCCCAGGGCGACATCGCCAACCCATTCGGTGACGTCATGGAAAAAGCCGGCGCCGTGCGCGACGGCGGGTCTTTCTACGACCGCATGGGCGCCGTGGCCTGCTGGAACGCGGTGATGGACGAGAACCAGTACATGGTCCGCAAATGGAACGAGTTCATCGCAGCCTAGGCGATGCTTGCCGGAGAGCTGCGGCCCTCCGGCATCTCCGAGCAACGATAAAGACAACAGAGGCAGGTTTGCGCAACAATTCGGTCATAGGTTGGCTTTTGGCGACCCCGCTGTCGCTTGTGCTGCTCGTCTTTCTGGTCGCGCCCATTGCAATGATCATCGTCGTCAGCTTCTGGGGCGCGACGGAATGGTCGATCTATCCAGCATTCCAATTCGACAATTACCAGTTTCTGCTTACCTCTGACGTCACCTATCGGGTGTTCCTGAACACGTTCAAATACGCGGTCATGACGTGGGTTTTCACCTTGCTGATCGGCTTCACCGTCGCCTACTACCTTGCTTTCCATATCCGCAGCCTGACATGGCAGATCGTGCTGTTCTTGCTCTGCACGATCCCCTTCCTGACCTCGAATATCATTCGCATGATTTCCTGGATCCCGTTTCTGGGCCGCAACGGGATCGCAAATTCAACGCTGGTCTCGATGGGTGTGATCGATGAGCCGCTTGAGTGGCTGCTCTTCAGTGATTTCAGCGTGATCCTCGCCTTCGTGCATCTATACACGCTGTTCATGGTGGTCCCGATCTTCAACACGATGATGCGGATAGACAAATCCCTGATCGAGGCTGCAGCGGATGCGGGGGCCACCGGCTGGCAGACGCTGTGGCACGTGACCATCCCCCTGACCAAACCGGGCATTATGATTGGGACGATCTTCGTCGTGGCGCTGGTAATGGGCGACTTCATCACCGTGCGGTTCATGAGCGGGTCTCAGTCGGCCAATGTAGGCCGGATGATCCAGAACGATATCGGCCTACTGCAATACCCCTCGGCCTCTGCCACCGCTGTGATCCTGCTGATCACGGTGCTGCTTCTCATCGGAACCCTGTTGCGGTTCGTCGATATCAGGAAGGAGCTTTGAGCATGGAGCCACGCCCCAGATCCTTCTACGTTCTCAGCGCCTTCTTCGTCCTGTTTCTGATCTTTCTCTACGGCCCCACGCTGACCATTGGCATCCTATCGTTTCAAGGGGCAGGTGGCGGGCTGACTTTCCCGATGCGCGGGGTCTCACTTCACTGGTTCCGGGACCTCTTCGAGCAACAGGCGGTGGGCGACATTTGGGGATCCTTCTCCCGGTCCTTCATCCTCGGGCTCATGGTGATGGTGACCACAGTTGTGGTCTCAGTCATGGGGGGATTGGCGTTCCGCAAACGCTTTGCCGGGTCCGCGATCCTGTTCTACCTGATCATCACATCACTGGTGATCCCGTCGATCCTCATCTCCCTTGGCGTCGGCCTCATCTGGTCCCAGTCAAGCTTGCCCGTGCATTGGTCGACCTCTGGTTTCGGCGCTCAACTGACCTGGACCTTACCGTTCGGCCTTTTGATCATGTTCGCAGTCTTCAACCGGTTTGACCGCTCCTATGAAGAAGCCGCGCGCGACCTCGGGGCCAGCCCGTGGCAAGTCATCCGCCACGTGGTCTTGCCCATCATCGCGCCTTCACTCATCGGGGTCGCGCTCTTCGGCTTCACCCTGAGCTATGACGAATTTGCGCGGACGCTTCTGACCTCAGGCAGCTACAACACATTACCGCTCGAAATCTTCGGGATGACGACGAACGTAACAACACCCGTGCTTTTTGCCCTTGGCACTCTAACGACGGTGTTCTCGTTGCTTGTCATCGCGACCTTCCTGTTGGTGGTCTGGATTTTGAACCGTCGCCGCGCACAACAAGGGTCTGATGCGGGCCAGGGCATGGTTTGATGGCGATTGTTATTATCAACCCTAACTCCACCACCAGCATGACAGAGGCCATGGTGTCAGTGGCCCAAAGTGCCGCGCCCGATCTGACGTTCGAAGGTTGGACATCAGAAAAAGGATCACCCTCGATACAAGGGCCAGAAGATGGAGAGGCCGCCGCACCGCATCTGCTCGATCTCGTTGATCGCGCGTCCGCCCAAGGTGCGGAGGGGATCATCATCGGGTGTTTTGACGACACGGCTCTCCAAGAGGCGTCACAACGCGTGTCTTGCCCTGTCATCGGGATTGGCCAAGCGTCTTATCACTACGCTGCAATGCGGGGTTGGCGGTTCAGTGTTGTGACAACGCTTGCGGTGTCTGTCCCGGTATTGGAAGCAAATATTCGAAACCAGGGGCTCGGACATGCTGTGGCGAAGGTACGCGCTTCGAATGTCCCAGTTCTGGAACTCGAAGCCGATCCGATGTGCTCTGCGCGAACGATCAAGGAAGAAGCCTTGCGGGCCGAGCAAGACGACGACATCGCCGCAGTCATTCTCGGCTGCGCAGGAATGGTGCAAGTGGTCACAGCGGTGCGTGACGCACTCAAAATCGAAACCATTGATCCAGTCGCGTGCGCCGCGAAGTGTCTGAAATGGATGACTTGAAGTTTGGGCCCTTGATAGCTGTCGTTCCATCTCGTGCCGAAAGTCGTTCGCTGGTTGTGAGAAATATTCGCTGCGGAACCCGGATGCGAATTATGTTCTGCGATACAATGTTCCGTCAACGTCGGGTTGTCGTTGTAGAAGGGCATGGCGGTTCGGAGGACCATCGCGACTTGGCGCTCTTTAACGTGGCAATCGACAGTAGGCTGTGACGTGGTGAAGATGAAAGTCGTCGACGTCATGGCGTCTGGTCAGATCAAAAGGCGAGCGTCGGTGGAAACGTGGATGGGAGACGACCTCATGGTCGGATCTGAGTATCTGTGGCCAGGGCGTTTCCATGAGCGCCTGCATATCTCAACGCGCCATTCCGGACATTCGCCGCGTCTGCTACCTCGTGGAGGTTCCAAACTCACAGATCGCGAACAAAGCTGGCATCTGCCCGCAAGAGTTCGTGTCGGCTCACTAAAATGCGATCGTAACCGACCGCGCGCTACGCCGTGCCTCACCATGGTACACCGTCTCGATGTTGTTTCCGTCGGGGTCGAGCACGAAAGCAGCATAGTAGCCTGGGTGATATGCGCGCTCGCTGGGTGCACCGTTGTCGCGTCCACCATGATCCATGGCTGCACGATAAAACGCATCCACTGTCGCACGGTTCTTTGCCTGGAAGGCAAGGTGGTGACGTCCGGTTAGAACACCAAGAGCCGTTGGGCTTTCAGCCGAGGATACGACGAGTTCGTCAGCCCAGAAATAGTCCTTGTCCGTGCTCACGATGGGGATGTCCAACACCGTCAGAACGGCTGTGTAGAAGTTAAGGCTTGCTTGCAGGTCGCGTACAACAAGCTGGAGGTGGTCGATAAGCCGACCACGATGCAGTTCATTGGTTTCCAAGGACTTTCTCCATATGCGACGAACTTTGAAACGCTCTCGTTGACCGTTGGTTGCGGCGATGACAGTCGAAGATCAAGTCGAGCCAGGAATGCGTCAGGGCGTCCGCAATCAAACCAGTCATTCAGTGCCTGGGAACATACGCCGCTGCCGCCACTAGTCGCCTGACATCTCTCAAGCCCACCTTGCCCTTGTAGAATTTGCTGCACTTGTTCGCGTCCACGATCGCGTCACACAGGCTCTCAGGATCGGCCTTGGCAACGGAGGCGGCATTGATGTGGCCGCTGGCCAGCAGTGCTCTCGCGAATTTCGGGCTGACCCACTGAACCCGGCACAGATCAGAGATTGCGACGAGTTCCATCAATTCGGCGACGTCCACGTCGACTTTGGTCGCCAGCAAATCTACACCATCTTGCGCAGCATCGAACAGCTCCTTGGTGTTTGTGAGGCCCGCCTCTTTCAGACGCGAGACAAAACTCCCTTCCAGCCAGTCAATCTCATTCAGGGATCTTGGTTTCGGGAAGAAGCCACCAAGCGTCCGCTTGAGTAACTGAAGGTAACCCGGGTCGACACCGGATGCTGTCGATAAGGATGCCAGCGAGGTTGATGACTTGAGCGCGGTGCGAAGATCCGCGAGCGACTCTATGCCTGCGGTCCGAAGAGCGGCAAATTTGACGTCGAGTTCATCAAGCAAAGGCTCATGGCTTGGAATCAGATCGGACGTTTCCAGCCGTTTCTGCAAATCGGTCAGATCGGTTGCATTATCGTCCAGGTAATAACGTGTCACGGTTTTGCCTTAAGGATCGTTTCGGCATTCAACAGCCAAGAACGAAATCAAAAATGAAGCCGCGGTCGCGGCTTTACTCTCTGCTTTCGTGGGCAAGTTTTTTGGCCTGTAAGGAAACCCACCAGATCACACCCGCTCCAATCAGGAAAACTCCGAAACCCGCGAAGAAGAGGCAGATAAAGAGCATCGGTGACATAATCATATGCCTCTCGGTTCAGTGCGTTGAGTTCCCTGTTCGCAAACCGAGGGTAACAATGGTGAGGCAATCAGCCGTTGATACATATCAATCGGTATATTGACCTGCAAAGCCGCTCGGGTTCAACGATGCCATTTGGAACGGCACGAGAGCAGTGCTGCAAGCATGTCCAGACATTCGAACTGTTCGCAGCATCAAACACTTTGGGCTCTGACCGGACATCCGAAGCTGTAACAGCTACCGCGGCACACTCGCCAGAAACCGCCGCGTCCGCTCCCGCTCGGGGGCCGAGAATATCCGCTCCGGCGCCCCTTCCTCCGCCACCACACCCTGATCCATGAACACCACGCGGTCTGCCACGTCGCGGGCAAAGGCCATCTCATGCGTGGCCAGCACCATCGTCATGCCGTCGTCTCGCAGTTTCCGCAGCACATCCAGCACCTCGCCCACCAGTTCCGGATCAAGGGCCGAGGTGATCTCGTCCAGCAGCATCGTCTGCGGCCGCATCGCCAACGCGCGAATTACGGCCACCCGCTGCTGCTGCCCACCTGACAGCTGGTCGGGATATTTGCGTATGTGATCCGCCAACCCAAAGCGCGCAAACAACGCCTCGATCCGCTCCCGTGCATCCTCGCCCAGCACGCGGCGAGGGGCGAGGGCGACGTTGTCATAGGCCGTCATGTGCGGGAACAGGTTGAAGCTCTGGAACACGATCCCGATGCGCTGGCGGATGGGCGTCAGGTCAAAGCCCGGCTCGGCGATATCGACGCCATCCAGGCGCACTTCACCGTCATCCACCGGCTCCAACCCGTTCATGCAGCGCAACAGCGTGGATTTGCCCGACCCGGACGCGCCGATCAGGCACACCATCTCACCGGGTGCGATGTCCATATCGATGCCTTTGAGCACCTGAACATCGCCAAAGCTCTTGGTCACGCCACGCAGCGACAGTCTAGGTTCGGGCATCGCGGTCCCTGTTCATCAGGTAGTCGGCATAACGCGTGGCAGGCACGGTGACACACAGAAAGATGACGGCGGCTGCCACATAGGGCGTGAAGTTTGCCAGCAGCGATTTGAATATGCCCGCCTGCCGCAGGATTTCCACGGGGCCTATGAACGACAAGAGTGCCACGTCCTTTTGTAGGGCGACCAGCATGTTCATGTTGGCAGGCACCACGCGACGGATGGCTTGGGGCAGGATGACATAGCGCATCGTGTCCCGTTCGCTCAGGCCCAGACAGATGGCGGCGTTGCGCTGGCTGGCATGGATGCTCTCAATGCCGGACCGCAACACCTCGGCAATATAGGCTGAATAGGTTAGCACCAGCGCCACGGTGCCCCAGATGTAAGGGGAGTTCCACGGACGGGCGAGGCCCAGACCCGGGATGCCAAAGCCCACCAGATAAACCAGCAGAACCACCGGAATGCCACGAAACAGGTCGACATAAACCGCACCAAAGATGCGCAGGGGAAACAGGGCCGGGTTGGTGTTCCCTCGCGCCAATGCAATGGCAAGGCCCAGGCCAAAGATCAGGGGCACCGACCACGCGAAAATGGCCACGTCCAGCACGAAGGCGCGCAACAGGTCGGGAAAGACCCGCACAAACACCTCGCCATTGAAGAACGAGGCGCGCACCGCCTCCCAGCCCGGGGCCAGCGGCACAAGGAACACGACAAGGGCCAGCACAATTGCCGTGCTGACCCCTGCAATCAGATTGGCGCGACGTTTCTGTTGCGCCTCATACGCGGCCCGTCTTGTCACTTGATCAGCGGAACCCCGGTGGCTTCCTGCAGCCACTGCGCCTCGATCTCGCCCAGCTTGCCGCTTTCGGTCATCGCGGCCAGCGCCTCATCGACACAGGCTTTCAGCTCGGATCCTTCGGGCATCAGCATCCCGAACTGGTCAGGGTTCTCGGCTGCCGATGGATCGAACTGACCCAGCACCACGCCATTGTCCATCAGGACCGCAGCGGTGAACAGGGCGGTGGGCAGGTCAAACAGGGCCGCATCGATCTGGCCCGCCTTCATGGCGGCGGTGACGTTGGCATTGTCGTCATAGACCAGCGGGCTGGCATCGGGCGCGATCTGCTCCATCACTACGGGCAGCGCTGTGGTCGAGGCGACAACGCCCCACTTCAGCCCCTTGAGGCTTTCCAGCGTCGGCTCTGCGCCGCCCTCGACAACGGGTGTCGTGGTCATCACGGCCTGTGGCGCGGTGTAGTAGGGGGCCGAGAAATCGACGACTTTGTCGCGTTCTGCCGTGATCGAATATTGCTGCATGTTCAGATCGAAATTCTTGGCGCCGGGCTGGATCGCCTCGTCAAAGGATGTGCGCACCCACGTGACCTGGTCGGCGCCAAATCCCATCTCTTCGGCCAGCGCATAGGCCACGGCAGCCTCGAACCCTTCGCCCGCCTCGGGCGCATCATTCAGAACCCAGGGGTAGTAGGCCGGGTTTCCGGTTGCGATGGTCAACGTGCCCTCGGTCAGCGTCTTGCCAGCCGCACAATGGCCCGCCGCAAAGGCACCGGTGGCTGCGACTGATAGGATGGCGGCCGTTACAAAGGTCTTCATGTGAAATCTCCCCATTGTTTTGCAGGGATATTCGGGCAACGCGGCGGGGCTGTCCAGATGTCATGCAGGCAGCGTGGCCCCGCAAAGACACCATGCTTCATTGCTGGGCAGGATCAGATGGTTAACAGTTTACTTCCAGCAAGGGACACTGGCCCCCGATGCAGGATGTGCGGCACGCCAACGAACAAGAGCGGCCTGCGCCCAAGCTGCGCCATCTCAGTCAGATAGGCCCGTGTGCCATCCGCCACGGCGCGCAAATGGTGCAAACGGTCAGTGGAAAACGGAACAATGTCCGTCATTGCTGCAGCCATGTCTTCCCTGGGGCTCGTGTCGCGATGCAGCCAGATGCGGGTCGCGCTGGCCTCCAACCGCGCGGCATCAAACACCAGAAATTGACGTCCCCGGGCGGGCCAACCAAAACCCGCTGCGATCATCGCATCCCGCAAATCCTCGGGGTGCACGGTCGAAAATTGCACGCAGTCAACCCAAAGGCATCCCAATTCAGGCAGAGGACGGCGCAGCGATCCCAACCTGTTACGGTACTTCGCAATCGCGCGCTCATACAGATCGGGCTGCGTACGTTCCAACGTCGACAGCGGCACCAGAGCATCCCCCCGCAACTCTGAGGGGTGCAGATGATACACGGCTGTTGCGCGCGTGATCACTCGGCCGCGTACATCCCGTCATAGATCGGCGACAGCGTCTCGGCCTCGAACAACGACGACACCGACGTACCATGCCAGATGTTCAGAATGGCTTGGGCAAAGACTGGGGCCGTTGGCACAATCCGGATGTTCGGTGCGTTTTTCACCGCGTCGGTGGGCTGAATGCTGTCGGTGATCACCAGCGACTTCATCACTGAATTGGTGACCCGCTCAACGGCAGGGCCGGACATCACGCCATGCGAGATGTAGGAATGGACCTCTTTCGCACCATTTTCGATCAACACCTCGGCCGCTTTGCAGAGCGTCCCGGCGGTGTCGCACATGTCGTCCACAATGATGCAAACCTTGTCCGTCACATCGCCGATGACGGTCATCTCGGCCACTTCGCCGGGCTTCTCGCGCCGTTTGTCGACGATGGACAGCGGCGCGTTCAACCGCTTCGCCAGCTCACGTGCCCGCGCCACACCACCTACGTCGGGTGACACGATCATCAATTCGTCCAAGCGACCCGCAAACTGCGTCTTGATGTCGAGCGCGAAGATGGGCGAGGCGTACAAGTTGTCCACCGGAATATCAAAGAACCCCTGAATCTGGGCCGCGTGCAGGTCCATGGTCAGAACCCGCTCGATCCCTGCACCAACCAGCATGTTGGCCACCAGCTTCGATGAAATCGGCGTGCGCGCCTTGGTGCGCCGGTCCTGACGGGCATAGCCGAAATAGGGGATCACGGCGGTGATGCGGGCCGCCGACGACCGGCGCAGCGCATCACACATGATCAAAAGCTCCATCAGGTTGTCATTGGCCGGGTTCGACGTGGGCTGGATGATGAACATGTCCTCGCCCCGCACGTTTTCGAACACCTCAACGAAGATCTCGCCATCGTTGAAACGTTCGACGCGGGCGTCCACCAGCCCAACGTTGACCCCGCGGTGCAGCGACATGCGCCGCGCAATTGCATTTGCCAATGGCAGATTGGCATTGCCCGAGATCAACTTGGGCTCTTCGATGTTCGGCATGACGTGTCCCCGCGCAGCACGATTGTGACAGATTCGTGATGTTGACTCCGCTTAACACGTGCTTACCGTCCCGCGAAACCTGTGACCCCACGATCGGAGACCAAAATGGCCCATATCGACTATTATTTTGCAACGCTGTCGCCCTACACCTACCTGGCCGGGAAACGGTTCGAGGCGCTGGCACAGCAACACGGGGCCACCGTGACCTACAAACCGCTGGATGTGATCGCTCTGTTTGGGCGGACCGGCGGCACCCCTCCCAAGGATCGGCACATCAACCGGGTCGAATACCGTGCACAGGAACTTGTGCGGCAGGCCAAGAAATACGACATGCCGTTCAACCTCAAACCCGCACATTGGCCAACCAACGCGGCGCCATCCTCTTACGCCATTATCGCTGCACAAAATGCAGGTGGTGGTGACCTCGGGACATTGGTGCACGCCATCCTGCGCGCCGTCTGGGCCGAGGAAAAGGACATCGCCCAAGACGACGTGATCAAGGCCTGCCTGACCGAGGCAGGGTTCGATCCGTCGCTGGCCGACAGCGGGCTGCTCAGCGGGGCCGAAACATACGCGGCCAACCTCGAACAGGCGGTGGACAAGGGCGTCTTCGGCGCACCCTTCTACATCGTGGACGGGGACCAGCGCTTCTGGGGCCAGGACAAGCTCGAAGACCTCGATTTGCACCTCTCCGGCAAATTGTGATCCCACATATCCACGCCCGGACCTTCGGGTCCGGGCCACGCCCCGCACTTGCCATCCACTGCTCGCTTGGACATTCCGGTGTCTGGCGTGGGGTGGCCCAGTCTATGGGTGACGGCTTGACGCTCCACGCCTATGACCTGCCCAACCATGGCAAGTCTGGCGATTGGGACGGGCAGGGGGTCATGCACGACACGGCCACCGCCATGGCGCTCAAGGTCATGGACGATATTGGCACCGAACCCATCGACATCATCGGTCACAGCTTTGGCGCGACCGTGGCGCTGCGTCTTGCCATCGAACATGCGCCGCGTGTGCGCAGCGTGGCGATGTATGAACCCGTCTATTTCGCACCCGTCATCGCGGACGATCCCGACTTTGGCCCCAACTACAAACGCGACACCACCGATTTCGACGCGGCCATCGACACAGGCGACACCGAAGCCGCTGCGCGCGCCTTCAACCGCGCTTGGGCCGAGGGGCCTGCATGGGACGACATCCCGGCCCAAAGCCGCGCCTATATGGTGGACCGCATCCACTTCGTTCGCCATTCCGCCCTGTTCCTGATCGAAGACAGCGCAGGCCTGCTTGCACCGGGCTGTTTCGAACAGGCGACCATGCCCGCGCTTCTGATGGGGGGTGCCACGTCGCGCTGGGCAGCACCGGTCAACAATGCCATTGCACGACGTCTTCCACGGGTCACATCACATGTGTTCGACGGGGTGGGGCACATGGGACCGATCACACATCCCGACGCCGTGGCGCAGGTCTGGCACACCTTCCTGAATGCGGTCTGATACCGCGGCGTAACGCCCCGGATTAACTCTTTTTCTTAACGCTTTATCAAGAGGTTGGGGAAAATCCGCAGTTTGGGTGGCAAAATGTGCAGTTTCGCGAAATGCCCTCGGTTTCGGGCGACTTCTGCGGGCGCAAAATACGCAGTTTCAGGGGAAAACATCGCGATTTGCCGCCATCGGGGCCTCTGAAAACGTCAATTCCGTCGCCCAAGCCCAAGGTTAACACACCGCGCGCTTTTTAGGTCGGCTCTTCAATGATGTGGTCTTCCCAATCGTCGTCCGCCACGTCGAACTCGCTAAAGGTGCGCCCCTGCATCGACACACCCGCCGCATGGACCGTGTCCGCGGTGCCCGAGATCAACGGATGCCAATCAAACAATGGCTTGCCCTCATAAACGAGGCGATAGGCGCAAGTCTTTGGAATCCAATACAAATGCTCTTCGATATTCGACGGTTTGAGCACAATGCAATCCGGCACGAATTGATGCCGCGTCTCGTAATGGGCACATCGGCAGGTGTCGTCATCCAGCAACCGGCACGCCACGCGGGTCAACGCCACCTCACCGGAATCCTCGTCTTCGAGCTTGTTCAGACAGCATTTTCCGCACCCATCACACAGCGCTTCCCACTCCTTGCGGGTCAGCTTTGCAATAGATTTTTTCTCCCAAAAACGGGGGTTAGACCATCACGGTCAATCGGATCACTCATAGGTCAGCCAGGATAGCGCGCGCCTGCGCACTGTCGGTATCCATCTGCTCAACCAATGCGTCCACGCTGTCAAATTTCACCTCGCCCCGCAGATGCGCAACCAAGGCGACAGACACCGGCGCACCGTATAAATCACCTGAAAAATCAAAGACAAAGGTCTCAAGGTTCGGTCGGTTTTCCCCAAACATCGGGCGCACACCCAGTGACGCAACCCCATGATACGAACCCGCATGAGGCCCATCCAACACGTTGAAAAGAACAGCATAAACGCCAAAGGCGGGCGGGTGCAGCCCATCAATCGACATGTTCGCTGTCGGATATCCCAAGGTACGCCCGCGCTGCTCGCCCCCGATGATCGGCCCCTCGATCCGGTGCCAGTGCCCCAGCATGTCCGCTGCATCCTGCGGTCTGCCATCGGACAAGGCTTGACGGATGGCGGTCGAGGATACGGTGTTGTCGGCGCGTTCCAACAAGGGCGCGACAGTCACGCCAAACCCCATCTCCCGCCCAAAACGCTTCATGTCTGCGGCGGTGCCCGCACGCTTCTTGCCAAAACAGAAATCGGCCCCCACCACGACGTGAGACAGGCCCAACCCGTCGCAAATGACATCCTGCGCGAACTCTTCCGGGCTCAGCCCTGCCAACCCGGAATGAAAAGGCAATTCAAAGAGATAGCGGATACCCATCTTCTCCAAGCGGCTCGCGCGCGCGGCCTGGCTCATCAGGCGGAAGGGTGGGGCATCCGGCGCAAAAAACTCACGGGGATGCGGCTCGAACGTCAACACGCCCAATGGCGCGTCCGGGGCCGCCGACTGGGCCAGATCAATAACGGACCGATGACCCACATGCACGCCATCAAAGTTGCCGATGGCGACGCTGGCCCCCCGGTCGACGGCATCAACAAACTGGTAGTCCCGAATGATCTTCATGACCCTTGCCTAGCCAAGCGGTCAGACAAGGGCAAGGACCCGTTTCTTCTGACTGAAAATACCACGGGGAGGCCGAAGGCCGGGGGCAGAGCCCCCAAAGCCGTTTTAAATGAGAGGTTTAGTCGAACTTCCGCGACGGTGCGAGTACCGTTGCTTCGCCGATCAACACCTTCTTGCCGTCCACGGCACAGTGGCAATCCAGCCTCACGCGGCGCTTGGCAAAGTCGATGTCGATTACTTTGACCTCGGCATAGACCATGTCGCCCGGACGCACCGGGGCCAGAAACTTCAACGATTGGCCCATATAGACGGTGCCATGCCCTGGAAGCTGTTCACCGATAACGGCTGAGATCAGACCGGCGGTCAGCATCCCATGCGCGATACGCCCCTGAAAGATCGTGTCGCGGGCATAGTCGTCATCCAGGTGTACCGGGTTCCGGTCGGTCGAGACCTGCGCAAACATCTCGATGTCTTCGTCCGTGACGACTTTCCGCAGGTGGCGGGACATCCCCATTTCGATGTCTTCGATACAGATCGTGCCGCGGGGCATATTGTCCAACATGAGCTTGCTCCGGTAATTTTCCGAACATTTATTCGGTATTCGCGCAATCTAATTACTTTGCGCGCGCAGAAAAGCAAGCTAAAAGTAGGTCAGCGCAAATGCCCTATCGCAAAGGTCGGCGCGCTTTTTTCCTTTTCAAGGTAGGAGCTTAGCGCATCTGGATCCGGCTGGTGCGACGTTTTGGTTTCCGCCGCTGCCAATCCACCTGAAATGAACAGAGAATCAATGTCCTCTCCCATCGCACCCGCGATATCGGTCAACACACCGTCACCGATGGCCAGAATACCGCTGTCGGGCACATCCACGCCAAGCTCTGCCAGCCGTCGGCGTGCCAAGTCATAGATCGGTGGATGGGGCTTTCCGAAATACAGGCTCTCGCCGCCCATCTCGGTATACAGCTTCGCCAATGCACCCGCGCACCATTCACGGACCTCGCCACGATCGACAACGATGTCGGGGTTGGCACAGAGCAGCTTGAGCCCCAGTTGTTTGGCCATAAGAAACTCGGGGCGCATCACGTCCGGGTCTGCCATCGGGTCGCGTGGACCGGTGCACACGATCCCTTCGGCCTCCTGCAAGGGCACCATCTCGATCTTCACCGGATCCTGGATAACGCCAATGGGCTCAAAGAATTTCTCTTCGCCCGGCTGCCCAATGAAATACACTTTGGACCCAACAAATCCCCGGAACATGGCCGCGCGCGCGCTGTCGCCTGACGTGGTGATCGTGTCCCAGGCATCATCCGGCACACCAAAATGCACCAACTGCTTTGTCACACCTGCGCGGGGACGGGGTGAGTTTGTAACCAGCACCACCTTGCCGCCCTTGGCCCGATACGCTTGCAACGCGGCCACGGCCTCGGGCAGGGCATGCACGCCGTTGTGGACGCAGCCCCACAGATCGACAAACAACGCGTCATAACGATCCGAGATCTCGGACAGGGAAGTGATGATCTGGGCCATGACGCCTCCGGTATGAATTGGTCAATCGGGGTGTGCCACAGCAGGGGCAGGGGCGAAAGGGCCTAGTCGGCGCGACGATCCGGGTCGTTCAACGGGTGGTCTCTCGTCCAGTCATACAGGCCCTCGTCCCGCTCCTTCACGGCCTGTTTCCAACCCACGGCTTCGGATCGGGCCTTGAAATTCAGCCCCTCGGGTGAATGCCGGGTGATCCCGTCAAAAACGGTAGCAAGACGCTGGGTCTGGTTGATCGTGGCCTCAAGCGTCTGGTTGATCACCATCTTGTTCATGGCCAGCTGGTTGATCGGCACCGACGCCATGCGCGCGGCAAGCGCTTCAACCTCGGCATCCAATTGATCGACTGGCACGGCCTTCAACACCAACCCCATCTCAGCCGCTTCCGTCCCTGTGATCTTGTCGCCGGTCAGCAGCATCCGTTTGGCCTGCTCCGGTCCCAGCCGGTAAACCCACATGGCCGTCGTCGGACAGCCCCAAACACGGGCGGGCATGTAGCCAATCTGGGCGTCATCCTCCATCACCACCATGTCGCAACACAGGGCGATATCCGATCCGCCAGCGACGGCAAAACCGTGCACTTTCGCGATGACCGGCTTCATGGCCCGGAACAGCGACATGAAACACTGCGTATTGGCCCACATGAATTGATAGTCCTGCATCGGGTCCCACGGCATCTCTTGCGTGATCTTGTTGTCCGGGTCCTGCGCATAGTGCGCGAGGTCATAGCCGGCGCAAAAGGCGCGGCCCGCTCCGGACAGTACCATCACATGCACGTCCCTGTCCGCATCAAACGCTTCGACCGCGGCCTGCAATTCGTGCGGCAGATCGTCGTCGATGGCATTCATCACGTCTGGGCGGTTCAGGATGATGCGGCCGATCCGGCCGTCTTTTTCGGTCTTGATGGTGCGCATGATGTCCTCCCGCAGCAACGGTGGCACAAAAAAGTAAGGCGGACCACTGATCCGCCTACCTTGCGCATCTTCAATCTGTAAGGCGAAGGTGTCCTCCGCCACGCAACCTCAGACCTTGAGGTTCGGTATGATCTGCTTTTTCCGGCTCATGATGCCGGGCAGGACGACGGTGTCGCCCGACACGGTGGCATCAAAGCTCTTCTCGGCCACGCCTTTCACCCGATCATTGGGGATCAGCATGGTGGCTTCCTCGTTCAGGATGTCGACCACGAACAACAGCACTTCGTCCGCGCCATCCTCTTTCGCCACATCGACCATGGACGCCATCAGGCTGTCCTTGCGGTCCAAAACCAGCTTGGGCGCAGTGGTTTCCAGAACCGACACGCGGAATTGCGTGCCATCGACGGCATATTCCTTGCTGTCCATCCGCAGCAGCTCGGCATCAGAAAAGGCCGATACGTCCGATTTCGCCTCGAACATCTCTGACGCATAGGCCGACAAATCGACACCCAGATCTTTCGCCAGATCATGGGCAATCGCCTTGTCTTCCTGCGTGGTGGTGGGCGAGCGGAATTCCAGCGTGTCCGACAGAATGCAGGACAGCATCGCGCCTTTCACACCGTTCGGCATCTGCGCCATGTCCTTGCCGATCATCTTCCACATGATGGTAGCGGTGCAGGCCAGCGGCTCGATGCGGATATCGATAGGACCTTTGGTTTCCAGACCGCCGACCAGCTTGTGGTGGTCGATGATGGCGGTGATATCGGCATCGTTGATGGCGTCGGGCAGCTCGGCCGGGTTGTTGGTGTCGACGATGACAACCGGCTGGTCCGCGTCCACGGCACTGATGATGCGCGGCTTGGGCAAGTCCCATTTCTCAAGAACAAAGGCGGCTTCCGTGTTGGGCTCACCCAGCAGCACAGGCTCGGCCTCAACGCCCTTGATCTCATTCAGATACCACGCCCAGATGATGGGCGAACCGGTGGAGTCCGTATCAGGCGATTTGTGGCCAAAAACGAGCGTTGTCATAATGGGGATTCCTTTGGGAGAAGAGAATTTGGCGCCCTTATAGCAAGCTTGGCCTGCGTGTCACGGGGGCCGGTCAGAGTGCAATTGTCGCGCCTGACGATCTGTTGTATGATTGCGAAACACAAACCAAGGAGTGCTCTGAAAATGAACAAGCTGGCCTGACTGCCCACCTGTTCCGCGCACGATACGCGCACCTTTTCAGAGGAGTGTTTTCCAATGGACAAGCCTGCCTGACCCGCATCTGCGGGGATCGTTCTGCACGTATGTGCAGTCCCATCCAATTCAGACAGAAGGGGCACCCCATGCCCATATCCAAGAAAAGAGCCCTGAAATTGGGCGACACCCGCACGACATCACAACCTCGCAAACCCGGTGCACAGCGGCCAAGCGTCAACCGCAGGCCTGACCACGTCCTGCACACGCAGGTGCGCGGCGGGCGTCCTCCGCGCTTTCCCGGGCGCACCGGCGGGCGATAGGGCTTGCCAACGGTCCCGTGCGTGGGGTTTCCTCGCACGGGCCAACTGCTTGGAAACAAACGTGACAGCCCGCGAAACCGACCTCTACCCACCCGTCAAAACCTTTCTCGAAGGGCAAGGGTACGTGGTGAAGTCCGAGGTTGGGGCCGCCGATGTCGTGGCCGTGCGCGGTGGAGAACCGCCAGTCATTGTCGAGTTGAAGCTGGGATTTTCACTGGCGCTTGTACACCAATGTGTCGCCCGGCTTGGGGTCAGCGACGATGTTTATATGGCCGTCGAACGGGGCAAGGGAAAACGCTTCCTCAAGGCGACCAAGGACATGACGCGCCTGTGTCGTCGCCTTGGACTTGGCCTTTTGACCGTGCGCCTGTCCGATGGGCTGGTACAGGTCCATTGTGATCCCGGCCTCTATGCACCCCGCAAGAACGCCAAGCGGCAGGGCCGGTTGCTCAAAGAATTTGCTGCCCGGCAGGGTGATCCCAACGACGGGGGGCAGACCCGCGTGGGGCTGATCACCGCCTATCGTCAGGACGCGCTGAAGCTGGCGCTGTTTCTGTACGAAGTCGGCGCCAGCAAGGGCGCAGATGTTGCACGTGAGACGGGTGTGACCCGGGCGACAGCGATGATGCGCGACGATCATTACGGCTGGTTCGAAAAGGTCGAAAAGGGCGTCTATGGCCTGACGCCCAAGGGGGCCGAAGCGGTGGCGCAGTCTGGGCAGGTTCTTGGGGGCTAGTCAGGCTTGTTGATTGCGGGCCAACGCCATGCAGCGCTCAGAACGGCATACGCTCCAATTCAAACCCACGATCTGACAGTTGCTGCAGCAAGCCGGAGTCGCCGGACAAATGCGCAGCACCCACAGCGATGACGATATTGGCTTCAGTGCGTGCATCGATCCGGTCCATCCACGCCAGATTCCGTTGGACCAGCAACTCCTCCATCATGTCGTCAAACAGCACGTCAAACTCGCCATCAGGAAGATCGACCTGACCCCGCGAAAACACACGTGAGAATGCAAGAAGCTCGCCATGCTTCTCATCGAAGTAGCTTTCGACAGTTGTCGCGGTCGAATCCACGATGAACTGCTCCATCTGAGCAATCATCGGCAAAAACCGCACCTGTTCTTCAATCGGCTCCGATCCAAGCAGCGCGATCAAATCCTGATGGGTCTCCAATTCGACGATGGGTACGTCCGCCGCAGTGGCCCGGGCCATGACCATCTTGTCCAGCCCAACCTTACCGGCATGCAGATCAGCCATGGCGCAGGGCGCTATTCCCAATGTCAGTGACAGGAACCATGGCTGGTATTTTGCAGCCATGAAGGGCGGCACGCCGCGGGCCTGCGCCGCCTCGGACAACACGGTCCAGGTTTCGGGCGAAACAAGGTCAATCAGGCTTGGGCCATCTGACAGGAACGCGATGGACGGATCGGTCGCGATGGCATTCAGCAACGCCGCTTCTTCCTTGGCGGTGATCTCGACCATCAACAGGTCGGCTGTTTCAACCACCGGTTCCAACCGGTCCACAATAGCCTCCATACGCGCATCGAAGATATGCATCGTGCCGACAAGGTTGATCACTTGGTTGTCCCGGACCGCGCGCCAATGGTTTCCCTCGGAAAATGGCAGGTTGGTCGAAATCGAAGCAATCTCATCCTGCGCGGCATCATCAAGTGTGGGGCGCAGATCAGTTCCGGTGCACGCGGCATGTGCCGCCAAGGGCGCCATAAATGACAAAGCCAACAAAAGCTGTCGAACCATCCTGCATTTCCTTTTTTGTCCGCCCGCACCGAACGCTAAGTCAGCTCCGCCCCATTGCCAAGGATGTGTCAAAAATCTTTGCAAAATTATGGCGGCGACACTGGTTGACTCATGGTTGAGCCTTCCCTAGATACGCAACGTTATCACTCGAACATGCTGAGTGCTAACGGTCCCCGATCCGGGGGCCAAGGGAGTAACTTTGAGCCTCAAGGAGCTGCAAAGATGGCATTGAAACCGCTTCATGACCGCGTGCTTGTACGCCGCACGGAAAGCGAAGAGAAAACCGCTGGTGGGCTGATTATCCCCGACAGCGCCAAGGAAAAGCCCAGCGAAGGCGAAATCGTGTCTGCAGGCCCCGGCGCCCGCAAAGACAGCGGTGAGCTGATCGAAATGGGTGTGAAAGCCGGCGACAAGGTGCTGTTCGGCAAATGGTCCGGCACCGAGGTCACCATCGACGGCGAAGAGCTGCTGATGATGAAAGAATCCGACATCATGGGGATCATCGAGTAAGCGCGTCCGCGTTTCTCTGATCTTCATTCCCTAATTCTCAAAGGAGAAAATACATGGCAAAGGACGTCAAGTTCGACACAGATGCCCGCGGGCGCATGCTGGCCGGCGTGAACATTCTGGCTGACGCCGTCAAAGTGACGCTGGGCCCCAAAGGCCGCAACGTGGTACTGGACAAATCCTTCGGCGCACCCCGCATCACCAAGGACGGTGTATCGGTCGCCAAGGAAATCGAACTGGAAGACAAGTTCGAAAACATGGGCGCGCAAATGGTCAAAGAAGTGGCCCAGCGCACCAATGACGAAGCAGGTGACGGTACAACAACCGCAACCGTGCTGGCCCAGGCCATCGTCAAGGAAGGCATGAAATCGGTTGCCGCTGGCATGAACCCGATGGACCTCAAGCGCGGCATCGACATGGCGACCACCAAAGTGGTTGAAGCCATCAAGGCAGCCTCGCGTGAAGTGAACGACAGTGCCGAAGTGGCACAGGTCGGCACCATCTCCGCCAACGGCGAAGCCGAGATCGGCCAGCAGATCGCAGACGCGATGCAGAAGGTCGGCAACGAGGGCGTCATCACCGTTGAAGAGAACAAGGGTCTGGAAACAGAAACCGACGTTGTCGAAGGTATGCAATTCGACCGTGGCTACCTGTCGCCTTACTTCGTGACCAATGCGGACAAAATGACCGCCGAGCTCGAAGACTGCATGATCCTGCTGCACGAAAAGAAACTGTCGTCGCTGCAGCCCATGGTTCCGCTGCTCGAGTCGGTGATCCAGTCGCAGAAGCCTCTGCTGATCATCGCCGAAGACGTTGAAGGCGAAGCGCTGGCGACCCTCGTGGTCAACAAACTGCGCGGCGGCCTGAAGATCGCAGCTGTCAAAGCACCTGGTTTCGGCGACCGCCGCAAAGCCATGCTGCAAGACATCGCGATCCTGACCGGCGGCCAAGTGATCTCCGAAGATCTCGGCATGAAGCTCGAGAACGTGACCATGGACATGCTGGGCACCGCCAAGCGTCTTCAGATCACCAAGGACGAGACCACAGTCATCGACGGCAACGGCGAGAAAGCCGAGATCGAGGCACGCGTTGCCCAGATCCGCGGCCAGATCGAAGAAACCACGTCGGACTACGACCGTGAGAAGCTGCAAGAGCGCGTTGCCAAACTGGCAGGCGGTGTTGCTGTTATCCGCGTCGGCGGCATGACAGAAGTCGAAGTGAAAGAGCGCAAAGACCGTGTCGATGACGCCCTGAACGCGACCCGCGCTGCTGTGCAAGAAGGTGTTGTTGTGGGCGGCGGTGTTGCCCTGGTTCAGGCGGCCAAGTCGCTTGACGGCCTGACCGGTGTGAACAACGACCAGAACGTCGGTATCTCGATCGTGCGCAAGGCTATCGAGTCGCCTCTGCGTCAAATCGCTGAAAACGCCGGTGTCGATGGCGCCGTTGTGGCTGGCAAGATCCGCGAAAGCGACGACGTGACCTTTGGCTTCAACGCTCAGACCGAAGAATATGGCGACATGTTCAACTTCGGCGTGATCGACCCGGCCAAAGTGGTGCGTACAGCCCTGCAAGACGCAGCTTCGGTTGCTTCGCTGCTGATCACCACTGAAGCGATGGTGGCTGACAAGCCCGCCAAAGAAGGTGCCGGCGCACCTGCAATGCCCGACATGGGCGGCATGGGCGGCATGATGTAATCAGGGTTTCTGCTCCGCAGAAGCTTGTACCGCTGAAATTGAGAGAGGCCGTCCAACAGGGCGGCCTCTTTTTTCTGTATTGTTGGCTCAGCGTTCAATGCGGACAATCAACTGCATGATTGGCAGAGGTTGCGCTCACTCCTCACCGTCCGGCTCAGATATGGGGTCCAGCACAAGCACGAGACGGGTTTCGCCAGTGCCCTCGATCGGGGGCGAGCGATGCAACAGGCCGGACGACGGCTGGGCGGCGGGCCAAAGTGTTCCGCGCAGCAGGATCGGAGCGCCCGTTGGGACAGTAAACACGCGTCCCGGCGCGTTCCCACGGGGCGACACGCCGTACTGTGTTCCGGTGCCACGATAGGTGCAGACCAATCGCGCGGTTACGGCGTCGATGTGGAACTTGCGGCAGGCGTTGGTCGTCACCACATCCAGACGCAGCCGCAGTAAAGCGGCAGACATCAGGTCCGCAAACGTGTCGGCGAGCAAGCTGATATCTGCCTGCAGCCAGTCCCGTTCGGGTCCAGACGGCAAACCGGACATGTCGAACAGATGCCCGACCGTCTCAGCGACTGCGCTGGTCGGCAGCATGACACGACCGCGCGGCAGAACGTCCGGGTCAAGTGCGTTTAGCCAGCCTTGAACACTCGGTGGGATTTGCCGACGCCATATCGCGGCCGCGCACCCCGGTTTCAGGAATGTATCGAGCGATTCTGGATCATCCGCGATCCCCACGCCTATGGCGGCATCCTTGATCACGTCTCGCACGAAATTCATGCCGCATCCTCCACCCGTTTCCAGATCGGGAATGGATCGGGGTAGTCTGGCAAGTCATCAGGCTCCTTGGCAGCAACAGCCGGGACAAGGCACGTGTCCAATCGCGCCTTCAGGGTCTGCCAATCGATACCTGCACCAATGAATACGATCTCTTGGCGGCGGTCGCCCCATGGTTCCTGCCAATGCGCCTCCATATACGCGCGGGCGCTGTCATGCGTCGGGCGTCGCTTCTCTGGAACCGAGGCCCACCAAGTGCCCAAGGGTTGGACGCTGGACAGCGCTCCGGCCAGAGAAAACTCAGCCACCCAATCGGGGCGCGTGGATATCCAGAAATGCCCCTTGGCCCGGATCACGCCCGGCAGATCGCTGTTTAGAACCTCAAGAATACGCTCCGGAACAAATGGGAGCCGGGCCCGATACACGTAAGAGGCCACGCCATATTCTTCCGTCTCTGGAACGTGGTCGGCAAATCCATACAGCTCCTTGGCCCACATGGGATGTTCGTGCGCCTTCTCGAAGTCGAAGCGACCGGTATCGAGAATTTTCTGTGCGTCGACCGCAGATTGGTTGGTTTCGATGATTTCGGCATCGGCATTGAGGCTGCGGATAATCTTTCGGGCGGCATCGACCTTTTCTGAACCTGCGTCGGCGACCTTGTTCAGGATGACCACGTCGGCGAACTCGATCTGGTCAGTCAGAAGGTGGACGAGGGTGCGTTCATCTTCCTCTCCCATGGTCTCGCCCCGGTCGCGCAGGAAGTCATGCGATGCAAAATCGTTCAACAGGTTCACCGCATCAACGACCGTCACCATCGTATCAAGCCGCGCAACGTCCGAGAGGCTGTCGCCAGCCTCATCCGTGAAGTCGAACGTTGCAGCCACAGGCAATGGTTCGGAAATACCTGTGGATTCGATCAACAGGTAGTCGAAACGCCCTTCGGCAGCCAGACGGCGCACTTCGTCCAACAGGTCGTCGCGCAAAGTGCAGCAGATGCAGCCATTCGACATCTCGACCAGAGTTTCGTCCGTCCGGCTGAGTTCCGTGTCCGCGCGCACGAGGTCTGCATCGATATTCACCTCGGACATGTCATTCACGATCACCGCGACCCGGCGACCGTCGCGATTGTTAAGGACACGGTTCAGCAGCGTGGTCTTTCCCGCGCCAAGAAAGCCTGAGAGCACCGTGACCGGAAGACGGGTATCTGACATGCATCACTCCTTTGCTTGATATACAAGTTACGTAACTTATTGAGTTGCGAATTTAATGCAACAGTAAGAGTTACGTTTTGTGCCGACAAAGAAACACATGAATGGGCGAAGCAATCGCCCGCTGATTGCACCTCGGATTCAAGAGTGGAGGCATCGCTCCGGCAAGATGTGCAAGCGAACCTGTTTCGCTTTGACCACACGGGCGGGGGGATCACTTGGCCCTTGAACGCTCATACTTCGGACTTGTGCAAAAGGGCGAAGTAACCGGGCAGGACACCGGCAAAAACCCCGTGACCCTTTTCTGTCAGGCTCAGTTGCTTTTGGCGTTGGTCGGCAGGTTGCTTGGTGGCGGGGGCAAGTAACCCCTTGTCCATCAGGCTTCCAATCGCCTTGCTCAGCACCGGCTTTGACACATCCAGCCGTTTGGCAATTTCAGCCGCCGACAGGCTGTCGCGATCAGGTTCCCGCACGATCATCATCAACGACAGAAACTGCGTTTGTGAAAGGGTGTGGGTGCGCAGGAACGCCTCAATGTCGCGCAGCAGGATACTTGCTTGGCGCAGACGCTCCAGCACGGTCAGCACGTGTGCTGCGTCAACGTTGGGGACGTCCGCCGTCACGCCTGCAATCATTTCAGTGCTGGGCAGCTCTTTCAGAAAGAACATCAGGCGTGCCGCCGCATCCGCACGATTTCAACCGGTTCTGCCAGCCAGTCCTCATAGGTGGCAAAGACACGTTTTATATAGTCCATGTCATAATGCGCATCGAGCGCGGCGTCGTCCGCCCAATGCTCCACAAGATAGAGTGCGCCTGTGTCCTCCACTCCCACATTCAACTCAAACCGGTGGCACCCCGGCTCGGCGCGGGTGGCCGACAGAATACCCTCGATTGCCGCTAGGGCGTCTGATTTATGCTCGGGTTTCGGACGAATGGTAGCGAACACGCTGAGCTCGGTCATGGCAGATTCTCCAAATGGTTAGCATGATAACTATATGGAGCTATGCTGAGCAGACACAAGAGCTGCTGGCGGGTCGGCCCGGACATGCATCTGCCGGTGCTCAGGCTCCAATCGCGGCGCGTCCTATTGCACCTGTTCCCACCTTGCGCCACGGTCCGACACATGCAGCGTGTAATGATCATCGGGCAGCCCGGATCCGGCAAATCGACCCTGGCGCGGCATCTGGGGGACAAGACGTTTCTCCCCGTCATCCATATCGACCACATCCACTGGAAACCCGGATGGGTCGAGCGTGACAGGGCCGAGAAGACGCGGATGACACTCGACGCCATTGAACAGCCCAAGTGGATTTTCGAAGGCGGACACACCGCAACATGGCCCGAGCGGCTGGCCCGTGCCGATACGCTGATCTGGCTCGACCTGCCTGTCGGACTGCGCCTGCGTCGCGTGCTGTGGCGGTCCCTGCGGTATTTCGGTCAAAGCCGACCGGACTTGCCCGAAGGGTGCCCGGAACAGCTGGATTGGGACTTCCTGTCCTTCATTTGGCGGACGCGCAACAGCGCCCGCGAAAGGGCACGTGCTCTCTATGAAAACGCGCCTCGGGAAAAGACCAAGTATCACTTCACGTCCCGCACCCAGGTCCACAACTTTCTGTCAGACCTTGAAACGGCACTTGCCATCGGCAACCTCGGCATTCCACACCGCTGATACCATGCGCCTGATCCTTTTGACCTGCCTCACCATGATTGCCTTCGCCGCCAATTCGGTCCTGAACCGTATGGCGGTCGACATCGGTGCCATTGACCCGTCCAGCTTTGCGATGATCCGCATTTTGGCGGGGGCCGTTGCCCTTTGCATGATCCTCACGGTGCGCGGCGGTGGCCTTCCACTGCTACAACGCGGACGACTTGTCGGGGCCACAAGCCTCGCTGCATACATGATCGGGTTTTCGCTGGCCTATGTGACGCTGGATGCGGGCCTTGGGGCGCTGATCCTGTTCGGCACGGTGCAGGTCAGCATGTTCGGCTGGTCGGCCATGCGTGGGGCGCGACCCACGGTGCGGCAGGTTGCGGGGGCAGGCATTGCCTTTGCCGGGCTGTTGATCGCCCTCTGGCCGACGGATGGGGCAGGCGGAGACATCGCCGGTGCCCTCTTGATGGTCATCGCGGGACTTGGCTGGGCCGCGTACACCCTTGCGGGCAAAGGGGCGCAGGACCCGCTGTCCGCGACAGCGGCCAACTTTGTTGTCGCCACACCACTGCTGGCAGTCTTGTTGCTTGGAACGGGCTTGCACGCCGCGCCATCTGGCATTGCGCTTGCCATCCTGTCGGGGGCCGTCACGTCGGGGCTTGGCTACGCCTTGTGGTATTCGGTGCTGCCACAGCTTCAGGGTCAGACAGCGGCGGTGGTGCAGCTGAGCGTGCCCATCATCGCAATCGCAGCTGGTGCCTTGCTTTTGGGCGAAGCCCTGTCGCTCACGCTTGCGCTTTCCGCAGCCCTGGTCATTGGCGGCATCGCAATTGCAATCACCGCATCAGCGGCTCAATCGGGTCGTAACTGACACCTGCGCCGCCAAAGGCAACAGCCCCAAGGCTGTCGGGCTTGTGCGGCACCTGCGACAGTTCCTCTGCCGTCAGCCAACGCCGCTCGGTAACAACCGCTTCGGCATCGTGCCAAACCTCCGGGCGCAGCGTCCCCGGAACAATGGTGCAGCGAAAGAACACCTCGACCTGATGAAACTGGCTGGGCGGATCATGGTATTCATTGACCAGACACGGCGCGCCAACTTCGACCGTCAGCCCGGTTTCTTCATGGACCTCACGCGCCAGGTTGTCCGGCAAGCTGCTGCCAACCTCGACCCCGCCTCCGGGGGCACACATCAAGGCGCTCTTGGCCGTATGCCATGCGTTGACCATCAACAAGCGGTCATCCTCAACGATAACGGCGCGCACGGCAATGCGGGGGGATTTCGGGCGCATGGGTAAAACCTTTCCAAGGGCGACGACGCGTAATCATTCCATAAGCGGGCGCGTGGGGCTATCTCAAGGGTATGAGATGGATTGCCGCCCTCGTTCTGGCCCTCTTGGCGACCGGCGCCCGCGCCGACTGCGTGGTGCTGTTGCATGGCCTCGCGCGGACCGAGGCATCGCTTCTGGTGCTGCAACAGGCGCTGCTCACGGATGGCTACCGCGTTGTACGCCCGGGCTATCCGTCCACCAACGAAACGGTTGAGACGCTGGCGCGTGACGTTGTGCCCCGTGCCCTCGAAAGCTGCGGTGCCGAAATGGTGCATTTCGTCACGCACTCCATGGGGGGCATTCTTGTGCGCTATTGGTTTGCCAACCATGGCGTGCCCGCCAATCTGGGCCGTGTGGTGATGCTGGCCCCGCCCAACCGTGGCAGCGAAGTGGTGGATGAACTTGGTGACCTTGAGGCTTTCGGCTGGTTCAACGGCCCCGCAGGCCGGCAACTTGGCACGGGTGATGACAGCCTGCCGCGCAGCTTGCCCGCCGTCACGTACCCGGTGGGCATTATCGCTGGGGAACAATCCCTTAATCCGTATTTCTCGTCGCTCCTGCCGGGGCGGGATGATGGCAAGGTGTCGGTGCTGGCCACCCCGGTGGCGGGTATGGCCGATCACATCGTGCTGCCTGTCACCCACACCTTCATGATGAACAACCCGAATGTCATCGCGCAGGTGCTGACCTTTCTTGACAATGGCGCCTTTGACCGCGAACTCCGCTGGATCGATGCCGTGCTGGAACAGTTGGGATGTCCGGACGGCGATTGCCTGCAAGGAAGCGATGATGCTGAAGATTGATCTGGTTGGTGGTGCCGTTCTGCTGCCCTCCGGACTGGAAACCGCCCGCCTGTCGATGGCCGATGGTGTTGTGGTCGATGCACCCGTGGGCCGGTCCGTCGACCTAGGCGGTTACCGCATCCTGCCCGGAATCATCGACGTACATGGCGACGGGTTCGAACGGCACATGGCCCCGCGCCGCGGCGCGATGAAGCAGATGAACGAAGGGATTGTCGCGGCCGAGGCCGAGATTGCGGCCAATGGTATCACCACTGCCGTTATGGCACAGTTCATCAGCTGGGAAGGCGGGCTGCGCAGCCTCGACTTTGCCGATCAGGTGTTCAACGCCATGATCGCCACGCGCGGTGACGTTGTAACAGACCTGCGCCCGCAATTGCGGTTCGAAACTCATATGCTCGACCTCTATGCGGACATGCCGCAGCGGATTGCGGATTGGCAGGTGGGCTATGTTGTCTTCAACGACCACTTGCCGCATGACCGCTTGGCCGAGGGACGCAAACCGCCGCGCCTGACGGGGCAGGCGCTCAAGGCGGGGCGGAACCCGGATGTCCATTTCCAGATGCTGTTGGACCTGAATGCGCGCGGGGATGAGGTGCCCGAGGCGCTTGATGCGCTGTGCGTGCAGCTTCGGCAGCAAGGTGTGCAAATCGGTAGTCACGACGACACTACCGGTGGTCAGCGCGCCGCATGGCGCGCGCGTGGGGCCACCGTTGCCGAGTTCCCTGAAACAGCAGAGGCGGCAGAGGCCGCACACACGGCAGGCGACCTCGTCGTGCTGGGATCACCCAATGTCGTCCGGGGCGGGTCGCACAAGGGTAACGCCTCCGCTCTGGACCTGATCACCATGGGGCTTTGTGACGCGATCGCATCCGACTACCACTACCCATCGCCGCGCCGCGCCGCGCTGATGCTGGCCAAAACTGGGTTGATGGATTTGGCCGGAGCCTGGGCGCTTGTGTCATCCGGCCCGGCAAAAGTGCTGGGACTCACGGATCGCGGCACGCTTTCACCGGGCAAACGGGCGGATATCGTGATCCTGGATGAAACGGACCGGGTGGCCGCCACACTCTCGGGCGGGCGGGTCAGCTACATGTCCGGTGATATCGCGCAACGCTTCGTGGCAGCGGCCTAGCCGACCACCCGGTTCACATGGCCCATCTTGCGGCCCGGACGGGCCTCGGCCTTGCCATAAAGATGCACGGCGGTGCCCGCCTCGGCGGCCAATGCCGGAACCCGGTCGACATCATCTCCGATCAGGTTTTCCATCACAACATCCGAATGACGCTGACCATTACCCAGCGGCCAGCCCGCAATGGCGCGGATATGCTGCTCGAACTGGTCCACAACGCACCCATTCTGGGTCCAGTGCCCGGAATTGTGTACACGCGGCGCAATCTCGTTCACGATCAGGCCTTTAGGCGTCACAAACAACTCAACGCCTAGCACGCCAACATAGTCCAGAGCATTCAGGATGTTGGCAGCGAGCAAGACCGCGTCCGTGCGCTGGCTGGCGCTCAGGCGGGCAGGGACGGTGGTGGTGTGCAGGATACCATCCTTGTGCACGTTTTCGCCGGGATCGAAGCAGGCAACAGCCCCATCTAGCCCACGGGCCGCGATGACGGACACCTCGTGGCTGAAATCGACAAAGCCTTCCAGGATCGCGGGCGCGCCCTTCATCTCGGCAAGCGCTGCCTCGGCCCCCGCTGCATCCATGATGCGGGCCTGTCCCTTGCCATCATAGCCAAAGCGACGGGTCTTCAGGATCGCCGGTGTGCCAATATCAGCGAGCGCGGCGGTAAGGGCGTCTATGTCCGACACATCCGCAAAAGGCGCAGTCTTCAGCCCCAGACCGGTCAGGAAGTCCTTTTCGACCAAACGATCCTGGCTCACCCGCAGCGCTTCGCGGCCCGGACGGATGGGTACGTGATCCTCAAGGGCATCCAGCGTCAGCGTGGGGATGTTCTCGAATTCATAAGTTACAGCGTCAACCGTCGTGGCAAAGGCGTAAAGGGCGTCGTTGTCTTCGTAAGGCGCTGTTGTCACCATATGTGCGACATCACCCGCGGGTGGTTGCGCGGATGGGTCAAAGATATGCGTGCGAAAGCCCAGACGGCTCGCGGCGACAGACAGCATACGGCCCAACTGGCCGCCGCCCAGAATTCCAATGGTCGATCCCGGCGCCAGTGGCTCAGTCATCGCTTGGCACCTCTGGTATTGAGGCGGACAGGGCGTCGCGCCACGCCTCCAGCCGCTCGGCCAAGGCCGGGTCCGACACGGCCAGAATGCCAGCCGCCATCAATCCTGCATTGGCCGCGCCTGCTGCCCCAATCGCCATAGTTGCCACGGGAAAGCCGCGGGGCATCTGCAGAATGGAATACAGGCTATCAACCCCGCTCAGCGCCTTAGTTTGAACCGGCACACCAATCACAGGCACGCGCGTCTTTGACGCAATCATGCCCGGTAAATGGGCCGCACCGCCAGCACCTGCAATGATGACCTTCAGTCCCCGGTCCACAGCCGTCTTGCCGTAATCCCACAGCCGATCCGGCGTGCGGTGGGCGGACACGATGCGCGCCTCGTACGGCACCTCAAGCGCGTCCAGCATCTCGGCAGCCTCGCGCATGGTGGGCCAATCCGACTGGCTGCCCATGATGATGCCAACGGGGGGAGGGGTGTCTGTCATCTCAAATCGCCCTGCGGTCAGAAAGCGCGCACTATAGCCAGATCGCGGCGCGGGGCAATGGCGGCACAGCGGGTTTCATTTGACACGATGCTGCACTGCGGCAAGGCTGGCAGCATTGAGACAAGGAGATTGCAAAATGATGACCCCATTTGACGTCTGGGCCCCCATGTTCCGCGCCCCTTTTTCGGGCGATGTGACGCAAGAAATCGTGCCGCGCGTCTTTTCCCCTGATATCGCAGGCAGCGCCGAGATTGAGGCCAGGATCCAGACAGACGTGGCCAGCTACGGCACGCAACTGGGCAAGGTGCTCGAAGCATTGCAGACCCTCGCGGCGGCAACCAAGACGGACCTGCCCGAGATCGACGCACTGGTGGCCCAGATCGAAGGCGTAAAGGATCAAAGCAAGGACACGATCCGCGCGGATGCTGAACGTGCCCTGGCACGGCTCAAGGCGGTGGACAAGGATGGCTGGCGTACCCTCACGCGCAGTGAATAGGGATCAGGCGATGATATCAGGGGTCAAGCGATCCTCGATGATCGCGATCTGGTCCTTCAGCCTAAGCTTTTTCTTCTTCAGGCGCTGGATGGTCAGCTGATCGCCCGTGGCCTTTTCCTGCAATGCATGAATGGCTTCGTCCAAATCACGATGCTCGCGTTTGAACACTTCCAGTTCAACGCGCAATACCTCGTCGGTCTTCATCGAGATATCAGAAGGAGCATTCATGATGCGATTCCAAGCAATTGCGGAGCCTTTAATATAATCACAACCCTGCGATGCGCCTAGACCTTGTTCCCAACATGGTTTCTGCCCATATTTATACCATCCGCTGCCGCATCAGGGGCGGATACAGACTGTCGCTTGACCAAAAGGACGTGTCGCATGACGAAGATGACCCTTGCCTCGTACCCACATATGTTGGGATCTCGAGCAACTTGAACGGCTGCTGGAACGCACAGCCAAAAGCTCCGAGGGCTACCCTCCGTTCAATATCGAACAGACATCAGACTATTCCTACCGCATCACGCTTGCCGTGGCCGGCTTTGCGGAAATTGACCTGTCGATCACCGTGGAAGATCGTCAGCTTGTGATCCGGGGCCGTCAGGCCGAAGAGACCGAAGAACGCGCTTTTCTGCACCGTGGCATCGCCGCGCGACAATTCCAGCGCAGTTCTCGTCCTCGCCGACGGTGTCGAAGTGGGCGAAGCCATCATGGAAAACGGTCTGCTACACGTCGATCTCACCCGGTCAAAGCCCGAAACAATCGTCCAGACGATCAACATCAGGAAAGGATAAGTCATGAACACGCCTTATGATTTGAACGCCGATGTGGGCCGGATGGTCTATGTAAAGGCCATCGATGTGGATGCCCTGCCGCAAGAGGTGCAGGAGCAGGCCGAAGGGCTGGACCAGCTCTTTGCCGTGCACGATGCCGAAGGGCAGCAACTGGCCCTTGTGGCTGACCGCAAACTGGCCTTCGCGCTGGCGCGTCAGCACGACTACGCACCCCAACCACTACATTGATACACTGAGCCGTCTGGCCGCTTGCGATAGCGAAAAGGACGTCGTCTTTCTACGCTTTGCGTGGGCTTCGCTTTGATGACCAAGGCAACCCGGCTCAATCCGCTTGTGATCGCTGGGTAGGCCAGCGATCACATTTGAACGGGCAATCAAGTGCGCTGCATCCGGCTACGAAGGGTATTCGGAATGCCGCTGCCCCTCTCAGGGAGACGTTTTGGATAACAGTTCGACAAGACACTGCCGCATGACCTCTCGCCCGTCTTCTCCAAGCACGTCCGCGATCTCTTCCTCTATGCCTCGGATTTGATACGCTGCGATCGTACGCCACCGTTGCCCCTTGTCGGTGATTGAAACGACCTTGTCCCGCTTGCTGCCGGGAACCGGGTCAACGGACAGCATGTCCTGTGCCACAAGGCGATCAACAGCCTGCTGCGCCGCTTGGCGTGAAAACCCCATTTCCCGGTGTATGTCTGACAGTTTGATCGTGCGTCCGCGAAGCTGTGTAAACACTCGAATGTCTGCCGGGCGAACAGTCACGAATTCCGTCTCGGCCCGCGCCTCGTCCATCCGCTGGTTCCATTGCGCAAGCAGCGTCATCATCAGACCCTTGATGTTTTGCCCGAGAAAGTTGTTATCCGTTTTATCAACCATGGTTGATGAAATGCTCTCTGATACCCATTCATCAACCATAGTTGATAAGGGTTGGAGACTCCAATGGACAGACGTGCTTTTCACAGAACGGCAGCTGCGGGCGCGTTTGTGGCAAGCGATAGTCCGGCATGGGCCCAATCGGTGCGACGTCTTCCCGTGATCTCGTTGACTAACCTGACCGATGGCATCAATGACCGCATCCCCCTTGCCTTGGGCCCCGGTACCCACGATTTCGGCACCGGTACGGCCAGCTAGACCTTTGGCATCAACAACAGCTATCTGGGTCCGGTCTTGCGGGTGCAACAGGGGCAAACACTGCCCTTCGATGTGCGCAACGGCATCAACGAAGTCTCCACATTGCATTGGCATGGCCTGCACATTCCGGGCGACGTGGATGGCGGCCCGCATTAAGAGATCGAACCGGGTGCCACGTGGTCTCCCGACGTGCCCATCGTTCAAAGCGCGTCCATGAACTGGTTTCACTCTCACATGCACGGAAAGACCGCGCAGCAGACATACAAGGGTCTGGCAGGGGTAATGCTGATCGAAGATGACGCCAGCCTGTCAGCCGACTTGCCCAAGACCTACGGCGTCGATGACTTCACCTTGGTTCTTCAGGACAAGGCGTTCGATCCCGCCGGACAGATGACCTATGAACTGACCGGCCAAGTCTTCGAAGATGGGTTTGAGGGGGACACATTGGTGGTCAACGGGGCCATCGCGCCCGTTGCACAATCCGTGCCGACCGGGTTGGTACGCTTGCGCATCCTCAACGCCTGCACCGCCCGGTTTCTGGAGCTCTCGATGACAACCGGCCCCCTGACGGTCATCGCATCCGATGGCGGGTATCTTGCCTCTGCGGTCGAGGCGGAAAGCGTCCTGATGTCGCCTGGCGAACGCTACGAGGTGCTTGTCGATATGAAGTCAGTCGAAAGCAACGCCCTGAACGTCAGCCTGGACGGAGGTGGCGGTTTCCTGGCGAACCTGTTCGGCGGCAACCAGACGATTGCTGCGCTGACCCTGACTGCGAATGGAGACAAGGGGTTTTCCTGCACCATGCCAAACACTCTCGCAAACCTTTCGCCGCCTGATCGCTCCCAAGCCACCACGACCCGCTCATTCCAGCTTGAGATGGGCGGGGGCGCTGACCTCGCCGCGCTGGCGCTGGCCTGGGGCAATGTCTGCGGTGGCGGTGTGATGAGCATCAACGGACAACCGATGCGCATGGGCAGGATCGACGAACGGGTCCGCAAGGGCGATACCGAGATATGGAGGATCGCGGTGGACGACATGTTGCACCCGTTTCACATCCACGGATGCTCCTTCCGCATTCTCACCCAGAACGGCACGGAACCAGCGGCCCATGTACAAGGCTGGAAAGACATGGTTCATGTGGATGAAGGCTGGTCCGAAGTCTTGGTCAAGTTCGAGCACGACGCGCCAGAGGATGCCCCATACATGTATCACTGCCATATCCTCGAACATGAAGACTGCGGGATGATGGGGCAGTTTACCGTAACGTGACGGACCATTGCCGGCTGCATCTTGGCGAGTGGTCCTCTCCTAACCCGCGCGGCTGTCGCCAAGCATTCCCGGCGAGTGTCTGAGGGTCGGCGTCACCCTGTCACCTCATGTTGCCCCCGGCGCGCAGCAAGCAGGCAAAGCACCGTCGCAGCTGCAAAAACAACGGCTGGAAACAAAAGCGCCAGTGCCGCGGCGTCTGCCGTCGTGGACCCCAGCCGCCCCAGATACAGACCACCAACAATGGCGATACTAAGCGTGATCCCGATCTGCTGCCCGGTTTGAATGACGCCGGAGGCGGCGCCCGCAAACTCCTTGGGCGCAAGGGCCAGCGTGTTCGACATGAGAGAGACATTGCTCAGCCCCATGCCAAACCCGATCAGTGAAAGGGGCAACAGCAGGGATAGGACCCCGATGCCATCGCCAAAGGTCCAGAAGGCCAGGATGACCAGAACAACACCGCCGCAGGTCAAGGCCGATCCAAGGCAGGGCAGCGCCCATGGGTTTGCCGGTGCGATGCGCCCGGCAATCGCAGCCCCCATGGCCGCGAACACCGGATGCGCGACAAGGGCAACGGCAACCGCCCCGGGCGACAGTTGCGGACCCGCCTGCAACGCCAGAGCCAGAAGGAATGGAACCCCCGCGATGCCACAGAAAACCAACAGGATCATCGCGGCACCTTGCAAAAACGGGCGGGACAGCAACAACGCACCGGGCAATAACGGCTCGACACCGGAACGCACGTGATACAGTTGGTTTCGTGCCACATATGCCAAGATCAGCAAACTGAGCGGGGGAATGGCCACGATCCAAATGGGCCATCCAAACACCCTGCCTTGCACCGCTGCATAGACCAATCCGGTGACGGCCAACGCGACCAGCGCACCGTTCCGCACGTCAAGCCTCTTCAAGGTCCGGGTGGCGTCACGGGGCACATACACAGCGACCACAGCGGCTGACAGAACACAGGGTGTGAGTGCTGCCAGGAAAACCATGCGCCAGCCCAGACCAAAGGGATCGACGGTCAGGATCAGGCCGCCGACAATCGGGCCCGCGATGGCCCCCAGCGCGCTCACCATGCCGAAATACCCAACCGCACGCCGCCTTTGCTCGGGCGGCAAGATCACCTGGGTCAGGGCAAGGACCTGGGGCATCATGGTCGCCGCACCGATGCCCTGACAGGCGCGTGCAACGATCAGCGTTGCACTGTTTTGCGCGGTGCCCGCCCCAAGCCCGCCGATTGCAAATGCAAGAACGCCAATCAGAAAAAGGCGGCGGCGCCCCAGCACGTCGCCAAACCGCCCCAAAGGCAACAGCAACGCGGCAAAGGGCACCAGATAGGCCAGCAAGATCCACTGGGATTGCGTTCCCGTCGCACCAAGGTCCCGTGCAATGCTCGGCACCGCCAGGTTCACCACCGTTACGTCCAGCAGGGACACAAAGGCCGCAACCAAAAGGGCCCAGACGGCGATCCATTGGGCTTTCGGTGCAGGCTGGGGCAAGGTGTGAAGCAGTGACATTATCGCACTCCAATCTTGATTGATTCACGTGACTTTTAATGTCACATGATGGGTGCCGTCAATCTCTCGTGATAACAATTGTCACAAGATGTCAGTTCGGATATGTATGTCCCATGAGAACAGACAATCGGCTTCCCAGGGTGCTGCACATACTGCTGCATCTGGACGAGATAGATGAGCCAGTGACATCGGAACGCATGGGCGAGATGTTCGGAATGGATGCGTCATTGGTGCGCCGCACCATGGGGGGATTGCGCAAGCATGGCCTCGTGACATCGACCAAGGGGCACGGCGGTGGCTGGCACCTGCAACGCCCCTTGTCTGAAATCAGTCTTATGGATGTCTACATCGCGCTTGGCTCACCAAGTGTGTTTGCCATCGGCGCACCGGAACCTTTGTCGCCCTGTCTGCTGGAACATGCCGCAAGCGACGCAACTCGGGCAGCGATGGGCGCGGCCAGACAGGTGTTCGAAAAAGAGCTTGGCCGCGTGTCCGTTTCCGATCTTGCCCGGAATGCCCAGATTTGAATTGCACAACGTCCGTCCCGCACGGTCTGCGCCAACCACGCCTTCGACTTGACCTTGTCTCCAAGCAATGCGCTGTTCGAGCGGTGACAGTGCGGCGCGATGGGAAAGGGACATGGCATGAGTTTTGATGTCGATTGGGTGGACGCATTCACCGATCGGGCCTTTGGTGGCAATGGCTGCGCCGTGGTGCATGGCGGCGCTGGGCTGGACGACGCGACGTGCATGGCCTTTGTGCGCGAAACCTCTTTGGTGGAATGTACGTTCACCGGCCCGTCCGATGTGGCCGACATCCGCATCCGCTATTTCCTCGCCAGCCGTGAAATCCCCTTTGCCGGCCACCCAACGGTGGCCACAGTCGCGGCGCTGCGTCACCGCAATCTGATCACGGATGGCGCCCTGACCCTCGAAACCAACGCCGGGATTGTCCCGGTCGAAGTGGACGGTATGTCCATTCGCATGACTCAGGTTGCGCCGACATTTGGCGCGCATCCCGATCCGGCGCTGGTAGCGGCGGTGGGTGGCCTAACTGCGGACGCGATCATTCATCCGCCCCGCGTTGTGTCAACCGGACTGCCCTTCACGATCACGGTGCTCAAGGATCGCGCAACGCTTGAGCGTGCGACGTTCAACATGGACGCCTTTCAAACCTATCTCGGCGCGTTGGGTGTGCACGGCACGGACGTGATGGAACCGTTCTGGTGTACGCTTGAAGGCGCGACCAAGGCGGGGGACACCTTTGCCCGATTGCTGATGGCACCACCCAGCCCGGCAGAGGACCCCTTCACCGGTTCTGCCACTGGCGCAATGGCCGCCTATCTCTGGTCCGAAGGGTTGATCGACAGCCCGGACTTCACTGCTGAACAAGGGCACGGTTTGGGCCGTCCCGGACAGGCGCGCGTGGCCATAGAGGGTGCCCGTGACGCCATCACCGGGGTGGTCGTGGAAGGGCAGGCGCATATCCTGATGAGCGGTCAACTGCACCTATAGTGCAAGCCGGTAAGGCGCATCCTGATGCGCCGCCCGCCGTCATCGGGCAGTGTGCCATTTGCGTGGTTAACATCCGAAAACCGCACCGCGCGCCGCGCAAGCATCTGATATTCTTGCTGGAACACAGATTGCTGAACATCGCCTGATTGCGCCGCACAGGCTGTCCCCGCGGGGACAAAACGAAAAAGGCGCACCAGAATGGTGCGCCTTAAGTCTTAAAGTAAGGCGGAGGTGCCCTCCGCCCCGCCTTACTCGGCGGCGATCAACCCCATGCTTTCCAGCTTCAGCAAAACCTGGTGGGCGCAGTTGTCCACGTCCACATTCTCGGTCTCGACGCTCAGCTCGGGGCTTTGTGGCACGTCATAAGGGTCGGAGATGCCGGTGAATTCCTTGATCTTGCCTTCCCGCGCCAGCTTGTACAGACCCTTGCGGTCGCGGCGCTCGCATTCCTCGATCGAGGTGGCGACGTGCACTTCGACAAAGGCGCCGAACTCTTCGATATCCTCGCGCACGGCCCGACGGGTCGTCGCGTAGGGCGCAATAGGGGCACAGATCGCGATGCCACCGTTCTTGGTGATCTCGGACGCGACATAGCCGATGCGGCGGATGTTCAGATCGCGGTGCTCTTTCGAAAAGCCCAGTTCCGAGGACAGGTTCTTCCGCACGATGTCCCCATCCAGCAGGGTCACAGGACGGCCACCCATCTCCATCAGCTTGACCATCAGCGCGTTGGCAATGGTCGACTTGCCCGAGCCTGAGAAGCCCGTGAAGAACACGGTAAAGCCTTGCTGCGAACGCGGCGGCTTGGTGCGGCGCAACTCCTTGACCACTTCGGGGAAGCTGAACCATTCGGGGATCTCAAGACCCTCGGACAGACGGCGGCGCAGTTCGGTGCCCGAGATGTTCAGGATGGTGACATTGTCCTTGTCCGCAATCTCGTCATTGGGTTCGTACTGGGCGCGCTCCTGCACATAGACCATGTGTTTGAAGTCGACCATTTCGATGCCCATCTCCTCCTGATGATCGCGGAACAGGTCCTGCGCGTCATAGGGGCCATAGAAATCCTCACCGGCCGAGTTCTTGCCGGGACCTGCGTGGTCGCGACCAACGATGAAGTGGGTGCAGCCGTGGTTCTTGCGGATCAGGCCGTGCCAGACCGCCTCGCGCGGGCCGGCCATGCGCATGGCCAGGTTCAGCAAGCTCATCGACGTGGTGGCCTGCGGATACTTGTCGAGGACGGCCTCGTAGCAGCGCACGCGAGTAAAGTGATCGACATCACCGGGCTTGGTCAGACCCACAACGGGGTGGATCAACAGGTTGGCCTGCGCCTCCCGCGCGGCACGGAAGGTCAGTTCCTGGTGCGCGCGGTGCAGGGGGTTGCGGGTCTGGAAGGCCACGACCTTGCGCCAACCCATCTTGCGGAAATAGGCGCGCAGCTCATTCGGCGTGTCGCGACGTCCGCGGAAATCATAATGCACGGGCTGCTGAATGCCAGTGATCGGACCACCAAGATAGATCTCGCCCGCAGTGTTGTGCAGGTAGTTCACGGCTGGATGGGCGCTGTCATCGGCGCCAAAAACCTTCTCGGCCTCGTGGCTCTTGTTGGGGGTCCAGCGGTCAGTCACCGTCATGGTGGCGAGGATCACGCCTTCCTGGTCGCGCAGGGCGATGTCCTGACCGATTTCGAGGCTGCTCGCGAATTTGTCGTTTACATCCAACGTGATAGGCATCGGCCACAAGGCACCATCCGCGGTGCGCATGGTCTCCACAACGCCGTTGTAGTCCGCTTCCGACAGGAACCCCTTGAGCGGGTTGAAACCGCCATTCATCAGCAATTCCAGGTCGCAGATCTGGCGCGGGGTCAGATCCCAGCTTACCAAGTCGGCCGCTTCCATCTTCATCTTCTGGGCGCTGTCATAGGAGACATACAGCTCAGGGATCGGAGCAAGGTTGTTTTCCATCAATTTGGTCCTGTGTTTCAGGGGGTTTAACCCGGACGTGGTGCCGGTCAGTTCGGCGAAAAGTGCGTCGTATTCCGCGAACTTGCGGGCGAGGAATTGATCGGTGAGCCTGTTCTTTTCGGCGGCCCCCCGCGTGGTGAGCGCGTAGGAAAAGCGTTGCCGCTTGTCCGGGCCGTCCATGTCATTCACCTGAACAAAGCCCGCATCGGTGGCCTGTCGCAAAAGGGTGTTGAGGCGTCCAAGGGACACGCCAATCTCTTGCGCCATAGCGCGTTGGGTGACACCAGAGGCCTGATCCAGCTGCCGCAACAGGCGGAACAACTGGTCGTCGCTTTCCGGTGTTGATTTGGGTGCGGTTGACATCACATGCATTCGGTTGCGTTCACGGGTGAACACATTTCACAGAAAGTTTGTTCACGAAAGAACAAACTTTTGCAATGCGCGGATTTCCGCAGTTGTGGCAAATGCGTAACGGCTATGTGTGCCGCGTCAACAGTGTCAGGCAGGTGCGGCAATCCACAGCGCAAGGGCGCCGATATCGGTTGCATTGGCCAAGGGGACCGCCTCCAGCGGCGCCTCGCGCCCGCGCAGTGACAAGGACACCACGACATCCTTGGGCGCGTCCAGACCGGCGGCGTGCAACGTGTCCAGGGACACAAGCACTTGTGCGCCGCGCGCCTTCGTCTCGCTTTCCAATCGCGATGCAATGTTCACGGTGTCACCGATCAGCGTGCGGGGGGCGTGACCCGCAGCGCCAATTTCGCCCAGCACAACATTGCCCAGATGCACGCCGATCCCGATGGCCACCGGTGCGCTGCCTTCGCTGTCCAGTCTTTGATTGAAATCGGCGAGGGCTTTTCCAATACCCTCAACCGCCTGAATGGCGGAGCGGGCGGATATTTCGGCGGTGGCGCTTTCGAACACCGCCATCAACCCATCACCCATATACTTGTCCACCGTCCCGCCAGCGGCGTTGATCGGGGGGACAATCTCGTCAAAAAAGCGGTTCAGCAGATGCACAACGTCATAGGGCAATTGCCCATCCGTCCGGGCCGTGAACCCGCGCATGTCCAGAAACAGAACGGCCAGCTGCGCCTCTTTGCCCTGACTGGCATGGGCGCGCCCGCGTTTGCCATCGCGGTCAAAGACGCGGAACACCCGAACCGAGCTTGTTGGCCGCACTTGGCAGGCCAACCGCGCGTTGGGCGGCGCGTTCACAGCGATCAGGCTTTTTTGTTCGGCCTCTGACGGGGCAGGCAAGTCTTCCAGCCCTTCCTCGACAATCACGCGGCAGGTCGTACACCGACCCCGCCCACCACACAGAGCCGTATGGGTGACACCGCTGCTGCGGGAGGTTTCAAGAATGGTCTGACCACGCGGGGCCCGGACGCTGGGCCCGTCCACATAGTGGATGCGGATGGGGCGGGCGATGGCCGCGAGCCCGCGCCGCGCCAGAAAGGCGACAATGGCGAACCCCAGCACGGCCCAGACCGCCAGCGTCATGTTGTTGGCGGCGGCTGCCAGCGCCGCGAAGCCCTGTGCGTCGGGCCAGTTCCACGCCGCGTGCGCCACCTCTTCAGCGCGCGGATTGCTGAGCAATCCGGTGATTGTGCGGGCAAAGGTCATGTACCCAACCAGGGCCAGCGTCGGCAATATGACCGCGATGCCGATCAGCCATGGGATGGCCCGTTGCCACCAGGATGTCAGGCGCAGCCACATGTGCAGGCCGATCCAGCCATGGCCCCACGCCACCAGCAAAAGAACGGCTTGTGCCCAGCCATCCCCCGTCCCCCAGATCAGCCGGTTGACGTATCCAAACATCGTGGTGACGCCCAGCATCTCGTGTGCGGCGCGGGTGTATATCAGGTGATCCACCAACATGATGGGGATCAGCAGGCCCAAAAGGATTTGCACCCAGTCGGTTAGCGGCATGCGCAACGTCCGTGCCACAACGACTTTGCCCAGAGACAACAGCATATGGGCCAAGAAGGCCGACATAATCACTGCCGTGCCCACATCCGACCGGATCACCCAAAGGCGTGCGGCCTGAAACGTGTCAAAAGCCGTGGGCGAAATCAGGATCGTTGCAAGATTCAGGATGTGCAGGGTCAGATAGACCATCAGGATCAGACCGCTGACGATCCTGATCCTTGTTGCCAAACTGCCGCGCCAGATCGCGTGCGCCATGACTGCCCTTTGCTTGTTTTTGCTTCGGTACAGGGTGGCCGGGGCGATCCGTCTGGTCAAGGCGTCGAACGGTGATCGTGTTGCGTTCGTCATCGACGGCGATAGCATTGGCATTAATGAAGCGGAGAGCAGTGGCGCATGACCTTTGACGAACAAACGGTACGTTCTGCATTGCATGGGGCCTGGTCGCTCAAAACGGCAGTGCAATGGCAGGCGGACAATCCCGCCTTAGGTCAGTGCAATGTCACTGCGGCGGTCATCTGCGACATGTTCGGTGGAGAGGTGTTGCGCACGCGGTTGCCCGGTGTCTGGCACTACTACAATCGGATCAATGATGAGCGATATGATCTGACAGATAGCCAGTTCAAGGCACCGGGCGCGCTATTCGACGCTCCCGACGCTTACGCCGACGAGATATCGTCTGTCAGTGCTGCAATGACGGGTATCCCGCAACGGGAATACGACGCGTTGAAGCATGCCGTCGAGAAAGCACTGGATACGCCGTAGTGTATTTACCTACTCGGCTGCCATCTCCTCGGCGCCGCTTTCGGTTTCCGCGATGAACCGTTCGGCCTCAAGTGCCGCCTGGCAGCCCATGCCGGCGGATGTGATCGCCTGGCGGTATTGCCAGTCGGTGATATCACCCGCGGCAAACACACCGGGGATCGACGTTTCGGTGCTGTCGGGCTTGGTCACCACGTAGCCGCCCATATGGGTTTCTAGCGTGTCTTTGACCAACTCATTGGCCGGTGCGTGACCGATGGCGACAAAGACGCCCTTGGCGGGGATGTCCGTGATCTCGCCCGTCTTTACGTTCTTCACCTTCACGCCCTCGACCCCCAGCGGGCTGTCGGTGCCATAGACCTCTTCCAGTTGGTGGAACCAAAGGGGTTCGATCTTGGGGTTCTTGAACAGGCGGTCCTGCAGGATTTTCTCGGCGCGCAACTCGTCTCGGCGGTGGATCAGCGTGACCTTGGAGGCGAAGTTGGTCAGGAACAGCGCCTCTTCCACGGCGGTGTTGCCGCCTCCGATCACGACGATCTCTTGCCCGCGATAGAAGAAACCGTCGCAGGTGGCACAGGCGGATACGCCAAAGCCTTTGAATTTTTCTTCGGATGGCATGCCCAGCCATTTGGCACGGGCACCGGTGGCGAGGATGACGGGATCGGCCACGTATTCGGTGCCGCTGTCGGATTGGGCCACGAAGGGGCGTTTGGACCAGTCGACGGATGTAATGATGTCACCGATGATTTTGGTGCCCATCGCCTTGGCGTGTTCCTGCATGCGGATCATCAGGTCGGGGCCCTGAACCTCGGTGTCGCCGGGCCAGTTCTCGACTTCCGTTGTGGTGGTCAGCTGGCCGCCGGGCTCGATCCCCTGCACAAGGATCGGGTTCAGCATGGCGCGGCTGGCATAGACCCCCGCAGTGTATCCCGCAGGACCCGACCCGATGATCAGAACCTTTGTGCGCTTCGTCTCAGCCATTTTGACCCCCGTCTGGTGTTTGAAAGCCTGTCTGATATAGACGCCGGACGCGCGGGATTGAACCCTGGAAATGGGCAGCCGGGTTGCAGTGCACGCAATGCGTCATTTCGGAAAATTGCGCAATTGTGAAATATTATTGCGCGCGCCTGCGGGCGTGTTATAACAACCGCAAATTCATGGGGGCTTTGATGGCGAGCACGCGACTCGATCCGATTGACCGGAAAATTCTGGCAGAACTGCAGGCGGACGGTCGCATGACCAATGTGGAGCTTGCGAAGCGAGGTCGGCATCTCGGCGCCGCCCTGCCTGCGCCGGGTGCGGACGTTGGAGGAAAGCGGATACATCCGCGGCTACCATGCGGACGTGGACAGCCATGAGCTGGGGTTCGAGGTGCAGGTCTTTGCCAATGTGGGGCTGGCCAGCCAGGCCGAGGCGGACCTGAGCGCCTTCGAGGACAAGTGCCGCGCTTGGCCGCTGGTCCGCGAATGCCACATGCTGAACGGCGAGGTCGATTTCATCCTGAAATGCGTGGCGCCCGACCTGTCCAGCTTTCAAAGCTTTCTGACGGGCGAGTTGCTGACGACGCCGAACGTGGCTTCGGTCAAGACCTCGCTGGTGATCCGGCAGGCCAAGGATTCCCCCGGCGTGCCGTTCGACGTGTTGGAAGCGCGGTTGGCGAAATCCGCCTGATCGGCTCCGGCAGCCGCCGGGTCAGCTGCTGACGCTGTCCCGTTCCGGGGCACGCGGATGGGCCAGCGGCCCGAAATCTGTCACGCGTGAGATGTGGGGAAACATCGACAGGAACAAATCGCGTTGTGCATGTGTCACCTGCCGCGTGGCGTTCATGCCCGGATGGAATGTTTCGGCTGCGATTCCCCCGACATCCACAGCCGCGTGGCGCGTCAAGCAGATGTGGAACAGCCGAATGGGGGTTGGTGGAACGACCTCGATGACATTGACGTTGTCCACGAATTCCGACGCGGGCGTCAGCAGGGATTCGCCACCGGTTGTGCCGCGCAGATGCGCCGGCGTTTGCAGCAGTCGCGCGCCGGGACCCACGGTCAGGAATGAACTGGGGCGCTGCTGGCCAAAGCTGTCGGCCATGACCCGGATCAGCGGAATGCGACGCCCCATATCCGACGGCACAAAATTCGATGACCCGATCCATATGACCTGCGCCGGATCACCGGATGAAGTGTTCAGCCAATCGCCCGGCTGCAAATCCTCGATCGCAATGCCGCCGGCCGGGCTGGACAACACCACGCCACGTGCAAAGGCCGAGAAAGCGGATTCAAAAAGCGGCAGGGCCGGGGCCTTGAACGTGCCGATGCTGCGCGACCCGTCGGCGCGCAGTGCCGCAACCTCGAATGTGCGGAGTGGAGGATAGTCAGGCCGAGCCATGGGCGTCGCAAATCGTTCTTCAATTGCGCGCGGTGCGCGCAGGGCAGCAGGGAACGTCATATATGAAATGTAACCTCGCAGTACCAGTCACATCCGTATCGGCCCCCACCGACGACGACAGACGGAGCGCGTCCTTGTGTCAAGTTTATGAGGCTTAATTCTTAAAATTGCCGCAAATTGTCAAAGAATCGGGGCTATAAACTATGAACGGCGCACCAATGGCGCGCCGCTTAAGACATTGTTCACATGAAACGGGGCAGGTCTGCCACATTCCGATTCGCCACTCAGGCGGACTTGCGCAGCTCCAACGCGGCCTTGCGCTTTGCGACAAAAGCCGCGCGCCGTTTGCCACGTGCCCACGGCATTTGTGGTGCGTCTTGCTTGGCGGCGTCGGTCACCGATTTGATGAAGCGTGCGTTTGTCATGGTCTGTCCTCTGCTCAATGCTCTGGGTCTGTTGCCCGTTAAGAAACAGAATGACGGTGCAATCGGGCAGGTTTTGGGCCGACGGAAACAATTTTCAGAAAAATTCAAATACGTGGATGCACAATTGTGGCGTGTCAGGATCGCCTGTGTTTGTTGCCCGTTTGGCACTTGATTGGTCCCGATCTGGAAACAATTGGACAGCAGGGTGGCAAGGCCCGCCCGATTTGTGCCCCAATCACAGAACGATGGTGGAGATCAGACGCCCGTAGTCGGGGTCCTTCTGATGCACGGACCGCCGATAGGAATAGAACCTGTCAGGATCAAAATAGGTACAATGCCGGGTCCATTCAGCCGATGCGATCCCTGCTGCCCGCAGGCGCATCAGCCCGTATCCCGCAAGGTCGAAATGCATCCGATCACCATCCCCACCTGCAAAAAAGCGGGTGTTCTCCGGGTCCTCGTCCAGGAAGATGTCAAAAAATTCCGGACCAACCTCGTAGGCGCGTTGGCTGATCGTAGGGCCAATGACCGCATGGATGTTCTCGCGCGTGGCGCCAAGGGCGACCATGGCGTCGACTGTCGCCTCCATGATCCCGGCCTGCGCGCCTTTCCAGCCCGCATGTGCGGCACCGATGACCTGTGCCTCTGCATCTGCAAACAAAACGGGCTGGCAGTCCGCGGTCAGCACGGAGAGGGCCAGACCGGGCGTTGCTGTGACCAACCCATCCGCCTTGGGTTTTGGTTCAGGGGCTGTTGAGACCTGCACCGCATCGCCGGAATGAACCTGATGCACCCCGGCAAGCTTGTCTGATCCAACGCCCATCGCTTCGGCCACGCGCCTGCGGTTGATCGCTACGATTTCAGTTTGATCAGAACTGCCCGTCCCACAATTGAGACCTGCAAAGATGCCCGAGGATGCGCCCCCCTTGCGGGTGAAAAACCCGTGCCGGACAGGTATCAGGCTCTCGGCAGTCAGAATTTCCAACGTCATCGTTCCAGTCCGGGCGGTGGTGCAGCAGTGGTTGGGAAAAGTCCCAGAACCTTGAACAGGTTTCCCATTTCATCGGGATGCGTCAACCGTCGATGTGCCGCAATGTGAGCATCCAGTGCGGAACCGTCCAGTTTTGCGGCCAATGCCTGCGCGCGCGCCGTGATGCCCAGCCGTTCGAGGAACACGCCTTGAGGGGTGATCCGGGCACAGGAGGCAGGGGCGGCGGCCCGCGCCAGTGCTTCGAAATCCACGTGGGTCGTCAGATCGGCCTGGCCGGGATCTGCCAGCGGATCGACGGCTTTGTGGTCTTGCAGGGACTGTAACGTGTCACCCAGCGACCGCCAATCGCCATAGTCGATGATCAGCGCGGTCCCGCCATGTGTCTCGATCCGGGTGCCGATGGCCGATATGATCGGCGCGGCTGATGGGCAGATCTCGACCAGCTGGCCGTCCTCGGTGTCGTCCAGCCGATGCGCCAACATGGCTTGCGGCGCGGCGGGCGACAGGCCAAAGGACAGCGTGTTGTCGCTGAGCCCCACGCACCGTTCGCGCCAGCCCGTGCCATCGCGCTGAAATTGTCTTACCGGCAAAGCGTCGAAAAACTCGTTTGCGACCAGCCACAGCGGTGCGTCAGGCAGATGGTCGGCCCCCTCAACATAGGTGAAATCAAATCGGTCAAGGGTACGGCGCTGCACCTCCTGCAATGAAGGAGACGCCTCGATCAAGGTGACTCGTGCTGCCTCATGAAATCCGGGCACCCGCGCTGTCGCGCGTAGAATATCGGCCATCAGTGTTCCGCGTCCCGGACCCAATTCGGCCAGCGTGAACGGCGCAGGCGCCCCCTGGTTCAGCCAGCTTTGGGCCAGCGACAGGCCGATAAGCTCGCCAAACATCTGGCTGATCTCGGGCGCGGTGGTGAAGTCGCCCGCAGCCCCCAGCGGATCGCGGGTGGTGTAGTAGCCGTGCACCGGATGCAGCAACGCCTCGGCCATGTAGTCCGCGACAGTGATTGGCCCATGCGTCGCAATGCGCGCGATAAGGCCGTCCTTCAGGCTCATGCCGGTGCTGCAACCCGGCGGCGGGCGCGAGTGATCAGCCACAGGCCCAGAAGGATCATCGGCAGGGACAGAATCTGGCCCATAGTCAAACCATAGCCACCGATGTGCCAGGCAAGGCCCAACGGATTGCCATCGGAGATGAACTGCGCATCGGGTTGGCGCACGAATTCAACAAGGAAACGGCTGATGCCGTAGCCCGCCAGGAACACGCCCGTCAGCAGGCCCGGTTTCTTGAACCCATCCCGCCGCCACGCCATCCACAACAGGACAACCAGCAGGACAAACCCTTCCAGAAATGCCTCGTAGAGCTGCGACGGATGCCGCGCACAGGCCCCCACGATGTCAGGACAGTACTGCGCCGCCTGCCCGGGAAACACCACGCCCCAGGGCAACTCGGTCGGCCGTCCCCACAGCTCGGCATTGATAAAATTCGCCATCCGACCCAAAAGCAGACCGGGCGGCGTGCCAATCGCGACCGCATCGGCGGTGGTCAGCAGGGGCAGCCTGTGGCGGCGGGTATACAGCCAGAAGGCCAGGATCACGCCCAACATACCGCCATGAAAGGACATCCCGCCCTCCCAAATCGCGATGATGGACAGCGGATCGTCCAGATACGACCCCGGCTGGTAGAACAGCACATAGCCCAGGCGCCCACCCAACAGGACGCCCAGAATGATCCAGGTCAGCATGTCCTCGGTCTGGCCGGGGCTCAGGGGGGTGTCTGGTTCGGCCACAAGCGCGGGGCCTTCAGCGCCATCACCACCAGCCGCCAGCCGATGATGATGCCCACGATATAGGCCAGCGCATACCAGCGCAGGGCCAGTTCCATGCCGAAAAGCGAGATCGAGAAGATCTCGGGCGAGATGTCGGGGAAGGGGAGTGCGCCTGTCATCTGCGTCTCAATGCCTCTGCTTGGGGGGCAGGTCAACCTTGCCTCGCCCCGTGTCTGTGCCCATATAGGCAGCAGGTTTCAAAGGAACACGACATCATGCAAGCACGCGGCAAGATTTTCGACGACATCTCGCAATTGATGACCAACGCGATGGGCGTGGCCCAAGGCGCGAAAGACGAGGCCGAGACGGCGATGAAATCCATGATGGACCGCTGGCTGGCGGATCGTGATTTCGTCACGCGCGAAGAGTTCGACGCCGTGCGCGCGATGGCACAGAAGGCGCGGGAAGAGAACGAAGCGCTGAAGGCCCGGATCGAGGCGCTTGAAGGGAAATAAGTCTTCCCTATGTCCGACATAGCGAAAGCCCGGCCCTTGCCGGGCTTTTTTTGTTGCCGCGTGGTGCATGACCCCGCGTGTTCCCTTTGGATACCCGCTGGCAGACTCTCGCTGGCATCTACGGCCGGGGTGGTTGCACGCGCCACACGCTGGGCAAAGGGCAATACCGTGATAAGCTGGCCAAGAGTTGTGCGATCAACAGCGTCAGAAGTGGATCCGAAATGTCCTTCAAAACCGCCGCCCTTGCCATTGTGCTGTCGCTTTTGGCGACAAGCGCCATGGCGGACCTGATCGTCGTCAACGGGCGCTACATCGTCGCCAAGGACAGCGTTCGCGCCTACTTCTACCGCCAAAGCGATGACCGCACGGTTTTTGACGTCCGGTGGAGCGATTGGTCCACGCAGTACCGCTGCACTGACGAATACGACCGCACCCGGGTCGAGGCCGCCTCCCTCAACCTTGTCCTGCAAATCGGTGACGCGCGCGCAGTGGACTTTGGGGAGTTCTTGGACAGCGAAGGCTTTGAAGGCTGCGAGAAATTCTAAGGGGACGTAGGGCGCGCTGCTCGCAGGTCATGCGTGCATGTTGCGGATCGTTGATCTCAAGTGTTTTCGATTTGGACTGAGTGTAGACTGCAATGGGCCGGCCGGTTCGAGCCCAAAGTGTCAGATACTGCAGTCTGCAAGAACATCAGCGAAGCGCAAAAGCCCCACTTTGGCTATGGCAAGGACTGCCGACAGGTTCCGCTCCTACGGTGCCGAAGAAAACGCGATTGCGCTTGGGCTGGGTCGCAGCCAGCACAAGGGTCTCGACAGCCTTGCCGAGAACAGCCACCTGCTGTTCCACACGCGAGAAACAGCGTTTCGAGGGCACGGATCCTCTGGAGGACTGCAGCGGTTCGTCTTGATGCACGCGCGGACCCGCAAGCTTTCCTTCCGTCCTGCCACAGCACTCCAACACCACGAATCCGATGTTACCGGCCTGAGACACTGGATGCCTCAAGACGCCCGCCAGACTTTTATGAGAAAGGTCGATAAAGCTGATCTCTGCCCCTCGTCAAAGCTTAGGTGCAGGCAGCCATGAACCCTATTCGCACTTCGCGGCACAAACCAATGACGAAAGTCGATTGGATTGTACTAGGGCTGAGGCCGTTCTCGCCCGCGGATGAGGAAACATCACATGGCAAAGACCACCACAGAACACAAATTCTACGTCGTCGATTTGGTTCGGAACAAACCAAAAAGCGACTATGTCTCGATCCCTCCCTATCGGGTGAATGTCACGATCAAGGTCGAGGCAAAGGAGAAGGTCCCCACCAGCAAGCTGAAACGCCTGGAAGAGGCTGCCCGCAATTCGTTGGAAGACACCGAAAAGCTGATCGTAAAGGTCGCGGCGGAGTCGACCAAAAAAATCGAAAAGCTGATCGCAGAACAGAACCCGGATGCAAGCGCCAAGGCCAACCAGTTGATCCAGGGCGCCAATATCGCGATCCGAGATGGGCTCAAACACGCAGAGAGCGCGGCTCAGAAAGCGGTCGAAGCGCAGCGCAAGAAGGAAGGCAAGCAAGACGCACTTCTGAAAGAGGCCAAAGTGATGGTTGTCGTCAAGGTTGGCAAAGCGGCGCTGGTGACCACCGCCGCGGTGGCCAAATCCGTGGCAACCGCCGGCGTGGATGTCACCGGGTTCGTTTTTGCCGCCAAGGCCTGCTACGACGCCTACAAGGCGATCGACGGTTTGTGTGCTGATGAGTCAAAAAAGTGCCAAGCGCTCATACACGGCGTCGACAAGTATCTGACTGCGCGCGAGAAAAAGCTGGGGACTCTCCGCGAAGCAATACGCGCAGGATTTTACGGGCTACGACAAGAAAGACCCGGCTAAGGCCCTGATGGACCTGGCCAAGCGCGCTGAACAGCTCGCAGAGCAACAAGCGGAGCAGGACGAGGTGGCAGGCACGCCGACCACCAAGACGCAAAAGGCTGCGGATTTCGCAAAATCGATGTTCAGCTTCGTCAAGAAAGAAACGAACGCGGCTGCAAGCGGGGCCGAGACAGCGCGCAAGAACTATCGCAATGGCATCGCGTCCTACCGCAAGGTGGTCGACAAGGCGTCTTCGGCGTCGGACAAGCTGAAGGTCGAGGCCAAAAAGATACCCGGCTTTGTACCCGTAGGTGCCAAGGGCAAGAAGATCAGCGCGGAGGCGATCAAGGTGGCGGCCGAAGCCATGCAGTTTCAGCGTAGCGTGACAAAGATGTCCAAGGCCCTGGACGACCGGATCAGGTTTCTTGATGCAATGAAAAGCGTGATGGACACGGCCAAGATCACGACGTCCGACAAGACGCTCTTTGACAAGATCAAGGAAATGGACAAGTGGACCATGGGGACCGAGGCCGCAAGCATGGCCTCCAACGCTCAAAAGATCCTGAGCCTGGCCAATAATGTGAGGAAAATCGCGGCCTAGGCAAAGAATGCTGGACCTTTCAGCGCGCCGGTCCGTTTGCTTGGCGGACCGGAAAAGGAGATAAAGTTTGGAGCCACCTCACCGGTGGCTCCAAAAGCGTCGTTGGCGAGAGTGCCAAAATGGCGCAACGCAACGCCGGTTGGAGCAGGAGCCATCCAACCCATCAGTTTCCCGCCGGTGCTGCCTTCGCGAAGCGGTCTTTCGACCTAGAGGTGCCAACAGCAACTAAGTCCCGCACAGCCGCCCTTGACCGGGTCCAACACAAGCCCGCCGGGACGGGTTTGTGTTGGACCGGCGCCTTCGGCTTGATCCCGGTCTGGTCGGCGATCGGAATAAGTGGCGGTTTCGTTCACGCATCTGCCATTCCGTCCGACCAAGCATCGGTAGGCTGCGCGTCCTTCGCACAACTCGCCTATCTTGCCCCTGAATCCATCATATCCCCAACTTATTGAGGTTATCCCCAAATAAAGGGTTGCCAGATGGCCGCACCGTCGTCACCATATCTTGTAGAGGCACGGGGGATCGCCCCGGTTTCTAGAGCAGGCACCTAGCGCTTGGGGCGCTGCCAGCCCCCGCGCTACTAGCGAATAAGAGGTGGCACCATGGCACTTTCCGAGCAGTTCCTGGAAGACGAAATTCATCCCATCGACATCGTCGAGCATCTGGCCGAACACCACGAGTGGGATTTCGACCGTATTGCCGATGACCAGATCGCCATGGCGGTCGAGGGGCAGTGGCGCACTTATTCCATTACGCTTGCTTGGTCCGGCTATGACGAAACGCTCCGCATGGTCTGCACTTTCGAAATGGAGCCGCCGGAGGAAAAACTTGGCGGGCTTTATGAGCTTCTGAACCTCGTGAATGATCAATGCTGGGCGGGTGCGTTTACCTATTGGCAAGAGCAAAAGCTGATGGTGTACCGCTACGGTCTTGTCCTGTCGGGCGGCCAGATGGCCAGCGCTGACCAGATCGACACGATGATTGGTGCGGCGGTGATGAGTGCAGAGCGCTACTACCCCGCGCTGCAGCTTCTAGTCTGGGGCGACCGGACACCCAAAGATGCGATGCAGGTCGCTATTGCGGAGGCTTATGGCCGCGCCTAACCTGCGCCCCTGAACGAACGGGGGATTTCATGCAAGACAGTCGGATTGCAGCCCGGGGCCTCGTGCTTCTGGGCTGCGGTAAAATGGGGTCGGCGATGCTCGCCGGATGGCTTGAACGGGGCCTGCCTGCGACCTCGGTTTGGGTGCAAGACCCAGCGCCATCGCCATGGGTGCAATCAACCGGCGTCCACGTGAACACCGATTTGCCCCCTGAACCCGCCGTCATTCTTATCGCCGTAAAACCGCAGATGATGGGCAACGCCTTACCCGGCATCGCGGCCTTTGGAGGCAGTGACACCGTGTTTGTTTCGGTTGCCGCGGGAACGCCTTTGTCTGCGTTCGAAGAGGCATTTGGCACCGCCAGCCCAATTGTTCGCGCGATGCCCAACACCCCCGCCGCCGTTAGCCGAGGGATCACGGCCATCTGTGCTAATGATGCCGGGCAGGGGGCGCTGGATGAGGCGGAAATGCTGCTCTCTGCTGTAGGGGAAGTGGTGCGTCTGGACAGTGAAGAGCAAATGGATGCGGTCACCGGAGTCAGTGGCTCTGGTCCGGCCTATGTTTTTCATTTGATTGAAACTCTGGCCGATGGCGGTGTGGCGCAGGGCTTGCCCGAGGATCTGGCGATGCAGCTGGCAAAAGCGACGGTGGCTGGGGCCGGGCATTTGGCGATGGAGGCCGATGAAGATCCCTCGCAATTGCGCGCCAACGTCACCAGCCCCAATGGAACAACGCAGGCAGCGCTAGAGGTGTTGATGGACGAAAAGGTGGGCTTTCCCAGCCTGTTACCGCGCGCTGTTGAAGCAGCCACAACACGATCAAAGGAGCTGGCCCGTGGCTGAGATTTCGTTCGATGACTTCATGAAGGTCGACATCCGCGTGGGCCGTGTGGTGCGAGCCGAACCCTTCCCGGAGGCGCGCAAGCCCGCCATCAAGATGTGGGTCGATTTCGGCGGTGATCTGGGCGAGCGCAAGACCTCAGCCCAGGTGACCGTGCACTACGAACCCGAGGCGTTGGTGGGCCGTCAGGTGATGGCCGTGGTGAACTTTCCCCCACGCCAGATCGGCCCCTTCATGTCCGAGGTTCTGGTCCTCGGGTTCCCCGATGACAACGGAGACATTGTACTGGCCACACCCGACAAGGACGTGCCGGTCGGCGGGCGGATGCACTGATGAAACTGTGGATCACACGCCCCTTGCCAGACAGGGTGGTTGAGGCCGCGCGGGCACGATGCGAGGTGGAGGTGCGGACAGAGACTCTGCCTTTGACGGCGGAAGAGTTGCGGCGCGCTTTGATGGATTTCGATATGGTTCTGCCGACCTTGGGGGACGCGTTTTCGGCCGAAGTGTTTGCCGATGTTGCTGCACCACGCTGCAAGTTGCTGGCCAATTTCGGGGTTGGTCATAACCACATCGACGCAGCCGCAGCGCAGGCCAAGGGGATCGCCGTCACCAACACGCCCGGCGCTGTGACCGATGCGACCGCGGATATCGGGATGATGTTGATCCTGATGTCAGCCCGCCGCGCGGCGGAGGGCGAGCGGCTGGTGCGGGCGGGGGCGTGGCCCGGCTGGCATCCGACACAGATGCTGGGGCTGCACATGACCGGCAAGCGTGTTGGCATCGTGGGGATGGGGCGGATCGGGCAGGCCATTGCGCATCGGTGCCATTTCGGGTTCGGAATGGACGTGTCGTATTTCAACCGGTCCAAGAAGGACCTTGGTTTTCAGGCTGAGCGGGTCAAGGAATTGTCCGACCTTGCGGCGTCTGTCGATGTGCTGGTGGTTGCTGTCCCCGGGGGGACGGACACGCGCCATTTGATTGATGCGCACGTGCTGGAGGCGATGCAGAGCCATGCGCATCTGGTCAACATCGCGCGCGGGGATGTGGTGGACGAGGCCGCCTTGATCGCAGCCCTAGAAACCGGGTCCATTGGTGGCGCTGGGTTGGATGTTTATGAACATGAACCTGCCGTGCCGGAGGCCTTGCGGGCTTTGGACAACGTGACTTTGCTGCCGCATCTGGGCACTGCCGCGCTTGAGGTACGGGAGGCGATGGGGCTGATGGCGGTGGAGAATATCGTGGCATTTCTGGACGAAAAACCGCTGCCAAACGCGGTTTAGAGTGATGTGTCCCCGCGGGGACAAGGCGTTCGGCGGGTTTGGCGGGAATTTACCTTTTGCAGTTCTGAGCGTGGGATCAGTGGGTTGATCGCCGCACGGTCCGGAAGGACGATTTTAACCAGGCGTAACGCATCCTGCGTCCCGGCAGCGGGCAAGGTGTTGGAAAAAGCCTCGTTCGGTTCCGCATTGATCGCTGTTGTGGCAGGAAAACAGCAACTGGAAGACGTTACCGTGAGGCCATAAGGCGCTCAACCACGCAATAGTAAGCGCCAGCTTTAAAACCGATTGGACCAGTGACGATTGATGGCAAGCTGCGACCCACCACTTGGGCGCGCTTGATGGGAACCCGGCGTATCCTTGCTTTTGCCGCGCGCAGGTTTGTTTTCGCCGTTTCAACACGTCTGCACGCGTTCTAGTGTCCAGCCATGCGGCGCATAATGAAACGACTGACCTGTGTGGCTTTGCTTCTGGTGTTGGGCGTGTGGGGGGCGAACACGTCGCTTTTTGTCGCTGGGGTGGATCAGCATAAAACCCGTGTGATCGCCCATCGGGGCGTTCATCACATCTATACCGGGTCCGACAGGTCGAATGATGCCTGTCACGCGTCGCCGGTTGAGCCTATTGAACATGCTTTCGTCGAGAACACGCTGCCCTCCATGCGAGAGGCGTTTCGCTTCGGAGCGGATGTGGTGGAGATCGATGTTCATCTGACGGCTGACTATGTGTTTGCCGTCTTCCATGATTGGACGGTGGATTGTCGCACTGACGGAACAGGCGTCACACATCAACAGAGTTTCGCTGCGCTTCAGGCACTTGATGTGGGCTACCGGATCGATGATGGCACAGGCACCTATCCCTTACGTGGACAAGGGATAGGGTTGATGCCGTCGCTGGAGCAAGTGTTCGCGGAGAACATGGCGGGCCAGTTCCTTGTCAATTTCAAAAGTCGTCGTAATGAGGAGGGCGTAGCGCTTGCCGAGATACTGCAAAAGCCAGAGGCGCGCGCGCAGGTTTATGGTGTCTATGGCGGGCGGCCACCCACGCGGGTGGCATTGGAGGCAACGACTGACCTGCGCGGATTTGATAGATCCTCTTTGCAGGCCTGCCTCGTTCGGTACTTCATTCTAGGCTGGAGTGGCTATGTGCCGGAGAGTTGTCGCAACACGATTGTCATGGTTCCGCAAAACTATGCAGGCTTTCTGTGGGGATGGCCGCATCGCTTCACCCGTCGTTTCGAGGCGGTTGGAACCGATGTCATTCTGGCCGGTCCCTACGACGGGTCGGGGTTTTCGACCGGGATCGATGACGCAGATGCCTTTGGCAAGGTCCCGGACGCTTTTGATGGCTATGTGTGGACCAACCGGATCGAGGTGATTGGTCCGCTCAGTGAGGCCAGACGGTAGGAATTCGAGGTTGCCGACCCTGATAATCCGTCGCGGTTTGCTCTGACCTTCGCAGAGTTACAGCTTTTTCAGCGACACCCGCTTGTGCACGTCCTCGACGCTTTCAGCCCGTTCGGAATAGCGATCGACCAGATAGTCCTGACGCCCCCGCACCATCCAGGTGAATTTCACCAGCTCTTCCATCACGTCAACGACTCGGCGATAGAACGGCCCCTCGGGCAGGCGTCCGTCCTCGAATTCCAGCCACGCCTTGGCGATACTGGATTGGTTGGGGATGGTGACCATTCGCATCCAGCGGCCCAGGATACGCATCTGGTTTACCGCATTGAAGCTTTGTGATCCGCCGGACACCTGCATGACGGCCAGCGTCTTGCCCTGCGTGGGGCGAATGCCGCCTTTCATGGAAAGGGGTAGCCAGTCGATCTGGGTCTTCATCAGGCCGGTCATGGCGCCGTGGCGTTCCGGGCTGGACCAGACCATGCCTTCGGACCATGTCGCCAGTTCACGCAGTTCGACCACCTTGGGGTGAGCCCCGTCAGCATCATCGACAAGCGGCAGGCCGGACGGGTCGAATAGCTGTGTTTCGCAGCCCAAATGCCTTAGAATACGAGCCGCTTCTTCGGCGGCGCGGCGGGAGTAGCTGACATCGCGCAGCGAGCCGTAAAGCAGCAGGATGCGCGGTGGATGACCCGGATCATCGGGTGCGCGCAAGGCATCTGTATCGATCTGCGGCAACGCTTCGGCCACAAGGGCCGGAAGATCCTCAGGCACTTTCATCCTCAAGGTGCAGTTTCATGTCGATCAGCACCTGTTGCAGCAAGGTCGTTTCTTTCAGCAATCGCTTGGCTTCGTTGACCGTGATCACGCCATCTTCGATCGATTGCTGGTATTCGGTCATCAACATGGCAAAGCGTTGGCTGAGCGCGATCACGTCGGAATTCACACCACCGGGACGGTCAGAATTGGGGCGGCGGTCATCGTGGCTGAGCGTGATGCCTTGCAGTTCGGCCAGCGCGCCGGTGACGTGCGGGTAGCTTGCCGCTTCTTCCAATGCGATCACCGCGTCGACGGGCATGAAGCGATCCGAGTGCTCTTCGTTGTCGGAGTAGTATCGGCCCAGGGTCGCCTTGGACTTGCCGGTCAGTTTGCACGCCGCTTCGATCCCGACATCCTTCACCAAGGACTCGGTGTGTTTTTTCAAATAGCTGCCAACGGTCATGAGCCTGCCCCCTTACTACGCAATTCCCCAGTTCAACCACCTGTGCGGGGGAACTTGGCCGGTCTTTTCCCATTAATCGTCTCGCCAGCAAATGTCATTTTTAAAAGCATCCCAGTGGTTTTCGGGATGTAACAAGTGCCCGGTGCCCCCAAGCGCCGGGTTCGGGTGAGGTCCGCCACATCCTCTGTCCCGTGGGGGCGACAGGCCGGTCTGACCGGCAGCAGGTGTGGTGGGGCCGTCGGAGGTTTCCAGTAACGGGGTGGGCATTATCCCCAATTCGGGTGCGCAAGCATCCATTGCCCACCTTAGTGTCATCCAGTGCCGAAGCGGCGCAGGGGCGTGCGACGCAGGCGACAAGACCATGCGCGCGGCCCTTGCACCCACCCGGTCTTGCCCAGACATGCCGACCGATTTAAGCAGCCGCCCATGGCAAAGCTTTATTTCCACTACTCCACCATGAACGCGGGCAAGTCGACTGTGCTGTTGCAGGCCGCGCATAACTACCGTGAGCGGGGCATGGAGCCCTATCTGCTGACGGCATCCCTTGATGATCGGGCCGGGGCGGGGCGCATTGCCTCGCGGATCGGGATCGGGGCAGAGGCTGACACGTTCACAACCGCCGACGATCTGTTCCGGAAGCTTGTCGCACGGCAAACAGAGGGGCCTGTCGCCTGTGTCTTCGTCGACGAAGCGCAGTTCCTGACCGAAGATCAGGTGTGGCAGCTTGCCCGCGCCGTCGATGATCTGCGAATGCCGGTGATGTGCTACGGGTTGCGGGTGGATTTTCGCGGCAAGCTTTTTCCCGGGTCTGCCACGTTGCTGGCGCTGGCCGACGAGATGCGCGAGGTGCGCACGATCTGCCATTGCGGAAAGAAGGCGACGATGGTGATCCGGCGGGATGCCGATGGTCGCGCGATCACCGATGGTGCACAGGTGCAGATCGGTGGAAACGAGACCTACGTGTCGCTGTGCAGGCGGCATTGGCGGGATGCTGTGGGCGACGGGTAGGGGCGACGGACCCTAGCGCTGCAAATCCGCGTAGGGGCACACATCATCCTCGAACGGCACGTGACGCCAGCGAAACGGTTCATCCTCAAGGCATTCGGGGCGGCTGATGCGGTCCATTCTGAAGTGGCGGAAATCGTCCCGCGTCGGATCCCACGCCACCAGATACCACAACGGTTGCAGGATCAGCATCGCTTGCGGTTCGACCTTGCGCCGTGTCTTGTTCCCCTTGGCGTCGCGATAGTCGAACTGGATATGCACCCGTTGCAGGAACCCGGTTTCAAAGACAGGCAGCAGATCCGCATCCATCGGCCCCAAATCGGACAGGTCCTGATGCGGTGACAGTTGACCGATATGCAGGCAATCCAGAAACCGCCGCAGATCGCGGACCTTGTCGGATGGCAGTGACTTTTCGATCTTGGCCAGCCCTGCATCCGCCAGATCGGAGAAGGGCAGGTTCTGTGCGGCGCGCATCGCGGCTACGCTGATCAACAGGGCAAAGACCTCGGACACGGCAAGGCGCGCGGTTGTCTGCATGGATTGCGGATCAAGCTGAATGCCACCGCCGCGCCCACTTTCGGAATGGATGACAAAGCCTTCGTCGCGCAAGGCGCTGATATCGCGCAACACGGTGCGCCGCGAAGCGCCGACGTCGCGCGCCAGATCGTCAATGGTGGAACTGCCGTTGCGCCGCAGGGTACGCACGATGCTGTCATGTCGTTGTCGAATGTTCATATGAGAAGGGTAACACATTTGGTGACAAATTTTAGCACCAAATAGCTCTAAGCCTCTTTCAGACACGTCATGAAGGAGAAAATGACAATGCAACGGACCGCAGTGAACCCTTGGGACTGGTCCCTGAACCTGGGCTACAATCAGGGCGAAATCATCGAAGGCGCATCAAGGCAGCTGATCTGCGCGGGCCAAACGGCGGTGGATGGCAATGGTGCCCCGCAGCACCCGGGTGACATGCGCGCGCAGATCGCCCTGGCGCTCGACAACCTCGAAGCTGTTCTGGAAGGCGCGGGCATGAGCCTGGCCAACGTGACCCGGCTGGGTGTCTATGCGACGGATGTGGATGAGGCGCTGAAGAATTTTGACCTCATGGGCATGCGCTTTGGTCCGATCCAGTGCGCGCCGCCCATGACTCTGCTGGGTGTCACCCGCCTGGCCTTGCCCGGTTTGATGTTCGAGATTGAGGCGACCGCTTCCGCCTGAAAGACAAAACCTGAATTTGCGTGCCGCGGTGACGTTTCATCGCGGCACAATGCATTTGTCGTATGGGGCTTAGCCGTTATCCGTGCCGTTCAACCAGAACAGACCCCACAGAGTACCCCGCACCGAACGAGCAGATGATCCCCTTGTCCCCGTCACCGAGATCGCCTGAATACTTCGAAAAGGCGATGATGGATCCGGCCGAAGAGGTGTTGGCATAGTCCTGCAGGATGTTGGGCTGTTCGCCGGGTTCCGGCGTGCGCCCCAGTACTTTTTCCCGATGAAGTCGTTCATGGTCTTGTTGGCCTGATGCAGCCAGAGCCGTTTCAGGTCCGCCGCTTCGACCCCTTCGTCGCCCATGTGGTTGGCGATGTGCTGGCTGACCATGGGTAGCACTTCCTTGAACACTTTGCGCCCGTTCTGCATGAACTGCATGTCGCGGCGGTCGGCCAGCCCGTCGGGGCGGGACCGGCGCAAATAACCGTTGTTATTGCGGATGTTGTTGGAAAACGCGGTGCCGCAGCGGGTCGATTTGATTTCGAAATAGGGGCCTTTCGCCTCTTCGGCCCGTTCGATCAGGGTGGCCGTTGCCACGTCGCCAAAGATGAAATGGCAGTCGCGGTCGCGCCATTCCAGGTGGGCCGAGCAGATTTCGGGGTTCACCACCAGCGCTGACCGGATGGAGCCCGAGCGTACCATGTCTGCCGCCGCCTGGATGCCAAACGTGGCGGACGAACAGGCGACGTTCATGTCGAAGGCAAAGCCCTGGATCCCGAGAAGTTCCTGAATTTCGATGGCGACCGCAGGGTAGGCACGTTCGAGGTTTGACGCAGCGCAGATGACAGCATCCACATCCGCCGCCGTCTTGCCCGCCTGTGTCAGTGCCTTGTTTGCCGCATCAACCGCCATTTCAGCCATGATCGATGGTTCGTCATCGCTGCGCTGGCGCAGCAGGGGGTGCATGACCTTGGGGTCGAGCACACCGGATTTGTCCATGACGTAGCGCCGTTCGATGCCCGAGGCCTTTAAGATGAACTCTTCTGATGAGTGATCCTTGGGATCAACCTCACCTGCCGCGATCGCATCGGCATGTTCGGTGTTGTAGAGGTCCGCGTAAGCGTTGAAAGCCTCGACCAGTTCCGCGTTGGAAATGGATTGCTCTGGCGTGAAGACGCCCGTGCCGGTGATCGCAGGAGTGAAGGCCAAGGTGCGCCCCTTTCAGGCTTGTCGCATGTCGGGTGAACCTACAGGTGCCGCGCCCTTGTTCGCAAGGGGTACAGGCTGTTGCGCCGTCGCGGAAATCCCGAAATTTTCGTGTCGCATGCTGCCGGGGTTGCCAATCGTGCGGTGCCAGTGCTTTCGTGCGTTAAAACGAAGGGAGAGGCGCGTTGAAACTGGGATGTATCGGGGACGATTTCACCGGATCAAGCGATCTGGCCAACACGCTGGCCAAGGAAGGCATGCGGACGACGCAATATACCGGCGTGCCTGCAGGCGACGCGGATCCGTCTGTGGAGGCGGGCGTTGTGGCATTGAAGTCCCGGTCGATCGATCCGGCCGAGGCGGTGGTGAAGTCGCTGGAGGCTTTGGACTGGCTGCGCGCGCAGGGGTGCACGCAGTTTTTCTTTAAGTATTGTTCAACCTTTGACTCGACGCCGGAGGGCAATATCGGCCCCGTCGCGGATGCCTTGGCAGAGGCGTTGGATGCCCACCGGGTCATTGTATGTCCCGCTTTTCCGGGTACAGGGCGATCGGTCTATCAGGGGCATTTGTTCGTGAATGATGTGCTGCTGAGCGAGAGCGGGATGCAGAACCATCCGCTCACGCCGATGACGGACCCGGATTTGCGGCGATGGTTGGCACCGCAGACGCGGTATGATGTTGGGCATGTGGGGGCTGCATCGGTGTTTGCTGGCGCGGAGGCGATCCGCGAGGCATTGCAGGCCGAGCATGAGGCGGGCAAGCGCCACATCGTGGTTGACGCAATCCGGGATGAAGACTTGCGCGCCATTGGCGCAGCGGCGCGGGACTTGCGGCTGATCACCGGTGGGTCGGGTGTGGCGCTGGGATTGCCTGCGAATTTTGGCTGTGCGGCCGGTGCCGTTCCCTGGGTCGGGCAGGGCGGTCGCGCCGTGGCGTTGTCCGGCTCCTGTTCCGTAGCGACGCGGGCGCAGGTTGCCTATCACGCAGCGCGGCATCCGGCCTGCGAGGTTGTGGCAGCGGATGTAATCGAGGGGCGGTTGACCGCTGGCGATGCGGCGGCGTGGGCCTTGGCGCAGGAGGGCGTGCCGCTGCTGTATTCGTCTGCCGATCCGGAGGTGGTGCGACAGGTGCAGGATCAGTTTGGCCGTGAGCGGTCGGCAGAGGCTTTGGAGGGCTTTTTTGCCGACGTGGCGCGCGCGGTGCGCGACGGCGGGGCAACCCGGATCATCACGGCCGGGGGCGAGACATCCGGTGCGGTGGTCGAGGGGCTGGAGCTTGATACGCTCGACATCGGGCCGGAGATTGATCCCGGTGTGCCTGCGCTACGGGCTGGGCCTGATCTGGTTGTGGCGTTGAAGTCGGGGAATTTCGGGGCCGAAGATTTCTTTGAAAAAGCGGATCGGGTGTTGCAGGCATGAGTGAAGAAAGCGCGTTGCGCGAACAGATATGCCTGCTTGCTAAGTCCTTGTTCGACCGGGGGCTGACCCATGGATCGACTGGCAACATCTCGGCCCGGACGGATGATGGTGGGCTGTTGGTGTCGCCCACGGGCACCAGCTTTGGGCGGCTTGATCCGGGGCGGCTGAGCCGGTTTGATGCGTCGGGTGCCCATGTGGCGGGCGACAAACCCACGAAGGAAATGCCCTTGCACACCGCGTTTTATGACACCCGCAGCACGGCAGGTGCGGTGGTGCATCTGCATTCCTGTCACTCGGTCGCGCTGTCCATGCTGCCAGATGCGGATGCCGACAATTTCCTGCCGCCCCTCACACCTTACGGCATCATGAAGCTGGGCAAGGTGCAGCTTCTGCCCTTCTTCCTGCCCGGTGATCCGGCAATGGGCGAGGCCGTGCGCGGCCTTGCAGGCAAGCGGTCAGCGGTGATGCTGGCCAACCATGGCCCGGTGGTGGCCGGCAAGGATGTCGAGGCCGCCTGCAATGCCATTGAGGAGCTGGAAGATACGGCGCGGCTCGCGTTGATGACCCGGGGCATGGCCGCGCAGGGCCTGACCGAGGATCAGGTGCGGGCGGTTGTGACCAAGTTCGACGTTGAGTGGGATGACTAGCGTCGTATCCTAACACGACTCATGTGTTGATCGTATTCCCGTCGGCATCAAAGAAATGCGTGCGCTCCGGATCGAAGCTGAGGCCCACAACGTCGCCGACCTTCAACTCCGCATCACCTGAAATCCGCACGTTGATCTGCCCTGCCGCCCCGCAATCCAGGAGCACAAACGTGTCGGCACCCAGATACTCTGCCACATCGACCGTGCCATCGCATTGACCAGTGCCCGCTGCGCCTACGGCAACATGTTCGGGCCGGATGCCCATCTGCGTGGCCGCACCGCTCAGGCTGTAAGGACCGCCGCGCCCGCCCGGCACGGTGTAACTGCCATTCGCTGTAGAACACCCAAACACATTCATCTTCGGGCTGCCAATGAACTGCGCCACGAACACGTTGCCCGGATGGTTATAAAGCTCGCGCGGCGTGCCGACCTGGATGATCCGGCCCGCATCCAGCACCACGATCCGGTCTGCCAGTGTCATCGCCTCGACCTGGTCGTGGGTGACGTAGATCATGGTGGCTGACAGGGACTGGTGCAGCTTGGAAATCTCATAACGCATCTCGACCCGCAGGGCCGCGTCGAGGTTCGATAGCGGCTCGTCGAACAGGAACGCCGTCGGTTCGCGTACGATGGAGCGGCCAATGGCAACACGCTGGCGCTGCCCGCCCGACAGGTCCTTGGGCCGACGCTCCAGATACTGATCCAGTTTCAGCGTCTCGGCGGCAGCGTCCACCTTCTCTGCAATCTCGGCCTTGGGTGCGCCCGCCGTTTTCAGCGAGAACCCCATATTGTCCCGCACCGACATGTGCGGGTAGAGCGCATAGGACTGGAACACCATCGACAAGCCACGTTTGCTGGGCGGCTGATCGGTGACATCCTTCCCGTCGATGAGCAGGGAACCACGGCTGATATCCTCAAGCCCCCCGATCATGCGCAGCAGGGTGGACTTGCCGCAACCCGAGGGGCCAACAAAGACGATGAACTCACCATCGTTGATCGCCAGATTGACGCCCTTGATGACCTGCACCTCGCCATACCATTTCTCGACAGCGTTGAGAGTGATCGCGCCCATTGCTCAGGCTCCTTGATTGGTTGGAGAGGCCCAGGCCAGCCAAACGGCCGCCGTCCATGTGAAAGTGCTGCCGCCCGCCGGTGACCCGTCGCGGGGATCGAAGTATTCGGCAAAGCCGTGTTCGGCGATCAGGTCGGCGGTGCTGTGCCTGAGCGCATCGCCCTGGGCCAGGCCCATTTCGGACAGGCCGGTTCCGATCATCAGGTTCATCATCCCCCAGACCGGACCGCGCCAATAGCGCTTGCCGTCAAAGCGAGTGTCATCCGGGGTCAGCGAGGGCACGCCATATTTGCAAAGGGCCAGAACCTCGGCCAGACGCGCCCGCATGTCGGGATGATTGATGCCGGCATACCAGCACAGGAAGGACGCGTTCGAGATTGACCCGGACCAGCGGCCGCTGACCACATCGCGGCTGTCAAAGCAGCCTAGGGCCCGGTTCCAGAGGGTCTGTGCGCCCACCTTGAGCGTTTCTGCCCAGCCTTGCAGTTCGCGCACATCCGCGTCCAGCATCTCGCCGATCGCGATAAGGTCACGGGTGGCACGCAACAGGATAAAGGTCATGGTCGGGTCGGCCACGCGGAAGGGGGTGTCCTGCAGCATTGTGGCTTCATCCCAGCCCAACCGTGCGCCCCGTTGCACCAGCCAGATATATCGATCGTAGTCATATTTCGTGGGCCGCATTGAGCTGTCGACATGGGTCGTGTCGCGGCGCGTGTAGTCTCCAACGCCTTCGGGGGTGATGGCGGCCATGGCCGCGTCCCAGTCGGGGGCATTGTCGCGTCCGGCTTCCCACGGGTGAGTGACGCAGACTGCACCTTGGTCCAGGCGCCAGTCCATGAACCAGCGATGCCAGGCGACCATCTTGGGATAAAGTGTGGCCACGCGGTCCCGACCGACGGCGGTATCCTTTTCCAGTACCATCCGCGCCATGGTCGCGGCGACGGGCGGTTGGCTGATGCCGGACGATGGGATCGGACCGGTGCCCTGCCATACGTCGTGATTGGGGAAGTACCCTTCGTCCGGCACATGGAACAGGATGTGTGGCACCATCCCGTTGTCCCACTGGCCCGAGAACAGGGTTTCGATTTCGACCCAGGCGCGGTCGATGTCGAACTCGGCAAAACCCACTGCGGCAAAGGCACTGTCCCAGTTCCATTGGTAGGGATACAGGCCCGAGGTTGGGATCGTGTACCCACCCTTGTCGTTGCGTTTCAGGATTGCGCGCGCTTCCTCGTCGCGCATGTCCGTGGATGTCATGTCTCGCATCATCCCTTTACCGACCCGGCGGTCAGCCCTTTCGTCATGAACCGTTCCAGCCCCAGGAACAGGGCCATGATCGGAATGGTCGCGATCACGGCGCCCGCCATCAGGTGCTGGCGCGGAATTTCAGAGGAGTTCAGCATCGCGACCCCGCGGGTCAGCGTGAATTTCGACGGATCGTCCAGCAGCATGAAGGCCAGCAGAAATTCGTTCCAGGCGATCATGAAGACATAAAGCGACACCGACACCATCGCGGGCAGCGACAGGGGCAGGGTGATCTTCCAGATCACTTGCAGGCGGCTCAGGCCGTCCATGAGGCCCGCCTCTTCGACCTCTCCGGGCAGGCCGCGGAAATATCCCTGCAGCATGTAGAGCGCGACGGGGATCGTGGTGACCGGATAGATCATCAGCAGACCTGGAATGGTGTTGCGCAGACCCGTCATGGAGAAGGTGATGTAGATTGGCAGCGCCAGCACGATCATCGGGACCATGTAGATCAGCAGGATTGACCGCGAAAACGCCGCCCGCCCCTTGAACCGCAGCCGTGCCACGGCATAGGCGCCAGGGACCGAGAACAGCAGCGTGATCAGCACCGTCAGGACCGAGACATAGAAGCTGGTCCAAAGGTAGCTGCCGAAATTGAACTGGCCGAACAACTCGATGTAGCTGCGAAACAGATCCCAGCCGCGGCTCAGTTCGATGGAGAAATCGAGCGGGTTCTTCAGCAGCGCCTGCTGCGATTTCAGGCTGGTCATCACCATCACGTAGAAGGGGATCAGCACGGCGGCGGTAAAGACGATGTAGCCGAACCCGGTCAGGAACCGGATCACCGCATCCTCAAACGCATGTCGGGTGAGCGGACCGGGATGCGCCTCGACCAGCATGAGGGTCAGGGGCCAGATCATGAACAGACCAAAGGAGACGACGGCCATAAGCTGCCACAGAACCGGGACGTTCTCTTGAAACAGGATCGGCGACAGCGGTGTGAACATCAATACGACGCACAGCAGGATGAAGCCACTCATAACCAGTCGTGCATCGCGCAAGTAGATGCTTGCCATGCCGCCGCCCAACCCAAGGATCAGGCACCCCAGACTGCCGGGCCGAAACCCAAGGCCAGAAGCAAAGGACAAGGTAACAGACACCGTGACGGCGATGACAAAGGCCCAGAACAAACCGATGACGGCCCCGGTCACCGCGCCTTGACGCAGACTGCTCATGCCGATCCTCCTTCACTTTGCCAGATAAACTTCGGGATGAGGCCGCAGGCCGAAGGGCAGAGCCCTTGCGCGCGTAGCGCGCGCTCCCCGCCCGCCTCCGGCAAGACACAAACTTGTTTTGCGGCACCCGACATCACAGTCCTTCCTCCTGAGAAATGTACTTGAAGAAGAAGAAGCTGAACAAAAGCAGCGTGGCAAAGATCACCACAGCCACAGCCGCACCGGCACCAATGTTCGAGATGGCGAAGGCTTGTTCATAGACGTTCACCGTCAGTGTCCGCGTGCCCGCATTGCCGCCCGTCAGCAGGAAAATGTCGTCGAACTTGTTGAAGGTCCAGATGAAGCGCAGCAGGAACAGGACCGACAGGATACCCAAGAGCATGGGCAGCGACAGGTACCAGAACTTCTGGAAGGGTGACGCGCCATCCATATCGGCAGCCTCGTACATATCCGTGTCGATGGATTGCATCCGCGCAAGGATGAAAAGGAAGGACAGCGGGAAATAGCGCCAGATCTCGAACACCGTGACCATGATCAAGGCAAGCGGGCGTTGACCGAAGAAGTTGATGGGGCTTTCAACGACACCCATCTGGATCAGCAACGCATTCAGCGAGCCCGAGAACGGATCAAGCAGGGTGACCCAGGTGAAAGCCACGGCAATGATGGGCGAGACATAAGGAAACAGGTAGAGGCCGCGCAGCACGCCTTTGCCACGGAAGGACTTGTTCAACAACAGTGCCGCAAACAGCCCGACGACCAGCGCGCCGATGGTGCCGAACACGGTGTAAAAGACAGTGGCCCACAGGACCGACCAGAACTCGTCTCCGTCAAAAATACGCGCGAAATTCTCAAGCGTGAACTCGGAGTTTGTCAGGATGTTGTCGCCGACACCATAACCTGAGGGTTCGGTCCCTTCGACAATCTCTTCCAGTGCGTCGAGATCGCCATCCAATGTGACCGGAATGCGGATGCGTTCATTGAACCCGCCTTCTACATCGCCAAAGTCGCAGCGCAGCGCGCCACCCTCGACCGAACACTGCTCGGGCAGTGCACCCGGCGTCACACCGTCATGCAGCGTGTCGGTGAATCCCAGCCCCACAATCTCTTTCTGCTGGGAGGAGTTGCGGACGCGATACTCGATCACCATTTCGCCGGATCGCTCGCGCAGGCTTTCGCGGATCACGGGGGCCACGGGGCGCAGGTCAGCAAGACCAACAGGTTTGAAGCTGATCCAGAAGATCGCCAGCAGCGGCAGGATGATCACAAGGCTCACGATGGTGATCGTGGGCAGCAGCAGGGACCAGGCCAGCCGCGCCTCGCGGCGCTCAAGCGCACCACGGGTGGTCGGTGGAGTAGGGACCGTCATGGGATGTCTCGGACTGAGGGGTTCAGGGTGAGAGGGCGGGGCGATCCGCCCCCTCGCAGCCTATGGGAGGGCTTAGTTGATCGAAGACAGCTCGCTGTTCATCGCCGCAATCGCGGCAGCGGCGTCGATCTCTTCATCGATGTACTGACGCACGATGCGGTTGATCGCCTGGCTGTTGATCATCTTGGACGCCAGCGCGAGCTGCCCTTCTTCGACGCCCCAGCGCTGGGCGACTTTCAGACCACCCACGATCTCGTCCAGCATCTCGGCGGCATAGAGATCCTTCATGGGCGCCTTGCGGTCCACACCCACCGGGATTTCCGACCACGCGGCCGAAAACTTGCCGGGCTCATCTGCGGTGCCGGTGCGGACGGGGAACTTGCCCTCGGCCGCGATGGACAGCGTCTGCATGTAGCCGTCGTTCATCGAGAACTCGACAAAGGCCTGAGCGATTTCAGTGTCCGCATCGTTGGTAATGCCAAAGTACCGTACATCACCCCAGGCCGCGCCATCCGGGTTCGACGGACCTGCAAAGTTGGTCACGATGCCGGTTTTGGCCGCCAGTTCCTTGGTCGTGGGGTCGTCGTTGATGGTAGGGGCGGCACTGTCGCGCAGACCGGCCAGTTCATCCAGAATGAAGGGTGACCAGATGATCATGGCTGCATCGCCAGCAAAATAGATCTCGCGCGATTGCTTCCAATACAGCTCACCCGGAGGAGACGCTTTGGTGATCGCCTTGTAGAAATCCAACACTTCCGTGGTGGCCGCTGCATCCAGTTCCTGGAAACCGCCATCACCCACCGGGCTCACGCCATTGGCCAGGAAGACATGCTCCAGCACTTGGGACATGAAATTCTCGTCCACCTTGGTGGCAGCGACAAACCCATACATCTCCGGCGGGTTGTGCAGCGCTTCCAGCGCGGCCTGAACGTTCGCAAATGTGTTGGGCGGTTCCAGCCCTTTCTCGGCAAACAGGTCGGCGCGGTAGACGATCATCTGCGTCCAGCCATCCACGGGGACGGACGCGATGTCGCCATCATAATCTGCCATCGCAAGCGGGCCGGATGCGAATGTGTCGCGGCCCAAGCCGTCCACCACATCAGTCGCAGCTTCCGTGTCCAGAATACCCGCTTCGGCCCACGGCAGGGCGTACTGAAGCGGGTGGTAGATGACGTCCGGCAGGTCACCGGCAGCAAAGGCGGCCGTGGTGCGCGTGCCCAGCTCGGTCTCCGAGACCGGGATCACTTCGACGCTGTTGCCCGTGGCTTCTTCGAATTGCGCCGCCATTTCCTGCTGCTTGGCAAGGCGCTCCGGCTGTTCCTCTGTGGTCCAGAAACGGATGTCTTGGGCCATCGCGGCGCTTGCGCCCAGCACAAGGCTTAACGCGGTGCCGGTGGCCAATCGGGCCATCAGACCTTTGGTTGCGTACATGTGGTGTCCTCCCATTTGTCGTCTTTTGATCCGGTCGCCTGCGCAGCATCCGAACGGAACCTGCCATAAATGGTCGCAGATAATTGCAACGATGCAACAATTATTTTTGCCGCACTATTTTTAAAAAACCCAATAAATATCATTGTTTTGCCGCGCTGCGGCGAAGGAAGGCGTGCAAAAATTGCAACGATGCAACCCGATTCGGTGTTGATCGACATGGCGCCTCCTGTTCTGATAATCACAGTGTTCACCGACCCAAACCGCAAGGCAGGCCATGGCCGACCCGACCCGTAAACCGCCAACGCTCAAGACAATCGCCGAGATCACGGGCCTCAGCCTGTCGACCGTGTCGTTGTCTTTGCGCGACGGGTCCCGTTTGAAAAAGGAAACACGGGACAAGATTGCAGCTGCGGCTGCCGAGGTTGGCTATGTGCCCAACCGTGCGGGCGTACGCCTGCGTACGGGTCAGACCAACGTGCTGACGCTTGTACTGTCGCCCGCCAAGAATACGATCGACTACACACGCCAGATGATCGAAGGGATCGGGGCGCATTTGTCCGGCACCAAGTACCATTTGAATGTTATTCCCGACCTGCAAGGGGCCACACCCGAAGAATCGGTGCGCTATGTTCTGCAGAATCGGACTTCTGACGGCATCATCCTGACCCACACCAGCGCGCGCGACCCGCGGGTGCAGATGCTGATTGATGCCGATTTCCCGTTCGTGTCGCATGGGCGAACTGAATTCTACGCGGCCCATGCTTTTCACGACTTCCATGCCGAACGCTATGTCGAGATGGCGGTCGAGCGGTTGATTGAGCGTAGGCGCAAACGCTTTGTCCTGGTCGCCGAAGACGACGCGACGACCAATTTTGCCAAGATCACCGGTGGATTTCACCGGGCTTTGGCCCGGCATGGCATGACCGGAGAGGTCGCGACCGAAACGGGTATCCTGATTTCCACCGACACAGCCCGGGAGTTCGGGCAGACGCTCGCGCAGCGCAGTGACCCATTTGACGCGATCATCAGCAACAATGAACTGGCCACACTGGCGTTGATGGGCGGGCTGGCCGATCAGGGGCAGGTGCTGGGCCGCGACTATGATCTTATCTGTCGTCAGACAACGCCGATTCTGCCAACGCTTTACCCGCAGATTGATACGGTAACCGAAGACCTGGTGGCCACTGGCCGCGAACTGGCGCGTCTGTTGATCGACCGGGTGTCAGGTGTGCCGGTCGATCAATTGCAGACGTTGCATGAACCAGAGCCGATGTGGCGCAGCAGTTAGGCAGTTCCGAGGATCAGATCCGATGCCTTTTCACCGATCATGATGGCGGGGGCGTTGGTGTTGCCGCTGACAATCTCAGGCATGATCGAACAATCGGCCACGCGCAGGCCTGTAATCCCGCGTACACGCAACTGTTCATCGACCACCGCCGCCTTGTCCTGACCCATTTTGCAGGTCCCGGTTGGGTGATAGATTGACGCAGTATTGCTGCGCGCCCAGTCCAGCGTGGCATCGTAATCATCCATCGGCAGGTCCGCATGTGGGCGGTATTCTTCCGAAATCTTGGATGTCAGAGGGGCATGGCGGGCAATGCGCCGCGCAATATTAACCCCTTCAACCACTGTCCGGCAGTCCGTTTCGGTGCTGAGGTAGTTCGGAATGATCTTCGGATAGGTGCGCCCATCCTTGCTGACCAACCGAATCTCGCCCTTCGATTCTGGGCCGCAACTGGCAAACGGACATCGTAAAGGCCGAGAATGGGTCAGCACCCTTGCCGGGATTTTCCGCAGAAAGGGGCTGGACGTGGAACTGAATGTCGGGGGTCTCGAGGTCGTCCCGGGTCTTCATAAAGCCGGTGGCAAGGCTTGCCGCCATGGTCATCGGACCGGCCCGGAACATCAGGTATTTGAGGCCGATCTTGGCCTGTCCGAACAGGCTCGACACCTCGTCATTCAGGGTGGGTTCGTTGCACTTGTAGACCAGCCGCGCCTGCAGGTGATCCTGCATGTTTTTACCGACGCCCGGCAGGTCGACAACCACGTCGATCCCGTGTTCTTGCAACTGTGCCGCTTCCCCAATTCCGGAGAGCATCAAAAGCTGCGGAGAGTTGATGGAACCGCCCGACAGGATGACCTCTTTGCGGGCTTTGACAGTCTGCCACGCACCGCTGCGGTCACGGTAGGACACACCGGTCGCCTTGGTTCCGTCCAGCTCGATTTTCTCGACCTGAGCATGGGTCACGATGTTGAGGTTCTCGCGGCTGCGGACCGGGTTCAGGAACGCCACGGCAGACGAACAGCGCCGTCCGTTGCGCGCAGTTAATTGAAAGAATCCAACACCTTCCTGATCAGCGCCGTTGTAGTCGGGGTTAAATTTGTAGCCCGCTGACTGGGCCGCAGCGACCCACGCATCGGTGATCGGGCGCTGGATGCGCATGTTGGAAACCGACAGGTTGCCCTGATCGCCGTGGAAGTCGTCAGCGCCGCGCTCGTTCTTCTCGGATCGCTTGAACAGGGGCAGGACATCATCCCACGCCCAGCCGCGATTGCCCATCTGTGCCCAGCGGTCATAGTCCTGCGGTTGTCCCCGGACATAGAGCAATCCGTTGAGGGACGACGACCCGCCCAGCACCTTGCCGCGGGGCCATTCGATAGAGCGACCGTTCAGGCCCGGATCGGGCTCGGTCTTGTAGCACCAGTCCACGTTTGGGTTGTGAATGGTTTTGAAATACCCGACCGGAATATGAATCCACGGGTTCCAATCCCGGCCGCCCGCTTCAAGCAGCACAACCTTGGTGTTTGGGTCCGCGCTGAGACGATTCTGCGATCACGCAGCCGGCACTTCCGGCACCCACGATGACATAATCGGCTTCCAAAACGACCCCTCCCTTACTTAAAGTCAAAAAAGACTAGGCAGATTGTTCAAGCTGCGCTAGCCTTTTCTGAGATAAAACGTCTCAATAATGTGTATCAGGGAGGATTGCATGAAACTTGGGAAAAACCTCGCGGGCATTTCGCGCCGCGATCTGTTCCGTGTGGCTGGTCGTTACGGCCTCAGCTCCACGCTGCTTGCAGCGGGTAGCTTTGGCGGTGCGATGAGTGTTGCCAATCTGGCGGCCGCCGCGGAATCAACATACGACAAACGGTTCTCGAAAGAGCCCAAGCACACACTGAAATTCGGTGCAGCCGGCTTCAACCAGCAGAACCTGCTGATCGAGCGCGCCGGTTGTCTCGAATTCGCGCGCGATCTCGAAGAGCGCACCGATGGTGAGATTCGCGTTGAGTTCATCGGCAACAACCAGATCTGTGGTCAGCTGTCCTGCGTTGAGAAAGCGCAACAGGGCATCGTCGACATCTATGCCGCCTCGACCCAGAACTCGGCCGGTGGTGCGCCCTATCTGAACGTGCTCGACTATGCGTACATGTTCCGCAGCCGGGCCGACCAGTACCACTTCATGTACAGCCCGGACAGCCAGCGCATCCTGCGCGACCCGTTCGAAAAGCGCCACGGCCTGAAGTTCCTGTTCACGCACGCTGAACTGCGCGGCATCCAGTTGGGTCTGTCGTGGGAAGACAAGCCCACGGTCGACAACATCGACGTTCTGCGCGGCACCAAGAACCGCGTCACGGGCACACAGCTTGGCCGTATCGCGATGGACGCGCTGGGTCTGAACCCTGTGCCGGTCGCTTGGGAAGAAACCCTTGATGGTCTGAAGCAGGGCCTGATCGACGGTGCCGAAACTTGGGCATCGGCCGTGGCCTACGCCAACATGTCGCCGGTGGTCAGCCAATGTGTGGACCTGCGCTTCTTCTGCGGTACGGAACACACCGCGATGAACGCACAAACCTTCGACGGTCTTGGCGGTGAGCTGCAGGATGCTGTCATGGAATCGTCCTACCTGACACAGGTGCACGTCCAGGCCGCAAACGAAGCCGCGCTGGTCAACACTGTTGGTTTCTCGCACCCGCACCAGGGTCCGGACACCATCTTTGCCCAGAACAACGTGCGTGTCGCCGCACTGTCCGACGCAGAGATCAAGAAAGCGGAAGAGCAGTGCTCGCCCGAGTTCCAACCGCAGCTGTGGGAGCAGTGGCGCGAGCGGATCAATGGCTGGGCCGGTGGCATCGACACATACCAGGAAATCTACGACGGTGTTCGCCAGAACCCGCATACCCTGGCCGAGAACGTCGAACCCCGCCGCTGGTGGCGCGGTTAATCCGGAAACGGATTTCTCACAAAATCAATGGCTTGGGCGTATATCGCCCAAGCAGCTATCCATGTCGCGTAACACCGGCATGGATTTCCGTATCCTGACGCGACAAGATGCCGGAACGGATTTGCCAGGCACGAGGGAGGTGCAGCATGGACTTGATTGCGGGCATGGGAGAAATCATCTCCGCCCTGATGACAGGCGACTCATTCGAGTTGCAGACCGCGCTGCGCGGCAATGCCGGGATGTGGCCACTGGGCTTCATCGCCACCTTCGTGGGCGGCGCTTTGGTTGCGATGCTCTACCGTGCTGTCCCATTCATCGAACGCCACTTCGAACCTGCCGTAATGGTCGTTGCCTATTTGGCGATCGGCTACATCATCTTTGCGGGCGTGGTGCAGCGGTTCTATCTGAGCGGTCAACCGGCTTGGTCGACGACCCTGCCGCCGTTCCTGTTCCTCATCATGACGTGGGTCGGATGCAGCTATAACGTCAAGCTGCGCACACACCTCGCATTTGCCGAGTTTCGCAAGGCCGCGCCACGCGGAGTACAGATGGCCCTGCTGGTTCTCGACGCCATCCTCTGGTTCGGTTTCGCCTGGATCGTGGTCGTGACAACCGCGCAGGAAACTGTGCGTGCCGCCGCCAACTTCGCCATCATGCTGGGCACGGATAACGTGATGCAGTGGTGGTTCCTTGGCACCGTGCCGATCGCATTCATCCTCTTGACTGCACGCGTGATGGAAAACCTCGCCGCTGATCTCAAGAAATACCGCGACGGCAACGAAATGATTGAAGCCGCAGTGATCGGAGGTGACGCATGAGCGATCCAACACTCATCACCCTGATTTCCATCGCGGTGACCATCCTGTTCATGATGGGCGTGCCGGTGTTCCTTGTCATCGCCTATTGGGTGATCGGCATGTCGTTCGTCCTTGAGCTGCAGCTTCTGAACATGGGTGCAGCCCTGCAGGACGTATTCACCGACGGTTTCGCCCTTCTGGCCATGCCGCTCTTTATCCTGACCGGTGACTTGATCAACCGCTCCGGCATCGCGCGGCGCCTGTCCGACTTTGCCTATGCCTGCCTCGGCTGGATCCGTGGCGGTCTTGCCATGGCGTCCCTTGGCGCGTGTGGCCTGTTTGCTGCGATCTCGGGCTCGAACTCGGCCACCACGGCCACCATCGGTTCGATGCTGCATCCGGAAATGGTCAAGGGCGGATATGACGAACGCTTCTCGGCCGCCACGGCGGCGGCGGGCGGTACGGTGGGGATCATCATCCCGCCGTCGATTATCTTCATCGTCTACGGCTTCCTCATGAACCTGCCGATCTCGGACCTGTTTGTCGCGGGTATCATTCCCGGTGCCCTGATGGTGGGCGGCATGATGCTGGCCTGTTTCATCATCTGCTGGCGCAACGGGTGGGGCTACCTGATCGCGCTTAGCCCATTCCGGGTGTTCAAGACCGCTCTTGGCGCATGGCTTGGCTTCTTCGCCATCGGTCTTGTGCTCTGGGGCATCTATACCGGTAAGTTCTCGCCCACCGAGGCGGCGGGTGTGACCGTCGGCTTCGGGATCATTGCGGGCCTGGTCAGCTGGGTTGTATCCAAGGTGTTCCGCATGGATCAGACCAAGGACTGGTCCGAGAAATCGGCCCTGTCGATGCTGGTCGTCGAAGGGTTCACCATTCCGCAAATCCCGAGCATTACGATGCGCTCGGCGCAGATCACCGGCATTCTTGCGCCGCTGATCGCCATCTCTGTTGTGATGCAGCAGATCCTGTCCCTTTTGGGCGCACAGCAGGTCATTGGCGACTTTGTGACGTCGATGGGTGGCTACTACCCGATTCTGTTTACGGCGATGGGCATCGTGTTCATCTGCGGCATGGTGCTGGAATCCTTGCCGGTGACGATCATTCTTGCGCCGATCCTTGCGCCGATTGCGGCGAGCGTGGGCGTCGATCCGGTCCACTTTGCCGTGATCTTCCTTGTCGGTGCATCCATCGGCTTTGTGACACCGCCCTATGGTCTGAACCTCTACGTGGCGTCAGGCGTAACAGGCGTTCCCTACTTCCGCTTGCTGCGGTATACGGTGCCCTATCTCTTCGCCCTGATTTCAGTGTGGATCATCGTGTCGTTGACACCTGAGCTCGCGCTGTTCCTACTGCCAGAAAGATAACGCCGTAGAGCCATGCCTGACGATCACCGCCCCCGCAAGGACCACCAAATCCCCACCAATCTGCGCCTGCTGATGGTGATGGAGGAAGTCGCCAAGCGTGGGGTGGCCGTCAAACCGACAGACCTGATCGATGCATTGGGTCTGCCGAAACCCACCGTGCACCGGTTGCTGCAGACGGCTGAGGCCGAGGGGTTCCTGCAGCGCGACCTTGACGGGCGCAGCTATGGTCCGGGCCCGCGTCTGCGGGCCTTGGCCGTCAGCACCATGTCATCCGAGCATCTGCGCACGGCGCGCCTGACCATCCTGCGCAGCGTGGCGGAGGAGGTGGGTGAGACCTGCAATCTTGCCACCGCTGACCGCGAGGGGATGACCTATCTCGACCGGGTCGAAACCGAATGGCCCCTGCGCATTCAGTTGCCCATCGGCACGCAGGTGCCGTTCCATTGCACGGCATCGGGCAAGATGTACTTGTCGACCCTGCGCCCCCACATCCTGCGGACAGTTCTCACGACGCGTCCGCTCGAGGCGCATACCGATGGCACGCTGGTCGACATGGACAGCATCAAGGCTGAGTTGGAAACGACACGCATGCGCGGATATTCCACGGACAATGAGGAATTCATGTCCGGCATGGCCGCCGTCGCGGTCCCGATCTGGGATGGGCAGGGGAAACTGCTGGCCACCCTGTCGGCCCACGCGCCGATTCAGCGCCGCAGCCTTGTGGACCTGATCGACTTCCTGCCGGCCCTACGTCGTGGCGCGGAAGAGTTGACCCGGCTGCACACGTCGTAACTTACAACCCGTGAAACTGGTGCTTCTCGAGAAGCGCCACCAGCATATCGCGCGCCGCCTGCCGGTGGGCATGGTGCGTGTCATGCGCTGTCTTCGCATCCCCGCGCGCGATCGCCTGATAGACGATTCGGTGATCCTCGTTCGATTGTTTGGGTTTGGGGCGCATGAACAGGGTGGTGGCACGGGCGCGCCGCACCTGATCGCGCATCACGGACACCACCATGCTTAGTCGCGCATTGCGGCCCAGGCGGACAAGCTCGCGGTGGAACCGGTCATCCGCTTCGGCCCAGGCCCGCAGGTCATCCGCCGCCAGTGCGGCATCCATATCGCGGATGGCCGTGGCCAGTGTGGCAAGGTCCGACTTGGAATACTGCGTCTCTGCGGCGCGGGCGGCGGCAAGGCTCTCCAATTCCGTTAGAATGTCATAAATCTCGGCCATGTCGGTGGCGGACACCGGACTGATACGGATGCCCCGGCGCGGGCGCATCTCGACCAAACCCTGCGCCTGCAACATCAACGCGGCCTCGCGCACGGGCGTGCGGGACATACCCAGCTGTTCGGCCAGCTCGCTCTCAAGATGGTCAGACCCGGGCGGCAACTCTCCGGCGAAGATCATCTGGCGCAGGGCCGATACGGCCCGTTCCACATTGCTCATGGCCCCCATTACTCCACCTCTTCTAAAGTGACCTTTCGACCCTCCTTGGCCGAAGCATAGATTGCATCCTTCACCGCAATGACCCGCAGGTACTCGCGGGCCGTGTTCTCAAGCGACGTGCCTTCTGTCATTGCGCGGATCACATGGGATTGCAGCGCGTGCACGCAATCGCCGCCAAACCCGTCCCATGCGTCGGGGCCGAGGATCGTTTCGACCTCTGACAAGCCAAAGGCGCGCCGCGTGACAGATCCATCACCGTGCAATGCAAGTATGCCCTGTGTCCCCTCGATCAACGCCTCGCCCATGGTCCGGCGCAGGTTGTCGGCCACGTGGTCCAGATGCCGGTTCCCATCAAACAGCGCCCGCACCGGCCCATGGTCAAAGATCACGTGGCCCGCATCTTCGCCCGCGATCACGGGATTGATGCGGCGCAGATCGGCATAGACGGCGCTGGCGGGGCCAAAGAGATAGGCAAAGGTGTCCACCCAATGCACCGCCGTTTCATGGACCAGAAACCGGGGCATCTGCTGGAAATAAGGCTGACGGTCCAGATAGGCCTCTGGCCCTTGTCCGTCGCCGGGGCGTAAACGGAATGTCGCGTTCAGCACCTCCCCAATCGACCCGGCTTCAAGTTCAGCCTTGATCGCCCGATACCATGGCTGAAACCGGAAATTCTCGTGCACAACCAATCGCGCGCCTGCTGCCTCTGCCTCCGCAACGATGCACCGCGCCTCATCGATATCCATGCAGAACGGTTTTTGGCAGATGATCCATTTGATCCCTGCCGTCAGGGCCGCCCGAATGGTGGCGGCATGGGCGGGCGGGGGCAGGATGATGTCCAGCAGATCGGGTGCTGCCTCCGTCAGCATCTCGCCCAGATTGTCAAAGGCAGGCGCGCCGGTGGCGCGCGCCTTTTCAATATCCAGATCGCACGCCCCGACCAACGCGACACCATCCATGCGGGTCCAGCTGCCATAGTGAAACTGGCTGAAATAGCCTGCGCCGACGCAGGCCACGCGGATCATGCCAACGCTCCTTTTACAGCAGCGGCGACCTCCGCTGTCCCGGCACTTCCGCCCAGATCACGGGTCAGTACGCGTCCCTCGGACACAACGGCATCGACCGCATCGCGCAAACGCCTGGCATCTTCTGCCATCGCTGGCATGTCATGCCGACTGGCCAGCCATTCCAGCATCATCGCGCCCGACAGGATCATTGCCATCGGGTTTGCGACACCCTGGCCCGCAATGTCGGGGGCTGAGCCATGGCACGGCTGGAACACCGCGTGGTGTGCCCCGATGTCGGCGGACGGGGCCAAACCAAGACCGCCCATCAGACCAGCCCCCAGATCGGACAGGATGTCGCCAAACATGTTCTCGGTCACCATGACATCAAAGGACCACGGACGCTCGACCATCCACAAGGCGGTGGCATCGACATAGGCGTGATCGGCTTCAATGTTGGGGTGATTTGCCGCCTCGGCATCGAACATCTCGCGGAAGAAGGCAAAGGCACGGAAGACGTTGGCCTTGTCCACGCAGGTCACCTTGCCCGGCCCTTGCCCGGACGCCTTGCGGGCATGGGCCATATCAAAGGCAAAGCGGAACAGGGGCTCTGAAATCTCTCGCGTGATGCGCAGGGTCTCGCGTGCCTCGTCGGCCTCAACCTCGCCGCGGCCTTGCGTATAAAACAGCCCCTCGGTGCTTTCACGGATAAGGACAAAATCCACGGGCTTGTCCGTCGCCAAAGGGGTTGGCTGCCCGGGCCGGATCGTGACGGGACGCACGCCGGCGAACAGGGTCAACGCCTTGCGCAGATCAATCTGCGGCGCAATTTCGGTCCCGTCCGGGTAACGGATGCTGGGCAGTCCCATGGCCGACAGCAGAATTGCGTCGGCCGCTCGCGCCCCTTCCATTGAGGCGGGCGGCAGGCTCTCTCCCGTCTTGGCATAATGCGCAGCCCCCGCAGGCAGGTCGATCCAGTTCAGGCCATAGCCAGACCCCGCTGCCAAGCTTCCCAACAGTTCAACCGTGGGGGCCATGATCTCGGGGCCAATGCCATCCCCTTGAAACACGGCGATATCAAAACTTCTGTGCATGGCGCGGGCCCCTTTCGGCATAGGCTGGTGAAAAGCGACTCGCTTCTCGTATGCGCTTGTGTATACATTAATGTATGAATTATCAAATACCTGGCCGCATTCACTGCGGAGGGCAAGAAAAAGGGGCACCCCATGCCATATGCTGTCACCGTCATCTTCGACCTGAAACCGGGAACGCGGGACACGTTCTTGTCGCACATCATCCGCAACGCGCGCCGCTCGCGCTACGACGAACCCGGGTGCCAGCACTTTGACGTGTGCACAGACCCCAGCCAGCCTGACACAGTATTTCTCTATGAACTCTACGACGATCTTGCGGCGTTCGAGGCGCATCAGCAGACGCCGCACTACCTCGAAACCGGTCCCAAGATCGCGGACATGGTTGCGAAAAAGACCCTGAACACCTTTGAACTGGTCCACAGATGACCTACGAAGTCTACGCCATCAAATACGCTGAACAGACGGCGCGTGTGCGTGGTGACAATTACATGTTCGACGACAATCACGACGCCCCTGATCCCATCGACTTCTACATGTGGCTGATCCGGGGGGAGGGGCGCGTGATCCTTGTGGACACCGGCTTTGACGCTGCCGAAGGGCAGGCGCGGGGGCGACCCATCCGCCTTGATCCAGGCGAGGCGCTGAAACCCTTTGGCCTGCAGCCCGAAGACGTGACCGAGATCATCGTCACCCACCTGCATTTCGATCATGCGGGCGGTCTGCACCTGTTCCCGAATGCAAAATTGCATCTGCAAGTGGCCGAGATGGCCTATGCCACCGGCCCCTGCATGTGCCACGACGCGCTCCGCGCACCCTTCACCGTGGGCCACGTTGTTGCTGCGGTGCAGCGGCTCTATTCCGGCAAGGTGGTCTTTCACGATGGCGACAGCGAGATTGCCGATGGCATCACCGTGCACCGCATTGGCGGGCACACAAAGGGGATGCAGGCCGTGCGCGTCCGTACGCAGGCGGGTTGGCTAGTTTTGGCCTCGGATGCGGCGCATTTCTACGGCAACTTCCTGACTGGAACACCCTTTCCCATCGTGGTGGATATGCAGGACATGTTGGACGGGTTTGCCACGATCCAAAGGCTTGCAAGTGCGCGGAAACTTGTCGTGCCGGGCCATGACCCGTTGGTGCGCCAGTACTTCCCAATGGCGATGGCCGACCATATTACGCGGCTTGATGTCGGACCTACGCAGGACCCGACACTGTAACAAAGCGCCATCGCCTGCGCTCAAATATGAGGCAAAACGGCGAAAACAGCCGGTTCCGGCAGTAACACTTAGCGGCATTTCTCACGTGGTAGAGAGGTGAGCGCCAAAGAGTTGCTGCACATGCAAAGCGGCCCTACCTGTTGGACAATCACGGCTTTCCGCGCCGCAGCATTGTCCAGAGAGGTCACCCATGACACGCACCGCCATCATCACCGGATCAACCAGCGGCATCGGGCTCGGCATTGCCGAGGCTTTCGCCGCCCAAGGCTTCAACATTATGCTCAACGGGTTCGGCGACGCGAACGAGATTGAGGCGACGCGTGCGGACCTTGACGCCAAATCCGCGGGGACGGTTGCCTACCACGGCGCCGACATGACCAAACCGGACCAGATCGCCGATCTGGTGGCGACAACCGAAGCGCAGTTCGGTGCTGTCGATATCCTCGTGAACAACGCGGGGATCCAACACGTCGCCCCGGTCGAAGAGTTCCCGTTGGACAAATGGGACGCAATCATCGCTATCAACATGTCCTCGGCCTTCCACACCATTCGTGCCGCTCTGCCGGGGATGAAAGAGCGTGGGTTCGGGCGGATCATCAACGTGGCTTCGGCCCACGGCCTTGTCGCGTCGCCCTACAAGTCGGCCTATGTCACGGCCAAGCATGGGATTGTCGGTTTGACCAAGACCGTCGCCCTTGAGGCCGCGCAGCACGGTGTTACCGTCAACGCGGTCTGCCCGGGCTATGTGCTGACCCCGCTGGTTGAGGGGCAAATTCCTGACACCGCCAAGGCGCGCGGCATCACCGAGGAAGAGGTGAAACGCGATGTGTTGCTGGCGGCCCAACCCACCAAGGAATTCGTGACCGTGGAACAGCTGGGTGCGGTGTGCACGTTCCTCGCCTCCGAGGCCGCAGCCTCTGTCACCGGCATCGCCATGCCGGTCGATGGTGGTTGGGTCGCGCAGTAGGGGGCCGGGTCATGTCAGCCACCAACGGGCGCGCAAAGCGTCATGAGAAATCCATCAACCTCGCGCTTCAGGGTGGGGGATCGCACGGGGCCTTCACCTGGGGCGTCCTTGACCGGATGTTCGAAGAAGACCGTCTGTGGATCGAGGCGGTCAGCGGCACCTCTGCCGGGGCCATGAATGCAGTGGTTGCGACGCAAGGAATGTACGACGCGGGTGCGGCCGGAGCGCGGCAGACGCTTGAGGATTTCTGGCGCGCGGTCAGCCGCGCAGGGCAGGGCAGCCCGATCAAGCGCACGCCGCTCGACATGATGCTGGGGTCCTGGTCGCTCGATGCCTCTCCCGGTTACGTGATGATGGACATGATGAGCCGGATGGCCTCGCCCTACGACCTGAACCCTTTGGGACTGAACCCATTGCGAGACGTGGTTGAGGATTTCATCGACTTCGACAAGGTCGCCAAATGCGATGACATGGGGCTGTACATCTCGGCGACCAATGTCGAAACGGGACGGGCGCGTGTCTTTCACCGGCACGAGGTGACGTTGGACGTGGTGATGGCCTCGGCCTGCCTGCCCAACATGTTCAAGGCGGTCGAGATTGACGGCGTGCCCTATTGGGATGGCGGTTACATGGGCAACCCGGTGCTGTTCCCCTTTATCGATCACTCGCCGTCTTCGGACATCGTGATTGTGCAGATCAACCCACTGAAACGTCCCGGCACCCCCCGCCGTGCGCGGGATATCCAGAACCGGATGAACGAGATCACGTTCAACGCCTCGCTTCTGCGCGACCTGCGCACGATTGATCTGGTGCACCGGTTGATCGAAGACGGGGCGCTGTCTGACAACGAGTACCGCGTGATGAACATGCACATGATCGACGGGTGCGACGACATGCTGGCGCTTGATGCATCATCCAAGCTGAATTCGGAATGGGCGTTTCTGATCCATTTGCGCGATCTGGGGCGGCAACATGCGGACCGATGGTTGAGTTCCAATTTCGACAAGATCGAGAGGGAAAGCACGCTGGATCTGCGCGAGATGTTCGATGATTTCGGGGCACCTCAGGGCGCAAATGCGGTGGACCTGAAATCGAGAAAAGGATAGTGAAGCCGGTCCGGTGTGGGGTGTCCCCGCGGGGACAAACACATGAAAGTTTGCAAATTCAATGATTTGCTGGCTACGCTAACCAATTTTTAACCCGTGGACACCGCGACTGCGCGGCGCCGAAACCTCGGAGGCATGACCCATGGCCGTGACTGCCCAGATGACGGGCCTTGCGCCTGAATTGGCCGAAAAGACGCCGGAAGATCGCCGCATGGTGATCCGCCGGTCAACGATGATCGCGCTGATCGCCTTTTTGACGCTGATTGACCTTTTTGGCTCGCAGGCTTTGCTGCCCACGCTGGTGGAGACCTATGGCGTGTCGCCAGCGGCGATGGGCTTTGCCGTCAATGCGTCGACCATCGGGATGGCGTTTGCCTCGCTGGTGGTGGCCATCTTTGCCCGGCGGATCGATCGCAAGCGGGGGATCTGGATGTGTCTGGCGCTGCTGAGCATCCCGACCATGCTGCTGGCGACAACCGACGATTTGACCACCTTTACCTTGCTGCGGGTGGCGCAGGGCGTGTTCATGTCTGCCGCCTTTACCCTGACGCTGACCTATCTGAGCGAGGAGTGTTCGCTGACCGCCGTTGGTGGGGCGATGGCCGCCTATATTACGGGGAATGTCGCGTCGAACCTTTTGGGGCGACTTCTGGCGTCCGAAATTGCAGGGAATTTCGGCCTTGCCGAAAGCTTCTATGGCTTTGCAGCGCTGAACCTGACGGGGGCTGTGGTTGCATATTTCTATATCGGGGCGCGGGACAGCCGTGGCCATGATACTGCCGACGGGCCCTCGGTCATCGAGGCGTGGTTGGATCATCTGAAGAACGCCAAGCTGGTGGCGATGGTGGGCATTGGGTTCATCCTATTGTTCGTGTTTGTCGCGACCTTCACCTATGCCAATTTCATTCTGGCGCAGGCCCCGTTTGACTTGCCGCAGACGATGATTGGGTTGGTATACTTCGTTTTTGCCCCGGCGATCCTGACGACACCCTTGGCGGCCGCGTCCGTCGCGCGGTACGGTGCGCGGGCGAGCTTTCACGGCGCGATTGCCGTGTCGTTGGTGGGGCTGGTGTTGTTGCTGACGCCTGTTCTGGCGATGTTTCTGTTGGGCCTTGCGCTGGTTGGGGCGGGGTTGTTCTTTGCCCAGTCTGTCGCCACCGGATATGTCGGGCGCACCGCCACCCATGATCAAGCGGCAGCCAACGGGTTGTACCTGGCCAGCTATTATCTGGGTGGGATTGCCGGGGCTTTTGTCATTGGGCAGGTGTTTGCCACGCAGGGCTGGACCGTTGCAGTAGTGGTGCTGCTTGCGCTGACCGCGCTGGCCTGGGCCTTGTCACTCAGGATGGGGCGGTGATCCAAAGGCGCGCTGCCGCGCACGCGATTCATTTTTGCTGACGAGGGGGCTGTCTGCCCCCTCGAGCTCCCCGAAGGTATTGTTGGCCAGAAGAAGGTGTCAGGCGTTTTCGAGGCCTTCGGTTGAGAGGCCTTCGAGCTTGGGCATCAGGCGCAGGAGTTCCTTGGTGTAGTCCGCTTGTGGGGCAGCGAAGAGCTGTTCGGTGTCCGCCACTTCGACCATCTTGCCCTGCCGCATGACACCCACGCGGTCGCACATTTGCCGGACGACGGGTAGGTCGTGGCTGATGAACAGCATGGTGAGGCCCAGATGTTCCTGCAGATCCTTGAGGATGTTGAGCACCTGCGCCTGGATCGACACGTCGAGCGCGGAGGTGGGTTCGTCGCAGATCAGGAAGCGTGGTTGTGTGGCGAGCGCCCGGGCGATGGAGATGCGTTGGCGTTGGCCGCCGGAGAATTCGTGCGGGTATTTCCGGCCTGCGTCTGCACCGAGGCCCACGCGGTCCAACAGTTCGTCGACGCGGTCCTGAACGGCGCGCCCTTCGAGCAGTTTGTGGTGTAGCACCGGTTCGGCCACGATGGCGTCCACCCGCATGCGCGGGTTGAGGCTGGAAAACGGGTCTTGAAAGATCATCTGGATCTGGCGGCGGTAGGCGTCGCGTTCTTCGCGCGAGGCCAGTTGTGTGACGTCGGTGCCGTCGAAATAGATATGGCCGCCGTTCGTTTCGTAGAGCGTGGCGATCATGCGGGCGACGGTGGATTTGCCCGAACCGCTTTCGCCCACAAGGCCGAACACCTCGCCCTCGCGGATGTCGAAGCTGACCTCGTCCACGGCTGTGAACATTTTGCGCCATGCGGGGATGATGGAATCGCGTTGGACGAAGGTTTTGGTGATCCCGTCCACCTGCACCAGTGTGCCGGTTTTGGATTTGGGTGGGGTGGGCCAGTTGCGGGCGAGGTCTTCGATGGCGAACTTCGTGCTGCGCCCGCCGTAGGAGAGTTGTGGGAAGCGGTGCACCTTGAGCGTGGCGCGAGGCACGGCGGCGATGAGCGACTTGGTGTACTCGTGTTCGGGGGCGCCCATGACTTGGGCTGTTGTGCCGCTTTCGACCACTGCGCCCTGGTACATGACCGTCACGCGGTCGGTCGTGTCGGCAATCACGCCCATGTCGTGGGTGATCAGGACCACGCCCACTTGCCGTTCGCGGGCGAGTTCCTTGATCAGGTCGAGGATCTGCGCCTGGATCGAAACGTCGAGCGCCGTGGTGGGTTCGTCCGCGATGATGACATCGGGTTCCGAGCAGAGGGCGAGGGCGATCACCACCCGCTGGCGCATGCCACCGGAGAACTGGTGGGGGTATTGTTTGACCCGCTCGGACGGGTCCGGGATGCCGACGCGGTCGAGCAGTTCCACGGCGCGGGCCTTGGCGGCTTTGTCGCCGAGTTTCAGATGCGCTTCGATGGTTTCGGTCAGTTGGTCTTCGACCGTGAGCAGCGGGTTGAGCGAGGTGAGCGGGTCCTGGAAGATCATGGAGATCTTTGCGCCACGCAGGGCGCGCATGCCCGCGGCGTCGCGGCCGCTGATGGCTTCGCCCCGGAAGCTGACCGTGCCATCGGCGATGTGGCCCGGCGGGTCGATCAGGCCCATGACAGCGGCGCCGATGGTGGATTTTCCTGCACCGGATTCGCCCACGAGCCCGTGGATTTCACCGGGGGCGACGGTTAGGTCGGCACCGTTGACGGCGACGAAGGTGCCCTTGCGGGTGGGGTAGTGGACGGAGAGGTCGGAGATGTTGAGGAGGGAGGTCATTGGGTGTTTGACTCGTCGTTCAGGCGAGCAGCTACACGGTTACGGCAGGCTCTAAGGTCGCTGTTTGAGTAGTGCCAGAAGGAGCCACTCATCACCGGTGTGTCCAAGCAAGGGTAAATCCGGGTCGGGTTGGTAGTATCTAAGAAGTGTAACCCAAGGCGTGAGGCCAAGCTGTCCGGTTCGAAAACACGATCCATTTGGAATGCCTTGGGATTGTTTGTAACGGCGCAAAAGCCTTCAGTGACATAAACGCCGGTCTCAGGATTGACTTCCTCGTTCTCGGCAGGTGTCAGCCCGTAGTATCGAAGAAGGCCAACACCAATGTCATCCAATTCAATGCTGGAAAAAAGCACTGAAAAGGTTCGATGATTTAGGAGCGTGTCCAAAGCCGAAACCCACTGGTTGAGGTATTCGGACGCTGTCAACCGTGTTGTAGATGCGAAAAAGGTTTCCTCATAGTCGCCGAGTTTGACCTTTCCCTGCATATGCTCGCAGGTTTTGTCATCGGTCGATTGTTCAAGCCGAATGTCAAACATCACCGCAACCTTGGATTAAGCGCGTCGCGCAGCCAGTCGCCCAGCAGGTTGACGCTGAGCGCCAGGGCCAGGAGCGTGCAGGCGGGGAAGAAGAGGATCCACCATTCGCCCGAGAACAGGAAGCCTTGGCCGATGCGGATCAGGGTGCCGAGTGAGGGCTGTGTGGGGGGCGCGCCGACGCCGAGGAAGCTGAGGGTGGCTTCGGCGATGATGGCGAGGGCCAGCGAGATCGTGGCGATCACCAGCACCGGCGACAGGACGTTGGGCAGGATGTGTTTGACCATGATGGCGGGGCCGCTGCGGCCGATGAGCCGGGCGGCCTGCACGTATTCCTTGCTCTTTTCGACCAGCGTGGCGCCGCGTACGACGCGGGCGAATTGGACCCAGTCTGACAGGCCGATGGCGATGATCAGGACCCAGATGGCCATCTGATCTCGGTATTCGATCGGGGTCACACCCTTGGCGATCCCGAAGATCAGCATGGCGACAAGGATGCTGGGGAAGGTCAGCTGTACGTCTGCGATGCGCATGATGACCGTCTCGGTCCAGCCGCCGACATAGCCCGCGATGAGGCCAAGGGAGATGCCCAGCACCATGGCAAACAGCACGGCGGCAACGCCAACAAACAGCGAGATGCGCATGCCGTAGAGGATGGTCGAGAAGACGTCGCGCCCCTGATCATCGGTGCCCAGCCAGAAGCTGTCACCGGTGAAGGCGTTGGGCGTCATAGGGCGGGAAAAACCGTTCATCAGGTTGAGCGAGGCGGGATCAAACGGATTGTAAGGCGCGATGAGCGGGGCGAAGACCGCGCTCAGGACCAAAATCAGGGCCACGGCGAAACTGACAATAGCGACGGGGGAGCGTTTGAACAGGTAGAAGAAATCCGAATCCGCCCAGCGTTGCAGGCGGGTGGGGGCTTTGGTCGGGGTTTGGGCCGTATCGGTCATCTTAATGTCCTCCCGCCCGATCCACACGCAGGCGCGGGTCGATGGCGAAGTATAGCAGGTCCACGATCAGGTTGATGCCCACGAACATGACCGAAATCAGCATCAGGTAGGCGGCCATGACCGGAATATCGACGAACTGGATCGCGTTGATGAACAGGAGGCCCACGCCCGGCCATTGGAACACCGTCTCGGTGATGATGGCGAAGGCAATGATGGAGCCCAATTGTAGGCCCGTGACCGTGATCACCGGCACAAGCGTGTTCTTGAGCGCGTGGCGGAAGTTGATGGCCCGTTCCTTGAGCCCACGGGCACGGGCGAAGCGGATGTAGTCTTGCCGCAGCACTTCCAGCATCTCGGATCGGACAAGGCGCATGATCAATGTCATCTGGTAGAGGCCGAGGGTGATCGAGGGTAGAATGAGGGCCTTGAGTCCGCTGGCTGTCAGGAACCCTGTGGACCAATTGCCGATCTTGACCGTCTCGCCACGTCCGAAACTGGGCAGCCAGCCCAGTTCGACCGAGAACAGGTAAATCAGCAGGATACCTATGAGGAAGGTGGGCAGGGACACGCCAATCAGGGATGCCGACATGATCACATTTGCCCAGAGCCCGTTTCGTCGGATGGCGGTAAAGACGCCAAGCGCGATGCCGAGGGAGATGGCCAGAAAGCCACTGACGGCGGCCAGTTCCAATGTTGCAGGCGCCCGCTCCAACAGGATGTCAGACACGGGTCTGCCCTGCCGGTAACTGACGCCGAAATTGCCCTGCACCGCCCCTTCCAGGAAGCGGTAGTACTGCACGGCAAAGGGTTGATCCAAACCAAGCTGTGCGCGCAGGCGCTCGACATCCTCGATGGTCCGTTCCTGTCCCAGCATATTGTCGATGGGATCACCGACAAAGCGGAACATGGAAAAGGCGACAAGGCCCACGACCAACAGAACGAGGGCGGATTGGGCGACACGCTGGAGAATGAAGGAAAGCATTTCCCCGTCTCGCAAGATGCGCGGGCCTGGTCAAGGGACCGCAGACATGCGCACCGCGCGGGCAGGATTGTTTTTTGAAGGAACTTCACGTTCTGCACGCAGGTGAAGCAGCCAGCCAACGGTTGATGCCGCGAGCGCATCTTTTCTTGCTTTTGCCCTTTCTTCGCCTGTTTTGCATTCCACTCTCGCGGGAACGGCCCTTTGAATGGAGATATCCCGTGAACCCCCGGATCATTGTTGCTGCACTATGCGTTGTTTCAGCTTGCGGGGCCCCCGCGCCCCAGCAGAAGGGCGTTGGGTTTTCAACGCCGGGCGCGTCCCAAACAGCCACCGTCGCGGAGCGGGCTCCCGCAGCACAAGTGCCTGCGTCGCAAACCTCGAACCTGCCATTTTATCAAGAGCAAACAAGATCCTACGCCAAGCGTGGGCGTTCGACCAGCGAGCGTTCGGCGGCGATGGATGCCTTCCGTGCGCGCACGTCTTTCTGGGAGAAAGGCGACAGTGAACTTGTCACTTTGGGCAAGTACCGGCTGAAGTTTCGTCAGGTTCGGGTTGATACCCATAACTTCATTGTCGCGCACAATGCCTCGCACACTGTCGGGGCGCAGCGCTTTAACCTGACGGCAAAGGCACGGCAGGTGGCCCAATCCAAGACGACATGCCAGCTCAAGGACGGTACCTATCACGTGCGCGATGGGTACGAGCGGGGCATGGTTTTTGCGCTGAGTTGTTAAGCAGACCCGCTGTTTTCAGTAATAATTGGTGCAATGAAAAGGCCCACCCCGGATTGCGGGATGGGCCATTCTTTTCCGGGGTTGCCGGATCAGTTCACCGTCACCCAGCGCAGGATAAAGAAGTTGTCGGGGCGCTGTGTCAGATCGACACTGGACTTTGCCCCCCAGACCAGCGGCTGGACGTACATGGGCACATAGGCCACTTCGTCCTGCAGGATCTTGGTGGTTTCATCCAGCATGGCCTGACGTTTGGCATCGTCGATTTCGGACTGGATCATGGGCAACAGCTCATCCACACGCGGGTTCGAGAAGCCGCCGAAGTTCCAGCTGCCCAGCTTCTTTTCCTCGTTCGGGGTTGCGGCCAGGAAACGGATCGGGTGTTCGGCGTCGAACGTGCCCGGCGACCAGCCCAGCAGGTACATATCGTAGTTGTCCTCGCGCAGTTCGGGCCAGTAGTTCTGGACCGGCATCGCGTCGAGGACGGCTGTGATGCCGACCTGCGCCAGCATGCCTGTGACGGCCTGACAGACCGCTTCGTCGTTCAAGTAACGGTCATTGGGGCATTTGAGGCCGAAGGAGAAGCCATCTGGGTAACCGGCCTCCGCCAGCAGGGCCTTGGCCTGATCCGGGTTGTACTCCGGCCGGTCCGCCAGCGATGCGGAATAGCCGCGCATGGCCGGGCTGACCAGCTGGCTGGCGGGTTCGGCATTGCCACGCATGATTGTTTGCAGGATGGCAGGTACATTGACGGCATGGGCCACCGCCTGACGCACCCGTGCGTCTGCAAATGGGTTGGCATCGGTTGTTTCGCTGGAATATTTCAGCGCGTCGGCTTCGTGTGGGAAGCCCAGCATGATGATCCGCGCTTCGATCCCTTGGATCACCTTGACCGCGTCATTGGCGGCAAGGCGTTCGGCGTCCTGAATGGGCACCGGGTTGATCAGGTCCACATCACCGGACAGCAGCGCTGCAACGGCGGTGGCGGGGTTCTGGATCGGGGTCAGTTCGGCGCGGGTGATGTTGTGTTCGGCGGTGTCCCACCAGTCGCCATTTGGCTCAAGAACAGTGCGCAGGCCAGGCTCGCGTGCCGTCACCTTGAATGCCCCCGTACCATTGGTGTTCAGCGTGGCGTAGTTGCCGCTTTCCTTGTCGGGCAGGGTGGTGTTGTTGGCTTCGGCCCAGCCGCTGTCCATCATCATCCAGTTGGCGATGCTGTCGGGGAAGATCGGGTTGGGCGCGGTGGTCATGATATCGATAGTGTAGTCATCGACCTTGACGACCTCGGAAACAGGGGCGAACCAGCTGCGCGTGTCCGAGGCTTCGTCGCTGGCGCGCTGGTAGGAAAAGATCACGTCATCCGCGCTGAATGCGGCCCCGTCGTGGAAGGTCACACCCTGGCGCAGGGTGAATCGCCAGCCTTCGCCCGCGCCAATCGGCTCCCACGATGTGGCGAGTGCCGGTTCGATGGTCATGTCCTTGCCGCGGCGGACAAGCCCCTCGTACACGTTGTTGAGAAATCCCAGTACGGCGGCCGAGTTGACGGCATGCGGGTCCATGGTTTGCGGGTCGGTGGTTTCGGCCCACTTGAATTCTTCGGCGATGGCCGGTGCGGCCAGAACGGTGCTGGCCAGAAGGAAAGCGCGGATCATATGTCTTGGTCCTTGATGCGGTTTCAATAAAATCGGTGAAAAACAGGCAACACCCCGGCGCGCATTCGGGGTCAAAACGAAAAGGGGGCCGCATGTGCGGCCCCCGTCCATGATCAGTTCATGGTGATGTATTTGACCTTGGGCTGGTCTTCGGGGTCAACCTCGATCCCGACGCCTTCGCCCATGCCCCAGTTCAGGACCTGGTGGTGCAGCGGGATATAAAGCTGTTCGTCCTGCACAACGCGCCAGATATCGGCGATGTCGGCGTTGCGGGCTTCCAGATCGGTGTTTGAGGCCAGCGACTTGATCTTGGCATCGATCTCGTCGTTGTCGAACCCGGTGCCGTTCCAGGTGCCGATATCGCTTTCACGACCGTGGACAAGGAAGTTGAAGATGTATTCCGAGTCGTATGTCGGCACACCCCAGCCCAGCATATAGAAATCGGTCTGCCCATCTGTGATCAGCGGGAAGTGCTGCGCCTTGGGCTTGGCATCCAGGTTCACGGTCACGCCGATCTGACCCAACATGCCGACAGCCGCCTGACAGATCGCTTCATCGTTGATATAGCGGTCGTTCGGGCAATCCAGACGGATCGAGAAGCCGCTGTCATAGCCAGCCTCGGCCAGCAGGGCCTTGGCCCCGTCGGTGTCGGTCGAGGACTCACCGTCCATCGCTTCGGTCCAGCCATTGACGAAGGGGGGCGCGATCATGCCCGCGGGCTGTGACTGGCCACGCATCACGACCTGACGGATCGCGTCACGGTTCATCGCCATCGACATCGCCTTGCGCACGCGCACATCGGCCAGCGGGTTGGCACCGTCCACATTGTCGGCTTCGATGTCATCCGCACCCTGGTTCATACCAAAGAAGATCACCCGGTTCTGCGGGGCCTGCTTGACCACCAGACCATCAGCGGCGTTCACACGCTCAAGATCCTGAACGGGCATATCCTGTAGGAAGTTGATCTCTCCCGACAGCATGGCCGCCACACGGGTCGCCGCGTTCTGGATGGGGGTATAGACGATTTCCGTCACCTCCATCGGGAACTGATCGATGCCCCAGTAGTTTTCGTTCTTGGTCATGACGGTTTTCACGTCAGGCTCGCGGCTTTGCAGCACGTACGCGCCCGTGCCGTTGGCATTGGTGGTGGCGTACGTGATCTCGCCCCCTTCAAAGTCCTGCACGTTGACGGTGTTGTTCGCCTCGGTCCAGTCCTTGTCCATGATGAACAGGTTGGTCAGGTTCGACGGCAGGATCGGGTTTGGGCCATCGGTGACCATCTCGATAGTATAGTCATCAACCGCGCGCACTTCGGTGATCGACCCGATCAGCTCTTTCATGTCGGAATTGGGCTGCATCGCACGCTCAAAGCTGAACACGACGTCCTCGGCATTGAAGGCCGCACCGTCATGGAAGGTGACGCCTTCGCGCAGTTTGAACACCCAGACATTGGGATTATCAGCCTTGGGCGCCCATTCAGTGGCGAGTGCGGGTTCAAACGCGCCAGTCGTGTCGCGGATGATCAGCGGCTCGTACATCTGGTGGCGGATAGTGTGCGACGGGCCCTCGTTCTGCGAGTGCGGATCAAGGGTGAGCGCGTCACCCGCGCGGGCCCATTTCAGCGTTTCGGCGCTGACCAGTGCTGTGCTCGACAGCAGCAGCGCGGCGGATAGGAATGACGTGACTTTCATGGAAATCTCCCCATTTGCTTTTCTGCCTATGAGTGTTGGTTACTCCGGCGGGATTGGCAAGCAGGTAGAGGGGTGAGGGGCCTGGCAAATGTTGGGTGGCGTGTAAAACGTCGGATAGCGTTGGCACTTGCGTTATCCACTTGTTAGAAATGCAGAGTACGTCGGCTTGCAGTCCAAAACGAACGCCATACTCTAAGTCTGTTTCACGAGCTTTTAGGCTTGTATGAAGTTGCCAAGCACCAGCCAAGCAAGCATTTTGTGATTTCCTTGAGGCGAGTATGAAATTTGGGCAACCTTGTCAATTTAGGTCAAATCCAGTGGGGGCCACTCCCTGATGGATGGCGGTGCAGTTTGCTTTCACCATTTGGAAAAGCGATTTCTCAAGAAGAATGGGAAGACGAAGGCTGGACAGACGCTGATTTAAGCTTCGAACAACAGCTTCCGGCAAAGCAGCACGCCATCAGGGAAGATTTTGAGAAGTACTTCAAAGAGTTTGGTGATTTTTTTCTCGTCATGGAGATGAGCGAACCGCATCCACCTTTGGACGACAAAAAATACTTCGAACCACTTGTGGAACCGGTCTTTAGAAAAGAAGATCTGACTTGTTTCATTGAGGATTTTCTAACGGAAAAATCGCAGGCATTTGTATTCCATCTTGGTAGAGAATGCTTCGTCTCATTTGGTTTTGATATGAGTGTCTGGATTTACCACAATACCAGATTGCCCGAAGTCGAAGGGCTTGAGGTATTGAAGTTGGTGGAAGTTTAAACAATCGACAGTCAGATTTCAGAACGGCAGCTCTCGTGTGCGCAGCCGCCCTCGAGCCAGTTCAACACAAGCCCGTACCGGCGGGCTTGTGTTGAACTGGCGCCTTCGGCTTTATTCCGGTCTGGTCAGTGAACTGAATGAGTGACGCCTTGTCCGGATAAGCGACACTAAGCCAGACATGCTTGTGGATTGGATTCGCCAAACTGGCGGTACCGGCTTGCTTCAGGAAGCGCTGCGCATCTGGCCGAAAGCTCGGGGAATCGTATCGAGAGCGTGCCCTGGGTTGGGCTACCTATTCCGCCTATTCCGCGGCCTGGCTGAACGGGGGATGTAGAACGAAAGGCACGTCCTTGTCGCTGTCCCGCTCCGCGGGTGCCTCAGGCGTCCGGCGGACCCGGTGGATCAAGGCAAAGACAGGTGGGGTGAAGTAGAAGCTCACCACGGTCGACAACAACACGCCCCCTGCCACGGACATCGCGAAGGGGGGCCAGAACCCACCACCGGCAAGGATCAGGGGCAGGAAGCCACCAAAGGTCGTGATGGTGGTCGACACGATGTGGCGGCTGGATCCCATGACCACATCGACCATGGCGTCCTTGTCACCTGAAGCGGCCAGGTCGTCCTCTTGCAATCCCGTCAGGATGATGATCGCGGCATTGATCGACACACCGATCGAACCGATCACGCCGATGATCGCGTTGATCCCGAACGGGTACTGGAAAATCGCGAGCGCCAGTAGGCTCAGACCTGCGGACAAGCCCGACACGACCAGCACCACCGCCGTCAGACGGAAGCTGTTGAAGGTCAGTGCGATGGCTGCAATGGAAAGGGTGACGATCAGACCAAGGGAAGCGAGCAGATCGCTGAGCGTGTCAGCCCGCGCATCGCTGTCACCGCCCAGTTCAAGCCGCATATTGGCTGGCACAGCGAAACCGTTGGCCTCCAGGGCGGCCTGCACCTCAACCAAGGCTTCTTCGGGCAGCACATCCCGCAGGATAAAGGCCTGAACCGTGTTGACCCGTTCGCCGTTGCGGCGGGTGATGCTGCTGGCGGCTGGCTCCAACTCGATGGTCGACACGGCGGACAAGGGCAGGGCGGGCCAGCGCCCTTGGGCCGACAGCGCAGCCGCATCGGGGCGCAGGATCGGCAGGTCGCGGATAGCCTGAACCGAGCCGCGCGTGGCGTCGCCCAGACGGACACGGATGGGCAACTCTTCGTCCCCTTCGACCATGGAGCCACCCGTGACCCCCTCAAGCCCGGCTTGCAACTGCCCGGCAATCTGGCGCAGGTCGAGGCCAAGGATTTGCGCCTGCGCCTCGTTCACCGTGATAACGGCCTTGGGCGCACCGCCACCGATGGTGCCGCGGGTCACAAGCACAGAATCGACGCCGGACATGATGCGCCGCACCTCGTCCCCTGTTTCGCGCAGCGCCTCGAGGTCCTTGCCAACAAGCCGGATCTCGACGGGGGCATTGACCGGCGGGCCCTGTACCAGACCACGAACAAGGATTTCGGCCTCGGGCGCGGTCAGGGCAAGATCGCCTTGCAGGTCGCGCAGGACAGCTTCGGTCGCCTCCGCCGATTGGGTGGTGAGCAGCGCTTGCGCATGGCCGGGTGCGTTTTCGCGGGCACCGACGATGTTGTAGTAGAAGGCAGGCGCGGAACGCCCGACAGTCCACATCACCTGTTCAATCCTGTCATCCCCGAGCAGCCGGTCATTCAGCCGCGCCACAACGTCCTGCGTGTCGGCAACGCCCGCACCGGGGGCCAAATCCACCTCGATATAGAACTGGTCGCGGTCCACGCCGGGAAAGAATTGTGCCGTGAGTGTTGGCATGGACAGGAATCCAGTGACGGGCAGGATCAGCGCCAGCGCGATAGACCGGACAGGGTTTTTCACGGACCAGCGCAGCGACGCGGCAAAGACACGGCCCAATGCACCACTGTTCATGCCGCCGCGTGTCCCATCCGCGGGCAGCAGGTGACCTGCGATGGCCGGTGTCAGCGTGATCGCCACGACAAAGGACCAGCCCAGCATGATCACCACAGCGATGGCGATGGAGCCCACAAAATCACCTGCAGGGCCGGGCAGCAGGATCAGGGGTGTAAAGGACAGGGCCGTGGTCACGGTTGATGCCAGCAAAGGCGCAAAGAGCCGTTTGACCGACTGGCCCGCCGCCTTGATGCGGCTCACGCCCTTTTCCAGCCGTTGACCGACCTCGTCTGTCATCACGATGCCCGCATCGACCAACAGGCCAAGGGCCACGATCAGGCCTGTGACGCTCATCTGATGGATGGCAAGGCCGATGAAATTCATGGTGAACAGCGTGGCAAGGGTCACGACCGGCAGGATCAGCGCCACGATCATGGCGGACCGCAAACCAAGGGTCAGCAGCAGCACACCGACCACAAGGCCAACGCCGATGGCCATGTTCAGGCCGACCTCCTGCAGGCGGTCTGCGGTGTAGCCGGATTGGTCAAAGGTCAGGTCCAGCGAGACGCCCAAGGGGACGTTGGACCGGTATTCGGCGATCTCTTCACGGACAAAGGCAGCCCATTTGTCGACTTGCAGCCCGCTTTCCAACTTTGCGCCCACAAGGATCGCAGGGTTGCCATTGTAGATCGCCAACTCGGCTTCTGGCAGGCGCGGGCCGCGCGTGATCTCGGCCACTTGGGACAGATAGGTGACCGCCCCGGTGTCCGAGCGACGCACGACAATCTCGCCCAAACGGTCCAGCGCCTCGACCTCACCCGCGACAGTGATCAGCAGGTCAGACCCCGCCGGGCGCACACGTCCGGCAGGGCCCTTGGCGTCGGCCTGTGCAATGGCGCGGGAGACGTCACTTGCCGTCAGGCCAAGCGCGGCGGTGGCCACGGGGTCGAGCGTGACCAGCACCTCATCCTCGGGCGCACCGAACAACTCGACAAGTTCGGTGCCGGGGATGTTGCGCAGATCCTGGGCCAGGTCGCGGGCATAGCGGCCCAGGATCGTGGTTGAAATGCCCGGCTCGGCCGAAAGGGCCGCGATGGCGGCAAAGGCGCTGCCGCCCTCGGTGTCGAATTCCGGCTCGAAGGCGTCGGCGGGCAGGCTGGGGGACAGCTCGGCCAGATCATCGCGGATCTCGGCCCAGACCTGTTCAATGCGGTTGTCCGGCACCATCACGCCCAACTCGACCGAGACGATGGAAATACCGGTCGAGGACGTGCTTTCGATCACGTCGACCTCGGACACCTCACGCAGGATGTCCTCAATGGGTTGGGTGACCAGCGCCTCGACCCGGGCGGGGTCTGCACCCGGCACCACAGTGGTGACAGTGCCAAAGAGGTTGGTGATGGTGGGGTCTTCCTGCCGTCCAATGGCCAGCAGCGAGGACAAGCCCGCCGCGATGATGACCAGAAGGGCAAGGGCAACAAGGCGGGGTTGGCGGAAGGTGAGGGTTTCCATCACTCCACTCCGACCACGCGCACCCGGTCGCCCGAGACAAGGCGGTGGGTGCCATCGGGCACGATCATGGCGTCACCCTGTAGCGTGCCACGGACAAAGGCCGTACCGTCTTCGACCTGCAGCACTTCGACGGCGGCGGCCTTGGCGGTGTAAAGGTCATCATCACCCGGGTTCAGAACCATCACGGTCCAAAGCCCGCGCACCCCATCCTGCAAGGCGCGCAGCGGAACAGAATATCCGTTCTGGTCAATCTGGCTGTGCAGTTTCAGTGTGCCGGAGGCGAGGTAGACCGGATCATCCGTCTCAATCTCGAACAGCCCTGTGCGGGTGCGGGTTTGCGCATCCAGGTCGGGCCGGAAGCCGACGAAACGCGCGTCGTAGTCCACACCGTCCAGCGTTACGACGGCTGCGGTGTCCCGCACGTTTTGCGCCAGCCTCGGGTCGATCCCCACACGGAAGATCGGGGCGGTTTCCTCGCGAACATCAAGCACGGGCGCCCCCACAGCCATGATTGCGCCGGGGTCGACATTCCGCGCGCCCACGACACCGTCAAACGGGGCCAGCAATTCGGTCTGGCTCAGTTGCACCTCAACCTGCGTGATGGCTGCGTCCATTTCGGCGATCTGTGCCTGAAGCGCAGCAAGGTTCAGTGCCGTGTTGTCCACCGCCTGATCCGAGGCAAAGCCGCGATTGCGCAGCTCTTTCTGACGATCGGTCGTACGGCGGGACAGTTCCGCCTGCGCCTCAAGCGCTTCGCGCGAGGCAACAAGGCGGCTGCGTTCGGCCATCAGGATACGGGTGTCGAGCTTGGCAAGAACCTGGCCCGCCTTGACGCGGTCGCCTTCGTCCACTTCAAGGACGTTCAGGCGACCGCCCTGCTCGAAACTCAGGGCAACAGTCTGTGCCGCCTCGACCTGTCCGTGGAAGGCGCGGGTGACGGTCATGGTGTCAGCCGGTGTCACGCGGATTGCCGAAACGGTGCTGATCGGAGCGGGCGGAGGGGCGTCGACGGCGGCGGCACGGGTTGCCAATGTGGCGCTGCCGATCCAGACCACACCGGCGGCGATGGCAATGACGGACGCGGTGCCGGTCAGCGTGACGATCCCGCGCACAGTGCGCTTCCAAAGGGGTGGTTTCGGTGTATCCTTGGCGCGATCTTTAGGCATGGTGCCACTCCTTGACAGGAAGTAAGGGGTGCTTACTTATGGTAACAGACATATGTAATAGCCACTTACTTTGGCAAGGGAGAGAGGCAAAAAAACTTGGAGCAGACCACGGATAAGGCCCCCGGACGCAGTATCACCACGGCGATCTGCGCGCGCATCTTATTGAAACTGTGCGCATTTTGGTCGAGGAGAAGGGCGCTGACGGGTTTTCGATTTCCGAGGCCGCGCGCCGCGCTGGCGTCAGTTCAGCCGCGCCCTACAAGCATTTCAACGACCGCGCAGAGATCGTGCGCGAGGTTGCCTTGGCGGGAATCGAGCGGATGCGCCAGCAGATGGATGACGCTGCAAAGGGGGCGTCAGGCGACGCTCTGGCGCCCATAACTGCGCTGGGCCTCTGCTATGCAAATTTTGCCCGGGCTGAACCGGGTGTGTTCCGCTTGATGTTTGGCCTGACCAAAGGGCATGAACGCGATTCCGAGATGCGAGAGCGAGGCGACGGATGCCTTGCCATCGTCAAGCGCGAGGTGCGCGCAGCAATGCCTGACGACACCCCCGAGTCCGAGATCGAGCGCCGCAGCCTGATGCTGCACATGTTCGTACACGGCCATGCCTTTCTGGAAATCGACGGCAAGCACGAGCTGGACCTGACGGACGAACAGGAAGCCATGATCGTGGCCGACATCTCGCGTCGGATCATCCGCGACTAACGGAAGATCCGTGCAAAGAGCGGCGCGCCGAGGATCACCACAAAAATACGCAAGACATGGTGCGCAATGACAAAGGCGACGTCGGCCCCGACGATCAGTGCCAGCACCGTTAACTCCGCCTGCCCGCCGGGGGCAAAGGCCAGCAGGGCCTCCATCCCCGGCGCAAGACCGGCGGCATAGACCCCTTCGACAAAGATGACCGTCAGCACGATCAGGATGCCGCAGAAGCCCAGCCCAGCCGTTAGATCGCGCCGAATTTCCGTCATGGTAATGCCGGTGTATTTCACGCCCACGGTTGTCCCGATAAAGAATTGGGCGGCCCAGATCGCTTCGGCCGGGGGGCGGTGTTGCAAGAGGCCAGCAAGGGCCATGGCCGCTGCCACGATCAGCGGCCCAAGGATAGACGCGCCGAACATGCCAAGCGCCTTGGCCCCGCGCCACCCCACAAGTGCAGCCAGCACCATCAGCGCCAACTGCGTGGGTGCCAGCGTCGCCGCAGGCACACCCGGCGGGTTGCTCAGGTCCGCGTCCCAGACCCCCCGCAGGATAAAGGGCAGAGCGACGACAATCACCAGAACCCGCGTCGCGTGGATCAGCGAAAGGGTCCGCGGGTTGCCACCCGCCTCTTCCCCGAACACCAACATGTCCTGAATACCGCCGGGCATCGCGCTGTAATAGCTGGTGACAAAATCAAAACCCCAGAGCTTGCGGAAATAGGGGACACCGATCGCCCCGATGACCATGACCATCACGGGGATCAGCAGCAATGTGGGCCACATGCCCAGCATGGATGCCAGCACAACCGGGGTGATCGTGGCCCCGACGGCGACGCCCAATACGGTGCGCATGCCTTCGTTGATCAAGGGCGTGCCCGTCATGCGCACGCCCACAAGGGCGCTTATCAGGCAGGCAAAGATTGGTCCCAAAAGCCACGGCAGGGGCAGGGACAGCCCATGAAACAGCGCGACACCCAGCCCCGCAATCGCAAAGGTCATGGCGATCCGGATCACCGGGCAAGCACCTTCAGCCGATACCGCAGCGAGGTTTGCAAATGCGCCTCGGCCGCTTCGCCTGCCGCTGCGCTGTCGCCGGCTGCGATGGCTGTCAGGATGTCGTCATGCTGTGCCGTGACCACCTCGATGCGCTGCTTGTCTGCCAGCGTCGTTGGCCCCATCAGCATCAGGGCGTTGTTCAACGCGCGGGCTGCGTCCAGCAGGAACCGGTTGCGCGTGGCAAGGTAGATGCCCCGGTGAAAATCCTGGTTCAGCGCCGCGGCTTCCGCCGGGCTGCCCTTGGACATGGCGCTGTTCAGATCGCGCAGGGCGTCAATTTCGGCGGCAGCCGCGTGTTTGGCCGCCATCTCGGCAGCGGTGCGTTCCAGCACGATCCGCATCTCGTAAAGCTCGACCAGTTCGGCGTGGCTGAGTTGTCGGATGACCGCGCCCAGCCGTGGGCGATGTTCCACGATGCCATCCGCTTCCAGGCGCCGCAGCGCTTCGCGGACAGGGGTGCGGGACAGGTTCAGCCGGTCGGCCACATCGGTTTCGCGCAGCCGGTCGCCCGGTGCAAACTCTCCCGTGCGGATCGCCGCCAGCAATTGGGCATAGGCCGTTTCGCCCTGTGACATATCTCGATCGGTCATCGCATCGCCTCCAATGTGTATCCAGTTGGATACAATGTGGGGGCCTGCGATACCAGTGCCAATCAAAGCCGGGTCAATAATCCCGTTCGATGAAGATACCGATGCCGGTATTGGCATCTGCACCCAAGGTGCCACGTGCTGTGATGTTGGGCGTCAGGTCGATGTTCAGAGACACCTCCGGCCCGTCGGCCCCACCCACCGTGACGTCTGTATAGACGTTTTCCGAGAGGTACCTGCCCGCTCTGACAGCCGTGTTTCCATCTTCATCCGAGGTAACATCAAGATCGTCCAACCCAAACGAGCCGCGCAGGCGCGACACGATCCCTTCGCCGCCTTGCCCTGCAAGGGCTGCCACGGCGCTGGCGAGCTGCAATGCCTGAAAGGCCGACAGCTGCGTGATGTCACGACCGAAAAAGATCTGGGCAAGGACCTGATCCTGTGGGGCGTCCGGGGTGGATTCTGAATGTCACTTCCGGATCGTCTGCGGGCCCCTCAACAACGATGCGTGCAGAGCCCGTTGAGGTCGGTGTTTCAGCCACCAGGCGCAGCAGCGGCTCAAACCGGCCTTGCAGGGCAACGCGGCCCTCGGTCAGCTCGAACCGTTTGGTCAGAACGTCGATGCGCCCTCTGATCAAGTTGAACTGCCCGGTCGAGATCATGTCGGCCGTGGTGCCGCTCACCCGCAACTGCCCACCCATCTCTGCATCAATGCCGCGACCGCGGACAAAGATGCGGCTGGGGGCGTTGATCTGGATGTCGAGCGGATAGGCGGACCCGGTCGTGGTTTCGCTGCTTGTTTGCACCAGACCGGCCCGTTCGCGGGTGCGCATGACGGGGCGCGTGGCCCCGATATGGGTGATGTCAGGCACCGCTCCGAACGTGGAAATACCGCTCGACGGCACGCGCACGTCGGTTTCGCCCAGATTGATCTGGCCAGAAATCGCGGCCCCTCCGGTCAGCGGCCCGCGCAGTGCGACCTGCCCATCAACAGTCGTGTTGTAAAGCCGCGGGTCGCGCAATGTCACCGCGTTCAGCGACACGTCCAACTGCGCCGGATAGCTACCGCTCAGCGTGATGGGGCCGGAAATGCCAATGCTGCCCCCTTCGGAAATGGCGCCGGTGAAATCCAGCACCGCCTGTCCGCCAGACAGGCGCGCCGCGCCGGACAAGTCCGAAACGGACACGGGCAGGCTGGGTGTGGCAAGCTGCGCGCCTTGGGTCGTGATCTGGCCGGAAACCGACCCAAGGGCAGGGGGGCCATTCACGGCGAGGTCAAAATCAGCGGTCCCGATGATTGTGCGTGGGGCGATGAAGGCGTTGGCAAGGCCCAACTGCACCTGACCGCGTGCGCCGAGATCCAGCGTCCCATCCCCCAGCACCCGTCCCGATGCCGTTGCCGTTGCACCGGATGGCCCTGCAATGCGGGCAATGATGTCATAGTCCGCGCCGTCCTGTTGGGCCGTGCCGTTCACCGTCATGCTGCCCGCCAGACCGGGCACAAGCGGGCCCACATTCGGCAGGGTCAGCGCATAACCCGCGCCCAGTACACCGTCCCGTAGGCTGGCACTGACGCGGCCCGAACTACTGTAGGGGCCAGCGACATCTGTGACGACTTCCCACCCGTCAGGGGTTTGCGATACCGTGCCGTCCAGCGCCAAAGGCCCGTTCACGCCCGGTGCCACGGCTGCAACATTGGGCAGGCGCAGGTCGAAATTCGAGGTCAAGATGTCCGCATATGTGCCCGAGACAGTCCCCGCGCTTTCATAAGGCCCGGTCACCTCCGCGTCGAAGGTCCATCCCTCTGTGCTCTGAGCCACATCACCGTTCAGCGTCGCACCACCCGGCACACCGGGGGCAAAGGCGTCGATGGTGGGCACATTCACGTCATAGCGGGCGGTCACGTTCGTCCCGTCAAACTGCCCCGTCACTTCGGCCCGTGTCTGCGCGGGACCATCGATATTGCTGTCGAACTGCCATATGCCGTCGGCCTGCCGGGCCGTCGCCGTCAGTTCTGCACCACCCTCGATCTGGGAAACGAGGGGTGACAGGTCTCCAACCGCCGCCTCAAGCGCAATTTCGGTGCGATCAGGCGCAACGCGGGCCGTACCGGTTGCCGTGCTGTCCAAGGGCCCGGTCAGACCCGCCGAGATATCCCAAATCTCGCCCGTCTGGGTGGCTGTTCCGTCCACGGTCAGCGGGCCATCCACCGCCTTAGTCAACTGCGCCACATCCGCCAGTGCCGCATTGAACCGCGCGACCGAACCGCCGGTGCGCAGGTCTGCCGATGCAGTCAGGTCAAGGGCAGGGTTCTTCAATGTCAGCCGGTCGACGAATGTACCGCTGGTGTCACGCCGGGCGGCAAGGATCAGGTCCGTCTGCCCAGCCAGCAACGTATCTGCCTGTGGCACGCCAATCGCCAACTCCCGCGTCTGCCCCCGCACCTCGATATCGAAAAAGCCACCCAGGGCCGCCGTCCCGGACAGCGCCAGATCCCCGGCCCCCGACAGGTCCAGCCCGGCCAGGTCCGCAAAGGCGGACAGGTCCTGTGTCACAAGGGCCGTATCGAACGTGGTCTCGAACCCCTCATCAAACCCGCTCACCTGCGCCTGACCCGTCAGCGCCCAGGCTGCACTGGCAAGCGTTAGATCGGTCACATCCAGTGGAGCATCATCGGCATAGGCAATATCGAACCCGCCAGACAAGGCAGAGCCCACGGCCCGCGCCAGCCCCGGATCGCTCAGCGCCACTCCGGTTGTGTCGACGTTCAACCGCCCCGCCAGCGCGCCAATCGTGCCCACTGCACCGCTCAGCGTACCGTCAAAATTCAGTGCAACCTGATCCACCGTGGCATCCGGCTGCTCAACACCTGTTGCATCGATACGCGCGACCAGCGCATCGCTCTGCTCTGCATCGAAATCGACGGCAATCGACGCACCGGCAAGGCGCGTGTCACCCGGCAGGCGCAATGGCGCGCCATCCGGGTCGGCAAGGGTGCCCTCGATGTCCAGCAAGGTTGGCCACGCATCGCTGTTCAACTCGGCGCGCCCCGCCAGCTGCAGCGCACGGGTGTCCAAGGCAAAGGCGTCCAGAGACAAAGCGCCATCCGCATCGCTGCTGCCGCGCGCGGTCAGCGCGACATCTGTCCCGAAGAAAGCGCGGTATTCCTGCAGAAACAGGGCAGAAACATCCCCGTCCAGCGCAGCATCAAAGGCCATTGGCCCGTCCGCTTCGCTTTGTAACTCAAGGGTCCCGGTCAAGCGTTGCGTGTTATCGGTGCGCAAATCCAGCGTCGCGCCAAAATCGCTCAACACACCCGCACCCGCGACGGTCAGATCAACGCTGGGGCGATCCGGGATGTTCAACAGGCCCGAGATCAGGCCACCCGCGCCCTCGCGCAATTGCAGATCAAGGGACAGGTCGCGGGTGTCATTGGCATAGGCCGCCGCGACATCGAACACCCCGAGGTCCACATCGGTGCGGGTCGCAGTGATACGCGTGTTGCCTGCGCCATCTGCCAACGTTGCCGAACCGGCAACGGACAGCGTGGCCGCTTCCCCAAGCACCGGGGCGCCCAACACAACCTCGGCCAGATCAAGCTGTGCGATGCTGATCGATGCGGGCAGGTCGGGCAGGGCAAAAGGGGTCGCCTCGGGCGCGGGCAGGTCGCCGCCCGGGGCGGCAACGGGCAGGCGCGGCAATTCAATGCGCCCCGCGCGCAACTCCTGAATGTCGATGGCCGCACGGAACAGGGCGCCGCGGTTCCACTGCATCGCCACGTCTTCCATCGTCAGCCAAATGCCCTGATCGTCTGCGATGGTGATGCGCTCGATCGTCGCGCGGCTGCTCAGTGCGCCCGCAAACCCGTCAATGCGCACAATGCGCCCTTCGCCGCCCAGGCTGCTCTCCAGCAGACCAACCAGAAATCCGCGATCCTCATCATCGTCCTGCGCCAGCGCCGCTGCAGGACAGATCAGGATCAAGAAAATCGCCACATACCGCATCAGAAGGCCTGCCCAATGCCGATGTAAAGCTCCACCCCGGAACTGTCGCCCGGCCCTGAACCGGGGACAGCCACATCCAACCGAATGGGACCGATCCCGGTGTCATAACGGATGCCAGCGCCAAACCCGGTGTGCCATTCGCCTGACCCGTCGATAAAGCTCTCCGGCCCGACATAGCCCGCGTCATAGAACCCCACGACCGAAAACTTGTCGCCCGTCTTGACGCGCACTTCACCCGATATCCCGGCAAAGGCACGACCACCGATGGTCACGCCCGGGCTCAGGTCCACACCAAGGGATTGATAATCCTGACCGCGCACCGTGCCGCTGCCGCCGGAAAAGAACAGGAAGTCGGCAGGCGCTTCTTCGATGGATGGACCGGCCACTGATCCCAACAGCCCCCGCACGGCAAAAACAACCCGGTCACCCAGCTTGCGATAGGCGCGCACGTCGATGGTGGACAGCACGCCTTCGCTGGTGCCTTCGATGTTCACAAAAGGCTGCACCGAGGCTTCTGCATAGTAGCCGCGCGTCGGGTTCAGGGGATCGTCACGCCGATCGAACTTGGCGGTGAAGGGCAAGGTGAGGATCGTGTAGTCACGCTCGCCCAGGTCATCGCGTGTTTCGGCCCTTCGCAGACCTAGGCCATAGCTGTATTCGCGGTCCTCGCTGGCAAAATAGACGGTGCTGAACTCAAGCCGCCCGGTGCGGGAAAACAGGTTTGGATCATCGCGCTGCTCAAACTCGGCCAGCAAAACGGCCTCAAGATCGGTGCGCCACGTGGCGGGACGGGACAGTTGCGCGCCCAAACGGAAATCAATGCCGTCGGTGTCGCCGCCCACACCACTGATTTCACCGTCGATCTGCAGGCGTTCAGCCCCGCCAAAGATGTTACGATGCAACCAAAGCGCACTGACGCTGACGCCATCGGTCGTGCCATACTCCGCGCCAAAGCTGTAGCGGCGCGGCAACCGGTCGGTGATCTGGGCGGTGACATCCAGCGTGCCGTCCGGGTTGGCTGTCTCCGCTTCGGTCAGGGTGGCAGAGGCAAAGGTGCCCGTGCGCCGCAGCCGGGTTTCGACCTTGTCGAGCGTGTCGGGATCAAATACCTCGCCGCTGGGCCAGCCTGCAATCTCGCGAATGCGCTTTTCACGCACAGCGCTGTCGCCCTCCAGGTCCAGTCGCCCCAGACGCAGGCGCGGGCCGGGGTTCAGCCGGACATCTGCGTTCAGCTGCCCTGCCGGGTGGTTGGCCGTGATCTGCTGGCCGCCGACGCTTGCCTTGGCGTGCCCCTCCTGCCGCCATCCTTCGATGCCTGCACTGGTCGCGTCCCGCAGGGCGGATACGCGCGCGGTCTCTCCGCTTTGCACTTGCGGGGACGGGGTGGCACCGGGGGCCAGAGGGCGCACGGTGACGGTGCCAAAGCTGAACACCTTGCCTGGCTCCACGGTCACGATCACGGTGCCAACACTTTGCGGAGCCGAGATGGGCGACAGGCCCGCCGCCTCTTGCCCGTCCACGGTGATCGAAATGACGGGACCGAAATACCCTCGGTCATAGAGAAGGGCGATCAGGCGGGCATAGTCGGCCTGTGCGGCACTGATCACGTCGATGGAACGGACTGCGCCCTCTTCCTCCAGCAGTCCGGCGGTCAGAGACGCTGCGCGCAACTCCTCGGTCAGCGCCTCAGGCGCACGTACAACCACGTCCAGAGCCCAGGAAGGGGCCGATAGGCCAAGGCTTACACCGCAGACCGCCAAAAACCGGCAGGTATTCCGATACATCGCAGTACTCCGCCGCGCGCAGCGCGCGGCCTTACACTACGTGCATGCCAAATCTGGGACAAAGGTTCCAGCGCCTTGATGGCGCGGGTGGTCAAGTTTTGACGTAACCGGCAACAACTTGCAGCAAACGGAAGGCAGTGGCAGCGTCGTTTTCGACCACGGCCATGAATTCTTCCTCGCCGATGCGCAGGCAGGTCAGCTCGCTCTTGGCGCGCATATCCAGCGCACGGGGTTCGCTGCGGATCAATCCCAACTCGCCCACAAGTGCGCCAGCACCCACGGTGGCGATCAATGTGTCATCGGCCCCCTCTTGCGGCAGCAGCAGATCGGCCTCGCCGTCGATGACCATATACGCGCCGTCGGTGGGGTCGTCATTCTTGTGGAACACGTATTCGCCGGGATGCGCCGTGTACCACCGCGCCCCGAAGGCCAGCAGGCGCAACTGCTTGCGCTTGAGGCCCGCGAACATCGGCGCCTGCCGCAACGCCTCGACCTTGCGGGCAAGGTCCGCGCTGGCATCCGTGCCTGCCTCGACCCGTTCGCCTTCTGCACCCTGCAACCGCCCTTGGACAATCTCGACATGCGCGTCGAACGCGTCTTCTTCCTCGAATGACGTGCCCAGAAAGATCAGCGCCGCGTCGGGCAAGAGGGTACGCAGGTTGCGGAACAGCGCGGCGCGCGTTTCCTCTCCATAGCTGGCCATTGGCTCATCCAGGATCAGGATATCGGGCCGCTTGATCGTGGCGCGGCTGATCGACAACGGCTCGGCAAAGAGGGCAGGCAGGTTGGCACCACCCAGGGCAATCGGCACGTCAAAGACCAGTTCCAGCACCAGCTGGTTCACACCCGCCTCGGTCAGCGCCTCGACCACAATGCGGCGCAGGTCATCGGCCCGTGCACCGGCACTGTCGGACACCTTGCCATAAAGCGCATTTTCCAGAACCGACAACCCATGCACATGGGCATCGGGCTGGATCGGGACAAAGATTTCATGCATCTGCTTGCGCAAGGTCGCGCCATGTTCGGTCCGCATGTTCAGCACCCGTGCGCGCACATCGTCGGGAAAGGCCGCGGCAACCTGTTCGGCCGTGATGTTGGTGGGGATACTCAGCAGCAGCGCCAGTTCCTTGTCCGTAATATCGGACCCGGCGGGCTTGCGATCAACCAGTTCAAGGGCGGCCTCATAGATATCGACCTCTAGGCCCAGCTTGCGGAACAGCGGGTGATCCGTGCCGTTGGGGCCAAAGGTCTGGCGCAGGATCTCAAGGATATTGCGGGCCATCATTTCAAGGTTCGAGGCCAGCGACAGATCATGCAGCAACTGCAGGAATTCAACCTCTGCCTCGATCATCTCGGGGCCGATGACCTCACGCGGGGTGGCAAACAGCACGTTCTCGGCAACGGGCAGGGCCGGGTTGTACGTGTCGGGATCGAAGGCGTGAACATAGCGATCAAGCCCCGCCTCGGCCACGGCGGCAGCCACTTTGGGGCGCAGGTCGATTAGGGCCTGCGCAAGTTGCGGGTGTGCCTTTTCGTCAAAGGTCTGATCCATCGTCCGGCGGGTCAGCGCATCTCCTGACCCGCTGCTGTCAATGACGGTGTACCACCACGCCCGCAGCGCGTCCTTGTCCGGAACGCCTGCAATGGTGGGGTCCAGCCATTGGCCATCCACCATGTCCGGCGTGTTGCCCGCCCGGACAGCCTCGCGCTTGAATTCGGTCTCTTCGGCTGCGGTTGTGGGGCAAAGGCGCATCGGCATCATCACGTTCTGGCCATAGCTGCCCTGGAACATGATAGGGCGCGAATTGGCATGGCCGGCGCGTTTGGCAATCACGGTCTGATGCAGCGACCGAATGTCATGGCCGGACACTGTCACCGTCCCACTGGTCGGCAGCGTTTCACGCGTCAGCACCTCCGCCAAGGCGCGCCGATCCTCATCATTGGGGGCGGTGATGGCAAGACTGCTGCCTGCTGGGACAGCCAGTGAGATGTCTTCCAGCACCGCATTGCCGTCGCCATCGCTGACGGTGACCTGATCCAGAACGATGTCCCCGGTCAGCCGGGGTGTTTCGGGCGCCGGGCCATAGAACAGGTCGTCATCAATCATGCCCGCAGGCGCAAAGCGTTCGGTGATCGTCTCCCACCGCAGGGACATGTCGGCAACCTGGTTGTAGTAGGCCAGCAGCTCTTTCCACGGGCTGGACAGGTCCTTGTAGGCAGCAAGGGCCGCCACCAGCGCCCCGATGGTCACGTCGCCCTGAATGACCAGATAGCCACCAATGGAAAAGAAGAAGAACGGGGTCAGCTGAGTGATGAAGTTGTTGAGGAACTTCATGAAGAATTTCTTCTGGTAGATCTCGAACCGGATTGCAAAGAGATTGCCCAGCCGGTTCCCGATCATCGCCATGCGAAAACGCCAGCCGCCATTGACGCGCAACGTGCCTGCGCCCGCCGCGCCTTCGCCGATCTCGGCGGCCAGCGCACGCACCTGTATCACACGCTTCTTGTTCAGCAGGTTGATCTGGCGTTGCAGCTTGGGGATCAGCCACGCCTGCAGTGGAATCAATGCAATGGCGGCAAAGCCGAACGCGATGGACTGGAAGAACAGAAAACCAAGGATCGTCAGCATCTGCCCGGCCTGCAGCACCGGCTGCGCAATGGCGTCGCCCATCAGGCCGCCCATCGGCTCGCTTTCCGCCGTGACCATGCTGACCAACTCGCCCTGGCTGGTGCGCTCGAAATAGGGCTGCGGGAAGCGCAGGATGCGGGCGATCAGAGTATAGCGCAGGCGCCGCAAAAGCCGTTCGGCCAGCACACCTTTCATCGTGTTGATGCGCATCTTCAGCAGGCCATGACATAGGACGGCCACCAGAAAGCCGCCGCACAACATCATCAGATAGGTGATCTGATCGAACTCGTAGCCATAGGCCGAAATGGTCGGAGAACCCGAGCCGATCGCATCGTTGATGATCTGCTTTGGCAGCTCCAGCGTCAGGTACAGAAGCGGAAACAGTGTCAGCGTCACCACCAGCAGGATCAACTGATCGCGTTTCGAGTACTTCCAGATAAATCCAAAGAGGGAGCGTTCTATGATGCCTGTCCACGTCCTGAAGGGGCGGGAATTACGCCCACGGTCAGCCTAACAACGGGGATCACGGGAAATCAATGGCACGACAGCATACGGTACGGCATGGATTGCGACAAAACACATGGCGGCCTAGGGTAAAGGCAGAGAAAACGCGAAAGGCACCCTTTGACCGACCCTGTTACCTTTGCTTTGGTTCTGCTGTTCCTGCTGCAGGCAAAGCACCTGTTTGCCGACTTCTACATGCAAACGCCAAGGATGCTGGCGAACCGCGGGCGCTACCTGCATGTGGGGCGGCTGCAACATGCCGGGCTGCACGGGGTGGGGTCTCTGGTGGCGATGGTGCTGGTCGGCGTGCCCGTGGCCATGGCGCTGATCGTGGCGCTGGTCGAATGGGTCGTGCACTTTCACATCGACTGGGGCAAGGGGCGCTGGTCCGAACATACGGGCCACGGACCCGACCAAGGCGGGTTCTGGCGCGCCTTCGGGCTGGATCAAGCGTTGCACCAGTGGACCTACCTGGTGATGGTCTGGGCCGTGCTGCCTTAAATATCGACAATGCAGGACAGGCCCGACCGTCATTTTGGACAGCTAAGGTTGGGATCGCAGGACAAAGTGGCTGTTACCCTTCAACTCACCTCAACCCGCAGAAAACGCCATCTGGATTATGAAATTCACGCCCAAAGTGTGATCAATCCTTGCCTTCATTCCCGCACCTGGAGCGTCTTCTCGATCTTCTCCAGCCGGGCAATCATCTCTTCGCGGTACCGGTCCGTCGCTGCAATTTCTTCCTCGGAGTAAGCGGTCTGCATCGAGTTTACGATCAGACCTACCAGCAGATTCACCACTGCGAAGGACGTCACGAGAATGAACGGCACGAAGAACATCCACGCATATGGGTAAACCTCCATCACGGGGCGCACAATGCCCATGGACCAGCTTTCCAGGGTCATGATTTGGAATAGGGTGTATCCAGACCGCCCAAGATCACCGAACCATTCCGGGAATGCCTGTCCAAAAAGCGTCGTCGCCATGACAGAGCCGATGTAGAACATCATCGCCATCAGCACGAACACCGAGGCCATACCGGGCAGAGCGCTGAATAAGCCTTCGACCACACGACGTAAGCTGGGGGCCACGGACAGCACCCGAAAGAGCCGCAGAATGCGGAGCGCTCGCAGCACCGATAGCCCACTCGATCCCGGGATCAGCGAGGTTCCGATGATGATGAAGTCGAAGATGTTCCAGCTCTTCCGAAAAAAGTCGCGGCCTCTGGCAAACAGCTTCGCCGTGATTTCAACCACAAAAATCGAGAGACAAAGAGTGTCGAGCTTGGGGAACAGTGGCCCCGCCACTGTCACCACCGGTGCAATGGTCTGCAGGCCGGCAACCACTGCGTTGAACAGGATCACCCCGAGGATGAAGTTGTCAATCAGGGTGCTGTCAAGGATCGCTTGGGTACGTGCGCGTATGGACGCGATGGCGCCGGTTTGGTTCCAGTCAGCTTTTGCAACAATGAATCCGAATTTGCTTCTGATATCGTGTTTCATTTTTTATGCCTTTGTGGACCCGTAAATCTGGCCACGACGAGATGTGCATTACCGAGCACACTTGATCGCTGTCTGATCAATAGGTGCCTGTGTTCAGCGATTGGGTTCAAATATCCGGGAAAGTTTCACGGACTAGGCCTTGCGAGGCGCGTATGCCGAGCGGTTCCCCCGTTCGGACAAATTGGGTCTTGCGAGAATGCAGACATCCAACATGCTCGTTTATTGTACGAGGTCAGAAATCAGCGGTAGGCAACAGGTTCATGCGCAGACAAAGGGGTAAATCCGCGCTGTGGCCCTTTGGGCTCCAAGCGGACATTTCCCGCAATCGCGAGCCTGCGGCCGAGGGTATGTTCGTGGCATAAATATCCAGCTCTCCCGAAGGTCCACTGCGCCGCTATCCAAATTCACGCCCGAAGCGCGTCCTATCCGCCCGATCTTTGCATAGACCCGCGCTTGTTCAAGCGCGCCTCTAAGCGGCCGGTAGCGTCATGGCATGTTCACTGTCTTTTCAGTCCACGTGTCCCGAAACTCATGCCCGCCACACCGAATTCTGCTGCGCATGCGAGATCGACCGCGCCAGGGCCTTGAACTCGGATGCGATGTGACGATGAAACCGACGTACGGCGGGGCGCACGGGCCGGTCGGCCGGGCTGATGATCCCAAGGTTGCGCGGCGCGTGTTTGATGCGGATGTCCAGCGCCGTCAGCGCCTTTTGCTGCCGCATCATGAAGATGACCGAATAGGGCAGGATCGTCAGGCTGTCCGACCCTTCCAGCACCGTGCGCACCGCGCTGATGGACCCGCCCGAGAAGCTGACCTTCACATCCTCCACCTCGATCTCGTGCAGGATGGCGCGCAGGTCCTGGTAAAGCGGGCTGTTCGTCGGCGGTGCGATCCAGGGATAGTTGGCGATGTCCTCCAGCCGCAACGCCCGCTTCCGGGCGAGGGGATGACCCATCCGACAGGCAATGACGTTGCGACCCTGCAAAATCTCTTCAAAGGCAATCGGCTCGGGCAGGTCGCCTGGGGGCAGGGGGCAGATGGCCAGATCAAGCGCCCCGCTTTCCACGTCGCGCATCAGTGTATCGGCGTAACCATAGCTCTGATCGATCCGCACATTGGGATGCGCTTGCTGGAACCCCGCAATCATCGTGGCAATGACGGCATCCATGAACACCGGCGTCCCCGCAACGCGCACCGCTCCGGTCTTGCCGCCAATATACAAATCCGCCTGAACCGAAGCCTCGCCACTGGCCTGCCGGATGACACGGCCCTGCGCCGCCAACGCCGCGCCCAATTCGGTCGGCACCAGCGGACGACGCCCCTTTTCGAACAAAGGCTGACCCAGCCGCGCCTCCAACGCGGCCAGTGTGCGGGACAAGGATGGCTGCGACTTGCCAAGCGCGTGCGCACCGGGCGTCAGGCCGCCTTCATCGACCACGGCGGCGAGCATGACCAGATGATTGGGATCCAATTGCATAGCGTCAGGTTATATTGCGGCCCATAAATCGTATCAACATAATCGTTTGACCCTTGTAGCCTTCCCACATGCTCACCCAACCCGCCCCCTCGTCCCCTCGCGTGCGCTTCGGTGCCGGACTGCGCCACACGGTGGCGGAGGAGGTGGCGCGGCTGGGCTGCAAACATGCCCTCGTCCTCTCCACCCCGCAGCAATGCGACAGTGCCATGGCCATCGCCGAAGCGCTGAGTGACAAGGCCGCAGGAATCTTTGCGCGCGCCACGATGCACACGCCGGTCGAGATCAGCGACGAAGCGGTCACACATCTGCGCGACACAGGCGCAGACTGCGTCATCGCCATCGGCGGCGGTTCCACCACGGGCCTCGCCAAGGCCATCGCCCTGCGCACGGACGTGCCGCAAATCGTGATCCCCACCACCTATGCCGGGTCCGAAGCGACGCCCATCCTTGGCCAGACCGAAAATGGCATCAAAACCACGCTGACAGACGCCAAGGTTCAACCCGAAACCATTCTCTACGACCCCGAACTCGTCACCTCGCTGCCAACGGCGATGACGGTAACCTCCGCGCTCAACGCCGTCGCCCATGCGGCCGAGGCGCTTTATGCTGAAAACCGCACGAACCACAGCACTGCCTTGGCCGTCGAAGGCATGCAGCACTTCGCCGACGGCCTCCCAGCTGTTCTCGAAAACCCCACCAACATCAGCGCTCGCGAAAAGACCTTACGCGGCGCCTACGCTTGCGGCGCTGTGCTGGGGCAGGTCGGTATGGCCCTGCATCACAAGCTCTGCCACACGCTTGGCGGCAGTTTCGATCTGCCCCACGCCGATACACACGCGATCATCCTGCCCCACGCGGTCCACTACAACGCGCAAGCGGTGCCCGACCTGCTCAAACCCGTCACCGATATCTTCGGTGGCACGGCCCCCGGCCCGGCGCTCCATGCCTTTGCCACGAAAATGAACGCGCCCCTCGCGCTCCAAGACCTCGGCGTCACGCAGGACAACCTCGACAACGCCGCCGACCTTGCCACCCAAAAGCCCTATCCAAACCCCGCGCCCATAACGCGCGACGGGATCCGCCAATTGCTGCAAGCCGCATGGTCCGGCACCGCACCCACCTGACGCCATTCTGGGAGGAACACATGGCCGACATCACAACAGACGTCCTGATCATCGGAACAGGCCCCGCCGGGTCCGCCACCGCCGCGCTGCTCTCCACCTATGGCATTGAGAACATGGTGGTGAACCGCTACCGCTGGCTTGCCAACAGCCCCCGCGCCCACATCACCAACCAGCGCACGATGGAGGTGCTGCGTGATCTGGGGCGCGAGGTCGAGGACGAGGCCTATATGCACGCCACGGAACAGGACCTCATGGGCTCCAACGTCTTCTGCGAAAGCCTCACCGGCGAGGAGTTGGGGCGCATCCAGACATGGGGCACACATCCGCTCAGCCGCGCAGAACATGACCTGAGTTCACCCAGCAAGATGAATGACCTGCCGCAAACCTTCATGGAACCGCTGCTGTTCAAAACCGCCTGCTCCCGCGGCACGCAAGCACGCATGTCCTGCGAATACCAAAGCCACGAGGCAGACGGCGAAGGCGTCACCACAACCCTGCTGGACCGGCTGACAAACAAGACCTTCACGGTCCGCTCAAAGTATCTGATCGGCGCTGATGGCGGGAACTCACAGGTCACTGAAAACACCGGCCTGCCGATCGAGGGCAAGATGGGTGTTGCTGGTTCCATCAACCTGCTCTTCAAGGCTGACCTCAGCCAACACGTCGCCCACCGCCCCTCGGTCCTCTACTGGGTGATGCAACCGGGCTCGAACGTGGGTGGCATCGGCATGGGTGTCGTGCGCATGGTCCGTCCCTGGAACGAATGGCTGGCGATCTGGGGCTACGACATCGAAGGTGAACGGCCGGAACTCAACGATGACGAGGCCAAGAAGATCATCCGCGATCTGGTGGGCGATCCCGAGCTTGAGATCGACATGCAAGGCATCAGCTACTGGACGGTGAACGACGCCTACGCCACGCAAATGTCCAAGGGGCGCGTATTCATCATGGGTGACGCCGCGCATCGGCACCCACCTTCGAACGGGCTGGGCTCCAACACCTCGATCCAGGACGCCTTTAACCTCTCGTGGAAACTCGCCGCCGTGCTCAAGGGGCAGGCGGGCGAGGGGCTGCTTGACAGCTACAACACCGAACGCGCGCCCGTGGCGAAACAGATCGTCACCCGCGCCAACCAGTCCATCGGCGAATTTGGCCCCATCTTCGAAGCGCTGGGCTTGATCGGCCACACCGACCCCGACGTGATGCAGGCCAACATGGAAAAACGCTGTGACTCGACGCCCGAGGCCGAGGCCCAACGGGCCGCCCTGCGCGAGGCCATCGCCTTCAAGAAATACGAATTCGATGCCCACGGGGTCGAGATGAACCAGCGCTACCGCTCGGACGCGGTGGTAACGGACGGGCAGATGGAACCGGCCTTCGATCTAGATCACGAACTGCACTACCAACCCACCACATGGCCGGGCGCGCGGTTGCCCCATGTCTGGCTTTTCGATCAGCACGGCACCAAGCATTCGACGCTCGATCTGACGCAGGGCGGTTTTGCCCTGATCACGGGCCTCAATGGCCGGGCATGGGCCGACGCCGCGCAAGCCGTCGCGGGTCAGATGGGCATCAACCTGACCACCCATGTCATAGGCCCGCGCCAACCCCTCGTTGATCATACCGGCGACTGGGCCCGCGCCCGCGAAGTGGGTGAGGCGGGGTGTGTCCTTGTGCGCCCCGACCACCACGTCGCGTGGCGTGCCGAGGGCATGATGGACAATCCCCAAGCTGAACTGGAACGCGTGCTCGGCGCGATTCTGGCCCAGAACACACACGCCAAGCAGGAGGCCATGGCATGAGCAACACCCACGACGGATACTTCACCGAAGACAACTCCGCCGAGGTGGTCAACGCCCGTACCACCACCGATAACGCACGGTTGGCGCAGGTGATGGATGCAATCGTGCGCCACATGCATGCCTGCGTGAAAGAGATCGAACCAACGGACGAAGAATGGTTCAAGGCAATCATGTTCCTGACCGAGACAGGCCACATGTGCACCGACTGGCGGCAGGAGTTCATCCTGCTCAGCGACACGCTCGGTGTCTCCATGCTGGTGGACGCAATCAACAACCGCAAACCGTCCGGCGCTTCGGAATCCACGGTGCTCGGCCCCTTCCACCTGCCTGATGCCCCGGAACTGCCCATGGGGTCGAACATCTGCCTTGATGAAAAAGGTGTGCCGATGCTGGTCAAGGGGCGCATCCTGGATACCGACGGCAACCCCATCGACAAGGTCAAGATCGACGTATGGCAGGCCAATGACGAAGGGTTCTATGACGTCCAGCAAAAAGGCATCCAGCCCGATTTCAACCTGCGCGGCGTGTTCCGCACAGGCGGCGATGGTACGTATCACTTCAAAGGCGTGAAACCGAAATACTACCCCATCCCCGACGATGGCCCCATGGGCAAGCTGATGGGCGCGCTGGGCCGTCACCCGTTCCGGCCCGCGCACCTGCACTACATCCTCGAAGCCGACGGGTTCGAGACGCTGACGACGCACATCTTCGACCCGGATGATCCCTATATCCACTCCGATGCGGTCTTTGGGGTCAAAGAAAGCCTGATGGCGAAATTCGACTTGATCGAAGATGCAGGCAAGATTGCTGATGCAGGTATGGACGGCCCGTACTACGAGGTCGTGCACGACTTCGTTCTGGCGCGCGCCTAGCAACCGTTTTGCCAAAGGGGGCTGTCTGCCCCCTCGGCCTTACGGCCTCACCCCAGAGGATTTTCCAGAAACAGGGAAGAGGATGACGGCCCCGTCTTCCCTGTTTTCAAAAATCCTCCCCGAAGGGCCGGACTGACATTTTCCCAGCCCTTTCCATTGACAGACCGACCTTCCACTGGCTCACATGCCCCAAACACCGAATGGGAGGACAAACCATGATGAGAACCCGCGCCGCTGTCGCAGTTGAGGCTGGCAAACCGCTTGAGATCATGGAGGTGAACCTCGACGGCCCCCGCGCCGGCGAAGTGCTGGTCGAGATCAAGGCCACCGGCCTTTGCCACACCGACGAGTTCACCCGTTCGGGCGCCGACCCCGAAGGTATCTTCCCTGCTATCCTCGGCCACGAAGGCGCAGGTGTGGTGATCGAAGTGGGCGAGGGCGTCACGACGCTTGAAGTCGGCGACCATGTTATCCCGCTCTACACGCCCGAATGCCGCGAGTGCGAGTACTGCTTGAACCCCAAGACGAACCTCTGCCAGAAGGTCCGTGCGACCCAAGGGCAAGGCCTGCTGCCTGATGGCTCCACGCGCTTCTCGATGCTCGATGGCACGCCGATCCACCACTACATGGGCTGCTCCACCTTCGCCAACCATACGGTTGTCCCAGAGATCGCGCTGGCCAAGGTCCGCAAGGACGCGCCATTTGACAAGATCTGCTACATCGGCTGCGGCGTCACCACCGGCATCGGCGCGGTGATCAACACGGCCAAGGTGGAAATTGGCAGCCGCTGCATCGTCTTCGGTCTGGGCGGCATCGGTCTGAACGTGATCCAGGGCCTCAAACTGGCAGGCTGCGACCAGATCGTCGGCGTGGACCTCAATGACAGCAAGGTCGAAATGGCGACGCATTTCGGCATGACCGATTTCGTGAACCCCTCCAAGGTCGACGGCGACATGGTCGCGCACCTGGTCGAACTGACCAACGGTGGGGCGGACTACACCTTCGACGCCACCGGCAACGTGGAGGTGATGCGCACAGCGCTGGAAGCGGCGCACAAGGGCTGGGGTGAATCGATCATCATCGGCGTTGCTCCGGCGGGTGCCGAAATCTCGACACGCCCGTTCCAACTGGTCACGGGCCGCGTCTGGCGCGGCACCGCCTTTGGCGGGGCGAAGGGGCGCACAGACGTGCCCAAGATCGTGGACTGGTACATGGACGGCAAGATCGAGATCGACCCGATGATCACCCACAAACTGACCCTGGACGAGATCAACCACGGCTTCGACCTGATGCACGAAGGCAAGTCGATCCGCGCCGTCGTCGAGTTTTGACGCCACACAGCTTCGTGGTCCTGCACGACGTCGCCACTGGCGTCGAGCAGGTTGTCCATGAAACGCCCGATTTGATCGAGGCGCCGAACTGGTCCCCTTGCGGGACCTTTTTGGTTTTGAATGGTGGGGGACGGGTGTTTCGCCTGACCCTTGCCGATGGTGCGATCCACTGGATCGACACCGGGGCGCTCCGTGCGCTGAACAATGATCACGGGATTTCGCCGGACGGCAAAACGCTGGTCGTCAGCGAAAGCCCGGGGCGCGGCACATCCTGTATTTACACATTGCCTATCACGGGCGGCACTCCGACCAAGGTGACACCTGTGGTCCCATCCTATTTCCACGGCTGGTCGCCCGAGGGCACAACCCTGACCTACACGGCACGGCGCGACGGCCTGTTTCAGATCTGCACCATCCCGGTCACGGGTGGGGACGAAACGCAACTGACCTCCGGGCCCGGGCACAAGGACGGCCCGGATTATTCAGCCGATGGGCAATGGATCTGGTTCAACTCGGATCACCACGGCGCGACCCCGGATATATGGCGAGTGCGCACCGACGGCACGGACTTGCAGCAGATGACGGATGACGCACCGGTCAACTGGTTCCCGCACCCTTCGCCGGATGGGCGTCGCGTGCTATACTTGGCCTATCCCGAAGATGTTGAGGGCCACCCTCGCGGCAAGGAAGTTGCACTGAAGCTGATGCCGCAGGACGGCGGTGCGGCACGTACCTTAGCTGAATTCCATGGCGGGCAGGGATCCATCAACGTGCCCAACTGGTCGCCGGACGGAACGCGTTTCGCCTATGTGCGCTATGCGCGCACATAGATGACTTGGCGTCATATTCACCTCGATTGGCGCGATCTGCAAGTTACTATCCGGCAGCCCTGACCTATCTTCTAAGTGAAATCGATCCAATCAGGAGCGCGTGATGAAACTCACGGTCAACGGAACAGAACACGAGGTGGATGTCGAAGATGACATGCCCCTGCTTTGGGTTCTGCGGGACGAGCTGAACATAAAGGGCGTGAAATACGGCTGCGGTGTCGCACAATGCGGGGCCTGCACCGTGCATATTGACGGCGAGGCGGTGCGCTCTTGCCAGACCGCAGCCGCAGATGTCTGGGGCGACGTCACCACGATCGAAGGGCTCGGCACCCCCGACGCCATGCACGCCGTACAACAGGCGTGGGTGGAACATCAGGTGGCCCAGTGCGGCTACTGTCAGTCCGGCCAGATGATGCAGGCGGCGTCCTTGCTGGCGATCAACCCGGCACCGACAGATGCGGATATTGATGACGCGATGAACGGCAATCTCTGCCGCTGCGGGACCTATTCCCGTATCCGGGCCGCCGTCAAAACCGCCGCCACCAAGCTGCAGGAGGCGTAATCATGGGCCGTACCGGAAAAATCGCGCGTCGCACCTTCTTGGTTGGCTCTGCTGCCGTCGTGGGTGGCGTCGCTTTTGGCTACTATGCCTACAAGCGCCCCGTCTCGAACCCGCTCCTGAACGATCTGGCCGAAGGCGAAGCAGCGCTGACGCCTTACGTCAAAATCGACAGTACCGGCATCACGCTCATCACCCCGCGCGCGGACAGCGGGCAGGGGGCCTACCACGTTCAGGCCGCCTTGATTGCAGAGGAGCTTGATGTCGAACTGGATCAGGTCGGCGTCGATCCCGGTATGCCTGACCCGGCCTACTACAACACGGCTTTGAGTGCCGAGGCGGCGCCCTTCCGATCCACCGATGATGGGTTTGCTGCTGACACGACACGCGGGATCATGGATGCGATGATGAAGTTCATGGGTATGCAGATCACAGGCGGTTCGACCACCGTGCCCGACAGCTTTGAAAAGCTGCGCCTTGCGGGGGCCGTGGCGCGTGAAACGTTGAAGGCCGCAGCCGCCAAACAGACAGGTGCGGATGTCTCTGACCTCAAAACTGAAAAAGGCGCGGTGATCCTGCCCGGTGGTGGAACGCTTGCCTATACCGAACTGGCGGCCACTGCGGCGTCCATGGACCCGGTCAACGATGTGACTTTGCGCGATCCCTCCACCTGGCGCCTTGTCGGAAAAGAGATGGAGCGCGTTGACATCCTTGCCAAATCCACGGGCACGCAAGCCTATGGCATCGATTTCGAAATGGACGGGATGGTGCATGCGAGCGTCCGTACCAGCCCCCGCAGGGGGATGATGAACGGCTTTGACGCAGAGGCCGCACGCGAGATGCGGGGAGTCATCGACGTGGTGCAGGTGACGGACGGTGTGGCCGTCGTGGCCGACAACACATGGCGCGCCATTCAGGCCGTGAACGCGATTGATGTGGATTGGGGACCAGCCCCCTATCCGGCGGAGCAGGCAGAGCACTGGCAGACCCTGTCCGACAGCTTTACCACGGACCATCAGGACAGCCGCTTCCGTGATGACGGAGACGTCGACGCTGCATTGGAAGGGGCCGAGGTGGTCGAGGCCGAGTACCGCGCACCCTACCTTGCCCACGCGCCGTTGGAGCCGATCTCTGCCGTTGTGCAGGTCGCGGAGGACCGAGCTGATGTGTGGACCGGCACCCAGATCCCACGCTTTGTGCAGACCAATGTGGCGAAGTTGACCGGGCTTGATGCGGATCAGGTCTTTGTCCATGTGCTGATGATGGGCGGCAGCTTTGGTCATCGTCTTGAGGACCGCGTGGTTCGCGAAGCCACTGAAATCGCAATGCAAATGAAGGGCACGCCCGTCAAGCTGACCTACAGCCGGGAAGAGGACACCATGCAGAACGACACCCGCCAGATCGCCATGGCCCGTGGGCGTGGTGCGGTGCGTGATGGCAAGGTTGAGGCCTATGATCTGGGTATTGCCATGCCCTCTGTCGTGGCCAGCCAGATGGGGCGGCAGGGCCTGCCTGTGCCGGGCCCTGACCTGCAAATCGTTGCGGGGGCTTGGGAACAGCCGATGCAGATCCCGAATTATCGTGTGACCGGCTACCGGGCACCGGAACTGGCGCCGATCTCAAGCTGGCGGTCGGTCGGGGCGTCGACCAATGGGTTTTTCCACGATGTATTCCTAGATGAGCTGATCCATGCGGCGGGTGCAGATCCGATGGAGGAACGGATGCGGTTGTGTTGGCACGATCCGTCTCGCAAGACCTTGGAGGCCGTCGCCGAAATGTCCAATTGGGGCAGTGACTTGGGACTAAACAAGGGGCGTGGCGTTGCTTTCTGCATGTCCTTTGGCGTCCCTACCGCAGAAGTGGTCGAAGTCACAAACATGGACGGTGCGATCAAGATCGACAAGGTCTGGGTGGCTGCCGAGGTTGGCCGCGTGATCGACCCGATCAACTTTGAAAACATGGTGCAAGGCGGCATCGTCTGGGCGTTGGGCCATGCCATGAACTCCGAGATCACGATCGCAGACGGCATGGCGGAGCAGCGGAATTATTATGATTTCGAAGGCATGCGCCTGTCGCAATCGCCGGAGATTTTCGTGCGCGGGCTGGAGAATGGCGACACCGTGCGTGGCATGGGTGAGCCCATGGTTCCACCGGCGGCGGCGGCGCTGTCCAATGCCATTTTTGCGGCGACCGGGCAACGGGTTCGCGAGATGCCCATGAATAAACATATCGGTTTTGTTTGACCGGCGGAGCGCACCGTCAGGTGCGCCTTACGGTTGAGAAAGTGAAAGAGGCACAGGAGTACCTGCGCCTTACTTTTTTGGATTGTCCCCGCGGGGACAGATTTTGTATACATATTGTATGCAATCCGAGTCGTCTCCGAAATCTAATGCTTATGATGCGCTTGTCGCGGGTATCCTGACTCTTGAGCTGGCGCCCGGTGCAGATCTTGATGAGGTGCGCTTGTGTGCGGAACATGGCTTGTCCCGTACACCCATGCGCGAAGTGCTGCGGCAGCTTGCGGGTGAGGGGTATGTCACCCTGCGCCAGAATCGGGGGGCGCAGGTGTCGGAGATGTCCCATGCCTCCCTCCGCGCCTTTTTCATCGCAGCCCCTATGATCTATGCAGCCATCCTGCAGCTCGCAGCCGAGAACCGGATACCGGCACAGGTCGTTGAGCTGGCCGAAGCGCAGGACATCTTTATCCGCGCGCTGCGCAACGGATCGACGGCAGATCGGGCGCTTGCCAATGACCGCTTTCACCGCGTCACGGGCGAGATGGCGGACAACCCGTTCCTGTTGCCCAGCTTCAATCGTCTGCTGCTGGATCATGCTCGTATTTCGATGACGTTCTACGCTCCGCGCACCGACGCTGACAAAAACACCATCAAAACCGCTCGCGACCATCACGAACAGATCATCGAGGCAATCGACGCACGCGATGCCGCGCGGGCCGGAGAGCTGGCGCAAGCCCATTGGGCGCTGTCACGCGACCGGATCGCTCAGTTTGTCATGCCCGGCGGCCTTGATCTGCCGCTGGGCCCACCCCCACAGGAGGCGCGCCTATGACGCCCGTCATGGAGTTCAACGGGATCTACACCCCCGTTGTCACCCCGTTCAATGCGGATTACTCGCCGGATTTCGCGGCGCTGGATGCGGTGCTCGAAAGGTTGATCGCGGCGGGCGTGCACGGCCTCATTTCGGGCGGATCAACGGGCGAAAACTATGCCATGACCGTTGCCGAACGGCTTGAGGTGGCAGAGCGGACGATCAGGACCGTGGCGGGCCGGGTGCCAGTGATCATGGGCACGGGCGCGATGCTGCCCGCCGACAGCATGGCGCTGGCAATGGGCGGTAAGGGCATGGGCGCCAATGCGCTGCTGGTGGCCACGCCGCCCTATGCCGTGCCGACCGAGCGGGAAAACGCGCTGGCTGCCCTTGCCATCGACAAGGCCGTCGATCTGCCCATCATGCTCTACAACTATCCGGGCCGGATGGGCGTGAATATGGGCGAGGAATTTCTGGACCGCGTGGGGCGGTCACGAAATTTCTGTGCGATCAAGGAAAGCTCGGGCGATATCAATCGGGTGCACCTTCTGGCGCGGGATTACCCGCATATCCAGATGTCATGTGGCATGGACGATCAGGCGCTGGAATTCTTTGCCTGGGGGGCCAAAAGCTGGGTCTGTGGCGGATCGAACTTCCTGCCTGACGAACATATTGCCTTGTGGCGCGCCTGCGTGGTCGAAGGGGATTTCGACAAGGGCCGCCGCATCATGTCGGCCATGATGCCGCTGATGCGGGTGCTGGAGCAGGGCGGCAAGTTCGTGCAATGCATCAAATATGGTGTGACGTTCCAGGGCATTGAGACAGGCGCGATCAGACCGCCGCTCAAGGCGCTGAACAAGGATGACAAGCGCGCGCTGGAACAGGTGATCCGCGTGCTGAAGACCACCATCGCACAGATCGAGGCCGAGCCAGCGGCAGGACAAGAAAGAGCGGAGGGCTGAACCATGCTGACGACCGAGGAATACAAGGCCATCGCCGCCGATCTGACACCGGCCACAAGCGCCTTTATTGATGGTGGGTTCCGGCCTGCGATATCCGGCAAGACTTTTGACAGCGTGAACCCGGCAACCGGGGACGTGATTGCACAGGTAGCGGCCTGCGGGGCCGAGGATGTTGACGTGGCGGTGACCAAGGCGCGCGAGGCGTTTGAGGACGGGCGCTGGTCGCGGTTGCACCCGAGTGATCGCAAGGACGTGTTGATCCGCCTGTGCAAGCTGATGACACGCAATGCCCGCGAACTGGCGGTGCTGGAAAGCGTGGACAGCGGCAAGACCATTTACGACTGCGAGACGGTGGACGTGCCCGAGGCCATTCACTGCATCAAGTGGCATGCGGAAGCCATCGACAAGATTTACGATTCCGTTGCGCCCGCGTCGGATGACCATATTGCGATGGTGTTGCGCGAGCCCGTGGGCGTTGTTGGGTTGGTTTTGCCGTGGAACTTCCCGCTGCTGATGATGGCGTGGAAGATCGGGCCTGCGCTCGCCTCTGGCTGTTCGGTGGTGTTGAAACCGGCAGAAGAGACCTCGCTGACTGCTTTGCAGCTCGCGGAGTTGGCCATGGAGGCGGGGGTGCCGCGCGGTGTGTTGAACGTTGTGCCGGGACACGGGCCGGATGTGGGGGAACCCATCGGCCGCCATATGGACATCGACATGGTCAGCTTTACCGGGTCGACTGAGACGGGCATGAAGTTCTTGACCTATGCCGCGGAGTCCAATGCAAAAGAGGTTGTGTTGGAAATGGGCGGCAAGAACCCCTGTGTCGTCATGAACGATGCCGAGAACCTTGACCGTGTGGCGCAGCATATCGTCAACGGTGCGTTCTGGAATATGGGTGAGAACTGTTCCGCCATCTCGCGTCTGATCGTGCATGAGGATGTGCGGGAGGACCTGCTGGCGCGGATCGAAGCCCATATGCGCCATTTGCCCGTGGGTGATCCGCTGGACCCTGAGACGCGGCAAGGGGCGCTGGTGAGTGGTTCGCATTTTGATAAAGTCTGTGGATATGTGGAAAAAGCCGGGGATATCCTTGTGGGTGGTTCTGTGGATAAACCCTATGTCTCTCCAACCGTTGTCTCAGCTACTTCGGATAATCCGCTGGCGCGAGACGAGATTTTCGGCCCGGTGTTGGCGGTGATCCCTGTGGCGTCGTTTGACGAGGCTATGGCGGTTGCCAATGACACGCCCTATGGTTTGTGTGCGTCCCTGTTCACCTCCAACGCCAAGCGCGCCCTGCGCGGGGCACGGATGTTGCGGGCGGGGACCGTGACGGTCAATGCTTATGGAGAGGGTGACATTGCGACACCGTTCGGGGGCATGAAGATGTCGGGCTTTGGTGGGCGCGACAACGGGGTGCAGGCCCATGATCAATACACCCAGATCAAGACCATCTGGGTGGACCTGTCCGATGATTCAGATGAGGCCGTGGAATGAGATATGCCGCGCGGCGTTTGCCGCGGCATCGTGGCCCGGCAGGTTGGGCGGAGATATTGGGGCCGGGGCCATCCTTTCCCCGGCTTGAGACGCAGGTGACAGCAGATGTGGCCGTTGTGGGCGCTGGTTTCGCCGGTCTGTCTGCGGCGCGTCGCGTGTTGCAGCACTGGCCGCAGGCGCGGGTTGCTGTGCTGGACGCGTGGCGTGTGGCGGATGGCGCGGCGGGGCGCAATTCCGGTTTCATGATTGATTTGCCGCATGATCTTGCGTCCGAAGACTATGCGGGTGCGGGCGATGATCGCACGCTGACGCGGCTGAACCGCGAGGCTATTGCATTTGCCCGCGACGCGGTGGCCGATTACGACATTTCGCCGGACTATTTCGATCCTGCGGGCAAGGTGAATGGTGCAGCGACAGAAGCGGGCGATGCGCATAACCGCAGTTACGCCAAGCACCTTGAGGGGTTGGGAGAGCCCCATGAGTGGTTGGATGCCGCGGCAATGAAGGAGTTGACCGGCTCCGCGCATTATCGGTCGGGTCTGTACACGCCGGGCACCGTCATGTTGCAGCCTGCGGGCTATGTGCGTGGGTTGGCAGCCGGTCTGGCCCGCGGGGCGGAGGTGTATGACCGCAGCCCGGTTCTGCGTTTTGAACGTGCGGGGCGGGATTGGGTGCTGCGGGCGCCGAAGGGGTCAGTCAGGGCTGAGCGTGTGATCCTTGCCGTGAACGGGCATTTGGAGAGCTTTGGCGTGGCGCGGGGGCGGTTGGTGCAGTTGTTCCTGTTTGCCTCCATGACCGAGGATTTGGATCCGCAGGTGGTGGGCGGTGCGCCCCGTTGGGGGGTGACGCCGTCCGATCCCATGGGCACAACGGTGCGCCGGATCGATACGGGGCAGGGTGGCCACCGGATTGTCACCCGCAATTGTGCGGCGGTGCGGCCTGGAATGCACCCGACGGACCGCGACATGGGGCGGGCGGCACGCGCGCATGCCCGCGCCTTTGCCGCGCGGTTTCCGCATTTGACGGGTGTGCGTCAGGCCCAGGTGTGGGGTGGGCATTTGTGCCTGTCTCTGAACGGTGTAGCCCATGCACGTGAGATCGAGCAGGGGTTGTTCAGTGCTTGTGTGCAGAACGGATTGGGCACGGCGCGGGGCACGTTGACGGGCATCGCGGCGGCAGATCGGTGCTGTGGTCAGCCGTCTGAGATTGCGGATCATTTCGAGGCAGAAGCGGAGCCGAAACGCCTGCCGCCGCAGCCTTTTGCGACGCTTGGTGCGAACGCTTATTTGCGGTGGAAGGAGTGGCGGGCTGGTGGTGAGTAGTTGAAAGTCAACTTTGCGGGGCTCTCACGCACAGACTTTACCGTCAAAATATTCAAAAAGAGACAAATCAGCATTTTACTCACAATTCCTTCATATATCAGTAGTCCTGGTTCAACGCATCTGCGGCCGGTATCTCCCGCTCCCGTCTTGCGATGTAGTCGTGCAGCGCTTCATCCACGGCTTCATCCAATTTTGGCTCCTCATAGGTTGCCAAAAGGTTGACGGCGTGTGCCAGGGCACGTTCCGTGATCTCTTTTGATCCTTCGGCCTGCCACTGCTCGATCGAGTTGTTGTCGAAGAGGTCTGGCATGAAAAAGGCTGTCTGAAAGTTCTCTTGCGTATGGGGGTGGCCCAGATAGTGCCCGCCCGGTCCCACATCCGGCACGGCGGCCAGAGCGACCTCGAAGTCGTGCCATTTCAGCCCTTCGGCCATGCGATAGGCCATGGCGCATTGTTCGGCGTCCACGATGAATTTCGCGACGGAACAGTGCATACCCGCCTCGTTCCAGCCCGCGGAATGCCAGATGTAGTTGGCCCCCGCATGCATCACGGCGGACAGGGTCGTGGCGCTTTCATACCCCGCCTGCGCATCAAAGGTCTTGGCCCCGCCCAGCGTGTTCGAGGTGCGCCAGGGCACGTCATAGAACCGGGCCATCTGGCCGATCATGAAGTTCATCATGGAGATTTCAGGCGTACCCGCCATCGGCGCGCCGGACTTCATCGACACGGTGGACAGGTAGTGGCCATAGATCGCAGGCGCACCGCGCCGGATCACCTGGGTGTAGGCGAGGGCCGAGAGTGCCTCGGCATTCAACTGTGCGACGGATGCGGCTACCGAGGCCGGGGTGTTGGCCCCGCCCAGCACGAAGGGCGAGCAGAGAACCGGTTGATTGCGCTTGGAAAATGCGCGCATGGCCCCCAGCATGGTTTCGTCCCACACAAGGGGGAGTTGCCGTTGCAATTGCCCGTCGTGACCGGGTGATCCTCCATGAAATCCTCGCCAAAAAGGATCGCACACATGTCCATCACGTCCTCGGCGTTCTTGGGGCTGGTGGTCATGCCCATGAACGTCTTGTCCGAATGTTTCATGGACGAATAAGTGATGCGCAGGTGGCGGTGACTGATCGGATGATCGTAGGGTTCGACGATATGGTGAGCGGATGAATGCAGGCTGGGCATCATGTGGCTGAGCTTGTGAAACATCGCCAGATCGTCGAGCGTGGGGTTGCGCCGCACGTCCTCAAGATCGCGCAGGAACGGTGCGCCGGTCATGGGCACAAAGATGCTGTGCCGCCCGCCAAGACGCACGTTCTTTTGAGGGTCGCGGGCGTGATAGGTGAAGTCCGACGGGATCGTCGAGATCAGGTCGCGGACAAGGCCACGGTCAAGATAGACGGTTTCGCCCACCACTTTGGCCCCGGCAGCTTTCCAGTCGGCCAGCGCGATGTCATCACGGAACACGACGCCTACGTTTTCGAGGATATCCATGGAAGCGGCATCGATCCGTTCCACCTTTGACCCATCCATGATCTCGCACCAGGGGAGGGTATTCCTGAGCCCCGGGAGCATGGTGACATTGGGTGCTGAGCGAAGGGCGCGCCGGCTGGCGCGACCACCGGATCGGGTGCGGATCTGTGACATGGCTTGCCTCTCTCTGGGTCTTGGGGAGAGTGAACCGTGTCATGGCGGTCTGCGTCGACCCGCATGCGAACCGACTGGCCTGAGAGCGACGTTCTGGACTCTGAGGGGAGTTCGTTGGCGCAGGAGCGGTTGTCTCAACGCCTGATGACGTTGGTTTTAGAGATAGGAATGCAGGGTATTTCGTTGGTGTCGGATGTCCGGTTTGAGCCCATTCGACAATTGCTGCGGATGTAACGAATGTCAGCCTTTGCGTTCGTCGATGACTGAACCATCAAACCTTGGTTTCCGTGCTTGGAGTGCTAATCGACCCGTACGCGCGCATGATTGGTACTGTGTTTGGTGGTGTTTTGCAGCCAGCGTTCATAGGTCACACCGTGTTTTTCCAATGCCTTGAACACACGATCAGGATAAATTCCAACGGTTTCACGATCAAATGACAACCCGCGCCCATCGGTCAAACGCAGTTCGTAGAATTCATCGAATTCTGTGTATTCACCGTCGCTGTCGATGACTGTTTTGAACGTCTTGACCTGTATGGCGGTCGCGATATCGGCCAATGCGATATCTAGCGGAAGTCCCATGGAGGGTATACCCGATTCCCACCGCAGTCTGCCGTTGCCGATGGTTGCCCGCCATGCACGTTTAGACTGGAAAATCCGCTAGATCCTGCGGGAGCTAAAAATCGCCCATCCTAAGCCAGCCACGCCAAAAACGGCAAACATCAGCTTGGAAAAGGGATTAATGTGACCTGCCCAGTGGATGTCGACCACATAAATCAGAGGCCAAACGAGGGCGATGCAACAGAAAATGATTTCATGGCTAGCAACGCGAAACCGAGATGGTTGGATCGTGATTGGTTCTTTCATGCAGGCATTGTATACCGGAACTGGACCGCAATTATGACATGTATACAGTTGTTGCACCACGCCAACAAAGCCGACTTTGCAGGATGAGCTCAACAACTGCGAGCTGCCATTGGTCGAAGACTACCAAAAGGCAGCCTAGTCCGCTCTGCCGACCATAGACATTAGATGGGCTAAGGTCCGCAAAGAGCCCAACCCCGCCATTGAGGCCAATCACCGGTATCCGACTTTCTGTTGATGCGCCGCGCCCATTGCCGCATAGAGGCGGGGCGCAGGGTGCTTGTCGGGCCACGCGCCCAGAGGGCAGGCGGCAAAAGCGCCACGAAGAACCCTCGTGAACATCCCCGGCAGACAGCACATGCGACGGGGAGCCATGTCACTTCAACCTCCGAACGGACGGGCCGCACCAGCGGCCACCGACCCTGCTGGCCTGCGCGTCATAAAGCGCGCCGTGTTGTTTCTGCTGGGCCCCTTCTACTTCCTCTATATCGCCTTTGTGCCCCTGCTTTGTGGTAAAAGGCAGGGTTTTCGCGGCTGGTACTGGCCACTGGTCAAACGTGCCTGTTCGCGGCTTCTGTGGCTGCTGAGCATCCGGACAGAGATGACAGAGGCCGACAGGGCCGCGCTGGCCGCCGACACTGGCAGCATCATCGTGATCAACCACCGCAGCCACCTGGATGGTTTCGCTCTGATGGACGTGATGCCCGACGCCAAATGGATCACCTTCGCCGCCAAGAAGGAGTTATGCGACGCGGCCCTCTTGCGCCATGGGTTCAAGGGCGCGGGACTGGTGGAGATTGACCGCAGTAGCGGTACGGTTGCGCTTGAGACACTCACCGCTGCCGTCCACGCCATGCCCGCCCGCCGCTCTGTCGTGCTTTTCCCCGAGGGCACGCGCACCGGGTCCGAAAGTCTTGGCGCGTTCAAGGCAGGTGCGGTACTTGTCGCCCGCGCCACCGGCAGGACAATACGGCCCATCGTCATTCATGCCTCCGACCGCCTGTTGCCGCGCGGCAAACACCTGCCCAGAAGCGGAACGATCCGCATCGAGGTACTGCCGTCATTCGAATGCGATCTGTCCGCATCAGTTGACGACGATGTTGCGCGCCTGAGAGGTGCCATGATGGCCGTTTTCGATGATGCGGCGGATCGGTAGTTCTCCAAGACACATATTGCGCCACGCGAGGAGATGGGCTGGAGCGATACCCCTCATTGCCTGCTTGGTCTGCACGGCGGGTACTGACCGTTGATCCAATGATGCTTTTGCATCAACCGATGTAATCCACAGCGATCCTGTGCTGCGGGCGCGTGATCCAGTCAAAGTAGCGGGTGCGCAGGTCTGATGCGATCGCGCCTGCCGTGCCGTTTGAAAACACCCGGTCATCCACCCGTGCAACAGGAATGACACCCCCACCCGAGGAGGACAGGAACACCTCGTCCGCCTCCAGAAACTCTTCAAGCGGTAGGGGGCGGGTTTCGGTTTGCAGTCCGGCTTCAACGCACATCTCCAGCACTGTGCGCCGGGTGATGCCGTGCAGTACGCCGTGGTCTGAGGTCACCACGCGATCCCCGAAGACGGCAAAGACATTGAAGCCGGGTCCTTCGGTCACGTTTCCATCGTGGTCAAGCAGGAGCGTCGTTTCAAATCCTTGTTCCTTGGCCTCGAACAGGCCCGAGGTGAAGTCACCCCAGTGGTAGTTCTTGACGCGTGGGTTCACGCTGTCTGCCGGAATGCGGCGGACGGATTTGGCGATCCAGACTGATGTGCCTTGCTCTGCCGCCTCTGGCTTGACGATGTGCACATAGGGCACGCACCAGGCATAGAAATGGTTTGTGCAGTCGCGTGGATCACGGCTGCCGGGCACTGGGTTGCATCCGCGTGCAGCGACCATGGCGACATAGGCGTCTTGCAGGCCGCTAGCGGCGACCATCTGGTGGAGTGCGTCGCAAATCGCCGCGTGGTCCATGCTGATGTGATACCGGCCTGCCGTCAGCGATGCGATGAAACGGTCGACATAGTCGTTCAGGCGGAAGAACGCGCCGCGCCAGACCGGCACCACATCATAGGCGATGTCGGAATGGGTGAGCCCCCAGTCGGTGACGGGAATAGCCGCGTCTGAGATAGGGATGATGTGGCCAGCCATCCAGGCGGCGCCCTGCGAGAGATCTGTCATGCCCTCACGCTACTGCACCATGTGTCTGTTGCAAGTCCGGCACGCATCGCCCATTTCCCAATGCGTGTTCCGAAACGCATTGGGGCCGGAGAAAGGTCTTAGGCCGCTTGCTGTTCTGTTGCGGTTGCCACGGCGGACAGCAAAGCCTCTGCCACAGCGTCGAGCGTGTCCTTGGGCAGATGCACGGGCAGGCGCACATCACAGGCACGCATCAGCATGGCACGGGTTTTTGGCAATTCTGGCAAGTTGGGGATGAATTGCCAGTTCCAGAAGGCGCGGGCGTTGTCCGTGCTGGCGCCAAACACCTGTACTTTTACCCCGGTCTGCGCCGCTGCGGCAACAAAACTATCGACCTGCGCATCGCTCATGTCGATCAGGTTGAACTGGATCAGAATCCGGGGCGCGCACCTCGCCATGCAGCGGGGCAGGGACGTGTATATGCGGGCTTTGATCCAGCAAGGCGGCGACATGGTCATGGTTGCGCCGCCCGTCCTCGACCCTGTGGGCGAGGTGGGGCAGCTGCGGCCGAATGACGGCGGCACTCAGGTTCGACATGCGCAGGTTATAGAGCGGCCATTTGTTCTGGTGCTTGGCAAAGGCGTCCTGCAGGACCGGGTGTTTCTTCCAGTTATGTTCGTATGCGCCCGACATGATGATGGCGCGCGCGACCAGATCGGCGTCGTCGGTGATCATGATCCCGCCTTCGCCTGCATTGATCATCTTGTAGGACTGGAATGAGAAGCAGCCGATTGTGCCGATCGTGCCGATCTTGCGCCCGTTCCAGAGGGTGCCGAGCGAGTGGGCCGCATCCTCGATCACCGGGATGCCGGCGGCGGTGCACAGGGTCATGATCGCGTCCATGTCGGACGTGTGGCCGCGCATGTGGCTGATGATAACGGCCTGTACGCTTGGCAGCTTCTCAACGAAGTCATCGATGTTGACGCGGTAATTTTCGTCCACTTCACACAGGATCGGCAGGCAATCGGCGTGCAAGACCGATGATGGCACGGCGGCAAAGGTGAAGCCGGGGATCAGGACGCGCGCGTCGCGTGGCAGATTGAGCGCCTTGAGCGACAGGAAAAGCGCGGCAGAGCAGGACGAGACGGCGAGGGCAAACTTGCTGCCCATCAGTTCTGCAAATTCGGCTTCGAGAAGCGAGACGGGTGCACCTTCGGATGCTGTGTAGCGGAAGAGGTCGCCGGAGCTCAGCAGGCGGTCGATCTCTTGTCTTGCGGCGGCGGGGATGGGTTCGGCACTGTGCATGTCGGGGAGAGACATATTCAGAATCCTTATGATCGGTTTTCGTTTTTGTAAATCCGATAGACGCAAAAGGAAACGGTTTTGTGACGTTTGAGCTGAATTAAGCTTGCCGTTACAGGCCGAGGCGGTCGCGCAGAGCGTACCAGGTCATGGCGAGGACGAGGAGCGGGCTGCGCAGTTTGGCCCCTCCCGGGAAAGGCGTTGTGGGGATGGCAGCCATAGTGTCGAAGCCATCTGTGTGCCCTTGGATCGCTTGTGCCATCAGCATGCCTGCGTGGGTCGCTGTACCCACGCCATGCCCGGAATAGCCCGAAGCGCTGAGCATGTTGGGCGCCAGCCGGGCCACGTAAGGCAAACGCTTCATCGTGATCGCAAGCGTTCCGCCCCAAGCATAGTCGATCTGCACATCAGCGAGATGCGGAAAGATTTGGGTCATCGGTTTGCGCACCTTCGCCGCGATGTCGCGGGGAAAGCGGTAGCCATAGCTTTCACCCCCACCAAACAGCAGGCGGTTGTCATGGCTCAGCCGGAAGTAGTTCACCACAAAGCGGCTATCCGATAAGGCGATGTCTTGTGTCAGTACGCTGGCAGGGTCGTCCAGCGGCGCGGTGGCGGCGACGAAATTGTTGATGGGCATGACGCGGGCAGCGACGGGGGCGTTCAACCCACCCAAGTAGCCGTTGCAGGCGAGGATGACGTGATCTGCCGTGACAGAGCCATTGTCGGTCGTGAGCGTGATCCGTGCACCGTTTTTGATGCCGGTGACAGTGCTGCCTTCATGGATCGTTGCCCCGGCCCTTTCCGCGGCGGTCGCCAGCCCGAGGGCAAAGCGCAGCGGGTGCAGGTGGCCGGATTTGTGATCAATGACACCGCCGCGATAGGCAGGTGAGGGGCAGATGGCGTGGAAGGCATCCCGGTCCAGTACGTCGACGCGGTGGTTATAGTGCCGGTCCATGTGATCTGCATAGGCGTGCAGGTCCGCCACATCGCTTTCGTCTTCCGCAGTCCAGGCGATGCCGGGGCGGTAGAAGCAATCGATCCGGTGCGTGTCTATCAGGTGCCGGACAAGGTCGGTCGCCTCCAGCCCCATGTCCCAAAGACGCCGTGCAGTCTCGGATCCGACGATCTTCTCAAGGTATGGCTGCTCAACCCTTTGGCCGGTGCCCAATTGCCCGCCATTGCGGCCGGAGGCGCCAAAGCCTGCGCGATGCGCCTCCAACACAACAACGCGCCGTCCGGCCTGTGCCAGATGCAGTGCAGCGGACAGCCCTGTATATCCAGCACCGACAATGCACACATCTGCCTGTAGATACCCCTGTAACGGCGCCCGGGGCGCCGGACTATCGGCTGTCGCGGCATACCAGCTATCGGGATAAGCCCCCGGTTGATCGTTGGCGGTCAGAAGGTCCATCTTCCCTGTTTCCGAAAAATCCTCCCCGAAGGGCCGGGTTGCCACTTAGACGTTCAGTAGCAAATGCTCGCGCTCCCATGGGGAAATCACTTGCAGGAACTCGTCATATTCGGCGCGTTTGACGATCGAATAGACACGCGCGAACTCTTCGCCCAGCACCGCGTGCAGGTCAGTGGCTTGGTCAAACAGGTCCAGTGCCGACCCCAGCACGCGCGGGATGTCTCCGTCGCCTTCATAGGCGTCGCCCCGGAATTGGGCCGAGGGGCGCTGTTCCTGAATAAGACCCAGATAGCCGCAGGCCAGTGATGCGGCGATGCCAAGATACGGGTTGCAGTCCATGCCTGCGATCCGGTTTTCAACGCGCCGCGCCTGTGGCTCGGACAGGGGAATACGGATGCCTGTTGTGCGGTTGTCACGGCCCCAAGCGAGGTTGATAGGAGCAGCGTGATCTTTCACGTAGCGGCGGTAGCTGTTGACGAACGGCGCCATGACTGCAAGCGCTGCAGGCAAATGGTTCTGCAGGCCCGCTATGAAGTGGAAGAACGCGTCGGTGTCGCCGTCTTGCGGACCCACGAAAAGGTTCTGGCCTGTTTCCATGTCGATGATCGAATGGTGGATATGCATCGCACTTCCGGGTTCGTTCGCGATGGGTTTGGCCATGAAGGTGGCAAAGCAATCGTGACGCAGTGCCGCCTCGCGGATCAGGCGTTTGAAATAGAACACCTCGTCCGCCAGCTTGACCGGATCGCCGTGACGCAGGTTGATCTCAAGCTGGCCTGCGCCGCCTTCCTGCGTGATGCCGTCAATTTCGAACCCTTGCGCCTCGGCAAAGTCATAGATGTCGTCGATCACAGGGCCAAATTCGTCCACGGCCGTCATGGAATAGGCCTGTCGCGCCGCCGCCGGGCGGCCGGAGCGGCCTGTCATGGGTTTGATTTCCTGCGCGGGGTCCAGGTTGCGCGCGATCAGGAAGAATTCCATTTCTGGCGCCACAACCGGTTTCCACCCCTTGTCGTTGTAGAGCTGCACAACCCGTTTCAGCACGTTGCGCGGACTGAAGGGCACGGGCTGATCCTTGCGATCATAGGCGTCATGGATCACCTGAAGGGTCCAGTCACCTGTCCATGGCGCCGCTGTTGCAGTCGACATGTCGGGCTTGAGGATCATGTCTTTTTCGATGAACCCGTCTTCGCCTGCGGCCTCACCCCAATCGCCGGTAATGGTCTGGTAGAAGATACTGTCGGGCAGGTGGAAGTAATCCTGTCGTACGAATTTCGAGGCAGGCACCGCTTTGCCCCGTGCGATGCCGGGCAAGTCGGCGATGATGCACTCCACTTCGTCCAGCCGTTTACCTTCGAGGTAGACACGCGCCGCTTCGGGCAGCTTGGATGTCCAGTCGTCAGACATGTGTTAGAGCCCCCTGCTTGAGAAAGGCCGCCATTTCATCGGCCACCTTTTGGCTTTGTATGGGGGCGTCCAGCTGCGCCCGCGCATTGTCGAGCAGCGGGTCGGGCACCACTCCGGGTCCGCGATGGGTGGCGAGTGCATCCACCATGTTGGCGCCAAATTCGGGGTGGGGCTGTATGGTCCAGATGCGGTCGCCATAGACCAGCGCCGCGTTCTCGCAGAAATCGTTCGAAGCGATAACCTCGGCCCCTTCCGGCACTTCGACGACCTGGTCCTGATGCCATGCGTTCACGGCAAGGGTTTCGCCCTTGTAGTTGTATTCCCGCCGTCCCACCGACCAGCCACCGTCGAATTTCACGACCTTGCCGCCCATGGCCTGTGCGATGATCTGGTGGCCGAAACAGATGCCAACCATCGGGCGGCTTGCCGCGTGGATGCCGCGGATCAGGTCCTCGAGCGGGGGGATGAACGGGTGATCTTCATAAGCGCCATGTTTCGACCCGGTGATCAACCATCCGTCGCACACATCCGGCCCGTCCGGGAAGTCCATGTCCACCACGTTGAAGGTTTCGAACTCAAAGCCGTGCCCGTCCAGCAGGCGGGCGAACATGGTGTCATAGTCACCAAGCGTTCCCAACACTTCGTCGGGCGCGTGACCGGTTTGCAGAATGCCGATTTTCATGGATCACCTGAGGGTTACGGGCCGAAGATAGTGCGCGGTTCAGACAGAGTCGAGGTAGATTTCCGTCTGCTCGTCTGGCGTGAGTTCGGCCATGTAGCGCGCTTCCTGCCGCTTGGTCATGTCCATGTTGCGGATCAGCTCAGCGTCGAAGATGCGTGCGATATGCGGGCTGTCGGCAAAGGCCGCCATGGCGTCTTCCCATGTGCTGGGAACCTGCTCCAGATCCTGCGCGTAGGCGTTGCCGGTGATTGGGGCGGGCGGGTCCTTTGCGTCCTCGATCCCGTTCAGGGCGGCGCCGAGTACGGCAGCGACGGAGAGATACGGGTTCACGTCGCCTCCGGCCACCCGGTGTTCGATGCGGCGGGCGGCCGCGGGGCCGGACGGGATGCGGATGGCCGCCGTGCGGTTTTCATAGGCCCATGCGATGCCAGTTGGTGCGTGGGCGTCCGGCACCAGCCGCGCATAGGAATTGGCATGGGGCGCAAAGATCAGCATTGACCCGGGCATTGCGGCAAGACATCCCTGCACGGCGTGTCGCAAGGCATCTGTGCCCGCCTCGGTCCCGTCGTCAAAGATGTTCTGGCCATTCTTATCCAGTACCGAGAAGTGCATGTGGAGCCCGTTGCCTGCGTAGTCAGGATACGGTTTTGCCATGAAGGACGCGGCGAAGCCGTGTTTGCGCGCCAGACCCTTGACCAGCATCTTGAACAGCCAAGCGTCATCAGCAGCCTTCAGCGCGTCGGCCTGATGCATCAGGTTGATTTCGAATTGACCCAGCCCGCTTTCGGAAATGGCGGTGTCGGCGGGGATGTCCATCGTCTCGCAGGCGTCATAGAGCTCGGTAAAGAAGTCGTCGAAGGCGTCGAGCGTGCGCATGGACAGGATCTCTCCGGCCACGCGGCGCTTGCCGGATCGCGGCGACGGGGGCACGCGGAGGCGACTGCCTGTGTCATCGATCAGAAAAAACTCAAGCTCGACGGCAACAACTGGTGTCAGTCCTTTTGCAGCGAACCGGTTCTGGACTGCCGCCAGCGCGTGACGGGGATCGCCCATGAAGGGCCGCCCATCTTCATGGAACATCCAGATCGGCAGGAGACCCGTTGGTGTATTCAGCCAAGGCATCGGGACAAAGCCACGCTCGGTCGGGCGCAATACGCCGTCCCGGTCACCGGTCTCCATCACAAGGGGGCTGTCCTCGATGTCCTCACCCCAGATATCGAGATTGAGGACAGACATGGGAAAGCGCGTTCCGCTTTCCGTGACCTTGTTGGCAAAGCGCACCGGCATCCGCTTGCCGCGCGCCACACCGTTCAGATCGGCGGCTGCGACACGGATCGCACGTATTTCAGGGTTATCAACCAGCCAATCGTGCATCACGTTCTTCTTCTGACTAAAAATACGACCGCCGGAGGCATTCTATCTTCACCGGATCAGGTTCATGCGCAGCTTTATCTTCTGGCGCGTGTTGGCGGGCAGGTGCCGATTCAGGCGACGATTGACGACCCCGAAAAAGCCAATGATCACCAGTGTCAGCAAGATGAAATACGCCGCCAAGATCGGGTACGGAATGAAGGGGTTGAAGGTTTTGTCTGCGAAATAGCTTGCGTAGTACAGCGCATCGCCTTGCTGTCCTCGTACCGGAAAGGCCGAGAAAAACACGAGTGTGGTGGCGTGAAACAGGAAGATCGCCTCATTCGTATAAGCGGGCCACGCCAACCGCAGCATCGTGGGCCATACGACCCGGCGGAAGCGGGACCATCCCGTCAGGCCGTAGGCATCGGCGGCCTCGACCTCGCCTTTGGGGATGGACTGCAGGGCCCCGAAAAAGATTTCGGCAGAGTAGGCAGCCGTGTTGAAGAACAGAACGATCAGCGCCCCGAGCCACGCTGCCGCGAATGGGCCAAAGAACGGGTGCACGTTCTTGAGGCTGAGGAAAACGAAGTAAGCAAAGAAGAACTGAATGAACAGCGGCGAGCCGCGGAAGACGAAGATGAACCACTCCGACGGCTTGCGCAGGCTCGGCGTGGTTGATGCCTTGCCCAGGGCCAGTACCGTGGCCAGCACAAAACCGGCCAGCATCGCCAGCACGCCGAAATAGATGTTCCAGATCATGCCCGAACCGATCAGCGTGACCTGTTCGCACAAGGTAAAGTCATCTCGGGGCAGGCGGCGCTCCCCGATACCGATGGACCGCAGCGCATAGGCCTGAATCGTTTCAAGGCAGGTCATGTGATACCGCCCTTGCTCGATTGAGCTTCTGTAGACGTATAGCCCTTCACGCTTGCGTCCTCTTGCGCTGCGCATCGCCAGCGGTCGTGGCCTGTCCGTGGCTCAGCCGGGTCATCAGTCGCGCCAGCACGATCTCGGACACACGGGTGAAAAGCAGGTAGAAAATCAGAAGGGCGAGGAAGTACCACATGCGCCAGTCGCCATGGGGGTAATCTGTGAAACGGGGGGTCTTGATGCCGCCCAGCTCGCGCGCCCAATAGACGAGGTCCTCGACCCCAAGCAGGAACAGCAGCGGCGTGGCCTTCATCAGCACCATCCACAAGTTCGACAGGCCGGGCAGTGCATAGACCCACATCTGCGGCACCAGGACCCGCCAGAAGGTCTGGCGCGGCGTCATGCCGTAGCTTTCAGCGGTTTCGAGCTGACCGCGTGGCACGGCCTGCATCGCGCCGTACAAAACGTTGGCCGAAAAGGCGCCAAACACGATGGCAAAGGTCAGGACGGCAATGGCGAAGCCATAGGTTTCGTGCACCCATTGCGGCGCGTTGCCCAGCGGCATCTTGGCTGCCTGGCACACGACAAAGTCGTTGCCCTGGCGGATCGGCTCTGACCAATCGGGGCACAGCGTCTTGTGGCGGAGGTATTCGATCCCCTGGTCCAGGGCGATCACGAAGAATAGGAAGAATGCGACGTCAGGCACGCCGCGCACAACTGCGATATACCCCCTGCCGATCCAGGACACCGGCGCAGTACGCGACCGTGCGGCAGAGGCACCAGCAAATCCGAAGGCCAAGGCGGCAGGCGCCGTAATCGCCAGCAGCAACAGAACGGTCAGGACCGACCAATAGAGCGAAATGTGTTTCGTCGTGGTCAGGTAACAGGCCATCCACTGCCAATCCGGCAGGGTGCTCGGGTCTGTGCAGAAGCTGAAGATGAGAGGCCTCAATATTTCAGGGCGCGCAGCGTCGTGAAGCGAGTGAAGGGGAGGGCTGCGACCTTCCCCTTCACGTCCTGTGCTGGCTTAGAAGAGTTCTGCTTCGTCGCCGAACCACTTTGTGATCATTGTGTTCAGTGTGCCATCTTCTTTCATCGAAGTGATGGCCGCGTCGAACTTGGCTTTCATCTCACCGTCGGTCTCGCGCACGCCCATGCCGACGCCGCCGCCGAGGGGTACGGGCTCACCGACCCAAACGATTTCCGGATCTTCGGCCACGATGGGCTCAAGGAAGGAGCCCTGGAAGAAAACGGCGTCCGCTTCACCGCTCTTGACGGCGGCGATCAACTCTTCTGCGGTTGCGAATTCCAGAAGTGTCGCGTCGCTGTCTGCCACGTAGCCGGCCTGGATCGTGTTGACCTGGCTGGCAACCATGCCGTTGATGTCTGCGTCTTCGGACAGGCCCACGTAGCGGGAGGCTTCTGGCGGCAGATAGTTCTGGGTAAAGTCGATGACCTCATCCCGTTCGTCGGTGATGCTCATGCCCGCGATGATCGTGTCGTAGTTACCGGACACGAGGTTGGGGATGATGCTGTCCCATTCGTTGGTGACCCATTCACAGGTCAGTTCGGCGCGCGCGCACAGTTCGTCGCCAACTTCGCGTTCGAACCCGTCAACTTCGCCAGCATCATTGATGAAGTTGTAGGGAGGGTAGGCGCCCTCGGTGCCCATGCGCACGACGCTGTGGCCGTCGGCCATGGCAAAGGTGGCTGTCATCGCAACTGCGACGGTCGAAAGAAGGATGGATTTCATGTGAGTTTCTCCCGTTGATTATTGGTTACGCGGCGTGGGTTGCAGATAGAAACCCACGCAGTCGTTCTGATTTGGGCGCGCCAAACAACTCATCTGGCGGTCCTTGTTCTTCGATCAGGCCCTTGTGCAGAAACACGACGTGGTCGCTGACATCATGGGCCAGTTTCATGTCATGGGTGACGATCAGCATGGTCCGCCCTTCGGCGGCCAAGTCCTTGATCACCCTGACAACTTCCTGTTCCAGTTCTGGGTCCAGGGCACTTGTCGGTTCGTCAAACAGCAGCGCTTCGGGTTCCATGCACAGCGCGCGGGCAATTGCGGCGCGTTGTTGTTGGCCCCCCGATAGCTGGGCGGGATAAGCGTCGCATTTGTCGCCGATGCCCACTTTGTCGAGGTATTTTCGTGCCGCCTGCTCCACCTCGGCCGGATCGCGGCGCAGGACGGTCACGGGCGCTTCCATCACGTTCTGCAGGATGGTCATGTGGGCCCACAGATTGAACTGCTGAAACACCATGGACAGGTTCGTACGGATACGCAGCACTTGCTTGGGATCTGCCGGACGGCGGCCATGGTCGCTGCCTTTCCACGTCACCTGCTCACCCTTGAACACCACATCGCCTTGCTGACTGTCTTCAAGCAGGTTGCAGCAGCGCAGAAGCGTGGATTTTCCTGACCCGGATGACCCGATGAGGGATACGACATCCCCCCGTTTTGCCTGAATATCCACGCCTTTCAACACTTCCAGCGGACCGTACGCCTTGTGCAGGTTTCGGATTTCAATAACGGAAGTGTCTGACACGTGGGTTGGCTGCGCTTGTTTCGATCAGCCGGTATAAGGGAGGAAAACATGTGCCTTGTCCACGGGCAAAAGGGACGTTTTGCCTGCCATTTGCGCAAATTGACGTAGGGAGAACCCGCTTTGATCAAGGTGCGGGCGGAATCGGGAAGGCGAGATACGCGGATGGCGGGAGATTGACGATGCCCTTTAGGCGCAGGGCGCAGCGATCTTCGTGCGTCAAGTTTGAAACAGCGGTTGCGATGGAATCGAATATTGGTTTCGGATCGCGTTCCAGCGCCGTGATATAGGGCAGTGCCGGGGTGGGCATCGTGCGATCGAAGGCGTCCAGATATGCGGCGGCGTCACTGTGCTCGGCAGCCCAAAGAAGGAAAGTCAGCGCATCGATGGCGGCAAAATCCGCCTGTCCGTTCAGAACCGTTCGGATGCTTTCGATATGCGCTTGTGTTTGCAGAGTCTTTCTTGGCCGAAGCTTACGTTCTTCAAGGTGTGCCAATGGCGCAGCCCAGCCTGATTGCGACAATGGATCATTGAACGCCATCACGCCTCGCCGAGATAATTCTGTAAGGGCGCGCGGATCATCGTGGCGTCGGATCAGGTAGCTGAAATAGTGGCCCGATGGGCAGTTGGGCAGGTCATAGTCCGGTGTTCCGACGAGGGTCACCTTTTCATGGAGTCGTGCCCTGAATGGCAGCCCGCATGTCTGTGCAAGGAGCAGGTCCGGTGATTGCCATTCAGTCCAAGGAGCTCCACCGCGGTTCAGCTGATCCGGTCCATAGCCAAGGGCGGTGCGTATCCCCGCCCAGTATCTGTCATGGGCGTCGCGCAGATGTGGCATGTCGTACATGCCGAGCGATGCAATCACCCGGTAACCCTTTGGCGCGCCTTGGCGCTGTCCTGATCGGTGATGCCCAGCAGGTTGGTGACAAGGCGCAAGAGCGCATCCTCTTCCTGCGCGCGCTGTCCGTCTGCAAGCACCACTTTCCAGAGCGCTTCGACAACGGCCAGACGGTCTTCGTAGGCGACGGCGTCTTTTATCGCACGGGTGAAGCGGACGGTGTCTGGGGCGTCGGCTTCCATTGCCTCGGCTTCAGCTCGTAAGGCATTGGCCTCCTTATGTGAAAGCCCGTATCGATCCTGTGTAATCTGATCGATCAATACACGTTCGTCGCCGGAGTAATCGTAGTCGGAGCGGGCCACGCGCACCAGCAATGCGGTTAGGGCCAGCCGCGCATCTGCGTCGGCAATCGGGGCGGGCTCGGGCTGGATCAGCCGTTTGAGGAGGTCTTGGAACATGGGTGCGGATATATGGCGGTTGGGCCTATTCGCCAAGCGCACGGGTGCGAATGTCGGCGCTGTCGTCGGGCGTGATGCCAAGTGCGGCCTCGATCTGGTGCAGCACGTCCTCTTCGATCCCGGCATGTTCACCGTCGGCGAGCAACACTTGCCACATGGCCATGGCAAGGCCAAGTCGGTCGGCATAAGGCACTGTTTCCCTTAGGATATCCGCGAATTCGGGCGTGCCGGGTGCGTGCCGCTCCAGCGCCTCGCAGGTGGCGCGCAACTTTGCGGCCTCCAGTGGTTTCAGGTCGAAGGTCGCTGACAGGATCTTGTCTATCGCGGCCACTTCCGGTGCCTGGTATTCGCGGTCGGCCATCGCGACCCGCACCAGCAGCGCGCCAAGGGCGAGTTGCGGCGTGGGTTCGGGCAAAGGTTTGGTTTCCTTGGGTCTTTTGGGGAAAAGGCGTTCGAACATGGCGTGTCACTTCAATTGGTCAAAGCGAGTTTTCAGATTTGCGGCCTGTGCGGCAAGACCGAAGGGCGGATTGATCACAAAAAGGCCAGACCCAACCATGCCGTGGCCGGGGCGTGCGGGGGGAAACCTCACTTCGTGTCGCAGTGCGCCTGGGTGGTCTTTTCCAAGCGTCTTCAGCATGTTGCTATGCGCACCTGATGTCAGGATCGGATACCACAAGACGATAATGCCCACATTCCACGCACGTGTGTATTTTTTGATGTGCCCAGGGATCGTTGCGTAATCTTCTTTCACCTCAAAGCTGGGGTCGATCAGCATCAGGCCGCGCCGCGGCGTCGGAGGCAGGATTGAATGGGCCATGGCAAAGCCGTCGGCGCGGTGGATCTTGGCCGTTGGTAGCGCCAGTTCCAGAGCGTTGTGTTCTGCGGGGTGCAGTTCTGCCACCGTCAGCACGTCATTGTCCCGAAGCGTTTGTGCCGCGATCATGGGAGAGCCAGGATAAGCACTTTCACCATGTATTTCATGGGTTTGCTGAAGGCATCTCATGTAGGGATGATCACTTGGAAACCAGTCTTGCACCCGCGCAATACCCTGTGCCGCTTCGCCGGTCTTGAGCGCTTCGTCGGACGACAGGTCATAGAGTGCCCGACCGCCATGGGTTTCGATGTAGCTGACCGGTTTGTCCTTACGGGTGAGGTAGTCCAGCATCCAGGCCAGAAGGCTGTGCTTGTGAACATCCGCAAGGTTTCCGGCGTGGTATATGTGCTGGTAGCTGAGCATGGGGGCTTATGGCCCGCAGAGCACCGTACGCGCAACGGTTAACGGCCTGATCCGTGCATCAACGCGGATATGCGCGTTAATGCCTGCAAAACAAGGGGAATCGGTCTGTCACCCCGCGTGCACCCTCTGTGCACCCCCGTACACCGGTTGCGCTGCTTTTGCCGGGTTAACGGGCCGTGCGCTGCCAAATCCTGCCACTTCGTTAACGTCGTCGGGGGCGTAGACGCGGGGCGATCCGGAGGGCGGCCAATAGGACCAAGGCGCTCAGGCCGTACTTGGTGACGGTCTCCATCGTACCTTCGATCAGCAGGACATGGATCACCGTGCCGATGGCAATTGTCAGGGCCAGCGCCACATGCGCCCGTCGCCATGTCATCGGGCGGACGGTGATGCGTTTGCGAAGGGCGGCCATGAGGGCGGCGGCGAACACGGCCCACATGGCGATGACCCCCAGACCGAAAACGGCGTGGGCGAGGTGAAGGTCAGCGCGTCGATCACATCCGGTGGGCTTGTGATCCAGAGACCTATGACGTGACCAACAACAGCCCCCAACAGAAGCACACCGGTCAGGCGGTGCAGGCGGCGCGCGCGGGTCTGGGGCAGGTTGGGCAGATCACCAGCGGCGAGAAGCGGTTGCACCAGCAGGAGCGTCATGCCGAAGATGCCCGCAAAGCCCGATGCGATGTAGATACCGTCCCGCCATTGCAAGAGCGGGCTGAACCCTGCGGCTACCAATGGTGCAGCAATTGCGGCAGCCAGCGCGGTCCACGGAATGATGCCGCGCATGGGGGCTGTCAGCCCTGTAGCAGGACGAACTGCACGTCGAGCGTAGTATCAGAGGCGCTGGACATGATCGGGCGCAGGAACACGGTTTGGAAGCCGTTGTCGTCGAATTCGGCATCATAGGCGAGATGCCCGTGCGGTTGGCCAAAGGCCGGAACGATTTGCGGCATGTCCATCTGGAACCGGCCCTGTGCATCTGTGAGCGTGGCCCCGTGGCTGCGTTCGTCCCGTTCATGCCCTTCGGTTGTGTGCGCCCACATCTGGATACGGGCGTTGGGGATAGGCGCGCCGTCACCTGCGTTGAGGACGGTGCCGGTCATCAGAAACCCGCCGCCGCCGATACGGTCAACGATGGGCGCGCCGGGGCGGTAGTTATTGGCGCCGCCGCGCATGGTCGGGGTCGGGGCAAGGCCCGCGGCGCGGGCGGGGACGGTCAGACCGGATGTCAGCAGGGCGGCTGTACCGGTGGCCAGAACGGTGCGTCGGTGGAATGAGGTGGTCATGGGCATGTCTCCTCGGGTGGCGGTTGCCTATGACGTAAGAGAGTATCACGTCGGATAAACCGGGGTCACGGGGTCGTGATGTGCCAGGCGTTCTTTTCAGCCAATCCGCGACAGTGGGTCCTGATTGCGGCGCGGACGAGCTCAGGTTTCGTCCTCGATCCAGGTGATGAACCGGCCTTTGACAAGCCAGGAGACACCGAAAGCAATCAACGCGGCGGCCTCGCACCAGAAGGTCCAGTTGCCGGCATCCCACCACGGCCAGGGTACGCCCGTCAGCCATGGGATCAACGCGGCACTGCCCATGGCAAGGATCGCCAGCACGATGACAGTGCCCGCAGCATAGTAAAAGGTGTTGCGGATGACCTTGACCCGCGTCGGCTTTCCGAGTGCATCGCGTTGGTTGTCATCCACGGCTGTGAACACAAAAAAGCAAAACCAGGCGAGGAAGAAGAACACGACGGCAGCGGACGCGTAGTGGATGACGCTTGCGTATTCAAAAAGCCGAAACGCGGTGATCGGATCAAAGGCGCCGTCCAGCGCGGGCGCACCGTCGACAAGGCGCATAGTCAGTTTCGGCCGCGCCGCAAAAATGTTGGCGTCGCACCCCCAGCCGCTGGTTGGAAAGAGGGCGATACCGAAGGCTCCGATCCCGGCATATGTTGCAAGTCGGTTTTCGGCTCCCAGCCTGTCTTCGCCACGGTAGACTATCAGGTAGGCGCCGATGAAGCATAGTGCACCTGTAAACACAGTGCCCCAGAGCGGTGCGTAGTAGAAATGGCTGATCGAATAGCGGAAGCAGGTGTCGATATATGGATTGTCCGAGGGCAGGTGAGACGCGATCCACAGGATAATGGGCAATCCAACCGCGACACTGCCGACCACCCGCGCAAGTGCGCGCTGATCAATGGCCGCGTATTTGTCGCCGTGTCCCGCCGCGGCGTAGCGATCGTGCCCCACTTGAAATAACGACATGGGCGCCCTCCGAAATTGAGTGTGTTCAATGCGGAGGATACTACTCGTTTTGCGAGAATTTCGCGAGTGATTTACAGCACGCGCGCCGTTTGGCGGTCACACCAGCCGTGACATATCCTTGGCCGCACGCACGAAATCCTGGAACAGCGGGTGCGGGTCGAAGGGTTTGGATTTCAGTTCGGGGTGGAACTGCACGCCGATGAACCACGGGTGATCTGACCATTCCACGATCTCTGGCAGGCGGCCATCCGGCGACATGCCCGAGAAGCTGAGCCCCGCTTTTTCCAACTGCTCGCGGTACTTGATGTCGACCTCGTAGCGGTGGCGGTGGCGTTCGTCGATCGTCGTGGTGCCGTAGGCTTCGGCCACGCGGCTGCCTGCCGTCAATGTGGCGTCGTAGGCCCCCAGTCGCATGGTGCCGCCCTTGTCGTCGCCCACCTTGCGTTCGACCTTGTGGTTGCCCTGCACCCATTCCTTGAGGTGGTAGACAACAGGTTCAAACCGTTTCTTGCCCGCCTCGTGGTCAAATTCCTCGGACCCTGCGGTTTTCAGGCCAGCCACGTTACGCGCCGCTTCGATCACTGCCATTTGCATGCCAAGGCAGATGCCGAGGTATGGGACCTTGCGGGTGCGGGCGAACTCGGCCGCCTTGATCTTGCCTTCGGTGCCGCGTTCGCCAAATCCGCCGGGGACGAGGATGGCATTGAAGCCTTCCAGATGGGGGGCGGGGTCTTCGTTGTCGAACAGTTCGGCATCGACCCACTCGACCTTGACCCTGACCCGGTTCGCCATGCCGCCATGAGTCAGTGCCTCGGCGATCGATTTATAGGCGTCTTCAAGCTGGGTGTATTTGCCGACGATGGCGACCTTCACTTCGCCTTCCGCGTTGTGGATGCGGTCGCTGACGTCTTCCCACTTGGCCAGATCCGGCTTGGGCGCCGGGCTGATCTGGAAGGCGTCGAGGACGGCCTGATCCAGCCCTTCGGCGTGGTAGGCAAGGGGGGCGTCGTAGATGGTGCCAAGGTCCTGTGCGGCGATCACGCTGTCGGGGCGGACATTGCAGAAGAGGGCAAGCTTCTCGCGCTCCTTTTCCGGGATTAGCCCCTCTGACCGGCAGACCAGAATGTCCGGGGCAATGCCGATGGACCGCAGTTCCTTGACGCTGTGCTGGGTCGGCTTGGTTTTCAATTCGCCGGACGCCTTGATCCATGGCAGCAGCGTCAGGTGCATGAAGATGCACTGGCCGCGGGGCTTGTCCTGGCTGAACTGGCGGATGGCTTCGAAGAATGGCAGACCTTCGATGTCGCCCACGGTGCCGCCAATCTCGCACAGCATGAAATCGACCTCGTCATCGCCGATCTCGATGAAATCCTTGATCTCGTTCGTGACGTGGGGGATGACCTGGATCGTTTTGCCGAGGTAGTCGCCGCGCCGCTCTTTCTCGAGCACGTTGGAATAGATGCGGCCGGAGGAAACGGAATCAGTTTTGCGCGCAGCCACGCCGGTAAAGCGTTCGTAGTGGCCAAGATCGAGGTCGGTCTCTGCCCCGTCATCTGTCACGAACACTTCGCCGTGCTCAAAGGGTGACATGGTGCCGGGATCGACGTTCAAATAGGGGTCCAGCTTGCGCAGCCGTACGGAAAAGCCACGGGCCTGCAAAAGCGCGCCTAGGGCAGCCGATGCCAACCCTTTGCCCAGCGATGACACAACGCCGCCCGTGATGAAAATGTAGCGTGCCATGTGGTGCAGTCCCCCGTGGTTCATTCAGGCCTCAAGGCCACTGTGAGCAGACGCGTGAAAGCGTTCCCCACGGGGCCTCAGTATAACAGGATTCGGTTCAACGGGGCAAGGAGGCCGCAACATGATGTTGCAGCTTTTCGCATCCCCGCAAGGTTTTGTTTAGTCGGCGCTGGGGACCAGCGGCGCGTCGTCGTCACCGGTCGGCGGCAACAGGTCGCCACCTGGCGGCACCAGATCGTCGGCGGGCGCATTCTGCGCGGGCGGTGTGATGCCCAACTGGTCAATGACGGACGTGCCGGATGCGTTCTGTGCCGCGATGATCGTCAACGTGATCGACGTGATGGTGAACCCGATCCCGAGGATCCAGGTCACTTTGCCCAGTGCGGTCGCTGCTGGTCGGCCCGTGGCCGCACCACCTCCGCCGCCGCCCATGCCAAGCCCACCCCTTCGGAGCGCTGCATCAGCACCACGGCAATCAGGCCGAGGGCAAGGATCAGGTGGATGATCAGGACGACATTTTCCATGAAGCGTTCAAGGCTCTTTGCTGCGCGATGGGCGGTATCTATGCAAGTTTGCGAAGCGGGGCAAGGGCGGTTTCGGCCTCTGGACATTTGTGTACGCGGGGTTCCATGATCAGGTCATGCCACATGACCATTCCGACCACGATCACCCGCATTCATTGTTGCCTTCGGACCCCGCGTTGCGGGTCAAGGCGCTGGAAACCATTTTGACCCAGAAGGGGCTGATTGATCCCGCCGCTCTGGACGAGATCATCGACACCTATGAAAACAAGATCGGCCCCAAGAACGGCGCCCACGTGGTGGCCCGGGCGTGGTCTGATCCCGATTTCAAGGCGGCCTTGCTGGACGACGCCGATCCGGTGCTGGCCGAGCTGGGCTATTACGGGCGGCAGGGTGAGCACATGGTGGTGGTCGAGAACACGGAAGCTGTGCACAACATGGTCGTCTGCACGCTTTGCTCTTGCTACCCGTGGCCTTTGCTCGGCATTCCGCCGGGCTGGTACAAGTCGGATGCCTACCGATCCCGCGCCGTGCGTGAACCGCGCAAGGTGCTGGCCGAGTTCGGTGTGACTTTGCCCGAGGGGCAGGCCTTACGTGTGTGGGATCTCGACGGCAGAGGTGCGGTACCTTGTTCTGCCGCAACAACCCGATGGGACGGAAGGGATGGACCAGGCCGCGCTGATGGAACTGGTGACCCGTGACAGCATGATTGGGTGTGGTTTGGCGGTGTTGCCATGACGCGTGTGCACGATATGGGCGGTCGCTTCGGGGATGGCCCCGTCGTGCCCGAAGCGGAGGACGTGATCTTTCACGCCGACTGGCATCCGCGCGCGCTGGCCATCACGCTGGCCTGCGGGTCGTTGGGGCTGTGGAATATTGATGTGTCGCGTCACGCGCGGGAGTGTCTGTCTCCCAAGGATTATGCGCGCTTTTCCTACTACGAAAAATGGATGGCAGCGCTGGCTGATCTTTTGGTCGATACGGGGGCGGTGACCCGCGAAGAGCTGGCGGAAGGGGCTGCGCTGGGGCCAAGCGATTTGGCGGACAAGCGATTGCCAGCGGCTGCCGTTGCCGGGGTCCTGGCCAAGGGTGGTCCCGCAAATCGACCCAGCAACATCGCATCTCTCTTTGTTGCAGGAGATACTGTGCGCATTCGATCAATGCCGGAGAATATGCAGGTGCCCGGCGGGCACACCCGGCTGCCTGCCTATGCGACAGGTGCACAGGGCACGATCGTGCGACAGCATGGCACGCATGTTTTGCCAGACAGCAATGCGCACCGAATGGGCGAAGCGCCCGAACCGCTCTACGCGGTGGCCGTCAAGGCCCGTGACATCTGGGCGCATCCGGAACATCCTGAGGACGAGGTGATCCTTGACCTGTGGCAAAGCTACCTGTCAGCCACATGACGCCCGAGCCGAGTTTTGAAGCCCCATGGCACGCGCAGCTCTTTGCTTTGACCGTGCATTTGAACGAGGCAGGGCATTTTGCCTGGCCCGACTGGGCTGCGCGCTTTGGCGCAACGTTAAAGCGGCACGGCCTGGCGAAAGAGTTGAATGGCGGGGACGATTACTTCGTCGCGTGGCTCGAAACACTCGAGGCGCTGTTGACCGAAACAGGGGCCGCCGAAGCGGCTGCGCTTTCGGATATGCGCGCGGAGTGGGAGGGTGCCTATCTGCGCACGCCACATGGGCAGCCCGTGACACTGGAATGATCCTTCATCTTGCCAGTTAAACTTCGGGGGTTTGGGGGCTGGCCCCCAAGGGTTAGATTTTTCGGCGAAAAATCTTGGCGCGGTGGCTACTCGTCCACGTCGTCCATATCCGCCTGCCCCGACAGGCGCCGCCGCACATGGCTCCAGTTCAGGCCGACCCCCAGCACAAGTGACAGGGCGAACACGCCCAGCCATGTGTTGAGGTTGCCGTTGTCCAATGTGAGCAAGCCCAGATCATACAGCACCCAAAGCACGGCGCCGACGACAGCCAGCACCAGTGCCATGCCGAACCCGCCAATCGATCGTAGCGTGGCGCGCAAGTAGATGATGTAGCCGATCAGAAGAAGAAGGCCTGCCAATACCGCAATCGAGAGGTTGCCTGGCCCGTGTTGCGCGGCCCATGCGACGTAGTTGTATTCGGTCGGATTATAGGTGACGGCCAGAAGGCCAAAGGCGAAAAGCCAGCGTGCGAAAAAGCCCATGGGGGTTGGTCCTTGGATCGTGCTGATGCGTTGATGGCCTGAAACCTGCGTGGGTCGCAAGCCGCAGGTGCCTCCGGCGGTGGTATTTTTCGTCAGAAGAAACACAGATACGGGTTTGCCTTGCCCGTGCGTATCGCTATACGGACGCGGGTTTGCTTTCTGAAAGGGCATCAAATGGCCAATGTGGTGGTTGTCGGCGCACAATGGGGCGACGAGGGCAAGGGCAAGATTGTCGACTGGTTGAGCGAGCGGGCCGATGTGATCGCCCGCTTTCAGGGCGGACACAATGCCGGGCACACGCTGGTCATTGATGGCGAGGTCTACAAACTGCATGCGTTGCCTTCGGGCGTGGTGCGCGGCGGCAAGCTGTCTGTCATTGGCAACGGCGTGGTACTGGACCCGTGGCACCTTGTGTCTGAGATTGAGACTCTGCGTGCCCAAGGCGTGAAGATCACGCCCGAGACGCTGATGATTGCCGAGAACACGCCGCTGATCCTGCCGATTCACGGGGAATTGGACCGGGCGCGCGAAGCTCAGAATTCCGTGGCCAAGATTGGCACAACCGGGCGCGGCATCGGTCCCGCCTATGAAGACAAGGTGGGGCGCCGCGTTGTGCGTGTGGCTGATCTGGCCGATGCCGCGACACTGGAACTGCGGGTGGATCGGGCCCTTGTGCATCACGATGCACTGCGCCGTGGGCTTGGCCTCGATCCGGTGGATCGCGATGCGCTGATTGCCAAGCTGAGCGAGGTGGCGCCCGCCATTCTCGAATATGCCGCCCCTGTCTGGAAGGTGATGAACGAGGCGCGCAAGGCCGGGAAACGCATCCTGTTCGAAGGGGCGCAAGGCGCGCTTCTGGATATCGACTTCGGCACCTATCCCTTTGTCACCTCGTCCAACGTGATTGCAGGGCAAGCGGCCACGGGTGTGGGCATGGGCCCTGGGAGCATCGATTTCGTGCTGGGCATCGTCAAAGCCTACACCACCCGTGTGGGCGAGGGGCCGTTTCCGACCGAGTTGGAAGATGCCGATGGTCAGCGTTTGGGCGAGCGGGGGCATGAGTTTGGCACCACGACAGGTCGCAAGCGCCGTTGCGGATGGTTCGATGCCTGCCTTGTGCGCCAGACTTGTGCGACCTCTGGCGTGAACGGGATTTCGCTGACCAAGCTGGACGTGCTGGACGGGTTCGAAACGCTGAAAATCTGCGTGGGTTATGAGTTGGATGGCGAAACGCTGGATTATCTGCCCACAGCCGCAGACCAACAGGCGCGCTGTACGCCGGTTTACGAAGAGATGCCGGGTTGGTCGGAATCGACCGAAGGCGCGCGCAGCTGGGCCGATCTACCGGCCAATGCCATCAAATATGTGCGCCGGGTCGAAGAGTTGATCGACTGCCCTGTCGCGCTACTTTCCACATCGCCCGAGCGTGAGGATACGATCCTGGTGCGGGACCCTTTTGCCGACTGAGGAGCCTCGCATGGCGCTGCGCTACAAGACCCGGAAATGGCTCGCCCTGTTGATCCTGATCGTGGCGCTGCCGCTCTATATCGTGGCGGCTGTGTCCATCGTGGGGCTGTTCGACCGGCCCCCGATCCTTGTTGAGCTGCTGATCTATGTCGGGTTGGGTGTCATCTGGGCCTTCCCCCTGAAGTTTGTCTTCAAGGGGATCGGTCAGCCTGACCCCGACGCTTGACGCGCCTGCCATGTGGCTTTGCTGAGCCGGTAGCATTCATAAATGGCTGTTCCACTGCTGAGCGTCCGCGTTTCGGTTGCGACGTGATCGACGCCGAGTTTCGCAGTGGCTTTTTGTGAGCGGACATTATCGGTACCGATGTGGAACCAGACGGCCTCCATGTACTGGAAGGCATGATCCAGCATCAGAGATTTCATTTCCCAATTCGCGGCACCGCCCCAATAGGCGCGCGTCAGGAAGGTGAAGCCGATTCCATATTCGCCAGGGCTTTCCGGGGCCGGGTAGTAGCGTGAGCAGCCAATGATGTCATTGCTGGCCCGGTCCGTGGCGACAAGCGTGCCGCCTTCGCGCAGAAGCATCTGGAAATAGGGCGCGAACACCTCTGGCTTGTAGCGGTCCGGTGACGGGTGCACCGCCCAGATGGCAGGATCGGATGCCGCGCGCGCAAGCGCGCCTTCGTCTTCGGCCTGCAAGGGGCGCAGATGAAGGGTGGGACCGGTCAGTGTGGGTTGGTCTGGAAAGCTCATATGCGCATCAGCCATGAAAAAAGGCGCCTGTTCAAGGGCGCCTTTCAAGAGTTCATTTGCTGGACTTAGCCCGCTTCGCGTTGGTCCGGGCGGTAGCCGATATCGCCTGTCACGGCAAAACGGCCGCCTCTGATCTTTTCGATCTTGCCCGCGCGCAGTAGCTGGCCGAACGAGCGCAGCCCGTCTTCCCGGCTGAAGTCGCCTTGTTCGACCTGACGCACTTTGGTCATCAGCTGCGGGCGCGAGAATTGATCGCGACCTTCCACGAAGCTCAGGTAGCTTGCGGCGGCTTCCAGCAAGGACGGCAGGTCATGCGCGCCCATTTCGGACGCGTAGTCAGCGAAATTGCCCGCGTCTTCGGTGCTTGTGCCGTCATCCATCGCAGCCACACGGCGCGGTGTGACAGGACCCTTGGGCGCCGCGTCAACGTCAACCCGTTGTTCCGCAACCAGCTTGAGCGGTGCAGGGCGGTCGCTGCTCGGGCGCTTCGCACCTTCGCTACGGGCTTCGGGACGGCGTGGTTTGACGACGGATGCGAGATCAGAGCGGAACGCGCCTTCTTCTTCCTCGTCCTTCTTGCCGATGTCGGCATCCGCCTTTTTGGCCATGACCGCAGCCTTGAGATGCTGGAAGGCGTTGCGGCGGCGCGACCCTTCCGGTTCATCCATCTGGTTTTCGGCCTCGGCCATCAGGCGTTGCACGTCATCATCTTTGACGGCTTCGGGTTCTTCGGACGTGTCTGCCTCAGCTTCGACTTCATCAATGTCGGCGTCGCCGTCAATGTCTGTGTCGACGTCCTCTGATATCGGCAACTCCGCCTCGACCTCGGCCAGTTCAGCCAGCAGTTCGGCTTCATCTTCTGCCGACAGGGTGCTTTCGGCGGTCAAGTCCTCGACCTCTTCAAGCGCACCGCTGGCAATGGCCGCGTCGATGTCCGCGCGCTTGACCTTGATCACGCGTGCGCGGGGGTGGGCGGGTGCCTCCTCCGCTTCGGGCGCATCGGCCTCTGCGCTGTCGTCAAAGAGGTTGTCGGCGACGTCCTCTTCCGATGCAGGTGCATCGTCATCGGCTGCCATCAGTGCCGCCAGCGTGTCGAGACCAAGATCATCATCATCATCTGCTTGCGAATCGGACGCGGCCGCGATCACCTCTTCTGCTTCTGCTTCTGCTTCTGCTTCTGCTTCTGCTTCTGCTTCTGCTTCTGCTTCTGCTTCTGCTTCTGCTTCTGCTTCTGCTTCTGCTTCTGCTTCTGCTTCTGCTTCTGCTTCTGCTTCTGCTTCTGCTTCTGCTTCTACCGGTGCATCAGATTTATCGGCTTCAAGGCGGGCCAGGATGTCACCGATGTCGTCTTCGTCATCATCGGCTTGGTCAGCCAGCGCGTCATGGGCCGCTTCAAAGTCTTCGGCGGCAGAGATGCGGATATCTTCAGCCGCAACATCTTCGTCTACAGCTTCGGTGATATCTTCGAAATCGACTGCCGGGGCAAAGGCCTCGGCATGTTCGTCTTCGAACATCTCTTCGTCTTCTGCCTCGTCCTGGCTTTGCGAGACCACAGCGCGGATGCGCTGCAGCTTTGCCGCAATGCTGTCAGGTGCCGCATCGGCCATGTCCGCAGCGGTCGCGTCATCGACCAGTTCGGCTTCGACAGGGGTTGTATCGACTGTCGATTGGGCAAAGAATGCTTCGGCTTCGGCTTCGGCTTCGGTCGCAACGTCAGCTTCTGCAGGATCGATCGGTAGATCGACAGAGTCGTCTTCCGTTGTCTCGTCTGTAGCCACGTCGATTGCCGCTTCGCTCACCGCGTCTGCAATCTGTGCGTCGGTGTCCGTCGTCGCGTCAGGTGTCGGCGCTGGCGTTTCGGTCTTGGGCGCGGGCGCGACAATCGGGGCTGCTGCTGCGGCAAGGGCAACCGGCGACGCCACGCTGGCCTCGGGTTGTTGCGTTTCCGCGCTCAGAACAATTCGGCCTTCCTGCTCGCGCGCTTCCACGCGGCGCGAAATCTCGCGCTCGGCGATGCGGGCCAACATCTCGGCATCGGGTTGCGGGGGCTCTGCCCCGAAATATCTGTCATCGGACGCCAGATCGCGGAAGTACTCCGCAATCGCCTTCATGGTGCCGAAGCTGTCATCGAATCCTTCCAACGTGCACGAGAATGTGCCGTAGGAGACTGTCAGTATCTTATTGTTATTCATCATCGGATGCTCGTCCTCTGCTGATACGCAAAGGTCGTCCTAGGTGGCGCGCCGGGCTAAAGCTGCCCGAATCTGTGCCGTTGAGGGTATCATTTCAAGGCGACATTGTGATCTGTTTCCAAAAATTGCATTAATCCCGCATGACTTCCCCTATTGTTTACAGTTCTGACCCCGTTGCGTTGTTTGGCGGTGGTGAGGCCACTTTGGCCGATGTGGCCGAGGTTCAAGCCCTTGCAGGTCCATGCGTTGCAGCGGATGGAGGCGCGCAGATTGCGCTTGAGGCGGGCATTGATCTGGCTGCCGTAATCGGTGATTTCGACTCGGTTACGCCGGACATATTGCGCCAGGTGCCTGCTGATCGTCAGTATCATATCGCAGAGCAGAACAGCACCGACTTTGACAAGGCGCTGCGCCATATTTCCGCCCCCGTGGTTCTGGCCGCAGGCTTTTTGGGGGGCGGGTGGATCATCAACTGGCCTGTTTCAGTGTCCTGGTGCGCTATGCAGACCGGCCCTGTATTCTTATTGGGCGAGAAGAGATCGTCTTTCTGTGTCCGGCGCGCCTGGCCTTGGCTACACGGCCCGGCGATGTTGTATCGCTTTACCCGCTGGCGGCGGTCGAAGGGACGTCGACGGGGTTGCGCTGGCCGATTGACGGCCTGGCATTTCACCCGATGTCGGCCATTGGTACATCGAATGCAGCGGAAGGGGCTGTCACCCTCACCATGTCAGACCCTGCGATGATCGTGATTGCGCCGCGCCGCTGCCTGCCAACGCTCACGCAGGCGCTGGTTCAGGCGTCTCAAGACGCGCGATGGCCCGCTCGCGCAGCACAATATACAGCCCCGCCGCAATCGTGATCGAGATCCCGACGGAGGCAAGCCCGTTGGGCAGGTCGCGGAAGACGAGGAAACCGATGATCGTGGCAAAGGGGATTTCCAGGTATTGCATGGGTGCCAGTGTGGCCGAGGGCGCGTAGCGCAGCGACCACGTCATCAGCAGGTGCGCCATTGTGCCAAGACCACCGATGGCCAGTAGGAGGGTCCATTCAAAGCTGTTCGGAGTGATCAACTCGATGCCCGGCAGGTTCTTACCCTGCAGGAAATAGACCAGCGGCCCCATGACCACGACAGCCATGACCCCACTCACGGCTTGCAGGCCGATTGGATCGGTTTCCTTGGCGATTTGGCGTGTAACGAGCATGAAAACAGAGAAGTTCACGGCCACGAAAAGGGGCAGCAGAGCGGGCCAGCCCACTTCGACAAAGCTGGGTTGTACCACAAGGAGCGTGCCGCAGAACCCCACGACACAGGCCCAGACGCGGCGGCTGCCGACTTCCTCGCCCAGAACGTATTTGCCCAGCAGCATCATGATGAACGGCATGACAAAGGCGATGGCGACGGCATCCGCCAAGGGGAGGTATTGCAAGGCTGTGAACATGGCACCGATCCCGAGGATGTGCAGCACCGTCCGAAATAGTGTTAACCACAAAACCCGTCCGTGCATGCGCCACAACCGTCGACCGAACCAGACAATCGGGATCAGGATCACTGCCTGCACGGCGAAGCGGACCAGAACGAGTTGGGCAAGAGGAACCGATTGCCCCAACACCTTGGCCACCGCGTCCCCGACAGGGGCGACAACGCAAAAGCCCAGCATCAAAAGGATGCCGAGAAGAGGGCGATCATGGGTCATGGCGCCACGCTACCCAGTGACGGGCGGAGTGCAACAAAAGGATTGAGGCTTGGGTGACGCTATTTGGCGTCAATTCGCTTGATTAGCCGTACTGTTGGTCTGCGGATGCACTCTTTGCTGCGCAAATTCGCCCACCCGCCGACCCAAAAACATGGCCCTCTGATTGTCTGTGTTTCGGAACGGTGAAGGCATCAACAGTTCGGCACGTTGACCGCAAGCCCGCCCAGCGAGGTTTCCTTGTACTTCTCGCTCATGTCGGCGCCGGTTTGCCGCATGGTTTCGATGCAGGCGTCGAGCGGCACCAGGTGCGTGCCATCGCCCCGCAAGGCGAGGCTGGCAGCACTGACCGCCTTGATCGCGCCAAGGCCGTTGCGTTCGATGCAGGGCACCTGCACCAACCCGCGTATGGGGTCGCAGGTCATGCCCAAATGATGCTCGAGCGCAATCTCTGCCGCGTTTTCGATCTGCTGTGGTGTGCCGCCCATGACGGCGCACATGCCCGCCGCAGCCATGGCCGCGGCGCTGCCCACCTCGGCCTGGCAGCCCGCTTCGGCCCCCGATATGGAGGCGTTGTACTTCACCAGCCCTCCAATGGCGGCAGCTGTCAGGAGGAAATCCTCGATATGCGCTTCGGACGCGCCGGGAACATGGTCGAGATAGTAGCGCAAGGTGGCAGGCAACACGCCTGCCGCGCCGTTGGTGGGGGCCGTGACGACTTGCCCACCCGCCGCGTTTTCCTCGTTTACGGCCATGGCATAGACGCTCATCCAGTCATTGATGGTGTGAGGCGCTGTCAGGTTCATGCCGCGCTCTTCCATCAACTTGTCATGGATGCCCTTGGCTCGCCGCTTGACGTTCAGACCGCCGGGCAGCGTGCCGTCGGTTGTCAGGCCGCGCGTGATGCAATCGTTCATCACCTGCCACAGCCGTTTTGTACCTGACCGCAAGTGCGGGTCTCCGTTGCGTGACACTTCGTTGGCGCGCTTCATGGCTGAAATGGTCTTGCCAGAGCTGTCTGCCATCTCAAGCATCTCGGCGGCAGTTTTGAAGGGATAGGGGACGGGGGCGCCTTCGTCCGTTGCCTTGCCAGCGGCCAGTTCCTCTTCGGTCATGACGAAGCCGCCGCCGATGGAATAGAAGACCTGTTGCAGGGTGATGTCGCCCTGTGCATCGGTCGCCATCAGGATCATGCCGTTGGCGTGGCCGGTCAGGGGCGTGTCGTAGTCAAACACAAGGTCAGTCTTAGGGTTGAAACGCAATTCAGGCAGGTCGTCGGGATGCAATGTGTGCGTATCGGCCAATGCCACCAGCGTCGCTTCGGCTTTGTCGTGGTCGTAGGTGTCGGGCACAAACCCGGCAAGCCCAAGGATGGTGGCCCGGTCCGTTGCATGGCCTACTCCGGTAAAGGCCAGTGATCCATGCAGCGATGCCCGCACCCCGGCAAACTGGAAGGGCGAGGCACGCATCATGTCAAGGAACCGCGCGGCGGCCACCATGGGGCCCATGGTGTGCGACGAGGACGGGCCGATGCCGACCTTGAACATTTCGAATACAGACAGAAACATCTAGAGTGCGGATCCTTCGGGCGGGTTGGGGCGCTGCGGCGCTGTAAACGGTGCGGGGCCCAATCCCTCGGCCCGTTTGGCGATCTCGGTGGCGGGCCATGCGTCCGCCCGTTTGCAGATGTGGGACAGGTGCGGGCTGTCGGCAAGGGTGAACCAGTCACGATTGTCCGGGCCATAGATTGCACACCAGCGCAGCATGCAGACCACATAAATATCAATGGCGGTTGCTGTACCGTCGCCGAAGGCTTGGTTTGCCGCTTGTTCGAGGATCGCAAAGTCCCGCATCAGGGCGCGTTGCGCGCCCTCTGTCACGGCCTGTTGCAGTCCGGGATCGTTACCCATCAACTTGTCCGGGTAGAACAGCAATTGCATGTGCGGGTGCACCGTGTTGGAGCAATAGAACAACCATTTCAGAAAGTCTGTGCGTGTCGCTTCGCCGGGTTTTGGCCCAATGACGCCGTGCGTATCGACAAGCCAGAGCAGGATCGCGCCTGTTTCAAACAGTATGCCATTGGGTGTTTCGAGCGTTGGGATCAGCCCGTTCGGGTTCAGTTTGCGATAGGTCGCGCTGCGCTGTTCCTGTTTTGAACGATCCACGAGGACCGTGGAGTAGGGCACGCCAATCGTATCAAGCGCCAATCGGATGATCAGCGACGCGTTGTCGGGCGCATAGTGCAGAACGTAGCTCATGCATGCCATGTACCTTCGACCACGGCGCAAACGATGTCTCAAAACGACCAATTCGTTGGAGAAAAGGCCACGATTAACGACCCGTTTACCTTGGTGCGCTTCCCTAAAGCACGGAGGATGTCGAATGCGCTGGATTCTATTGCTGATGTCGCTGGCTGTCTGTGCGTTGCCATGGCGGGCCACATTTGCTCAGGAACTGTCCGGACGGGATTTGGTCGATGTGCTGGTTGCGCGAACGCCGGGGGCGACACTGGACCGGATGCGTGCGCGTCCTGACGCCTTTGTTCAGGAGGCGGCGGGCCTGATCCTTGGCTATGGTGGGACGCGAGGATTAACCGCGGCCGACATCGAGACAGCAATCGCAGCGGAGCAGGCGCGCCTGCGGGCGCGCGAAATCCGTCGCCTGCTCGAAGCCGACCTGAATGATGACCTGACTGTCACCCGGGCCGAGCTGGACGTTCTGCTGCGTGCCGCATCGGCCACAATGCGGGGACGGTTGCTGGTCTGGCATCGAAGCGCGGACACGGACGGCGATGGCACCGTCCGATGGGCGGAGCTGCGGGGCCATGCCGCGAAAAAGGCGGAAGCCGGGATGTCGGAAACGGCCATGGCCGCCATGCGCGCGATGATGACCTTTGATCTGAACGGCGACGACCAAGTGGTCCTGGGGGAGGTGCTGGAGGCGATGGAGTTGCTGGGCGCGCCTGCCTGACTGTCTGTTTCCGCCGCGCAGTGCAGCAAATTGCATCCTTTGGGGTCGCAACAACCCGCCCGCGTGCGTATAAGCCCAGCAGCATTTGGGGAGTCGCACACATGTCCGGAGAACTGTCGCCCATCGATAAGGCCAAATTCGTCGCCGCGAAACGCGCCGCCGACTATGTCGAGGATGGAATGCGCGTAGGTCTGGGAACTGGGTCAACCGCCGCCTGGCTGGTGCGTTGTCTTGGCGAACAGGTGCGTGAGGGCGGCTTGCAGTTCAAGGGTGTGCCGACATCGACCCGCACGGCGGATCTGGCCCGCGAGGTCGGGATCGAAGTGATCAGCTTGGACGAGGCCAGGTGGCTCGACCTCACCATCGACGGCGCGGACGAGTTCGATGGCGACCTGAACCTGATCAAAGGTGGCGGCGGCGCGCTGTTGCAGGAAAAGATCGTGGCGACCGCCTCTGATCAAATGGTGGTAATCGCCGATATAGGCAAAGAGGTCGAACATCTGGGCGCCTTCCCGCTGCCGATCGAGGTCATCCCCTTTGGCTGGCAGACCACGCAGGCGCTGGTCGAGGAAACCCTTGTCTCCATGGACGTTCTGGGCCGTCAGTCGAGCCTGCGCATGAACGGCGAGCGCCCCTTTATGACGGACGAGGGGAACTACATCCTCGACCTGCATCTGCAGCGCATTGGCAACCCCCGTCAGCTGAGCCTGGTGATCAACCAGATGCCGGGTGTGGTTGAAAATGGTTTGTTCATCGATATTTGTGACGCCGTTGTCATCGGCTACGGCGATGGTCGGGTCGAGGTGCGAGATATCAATGAAGGCACAGTGGAACAGGATCGGCTCGATTTCTTGGAAAGCGACAACCTGTTCTCCGACCTTGCAGACTAAGGACACGAAACATGGCGGACTATGACTACGACCTCTTTGTGATCGGGGGCGGCTCTGGTGGTGTGCGCGCAGCGCGCGTGGCCGCGGGTGAGGCCGGGGCGCGCGTCGCACTGGCCGAAGAAGACCGCTATGGTGGGACCTGCGTGATCCGGGGCTGTGTGCCCAAGAAACTGATGGTGTTCGCCAGCGAGTTCGGGGAAATGGCCGAGGTCGGCAAAGCCTATGGGTGGTCGATGACGGCTGGGTCCTTTGACTGGAAAGGGTTCCGGGGCCACCTGAACACTGAACTGGATCGGCTTGAGGGCGTGTATCGCAGTCTTCTGAAGAATTCGGGTGTTGAGACCTTTGATGCACGGGCAAAGCTGAAGGACAAACATACGGTCGAACTGTCAACGGGTGAGACCAAGACTGCCAAAACGATCCTTATTGCCACGGGCGGGCGACCGGTGCGACCGGACATACCCAATGCCGATCTCGGTATTGTCAGTGATGATATTTTTCACCTTGAAACGCTGCCGAAGTCGATCCTGATCATTGGTGGCGGGTACATCGCGTGCGAGTTTGCGTGCATCCTGCACGGGCTGGGCGTGGAGGTGACGCAGTATTACCGTGGTGCCCAGATTCTGCGTGGCTTCGATGACGAGGCGCGGGGACTGATTGCTGAATCCATGCGGGACCGGGGGATCAACCTGCATACCGGCACCAACATTGTTCAGATGGGACCGGCATCGGAAGACCATTCCGGCGCCATTCCGACCGCATCTGATGCCGCAATGGGTGCAGGCGCGCAGCAGGACAACGTCATGGCCTATGGTGGTGTCACGACCACGGAACACGCGGGCCACCGGGATGGCCCCATTTGGGTCAAGTCCACGATGGGGCACGAGAATGCTTTTGACATGGTGTTGTTTGCAACGGGGCGCGACCCGAATAGCACTGATATGGGACTTGACGATGTTGGTATCGAGGTCGGTCGCCGTGGTGAAATCGTCGTGGATGAATACTCCCAAACCGCGGCTGACAGCGTCTATGCCATTGGCGATGTGACCAACCGGGTGAACCTGACTCCCGTCGCCATTCGCGAAGGTATGGCATTCGTCGAGACAGTGTTCAAAGACAACCCGACAGCGGTTGATCATGACCTGATCCCATCGGCGGTGTTCACCCAACCCGAGATGGGAACGGTCGGCCTGAGTGAGGAAGATGCCCGCGATCAGGAGGAAGTCGAAGTGTACTGTACGTCGTTCCGCCCGATGAAGACGGCTTTTGCCGGACGAAGCGATCGCGTATTGATGAAACTGGTTGTGTCGGTGGCAACGCGCAAGGTGCTGGGTTGCCACATCGTCGCACCGGATGCGGGCGAGATGATCCAACTGGCGGGTGTCGCTGTTAAGATGGGAGCAACCAAGGAAGATTTCGACAGGACGGTTGCGGTGCACCCGACCATGTCGGAAGAGATCGTGACCATGCGGACGCCAATGCGGACTGCTTGAATTTTCTGGTAAAAATCACAGGTAATGCACAAGGTGCGGCACTGGCTGCACGGCAAGAGGAGAATAATACCACATGGCTGGCAATACAGGCGGCCCCTGGGGGGGTGGCGGCAAATCGGGCGGCGGCGACGATGATCGTGGCAATGGCTCTCGCGGTCCCGGCCGCGGCAATGGCGGGCGTGGGCCCGGTGATGATGGTCCGCAGATCCCCGAAATCGACGAACTGGTCAAAAAGGGCCAGGAACAGCTGCGTGTCCTCATGGGCGGCCGTGGTGGCGGCAGCAACGGCAGCGGTCGCGGTTCAGGCGGCGGCGGTGGTCCGTTCCTGACGCGCGGCACGTTGGGCCTTGGGGCCCTTGCAGCACTCGTACTTTGGGGGATGGCGAGCTTCTACACCGTCCGGCCTGAAGAACAGTCTGTTGAGTTGTTTCTGGGCGAGTTTTCGTCCATCGGCAGCCCCGGCCTGAACTTTGCACCTTGGCCCGTCGTGACAGCCGAAGTGATCCCCGTGACCCGCGAACAAACCGAAGAAATTGGCGTCGGTGGTCGTGGCGGTGATGCCGGCCTGATGCTGACCGGCGACGAGAACATCGTCGACATCGATTTCCAGGTTGTCTGGAACATCAATGATCCGGCCAACTTCCTGTTCAACCTGCGTGATCCGCGCCCAACCATTCGGGCTGTGTCGGAATCAGCGATGCGCGAGATTATCGCGCAATCCGATCTGGCACCGATCCTGAACCGGGATCGTGGTGCTATTGCAGGGCGTTTGCAGGATCTGATCCAGTCCACGCTCGACAGCTATCAAAGCGGCGTGACGGTGATCCGTGTCAACTTTGACAAGGCGGACCCGCCCGCATCCGTGATCGACGCGCTCCGTGACGTGCAAGCGGCGGAACAAGAGCGGGACCGGCTGCAAAACGTGGCGGACGCTTATGCCAACCGTGTGCTCGCTGAAGCACGTGGTCAGGCGGCCCAGCTTCTGGAAGAGGCCGAAGGTTACCGTGCTCAGCAGGTCAACCAGGCAGAGGGTGAAGCCAGCCGTTTCTCCGCTGTTCTGAGCGAGTACGCCAAAGCACCCGAAGTGACGCGCAAGCGTTTGTATCTTGAAACCATGGAGCAGGTGCTTGGCCGTGTGGACAAGATCATTCTTGATGAAAACGAAGGTGCCGGAGGGCAGGGGGTTGTGCCCTATCTGCCGCTGAACGAGCTGCGCCGTAACCCAGCGGAGTCGAACTGATGCGGAGATCAACTTTCCTGCTGCCCATCATCGTTGTAATCGCAGCCATCGGTCTGTCGTCCCTGTTCATCGTGGATGAACGCGAAAAGGCACTTGTCCTGCAGTTTGGCCGTGTTGTCGCCATCAAGGAAGACCCCGGGCTTGCGTTCAAGATCCCGCTCATTCAGGAGGTCGTGCGCTATGACGACCGTATCCTGAGCCGTGATGTCGAACCGCTTGAGGTCACACCGCTTGATGATCGCCGTCTCGTTGTCGACGCCTTTGCCCGTTACCGGATCACCGATGTGAACCAGTTCCGGCAAGCCGTTGGTACGGGTGGCGAAGAGTCGGCGGATCGTCGGATCGACGGTATTCTGCGGAACGAGTTGCGCGAAGTGCTGGGTTCGGTGTCGTCAAACGACATCCTCAGCTCGGACCGGGCGGCCTTGATGCTGCGCATTCGCAACGGTGCCATCGCCGAAGCGCGCGCGCTGGGCATCGAAGTGGTGGACGTGCGTCTGAAACGGACCGACCTGCCAACCGAAAACCTTGACGCCACCTTTGAGCGGATGCGTGCAGAACGCGAGCGTGAGGCGACCGATGAACGCGCCCGTGGTAACGAAGCGGCGCAGCGGGTGCGGGCGCAGGCGGATCGGACAGTTGTTGAACTGACGTCTGATGCCGAGCGTCAGGCAGAGATCATTCGTGGTGAGGCAGACGCCCGCCGCAACGGAATCTTTGCGGAAGCCTTCGGCGCGGACCCAGAATTCTTTGAATTCTATCGGTCGCTTACCGCTTACCAGCGGTCGTTGCAGGGGTCGAACTCGACCATGGTGCTGTCACCTGACTCTGACTTCTTCAACTACCTGAAGTCACCGACCGGTGCGACGGCGGATGCCGCTGCCGCTGCCGCAGCAGCTGCCGCGGGACAGTAATGGCTTGGGTCCTTCTGGCCCTGGGACTTGTGATGTTGGTGGAGGGGCTGGCCTATGTGCTGGCCCCTTCGCTCATTGAACGCGTGCTTGAGGTGCTGCGCACCATGTCCGAAAGCGCCCGGCGCTTGTTTGGTGCGCTCGTTCTCGTAACCGGTCTGATCTTTATCTGGCTGGCTTTTTTTATTGGTTTGTAAGGCAATGCATTTCAGAATGTTCACGTGCACATCACGCTCTGTTGAAACCACGAGACGCTGATCCATCTTTAATGTTGCAAGGATGCAACCCTACATGCACGGTGTGCGCAGGTGCGCACGCCCGTGTGCAAAATGACCGAAACGGTCAACAAGACTATGCAGGAGTAACCTGATGCAGCGACAGGCAATCGCCGTCTCCGGACGGCTTTCCCCAATGCCCCTCTTTCGTGCCCTGTGGTTGGGCGCTTTGGCGCTGGCCTTTGTTATGGTGCAGGCGCTGATGGCGCAGGCGCGCCCCGAAAGCCTGGCCCCTCTGGCAGAACAGATCAGCCCGTCGGTGGTCAACATCACGACATCCACGGTGATCGAAGGGCGGACCGGCCCCCAAGGCATCGTGCCCGAAGGCTCACCCTTCGAAGATTTTTTCCGCGAATTCCAGGATCGCAACGGCCAGGGTGATCGGCCGCGTCGTTCGTCGGCGCTTGGGTCAGGCTTTGTAATTTCCGAAGATGGGTTCATCGTCACGAACAACCACGTCATCGAAGGCGCGGACGAGATCACGATCGAATTCTTCAGCGGAGAAAAGTTGGTTGCGGAACTGGTCGGCACCGATCCGAACACGGACATCGCGCTGCTGAAGGTCGAGGCCGATGAGCCTCTGCAGCATGTGCCATTCGGCGACAGCGACACTGCGCGTGTCGGTGATTGGGTGGTTGCGATGGGCAACCCGCTTGGTCAAGGTTTTTCAGTCTCTGCCGGCATTGTGTCGGCGCGCAACCGCGCATTGAGCGGCAGCTATGATGACTACATCCAGACGGACGCGGCCATCAACCGCGGCAACTCCGGTGGTCCACTGTTCAACATGGATGGTGAAGTGATTGGCGTGAATACAGCGATCCTGTCGCCCAATGGCGGTTCGATCGGTATCGGCTTCTCGATGGCCTCCAACGTCGTGATCCGCGTGGTCGACCAGCTGCAGGAATTCGGCGAAACCCGCCGCGGCTGGCTTGGTGTACGCATTCAGGACGTGACGGATGACATTGCAGAAGCGATTGGCCTCAAAAGCACAACCGGTGCTCTTGTCACATCCGTCCCGGACGGCCCGGCCAAGGATGGCGGCATGCAGGATGGCGACGTGATCCTCAGCTTTGCCGGCGTTGATGTTGCAGACACGCGCGGCCTGGTGCGCCAGGTGGGCAACAGCCCCGTTGGTGAAACGGTGCGCGTGGTCGTGTTCCGCAATGGTGAAACAGTTACCCTGCGCGTGACGCTTGGACGGCGCGAGGAAGCCGAAGGCGCCGTGCCCGCCGTTGCGGCACCCGAAGAGGGCCCCGCCGAAGCCGAAACCAAGGACGTGCTTGGCCTGACGCTCAGCACTCTGACGGATGAGCTGCGTGAACAGCTGGGGGCTGACGCGGATCAAGAAGGTCTGGCCGTTGTCGAGGTGGACGAGACCAGCGAAGCCTTCGAAAAGGGCCTGCGCGCGGGTGATATCATCACCGAAGCGGGGCAGCAAAAGGTCAACAGCATCGGCGAGTTCGAGACGCGACTGGATGACGTGAAAGAAGCAGGGCGCAAGTCGCTTCTGCTACTGGTGCGTCGGGCGGGTGATCCACGTTTCGTGGCGCTCAGTTTGGCCGAGTAAGTTAGTACCGTCTCAATACAGAAGAGGTAAGGCGCCCCTTGGGGCGCCTTTCTCGTTCAGGGTTTGCAGCGATGTGCCCGCCTGTAAGGCGCACCTGTTGGTGCGCCCCGCCCGTCAGGTTGCGGTGGGATTGGCGACGGTGATCAGTCCCAGCTTGCGGGCGGCGGCGATGGAAAGGGTCTTGCTGTCCAGGCCCTCTGCGGCCTGGTATCGCCCGATTGCGGCCCGGGTGCGGGCGTCCATCTCGCCCGTGATCTGTCCGCTGTAGAACCCCCGCGCCTCCAGCGCACGCTGGACCGATGCAACGAAGTCGGGCGTGACATCAGCGTCACAAAGAATTTCATACCAGGTTTCCCGACGCGGCTGGACAACCTGCTGGCTTGTCTCGGTCTTGTAAATCGGAGGCGATTGAACCCGCCCATCGCTGCTGATCTGTGCGGGTTGCAATTGGATTTTTCGGGTCACGGTCTCGACCACGGCGGGGCTCACCGTCTTGTCCCAACATGTGCCCGGTGCCGCCCCGGGCGGGGCGGTTGCCAGCGAAATGGGATCGACATTTGCGGTTGATGTGACTGCGCCATCTTCGGCGCAGGCTGCGACAATGCATGCGGCGGCAAGAACCGGGAAGAGGGGTCTGAATGTCATGCTCGGGCCTCTGGCTGGGCTTTTGAGGGCAACATAGCTGCGGGCCCGGCCTCTGCCTAGCCCCGCTGCGTCAGTCGCCCTTGCGGCTTTCCCAGGTGTCTGTGCGTGTCTCGCTTCCCATATGCCGCCCGGTGCCTTCCGCCAGAAGCTGGTCGAGCAGGGGCGAGATATCCTCGATCTCTTCGGCCAGCACATGGGTGACGTTGTGGGCCCGCTGCATCCGGCCCGTCACCTTCAACATGCGCCCGGCCACCACGGCACGGCGAAAGCGTTCGTAGACGTGACGCCAAACGATGACGTTCACCACGCCCGTCTCATCTTCAAGCGTGAGAAAGATCACGCCCTTGGCCGTACCAGGGCGTTGCCGCAGGATCACCAGCCCTGCCACCGCCACCCGCGCATTCACCGGTGGCGCATCCAGCTCGCCCGCGCGCAGACACGCCGGGGGACGGGGCCATGTGGGCGCATGCCCGGACGGGGAGAAGGGGTAGATCTGCATGAGAACAAAAATAGAACAAATGTACCATGTCGCAAGTGGAAAAGTCGGGGGTCGCAAAAGGGGCTGGCAGCCTTATCTCCTGCCCGGTAGAGATATGCGGAATGCGGATTGAAGGGGGCACGAGAATGGCCAAGATCACCTATATCGAACATGGCGGAACCGAGCATGTTGTGGACGTGGCCAATGGCCTGACGGTCATGGAAGGCGCACGTGACAACAACATTCCGGGCATCGAAGCGGATTGCGGTGGGGCATGTGCCTGTTCTACCTGCCATGTCTATGTGCATCCCGATTGGGTCGAGAAATTGCCGACGAAGGACGACATGGAAACCGATATGCTCGACTTCGCCTACGAACCGGATGTGACCCGTTCGCGCCTGACCTGCCAGCTGAAGGTGACGGATGCCCTGGACGGGCTTGTCGTGCAGATGCCTGAAAAGCAGATCTGATGCCCATCAGGGCGCCGCGTCTGCTGATGCGCCATTTGCGCCTGCCCGCCCGCGGCGCGTTGCAACCGCTGCGCGTGTTGCTGGCCGCGCTGGCGCTCGTGGCACCGTTGGCGCCTGCCCTGGCCGACGTCATCGTTGCCGCCCGCTACGCCGATCCGACCGACCGGTATGCTCATGGCATTCTTGGCGATGCGATCGAATGGGGTGCTCTCGAGCTTGAGATGCAGGACGGAGAGCAACGCCGCTTTGTCCTGCCCGGCGATCACGTCTTCGAAGACGTGGCCCCCCGCATTGCCGATCTGGATGGCGATGGCGCACCCGAGGTTCTGGTGGTCGAAGCCGATGTCACCGCCGGGGCTGCCTTTGCGATTTATGGCGCGCAGGGTAAGATCACCGAGACGCCCCATATCGGAACCCGCAACCGTTGGCTTGCCCCGCTTGGTGCTGCTGATCTGGATGGGGATGGCGTGACCGAGATCGCCTATATCGACCGTCCGCATCTGGCCAAGACATTGCGCATCTGGCGCTTCGAAGATGGCATGCTGACCGCCGCCGCAGACCTGCGGGGCCTCACCAACCACAAGATCGGCGAGGTGGACATTGCAGGCGGTATCCGCACCTGCGCGGGTGTGCCCGAGATGATCCTGGCTACCGCGAACTGGTCGGACCTTGTGGCCATCCGCTGGGATGGATCACAGTTTCAGCGCATGTACCTGGGCACCGACACGACCCGCCCAGCCTTTGCCCACGCTATGGATTGCCAATGATGCGACTGGCCGTTGCCCTGCTGTTTGCTGCAGCGCCTGCAGCTGCGCAGGACCGCCTGACGCCCGAGCAGTTCCTGGACCTGGTTGCCAACCGAACTGCGTCTTTCGCGACCTTTCCAAACCGTCAGCCTGTTGGGATCGAACAGTTCTTGTCCCGCGATCGCACTGTTTGGGCTCGCGCAAACGGGACCTGCGCCTTTGGCATGGTGACGGCGGACAATGGTCAGGTCTGTTTCGACTATGATGACGACCCGCCCGGTGTGCAGCATTGCTGGGTCCCGTTTCTGCGCGATGCACGCCTGTTTGTCGCCTCAACCGATGATCTGGGAGAGGTGCAGGAGGTTGTGGACATCAGCGACGATCCGGTGGCCTGCACGCAAGCGCCAATGTCGTAAGCTGTCGCAGTTCCTCTGCCCGGTTGCATCCGAACGGTGCCTCCGGCGGGGATTTTCTGAAACAGGGAAGCAAGGGGCGGGGCTTGTTCTAGTCGAGCGCCCGCCAACCAATGTCTCGGCGGCAAAAGCCTCCGGGGAAGTCGATGGCATCAATCATCGCATAGGCACTGTCGGCGGCCTCGTGCAAGGATGCGCCCCGCGCCGTGACATTCAGAACGCGCCCACCAGATGCGGTGATCTTGCCATCCCGTGCTGACGTTCCAGCGTGAAATACCATCTGGCTGCCGGTAGCGGGCAGCGTGTCGAGCCCGTTGATCACAGCCCCCTTTGCATAGTCCCCGGGGTATCCCTCTGCCGCCATCACGACTGTGATGGCATGATCCTCCGCCCAATTGACCTGTGCGGTGTTCAACCGGCCTTCAGCTGCCGCGTGCATCAAGTCCAACGCCTGCGCGCCCAGGCGCATCATCAACACCTGGCACTCCGGATCCCCAAAACGCACGTTGTATTCAACAAGGCGCGGCGCGCCGTTTTCGATCATAAGGCCGGCATAGAGCACACCCTGATACGGCATGCCCCGCACCGCCATCTCCGCCATTGTCGGGCGGATGATCTCCTCAAGGGCGCGTTCGGCAATGTCATCGGTCAGCACGGGCGCCGGGGAATAGGCTCCCATACCGCCGGTGTTAGGACCCGTGTCGCCTTCGCCCACACGTTTGTGGTCTTGCGCAGTGCCGATGGGCAATACGTCGGTCCCGTCGCACAAGACAAAGAAAGACGCCTCTTCGCCTTGCATGAACTCTTCGATGACCACCTCGGCCCCTGCACCGCCAAAAGCGCCCCCAAACATGTCATCAATGGCGGCATGTGCCTGTGCGACGGTTTCGGCGATGATGACACCTTTGCCCGCGGCCAGCCCGTCTGCCTTGACGACAATCGGGGCGCCCTGTTCGGTGACATACGCTTTGGCTGCAGCCGCGTCTGTGAAATGACCATACGCGGCCGTTGGCGCATTGGCTGCATCGCAGATGGCCTTGGTGAAAGCCTTGGACGCTTCGAGCTGCGCCGCAGCCTGGCTCGGGCCAAAAACCAGCACGCCTGCATCCCGCAAACGGTCGGCCACCCCGGCGGCAAGCGGAGCTTCGGGACCGACAATCACGAAATCGATGCACTCTTCTTCCACGAATGTCGCGACAACGCCGCCATCATTGATGTCCAGGTTCGCGCACTCGGCAATAGCCGCAATCCCCGCATTGCCGGGGGCTACGACCAGCCGGTCGCATTTGGGGTTCTGCAACACCGCCCAGGCCAAGCTGTGCTCGCGGCCACCGCCGCCCAGAATGAGAATGTTCATCACTTGCTCCTTGGCCTTCACTTGGCCGCGTTCTAAGCTGGCCGGACCCGCAGCACAAGGATGGCCCATGGACCTGCTTGACGATCCCGTTCCCGGTTCGAACACACCCGAGTTTTCGGTGTCCGAGATTGCGGGCAAGGTGCGCAAGCTGATCGAGGGCGAACTGGGCTGGGTCCGGATCAAGGGCGAGGTCGGGCGCGTTGTGCTGGCACGCTCCGGCCACCTCTATTTCGATCTCAAGGATGATCGCAACGTCCTGTCCTGCATGACGTGGAAAGGACAGGTCAGCGGTCTGGGCACCATGCCCGAGGAGGGGATGGAGGTCGTGGCCGAAGGCCGCATGACGGCCTCTGGCTTCCAATCCAAATTCTCACTCAATGCCGAACGCATCGCGATTGCGGGGCAGGGCGCGCTGATGGCGCTTCTGGAAAAACGTAAAAAGGCGCTCGCCGCCGAGGGGCTGTTTGACGACGCCCGCAAGCGGCCCTTGCCCTATCTGCCCGAGGTGATCGGGGTTGTGACGTCTCTGCAGGGGGCCGTGATCCGCGACATCCTGCATCGGCTGCGGGACCGGTTCCCGCGCAAGGTGCTGATCTGGCCGGTCGCAGTTCAAGGCGCCAATTGTGCGCCCGAAGTTGCGCGCGCCATCGCAGGCTTCAACGCATTGACGCCCGGGGGCGGCATGCCCCGACCCGATCTGCTGATCGTGGCGCGCGGCGGTGGCTCGGTGGAAGATCTATGGGGCTTCAACGAAGAAGCGGTCGCACGCGCCGCTGCTACCTCGGACATCCCGCTGATTTCGGCAGTGGGGCACGAAACCGACACCACGCTGATCGACTTCGTGTCGGATCGGCGCGCGCCCACGCCCACGGCGGCGGCCGAAATGGCCGTACCGGTGCGCCACGAACTGCTGGCCTGGGTCGAACAGGCAGGCGCACGGATGACGGGCGCGGTGAGTGGCGGGATGCAGCGACGGCAACAGCGGTTGCGCGATCTGGCCCGCGCCTTGCCGCGCGCGGATGCGCTGGTCGAAGGGCCGCGCCAACGGCTTGACGTGACGGGCGGCCAACTTGGACCCGCGCTGATCGCGGGTGTGCAACGGCGCAAGGTGCGGCTATCCGAGGTGTCGGGCAGCCTGCGTCCGGCCACCTTACGACGCAGCCTTGAGGCAGAAAGACGTCGTCTTGATGCCTTGTCTATGCGACTTGAACCGGCCTTGGCCCGTGTCGCTGCTGCGAAACGCGAACGGTTGGAGGCGCGCACGGCCCGCCTGACCCCGACGCGGATTGGGCAGGATGCAGCGCGTAAGTCGGAACGGCTGCGGGATGCAACGGCCCGCATGCAAGCCGCTGGTCAGAGGCAATTAGAGGGGCTGCACCGCAAGCTTGCAGCCATGGATCGGCTGCGTGAAACACTCAGCTACAAGGCGACGCTGGCACGTGGGTATGCCGTTGTGCGGGGCGAGGGGCAGATCCTGACCAGCCGGGCCGCGGCGGAACAGGCCAGTGGCCTTGAGATCGAATTCGCTGACGGGCGCATGAAACTGGGTGGCGGAAAAAGCACTGCGCAGAAATCTGCAACCAAACCGCCAGAACAGGGATCGCTGTTCTAGGGCGCATCAAGATGCGCCTTACGGGCAAAGCTCCATAGCATAGCTCGCGCCGGATAAGGCGGAGGTGACCTCCGCCTTACACCCTGTCTGTGGCGCGGTGATGCAAGATCTGTAAGGCGGACGTGTCGTCCGCCCGGCTCACACGCCGATCTTTGGGCCAAGGCAGATCATTTCTTCGCCGACATCCTGCGCTTCGTACAGCTCGGTGCTGGCAGGATCATTCTCGAAGGTTGCGATCAATCCGCCGGCTCTCTTCTCAAACGTCCAGCATTGCGGATCCGGGCGGTCTTCGTAGACAAAGCAGATCAGGGGGCCGTCATTGTACCACGTCCCATCCCTGCATTCGCCATCCAGAAAGGACCATGTAACGCGCCGGTTTTCGTGATAGATTTCAGCGCCGTAGGCTTCGCCCGACCGGCCATAATACAGGGTCTTGCCTGTCACATAGGCTTCGAACTCGGCCGCCGTCATTGGCTCTGCCATGGCGGCGGCGCCTATGAAGGCCAGCGGGATCAGCAAGAGGCGAATGATCATGCGCCCACTGTGGCAGAGCTGTGCGAAACCTGCCAGAGGACGTGTCGTTTCATGCGGGTGCTGGCGTTATCCTGCCTTGCACCGCGGCACCCGTCCATCGTTCCGCCCGCCTGTCCATGATGCGCCGCCAAAGGGGTGGCACAAGCGCCAAAACGGCCATCACTGGCAGGGAGTGGGGCAATATGGGCATGGTCTCTGCGTCCAGTTCCAGACGTGGAAATGCTGTCGCCGGGCGAGCATGGTGGGCCGAGTGATGCGGCGCGTTGAGCATCATCGCCGCCGAGTACCAGTGTGGTGCGTTCCATGAATGGGCCGGACCCATCGGCTCCAACTGACCCCCGGGCATGCTGCGCCGCATCAGCCCGTAATGCTGGACGTAATCCGACAGCATCAGTTGGATCTGCGCATACGCGCTGACAAGGATCAGACCGAAGATGCCCGCACCACCAGCCAACGCATAAGCAACCGCAACGCTCAGCGCAGACGCCAAACCATAAAAAAGGTAGGGTCGCGGAAGTCGCGCGCCGCCATGGCGTTTGCGTTCGGCGTATAGGCCATCGCGACACCCACCAATCCACGCGCGTGCAAGATAGGCCCAGAAGCCTTCCCCGAGACGGGCTGTGGCGGGGTCGGCTATCGTGGCCGCGTGGACATGGTGCACCAGACGATGTGCGCTGGTGTGGTGGCCAAAGAGGATAGAGGCATAGCAGGCCGCGCCAAGACGAAACGCCCAGCGGTCCGCACGGTGGATCAATTCATGCGCATTGGAGTTGGACACCTGCCCGAAATACAGCCCGGCGGCCACGACGATCAGCCCTTTGTCGAGCATCGCAAGATCCGTGCCCATGGCCCAAACCGTCAGGCCCAACAGGATGAAATGGGCAACACCCAGGGCCTCGGACAGCCGGTGGCCGGATTCGTCAGAGGGCGCTGGACGCACAGGCAGCTTGTCGAGGAAAAAGACAACAACCGTGATGACCAGCACAGCGGCAATCGGCCATGGCCCACCCAACAAACAGGCCAGCGCCAGGCAGGCACCGGGCAAAAAGCTTGCAACGACAAAAGGCAGCAGCGGCGGCATCTATGCAGAATCACTCCGGTTTTCGCGGTTGGACGGTATCATAGCCTGACAGAGGATGCGTTTAGCTTCAATTTGCTGCCAAAGCGTGACCCATTGGCGGCGACATGGTGACGATACGCGCGTGATTTGTGTGCCGGGGCGTCGCTTTTGGGCTGATCGCGCTTTGCCTGCGCTGATATTCTTCGGCCAAATCAGGGCAGGAGTGCGTGTGATGGCGCTGGACGAGTCGGCAAAGGGCAAAGGTGTCTGGAAATCGGGCAAGGGCAAGGGGCGTGTCCGCCCCAAGGGCCGCGCGCTCAAGGATCAGGCCTGGGAAGAGGTGCAAGCGCTGCTCGGCGCCCAACCGCGCCGCCGCGATCTGCTCATCGAATTCCTGCATCTGATCCAGGACACCTATGGCCACCTCTCTGCCGCCCACCTGCGCGCGCTGGCCGAGGAAATGCGCCTCAGCATGGCCGAGGTCTACGAGGTCGCCACGTTCTACGCCCATTTCGACGTGGTGAAAGAGGGCGAGGTCCCACCCCCGCCCTGACCATCCGCGTTTGCGACTCGCTCAGCTGCGAGTTGGCGGGGGCCCAAGCGCTCAAATCCGCCCTCGAAGATGGCCTTAACCCGACCCAAGTGCGCGTCCTCCGCGCGCCCTGCATGGGCCGGTGCGACACGGCCCCGGTGCTTGAACTGGGCCACAACCACATCGACAACGCCACACCGGAAAAGGTGCAGGCGGCCATCGCGGCCGGTGACACCCACGCGCATATCCCGGACTACGAAACGCTGGACACCTACGCCGCCGCAGGGGGCTACACGGCCCTCAAGCAACTGCGCGGCAGCGGCAATTGGGAAGACGTGCAGGCCAAGATCAAGGAAAGCGGCCTGCGGGGCCTGGGCGGTGCTGGCTTCCCGTCCGGCACCAAATGGGGCTTTGTCCGTGCCAACGCGGGTCCGCGCTATCTGGCCGTGAACGGGGACGAGGGCGAACCGGGCACGTTCAAGGACCGGTACTACCTCGAACGCACCCCGCACCTGTTCCTTGAGGGCATGCTGATCGCCGCCTGGGCGGTCGAGGCGGACACGTGCTTCATCTACATGCGCGACGAATACCCCGCCGTGCTCGACATCCTCGCCCGCGAAATCAAGGCGCTGGAAGACGCAGGCATCGCGAAACCCGGCTATATCGACCTGCGGCGCGGCGCGGGCGCCTATATCTGCGGCGAAGAATCCGCGATGATCGAAAGCATCGAAGGCAAGCGCGGCCTGCCGCGTCACCGGCCCCCTTACGTGGCGCAAGTTGGCATCTTCAACCAGCCCACGCTGGTGCACAACGTCGAGACCCTGCACTGGATCGCGCGCATCTGCCGCGAAGGGCCCGAAGTGCTGAACAGCACCGAAAAGAACGGGCGCACCGGCCTGCGCAGCTACTCCGTCTCGGGTCGTGTCGCGCAGCCGGGGGTGTACCTGCTGCCCGCGGGCTCCACGATCACCGACATCATCGACGCAGCGGGCGGTATGGCCGACGGCCACGTGTTCAAAGCATACCAACCGGGCGGCCCGTCCTCGGGCCTGCTCCCGGCCTCAATGAACGACATCCCGCTCGACTTCGACACGCTGCAACCGCACGGCACCTTTATCGGCTCAGCGGCGGTGGTGGTCCTGTCGGGCCAGGACCGCGCCCGCGACGCAGCACTCAACATGCTCAAGTTCTTCGAGGATGAAAGCTGCGGCCAATGCACACCCTGCCGGGTGGGCTGCGAAAAAGCGGTCAAGCTGATGCAGGCCGACACATGGGATCAGGGGCTGCTCGATGAACTCTGCACCGCCATGACAGATGCCTCCATCTGTGGTCTGGGGCAGGCGGCCCCGAACCCGATCAAGCTGACGATGAAGCATTTCGGGGATGAAATCTGATCACCAGTTCTTGTAGACGGCGCAGGGGCACCCCTGCGCCCGCACACTCTGGCAGATTTTCGACACGGCCCCACGGTCATGTCCAGACACCCGCGCCATGTGATAGCCGGGTCGCCCCCGCACGCGATTTTTGACAAACACTATATCCACGTGCGCGTCCACGAGGGCGGGGCAAGATCGCGCCGCGTCCTTGGCTTTGCTCTGGGCTGCGGCCTTGGTCTTGCCAAATCCGATCTGCGCCCCCCATTTCGGAAGGGTCGGCTTGCCCGGTATCCCTTTGATCGCACTGACCTTTCGGTTGCGCGCCATAGCGAGGCACGCGGGCATGAACGGCTTGCTCGGATCAAGGCGAAAGTCGTGCTGCTCGGGCGGTGCATCGCGCCAATCTTCGGCAGTCAGGCCCGTGATGATTTGCACGTAGTCAATGGTTTCACCGGCCAGACCATCCCCCGCGATGAACCCGTCGGCACGCCGTTCGCCCCCATTATAGGCAACAGCAGCCAGCCCCGCATTCCCGTATCGGCGCAGCAACTCCGCCAGATACTGCGCGGATCGCTCCATCGCCTCGGCCGGGTTGTAACTGTCCGACAGCCCGCGCAACGCAGCTGTACCGGGCATGAATTGTGCAATCCCCTGCGCGCCCGCCGGGCTGAGCGCATTGGCATCAAACCGGCTTTCCTGCCACAGCAGCCGGGCAAAGAAACCGGGGTCAAGCAAATGCCTGCGGCTTGCCCCCTCGATATGCTGACAGATATCGAACGCTGCGTGTTCGGGTCGGATACACGCCACGGGCCCAAGCGCGCCAGTCGAACATAAGGTGCCCGGAGACCGCGCCAGGACAGCAAACGGGGACCATATCCCAAGGACCAACACGGCGATGGCCCAGAACTCATACCTTTTCATGCCCGTGCGCTCGTATTAGGTCAGGGATCAGATCAAGTATCGGGGCATCATGGCATTTTTCAAGAAACTCAAGGATCGGCTGTTCAAGTCCTCGTCCAAGATTGACGAAGGGCTGGAAGCGATTGTCGAAGACGGCGGTGTCGAAGAGGCTGCGGCACCTGACCCCGAGATCGTGCCCACACCCGATCCAACGCCGGCCCCTACACCGGTCGAAATGCCGCCGGTGTCCGATCCGATGCCTGAACCTGCGCCGGTCGAAGCGCCGGTGATTTCGGACCCGGAGCCTGTGTCTGAACCCATCGAAACACCTGTTGCACCCGACCCGGAACCGATAATCGTTCCTGAGCCTGAGCCTGAGCCTGAGCCTGAGCCTGAGCCTGAGCCTGAGCCTGAGCCTGAGCCTGAGCCTGAGCCTGAGCCTGAGCCTGAGCCTGAGCCCACACCGCGTCCGACGGACGTCGCAACCGAAGAACCTGTTGCCGCAGCACAAGATGCGCCTGAAGTGGTTGCCCCGAAACCGATGGCAATGCCCGCTGCGGTCGCGCCCGTGTCGCTGGTCGACGACGCACCAGAGCCCGACCAACCCAAGCGCGGCATCCTCGGCCGCCTGCTGGGCCGCCGCGAAGCGGCCCCCGTCATGCGCCGCACGCTCGACGACGACATGCTGGAACAGCTTGAGGAACTGCTGATCGCCGCCGACATGGGCGTCGACACCGCCCTGCGTGTCACCGCCAACATGGCCGAAGGGCGCATGGGCAAGAAATTGTCCGTGCGCGAGATCAAGGAACTCATGGCGCAGGAAATCGCCCGCATCATGGATCCTGTCGCCAAACCAATGCCGCTCTACCCGCAAAAGCCGCAGGTCGTGCTGGTCGTAGGTGTGAACGGCTCGGGCAAGACCACAACCATCGGCAAGCTTGCCAGCCAGTTCCGTGCTGCAGGCAAGTCGGTGGTGATTGCCGCGGGCGACACGTTCCGCGCCGCCGCCGTGGAGCAGTTGCAGGTCTGGGGTGAACGGGCAGGGGTGCCTGTGCTGACCGCGCCCGAAGGCACTGACCCTGCCAGCCTCGCTTTCGATGCCATGACCAAGGCGCAAGCCGAAGGTGCGGACCTGCTGATGATCGACACGGCGGGCCGTCTGCAAAACCGCGGCGACCTGATGGAAGAGCTGGCCAAGATTGTCCGCGTCATTCGCAAGAAGGATGAAAGCGCGCCGCACAACACGCTCTTGGTGCTGGATGCGACCACGGGTCAGAACGCGCTCAATCAGGTCAAGGTGTTCCAGGAGGTATCGGACGTCTCTGGCCTTGTGATGACCAAGCTCGACGGTACGGCCAAGGGCGGGGTTCTCGTGGCGCTGGCCGACAAGTTCGGGCTGCCCATCCACGCCATCGGCGTGGGCGAGCAGATCGACGATCTGTCGCCCTTTGACCCCGAGGACTTCGCGGCCGCGTTAACGGGATTGTAAGGTGTTTTATCGCTTTCTATCAGGGGGTTGCAAAATGTCCCATGCTGGGACAGCCCCTGAATGACCGCATGGCTGGCCAGCATTGAGGGCACTGAAACGGGGCACACCGTGGCCCTGTACCTCGCCATTTTGGCGGCCTTTCTCCACGCTGTTTTTGGCGCGCTCCAAAAAGGGCGGCATGACCCCTGGCTGACCCGCGGGGCCATCGACGCTTCCTACGGCCTCATGGCTGCCCCCTTCGCCCTCTTCGTGGTGCCCTGGCCCGAGCCGCATATGTGGCCCATCTTCGCCGTCGTTTTCGTGATCCACGTGGGCTACAAACTGTTGCAGGCATGGGCCTACACCAAGGGGGATTTCACGGTGGTGTATCCTGTGGTGCGGGGCACCGGCCCCCTGTTCACCGTCATCGGGGCCTACTTCCTGTTCTCTGAAACCTTCACCATCGTTCAATGGCTGGGTGTCGGCGTCTTGCTGGCAGGCATCTACGGCCTCGCGCTCTACAACCTGCGCCACCTCCAAACCAACCGCGAAACGCTTCCCATGGCGCTGGGTCTGGCGGTCATCACCGGCCTCTTCGTCGCCCTCTACACGACCTACGACGCCTACGGCATCCGCGCGACCGAGAACCCGTTCACCTTTCTCGCGTGGTTCTTCATGATTGACGGTATCTTCATGCCGCCCATCGCTTACATGCGCTGGCGCCGGATGCAGGATGCCCCCGCACTGCCGCCACTGATGTTACGCGGCGTGATCGGCGGTATTGTTGCCTTTCTCAGCTTCGGCTCCATCATGATGGCGACGCGGCTGGATAAAGTGGGCGAGGCGGCGGTGCTGCGCGAAACTTCAACCGTGTTTGCGGCAATCATCGGTTGGCTGGTGCTGAAAGAAACGGTAGGACCGCGCAGAATTGCCTTGATGGCGCTGATCGCCGCCGGGGCGGTCATCGTCGAGATGGGCGGATAACTTGAGGAAGAGCATGGCAGACGTGCGCGAGATCAATCCCCTGTTGAAACAGGTGCTGGAATTGGGACCACCGTTGGTCTTTTTCCTGATCTACCTGCGCATCCGTGACAACACCTATGAAATGGCGGGGACCGAGTATTCCGGCTTTATCGTCGCCACGCTGATCTTCGTGCCCATCATACTGATCGCCATGGCTGTGCTGTGGGCTCTGACGGGCAAGCTGAGCCGGATGCAGATTTTCACCGCGTTCATGGTCATCTTCTTTGGCGCGCTCACCGCGTGGTTCAATGACGAACGGTTCTTCAAGATGAAGACAAGCATCGTCTACGGTATGTTCGCTCTGCTTCTGGGGATCGGCCTGCTGCGCGGTCAAAGCTGGCTGGCCTTTGTTCTGAGTGATGCGGTGCCCATGCGGCACGAGGGGTGGATGATCCTGACCCGCAGGCTGTGTGCGATGTTTGCCACCCTTGCTGTGGCGAACGAGGTCATCTGGCGGACCATGTCCACGGATGCGTGGGTCAAGATCGAAACCTTCGGATTTCCGATCGCGATGATGCTGTTCATCTTTCTGCAGTTCGCAGCCCTTCAGGATCACATGATCTCGGACGAAGACGAGGATGCCAAGGGGGCCTAAGCCCGCGCACTCCGCGCATTTGCCGCGTCTTCGTTCCAATCTCCGGAATGGGGCGCGACCGCAAACGCGACCTTGAGTGCCAGATCCTTGGTGATCATCGCCTCGATTGCCAGCGCAAAGCGCGAGTTTTTCTGCGCCCGCTTGCGCAGCTCGGCCACGTCCCATTCCAGCACTTCGCTGCCCGCATCCAGACGGGTTGTGGCGGCACTTGTTTGGTGGGTGGCATAGGCAACTTCGCCCACGAACAGGTTGGGTGGCATCGTAAAACGCTCACCCCGTTTCGTGATATGGATGGGGCCGGAAATCACGTAGTACAGCTTATCCGGCTGGACCCCTTCGGTTGTCACTTGCGTTCGTTCATCCAGCACGTGGCGACGTGCACGTTTGATCAGATCGCGAAAGTCACCTGGCGGCAGCCCTTCAAACAAGGGATAGATATCGCGGTGCGCTGCGGGCACGGCCAGGTTAGAGCGGTGCCAGAGCAAGCTGCCCAGACCGATAAGGTTCGCGGTGCCCATGACCATCGACGTATAAATCGCCTCCCACAACGGCGTGTCTGCGGCGGTGAAGTAGTAGTACGTATAAAGGCACGTCCCCAGCAGGATCATGAGCCGCAGAACGATCTGGTTTGTGATCAGATAGCCGATGGTAAAGACGGCACCGGCGGACAGTATCACCGCCTCAGGGGCCACGTAGTCGCTGACCATGAACATGTTTTGTTTCTCCCCCCAGAGCGTCTTGGTCAGTTCTTTGTGTTGAACAAGGTGTCTTGTGCCGACTTGCTTTGCTTGGTCGTGCGCAGGTCCAGATGCAGCGCATGTCCCCGTTGCACGGCTGGTCGGTTGCCGACCGTGTCCAACCAGCGCGCCAGGTTCGGCTTGTCGTCCAAGGTCTGTTCCTGCCCTTCCCAAAGCGACGCCCACGGCCAGATCGCCATGTCCGCGATGGAGTAATCCCCGGCCACATACTCATTCCCGGCCAATTGGCGGTCCAACACACCATACAGGCGCGCGGTTTCATTCCGGTACCGGTCCTTGGCATAGGGAATGTCCTGCCCCATCTGCGGCGCGTATTTGAGAAAATGATGGGTTTGACCGGCCATTGGGCCAACGCCGCCCATTTGCCACATCAGCCATTGATCAATGGCGATACGGTTTCGTTCGGTCCTGCCTCCGAACTGACCCGTCTTGCGGGCCAGGTATTGCAGGATTGCGCCGCTTTCAAAGATCGAGATTGGCGCACCGTCCGGTCCATCCGGATCGGTGATCGCGGGCATCCGGTTGTTGGATGCGATCTTCAGGAACTCGGGTTTGAATTGATCGCCCGCGCCGATGTTGATGAGGTGGACGTTGTAGGGAAGTCCGAATTCTTCTAGCGCAATTGAGACCTTCCAGCCGTTGGGCGTGGGCCAATAGTACAGGTCGATCATGCAATCCTCCGGGCAGTCCGGCGGTCATGATGCGGTTTTCTGCCATCCAAGCAAGTCCGATGGCATATGTGGCATTGCAAAGATGCGGGACCAACGGGGGGCAGAGGCATCCGGCAGGGCGTCTTGCAGAGCATGCAATTGCAGCTCTTCGCTGTGACGCAGGGCACGAGCGTAGAACTGCAATGCACCGCGCCGGGTGTAGCCCGACCAGTGGCAGACCCGGCGCTTGGGCATGTGGATGTGACCACCAAACCGGGTCAATGCGCCCAATGTGCGTGGGCAATCCAATTGCAACGTAACCGCATTTGCCAGATTGATACCCGCCCCCATCGCACGGTCTTGTGGCACGTCAGCAGCAATCAGCTTTTCGAACATGGCATCGAACACGTCGTTTTCGCGGCTGGTTACATTCAGTAACTCAGCAGTGCGGCCTGCTGGTGTTTCCATCGCCGTTTTCACGGCGCTGGCATAGCTTGCGCCCGTGATAGTGATGATGCGCTGCACTGCATGCGCGGGCAGGTGGTGCAATGCTTCGAACATCACCTCGGACCCCATGGAATGGGTGATGGCGTGGATCGGACGACGGGGGGCAACGATGCGGATCGTATGGATCGCCTGCGCCAATGCGACACCTGCCGCCCATGCCGAGCGTTGTGCCCGCCACAGATTTCCGCGGGCGCGCCAGCCAAAGGCTATCGCCAATCCTTCGTCCGCATGGCCGCAAGCAAAGCCCAACGCACGCGGCCACTGTGTGTGATACGCGCTTTCGGGGTGGCGCGTGCGTCCGAAGATACGGCCATGGGGGCAAAAGCGCGGTGTGCCGGGGTCGTATTTGAAGCCGTGGATCAGGATGATGATTGGGCCGTCGCCCCGCGCCGCGTTCCGCAGCGTGGGCAGGGCCGGGGCCGGGGAACCATGCAGCACAAGCCCCTCCGGGCCAGCGTTCAGTCTCAGGATGGGCATGCTGCACCTCCTACCACATTTTGTGGGGCTCCTATGCTCTAGCCATATGACGCAGGCATGAAATTTAAGTTACAGCACCGTGACGGTGTTGACGCCCCTGGCGGGCAGGCGTAATCCAGCCAAGTGGCGATTTGTTACCGGATTGCGGGCCACGTTAAACATTTCCGCTAAAAGGTCAGGATGAAAGCCCCCCTTTCGCTTGACCCGCGTCTGGGGGTTTTTTGTGGCCTGACCCCTTTCAGGCCCGCGATGGAGTTTGAACATGTCCGACAAGTGGAATGCCCGCACCCGTGCCGTCCATGGCGGCGTCCGCCGCAGCCAGTACGGCGAGGTGAGCGAAGCCATCTTTCTGACCCAAGGGTTTGTCTATGACAGCGCCGAACAGGCCGCGCAGCGGTTTGAGAAAGCGGGGGATGACGAGTTCATCTATGCCCGCTACGGCAACCCGACCGTACGCATGTTTGAAGAGCGGATTGCGATGCTGGAAGGGGCGGAAGACGGCTTTGCCACAGCATCCGGCATGGCGGCTGTGTCCGGGGCATTGACGTCCATGTTGAAAGCTGGCGACCGAGTGGTGTCGGCGCGCGCGCTGTTCGGGTCATGTCTGTATGTCCTGGAAGAAGTCCTGACCCGCTACGGGGTCGAGGTTGAATTTGTCGACGGCACAGATGTAGAGGCGTGGCGTGCGGCCATTACGCCGGGCACCACGGCGGTCTTTTTCGAATCCATTTCCAACCCGACACTAGAGGTGGTGGACATTGCCGCGGTGTCCGAACTCGCGCATGCTGTCGGGGCAACCGTTCTGGTCGACAACGTCTTTGCCACACCGGTTTTTTCAGATGCCATCGCCCAAGGTGCGGATGTTGTCATCTATTCCACGACGAAACACGTGGACGGGCAAGGGCGCGCATTGGGCGGTGTGATCCTTGGCACGCAAGAGTTCATTCGCAAAACGGTCGAACCTTACATGAAGCACACGGGCGGCTCGATGTCGCCCTTCACCGCCTGGGTGATGCTCAAAGGGCTGGAAACGATGGAATTGCGCGTACGGGCACAGGCCGCATCTGCGCTGCAACTGGCCGAGGCCCTGCATGGGCATAGCGCGCTGGCGCGTATGATTTACCCCGGTCATCCGGACCACGCTCAGCACGATCTGGTGGCTCGCCAGATGGGCGGGGCCGGGGGCACAGTCCTGTCGCTCGATCTTGCGGGTGGGCAAGAGGCTGCGTTCCGGTTCCTGAACGCGCTCACGATCCCGGTCATCTCGAACAACCTTGGCGACGCCAAGTCGATACTTACCCATCCCGCGACAACGACGCACCAGCGTTTGCCGCAGGATCAGAAGGACGCATTGGGTATCACGCCTGGTCTTGTGCGCATGTCTGTAGGGATTGAACATGGTAACGATTTGGTTGCGGATATCCTGCAAGCCTTGGAAAAGGCACAATAATGCATCTTTGGGTTATCGTGCCGCAATCTGACAGCGCCCCCTTTTAATTGTCATCCATATTGCAGGTTCACACGTAACTGTTAGCAATATTGGAAATGTGCCTAAGGCGGCTTACCTACCTTGGGCACGCAGACAGAAAGGGGGGCTACTTTATGAACATTCATACGCCCGACATCACCGCAATACCCGAACGCGACGAGGCCGAAGCAGCACTGGATCTTCTCCGCCGCTGGGCCGAGAACGCCACAACAACAGATATCATTGAACTCGATCCATCGGTCGCGCGGCTTGTGCCGGGCAGCGATGGGGTCGAGTACCCGGCCTTTTCCCGCGACTACCCCGAGGGGTTCGATGTGGACGAAGGGTACAAAGACACGTTGCCCGACCTGCAGAACGGGCCATCCAGTCTGATCCGCGGCGCAAAAACACGAATCCAGCATGTGGGCATCTCGAACTTCCGGCTGCCGCTGCGCATCGAAAGCCGCGACGGCGCCCCTCTGACGCTCGAGACGTCGGTGACCGGTACTGTCAGCCTTGAGGCGGACAAGAAGGGCATCAACATGTCCCGCATCATGCGGTCGTTCTACAAGCATGCAGAAGAGACGTTCTCCTTTGGCGTAATCGAGGCGGCGCTGGATGACTACAAGGCCGATCTCGACAGCTTTGACGCACGCATTCAGATGCGGTTCAGCATGCCGGTGCAGGTGGAAAGCCTGCGTTCAGGTCTGTCGGGCTACCAATACTATGACATCGCGCTGGAATTGGTCGAGCAGGCGGGCGTGCGCAAACGCATTGTGCATCTCGACTACGTCTATTCTTCGACTTGCCCATGTTCGCTGGAACTGAGCGAACATGCCCGCGCAACCCGTGGTCAATTGGCGACACCCCACTCGCAACGGTCAGTGGCCCGCATCTCGGTTACGCTCGAGGATGACGCAGACACGCTGTGGTTCGAAGATCTGATTGACGCCTGCCGTCGTGCAGTCCCAACGGAAACGCAGGTGATGGTCAAGCGCGAGGACGAACAGGCATTTGCCGAGCTGAACGCAGCCAACCCGATCTTTGTCGAGGATGCGGCGCGTCTGTTCAGCGAACAGCTATTGGCAGATGTACGCATCGGAGATTTCCGTGTGGTCGCCAGCCATCAGGAAAGCCTGCACAGCCATGACGCTGTTTCAGTCCTAACCGAAGGGGACACGTTCGCTGGCGACAGTATCGACCCGCGCATGTTCCAGACGCTTTTCCACGTGGGCTGATCGTCGGCAGGGCGGAGGACACCTCCGCCTTACGAAGCATGAAGGCGTGCCGCTACAGGCACGCTTTTTTCGTTTCGGCGGGGGACACCCCCGCCTTACAGCGTACAATTGCGCAAGGCGGCCATGCAGTATCGGCATTGGTGTTTTTGCGGCCCAACACCTATATTTCGGTCAACGGGAGGACACAGTTAAACGCATGATATGCAAGGTATCCCAATGGCTTATGTCACCCATTCCAACACATCTATCCTGAGCGCGATCCTCGACCGGATCACCAATTTCTTTGCCGCTCTGGGTCACTCCGCCGCCATGTCGGCTGCCGCAGAAAGCCGCTTCAATCGCATTGAAGCACTGAATGCCAAAACAGACGAAGAGTTGGCTGCGATGAACCTGCGCCGCGAAGACATCGCGGCATATGTGTTCCGCGACATGATGCATCTGTGAACTCTGATCCGGCCCGGTAATGTTCCCGGCCTTTTGAGGACTTACCCTACGGCGCGGTGTCACCTGCTTGACACCGCCCGCGCGGCCCGCCAACGCTGAGCGCAATGATCGACTTGCGCCCTGTTGGATATGTGATTGGCCTGCTCGTGGCTGTGCTTGGACTGGCCATGATCCTGCCCATGCTGGTTGATCTGGCCGAAGGACGCGGGCATTGGCCCGTCTTCGCCGAATGTGCGCTGATCACTGTCATGGTCGGAGGCATGATCGCACTCAGTTGCCAGAACGGTCTCAAGCAAGGGCTGACCATTCAGCAGACATTTCTTCTGACCACCGGTGTCTGGTTGGCACTGCCCATTTTTGGTGCGCTACCCTTCTTTCTCGGTGCAACCGAAGCCCGATTTGTCGACGCCTTTTTCGAAGCGATGTCGGGCCTGACCACAACCGGGTCGACAGTCCTGTCGGGCCTCGATGCGCTGCCCAAGGGGTTGTTGTTGTGGCGCGGCATCCTGCAATGGCTGGGCGGCATCGGTATCATCGTTGTCGCCATGGTGTTTTTGCCTGAACTGCGCGTGGGCGGGATGCAGATTTTCCGTACCGAAGCCTTCGATACATTTGGAAAAATCCTGCCTCGTGCGACCGAGATTGCAAGCCGTATCTCGGTGATCTATGTCGCCCTGACGTTGATCTGTGCGCTGGCCTACATCGCGGCAGGCATGGGCGCATTCGATGCCACGGTGCATGCGATGACCACCATCGCAACGGGCGGATTTGCCAACTACGACACGTCCTTTGCCGTCTTTGGCCCTGCGCCGTCCTATGTCGCGACCTTGTTCATGATCCTGGCGGCCTTGCCCTTCGTGCGCTTTGTGCAGCTCAGCGCGGGCACCGCGCGTCCCTTGCTGAAGGACCGGCAAATCCACGTCTTTCTGGTCACGGCCTTGGTTATCGTCACGCTGATCGCCGGGTGGAATCTGCTGCAGCAAAATGCAGTGAACGAGGGGGCTGTGCGGGCGGCCCTGTTCAATACCGTGTCGTTGATGACGGGCACAGGGTATGCCAACGCCGACTACGGTCAGTGGGGCAGTTTCGCGGTTGCCGTGTTGTTCTTTACTGGCCTCATTGGCGGCTGCGCCGGATCAACCGCCTGCTCGATCAAAGTGTTCCGCTATCAGTTGCTGTTCGCCTCGATCAAAGCACAGCTGCAAAAGACGCGCAGCCCGCATGGCATCTTCACCCCGCGCTACGCGGGGCGGCCTGTGGGCGAGGATGTGCTGAACTCGGTCATGTCCTTCTTCATGTTTTTCGTGGTGACGCTTGGTGTCCTGTCGGTGGCATTGGCGATGACAGGCCTTGATTTCGTGACGGCGCTGTCCGGTGCGGCCACGGCCCTTGCGAATATTGGCCCGGGGTTCGGTGAACAGATCGGCCCATCGGGCAATTTCGCGGGTCTCAACGATACCGCTAAATGGCTGCTTGCCGCTGCGATGTTGATTGGGCGGCTGGAGCTTATGGCCGTCTACGTCATCTTTACCATTCAATTCTGGAGAGCCTGATGGCCCAAACTCGCCCCCTTGGCGCGCAAATTTCGCACATGTTGAAGGACCGCGGCGTCGATGTGATCTTTGGCATTCCGGGGGTGCACAATCAGGAAATGTACCGCGGGATCGAAGAGGCGGGGATCACTCACGTGCTGGCGCGGCATGAACAGGGTGCCGGCTTCATGGCCGATGGATATGCGCGGGCGACGGGCAAACCGGGCGTAGCCTATGTCATCACCGGGCCCGGGCTGACGAACATCATGACACCGATGGGGCAGGCATATTCGGATAGTGTGCCGATGCTGGTGATTTCGTCCTGTCTGGATGAAACGGCGGCAAAGAAGGGGCAATTGCACCAGATGAAGGATCAGCGCGCAGCGGCTGAAACGGTGTGCGACTGGTCGGAAGAGGCGCGCACGGCAGAGGCGGCATATGCGCTGATTGACAAGGCGCTGACGGAATTTGGTACGCAACGAAGGCGACCGAAGCATATTCAGGTTCCGATCCAGCGTTTGGAAACACCAGCTGCAACTTTTTCGATGTTGAGCCGACAAGATGGAGGATTCGGAACCGTTCGACGCCTTCCACAATCCGGCGCTCTTGACAGTGGGTTGACCGATTTACGCAGAGCAAAAATACGACAGATTGCCGGGCGTATCTTGCGTTCGAAACGTCCGATCTTTGTCTTTGGAGGCGGCTCTGTTGGCGCCGGTGGGCGTTTTGGCCCTGCCGTTGACGTACTAAAGCAAACCGGTGCTGCGGCATTTCTTACTTACGCCGGACGAGGTATTCTGCCAGCGCAACATCCATATTGCTTTGGCGCGACGCTGGCGAGACCGACGAGCGAAGCCATTCTTCGGCAATCAGATTGCGTTGTTTTGGTGGGCACCGATTTGGCAGAAGTCGATCTGTGGCGGCCAACCGCAGGGCATGCATCCGATGCAATCGTGGTGAACACTGACACTGACACTGACGTTCTCATCAAAGAGCACCCATCGTCGACGCATATCCAAGAAGACGCTTTACGTTTTCTCGAAGGCTTGTCCAACGTTTTCGCCAAATGGCCTGCTGAAACACGTCGAGAGCCCGCGTCAGAATGGACGGAAGACGAAATTGCCCGAATGCGCACCATTTGGCGCGCCGAGGTTGACGCCGAACGTCCCGGTATCGTCCCAGTCTGCGACTCTCTGCGAGACTGCCTGCCCAAAGGCACGATGATCTATTCCGACATGACCCAATTCGCTTACACGGCCAAGGAAGTCTGGGACATGGACCGCCCCGGCCACTGGCACCACCCAACTGGCTTCGGCACCCTCGGCTACGCAACTCCAGCGGCCATCGGCGGGGCTGTTGCGCGCAAAGGCAAGCCAACAATGGCGATCATCGGGGACTACGGCTTTCACTACACGATGCAGGAACTTGGAGTGGCCGTCGAACTGGGCCTGCCGCTGCCCATCATCCTCTGGGACAATGGCAAGCTCAAGGAAATCGAAGAAAGTATGGTGCGCGCCCAGATCGCCCCCAACGCCGTGGTCGCCCGCAACCCGGATTTCTGCAAACTGGCCGAAGCCTTCGGAGCCCATGCAGCCGCCCCGCAAACGCTGGACGAGATGCAGGACACCGTCCGCGCTGCATTCAATGCCGACGGTCCAACCTTGATCTACCTGACGCCCCAGATATCAGGGTAAGGCGCACCTGTGGTGCGCCCACCAAACTACGTCTTGGAGCCCTGAGCGCGGTAGATCCCGCCCCAGGTGGTGCCTGAGATATAGGCCGGGCATCCCTTTTTCCGTGTGTTGACGATCAGAAACCACATCGTTTCGCCGGGACGGCCCGCGCGGCTGTATTCGCAGCCCAGCGGATGGGTCCACCACTGGCCCTGATAGGCGGGCGATGGTTTGACGACCGCAGTGCTTGCCGTCGCGGTGCTCGCAGTTCCGGCCAGGACGATTGCGGCAGGCACTGCGATGGATATCGCCGCAACGATGGATTTGAAAAAGGGTTTGAACATGACACACTCCGATCACTGAATAAGGTACAGCGCTCCCACGCCTTGGCCTTAACCTGTGTTCATGCCTGTTAACGCAGTCCTAACGACCGTCGGCGAAGTGTGTTCGATTTGATTGAAACCCTTATCAGTCCCAGCAGCTGACCAGCACCGTCATGCCCGTTGCCGCAGCTGATAGATCAACCGGGTCAATCGGGGCAGCGCTGTTCGTGCTGGCCGCAGCCAACCCTGCCTCGGCAAGCACACCCTGCAGCGCCTCCCGATCCAGTGCAAAGCGCACGCCATCGGGCAGGGCGCGGCCGCCTTGCTCCTGGGGCAAGAGCATCCCCAGAACACCGCCACCGGCGTCCAAAACAGGACCGCCCACGTCACCCGGCAACGTATTCATGGTAAGGCGCGACAGGTTCTGCTCACCGCCCAGACCACGCACATCGCTGAGCGTGCCAAACGTCATCGAAGGGGCGCCCAGCACGCCTTCAAAGCTGAACCCGGCGGCGGCCACTTCGGACTGCAGGCGCGGTTGTACATCGCTGAAACGCGCGATTGCCAACGGGGCGAGGGTGGATGTGGGCTTCAGTACAGCAACGCCAAGCGTTTCATTTACCACCGCAACCTCTGCATCCGTTTCGGAATCGACAGTTACGCGTGTACAGCTGTCCACGGCTTGGGAGGTGGTCAGAACAGTGCCACGATTGTCAACAAAGAACCCGGAGCGCGACAAGCGCGGTTTGCGCACCTCCAGCCCGGAGACCAGATCAATCGCCTGTTCCTGCGTGCTGGCGCTGGCAGGGATTACGCCTTCGATCCGGACAAAGCTCTTTTCCATTTCGTCCAGCAAGCGTGTGCGACGCTCTTCATCACCCGCGGGCCACACCACGGTAAACCCCTTGATCTGCCCATCTTCCAGCGCAACCCGGGTCTCCGACACGCGCGTTGCATCTTCCCCAACCAGGACAAAGGACCGGTCCTTGCGCTCGCGCGGACCGTCCAGCGGCACGATGTCCAAGGTCTGCATGATGTCATAGAGGCCAAAAAGGGTCGTCTGATCGCCCTCCTGGCTGATCAGCAGTACGGTTGCTTCAATGTCCCCCATGCCTGTGTAATGGGCGAACGGATACTCGTATTTCTCAAATGCAACGACACCGGTGGGCATCACCATCTCGATCCCGGCTGTCTCGTCCCTCAGGACCTCAAGGCCCAGACCATCCAGAACGGAATTGTAGTCCTGTAACAGGACAACCCGCTGCTGTGTCGTCAGAATGCCGGTAACGTCAAAGCCCTTTTGCTCTTGCCACCGTGCCATTGCGTTGCGGGTGCCACGGCCAAAGGCGCCGTCAATGCCCCCCTGATACGTTCCGGCCCATTGCAGCGCGATCTGCAAGTCTTCGCGCTCGGCGCGGCTCAACTGCCGTTCGCTGCGTTGAGCCTGTGCCGGGGTTTCGTCAGCGGGCGGCGGGGCAGGGGTGTCCAGGACGGGCGTGGTCTCTTCGGGCTCGGTTGGCACAGGGGCCTGTACCACGCCCCGGTTCAGCACATTCGCACCGATGGGCCAGAATTGCTGTCGGAAAGACGAGGTGAACGCGATGAAGCTGTCGCGCGGGATCACGCCCTCGGACCTGTACACACGCAGCACCTGTTCGGCATCTGATCGGGCATAGGGGCCAAGGGCAATGCCGTACCAGCCGCCACCCAGGGAAAAGCCATTCACATCAGGCAGATCAGCGGCATAGACACGGGCACGCGCGGTCGCTTCGTTCAGGTTGGGTCGCGCCTCGATCTGGATCCAGACGGCATCGTCCTGCGCACTCAAGGTCACCACCGACGCAAGCAGGACAACCCACGCCAGCACAATACGCTTCAACATCACCCGATATCCCCTTGGTTGGTCTTGGTGCCATGCTTTCCGTGGGCGGCAGATTAAGCAGGATTCCGCTCTAATGGAAATGGTGGAATACCCGTAAAAAACCCACCTCGCGCGCAATTGACCATTTGGGGGGCGGGCCGTAGGTAAGTCACGCAATTCAATCGATGGCTTGACCCATGTCCGACACCGTTACACCGCCCCGTTCCTTCCAGGAAATCATCCTACGCCTTCAGACTTATTGGGCGTTCAAGGGCTGCGCGGTGCTGCAACCCTATGACATGGAGGTCGGGGCAGGGACCTTTCACCCCGCCACAACGCTGCGCAGCCTCGGATCGCAGCCCTGGGCCGCGGCCTATGTCCAGCCCTCGCGCCGCCCCACAGATGGGCGGTACGGTGAAAACCCCAATCGCTTGCAGCACTACTACCAGTACCAGGTGTTGATCAAACCCAGCCCCCCCGATCTTCAGGAGCTGTATTTGGGCAGCCTTGCGGCCATCGGCGTGGATATGGCGTTGCACGACATCCGCTTTGTCGAGGATGACTGGGAAAGCCCAACGCTTGGTGCGTGGGGCCTTGGGTGGGAAGTGTGGTGCGACGGCATGGAAGTCTCGCAATTCACCTATTTTCAACAGGTTGGTGGGCATGACTGCCATCCGGTGTCGGGTGAGCTGACCTATGGGTTGGAACGTCTGGCGATGTACATCCTCGGCGTCGATCACGTGATGGACATGCCCTTCAATGACCCGCAAACGCCCATCGCCCTCAGCTACGGCGACATCTTCAAGCAGACGGAAGAAGAATACGCCCGTTGGAACTTTGATGTCGCCAACACCGAGGTGTTGCTGCGTCATTTCGAAGAGGCAGAGGCCGAGTGCGAAAAAATTCTAGCCCAGGCGCATGACGACCCCAAAACCGGCAAGCGCATCATCATGGTGCACCCGGCTTATGATCAGTGCATCAAGGCCTCCCACATCTTCAACCTTCTGGACGCCCGCGGCGTGATTTCAGTCACCGAACGGCAAGCCTACATCGGGCGGGTCCGCGCGCTGGCCAAGCAATGCGCCGATGCCTTCGTGCAAACTCCGGCCGGTGGCTGGCAGCCGGGAGATGCGGCGTGAGCGGCAAAATCATCGGGGTTGTCATCGTGCTGAGTTCCATCATCGCAGGCGCAACCCTCTACTACCTGCAAATCTACGGCTTCTACGAAGAGGTTGAGACGGCTGAGGTGCAGCTGGTGTCCGTCGTCTCCGACACGCCGGAACCCATCCCCTTTGCCGATTTCCAGGCCATCGACGCCGACAGTTCGCCCATCCGCTATCGGGCCTGCTTCACGACGGACATGTCGCTGGCCCTGCTGACCGAAACCTATGTGGGGCTGGAAGAGGCAACGCCGCGCAACGCGCCGGGCTGGTTCGACTGCTTCGACGCCGAAGCCATCGCGGCAGAACTTGACGCAGGCACCGCCCTCCCGTTCCTCGGGCAAAAGAACGTCGATTTCGGTGTCGACCGCATCGTCGCGATCACCGAAGATGGGCGTGGCTATGTCTGGCACGAATTGAACGATTGCGGCGACAAGGCCTATGACGGCACCATCGTGGGCGAAGAATGCCCGGATCGCGACCAGATCAGTCAATGACACTGGCCGTTCCAGCCTTCATCACCGCCACGCTGGGCCTCGCCGTTTTCCTGTTCGGGACAATTCTCAACGCAAAGTTCGAGGTCCTGCGCCGGTTCAACATCCCGGAACCTGTGTCGGGCGGGCTGATCGCCGCCGTGATCGGGCTGCTCCTCTACTTGTTCCTTGATGTACAGTTCGCATTCGAGATGGACGCCAGGGACTTCTTCCTCGTCCTGTTCTTTGCCGGCATCGGTCTGAATGCCCGGTTCGAAGACCTGCTTACCGGCGGTAAGCCACTGGCAATGCTTCTGATCCTGACTCTGGTGATGATCCTCGTGCAAAACGGGATCGGCACGGTGGGGGCAGTCCTGTTGGGCTATCCCGCCGCTACGGGTGTCTTGTTCGGCTCCGCCGCCCTGATCGGAGGGCACGGCACGGCAATTGCGTGGTCGCCCGAGGTGGCCGAAGCCAGCGGACTGACCAATGCCCCGGAGCTTGGGATTGCTGTCGCCACGCTTGGGCTCGTTCTGGCCGCGCTGATTGGTGGCCCCATTGCGCGCTACCTGGTGGAAGGCAAAACCCTGACCCCGGATCGACCGGACGAAGGGCTGACGGTTGGCCTGCCCGCCGACAATGGCCCCAAGACACCCATCGACCCGATCACCGTCTCGCGTGTGCTGCTCTATCTCAACCTCGCTATCATCGGGGGCTACTCGGCCCATCTCGGCCTGAACGAAGCCGGCATAAAACTCCCGCTCTTCGTGCCCTGCCTGATCATGGCCATCCTGATCGCCAACACCCGCAGCGCGCTGTTTCCAAACGCAATCCCCGTGGCGCGGACCCCCGCACTGGCGCTCATCTCTGAAATCGCACTCGGCGCGTTCCTCGCCATGTCGCTCATGTCCCTGCAACTCTGGACACTGGTTGAACTGGGGGCGGCCATCGGGTTGATCCTCGCGCTGCAAACGCTGGCCACACTGGCTTTCGTGATCTTCATCCTGTTCCCGCTCATGGGCGGCGGCTACCGGGCCGCCGTTCTGGGGGCAGGGTTCGGCGGCTTTGCCCTCGGCGCCACCCCCACGGCCATTGCCAATATGACGGCCGTGACCAAACGATATGGCCCGTCGCCCATGGCCTTTGTCATCCTGCCCTTGGTCTCGGCCTTCTTTGTCGATATTGCCAACGCCATCGCTATCCAATTCTTCGTCAATCTCTAGAGCGTCCCAATGCCTGACCTTCTGATCGAACTCTTCTCCGAAGAAATCCCCGCACGCATGCAAAAACGCGCGGGCGAGGACCTGCAAAAGCTGGCCACTAACGGTCTGGTCGAGGCTGGGCTGACCTACGCCTCTGCCGCCGCCTTTACCACGCCGCGCCGCCTGACGCTGACGGTCGAAGGTCTGCTGGATCAAAGCCCCACCACCCGGGAAGAGCGCAAAGGCCCCAAGGCCGACGCGCCCGAAAAGGCGATCGAAGGGTTCCTGCGCGGCGCGGGCCTGACCCGCGACCAGGTCGAGGAGCGCGAGACGCCCAAGGGTAACGTGCTCTTTGCCGTGATCGAAAAACCGGGCCGTCCCGCGGCCGAGATCATTGCCGAGGTGCTTGAGGCGACGATCCGCAATTTCCCATGGCCCAAATCCATGCGCTGGGGTACTGGCGCGCTGAAATGGGTGCGTCCGCTGCACTCGGTCCTCTGTATCCTGACGGATGAGGCAGGGCACAGCGTCGTACCGGGCGAGGTTGATGGCATCACCTTCGGCGACACCACCGAAGGGCACCGCTTCATGGCCCCGGGCCGCTTCGCCGTCACGTCCTTTGACGACTATAGCGCCAAGCTTGCCCGCGCCCACGTGGTGCTGGACGCCTCCGAACGGGGCAACAGTATCTGGAACGACGCGACCAACGCGGCCTTTGCGTCCGGGCTGGAGGTGGTCGAGGACAAAGGCCTGCTGGCCGAGGTCGCGGGGCTGGTCGAGTGGCCCGTGGTGCTGATGGGCAAGATCGGCGATGACTTTTTGGACCTGCCGCCCGAGGTGCTGCAAACCTCGATGAAAGAGCACCAAAAGTTCTTCTCAGTTCGGAACCCCAAAACGGGCCGGATCGAACGGTTCATCACCGTGGCCAACCGCGAAACGGCGGACAATGGGGCTACGATTTTGGCGGGCAACGAAAAGGTGCTGAGCGCGCGGCTGGCGGACGCAAAGTTCTTCTGGGAGAATGACTTGCGCACCGTTCGTGAAGTTGGACTTGAAGGCATGGCAAAGCCATTGGCTGACGTCACCTTCCACAACAAACTTGGATCTCAAGCCGAGCGCGTCGCCCGGATCGAAGCACTGGCCCGCGAACTTGCGCCAGTGGTCGGCGCCAAACCCGACCTCGCCGCCGAGGCCGCCCGGATTGCCAAAGCCGACCTCGCCTCCGAAATGGTCTACGAATTCCCTGAACTGCAAGGGATCATGGGCAAATACTACGCAGAAGCCGCGGGTCACAATGACGGCGTTCCGGAAGCGTGCGAGGAACATTATTCGCCACTGGGTCCGTCGGATGATGTGCCGACTGCGCCGGTGTCGGTTGCTGTCGCACTGGCGGACAAGCTGGACACGCTGACTGGTTTTTGGGCGATTGAGGAGAAGCCGACAGGATCGAAAGACCCGTATGCGCTGCGTCGGGCGGCGTTGGGCATTATTCGGCTGGTGTTGGATAACAAGTTGGCACTTGCTTTAAAAAATGCCTTTGCGGCACGCATTGGTCTTCACGTTGCCATGCTCGCGGAAAGCACATCCTCGGACGAGTGCGAGGACCTTGAAAAAAACCTGCGGCTTGATGCCGATTTTCAATCCAAGTTTGATGCGATCAAGGCGGATAGAGAGGGAGTACTGCATTCCTTCGGTTTCAACGATGTTGGCTCAAAGACACTACCTCTTGCTAGCGACCTCCTCGCCTTCTTCCACGACCGCCTCAAAGTCCACCTGCGCGACCAAGGCATTCGCCACGACATCATCGACGCCTGCATCGCGATGCAGAACAACGACGACCTCACCCTGCTGGTCAAACGGGCCCGTGCCCTGTCCGAAACCCTCGCCACGGACGATGGCGAAAACCTGATCCAGGGCTTCAAACGCGCCAACAACATCCTGACCCAGGCCGAGGACGCCGACGGGGTCGAATACTCGTACGGCGCCGACATCAAATTCGCCGAGGAACCGCAGGAAACCGCCCTGTTCGAAGCCCTCGATACCGCCGAGGCCAAGATCGCCCCGGCGATGGAGGCGCAGGACTTCGCAGCCGCCATGTCCGCCATGGCCACCCTGCGCGGCCCCATCGACGCCTTCTTCGAGGCCGTCCAGATCAACGCCGACAACCAAACGGTCCGCCGAAACCGCCTCAACCTGCTCAGCCGCATCCGCACGCTGTGCCTGTCGGTCGCGGACCTCACCAAAGTCGAAGGCTGATCTCCTTCATCTTGCCAGATAAACTTCGGGGGTAAGGGGGCTGGCCCCCTTCCAACGCTCGAAAACCGTTGCGCGCACCCGCGTTTCTGCGCCCGCGCCCGGTGTACAGGGGGTGTACGGATGCTGCACCGGGGGTGTCCCCCTGTCACAGGCCGAAAGTTGCACATCCTAAACCCTTGTGCGGTCAAGCTTTACAGCTATGCTGCGCCTCGCAAAGGAGCGATGCCGCAGTGCAGAATAACCCGAACACCACCTTGGTCACCCCCACCGCCCCCATCGCCACCGAAACCCATGGCGGGCGGGCAAAATGCCTGCAACGGCTGACCCGGCTCGACCTGCCGGTGCCGCCCACGGTGGCGCTGTCCTTCGATGCCGTGCACGACATCGCCAGCGGCCATCTCCCTGATATTCCAGCGATTCTTGACCAATTCCCGGACGAGGCGCTGCTCTGCGTCCGCCCCTCGTCCGAGGACCCGGATTGGGGCGGCCCCTCCGCCATCCTTAATGTCGGCATGAACAAAACACGGTACGCGGCGCTCTGCGACACGCTTGGCGCTGACGCTGCTGCGGCGCTGTTCACGCGCTTCGTGCAAAGCTACGCCATCCATGTCGACCGCTTGGACCCGGACATGTTCGATGACGTGACTGGCGAAGGGCCGGACGCGCTGCGACAGACCTTGGAAGCTTATGAAATTGAAACGGAATTCGCGTTCCCTGCAACGCAAGCCGAACAATTGGCAGGCGTTCTCAAATCCATGGCCCGTGCGTGGGAAGGCACCTCCGCCCGCCTGCTGCGGCAGGCCAAAGGCGCCCCCGCAGAAGCAGGTCTGGGCCTGATCGTACAGCAAATGGCCTTTGGCGTCGGGCAGGGCGAAAGCGGGTCGGGCGTCCTGCAGCTGGTGTCGTCAAAGACCGGCATGCCGCAGATCACGGGGCGCTATTTGCGCCAAAGCCAGGGCCGCGACGCCCTGCGGAGCGATGCAAAGTCGCTATTTATCACACGAGACCCCCGTGGCCCCTCATTTGAGGAGCTGGTGCCGGATGTTTTCGCCCAATTGGTTGAGCACGCCCGCCTAATGCGCACCAAACTGCGCGAAGAGATGCAGGTCGAATTCACCATTGAAAACGGGCGCTTGCATATTCTTGACGGTGTACGCGTGGCGCGCTCTTCCCGCGCAGCGGTCCGGATTGCCGTACAGCTTGCGCGTGACGGAATCATTCCGCGGCAAGAGGCACTGATGCGGATCGAACCGCGCGCATTGAATGAGTTGTTGCACCGGCAGGTGGATCGCCATGCCAAGCGTGACATTCTCGGCACCGGAATTGCCGCCAGCCCTGGTGCTGCCACAGGCAAGCTGGTGTTTTCCTCCAATGAAGCACAAGCAAGCGCGGCTCGAAACGAGGATTGCATCCTCGTCCGCCGCGAAACCTCGCCTGAGGATATTCGGGGTATGCATGCGGCCAAGGCCGTTATCACTGAACGTGGCGGGATCACCAGCCATGCGGCTGTGATCGGGCGCGGCATTGGACTGCCTTGCGTGGTGGGGGTGAGCGACATCCGCTTCCAGACCCGCAAAGGGCTGTTGACGACGCCGGACGGGCGCACAGTCGCCGCGGGCGACGTCGTCACCGTGGACGGCACCAATGGTACGATCCTTTTGGGCGCGCCCAAGATGCAGGAAGCGGCCCTTGATGACGCGTTTACCGACCTGATGGATTGGGCCGACGCCGAGCGCGATATCGACATCCGCGCCAATGCCGACACACCAGCCGACGCCAAAACCGCAAGCAATTTCAATGCCCAAGGCATCGGGTTGTGCCGGACAGAGCACATGTTCTTCGAGCCGGGTCGACTGACGCTCATGCGTGAGATGATCTTTGCCGAAACCAGCGACGACAGGCGGGCGGTGCTGGAACGGCTCTTGCCCATGCAGCGGACTGACTTCAACCAGCTTTTCCGCATCATGCAGGGCAAGCCGGTTTGTATCCGCCTGTTTGACCCGCCGCTGCACGAATTTCTGCCCACCGATCGCAACGGTCAACGCGAGCTTGCTGATGCGCTGAACCTGCCCCTGTCCGATGTCACCCGTCGGATCGAGGCGATGACCGAATATAACCCGATGCTCGGTCTGCGCGGCGTGCGTCTTGGGGTGACCGTCCCCGAGATTTACGATATGCAAGCCCGTGCGATTTTCGAAGCAGCGCTTGATGCTGGCCGTGACGGTGCGCCAGTCGTACCCGAGATCATGATCCCGCTGGTGAGCGCCAAGAGGGAGGTCGAGTTGGTGCGCACACGCGTCGACGCAATTGCGGCGGCCGTTGCAGCTGAAAGGGGAGAGGACTTTGACTACCGTCTTGGCGTCATGGTTGAAACGCCACGCGCGGCGCTACGGGCGGGTGACATCGCGCAGCACTGTAGCTTCCTGTCCTTTGGCACGAACGACCTGACACAGATGACATATGGATTGTCGCGGGACGACGCTGGGCGGTTCATGTCCGACTATGTCAGGCAAGAGGTCTTTGTCGAAGACCCGTTTCACTCTCTCGATATCGATGGTGTCGGCGAGTTGCTCAAACTTGGTTCAGAACGCGGGCGGGCGGCCAGGCCGGACGTGACGCTGTCCATATGCGGTGAACATGGCGGCAACCCCGAATCAATCGCCTTCTGTCGGCAGGCTGGTTTTGACTATGTTTCGTGTTCTCCGTTCAGGGTTCCGGTGGCTCGGCTGGCTTCCGCTCAATTGGCAATTTCCCACAAAATCGGGTAGGTTTCCGCTCCATTCGCCACAGTATGCTGAGGCATCTCACAAGCGATATCGCGCCCACGCATAGCGGCCATGTGCGACCAAATCGCCCAAAAACTGGACGAACTGGTCAATTTTCCCTAAATGCCGCTGATCGGAAACGATCCTGGGGTGATCAATGCGACGTTTGGTAAAGGCGCTGCTGGCATGGTCCATGCTGGCAGGGACGCAGCTTGCTGCGGCAGATGCCGAGAATACGAGTGTAACTGGTGAGGCGTTGCGAAACGCGGAGAATCGTGGATTGCGAGGTGTGCCGTCAACACGGCTTGCGGCTTTGCTGACGGAACCGGACAGGAATACCGACATATCGTTTTCGCGCAGCTGGGTTGATGCACAGCCCAAAGCCTTGGGTGATGCACATTGGCGGTGCCTGAGCGAGGCACTTTACTTCGAGGCGCGTGGAGAAACGGTCAAAGGTCAATTTGCCGTGGCCGAGGTCATTATGAACCGTGTGCGCAGCGCCCGTTTTCCCGACAGTGTCTGTGGCGTGATCAATCAAGGGACGGGGCGCAAGTACCAGTGTCAATTTACCTATACCTGCGATGGCGCTCCGGAAACCATCCGCGAGCAACGCGCCTTTGAGCGTGTGTCCAAAGTGGCCCGAACCGTTCTGGATGGTCGTGCGCCTGCCCTGACAGAAGGTGCAACGCACTATCACACGACCGCAGTGCGCCCACGCTGGAGCCGCGTTTACACCAAGACGGCTGCCATCGGCGTGCATGTCTTTTATCGGCACACCTTCCGCACCGCCTCAAACTGACGTTTTCGGGCCCAAGGGCGGCGTCTTTGCCCCTGTCCCCGCGGGGACAGCTTGGGTAGAAGGACGCAACTTTGACTGCATAGGTCCGCATCATGGCGTCCGAAATCCGTCTTGCCTTTTCCCATCCGTCTGAACGGTCGGAAGCAACTGCCACATCGGCACCACTGGATCGCATCTCGGTCCGCGACCACACGGTCGAGGTCGAAATCGGCGCCTTTCAGGCCGAGCGTGGAGTCACGCAGCGCATCTGTTTCAACATCGTGGTCGAGGTGCGCCCGCTCACCGGTCCGATTGATGACGACGTGGATCGCATCCTGTCCTATGACAAGGTGACTGAGGCGATCGCCTATGAACTGGCCGCCGAACGTCTGAACCTGCTTGAAACCCTGTCCGAACGTGTGGCCGACCGCATCCTGATGGAACCGCAGGCGATGCGTGTCTTTGTCCGCATCGAGAAACTGGACCGTGGCCCGGGCGCGCTGGGGGTCGAGATTGTGCGCAGCCGGGGCACGGCCCGTCCCGTCGCGACCGAGGATATGGAAGAGGACGTGATGCACCCCGAACTGGTGTATCTGTCCAATGAGGCCATAGCCTCCGAAAACCTGAGTGGTTGGATTGATCAGCTTGAGGCGATGGGCCGCCCCCTGATCTTCTGTGTTGGGCCCGCCGATATTGACGCGCCTGAGGCCAGCCACCCGCTGGCGCAACGGCGCATCGACTTGCTCGCCATCGAACAGAATGCGTGGGTGCTCGCGGCCCGTGACTCGCGGTGCAAGGTCGTGGACACCCGGACCGAGCTGGATTGGGCCATGCGGAACGGTCAGGCCTGCGTCTGGGCGCCCTCCAAGATCGTTTTGGATGCGGTGGACGGCCCCTCTGCTAAAGGCGCGGATGCTGTCGCATTGGCATCGTGGTTTGCAGCCACGTTTGACGTTCTGGAAATGCTTGTGATTGGCGATGATGGTCCCAAGGATGCCCCGGTTGCTTTGCGCGCGGTTCCCGTGGATCAGGCCAAGCTGTAATGCGGTATGTCCGCCCGTTGATGCAGGTGGGACCAGCCCGTCCGGATGAGGCGATTGTCTTTGGCGGGTGCTGGTTCACACATGCCGAAACCCTGTCACGTACCGACGCCGCACATATCGTTCCGGTGTCTGACTTAACAGATGTCGAACGCGCGCGGTTTCGAGACCCTGGGTCTGCGCCGCAGATCATGGGCATCCTGAATACTACACCCGACAGCTTCTCGGACGGGGGACAGCACAACGCGCGCCACGATGCAGTAGCGCATGGTCAGGCGTTGATAAAGCAGGGCGCAGATATCCTCGATATCGGGGGCGAAAGCACCCGGCCGGGCGCTGCAACAGTGGACATGGATGAAGAAATCGCGCGTACTGCGCCGGTGATCCGCGACCTGCGCGCTGCAGGCGTGACCACGCCCATTTCTATTGATACGCGCAAGGCTGCGGTCGCAGAGGCGGCGCTGGATGCCGGTGCGTCCATTGTCAACGATGTGTCGGGCTTTACCTACGATCCTGCTCTTGCCACGCTCTGCGCCACGCGCGGTGTGCCTGTTTGCGTGATGCATGCGCAGGGTGATCCGCAGACCATGCAGGACAATCCATTTTACAGTGACGTTCTACTCGACGTTTATGACTTTCTCGCCGAACGGATTTCGGCATTGCAGGCGGCGGGCATTGCCAGGGACAAGATCATCGCTGACCCCGGCATCGGGTTTGGCAAGACGCTGGATCACAACCTGACCCTGCTGAACCGGATCAGCCTGTTTCACAGCCTTGGTGTGCCGATCCTTTTGGGTGCGTCGCGCAAGCGGTTCATTGGCACCATCGGCAACGCGCCCGAAGCCTCCGCCCGTGCGCCCGGTTCGGTGGCCGTGGCCCTTGCCGCCCTTGCCCAAGGTGTGCAGATCATTCGTGCGCATGACGTTGCCGAACACGCGCAGGCCATTGCGCTGTGGCGCGCTTCCGTGGCACATCGCTAGCATGACAAAGCTTTTCGGGACGGACGGCGTCCGCGGCACGGCCAACACCGCGCCCATGACGGCCGAGATGGCGCTGCGCATCGGCGCGGCAGTGGGGCGGTACTTTCGCAGGGATGGCGACAGTGTGCACCGCGTAGTGATTGGCAAGGATACGCGCCTGTCCGGATACATGTTTGAAAACGCGCTGACGGCAGGTCTGACCAGCACGGGCATGAATGTCTTGCTGCTGGGGCCGGTGCCAACACCGGCCGTCGGGTTGCTGACGCGATCCATGCGGGCCGATCTGGGCGTGATGATTTCAGCCAGCCACAACCCCGCCCATGACAACGGTATCAAGTTCTTTGGTCCCGATGGCTACAAGCTGAGCGATGCGGCGGAAGCGGAAATAGAAAACCTTGTGTCCCAAGGGGTTGACCCTGTCCCCGCGGGGACAATCGGGCGTGCGAAGCGGATTGATGATGGTCGCTTCCGCTATGTGGAACGTGTGAAATCCTCGTTCCCGCGCCAGATGCGGCTGGACGGACTGAAGGTGGTTGTGGATTGCGCGAATGGCGCCGCCTACCGCGTGGCACCCGAAGCCCTTTGGGAACTTGGGGCCACGGTCATCCCGGTCGGGGTGGCGCCGAACGGGCACAATATCAACGAGGGATGCGGGTCCACCCAGCCCCAAACGGCAGCGGAAGCGGTTGTGGCGCATGGCGCCGATGTCGGCATTTGCCTTGATGGGGATGCTGACCGGGTCATCCTGCTGGATGAAAAGGGGCGTGTGGGCAACGGCGATCAGTTCATGGGCCTCATGGCGGCCCGCTGGGCGGCTGAGGGGCGGCTCAAGGGCAATGCGCTTGTCGCGACAGTCATGTCCAATCTGGGCCTTGAGCGCTTCCTTCAAGGGCGCGGTGTTGGTCTGGAGCGCACTGGTGTGGGCGACCGCTACGTGGTTGAACGCATGCGCGAGGGTGGCTTCAATCTGGGCGGTGAGCAATCGGGTCACATCGTGATGACCGACTACGCCACGACTGGCGACGGACTTATGGCGGGGCTGCAATTCCTGGCGGAACTGGTGCAGTCCGGCAAGCAGGCCAGCGAGGTACTGCATGTTTTTGACCCCGTTCCTCAACTTCTCAAGAATGTACGTTTCGCTGCCGGGCAGGCTCCGCTGGATATGGACAGCGTCAAGACGGCCATCACCGAGGCCGAGGGCCAGTTGAATGGCAACGGTCGGTTGCTGATCCGCAAATCCGGGACCGAGCCGCTGATCCGGGTCATGGCGGAAAGCGAAGACGAAACCGTGCTTAACGCCAGTGTGGAGCACGTCGTCAAAGCGGTAGAGGCAGCCGTCGCGCCGTGATGCCTACCGGGCTCTCCCGGGGGCGGTGTACTTGACGAAATGAAGCAGGGATCAGCGTACGAACAGCCTACGTAGTGCGCCGTATTGGCTTAGGCCCACACCGGCGAGGATCAGCAACATGGCCCAAAGCAGGCTTGGAGGCAGTGGTTCGTTCAGGAGTGCAGCGCCCATGACAACGGACCAGATCGGCACCTGGTAGTTCGTGATCGACATGAAGACTGGCCCTGCGCTGCGGATCACCAAGACGCGCAGCATGTTGGCCGCCGCTGTGGGGATCAGCCCGAGAAAGGCGATGACCACGACAGTCTGTGTGTTCGGCAGGGGCGGCGGCCCCTCAACAATCCAGGCGGCGGGCAGCACGATCAGAGCGGCGATCAGCAGCAGAACAGTCGAAAGCCCGATCGGATCCACCGGCGGCAGGCGCCGCATCAGGATGGATGAGATGCCGTAGCAACTTGCCGCCCCGATGCAGGCAATCCGTCCAGCGGTCTCTAACTGGGCGCCGCTGGCCTCAAAAGCTTGGCCGCCGATCAGGATACAGACACCAACAAACCCGATGACAAAGCCGAGGCTACGTCGCACGGTCATGCGTTCGCCAGGAACCAGCAGATGTGCCAACGGCAGCACGATCAGCGCGACGGATGCCATCGAAACACCTGCAAAACCCGAGGTGACGTATTGTTGTCCCCATGCCAGCAGCATGAAAGGGATCGCGGAACTGAACCCGCCAATTGCGCCCAACGACAACCACGTGCCCGATGGCACGGGGCTTTTGAACAAGCGGGCACCAAGTGCAGTCCAAATGGCGACCATCAATATGGCGGCAAAGCAAATGCGCCCAGCGGCCAGCCAGAACGGGGTGATCCCGGTCAGGGCAATCTCGGTCACCAGAAAGGTGCCACCCCAGGTGAAACCGAGGATGGCCACCATCACCCAACTGGCTGCGGTGATGCGCGGGCTATCGGTCATGCAGCGCCTTGCTGTCGGCGGGCGCCTCGTCTCGTTCCGTCATGCCATAGTCACGGATCACCCCCGCCACACGTAGGCGGTAGTTGTCGAAATGGATATCGCGTCCTGCGGATTGTGCGTCGCGGTGTTCCGGCAGCTTGCGCCAATGTTCGAGGGCGGCCTCATCTTCCCAGAACGACAGCGACAGCAGCTTGCCCGGCTCCACAAGGCTCTCGAATCTCTCGACCGAAATGAACCCGGGGATGTCGCCAAGGTGTTCTTTGAGCGCAGCGGCCCTGTTCAGATAGGGGGTGCGATGCCCGTCCTTGGGCCAAACCTCGAAGATGACAGCGATCATGTGGAACCTCCCTGCGGCATTGAGACGTTGGTCAGCCATGTCCGATCTTCTTTGAGAATGAATTTCTCGGATTGTGCAAACAGGTAATTCTCACGTCCCAGCGGGTCTGCGGCGAGTCGGGCGCGGTATTCTTCGTAAGCGGCAAGGTTTTCAATGTGATAGATGCCATAGGCGAGCGTGGATGATCCTTCGTGCGGCGCAAAATATCCCACAAGGTCTGCGCCGCAGCGTGGGATCGCTTCGCCCCATCGTTGACCATACTCGGCAAAGGCCGCGCGTTTGGTTGGGTCGATCTGATATTGAATGATGCAGGTCAGCATATGGGGTCCTTTCGTTCACGCCGCCGGTGTAGCACTTTGACTTGCGTCAATACTTCGGTTACGGTCGAACTATGAAAGAAGGTCCAGATATCTCGCAAATCGCGGCGTTGATCGGTGACCCGGCGCGTGCCAATATCCTCACCGCCTTGATGGACGGGCGCGCACTGACCGCGTCCGAATTGGCCGAAGAAGCGGGCGTGGGGTTGTCCACGGCCAGTGGGCATTTGTCCAAGCTGACGGACGCGGATCTCGTCAGCCCGCGCAAATCAGGGCGTCACAAATACTTTCATCTTGCGGATGCCGAGGTTGCGGGTGTGCTGGAAGCCCTGATGGGATTGGCCGCACGGCGTGGCGCCACGCGGGTGCGGACAGGGCCGAAGGATGCTCAGATGCAGGTGGCGCGGGTGTGTTACAATCACTTGGCCGGACGGATGGGGGTGCAGATGTATCGCAGCCTGATCGCGCGTGACTTGCTGGCTGAAGATGGTGAAGACGTCATACTGACCGGGACTGGGCGCGACTTTGCATCCGGGTTCGGCATTGATCTGGCGGCGCTTGAGAAGGGGCGGACCCTTTTGTGCCGGACCTGCCTTGACTGGTCCGAACGGCGCAACCATCTGGCCGGTTCGCTTGGTCGTGCCATGCTGACCCGGATGGAGGGGCAAGGGTGGATGCGACGGGATGCGGGCAGCCGCGCCGTTCTGATGACACCCATGGGGCAACATTCGTTTGATGCTGCATTTCCACGGCTTTGACAAACCGTAAGCTATTGCTTACCGTAAGTCATGGCTTACGAAGAATCGCTTGCAGCCCTTTCTGATCCGACGCGGCGATCCGTGTTCGAGGCAGTGGCCCATTCGCCCAGTTCAGTTGCAGTTCTGGCGCGCAACCTTCCTGTATCTCGACCGGCGGTTTCACAGCATTTGAAGGTTCTGTCAGATGCTGGCCTGGTGCATGCGCGCGCCGAGGGAACGCGGCGCATCTACTCGGTCAGGGCCGAAGGACTCGCGGAGTTGCGGGCCTATCTTGATAAGTTCTGGGATGCGGTGATGCAGGAGTTTGCCGAGGATGTTCAGCAAATGGAGGGCACGGCGCATGACCAGTCCAATCATCAAAACAATTGACGTACCATGTGCGGCTGACCGTGCATTCGATATCTTTGTCACCCGAATTGCGACCTGGTGGCCGATGGATCGGCACGCGGTGTCAGCCGCGACAGGGAAAGCTGCGCTTGCAGTGACAATCGAACCGCACGTGGGCGGGGCAGTGTATGAGACGATGTATGACGGTACACGCAGTGACTGGGGCAAAGTGCTGGAGTTCGAGGTGGGCCGAAATCTGGCAATGACTTGGCACCCGGGCAGCAATGCGGATTCCGCAACACGCGTTGATGTTCAGTTCGATGCGATCAACGAGGCCAAGACGCGTGTCACGCTGACCCATAGTGGTTGGGAAGTCTGGGCAGATGAGGCCCACGCCAAGCGTGAGAACTATGACAGCGGTTGGGATTTCGTATTGGGCGAGCGTTACGCCGCCGCTGTTGGATGAAAAAGGCGCCTAATTGGGCGCCTTTTCCGTAGGACAACTTAGTTCTTGGACTTGTCGACCATCTTGCCAGCCGAGATCCACGGCATCATGCCGCGCAGCTTCTCGCCCGTTTCTTCGATCTGGTGTTCGTCGTTGATGCGACGTGTGCCTTTGAAGAAGGGCTGACCAACCGCGTTTTCCGTCATGAAGTCACGCACGAATTTGCCGGTCTGGATGTCGGTCAGGATTGCCTTCATCCGAGCTTTTGTCTCGTCGTAGGGCAGGACACGGGGGCCGGAAACGTATTCACCGTACTCGGCCGTGTTCGAGATCGAGTAGTTCATGTTGGCAATGCCGCCTTCGTAGATCAGGTCCACGATCAGCTTCACTTCGTGCAGGCATTCGAAATACGCCATCTCGGGTGCGTAGCCCGCCTCGACCAGCGTTTCAAAGCCCATGCGGATCAGTTCCACGAGGCCACCGCACAGAACGGCCTGTTCACCGAAGAGGTCGGTTTCGCATTCTTCGCGGAAGTTGGTTTCGATGATGCCCGAGCGGCCACCGCCGATAGCCGAGCAGTAGGACAGACCGATTTCCAGTGCGCGGCCTGATGCGTCTTTGTCGACGGCCACGAGGCAGGGCACGCCGCCGCCTTTGACATATTCGCCGCGCACGGTGTGGCCGGGTCCCTTGGGCGCCATCATCACCACGTCGATGCCGGGCTTGGGTTCGATCAGGCCGAAGTGGACGTTCAGGCCGTGGGCGAAGGCAATCGCGGCACCTTCACGGATGTTGTCGTGTACGTATTTCTTGTAGGTTTCGGCCTGCAGTTCATCGGGCATTGTGAACATGATCAGGTCGGCCCAGGCTGCCGCCTCGGCGATGCCCATCGTTTTGAGGCCTTCGCCTTCGGCCTTGGCGATGGATGCGGAGCCTTCGCGCAGGGCGACGACAACGTTCTTGGCGCCCGAGTCGCGCAGGTTCAGCGCGTGGGCGTGGCCTTGGGAGCCGTAGCCGAGGATGGCCACGTTCATGTCCTTGATCAGGTTGATGTCGCAATCGCGGTCATAATACACGCGCATGTCAGTCCCTCCGGGTTTGGTTGCTGAGGGGCGTTATACGCAGGCTGTTGCCTCTGGTCAGCGTTGTGTTTTGAGTTTATTTGGCAGTATGAAGACAAACTCATGCGCCAAACGAGATTAAATATGGAGAAATCATGTTAGATGATGCGGATCGTCGTATCCTGCGGCAATGGCAGTCCGACCCGACGCTTGCCCCCGCGGAACTGGCGGAACGCGCACGGGTCAGTCCAGGGCAACTTGCGCGACGGCAGGCCAAGCTGCGCGACGCGGGGGTGATCAAGTCGGTGCAGGCCGTGATCGATTGGGCTGCACTGGGTTACGCGGTCGAGGTGTCCTTGCGCGTCACGTTGGATAAGACACAAGCGCGTGCCTTCGATGACTTCATCGAAGCAGCACGAGAGGTGCCCGAAGTCATCGAAATCCAGACCTTTCTGGGGCGTGTGGACGTACGCCTGTCCGTCATCGCGCGCGACATGCCGCACTATCAGCACATTTATCGCAGCCGTATCCTGACCTTGCCCCATATCGCGGATATCGAGGCTCTGATGCAGGTGGCGCGGATCAAGAGTGATGAGGCATTGCCGCTGTGATCGATCTGGATGATACGGATTTCGCCATTCTGCGTTTGTTGGTCGACGACGCGGGGCAGGGGGCAGGAGCCATCGGGCGGGCTTGTGGGCTTTCGCAGCCTGCCGCATGGCGGCGCATCAAGCGGTTGCGCGAGGCTGGCGTGATCCGTGGACAGCGGTTGAGCCTTGATGCGGAAAAGCTGGGTTTCGGTGTGACAGTTTTTCTGGGGGTGAAGTTGGCGACCAAGGGTCGGGTGAGCCTTGAGGATTTTGAACGCGCGGTCTCGGCCATCCCTGAAGTGCAGACCGTTGAGCATGTGCTGGGGCTGTATGACTACCGCCTGCGGGTGGTGGCGCGCGACTTACCTGACTTTGAGCGCGTGCTGCGGCGCCGGATCATGACTTTGCCCGGTGCGGGTGAGGTTGAAGCGAACGTGCTGCTGAGTGAAGAGCGCCGACCGGGGCCCATTGGCTGAAAACCGTTCCCATAGGCGACGCGCCATGCCGCACTGCCGCGAATGTATACGGTGATAGGCTTTGTTCTGCCTGGCCCAAGCCGCTATGTCCTGCGGAAAGAGAAAGGACTGCATTATGCCCGCATTGCTTGATACCGTTGATCCGCAAGGTCTTGAGGAGTTTTCCGTCGTTTTCACCGACCGTTCGCTCAATCATATGAGTGCAGCCTTTCAAGGCGTGATGAACGACATCTCATTCATGCTGAAAGAGGTCTACGCCGCCGATGCGGTGGTTGTGGTGCCGGGCGGCGGCACCTTTGGGATGGAGGCTGTGGCCCGCCAGTTCGGGCGCGGCGCAGATGTGTTGGTGGTGCGCAACGGATGGTTTTCCTACCGCTGGAGCCAGATTTTCGAAACCGGGGGGCTGACCGGCAATACGACCGTGTTGAAAGCGCGGCAGACCGGAAACGCGTCGCCGTCGCCTTTTGCCCCGGCCCCGATCGACGAGGTCGTGACAACCATTCGGGATCAAAAACCGGATGTGGTTTTTGCCCCGCATGTTGAGACAAGTGCCGGAGTGATCCTGCCCGACGACTATGTGGCTGCGATGGCGACAGCCGCGCACGAAGTTGGCGCGTTGATGGTTCTCGACTGCATCGCGTCGGGTTGTGCGTGGGTGGATATGCGTGCCTTAGGTGTCGATGTGCTAATCTCTGCCCCGCAAAAGGGTTGGAGCGCATCGCCCTGTGCGGGCTTGGTGATGCTGTCTGACCGCGCAGTGGCACGGATGGAAGAGACAACATCCGACAGCTTTGCCATTGATCTCAAGAAGTGGCACCAGATCATGCAGGCCTATGAAAACGGTGGTCATGCGTACCATGCGACGATGCCAACAGATGCGCTGCGTGATTTCCGTGACACGATGGTTGAGACGCAAGCGTACGGGTTCGACAAGTTGAAGGACGCGCAATGGGCGTTGGGCAATGCCGTGCGGGCCATGCTGGCTGAGAAAGGTGTGACGTCGGTTGCAGCGGATGGGTTTGGCGCTCCGGGTGTGGTGGTGAGTTATACCGCCGATCCTGATGTCCAGACCGGCAAGCGTTTTGCGGCGCAGGGCATGCAAATCGCTGCGGGGGTGCCTTTGCAATGTGATGAGCCCGCTGATTTCCGGACGTTCCGCATCGGGCTATTTGGTTTGGACAAACTTTATGACGTGGACCGCACGATCGCGCGGCTCCGGCGTGTCGTAGATCAGGTGCTGTAAGGCGCACGTGCCGTGCGCCCGGCGAACCAAGGGTCTGCCTTACCCCGCGCGTCGTACGCCCAACCCCAATTCCATCAGTGATTTGCGGATAGGAGTGATCTCATGCAACGTGTTCAGGCCGAGCGCCCTTGCATCGCGAGCCAGTGGTGATGTGGCCTGGCTTGCCCGGTTCAAGAGGTCGATGCCCGTCACGCGCATGCGGATATCGCCATAGCGCGCCTTATGGTAGCGGGCGAGCATTGCCGCATCCCCCAGGTTTTCGGGTTGATCCATCACCAGATCGAGCAGCGTCGCGGTATCGGCCAGCGACATGTTCAACCCCTGCGCCCCAATCGGCGGTACGACGTGGGCGGCCTCGGCAATCAGAGCTACGCGTGTGCCGCTCAAACGTTCGGCAATCTGGCTGATGATCGGCCAGATCGTGCGGCGCGAGGCGAGGGTGAGCGGCCCGAGTATATGGCAACTGCGTTTGCTCATCTCTGCTTCGAATTCCGCGGTCTCCAACGCCATGCGGGCCACCGACTTTGCACCGTCATCCATCCACACAACGGCTGAGCAAGGCATGCCTTCGTGGTCTGGCAGCGGAACGAGCGTGAACGGACCACCCGTGCGGTGCACTTCGGTCGAGACATTGTCGTGCGGAATTGGATGCGTGACGGCAAAGGCCAGTGCCTTTTGACCATAGCGCTTGGTTGTGACCCCAATTCCGGCTGCCTGTCGCACGGGCGAGTTGCGGCCATCCGCGGCCACAACCAGTTTGGCTTTGATACTTGTTCCGTCGCTCAGCGTGACCCGCGCTTCTGCTGTGCGACCCAGGAAGCGGCTGGTGCCGGTTCCCGGTTGGAAGTCGACATTTGGCAGGGCATCAAGTCTTGCCACCAGTTCGCGCCGCAAGCGCCAGTTGGGAAAGTTCCAGCCAAAGGGCAGATCAGACACGTCCGACGCACGGAAGGATTTGACCTCGCGTGCCGCACCTGTGTCGGTGGCGGCGTCAGCGATGCGCATCACCTCAAGTGCCGCGCCGTGCGGGGCGAGCGCGTCCCAAACGCCTGCACGCTCAAGCAAGTCACGCGCCGGTTGCAGCATTGCCGTGGTGCGCATGTCCGAACCCTCCGCCTCACGCTCAGTCACCGGTGGGGTTGGATCAACGCAGATGACGTTGAATCCGGCCGATCCAAAAGCAGCCGCAGCGGTCAGGCCTGCAATGCCACCGCCGGAAATCAGGATGTCACAGGTTTTGGTCATATCGCACCTCCGATACAGGCAAACTATGCCGCCCGGTCCCGGTGCCAAGGTGGCATCCTGTCCTACCCGGTGAGCCGGGACAGGAACTCTGCTAGGTCATCGGTGTGGTGATGAATGTGGTCCCCATCGGCCCGTGCTGGGGCCACGTGAACGGTGCGCATACCCATGGCATGGGGCGCCGCTAAGTTCCGAGGTTCATCCTCAAACATCGCACCGCGTTCGGGGTTCAGTCCGTCGCGGGCAAAGACGCGATCAAACGCGGCGCGGTCCGGCTTGGGCTGAAAATCCGCATGTTCGATACCATAGATCGCATCGAACTTGCCCGACAGCCCGCGTGCGGCCAGCACCCGTTCGGCATAGGGCGCGCATCCGTTTGTGTAGACTATCTTGCGACCGGGCAGCGTATCGATCCGCGCGGCTAGATCGGCGTCGGGTGACAGCTGATCGAAGGAGATGTCGTGCACATCTTCGAGAAATGGCAGCGGGTCGATCTCGTGTTCCCGCATCAGCCCGGCAAGCGTCGTGCCGTGGGTGCGCCAATAATGCTTGCGCAGGCGATCAGCCTCGGCGCGTGAGACCTTCAAAGCCTCCATGACATAGGCGGCCATCCGCACTTCGATTTGATCAAAAAGGCGCACGGCAGGCGGGTAGAGTGTGTTGTCCAGGTCAAAGACCCAGGAGTGTACATGTGCAAAATCATCAGCTGGCATGGAGTCGTGGATAGGCGTGGCGCGCCCGGTACGCAAGTGCTTGGGGTTGCGTGCATATGGGCGTGCACACTATGGTTTGGAAATTCAATGACTTGCGAGGATGCCATGCGCGCCGCACGCCCGACACATACCGATGCCTATTCCATGATCCTCGAAGCGATCGACATCGGCACCTACCGGCCCGGTGATCGGTTGGTTGAAAGCGAGCTGGCGGAACGGTTTGGCGTGTCGCGGACGCCTGTGCGCGAGGCGCTGCAACGGTTGGAAACGCAGTCCCTGTTGTCGCGCGACGGGCGCAGCCTGATCGTTGCCTCGCTCGATCACAACCAGATGTCCGAATTGTATGTTGTCCGGCGTGAGCTTGAGGGCTTGGCTGCATCACTGGCCGCACAGCATGCGACGGCGGAAGAGGTGCGCATCCTGCGCGAAATGGTGGAGGCCGACAATGCGTTGATCAATGATCCGCCTGCGCTGGCACGCGCGAACCGGCGGTTCCATACGCAGATCCACCTTGCGTCACACAACCGCTACCTTGTTCAACAGCTTGACCTTGTGCACAGGACTATGGCGCTGATGGCGACCACGTCGCTGGCCGCGGATGGCCGCACGCGCATCGCCCAGGATGAACATGACCGTATCGTGTGCGCGATCGAAGCCAAGGACGAAGCCGAGGCAGGGCAGGCGCTGCGTGATCATATCTCGGTCGCGTTCATGACCCGATTGAAGCAGGATGCAGAGACGCGGCGCGACGAAGCCTAATCCGCGTTCTTGATCGGTTCGACTACATCGCCACTGGCGGTGCCGTGCTGGGTTTTGTCCCAATAGAACGGTGCGCGCACCAGTTCGTAGATGGCCTTGTAGCTGGCGATGGCGCCGAGCGGGAAATAGAGCGGTAGGGTCAGAACCCAAGGCAGGAGATGGCGGTGATCGCGGTCCGATACCGCAAGCATCCCGATGGCCATGTTCAACAATTCCGCTGCTATAAAGAATGATGCGGCGGACCAGAGAGCGGTTTCGCCCAGTGTCGCCGTGACCGGGTGTGGCAGGCCCGCGGCGGGCAGCCAGAAGCTCCAAAGCAATGGGAGCGCCGCGAATTGCGAGACCGTAGCGAGAAACATCGCTTGTACGCCGAGAAACTTTTTGAAGCCAAGATCACGCAGGAGTTCCTTGGGTCGCCGCATGTGTACGCAATAGGTAATGAAAAACCCTTTGATCCAGCGAGATCGCTGTTTCACCCAAGGCCAGGCGCGACAGTTTGCTTCTTCATAGGTGACAGTGGGGATCAATTCGGTGCGGTAACCACGGCGTGCCAGTCGTATGCCGAGGTCCGCGTCTTCGGTTACATTGTGTGCGTCCCAACCGCCCAATTCGTCGAGGATCGCACGCCTGAAGAACAGAGTCGTGCCGCCCAAGGGCAAAACCAGCCCAAGACGTTGGACACCGGGCAGTACCAGCCGCCACCAGCTTGCGTATTCTATCGTGAAGCAGCGCGCGAGCCAGTTGTGCCGAGCGTTGTAGTAGTCAAGCATACCCTGCAGGCATGCAACGTCAGGGCCCGCAGCCGCAAATTTTGATACGACCTTTTCAATCTGATCCGGTTCGGGCGCATCTTCGGCGTCCCATACTCCGATGATTTCGCCCTTGCAGAAGTCCAGCGCATAGTTGAGGGCGCGGGGTTTCGTGGTGATGGTGCCGTCATCAGGTACTTCCACGACGCGCATCCATTTTGGCAAACGCGTGCGGGCGAGGGTTGCACGTGTCACGCTGTCCTTGGATTCGAGGACCAGAACAACATCCAGCAGGGCCTTGGGATATGTCAGGCGGGACAGGCGTGTGATCAGCGCCTCTGCAATCCGTTCTTCGTTGAACAGGGGAACCATCACCGAGACGCGGGGCAAGCGGCCAGCCAACGGCGTGGAAACAGGTTCGGGTTGCGCGGGCAAACGGTGCATCAGCCGGGCAACGACCGCGGCCAGTTTAAGACCCGTGGTCAGTGCCAGCGTAAAGACCGCCCAGCCAATAAGTGCCGTTGCGGTCCAGGCGGGAAACAGCCCCAGAGACAGCATCAAAAGAGCCAGTAGCGTGAGTGCGGCGAACATGCTTGGGGTCCATGTACGGCAACTGACCTCTTGCGGCACTTTGTGCGCGGCCTGATGTGCAAGCTGCACGCCATAGATCAAGGTGATTTGGTCGTGGATTTGGTCGATGGATGCGATGACCGGCAACAGCGTGATGGAGGGTTGATCCAGCATGTCGCTCACGGCAGACAGCTGATCCGGCCGGGCCGTAGCCACCAGAAGCGTATTGCCGATCCAACGCCATGGCACGATGCCAAAGTGTTGGCATATCTGTGCAGGCATGGCCTGTTTCATCAGCGAATTGGGTGGATCGATGGCCAGATCTACACGATCTGCATCGTGTTGCACCGCAAGTGCGGCCAGCACGTCATCAGGCTCAACATGCCCTTCGGCCACCAGTATCTCGCCCAGCGGGGCATCGAGCTGATGTTGCAGTGCGAGCGCCTCAAGCAAGGTCGTCTGGCTGATCAGTCCGGCATTGACCAGCTGACGACCGACCGGCAAAGCAGGACGCACAGGCCGGGTGACCGGCTGCGGATAAGACAGACGTAATAGCGGATCGCTCATTGCGGGTCCCAGGCTCAGGAACCTTCAGCAATGGCGTCTCGTGGTTAACAGGTCGTTAAGACTGTTGTAATCGCTTGGTTTTCAACGGGCGCGAGCGGCCATTGCCTCAGCAAACCGCTCGAACAGGTAGTAGCTGTCTTGGGGGCCGGGGCTGGCCTCCGGGTGGTATTGCACGGAATAGACCGGCTTGCCTTCGACGCGGATACCGCAGTTGGACCCGTCAAAGAGTGACGTATGTGTTTCTACAACGCCCTCTGGCAATGTTTGTGCATCCACAGCAAAGCCGTGGTTCATCGACGTGATCTCGACCTTGCCGGTATCGAGGTCCTTCACAGGATGGTTTGCACCGTGGTGGCCGTGGTTCATCTTGATCGTCTTGGCCCCCAGGGCGAGGGCCAGCATCTGGTGGCCGAGGCAAATCCCAAAGACGGGCACGTCCTTGTCCAGAACGTCCCTGATCATCGGCACGGCATATTCGCCTGTAGCTGCGGGATCCCCTGGGCCATTCGACAGGAATACACCGTCGGGCTTGTGCGCCATCACCTCGTCCGCTGTTGCGGTTGCGGGCAGCACGGTAACATCACATCCGGCGGATGCGAGGCAGCGTAGGATGTTGCGTTTTGCGCCGTAGTCTACTGCAACAACCTTGAATTTTGGGTCCTTCTGAGGAGTGTAGCCGTCAGGCCAGGCCCAGCGTTTTTCGTTCCAACGGTAGGATTGAGCGCAGGTGACGTCCTTGGCCAGATCCATGCCTTCCAACCCTGCAAAGTCGCGGGCGGAAGCGACCAGCGCTTCGATATCAAAAACACCATCAGGGTTGTGGGCAAGGGCGACATGCGGGGCGCCGGCCTGCCGGATGGCCCGGGTCAGGCGGCGTGTGTCGACACCGCCAATTGCAATGCGTCCCCGCGATGCCAACCAGCCCGACAGCCCTTCGGCTGCGCGCCAGTTCGAGGGGGCGGTGGGCATCCACTTGACAACCATGCCGGAGGCGACCGGATCACCCGTTTCGTCATCTTCCGGGTTCACGCCCACATTGCCGATATGGGGGAAGGTGAAGGTGACGATCTGACCGGCATAAGAAGGGTCCGTCATGATCTCCTGATAGCCGGTCATGGCGGTGTTAAAGCACAGTTCAGCCTGTGTTTGGCCGGTCGCCCCAAAGCCTTGTCCGTAGAACAGGGTGCCATCGGCAAGGGCAAGGCATGCAGTGGGTTTGGCAGGGGTCATGGCAGGGCTTCCTGATGCGGGCAAAGACAGCGGGTGCAGGCAAATTGGGCGGAAACTAATGTGGGGGCTGGTATTGGTCAAGCCTATTGGTGAATTTACTTTATTGTTTTAAATCAATAATTTACAGAGTTGACGTGCCCTTGCTTCAACCTAGCGTATCACGTACCTTAACCCTTCAACACGTGCCCATGGGGATGGACATCAAATGGATTTGCGCACCAAGATTTCGGCCGCGCTCAAGCAGGCCATGAAAGACAAGGATGCAGACCGACTTTCGACGCTGCGGCTGATCAACGCCGCCATCAAGGACAAGGATATCGACGCCCGTGCCGCCGGTCAGGATGACGGGGTTGGCGAGGGTGAAGTCCTTGCGATCCTTGGCAAAATGGTCAAGCAGCGCAACGAGAGTGCGAAGACCTATGAAGAAGGTGGACGACTTGATCTGGCTGAGCGCGAGCTGGCCGAGATCAAGGTCATCGAAGAGTTCCTGCCGCAAAAACTGGGCGCGGATGCGTCGGCCAAAGCGGTGGATGACGCCATTGCCGAGGTCGGTGCCGAGAGCATCCGGGACATGGGCAAGGTCATGGGTGTTCTCAAGTCGAAATACACCGGCCAGATGGATTTCGGCGCGGTGGGTCCGATGGTCAAGGAACGGCTCTGCGCGGCGGCCCACTAAGGGGATCGCACGATGCATTAAAGCGGGTTAATGCCCGCTTTTTCGCACCTTCGCTGGCTCATTTGTTCGCGAAGAATGCGCAGTTTCGTCCTGAAACTGCGGCTTTTGCATCCACTCAAGGCGACTGATTTCAGGTCTGTTTGGCGAAACTGCGTGTTTTCGAGCCGAAACTGCACATTTTCCGGACCCCACCCCAAAGACGGCGTTAAGACCGGTTAACGCCGCAGGGCGCGTGTCAGGTCGTCGTAGAGCGCGATGCGCTCTTCTTCACTCAGGAAAGCACCTATTTCGACTTCGCGCCCCTTGCCCTTAAGCGTGACATAGTGCGGCACCGGCCCTTCATCTTCGTACTTGGTCACTTTGGTCCAGTAGCGGTTGCAATCCCATTCCTGCACCTCGCCATTGGCATCGGTGCGGGTCAGATGGGTTTCGTCTGGATCCAGTGTCAGCACTTCGATGATCTGGCGCGCGCGACGGTTGCGGCGCAGGGCGAAATACATCGCCCAGACGGCCCCCATGGCGAAGGGGAGGAGACCCCACAACACGACAGAGCCCAATAAGGGCAGTGTCGGGATCAGAATGAGGGTGAAGGTTGCCAGCACGAACGCGGCCATACCCCTTTGTGGAAGGGAGTTGTGTGGCCAGAGGTGGAGTTCCTGCACCTGTGCTTCGGGTTCTGTTGTCCAGCGGTACGGCATATGGATGTTATACGCCGCGCACGAAACAAGTCGAAGGTCAGGTTGTCGCGGCTAGGGTGCCACCGCCCCCCTGGAGGAGTATAAGGGGCGGTGGCATAGCGGCGGGGGTGTTACAGGTCGGTATAGGAGGCCGACGGTTCCGGGCTCAGGCTGCGCTGTTGCGTGCCGCCCGAGGCAAGGTCCTCGCGGTAGAGCTTCAGCAGGCCACGGGTGCCGTCAGGCAGGCTTGCGATGTCCTGCAGCGTGCGGCTGCCGCCCGCTTCGGCACGCAGATAGGACGTTGTCAGCAGGTGCTGTTGGAACGTCGTGAGCGTGCCGGTGCCCTGATAGCCCATGTAGCGCTGGTAGTCTGCGATGGCGTCGCGGGTCTTGCCCCCGACCTGGCCATCAATCGGACCGGCGTCAAAGCCGAAGTAGTTGAGCGAGGACTGGATCTCGCGCCCTTCGGGGGTCGCCGGGATTGAAGGTCGGTAGCTTTTCTTCTTCGGAGCCGAGTAGCTGCGCGGTTGCGCCGCGTAGGTGCGGGGCGCCACGGCGCGCGAACGGGCGGCCTGGCGCTGTTTGTTCTTGCGCACCTCATTGTTGATGATTGCGCCGCCGATACCGCCAAGAATGGCGCCGGCGATAAAGTCCTTTTTGTCGGCCGCGGCGCGGGTGGCAGGCACAAGGGCGAGCGAGGCTGCAACGGCAGCGGATAAAATTGTTTTCGACAGCATGAAATGCTCCTTTCGTCTGGTGTCCTGCGGGAAGCGGTTCGCATGTTCGGGCAACGCGGTCCGCGGGCAGCAGTAGTGATTTGCATATGGGACGGTGTGCAGACGGTGGAAGGTGGTTTGTGTGCCTTGCGCGCGCGTGGGCGGTGATCTGCGCGTTTTGAGCGGGAGGTGGGCGGCGAATGGCCCAGTTTTGTTACGTGATATTGCATAACAACGCATGTGGGAGTGCGGTTTTTGCACGTGTTTCTTGGGGCTTTTCCCCAAACCCCGAAGTCTATCTGGCAAAGTGAAGGGGGTCAGACCTTTCGGCGCAAGCAGAGCACCAGGGGCAGCACAAAGATCGCAATGACAAGGGCAATGTATCCCAGAACTGCATGTTCATGAAAACGAACGGCAGCGGAGTTTTGTTCCAAGATTGCGACACGTTCAGCTACAGGGATGTCTGGCAACTCGTGCGTGAGCGCAAAAGGGTTGGTGGGGTGCAAAAGGCTTACGGCAAGCCACCCGATCACAATGATCCAGTGCATCGCATAGGTGAAAGGGCGCAAAGGCTGGTTCTGCTACCGGTGCATCACCCAGTGCCACCCGCTGAGGCATAGAAAAATGAGAGCTGGAACCGTGAATTCGCTGGCGACCGAGAGGGGGCGGTTTGCCGCGGCAATTATGTCAGTGGTTGGGTCGGAGCCTTGGGCGAGCAGACCAAGCGTTTCAACCGCAATCCACATTGCAACGATAACGCCGAACAATCCCGCAAGTACAAGCGCATGTCTTGATGCTGAGAGCTGGCGTCGAAACATGACGATGCTCAGGGCAAACAGCACCAACACACAAGCGATTGAAAACGGGTCCAGTACGGGGGCGTGCAGCATAGCTTTTTGACGGTTCAATTTAAAAAGGGCTCCGGTCGCCACCGGAGCCCTTTGGATTTTCAGGTTAGCGCAATGCTTAGTGCGACGGCGCTTTGTCCCAGTCTTCCTGCTTGGGCAGGGTTTCGAACGTGTGCTCTGGCGGTGGGCTGGGCAGTGTCCATTCCAGCGTGTCCGCATATTCGTTCCACGGGTTGTTTTCGGTCACGACGGCGCCACGGCGCAGGGCGTAGGCCATCACCCCGAAGAAGAACAGGAACGAGGCGAAGCTGATGAAGGCACCAATGCTCGACCACCAGTTCCAGTAGGCAAACGCCTCGGGGTAGTCGATGTAGCGGCGTGGCATGCCCTGACGGCCCAGGAAGTGCTGCGGGAAGAATGTCAGGTTTGCACCAACGAAGAACGCCCAGAAGTGCAGCTTGCCCGCCCATTCAGGATACATGCGGCCCGTCATCTTGGGGAAGTAGAAGTAGATCCCCGCGAAGATGGCGAAGACAGCACCAAGGCTCATCACATAGTGGAAGTGCGCCACAACATAGTAGGTGTCGTGGTAGTAGCGGTCCACGGCAGCCTGGCTGAGAACGATGCCTGTCACGCCGCCCACTGTGAAGAGGAAGAGGAAGCCGAACGCCCAGAGCATGGGTGTTTTGAACTCAACCGAGCCGCCCCACATCGTTGCGATCCAGCTGAAAATCTTCACGCCCGTTGGGACCGCGATGACCATGGTCGCCAGCATGAAGTAGGCCTGCTGGTTGAGGCTCATCCCCACGGTGTACATGTGGTGCGCCCAGACCACGAAACCCAATGCGCCGATGGCAATCAGGGCCCAAACCATCGGCAGGTAGCCGAAGATCGGCTTGCGCGCGAAGGTCGCGATCACGTGGCTGATGATGCCAAAGCCCGGCAGGATCACGATGTAAACCTCGGGGTGGCCGAAGAACCACAGGATGTGCTGGTAGAGCACTGGGTCACCGCCGCCTGCGGGATCAAAGAAGGTGAAGCCGAAGTTGCGGTCCATCAGCAGCATGGTGATTGCACCCGCCAGAACCGGCAGGGACAACAGGATCAGCCACGATGTGACAAAGATCGACCATGAGAACAGCGGCACCTTGAACAGTGTCATGCCCGGGGCCCGCATGTTCAGGAAGGTGGTGATCATGTTGATCGCACCCAGGATCGATGACGCGCCCGAGACGTGGACCGCGAAGATTGCGAGGTCCATGGACATGCCCGCTTCGTTGGTGGACAGCGGCGGGTACAGAACCCAGCCCACGCCCGAGCCAAGCTGGCCGTTGCCACCTGGTGCCAGGACCGAGCAGACCGCCAGCGTTGTGCCAACGACATATAGCCAGAAGGACAGGTTGTTCAGCCGCGGGAACGCCATGTCCGGCGCACCGATCTGCAAGGGCATGAAATAGTTGCCAAAACCGCCGAAGAGGGCGGGAATGACCACAAAGAACATCATCAGGATGCCGTGCCCGGTGATCAGAACATTCCAAAGGTGCCCGTTGGGGGTACATTCGCCCGCGGCTGCGGCAGTCAGGCGAGCGCCTTCCATACACATGTACTGAACGCCCGGATCCATCAGTTCGAGGCGCATGTAAACAGTGAATGCGACCGAGATGAAGCCGGCGAGGGCCGAGGTGACCAGGTACAGAATACCGATGTCTTTGTGGTTGGTGGACATGAACCAACGGGTGAAAAAGCCCCGTTCGTCTTCGTGCTCGTGCCCGTGAATGGCTGCGTCTGCCATGCGGTGCCTCCTGGCTGTTGGTTACTTCGCGCGCAGGGTTCCCTCTCCGCGCCCGGATTCTTGAGTGGTTCTAGAGTTTTGGCCCGCCCGCATCAATGGAAGATACGCGCAAGGGCCGGGATGAATTGTCGCGTGTGAAACATCCTGCACCCTTTGATCTGACTTCTTGATCCGAACCCAGGGCTGGGGTTTGCACGTTTATGATGCAGAAACAGATCGGCAGTTTACCGCTGCATCGTTTCCAGTTTGCTCGTACTGCCCTTCAAATGCCATAATAAAGGGCCATTCAAGGCGTTGTTCATCCTTCGTAACGCCCGAATCCGCAGCCAAACCGACCGCAAAGACGCATCAATGCGTCGAGCAGTGAGTGCAAAACATGGCAACCAACGACAATACCAATCCGGGCACCGAAGGCGATCAGGTCATTTCGGGCACCACCGGAACCGACACGCTGACCGGTGGGTTGGGTTCTGACACCATCACGGGCGGTTCGGGCAACGATGTCCTGAGCGGGGACGGCCCGGTCGAAGGTGCCTGGCATTTCGAGACATTCGATTTCGACTTTTCGTCGTCGGCGGGGCAGGCCTTTGACATCGAAAGCGGTGTGCAGACCGGATCGGGCTATGTCACCGATTTCAACGAAAGCGGGCTGACCAACACGGTGCGTGGCACCACCGGCAACCCCGAAGATTTCGGTGTCATCTATACCAGCACGCTCAACGTTGCGAGCGGCGGCACCTACCGTCTGACCACGTCATCAGATGATGGATCAACCATCCAAATCTTTGATTCCAATGGCAATCCGCTTCAGTTCAGCAACCAGGCCGGCGGCACGCTGGACTATCTGAACAACGACTTTCACCAAGGGACGACCACGCGCTTTGGCGATGTCACGCTGGACCCGAACGAAACCTACACGGTCCAGATCCGGTACTGGGAAAATCGCGGCGGTGACACGTTGTCGGCCACGATCAGTGGGCCGGATACGGGCAATGTCAGCGAAAACCTTTTGACCTCATCCATGATAGGCACGCCGCCGGGTCCGGAATACTCGGTGACGGGCACGCCTGCCGGCGTCGAAGGCGATGATGTGATTGACGGCGGTGCGGGTGACGACACGATCACCGGCGACGGCGGCAATGATACCCTGTCCGGCGGCACCGACAATGACAGTGTCGATGGCGGCAGTGGGGATGACGTTGTGCAAGGCAACGGCGGTGCCGACACGCTGACGGGCGGATCGGGCGACGATTCGATGACCGGCGGTGGCGGCGGTGACAGTGTGAGCGGCGGCACCGGAGATGACACCCTTGAGGGCGGCGGTGGCGCCGACACCTTGGAAGGGGAACAAGGATCGGACAGTCTTGTGGGCGGTGCGGGAGCCGACATTCTGGTCGGCGATAATGGGTCCGAGACCACAACACTCTACGAAGACGACTTTGAAAGCGGCGCCAGCGGCTGGACCAACAACACGACCGAGACGGACCCGGACCTTGGCACATCGCTGGGCCGCTTTGGATCACCGGACGGCACCATCGCCACCGAGCGCAGCTTTGATCTGGGTTCAGATGCAGAGCAGGTGCAGGTCGAGTTTGACGCGCTATTGCTCGACAGCTGGGATGGCGAAGATTTCATCATCACCCTGAACGGGGAAGAGGTCCGTTTCAGCCACCTCGCGGGTGACACGTCCTCTCCGGCCAGCCAGAGCTTTGTCGGGGCGGACGGGGCGACCTACACGCTGGACTTCACCAACACCGCAACGGGTGAGTTGGGCTATACTACCGGCGGATCGGTGTCGAACTCGCAAGACACGATCATGAATGTTGTGATCACGATCGACAATCCGCCGGAAACGCTGGACCTGGGACTGGGCAGCACGCTCAATTCCGGTATCACCAATGAAAGCTTTGCCATCGACAATTTCAGCGTTGTGCGGGTGGATACCGCCGATGACACGCTGGCCGGTGGAACAGGCGACGATACGCTGACCGGCGGGGCGGGTGATGACATCTATGTCTTCAACCCGGGCGACGATGACGATGTCATCACGGATTTCAACGCAGGCAACACGGGCTCCATCACGGATGGCGACCAGACCAACAACGACTTCATCGACCTGAGTTCATACTACACGAACATCTTCGAGCTGCGCGCGGATCTGGCAGATGACGGTGTCCTGAACCAGTCGGTGGGCGATTTCGGCGACAATACCGGTCTGGGCGGGTCGATCACCATGACCGGTGTCACGGGCGGCGATCTGACCTTTGACAACACCAACGTGGCCTGTTTCACCAAAGGTGCGCTGATCGACACGGTCGATGGCCCGGTCGAGGTGCAAAACCTGCGCAAGGGCATGCGTCTGCGCACATGGGACAATGGCGACCGGCCAGTCAGGGCTGTCCTGCGCCGTCAGGTTGATGGATCGGGCACGCTTGCGCCTGTCCATATCTCGGCCGGTGCGCTGGGCAATGATCGTGACCTGATTGTATCGCCCGCGCACCGCATGTTGATCTCGGACTGGCGGGCGCAGATGCTGTTTGGCGCTGACGAAGTGCTGGTGAGTGCTGCAAACCTTGTGCGGGGCGACCTGATCTACCGCGCACCGATGCGGACGGTGACCTACTACCATATCCTGATGGACCGACATGAAGTGATCTTTGCCGAAGGTGCGCCAACCGAAAGCTTCCATCTCACTCGTGAAGCCGCTGAGGCTGCAGAATATGGTGACGGCGAAGAGTGGGCGGTGGCCGCCGAAATCGCCCGGCTGTTCCCGGAATTGCTGATGTGCGCCAGCCGTTGCGTGCGCCCGGTCATGAAAGGCTACGAGGCACGGGCGCTGGCCGGGATGGTCGGCTAAGCTCTTCTTCTGGCTGGAAATACCTCGGGGGAGCCGCAGGCGGGGGCAGAGCCCCCTGAAGCATGGTGTCGCGCAAGCGGCCTTGGGATCACGCTTGTTCTGAGAACACGCTGTCAAAGCTTTGGCGCAAGGCCACATCCACGTCTTCCATCGTCACGGGCAGGCCCAGATCCACCAATGACGTCACCCCATGCTCGGCTATGCCGCAGGGGACGATGCCGTCGAAATGGGACAGGACGGGTTCGACATTGATACTCAGGCCGTGGAAGCTGACCCATTTCCGCAACCGGATGCCAATCGCGGCGATCTTATCTTCGGCCAGCCCGCCATCGGGGCGGAGCGGTTTTTCGGGGCGTGTGACCCAGACCCCGACGCGGCCCTCGCGGATCTCGCCCTTGATGTTGAACGTGTCCAACGTGGCGATCACCCACGCCTCGAGGTCCTGCACAAAGGCGCGCACATCGTGTCCGCGCTTGCCCACGTTCAGCAAGGTATAGGCCACCCGTTGCCCGGGGCCGTGATAAGTGTACTGGCCGCCGCGTCGCGTTTCAAAAACGGGAAAGCGATCCGGATCGGTCAGATCGTCAGGCTTGGCTGACGTGCCTGCGGTGTAAAGTGGCGGGTGTTCGACCAGCCAGATGCATTCCTCGGCCTCACCCGCCGCAATCGCGGTCGCGCGCGCTTCCATCCAGGCCTCGGCCTCTCGGTAATCGGTCAGCCCCGGGGTCGTGATCCATTCGACCATTGCGTCAGCTCGCCTTGTCCTCGGCCGCCTTGCGGAGGATCTGGGCATAGTTCTCCGCCCCTTGCGCACCTGTGACCAGGTATTTGCCACCAAAGACCATGGACGGAACCCCGGAAATACCGTTCGAAGTCCAGAAGGCCTGTTTCTCGCGGACGCTGTCTTTGAGTTTGCCCGACTGTAGGACATCTTCTGCCTCTGACCGGTCCAGACCGACGCCTTCGGCGACATCCAGGAGAACGGTGCGGTCAGAGACATCGCGTTGGTCGGTGAAGTGGGCCTTGAACAGCGCCAGCTTCAGCGGGTGTTGCAACCCTTGGGCCAGGGCAAAATCCAGAAGCTGATGGGCGTCGAAGCTGTTGACGATGCGGCTGTCGGGCGAGAACGCGAAGTCGATGCCCAGATCGCGACCCAAGGCTTGCATGTGTGCCCGGTTCTGCGCGGATTGTTCGGGGGAAGAGCCGTATTTCTCGGCGATATGTTCGGCCAGGTTCTGACCTTCGGGTGGCATGTCCGGATTCAACTCGAACGGGTGCCACCGCACCCGCGCGCCCATGCCTGTTGTGCCCAGAGCCTGTTCCAATTGACGGAATCCCACGATGCACCAAGGGCACATCACGTCTGAAACGATGTCGATATCTATGACGGGTGAGTCTGTGTCGGGCATGATTTGCGCTCCTGTGGCGCTGTTGGTTTGGCCTACATCACCCTGATGAGCCCAAGTTTCAAGCTTTTGGGCCTCTGAACGGGCAGGTATGGAATTTGTGACTCCCCAAATCGCGCGGAATTGATAGCATATGCGCATATTCTGGAGGGTTATTCATGTTTACAAAATCCATTGCTGTTTCCTGTGTTGCACTGTCCATGGCCATTGTTCCCGCGACGCGTGTGACCGCGGATGCCGGCGACTTCGTGGCCGGTGCCATTATTGGCGGCATCGTCGGTCACGCGGCCACCAAGCAGAACCAGCGCCGAAAGGCGACACAGCGCACCTATACCAAGAAGACCTACAAGCCGCGCCTGCCATCCACGCAAGAAGGGCGCGAGATACAAGCATCGCTGAATTATTTCGGCTTCAACGCGGGCACGGTCGACGGGCAATTGGGTCGCCGGTCCAGAAACGCGGTGTCGGCCTACCAAGCCTATCTTGGCTATCCCGCAACCGGCCAGCTGACCCCGTTTGAGCAAAATCTGCTGATCACGTCCTACAACCGTGCGCAGGCGGGTGGCTATGCCGTCACGCAGCAGATCGCGACGACACCGGATGGCACGCGCGGCCTTCTCAAGACCTACCGCGCCGAGTTGGCGGGCCAGCAGCCTGCGGTGCCACTGGCGCCGAACACGACCATTGTCGTTGCTCCGCAGCCGGTCACGCCGACCGTTGGCACGACCACGACAACCACGGTTGTCGCAGCAGCACCCGAAGCAGCGACGCCCGCGGCACCCACCGAAGCGGCCGCACCCGCCTTGCCAAACTTCCTTGGTGGTGGTGCAACCGCATCGCTTGCATCGCATTGCAACACCGTGTCGCTGCTGACCAACACCAATGGTGGTTTCACCACGGCGGCGGCAATGACCGACCCGGATGTCGCGCTGAACGAACAGTTCTGCCTGGCCCGGACCTATGCGATTGCGACAAGCGAAGACATGATTGCCAAGGTGCAGGGCTTTACCCCTGCTCAGGTTGCCTCGCAGTGCGAGCAGTTTGGTCCGGCGATGCAGCCCTATGTGGCGTCCCTCGCGCTCAAGTCGCAGCCTGAAGTGGTTCAGGATGTTGCGGGCTTCATCCTGACAACAGGCATGTCCCCCGCGCAGTTGCAGGGCACCGCCAAGATTTGCATGGGTGTCGGATACCGGACGGACAACATGGATGTCGCGCTGGGCTCGGCCCTGATGCTGTTTGCCATGGGCGACCAGGTTTACGGTGAGATGATGGGCCACCATCTGGCGCAGGGCTTTGGCACCAGCAAACGGATTGATAGCGCCCGTGTCTGGTATGCCGAAGGACTGAAGGCCGTGGATTCCGGCGCACCGGCCGTGTTCGCACCCGGTCAGCCCGAGCGTGTCGAGTTGCTGCGTCAGGCATCGCTGCGTCTGGGCACGTCAAACTCCGGTCTGGTGGCACCTGCCCAACCCACGGTGCAGCCTGCTGCGTTGCCGACCTTTGGTCTGGCGAGCGACTGATAGGCACCTCGTTTGAGGACAGACACCGGGGCCGATCCACGGCCCCGGTTTTTCTTTGAGTTTTCGGTCTTGGCAAGGGGCGCGTTCATCGCTAAACCCCGCTCACCAAGTCAAGGCGTGCGGCCGTGGCGGAATTGGTAGACGCGCAGCGTTGAGGTCGCTGTGAGGTAACACTCGTGCGAGTTCGAGTCTCGCCGGCCGCACCATTTCCCACATCTTGTTTCGAGACCATAGACGTCACGGCAGATGCCTGCGCGTTGCGAAGGCCGCTGTTCATTCGTGGGCTATTGAGCCTTGAACGTTAGTGGCAGCGTTTTCCGCGCAAATCAGACATATGGCGGGGCATATCTCCAACAAAAGGAGATGCGCCCCGCCTGTTTTCATCAAGCTGCAAGCATCTGGCGCTGGCGGAGCGCCCGGTACAGGCCATCTTCGCGCTCCATCAGTTCGGCGGGTGTGCCGTCCTCCACGATTCTGCCGCGGTCGAAGACGAGGATGCGGTCCATCCTTTCGACCGTCGCAAGCCTGTGGGCGATGACCAGTGTCGTGCGCCCTTCCATCAACCGCTCGGCGGCCTCGGCAACCTTTGCCTCGGCTTCCGAGTCGAGCGAAGACGTTGCCTCGTCCATCACGAGGACAGGCGCATCGGACAGGAAGGCGCGCGCGATGGCCACGCGCTGACGCTCACCCCCGATAGCTTCACGCCGCGCTCGCCCACTGCGGTCCCGTATCCTTTGGGCAGACGGGCGATAAAGTCACCCGCGCCTGCACGCTCTGCCGCTTCGCGGACCTCATCCAAAGTGGCCCCGGGACGGGCATAGGCGATGTTTTCAGCCAGCGACCGGTGAAACAGCACGGGCTCCTGTGGAACAAGCGCGATGTGGCGGCGCAGTTCGGACAGCGAAACCTGCGCAATGTCCGTGCTGCCCAACGTGATCGACCCATCGGTCAATTCGTGAATCCGCTGGATCAATTTGACAAAGGTCGTCTTGCCCGAGCCTGAACGCCCAACCAGCCCCACCTTTTGACCAGCGGGTATGTGCACATTGAGGTTGCTAAAGAGCGGCGATTGCGCCCCGGCATAGCCGTAATCCACGTGATTGAAGGCAAGCGTTGCCGCGCGTGCGGGCAATACTGTGGCGGGCAGGCGGGCCACGTCACGCTCGGCGACGGCGGACATCAGATCGACCAGTTCCTCGGCATCGTTCACCGACTTCTGGAGCTGACGCACGTGATTGCCGATCTGCCGCAGGTAGCCATCGAGCATGCCAAGGGCCGACACGACATAGGCAATCTCTCCGGCACCGGCGAGGCCCCTGACGAATGCAAGCAATGCGCCACCCAGCACGGCAGCCCGCAACACCCAAAGCGACAGGTCCTGCGTCAACCCGGACCAGGTACCGCGCCGCCATGTCCGGCGTGTCCTGTGCGCCCATTTCGACAGGACACGGCCCAGCCGGTCGTCTTCTCGCACTTCACCCGCATGGGCACGGACAACGGCGTTCGATGTGATCGCATCGGCCAGCGCACCTGAAACCCGGCTGTCCTGCGCGTTTGACAGCCGCGCCGCCGGAGCGACCCAGAACAGCGTGAGCAGCAGGGACAGCGTGAGGAACAGTGCCGCCCCCAGGGCCGCGACAAGCCCGACCTGCCATTGGAAGGCCGTCAATGTGCCGATCGTGCCCAGCAGGACCAGCGTGGAAGGCAGCAGCGCCAGCAGCAATACGTCGGCCATGTCATCCAGAGCCCAGGTGCCGCGCGTGATCTGGCGCACGGTCGAACCGGCAAAGGCGTTGGCGTGCCAGTCTGCAGGCAGTCGCTGGACATGTGCGAAGGCTTCGGCCTCGGCCACACGCATTGTTGGTATGGTCAGCGCAATGATTGAGAAATAGCTGAGAATTTTGGCAGCAATCGACACCACGCCCAGGCCAAGAAGCAATCCGAACGCACCCCAGGGGGAGGCTGTTTCAGAGACGGCGGCAACAAGGCGCCCGGTGACGACCGGGATTGCCACGTCGGCTGCGGTTGAGGTCAGGACAAGCAGGAGAATGGCCGCAAGAAGGCCACGCCTGCGCAACCAAAGACGCAGGGCAAAGGTGAGCACGCGCGCAAAGGCGCCACTGGCAGTAATGCGGGACATGGAACGTTCGCGGACAGTAAAGCCGCGCCTATTATTCAAATGGAAGGATGTCCGAAGGGTGGACGTTTGCAACTGACGTGAAAGGCTGCGTTAGCCTTGTGCTGTCAGGACGCGGAAGCTCCGACACGGAAGCGTCCCGGGAGGAAATACATGCTGATAATCATAGTTGCCCTCCTTGCTAAACGACACCTTGAGGTTGAAGTAGTAGTATCGGAATGTCCGAGTCAAGCGCCGCATCCAGCGGTAGGCAATTCTGCGCCGAGAGCTGTGTCCGTAGACCTTTTGCGGATCCAAAAGACGTTCGGATGTGAACGGCTTAATGTGGTGGGTGAGGCCGGCGTCTTGCTGCGCTAGTCGAAATACTGCTCTCGATCCATCAGGTAGTGCCAGAGCTCGATCTTGTCATAGAACCGGTCGTACAACTCTGGCAGCCGCGCCTTGGCGGCGTGACGGGCGGGGCTGGTAATCCCTTTTTCCATGGCCGCGCGGTCCGCATAGGTGATCGCAAGGATCAGTGGGATGTTTGGTCCGTCGGCATCCTGATCCATCCCGTAGAGCACGCGCACTTCCTCGGCACAGGCAAATTTGCGCCAGAGCGGGGTGAGATGTTCGGTGACCCACGCCCGCATTTCGGCCTCTTTGCCGTCTTTGACCGTGCCGCCGAAAATCGCATAGCGCGTGATCATCTTAGCCACCTCTGTGTTTGAAGCTGTCGCGCCGGAAGGAGTAGAGCGCGTTGGGGTCAACGGCCACATCCACGACCGCAGGCGATCCGCAGGCCAATGCCGCCTCGATCGTCGGGGCGACATCGGCGAGCGTGTCGGCGCGGTAGCCTTTGGCCCCGTAGAGTGCCGCCAGTTCATCAAAGCGCGGACTGGAGACATCAGCCCCGATGTAGCGCCCGTTGAAGAAATCGCGTTGGTAGGCTTTTTCAGCCCCCCAGCATTGGTTGTTCATCACAACCGTGACCGTGTTGATGCTGTGGTCGACCGCAGTGGACAGTTCGCTGACTGTCATGCCGAACCCGCCGTCGCCCATGAGGCTGACCACCGGTCTGTCCGGTTGCGCGCATTTCACCCCCATGCCGCAGGCCATGGAAAAGCCGACCAGCCCGAAGTCGAGCGGTGTAAACAGGCTGCCGGGGGACCAGTAGTTCAGCGCATCGGTGGCTTGCAGACATAATGTGCCTGCGTCCATCGTGATGGCCGCGTCCCGGGGCAGGACCCCGCGTAAGGCCTTGAACAGGCCGGAAGGCTGGGTCGGATTGGTTTCGATAGCGTCCGTGTCGCGCTGGGTCAGAAAGGCTGCGCGCTCTGACTGGAATGCCTTCGTCCAAGCGTCGGCTGTGGCGCGGTTTTGCAATCCTTTGAGCGCATCTGTGAGTTGCCGGGCGGCGGTGGGCGCATCGGCCCAGATGCCAAGATCGACAGGAAAGAAGCGCCCGATGGAGGTCGGCTCAAGTTCGATCTGGATGATCGCCGCATCGCGGTTGATATTGTCGTAGGTGTAGAACGTGGCATTGAACCCGAGCCGTGTGCCCAGTGCGAGGATCACATCCGCTTCCTTCACGAGGCGCGAGGCGACAGCATTGCCGCGCGGCCCCATTTGCCCGGCATTCAGGGGATGCCCGAACGGGATCGCGTCACCGTGTCCGGGCGAGGTCACCATGGGGCAGTTCAAGGTTTCCGCCAGCGCAATCGCCGCCTCGTGCCCGCGCGTGTTCTTGATGCCGCCACCGGCGATGATGACCGGTTGTGTCGCCCCGGCGAGCATCTTGGCCGCATGCGCAATGCTCTCTGGGTGGCCTGCGGGGACAGACATGTTTCTGTATCCCTTGGGCTCTTGAAGCGGTGGGACCTCTGCCTGTGCTGACAATACATCGCGAGGCAGGTTGAGCTGCACCGGACCCTGTCGCGGTGACAGGGCTGTCCGAAAAGCTTCGCGGAACAGTTCGGGCACGCGATCGGCAGAGGGGACCGTCCAGGTTTTCTTGGTCACCGGTGTGAAAAGCGATTGCTGATCCACCTCCTGAAACGCATCGCGATAGATGTGGCCCTGAGCCAGCATTCCCGCGATGGAGACAACGGGCGAGAAGGCCGCCTTGGCCTGGCTGAGGCCCGTTACCAGATTTGTTGCGCCCGGGCCGTTTTGCCCGGCCAGCACGACCCCGGCTTTTCCTGATGCGCGGGCAAACCCATCGGCCATATGCGTGCCGGTGCGTTCGTCATGCACACCGATGAAGGCAATGCCCTCGGCGTCGTAGAGCGCATCAAACATCTCCATCGTGGCCGATCCAATGAGGCCAAAGACGTGACTGGTTTCTTCGGCTTTCAGGGCTTCGATTGCAGCCTGTCCGCCGCTCATTTGGGTGGTCATGTGGCTTGGGTTCCCAGGAATTGCAGAAGTGGTTTTGTGAAGGCGTTGGGGTCTTCCATCAGGCCCAGATGTTGCAGGCGTGGGATGATGATCGTCTGAGCGCCCGGAATTTCGGCGGCAATGTCATGGGCCATGGCAGGGGTTGAACCGCTGTCATTTTCGGATGTCATCACAAGGGTAGGTGCGGCAATCTCATTTGGGCGTCCGGTCAGCTCTCGGACACCGTTTGCCAGAACCCAGGCGGTTTGTGCGTAGCTTTCTGCATCGACGTGGCCGCGCCATGCGCGCACCTGCGCTGGGCCATCGCCTGTGGCAAGGTAAGCGGGGGTGAACCATCGTTTGAGCGCGGCGTCGAAGGTGAAGAACGCGCCCTGATCGCGGACTGCACGTGCGCGTTCTTCGACCTCTGCCTGTGCCTTGGTCCCACGGTTGTGGGGGAGTTGAGTATGGCGAGCGACAGGCACTTGTCTGGATGATCGAGCGCGAAGCGGCGATTGATCATGCCGCCAATGGAGAAGCCGACGATGTGCGCCTGATGGATGCCAAGGCTGTGCATCAATCCGGCGATCTGATCGGCGAACAAGGCCAATGTAGCGGGTGATGGTGCCGGGGCACTGTCGCCGTGGCCGTACAGGTCATAGCGGAGTACGCGCCAGCCCTTGAACGCGACCAGATGTGGGTCCCACAAGGCACGTGACAGGCCCAGCCCATGGATCAGCACCACGCAGGGCGCATCCGCTGGGCCTGTCAGGTCATACGCCGTGCCGTCTGGCGCAACCTCAGACACCGGCCGGGTTATCCACGTCGTGTCCCATTTCCTTGAGATCCTCATAACGGTTGCCGATCCGGTGGTTCGGGTGCCCGCCGATCGATGCGCCCAAGGCCACGATGATCTCATCTTCGGCCGGGGCGTCTTGGACCGACAGGTGGATGGTCTGGTAATGTGATCGCATGCCGCCATCGTCCTTGTGCATCAGCGGTATCATCAGTGATGTTCCGGCAGCGCCACGTGTGTTTGCAAAGACCAGGTAGGACTGCGCGTTCACGGCTTCGCGGTATTTGTTGCCGAACCAAAGCGTGTGCGTCAGTGCCTGGGCGTGCTCAATCTCTCCGCCCATACCGACCACGGACGCCTTGCCGTATCCTTCGAGCTTGTCGCCGGTCACATCGAGGATCATCTTGGTCAGCAGCGCACCAATCTCGGGCCCGATCTCGCGGATCTCGGGGCGCAGGTTTTCGACATGACCGCGCCCGAACCATGGGTTTTTGATGATGGCCATGGCCGCGATAAGGCGTGTGGGTGTTTCAACCTTCTTCCAACCCTCGATATGGGTGTCTTGGATGTTGAGGATCGTTCGGCGAATTTCGGCAGGCATCAGGCAAACTCCGGCATGACTTTATTGATGAACAGGTCCATGGAGCGTTTCTGTACCTCCATATCGAGCCCCATCGAGGCGTAGTAGATAAAGGCGTCAACGCCCAAGGCTTCGTAGGCTTTCAGCTTGGCGATGACCTGTTCGGGGGATCCGAACACCAGGTTCTCTTCCAGCATGTCCGGGTCCACCCTGACATTGCCTTCCAATTCATCCAACGGCACGATTTCGGGGAAACCATTGATGACGTCCCCCTTTTTCATCATCAGGTTGCCAAACCGGCCGAGGGCGCTGCGCACGGCGGTCAAAACGGAGGCCCTGTCGGCCTCGTTCTCATAAACCGCGGTGTGGCGCATCAGGGCGAAGGTGCGGTTCCAGCCGCCTGCCTTGACCACAGCCTCATCCAGTTGCTGTTTGTATTTCTCTGCCTCTGACATGGGCATCGTCAAAGGCCAGCACATGACGTTGCAATCATTGGCAACGGCATAGTCAAAGGTGATAGGCGACCGTGCGGCGACCCACATCGGGACCTCGTCCTGCAACGGTTTGGGGCAGGCGGTGGATTTCGGGAACTGCCATTTTTCGCCGTTATGCTCGACATCGCCCTTCCACAGCTTGCGCACCAGTGGCATCATTTCCTGCATGAAATGATGGCTGTCCTTTTGAGCGAGGCCCGGGTGCATCCGGTCAAACTCGCGCTGGTAGGCACCTGATCCCAGTCCTAGTTCCAGGCGTCCGTCGGACAACAGATCGACCATTGCCGCCTCTCCGGCCAGGTTGATCGGGTGCCAGTATGATGCGTTGGCGACCCCGCAGCCGATCCGGATGTTTTGTGTGTGGTTCGCCCACCATGTCATCAGTTGGAACGGGTTCGGCGCGATGGTCATTTCAAGCGCATGATGTTCGGCCGCCCACACCACCTCGAACCCGGCGTGATCGGCTGTCTTTACCATCTCAAGCGTATGGTCGCGTACATCCGTCATCGCGGTGGTATCGTTCATGCGCTCCAGGTTGATGGCGAGTTGAAATTTCATGATTTCACCTTGGCTTGAAAGGATTTGCGATGGGTGCGTCCGACAGGTTCATCCAAACCGTTTTGGGGCGGGTGTAGTCATAGACGGCTTGTAAGCCCGCCTCGCGCCCATAACCGCTGGACTTCAGGCCGCCGAAGGCAGCGATTGGACTGATGGCGCGGTAGGTGTTGACCCAGATGATGCCGGCCTTGACGCGCTTGGACATGCGTAAGGATCGCGCGGCGTCACGGGTGAAAATGCCCGCGGCAAGGCCGTGTTTGGTGTCGTTGGCAAGCGCGACAACTTCGTCCTCGGTTCGGAAGCGTTGCACGGCGAGGACGGGGCCAAAAAGCTCTGTATCGACAATTGTCATGTCCTGACGCGGGCACTCGATAATGGTCGGCTGGTAATACACCCCGTCCAGGTCCGCCCGCTTGCCACCGGCCAGCACTGTGCCGCCTTCTTCTGTTGCGAGGGCGACTTGCGCTTCGATGTGTTGCATTTGTCCCGGCGTGCAGAGGGGGCCCATCTCGGTCTCGTCTGCCTGCGGGTCGCCAATGCGAATGTTCCTGGCAATCGCGACCATCCTTTCCAGAAAGGCGTCTGCGATGTCTTCGTGCAGATAGAGCCTCGAGCCTGCGACGCAGCTTTGCCCGGTGGCGGCGAAAATCCCGGCAACAGAACCATTGACCGCGCTTTCGAGATCCGCGTCGTCGAAGACGATGAACGGGGACTTCCCGCCAAGTTCAAGCGAGACCTCGGCGAAGTTTTCAGCCGAGTTGCGCACGATGTGGCGGGCTGCGTCTGGGCCACCAGTGAAGGCGATCTTGGCAACCAGGGGATGCGTGGTGAGTGCGGTTCCACACACCGGGCCGCCGGTGACGATGTTGACGACGCCGTCGGGGATACCGGCCTGTGCCACCAGCTTGCCGAATTCCAGCAAGGGGGCTGATGCGTGTTCGGATGCCTTGAGCACGATGGTGTTGCCTGCGGCGAGGGCGGGGCCGATCTTGACCGCGCTCAGGAACATCTGGCTGTTCCACGGGACAACGGCGGCCACCACGCCAATCGGTTCACGGTCGGTGAAGACAAACATGTCCGGTTTGTCGATGGGCAGGGTTTCCCCTTGTATCTTGTCCGCAGCCCCTGCGTAGAAATGCAGGTATTCGGCGATATATGTCGCCTGCCATGCGGTTTCCTTGAACATCTTGCCTGTGTCTGTGGTTTCGATCCGGCCAATGGCTTCTGAATTCGCAGCCAGTAGATCAGCGAGCTTTGTCAGACACTTACCGCGCGCTGTTGGCGTCATCTGTCCCCATGGACCTGACATGGCATCCGCTGCTGCCTGTACCGCGCGATCCACGTCCTGCGGGGTGGCCTCTGGCACCGTGGCCCAGACATGGCCCGTTGCCGGGCAGAGGCTGTCAAACCGGGCGCCGTCCGATGCATCGACCCAGGCACCATTGATCAGCATCTGATACCGTTCTGCAGTCATCGGCATATCCTCCCTTGCGGCAGGCTAGCGCGAAGCTTAAAAGCAGGATATTGAATAATATTGCATGTTAAATTCGAGATAATCGAACTTATCCATGAACCTTCAAGCGCTCCGTACATTCCTTGCAATTGTCGAAACAGGCAGCCTTGTGCGGGCCTCGGAGAGGCTGAACGTCACGCAATCCACCGTGACCGCCCGTTTGAAAACGCTGGAGGATGACCTTGGGCAGACCCTGCTTATCCGCAACAAGTCTGGCGCGACGCTGACGGCGGCAGGGCTCAGTCTGCATCGCTATGCCGACACCATCGTGAAGCTTTGGCAGCAGGCGCGGCAGGAGACGGCGCTGCCCGACGGGATGTCGGGTGTGTGCAACCTGGCCTGCGAATTCGATCTGTGGCTTGGGTTGGGGGATCGCCGCGCCCAGACCTTGATGGATCAGTTTCCGGATCTGGGCATTTCAGTCTGGCTGGGCAGCCAGTCGGATGTGATGAAATGGCTGGATGAGGGGAAGTCTGACCTTGCGTTTACCTACAGGTCGGCGTGCCCGTCGGCGCATGAGCAGATGACCCTGAAGCCTGACGAATTGGTGTTGGTGTCAACTGATCCGAATGGTCCTGTCCGGTTTGATCCCAAATACGTCCTTGTTGATGCTGGGGAGGCCTTTGGCCGGGAGCACGCAATCCATTATGCTGATGCGGGCACTGCACGCATCAGCTTTGGCAACGCGTCGATTGCGCAAGAGCACATTTTGCGAAATGGCGGCAGTGCATATTTGCCGTGGAGATCGGTTGAGGGGCTGGTGGAGGAGGGGCGTCTTTTCCGATTGCCGGACGCTCCGGCGTTCAGCCGTGCCGTGTTTCTGACCTACAACAGACGATTGAAGGACAGTACAACATGGTTTGATCTGGCATTGGGATCGTTGCTGGGCCTCTCATCTTAACCACCTGCACTGCCGTATCACTTGTCTGGAGTGGTAGAACGCCCCTGAGAAAAACCTTGCCGGTGAAAAAGTGGCTGTCTACCATAAAGAGGCTTTTGGGAAAGCGTCCAGGTCCGCGGAAAGCTGTCATCGGCACCCCAGTACAGAGCCGACACATTCATCTCGGTATGTCTCATGCTCGTGCCCAGCGGACCGTCGAGCCAAAAGTGAGAACTCCGATGACAAAATCCCTTGAACAATTGCGCCGTGATGCCAAGGCGCTTCGCACAGCTCACGAGGCCGGTGAGATACGCGCCGGTCAGCGCATTGCAAACTATCCTCCGCGCCCCGAAGGTGTTGCCCTCAAACATGCGGACTACCTGCATGTGATTGCCCGCGAAAACGGCTTTCTGTCATGGCCCGCACTCAAATTTGCCGCCGATATGGTTGGGATGGAGACAGCGGCCAAGCGGCAGCGTCTGAAGGCGGCGCTTTACAATGGTCAGTTCAGCGTGGCGGACCAGTTGCTTGCGGATACGCCAACCCTTGCGGAAGGCGATTTTAGCCTTTGCCTGGGCCTGTATCGCAAGGCGGATGTGTTGGCGTTTTTGCAGGAAAGCCCGGACCTGGCGGCGCAGTTGATTGGCAACATCGCGCCCCCTTTGACCGTTTTGGCACGGTCGAAGTGGATTCATCATGCGCCCGAATTGGCGGATGACATGCTGGACATCGCGCGCGCACTTCTTGCCAATGGCGCGGACATTGATCTTGGGTCGCCGATGTATGACGGCAATCCCCATAAGCTGTCGCCGCTTTATTTTGCGATTGGGCATGCAAATAACATGCCGCTTGGCCGCTGGTTGCTTGAAAATGGTGCCAACCCCAACGATGACGAGAGCCTGTATCATGCGACCGAGCTGGGCCATCACGAAGGTTTGCGGATGCTGCTTAAGCATGGGGCCGATCCGAAGGGGACCAATGCGCTGCTGCGCGCGATGGATTTTCACGACACGACGGCTGTGCAGATGCTGCTCGACCATGGTGCAAAGGTGGATGAGTTCAACGGCGCACATGTTGGCGGCGAAGCGCCCTGGGTCGTGCCAGCCCTGCACCAGGCCGCGCGACGGATGGCTGACCCGGACATGATCGACCTGATCGTGAAGAATGGTGCCGATCTGAACCGCCGCTTTGAGGGCGCGACACCGTATGCCTATGCCCGTGTGTTCGGGAATGAGCGATTGGCCCACTTGCTTGCCGACCGCGGTGCCGATACGATGTTGAGCGCGATTGAGCGAGGTCTGGCGGCAGCTGTGGAGGCAGCGCCAAATGCCGGCGTTCTGGACCCGGATGAGATTCCGGACGCCTACCGCAACATCATTCGCATGATCATCCATATCCCGGGCAAGCTGGATCATGTCAAAAGGCTGGTTTCTGTTGGTGTTGCCTATGACCTTCCTGACACGGAGGGGTTGACCCCGGTTCATGTCGCGGGATGGGAGGGATTGCCGGACGTGTTGGAGTACCTGCTGTCCTTGAAGCCGGACCTGACCCACGTGAACGGTTATGGCGGCACACTTCTGTCCACGATCCTGCATGGATCGGAAAACTGCCCGCAGCGGGAAGAACGTGATTACGTGACCTGCCTGCGCCTCGCGTTGAACGAGGGCGTGGCGTTGCCCCGCCGCGCCATCGAGTTGGCGGGGCCGGATGAGATCGTGGAGTTCCTGCTGGACTGGTCAGAGCAGCACCCTGAACAGGTGGTTGACGGTGGTATCGGATAGTCCGCTTTGAAGGCTGTACCGGGTCAGGTCAGGCCGCGTGTTCTGGGCGGCCTGACCACAGGTTCAGCGCTTCAGGCGCATTTTGGCGTTTTCAAATGGCATGCCCTCGTCATCCGTTGCGCGCCTTGAAAGCTCTTTGAACCCAAGGGCTTCGTAGAAGGTCAGCGCTTGAACGTTTTGAGTATACACCTCTAGCGACAGTTCCCCTTTCAGGTCCAAGGCATGCGCAATCAATTGGCGACCGACCCCTTGTCCCTGATGATGTGGGGCGACAAACAGCCCGCCGATGAACGTGTCGAGCAAGCTGATGAAGCCAACCGGCAGTTCGTCTTGCACGGCCACCCAGGTTTCCGCATTGGGCAGGTATTGCGTTTCGATCAAGGTGCGCTGTGCGTGCAGACGCTCGCGGCCGACAAAGTCATGCGCGAGACTGGATGCGTCAAACCAGATGGTCGACAGCGTGTTGAGGTCCGTTGCCGCTTGGTAGGCACGGATGCGTGTGTCCATGTTTTTCATGATGGTTCCAGAGATATTTATGCATAGAAAGACAGCGCCAGATTGACGCTGCGGCTTACCGCGTCATGCGGTTCAACTGAGGCTTCTGTGCATAAATCTCCTTCTACAGTGCGTTCTTGGGTATCGGGTCGTACCGATGACCACAAGTGTGGGCATGGGCAACAGATATGTGCGTGATTGTCTTCGGCGTGCAAACCTTCAATTTGATCGAGCGGCTCTTAAGTATTTCGCTATGGCGGCCAGCTCCAGGATACTCCTTTTCACTTATGGAACGCGCGGAGACGTTGAGCCCTTTCTCGCCCTTGCACATGGCCTGATGGCGCGCGGGCACGCCGTGACCCTGTGCACGGCACGGCGCTTTGAAGAATGGATCAAGGAATTTGGCATTCCGTTTGCGCCTATTTCGGATGTTTCCCTTGACCAGATGGACACGAAAGACGGCAAGACATTGCTGGAGGGAAGCTCTGGCAGGTTGGCGCGTATCGTGGCTGGGATGCGGCTGGCGCGCAAATCGGGTTCGATCAATGCGCTGCTATGCCGTGACGCGTGGGAGGCGGCAAAGGCCGCCAAACCGGACCTTATTGTCTACCATCCTAAAGTCATGGCCGCGCCACACATCGCCGAAGCCCTTGGCGTTCCTGCGATCATGGGGTTGTTGCAGCCCATGATCGTTCCAACCAAGGCTTTCCCGCCGACCGGCCTGCCCAAGCTGCCGATACCGGGCTACACCAGGATTGCCTATTGGTTGATCACTGTTTCCTATGGTGCGTTCAGACGATCCATCAATCGTTTTCGAGTTGATCAGCTTGGCTTGAGACCGGTGCGAGGCGGCCGCGAGGTGCTGACGCCGCCCGGCGCAAGGATCGTCCGTATCCTTCATGCAATCAGCCCAACGGTTTTACCGCGACCGGCAGATTGGCCGCCGGAAGCCAGTGTGACCGGCTATTGGTTCCTTCCGCTAAGGCTTGACTATGAGCCACCGGACCGTCTTGCGCGGTTTCTTGATGCCGGTCCGGCGCCCATATACATCGGCTTTGGCAGCATGATGTCAGAAGATCCCGCTTTGCTGTTGCGCATCATCAGAGGGGCTTTGGACGACACTGGTCTGCGCTGTGTTGTCGGGTCGGGCTGGGCAGGTCTGAAAGCGGCGGAGTCTGACGCGCTTATCACCATCCCGCCAGTGCCGCATGAATGGTTGTTCCCAAGGATGGCGGCGGTGGTCCATCACGGAGGGGCAGGGACCACGGCGCAAGGGTTTCGTGCGGGCGTGCCTTGCGTGATTTGCCCGTTCTTTGGGGATCAGCCCGGTTGGGCGGAAAAAAGCGTCGCGCTGGGCGTTGGCGCGCCGCCTGTTCCGAGACGAAGCCTGACCTCTGATGCGCTTGCGTCTTCCTTGCGTTTGGCCGTCGGTGATCCCACCTTGCGGGAGAATGCCCGTGCTCTGGGTCAAACGCTCAGGCGGGAGGATGGCGTTTCCGTTGCGGTTGCCGCGATCGAAGACGTTTTGCAACCCAGCGCAGCGGAGTCTGACTGAAACAGGCGAATTGGACGATCGGCATCGCCTGTCCGGTATGACTTGGATCGCCGCCATACCGCTGCGGACCGCATCAGGAGTGTTGAGAAACGCGTGCGGGTTCCATACCTTCGGCCCGGTATGATGCATCCGGAAACAACAGACAGACCGCCCAAGGACGTCGCCCTGTGGTGGCGCGCCATAACCCATGTGGCACGGTTGAACGATGAAAAGCATCTGGGCCTGATCGCGGCGGGCGTCGCGTTCTATGCCATCCTTGCGGTGTTTCCGGGCATTGCGGCGACCATTGCCTTGTGGGGGATGATCGGCGATCCGGCCCTTGCGCTGGAGCAGATTGAAGAATTTCGGGCGCTGATTCCGTCGGATGTTTATGTCCTGCTCACGGCCCAATTGACCAAACTGGCAACGACGGATGGTCTGACCCTTGGGTGGGCGTCGCTGTTGTCCTTTGGGTTTGCCCTGTGGTCGGCGCGTGCGGGGGTTGCCGCGCTCATGCAGGGATTGAACGCTATTTACGATGCGCCGAACCGGTCGGGGCTGTCGCAGTATCTACGGGCTTTTCTGCTGACGCTGAGCCTGATCGGCGTTGTCCTTATCGCGATGGCATGCATTGTGGTGGTGCCGGTTGTCCTTGCGTTTCTGCCCTTGGGGCCTTGGGCCAACCTTGGGGTTGAGCTGTTGCGCTGGGGCGTGGGTATTGGGGTTCTGTTGGTGGGGTTTGCCGTGATCTATCGGCTGGGTCCGAACTTGGAGGGGAGGCGCCCGCGCCTGATTTCACCCGGCGTTGTCTTTGCCGTCATCTGTTGGATTGCCGCGTCGAGCGGATTTTCCATCTATTTGCAGAACTTTGGCCGGTACAATGAAATCTATGGTTCGATCGGGGCGGTGATCGTGATGCTGATGTGGTTGTTCATCAGCGCCTATCTGGTGCTGCTCGGGGGGGCTTTGAATGCCGAACTGGCCCGGGCACGTCGCGCCAAGTTGGCTATCCCAGAGCCACCAGCCACATCCACGCCGTCAGGATCGTGAGCGCGGTTGCCACCAGAACGGAGGTGGCGGCCACACGCTTGGCCCGTCCGTACATGTTTGCGAAGATATAGCCGTTGACCCCCGGGGCCATCGCGGCTGTCAGGACGGCAGCCTTGTAGGCGTCTGTCGGCACTGAAAGGGCGTTGCCCAGCGTGAAGGTGATGGCGGGATGGATGAGCAGTGAGATCGCGCAGACCATCGCGATCACCCGCGCGTCGCCCTCGGGCTTGTACTGGATCAGCACTCCGCCAAGGGCAAAGAGCGCGGTGGGCAGGGCTGCCCGGATCACGAGGTCTAGCCCGTCGCTGAGCACGCCGGGCAGGGTGATCCCGCTGAGGTTCACGATGAACCCTGCCATGATCGCCAGCACCAGCACATTGCGGAACATTGCACGGACCACGCCGCGTGCCATGACAAGTGGGCTTTGACCGCGGTTGCGCGCAATCTCCATCGCGGTGATGCCCAGCCCGTAGCAAAAGGGTGAGTGGAAGGCGATGATCGCGTAGGCTCCGGCGAGGGCATCCGCACCATAGGCCCGTTCGTTGATGGCCAGCCCCAAGAGGACCGAGTTGGAGAAAAGGCAGCAGAAGCCAATGGCGATGCTGTCCTCGATATCTCGTTTGAAGATAAAGTACGCCCCGGCCGTGCCGAGCGCAAAGCCTGTCGCTGCACCGGCGTAGAAACTGCCGAGCAGGCGGATGTCGAGGCTCGTGGACAGGTCGAGCGTGGCGATGGCCGAGAAGAGCAGGCAGGGGATGGCGAAGTTCTGGCTGAATTTCATCAGCGCGTCGATGCCTTGCGGGCTGAACACCCCGCGCCAGACCGCGACATAGCCGAACCCGATCACCAGGAAGACTGGCAGGATGACGTCGAGGAGCGCTTGCATGGTCGGGCCTTTGCGGCGGCGTCAGAGGGCGGGAGCCTCCGGCGGGGATTTTTTGAAACAGGGAAGGTCAGGACACGGGGCGCGTCACCGTCAGCCCGTCATAGGCGGGTTCGATGTGGCTGGGCGTTTCGGACAGGACCGTGTCGTAATCGAGGTCAATATGCATGTTCGTGAGGATCGCGCGGCGGGGTTTGACCCGGTCGATCCATTCAAGCGTGTTTGCGAGGTGGCTGTGTGTCGGGTGCGGGTCGCGGCGCAGTGCGTCGACAATCCAGGTGTCGAGGTTGTCGAGTTGGCCCCACACCGCATCCGGGATCTGTGCCACGTCGGGCAGATAGGCCACGTCGCCGATGCGGAAGCCAAGCGCGTCGATGCTGCCGTGGTTCACCTTGAACGGGGTAAAGGTGATCGGCCCGCCGGCGCCGTCGATCACCGTGTCGCCATTGATCGTGTTGAGTTCGAGGATCGGGGGGTAGGGTGAGCCTTTGGGCTGTACGAAGGCGTATCCGAAGCGGCTGATCAGGTCATGTTGCGTGTCGCCATCCGCCCAGACCTGCAGCCGTTCGCGCATGTTGAAGACGATCATACGCAGGTCGTCTATCCCGTGGACATGATCCGCATGGGCGTGGGTGTAGATCACGCCGTCGAGCCTGCCGGTGTTGGTGTTCAGCAGTTGGTTGCGCAGGTCGGGGGACGTGTCGACTAGGACGGTTGTGGTGCCTGCATCGCTTTTCCGTTCGACCAGCAGCGAGCAGCGCTGGCGGCGGTTTTTCCAGTTTTTGGGGTCACAGGCGCCCCAGTGTCCGCCCAGCCGGGGCACACCGCCGGAGGAGCCGCAGCCCAGGATCGTGAAGGTTATGGTGTCGCTCATGCGGGCACTGTGTAGGCCGCCGCCTTGGAGAACAAGCGGTCGAAGTTCTTTTGTGTCTGCGCGGCGAAGTCGGCGTAGTCGAGGCCCATCGTTTCGGCCCCTTTGCGTGCCGTATGCGCGGTGTAGGCCGGTTCGTTTCGCTTGCCGCGGTGGGGTGGCGGCGCGAGGTATGGCGCGTCTGTTTCCACGAGGATGCGGTCCATCGGCGCTTCGGCAAAGATGTCCCGCAGTTCTTGCGATTTGGGGAAGGCCGTGATGCCGGACATGCTGAGGTAAAAGCCCAGATCGAGTGCTGCGTGGGCCAGTGCTTTGGACGACGAAAAGCAGTGCATGACGCAGGTATAGGCACCTTGCCTGTATTCCTCGGTCAGGATTTGGGCCATGTCGTCATCCGCTGCACGGGCGTGGATGATCAGGGGTAGGCCGGTTTGCCGTGCGGCATCGATATGGATGCGCAGGGACGTTTTCTGAATGTCCGCGCTGTCGGATGTGTAGTGGTAATCGAGGCCAGACTCACCGATGCCGACGAGATTTGGGGTGGTCTGTCAGCGCGATCAGCTGATCTGTGGTGGCCAGCGGCTCGTCCGCTGCGCTCATCGGGTGGGTGCCTGCCGCATAAAAGACCGGCGCATGTGCTTCGGCAATGGCGCGCACCTGCCGTTCAAGCCGCAGCTTGGTGCAGATCGTGACCATGCGGGTGACGCCCGCGTCGGCGGCGTTCTGGATGATCTGGGGCAGCTGTCCGTCGAAATCAGGGAAGTCGAGGTGGCAGTGGCTGTCGGTGATTTCTGGCGTCATCGGGCAGGGGCCGTGTCGGTAAGCTTGAACAGCGTATCTAGGACGAGGGCGGCAGGGTCAAGGTTGACCGCCCGACCATGGCGTGCGCGGGCGAGAGCCTGTTGCGCGGTGTCGGCCCAGGCGCGGGCTTGGGCCGCGTTCGGGGCCAGCCGCGTAAGGGTCGCAGCCTCGTCCGGGGCGGCCTCGACCTGCGGGGGCTGGCCGAGGGCGCCGGTGCGGGCGAGGCGGCCAAGGGCCACGTCAATGAGTGTGTAGAGCAGGTCGAGCTTTTCTTCGGCCCCGCGGCCTGCCGCGGCTTCGGCAAGGGCCAGCGCGCGGGCGCGGTCGAGATTTGGAAGGGTGCCCAGCAGGTGGATGACTTCGCGGTAGAGCTTGAGCCCATCGAGCAGGGACAAGCGCAGCGCGTCGCCCACCGATCCGGCGCTGAGTTCGGCAAGTGCGGCAGCATCAGCGCCCGGGTCAATGCCCGCTTGCGCCATCGCATGTTCCATCTGGGTGGAGCTGAGCGTGCCGAGCCTGAGTGTACGGCAGCGCGACCGGATTGTCGGCAAAAGGCGGCTGGGTTGGTGGCAGATCAGCAGGAGCGTGGTGCGGGCCGGCGGCTCTTCCAGCATCTTCAGGAGCGCGTTGGCTGCGTTCACGTTCATGTCGTCAGCGGCATCGATGATGACCACCCGGCGTCCGCCATCGGTCGAGGACAGTTGGAAGAACGAGCCAAGTGCGCGGATATCGTCGATGGTGATCTGGTCGCGCATCCGCTTGGTCTTTTCGTTTTCGGTCCGGTGTACGGATTTGAGGCCCGGGTCTGCGCCTGCCGCGATGCGGTGTGCGACGGGGTGATCTGGCGAGACATCGAGCGTCGCGGGTACGGGGGCGCCAAACATATCGTCGGGGTCCGGGTCGGGTGTGGCGAGCAGAAAGCGGGCGATGCGCCAGGCCAGCGTGGCCTTGCCCACGCCGCGCGGGCCGGTGAGCAGCCACGCATGGTGCAGGCGGCCGGTGTTGAACGCGTCTAGGAATGTCTGTTGTGCCGCGTCCTGGCCAATCAGCGTCTGCGTCTCGCGCGGGTGCGGTGCGCCGGGAACGCGGGTTGGGTCTTGGGTCTCGTCAGCCATGGGATTGCTCTAGCATCGGAGCGGGGAGGGGGCCAGCCCCCGGCGCATCCGCGCCGTCCCCCGTCGTGTTTTCAGTCAGAAGAAGCCAGATAGGTCATGGTCGTGGCATGCACGTCGGTGGCCACGTTGTTGATGGCGCGCGCGCCATCAATGGTGCGGAAGCGATCCGAAAACTCAGTGGCGAGGGTGAGAAAGCCTGCGCGCATTTTCTTTTGCAGGTCGGCGCCGAAATCCTCGAACCGCTCCTCTACTCCCTGACGCCCCTTTGCGCGGGCCAGCCCCTGTGCGGGGTCCATGTCGATCAGGATGGTCAGGTCGGGTTCGCGCGCAATCATGAGGTCGTGCAGCACATCGACCTTTGAGCGCAGATCGCCCCGGCTGAGGCCCTGATACATGCGTGTGCTGTCGGCAAAGCGGTCGCAGATGACGATCTGGCCCGCGTCGATCGCAGGTTGGATCAACCGTTCCATGTGGTCCCGGCGGGCTGCTGTGAACAGCAAAAGCTCGGTTTCGGCGGACCAGCGGTCGGGGTCCCCTTGCAGGACAAGCGCGCGGATTTCCTCGGCCCCTGGGCTGCCGCCGGGTTCGCGTGTCAGAACAACATCGTGGCCTTCGTCACGCAAACGATCCGCCAGCATCCGCGCTTGCGTGGATTTGCCGGAACCATCAATGCCTTCGAAGGTGATAAAGTGCCCTTTGGACGTCACACGTCACCTTCGGCTGTGTTGCCTGAATTCATCCGTTCAATCAGCGACAGGGCTGCGGTAGAAAGCTTGGCCAGGAAGCCGCCATGGGCGATGTCGGCTTCGGCCACCAGGGGAATACGTACTTCGGGCAAACCTTCGGGTTGGATGACCAGCTCGGCCAGTTCTGTCCCTTCGGAAATGGGGGCCTGGATCGGGCCGGTATAGACCACTTCAGCATCCACGGTTTTGCCAGCAAGAATAGGCAGGAGGATGGTCACGTCCTCTTGCGGGACAAGCCCGACTTCGGGTTCCGCCCCTTCCCAGACCCGTGCGGTGGCAACGCGGGACCCGCTTTCGACGACGGTGCGTTCGGCAAATTGACGGAAGGCCCAGTTTACGATGGCTTCGGATTCCTGTGCCCGTCCTGCGGCCGTATCAAGGCCCGAGATCACGAACACAACGCGGCGGTCCCCTTGCTTGGCCGAGCCGGTGAGGCCGTAGCCAGCCTCTTCCGTATGGCCGGTTTTCAGGCCGTCCGCGCCGATGCCAAGCGTGAGCAGTGGGTTCCGGTTGTACCGGTTCGAGCTTTCTTCTTCGTCAAACAGGAACTCGGTTTCCGAAAACATAGGGTAGTATTCGGGATAGTCCGCAATCAGACGCTGCGACAGAAGGCCCAGGTCCCGCATGGACATAAGGTGGCCTGCGGCAGGCCAGCCGCTTGAATTGGCGAAGGTCGAGTTCGTCATCCCCATCTCTTGCGCGCGGCGGGTCATCAGGCGGGCAAAGCCCGCTTCGGTCCCGTCCGGGCTAAGGGCTTCGGCGATCACGACGCAGGCATCATTGCCCGACAGGACGATGATGCCGCGGATCAAATCCTCGACCGTGACCCGTTCGCCCTGTTTCAAAAACAGGGTTGAGCCGCCAAAGCTGTTGGCATGTGCCGACACGACCAATTCGTCCGTCATGGACATTTGGCCACGTTCAATCGCCTCGAATGCCATATAGAGCGTCATCAGCTTGGACATGGACGCAGGCGGCAGCGGATCATCCGCGTTCTTGTTCAGCAGCACCGTGCCGGTCGTATGATCGATGACATAGGCAGCTGACGCGCGCGTCTCAAACGCGGTGACAGGCAGCGCGGTGGTTGCAATCAAAAGGGCGGCGGCGGCAAGAGGGCGGATCACGGGGGTTATGCTCCTGGTCAGTTGGTGACGGCGTATGCGTCCGTGAACCCTTCGTCCTTGATCTTGGTCAGCAGCTGGCTGCGTTCCGAGGATGTGCCGGCGGGGCCAACAACAACGCGCCAGAACGATTTGCCGTCGCGCTCAAAGGTTTTCACGGTGGGGATGACCCCTGCATTGCGCATTTGCGTGGCGGTCCGGTCGGCATTGGCCTGAACCGAGAAGATGCCGATCTGGATGAACGGCTTGTCCAGTTTGGAAGCGGTGGGCCGCGTTGTTGCAGCCGCAGGGATCGCGGTGGGTGTCGGAGCGGGCTGGATGCCCTGCGCGGCTGTGGGCGCTGCAGCCGCTGCGGTTTCGGCTTCGACTGGTGCATCAAGCACCGCGGCCGCGCTTTCGATTGGATCGAGGGGTGTTTCAGTGATGTCCGCCGGTGCGGCTACGGCTGCGGCGGCTTCGGTCAATTCGGGCTCAACAGCCACTTCTTCCTTGCGAAGGGCTGTCACGTTCAGCTGGGATGGTGCACCGGCCAGCATGCTCAGCGCTTCGGCCGCGTCCGAGCTGATCTGCAGGCGCGGGCCGGGAATATCGCGTTCCCGGCGGAACAGTGCGCCGACGACAAACTTGTCGTTTTCGGTGTTGCGGATGATGACGCGCTCAGGCTCGGTCACGTCGGGGTGCGCGACCCAGACACCGCCCAGAGAGGGACGTCCGTCCCACAGGCCGGCCTCAGTTGCAGAGAAGACGTCGGGCGCTTCCACGTCCCGTTCGACGGTCTTGATCGACGTGGCGTCCTGTGCCGTGCCCTCGACCGAGGTGTTGGAGCGTTTGAGCGCGTCCATCGCCACAAACTGACCGCTTTCGTCGCATCCGGCCAACAGGCCAATGGCGAGGAGGAGGGCGGTGCTGCTGCGAAATGTGAAACGGGAAGAATATCTGCTCATGGACCAAGTCCTTGCCTGCTGTTGCCTGTATGCCCATTTTTGGGCTCTATTGGTGTCGCGTCCGACACAGCGATTTGCCCCACTATGGCAGGGTTCTGACGCAACCATAGCCTGATCCGCCCGATCTGAAAAGCATGTGATTCGTTTGTCGGCGATTTTTCCCTTGGATGTGGGGTTTGCCGAATCACGTGTGCCCGCATAAAGCGGGTCCACCGGAGGTTTGGCAGAGTGGTCGAATGCGGCGGTCTTGAAAACCGTTGGGCGTGAGAGCGTCCCGTGGGTTCGAATCCCACAGCCTCCGCCACTGGTCCCACTGCAAGAGTTCAGGCGCGTTTGCCGCTTGCGTCAGTGACTGACCGAGAGGGCCTGTGGCGCGATGGGCACCAATGACCCGTTTGAAGCCAAGGCAGCCACAAGCCTTGAAAAGTGTTGTTTTGGACTGCTGCGGACTAGGTTGCGGTTTCGTCGTGTAGGCCGGCTGCATCGTTCAACAAAAAGTCGGCAACGCATGAACCGAGTTCGTCCCAGTCCGTGAACTCGTAATCACGTGCCGAGGGATCGAACGTCTGATCCGACAAAACAACGTGGTGCAAGACCTGCGACGCGTAAAAGTCGTAGCTGTCCGAGCGAATGGCTCCGGCCACCAAAAGTTCACGGGTGGTGGTGAGACCAGTGCGAAGCTTCATTTCATCCACGTAGTCCTGCGCTTCTTCCCGACCGTCCGGGAATGCGGCTTTCAAGCTTATAGACAAAAGCAGTGTTGGTCGTTTGGCCAGATCCTGGCGACTGCTCGCGACGAAGATCTCAAACGGCTTTGGATGGCGTCTCTCATGGACTGATGCCGCAAGTATGACCTTGTCGACGCCATCAAACGCCAACCCTTCGGTCCTTTCGTCCGTATCAAACAGGACCGTTTCCTGTCCGGCTTTGCGAAGCTGGTCGTCCACAAATTGCGCGATTTTGCGCGTTTGTCCTTCGACCGTTCCAAATGCGATCAAAATGGTCATGGCTTTACCTCTCGTTGGAGATATTAGGCCACTCGCCGCCACGTTGACTTGTCCCATGTCAAATAGGGCGGGTTTTATCAGCGCGCGTGCCTTTGGGCCGGGAATACTGGGTGGTTGGACTTCAACGGCGTGGCTGCTGATGGGGCCGGATTTTGAAAACCGGTTGCATCACATCGGTTGCGTTCGGGGCTTTCCGTCATGTGCTGCTATGGACATCGCCGCGTGCCTGAACATTATCGTGCGGGGGAGACACGCAATGACCGGCAATGACGAACACCATGGTGCCAAGCTCGATTTCAAAGGCGATATGTCTTACGGCGATTATCTTGAGCTGGACGCGCTGCTGACTGCCCAGCATCCGCGTTCGGACGCCCATGACGAGATGCTGTTCATCATCCAGCACCAGACATCCGAGCTGTGGATGCGGTTGGCCATCCATGAGTTGAACTCGGCCCGGGACGCAATTGCGGGCGGTGAACTGGCCCCGGCCTTCAAGATGCTGACGCGGGTGGCGCGCATATTTGAGCAACTCAATGGGGCGTGGGATGTGCTGCGCACGATGACTCCCAGTGAATACACGACTTTTCGACCCAGCCTTGGCAATTCATCGGGCTTTCAGTCGCATCAGTATCGATTGATCGAGTACGTGTTAGGCAACCGGCAGCTTGCCGTGTCCAAGGTGCATGAACATCGGCCCGAGGCGTTCGCCATCTTGTCCGCGGAGTTGGCGCGCCCGAGCCTGTATCAGGTGGCATTGGCCCGATTGGGCAGTCATTTTGACGCGACCGATCTGGCGGGGGAGGCGCACACCGGGCCGTGGGCTGCGCGCGATCTCGTGCAGGATTTGTGGCGAAAAGTTTATGAAGATCCAGCAACCCATTGGGAGCTTTATGAACTTGCTGAGAAGCTGGTGGATCTTGAGGACTATTTCCGTCGCTGGCGATTCAACCATGTCACCACGGTCGAGCGCATTATCGGCTTCAAGCGCGGCACTGGCGGAACGGCCGGGGTCAGCTATTTGCGCAAGATGCTGGACGTTGTTCTGTTTCCTGAGCTTTGGAATGTGAGAGGGGCCCTGTAGATGGTTTTGAGAAAAGAGTTTTTCGATCTGCCTGAGGGTGTCATCTATCTTGATGGCAACTCTCTTGGCCCGCTGCCGCGGAATGCCAAGGCGCGCGTGGCCGAGATGATGCAGGATGAATGGGGCGCGCAGCTGATCAAGGGGTGGAACAGTGCCGGTTGGATGGCACAACCGAGCCGGGTCGGAGATATGGTGGGTCGGTTGATCGGTGCGCCCGCAGGCTCGGTCGTGATGGGCGATACGCTGTCGATCAAGGTTTATCAGGCACTGGCTGCCGCTCTTAAGATGCGGCCGGATCGCAAGGTTATTCTGAGTGATTCCGGTAACTTCCCTACCGATCTTTACATGGCGCAAGGCCTGATCCAGATGCTGGATGGTGGGTACGAGCTGCGCGTGGTCGAGCCCGAGGCGGTTGCGGAAGCTATTGACGACACTATTGCGGCGGTGATGCTGACGCAGGTCGATTATCGTACAGGTCGGGTACATGACATGGGGGCCATTACGGAACTGGCGCACAGTTCGGGGGCCGTGATGATCTGGGATCTGGCGCACAGCGCGGGTGCGCTGCCCGTTGATCTGGCTGCCTGTGCTTGCGAATTCGCGGTGGGCTGTACCTACAAGTATCTGAACGGTGGGCCGGGCGCGCCTGCATTTATCTATGTGCGGCCTGACTTGGCTGACAGCGTTGATCCGGCGCTGGCCGGGTGGCTGGGGCATGACGCGCCCTTTGCCTTCGACCTTGACTATCGCCCGGCGCCGGGTATCGAGCGGATGCGGGTCGGCACACCGCCGGTGATCCAGTTGACCGCGTTGGAGGCGGCCCTGGAGGTGTGGGAAGGCATCGACATGCAAGATTTGCGTGCCGCATCAGTGGCTTTGCAGGAAGTATTTATCCGCGAGATCGAGGCGCGCGTGCCCGAGCTGACCCTTGCCAGCCCGCGCGATGCAGCGCAGCGCGGCAGTCAGGTATCGTTCGGCTTCGAGAATGGCTATGCGGCGATGCAGGCACTGATTGCACGGGGCGTGATCGGGGACTTCCGCGCGCCGGACATCATGCGGTTCGGTTTTACGCCGCTCTATCTGGACGAAGCAGATGTGTTGGCGGCTGTGGATCATATCGAAACGGTTATGCGAGACCGGTTGTGGGACGATCCGACCTTTATGACCCGCCAAAGGGTGACCTAGGGCTTGACAGAACGGGTGCGTATAAGCGCCTGATAGTTGCGAAAGACGGGCCGTCAGAGCCCGGCAGACAAGGGAGAGATTTCAATGACATTCAAACAGCTTCTGGCTGCGACCTGCGTCGCGGCCCTGGGTGCGGGCGCGCAAGCCGATGGGGTGAAGGTTGGCATGATCACAACGCTTTCGGGCGGTGGCGCGGGCCTTGGCATCGACGTGCGCGACGGGTTCCTGTTGGCCGTGAAAGGCAATGACGGCATCGAACTGGTGATCGAGGATGATCAGCGCAAGCCTGACATCGCGGTGCAGCTGGCCGACAAGATGATTCAGTCCGAGAAGGTAGACGTGATGACCGGGATCATCTGGTCGAACCTGGCCATGGCGGTGGTGCCCGCGGCGACAGCACAGGGCAAGTTTTACCTGTCGCCCAATGCGGGTCCATCGGCGCTGGCGGGCAAGGGGTGTCATCAGAACTATTTCAATGTCAGTTGGCAGAACGACGCGTTCTCCGAAGCGGCGGGCACGGCGCTGAGTGGTGAGGCAGGCAAAGTGTTCCTGATGGCCCCGAATTATCCTGCGGGGCAGGACATCATGGCCGGTTTCAAGCGCACCTTCCAAGGCGAGATTGCGGCCGAGGTCTATACCAAGCTGGGTCAGACCGACTATGCCGCCGAGATTGCGCAGATGCGGGCGAGCGATGCCGACCAGATCTATTTCTTCCTGCCGGGAGGCATGGGGATTTCGTTCATGAAGCAGTATGCGGGATCGGGCGTGGACAAGCCCGTGTCCGGCCCTGCCTTCAGCTTTGATCAGGGCATTCTGGGCGCCATTGGCGATGCCGCCGTGGGGGCCAAGAACACGGCGCACTGGTCCAAGGATCTGGATGTCCCCGGCAACGCCGAGTTTGTTGCGGCATTCGAGGCGGAGTATGGCCGTCTGCCGTCGATCTACGCGGCGCAGGGCTTTGATACCGGTCTTTTGCTGGCCTCGGCTGCGGCCAAGGCAGATGTGGGTGATGCCGATGCCTTCCGTGCTGCGTTGAAAGAGGCGGATTTTCAGTCTGTGCGCGGCAAATTCTCGTTCGGGGCAAACAACCACCCCGTACAGGACATCTACATGCGCGAAGTGATCAAGGAAGGTGATCTGGTCACCAACAGGATCGTCGGCACGGCTGCGACGGATCACAGCGATCCTTATGCGGTGGATTGCAAGCTTTGATCTGATTGGTCTCGGTTATGCCCGAGGCCATACCTTCCATAAAAATGAGAGGCTTGCGAGGCAAAGGTGATCTCGCAAGACGGGGCGAATGACGACGCTTCTGTTGATTGAGCAGGTGCTGAACGGGCTGCAATCGGGGATCATGCTGTTCCTGATGGCGGCTGGTTTGACTCTGATTTTTGGCGTCATGGGCCTGATCAATCTGGCGCACGGCTCGCTCTACATGATCGGGGCCTTTGCGGCGGCTGCGGTTGCTGGGGCCACCGGGTCTTTTGTGCTGGCTTTGGGGGCAAGCCTGATTGCAGCTGCTGCGGCGGGGGTAATCATTGAAATTGGAGTGATCCGCCGCCTCTATGATCGCGATCATCTGGATCAGGTATTGGCCACCTTTGCGCTGATCCTGATCTTGTCCGAAGGGACACGTTGGGCGTTCGGGTCCTTTCCGCTCTATCTGGACGTACCTGCGGCACTGGCGGGGCCGGTTACATTGCCCGGCGGGATTCAATACCCCGCATACCGATTGCTGATCATCGGTGTCGGGCTGGCGATTGCGGTAGGGTTATTCCTGTTGATCGCACGGACCCGCATTGGGATCCAAATCCGCGCAGGTGAGAGTGATCGTGAGATGATCGCAGCCCTTGGTGTTGATATATCAAAGCTTTACACGTTGATCTTCGCGTTGGGTGCGGCGCTGGCTGGGCTGGCCGGAGCCTTGGTTGGAGCCATCCAATCGGTGCAGGTCGGCATGGGGGAGCCTGTCCTGATCCTTGCCTTTGTTGTGATCGTCATTGGTGGCATAGGGTCGATCAAGGGCGCGCTGGTCGGTGCGCTTCTGGTTGGTTTGACCGATACGCTCGGCGGCGTTCTGTTGCCCCTTGCACTGAGTGGCGTGATGGACGCGTCTGCGGCAACCTCCGTGGGGTCCGCGCTGGCGTCCATGTCGATTTACATCCTGATGGCGTTGGTTCTGATCTTTCGCCCAACTGGCCTGTACGGGACGGCATGATGCAGCGCGAGGCGGTTCTGAACACCCTTGTCTTTCTGGCGCTGCCTGCGGTCGCTGTCATTGCGCTTGTGTTGGACGAGCCGTTTACGATCACGCTTGCGACGCGTGCGGCGATCCTTGCCCTTGCGGCTGTGGGTCTGAACCTTGCCCTTGGTCTGGGCGGGCTGGTGAGCCTTGGACACGCGGTGTTCTTCGGGCTGGGCGGCTATGCCATGGGCATTCTGGCGAGCCACGCGCAAAGCTATGCGCCGCTGGACCTTGGACTGTTCGTGATCGAGGGCACCAAGTCCATGCCGGTGATCTGGCTGACGGCTGTTTTTGTCAGTGCGTTGGCGGCGTTGCTGATTGGTCTGCTGGCGCTGCGCACGGCGGGTGTCTACTTCATCATGATCACGCTCGCCTTCGGGCAGATGTTTTATTACTTCACCATTTCCTGGCCGGCCTACGGCGGTGAAGACGGGTTGAGCATCTATGTGCGCAACAGTTTTCCTGGCCTCAATACGCTTGATCCCATCCAGTTCTTTGGTCTTGTGTTCGCCGTTCTGGCCGTTGTGCTGCTTATCTTGGGGCGCATTGAGCGGTCCCCGTTTGGTCTGGCGCTTGGCACCGCGCGGCAGAACGCGGCGCGGGCTGAGACCGTGGGCCTTAGCCCGTTTCATCTGCGCCTTGTGGCCTTTGTCATTTCCGGTGCGGTGACGGGGCTGGCGGGGGCGCTGTTTGCAGACCTCAACCGCTTTGTGTCGCCGACCATGTTCAGTTGGCAGATGTCGGGGGAGTTCATTGTCTTCATCGTGCTGGGTGGCATTGGCCGGTTGTTCGGGCCGGTGGTGGGGGCGTGTCTGTTTGTGCTGCTGGAGCATCTGCTGAGCGGGGTTAGTGAGTTCTGGTTGATCTACCTGGGCGCCATCCTGCTGTTTGTTGTCCTTTTTGCACGAGGCGGTGTCATTGGCGCCTTGGCCGGGCGAGGGCGGCAGCATGGCTGATCCGCTGCTGGACATACAGGGGGTATCCAAGTCCTTTGGCGCGTTGCGTGCGACGGACGATGTGTCGCTGACCCTTTTGTCGGGGGAGATTCATGCGCTGATCGGACCAAACGGGGCGGGCAAGTCGACCTTGATCCAGCAAGTTGCTGGTGGCGTTGTCCCTGACGCGGGCCGCATCCTGTTCGATGGGCGTGATATGACCACCCTTGGCACGGCTGAGCGGGCCCGTGCGGGTTTGGGTCGCACCTTTCAGATCAGCGCGCTCGCAATGGAGAACACGGTGTTGCAGAACACTGTTCTGGGTGTCGTTGGTGCGTCGCGCCGTGTGTGGCGCTTTGCGCGATCGGTCATGCGGGATGGCGGCGTGCGCGCCCAAGCCGAGGCGGCCTTGGACCGCGTCGGCCTGTCTGACGTCGCCGACATGCGTGTTGGAGAGTTGAGCCACGGGCAACGCCGCCTGCTGGAGGTGGCCGTCGCACTGACCCTACGCCCCAAGGTATTCCTGATGGATGAACCGATGGCAGGACTGGGGGCGGAGGGATCGGCGCGCATGACCGGGTTTCTGGATGGTTTGCGCAGCGAAGCACCCATTCTGCTGGTTGAGCACGACATGGATGCTGTCTTTGCCCTCGCGGATCGCATTTCGGTCCTGGTGTCCGGCAAGGTGATCGCAACGGGAACACCGGCTGACATCCGGAGCAATGCGGACGTGCGCACCGCCTATCTGGGCGAGGAACACGCGCCATGAGCCTGTTGCGTCTGGAGGGGATCGAAGCGGCCTATGGCGCGGCGCAAGCGCTGTTTGGCGTTGATCTGGCCGTGGAGGAGGGCGAGGTGCTGGCTCTCATGGGCCGAAACGGCATGGGCAAGTCCACGGCGATCCGGGTGATCTGCCGGCTGATGAAACACTCGCGGGGGACAGTGCAGTTTGATGGACGGGACATGGCCCGCATTCCATCGCATTTGGCCGCTCGCGCCGGGTTGGGGCTGGTGCCTGAAGGGCGGCGCGTGTTTGCCCGACTGACGGTCCGCGAGAACCTGATCGCTGCGGCCCGTCCGGGGGCATGGGATCTGCGCAAGGTGACGGGTCTGTTTCCCCGGTTGGCGGAACGGTCAGGCCAACTAGCGGGGCATTTGTCGGGTGGTGAGCAGCAGATGCTGGCCATCGGTCGGGCGCTGATGACCAATCCGCGCCTGATGCTTCTGGACGAAGCGACTGAAGGGCTGGCCCCGGTTGTGCGGCAAGAGATCTGGGCGGCGCTGGATGCTGTGCGCCGGGACACCGGGCTTTCGCTGCTGGTGGTGGACAAGTCGCTGGCCGAATTGGGCCGGATTGCGGATCATGCTGTGATCCTAGAACGTGGCCGCTCGGTCTGGCACGGTGCGATGGCCGACGTGTCCGGCGACGTTGCAAACACCTATCTGGGTGTTTGATCGTTGCGTCACCGAAGGGTGCGTGCGCCAAACAAGGTCGTGATGATGAACAGCCCGGCTGCGACGCAGACGATGGTCGGTCCGGTCGGGGTATCGAACTGGTAGGCCGCGCCCAAACCACCAAGCGCCGACAAGCTGCCGATACCCGCTGTCAGCAGTGCCATAACCTCGGGCGTGCGCGCGAGAGGGCGTGCCACGGCGGGCGGGATGACCAGAAGGGCGCCGATCAGAAGCGCTCCGACCACCTTGATTGCCACCGCAACGGTCACGGCAAGGGCAACCGTCAGGACCAGTTGTTCGGTCTTGGCCGAGATTCCGCTGGCTTGTGCAAGATCCGGATTCAGCGTGGCTGTGAGTAGTCTTTGCCAGCGCCACAGGATCAGGCCGACCACGGCGGCGGCGCCGGTCCAGATTAGAGCCAGGTCGGTCTTCGACACGGCAAGGATGTCGCCGAACAGGTAGCTCATCAGGTCCACCCGTACGCCCGACAACAGGGACACGGCGACGAGGCCGACGGCCAACGCTGCATGTGCCATCACGCCCAGCAGCGTATCTTCGGCCAATCCACGGCCCGACAGGGATTGCACCAGCGTCGCCATGATGAGGGCCGTCGCCAGCACACCGATCATGATTGGGCCTTGGAAGGCGAGGGACAGTGCGACACCCAGAAGTGCGGCATGGGCCGTAGCATCGCCGAAATAGGCCATGCGGCGCCACACGACAAAGCAACCAAGAGGGGCGGCGGCGAGGGCCGTGCCGACACCGGCAAGGCCCGCGCGCACAAGGAAATCGTCAAGCATCTTCGTGGTCGTGCCCGTGGTCTTGGTCGTGATGATGATGGTGGTGATCGTGCTGGTGACGATAAAGGGCAAAGGCCCCTTGCGTCCCGGTTCCGAACAGGGCGCGATATTCGGGCGCGTCCTGCACAACGTCCGGCGTGCCCTGACAGCACACGTGGCCGTTCAGGCAAAGTACCCGGTCGGAAGCGGCCATGACCACGTGCAGATCGTGGCTGACCATCAGCACTGCGCAACCCAACTGGTCACGCACATCTGCGATCTGGCGATAAAAGGCAGCGGCCCCGGGTTGATCGAGGCCTTGGGTGGCCTCATCCAGGATCAATATGTCAGGTTCCATTAGAAGGGCCCGTGCCAGCAAAACACGCTGGAACTGCCCGCCGGACAGGTCGCGCATCTGACGTTTGGCCAGATCGGGCACGCCCGCCTCTTGCAAGGCGCGCGCCATGGCGTCGTCCGAATGTCTGTGTGGCAGGCATAGGAAACGCGAGACGGTCAGCGGAAGAAACCCGTCCATTTGAAGGCTTTGCGGCACGTAGCCGACGCGCAGGCCGCGGACCTGATCCACTCGGCCTTTTATGGGGCGGATCGCACCGATCAGCCCTTTGACCAGTGTGGATTTGCCCGATCCGTTGGGGCCGACCAATGTGACAATCTCTCCCCGGTCGATGTGAAAATCGACATCGCGGAGCACTGGCGTGGTGCCATGCCCCAGTGTCAGCCCATCGGCGGTCATCAGGCGCATGCGGCGTCCTCCACACAGGCGGGGCAGATGCCCATGGCCTCGATCACTGTCTTTTCAATCTGGAACCCGGTTGCGGCGGCAGCCTGTCCCAGACGGCCCTTGTCGGCGGCGGTATCGGCTTCGGCCACGGTCTTGCAGCGGGTACAGACCAGAAACGCGGGTGCGTGATCCTCGCCCAGATGCGCGCAGGCGATATAGGCGTTCAGCCCTTCGATCTTGTGCGCAAAACCGGCGCCGGTCAGAAAGTCCAATGCGCGATAGGCGACGGGGGGCGCCGTTCCCAACCCTTCTTTCGACAGCATAGCCAGTAAGTCATAGGCGCCAAGTGCCCGGTGTTCGGCCAGCAGGATTTCCAATGTGCGCTTTCGGACAGGCGTGAACTTGAGATTGTGCGCAACACAATGCGCCTCGGCCCGCTCAAGGGTCGAGCTGATGCAACTTGCATGGTCGTGTTTGTGAAAACCAAGGGTGGGCATGGGGCCTCGGGGCTGCGCCGTCAGATTTGGGGGTTGATATGTTATACTATGACGTATAGCAACCCTGATTGAATGTTATAACATATCAACTTAGGGGCAATGATGCGCACTCTTCTTCCGACAACTTTGGCCGTTCTGCTTGGCACAACAGCACTGGCCGATGCGCCCCGCGTGGCGGTGGACATTGCACCCGTGCACAGCATCGTAGCAGCTGTAATGGAAGGGGTCGGCACGCCTGATCTGATCGTGCCCACTGGGGCCTCGCCGCACGACCACAGCCTGCGACCCTCTGAGGCGCGTGCGCTGGATGAAGCGGAATTGATTGTGTGGGTTGGGCATGGCCTTACGCCTTGGTTGGAAGGGCCGTTGGACAGCCTTGGTGAGGGGGCTGAAAAGATCGAACTGCTGAAACTGCCTGCAACCCGGCTCATGGAATTGCGGGAAGGTGCGACCTTCGCTGCGCATGATCACGGGCATGGTGAAGAAGAGCATGATGATCATGATCATGAAGATCACGACGATGATAAGCACGACGATCATGGTGATGAGCACGCCAGCCACGATGAGCACGCAGATCACGATGAACATGCCCACGACGACCACGCGCATGAAGATGAGCATGCGCACGGTGAACACAAGCACGATGATCATGAAGAGGCATCGCATGACGAAGCAGGCCATGATGGTCACGGCCATGCACATGCTGACGGTGTGGACCCGCATGCTTGGCTCGATCCGCAAAACGCAGTGATCTGGGCGGCCGCGATTGCCGAAGAGCTTGGGCATCTCGACCCCGACAATGCGCAGGCTTACGCAAACAACGCCACAGCTTTCGGAAGCGAAATCAAAGCGCTGACCGCAGAGATTGAACAAGAGTTGCAACCTGTTTCTGACAAACCGTTCATCGTGTTCCACGATGCCTATCAGTACTTTGAAACGCGCTTTGGGGTCGCTGCAGTTGGGGCGGTTTCTACGTCCGATGCCGAGGACCCAAGCCCCCGGCGCCTTGCCGAGCTGGGCGAAGAGATCGAGGCGCTCGACGCTGTCTGCGCGTTGACTGAGCCACAATTCAATCCGGGCATCATCAATGCGCTGGGCGATGTGCGCGTGGGTGAGATCGACCCCATCGGTGTGTCGGTTGAACCTGGTCCCGACCTTTATGCAACCTTGATCCGCAATATGGCTACGTCACTGGCAGCCTGCCTGAAATAGATCATTCTGCCGCTCGTACCCCTCGAAGATCCCCCAGTAGTTGGGGGATCTTGTCCTTGAATCGAAAGAACCCGTGGGTCGCATGAGGCCAGGCAGAACTATCATATGCGCGCCGCACCGTGCGTGGGGGCGGCGTGTCCTCCGTCGCAGTCAATCGGGACAGAATGTCTGCAGTCGGTCCTACCGGCGCGTATGCCGTCACGATCTGATCCAAACCAGCGTCCTTTGCCCAAGAAGCGAGCGCAACCGCCGTAGGCGCGGGGTGCGAAACAGCACCAAGACGCGCGTCAAAACGATTTGCAGTATCTTGTGCAGCACTGTGCGCAAACGCGGTGACATGATCCGCTACCGACAATGGGGACAGGCCGGACCGCGTGGAAATGACAGCTGTCGCAACCGGCGCGATGCCAGCATCCAGAATAAAGCCCGGGCTCAGATCGTCGTCATGGAGGATCAGGCCGGTTCGTGCTGTCGAGGTTGGTAGATCGTCATCAGACAGAGGCATGATGTCAGGTTTGGGTGGTCCGGAGAGGGCAGGTGCTTCGCCAGCCAATTGCCATTTCGGCGCAAAACGACCTTCGGTATATTTTGAGATGTTCGACGTGCGGGCCAGATATGTCTTGCCGGGCGTCTGGATACCCGCCACCCACCGCCAGCTGAGCGTGTTGGACGCCGGATCACCATCAAGCAGATGCCGGAGAAAGAAGTCGGCACCCAATTCCCATGGCAAACGCAGGGTGAATATCCAGATGGATGCGAACCACATCCGTGCGTGATTGTGCAGATATCCTGTTTCAGCAAGCTCTTGTGCCCAGGTATTGAAGCAATCGATGTCCGTTTCACCTTTGCATGCGGCTTCCCACCTGTCGCGTAAGCCGGCCTGCGTCTGCACGTTGTTGAACGCTCCTTTGAGAGCCGTCTTGTACTGTGTCCAAACGGCGGGCCGCAGCTCCAGCCACCCTTTCCAATAGGTGCGCCAGTACACTTCCTGAATGAACTTTTCCGCGGATTTTGCGCTGTGGCGGGCCAGTGTCGCTTCCAACACGTCCGCCTCGGTCACAAGGCGCGCACGGATGTAGGGCGACAGGGTCGACACAGCGTCGTGCCCATTGCGGCCCGGATCATAGTTTCGGCGCGCTGCATAATCACGTCCTGCGTGGGGCAGGAACCTGTTCAAGCGCTCAAGTGCCGCGGTGCGTGTCGGGGGAATCGTGTCAGAGCCTCGGTCATGCAAGCTCAGCTAGGCGGCAGTGCGACAGCTTCAAGCGTCCGCGTGCCCTTGCAGCCCCCGAACGCCGATACTAAGACTCGGGTAACTTCTCTGCGGGTATGGTCTCGCGGAAGTCTGACGAGGCAGAATACTATGCGCGATCCCATCGACCAATATGCACATTTCACCAACAACCTGGTGCCCATGGTGGTTGAACAGACCAGCCGGGGCGAGCGGGCCTATGACATCTTTTCGCGCCTCCTGAAGGAGCGGATCGTATTCATCAACGGTCCGGTCCACAGTGGCATGAGCCATCTGATCGTGGCCCAGCTGTTGCACCTTGAAGCGGAAAACCCGTCCAAGGAAATCAGCATGTACATCAACTCGCCCGGCGGCGAGGTGACGGCCGGTTTTTCGATCTATGACACGATGCAATACATCAAGCCGAAGGTGTCGACTCTGATTTGCGGCATGGCGGCGTCCATGGGGTCAGCCATTGCCATCGGCGGTGAGCCGGGCATGCGGTTCGCCCTGCCAAATTCAGAAGTGATGGTGCACCAGCCATCGGGCGGATCGCAGGGCATGGCGGCTGATATCCTGATCTCGGCCCGCCACATCGAACGCACACGCGAGCGTATGTACCAGATGTATGTGAAGCATTCCGGTCAGGACTATGAAACGGTGCAGCAGGCGCTGGACCGTGATACATGGATGACACCGGAAGAAGCCAAGGATTGGGGCCACATCGACGAGATCGTCGAAGAGCGGGCCAAGTCTGGTGATGACGAGTAATTGATCAACTGATCGCGCACCTCACGGGGTGCGTGATTTGGCCGCGAGGTCAGGTAAAAAGACGATTGTGGACCCCGCGGGCCTGTCCTAAGCTGACGGTCAACGCGGGGCGCGCCGGAGATTTCCGGCACCTGGATTGGCGGCATTTGCCGGGAAGGACGCGACATGGCCACGAACTCGGGCGGCGACAGCAAGAATACCCTCTACTGCAGCTTCTGCGGCAAGAGCCAGCATGAGGTCCGCAAGCTGATTGCGGGACCAACAGTTTTCATTTGCGACGAGTGTGTCGAGCTTTGCATGGATATCATTCGGGAAGAGACGAAGGCTTCGGGTCTGAAGTCCACCGATGGCGTACCCACGCCCAAGGACATCTGCGAAGTTCTCGACGACTACGTGATTGGTCAGGCCATGGCCAAGCGCGTGTTGTCGGTGGCCGTGCACAACCACTACAAACGCCTGAATCACGCTCAGAAGGGCGGTGATATCGAACTGGCGAAATCCAACATCCTGTTGATCGGTCCCACTGGCTGCGGCAAGACCTTGTTGGCCCAGACTCTTGCGCGCATTCTGGACGTACCGTTCACAATGGCAGACGCAACCACGCTGACCGAGGCTGGATATGTGGGTGAGGATGTCGAGAACATCATTCTCAAGCTGCTGCAGTCATCTGAATATAACGTCGAGCGTGCACAGCGCGGCATCGTCTATATCGACGAGGTCGACAAGATTACGCGCAAGTCCGAAAACCCTTCGATCACCCGCGACGTGTCGGGCGAAGGCGTGCAGCAGGCGCTTCTGAAGCTGATGGAAGGCACCGTGGCTTCGGTCCCGCCGCAAGGTGGGCGCAAGCATCCGCAGCAGGAGTTCCTGCAGGTCGACACCACTAACATCCTGTTCATCTGCGGTGGCGCGTTTGCGGGCCTTGACAAGATCATTGCGCAGCGCGGCAAGGGCTCGGCCATGGGCTTTGGGGCTGACGTGCGCGGCAATGATGAACGCGGCGTGGGTGAAATCTTTACCGATCTTGAACCAGAAGACTTGCTGAAATTCGGCCTGATCCCGGAATTTGTCGGCCGTTTGCCTGTTCTGGCCACGCTCGAAGATTTGGACGAGGACGCGCTTGTCACTATCCTGACGCAGCCCAAAAACGCGCTGGTCAAGCAATACCAGCGCTTGTTCGAGCTGGAAGACACGACGCTGACTTTCACCGAAGATGCGTTGAGCGCGATTGCCAAACGTGCAATCGAACGCAAGACAGGTGCTCGGGGGCTGCGTTCGATCCTTGAAGACATTCTGCTCGATACCATGTTTGAATTGCCGGGCCTTGAGTCCGTCACGGAAGTTGTCGTGAATGAGGAAGCGGCAATGTCCGACGCGGCGCCCCTCATGATCCATGCCGAGGCAGAGAAAAAACCAGCTTCAGCGAGCTGATTTTGACATGGCGGGACAAAGAGTAAGGCGGGTTTCAAACCCGCCTTTTTTTGAACGTTGTTCGGAGACACTCGACTGAAACGGTAAGGCGCACTTTTGCGTGCGCCATTGAAGGGGAGCGCAATGATGATTTCACGTATTCATTCTGGTGGTGCGTTTGAACCAAAGATCGGGTACTGCCGCGCAGTTGTCGCCGGCGGATGGATTCATGTTGCGGGCACGGTGGGGCCGGGTGACTCCGTGACTGAGCAGTGCAAGAACGCGCTGGACATAATACATACTGCTTTGACTGAGGCCGGTGCGGATTGGAAAGACGTTGTACGCGTGACTTACATGCTGCCGGACCGACACGAGTTCGAACCATGTTGGCCCGTCTTGAAAGACACCTTTGGTGCGCATCCCCCTGCGGCCACGATGATTGAATGTGGTTTGATCGATCCAAAATACAGGATCGAAATTGAAGTCACCGCTTTGGCGCCAAATCAGAACTAAGCGACGCTCTTGAAACGCTTGTTCAAAACGGCTTGAACGTCATCTGGATCAAGCTCGCGCCACGGCGTTCCCGAAGTGATAAAACCATCCTCGACAAGAGCCGTCTGGATTTGCCCCATCTCCGGTTCTCCCATGGCCAAACGTCCGCGCGGCGTGTCAGGACGTTCCCATATGGACTTCAGGTGGGAGATGACCAACGCCTTGTTGCCCGAGAAAGCTTCAATATGCCGCGTGATCATACCTGTTGCGCTGGATTTCCGACGCGCGATCACGGCAACCCGTTGGTCTGTAACACCGCAGAACGCCGTCAAATGCAGTGCCGAGCCTTCGCAGGCAATCACCTGCTTTGCGGCCTTGTAACGGGCGATCTGGTCGCGGACCGAGTGATGTTGCGGGTGGAAAATCTCGTATCCTTGGGCGCTTAGATGCTCTTCAATCTGCTTTTCGCCAAGCAAACCACCCTTTTCGAGAGACAGCTTTGACCGCGAGATATAGAGTTTTTCACCGCCGTCTTGAGCAATTTCCTTGCCAAAGTTGTTTTCGTGGTACCGTCGAAACGATGGTGTACCCGTGACAATGGCCCCCAGACCAAAACCCTGGCCTGGGACGATTAATTGCTCCACACGCCGCGGTTTGCCAAGCACCTTGATCGGGACGTTGACGCCCATGGCGGCGAACATATCACTCTGAAATGACTTCAGTGAAAGCGGACTGTCGGGGCGTCTGGGTGTAAACAATATCCCGTCGATATCGCCCTGAACGGCATCCAACGCCCACAAGCGACCAAGCGATTCAGCTACGAAATGGGCGAAGTTGCGATACAGCACCCCCCAGATCCAACGCCCGGCCAAGGGCTTGGGCGTGTCGTTCAGAGGACCGAACGGCAAGGTCGTGCGACCTCGATTTCTCCAATGGGCGGCCATCGGAACATCATGGCCTTGCGCCGTCTGCACGCCGGACAAGCTGATGAACCCACTTGTTTCACTCGGTTTGACTATCGCATTTTCGCAGGTCTGTATCCGCTCCGACCAGCCTCCAGCGGGGTCGGGCCAGCTGGCATCTGGGTGTGACCAAATCTCATCCCGGGTGCAGGTCCAGACAAAGCGTGTCGAAAGCTCTTCGTTCTTCGTGAATTTCGACTTCCGAAGGATGGCCTTGCACTCGCGTGTGCCGGCTTTGCCATATGCGTCGGGGTGGAATTCCAGCACTATGGCACGAATACCGCGCAGGTTGGCATGGCGCAGCAGCTCCAACTCCCCCTTCGATATCCATGATCAATACGTCTGGACGAAAGCTCTTGATGATCGTGTCGTATGAAACCGTTTCAACTTCGACAGGCGTCGTGCGGCGTCGCTCATTCTGGATCAGGGATGACCCAAGGAAAGACGTCCGCAAATGAAAGGTGACATAATCCGGCTGATCTGCGCCGACAGTAACAACCTGGTGGCGCACCTCCATCATGTCCTCAAGCCCGTTCAAGCGATGCAACGCTCTGATGTGCGGAATCAGGTTCGGATTTGCTTCAAAGGACAGAACTGCATCCGGCTGCGCGTTTTTGGCAATGACTGCCCCGACCACACCCAGACCGGCGCCCAGCTCAAGCACACGATCACCGGGTTGGACAACGTCCAACGCTCCCTTGATTTCTTCCCCCTCGTACCGCCCCTCATTCATGCGGCGGATGCGGGTTTCGTTCAGGAATGGGGATGCGGGTACATTCACCCCGAAACATGTGGCCGCGATTTCCGATGATGGGTCACACGCGTCTATGCTGTCCCTCATGACATGCCTCAAGTTACAAGTTGTTAATATTTAGATACACGTTGGGGTAGCAGGTTCCCACTGAAATTTGAGCGAGTTTTCAGGTGATAAAGACCTGCGGCGCCTGTGCCACTGGACCTCTGTGCGGTATTGCGGCATAGACTCGTCCAAACGTCGGAGGCGAAACATGGGCATTCTCAACACGCTGTTGCGCGCGGTGACTTGGTGGAACGGCCAAACGCTCAACACGCAGATTTTTACGGCCCGCAAGGGCGTGAAAGTGGGTGAAGACAGTCAGGGCAACGTCTTTTACAAAACGCAGGACGATAGCCGTCGTTGGGTCATCTACAATGGCGAGGCCGAGGCAAGCCGCGTGGACCCCGAATGGCACGGCTGGTTGCACCGCACATGGGATGAACCGCCCACCGACAAACCCCTCAAGCGCAAGGACTGGGAAAAGCCGCATCAACCGAACCTGACAGGTACGGTCATGGCCTATGCCCCGGCAGGTTCTATTCGACGTGCAGCGCCTGCTGACCGTTCGGACTACGAAGCGTGGACGCCCGAATAAATGGCTGAGAACACGACCGAGGTTCTGGTTGGCGGTGTTGTGCTGGCAGCGGCCATTGGATTTGCCGTCTATGGCGCGCAAGTCGCTGGTCTTGGCAACAACAACGGCTCCGCCTATCCGCTGACCGCCAGCTTCCGCAGTCTTGAGGGCGTGAATGTCGGCACCGATGTGCGTCTTGCTGGCGTCAAGGTTGGGACCGTCACGGATGTCGCCTTGAACCCCGAAACGTATCGTGCCGACACGGTTGTGTCCCTGCGGACCGACACGCAAATCCCTGATGACAGTGCTATCGTCATCAGCTCCGAAGGGCTGTTGGGGGGCAATTTCGTTGAAATCATGCCGGGCGGATCGCCCTTTTTCTTCGAAGCCGGGGATGAAATCACTGACACTCAAGGATCCGTAAGCCTGATTTCATTGTTGCTTAAATTCGTCTCTGGGGGTGAAGGCGAATGATCCGGCGCGCCGCACAGGTTGCGGCGCTCGCGATTGCGGTGCTGGGCACCGGGGTCGTGGCGCAGGATGAAACCGAATCCGCACCGGGGGCCGTACTGCGCGGGCTGGACAAATTCAGCGGTCAGGTTGTTGACATTCAGATGCTGGCGGGCCGAACCGTTCGGTTCGAACGGCTCAGCATCACCCTGACCGAATGCCGGTATCCTGCAGGTAACCCGTCAGGCAACGCCTATGCCGGGTTGCAAATTACGGAAGCTGGCCGCGATGGTGTGGTCTTCTCAGGCTGGATGATTGCGTCGGCTCCCGCACTGAATGCGATGGAGCATGCGCGCTACGACGTCTGGGTCATGCGTTGCACCACGTCCTGAAGCGTTCCAACGGGAACGGCATCAAAATTGGCGCCATGTATGTTCAGCGCGCGGTCAAGACGGGCGTGATATGTATCCCTTGCGATTTCGATTGCGCCAAGGCTTGCCAGATGTGTTGTCAGAAACTGTGTATCGAACAGGGCAAAGCCTGCGCGGCGCAGATGATCAACAGCCGCGGCCAGTGCCATTTTTGACGCATTTGTGCGACGCGAAAACATGCTTTCGCCGAAAAACGCCCCTTTCAAAACAACGCCGTAAACTCCGCCAACCAGGTGCGATCCTTCCCAGATTTCAATGGACCGCGCCTGTTTTTGTTCATGGAGTGCGTTGTAAAGACCTCGGATTTCCGGGTTGATCCAGGTATCGATCCGATCCGCACAGCCATCGACGACACCTTCGAAATCGGCATCAATCCGAAGTGTCCAATCGCTTTTTCGCATGGCTCGCGCGAGGGATCGGGACATGTGAAACCCATCCAACGGCAATACCCCGCGCATCCGCGGATCGACCCAGAACACTTCCGGATCATCACGTGATTCTGCCATCGGAAAAATGCCCGCGGCATAGCCCTGCAACAACAGGTTGGGGGTCAGTCGAATGTCGTCTTTCATGTCCGGGTGTCCGTCAGGCTTGCGCTCAGACTACTCTGCCGCTTGCACATAAAAAGGGGACCGCAGGCCGCGATCCCCTCAAAATTCATCGAACGTGCCTTAGTCAGCTTGTGCTTCAAGCCACTTTTCCAGCCAGTGGATATTGTAATCCCCTGTATGGATGTCCTTTTCCGCCAGCAGTGCGTGGAACAGCGGCACGGTTGTGTCGATGCCGTCGATGATCAACTCACCCAATGCGCGATTGAGCCGTGCCAGTGCCTCGGCCCGGTCGCGGCCATGCACAATCAGTTTCCCGATCAGGCTGTCGTAGTAGGGCGGGATCGAGTAGCCGTCATAAAGCGCTGAATCGATGCGCACCCCAAGACCGCCCGGCGCATGGTACTGCGTGATACGACCTGGTGAGGGCGTGAAGTTGGGGAGCTTTTCAGCATTCAGTCGTACTTCGATCGAGTGCCCGTTGATCTGCAGATCGTCCTGTTGGAAGGACATATCCATGCCAGACGCCACGCGAATTTGCTCGCGGACGAGATCAACGCCAAAGATGGCCTCGGTCACTGGGTGTTCGACCTGCAGTCGGGTGTTCATTTCGATGAAATAGAATTCACCGTTCTCATAGAGGAACTCGATGGTCCCCGCGCCGATGTAATTGATCTTGGCAACGGCATCGGCACAGACGCGTCCGATTTCGGCTCGCTCTGCCGCACTGATCGCGGGGCCGGGTGCCTCTTCAAACACCTTTTGGTGACGGCGTTGCAGGGAACAATCCCGCTCACCCAGATGCACGGCACGGCCCTTGCCATCGCCAAAGACCTGGATCTCGATATGGCGCGGCGTGGTCAGGTATTTCTCGATATAGACTTCGTCATTGCCAAAGGCGGCTTTGCCCTCGGCCCGGGCGGTCATGAACGCGCTTTCCATGTCAGCGGCTGTCTGCGCCACTTTCATGCCGCGTCCGCCACCACCAGCCGTGGCCTTGATGATGACCGGATAGCCGAATTCTTCACCGATGGCTTTCGCCTCGTCCAGCGTGGCCACGCCACCGTCAGAACCCGGCACGCAGGGTACGCCAAGGTCCTTCATCGTGTCCTTGGCAGTGATCTTGTCGCCCATGACGCGGATATGTTCGGCAGTTGGGCCGATAAAGGTCAGGCCATGATCTTCGACGATCTGCACGAATTGCGCATTTTCAGACAGGAAGCCGTAGCCGGGGTGGATCGCCTCGGCTCCGGTGATCTCGCAAGCCGAAATGATGGCTGGAAAGCTCAGATAGGATTGCGGTGATGCGGGCGGGCCAATGCAAACGGATTCGTCGGCCATGCGCACATGCATCGCGTCGGCGTCCGCCGTGGAGTGCACGGCCACGGTGGCAATGCCCATCTCGCGCGCGGCGCGGATGACGCGCAGGGCAATCTCTCCGCGGTTGGCAATCAGGATTTTGTTGAACATGCGCCGACCCTTATTCGAGGATCACAAGCGGAGCGCCAAATTCAACAGCGGCGCCGTCATCAACCAGGATACGTTTGATCGTGCCTGCGCGTGGGGCAGGGATGTGGTTCATGGTTTTCATCGCTTCGACGATGAGCAGGGTGTCGCCTTCGCTGACCTGCTGTCCGACTTTGATGAAGGACGGCGCACCCGGTTCTGCCTGCATGTACACGGTACCGACCATGGGGGATGTGACGGCGCCCGGATCATTTGCTGGATCGGCCGCCGGTTCCGATGCCGGCGCGGCAGCTGCCGCTGCGGGCGTTGCCGCGGCGACAGGCGCCGGGGCCGCAACTTGGGCGACAACCTGTTGCGCCATTTGGCGCGACACGCGCACGTTCAGGCTGTCATCTTCGCCATATTCCCGTTTGACCTGCAGTTCCGTCAGATCATTTTCGCGCAGCAGTTCGGCCAGTGCCTGGATAAAGGCCACATCCGCGTCATGGTTGCTCTTTGTCATTCTTGTCCTCAACCGTTTGGTCGTTGCCGCGCAGTCCAATACGCAGCCCGTAGTGCTCTTCGCGCTTATAGCCTTGCAATGACGCAGAGGAAAGCGCTGTGACATTTCGGTGATGCTGGTGCCGCAGACTTGTGGACCGGACGCGGCCTTCAACGAAAAAACCGGCCCCACGAGGGGACCGGCTGTGACATCCGACCTTCCCAGGTTCAGTCAGATGGCGAGGTATTCCGCCCGCAACTCTTCGTTTTCAAGCACCTCGGATGCGGTGCCATCGAACACGATCCCGCCAGTATCAAGGATCACGGCCCTGTCAGCCAGCTGCAGGGCACGCACCGCGTTCTGTTCCACAATCACTGTCGTGATTCCCTGTTCCTTGATCACGGTCAGGGTCTTTTCGATTTCGTCCACGATCACCGGCGCCAGCCCTTCATAGGGCTCATCCAGAAGCAAAACCTTGATGTCCCGGGCCAGCGCACGTGCGATGGCCAGCATCTGTTGTTCACCGCCTGAAAGGGTCGTGCCCTCTTGGGTGCGCCGTTCGCCGAGGCGGGGGAACAGGTCATAGAGCCGTTCGATTGACCACCCGATCGGCGGTGCAATCTGGGCAAGCTTCAGGTTCTCTTCGACCGTGAGGCCAGGGATGATGCGCCGATCTTCGGGCACCAGGCCCAGACCGGCCTGGCTGGCCTCGTGGCTCGACATCTTGTGCAGCGGCTGGTGGTCCAGCCAGATCTCGCCATGGGTGACCTGCGGGTCGCCGATCCTAGCGATGGACCGCAGGGTCGATGTCTTGCCTGCGCCGTTGCGGCCCAGAAGGGCGAGGATTTCGCCCTCGTGCACGTTAAAGCTGATGCCCTGCACGATGTAGCTTTCGCCGTAGTAGCTGTGCATATCCCAGATGCTCAGGAACGCCGGGGCGGTCGCGGCATGGTTCGCGTGTTTCGAAAAGTCGGGTTTGACGTTCATGTCCGTATCCTCGCTTTTGGCGGGGTAAGGCGGAGGACACCTCCGCCTTACTTGTGTCTTGTAAGGCGGACGTGCCGTCCGCCCCGCGCGTCAGGCTGCAGCCGCTTCGCCCAGATAGGCTTCGCGCACTTTGGGGTGGCCCTTGATGTTGTCGGGCGTGTCTTCGACCAGCGGCGTGCCTTGGGCCAGAACGGTGATCCGCTCAGCAAGGCTGAACACCACATGCATGTCGTGTTCGATGATCGAGATGGTGATGTCCCGCTCGTCCTTGATCTGCTTGAGCAGGTCGATGGTGTTGTTGGTGTCCGCCCGCGCCATACCGGCGGTGGGTTCGTCCAACAACAGAAGGCGCGGTTCTTGTGACAGGCACATGCCAATCTCAAGCCGCCGCTTGTCCCCACGCGACATCGAGGCTGCGTTCATGTGCCGCTTGTCGGCCATGTTCATGTCCTCAAGGACGTGTTCAGCCCGTTCGATGATTTCCTTGTCCTTCATCATCGCGGCATAGGCATTGGCCGTGAAAGCCCCGTCGCGCTTGGCAAAGCAGGGGATCATCATGTTTTCCATGACGCTCAGATCACCAAAGATCTCTGGCGTCTGGAACACGCGGGAAATGCCCATCTGGTTGATCTCGAACGGCTTACGGCCCAGCACGGACTGTCCGTCGAACATGACCGACCCGGTGTCAGGGATCAGCTTGCCAACCAGACAGTTCAGCAGGGTTGATTTGCCTGCACCGTTTGGCCCGATGATCGCGTGCACCGTGTTCTCGGCCACGCTCAGGTTCACGTCCCCCAGCGCTTGCAGACCACCGAAACGTTTGCCTACGTTTTTGACTTCAAGAATACCCATTGGTTTCTCTCCTTATTCCGCGGGCGTTGTTTTGCCGTCAGGTCTGTCGGTGGTCGGCTTCTTGCGCTTGAACAAGCGCGCAACACGTTGGCCGCCTTCCACAAGTCCACCGGGCAGGAAGATCACGACCAGCATGAAGATGATGCCAAGCGTCAGGTGCCAACCCTTGCCGATGAACGGGTAGACGAGGCTGACGAGGATGTCCTCAACCCCGTCGGGCATAAAGGCGAACCACTGGTGTAGGATCTCTTTGTTGATCTTGGACAGGATGTTTTCCATGTACTTGATCGCGCCAGCACCCAGCACAGGGCCGATCAGCGTGCCGACACCTCCGAGGATCGACATGAGGACAACCTCACCAGAGGCCGTCCAGAACATGCGTTCTGCGCCCACTTGCGTGTCCATGGCCACCATCAGGCCACCGGCCAAACCGGCATACATGCCTGAAATGACGAATGCAGCGAGGGTGTAGGGTTTGGCGTTCAGGCCGGTATAGTTCAGGCGCTGCTGGTTCGACTTCACCGCCCGCAGCATCATGCCGAAAGGTGAGCGGAAGATGCGGATCGACAGGTAGAAGGCCAGCAGCATTACGATGCCTGCGAGGTAGTACCCAACGTTGAAAGTAAAGACCCATGCCCCGACATCCAGGTTGAAGCTTGATCCCATCTCAAGCCCGAACAGATTGGCCTTTGGCGTGCCACCATTGGCCAATGCGCCGTCCAGAATGCGGGGGTCGTTGACCTTGGGCTGCAGGCCCGTTTCACCGCCCGTGATCGGTGTCAGAACCGAATAGGCGAGCGAGTAGGACATCTGCGCAAAGGCCAGCGTCAGGATCGAGAAGTAGATGCCCGAGCGGCGCAGGCTGATCCAACCCACGGCGAGGCTGAAGATGCCTGCAACGATGACCGACACCATGATGGCCGGGATCACATTCATGGTCAGCAGCTTCATCATCCAGATCGCGGCGTAGGAGCCAACCCCCAGGAACGCCGCGTGTCCAAAGGACAGGTAGCCGGTGAGGCCGAAGAGAATGTTGAAGCCGATAGCGAAGATGCCAAAGATCACGAACCGCTGCATCAGGTCCGGGTAGCCTGCGTTGAACTGCGCCATGCCGGAGCCTTCAGGGAAGGGGTTCAGGATGAAGGGGGCCAATGCCACCAGTACGGCAACCAGCAGGAGCAGGCGAAAGTCTTTTTTGTCCAGTCCAAACATGGATCAGTCCTCCATCACGCCCTTGCGGCCCATAAGGCCCCGAGGACGGGTCAACAGAATGATGATGGCCACCAGGTAAATGATGATCTGGTTCAGGCCGGGCAGCACCGCGAGGACCTCGCGCATGGAGGCAAAACTTTCGAGGATGCCAAGCAGGAAGCCCGCAGCGACAGCACCGGGCAGGGAGCCCATGCCGCCCACCACGACCACCACGAAGCTAAGGACGAGGAAGTCCATGCCCATGTGGTAGTTTGGTGAGTTGATCGGCGTGTACATCACACCGGCAAGCCCCGCGACGGCGGCGGCGATACCGAACATCAGCGTGAAGCGGCGGTCGATGTTGATGCCAAGCAGCTGCACCGTCTCGCGGTCGGCCATACCTGCCCGCACAACCATCCCGAAGGTGGTGAACTGGAGGAAGGCAAACACGGCACCGATGATGACGGCGGCAAAGGCGAAATAGATGATGCGCCAATACGGGTAAATAATCGTGTTGGGATCAAAGCCCATCATGGCCCCGAAATCGAACGACCCTTTGAACGCCGCAGGGGCAGGGGTCGGGATCGGGTTGGCGCCGTAGTAGTACTTGATGATCTCTTGAAGAACGATGGCAAGACCGAAGGTCACGAGGATCTGGTCCGCGTGCGGGCGCTTGTAGAAATGCTTGATCAGGCCGCGTTCCATGATGACCCCGATGGCGATCATCACCGGGATGGCAAACAGGATCGAGAGCGGGACGGCCCAGTCGATGATCGTGTTGCCTGCAGCCTCTCCGAACCAATCATAGACATAAGGAACATCCACCTTGAGGGGATTGCCCAGAAAGTCCTTTTGGGTTTCGTCTACAACCGTGTGGCTGATGGTCAGGATTCGGCTCAGCGTGACGGCGCAGAACGCGCCGATCATGAACAGGGCGCCGTGGGCAAAGTTCACCACGCCCAGGGTGCCGAAAATCAGCGTGAGACCCAGCGCGATCAGCGCATAGGCCGAGCCCTTGTCGAGCCCGTTTAGAATTTGAAGGATGATCGCTTCCATCGGCCGAACCTCTGGTTGGGGGGCATCTGTCCCATGATGGGACACATTATGTTAAATATCGGGATGCCTGGGATCAGGTGCCAGGGAAGGGTGGGCCACGGCGGGCCCACCCAACGTCTTGTGGCTTAGGCGCCGGGGTTGCAGGACCCCAGTTCGCCACCGAAGATCGGCGCGTCGTAGGTGACCTGGCTTGTCGGCGTGACTTCCACGATCTCGAGAAGGTCGAACTCGGATGTCGGGTTCTCTTTCCCTTTCACGACCAGCACGTCCTTGAAGCACTGGTGGTCTTCGGCGCGGTACAGCGTCTTGCCATTGCCCATGCCGTCGAATTCGAAGCCTTCGAGAGCTTCGGCAACAGCACATGGGTTGAACGACCCAGCACGTTCCACAGCGTCTGCATAGAGCAGGGCCTGAACGTAGCAGGTGTGTGCGGCCTGGCTGGGCGGGAAGCCGTATTTGGTGCCGAAGGATTTGACGAATGCTTTGGAGCCTTCGTCCTGCAGCGACCAGTGCCAGTTGGTGGACCCGAAGATCCCCTTCACGTTGGCACCCGCACCCTTCGCCATCAGGCGGGAGTAGAGCGGCACAACGATCTCGAAGTTCTTGTTGTTCACCAGCTTGTCGCGCAGGCCGAACTGAACCGCGTTGGTCAGCGAGTTCACCATGTTGCCGCCGTAGTGGTTCAGAACCAGAACGTCCGCACCTGATTGTAGAACCGGCGCGATGTAGGACGAGAAGTCGGTCTGTGTCAGAGGCGTTTTCACGGCTGCGACAGTTTCCCAACCCATGGCTTCGGTCGAGGTGCGCACGGCTTCTTCGGTCGTGTAGCCCCAGTTGTAGTCGGCTGTCAGGTGGTACGCTTTACGATCCGTGCCGTAGTTGTTGGCCAGGATCGGCGCGAGGGCCGCACCGGACATGTAGGAGTTGAAGAAATGGCGGAAGCCATTTGCTTTCTTGTCCTTGCCGGTGGTGTCGTTGGAGTGGGTCAGACCCGCCATGAAGATCACGCCTGCCTCTTGGCAGAGTGCTTGCACGGCCACAGCCACACCCGACGACGAACCGCCGGTGATCATCACGGCACCGTCTTTTTCGATCATCGACCGGGCCGATGCACGGGCTGCGTCAGATTTGGTCTGCGTGTCACCCGTGACGTATTCGACCTTCTTGCCCATGATGCCGTTGCCTTGCAGGGCTTTGGACGAGAACGTGTTCATCAGGCCGCCGTCGCCGCCACCGTTCAGGTGCTCGACAGCAAGTTCGTAGGCGCGCAGTTCGTCTGCACCTTCGTCAGCGTAGGGACCGGTTTGCGGCACGTTGAAGCCAAGCGTCACGCTGGACCCTGTGGGTTCGTTCGTGAAAGCAGCGGCCGACTGCGCCGTAAAGATCGTTGGCGCAGCAACGCCGGCGCCTGCGATGGCACCGGTCTTGAGCACGCCACGGCGCGTCAGATTCATTTTGGACATGAATATCCTCCCAATTGTTGAAAAGCGCGATCCTGCTCCTCAACCGGATCGCGCATGCACTTTTCGTGCAAAGGTACTATCGCGCATGGTTGGAAAATTGCGCAATAAACCCTTTGTTTTGCAGAATTATTTTGTAAACATTTGCACAATACGACGGTATGCTTTGTAAACTTTGTTATGTCGCAGCGCAGAAACGCGTTGAAATGACTTGCAAACGGGCGGGAATGGTCATGGCGCGAGACGCACTCACAGGAACACGGATACGCGAGCGCAGGACAATGGGAAGGCTCAAGCAGTCTGATTTGGCGCGTCAGATCGGCATCTCGGCGTCTTATCTGAACCTGATTGAACACAATCGTCGCAGAATCGGTGGCAAGCTGCTGCTGGATATTGCGGCGGCTTTGGGAGTTGAACCTACCGTATTGAGCGAGGGCGCCGAGGCTGCCCTGATCGCCTCGCTGCAAGAAGCTGCCCAACGCGCGAACATGTCTGATTCCGAAAGCGGGCGGGCGGAGGAATTCGCTGGTCGTTTTCCCGGCTGGGCCGATGCGCTGGCGGCGGCCCACCGCAAGATTGCAGATCTGGAGCGCACGGTTGAAACCCTAAGTGACCGCCTCGCGCATGACCCGGAGCTGGCGGCTTCGGTCCATGAAGTTCTGTCGACGGCGGCGTCGATCCGGTCAACGGCCTCCATCCTGGCTGAAGATAAGACGATCACGGAGGAGTGGCGCAACAGGTTCCACACCAATATCGATGCCGACAGTCGCCGCCTTGCCGACAGCTCGAAGGCGCTGGTGGGCTTTCTGGATGCGGAAACCGGTGAGGCCGCGCCCTCTGGATCCCCCCAAGAAGAGGTGGCGCAGTTTCTGGCGGCGCACGACTACGGCTTTGTATCCCTTGAGGACGGGTCGGGGAGCGTTGACAGCCTTGTGTCGGGGGCGCCCGAATTGGTGTCGGTCCAATCCCGTCATCTTGCCCGCACGGTGCTTAACCGTGTGGTTCAGGACAGTGCGCAGGTCGGGATGACCGACTTGCAGGCAGCACTTGCCGAAGATGACGTGGATGTGATTGCGCTGTCTGATCGCTTTGGCGTTTCTGTCCCGCATATGATGCGCCGCCTTGCTGCTGTCCCGGGACTTGATGCTGGGCTGGTCGTATCCGACCGCGCGGGCAGTCTGCTGTTTCGCAAGGATATCGAAGGTTTCACCATCCCGCGCCACGGGGCAGCTTGTCCGTTGTGGCCGCTGTTTCAGGTGATGGGGCAACCGGGGCAAGTGATCCGTGCGCGGGTTCAGATGCCGTCACGCGACGGTGTCGTATTTGATTGCTTTGCGGCAGCCGAACCCGTCGGTCCGGTGGTTTTCAACGCCCCGCGGCTTTTGGAAGCTGCAATGCTTATTCTGCCGGTGCCGGATAGTCCCACGGCAGACGATGTTCCGGTCCAAGATATCGGTCCCGCATGTCGCATCTGTCCGCGCGGTGGTTGTGCAGGACGGCGCGAGCCGTCGATCCTGAGTGATGGGTTCGGAGGTTTTTGACAGCCTGACCAAATACGCACATAGTTGGGCGCGCCGACCAAGAGGTGAAACTGCCGCGGGTTGGTGCGATTTTGGGGAGGAGTCGCAGACATGGGTAAGCATGTTCTGCTCGTTGAAGACGAGACTAACATCATAGAGGCAATCCAGTTCCTACTTAGCCGTGAGGGCTGGCAGGTTGATACGCATTCGGACGGGGCCACGGCCGTCGACAAGGTGCGCAATATGCGCCCCGATCTGGTCGTGCTGGATTACATGTTGCCGGGCAAGAATGGCATCGACATTCTGACCGAGTTGCGGGCCGATCCGGACTTTGAACGGTTGCCGGTTCTGATGCTGACCGCACGTGGTCAAAGCAGGGATCGGGATTTGGCCGAGCGGGCAGGGGTCAGCCGTTTCATGACCAAGCCGTTTTCCAATACAGAGGTGGTGACGGCTGTTCGCGATCTTGTGCAATTGGCGCAATGACCGACCACAACACAAACACGACACTGTTTCTAGAACGGCGCAGTTACCGCCGTCGCCGGTTGATGGACGCATTGCGCCTTTTGCCGATTGTGGGACTGTTGTTGTGGTTGTTCCCGGTGTTCTGGCCAAATGCAAAAGATGGCCCGGATGCACCCGCATCCGTGTCCATGTCTGGTGCAGTCACATACGTGTTTTTGGTCTGGGGGGTGTTGATCCTGTCGGCCTTGGCGCTGTGGTGGGGTTTGTCCAAAAGAGCCGGTGAGGGGACTGAGCCGCCGGAGCAGGGCCGATGATATCCGTCAACCAGCTGGTTGCCGTCAGTCTGGTCTATGTGGCGTTTCTGTTTGCCATCGCCTTTTTTGCCGAGCGCGCCTCGGTTCGTGGGCGCAGTGGCTGGCTGCGGTCGCCGCTGGTCTATACCTTGTCCCTATCCATCTACTGCACGGCGTGGACCTTCTATGGGGCGGTGGGCTATGCAGCGCGGTCCGGGATGGAGTTTGTCACCATCTATCTGGGCCCAAGCCTGGTGATGATCGGCTGGTGGTGGGTGTTGCGCAAGCTGGTCCGCATCGGACGCGCGCAACGGGCCACTTCGGTGGCTGACCTGATTTCGGCGAGGTACGGTAAATCCAATCTTTTGGCCATCGTTGTGACGCTGATGGCCGTGGTGGGTGTCACGCCCTACATCGCGCTGCAGCTGCAATCGGTGACACTGTCTGTGTCCATCTTTTCCGATCCGGTCCAGACCGATGGCCTGAGCCAGTCCACGGCCACGTTCTGGGTGGCATGTGGTCTTGCCATCTTCACCGTCCTGTTCGGGACGCGGAACCTGAATGCCAACGAACGCCATGACGGGGTGGTGATTGCCATTGCGGTCGAGGCGGTGGTGAAGCTGATTGCCCTGCTGGCTGTTGGCATCTTTGTCGTTTGGGGGATCGCAGGCGGTATCGGTCCGATGCTGGAGCGCATCGATTCATCTCCCATCGGAGAGTGGAGCATGGATCGTAGCCGCTGGGTTGCCCTGACGGCTTTGTCCGCGGCGGCCTTTCTGGCGCTGCCCCGCATGTTCCAGGTCATGGTGGTCGAGAACGATGACGAGCGCCATTTGCAGATCGCAAGCTGGGCATTTCCGCTTTATCTTATGCTCATGAGCCTGTTCGTGGTGCCGATTGCCGTGATCGGCCTCGACATCTTGCCGCCGGGCAGCAACCCGGATCTGTTTGTCCTGACAGTTCCATTGGCCGAGGGGCAGGGTGGCCTCGCGACACTGTCCTTCCTTGGTGGGTTTTCGTCGGCCACATCCATGGTGATCGTTGCGACGCTCGCCCTTTCCACAATGGTGTCGAACCATATCGTGATGCCCATCTGGCTGAGTACTCAAGCCGAAGGGGCACAGGTGTCGGGAGATGTTCGGAATGTCGTGATACTGGCGCGGCGCGCCTCGATTCTTCTGATTATCTTCTTTGGCTATCTTTATTACCGGTTGTCCGGGGGCGGCGCTGCGCTGGCGGCGATTGGCCTTATCTCCTTTGTCGGGGTGGCGCAGTTTCTGCCCGCCATGCTGGGCGGTATCTTTTGGCGGGGTGCCACGCGGTGGGGCGCGCTTGCAGGTCTGGTGGTGGGTTTTACTGTCTGGGTCTTTTGCTCGCTTCTGCCGAGCTTTGGGCCGGACGCCGTGCTGAGTGCATCTGTCTTTGACAATGGCATCGCCGGAATGGGCTGGCTGAGACCGCAAGCGCTGTTTGGAGTTGAAGGGATCGACCCAACCGTGCATGCGATCGTGTGGTCCATAACCCTGAACATGGTTGCCTTCCTTGGCGTGTCGATTGTCACCTTTCCACAGCCTCTTGAACGCTTGCAGGGTGCTCAATTCGTAAACGTCTTCGATCATTCCGCACAGGCGCGCGGCTGGGACGCTGCCCCTGCGACGTCCGAGGATCTCATGGTCATGGCGCAGCGTATCCTTGGACCGGATGATGCATTGGCGTTGTTTCGGGCGGAAGCGCAGCGGCAAGGGGTGACCGGCCATTTGCCTGAACCGACACAAGGGTTCCTGCAGGCGCTTGAACGGGAACTTGCAGGGTCCGTGGGATCGGCAACGGCTCATGCGATGATCAGCCAGTTGGTTGGCGGAGCTTCGGTATCGGTCGAAGATCTTATGGCTGTGGCCGACGAGTCTGCGCAGATCCTTGAATACTCCAACCGGCTTGAGGCGAAATCGGCGGAACTGAGTCGCACCGCACGCAAGTTGCGGGAAGCCAACGAAAAGCTGACGGCGCTGTCGGTGCAGAAGGATGCGTTTCTGGGGCAAATCAGTCACGAGTTGCGGACGCCGATGACATCGATCCGGTCTTTCTCAGAGATTTTGCGCGACACCGATGAATTGGAGCAGTCGGAAAAGACCAAATACGCGTCGATTATTCATGGGGAAACGATCCGGTTGACGCGCCTGCTGGATGACCTTCTTGATCTGAGCGTACTTGAAAACGGGCAGGTGAGCCTGAACCTGGATACCGGCAACCTGAACGACGTGATCGGGCAGGCAGTGCTGTCTGCCGGGGGGATCGGAGCACGCGACTGACGGTCAGGCATGAGCAAGCGGAGGTCGATCGGCCGCTGACAACCGACCTTGACCGGTTGCGGCAGGTGTTCATCAACCTGATCACCAACGCCCAGAAGTATTGTGATGCGCCAGAACCCGAGTTGCGCATCGATGTGATGGACCGCGGCGATGGGTTGCAGGTTGTTTTTTACGACAACGGCACGCCTATACCCTCCGAAGCGCGGTCGCTGATCTTTGAAAAATTCTCTCGTATCAATGACAAGGATGGATCAGGTGCTGGTCTGGGCCTTGCCATATGTCGCGAGATCATGGCGCGTCTTGGTGGCGATATCACCCACGAGCCGCGCACTGACGGCAATGCGTTTGTTGTGCACTTGCCTGTCCGGGCTGCGCTGGCGGCGCAATAGTGCCAAAAGCTTTGTCTTCATAAAGCGGTTGGTAACCTATCTTCCTTAGACCCGACGTGCATGTTCAGGCCGTAGAAACGGCGGAGTTTATGAGCGAAACCGCAAAAAACAGTATCTTGGGACGGATGGCGACCGCGGGCCGGGAAGAGCGTCAGGCGCGTGTTATGACGCTGGCAAAAGCCTTGCGTCTTACATTGGCCAAAGTGGCCGATGCGCTGATGGAACTGCCCATTGCTGTCATCGGTGCCGTGGTCGACAAGGTTGACGGCGAAGCAGTTGAGGCACAACTGAACGACGACGCCTTGCTGATGCTGCTTGATGGACCGGATGGTCGTGCCGGGGCAGCCGTGTTTGACCCCATTGTTGTGGGTGGCCTGATCCAACAGCAAACCATGGGTGTTGTGCTTGCCGATGGCGGCGTGGCACGGGCGATGACCCGCACGGATGCTGCCATTTGTGCGCCGTTGATCGACATGTTGCTCGAGAAAACGTGCCCGGTACTGGAGGACCCAGAGGATGCCGCGCTGCTTGACGGCTTTCGATTCGGGGCAAAAGCGGAAGACGCGCGCACGCTTGCAATGGCGCTGGATGCTCAGGATTACACTTTGATACGCCTGACGGTCGACATCGCGCGTGGCGCCCGGCAGGGTGAAATCACATTGGTTCTTCCACCGTCAGATACGCGCGATGCCGACCTGGATGAAGGTGAGACAGAGGACGAAAGCGGTGATGCACCCACTATGACCGATACGGTCATGGGCCTGAACACTGATCTGAACATGATTGTCTGCAGCCTGCATCTGCCGTTGAACGCTTTGCAAGCATTGGCCGTTGGGGACGAGTTGCCACTGACGCCTGCCGCGTTTCCAAACGTTCAAATCACGACCAATACAGGCCGCGTGGTCGGCCGCGGCGTTGTCGGTCATGTGGACGGGGTGCGCGCTGTCAAACCTCAACGCGCGCCGTCCCACGCAACGCAACCACTGCGCCGCGAGGCGGACGAGCCCCTTGTCGAGATGCCCCAGGTCGAGGAAATCTCTGGACCAGCACGGCGGGAAGAAGATGCGCCCAATGTGCCAACGATAGGGGTGGATGCAAGCCTGCCCGCATTGCCACCAGCCGATGCGTCGGACGGCAAAGCGGTTGATACGGGCCCGCTTGAGGATAGGAAGGCCGGAGATGCAAATCTGCCGGAACTTGACGATTTGCCTGATCTTGATAGGCTGCCCGATCTCTCAGACCTTCCAGACCTGTCTGAATTGCCTGATTTGGCGGCTGTTTAGTCTGGTCACCCACCCGATTGCGAAGCGATCGCGTCCAAGGTCGGGCGCAAGGCATCCAGATCGTAGCCACCCTCACGCGCGGTGCGCAGGATGTCATCGGTTGGCATGCGCCCGGCCTGGCCCAAACACCACACCACCGTCGACCGCGTGCCGGATGCGCAATACGCCAGAACCGGAGTTTCCGTTTCCTCGGCCAGCGCCATGTGCTTGGCAACAATGTCAGGCGTCATTGTCTGATGCGTCAAGGGCAACTGGTGAAAGGTCAGCCCTGCCGCAAGAGTGGCAGTTTCGATTGCGTCCGCCTGAAAAGCAGGTGGGATTTCGCCATCAGGGCGATTGCAGATCACAGTCTTGATCCCGGCCGCCGCAATATCGGGCAGATCGGCTGGATCCAGTTGTGGTGCCACAAAATAGGTCGGTGTGATCTGTCGAATATCCATGCCACCGACTTATGTCGTGGGCATCAGTCTGTCCAGACCACGTCGCAGTGGTGGAACCGCCCACATGCCAGCCAGCATGGCAACGAGGAACAGCACACCTTGCCAACCGCCATAGGTGATGGATGCGAGTGCCGGGCCCGGACAGAGACCGACCAGCCCCCACCCGATACCAAACAGGATGGATCCCGCGATCAGGGGGCGGGTGATTTCGGAACGCGGCGGGGCAGGGTGGCTGCCGCCCGTCAGCGGTGTGCGGCCACGGGTCAACCGCCAGGCAAAGACCATGGGCAGCATGGCGCCTCCCATGACAAAAGCCAGTGTTGGGTCCCAGGCACCGGCGAAATCAAGAAAGCCGCGTACTTTGGCAGTATTGGTCATACCCGATATATGCAGGCCCGCGCCGAACAGGGCGCCACTCAGCAGGGCGATGAAACCCCGCATCACAGGCCCAACCCCACGCGCGCGAGTGTGACGGTTGCAGCGCCTGCGCCAATATAGGCGAGCGTTGCCACGAACCCGCGCACCGAAAGGCGTGACATCCCACACACGCCGTGCCCGGACGTGCATCCGTTGGCAAAGCGTGTTCCAATCCCGACACACACTCCGCCTATGATCAAAAGCCATGGCAGGGACGTGGCATGTGTGTCTGCCGCCCAGCCGCCAAGTGTCATCAACGCGGGCATCCCGATCAAACCGATCAGGAAGGCAAGTGTGGTTGAACGATCTTGACCTGTTCCGTCAATCAACCCGCCAACGATCCCGCTGGCTCCCATGATGCGACCAGTCCCCAGAAGCAGAACCGCCGCCGCTGTCCCGGTCATTACGCCGCCGACGAGGCCCCAAATCCAGTCAATAGGCATAGGTTGCTCCTTGATCAGCTGAGGAAGATGCCAACGATGACAAGCATCAGGCCAATGACCGACACGAACAGTGCTCCCAAATTCAGTGGCAGCACCCGTGCCATGACCGCGCGCATGTCAGTATCGTCCAAGCCCGCAGCACGCGCCCGCCATACTTTGATGATGCACCAGACAAGGCCGATCAGGCCGATGACCGACAATGCGGCCCCGCCCCAGATCAAGCCATCCAACAGGGTGAAAGCTGTCTCTTGTTCCATGCCATCCGGCTATCCGAGCATTGCCGTGATGGCAAGGTGCCAACGCCTCTTGCAGCACCGCGCGCGCCCCGCTATCCAGCGGGCTGATCTGATCCTAAGGAGCGCGCAATGACCGAGACTGCCACCAACGCCGAAAGCTACCGTGTCACGGCGGATGAGTTGCGCCAGTTCGTCGAACGGTTCGAACGGCTTGAGATGGAGAAGAAGGACATCGCCGACCAGCAAAAAGAGGTGATGGCCGAGGCCAAGGCGCGCGGGTACGACACCAGGGTGATGCGCAAGGTGATTGCACTGCGCAAGCGAGACAGCGATGACATCGCCGAAGAGGAAGCCGTTCTGGAGATGTATAAGGAAGCGCTTGGTATGAGCTGAGCGGTTAGCCTCAGCTCTTGCCTTCGTTTTCTTTGCGCGCTGGCGCAAAATTCAGCCAGCGCAGTGGCAACGCGCCGCCCTTGGGCACAATCCCGATTTTTACGGGGTTCCCTGAGCGTTTATCTGTCAATTCAAGCGCGGATTCACCATTCTTGATATGCTTGTCACCCCATTGCATCAGCGCGAGGATCACGGGCGCAAGTTCGCGGCCCTTTTGGGTTAAAACATAGGCATGGCGCGTGCGCGACGACCCATCGCGATACGCTTTTTTCTTGGCCAACCCGTTTTCAACGATCTGAGCCAGCCGCCCGGACAACACGGATTTCGGTATTCCGATGTCCGCCTGAATGTCCGCAAAACGGCTTACCCCGTACAACATTTCCCGCAATATCAACCATGTCCAGCGATCTGGGACTTGTTCGATGGCAAGGGCCGCACCGCATTCTGACATCGGCACAGGGCTTTCACGCACAGGTGAATCTTCTGGGTTTGACATTTGAACTCTGCTCTGCCAGTGTTTTATTGTTGCAGTCAGGATATACCGAAATGACGTCGCAAGCCACTGAAAACGCAGTGAACGCAGGTGGTTGCTATTGCGGAGCGGTCAGGTACGTCGTCTCGCAGCCGCCGTTGGTCAAGGGGCAATGTCATTGCCAACCATGCCAGCGAATGTCAGGCGGTGCGCCCCAATACTTCATCCTCGTACCGCCAAATGGGTTTGCGTGGACAGCGGGAAAGCCAGCACATTTCACACACCCAGATTTGAAAAACGCGGTCACAAGATACTTTTGTAAGACATGCGGAACGCAGCTTGTGACCACGCGGCAGGACACATCAGGATACATCGTCAAGATCGGCACCCTGGATAACCCAGGCGGATTTGTCCCGCGTGTTGCGATTTGCCACGCGGATGCCTTGGGTTTTCACACAGTGCCTGAGGGGGTTCAGGTGTTCGACGGACTGCCCGGCGTCTAAGGCGCAATAACGGTGACACCGGGAATACGGGCCACGCGTTCCATGTCTTCTTCGTAGATTTCGGTCATTGTCTCGACCGTTTCATCGGTCCAGCCGGGCGCATTAAGCTCTTCTTCGATCTGATCTTCGATCGCGAACTTATCAAGGAAGGCAGCAATCACCCGGCGCTTTTGCATTTCTGTCATCGTGGGGTGCGATTTCAGATAGGCACGAAACCGTTGCATCCCTTCTTTTGACATGATGTCCGCGAGCAGATCGAAACCACCGATGATCTTTTCGCCATGTTCCAGGCCAGCAAGCTCTCGGACGATCTGCGCCCACAGCATCGGCATGTCCTCAAAGCACCAGGTGGTAATGGTCACGTCAGGCGCGGCTGTTCGTATGGCTGACAGGGTATTGGACCAGCGAATGCTGTAGGGATCGGCGCCCCGTAGAAACGCATTCATGTCCTTTTGTGGCGCATTGTCGAAGAGGGCCGGTAAGAACGTGGCAGGGTTCCGGATGGCAAGAAAAAGCTCAACCTCGTCATGGGCGAACAGGGCAGACAGCTGGGCCATCCGTTCCGGCGCCGAGCGATAGATTGTGCCATCGCGCACACAACCCCGAGGAGCCCCAAATAAGAACATGTGACTCAGGATCATGCGATCCGCGTTTTCTTCATCGAGGATCAGGTCCATCAGGACATCGCGTGCATCCGCGGCAGGTGGGGCGTCTTGCAGTGCCGCAACCGTGTCTTTCAGAAGTGCCCGGTACTTGCCTGGACCGGGCACGGCGACACCGCGTTTTGAAAAATCTTCCTTGTTCCGCAATAGGCAGCGCATAAGCCTATCTTCTTCGGTGAAATGCGCGCCAGCGTGAAGGACAATTTGCATGTAGTTCGACCTGATGGGCGTGAGTTACAGTGGCTCAGATATACCTGTTTTGCGTCCGGATAAAACCTCTGACGCGGAACGAAAAACAAGCTTGCCACCGCGCGACTCTCAGAGTACATGCTGCGCCCACGGCCCCTATAGCTCAGCTGGTAGAGCAACTGATTTGTAATCAGTAGGTCCGCGGTTCGAGTCCGTGTGGGGGCACCATTTCACTTAGTTTACAGTTACTTTTGGCGATTTAGACGTCAAGCCCGCCCAGCCGGAATTGCGCCCTCATAAGCTGGGCTAGGATACGGTTTCCACGTGGTAGCTCGGAACGACAGTGCGGCTGATTCCCAACTCTGGACCTTTGGCATATGGGCGGGGGTTTCGTCCGGTTGTCGCAGACGCAGTTGATCTTGGCCTACCAGTATTGCTTGGCCTCAATGAATTGAACACGAATGCATTCCTTGAATTTAGCGGAGGCATGGCAGAACAAGTTCAACCCGAGCATCGCCTTCTGTTAAATTGGCGGCGCGGCAACATACCCGAAACGTCAGAGGTGGCGTGAATACCCGTCGAGCCGGGCATTGGGGCTGCAAAACTGCACGGCTGAATGCTTCGCCGGAAATCCCACGCTTGGTCCTTCAAGGAGCATTCATGTGTTTTTTGGGGTGGCGATGACAATGGGACGCCCCGATGATGACGGGACGCCCTATTGCCTTCGGGCAACGCCTCTTCGAAAAGCGAAAACCTGTGCGAGTTGCAGCAAATGGGGCTTTGGGCCCTTACTGAAGAATACTGCGGTATGTTTGAATGGCTACTTTCAGTTATGCGCGACCGTTCGCTATGCTGAACCTGGCTGAAACCCAAGCCTGCGAACGGAAAGGCGGCGCATGCAAAGTCTCTCGACTGCACCCATGCTGACGACGCAAAGGTTGGTTTTGCGTGGACCCGAACGGGATGATTTACCGGAGTTCACCCGTTTCATGACCAGTGCCCCGTCGATGGAAGCGCAGGGCGAGACGATCACAGCGGAACAGGCCTGGTTCGGGTTTCTATCTGGCATTGGTCATTGGCATTGGCACGGTTTCGGCTTTTTTACGGTCGTAGAACAGCGGACGGAGCGTCCCGTCGGCCGCGTGGGCCTGATCAAGCATTTGGGATGGCCGGACATAGAGCTGGCATGGCATTTGTTCGAAGGCGCGGAGGGAAAAGGCTTTGCCACGGAAGCTGCTTGGGCCGTCAAGAAATGGGCTCGTGAGGATCTGGGGTTAGATCGGCTATACAGCTACATAGACACGCAGAATACGCGTTCACAGGCTGTGGCGAAGAGGCTCGGCGCCGTCACGGACGGAACGCGGGCTCCGCATGAACCGGAAGCGGAGGTGTGGGTTCACTCAATGGACAGCCATTAAGCCAAGCGGGCGAGAACCGTGGCCCGCGCCGGAGACCTTGCAAAGCCACACTCTTGGATGCCTGTGAAGATGAGGTCGATCAGGCCGTTGCCGCTGTCGACGGTTTCTTGCACGAGCACGCGGAACAACCGCACAAGCGGCGTAATGGCAGACACAACTTTCAACTTAGGTCGTTCGCACGCATCTGGCGAAAGACCGAATTGTCCGCTCTCCCGACGTTAAGACCCGTTTGCTGCAGTCAGTTGTGCTACGCTGCCGCAGGTCTGGTTTGCGTCCAATTGAGACCTAAGCCGCGTTGTCCCGAGCCCGAGCCCAAACCCGAGGATCTATGATGGAATGATGAGCCCTTCTGTAACCTGCCTGCTTGGCAAATCGCCCAAACCAGGCACAATTTTCGATCTGGTCCACGATAGTCTGATCGCGAGGAAGGTGGCGGTGCAGGTGCTTTTGCCACATAATTCTCGCACTCTTGGCACCGAGCAATGGCCCGAAAATACCTTGGTTGTTCATCGGGGCCTGAACAAAGAAATGCTTGACCAACTCGCGCAGAAGGAGGCGGACGGATGGCGTTTCTGCAACAGCCCGACATCAAGTGTTCTGGCAAGAGATCGTAGCGCATTGATGTGCCGTTTGCGAAACGCGGGTCTGCCCGTTCCGAAATGGCAGCGACTGCCGGACTGGGCGGATGTCATTCGAATAGGGACCGAGCGATCTGTGGTCGTCAAAGCGGCAGACGGCACAGTCGGCCGGGGGACACAGGTTGTGATTGCCATACGAAACACCTTGCCTAAGGTAGCCCCATTTTCTGGACCGTATCTTGTAGAAGAATACATTGAAAACGACGGTCTGGATCGAAAGTTGTATGTGGCCGGATCGCGCTGTTTCGGTCTTATCAAACCTTGGCCTCGGAACCCGGACGTGCCTGCACAGTCGTTCGATGCATTGCCAGAATTGGTCGGTCTGGCAATGGCCGTGGGAGTAGAAACAGGACTGGAGATATTCGGAGTTGACGTGCTTCTGGGAGTACGAGGGCCAAAGATCGTGGACGTCAATGTCTTCCCCGGCTTTAGGGGAATTGATGAAGCCCATTCAGCCGTTGTTCATCACCTTCTGGAACGCTTAGGCGTGTGATTTGGAAACAGTCGGGTCTCTGTCATCTCCGATACATGCAAGTGCTTCATAAGACGCGCGCCGTCAGTTACTTTATTACTTCGTCCAAGCAGCCGTTGCCGTACACGCGACAGACGGCTTCGTCCGCACAGCGGATGTCAATAAATGTCAAAGCCACGGTAATGCGGAACATCCGTGATGTCGGATGTGAACCAGATTTGACGAACGCTGTATCCGGTTCGAATGTCGAATTTTTGGCGGATTTGGACTGACCTTTCTGGTTGCTTCGCAAGAGCTCCTGACGATGAGATCCAGATGATCACTGCTCGTATCGGGAAAAAAGTTGCCGCAAGAAACCTGTATGCTTCGACCCCGAAGGCCCGCCGGTTGTGCAGCCAAAACCTGTCGCTACCGACGGCGGCAGAACAGTTGAATCTTTGGCGCATCCTAAACTGCAGAAAACGTTCGGACAGAGTCCCAGGTGTTTATTCGCAGCGACTGGCCGGCGGGTTGTTTCGCTTAGAGCTTGGACAAAAACGCGGCGCGAATAGCTGCTTTCATTGCATCCAGGGGTTCGACGTCAGCGAGCTCATTTCCGACCATCACAAGTTTCGAAGTGGGCGTGCTTCTGAGGCCAAGCTCATTTCCGACTATCGACAAGCCCGAATGTAGCGATGACCGGCCCAGCAGGCCGACTGCGATCCCGGCTTCAACGGCTGAAATCACGCCAGACACGCTTTGGCTAGAGTAGACAATACGGTATGGCTTCCCAAGAGTTTTCAGGGACGCGATTGCAACGTCGCGCCACCAGCAGGCATGATCGAATAGGGCTACTGGCAGGGTTTTATCGGCTATGAAACTGCGATGTGCGGACGACGCCCAGCAGGTTGGGTCTTCAAACAGCACCTCTTCATGCTTTTTCGGCTGTTCCACCTCATAAATCGCAAGGTCCAGCGCGCCCTTGTCCAGCGCCTCAGGGAAATCTGTGCTCAATGCACAGGTCACGTCCAGTTCGACCTTCGGATGGTTGTGCGCAAATGCTGCAATGATCTGCGCCAGCTTGGATCGTCCGTGATCGTCGGGAATACCCAGGCGTAGTTTGCCTGCCACCGCATCTTGGGAGATGTCCCGTAGTACTGCGTCGAGGCGGGCAGTCACCTCTCTTGCAACTGGCAACAAGCGACGACCTGTGTCGCTCAGGACAACGCCGCGCCCGTGGCGCTCAAAAACGGATTGGCCCAGGATGGTTTCGAGACGTTTGACCTGAAGACTGGTCGCAGATTGGGAACGGTAGATGCGCGCTGCGCCTTCCGTGACACTTCCAGCTTCAGCCACGGCGACAAAGGTGCGCAGTAGGTCGCTATCCAGATCATCCATCTGTTTTTCCAATGCCAGATATTAAAACTATTCGTTTCACACATGCCGTTCCCGTCACTAACTTTCAAGGACAGAGGAGTTTGCGATGACCGATCAGACAATTGCCCGCCGACAAACAAATAAAAGACATCTGGTTTGGGGGATGTGCCTCTCTCTGTCAGTTGTCATCGCTTTTGTTTGGCCGCAACACACCATGAACGCGGCCAAGTTCGTGGTGTGGGGGTTGGTTGTTGTCGCCCCCATTGTCATTCCGGGCATTCTTCTGGCGGCTTGGATCATCGCCAGCGGCGCGGACACGTATATTGCCAGTGCGTTCGAGGGCAGAACTTTGCGAACGGTGGTGGCCGCATCATTGATCGGGGCCATCACGCCGGTCTGCGGTGTTACCGTACTGCCCTTGATGGCTGGGTTGTTGGCGGCTGGCGTGCCGCTTGCCCCGATCATGGCGTTCTGGCTGTCATCACCGATCACGGACCCTGCAATGCTCGCAACCACGGCTGCAACGCTTGGTATAGGTTTTGCTGTCGGCAAGACGCTCGCAGCAATTGGGTTGGGTTTGTTCGGTGGCGCAGCGACCGTCCTATTTGCCAAGGCACCTTGGGCACGAGACGCGCTTCGCGACAACGGCTTTGCGCGCCAACTGAGCGCTGCACGCTGTGGCGGAGATAAGACATTTGATCCATGGGTCTGGCAAACAAAGGTGCGGCGGCAATCCTTCGGCAAACAGTTCCGAGCAACTGGGCGGCTCATCCTGATTTGCCTGATCCCTGCCTTCGCCGCTGAATATGCCCTGAACGCCGCACTGACCCCAGGGGCGCTTGCAGCGTACGTTGGCAAGGATCAGTGGTGGGCTATCCCCGCTGCGGTATTTGTTGGCGCACCCGCGTACATCGACGGATATGCCGCGCTGCCTTTGGCGCGTGGATTGATTGACAATGGCATGTCCGAGGGCGCTGCCATGGCGTTTTTAGTCTCGGGTGGTGTGGTCAGTATTTGGGGTGCCATGGCAATTGCCCCGGTCCTCAAACTGAAACCATTTCTACTTTACCTGTTTCTTGCAGTTTTAGGATCGCTTGCTGCAGGGTACGTTTTCGGATGGATAGGTCACAGCTAGCGAATGCCCGCTTAAATGAGGTCGTCCCCAAGTGCATCTTTCAGCGCAAAACCGTCTTCATAGGTTTTTGCGGTTTCCCCAGCGAAGATACCCGGCAGTGACACAATATACCCATCTTCCTCTTAAGAAGATGCGATGTCGCGCTTTGCTTTCCTAAGCCAGCGATGGAATGAAAGAGAACCACATATGCCAAGATTGCGCCCTAAATACTCTCTCCGGGTCTGGTGGGTGGTGGCCCAATGCACTTTGCGGCCGTTTACTCAATTCGACAGAAGGTGGACACATCGCTCCCTATTTCATCGGGGGGTTCCTGGCTTTTTGGAGACCTCTGCAGGCTCAGATTTTCGAAATGCGAACATTGATCTATGGTGGCTTGGTCCAGCAGGGCGGGCAACCCGCAGCGCGTGCTGATGTCCGCTTCGAGATAAAGCGACAACGCGTCTTCGGTTGTCGCCCAAGCAACTGCCCCATCCCCGGTCCCGGGTGGGCTTGCGCGCCTTTCGTTGGTCGGTATCTATGGCGTTACCCAATTTGAGCAGGCCCTATGACCCCGCACCGCTTTCCTATCATTGTTTATTATGAAGACACCGACTTGGCCGGTGTCGTCTATTATGCGAACTACCTGCGCTACATTGAGCGCGCCCGATCAACCATTGTCGAGGAGATGGGGCTGGACCAGAATGAGATGCGGGAAAGAGGCATAGTCTTTGTCATCACGCGGGTTGAGGCCGACTACATCAGCCCCGCCCGCATGGCGGATCGGTTGGAGGTGGTCACCACGCATCAGGCTGTGAGCCCCGCACGATGGACATTTGACCAGGAAGTGCAGCGGGACGGGCAGGTGCTTTTTCGGGCGCATGTCATTGCCGTGACCATGACGACAGCCGGAAAACCCGTCCGTTTGCCCGCGGAAATCCGCGCAATGCAGGCGAAATAAACGCGTTCTGACGCCGAAGTGATAGCTTTCCCCTTGGGTCTGCCCTATAAATCTGCCCAAGAAAGAGCCGAATAGCGGCCAAGCAAAAAGAGCAGGCAGTATGGAAGCAGAAACGCTCGCCCTGGCGCACGAGGTTGATTTCTCGATGTGGGGGCTTTTCTTGCGCGCGACCTTTACGGTGAAACTGGTGATGATCGTGCTGATCGTTGCATCGTTCTGGGCGTGGGGCATCATTATTCAGAAATTGCTGGTTTACCGTCGTGCACGGGCCGAGGCGGATCGATTTGATCGCGCGTTCTGGTCGGGTGAGCCCCTTGATGGCTTGTTTGAGAAGATTGGGCCGGAGCCGGATGGGGCCTCGGAGAAGGTCTTCGCCTCGGGCATGATCGAGTGGCAGCGCTCGCACCGCGAGGATGGCGGGTTGATTGCCGGGGCCACCAGCCGGATTGATCGCAGCATGGATGTTGCGATTGCGAAAGAGGCCGAGAGTTTGCAGGGCGGGTTGACCGTGCTGGCGACCGTGGGGTCGTCTGCCCCGTTCATCGGTCTCTTTGGCACTGTGATCGGCATCATGAACGCGTTTATCGAGATTGCAGAGCAGCAAAACACCAACCTTGCGGTCGTGGCACCGGGTATTGCCGAGGCGCTTCTGGCGACCGGTCTGGGTCTGCTGGCTGCTATTCCGGCGGTGATCTTCTACAACAAGCTGAGCGCGGACAGTGACCGGATCGTGGCGGGATACGAGGCGTTCTCGGACGAGTTTGCCACCATCCTGAGCCGCCAGTTGGACGGCTGAGCCATGGGAGCAGGTGTCATTCAAAAGGATGGCGGCGGGTCCCGGCGGCGCAAGCACAGCCGGGCGCGTCCGATGTCCGAGATCAACGTCACGCCTTTTGTGGACGTGATGTTGGTGCTTTTGATCATCTTCATGGTGGCTGCCCCCTTGTTGACCGTGGGTGTGCCGGTGAACCTGCCCGAGACGGCGGCCAATGCGCTGCCCAGCGATCAGGAAGAGCCGCTGACCATCACGGTGACTTCAACGGGCGAGGTGCAAATCCAGACCACCGCAGTTGAGCGTGCCGATCTGGTCGGTCGTCTGAGGGCCATCGCGGCCGAGCGCGACAGCGACCGGGTGTTCCTACGCGCTGACGGTGCCGTCCCGTATGAGCAGGTGATGCAGGTTATGGGAGCCCTCAATGCGGGCGGTTTTTCCAACATCGGCCTTGTGACGGATATTGGCGGCCCGACGCTGGATGGCGAGGGGGAGTAACCCTTGAACACCGGACAGGTCATATCGGGCATCGGGCATGCGGGCCTGATCGGCTGGATGCTGTTTGGCGGGTCCTTTCAGTCCGAGCCGTTGCCGTTCGAAGTGACGGAGGTGTCTGTCATCTCGTCTGGCGCGTTCGAGGCGCTTTTGCCCAGTGGACCTGCGCCGGACACGGCAACTGATGTGGCTTTGCCAGCGGAGCCTGACGTGCAGCCCGATCCCGTTGAAACACCTGTGCCCGATCAAGCGGTCGAGGCGGAACCACCTGAACCGACCCCGGCGCCCGAGCCTGACGTTGCGCCCGAGCCGCCCGAACCTGACCCTGAGCCCGAAGTTGTTGATGATGCGCCCGTGCAGCCGGTGCCGCAGGATCAGGCCGTGGTTGTACCCGAGGTCGCGCCACGGCCCATTCCGCGCGCCTCCGAGCGTGTCGCGCCCGAGCCTGTCGCTCCGCCGGAGCCAGAGGCGACGCCGGATGATGTGCAGCAGGATGCCGTCACCGAAGCGGACAATGGCGAGACACAGGCCGAAGAGCAGGAGGCTACGGCGCCGGAAGAGGCGACGACCGAGATTGTCACAGAAGCCGAGGAACCGGCGCGCGCGCCCACGGCGTCCTTGCGTCCTCCTGCGCGGCGACCCAGCCCGCCTGTACAGAGGGCAGAGCCTGCGTCCGAACCAGAACCCGCATCTGAACCCGAGACAGAAGCACAGCCCGATACCCAGACGGCCGAGCCTGCAGATACCGCGGACGATGTGAATGACGCCCTGCGCGAGGCGCTGGGCGGCGCAGAGCAAGAAGAGGTGCCGCAAGGCCCGCCCTTGTCAGCAGGAGAGAAAGACGCCCTTCGTGTGGCGGTTTCGAATTGCTGGAATGTCGGATCGCTGTCGTCCGAAGCATTGCAGACCACAGTGGTTGTCACAGTAGATATGTCGCAGGATGGCAAGCCAGTGGTTCCGTCGATCCGCCTGGCCTCAAGCTCGGGCGGCAGCCAGACCGCGGCGCAGCAGGCGTTTGAAGCCGCGCGCCGGGCGATTATTCGCTGTACACGTGATGGATATGACCTGCCTGCCGAGAAGTACGGGCAGTGGAAGGAAATCGAGATGACGTTCAATCCCGAAAGGATGCGTATCAAATGATAGTTCGAGCGCTTTTTTGATGCTGATGTGCTTGGCCCCAGCATGGGCTGCAGCACAAAGCGGCCCCCTGCGGATCGAGATCACCGAGGGTGTCATTGAACCCTTACCCGTCGCCATCCCCGATCTGGTGCCCGAAGGCGGAGCCACTGGTGATTGGGGCCAGCGCATCGCCCGCGTTGTGGCCGAGGACCTGACGGGCACCGGCCTTTTCCGGGAAATCCCGTCTTCGGCCTTTATCAGTCAGGTCAGCAGTTTCGCGGCACCGGTGCAATATGCCGACTGGAAAGCGATCAATGCGCAAGCGCTTGTTGCGGGCGCTGTCAGCGTCAATGGCGACCAGATTTCGGTGAAGTTCCGGTTGTACGACGTGTTCTCGGGCGCAGAGCTGGGGGAGGGCCTGCAACTGGCGGGCACCACCGACGCATGGCGCCGCATCGCGCATAAGATGGCGGATGTCGTCTATAGCCGGATCACCGGCGAGACGGGATACTTTGACAGCCGCGTGGTCTTTGTCAGCGAAACGGGGCCAAAAGATAGCCGCCGCAAGCGTTTGGCAGTCATGGATTATGACGGCGCAAATATCCAGTACCTGACGGGGTCCGAAGATATCGTTCTGGCACCGCGTTTTTCCGGGACCGGAGACCGCGTGCTGTACACTAGTTACGAAACCGGGTTCCCGCGCATCTACGTGCTGGATGTGGGCAGCGTGCAGCGTCGTGTGCTGGAAAGCCAGCCCGGCACGATGAGTTTTGCGCCCCGGTTTGCCCCCAATGGGCAAACGGTGGTTTATTCGCTGACCCAAGGGGCGAACACGGACATCTGGGCCATGAATGTAGGGTCGGGCCAGTCGCAGCGCCTGACCTCGACTCCGGCGATCGAGACGGCCCCAAGCTTCAGCCCCGATGGCAGTCAGATCGTGTTTGAAAGTGATCGCTCCGGCACCCAGCAGCTTTACGTCATGCCCGCTGGCGGTGGCGAAGCGCGCCGCATTTCCTTTGGCGAAGGACGCTATGGCACGCCGGTCTGGTCGCCGCGTGGTGACTTGATTGCCTTTACCAAGCAGTCGAAGGGCCGCTTTCACATTGGTGTGATGCGCACGGATGGCAGCGAGGAACGGCTTTTGACGGCATCCTTCCTGGACGAGGGGCCAACGTGGGCGCCCAACGGTCGCGTCATCATGTTTGCCCGAGAAACCCAAGGGGCGGCGGGGCGGTCGACGCTCTATTCCGTTGACATCACGGGCCGAAACCTGCGCCCTGTGCGCACGCCTGAAGGCGGGTCGGACCCGTCCTGGGGACCGTTGCAGCGATAAAGGCCCACGTTTTCTTGTGCGCAGGAACGTGGTAGACAAACAGAAAGACGCCAAGCAGTAGGCGCGATAAACAGAGAGGCACAGGCCATGAAACTGAAATCTTCGATCCTGATGATCTGTGCGGCCGTGAGCCTGGCCGCATGTACCGATCCGGCCCGCTTTGGTGGCGGGACTGACGGGACTGATCCGCTGGCAAACAGCGGTGGTGTGGTGCCGGGCAGCGCGTCCGACCCCGCATCGCCCGCCTATTTCCAACAGGCTGTCGGTGACCGAGTGTTGTTTGCGGTGGACCAGTCCACGCTGACGCCCGAAGGGCGCGCCACGTTGGATGGTCAGGCGGTTTGGTTGTTGCAGAATGCCGATTTCACCGCCGTCATCGAAGGCCACGCGGATGAGCAGGGCACGCGCGAATACAACCTTGCCCTTGGTGCGCGTCGTGCTGATGCAGCCCGTGCTTACCTTGTCAGCCAGGGTGTGCAGCCGGGCCGTTTGCAGGTTGTCAGCTTCGGGAAAGAACGCCCGATCGAGGTGTGCAGCGAAGAAGCCTGCTATGCCAAGAACCGCCGGGCTGTTACGGTGTTGGCAGGTGGTTTGACCAGCTAAGATAAGAAAACACGACGGGGAATGTCTTTGGTGAAACGGTATTTTGTCGCATTGGCGCTGGCGGTTGGTCTGACGGGCCCGGCGCTGGCGCAGGATCAGACCCTGGCCGACATCAGGCAGGAGCTGGTGGTGCTCAACACCGAGGTGCAGCGTCTGAAGCGTGAGCTGTCGACAACCGGTGGTGTCGGCGGCGGTGCGGCGGGTGGGTCCGTACTGGACCGCGTCAACACCATCGAGGTCGAGTTGCGGCGCCTGACTGATAAGACTGAGCAGCTTGAGTTTCGCATCAACAGCGTCGTGACCGATGGCACCAACCGGGTCGGCGATCTGGAGTTCCGTTTGTGTGAGCTCGAAGAGGGCTGTGATATCTCCGCCCTCGGCGACACCTCGACACTGGGCGGAGGTGAGGCACCGACCGCAACCGCGCCGGTCGTCCAGCAACCCGCGACGGATGCGCCACAACTGGCCACACAGGAAAAAGCAGACTTTGAGCGGGCGCAGGAGGCGCTCGCCACCGGTGACTTTCGCACCGCCGCAGACCAGTTTGCGACCTTTAATCAGACCTACCCCGGTGGACCGCTCTCAATAGAGGCGGAGCTGCGGCGGGGTGATGCGCTTGAGGGGCTTGGTGATGTGCGCGAGGGCGCGCGGGCATTCCTGTCTGCCTTTACCCTGTCGCCGCAAGGTCCGCTTGCGCCAGAGGCCTTGTTCAAGTTGGGGGCCGCCTTGGGCCGGTTGGGCCAGACCCAGGAAGCGTGTGTGACACTGGCCGAGGTCGGCGTCCGTTTTCCCGGCGCTGCTGTCATTGCCGATGCCCAGAACGCGATGCGCAATATCGGCTGTTCCTGATCCATGATTGCACCCCTGATCGCGGCGATTGAGGCGCACATGGGGGCAAACCCGCCTGAACGCATGGCCGTGGCCGTGTCGGGAGGAGGGGATTCAGTCGCGCTGCTGGCCGCCCTTGTAGAGTATTGCCGTGATCAAGACGTTGAACTGCATGTCATCACCGTCGACCACGGTTTGCGGGAAGAGACCCGGGACGAGATCGCCCTTGTCACGGATCTGTGCGTTCGCTGGAATTTGCCACATCACGTCGAATACTGGACCGGGTGGGATGGGCAGGGCAACTTACAGGCCGCCGCCCGGGATGCCCGGTACGAGATCATGGCGGATTGGGCCTATGCCAACCGCATCAGTCATATTGCGCTGGGCCATACCGCTGACGATCAGGCCGAAACCTTTGTGATGCGTCTGGCCCGCGGGTCCGGAGTGGACGGGTTGAGTGCCATGGCGGCGCGACGTGTGCATCATGGCATCACGTGGGTGCGGCCCTTTCTCGAGATTGAGCGTGCAACTTTGCGTGCTTTTTTGCGGGACGCCCGGATCAACTGGTGTGACGACCCAAGCAACCTGTCACATGATTTTGAACGTGTGCGGGTGCGTGAGGCTCTGACAGTCCTGGGGACGCTGGGCGTGACAACCGGGAAGCTTGTTGAAGTGGCCGAACACATGGCGCGCGCCCGCGAAGCGCTGGATTGGCAGACCTTCCTGGCCGCCCGGGACATGGCCGAGGTTGTCCATGGCGTGATTGCCATTGATCTGGCAAAGTTTCGGTTGCTGCCGCAGGAAACCGCACGCAGGCTGATGCTGCACACCCTGAGCTGGACTTCGCAAAGCGTCTATCCTCCGCGCAAGGACCCAGTGGCGCGCACCTTAGCGGCGGTCCGGGCAGGACAGCCCGCAACCTTGGATGGCTGCCATATCTGCGTTGAAAACGGGAAGATCTGGGTGTTCCGCGAGTTGAACGCGGTCAAGGATACCGTGTGCGAAGTGGGCGATATGTGGGATGACCGTTGGATGATCTCAGGTCCGGAAGACGATCCCGATCTTGAGGTGCGCCCGCTTGGGTATGAAGCGTTGGCGGACATCGAAGGATGGCGTGATATTGGTCTTCCGCGCGCTGCACTGGCGGCGTCTCCGGCGGTCTGGTACGAGGATCGTCTGGTCGCGGCGCCCTTTGTCGGGCTCGATGACGAGTGGAGCGCCGAGCTGGACGGTGGAAAAGACGCTTTTTTCGCTGCACTTTTATCGCATTGAACATGTGCGCAGCATGTCTATCTTAGAGGAAACGGTGCGGGCGAGGGCCGCGTACCGGTATTATCAGGAGATTTTCCTTGGGAAACGCACGTAATATCGCCTTCTGGGTAGTTCTGTTTCTGCTGATCCTCGCGCTGTTCAACCTGTTTGGTGGGTCGGGCAACACGCTGCAAAGCCGCGAGGTCACGTATTCCGAGTTCGTTTCAGCCGTCCAAGACGGATCTGTTACCCAGGTGACCCTGGATGGCGAGCAGGTGCGCTTTCGCCGTGGAACCGACGACTTCGTGACCATCAAGCCCGAAGATGCGTCGGTCACCGAATTGCTGATCGCCAACGAGGTGCCTGTACAGGTCGAGCCGCAACAACAGTCCGGGTTCCAGACCTTTATCCTGTCATTGTTGCCGTTCCTGTTGCTGATCGGTGTGTGGATTTACTTCATGAACCGGATGCAGGGCGGTGGCAAAGGCGGTGCCATGGGCTTTGGCAAGTCTAAGGCCAAGATGCTGACCGAAAAGCATGGGCGCGTGACCTTTGACGATGTTGCGGGCATTGACGAAGCCAAGGATGAGCTGGACGAGATTGTCGAGTTCCTGCGCAATCCACAGAAATTCTCCCGCCTTGGCGGCAAGATCCCCAAAGGTGCGTTGCTTGTGGGCCCTCCGGGTACTGGTAAGACGCTGCTGGCCCGCGCCGTGGCAGGTGAAGCGGGTGTGCCGTTCTTCACCATTTCCGGTTCTGATTTCGTCGAGATGTTTGTCGGTGTGGGGGCGTCCCGTGTCCGTGACATGTTCGAGCAGGCAAAGAAAAATGCGCCGTGTATCGTCTTCATCGACGAAATCGACGCCGTGGGTCGCCATCGGGGTGCCGGTTATGGCGGCGGTAACGACGAGCGTGAGCAGACGCTCAACCAGCTGCTGGTCGAGATGGATGGCTTTGAAGCCAATGAAGGCGTGATCATCATCGCGGCTACCAACCGTAAGGATGTGCTGGACCCTGCGCTGCTGCGTCCAGGCCGCTTTGACCGTCAGGTCACTGTTGGCAACCCCGACATCAAGGGCCGCGAGAAGATTCTGGGCGTGCACGCCCGCAAGACGCCGCTTGGCCCTGACGTTGATCTGCGCATCATCGCACGCGGTACACCGGGTTTCTCGGGGGCTGATCTGGCCAACCTGGTGAACGAGGCGGCGCTGATGGCGGCGCGGATCGGGCGCCGTTTTGTCACGATGCTCGATTTCGAAAGCGCCAAGGACAAGGTCATGATGGGCCCCGAACGGCGCAGCATGGTCATGACACCTGAGCAAAAGGAAATGACCGCTTATCACGAGGCGGGGCACGCGCTGGTCGGGCACCTGCTGCCCAAGTGCGATCCCGTTTACAAGGCGACGATCATTCCGCGCGGTGGCGCACTGGGCATGGTGATGAGCCTGCCAGAGATGGATCGCCTGAACATGTTCAAGGACGAATGCCACCAGCGTCTGGCCATGACCATGGCGGGTAAAGCGGCTGAGATTCACAAATACGGCCCAGATTCGGTGTCGAATGGCCCCGCTGGCGATATCCAGCAAGCCTCGGCTCTGGCGCGCGCAATGGTCCTGCAATGGGGCATGTCGGACAAGGTCGGCAACATCGATTATTCCGAAGCGGCCCAGGGCTATCAAGGCAACACGGCTGGTTTCTCTGTCTCTGCCAACACCAAGGAGTTGGTAGAGCAGGAGGTTCAAAAATTCATTCAGGATGGTTATGACTGGGCGCTGAAGGTCATCACCGAGAATGAAGAGAAGTTCGAACGTCTGGCGCAGGGCTTGCTTGAATACGAGACCCTGACCGGCGAGGAGATTGAGCGTGTCATGAACGGCGAGCCGCCCCATGCCCCCGATGATGAGGACGGTGGGTCGGCTGTCGAGGACAAGAAGCCCAGCCTGACAGCCATTCCCAAGGCCAAGAAAAAGTCGGGTCCTTCGGGTGATGGCGGGATGGAACCCGAGCCGACAGGCTGATCCTGAGACATAGATGCAAGAAGGCCCGCTTTTGAGCGGGCCTTTTTCTTTGGGGCGCTACATCACGTCCGTGCGAGCAGGCTTGTGCCATTTGATCAATGTGGTCAGGTTCTGAACCATGTGGTCCCCAATCGCTTTCTTGCAGGCGGCAGCCCAGTCTGTTCCTGTGTTCTATCTTGCCATGTTGTGGCCGGGACGGACCGCGTTTCGCGGATTGTGGAGCGCTGATGCCTATTATCCGGCCCTGATGTATGACAGCGGCGTATGGTCGGTTTGGTTTTTGATCGCGACGCTGTCGGTCACCCCGATCCTGCTGTTGATTGGCCGTGTTGGTCGTGGGCAGGGATTTGGACGTTGGCTGTTGCGCAGGCGGCGGCATCTGGGTCTTGGCAGCGCAATCTATGCGGCGCTGCATCTGTGGTACTACTTGGCGCATGAACGCAGTCTGCCCGCCGTATTATTCGATCTGTGGCAACTGGAATTTGCCGTTGGCTGGTTGAGTTTCGCGCTGTTTGTTATCCTTGCACTGACGTCAAACGCTTGGTCAGTGCGTCGATTGGGCCGGAAATGGAAGTCATTGCACTTGTTGGTCTATCCTGCTGCAGCGCTGGCGCTGTGGCATTGGTACTTGCTGGATTGGTATGTCGGTCGATCCATCTTCTGGTGCGGTGTTTGCCTGGTGCCGTTGGTGATCCGCCCGGCCTTGCGTCGTGTGCGCAGACCGATCCAGTCGTAAGTCATCACGAATTGTGCGCGCGCGGTAGCAAAGCGTCATTGGCCATGCAGGCAGCGCGCTGATAGGACCTCGGAAACACTTGATTGAGGGGTGGACATGCCTGCACTGAAACCGACATCCTTTACGGCGAAAATCACATGGCTGGGTCACGTTCCAAGCCGGGAAGCCAGCCTGCGGGCTGTAGCCGCCGAATCTGTCGACGTCACGTTGGATGGCTTTCCGGGCGAGGATCATGGTGGACCGACGCGTCCGTCCTGCGTGCGGGTGCGGTCGCAATACACACCCGGAACAGAAATACGGAACACGCGCCAATTGTCGATCCTGAGTGCTGAGGAACTGGCCGCGACTGCGACTGAGATGGGGCTGGAGCGCATTGATCCCGCATGGGTCGGTGCATCTCTGGTGATCGAAGGGATTCCGAATTTTACCCATGTGCCCCCGGCCTCCCGCCTGATGTCGGAAAGCGGTGTCGGTCTGGCCATTGATATTGAAAACCGTCCCTGCATCTATCCGGGCAAGGAAATCGACGAAGAGGCGCAGGGCCTGGGCAAGCTGTACAAGCCTGCGGCCAAGGGACGGCGCGGTGTGACGGCTTGGGTCGAACATGGTGGCCTTTTGGTCGTGGGGGATGTGCTGACCCTGCACGTGCCTGATCAGCCGGTTTGGCCCCATCTGGAGGCGGCGCGCGCAGGCTGAACAAGAGCGGCGCAGGACACTTGCGTCTTACAGGTTCGGCACTCGGTAAGGCAGAGGTGTCCTCTGCCATGCGGGCGCAGTAAACTGCGCCTTACCGCGGCAAATCCTATTCGTAAGGCGCAGGTGTCCTGCGCCCCGTGCCAGGTTTCGCGTTCCTGCCCACCGTTTCCGAAATGAAACCGGTGATCGCAATTGGGCCGCTGCAACGTCCCAAAATGTCGGAATCGCACGCATCTCCCCTAGGCATACGCCTGTATGCAGGCCACGAAAGACGAGCCCATTCAAGACTGCGGGGAGCTACCATGGCCTATAAATCCGACATCGAAATCGCGCGCGAGGCGCAGAAGAAGCCGATCCAGGAGATCGGGGCCAAGCTGGGCATCGAAAGTACCGACCTGCTGCCCTATGGTCATGACAAGGCCAAGGTGAGCCAGAACTTCATCAACTCGGTCCAGGACCGCGAGAACGGCAAGCTGATCCTCGTCACAGCAATCAACCCCACGCCTGCAGGGGAGGGCAAGACCACGACTACCGTCGGTCTAGGCGACGGCCTGAACCGCATCGGCAAGAACGCTTGCGTTTGCATCCGCGAAGCATCCCTTGGCCCGAACTTCGGCATGAAGGGCGGCGCCGCGGGTGGTGGCTATGCCCAAGTTGTGCCGATGGAAGAGATGAACCTGCACTTCACGGGTGACTTCCACGCCATCACCTCGGCCCACTCGTTGCTGTCGGCCATGATCGACAACCACATCTACTGGGGCAACGCCCTTGAGATCGACACCCGTCGCGTCGTGTGGCGTCGCGTGGTTGACATGAACGACCGGGCGCTGCGCCAGATCACAGCCTCGCTTGGCGGCGTGGCCAACGGCTTCCCGCGTGAGGCAGGCTTTGACATCACCGTGGCATCCGAAGTCATGGCGATCCTGTGTCTGGCGAAGGATCTCAAGGACTTGCAGAAGCGCTTGGGCGACATGATCGTGGCTTACCGCCGTGACCGCTCACCAGTCTTCGCGCGCGACATCAAGGCCGATGGCGCGATGACTGTTCTGCTCAAGGATGCAATGCAGCCAAACATCGTGCAGACGTTGGAAAACAACCCGGCCTTCGTACACGGCGGTCCCTTCGCCAACATCGCACACGGCTGTAACTCGGTCATCGCCACCACCACAGCCCTGAAGCTGGCGGACTACGTGGTCACCGAAGCAGGCTTTGGTGCCGATTTGGGTGCCGAAAAGTTCATGAACATCAAATGCCGCAAGGCGGGTCTTGCCCCGTCCGTCGTTGTCTGTGTGGCGACCGTGCGTGCGATGAAGATGAACGGTGGTGTGGCCAAGGCCGATCTGGGTGCCGAGAACGTGGACGCTGTGAAGGCGGGTTGTCCAAACCTTGGCCGTCACATCGAGAACCTGAAATCCTTTGGTGTACCGGTAGTCGTGGCGATCAACCACTTTGTCACCGACACCGATGCTGAAATTCAGGCGGTCAAAGACTTCGTGGCCGAGCAAGGGGCGGAAGCCATCTTGTCGCGTCACTGGGAACTGGGCTCGGAAGGCTCTGCTGGTCTGGCTACCAAAGTGGCGGAACTGGCTGATGCAGACACCGCGAACTTCGCGCCGATCTACCCCGATGACATGCCGCTGGCCGAAAAAATCCAGACCATTGCCAAGCGTATCTACCGCGCGGACGAAGCATTGATGGACCAGAAGATCCGCGATCAGTTGAAGCTGTGGGAAGAGCAAGGCTATGGCCACTTGCCTGTCTGCATGGCGAAGACGCAATATTCGTTCTCGACCGATCCGAACCTGCGCGGAGCGCCCACGGGCCACTCGGTGCCGGTGCGCGAAGTACGTCTGAGTGCGGGGGCCGGCTTTATCGTCGCCGTCTGCGGCGAGATCATGACGATGCCGGGCCTGCCCCGTGTGCCTTCTGCGGAAAACATCATGCTGAATGACGACGGCCAGATCGAAGGTCTATTCTAATTGCAAAACCCCTCTCGGCCCCGTCACAAAGCGATGACGGGGCTGAAATCTCATTGACCCGACACCGCCCCGGCGGTCAGCGTGCTCTCCATCACTTGGAGGACGACCTATGACCAGATTACTTGCACTGATTGCCACCCTCGTTTTTGCCGCTGCAGCGGCCCATGCGCAGGAGCGGTACGAAGGGTATTACTATCCGGAAGTCACCTCGACCGAAGACTTCACGCGTGTGATCCGGCAAGCGCCCGATTCCAGCAAGGGTGTGCGCGTCGAGTTCGTGACCAACCTGACGGTGGCCCAACTGGCCGCCCCCGAAAGCCCCCGCTTTGTCTTTTTTGCCAAGGGCGCGGATGCCAAACATCTGACCGTTATCGCCCTGGATGACGAAGTGTTTTCGACCCTGTTCCGGGCCCGCGCGGTACTGGCGCAAATGACATCCAACATGCGCAACAACGACTTCTTTCGTGCGCAAGAGCTGCAATTCGTAGCGACCTTTTTTGATCTGTTGCAACTGATGGAATTCGACACGCTGGTGATCAGCGATGGCGAGTCATGGGCGCATCAGGTGAATTTCATCCGATAAGTAGGAGATCCAATCGACATGACCGCGACTGTAATTGATGGCAAGGCCTTTGCGGCCAAAGTGCGGGGCCAGGTGGCCGACCATGTGGCCCGCCTGAAAGAAGCGCACGGGATCACGCCCGGTCTTGCGGTTGTGTTGGTGGGCGAAGATCCGGCCAGCCAGGTCTATGTCCGGTCCAAGGGTAAGATGACCGTAGAAGTCGGTATGAAGAGTGTCGAGCACAAGCTGGATGCAGACACGTCCGAAGCGGATCTGCTGGCCGTCGTCAAATCGCTAAACGAAGACCCGGAGATTCACGGTATTCTTGTGCAGCTGCCGCTGCCTGGGCATCTGAACGAGGACCTTGTGATCAACTCCATTGATCCGGCCAAGGATGTGGACGGATTCCACATCTCGAACGTGGGTCTGTTGGGCACGGGGCAGAAGTCGATGGTGCCTTGCACCCCGCTGGGCTGTTTGATGATGCTGCGGGATCACCACGGGTCGCTGTCGGGGCTGAATGCGGTGGTCATTGGCCGGTCGAATATTGTGGGCAAGCCGATGGCGCAGTTGCTGCTGGGCGACAGCTGCACGGTGACGATTGCGCATTCACGGACCAAGGACATTCAGGACGTGGTGCGGGGCGCTGATGTCGTTGTGGCCGCCGTTGGACGGCCAGAGATGGTAACAGGCGAGTGGATCAAGCCCGGTGCCACAGTGATCGACGTGGGCATCAACCGGATTGACGCGCCTGAGAAGGGTGAAGGCAAGACGCGTCTGGTGGGGGATTGTCACTATGACAGCTGCGCGGAAGTGGCGGGGGCCATCACGCCTGTGCCGGGTGGCGTTGGTCCAATGACCATTGCGTGTCTGCTGGCGAACACCGTGACGGCGTGTTGTCGGGCGAACGGCTTGGCGGAGCCTGAAGGGCTGACTGCCTGAAGACGGGTGAGGCGGAGGACACCTCCGCCTTACGCTTGCACCGGAACCATCGTGCCCTGAAGGATTGCGACAAGGGTTTCGGTGTCGCCATTGATGACGAACACCTCTGATGTGACCACGATGAGGCGGCGGCCGGGTTTGACGACCCGGCCTTTTGCGATGAGGCGGTCGCCCGTTGCGGGGGCGATGAGGTTGATCTTGATCTCTGCCGTGACGACCTCCTGATCCTCGGGGAGCGTGGTGAGGGCTGCGTAGCCTGCTGCGCTGTCTCCAAGACCAAAGGTCAGTGCAGCGTGCGCAAACCCTTGTTGCTGGCGGCTGCCGGGCAGGATTGGCGCCGAGATGGTTGCGAGACCCGGTTCGATGGCGTCCAAAGTGGCGCCAAAGGTCTGCATCATGCTTTGTCGGGCAAAGCTGGCTTTGATCCGGTCCCTCATGCGGCCCCGCGGGGCATGGGCACTTGCACCGGCCGTGGGCCGGTCAGCACGGCGCTTGCGTCGGGACGCATCAGTTTGCTCAGTGTCTGGCTGTGGCTGCGCAGGCCACCGGTATACGTGCCGTAGGCGGGCAGGATCAGCTTGTCGCTGTCGATCAGGAAGGCAGGGCGCGAGATGGCGCGCGCGCGTGTCTGCAATGTCGCCTTTGGGTGGTAGTGGCCGGACACCTCTCCACTTGCGCCCGGTTTGGCGATGTGGCGGAAGGTGAGGGCACCGATGGGCAGTTCAGCCAGGTGAGTGCCGCCAAATTCTATCGGTCCGGGGTCGTGGTTGCCTTCGATCCAGACCCAGCGGCGGCCCGCCTGCAGTTTGGTGATCCACAGCCGTTCCTCCTCGGGCAGGCTGCGTGCCGCTGTGAGGTCATCGAAGCTGTCCCCAAGGCAGACGACCATGCGTGCGCCTGTCGCTTCGAGGTCGGAGGCGATGCGGGTGAGCGTGTCGCGCGTCTCGTAGGGTGGCAGTTGCATACCGCTGCGTCTGGCGATGCGTTCGGCTTTGCCCAAGTGCAGGTCCGAGATACAGAGCAGGTTTTGGTCGGGCCAGAAAAGTGCGCCGGAGCCGAGCGCCTTGAGCGCTGCGCCGGCGAGAGTGAGATCGCACGTGTTCATATTTTGTTCATAGCGCCGGCGGAAGGGCGCATCAAGATGCGCCTTACTGTTGGGGCTCTGCCCCAAACCCCGTCGTATTTTGGCTCAGAAGAAGGCTGAGGTTAGAAGGGAACGCGCCATTCCCTTTTCTTGGGCTCAGGTGGTAATCCGGCGGTGGTCATCAGCCGTTCTGCTTCTTCGGCGAGCAGTTTTTCTTCGGCAAGGCCTTTGATGGGGACGCGACCCACTTCAAGCATCAGTGGGGCGGCGAGAGGCGTGACGCGATCGTGCTCTGTCAGGTCGATGCGGGTGCCGATGCGAGCGCACATTTCTTCGATCCGGCCAAAGTCGACAAGACCACGCATTGCCTCCTCGCGTGTGATCTGCAGCATGAGGTGGTCCGGGTCATATTTTGCCAGCGTGTCGTAGAGGATGTCGGAGCTGAAGGTGGCTTGTCGCCCGGTCTTGCGGTTGGAGGGCAGGTTGCGTTCGATCAATCCGGCGATGGTGGCCGACGCGCGGAAGGTGCGCTTCATAACAGCGTTACCCGCAAGCCAGCGGTCGAGGCCGTCCCGCAGCGCGTCGATGTCGAAAAGTGGGGCAGGGTTGGTGATCTTGTTCAGGCCCCAGATCAGCGTGGCGTAGTCGGTCGCGAGGAAGCCTAGGGGATTCAGGCCCGTTTCTTCCATCCGTTTAGTCAGCAGAAGCCCAAGTGTTTGCATGGCGTTACGGCCTGCAAAGCCGTAGACAGCGGTGTGAATCCGGTTGTCATGTGGGAAGCTTTCGATCAGCAGGCGACCCGGTTCGGGCAGGCGGCTGACTTCGCGTTGGAGGGTCAGCCACTCGGATGTGTGTGGCGGTAGGGCGGGCCATGTGTCTTGCTGGAACATCTCGATGATGCGGTGGCTGAGCTGGGTGGAGGTGGCGAACTTGGTGCCGAGGAAGGTGGCGATCTTTGGCTTCTTGGCCGCATCGCGGGTCACCTGGACGGTCATTTCGCGCAAGGAATCGTACCGGACAATTTGCCCGCCGATCAGGAATGTGTCGCCCGGGGTAAGAGAGGCGGCGAAGCCTTCCTCTATCTCGCCTAAAGGTTTGCCCCCTCGGCCCTTGTAGCGCACCTTGAGCGTGTCGGTGTCTTGAATGGTGCCGATGTTCATACGGATGCGTTGGGCGCTGCGGGGATCGCGGAGTTGCCAGTGTCCGTCAGGGCGTTGTTGCAGCCGCTTCCATTGGTCGTAGGCGCGCAGGGCGTAACCACCGGTGGCACAGAAATCGAGGCAGGCATCAAATTCTGCGCGAGACAGAGACGTATACGCGCCCGTGGTTGATATTTCGTTAAAGAGGGCATCCGCATCGAACGGGCCCGCGCAGGCGCGTATCAGGATGTGTTGGCAAAGCACGTCGCGGGGGCCATGGCCGCGTGGGTCGCCGTCAAGCGCGCCTTCTTTCACGGCGTCCAAGGCGGCCACGCATTCGACCACTTCGAAGCGGTTTGCGGGTACCAAAAGGGCTTTCGAAGGCGCGTTGTATCGGTGGTTGGCGCGACCGATACGCTGTACCAGACGTTTGACGTTCTTTGGGGCACCGACTTGGATGATAAGATCGACGTCGCCCCAGTCTATGCCGAGGTCGAGCGTGCCGGTACAGACGATGGCCTTGAGCTGCCCATCGATCATGGCCTGTTCGACTTTCTCGCGCTGTTGGCGGTCGAGAGAGCCGTGGTGGATGCCGATCGGCAACTGGTCTTCGTTGGCGAGCCAAATGTTGTGGAAATAAAGCTCGGCCTGGGCGCGGGTGTTGTGGAAGATGAGGGTCGTTTTGTGTTTTTTGACCTCTTCCAGCACCGCCGGGATGGCGTATTTTCCCCCCGAGCCAGACCAAGGGGGAGGCTCTTCTGTAACCAACATCTGGATATCTGGCGGTGGCCCCGGGTCAGCATGGAGTATGTCGCAGGGATCGGGGTGTTTCGCCAGCAGATGGGCAATAGCCTGTGGATCTTCGATCGTTGCTGAAAGGCCCACGCGTTTGAGATCGGGGCGCAGGGCTTGAAGCCGCGACAGGGCGAGGAACATCTGGTCGCCGCGTTTGCTTTCCGCGAGCGCGTGGATTTCATCGACAATCACCCGCTTGAGGCCCGCGAACATGCGCGGCGCGTCTTCGTAGCTGGTGAGTAGCGCGAGGCTTTCGGGGGTGGTCAGCAGGATATGGGGCGGGTCAGCGCGCTGGCGTTTTTTCTGTGTAGCAGAGGTGTCGCCGGTGCGATCCTCGATCCGGATATCAAGGTTCATTTCCGCGACAGGTGTGCGGAGATTTCGTTTGATATCAGCGGCCAACGCCTTGAGGGGGGAGATGTAGAGAGTGTGTAACCCCTCGTGGTCATTCTCTGCCAGATCGGCCAATGTGGGCAGGAAACCGGCCAGTGTCTTGCCACCGCCCGTGGGCGCGATCAGCAGGAGGGCGGGATCGTTTGCGCGTTCCAGCATCTCTTGCTGGTGGGGATGGATGCTCCAACCTTTGGAGGTGAACCAATCGGTGAAGATGCGGGGGAGGGTGGTCATGAGGCGCAATGTAGCGGGTGTGGCGCGCGTGGGAAGTGCGGGAGCCTCCGGCGGGGATTTTTTGAAACAGGGAAGATGGAGCCGATTCGTGCGGGATTTACCCGGTATTCATGGAGTTTAAGGGTGTAAGGCAGGGTGTCACCCTGCGTGCAGCATCCGTACACCCCTTGTGCACCCCCATCGAGCGGTAGGGGTGGGGTTAACGCAACGTGCGGTGGGGCGCCGACGCTGGTTCTGGTCGGTACATATGCTTTCGTTTGGTGCTTGTTCGTGGCTGTGTAAGTAATTGCCCATGTCAGAGATTGAACGCGATGAGACGATGGATTTTTTCGACGAAGTCTATGCCGCGATGTCTGAAGGCGACCTCGCCTTTTTAAAGTTTGTTGCCGAGGCGTATCCGCCTTTTCCGTTTGGGCAGGGCACGACGTTCACGCGATTCTGGATAACCCATGCCATACATGCGTGCCACTACACAGTTTTTGATTGGGTGCTGGCCCAAAGGGTACCGGTCAACTTTTGTGACGACGAAGGATACGGCCCGTTGAAATCGTTGTTGGAAATGGAAAGGCAATTTCCGCCCGCCTTGAGCACAAAGGACGTCATCGCCTGGATTGACAGGCTGATTGAGGCCGGAGCGGACGTGAATTTTCGTCATACGCTGGACGAGACCGCATTGCACCGAGTTGCGATGATTTCATCGCCCGCGGTCGTCCGACATCTTTTGGACTGTGGTGCTGATCCCCTTGCATATGACGCCGAATACGCGCCTGTGCAGCCCATCCACTATGCGAAATGGTCCAGGTGGAAGAACGAGGTAACAGATATCCTGCAGGCAGCGATGAAGCGCTGAGCGGCAGGTGTTGCTGATTTGGTCAACTGCGTGGTTTCAAGGATCGGATTGTCGCCTGCACCTGTTTCGGGAGTGACGTGTCGGCGCCGTCCGGGGCGGCGTCGAGGGCGGCTGATACATCCTTGACCAGGATGCCGATGGAATTGTCGGGGGCGTAGCCGTGTTTGGCAAACTCGATCGTGTCGAAGCCAGAGGCGAGCCAGTTTTGTCCCGACGACGTTTCGATCAGGTTCAGGAGGTGTTGGGTATCCAGCCCGGCCTCGTCCGCCCAGTCCAGCACAAGCCGGGTCATGGCGGTGTGAGATGCCGCGAGCAGGTTGTTCAGCACCTTGGCCTGCATCCCGGCACCATAGGCGCCCATGTGGTGAAAGTGTTGGCCCATGAGCGCGAGCAGTGGCTTGGCATCGTCGATGTCAGACTGTGTGCCACCGAGCATGAAGCTGAGCGTGCGGTTTTCGGCGGCGATGACCGCACCGGACATCGGCGCGTCGATCAGGGTGATGTGGCTTGGAACTCTGTTGCGCAGGCCAAGAACATAGCGCGGCGACAGCGTGGAGCAGATGAAGACGCGCCGCAGCTTGGATGCGGTGCCCATCAGGTTCTGGGTGTCAAACAGAAGAGCGTTGGTTTCACCTTCGTCCCGGACAACGGAAAACAGGGTTTCCACCTCGGGGGCAAAGGCCATGATGTTGGTGGTTGTGTCAGACAGGCCCTTGTCCACCACATCAAAGCCTTTGACGTGCGCGCCCCCGTCGCGCAGGGCGGCCAGCATTGGCAGCCCCATGCGTCCGCAGCCCGCGAGGCCGATCATTTGACGATATGTTCGTCCTTGACGAACATGTTGGCCCAAGCCCGGTCGATCAGCTCCGGGGTCATCTGAAGCGGGATGCCTTCAAAATTGCAGGTGGCAACCATCTGATCCACCAGAAAATTTGGCTGGTAATTGGCGTAGATGTTGTCGATCGTCGGATACTTGACCTTGAGCAGGTACACGAGCGCCTCTTCGTTCAGGGCCATCCCTTTCTTCTTGGCCACCATGGCAAAGATTTTCAGGAAATTCGCCTGGTTCGGGCCATCGATCTTGATCTTGAAGAAGATCCGGCGCAGGGCCGCTTGGTCGAAGATTTCGTTGGGGTGGAAGTTGGTCGAGAAGACGACCAGCGTGTCGAAGGGCACCTCGAATTTCTCACCTGATTGCAGGGCGAGGATGTCCTTGGATTCTTCGAGTGGGACGATCCAGCGGTTGACGAGCGCTTGTGGCGGTTCGGCCTGACGGCCAAGGTCGTCCACGATGAAGATGCCGCCGGTGGACTTCAGCTGCAGAGGCGCCTGGTAGGTCCGCGCCGTGGGGTTGTAGACGAGGTCCAGCATGTCCAGCGACAGTTCACCCCCTGTGATCACCGTGGGGCGTTCGCATTTGACGTAGCGCTTGTCATAAGGCGTGGTGCGCCGCAGCGAGTTGGGGTCCTGTGCCTCTTCCGGGGCCTGCACGTGCACGATCGGATCATAGACCGTGATGACCTGACCGGCATATTCGATGGCACGCGGGACATAGACGTTGTCCCCCAGCGCATCGCGGATGCCGTTCGAGATGGACGACTTGCCGTTGCCGGGGGCCATACATCAGGATCGACCGGCCTGCGCTGACCGCTGGGCCAAGCTGGTCCAGAAGGTCATCAGGCAGGACGAGGTGGCCCATCGCACCGGTTAGCTGTTGCCGTGTGACCATGATGTTGCGGATGGATTGGCGTTTCACCTGTGCGCGGTAAACTTCCAGCGGGACGGGCATGGCGCCGAAATACTCAGATTGGGCCAACGCATCCAGGGCGCGTGCCTTGCCGCTGTCCGTCAGTTGATAGCCCATTTCATTGCCATTGTTGGCATTGAGCGTACCAGTCGCCTCCATCAGCCGCTGGTCACGACACATGTCGATGAGTTCCTGGACAACCGGAATGGGCAAACACAGCGCCGGGCTGAGGTCGGACACCATGTCGAGGTTCTTTCGGAACATGGTTTTCAGCAAGATGTCCCGCATCATCACGACGGGCAGTTTCATCTCTTCCAGCCGTTTGGGAGCCGGGGGCGCAATCACGTCCGAGACTTGCATGTTCATGAGGCGGGCCTGTGTTCTGCTGCGTTTTGTTGTGTGTGGTCTAGCGCAGCACTTCGGCCAAAATATGGCTTTAAGAGGTCAAGAGCCGTACAGCGCCGCCAGCCCGAGATAGATCGCAAGGGTAGGGCCCAGTGCAAAACCCATGGGGAATTTGCGCCCTTCCTGGCTCCAACTGGCCCAATTGGGGGCGAATGTGCGTAAAGGGGTGCGTTTTGCGATGGTGTGGACCGCGTATGCTGCCAGAAGGACGGTGGCAAAGAGTGCCATAAGCATACGAATATCCCCAAGCGCCACGTATGGTGCGGCGGCTGCGAGGAACTTGGCGTCACCCGCCCCCATGGCTCCAGCAGCGTTCAGGATCATGCCTACGACGAGAACAATGGCCAGATGGGCGAGCTGCCACAGATAGGCGTCCATCGGGTAGAGGAATGGCCCCATGGCCGCGAAGATCGCGGCCATCGCAAGCACCGTTGGATTGGTAATCCGCATTTCTGCCAGGTCGGTATAGGCGACATACAGGCAGAGCGGAACCAGCAGCGGCAGGAACCATAGGGCCACGGTGGCCGAAAGCGCAATCATGTCTTACCCGTTCGAGACGTTGTTCTCGAGCGCGCGCAACGACCGAACTGCCGCCTCGAAGTGCTGCGGGTGGGTCTCGATGGCATCGCGCAACAGGCCCTTGCCTGTTTCGAGGTTGCCCTGTTTGACTGCCGCGAGACCCAATGTATGCAGCAATTGCGCACGCTCCGTCTGATCCATGGGGATCACCGGCAGGCTGTAGTTGCCCTGGGCGCCACGGGCGAGGATCAAGTTGTTCTTGGCTGTGAACAGGCTGGGATCCTGACGGATCGCATCGGTGAACAGCCGTTCGGCATCGCCGAAATCGCCGCGCGTCAGCTTGGAGTAACCCCAGTTGTTCAACACGCCGGAGGGGCGCGTGGTCAAGCCTACGGCGGTTTCATAGAAACTGTCGGCCTTCTTCCATTCCTGGTTGCTGTCGGCGACAAGTGCTTCGAGGCGGTAGCGTTTGAAGGTTTCGACTGTCGGGGGGACCTTGTCCAGCTCTTCCTCGGCGCGGGCCCAGTCGCCCGAACGCAGGAGCGCGTCCGCAAAATCCACGCGGTCGTCATTCGTGACCCCGTCAAGTTTCACCAGTCTTGCGTAGGCCGAGCTGGCCTCGGTATAGCGTTTGGCTCGCACGAGGCTGATGGCGAGGCCGCGCTGCGCGTCAATCCGGCCCGGGTTTTCTTTGCTTGTGCGGCTGAAGTGGGCCACCGCTTCGTTCGGGTCCGCGACAGTCAGCATGACGTCGTTCAGGTCGCTTTCATCCACGACGTTCACGTCCTGAAAGGCCCGTTCGACGGTTTCTTCGGCGTTTTTCTGATCGCAAGCGGCAAGGGCCATAGCGCTCGAAAGAGCGACGGCCATGAATACGGAGTGGCGCATGTTTGCGTCCTTTTTCCTGCTCGTTCGCGCCGTGCTTTTTGCTGCCCGGTCGCATCCCTTTTGCGCCTATGACAGCGCAGCCTCAAACCCACCCGAAGGCGGAAAAATCAAGATGCAGTGCGGATCAAAAAGTCGCTGCTGCCTCGACGGACCAGTTTGTACTGGTTCTCATTGGGCGCTACGCTAACAGAATTTTCAGATTTTGCGAGTGCCAAGCGCAAATTATCCCGAATAAGTGTGCTTTCTCCGTCATCCAATGCGAATGCACGGCGAAAGATCTGTACGGCTTCGGCCGTTTTGCCCTGTTCCATCAACACAACCCCAAGGTTGTTCAGATCGGAGGGGACAGGATCATATTCGGTGGTGGCGCGGCGCAAGAGCTTTTCAGCCTGGTTCAATCTGCCAAGCCCGAGATTGGCAGTGCCGAGGCCGGACAGGATTTCAGCATCAAACCCGCCCCGGTCAAGTGCGGCGCGATTAAAGGATTTGATGGCCAGTTCAAATTCGCCCGCGGCAATGAGGCGGTGGCCCACTTCAACACCGTCGACCCCATTTGCGCGGCGGTCGACGCCCGGGGCAAACGGCCCGGTCTGCGAGGCGTCAATGCCCGGCTCTCCACAAGCGGTCAGGGCAAATGCGAGGGGAAGGGCAAGGAATACCCGGATGCCTGTGATCATGGTGGTCTTTGCCACGTCTCATTATTGACTGCACCGCCCGCCCGGAAAGGACGCGCGGTGCAAGCGTTGTAGCACGGGTCAGGCCGTTGGCCTAGTTGCCGAGTGAACTCATGTTGCCAAATTGCGTAATGCCGTGCGCAGATGGCCCCACGAGGATCATAAGCAAAGGCGGCACTGTCAGCATCATGGTGGCAAGCGTCATCTTGGTGGGCAGTTTGTTGGCCGCCTCTTCGGCGCGCATGACGCGCTTGTCGCGCATCTCTTCTGCATAGACCCGCAGCGCTTCCGCGATCGACGTACCGAAGCTGGCGGATTGCACCAGCACGGTCACGAAGCTGGCCACGTCCTGCACGCCGCAGCGTTCGCCCATGTCATTCAGCACGGTCACCTTGTCCTTACCGGCCTTCATTTCAAGACTGACAATCATGAATTCATCGGCCAATGCGGGGTAGGACGCCTGCAATTCTGAGGCGACGCGGGTGATGGCCTGATCCAGAGACTGACCCGCTTCGACGCAAACCAGAAGCATGTCCAAAGAGTCAGGGAAGCCCTGCGTGATCTCTTCCTTCCGCTTTTCGACGCGGCGCGTCACCCAATACTGGGGCAGGTAGTAGCCTGCGCCGCCGGGGCCAATGGTGAACATGATGATTTTTTGGGTCGTCATGTTGTCCGTACCAACAATGAAGTTGGTGTAAACAACACCCAACGCGAGGCCGAAGACACCCAGAAGGAACTGGGCCGCGTGGAACATGCGCACCGCGTCACGGGACTGGTAGCCCGCCTGACGCAGGGTCAATTGCCGTTTGGACAGTTCGGCCACATCCTCGGGTTCAAGGAATTTCGAGAACCGTTCAAGCTGCTCGTTGCGCGAGCCCTGGCGCAGGCGCTCTTTGTTCGGGCCACTGGCGGTTGCCATCTGGCTCGACTTCTTGAGCTTGGTCAGCGGGTCCTCGGGTTGCCGCAGCATCATGATGATCACGATTGCGACCATCATCACACCGAGCACGCCAGCCAGCACGATAAAGCCAAGCGGGCCAAGCGCATCCGTTATGGGTTGCAGTAGGGCGTCCATGGCAGGCTCCTTACACTTTGATGTTGGTCAGAACGCGCATCACCATCAGGTTTGCGGCCAGGAAAATGCCCACCGCAAAGCAGGCGGGAATGAAATAGGCATGGTCGCGCACGTCGTCGTAGTAGTGCGGGTCAGTCACGTTGATCACGATCAGCGCCACGATCGGGAAGGCAGACAGGAACTTACCTGACCACTTGGCTTCGGCCGTGATCGCCTTGACCCGGCGGAACAGGCGGAAGCGGGCGCGGATCACCTTGGCCAGACCAGCGAGGATTTCGGCGAGGTTACCACCAGATTGCTGTTGGATCGTCACCGCGACTGACAGGAAGCGCAAATCCTGCATGTCGAGCCGTTCGGCCATGTCCTTGAGGCTTTCGCCCACGTCGCGGCCAAAGGCGCTCTCATCGGCGATAAGTCCGAATTCCGAAGCCAGGGGGTCTTGCACCTCTTTCGATACGATCTGGATGGCCGAGCTGAACGGGTGACCGACGCGCAAGGAGCGCACCATGAGCTCAACAGCGTCCGGCAGTTGCTCTTCGAGCATACTGAGCCGTTTGTTGGCCTTGGACGACACCCAGAAATAAACCGCACCGATGCCGATGCCGATGGACATGAGGATGCGCACGGGCGTGTCTGTTTCCGTCCCCACGCTGAGCCCGACAAAGGCCACCACTGACAGGCCACCCATGATCATGATCAGCTGTTGAGGCGTGAATGCGATGGCGGCCTTTTGCGCTTTGTCCGCCAGCAGCGAATAGAGCGGGATGGACCGCGCGCCCATGTGCTGCTGCATCTCCTTGCGGAGTTGTTCGAGCACTTCCTCGCGGCGACCCCCGGCCTTGTTCAGCATTTCAAGGCGGCGGTTCACACGGCTGTTGAGGCTGATCGACTTACCGAAAGCGACAAGGTACAGGCCTTCGACCAGTACCAGAACGCCGATAAAGATCAGGCCGTAGATAATTGGTTCTGCACTCATGGCTTCGGATCCTTATTGGGCGGCGACGGGTTCGTAGATGGATGCGGGCAGGTCATAGCCCCACATGCGGAAGCGTTCGGAATAGTGCGAGCGCACGCCTGTGGCGGTGAAGTGACCTATGATCTTGTTGTCGGGCGTGAGGCCCACGCGCTGGAAGCGGAACACTTCCTGCATGGAAATCACGTCGCCCTCCATGCCGGTGATCTCGGTGATCGATGTCATGCGGCGCGAGCCGTCCTGCAGACGCGAGGCCTGCACGATCAGGTTCACAGCCGAGGAGATTTGCGAGCGCACCGCCTTGAGCGGCATTTCGATCCCCGCCATGGCGATCATGTTCTCCAGGCGGCTGACCCCATCGCGGGCGGAGTTGGCGTGGATCGTGGTCATGGACCCGTCGTGGCCGGTGTTCATGGCCTGGAGCATGTCGATGACTTCCTCGCCCCGCGTTTCGCCCACGATGATGCGGTCGGGGCGCATACGCAGCGCGTTTTTCAGACAATCGCGTGGGGACACCTCGCCCTTGCCTTCGACGTTGGGCGGGCGGCTTTCCATCCGGCCCACATGGGTCTGTTGCAGCTGGAGTTCCGCTGTATCCTCGATTGTCAGGATACGTTCGGCATTGTCGATGAAGGACGACAGCGCATTCAGAGTGGTCGTTTTCCCGGACCCCGTACCGCCCGACACAATCACATTCAGCCGTGTGGCGACCGCGGCCTGTAGATAGGCGGCCATCTCTTCGGTGAAAGCGCCGAAATTCACCAGATCGTCGATGCCCAGCTTATCTTTTTTGAACTTCCGGATGGAGACGAGGCTGCCGTCCACCGCGATGGGGGGCACCATGGCGTTGAAACGCGAGCCGTCCTGCAAACGGGCGTCCACATAGGGGTTGGATTCGTCGACACGACGACCCACAGCGCTCACGATCTTGTCGATGATGCGCAGCAGGTGGCGTTCGTCCTTGAACGTGACGTCGGTCAGTTCCAGCTTGCCCGACCGTTCAACAAAGATCTGCTGAGGGCCGTTGACCAGAATATCGTTGACGCTTTCGTCTTTCAAAAGCGTTTCAAGGGGCCCGAGCCCCGTCACTTCGTCAAACAGTTCCTGGTTGAGGGTCTGGCGATCCTCGCGGTTCAGGATGATGTTCTTTTCCGTCAGAACCTCGGACGAAATGGCGCTGATTTCCTGGCGCAGATCCTGTTCGGTCGCATGTTCAAGGGCCGCGAGGTTCAGGTTGTCCAGCAGCGCGCGGTGCAGTTCGAGTTTGATCTCGCCCATGCGTTCCTTACGCTTGCGTTCCTTGTCCATTGGAGTGACGGTAGCGGGCTGCGATGGGTTCGCCTTGCGCGCAATCTTGGGCTTCTCGTCCGCCTTGGGCAATTCCGCGACCTTTTCCGCCGGCGCTGCGACTGGCTTGGGTTCGGCCTTTTTGTACTTGGAAAACATCGAGGGATCCTCCGATTAACGGATCACGCCGCTTTGGCGTGGTCCTCGCTGAGTTCGTGGATGGATGCGGCCAGCTTGGCGATTTCGCGGCGCAGCGGGTTCTTGGTGGCCGAGCTTGCCAGCGGCACGCCATGATCAGCGCCTTGGCTGATCGGCTTGCCACCATCCGGCAATTGCACCTCGACCGAGATGTCCAGACTTTCAGACAAACGCTTGACCCTGGCTTTGCCGCCCAGATCGGTAAACTTCGGTGCACGGTTCAGCACGTAGCGCAGCTTTTCGATGGGTAGGTCTTCGGCTTGCAGGGCGCGTTTGAAACGCAGCGTGTTCTGGGCCGAGCGCATATCCATCTCAAGCGTGGTGAAATAGAGGTGCGATGCGGTCAGTACGGTTTCTGTCCACTGGACGAGCGTCGAAGGCATATCGACAACGACATAGTCGAAATGCGCACGTGCCATTTCAATCACCCGGCTCACGTCTTCGGGTGCGACAAGATCCAATGGGATCATGTCAGCCGGTGCTGTCAGCACTTGCAGTTTTTCTTCGAATGTCAAAAGCGATTGGCCAAAGATTTCCTCGTCCATGCTTTCGGTGTCCGACAGCATTTCAAACACGGCTTCGCGTCGCGGCAGATCGAGATAGGTCGAGGCCGAGCCAAACTGAAAGTCAAGGTCCAACAAGCAGACCGACGGTGAATCGCCGTCGCACAGCAACGCCAATTCCCAAGCGAGGTTTACAGCCAGCGTCGTGGCGCCTGTCCCTCCGGCCACACCATGACACACAAAGATGGCACCTTGTTTATCTGCACCGGATTTGAGGTTTGCAGTCTTCTCATCATTGGCAGGCTGAGGTTGCCCGCTGGATTTCAGGCGATCTATAGCTTGCTGTAATTCGCCTTCGGGAAGCGGGTAGGGGACAAATTCGTCAGCCCCTTGGCGCAGCAGCTGATGCAAGGATGCAGGCGTGACGTCTTCGGCGATCAGGATCACCTTTATGCCATGGGCTTTGGCTTGGGTGATGATCTCGCCCAGAAGAACGAGGTTGTCTTCGTCTTCTTCATTCAGTGCCAGCGCCACAAATTCCATGGCTTCGGCATCGGGTTGATTGAAAAAGGCCAAGGCTTCGGCAAAACCAAGATCGCCCCAGGCTTCGCCCAGTGCTTGCTCCATGTCCTCGATCAACAAGTCGAAATTCTGAACATCACGGCTGATGGTACAGGCCGTGATTGGTGCAGTTTCGGGTTGCGGCATTGCGCTGCTCATTGCCCACTCGTCCTTTGCTCAATGGGCGTGGCATCCGGCTTTGCCGTTTCGGCATGTGGATGCTGCGGCCCTCACCCGGTGCTTTTGCCGGGCATACGTGTCCTCAGGGGCAGTTGTCGCAACGAATTCAGGCGAGATTTGGGCCAAAAAGCTCCAATTGTTGGGTATCTCAGAACGATAAGGGGCCCGCAGACAGGATTGTCTGCGGGCCCCTTACGTAGATGGACAGGAATTTTGTTACTGTTCGGTTCTGAGATCGGCGCCAGCTGTGCCGGTCAGCCCAGTGGGCGCTACAGCCGATTCAACATAGTCGCGATAGATGATTTGAGCATATTTACCATCCAGGACGGTGGGATGCGATTGTACGAACCCACTCACCTCTGTCACGGTGCGACGGTTGCGCCGCTCGCGGCCTTGGGTCACGATCAAAGGCTGGGTTTCGCCAAAGGAGGCCACTGCCTCCAGGCGTGACCGGCTGATCCCTTGGGTGCTGAGGTATTGTACAACCGCGTTTGCGCGGGCAAGACCCAGACGTTTGTTATAGGCAGCGGATCCAACTGCATCCGTATGCCCATAAACGCGGAACCGGATCTCAGGGAATTGGCGGATCCAGATTGCCTGTTCTCTAAGAACATCACGTGCACCGGCATCAAGTTGCGAAGAGTTGAACGCGAAATTGACAGTTGTGCCGACCTCTGATGCGAAACGACGCGCCAGATCGAACGTGTACTGGCGTTCGCCCGTCAGGATCAGCGTATTGTTTGCCGTGGAGTTTCCAAACTGGCCCGTATCTACCACTGCACCCGCTTCGCGGTAGAACTGTGTATAGACGGGATCATTGGATGCTGTGCAGGCACCAAGGGCCAAACTGCTTGCCAATGCGACGGTGAAGATCGGTTTCATGATCCTGTCCTTAGTCCAACACGTATCCATATGAGCCGGAGAAGTCCTGCTTGGCAACCTCGCCTGCACCGCCCTGTTCGGGCGCTCGTGTGCCGGCGGCGGTCCGACCGAAGAGGAACAAGTCCCGCTCGCTTGGAGGTTTGATCCGATCCGTTGGCAGCGCCAGTGCATCGCCACGAACCGGAGAAACGAGGTGTGCGGTGATGATAATCACCAGTTCTGACTGGTCGCGCTGATAGGACGCTGACCGGAAGAGGGCGCCCAATACCGGCACATCACCGAGCCATGGCAGTTGCTGGTTCTCGTCGATGAAGTTGTCTTCGAGTAGACCAGCAATCGCAAAGCTTTCACCATCACGCAATTCGACCGTTGTCGCGGTTTCGCGGCGGCTGAATGCATCAATGGTGAAGCCATCGAAGGACAGGCCGTTGTTCGGGTCGATGTCGGACACGGCTGCTTCAAGTTCCAGGTTGATCAGATCCTTGTCGACAACCCGGGGGATAAAGCTCAACTGGATACCGAAGGGTTTGAATTCAACAGTGATAACGCCGTCTTCCTGTGCAATCGGAACCGGGTATTCACCACCGGCGAGAAAACGTGCCTCTTGACCTGATAGGGCAACGAGGTTTGGCTCAGCCAAAGTGCGCACAACCCCTTTGGTTTCAAGGGCTTCCAGCAAAAGGCCGACGCGCGTGCTTCCGGCATTGAAGCCAAAGACGATTGCGCCATTGTTTTCGTTGGTGGCTGGTACGAGGTTGTCCAGCGATCTTTGAAGCGCGCCTGAACCTACAGTTGTTCCACTGCCGCCGTTCACATCAATGTCGCCAGAGAACAGCGAACCGTTCAGTGACAGTGATGAGCTAAGTGACTTCGAGACGCTGCGGTTCATTTCAGCAAAGCGCACCTTCAACAGCACTTGCTGGATGCCACCGACGCTCATCAGGTTGCTGACACGCCCTTCGGCGTAGCGTTCCGCCAGATCCAAAGCCCGCTGTAGGCGCGCGCTGGACGATACTATGCCGGACAATACGATACCGTCATTGGCGGTCCGCACTTCAATCTTCTCGCCGGGCAAGATTTGGCGTAACCGCTCTTTGAATTCGGAGATGTCTGCCGACACACGCACGTTCACGTTTGTGATCAGTCGACCGTTTGCATCCAGCAGAGTGAGCGTCGTCAGGCCCGGTGCCTTGCCCAAGACATAGATTGTCTTGTCGCTGAGCGATGAGATATCTGCGATCGCCGGGTTGGCGATACTCAGTTCGGCGAATGCTGTTTCGCTTTCGACCACGACCGCGCGGTTCATCGGCACGCTCAGGGTCGAATCTGTGGACTTGCGTACCACCCGCAAGTTTTCTGCCTGCGCCACTTCTACAATGGGGCCTGCAGCAAAACACAGCCCCAGGAGGGCCGCCTTGAAGAATCCGTCAATTTTCATGTGACCTGCCTTTTTGATCACGCCTCGATGCCGGGTCTTGATGCCCGTGATGCTTGATACCATGCGGCAGTTTAGATTTTTTTGCAAGAATCAATGGGTTCAGGTGATTCTTTTATGTGGATAACTGGCAACAGAAGGTAAAGTTAAAAACCGGCGCCACAAGAGGTGACGCCGGTGTAAGTGATTGAAATGGGGGCAATCAGTTGGTGCAGGGGATCGGAATTTGTACGACGTCCGCGCCGCGGCGCGTCCGGATCGAACAGGTCTTTTCTTCTTCCACTTCGACCTTCACGGCCTTGCTTTCGATGCCAAGAAGGGCGCGTTGATCCACTTCGATGGCACCTGCGACGGTGTCGTCCTCGGCTCCGACGAGGGACAGTGAAAGGCGTCCAGTGGATTGTGCCTGAGCCAGCTTGGCTACTTGTGCCGGGGCGACGGCGACCGTCACGGTCTGTGCAATGACCGTGCCATCGACGTCTCCGGCAGCGTTCTGGTCAATGGCAATCAATTTGATGGCGGGCTGGATCAGCTTGGTGACTTCGCCGCGGCTTTGATCCAGAGTTCTGTCGACTCGACCGGTCCAGTACACATCCACTCGGTCACCAGGGCGCAGGAATCCGGAAACACCGGTTGCAACGTCGACGCGAATGGCAAAGGCGCGCATGCCGCGCTCAAGACGAGATGTCAGGCCGGCTTCTTCACCGGGTTTCGTCACTTTTACGGCAAGGACTGCCTCGTGCTTCTCCATTGTTCGGAGAACAACGCGATTTTCGGTCACGCCGTCGGGAAAGAGAGGGTTGTCTTCGGTAAACGCGCCTTCGGGCACGGACGTTTCGGGCCAATCCACGGCACGCACATCTTCAGCAGTTAGCGCTTCACCGTACTTTAGTTGACGGTCCGCGACATAGACCGGAATCGTTGGTACGATTTTCTCGCGTTGGGCGCGTTCGGCGGCCAAGGCCACCTGATACTTCCCGATATAGTTTTTGGCCATGTAAACAGCCCCGCCCGCCAGCGCGATGCCCGCGAGCAAGACCAATCCGAATACCAGTCGCATTTCATTACCTCATTGCTTGGGCTCCTACTCCGGAACGGGCGGAACCTCTTGCGACTTTATTAACGGAAGAATGTGGCGATTTCTGGGAAGGGGTGAGGAAGGCACGAGGCATTCAGGTCGGTATTTGTTTAAAAAAGCAAAGGCCCAGCGCGCATATAGCGGCCGGGCCTTTGACCATAAACGGCTTCTTGTGCTGGACTATTCCCCAGCGAAGAAGTGAGCATCAAAGAATGTTCCGACATTGCCGGCCAACGTTAATGCGCCAGATTGCATGGTCGTGACGATGAGAATTGCCAAGCCGACGACTGCCGCGCACAGAACAACCCAGTCGACTGTCACTGCACCGCGTTCACTGCGTCCGAAGTTTTTCAGGAACTGGATCATCATCAACCTCTACACATGCTTGAATGACTTCAATTAAAATAGGGGCCGCGTCCGGTTGCGGTCACGGCCCCTTTGTTCAGACGATTACGCCCGAATTATTATTCGCCAGCAGGTGCGCCGATCGAACCAACAGTTTGCTCACCCAAGAACGTCTCGGTGGCGGCTGTCAGGTCCGATGCACCGGTCTGGATCGACGTGTAGGCTGCGATCGCCAGACCAACAACGGCTGCGGTCAGAACAACCCAGTCAACAGTCACTGCACCGTTTTCGTCTTTGCGGAAGTTTTTGATAAATTTGATCATGATAGTGTCCCTCCAAAGGATCAGTAGATTTACATTAACCTCGCCGTCCTTTGTGAGCCGCTCTCTCTCATTGGCCCGTGTCCGACTTGGTATGCCGCTATATAGTCGGGGGATTGGGGCACGAATTTGACGGCAAATTGAGGATTTCACGTCTCGGTTAGACTTTTTCGAAGTGTTTTTTTAAGCTGTTGTTTTTTAAGGAATAATTTTTGAGGGTGACCTGCAATTGGTGTAATTTTCGTTAATCGGCATGGCAAATGTGGCAGCTTTGCCATTTTTTCGCGGTGCAGACTGGCCTGAAACCCGGATTTTTGCGATAATTTTAGAAAGCCGGCCAAAGAGCGGGCGCAAAAGTGAGAGCAGTTTCATGGTTCGTTTGTCTGTAATGCTTCTGGCAGCGCTTGCACTGATGTGTGGCAATGCATTTGCTGATGATCCGCCGCCCTTCAAAGATTTCTCTGCCAAGCGCGTGAAACCGCCACAGCCGGGAACTAAGAAACGGATCACGGTGCAGATCGACCCCGAAGCGCCAGCGACCGAAGCAAGTGTGCCTAAAGCATCCGATGTTGCCACCGCCCCCAAGACGCCAACTACGCGCTTTGATTGGTTCTGGCAGGACATCTCGCCCGAGATGGACAAGGCGGGCCCTGGCCGGTTGGATGAGGCGCTGAGAGCGCTGGCCCGGGCGGAACAGCCGGTTCCTGTGCCGCGTCTGCAACAAATGCAAGCCTTGGCCCAGGCGCAGGGCATCGACATTCTCAAGGCAACCATCGGCACGGATGTCTCGCCTGCTTTGGTGCTGGCCGTAATGATGGTGGAATCTGCGGGCAAGGCGGATGCGCTGAGCGGGGCAGGGGCGCAGGGGTTGATGCAGTTGATGCCCGATACGGCCGCGCGTTTCGGGGTGCAGGACAGCTTTGCCCCTGCCGACAACATTGCGGGCGGTGTCAAATACCTGGATTGGCTGATGGATACGTTTGAACGTGATCCTGTGCTTGTGCTTGCAGGGTACAATGCGGGCGAGGGGTCTGTACGAACCCATCAGGGTGTTCCGCCCTTTTCAGAGACGCGGGATTACGTGCCCAAGGTGCTGGCGACATTTCAGGTCGCGAAGGGCCTGTGCGTGACGCCCCCGGAACTCGTTACAGACGGGTGTGTGTTTGCGGCATTGAACTGACATGCTGGAACCGGGCAAAAAGCCTGCCCGTATTATCTAGTGCAAATCTGTACTGTCAGACATTAAACGCGTCGGCCCAATCGGGGTGCGTTGCCCGCTGGGCATTCACGAACGGACAGAGAGGGACAATCCTCCATCCTTCCGCCCGTGCATCTTCGACGAGCCTTTTCACCAGCGCTTGCCCGGCACCGGTGCCACGCATGACATCTGGTACACCTGTATGATCCGCAATCCTCGTCTGAGGCGACAGGATCGAATAGGTCAGTTCCGCCTCTGCGCCATCACGGGTCAGGACATATCGGCCTTTTGACCCGTCTTCTTCCAGGCGAATGTCAAACTCAGACAAGGGTCGCTTGGGTGGCGGCGCGCAATTCGTCCTCGGTGACGCCTTCGGCAACCTCGACGATCTTTAGGCCACCATCAACCACATCCAGTACACCAAGGTTCGTGATGATGCGATCAACAACGCCTTTCCCTGTAAGCGGGAGCGTGCATTCCTTGAGCACTTTGCTGTCGCCATGTTTATTGGTGTGATCCATGACCACCACAACACGACCGACGCCTGCAACAAGGTCCATGGCGCCGCCCATGCCCTTGACCAGTTTGCCGGGGATCATCCAGTTGGCCAGGTCGCCGTTTTCGGCGACTTCCATTGCGCCAAGGATCGCCATGGCGATCTTGCCGCCGCGGATCATGCCAAAGCTTTGCGCGCTGTCGAAATACGCTGTCTGAGGCAGTTCGGTGATTGTTTGCTTGCCAGCGTTGATCAGATCGGCGTCCTCTTCACCCTCAATGGGGAAGGGGCCCATGCCAAGCATGCCATTTTCGGATTGTAGAGTAACCTCGATCCCGTCGGGGATGTAGTTCGACACCAGGGTGGGAATCCCAATCCCGAGGTTCACATACCAGCCGTCTTCAAGTTCCTGCGCGGCACGCGCCGCCATTTGGTTGCGATCCCAGGGCATCGATTGTCCTTATTCACTATTCGTCGGTGAGTGCCGCGCCAGCGGGCACGTCAATGGTAACAAAGCTTCCTGCGGCGCCACGGCCCAGATGCAATGTACCTTCTAGCCCTTCGATTAGACCAGACACAATACGGCCTCCTACAGTCTTGCTGTCGGGCCATTCCATATCTGCCGGAATGCCCACGCCGTCGTCGGCCACGATCAGACGCAGGCCACCGGCGCTCAGCCTGCTCATCCGCACCTCGACCAAACCCATGTCGATGCGATCAAAGGCGTGTTGGAACGCGCTTGTAAGCAGTTCGGACAGGACCAAGCCGACACGCGCCGCAGTTTCGATCGGCACTTCCAGCGATTCAATCTGCAGCGATACCCGGATGCCGGAGCGCCCTTCGATATGCGCGATGGCGGCTGACAGGCGGGACAGGTAGCTGCCCATCTGTATGCGGTCGCGGTTGGATTGCTGATCGCTAAGCTTCATTTCTTCGTAGAGCAGCTGGAGCGTTTCAATCCGGCGGCTGAGCGCTGCAAAATCCTCGGGCACAGACGTGGATCCGGATTGCTGGCGGATCATGCCGATGATCATTGAAAGGTCAGAGGCAACGCGGTTCTGAATTTCGATCAGTTGCGCATTTACTTCCTCGGCGCTGCTTGCCATCTCATTTTGACGCAGCTCTTTCTGGATACCCACGAAGTACTGGGTTTCGCCGCGTGAATCATGAACGGGTGCAACGATTAGACGGTTGGTGAAAGGATCGCCATTTGCGCGGTAGTTGAGAATGTCAACGGTGACGCTTTCTTCGGATTCGACGCCCGCGCGCAACTTGTCCACATCAGATTTGAGTGTTCCCTCACCCTGAAGGAAACGACAGTTGCGCCCAATCGATGCAGATCGCGCATACCCGGTGCAACGGGTGAACGCCTGGTTCACGTAGACAATTGGATTGTCTTCGAGGTGCGGATTGGTCACCACCATGGCAACCTGTGCACGCGAAAACCCATCAAAGGATTTGTCGTCCTGCAGTAGTTCTTCGATGGTGTCAGGCATGGCCTGGTTCCTCACGCGGCGCGCGTTGTCCGTTGTTCGATGCGCTTTTCATGTTCGCCCTGAAACAGGCGGTGGACATAGATACCAGGTAGGTGGATTACGTCAGGGTCAAGGCTGCCGGTCGGAACAATCTCTTCCACCTCTGCGATACAGACCTTGCCACACATTGCAGCGGGCGGGTTGAAGTTACGGGCCGTCTTGCGGAACACGAGGTTGCCCGTTTCATCGGCCTTCCAGGCTTTGACGATGGAAAGGTCGGCAAAAATGCCTTCTTCCATAATGTATGTTTCGCCGCCGAAGTCCTTGTGTTCTTTACCTTCGGCGATGACGGTTCCGACACCAGTTTTGGTATAAAACCCGGGAATGCCGCAACCGCCAGCGCGCATGCGCTCGGCCAGTGTGCCTTGGGGATTGAACTCAAGCTCAAGCTCGCCGGACAGGTATTGGCGCATGAACTCAGCGTTTTCGCCCACGTAGGACGATATCATTTTTTTGACCTGGCGTGTTTGCAACAGGATACCAATGCCGAAATCATCCACACCGGCATTGTTTGACGCAAAGGTCAGGTCCTTGGTGCCCGCATCCTTGATTGCGTCCAACAGAAGCTCGGGAATGCCGCACAGACCAAATCCCCCCGCCGCAATGAACATGCCGTCAAACAAAAGCCCATCCAACGCTTCAGAAGCTGAGCCGTAAATCTTCTTCATGTTATTCCCCAAGAGAGCCCGTGGGAGGGCAGTCGCACTGGGTTCAGTATGTGAATGTATGCACTGTCAAAGTCAACGAAGAGGGGAGCGTGCGCGATATATTACACCATGCTGGCGACTCTCCGGAATGGTGATGTGGAATAATTCACAATCGCGCCGATGGAACTTGGAATTGCGGACCTGCCCTAGGGCTGATCAAGCGCGTCCGGGGTGAACCGGGCGCGCTGTGTTCTTGTCGCCAATTACGAGTTTTCAAACACCCAGTTTGTCTGGGTACCACCATCTACATCGCTACGGACGGGAACATCCGGCGGGAAGGTGTAGGTCATCGCTGCGGAAGACGTGACTGCCCCAAACACCAGGGCAAGTGCGACACCAGTTGCAATGATCGAGCGTTTCATGGTCGTTTCCTTTGCTACGATTTTCGCAGTTATTGCTGCGATTATCGTAGTATTTAGGAAGCCCCCTTGCAGGTTCAAGAGGTCTGCGCAATTTTTAGGGATGACCAAGGAACACGAACTTCTGCGCCACGTGAAAACGGTGATGCGCGTCATGCTGATCAGTGAGCGGACCGGGCCCGAGCATCAGCACATCATCAAGTTCAATCCATTGGACTTTCACACGCTGGGCATGGTGCGCGCTGATCCGGGTGTGCGTGCATCTGTTGTGGCCGGATCACTCGGTATCGCCGCGACCACGGCCAGCAGCGTGATTGGGCGCCTGATCAATCGCGGTTGGATTGAACGCAGGCAATGCACCGGAGACAGACGCGCATATCAGTTAACCCTGACGCCCGAGGGGCAGGTGATTGCGGATGCCATCCATGATCAGGACCTGACAGACATGGGAATCTTTTTATCTGCCCTCACAGTCACAGAGCAGGACGAGTTGATCAGGCTCCTCGGCAAGGTCGCTGACCGTGTCGAGGCGCTGGAAATCAAGGACTGAGATCAGGCGCTTTTCTTGGCCGCTTTCTTTTTCGGAGCAGCCTTTTTGCGCGTGGTCTTCTTCTTTGGTGCCTTTTCCGCGATCAATTGAACGGCCATATCCATGGTCACGTTTTCTGGCTCGGTCCCTTTGGGTATCGTGGCGTTGACCTTGCCCCATTTGACGTAAGGGCCGTACTTGCCCTTCATCACGTTGACCGGTCCGCCTTCATCCGGGTGTTCGCCCAATTCGTGCAACGGTTTTGCAGCGGCACCACGCCCGCCCCGGCTAGCCACCTTTTCGGCCAGCAATTGGACTGCACGGTTCATGCCGACGGTCCACACTTCATCAATGCTTTCGAGATTTGCATTGGTGCCGCCGCGATCAGACGTGCTTTCCGCATGTTTCAGATACGGACCATAGCGCCCGATATTGGCCCAGACCATAATCCCGTCTTCGGGGTGTGGCCCCAGTTCGCGGGGCAGGGACAGCAGCATGACCGCACGGTCCAGCTCCAGTTCCTCGGGCGTCCAATCCTTGGGGATCGACTGGCGTGGTGGTTTTTTATTTTCTTCAGTGATCGCTCCGCGTTGCACGTAAGGTCCGAAGCGACCTTTGAATATGCGGATTTCGTCACCGTGATCTTCACCCAGCAGCTTGCCCTCGGGCGGGATGGCACTGGCTTCGGCTTCTGGATCCGGCGGGCCAAACGGGCGGGTGTAACGGCATTCGGGATAGTTCGAACAGCCGATAAATGCGCCACCCGAACGGGCAGTGCGCATCGAAAGACGGCCAAGTCCGCAATTCGGACACAGGCGTGGATCGCCGCCATCTTCCAATGGTGGGAACAGATGCGGTTCCAGTACCTCGTTGATCTTTTCCAGCACATCCGTGATGCGCAGTTCGGATGTCTCGGCAATTGCAGCTGAAAAATCCTGCCAAAAGCGACCCAAGACATCCTTGTAGTTCCGGTCCCCTGCGCTGACGTCGTCCAGCTCTTCCTCAAGCCCGGCAGTAAAGTTGTAGCCGACATATTTGCGGAAGTAGTTTTCGAGGAAGGCGATCACCAACCGCCCCTTGTCTTCTGGGATCAGGCGGTTGCGATCCTTGCGGACGTATTCGCGGTCCTGGATCGTGGTCACGATGCTGGCATAGGTCGATGGGCGGCCGATCCCCAACTCTTCCATGCGCTTAACCAGCGTCGCCTCGGTATAGCGGGGCGGGGGCTGGGTGAAATGCTGCTCGGGCGTGACCGTGCGCTTGTCGGCGCTTTCGCCTTCGCTCAGCTGTGGCAGGCGCTTGTCGTCATCATCCACAACATCATCATCGCGGCCCTCTTCGTAGACGCGCAGGAAGCCATCGAACAGAACAACCTGACCGGTGGATCGTAGCACGACCTGACCATCATCACTGCCGATCTCGACCGTGGTGCGTTCCAACCGTGCGCCTTCCATCTGGCAGGCGAGGGTCCGTTTCCAGATCAGGTCATAGAGCTTGCGCTGATCGTCGTCGGTGATTTTCAGGCTGGCCGCATCGCGCGCCATATCCGTGGGGCGGATACACTCGTGGGCTTCCTGGGCATTTTTGGCCTTGTTTTTGTACATGCGCGGTTGGGCGGGCACGTATTCAGCGCCATAGCGATCTTTGATCGCGTCCCGAGCGTTCTGCACGGCTTCGGGCGCCATATCGATGCCGTCTGTCCGCATATAGGTAATGTAGCCCGCCTCATAGAGCCGCTGGGCCGACGACATACACTGTCGTGCGCCCATACCGAATTTGCGGCTGGCTTCCTGTTGCAGGGTCGACGTCATGAACGGGGCTGACGGGTTGCGGGAGGCGGGTTTTGCCTCGACCGACTGGATCTTCAGGTCGCGGCTGGTGATAGCCTGCTGGGCCATTTCCGCCTGCGTCTGGTTCTCCAGATCGTATTTCTCGAGCTTCTTGCCTGCCAGATTGACGAGGCGCGCCTCGTATTCCTGTCCCCGCGGGGACGCAAGAACGGCTTTGACAGACCAGTATTCGCGGGCACGAAATGCTTCGATTTCCATCTCGCGTTCGGTGATGAGGCGCAGGCAAACAGATTGAACGCGCCCAGCGGATTTGGCACCGGGCAGCTTGCGCCACAGAACCGGCGACAGGTTGAAGCCGACCAGATAGTCGAGCGCGCGGCGCGCCAAGTAGGCTTCGACCAATGGCATATCGACTTGTCGCGCGTTTTGCATGGCTTCGGTGACAGCCGCTTTGGTGATGGCGTTGAATGTGACGCGTTTGACGTCGGTGTCCTTCTTGATGGACTTGCGTTTTGTCAGTGCCTCTTGCAGGTGCCAACTGATCGCTTCGCCTTCGCGGTCGGGGTCGGTTGCGAGGATCAGGGCGTTGTCGTCCTTCAGCGCGTCCGCGATGGCTTTCATGTGTTTTTTACTGTCGGAGGCCACTTCCCAAAGCATTTCGAATTCGTTGTCGGGGTCCACGGATCCGTCCTTGGGGGGCAGGTCGCGCACGTGTCCGTAGCTGGCAAGAACGGTATAGTCGTCGCCCAGATACTTATTGATCGTCTTGGCTTTGGCAGGGGATTCAACAACGACGACAGGCATGTACTGGGGTGACCTCAAACGGGATAATTTGCTGCTCTATGGCGGCGCAACATGTGGGGTGCAAGTCCCGAATGTCAACACGGTCCAACGGGGTGCGGTCAACTGGCGCGGGTCAGAAGGCCACCCGGGGCGCGATCAATGACGCCATCAAGCTCGAGTTCCACAAGCACCGGTGCGACAGCCGCTGAAGGTGCACCAAGGTCCCGTATCAACTGATCTTCGGCCAAGGGGGAGGGGCCGAGGCGCGATAGAATCTGCTGGTGCAGCGCCGCCGTTTCTTGAAGTGTGCGGCGGTCCTTGGGAGCCCTTGCCGGTGCTTGCATCGGCAATTCTGGTGCAGCAGCGGGTGCGATCGGTGCCAAAGCCTCAAGCACATCGGACGCGTTACGCACCAATGTCGCCCCGTCACGGATCAGCATATTGCACCCTGATGCGCGCGCATCCATGGGATGACCCGGCACCGCGAGAACGTCACGGCCCAGATCAAGCGCATCCCGCGCTGTAATCAGGCTGCCGGACTTGGCCGCTGCCTCAACGACAATAGTGGCTTGGGCCAGGCCCGAGATGATGCGGTTTCTGGCAGGAAAATGCCGCGCCATCGGCTGAAGGCCAATGGGCTGCTCGCTGATGCGTGCGCCCTTGGCGGCGATATCTTCTGCCAGAGTAGTGTTTTCGGCTGGGTAGATCGTATCAACGCCACCTGCCTGCACGGCAATAGTGCCGGTTGTCAGTGCGGCGAGATGCGCAGAGGCGTCGATACCGCGCGCGAGCCCAGAAACCACGACATACCCCTCGGCGCCCAAATCACGAGCCAATGATCGTGCCATGCGGGTGCCGAGCGAGGACGCGTTCCGTGCGCCCACAAGCGCAATCATCGGCTTTTTCAGCAGCGATGTTTCGCCCAGCACCCAGAGGAATGGCGGCGCATCGCTCAGCTCCTTCAAGGGAGCAGGATAGTCAGAGCTGCCGAACGCTACGAGCCTTGCGCCGATGGCGCGAGCGGCCTTCAGTTCGGCGTGCACGACACCTTCGGGACAAACTTGGTAATTCTCAACGCCGGCGGCGCGCGCTACCTGGGGCAGCGCGGCCAGCGCGTTTTGCGCGGTGCCGTGTTCAATCAGCAGGCGTTTATACGTTGAAATGCCGACCCGGCGTGAGCGCAACAGACGGAGACGGGCAAACTGGTCATCTTCCGAGGTGGGTGGGAGTGGGGGTGAGTGGAAGAAGGATGGGTATCCTTTTCAGTCATCCGAGGCTCCGTCCGTTGCTGAGAACGTTGTAGAATCGGCAAGGTTAACAACGCATGAAGACTGGTCGCTTCATATCAATACGCGCGCTTATGCTTTGAATTCGTTGTGAAATTTATATCCAAAAACGGTTTCTCTTCTGATGCCCCAAATACATGGTGCTTCCCTTCCCGCATCCGAAGCCGCGGGAAGGCGCAAAATCTTCATGCATTTTAAACAATTGGAATCAGTGCCCGCTCAAGCCGCGGATCCCCCGACGGTCAGTCCACCAATCATCAGAGTTGGTTGCCCAACGCCAACTGGCACCCACTGACCCGCCTTGCCGCAATTGCCCATACCAGGATCGAGCGCCATGTCATTTCCGATTCCTCGGATATGTTTCAGCGCTGTGGCTCCGTCGCCAATCAGCGTTGCCCCCTTCACCGGTGCGCCGACCTTGCCGTTTTCCACGCGGTAGGCCTCGGTGCAGGAAAACACGAACTTGCCATTGGTGATATCGACCTGCCCGCCCCCGAAGCCCACGGCATAGATCCCGTCCTTGAGATCAGCCACGATGTCTTCTGGCGTGCTGTCTCCGCCCAACATGTACGTATTGGTCATACGCGGCATGGGGACGTGCGCATAGCTTTGTCGCCGACCGTTGCCGGTCGCCTTCACGCCCATCAGTCGGGCGTTTTGGCGATCCTGCATGTAGCCAACGAGGATGCCATCCTCGATCAGGGTATTCTTGCCTGAAGGCGTGCCTTCATCATCCACGGTGATCGACCCGCGTCGGTCTGGAATGGTGCCATCGTCCAGCACCGTTACACCGGGCGCAGCAATCCGTTCGCCCATTAATCCCGCAAAGGCCGAGCTGCCTTTGCGATTGAAGTCTCCTTCAAGCCCGTGGCCAATCGCTTCGTGCAGAAGAATGCCGGGCCAGCCGGGACCAAGAACGACGTCCATGACACCAGCAGGGGCGGGGACCGCATCCAGGTTCACCACTGCGACCCGAAGTGCCTCACGTGCCTTGGCTTGCCAATCATTCCGGTCGATCAGGCCATCCAGACCCACGCGCCCACCGCCACCAGCGCTGCCGCTTTCACGGCGCCCGTTCTGTTCGACGATGATGGAGATGTTCAGCCGGGTCATCGGGCGGATATCACGCACCGAATTACCCTCGGGACGCAAAATCTCGACCTCCTGAATCGATGCGGCGAGGGAGGCTGACACTTGAACGACGCGCGAATCAAGATCGCGGACATATGCGTCGATGTCCTTGAGTGTCTCCAGCTTGACCGGAAAGCTGGCCCCGGCGATCGGATCGTCCGAAGTATAGAGTTGCGAGTTGGTTGGTCGTGGTGCGTCAGCCAGCGTGCCGCCGCCGTCCCCAACAGCGAGGCGCGCAGTCTCTGACGCGCGGCGCAGCGCAGATTCGGAAATTTCTGTAGAATGTGCGTAACCGGCCACTTCTCCTCTTACCGCGCGCAGTCCAAACCCCTGCGCTGCATCATAGCTGGCTGTCTTCAGGCGACCGTCATCGTACACCAATGCCTCTGATCGGCGGCGTTCAAGGAACAATTCGCCGTCGTCCGCGCCAGCTGTGGCGTCGCGCAACACCTGCAAGGCCACCGTGCGGTCAATATCCCGATCCAGCGGTGCAAAAGGGGCGTCGGTCATTTGGTATACTCCGGTGTGCTGTGGGGCATTTCGCCACGGCAAGCGTCCGTTTGACGCGCCCCTTATGTCTTTATCTTGCAGCCAAGATATGATTGTAAGTCGCGACAATACAACGGGAGGCGAACGCAGTTAGTGCTGCGGCCTTTCTCCGAACCAAAATGTTGATCACTCAAGATCAGGACGACCAGATGAAAAAGCTTTTCTCGATTTCGGGTGTGCTGAGCGCCCTTGCCGCCGCCCCGGCCTGGGCCCAGGACGGCCTTGAGGTGATTGGCCGCCCCGTGGATGGTGCGATGGGCTTCCAGCCTGCAGCCACGGAAATCGCCCGCCGCTTGCAGTGGCTGGACGGTATGATCCTTGTCATCATCACCTTGATCACTCTGTTCGTGACCGGTCTGATGGCTTGGGTGATTGTGCGGTACAATCGCAAGCGCAACCCGGAGCCTGCTGGCTTCACCCACAACACCCCGGTCGAGATTGCTTGGACAGTCATCCCGATCGTCATCTTGGTGTTCATCGGTGCGTTTTCGCTGCCCACGCTGTTTCACCAGCAAGAGATTCCCGAAGCTGATGTGACCATCAAAGCGACTGGCTACCAGTGGTTCTGGGGATACGAGTACGTGGACGAAGGGCTTGCGTTTGACAGTTACATGATCGGCGCGCCCGCAACCGGCGGCGACAATTCCTTGACCCCCGAGACTGAGCAAGCACTCGTCGATGCTGGATACAGCCGCGAAGACTTCCTGCTGGCGACCGACAACGCTGTAGTTGTGCCGGTCGGCAAAACCATCGTTGTGCAGGTGACTGGCGCTGACGTGATCCACGCCTGGACTATTCCCGCCTTTGGCGTGAAGCAGGACGCCGTGCCTGGCCGCTTGGCAGAACTGTGGTTCACCGCAGAGAAAGAAGGCATCTACTTCGGTCAGTGTTCCGAGCTGTGCGGTATTGCGCACGCTTACATGCCGATCACCGTCAAAGTGGTGAGCGAGGAAGCATACGCTGAGTGGTTGTCCGGTGCGAAGGCAGAATTCGCCGGCACACCGCAAGATTTCCAAGTCGCATCAAACTAATCGGGTAGGGCGGAGGACACCTCCGCCTTACGGTTTTCAGGCAGAGACGCATATGACGGACGTCAGCTACCAGCATCAGACCCACGAGGCCGAAGCAAGCCTTGGTGACTATTTTGCGCTGCTCAAGCCGCGCGTTATGTCACTTGTGGTGTTTACCGCGCTCGTTGGATTGTTGGCAGCTCCGGTGTCCGTACATCCCGTCATCGCGTTTGCATCGATCCTGTTTGTTGCCATCGGGGCAGGGGCGTCGGGTGCGCTGAACATGTGGTGGGATGCGGATATCGACGCCGTGATGAAGCGGACCGTCAAGCGCCCCATTCCTGCAGGCAAAGTCACACCAAACGAGGCCAAGGTTCTGGGCGTGGCCCTGTCGGGCATGTCGGTCATGATGCTTGCGCTGAGCGCCAATCTGCTGGCCGCAGGTCTTCTGGCATTCACCATCTTCTTTTACGCCGTGATCTATTCGATGTGGTTGAAGCGGTCGACACCGCAGAACATCGTGATCGGCGGCGCTGCTGGTGCATTCCCTCCGGTCATCGGATGGGTCATTGCCACGGGCTCCCTGTCCGTTGAGGCGTGGCTGATGTTTGCCCTGATTTTCATGTGGACGCCGCCGCATTTCTGGGCGCTGGCGCTGTTTATGAAGTCTGACTACGATGACGCTGGCGTACCGATGCTGACCGTCACGCATGGGCGCAAGGCAACCCGTCTGCATATTTTGGTCTATACAGTACTGTTGGTCGCGCTTGCGGTTGGCACTGCATTTACGGCCATTGGTGGTCCAGTCTATCTGACCGTGGCTGTGGTTCTGAATGCACTGTTCCTAAAGGGAGCATTCGACATCTGGCGCCGGGACGAGGCACAGGCCGAAGCCGATGGCTATGCTGTAGAAAAATCGTTCTTCAAACTGTCGCTGCTGTATCTGTTCCTGCACTTTGGCGCGATCTTGGTCGAAGCGATGCTGCCAACAGCCTGGGGAATCTGGGCATGAGCATCAAGGCGGAGCACGAGATCCACCAACGTCGCAAGGGACGTAATGTGGGTGTTGGTCTGATGCTGGCCGCATTTGTCGTTTTGGTACTGGCATTGACCTTTGTGAAAATCACGGGCGGCGCGTTCGAGCTGCCCCGGATCGAGGAGACACAGTAATGCGCCACCTCTCTGGGCCACAAAAGACGGTTTTTCAGACATTGGGTCTGGTCGTGTTCATGGGGGGGCTCGCCTGGGCATCGGTTCCGTTCTATGACTGGTTCTGTCGTGTGACAGGATTTGGCGGCACGCCGGGCGTGTCCGAGGTTGCAAGCGGAGAGATTCTGGACCAGACCATCAAGGTGCGCTTCGACGCATCACTTGAACGCAACATGCCATGGCAATTCACTCCGGAAGTGCGTGAGATGGAGTTGCGCATTGGTGAGACGGGCCTTGCCTTCTACGAAGCCTACAACCCGACGGACAAACCCATCGCAGGCTCGGCCAGCTACAACGTGGCGCCATACGAAGCGGGTGGCTTTTTCTCCAAGATCGATTGCTTCTGCTTTGAAGAGCAGGTGCTGCAGCCGGGTGAACGTGTCATGATGCCGGTCACCTTTTATGTCGATCCGGAGATCGTAACAGATCGTGACGCAAAATACGTGCATACGATCACGCTGAGCTATACCTTTTACCAAATCGACCTGCCCGAAGGCTTTGCAGCACTCGAGCAAACGAACGATACAAACCTGAACTGAGGGACGGACAATGGCCCACGCAAAAAACCACGACTACCACATTCTTGCGCCATCGACCTGGCCCCTGCTGGGTGCCTTGGCCGGCTTCACCATGCTGTTTGGTGCTGTCGCCTGGATGTCCGGCGGCATGACCATCTTTTTCAAGTCGATCGAACTGAGCGGCCCCTGGCTGTTCCTGATCGGCTTCGTCGCGGTCCTCTACACTATGTTCGGCTGGTGGACTGATGTGGTTGCAGAAAGCAAGGTCGGGGATCACACGCCCGTGGTCCGCATCGGCCTGCGTTATGGCTTCATCCTGTTCATCATGTCGGAAGTGATGTTCTTTGCCGCGTGGTTCTGGTCTTTCTTCAAGCACGCCATGTACCCGATGAGCGAGTATGTCGGCACCGAGTACATCCAACCCGAGATTTACCACGTGGACGCGTTCCACCTGCCGCTGATCAATACGCTGATCCTGTTGTTGTCGGGATGTGCCGTGACATGGGCGCACCACGCGCTGGTGCATGGTGGCACGCGCAAGGACGTGATCAACGGTCTGGCCATTTCGGTTGTGCTGGGCGTGGCGTTCACCGCATTGCAGGGCTACGAATACTCCTACCTGCTGTACCAAGGCTGGGAGTTCGGTGGCGACAAGTTCTTCTCGAACTTCTTTATGGCGACTGGTTTCCACGGCGCACACGTGATCATCGGGACGATCTTCCTGTTCGTGTGTCTGCTGCGCGCGATGAAGGGCCACTTCTCGGCCGAGAAACACATCGGCTTCGAAGCGGCAGCCTGGTACTGGCACTTCGTTGACGTTGTCTGGCTCTTCCTGTTCTTCGCCGTTTACATCTGGGGCGTGGGCACGATGCCGGGCCTCGACCACTAAACCGCGTCATACGCAACACTGTTCAAAGCGCGCGGTCTCCGCGCGCTTTTCACTTTAGGGCTGGGCACACGGACGCATGCGTCGCTTACTCTTTCTGATGACATTCGGGTTGATGGGGGCGGGTATCCTGATCAGCCTTGGGGTCTGGCAGGTGCAACGGCTTGCTTGGAAGCAGGATCTGCTTGCGCGTATTGAAGCACAGATCAACGCCGCGCCCGTGTCGCTGGCGGAAGCCACGACTCCCGAGTTTCGGCGCTACGCCCCTGTCAAAATCGTCGGGACTTTTGGTCTCGACCACGAGTATTTGAGTGCACTGGCGTCACGTAGAAACACAGGGGCTGTTTATCGGATTATTCGTCCGTTTGAAGTGGAAGGCTACGGCCGCATTTTGGTTGATACAGGTTGGGTTCGAGATGGCATTGATGTGCCAGGGGTGTCGCTAGAGCGACTTAGTCTTTTGGGGAATCTGGATGCCCCGAATGAGGTTGACGGGTTTACACCCGCACCTGAGATTGACACGAATATCTGGTTTGCCCGTGATGTGCCTGCAATGGCCGAGGTGCTGAATACACAGCCCATCATGTTAGTTCTGCGCGACGCGCCGGAAACAGACCTTGGCGTGACGCCTTGGCCTGTAGACACCGCTGGCATTCCGAACGATCACCTGCAATACGCAATCACCTGGTTTTCGCTTGCGGCGATCTGGGTGCTGATGACCGCCTACTTCGTGCTGCGCACCAATCGCAGCCCGCGCTGAGAAAGACGAACCCATGCGCTATATCTCGACCCGTGGACAGGCCCCCGTACTGACCTTCGAAGACACGATGCTCACCGGCCTTGCCCGTGACGGTGGTCTATATGTTCCCGAGACGATTCCGACCCTTGATAAGGCAACAATTGCCGGGATGGAGGGGCACCCCTACGAAGAGGTCGCCTACACCGTCATGCGCCCATTTGTGGGTGACACCTTTACCGATGACGAATTCCGATCCTGCATCGACCGTGCCTACGCTGGTTTCGGCCATGCGGCGCGTGCACCTATGGTGCAACTGGATCAGGGACATTTCCTGCTTGAGCTGTTCCACGGGCCCACGCTTGCCTTCAAGGATTTTGCCATGCAGCTGATTGGTCAGCTGTTTCAGACGGCGCTGAAACGGCGCGGGCAACGCGTGACGATCGTTGGGGCCACAAGCGGCGACACTGGATCGGCGGCAATCGAGGCGTTCCGCGGTCTCGACAACGTCGATGTGTTCATCCTGTACCCACACGGTCGTGTGTCAGAAGTGCAGCGTCGCCAGATGACGACGCCAACGGAAAGCAATGTGCATGCGTTGGCGCTGGACGGTGATTTTGACGACTGCCAGGCGCGGCTGAAAGACATGTTCAACGATTTCGAGTTCCGGGATGGTGTTGGCCTTGCGGGTGTGAACTCGATCAACTGGGCGCGCGTGTTGGCGCAGGTCGTATACTATTTCTCCTCCGCCCTGGCCCTTGGTGCACCGCATCGCAAAGTCAGCTTCACAGTTCCCACGGGCAACTTCGGCGACATCTTTGCGGGCTACATTGCCAAGCGTATGGGCCTACCCATCGACAAGCTGGTGGTGGCGACCAATCAGAACGACATCCTGCACCGGTGTCTGAGCGGGCAGGGCTACCACAAGGGCGAAACCATCCCGTCGATCAGCCCGTCCATGGACATTCAGGTCAGCTCGAATTTCGAACGCGCGCTGTTCGATGGCTATGACCGCGACGGGGCGGCTGTGTCGCAGTTGATGGATGAGCTGAAGGCGGGTGGCTTTGACATCAGCCAAGGTGCAATGCAGGTGCTGCAGGAACACTACGCGTCGGGTCGGGTGTCCGAGGACGAAACCAGCGCCCAGATCGCCTCCTCGCTCAAAACAAGTGGAGAGCTTTTGTGTCCGCACAGCGCCGTCGGCGTGCATGTAGCGGATATCGAGCGGCAGGTGGGCACGCCCATGATCACTCTCGCCACCGCACACCCTGCTAAGTTCCCTGTGGCGGTTGAGGCAGCGACAGGGATCACGCCCCCCTTCCACCCAGGATGGCAGACCTGTATGAACGCGCGGAACGGCTGACACGCGCGCCGAATGATCTTGAGGCGCTCAAGGCCCACATAATGACGCACCGCGCGCAGTAACAACACAGTAGCGAGACGAATTTGACCACGCAGACCCATCGCCTGAGCAACGGCTTTCGCATCGTCACCGAACACATGCCCGGGCTCGCTTCGGCCTCTATCGGCATCTGGGTGGGCGCAGGCGCCCGCCACGAAATGCCAGAGCAAAACGGCATTGCCCATTTCCTGGAACACATGGCGTTCAAGGGCACCAAACGGCGCAGCGCGTTGCAGATCGCCGAGGCGATTGAGGATGTGGGCGGCTACATCAACGCTTATACCAGCCGCGAGGTGACTGCTTACTATGCCCGCGTTCTGGAAAACGATGTGCCGCTGGCACTGGATGTTCTGGCGGATATCCTGCTGAACCCTATCTTTGATCAGAGCGAGATCGAGGTCGAGCGCGGTGTGATCCTGCAAGAGATCGGGCAGGCACTGGATACGCCCGACGACGTGATCTTTGACTGGCTGCAGGAACAGGCCTATCCCGAACAGCCGTTGGGCCGTACCATCCTTGGCCCGTCCGAACGGGTATCGTCCTTCGGGTGCGTTGATCTGTCTCGTTTCGTTGACGAGCATTATGGCCCGGAACAGATGATCTTGTCGGCGGCCGGTGCGGTGGATCACGACGCCATTGTGCGATTGGCCGAGGAGCTGTTCGGTCATCTCAGCCCACGGCCAAAGCGCGTTGCCGACTTTGCCACTTTTGCAGGCGGCGAAGAACGGCGCAGCAAGGCGTTGGAACAGGCGCATTTCGCCATGGCCTTTGAATCACCCGGCTACCGCGACGATGCGATCTACACGGCACAAATCTATGCCAGCGCATTGGGAGGTGGCATGTCCAGCCGCCTGTTCCAGGAAGTGCGCGAGAACCGAGGTCTTTGCTACACCATCTTCGCGCAAGCGGGGGCGTATGCAGACACCGGCATGACGACGGTGTACGCCGGTACGTCAGCAGAACAGGTTGCCGACCTGGCCACCATTACTGTGGACGAAATCAAGCGTGCGGCTGATGACATGACAGTCGCCGAAGTCGATCGGGCACGTGCCCAGATGAAGGCCGGGTTGCTGATGGGCCTCGAAAGCCCGTCGAACCGGGCAGAACGGCTGGCGCGACTGGTGCAGATCTGGGATCGAGTGCCTGCGTTAACCGAAACCGTTGCGCTAATCGACAGCGTTACGGTGGAGGATGTCCGCGCATTCGCGGAGCATATGGCAACACAAGCCCCAATGGCGCTTGCGCTTTATGGTCCGATTGACGCCGCACCGACACGCTTTGCCCTGCAGGAGCAGCGCGCCGCCTGATGATCCTGAACAAGCGGAAACTGCGGATTGAGACGGAGCGGATGACGCTGCGTCCGCCAACGCATTCCGATTTTCGGGACTGGGCCACGCTGCGTGCCGTCAGCGCTGAACACCTCACCCCGTGGGAGCCAAGCTGGGCAAATGATCATCTGACGCGCAAGGCGTTTACCAATCGTGTCTATTGGGCGCAGCGGTCGGTGACCAGTGGCACCGCGATGCCTTTATTCCTGTTCCGGCGTGGCGATGACGCCCTTCTGGGCGCGATCACGCTGGACAACATCCGGCGGGGCCCTGCCCAAGCCGGAACCCTTGGCTACTGGACAGGTGCGGCCCATGCGCGCCAAGGTTACATGCGCGAGGCGATCCTTGCGGTTGTGCATCACGCGTTCACACGGCTTGACCTCAGCCGGATCGAAGCGGCCTGCCTGCCCGAAAATGTGGCCTCGCGCGGATTGCTAGAGACATGCGGGTTCAAATATGAAGGTGTCGCCCAAAGCTATCTTCAGATCGATGGGCGCTGGCGAACGCATGTTCTTTACGCAGCTTTGCGCATGGACAGGCGCGGGCGTACTGACGCAGGCTAAAAACTGGCACAAACCTATCCCAAGGTTTTGCAAAAATCGCATTGCGCACTAACCTGATAGGCATGCGCCTTGTATTCCTTACCTTCGCCTTTCTAATCGCGCCGATGGCAGCAGCAGCACAAGAGGTTCGAACACCGAGCCATTGTATCGCCTTGGCCAATCAGATTGACGGCGCACGTTACATTCAGCAGGCCAGTTACAATGTGGAGGTCGCCCCCGAAACAGTGCGCATCCATTATATCGCCCATGCTTCTTTCCTGCTCCGCACTGCGGGGGGTTGAACATGGTCACCGATTTTACTGGCTTTGTCGGCAACGTGCCGATGATCCCGGATGTCGTCACCATGAACCATGCACATGAAACGCATTGGACCGCATTTCCGGACCCGGCCATTCCCCACGTTCTGCCGGGCTGGGGAGAGGAATTTGGCCAAGGCATCGACCATCGTGTCGATCTTGGAGAAGTGCTTGTGCGCAATGTCTCGACCGACATCCGGTCGCAATGGTCCGGTGTCGAAGAGAACGGAAACTCAATTTTCATTTTCGAGTTGGCCGGTCTTTGTATTGGGCATCTCGGTCACTTGCATCACGAACCCAGTGCGGAGCAATACGCGGCCATCGGGCGGCTGGACGTCGTCATGGCCGCAGTTGATGGAGGCATGACCGTGGATTTACCAACGATGATGCGCATCGTTTCGCGGCTCAAATCCTCGATCGTGATTCCGATGCACTGGTTTGGAGAGTTCACATTGGATGCCTTTTTGACTGGTATGCGCGATGAATTCCAGGTGGTTGAAGTGGGCGGTCCGTCCCTGGACGTGTCATTGGACCGCTTGCCTGCGCGTCCCACGATCATGGTCCTGCGTCCGGAATGGCTGCGCGACGACGGCGAATAGGCGTGCCTTTCGCGTTGTGGGGGCTGAAGGTTTCTGGCACCAAACGCAGGTAGGGGCAGGGGGCATTCATGCTGAATTCACTGACAGCTGACATAGCGGAAAACATCCGCAATAGCTTGCCCGCAGATCGCTTTGCGACCGCTGATGCCTCGCATCTGAAAGAGCCGCGCGGTCGCTATACCGGTCAGGCAGGATTGCTTGCTTTGCCCCAAAGCACTGATGAAGTGGCCAAGCTTGTATCAATAGCCTCGGACATGCGTGTGCCGGTTGTGCCTTATGGAGGAGGCACGGGGCTTGTTGGTGGCCAGGTGGTTGAAGAAGGTCCTGTTCCTCTAATCTTGTCGCTTGAGAAAATGACGGCCATCCGTGCCACATACCCCGAGGAAAACGTGCTGATTGCCGAGGCGGGTGTCATTCTGGCTGATGTGCAGGCAGCAGCGGAGCAGGTGGACCGCTTGTTTCCGTTGTCGCTCGCGGCCGAAGGATCGGCGCGGATCGGTGGCAATCTGAGCACCAACGCGGGGGGCACCGGTGTGTTGCGATATGGCAATGCGCGGGACCTGTGCTTGGGTGTTGAGGCGGTATTGCCGAGCGGCCAGATTTATCACGGTCTGAGCCGCCTGCGCAAAGACAACACCGGCTATGATCTAAGGCACCTTCTGATCGGGGCTGAGGGGACCTTGGGTGTTATCACCGCCGCGGCTCTCAAACTGTCGCCCCGTCCTGCCGCGGCGGGTACGGCCTTGCTACAAGTCGCCTCTCCAGCGGCAGCGCTGTCTTTGCTGTCCCTCGTGCGGGATCATGTCGGCGAAGGCGTATCCGCATTTGAGTTGATCCATGCACAGGGTTTTGCCTTTCTGAACGAGACCCTGCCCCAAATCCGCAACCCGTGGGCGGCGACACCAGAATGGTCCGTTTTGATCGAGTTGGGCCTGTCGCGCGGCCAGAATCCGACGGCTGCGCTGGAAGAGATTTTCGTCGCGGCGTCAGAGGCGGGATTTGTGCAAGACGGCATGATTGCGCAAAGCGCGCAGCAGGCAAGTGACTTTTGGACGATCCGGGAAAGTATCCCGGAGGCCAATCGCCGGATCGGCTCCATCAGTTCGCACGACATTTCAGTGCCGCTGGGGGCGCTCGCGGAGTTCATCGCCGAAGGTGGGCGACGCATTGCCCGGCTTGGCAGCTTCCGCATCAACTGCTTTGGGCACGTTGGCGATGGCAATCTGCACTACAACGTCTTCCCGGTCCCAGGCAAAAGCCGTTCGGATCACGAGGCAGAGCGCCCCGAAATCAAACGGATGGTTCACGATCTGGTTCATGAAATGGGCGGATCAGTCAGCGCTGAACACGGCGTTGGGCGGTTGAAGGTCGAAGACCTTGAGCGCTACAGCGACCCGGCAAATCTGACGGCGATGCGCGCCATTAAGGATGCTCTTGACCCCCTTGGGATTATGAACCCTGGTGCGGTTTTGCGGGCGCGGCACGGATGATGTCGTTGGGCGGCTCTGTTTCGCAGGCTGTGCCCGCGAAAGGCGCCCACCCACCGACCCGAGGGCGTGTCTGATGGCGGGGTTGCCCACATTTGTCCTTACGCCGATCCTGTTGGTGCAGGCCATCTGGGTGGCGGCGCGCGCCACGCGCTTGCCAGAAGCCGACGGGCCGCGAAACGGTCGGTCGGGAGGAGGGCCTCTGTTGAGGGTACTCATTCTGGGTGACAGTTCAGCGGCTGGTGTCGGGGCGGCTCATCAGGATGCTGCACTGGCGGGTCGCCTGGTCGCACATCTGCACTCGGACTACGACGTGCAATGGGCATTGTGGGCCCAATCGGGACTGACGACATCCGGCATGTTGCGAATGCTGAACACACAGCCTGCCCATGAATTTGACTTGGCGGTCATTGCTCTCGGGGTGAATGACACAAAAAACGGGATGCATCCAACCCGCTGGAACGCCAACTACGTGAAGCTGCTTCAGCAATTGCGCAGACGGCACGGCGTGCGGCGTATCTATGCATCGGGCGTGCCGCCGCTTGGGGCTTTCCCGCTTTTGCCACGCCCTTTGCGCGATGTGTTGGGGGCACGTGCAGCGCGGTTTGATGCGATCCTTGCTGACCTGTGTGCCGATCAGGATGGGGTGGAACATCTGCCCTTTGATCTGCCGCTGGAACCCGGTCTCATGGCCGCCGATGGGTTTCACCCCGGGGCACAGGTTTATGATATCTGGGCAATGCGGATCGTGGATGCTCTGCGGGCTAATCCCCCCGTTGCTCTGGGTTCGGCCGCAGCGGTCAAGACGCCATGAAGCCACCATCGATGCAAAGCACGTGTCCGACAACATAAGCCGCCGCGTCAGAGCTGAGCCAGAGCACTGCCTCAGCCACTTCCTCGGGGGTGCCTGTCCGGCGTAGGGGAAGCGTCGCGGCGACCGCATCAAGGTCAAGCCCCGGCTCCATGATCATGTCGGTGACCACGCGCCCCGGTGCGACCATGTTGATGCGCACGCCATGCTGGGCCTCTTCCATTGCCGCACTGCGGGTCATCGAGATCACGGCTGCCTTGGACGCGGAGTAAAGCCCGAAACCAGGGTTGGGATTGCGCAGACCGCTGATGGACGCATTGACCACGATAGCGCCTGTGCCCTGTGCTCGCATCGCCGCGATCTGGTTGTGCAGGCAGGCCAGTACCCCGCGGACATTGGTATCGAAAACGCGCGTGTAGGTATCGAGGGATTGATCGCTCAGATGCGCGCGCTCTTCACGGCAGCCTGCATTGTTGAAGGCGATGTCGAGCCGACCATGTTCGGCCAGGATCTGGCTGTGCAGGGCTGACACTGCGTCGCTGTCGGTGACATCGTTCACGATGGCCTGCGCACTTTGACCTTGTGCGGTGATGTCTGCCACTGCACTGTCGAGAGTGGATGCGCGGCGCCCAGTCAGCACCACATGTGCCCCCGATGCAGCGAGGCGCTGCGCAGTGGCCCGGCCTATGCCGCTGCCGCCGCCGGTGATGAGCGCAATTTTACGACGCGTATCGCGTTTGGGCATGGTGTCCGGTCCAGCGTATGTGATCCGGTCAACTTAGCTGGTCTTGCACGTGTGGACACGCGGAACGGACTTGCTTTCCAAGGTGCTCCGCCCCTGATGCCCGTTTTCGCGGCATTATTCTCCGTCGAATGCGCACAGGGCGTGCACGTCCATGCCCATTGCCTCAAGCCGTGCGCGCCCACCCAGATCAGGCAGATCGATGACAAAGGCGCAGGACACGATCTCGCCCCCAAGCCGTTCCACCAGCTTGATCCCCGCTTCGGCCGTGCCCCCTGTGGCCAGGAGGTCATCAACAAGCAGTATCTTCTCACCTGCTTTGATTGCATCGTCATGCACTTCGACAATCGCCTCACCGTATTCCAGGGTGTAAGCCTCGGAAATCGTTGCACCGGGCAGCTTCCCTTTTTTGCGGATCGGGACAAAGCCAATCGACAATTGATGAGCAATAGCCCCGCCAAGTATGAAGCCACGTGCTTCAAGTCCCACGACTTTATCGATCTCAAGCCCGGCATAAGGATGCAGCATCTGGTCCACCGCAATACGGAACCCGCGCGGGTCGGCAAAGAGGGTGGTCACATCGCGGAACATGATCCCTTCGTGGGGGAAATCGACGATGGTGCGGATGTAATCCTGAACGGTCTTCATGTGGCTCTCCGAAGGGTGGCGGTCAGCAGGCCCATGCCCACAAGTGTGGCACCGCCTGTGCGGGTCAACCACATTTGGACAGTGGGGCGCGTGATGCGGCTGCGCATGGCATTGGCGGCCAATGCAAAGATCAACGCGTTTATCCCGGCAATGATGACAAAGGTTGCAATCAGGGTCGCGGCTTGCGGGGCAAAACTGTCTCTGGGATCAATGAATTGCGGCACGAAGGCCACGAAGAACGTATTGGATTTCGGGTTCAGCGCGGTAACCGTTGTGAGATCGCGAAACACGCGCTTGGCGCTCTGGCCATCGGGTTTGTTCATCAGCGTTGTCGCGGTGGGTGTCCGAGCGCTCAGCAACATACGAATGCCCAGATAAACAAGGTAAACAGCGCCCACCCATTTTAAAACGGTGAATGCCAGCGCTGACGTCAGGAACAGAGCGCCAAGACCGATCACGGACAGGGTCATGGCAATCAAGTCGCCGGTCGCGACGCCAAGCGCGGATGCGATGGCAACCCTACGCCCTTGGGTCATCGCGTAGCTCAGCACCATCATGAGCGTTGGACCAGGGATGACCAGGAGGGCGGTGGAGGCGACAACGAATGTCAGCCAAAGATCAAAAGACATCGTGAATTCCTTTGCGTCAAAGCACCCGGCCCGCAACGGCGTCAAGCTTGGCGACCACGGTGGGATCGCGGGCATCGGGTGATGTAAGGATTGCAAATTCGAGTGCGCGATCGCAGCCGTGCGGGCAGGGGGCACGGTCCGCGCCCAGCAGGGCGGGGAGGCGTTTGACTAGCGCGCGGCCTTTATCTGCATTTCCCATAAGCGTTTGAATAATTTGGGTAACGTCGACCTCACCATGATCGGGATGCCAGCTGTCGTAATCTGTGATCATGGCGATTGAGGCGTAGCACAGCTCGGCTTCCCGGGCGAGTTTGGCCTCGGGCATGTTGGTCATGCCGATCACATCCGCGCCCCAGCTTTCCCGGTACATTTTCGACTCGGTCAAAGTTGAGAATTGCGGCCCCTCCATCGCCAGATAGGTGCCGCCCCGGTGTACGTTGATCCCCGCATCGCGCGCCGCTGTTTCGCAGGCGTCTGACAGGCGCGGGCAGGTGGGATGCGCGACCGAAACATGGGCAACACAGCCGGTGCCGAAGAACGATTTCTCGCGGGCAAAGGTTCGGTCAATGAATTGATCCACAATGACAAAATCGCCCGGCGCCATTTCTTCACGGAACGACCCGCAAGCCGAGACCGAGATCACATCCGTCACGCCCAACCGCTTGAGCGCATCGATGTTGGCGCGGTAGGGAACAGTGGTAGGTGAATGCACATGACCGCGCCCGTGACGCGGCAAGAAAGCCATGTCGACCCCGTCCAAACGACCGGTCAGAATCTGATCAGATGGCGCGCCCCAAGGCGTGTCGACCTGCACCCATTCGGCCCCCTCCAACCCGTCGATATCGTAGATGCCAGAGCCGCCAATCACGGCGATTTTCGTTTGGGTCATTGGGGTCTCTCTTGCCGGAACAGAAGAAAAATTTCGAGCCAAAACAGGCCGTCACCACCCGTACACCAGCCGTGCACCACGCGTACACCCCCCATGCACCCCCACCGTGCGGTGAGATGGATAAGTGCGCAACGGGCTAACCTCGGCGGATGACGCTGGTTACAGCTGCAGCGCCCAGAGCCGTGAACACCCAACCTGCTGCGGTCATGATCCACCGCCACCCATACAGAAAACGCCCCCAGTACTTGCGCTCAGTTGACGGTGCCCAGGCATCTGTTTGACCGAAGTTGATGATCGGGATCACGACGTCGAGGCCGTATGCGAACGCATTGAAGCTCTCCCAGTCTTTGCCCGGTATCCGCTTCGACCATGCCTCTGCGGTATTCACGATGCTGGTGTTGGCGGCCAGTGCCTTCCAACTATCAGACACAAGGACCGGTCCGGAATTCGGGGCCATCGACCCTTCCCGATAGGCAAGGAAGGCGGGCGCTGTGGTCAGCGCGACCAGAAAAACCATCACGTAAAGTGACCGGAACGGGCTGTGCCCATAGCCCGCGCCGTATCGAAACGCCATATGCAGCAGCCAAAGCCCAAGGATTCGAATGTCTCGCCACTGGCTTGCAAAGCCGCGCGACCACGTGCCGTCGGGGCGTAGTTCAAGTTGCCTGCGCTGATGTGTGTAGCGCAGGTGTTCGCGCCGGGTCAGAACCTTGTGCGCATCCGCGTCATGTCCCGTTTCGGCTAGAACCTTGGCAAGTTGTGTGAAGGGTCGCGGAAAAAATTCCCCATTGGTGTAGCTACCCTTTTTAGCCAATGGATGCGGGTTTCGATATCTATCTGAGAACTATCGATACGGTCGTATGTGAACCCGTCCAGATTGAGCAGCTCGCGAGGCGGCCATGTTCCGGGGCGATCAATGAGTGTGCCGACATGTGCATTGGTCAGATATACGTGCGCAGAAAAGTTTGGTTGTGGCAACCAAAGTAGGGTTCCACTAACGTGCATGTTGTCCGCTCGCAAAGCGTCTCCTTGATGGGCGCCGAATACAGTTCCGACACAATAAAGGTGTTCACCTATTGTCGCTGTGTTAAGGTTTATTGTTGCGTTGGCAATCGTGTTGCTTAGCAAAACACCACCTTTGACATCAGCGCCTTGGGCGTTGAGTGCGTCCCCTTCAGATGCGGAGAGTGTCGCGCCCTCGCAAGCGAGCTGCCCGCCGATGGTTGCCCCACTCAGCCGTATCGTTGCGGTAGCGGTTGTGTCGCGGATAAAAACGCCGTCATTGACATCCGCGCCTTGGGCATTGATGGCGTCGCCTTTGGATGCGGAGAGTGTCGCACCCACGCATGAGACTTGCCCGCCGATGGTTGCCCCGCTCAGCCGTATCGTTGCGAATGCGGTAGTGTTGCTGAGAAAAACGCCCCCTTTGACATCAGCGCCTTGGGCATTGAGTGCTTCGTCTTCGGATACGGAGAGTGTTGTGCCCACGCATGAGAGTTGCCCGCCGATGATTGCCCCGCTCAACCGTATCATTCCGGTTGCGGTTGAGTTGTCGAGAAAAACGTCGCCTTTGACGTCGGCCCCCTGCGCGCGCCAACCCGGCAATAGACAGCCAACGAAAGCCACAGATTGGAAGGTGGTTAGTTCGGACTCGACTCTGCTTTCAAAATGGCATCGAAAAAAGCGTGTCGCTCCTAGTGCCGAAGCAAAATCAAGATCCAGCGTGCCTATGATGTATGCGCCGATTAAGGCGACGCCCGTTGTTTCAACTACACAGTCTTTGCACCCGCCAAGAACCAGATAGTGCAGAATTTCGGCGCGAATGTTACGATCTGCGTCGGGTTTTGTTGGGCTATCTTCGCCAAGCACGCAGGGCTCGCCTGCCTTGCAAGCCTCAATCAGCTTCTGTTCGGCTTCCGTCGGCCCGTCGTCGAACGCCAAAACATCATCAAAGGTGCGCAGAACCGCCATACCCATACACTCCCGTTTCCCGAGAGCACCCTAACATCGCCTGACGCCAAATAAAGTCAGGTTCTGCATACCCAGAAATACCGTGCCATTCCTGCACAACCTGCTATGTGCAGCGCACATAACAGACTCGCTTTTGGTGCAATGGTTATTAACCCTCTGATGGTTTAGACGCCACCGATCGCGCCCCCACGAGCAGACGGATTCCGAATGGCCTTTCTTGATAATCTCAACACCAAGACCCGCTTCGGCGATTTCTCAATCGCGCCGGGTGACACCAAGCTGACACCGGGTCAGATCAAGACGGATTTGCTGTCGGGTCTGACCGTGGCGCTGGCGCTGGTGCCCGAGGCGGTGGCCTTTGCCTTTGTCGCAGGCGTGCACCCGCTTGTTGGCCTCTATGCGGCGTTCATGGTTGGTTTGATCACCGCGATCTTCGGCGGGCGTCCCGGCATGATTTCCGGTGCGACGGGCGCTTTGGCCGTCGTCATGGTCGCGCTGGTGGCGCAGCATGGGGTTGAATACCTGTTTGCCACGGTCGTCCTGATGGGGCTTTTGCAGATTTTTGCGGGCGTGATGCAGTGGGGCAAGTTTATCCGCCTTGTTCCACACCCGGTGATGCTGGGGTTCGTGAATGGCCTCGCCATCGTGATTTTCCTGGCCCAGCTGACGCAATTCAAGGTGCCGGGCAGTGCCGAGGCATCCGGGCATGGTATGGCGGGTGGCGATTGGCTGTCGGGCATGCCGCTTTTCTTGATGCTGGGGCTGGTTGCGTTGACGATGGCAATCATCTGGCTGGCGCCGCGCGTGACACGCGCCATTCCGGCACCGCTGGCGGGTATCGGGATTGTTGCCGCCATCGTGATTGCCTTTGGTTTGGATGTGCCGCGTGTAGGTGACCTTGCTTCGATCCAGGGTGGGTTGCCTCCATTCCACATTCCGATGGTGCCGCTGACATGGGAAACGCTTGAGATCATCCTGCCTTATGCGGTCATCCTGGCTGCCATTGGTCTGATCGAAAGCCTGCTGACCCTGAACCTTGTGGGCGATCTGACCGGGCAGCGCGGCGGGGCGAGCCAGGAGTGCATTGCCCAGGGCGTCGCCAATACCGCAACCGGTTTTTTCGGTGGCATGGGCGGATGCGCGATGATCGGTCAATCCATGATCAATGTGAAATCGGGTGGGCGCACACGCATTGCCGGTGTTGCCGCAGCGCTGTTCCTGCTGGCCTTTATCCTTGTCGGCTCATCGATCATCGAACTGATCCCGCTGGCCGCTCTGGTCGGTGTGATGTTCATGGTGGTAATCGGGACATTTGCGTGGAACAGCCTCAAGATCCTGCGCAAGGTGCCGCTGACCGATGCCTTTGTCATTGTTCTGGTGACTGTCGTGACGGTTATGGAAGACCTTGCCGTCGCTGTTGTCGTTGGTGTGATCGTGTCAGCATTGGCTTACGCCTGGAACAACGCCCGCCGCATTCACGCCAAGACCTATACCACCCCCGAGGGCGCGCGCGTCTACCAGGTGCAAGGGCCGCTTTTCTTTGGCTCGGCGACTGGCTTCATCGAGATGTTCAAGGTCGAGTCTGACCCGCGCGAGGTCATCATCGATTTTGCCGATAGCCGTGTCGTGGATCAGTCCGCCCTTCAGGCGATCGAAGCCGTGGCCGGTAAGTATCAAGAGGCTGGGAAGCGCGTTCAGCTGCGTCACCTGACGCATGATTGTCACAAGCTGCTGACCAAGGCGGGTCACCTGATTGTCGACAGTGATGATGACCCTGATTACGAGATCGCGACGGATTACGGCGTACGCACGGGTATTTTGGGCGGACACTGACGTCTGTTGGGTTTTTGGATCGGGCCGGTGTCATCCGGCCCGTGCCACTTTTGTTTGGAAATGCTGCGGTTTCTCTAGTTGGTGATCACGCCAACACCGGCGCCGACAACGGCCCCTTCGACGCAGCGTCCATCTGTTAACACTTCGCCTGCTGCACAGCCGATAGCGCCGCCAACGACCGCGCGTTCGAGCGTGCTGTCGCCGCAGGCTGCAACCGTCGTCATGGCTGCCATGGCAGCGAGGGCAAATAATTTACGCATGGGCTGAACTCCTGAGCCTAATTAGTATTGCGCTACGCTAGCACGCGGCTTTCTGAGGCTCGAAACGATAACGCCCTATGCGTGGAATTGCGCGCCAAATCGCCGATCGGCGCCGCATTGTCATGGGGCTTTGATGACCTAAACTCATCGTTGATTGCTGGCCTGACCGCTTTCTCAATACCTGTATGCTCTGCAAACTGCCAATTGCAGTTGGACCCGTGGACAACTCAGGCTAGAGAATGATCAGAAGTGAAATAACTGGGTGCACGGAATATGGCGGGCATGCATCGCCGTCTTGGTTTGTGGCGCCGGGGGAGGGGGATTCTCTGGCATGGATTTCACTGATCTTCATTGCGCTGGCCCTCTACGCGCTCGTATCTTTGTATGCCGCTTTCGACCGCTGGGCTGAACATCAGTCCAAGGGCACGCCGCTGGCCAAAACGATACCGACCATGCTGACCATTGCGCTGCTCTACGAGATTTTTCCCTTGGGGCATTTCAATATCCTGTTGCCGCTCAGCGCAATCCTGATTGCACTGATGGCGGACTGGTCACGGTTCAACCTTCGTCGCAACGAAATACCATCTACAGAATACCCCGATGCCGCGACGCAAACAGGGACCGATCAGGTGCAGCCGCGGAATGTTTGAACTGCTCCTGACTTCGTTCCCGGTCGTTATCCGGTATTTCCAACTCAAGCGCCGAGGCGAGGCATTGACGGTCTGGAACATGCGCACGGCGGTGTTCCTGTGGGCGATCATGGCCTTTGCGCTCTTTCTGGTGATCTTCTACTTCCACCCAAAATCCTATTCCGGCCTGCTGCCGTTCCGCACTGTGTCCGTTGTGGCGCAAACCAGCGGCCCGGTTACTGAACTGCCCACTGTGAACGGACAACGCGTGTCGAAGGGTGACCTTCTGTTTCGTATTGAAAACAGTGCCCAGGCTGCGGCCGTCAAACAGGCAGAGGCCGAGTTTGACCGCCTCGCAGCCGCTGAGGTCAAGGCGCAGGACACACTGCTTGTGGCGCAGGCCAGCGTGATCGAAGCAACCGCATCGCTTGAAAAGCTGCGGGTCGATCTGGAAAACGCGCAGACATTGCTGGCCCGCAATGTGGGGACGCAGGATACGGTGCGCGAACTGGAATCCACCGTGGCTGTCGCTGAGGCGGAAAAGGGCGCGGCCGAAGCGCAAGCTGATCTGGCCCAATCCGACATCACGCAGGCAATCCCGGCCGAGCGCCGCGCGGCCGAGGCGGCCCTGGAGCGCGCCCAGGTGGCGCTGGCGCAGACAGAGGTGCGCGCCTTTTCTGATGGTGTCGTCACCCAGCTTGCCATGAGCGTGGGCAGCCCGGCGTCCCAACTGATCCTGAGCCCGGCGATGGTGATCATCCCTGACCGACCCGAAGGCGTCCCTCTTCGCATCACCGCCGGGTTTTCACAGGTCGCCCGCGCCACGTTGTACGAGGGGATGCCCGCTGAGATCGCCTGCGACAGCAATATCGGCCTGTCATTCCGCAATGCCGTTCTGCCTGCGCGCGTCGCGTCCATCCAACCCGCCATCGCGGCAGGGCAGGTGGTGCCCGGCGGTCGGCTGCTTGAGCCGGAAAACGGGCTGCAACGCGGATCGATGCTGGTCTATTTTGAACTTGAGCACCCCGAGCATGAGGCGATCATGGTCGATGGCTCCGGTTGCATCATCCAGACCTATACCAGCAATCTCAGCGGCGTGGCCGGGCACATCATTGCGGCCACAGGTGTGGTCAAGGCGGTGGGGCTGCGCCTCAAGGTCTGGGGCGCGTTGATATCCGGCGTCGGGCTTGCAGGCGGCGGAGCACACTAAGGAACCCCACCGACCTGCTTGATCAGCAGGTCGTCAATGCTTCGACGTCACAGGCCTGCAGTGCGGGCACTGCTTCCGCGATGCGGTCTGCGGGCCAATCCCACCAGCAGAGCTGGTTGAGTGTTGCAATATCAGCATCGGAAAAGCGCATCTTGACCACCTGTGCCGGATTGCCGGCAACAATGGCGTAGTCCGGAATGCTGCCCCGTACCACGGCTCCGGCCCCGACGATCACACCGTTGCCGATCCGCGCACCGGGGCACACGATTGCGCCGTATCCCAGCCAGACGTCGTGTCCGATCACCGTGTCGCGGGTGTCCGGTTGAAAACCCGCCATTTGCGTTTGGTCGAAGATGGGAAAGGGAAAGGTGGTCAATCCATCCATGGCGTGGTTGGCGCCGGATGTGATGAACCGCACCCCGTGTGCGATCTGGCAAAACCGGCCGATCCGCAGCTTTTCGGGTCCGTATCCGAACATGTAGGGGGCCAGATGCGCCGCCCAATCCGCTACCGGGGCAAAGTTTGAGGCGTAGGTGTAGTCACCGATCTCCCACCCAGGGTGATCGATGACCCTGTTCAGAAAGACGGTCCCTTGGTGATCCGACCCGTCGGGCAGGGTGATGGGATAGGCGCGTCCGGCGTCTGGAAAGGTCATTCGCCGGGTCGTTTCAGGCTGAATTTCTCGCGTACAACCGAATAGTCGCGGTATCCCAGCCGCGTGAGCGGATTGTATTGCAGCACGTCAAAGATGCCGTCGACGATGCAGTCGTCCCGCAGGTGCACGCCCACAACTTCGCCGAACACGACATAGTTGGCTTCCCCCTCGATTTTGGTGATTTGCGTCATGCGGCATTCCAGTGAGGCCGGGGATGCGGCGACACGGGCACAGTTGATCTCGGAACAGTCCGCCTTGTCGATTTGGGCAAGCGCAAACTCATCCGTGTCCGCTGACCATTCGCCCGATGTCTGGTTCATTGTGTCCTTCATCGCGTACTCCACCACGTTCACGCAGAACACGCCTGTATCTCGGATGTTGGCCACGCTGTCCTTTGTCCCGTCGCGGTCGGGCTTGGTGCTGGTTGATGCGAACATGACCTGTGGCGGGACATAGGCCACGCCGTTGAAGAAAGAATAAGGGGCAAGGTTGTCGGATCCATCGCTGCCCCGGGTCGAAATCCAGCCGATGGGGCGGGGCGTTACGATGGCGTTGAACGGGTTGTGGGGCAGGCCGTGGCCATCGGCGGGGCGGTAAAACATGCGGGCTCCGTTTCGTGCGTTTGCGCAAGGGTTACCTGCATGCTAGGGCGGGTTCCAGCCCATAAGACCCCGGACCGAACGCACCGCCCATGTATCATCTGAGCACAGAGACGCCCGACGATCGGTGGGAGGTCGAGGCCCTGTATGACCTGTGCTTTGCACCGGGGCGCGAGGCGTTGTCATCTTACCGTTTGCGCGATGACGTTCCCCCGGTTGCGGGATTGAGCCATGTGGCGCGGGATATCGACGGCATCCTTGCGGGTGCGATCCGGTATTGGCCCGTGCAGATCGCGGCTCAGACAGCGCTTTTGCTGGGGCCGGTGGCTGTCCACCCCACCCGGCAAGGAGAGGGGCTTGGGGGCGAATTGATCGAAACCTCGCTTGGGCAGGCGGTGCAGTCCGGGTGGGACCGGGTGATGCTGGTGGGCGATGCCCCTTATTACGGCCGTTTCGGGTTCCAGAAATTGCCCGGGGTCATCATGCCGCCGCCCACCAACCCTGAACGTGTGCTGGGCCGCGACCTGAAGGTTGGTGCGTGGACTGGTTTGCGCGGCGACGTCATGCGTTTCGGTTGATAACGCGGCCGTGCCTTCCCATGTTGAAGGCATGAACGAAATTATCCTTGTTCCCAAACCCTTGGACACAGATGCCGAACTGGATCGACTGGCCCGCCGTTACAAGGCTGCGGGTGGTCTTGGCATTCAGGTCCTCAACACTCTTGGTACGCGGGCCGACGGGCTGCTGGGTCGATTACCCGGTCCCGTACGCGATCAATTGGATGGGGCGACCCGTGCCGCGCTGGTGCAAGCGCTGGGCGCGGCCAATAAGTCGCGCAGCGTGGTGCCGGATCAGGCCGAGTGGCTGAACGCAACCGTCAGTGCCGCGATGGGTGCGGCAGGTGGCTTCGGTGGTCTGCCCACTGCATTGGCTGAGCTGCCCGTGACCACAACGCTGCTGTTGCGCGTGATCGAAGGCGTGGCCGTAGAGCACGGATTTGACCCTGCAATGGACTCGGTACGCTTTGATTGTGTTCAGGTCTTTGCCGCTGCAGGCCCCCTTGAGCATGACGATGGGGCGGATATCGCCTTTCTGTCCGCCCGTATGGCGCTGAGCGGCGCTGCCATGCAGGCGTTGGTCGCACGCGTTGCCCCGAGGCTTGCCGTGGTGATGGGGCAAAAGCTGGCGGCACAGACCGTGCCCGTTCTGGGCGCCGTGGCCGGGGCCGCAACGAATTATGCCTACACCAGCTACTACACCGACATGGCGCATGTGCATTTCGGACTACGGCGTCTCGCGGTCGAGGCGGATCAACCGCACGAAGCCATGGTAGATCGGCTGCGGACCGAGGTGCTGGCGCTCAAGTAGCGCCGCCCGAGATAGCGGATTGGGCAACAGAGGTTGCCTTGATCACGGCGAACACAGACTGCCCTTCGCGCAGACCCATGGTCTGCACCGCCCGCGCCGTGATCCTTGCAAGCAACGCGTCACCGCCTGCGTCCAGTGCGATCGCTGCGCCCGGGCCGTCGCCCGCGCGAATGGCGGTGATGGTCACCGGCAGAGTGTTTTGCGCGCTCAACCCTTCGGGACGTGACAAGGACAAGAGTACATCCTGCGCCAGCACGCGCAGGCGCACTGCTGCCCCAACGGGGGCTTGCACACCCATCAACTGGACGCTGCCTGCAGCAAGCTGGAGGGTGCTCAGACCATCTTCTCCATGCGCCTCTACCCGCGCTCGGAGTACTGCACCAGCCTCACGTACACCCAGTAGCGGCACGGCAGCCGGATCGGCCATCACGTCAAAGATCGGCCCCTGCCGCGCCACGCGCCCCCGGCCAGCAGCACCATGTGATCGGCCAACCGTGCAACCTCGTCCACGGCATGGCTGACATAAAGGATCGGCACGCCCGCTTCGCGCTTGAGGCGGTCGAGATAGGGCAGGATCTCGGCCTTGCGAGGGCCATCCAGCGCGGCCAGTGGTTCGTCCATGAGCAACAGGCGCGGGTTCGACAGAAGCGCGCGCCCAAGGGCCACGCGCTGTTTCTCTCCGCCTGAAAGCGTTGCAGGGCGCCGATCCAGCAAGGCACCAATCCCGAGCATTTCGATGATCCGGGGGCGATCCGAAGCCCGCGCACCATAGCGGCTGGCGTAATCCAGATTGTCGGCGACGGTCATGTGCGGGAACAGGCGGGCATCCTGAAACACGTATCCCACACGGCGTTTGTGCACGGGCAGCGTGTCAAAGCGCAGCCCATCAAGCGTGATCTGCGCATGATCGGGGCGCAGCAGGCCCGCAACGGCATTCACGATGGTGGTCTTGCCCGCACCCGAGCGACCGAACAGGGCGGTTACACCCGGTCCGGCCTCGAACGCGACATCCAGTGCGAAATCACCAAAACGGTGGCGGAGGGCGACCGACAGCGTCATGTGCCCGCAATCCGGCGCGCGACCCGGCGGGCCAGCCATTCGGACAGGACCACGGCCCCCAGTGCGATGATGCAGGCCCAGAGGACCAGCCGGATCGCCGCATCCTCTCCGCCCGGCACCTGCAACAGGGCGTAGATGGCCGAGGGCAGGGTCTGGGTCTCTCCGGGGATGTTGGCGACAAAGGTGATGGTGGCCCCGAATTCGCCCATGGCCTTGGCAAAGCCTATGACGGCACCAGCCAGCACACCCGGTAGGATCAAGGGCAGGGTGACAGACCCGAAGACGGCCCAACCGGGGGCGCCGAGGGTGCGGGCCGCATCCTCGATTTTGGGATCCACGGCTTCGATGGCAAGGCGAATGGCGCGGACCATCAGGGGGAAGCCCATGACCATGGCGGCCAGTGCCGCACCGGTCCAGCGAAAGGCGAGCACAAGACCGAATGTCTCTTCCAGAAAGCGCCCCGCAGGGCCGTTACGGCCAAAAGACAGAAGCAGAAGGTAGCCAGTGACCACCGGGGGCAGGACCAGAGGCAGATGGACCAGCGCGTTCAGCACCGATTTGCCCCAGAAATCCCGGCGGGCAAGCAGCCAAGCGATCCAGATGGCAAGGGGCAAGGCCAACAGCGTGGCAGTTACGCCAACCAGCAGCGACAGGCGCAGGGCGGTCCATCCGGCTTCATCCAGCATCATGGCAGGCGAAACCCGGCGGCGGTGAAAACGTCGGAATGCGTCGCGACATGATCCAGGAAGGCGGACCCGCCGGGGCTCAGGGCGAGACCCGGATACAAAATGGGCGGGTGCGCATCGGCAGGCACTTCGAACACCACGGACACGTCATCGCTCGCGGCCGCGTCCGAGGCATAAACGATGCCCAATGGCGTTTCTCCGCGCGCGACGAGCGCCAGGGCGGCACGGACATTCTCGGTTTCGGCCAACTTGGGGCGCAGCGCGGTCCATGTGCCCATGCCCTCTAACCATGCTTGCGCATATATCCCCGCGGGCACGGACATGTGCTGACCCATGGCGAGCCGCCGGCCGTCAAGCCGCGCGAGGATCGTTTCCGGTTCGGGGCCGGGCAGGGTAGGCGCCCCTGAAGGGCCAATGATCACAAGGGTATTGGATAGAAGTGGTCGCGCTGTATCCGGGGCATGACCCTCTTGCACTAGCCAATCGGACCACGCGACGTTCGCAAGGATAACGGCATCGGCGGGTGCCCCTTGGCTGACCTGACGCGCTATTGCACCACTGCCGCCGTAGCTGATGACAACCTCGCCGTCCCACGCGTGGGCTACTTCATCAAGTGGACCTTGCAGCGAGGCGGCTGCAAAGACTCGGACGGTCTCTGCAGCACTGGCGGTTGCCACGAGCCACGCCGTACAAGCGAAGGACAAGCCCTTGATCCATCTTGGAGTTTTCATCGGGCAGAACTATTGGGCAATGGCGGCTTGCGCTCAAGCCCAAAAACGGTGCGGTTCGGCCCCAGTGTTCCCGGCGCATGTAACGCTTTTTTCACGTTACGGTGCGTAGTTACGGGCCGAAACTGGTCTTTCTTGGTTAATTCCAGTATAACAGTCCGAATAACGGAGGGCAGGGCAGTGACGGCCCCGATGATAAAACAGCTTCCCCTTTCGCTGGGGCGCGCCAAGAAAGCAGACGTACGGACGCAGTTCGCCGCGCTGTGCTACCGCATCAAGAACGACAAGGTTCAGGTGCTTCTGGTGACGTCGCGCCGAACCAAGCGGTGGATCGTTCCAAAAGGATGGCCGATCGATGGACAAACACCCGGCGATAGTGCCGCGCAAGAAGCGTGGGAAGAGGCCGGTGTGGTTGGTCGTGCTGACCAACGCCCGCTTGGCATGTTTTCGTACAACAAGCATATGGGCGACGACGACGGCCTGCCTGTCGCGGCCATGGTCTACGCCGTGAAGGTCAAGTCACTGTCCACCGACTACCCTGAGGCGGCAGAGCGGAAGCGCAAATGGGTGACACGAAAAAAGGCGGCGCAAATGGTGGATTCCCCCGAATTGTCGCGCATCCTGCGTGACTTTGACCCAAGGTTTCTGGTCTGATTTCTGATCTTTGTGCCTTTGACGGCACCGCCGGGTCGCATATGTGTGAATCACGATGATCAAATACACACTCAAATGTGCCGATGGGCACGGCTTTGAAAGCTGGTTTGCCAGCGCAGATGCCTTTGATGGTCTCAAGGCAGCTGGGCACGTGTCTTGCGCGATCTGTGGCAGTGCGAATGTGGACAAAGCGATCATGGCACCGCGCGTCCGCACCGCGCGCGCGACGGAAACTGACGTGTCTGACACCGGCACTGATTTGAGCCAACCCGGATCAGAGGTGGAAGCGGCCCTGATCCAGATGCGCGAGACGGTTGAGAAGAACGCAACCTATGTGGGTGGCAACTTTGCATCCGAGGCACTGGCACAGCATCTGGGTGAACAGCCCGATCGCCCGATCTGGGGCGAGGCCAACCGCGAAGAAGCCAAGCGTCTGATTGAAGACGGCGTGCCGGTTGCGCCGCTTCCTTTTGTTCCATCACGCAAAGCGAACTGATTTTTCATGCATGTTTTGATCACCGGGGCCACGCGAGGCATTGGAGCCGGGTTGGCCGAGGCTTACCGCGCACAGGGCCATGATGTGACCGGCACTGGCCGGTCGTCTGGGGCCGAGGTCACGCTGGATGTCACCCAACCGTCCGATCATCGCGCAATGGCTGCTCAGCTTGAGGGGCGACCTATTGATCTCTTGGTGTGCAATGCTGGCGTTTATCTGGACAAGGGCAATGAGCTTGAGACCGGTTATGCCCCCGATCTGTGGGCGCAGAGTTTTGCGGCCAATGTAACGGGCGTCTTTCTGACCATACAGACCCTGTTGCCCAACCTTCGAGCAGCGCCCGCACCGCGTATCGCAATCATCTCGTCGCAGATGGCTTCGCACACCCGTGCGCCGGGTGGCAGTTATATCTACCGTGCGTCCAAAGCCGCCGCGCTGAACCTTGGTCGTAACCTTGCCTCTGAGCTTGCGGGGGAGGTGGCGGTGGGTATCTATCATCCGGGTTGGGTTCAAACGGATATGGGCGGCGGAGGCGCCGACATCACGGTGGATGAGGCAGTGTCAGGTTTGGTGGAGCGGTTTGACACCCTGAGCCATGAAACGACCGGCTGTTTTGAAACATGGGACGGGCGCGCCCACGCGTACTGAGTGCGGTGCGTCAAGCTGTGGTTCAATGGACGCGCTGGCGCGCGGCTCGATTTGATTTGTGAGGGGCGCTGCCCCTCACACTCCCCGTGGTATTTTCAGTCAGAAGAAGGCCGCATGTCACGTGTTGCTGGGCTGTCCTTGCAACTCCGCATACGGGGGGATAAAGGCAGGCGGACGGAAAATTGGGGCCTTTCATGCCTGTTCTCGTGATGAAATTCGGTGGCACATCGGTGGCCACTTTGGACCGCATCCGGCGCGCCGCCAAGCGCGTGGGTGTCGAGGTGGCCAAGGGCTATGATGTGATTGTCATCGTGTCCGCCATGTCCGGCAAGACCAACGAATTGGTGGGGTGGGTCAATGAAACGTCGCCCCTGTTTGATGCGCGCGAATATGACGCCGTGGTGTCGTCGGGTGAAAACGTGACGGCGGGCCTCATGGCGCTCACCTTGCAAGAAATGGACGTTCCGGCGCGCAGCTGGCAGGGCTGGCAGGTGCCGCTCAAAACCAACTCTTCGCATTCTAGCGCCCGGATCGAAGAGATCCCGCCTGACAACATCAATGCCAAGTTTGGCGAAGGCATGCGCGTGGCTGTGGTCGCAGGTTTTCAGGGGATCAGCCCCGAAGGCCGGATCACAACGCTGGGCCGGGGCGGGTCGGACACCACCGCCGTTGCCTTTGCCGCCGCGTTCGACGCGGAGCGTTGCGACATTTATACGGATGTCGATGGCGTCTACACCACTGACCCCCGTGTGAGCCCCAAGGCGCGCAAGCTCGACAAGATCGCCTTCGAGGAGATGCTGGAACTGGCATCGCTCGGCGCCAAGGTGCTGCAAACCCGGTCTGTTGAGCTGGCGATGCGCTACAAGGTCAAACTGCGCGTGCTCAGCAGTTTCGAGGAACAATCCGACGAGGCCGGGACGCTGGTCTGCGATGAGGAGGATATCATGGAAAGCAATGTTGTGGCCGGTGTGGCCTTTTCCCGTGACGAGGCGAAGATGACGCTGGTGTCGGTCGCGGACCGCCCGGGCATCGCCGCCACCATTTTCTCGGCGCTCAGCGATGCGGGCGTGAACGTGGACATGATCGTCCAGAACATCTCGGAAGAGGGGCGGACAGACATGACCTTCTCCTGCCCCACAGACCAGGTGGCACGTGCCGAAAGGGCGATGGCCGAAGCCAAGGGCGAAGGGATCATCAATTTCCACGAACTGATCGCCGACACGGATGTGGCCAAGATCAGCGTCGTGGGTATCGGGATGCGCAGCCACACCGGGGTTGCGGCCAAGATGTTCCAATGCCTGAGCGCCGAGGGCATCAACATTAAGGTCATCACCACGTCCGAGATCAAGATCAGCGTTCTGATCGACCGCAAATACATGGAATTGGCGGTTCAGGCCCTGCATGATGCGTTCGAGTTGGACAAGGCCGCCTGAACCCCCATGTAGAGCGCAACCGAGACGTCAAGGGACGATCCTATGTTGCGCACGCTCTACGCTCTGATCCTTTCCATTTATGCGATCCCGGCCTTGGCCAACACTTTGCCCGAACGGGTCGGGAACGCGCTGCTTCATGTCATCGCGCATGAGGCAGGGCACGCCGTTTTGCGCGAATTCGATCTACCGATCCTTGGCCCCGAAGAGGACATCGCCGAGGATTTCGCCACCACCTTCATCTATCTCACGCTAACTGACCGGGCCGAAGCGATCATCGAGGCGCGCGCCGCGCAACATCGCGCCGATGGCGCTCGGCCTGGCCCGTTTTCCGAATACCGCCCGGATGATCAAATGGCCGGGCGCATGATTTGCCTGCTGTATGGCTTTGATCCGGATCGTTACACCGCGTTGGCAGATCGCAACGCAATGGACGAAGACGCGCGGGACACTTGCGCCGATATTGCCCCCGAACTGTTGCGCAGCTGGCGGCGGACCCTTGCACCGCTGTGGATCGACCCAGAGGCGCGCGTGACCGAGGTGGGCCTGCGCGCGGACCCGGAATTGGAAGCGATTGCCATCGCCAATCGCGATCTGGTCGAGGACGCTCTGACGATACTTTCCCGTATCGACTGGCATTCGCGCATCACGCTGGACCTGGCCCAATGTGACGGAACGGCCGGCTGGCAGCGCAATGGGCGCAGAATTTTCCTATGCAGCGCCTATGTCGACAGGATGGTTGCCCAGTTGGCAGAGTGATCCGCCTGCTGGCGCGGATTACAGCGCAAATACTACTCAAGCGGGAATAATGGCGGCTGGCAGGTCGCTTTGGCGTTTCTCTTTGCGTGTTGCTGTGATCTAAGCTGATGTCGCAGAATGGACGTGGGGACAGCGCGGCAATGGCCGAACGCCTTGAAACTGAAAGCCGCAAGCTGCTGGGCCGCTTGCGCGACGCGATGGCGGGGGATGACCCGGGCCAGGCGCGGCTGGACAAGATCACGCATCTGATTGCGAACAGCATCGGGTGTGAGGTGTGTTCGATCTATCTGTTCCGAGATGAAGAGACGCTTGAGCTTTGTGCGACCGAAGGGCTGAACCCGGACTCGGTTCATCAGACACGGATGCGTTTGGGGGAAGGTTTGGTGGGTCGCGTGGCCCGTAGTCGGCAGGTTGTGAACACCGCTGATGCCCCAAGCGCGCGCGGGTTCCGCTATATGCCCGAGACGGGGGAAGAAGTGTTTTCCAGCTTCCTCGGTGTGCCGATCCAGCGGCTGGGCGAGTCGCTTGGCGTGCTGGTCGTGCAATCGAAGGAAGCGCGCGAATTTTCTGCCGATGAGGTCTATGCGCTTGAAGTTGTCGCCATGGTCCTCGCTGAAATGGCAGAGCTTGGTGCCTTTGTTGGGGAAGGTGCTGCCATGGGCGCGCGCCATTCGCAGCCCGCGATGCTGCGTGGCACCGTCGCCCAGGAAGGCGTGGCCGAAGGACATATCTGGCTGCATGAGCCACGTGTCGTTGTCACGAACCCGATCGCCGATGACCCACATCGCGAATTTGAGCGGCTGACCGAAGCGGTTGAGGAACTGCGCGTAGGTGTCGACAAGATGCTGGCGCTGGCCGCTGACAAGGAACAGGCGCAGGTGCTGGAAGCCTATCGCATGTTTGCCAATTCCAAAGGGTGGATGCGGCGCATGCAAGAGGACATCAGCAATGGCCTGAGCGCGGAAGCTGCTGTGGAAAAGGAACAATCGCTGGCCCGGGCGCGTATGGGGCAGGCGACCGACAACTACCTGCGGGAACGGTTAAGCGATCTGGACGATCTGTCGAACCGTCTGCTGCGTATTCTGACCGGGCAGGGGGCGGACACCGGGGCCGAGATGCCGGCGGACCCCATCCTTGTGGCACGCAATATCGGACCAGCCGAACTGTTGGACTATGGGCGCAACCTGCGGGCCATCATCCTGGAAGCCGGTTCCGTCGGCAGCCACGCCGCCATCGTTGCGCGTGCGCTGGCGATTCCGCTGATCGTTCATGTGGACCGGGCGACGCTTGAGGCGTTGAACGGCGATCATGTGATGGTAGATGGCGAGCAGGGGATCGTTCACCTGCGCCCGGATGACACGGTGGTCACGGCCTTTCGCGACAAGATGGCGATGCAGGCAGCAGCGGTTGAGCGTTATGCCTCCATCCGTGACAAGGCAGCCGAGACGCTCTGCGGATCGGTCGTGTCGTTGCACATGAACGCGGGATTGATGGCTGATCTGCCGTCGCTGGAGGGGTCCGGGGCAGAAGGTGTGGGGCTGTTCCGCACAGAATTGCAGTTTCTTGTCCGAAATCAAATGCCAAAGCGGTCAGAACTGTCGGCGCTTTATGCCCGTGTTCTGGATGCTGCGGGTGGCAAGCCGGTGGTGTTCCGGACCCTAGACATCGGGTCGGACAAGGTATTGCCCTACATGAAACCCAACGATGAGCCGAACCCGGCGTTGGGTTGGCGCGCGATCCGCGTGGGGCTGGACAAACCGGGCGTGATGCGGATGCAGTTGCAGGCCCTGATCCGCGCGGCAAACGGCCGTCCATTGACGGTGATGTTCCCCTTTGTCGCGCAATACGAAGAATACACCCGTGCCCACGCCGAGGTGGACAAAGCCATGGAGCGTGAGGCGCGGCTGGGCCATGTGCTGCCGGAGGCCCTCAAGGTGGGTGCGATGCTGGAAACCCCAAGTCTCGCCTTTTCCCCGCAGAAGTTCTTTGAAGAGGTGGAGTTCCTGTCCATCGGGGGCAACGACCTCAAGCAGTTCTTCTTTGCGGCCGACCGCGAGAATGAACGGGTGCGGCGGCGCTATGACACGCTGAATGTATCTTTTCTCAGCTTCATCGAGCGCATCGTTGAGCGCTGCGACCAGACAGATACGCCGCTGTCGTTCTGCGGTGAAGACGCAGGTCGCCCGGTTGAGGCGCTTTGCTTTGCAGCCATCGGTTTGCGTAGCCTGTCCATGCGCCCGGCGTCCATCGGTCCGGTCAAGTCATTGTTAAGACGTTCAAATCTGGACGAAGTGCGCAAAGTCATTGCTGACGCACGCCACAGGGGTGATATGAGCGTCAGGCCGGCCATTATGGACTATTTGCGCGATCAGGGTTGATGCCCTGCAAAGTCGTCCAGAATCAAATTCTCGCGACGGTGTCTGAACGCTTTGTGTCATTTTCAGCCGTGATGCAGGTTTTCGCGGTACTGTAGTGCTGTCAGGGGTCAAGACAGAGCTCGTCAGCTAAATTATATTCTTATTTCAACTTTATTTTATATTTATACCGTAATATTGCGCAATAAATTTCAATAAACGGATAAAACAAAGAAGTACTCACAGCTCACTCGCCCCCTTCGCAAAGCACAAAAAAACCGCCACCTGCATCGCAGATGGCGGCCTGTTTTGCGTCCGAAACCGCTTAGCGCAGCCGCTGCTCCGATGTGGCGTCAAAGAACATCACGCGATCATCCTCAAAGCTTACGGTCACTTCGGTGCCTTCGTCCATCGCCATATCACCACGCGACTCGACGATCAGACGTTCTCCGGTAGGGGTGGTCAGATAGTCATAGGCCACGCCGCCCAACCGTTCGCGGATGTCCAGCTTGATCGGTGACGCCCCCTGATCCAAGGCCATGTCCTGTGGGCGCACGCCAACGGTCACTTCACTTCCCGTCGCGGGCAGGGATACAGATGTGGGGATCACGCGGTCGGCCAGACCGGGCACCCGTACACCGCCATCTTCCACAACGCCCTTGACGAAGTTCATTGCGGGTGAACCGATAAACCCGGCCACGAACTTGTTGTCCGGGTCCTGATACAGGTGCATAGGGCTGCCGACCTGTTCGATGTAGCCCGCGCGCAGCACCACGATTTTGTCGGCCAGGGTCATCGCCTCGACCTGATCGTGGGTGACATAGATCATCGTGGTCCCCAGCTCCTTGTGCAGACGGGCAATCTCCACCCGCATGTCCACGCGCAATTCGGCATCGAGGTTCGACAGTGGTTCGTCAAACAGGAACACCTCGGGACCGCGCACAATCGACCGGCCAATGGCCACCCGCTGACGCTGACCGCCGGACAGGGCGGCCGGTTTGCGCTTCAGATAATCATCCAGCTTCAGAATCTTCGACGCGCCATCGACCTTGCGCTTGATCTCGGCCTTGTCGACACCGTTCATTTTCAGGCCAAAGCCCATATTTTCCTCGACCGTCATATGCGGGTACAGAGCGTAGGTCTGGAACACCATGGCCACCCCGCGCTCGGCCGGGTCCATATGGGTCACATCGCGTGCGCCGATGTTGATCTGGCCGTCGCTCGTCTCCTCCAGCCCTGCGATCATGCGCAACAAAGTCGACTTGCCGCAGCCCGACGGGCCAACAAAGACGCAGAACTCTCCATCCTCAATGGTCAGGTCCACACCATGGATGACCTGTGTGGCTCCGTACCTCTTGATGGCCTTTTGCAATGTCACACCGGTCATGGTGGTCCTCCCTTATTGACTTGGAAACTGCCAATTGGCAGCGGCACTCGCGATGTCGCGCGCAGTGGATTGAAGATGCGGCGCAAGCTGGCCCAGATCGGCCAGGGATTTGCGTGCGGTGGATGTGGTGACGCTCAGCGCGCCGATCGAGCGGCCTGCATCCGAAAGAATCGGGGCAGCCACACATATGATGCCGGGCTCGTGCTCCTCGCGGTCGTACGCCACGCCCTCTGCGCGAACCTCGTCCAATTCAGCGCAAAGCGATTCGCGATTGGTATGCGTGTGCGCCGTATGCGCGAACCACGCTTGCTGGGACAGGGCAATGTCCAGCGCATCAGGGGGCAGAAAAGCCATCATCGCCTTGCCCACGCCGGTGCAATATCCCGGGCCGACCTTGCCCGCCTGGCTGAACATCTCAAGCGGTTCTGCCGCATTGCGTTTGTCGACATACAGCACCTGACCGCCATCCATCTGCGCAAGATGCACAGTTTCGCCGACCTGCGTGCTCAGTTCGTCGATAAAGGGGCGTGCGATAGGGGCCAAAGAACTCTGCCGCCAAGCGGCATGGGCCAAGCGGACAAGGCGCAAACCGGGGGCATAAGTCTGGCGATCGGTGTCATATCGCAGCATCCCAAGCGCGGTCAGCGTCTGGACAAGACGGTACAATGTGGCCTTGGGATGGGGCGACAATGACAGCAGCTCGGAAAACCGCACAGGACGCTCCAGCTGGGCGACAAGGTCCAGCACTTCCAACGCCTTGGCAATGGTTCCCTCCCCCGAACGGGGGCTGCATTATTCATCTGTCTCCTCCCAAGACGCCACGCATGAAACTTGTTGACCTGCGCGTCGTGTCCCCGCATAGTTCCAATAGTTGGAAACCGGTTTCACTATGTGGAACTTCCACAATGCGGGGGCCGGTGTCAAAGAAAATCTGAATTTCGGCGCCGACAGGAAGACTTCAGGCTCGGCGGCGAAGCGTAATGGAACCAACGGGAGGAGAACCATGTTCCTTAATCTTAAAACCGCGGTTGCGGCCATTGCTCTGTCAGCTGTTGCTGGCACCGCATTCGCGCGCGACCTGGTCATCAACTTTGATGACCTGAATCCAGGCCCGAAAAAGGGCTTCGAAGATGCCGTGGAAAAGTTCAAGGCTGAAAACCCTGACATCAACGTGATCGTCAACATCAACGACCGCGAAGCGCACAAGACGGCGATCCGCAACTTCCTGACCGCTGACGCGCCTGACGTGACCAGCTGGTACCCGGGCAACCGTATGGCTCCCTTTGTTGACGCAGGATTGTTCCAGCCCGTCGATGATGTATGGGAAGAAAACGGCTTCTCCGAAGATCTGTCGGCGATCAAGGCAACCATGAGCCGCGACGGCAAGATCTGGGGTGTGCCCTATTCCTACTACCAGTGGGGTATCTACTACCGCAAAGATATCTTTGGCCTGCTTGAGCTGGAAGAGCCCCAGACATGGGACGAGTTGCTGGCGGCCTGCGGCAAGATGAAAGAGAACGGCGTCACGCCCTTCACCATCGGCACCAAGTTCCTTTGGACCGCCGCCGGTGTGTTCGACTACATCAACCTGCGCACCAACGGCTATGACGTGCACAACGCACTGACAGCAGGTGAGATCAAGTACACCGATCCCCGCATTGTCGCGACCTTCGACAACTGGGAGCAGCTGATCAACGAGTGCGGCTTTGTCGACAACCACGCCTCGATGTCCTGGCAGGACGCGATTGCGCCTTTCGCCAACGGTGACGCGGCGATGTACGTGATGGGCAACTTCTCGGTCGACGGCTACAAGAACGCTGGCCTGACCGAAGACCAGATCGACTTCATGCCGTTCCCGACGATCAGCGCGGATGTGCCTCCGGCGGAAGAAGCGCCTGCGGACGCATTCTTTATCCCGACAAACGCCAAGAACGTTGAAGACGCCAAGAAATTCCTGGCCTTTGTCGCGCGTCCCGATGTGCAGACCGATTGGAACAAGACCATCGGCCAGCTGCCCATCAACTCCAAGGCGGACATCTCGGATGACAAGTTCATCCAGGAAGGCTTTGCCCTGCTGAACGCGGCCACCGGTCTGGCGCAGTTCTATGACCGTGACGCACCTGCGGCCATGGCCAAGGCGGGCATGGAAGGCTTCCAGGAGTTCATGCTGGACCCGTCCAAGAAAGACGCGATCCTGCAGCGTCTGGATGAAGTCCAAGCCGAGGTTTACTAAGACCTTTCCGGGGTGGGCATGTCGTGCCCACCCCTTCTTCATTTTATCGATTAACCTTCTGTAAACACATATTAATTCGTGTGGTTTCAAAAGGTTATGTTTGTCCCCGCGGGGACAGATGCCCCAGCTCAGGAGGTTGACCATGACACATGCGGTCTTGCCCGAAACCGAAACCCGGTCTGAACCGGGATGGCTCAGGCGCAACAAGCTGGCCATCGCCCCGTGGATTTTCCTGATCCCCGCCCTGATCTTTTTTGCGATCTATGTGGTCATCCCAATCTTTGAATCGCTGTGGCTGTCGCTTTATCAGTGGAACGGTCTCTATGATGCCGAGGGCAACTCGACCGCCGTTTGGGTGGGGTTCCAGAACTACGTGAAGCTCTGGGATGACCCCAATTTCTGGACGTCCCTCCGCAATAACATTGCGTGGCTGGTCCTCTACATGCTCGCGGTTCCGCTGGGTCTTTTTATCGCGCTGTTCCTGAACCAGACGGTGACGGGGATGCGCTTTTATAAGTCGATGTTCTTCTTTCCATTCGTGATCTCACAGGTGGTGGTCGGCCTGATCTTTGGCTGGTTCTACAACCCGGATTTCGGTGTGGTGGGGACCGTGTGGAAGGCGATGTTCTGCGAGGAAACGACCAACATCCTTGGCAACACGACCTTTATTTGCGAGCGCCCCGTGCCCGATATTCTGTCGAGTGAACAGTGGGCGACCTACGGCATCATTGCCGCCGGTCTGTGGCCGCAGATTGCGTACTGCATGATCCTGTATCTCACCGGGCTGAACAACGTGGCGGCTGACCAGATCGAGGCGGCGCGTTTGGACGGAGCCAAGGGTTGGAAGATGCTGTGGTACGTGGTTGTGCCGCAGTTGAAGCCTGCCACCTTCATTGCTGTGGTGGTGACAGTGATCGGTGCTCTGCGGTCTTTCGACATGATCGCCATTATGACTCAGGGCGGACCTTTCGGCTCAACCAACGTTTTGTCGCACTACATGTTTGAAGTTGCGATTTCCGAATACGGCGAACGGTACGGCTATGGCTCGTCCGTTGCGACGGTTCTGTTCGGTATCATGTTGTTCTTCATCAGCTATTTCCTGTGGCGCATGTACCAGGATGAAAAGGGAGGGCGCTGAGATGTTTCCACGTCCCATCGAAAAATCCGGCACCACGGTCAAGGCGGCCTACCAGGCGTTCCTGCCGGTCGCCCTGATCATGTGGCTTCTGCCTTTGCTGGCGATTTTCCTCACGTCGATTCGGTCGGCGGCGGACATCAACTCGGGCAACGTGTTTGGCTGGCCCAGCGAGTTCGCTCTGATCGCCAACTACACAGCGGTCTTCACCCAGTCGGCCGCGGCGCAGTACATGATCAACTCGGTTCTGATCACCGTACCCACGGTTATCATTTCCGTCGCCCTGGCGTGCCTTGCGGGCTACGCGTTGGCGATCTACCGGTTCCGGGTCGCTCTGCCGCTGTTTTTCCTATTCGTGGCGGGCAACTTCATCCCGTTCCAGATCCTGATGGTGCCGGTGCGGGATATGTCGGTCCAAACGGGCCTCTATGACACGATCGCGGGACAGTTCCTGTTCCACGCGGCGTTCCAGACGGGCTTCTGCACGCTGTTCATGCGGAACTTCATCAAGGCCTTGCCCTTTGATCTGGTGGAATCTGCGCGGATCGAAGGCGTCGCTGAATGGCGTATCTTCTGGTACGTCGTTCTGCCGCTCGTACGGCCCGCCATCGCGGCGCTCGCCGTGCTGATCTTTACCTTTGTCTGGAACGACTTCTTCTGGGCGAACGTGCTGACCCAAGGCGAAAGTGCCAAGCCGATCACGGCGGGTGTGCGAGCGCTCAACGGGCAGTTTGTGAACAATTGGCATCTGGTGTCGGCGGCGTCTCTGCTGGCGGCGATCCCACCAGTTGTCTGCTTCTTTCTCATGCAGCGGCACTTCATTGCCGGTCTGACGCTGGGGGCTGTTAAGTGATAAGATGTTGGCGCCTGGATGACGGGCGTCAGACTTTGGTCCTCGGCTCCGACAGGGGCCGATTGGCGGAGGTTGTCTATTGGGGACCGCGCCTGCCGGACGAAGAAGATCTGACGACTCTCTACGAGGCTTATACCCTTGATGTGACGGGCGGAATGCTGGATGCGAATCCCGAACTCAGCATCTGCCCGGAGGCAACGCGGTCCTTTCCCGGACAGCCGGGCCTGATCATCCGGCACGGCGACGGCACGCCGTTCCTTCCGAAGTTCTGCCTTGAGCGGTCGGATGTGGCCGACAACGTGCTGATCCTGACCTACATGGATCAGGACCGGGTGCTGACCTATCGCGCGCGGTTTGCCATCGATCCCGACACGCACATGATCGAGGCGAGTGCCGAGTTGGATGCATTGGAACCCATGCACTTGCACTGGCTGTCCGCACCGGTGTTTCCGGCGCCACAGCTTGCAGACGAGATGATCGACTTTGCGGGCCGCTGGTGCGGCGAGTTCCAGATGAACCGCACGCCTTGGTCGCCCGGCATCCGCTATCGCGAGAACCGCACCGGCCGGACAGGGCACGAGCATTTCCCCGGCTTGATCGTACCAGTGCGTGGGGCGTCGAATGCCTCGGGTCACGCCTATGCCTTTCACTATGGGTGGTCCGGCGGGCACCGCATGGTCGCCGAAGAACTGCCCGATGGGCGCCGTCAGATCCAGTTCGGTCATGCCGCTCGTGTTGAAGGGGCAGCACAGAAACACTTTGCCACGGGCAAGGTCTATGCCGTGTTCTCGGATGACGGTTTGAACGGCTGCGCCGTCGCCTTCCAGCGCCATCTGCGCGACCGGATCGTCACGTTCCCGCGCCCAGATGCGCCGCGCCCGGTACACTATAATTGCTGGGAAGCTGTCTATTTCGACCACAACCTAGATGAGTTGAAGGATATTGCCGAGCGCGCCGCCAAGCTGGGAGCAGAACGCTTCGTGCTCGACGATGGCTGGTTCGGGAACCGGGATGACGACACACAGGCGTTGTCCGACTGGGAGGTTGACCCGCGCAAGTACCCGCAAGGCCTGACGCCGCTGATTGACCATGTGAAGTCGCTGGGCATGACCTTTGGCATCTGGTTCGAGCCAGAGATGATCAACCAGAATTCCGACATCTTCCGCGCCCATCCCGATTGGGCGCTGGGGGGCGAGGATCAGATCATGGGCCGTCAGCAGATGGCGCTGAACATGGCACTGCCTGCGGTGCAATCGTTCCTGTTTGCGCGGATGAGCGATATTCTTAGCCGCCACGACATCGAGTACATCAAATGGGACCACAACCGTGTGCTGCCGATGCCCGATGCGGCGCAGACGCGCGGGTCCTATACCTTGCTGGACCGCTTGCGGCGTGAGTTTCCGGATGTTGAGATTGAAAGCTGCGCGTCGGGCGGTGGCCGGATTGATTTCGGTATCATGGAGCGGACGCAGCGGGTTTGGTTGAGCGACTCCAATGATGCCGTCGAGCGGCTGCGCATTCAGCACAATTCATCGATTTTCTTGCCGATGGCGGTGACTGGATCGCATGTGGGGCCGCGCACCTGTCATACGTCTGGGCGCACGCTCGACATCCGTTTCCGTGCCTGGGTTGCGGCCCAGCGGCACATGGGGTTCGAGATGGATCCGCGTGAGCTGACGGATGACGAAAAGCATGTGCTAACCGAGGTGACGGGGTGGTGGAAGCAGAACCGGGATTGGATGTATGGCGCCGATATCCTGCGCCTTGATAGCGCTGATCCGGCCGTCTTTGCCGAGCAGCATCTGGAAGAGGGCGGCGGGCAGTTTGCAGTATTCGCAGGCAAGGCTGCGACCAGCGATCAGATTGCCCCGCGCCCCCTGCGTCTGACCCGTTTGTCACCAGATGCGAAGTATCGTGTTGAGCTTGTAAACCGCGCCGACGCGAGCCATTTGTCACGCGGCCAGAATGCGCTCAAAACCGGGCCGTTCGTGGTGAGCGGTGCGTATCTGATGTATCATGGCCTAACGCTGCCATGGAGTTTCCCGGAACGGATGTGGGTGATCAAGGGCGACCTTGCCTGACCCTTTGAATTGAGAGTGATGCCATGAAAGAGACAGCCACATTTCACGACCTGAAGGGCGCGTCAGTGTTCATCACCGGCGGTGGCGCGGGCATTGGCGCATCGCTGACGGATGGGTTCATGGAGCAGGGGGCGCATATCGCTTTTGTCGGGCGGTCGGATGCCACGGAATTCTGCGACGAGATGGAGCAGAAGCACGGGGTGCGCCCGCTGTTTATGCAATGCGACATCACCGATACGGAACTGTTGAAGTCTTGCATTGCGCAGGCGGCAGAGGCCCATGGTCCGATTACCGCGCTGGTGAACAACGCGGCCAACGACAAGCGGCATGCCACGATGGACGTGGATTCCGAGTTTTGGGATTGGATGATTGCCATCAACTTCAAGGCGTATTTCTTTGCCTGTCAGGCGGTGATCCCGGGGATGCAGGCCGCTGGTGGCGGTTCAATCATCAATTTCTCCTCCATCAGCTACATGATGGGGAATGCAGGCTATCCGATCTATACGGGGTCGAATAGCGGCATCAACGGGATGACACGCTCGTTGGCGCGCGAGTTTGGTCCCGACAAGATTCGCGTGAATGCGCTGGCGCCTGGTTGGGTTCTGACTCAGAAACAGCTCGACAAATGGGCGACACCTGAGGGGTTGGCCGCCCATATGGAGCGTCAGTGCCTGAAAGAGCATCTGGAGCCGCGCGATATAGTGGGTGCAACGCTGTTCCTGGCGTCGGAGATAAGCCGCATGATGACCGGCCAGTCGATGGTGATCGACGGTGGTGTTGTGGTGACAGGCTGATGGCAGATGTTGCGTGGATTGCCGTGGATTGGGGAACGTCGCATGTGCGCGCGTGGTTGATGCGCGGGGATGGGTCGGTTCTGGATCGACGGTCTTCTGCGCAGGGGATGGGAACGCTCGACCGCGCTGGGTTTGAGCCTGCGTTGCGCGCCCTTGTGGGGGATGTTTTGCCCGCCCCGGTTCTGGCCTGTGGCATGGTTGGGTCGCGGCAGGGGTGGGCAGAGGCGCCTTACAGTGCCGTGCCTTGTACGCCGCCTTCGGCTGCGGAGGCAGTCCAGGTGTCTGGCACTGAGTTGGACGTTCGTATTCTGCCCGGTGTGAAACAGGCCCGGCCCGCGGATGTGATGCGCGGGGAAGAGACGCAGATTGCCGGGTATCTGGCCACATCGCCCGGGTTTGACGGCGTGATTTGCCTGCCCGGTACCCACACCAAGTGGGTGCACGTGAGCGCGGGTGAGATCGTGAGTTTCCGCACCGCCATGACGGGCGAGATGTTTGGCCTTTTGTCCAAGCAATCCGTGCTGCGCCATTCGATGGGCGACGGCTGGGATGCTAATGCGTTTGCGGCAGGCATTGACCAATCCCTGTCGCGACCCGAGGGGTTGGCGGCGGCCCTGTTTTCGCTGCGGGCCGAAAGTTTGTTGGATGACTTGGCCGAGGATGCGGCGCGGGCGCGTTTGTCTGGCCTTTTGATCGGGGCCGAGCTGGCGTCCATGCGGCCGTATTGGCTGGGCCAGCAGGTGGCGCTGATCGGGGCGGATCGCTTATCTGATGCCTATGCCACGGCCCTTGCGGCGCAGGGCGTGCCGTGCCAGCAGGCCGACGCCGAAGACATGACACTGGCGGGCCTGACCGCCGCATACACCCAGATATATGGAGAGGCCGCATGAGCCGTGAGATCATTGCCATCCTGCGGGGCGTGACCCCGGACGAGGCCCTTCCGATTGCAGATGCCTTGGTCGCCGCAGGTATCACGCGGATCGAAGTCCCTCTGAATTCGCCCGATCCCTTTGACAGCATTGGGAAAATGCTGGAGGCGCACGGCGATCATGCAATGATCGGCGCAGGCACAGTTCTGGATGTGCAATCCGTCGAACGCCTGCACGAGATGGGTGCACATATGGTTGTGTCACCGGATGCCAATGCCAGCGTGATCGTGGCGACAAAGCAGGCGGGCATGATGTCCTTCCCCGGCGTGATGACACCGACCGAATGTTTTGCGGCGCTGCACGCGGGGGCTGATGGTTTGAAGCTGTTCCCGGCCTCGCTGCTTGGCCTTGAAGGGTTGAAGGCGATTGGTGCCGTGTTGCCCAAGGGAACCAAGACCTATGCCGTGGGCGGTGTGGGACCGGCCAATTTTTCGGAATGGTTTGCCGCCGGCATCACAGGGTTTGGTATCGGCTCGGCCGTGTTCAAGCCCGGTATGTCAGTGGCTGACGTGGCATCGCGTGCGGTGGACATGGTGGCGGCCTACGACGCGGGGGCGTGATGCAGGTCTTTGATGACACGGCGTGCGCTCTGGGCGAGGGGCCGATGTGGCACCCCGAGCGGGGCGAGCTGTTCTGGTTCGATATTCTGGGCAAGCGCATGTTCGCAAAAGGCGCGCAGCGCCGCGAATGGCAGTTTGACGAACATGTTTCCGCCTGTGGCTGGGTGGACAGGGATACGCTGCTGATGGCGTCGGCTTCTGGCTTGTGGCGCTTTGACGTCCCGACCGGGGATCGGGAGCTGGTAACGGCGTTGGAGGCGGACAATCCGATCACGCGATCCAATGACGGACGGGCCGATCCGCAGGGTGGGTTCTGGATCGGGACCATGGGCCTGAATGCTGAAGCCTATGCCGGGGCGATCTATCGCTACTACAAGGGGGAGCTGCGCAAGCTGTTCGATCGCATCACCATTCCCAATGCGATCTGCTTTGCGCCTGATGGCACGCGCGCCTATTTTTGCGACACGTTTTCGAAGCAAATACAAGCGGTTGCGCTGAATTCAGATGGTTGGCCCGAGGGGGAGCCAGAGGTCTTTCTGGATCTGCAGGGCGAGGGGCTGAACCCCGATGGCGCTGTCGTGGATGCAGATGGAAACCTTTGGAATGCGCAGTGGGGGGCCAGCCGTGTGGCGGGCTACAGCCCGGCGGGTGCGTTCGTGCGCGCCATTGATGCGCCCGCATCGCAAACAAGCTGTCCGGCCTTTGGCGGGCCGGATGGCACCACGCTTTTCGTCACAACTGCGGCAGTCGGGCTGGACGAAGCAGAGGGAGGGAAAACCTTTACGGACCCGCTGGCACAACAGGCCAGCGCGAACATCGGGTGATCCTATGAAACGAACATTGGGGGTGTGTTATTACCCTGAACATTGGCCCGAGGCGCAGTGGGCCGAGGACGCGCAGCGCATGGCCGAACTGGGCCTGACATGGGTGCGGATTGGCGAATTTGCCTGGAAGCGGATGGAGCCGCGCGAAGGTGACTATGACTGGGGCTGGCTGGACCGCGCAATCGAGACTCTGGGAGCTGCAGGACTGAAGGTCGTGCTGGGCACGCCAACAGCAACACCACCGAAATGGGTCTGCAAGAAGCATCCGGACATGTTTGCAGTGGACGAACAGGGCCATGCGCGGGGCTACGGATCACGCCGGCACTACTGTTTTTCGCATCAGGGCTTTCTTGAGGAATGCCGTGGTATCGTGCGTGCCGTCGCAGAACGCTATGGCCGCAACCCGCATGTGGCCGCGTGGCAGACCGACAATGAATATGGCTGTCATGACACGGTCATCAGTTATTCCGATGCGGCGCGGGACCGGTTCCGCGGCTGGTTGCGCAGGCAGTTTCCGGGGCAGGGCAATGACGGCGATATTGACGCGCTGAACGCCGCCTGGGGCAATGTGTTCTGGTCGATGGATTATGATGATTTCGACGAAATCGGCCTGCCGAACCTGACAGTGACCGAGCCGAACCCGGCCCATGTACACGCCTTCCGGCGGTTTGCCAGCGAAGAGGTCGTGGCCTTCAATCGGGCACAGGTTGAGATCATTCGGGCCCATTCCGATGCGCCCATTGCCCACAATTATATGGGCCGCGTGACCGAGTTTGACCATTTCAAGGTTGGCGACGATCTGGATATCGCGTCTTGGGACAGCTACCCGCTTGGGTTTCTTGAAGATCGTGTGGGGGCAGATGCTGCGCATCAGCGTGCCTATGCGCGGCAGGGCGACCCGGACTTTCAGGCGTTTCACCACGATCTCTATCGTGCCGTGGGCAAGGGCCGCTGGTGGATCATGGAGCAGCAGCCCGGTCCGGTGAACTGGGCGCCGTACAACCCGTCGCCCTTGCCGGGGATGGTGCGGTTGTGGACTTGGGAGGCCTTTGCCCATGGGGCAGAAGCCGTGTGCTACTTCCGCTGGCGGCAGGCCCCTTTTGCCCAAGAGCAGATGCATGCCGGGCTGTTGCGGCCAGACTCAGTTGCGGCGGAGGCATTTGGCGAGGCCGCGCAGGTTATGGAAGAACTGGCCGATGCGCCGGATGTTGCGCCCGCGCAGGCGCCAGTGGGTATTGTCTTTGATTACGATGCGGATTGGGCGTGGTCTGTGCAGCCGCATGGGGAGGCCCTGAGTTACTTCGGGTTGGTGTTTGACTGGTACCGGGCGTGCCGGAAGCTGGGGCTGTCGGTTGACATCTTGCCATCCTCGGCCCGTGAGTTTTCTGGCTACGTCGCCGTGATTGTGCCGGGTATGATGCATGTGCCGCTTGACTTGAAGGTTGCGCTGCAAGCCTCTGATGCACAAGTCATTCTGGGGCCGCGCACGGCTGCGCGGGATGCCGATTTCAACATTCCGACCCCGCTGCCGCCCGCATGGCCCGGCAGTGATCTGGTGGTCAGCCGGGTGCAATCCATGCGCCCCGATCTGCCTGTCCCGATTGAGGGTGGTGGTCACGTTCATCTTTATCTTGAGCAGGTTGAGGGTGGTGGCGAGATTGTCTTGCACACTGCCGATGCACCGGTTGCTGTGCGTCTGGACGCCCAGACAACCTATGTCGCCGGATGGGGGGATGATGAGGCGCATATGCGTCTGATCGAGGCGGTCGCGCCTGATTTGGCAACAACGCCCATGCCAGAGGGCGTGCGATGCCGCGACACGGGGACCGAACGGTTCTGGTTCAACTACACCGATCAACCGGTGCAGGTAGAGGGGCATGCGCTGTCCGCTGCGGGGGTTCTTCGGCTGAGCCTGTAACGTTTACGATTGAGGGTCGGGCACCTCCTGTCATATATATTTCATGGAATCGTGAAATAGATATGGACCATGCTGCTCGACCAACTCTCGACCCTTAGCCATCCTGAGCGGATGCGCGTGTTTCGCCTGCTGATGCGGCGCTGTCCTGATGCGGTGCCAGCGGGTGAGGTTGCACAGGTGCTGGGGTTCAAGCCCTCGACCACCTCGGTCTATTTGTCGGCTTTGCAGAAGGCTGGATTGATCCATCACACCCGCGATGGGAATTCTCTGCGCTATGCTGTGAAGTTGGACGGGGCGCGGGACATGGTGGCGCAGCTTTTCACGGATTGTTGCAATGGTCGGCCCGATTTGTGCCCGCCCGCAATGGTCGATCCGCTGCAAAGGATGGCGCCCATGTCTGACCATAAACATAACGTTCTGTTCATCTGTACCGGCAATTCGGCCCGGTCGATCTTGGCCGAAGCCATCATGCGCCATGAATCGGGTGACCGGTTCAACGTCTATTCTGCGGGGACGAAGCCATTTTCCGAGTTGAACCCTTTCGCCGTTGAGATGCTTGCGGGGAAGGGGATCGAAACGAGCAGCCTACGGGCAAAGAACGTCTCGGAGTTTCAAGGCCCAGACTCGCCGCATCTGGATTTCGTCTTTACCGTTTGTGATCTGGCTGCGAACGAGGAATGCGCAGCGTGGGAAGGGCAACCTATCAGTGCCCATTGGGGTCTGCCCGATCCGGTCAAGGTGGAAGGCACAGATGCCGAAAAACGACTTGCCTTCCAACACACCTTTGGCGCGATGCGCAACCGCATCATCGCCTTTACCGCGCTGCCGCTTGACACACTGAGCCGCGCATCACTGCAGAACGAGGTCGATGAGATCGGTCGCACCAAGGAAGACACATGACGACATACGCGTTGAACGGCTTGGGCCGGATTGGAAAACTGGCCCTGAAGCCGCTGCTGGACCGCGGGTGCGAGATTGCGTTTGTCAACGACGCGGTCGGCGATCCGGCCATGCATGCGCATCTGCTTGAGTTCGATACGGTGCATGGGCGTTGGGATGCCGATTTTGCAGCAGATGCAGACAGCATCACCATTGATGGCACGCGCATACCTGCGCTGTCTGTCCGGACCATCGAGGATCTGCCACTGGACGGTGTAGACGTTGTCATTGATTGCACCGGCGTATTCAAAACCGAAGCCAAGCTGACCCCGTACTTTGAAGCGGGCGTAGAGAAGGTTGTTGTGTCTGCACCGGTCAAGGACGGAGAGACGGCGAACATTGTCTACGGCGTTAACAATGACGTCTACACTCGGCAACCCATTGTAACGGCTGCATCCTGTACAACCAATTGCTTAGCGCCCGTTGTTAAAGTGATACACGAAGGGTTGGGTATCAAGCATGGGTCGATCACGACGATCCATGATGTAACCAACACGCAGACCATCGTGGACCGTCCGGCCAAGGATTTGCGGCGCGCGCGGTCGGCGCTGAACTCGCTGATCCCGACGACCACTGGCTCGGCCACAGCGATCACGCTGATCTATCCAGAGTTGACTGGCAAGCTGAATGGTCATGCGGTGCGGGTGCCGCTCTTGAACGCCTCCCTGACCGATTGCGTGTTCGAGGTGAAGCGGGAGACAACCGTAGAAGAAGTGAACGCGCTGTTTGAAGCGGCTGCGAACGGGCCGCTCCAGGGCATTCTTGGGTACGAGACGCGGCCCCTCGTTTCAACCGATTACACCAACGATCCGCGGTCGAGCATCGTGGATGCGCCCAGCACCATGGTGGTGAACGGGACACAAGTGAAAATCTATGCCTGGTACGACAACGAATGGGGCTATGCGCACCGGCTTGTCGATGTGGCGCAGATGGTAGGTGACAGCCTTTGACCCGACCGGAGGGTTTTGCGGCCTATGTGGCCGTGACGGCGGCCTACTGGGCGTTCATGCTGACCGATGGCGCCTTGCGCATGTTGGTGCTGCTGCACTTCAACACGCTGGGCTTTTCGCCGGTGCAGCTGGCCTATCTCTTTGTGCTGTACGAGATCGCGGGTGTTGTGACCAACCTGAGTGCGGGATGGATTGCCGCGCGGTTTGGGCTGACCTCGACGCTCTATGTCGGGCTAGGTTTGCAGGTGATTGCGCTTCTGGCCTTGGCGCAGCTTGATCCAGCATGGTCCGTCGCTGCATCGGTTGTTTTTGTGATGGCGGTGCAGGGGCTGTCGGGCGTGGCCAAGGATCTGGCCAAGATGTCATCGAAATCTGCCGTAAAGCTGCTGGCGCCCGCCGAGGGCGATGGGTTGTTTCGTTGGGTGGCGCTGCTGACTGGATCGAAGAATGCGGTCAAGGGCTTTGGCTTTCTACTAGGGGCCGGGGCGCTGGCGCTGTTTGGCTTTGCGCCAAGCGTGCTGGGGATGGCCGCGATCCTTGCCGTGATCCTTCTGGTGGTGTTGCTACGCATGCCCGGCGGGCTGCCGGCCGGTCGGAAGGACGCGAAGTTCAAAGAGGTATTTTCGAAGAACCCGCGCGTGAACTGGCTGAGTGCGGCCCGCGTGTTCCTGTTCGGGGCGCGGGACGTCTGGTTTGTCGTGGGTATTCCAATTTATTTCTATTCGGTGCTGAGTGATGGCAGCCCGGAAGGGCAGCGGGCCGCGTTCTTTATGATTGGCATTTTCATGGCTGTTTGGGTGATCCTTTACGGCGCCGTGCAGGCCAAGGCACCAGCTATGCTGCGCAGCGCGCAGAGGAGCGAGGCGGATTTGGCACGCGCGGCACGGTTTTGGGTCGGAACACTCTTTTTCGTGCCCGCTGTTTTGGCTGTGACCGTCTGGTCCGTGGGAACGCCGACGCTGTGGCTGACGGGTTTTGTCGTGCTCGGGTTGTTGGTCTTCGGCGTGCTTTTTGCGCTCAACTCGTCGCTGCACTCGTATCTCATCCTTGCCTTTACCGATGCAAAACGGGTCACGATGGATGTGGGGTTCTACTACATGGCCAATGCGGCGGGCCGGTTGATCGGCACCGTGTTGTCAGGACTGGCCTACCAGCTTGGCGGCGTGTCACTGTGCCTTGCAACGGCGGCTGTGATGATCGTGCTGAGCTGGCTGTCGATAGGCCGGATCAGCGATAGCGCTGCATCCAGCCCAGCGTAGCATTTGTGTCTCCAACGGGTTTGTATTCCGCGCCCAGCGGATGTGGCCAGTCTTTGAGCGCGGCGAAGATGGTGGCGTAATCCAACTCTCCGTGATCCGGCGCGCCTCGATCGGGGATAGAGGCGAACTGGATATGACCGATCAGATCGCCAAGGTCAGCGATGCGGGTCAGGATGTCGCCCTCGGTCCGGCCGACGTGATAGCAGTCGAACATCAGTTTGAGGTTGGGTGCGTTGACCTCGGCGATGATCGCGCGGGCCTGATCTGTCGTTTGCAGAAAGTAGCCGGGCGCGTCGTGGCGGTTGAGCGGTTCGATCAGGATCGTGCGCATGGTCGCTTCGCAGGCGTAGCGCAGGTTTTCGATGAAAGTGGCATGGGCTTTGGGGCCGTTTGCAAAGCCGCACATGACATGGATCGCGCCAGCGTCGACGATGCCGGCATAGGCAATCGCCTGATCTATGGCCGCGCGGGCATCATCCGTGCGCCCCGGCAGGGCGGCGAGACCGTTTTCACCGCCAGCCACGTCTCCGCGCGAGGTGTTGAGACCCAGCATCGGCAGACCCGTTGCGTCGAGCCCGGCGCGCACGTCTTCCGCTGGAATGTCATAGGGCCAGTGGCATTCGACGGCATCGAAACCGGCCGCCTTGGCGGCATGGATGGCATCGGGCAGGGGGCGGTCGTTCCAGAGAAAGCCCAGATTGGCAGAGAACCTCATGCGCTCTCTCCGGGCAGGGTAAGGCTCGCGTTGCGGGCATAGACCTTGGCGACAGCGGCGTCGTCCTCGCCCCCGAGCCCCATGCCTGCGGCGGCGATGAATTGTTGCAGGGCTGCGGCGGTGATGGGGGCGGAGAAGCGGGACGACTTGGCGATGTCGAGCACGATGCCCAGATCCTTGGGCCAGATGTTGACCGATGAGTGCGGAGTGTAGTCTCCGTTCACGATATGAGGCGCGCGGTTTTCCAGCATCCAGCTGGACCCTGCACATTTCGAAATCACCTCGACAAACTGATCGGGGGCGACGCCTTGGGTCATGCCGAAAGTCAGCGCCTCGGCCATCGTGGCGATGTGTACGCCTGCCAGCAATTGGTTCACAGCTTTCATAGCCGAGCCGGGGCCTGCATGATCCCCCAGTTCGAAAACGGTTTCGGCGGTGGCGTCCAGAACGGGTTTTGCCGCGATAAAGGCATCTGGCGTGCCGGAAGCCATGATGGACAAGGCCCCTTGGGCAGCCTTCACCGATCCGCCCGAAATTGGCGCGTCTAGGTAGTGGATGTTGTGGGCGTTGCAGCGCGCTTCCATGTCCTTGGCGAAGTCCGGGGGGACGGTTGCGCAGGCCATCACCACCGTGCCTGGTTTCAGATGCGGGACGATCCCCGCCTCTCCGAACAGGACTGCTTCTGTTTGGGTAGCGTTCAGGACAACCACGATGACGGCATCAAGCGTGTCTGCAATACTGGTGAGGTTCCCGGCTGCACCGCCTTCGGTGCGGAAGCGTTCGACCTGCGCAGGGGCGATGTCAAATCCGTGTGTTGTATGCCCAGCAGCCAGACAGGATTGCGCAATGCCATAGCCCATTGAGCCAAGGCCGATGACGGCGGTGGTGTGGGGCATATGCGTCTCCTGTCCCTGCGTTTGGCGCCATCATGGGCATCGCGGCCAGAAGGGCAAGAGAGTGTGGCCCCCGGCGTTGACGCCGGGGGCTTGGGTCAGGCGAAGAACACGCCGTTGTCTTCCATGGGGAGTGCCGCGACGCGCAGGTTACTGGCCGCTGCGATGGCATTTGCGAGCGCCGGGGCCGCGGGCGGTGTGCCCGGTTCGCCGACGCCTGTCGGTGCCTCGGCCGAGGGCACGATGTGCACTTCGATCTCACCGATGTCGGAGATCCGCAGCGGTTCGTAGTCGGGGAAGTTGAACTGGTCCACGACACCGTCCGTCAGCGTGATCTTGTCACGCATGTTGTGGCCGATGCCGTACCCAATTCCGCCTTCCATCTGTGCCTTGATGACGTCCGGGTTCACCGCGACACCGCAATCGACGGCGCAGGTGATTTTTTCGATCCTGATTCCGTCTTCTGCGTTGCCGGAGATTTCCACGACTTCAGCCACGTAAGAGCCAAAGGATTTGTGAACGGCGATGCCTTGGCTGCGACCTTCGGCAGGGTTACCCCAGTTTGCTTTCTCGGCGACCAGTTTCAGGACACCTGCCTTGCGGGTTTGGTCAACTCCGTCACCAGAGAGATAGGCCAGGCGGAATTCAACGGGGTCAATTCCAGCTGCCTTGGCAGCCATGTCCATCATGACCTCCATGACATAGGCCGTGTGCGTGTGCCCGACCGCGCGCCACCACAAGGTGCTGGTTGCCTTTTCGGTATCTGTCAAACCAAAGGCTGCACCCGGAATTTGGTACGGGCTGTCCGAGGTCCCTTCGATCGAGGAGTGGTCGACGCCATCATGCACAGCAAAGGATCTGAATGGCGTGCCCTTCATGATCGATTGGCCAGCGACGCGGTGTTCCCAACCAACGATGTTGCCTGATCCGTCCAACCCGACCCGCACTTTGTGTCCAAAGGCTGGGCGGTAGTAGCCTGAACGCAGGTCATCCTCGCGCGACCAGACCAGATGCACGGGGCGTGATCGGTCGGTGAGTGAGAAGGCGAGCGCGGCTTCGACCTGGTAGTCGGCGCTGGGCGTTGCCCGGCGCCCGAACGATCCGCCTGCCAGCACGGTCTTGATCTGCACTTTTTCGAAGGGCAGGTCGAAGATTTGGGCAATCGCACCATGGGGGATCGTTGGGATCTGGCACCCGTCATGCAGCAGAATGCCGCCATCCTCGGTCTGTTCGATGGTGCAGTTGAGCGGCTCCATCGGGGCGTGGGCAAGGAGGGGGAAGTAGAAGGTTTCCTCAACCACGGTGTCCGCGCCGTCGATTGCCGCTTGCACGGCAGGCACATCTGCGTTGTTCACATTATAGGTCGGTTCGGCCTCAAGTGCTGTGCGTATGTCCGCCTCGATCTGGTCTGAACTGCGGGTTTCCGCGTTTGAGGTGTCCCATTCGATTGAAAGCGCATCGCGGGCCTGCATTGCGGCCCATGTATTTTCGGCAAATACAGCCACGCCCGCCTTATTGGGCAGGATCGCGGCGCTGATGAACCCCTTGATCCCTTCGGCGTCTGTGGCATCGACACTGATGGCGGTGGCGCGTTGCTGTTCGGGGCGGGCAATCATGGCAACCATCTGGTTCGGGCGCCGAATGTCCATTGCGAAAACCGCTGTCCCGTTGCCTTTCGCAGCGCTGTCGAGGCGACGGACATCGGGGTTGCCGATCAAGCGAAACTCGGATGGATCCTTGAGGCGCGGTTCTGCTGGCGCATCGAGAGTGGCGGCCGCTTCCACAAACTGACCGAGGGGTGCGGCATTCGCCGGGCCGGAAATAATGCCGTCTTCGATTCTGAGTGTGCTGGCGTCCACACTCCATTCATCCGCTGCTGCTTGCAAAAGCATCTCGCGCGCGGCGGCGCCGGCTTGGCGATATTGCAGATAAGAGTTGGCCATTGCTGTTGAGCCGCCTGTGCCCTGCATCGGGCCGAAGAGGGTGTTGTTGTAAACCTGTGGGTTCGACGGGGCAAAATCATAGCCGATCTGGTCCATCAACAGGCCCATTTCCTCGGCAATCAGCGTTGTGAGGCCGGTTGACGGACCCTGACCCATTTCGAAATGCTTGATGATGGCCGTCACCGACCCATCGGCACCAACCTGCACGAAGGGTGTCAGCATTGATGGATTTCCAGCGGCGGCTAGCGCGCCATCGGGGCGAATGCCGACCACCAATACGGCGCTTGCGGCTGCAGCACCCCTGAGAAAACTGCGGCGGGATGTGTTCACAGTCATGATCAAGCCTCCAGGATGTCTGCGGCGCGCTGAATGCCCGCGCGGATACGTTGGTACGTGGCGCAGCGGCAGGCGTTCCCGTACATGTAGTCGTCAATCTCCTGAGCGGATGGCTTTGGGTTTTCGGACAGGAGGCCGACGGCAGACATGACTTGCCCGGACTGGCAGTAACCACATTGAACCACGTCCAGTTCCACCCATGCCTGTTGCACAGCGGCCCCGATTGCGTTGTCCCCGATGGCTTCGATCGTCGTGATCTCTGCACCTTCGACGTCCTCGATGTAGGTTTGGCAAGACCGGACAGGTTCGCCGTTCAGATGCACAGTGCAGGCGCCACAGGACGCGACACCGCACCCGAATTTGGTGCCGGTCATATTGAGTTCATCGCGTATGACCCACAGCAGCGGGGTGCCGGGGTCAGCCTCCACTTCTTGGGTCTTGCCATTGATCTTGAGTGAAAGTGCCATGCCTAGATCTCCGTGCTGAACGTGGGTACTTAAAAAGATAGGGCGGCAGACTGGTCACGCCACCCTTCCGAGTTGAAATCGCGACCTGGCCCGCCGGTTTGTGATTGGCTGGACCGTTCACCGGCCAAAACAGTGCTCCCCTCTTGAGTTGATGGGTGCTTTCTGCGGCGGCGGCTGTGTTGCAGCGACGTTGCTTTGGCAAGCAACACTCAAACCACACTAGTGTGTTCCGCGGATTACAAGCTGTGGTTCGACCCGGATCGTACGACACTCTCTATCGGGATTGTTGATCCGGTCGACAAGCAGATTGAGAACTTCCTGAACTGTCGTCTCAAGCGGATTCCGCACGGTGGTCAGCTGTGTGATCTGCCAATCCGCCATGTCGGCATCATCGAAGCCGACGATCGACAAGGCGTCTGGTATGGCGATCCCAAGCGCGCGGGCCGCTCCGAGTGCGCCAATGGCCATGGCATCATTTGCGCAGACGAGCGCATCTATGTGTCTGTTTTCCGCGAGCAGGGTGTTTGCTGCGGTAAAACCACCATCCACTGAAAAATCACTGGCCGCCTCCGCCTGCAAATCCAAGCCCGCGTTTTCGAGTGCGTTCAACACTCCTTTCCGCCGCTTCATGGAGGAATAGAACTGGTCCGGTCCACCAAGAAAACCGAATTTTTGCCGGCCCTTTGACACCAGAAGTTCGGTTGCCAATTGCATCCCTGCCTGGTTCTTGCAGTGGACTGAATCGATGTTGAGCTCTTCGGTCGGGCGCCCGTAACAGATCATTGGAATACCGAGCTTGGCACATCGGTGGACAAGGTCTTTTGACATGCTGCCGCCGCGCACGATCAATGCATCCAGCGGAAAAGCCAGAGCCTCTGTATACCCGTTGATCCGCGTCCCGCTGACAAGAATGGGCCAAAAGCCATTTGCATTGAGCGCGCTGCACAATCGGCTGATCAGGGTTGTGTCATGGGCGTTGCGAATGTCCCCCTCGATCACCGCCACCAAACGGGAGCGTCCGCCCTGCAGGCCCGCGGCGAGTGCGTTTGGCTGGTACCCAATTTCGGCCGCGATTCCCAAGATCTCGACGGCGCTTTGATTCTTCCAAATAGCTGCCTTTGGTGAAGGCACGAGACACCGCAGACCGCGAAACGCCCGCACGATCAGCCACCATTTGAGCAGTAATACGTTTGCGTTTGGCCATATTTATAAGCGTTTCATTGATGTTTGGGGCATCCGCATGCACCTTCCCGTTGTAGGAAAAACTTTTCAAGACGGAACTGAAACCGTAGCATCGCCGTTACATTTAACTCGTACTGAACACGTGTGCACATTCCGTGCAGCATGGGGCAGTTTATTCCCTGTAACCAAACAGCAGCTGGACCTGCCGGGGTCTAAAGACGTCCCGACACCAGTTGCCAAACTCTATTAGTCTCACGACACACGGAGCAATGTAATGAAATCTTTCAAACTGGGCGCGGCTGCTTTCAGCATCGCATTTGCAGGCCAAGCGGCCTTGGCCGAAACCGAAATCACCTTCTGGCATGCGATGGGAGGCCAGCTTGGAGAAACGGTCAACGAAGTTGCCGCAGGCTTCAACGCAAGCCAGGACGAATACAAAATCACGCCCGTTTTCAAAGGTTCGTATGAAGAAACGTTGACTGCCGGCATCGCGGCCTTCCGTGCGGGTGAACAACCCAACATCATCCAGGTTTTTGATGCCGGTGCAGCCACGGTTATCGGTGCGCAAGGTGCGACTATCCCGGTGCAGGACCTGCTGGCGGACAATGGCATCGATTTTGACATCAACGACTACATCGCTGGTGTGCGTTACTTCTATGCAGATGCGGATGGCAAGATGATCGGCATGCCGTTCAATTCTTCGACGCCGATCATGTACTACAATGTGCAGGCGCTTGAGAAAGCCGGTGTCACGCCGCCCGCAACGTGGGAAGAATTCGCCAATGTCACCGCTCCGGCGTTGAAAGAGGCCGGGTACATTCCGCTGAGCCAATCGCACCTGCCGTGGATTTTCACCGAGAATTTCTTTTCCCGGCACAACCTGCAGTTCGCCTCCAACAATAACGGATACGACAGCAACGACACGCAGATCATGATCAACAACCCTGCCATCAAGGCACATTTTTCTGCCTTGGTAGATTGGAAAGATCAGGGGCTGTTTGAATGGTACGGCACCGGTTGGGGTGACAACGCCAAGCCGTTCGAGGACGGCAATGTCGCGATGTGGCTAGGATCTTCGGGCTCCTTCGGCGGATTGCTGGCCAAGGACCTGGGCTTTGATTTCTCGGCGACGATGCTGCCCTATTGGGAAGGTGTGACAACCGAACCCACACAAACCTTTATCGGTGGCGCGGCACTGTTTGCCATGTCTGGACAATCGGCAGAGGAAAACAAGGCAACTGCTGAATTCTTCAGTTACCTGACAGCCTCCGATACGCAGTATTTCTGGCACCAGGCGACAGGTTACGTGCCGATCACGGAAGCCGCCTACGAAACGGCCAAGGCGGACGGCCACTATGACAAGTTTCCGGCGGCCGAGGTTGGCATCCAGCAGCTTTCGCTGCCTGCCGGCGAGTTCACTCGGGGCTACCGTATGGGCTTTTACGTCCAGATCCGTGACGTGATGAACCGTGAATACGGCCGCATCCTGACCGGTGAAACCGATGTCGAAAGCGGTTTTGCGGCGATCGAGAAAGAATCCAACAAGCTGTTGGAGCGCTTCGCCAAGACCCAAGGCTAAGCCGCACGTTTCATACTTGGGTGGCGACCGTTCAGTGCGGCCGCCACTTTTCTGCAAAGGGATTCCGAATGAAACGAGCCGGGTTTACCAGCGTTTGGCTGCCTGTAGCATTGCTTTTTCCGCAGCTTTCGATCATCGCGATATTTTTCTATTGGCCAGCAGGCTGGGCGGTTCAGTCGTCTTTTTATCTTCAGGACCCGTTTGGCTTTGGGTCGACATTTGTGGGATTTGAAAATTACACCGACCTGACAGCGAATTCGGAGTATATGCGGATCGCGTGGTTCACCGTGGTGTTCACAGTTCTTGTGACCTTCTTTTCACTGTCTATCGCCTTGTTGTTGGCCGTGAAGGCGGACAAGGTCATCAGGGGTGCCAAGAGCTATCGCACGCTTTTGATGTGGGTCTATGCCGTGGCGCCGCCGGTGGCGGGGTTCATGGGCATCATGCTGTTTCACCAGCACACGGGGCCCATGACGGATTTTTTCAAGGCGCTGGGCTGGGATTTCAAAATTCTGGTGGACTATAACTCCACGGCCACGGCGTTCATCGTTGTCTCTGTCTGGAAGCAAATTCCGGTCAATTTCATCTTCTTCCTGTCGGGCCTTCAATCCATTCCGCGGGCGGTGCGCGAAGCGGCCATGATCGACAATCGCTCGGGCGTTCGCAGGTTCTGGGACATCACCTTTCCACTGCTCGCCCCGACTGGATTCTTCCTGTTGATCATCAACATCACCTACGCGCTGTTCGACACATTCGGCATCATCGATACGCTGGTGAAGGGCGAGCCCGGGAACAATCCAATGACCCTTGTTTATAAGGTTTACATGGACGGGTTCCGTGGAAACGATCTGGGCGGTTCGTCAGCTCAATCCGTGATCCTCATGGTTCTGGTCCTTGTCCTTACCGTCTTTCAGTTTCGGCTGATTGAACGCCGCATTCACTATAGCTGAGGTCCACGTCATGGCACGCACACAGACCCGCAAGTCCTTTAAATGGACGCCCGTATTCGACCATACGATCCTCATTCTCGGGGCGCTCTTCATGCTCGTGCCCGTGGCACTTGCGTTCATCACGTCCAGTCACAGCGCGGTTCAGATTGCGCGAGAAGGCATATCGTTCGTTCCCGGAAGCCACTTGGCAGAAAACTATTCTAAGGCTCTGTTTGAAAAGGGCGGCTTCACTGCCACGATCGACGGTATGGTGATGCTCAAGAACTCACTGATCCTTGGGTTGGGTTTCGCCATCGGCAAGATCATCATTTCGATGTTGGCCGCCTATGCCCTTGTCTATTTCCGCCTTCGCTTTGCGACCTTTGCCTTCTGGATCATCTTCACAACGCTGCTGTTGCCTTTGGAAGTGCGCATCCTGCCATCTTACGAGGCTATTCAACGCCTCAACCTCGCCAACACGTATTCGGGTCTTATCGTGCCGCTGATCGCATCCGCCACGGGCACATTCTTTTTCCGGCAGTTCTTCCGATCAGTGCCCGAAGAACTCGCAGAGGCGGCCCGGATTGATGGGGCAGGTCCGGTGAAATTCTTCATCGATATTCTGGTTCCGTTGTCGCAAACCATGATTGCCGCGATCTTTATCATCATGTTCGTCTTCGGATGGAACCAGTATCTGTGGCCCACGCTGATCACCACTGACGAGGGGTTGTTTACCCTCGTACGGGGCATCAAGCAGATCTATCAGACGATGATCGATGCAAACTCCATCCCAGAATACGGCCAGGCCCTGGCGCTTGCGATCATCGCGATGCTGCCGCCGGTCCTGATCGTCATTTTCTTCCAGAGTTGGTTCGTCAAGGGCCTGACCGAGTCAGACAAGTAGGAACACCGCCAATGGCACAAGTTACACTGAACGGGGTTGGAAAAACCTACCCGAATGGATTTGAGGCGGTGAAGCCTTCCAGCTTTGACATTGCGGACGGTGAGTTTGTTGTCCTTGTGGGGCCATCAGGCTGCGGCAAGTCAACGCTTTTGCGCATGGTGGCTGGCCTTGAGGACATAACCGCTGGCTCGCTGAACATAGGAGACCGCGAGGTCAATGACGTTGATCCGGCGGACAGGGATGTCGCCATGGTCTTTCAGAACTATGCGCTTTATCCGCACATGACTGTCCGTAAGAACATCGGCTATGGCCTCAAGAACCGTGGCACCTCTGCCGCCGAGATCGAGGCGAAGGTGCAGGATGCCGCCAAGATGCTCGATCTGAGCGCCTTGTTGGACCGCAAGCCTTCGCAACTGTCTGGTGGTCAACGCCAGCGCGTCGCGATGGGGCGTGCCGTGGTGCGCGATCCGGCGTTGTTTCTGTTCGACGAGCCATTGTCCAACCTGGACGCCAAATTGCGCAACCAAATGCGGATCGAAATCAAGGCCTTGCAGCGACGTCTTGGTGTGACGTCGATCTATGTGACCCATGATCAGGTCGAGGCCATGACCATGGCGGATCGTATCATTGTCTTGAACGGTGGCGAGATCGAGCAGATCGGCACCCCGGCAGAGATCTATCACAATCCGGCGTCGAAATTTGTCGCGTCCTTTATGGGCGCGCCGCCAATGAACCTGATAGATACGCAGCTGGAAAATGGCGAAATCCGTATGAACGGCAGCACCGTACTGACCGCTCCCTTGGACCAAGCCTATTCCGGGCCGGTCACAATGGGCATTCGCCCTGAAGACGTTTTCATAGATGAAGCCGGTTCGACGCCCTTTACGATTGAAATCGTGGAAGAGCTGGGAGCCCATCGCCTGTTGCATGGCCGTTTGGCTGGGCACGCCTTTACCGTTCATATCGGCAAGGACGCCGCCGCAACCGAAGGCGAGGTCAGGCTGCAGATCAAACCGGATGCGATCCGGCTGTTCCAACCGGAGACCGGTAAAGCGATATGATCACCGATGTTCGGACGGTTCTTGAACCGGTGAGCGAAGAACAGCGCGCGCGTATTCTGTCTGCCCCGCGCACGGCGGACGCGCATCGTCAGCTGCTGAACGGTATTCCTGCCATGAACGTGGTTCAATGTGGGGGCAGGGCGCAGCGGGACCGCTTGCCAAGCGACATTACGGTGGTCGCATGGAATGTTGAACGGTGTCTGTTCCCCGAAGCCTGTGCGGATCATCTTGAACCGATCAAGCCTGATGTGGTGCTGTTGTCAGAGGTGGACAACGGTATGGCCCGTACCAACCAGCGCCACACAACCGCAAGCTTTGCCGACGCGTTGTCGATGGTTTACGCCTATGGAGTCGAGTTCCATGAGTTGGGACTAGGCGGCCCAACTGAACTGCCGCTGTGCACCGACGACTTCAATGTGCTTGGCTGGCACGGCAATGCAATCCTGTCCGCCGTTCCCTTCGATCGGGTGACGATGGTTCGGCTCGATGATCATGGACATTGGTTTGCGAGCGACAGCGGAGCATCGGACCCGGAGCAGCCGCGTGTCGGTGGTCGGATGGCCTTGTTGGCGGAACTGCCGACAGAGAAGGGACCCATAACAGTTGTTTCCACGCATTTGGAAAGCAATGCGGATGCACCACATCGCCATCGCCAATTTGATATCTTGTTGGATGCCATCGACGATTTTGCGCCAAGTGGCCCGGTGGTGATCGGCGGTGATTTGAATACCGGGAACCACATGCCGCCAGACTTTGACTGGCGCGAGGAAACCCTGTTTTCTCTGGCCGAAAGCCGCGGCTATTCGTGGGAGTTTACAGCTGAGGGTGTGACAACGAGACCCAGCCTGATCACGCCGCATCCGGATCGGCAAATGAAGCTGGATTGGATTGCTGGACGCGGTTTGCGCTGCCGGGACTGTGGTGTCAGGACGTCGCTGTCAGACGCGGGGCAACCGCTATCAGACCACGACCTTGTTTGGGCGGCTGTGTCTTTAGACTAGGATCCTGATGCTGGCGGCAATCCGTCTTGGGTCGCGTGTTCAGCTAAAAGTAGGCGCGTGCACCACCCATGAATGGCGTTTCTGAACACTCATGTCTGGATGCCTCTGATCGCGACAGCTTTTCCGGTTTCCCTGTTTGATCGCCTGTGATTGCATGTCGTGGCATGGCAAGGGAAAGCGCATATGGCGGACAAGACCATTTTGGTTGTCGGGACCTACGATACCAAGAATGACGAACTGACCTACATGGCCGAGCGTATCACCGCCATGGGTGGTGGCGTGCTGGCAATGGACATTTCGGTTTTGGGTGATCCCGAACGTCCAGTCGATGTCTGGAAATCTGAAGTGGCGGAGGCGGCAGGCACAACCATTCAAGCGGTGATCGACAGCGGTGATGAAAACACCGCCATGCAGATCATGGCGCGTGGGGCGAGTGTGCTGGCGCGGTCATTGCTGGATCAAGGACGGTTTGATGGGGTGGTCATCTTGGGCGGCTCCATGGGCACGGATGTCGCGCTGGATATCTGTCAGGCGTTGCCCTTGGGGGTTCCCAAATATGTGGTGTCCACGGTCAGTTTTTCGCCAGTCATCCCGACAGACCGGTTGTCGGCTGACATACAGATGATCCTGTGGGCGGGTGGCCTCTATGGTCTGAATTCGGTCTGCAAAGCATCGCTGAGCCAGGCGGCGGGGGCGGTATTGGGGGCTGCACGCGCCGTTGAGCCTCCGGCGGCTAATCGTCCAATGGTTGGTATGACATCGCTTGGCTCATCTTGCCTGCGATACATGAAGCGCCTGAAACCAGAGCTGGAGGCGCGGGGGTACGAGGTTGCGATCTTTCACGCCACCGGCATGGGCGGCATGGCGTTTGAAAGCATTGCGCGCGAGGGTGGCTTTGTGTGCGTCATGGATTTTGCCCTGTCCGAACTTGGCAACCTGATGGCGGGGTCCGTGGTGAATGGCGGTGAAGATCGCATGCTGAATGCAGGGCGCGCGGGCATTCCCCGGATCGTCGCGCCGGGTTGTCTTGACCTGATTGACTTTGCGGGCTGGCAGGAGATCCCGGAGCAATATCGCGACCGCCCGTTCCACGCGCATAATCGATTGATCAAATGCTCTGCATTCAACGCGGAAGAACGCCGCGCGACCGCGCGTGAAATTGCCAAGCGGCTCAAGGCGAGTGACACCCCGGCGCATGTGATCCTTCCATCTGGCGGGATCGAAGAATGGGATCGTCTGGGGCAACCGGCGCATGATCCAGAGGGGCTGGCCATCTTTTGCGACGAGATGCGCACGGTGATCACCGAACCATTGGGGTTTACCGAGGTTGCCGCTCACATCAATGACGATGCGTTTGTGGATGCAGCGCTGGCTGTTTTTGATGGCTGGGTTGCGGATGGTACGATTGAGGCACATGGATGACAGGACCGTTGCACGGGTTGAAGGTGATTGAGTTTGCCGGGCTTGGCCCGGCCCCGTTGGCGGGGCAGCTTCTGGCTGACATGGGGGCAGATGTTGTGGTGATTGACCGCGCCTCCGGTCCTGCCGATCCGTACGACGTGAACCGGCGCGGCAAGCGGTCGATTGCCTTGAATCTGAAGTCAGATACGGGCCGAGGTATTGCGCATGATTTGCTTGCACAGGCTGATATCCTGATCGAAGGTTTTCGCCCGGGCGTGATGGAGCGTCTTGGCTTGGGGCCGGATGACACGCCGGACACGTTGATTTATGGCCGCATGACCGGGTGGGGGCAGGACGGCCCGCTGGCGCAGACCGCAGGTCATGACTTGACCTATCTGGCGCAAACGGGTGTGCTCAGCCTGATGGCGACAGTTGATGCACCGCCGCGCCCGCCATTGAACTTGATCGCGGACTACGGCGGTGGGGCCATGTTCCTGATTTTCGGGGTTCTTTCTGCGGTCATTGCACGGGGTTGGACGGGCAAAGGTCAGGTGGTTGATGCTGCCATGGTGGATGGCGTTCCGGCCATGATGGGGCTGCTGCACGGCTTTATGGCCAACGGGTTTTGGACTGATCAGCCCGGACAGAACTGGTTGGATGGCGGTGCACCGTTCTATCGCTGTTACCGTTGTGCTGACGGGCGCGATGTCGCCGTCGCAGCCTTGGAACCGCAATTTTATGCAGCCTTGCTTGCGGGGCTTGAGCTGGAGCCGATCAGCTTGCCGGATCAGAATGATCGAAGCAGATGGCCTGCACTGACCGGCAAGTTCTCTACATTGTTTGCACGGCGCCCGCGCGATGAATGGGCTCGCATCTTTGCTGGGACGGACGCCTGCGTTGCACCGGTTCTGTCGATGGAGGAAGCGCGGGATGACCCGCACATGGCGGGCCGTGGTACCTACTTGTCCGTTGACGACGTTTGGCAGGCCGCACCCGCGCCCCGTCTGAATCACACTCCACCGCGTAATCCAAAATCGTCGACGGCACCCGGGCAGGACGCTGAGGCCGTACTGTCCGAGCTCGGTTACGATCAGACAAGTATTGACGCGCTTCGGGCGGACGGAGCGCTGACATGAAGGCATTGATCGTCGGCGGTGGTATAGGAGGGCTGTCCACTGCGATTGCCTTGCGCTTGCGAGGCTGGGATGTGTCCGTGTTCGAGCAGGCCCCGGCGTTGACCGAAGTGGGTGCGGGGCTGCAAATCTCACCTAACGGCTGGCATGTGCTTGAGGCGCTGGGCGTGTCTGCGCACATGACGCGGACGCTCTTCGAACCGGAAGCGATCGAGATGCGCCTGGGCGTATCAGGTCGTCAGGTGTTTTCACTTCCTATGAAAGGGTATGCGGCCCAGCGCTGGGGCGCACCATACATACATATCCATCGCGTCGACTTGGTGGATGCGTTGGTGGAGCGTTTGAACGAGTTGTCACCGGATGCCGTGCAGACCGGTCTTGGTGTTTCTGGGTATGATCCGGACGGTGCTGTGGCTTTTACTGATGGCAGCCGCGCCTCGGGTGATCTGGTTGTTGGGGCCGATGGGCTGCATTCGGCGGTCCGTCAGCAAATGCTGGGTCCGGACAAGCCACGATACACAGGCAATATTGCCTGGCGCGCGGTGGTGCCAGTCGATGAACTGGATCGTCCGCCCCCGCCAACGGCATGTGTCTGGGCGGGCGACAAGCGCCACGCCGTCACCACGCGGTTGCGCGCTGGTACATTGGCGAACTTCGTCGGCATGGTTGAAGAGCCGGAGCCAGCGCCCGAAGGTTGGCGGATCGAGGGCAGCCGTGATGATGCGATGGCCGCCTTTGACGGATGGCATCCAATTGTCGCGGGGCTGATTGCAAAAGCCCGGGTTTTGAACCGCTGGGCCCTGTTTGATCGGACGCCTTTGCCCCGCTGGCATGAGGGGCAGGTCACCCTGTTGGGCGATGCAGCGCATCCGATGTTGCCATCCATGGCACAAGGGGCGGTGCAGGCGCTGGAGGATGCGTGGACGCTTGCGGCTGTGCTTGACAATGCTGCATCGGTCGAGCCTGGTTTGCAGCGCTATTTTGACCTGCGTATTGACCGTACCGCACGTATCCAGGCGGGATCAGCCGCCAACGCGCGTATGTTTCACAAGGCCACTCCGCTGGGCAGTATCGCGTTTTATGGGCCAATGGCTCTTGGTGCGCGCATTGTGCCCGGGCTGATACATGCACGGCAGGATTGGGTTTATCGCCACGACGTGACGCAGGCCGTCTAGCTATTGGCGGTGGCGCGTACGGACTGCGGCGTTTGACCGGTCCATGTGTTGAAGGCGCGGTAGAAGGAGTTCGGGTCGCGATAAGCAAGCAAGTAGCTGATTTCGGCCACGTTCAAGTCTGTTGAGGTCAGGTAGTCGCGCGCCAGGTCTGCGCGTGTGGTGTCGAGGACCTGTTGAAATCGCGTGCCTTCGTCGTGCAGATGCCGTTGCAGGCTACGGGTGCTCAACCGCATGCGTCGCGCTGCGGCGTCGATGGTGGCTTCGCCAGCGGGTAGCATTTCCGCCAGTGTTGTGCGCAACCGTGCCGTTATCGCCTGTTCCGAGGTCTGCAATTGCATCTGACGTTTGAACCCAGGTTCAAGCTGCGCCCATTGCGCCGGATCAGCCGACAGTAACTTGCGGTCGGCATCCTCGGGCGCAAGCATCATCATATTCGGTCCTCCCGTTTCAATGGGAATGCCGATGAACTCTTCCAAAGCGTCATGGCAGGCAAGCCGTTCGGGCAGCCGGGCGGTCCGCGGTGTCACATGATGACCGGTGCAGGCGCGTATCGCCTCGGTCAGAAAGACCAGCTCGGTTGCTGCAAAGGTCGCGGGTAAGGGCAGGCTGGGTTGGTTCGAAGATTTGTGGATCTCCAGAGCCTGCGATGGCGTGCGCTTGAGTCCGAGAACGAGTGGACCGGTCAGGGGTTTGAACAGTGACAGTCGCTCCAGTCCAACGGCCACGTTGGGGCTGCACGTAAAGGCAAAGAATGCGGGGTTGAATGGCCCGCGGGCATAGGCGCGACCAAGCATGAGCGGGGTGTCTTCGCGATCTGCTTCGGCAAGGATTGCATTCCATCCCGCAAAATAGTCCGCCGCGGACACGCCGCGCCCTTCGTTTTGCAGAAAGTCCGGCGGAAACCGCATGCGCCGCATCACGGCGGTCGGATCCACTTGCAACAGCCCACACAACTGTTCGGTCGTCCGGGCAATCTTGTAATAGGTTTCTTGCGTCGCGGTCATGGTGCCAGTGTGACCACATTTGCCCGACCAAGCCAGCGGCTTGGCGGAATATGCAAGTCATTTGGCGTGATCGGGTTGCCGCATGGGGCCGCGTGAAGCGGCCCCGCTTGGTCAGCTTTTGTTCATCCGGTTTTCGATCAGGTCCTCAACCACGGACGGATCGGCGAGGGTTGATGTATCGCCCAATGCGCCAAAATCATCCTCAGCAATCTTGCGCAGAATGCGGCGCATGATCTTGCCTGATCGTGTCTTGGGCAGGCCCGGCGCCCACTGGATCAGATCGGGGGAGGCGATGGGGCCAATCTCGGACCGGACCCATGTGCGCAACTCCTTGCGCAATTCTTCGGTCGGTTTCTCGTTGTTCATCAAGGTGACATAGCAATAGATGCCCTGACCTTTGATGTCGTGGGGATAGCCGACCACTGCAGCCTCGGCCACTTTTGCGTGCGCGACAAGTGCGCTTTCCACCTCGGCCGTGCCCATCCGGTGCCCTGAGACATTGATCACGTCATCCACGCGGCCGGTGATCCAGTAGTCGCCATCTTCGTCCCGGCGACATCCATCGCCGGTGAAGTAGTAGCCTTTGTAGTCAGAGAAATAGGTTTTCTCGAAGCGCTCGTGATCGCCCCAGACTGTGCGCATCTGGCCCGGCCAACTGTCTGCGATGACCAGCACCCCTTCAACACCATTGCCTTCAATGACGTCGCCGGTGGCAGGCTCCAGAACCAATGGCTTGATCCCGAAGAACGGTTTCATCGCCGCGCCCGGCTTGGTCGCATGGGCACCGGGCAGGGGCGTCATCAGATGGCCACCTGTTTCGGTTTGCCACCACGTGTCTACAACGGGGCATCGCCCGCCGCCGATCACGTCATTGTACCAATTCCAGGCTTCCGGATTGATTGGTTCGCCAACCGTACCCAGTATGCGAAGGCTGCTCAGATCGCACTTGGTCACGTAATCATTGCCTTGGCCCATGAGGGCACGAATGGCCGTAGGCGCAGTATAGAACTGTGCCACCTGGTGCTTTTCGCAGACCTGCCAGAAGCGGCTGGCATCGGGGTAGGTCGGCACCCCTTCGAACATCAGGGTTGTGGCCCCGTTCGCCAGCGGGCCGTAGACGATGTAGCTGTGACCGGTCACCCAACCTACATCTGCTGTGCACCAGTAAATCTCACCATCCTTGTAGTCGAAGGTGATCTCGTGCGTGAGCGATGCATAGACAAGGTAGCCGCCGGTGGTGTGGACGACACCCTTGGGCTGTCCCGTCGAACCAGACGTATAAAGAATGAACAGAGGATCCTCTGCGCCCATCTCTTCCGGTGGACACTCTGCCGGGACATTGGCCGTTTCTTCATGCAGCCAATAGTCCAGCCCGTCGCGCCATGCAATTTGCTGTCCCGTGCGTTGCACCACCAGGCACTTGGTATCGTTGATCACGTTGATCAGCGCTTGGTTCACATTGTCCTTGAGGTTGGTCACGCGGCCCCCGCGGGGGCGCCGTCGGCGGTGATGACCACCTTGGCATCGCAGCCTGATACGCGCGCTGCCAGCGCGTCGGGCGAAAACCCCGCAAATACAATGGAATGAATCGCACCGATACGTGCGCAAGCCAGCATGGCATAGGCGGCTTCGGGGATCATCGGCATGTAAATCACCACCCGATCACCTTTGCTAACGCCCAGCCCCTTGAGCACATTGGCCATTTTGCACGTCTCTGCATGCAACTCTGCATAGGTGACGTGCTTGGCGGTATCATTGGGATCGTCGGGTTCCCAGATGATGGCCGTCTGATCGCCACGTTTTGCAAGATGCCGGTCGATGCAGTTGGCGGAGACGTTCAGTGTGCCGTCCGCATACCAATTGATCGACACGTTGCCGAAATCATAGGACACGTCCTTGACCTCGCTATAGGGCGTCATCCAGTCCACCCGTTTCCCTTGCTCACCCCAAAAGGCCGCCGGGTCGCTCATGGATGCCGCATACATCTCGTCATAGCGGGCCGCATTCACATGTGCATTGGCGGCCAGATCGGGATGTGGCGCGTGTGTTTTGGTTTCGGGCATGGTTCCTCCGGGTCGTCCTATTCTTGTTGGAGGTGCGCAAGATTTACGTGCCATCCTCCATGATGACGCAACCGTGCGCGCGGCCTCCTCCCTCTGTTGGTGATAATACGCAATGCAGAGCAGAAGGAAATAAATGGGACGTTGGTTGTATAGGTCGGGCCAAAGCCGTGTGATGTGACGGATGAGGTGATAAATTTGATAAATTACAATGACTTACACATATTTTTTGTCGAAATCCCTTGAAGGGTGGCCCGCTGCATCTTCGCGCCACGCACTTGAAAAGCCGCGATAAAACACCTGCTGCATCGCAGCGACGGCGGTTGCTTGAGAATCAAGCTGGCATTTGGCCGGTTTGCAGCCCCTTGGCAGCGCGAGGCCGCCACGCTAGCTTCCACTCTAAGCGGGCCGTCAGGTCCCGCATCAAGGGAGAAACATCATGAACAAATTCGCGTTGGGCGGCGTTGTTGCCGCTGTATCATGTACATTTGCGCTCGAAGCCGCGGCCACGGAATGGAATGTGTCGGTCTGGGGCAAGCGCCGTGCCTTTACCGAGCATGTTGAAAAACTGGCCGAGCTGGTCTCTGAAAAGACAAACGGCGAATTCACCATGAACATCAGCTATGGTGGCTTGTCCAAGAACCGCGAGAACCTTGATGGCATCTCGATCGGTGCGTTCGAAATGGCACAGTTCTGCGCAGGCTATCACCGGGACAAGAACCGGGTGATCACCGTTTTGGAATTGCCGTTCCTCGGGGTCGAGAACCTGGAGCAAGAAGTGGCGGTGGCGACCGCCGTCTACCAACACCCCGCTGCCGTCGAGGAGATGGAGCAGTGGAACGCACGCCTTCTGATGACCTCGCCGATGCCGCAGTACAACTTGGTCGGGACGGGCGAACCTAAGACAACGCTGTCAGACTTTGAAGGTATGCGCGTGCGCGCAACAGGCGGCCTGGGCAAGGCCTTTGAAAGCGTCGGTGGCGTTCCGACATCTGTCACCGCAACCGAGGCCTATCAGGCGATGGAGTCCGGTGTTGTGGACACGGTGGCATTTGCCCAGCACGCACACCTGTCGTTTGGTACGATCAACCAGGCTGACTGGTGGACGGCCAACCTGAACCCCGGCACCGTGAACTGCCCGGTGGTTGTGAATATCGACGCATATGACAGCTTGTCGGACGAGCACAAGGCAGCGCTCGAAAGCTCGGTTTCCGAGGCGATTGATCACTACCTGGCCAACTATGCCGAATTGCTCGAGCGTTGGGACAGTGTTCTTGAAGAGAAGGGCGTGCAAAAGGTCGAGATCGACGACGCAGTGATTGCCGAGTTCCGGTCGATTGCAGCTGATCCCGCACGTGACGCGTGGATCGCGGACATGGAAGGGCAGGGCTTGCCCGGTCAGGAACTGTATGACCTGGTCGTCAAAACACTCGCTGACGCCAAAGGCGGAAGCTAAGCCTTAAAGGGGCGGGTCACATGGCCCGCCCTAAACACATAAAAACAGGGGGCAGGGATGGCAGGTGCATCCACAGTGCTGGAAGACTCCAGTGTTCTAAGCCGTTTGGATAGGGCGCTATTGCCAATTGAGCGGGTCATGGCCTTGTTAAGCGGACTGGCCGCCTTTTCCCTCATGTTCCTTGCCGCTTATTCGGTCGCAGGCCGGGAGTTTTTCGAAGCACCGCTCATGGGTTACGTAGACCTGATCGAAATGCTGATGCCTCTGATCGCCATTATGGGTGTGTCCTATGTTCAGCGAAACGGTGGGCACATTCGTATGGACATCATTATCGGTGCCATGCGGGGACGCCTGCTGTGGCTGGTCGAGCTGATCATGGTGGTTTTGATCCTTGTCCTCATGATTGCTTTGGTTTGGGGGGCATGGGCCCATTTCGACCGTTCCTTTGACTGCGCACGGCCGTTTTGCAGTCGGGACAGTTCCATCGATATCTCGCTGCCGATCTGGCCATCGAAACTGCTGGTGCCAATAGCCTTTGCCGTGCTGTGCGCCCGACTTGTGCTGCAAGCCGTCGGCTATGCGCGTGCCTTCTGGCTGAACCTTGAGCGCCCAGTTGCAGTGCCGTTGATCCAGAGTGTCGCCGCGCAAGCGCGTGCAGAAGCCGAAGCCCTGGACGGAGCAGACTGATGGACCCGATCACAATTGGCCTGTGGGTTACAGGCGGCATGCTGTGCCTTGTTTTTCTGGGAATGCGTGTTGCGTTTGCGGCTGGTTTGGCTGGCTTCGTTGGCTTGGTCTGGTTGCGCTGGAACGGCTTTGATTACGCGCCGGAACGCTTTGGAAAAGCGCTGGAAATCAGCGTCAAGGTTGCGGGCCAAGTGCCGCATTCCAAGGTGTCCGCACATGCGCTGAGCCTGATCCCAACCTTTATCCTGATTGGCTATCTGGCCTACTACGCCAAGCTCACCACCGCACTCTTTGACGCGGCCAAGAAGTGGATTGCCTGGGTGCCGGGAGGCTTGGCAGTTTCCACGGTGTTCTCGACCGCAGGCTTTGCCGCAGTGTCGGGTGCATCGGTCGCAACCGCAGCCGTCTTTGCCCGTATTGCGATCCCAGAGATGCTTAAGATCGGCTATAACAAACAATTCGCGGCTGGTGTTGTCGCAGCCGGTGGCACGCTGGCGTCGTTGATCCCGCCGTCAGCCATCCTTGTGATCTATGCAATCATCGTCGAGCAGGATGTGGGTAAACTGCTGTTGGCCGGTTTCATCCCCGGCGCATTTTCCGCCTTTGTCTACGCCATTCTGATCATCGGTATCGCGGTCATTTTCAAAACCGTTGGCCCGCCCGTTACCGGTTTCACATGGAAAGAACGTTTGCTGGCTCTACCACCTGCGCTGCCCATCGTAGCGGTTGTCGTGATCATCATCTTCTTTGTCTACAACCCCTTTGGCGACGCATGGGGGACGCCGACGGAAGGCGGGGCAGTGGGCGCGTTCATTGTATTCCTCATGGCGGTGTACCGAGGCATGCGCTTGACTGAGCTGAAGGACGCGTTGATCGAGACGGCCAAACTGACGGTGATGATCTTTACCATCATCTGGGGTGTCCTGATCTATGTGCGCTTCCTCGGGTTCGCTGATCTGCCGGGTGCATTCTCGGACTGGATCACTTCGCTGACCGTGTCGCCCATGTTGATCCTGGTTTGCATACTTTTGGCGTATGCCGTGCTGGGCATGTTCATGGACGCAATTGGCATGCTGCTCTTGACCCTGCCCGTGGTCTACCCGGCCGTGATGGCGCTCAATGGGGGCGAATTCGTAAGTGCGGCGGACAGTACATTTGGCATGTCAGGGCCAATGTGTGCGATCTGGTTTGGCATTCTGGTGGTCAAGATGGCCGAGTTCTGTTTGATCACACCGCCCATCGGTCTCAACTGCTTTGTGGTTGCGGGCGTGCGCGATGATCTGAGCGTGCAGGACGTGTTCAGGGGAGTTACCCCTTTCTTCATCGCGGACGCGATTACAATTGCGTTGCTGGTCGCGTTCCCGGCCATTGTTCTATGGCTGCCGTCTTTGGCGTAAGTGACTGGGAGCTTTTGTAACCTCCTATCGCTATCTGGCGCCGGAGGACGCGCAGAACAGACCGGTGCGCTTGGCAAAGTGCGCCGCACGCTTGTCCGCTGCGCCCATGATGGATTGGACGGTTTCATATTTAAATTCAAACGCTTGATTGGTCTCGTGTGCGCGGTGTGTGCAACATGAAATCGCATTCTGGCGCGCTATGTCGGTTATTTGACGGTTGCGCTGAATTGGCCAGATTGAAGAGTGTTGCAAGCAGAACGACCAAGGTTTTGCCAACGCCTGGATCGTACGCGATCATTTTTCCGGGTCACTGCGTTCAACAAAAAACAGGCGGAGGTCAGCTTGGGGCAGCAGGACAGCAACCCTTGCACATCGGTCACGGATCACGTTCTGACAAGTGACTGATCCGGCAACCAGTGAAAGCGGAGCTTTTGCGGACTCAACGTGAACGTTTCGGACGCGAGACAAAGCACAAAAGACCAGAATGGCGAGGCCCACGTCCCGCTTCCCGATGAGCACACGCAGGTCGAGTTCTACTTTCACGATCACCCAGGACGGCAGCCTTACGAAGATCCGAAGGCCGCTGCGCCACTGCAAGAGCGAGAACCCGGGATTTTGCGTGGGCTTTGGGAGAACATCACGGATGGGGCGTTCTAAAGGGTGATTTTGAGGAGGACCCGTCCACCAGCCAGATCATCGGGCGCTTGATCCTGACCATGATCCTGGGCATCGACCGACTAGCCGATGTGCGGGACATCGCCAACATCCTCTACCGGCTGATTTGGAAGCAGGAATAGCGCTGTGCAGTCGTTCTCCATTGTAGTTCCTGCGCCAAGCCAAAATTTTCTCAACCGTAACCTCTCGCGTCTCAATTCCCACCGCCGCTTGGGTGTTACCGACAACATGTCAGATGCAAAAAAATGAGACTATTGGATATGTCGGCGCACTCCGTGTGGTCTGGATTTTGGCGAAAGTCGCGTAGCCTTTTCGCTCCGCCACGTTTTGATCTGCAGGCGTCCGGGCGGAATTAAATCAACGCTGTAGCCTGTGCCAAAATTTGGGAGGAAAACCATGAAAAGATCGTTGATCGCCTCGGTTTCTGCGCTCGCGTTTATGTTGCCCGCAGCCGCCATGGCGCAGGATGGGACGGTGAAAATCGGCATTCTGGTCGCACTTGAAGGCGCATTTGCCGAAGGCGGCGCGGACGGTGTGCGCAATGTCGAACTTGCGATTCAGCAAGCAGGGGGCATGGCCGGTGGCATGAAAATCGAAACCGTTGTCGCACCAACGGATACCACGCCCGACACAACCGTGCGCCAGGCGCGCAAGCTGATAGAACAGGATGGAGTGGATATAATCCTTGGGCCACTTTCCGGCTCTGAAGGCATTGCGATGCGGGATTACGCCAAGACGGTTCCGGGCAATACGGTGATCAATGGCATCTCGGGCGCGCTGGAAACGACCTGGGTTGATCCTGCGGACAACTTCTTTCGCTTCAACCTTGATGGCGCGCAATGGGGTGCAGGTCTTGGGTCGTATGTTGTGAATGAAAAGGGCTGGACCAAGGTCGCGACGGTCGCGGCGGACTATTCCTTTGGCTACACGAACTTCCTTGGTTTTGCTGTCGATTTCTGCCGGTCGGGTGGTGAGATAGTTGAACGGTTCTGGGTGCCGCTTGGCTCCTCTGACTTTGGTGGCGTCATTGCAGCGCTGCCCGATGACGTGGACGCGATTTATCTGGGTGTGGGTGGCACGGACGCCATCAACTTCCTCAATCAGTATTCGCAGGCGGGGGCCGAAACGAACCTCATCGGCGGTACGATCATGGCGGATCAAACGGTTCTGACGTCGCGTGGCCGCGCGAAAGACGCGCTGATCGGTACACCGACATCCGGCCCAATGGCCGATGACAACCCCGATGCGGCTTGGCAGGAATACGTTGCTGCCTATCAGGACGCCTTCCCGGAAGGCGAGCGCTTTCCGTCGCCATCGCTCTTTGGCGTTGGTTATTACGTTGCCGCACTTGCGGCGATTGAGGGTCTGAACGCGGTTGAGGGCGACCTGTCCGATGGTCAGGCAGCCTTTCAGGCGGCACTTTCCAGCATGACGCTGGACACACCGCTGGGTCCCGTCACCTTGAACGAAAACCGACAGGCAACGGGATCGGTCTTTATCAACGAAGTGGTCGAAGACGGTGAAGGCGGGCTCAAAAACGAGTTCAAGTCGCGCACAGACGACGTCAACCAGACCCTTGGGATGACGGTTGAAGAGTTTACGGCGATGGGGCTTCCGTCGCGCGATACACCGGATTGCGCCGCTTTGGGCGGCGGCTGAAACCTCGGTTTTAGAAAACTCCCGACTGCGGGGCCAAAGACTGTTTTTGGCCCCGCCTTTTAAATACCAGACCAAAAACCAACGCTCGCTCTGATCTTGCCCGAGACAGTTCGCAATGGGGGTACGGCTCGTGTCTCTGATCACCTACCTCACACGCATCCATTTTGCGGATCGTGCGTTGGAAGACGCTCTTCCATCTGAAATGACACGGCATCAGATTTCGCGGCCTCTGTTGATCGCAAGCGAAAGCACAACACAGTCCGACGCGCTTGACAGGCTACTGGATGCGATACCTGCAACCATCGCGCCGGCTACGTTTGTCCTGCCCGATACAAGCGAAACCACCGCAGATCGCGCCCGCGTCATTGCGCTGTTGGCGGAAGCCGAGAGCGACGGCATTGTCGCCTTTGGAGGCCTGCGTGCATTGGATTTGGCGCGCACCGTGTCGCGCCGACAGGTCCCTGTGATCACCATTCCCACGCGCACAAACTCGGTTGGTCTGGGTCCGCTGGGTCAAAGCGTCAAAGGCGTGCCAAGTCTGCGCGCAGATTTGCCGGTCGCGGTGCTTTGTGATGCCACGCTGACGCTTGATGCGGGGCCATTGACCACGGCGGCGGCCGGGATGGACGCGCTGGTGCACTGCCTCGAAAGCTATCTAAGCACGACCTTCAACCCGCCTGCCGATGGCATAGCGCTTGATGGTTTGCGGCGTGCGGTGGTCAACCTCGAGCAGGCTGTGCAAGACGGCACTGACATCGCCGCGCGGCGTGAAATGCTGATTGCGGCTTTGGATGCAGGGCTGGCTGGTGAAAAGGGCTTTGGCGGGATCGAGGCTGCGGCTCATGGTCTCGAAAGCGTGTTTGACGCGCGCCATGGTGTTCTGCACAGCGCGCTTGTGTCTGAGTTTCTGGCTTTCAACGCCCCGGCGGTTTCGGACAGGTTCACCGTTTTGCGCGAAGTCCTGGGATTGCCAGAAGGTGCCGATTTGGCGGATGCGCTCAGCCGTTTGGGCCATCGCGTCGAACTGCCTTTGCGGCTTTCCGAGATCGGCGTTGACGCAGCGCTTGTGCCCACCGCCGCCCGCACTGCCGCAGCAGACCCGTCAAGCCGTACCAATCCGCGCCATGTGACCGAACGGGACTACGAAAGAATAATGCGTGCAGCGCTGTGACGTCTAACTTATGCGGTTCCGTATGGACCGGGGCGTTTTGTGTCTGCCAGTTTATAGGTTAACGTCAGAAAAGCCAAACGAGACCAAAGACGTCCGGGCAAAATAAAAATAATAAAAACAAAAAATTGGGAGGAAACAATGAGTGAATCATTGGCCGTGTACCATGGGCATTTTGGCCGTGTCTGCTTGTACTCAATGGATCGCAAGATGGTGCCACACGGGCATCGCGAAGGACATCTCATCTTTCACTTGCAAGGACCGCCGGGCGAAGTTGTGGTGAATGACACCGCCTATCCGCTATCCGCAGGGCAGGCCGTCGCCGTCAGCCCATGGCAAGGTCATTACTATAAACCACTGCATGGACATGAGCCAACTCTGGCTGTGGTCCTTTACATACGCCCGGCGTGGTTTCTGGAGGCCGCGCGGCGGGCGTCAGCTTCGCTTTGCTTTGGCCGCAATGGCGTCGAGATGACTGAACATCTGTCCCGTCTTGTCTTTGGCACAGCGCAGGCGATGCTAGACGGGGACCGCGAAGATCTCTTGATCGAAGACCGGCTGTGTGATCTGACGCAGTCCGCGTTTGATCAATCCTGGCAATGGACACCGCGCGGCGCGCAATTCACAGGACCGATCCTGCCGCGCCGGGATTTCCGCATTCGCAAGGCCTTGAAGTACCTGCAAGACAACGTCGGTGCGCCACTTAAGTTGAACAATGTCGCACGCGAAGTGGGCTTGTCCCGCCCGCATTTCTTCAAGCTGTTTCGCGCGCAGGTCGGGTTGACACCAAACCTCTTTTGCAATGCCTTGCGGATGGAGCGTGCGATTGAACAGCTGGCGAATTCCGAGAACGCTGTGGCGGACATCGGCTTTGACCTCGGCTTCTCCAGCCAAGCCAGTTTCTCGCGATTTTTCATCAGCAATGGTGTTGTTCCTCCGTCAGCTTATCGGCGCAGTGTTCACGTGACGTGAAACGCAATGTCTTGCGTGGGGATATGGAAAGTTCGGTATGCAGACTTTACAGTCATTTGGTATGGGCTGTTGAACGGCTGGTTTGCTGCGCATGCTGACTTGCCAAGCGATGGACTGTTTTCCAACTCATTCAGACTTTGGACTCGTCTCCGTCTTAGGTAGCTAGTGGTTCACAATTCCGGAATATTCTCAGCAAACACCACTTGCAGGCGTGGCAGATATTGAGGCTCGGTTGCGCCACGCACCGAAGAAGCGAGCAGTTTGACAACTTCACGTGCTTCGACCCGGGGGTTCTGGTCGATCACGGCATCCAAAGTCCCATCCAGAAGCATCCGTTTCGTTGCGCCCGTCAAGTCATGGGCGATAAACACCGTTTCGCGGTGAATGCCTGCTTCGCTCAGGGCCTGCCCGATGCCCTGGTTGCCTGACCCCACGCTGTAAATGGCAGAGGGCGGCGATTTAGAAAGAATGCGGCGCATCTCGGTGTAGGCGCGGTCACGATCATCGCTGACTTCGACGATCTCAGAAATCTTCAGGTTGCGAAAATCTTGAGCGAGGATGGACTTGAAGCCCATCTCGCGTTCCTCGTGACCGCGATAACTCAGCGAGCCGATCACGATCACCACGTCATGCGTTTTGTCCGGGTGCAAAAACCGCCCCATCAGCAAACCAGCAAGCCGACCAGCAGAACGGTTGTCGATGCCGATGTACCCCGCCTTTTGCAATGACGGCAGATCTGACACCAGCGAAGCCACCGGAACGCCATTGTCAGATAGCGTTTCGATTGCCGCACGCACTGAGGGGTGATCCAGAGTGACCAATCCAACCGCATCCGTTTTGTCGACCAAAGAGTTCAGGCGCAGGGCCATGTGGTCAGGCTCAAGCCCATCCACGACATGCACCATGGCCTGTATCCCGCCATAGTTTCGGGCCTCTTCCAGAAGGTATTGGTGCAACAATCCCATGAACGTGTTGCTGCCAGCCGGTAGTATGAAATCCATTCGGATGGCCGGTTCTTCTTCGACGGGTCCAAACCACCCGCGCCGCCGCGCGATTTCCAACACGATTTCGCGCGTGCGCAGGCGGACGCCCTGTCTGTCGTTCAGGACCCGGTCCACGGTGGTGACGGAAACACCGGCCTCCGATGCAATTTCGGCAAGGGTGACTTTCATTGGGGGTCCTCACTTGGCTAATTCACACCATCAAGAACCATCATTTCAGAGTTTTGGAAGATTATTTCTGCACTTCTTGGGTGAATTTGTTCGAATAGAAAGAAAATGGCAGAAAATGATGGGAAATGATGTTTGCGATAAGACCATTTCCAATCAAACCTGCTCCACCAGGGACACTCAGATCCCGTGGGAGGGAAAATGCCAGATCAATCCAAACTGTCACGACGGTCGTTTTTGACGTCATCAACGGGTGCCGCTGCCTTGGCAGTCGCAACACCACTTTATCTGCGTCCGGATCGTGCGCGCGCCGCCTCTGGCCTTGCTGCAGGGATGATTGGCGGACCAACCGGGTTCGACGGCGCTGAACGCTATCAATATGGCCCTGATACGCCCGAAGGCCGCGCCATCGAAGCAGTGCGCGCGATGAAGGACGCGGGATCAACACCGGATCGGATCGTTCTGGGCCTGTCCGACGGCTCAATTGGTCAGATCACACAGCCGTTTCCCGAAGGCGCCCCATCGATCAAGGAACTGTGGGAGCAGGAAACCGGCATCACACTGGATATCGTAGGTGTCCCGAACGGTCAGGAATTCACAAAGGTGATGCAGGACATCTCCACCAAGGGGGGTGGTTTTGACATCTATGCGGTTGAATGGAACCGGTTGGGCGACCTTGCCGAGTCCGGTGGGATCGTCAATCTCGATGAATATGTCGAGACGCACAAACCGGAATGGGACGCACCGGAGCGTGGCTACGTGGGCGGCGAACAAGGGGTCAGCCTGCTGAATGGCTATCGCGGATCGGTCTACGGAGTTTGCCTGGACGGAGATTTCCAAACGTGGAACCACAGGACTGACCTGTTCGGTGATCCGGCAGAGCAAGCTGCATTCGCCGACAAGTACGGCTACCAGCTCGCGCCGCCAAAGACCTGGAAAGAGCATGACGAAATCGCCGCGTTCTTCCACCGTCCTGACGAGGGGCTGATCGGTTGTACGGACCTGCGCAATCAGGGGTGGGGTTATACCAACTGGTATCAGCGGTATGTGACCATGGCGTCGCCCAACCAGTTTCTCTTTGCCGATGACGGCACCGCGTTGATCAACTCCGAACAAGGGGTGCAGGCGACGATGGAATATGTCGCATCGCTATCGCACCATTCGGCGGACGCGATCTCCTGGGGCTGGCCCGAGCAGTACGGCAATTTTGCCACTGGCGGTGCCGCGATGACCTGTGCGTTTTCCAACTTGCCGAAATTCCTGGATAATCCGGGCAATGACGGGTCCAGCGTGACGGGCAAGATCGGCTCGCACCTGCCGCCTGGCCGGGACCACGCGGATGGGCGTGTCAGCCGAACGGTGCTGTGGTTCAACCTGTCGGCTTCTGTCTCGACCCAGTCGGAACATCCCGAACTGTGCTATCTGTTCCTGCAATGGCTGGGCTCGTCGCGTATCTATTCATGGATGACGGCCAACCCGGGTGGCTTCTTTGATCCCTTCCAACTGGCCAATTTCTCTGATCCGTTGGTACGTCAGACCTATCATGACTATCACATGGATGTCGTGCGGGAATCCGTGCGCCGGACCGTGCCAACGATCAATTATCCCGGTGCCACGGCCTTCCACAATGCGCTGGATGAAAACCTTGTGGCAGCATTGACCGGATCAATGTCTGCCGAGGATGCCATGGCCAATACCGAACGGCAGTGGAAGCGCATCGCGCGACGGGTCGGCGAAGACAAGCTGGTCGAAGCCGTCCGGGCCAACAAGGCGGCTTGGCCGGATCTGGTTGATCCTGTCTAACACAACGCCTTGAGCGAAGAGGCAGGGGACTCCCACCTGCCTCTTCCCTCCTTTTGATACAGAAACATACGGACGCCCCATGCAACGCTCGGTCACTTTCGAGATTTTCAGATATGCCGTGATCATCATTATCGTCGCGATTTCGCTCGTGCCGACGCTGTGGATGATTTCCATGGCGTTCAAACCGATCGCCGAATGGTCGGCGGCGGGGGCTGATCTGACGTGGTGGCCGCGCAATCCGACACTCGACAATTTCCGCTTTATCTTTGGCCAATCTTCTACCGAGTTGATCGTGGCGTTGGAACGCACGGCAGGGCGGCCGATCTTCGCCTCTTTGCTAACAGCGAGCGTTGGCACGCTGATCGCCATGACGGCTGGAACAGCTGCGGCTTACGGGCTTTCACGCTTTGGTCAGGGTGGCAACCTGCCTTTGGCACTGATCCAGTTGCGCCTGTTTCCACCGATGGCCGTGATGATCCCGGTCATGATCATGTGGTCGTTTTTGGGGCTGATCGACAATTGGTTCGGGCTGTCGCTGATCTATGGCATCGTGACACTGCCGTTTGCCTTCTGGCTGATGAAAACCTTCTTTGACGACATGCCGCGCGAGATCGAAGATGCGGCCCTGGTCGAAGGCTGCACGCGCTGGCGCGTGTTCCTGCGGATTACGCTGCCAATGATGCGCCCTGCGCTGGCATCCTCCGCGCTCTTTGTCTTTATCCTCAATTGGTCGGACTACCTGATCGCACTGCTGCTGACGACACGCGACTGGGCAACCATCCCTGTCTATATGGCGTCGCTCTCATCCTCAATGACAGGCCAGCTCTATGGTGCCAAGGCCGCCTTGGGGGTGATTGCCGCCGTGCCGCCCATCATCATGGGCATCGCCATCCAAAAGCACCTTGTTCGCGGCCTGACATTCGGAGCGTTGAAAGAATGACCGAGGTCACAACACTGATGCCAGCTACTGAGAAAGCCGAAACGCCAGCAAGCTCTGCCGCGCGTCTCGGACTGTGGCTGACGCTGCCTGCGCAGTTGCTGGTCCTATTCATCGCACTGTTTCCCATTCTGATGCAGGTCTACATTTCCCTGACTGACTGGTCGCCGCTGGATGGCATCCCATGGTGGCGGGCGCATGAGCTTTGGATCGGGTTGCTCAACTACACCGACCTGATGGCGGACAGTCGGTTCTGGGGCGCATTGTGGCGCACGTTGTTTGTGATGCTGGTCTGTGTGCCGGTTCAGTTCCTGTTGGGTCTTGGCCTCGCGGTGCTGTTTGTGGACGACTTTCGCGGCAAGCGGGTGCTCTATTCCACCCTTTTGGTTCCCATGATGGTGGTGCCAGCGGTTGCCGGCTACATGTTCTTTATGCTGTTCCAGTCAGGGGGACCGGTCAATGACCTGCTGTCTTTCTTCACCAGCGAGCCTGTGCGCATCGCCTGGCTATCGGATCCCGACCTTGCATTGATCGCGGTCATGGTGGCCGACATCTGGCAATGGACACCGCTGATGTTCCTGATCCTTCTGGCGGGGATGATCAGCGTGCCACAGGATCAGCAAATGGCGGCGATCCTGCTGGGTGCGTCATGGTGGCGGCGGTTCTTCACTATCGTGCTGCCCCGGATGAAGTCGATCATCATCATTGCCCTGGCTATTCGGGTGATCGAGATATTCAAGGTTTTCGACACGCTCTTCATCATGACCGGCGGCGGCCCCGGCGTCGCGACGGAGACCATTTCGGTCTATATCTACAAGGTCACACAACAGGAACTGATCTGGAGCTATGTCGCGGCGATCGCATTGGCCATTCTGATCGTACTGTCGGTGGTCTCGATCTTTGCCATCAAACGCATGCAGCGGGGGCAAGACGGATGAGCGAGATAGCACTGGAAAACCTTGGCAAGAGCTTTGGCGATTTCACCGCGCTGGCAGATATGAACCTGACCATCGCCAACGGCGAGTTCATGGCGCTGCTGGGCCCCTCGGGCTGCGGCAAATCCACGACGATGAACATGATTGCGGGCATGTTAAGGCCCTCCACAGGCACCATCAAATTCAACGGGCTGGACGTGGTGGACGTGCCCATGGCGAAACGCGGTGTGGGTTTCGTTTTTCAGAACTACGCGATCTTCACCCATATGTCGGTGCGCGAAAACCTCGCCTATGGTCTTCGGGCGCAGGGTGTACGGGCGGGCGAAATGACCAAACGCGTGCAGGCCTTTGCGGAACTGCTGCAACTGGAGCCCATGCTGGACCGCCCTGCCGCAGGCCTATCGGTTAACATCCTGCAACGTCTCGCCATTGGCCGTTCCGCCATACTGGAGCCCGCGATCTTCTTGCTCGATGAACCATTGTCCAACGTGGATGCGGCTTTTCGTGCGGTCATGCGGTCGGAGTTGAAGAGCCTGCAAGGACAGTTCGGACAAACAATGGTCTATGTGACCCATGACCAGTTGGAGGCCATGACAATGGCCGACCGGATTGCGGTGATGGATCACGGCAAGCTCCTGCAGGTCGGCACTCCGCTGGAGATTTACAACAACCCGGCGGATACCTTCGTGGCCCGGTTTATTGGCGCACCTGGCATGAACATCCTCAACGGCAGGCTCACCCAGCAGGCAGACACCGTCGCCGTCGACCTTCCGGGATTGGGTTCGGTCGCCCTGCCGCCTGCTTTGCAGGCCGCCGCAGCGCGGCTGACAACACCCGATGTCCTGGTCGGGTTCCGCCCGGAACAGATCAACGCGGCCAAGGCGGGACTGACAATGCAGGTGGGATTTGTCGAACGGATCGGCGCACGCACAATCGTGCACATGGAGCAAGGCGCGGCGTCGGCCAAGGCTGTTCTTTTGTCGGACGTCGTCACCCCAACGGCGCGCAAAGACTGGACCTTCGCGGTGCCAGATGACGCCATTCGCCTCTTTGACCCCGTCACGGGTCAGGCGCTTATGGGGAGACCGAATTAATGACCTCCATCCGATTTGAAAATGTGTCCAAGTCCTATGGCGGTGTGCTGGCGGTGGATCAGGTCAGCTTTGACGTGCCCGACAACGCATTCTTTTGTTTCTTCGGGCCGCCACTCTCCGGCAAATCCACGATCCTGAAACTCATTCTGGGGCTTGAAACACCCGACAGCGGCGAGATTTTCTTTGACGATCGTCCCATGCGCGACATCAGCCCGCCGGACCGGAACGTGGCAATGGTGTTTCAGAACCTCGCCCTCTTTCCGCATATGACAGCGCTGGAAAACGTGGGCTTCCCGCTGGTGGAACGCAACATCGACGAGGCGACGATCAAGGCCCGCGTGGCTGAGGTCACTGACAAGCTTCACATGGCCCACATCCTGCACAAGCCGCCTTCCCAGTTGTCCGGGGGGAACGGCAGCGCGTTGCAATTGCCCGCGCGTTGGTGCGTGATCCGGTCGCCTATCTGATGGATGATCCGATCTCGGCGCTCGATGCGCGGCTGCGCGAGGAAACACGGGTCGAGCTGCGCCGGATGCAGCAGGACATGGCCAAGACGCTGATTTATGTGACTCTACGATCAGGAAGAGGCGATGTCAGTCTCTGACCAGATGCTGATTTTGGAGGAAGGCCGCGTGTGCCAGATCGGAGCGCCACATGACCTCTATGATGCACCCAACAGCACCTATGTGGCCTCTATGCTGGGTTCCCCTGCGATGAACATGGCCAGTACGGCAGAGGCCATTGGCGCGCTGGCAAAAACACCGGACATCAACCAGAGCACCAGCGTTGTCGGTATCCGCCCTGAACACCTCACCGTGGCGCGCAAGGACGGGCCAGGCCGTGTGACCGGAATCGAACCGCTGGGTGCCACTACGATCCTGTCGATTGAGGCCGCTGGGGTGGCTTGGAAAGCCGCCTTGCGCGGTCAGCCGGAGCACAGCATCGGCGCACCGGTAGAGTTAAGCGTGGAACCCGGGGCGCTGCACTGTTTCGACGCACAAGGCAAAGCGCTGAGCGCAGCATGAAGAAAGGCAATTGAGATGACAAAGCTGGACCTCAAACCGGACCCGGACATTCGGGTGAAAAAGTTCAAGATCGGTTGCATCGGTGCAGGCATGATCATGGCCGAATGCCACCTCGCCGCCTACGCAGAAGCCGGGTTTGACGTTGTCGCGATCGCATCTCGCACAAAGTCGCGGGCCGAGGACGTGGCCAAACGCTGGTCCATCCCTGTTGTGCATGACACGCCAGAAGCGCTGATCGCTGATCCAGATGTCGAAATTGTCGACATCGCCTATCCTCCTGATCAACAACCTGCATTGATCCGGGCAGCACTCGCCGCCCCGAACGTCAAGGCGATCCTGGCGCAAAAGCCGCTGGCGCTGACATTGGAGGAGGCCGTTGCGCTGCGTGACGAGGCTGCAGCAGCGGGCAAGATCCTGTCGGTCAACCAGAACATGCGGTTTGATCAATCCATGCAGGTGCTCAAACAATTGCTGGATCAGGGCGCGCTGGGGGAGCCTGTCTTTGCCCAGATCAACATGAATGCGATCCCGCATTGGCAAGGATTTCTGGAAGACTACGACCGTTTGACACTGGCGAACATGAGCGTGCATCACCTTGATGCCCTCCGGTTCCTTTTCGGCGATGTGGCCGAGGTCACCTCTGTTACTCGTCAAGACCCGCGCACCGCTTTTGCCCATAAGGATGGGATCGTCGCCACCACGCTACGCTTTGCTTCCGGTGTAATGGCACTGTCGCTCGAAGACGTCTGGGCCGGACCGCGCGAAGAGAGCTTTGCAGACGATCAGGTCATCACTTGGCGCGTCGAAGGCACCAAGGGCGTCGCCAAGGGCAGCATCGGCTGGCCCACGGGCGCGCCCTCCACCCTCAGCTATGCCAGCGCAAGCCACTCGGGCGGCAAATGGGTCACGCCGGAATGGGACACCATGTGGTTCCCGCATGCCTTCATCGGCGTGATGGAGCAGCTGCAATACGCACTCGACAGCGGGACTGAACCTGCGCTGAACGTGGCCGACAACGTGCGCACCATGGCGCTTGTCGAGGCGGCCTATCAATCCATCGAACACGGGAAAACCGTGCACATGAACGACATCAAACACTGAACATCGAACGGGAGGAACGGACCAATGATGCAAACAGGGATATTCTCGGGGTATTTCCCCTACACGCTGGAAGAAACCGCCAAGGTGATCCGGTCGCACAACTTCAATTGTGTGCAACTCGACATGCATTTCAAGGATTTGGACGTCTCCGACGGTCAGATCACCAAAGACAAGTGCATTCAGGTGCGCGAGATGTTTCGGCGTCACCACCTGCCGGTCTCGGCCATTTCTTGCTACACCAACATCATCAATCCGGACCTCGACAAACGGAAGGTCCTGCTGGACCGCTTCAAGGAAATCCTGCGCCACGCGCAATATCTTGGCTCTCCCTACGTCTGCTCAGAAACCGGTACGTTCGATACGGAAAGTGACTGGGTCCACCACCCAAAGAATAAGACCGAAGAAGGCTGGGATGACTGCAGAACGGTCATCGCCGAACTGGCGCAATATGCCTATGACCACGGCGCGGTCTTTCTTCTTGAGACCTATGTGAACAACGTCGTCGGCTCGGTCGAAGAAACCCTGCGGATGTTTGCGGAAGTGGATCATCCCGGTCTGGGTCTGATCATGGATCCCACGAACTATTTCGAGGACCACAACATCGACAAGATGGACGAGACACTGAACCACGTCTTTGATGCGCTGTCAGACAAGATCTACCTCGCCCATGCCAAGGACGTCGCCCGCGCCGAAGACGATGGTGCGGAAAAGCACGCTGATATTGGCGATGACGATGCGGCCGAAAGCCATACCTTCCGTGGAGTAGGGGCCATCGAATTGCCCGCACCCGGCCTGGGTGTGCTGAATTACGACCTCTACCTGCGGCGGCTGGCCAAGAAACATCCCAACATTTCGATGATCATCGAACATCTGGACGAAAGTGACGTGCCGCGCGCCAAGGCGTTTCTGGATCAGAAGCTGTCTGAGAACGGCCTTTGACACCACCCGCCCGGACCGTTGCGGGTCCGGGCCATTCCACCCAATCAGCGCAGGAGCCGACTGTGACCACTGTGACAACCAACACTCCGCCACGCGACTATCGACTCTCAGATGAGAATGCTCAGCTGGCCTTTGCGCGCGGCCTTGCCTCGGCTGACTGGTATCACACCGAAGTGGATCGCAAGGCAATCAAGGCTTTGATGAAGCGTAGCGATGGTCCCGCCATCAGGGACACGCTGATCTGGCTTGGCCTGTTGGCTGCCTCAGGTGCAGGTGTCATCGCGCTTTGGGGATCGTGGTGGGTGTTGCCCTTCGTGCTGGTTTACGGCGTACTATATGGATCAGCCTGTGACGCGCGCTGGCACGAATGCGGCCATGGCACGGCATTCAAAACGGCCTGGATGAACAACGCCGTCTACCAGTTCGCCAGTTTTCTGGTGATGCGCAACCCGGTCACATGGCGGTGGAGCCATGCGCGTCACCACACCGACACAGTGATTGTCGGGCGCGACGCAGAGATCGCTGTGATGCGCCCGCCGGATCTACTGAAGGTCGTGTTGAACTTTGTTGGCGTCTATGACGTCTGGTATTCGATGAAGGCGCTGTTGCTGAATGCGGGCGGCGTGCTTCAGGAACACGAGCTGAGTTTCGTGCCCGAGCAAGAGCACGGCAAAGCCGTTTTTGCGGCCCGCGTGCATGTCCTGATCTATGGCGCGACGATTGCGGTGGCGGTCGCCATAGGCTCGTGGTTGCCTCTGATCCTGATCGGCGGGCCACGCATGTACGGTTGCTGGCACATGCTGATGACGGGGCTATTGCAGCACGGCGGGCTGGCCGACAACGTTACCGATCACCGGCTGAATTCCCGCACCGTGCTCATGAACCCTGTCAGTCGCTTCATCTACTGGAACATGAACTACCACGTGGAACATCACATGTTCCCGATGGTCCCGTTCCACGCGCTGCCGCAACTGCATGAGTTGATCAAACACGATCTGCCCGCGCCGAACCCCTCAATCTGGGACGGTTACCGAGAGATGGTCCCGGCCTTCCTGCGGCAGTTGCGAAACGAAGACTATTTCGTGCGCCGCGAACTGCCGCCCACCGCGAAACCTTACCGCGAAGACCTTCACGAGATTTGAGAGGCCCCGATGTCTGACTGGATTGATGTATGTGCCACCGATGACATCGAGGAGGAGGATGTCATCCGCTTCGACCACGGTGCGCATAGCTATGCTATCTACCATTCGCCCGAGGGCGAATTCTTTGCCACCGACGGGCTTTGTACCCATGAGCAGGTGCATCTGGCTGACGGGCTGGTGATGGACCACATCATCGAATGCCCCAAGCACAACGGCCAGTTCAACTACAAAACTGGCAAGGCCTCACGCCTGCCTGCCTGCGATCATCTGGGCACCTACCCGGTCCGGGTTGTGGATGGCCGGGTCCAAATGCAACTGAGTGAGTAAGCGCATGCCTCGTACCAGACCCACAATTGCCGATCTGCGCGCCATCCGTGGCACGCGCCAGCTGACCATGCTGCGTGTGATGACCCTACAAGAGGCGGAAGCGGCGGAAAAGGCGGGCATCGACATCGTCTCGATCCCTCCTGACCTGTTGCTTGACCCCGAATACCGGGACGCCGCGCCTAGCCTCTTCTCCATGCCGGGTGACAATTTCTATGAGATCGGCGGGCCGGATGATTTCCTGCGATGGTCCTTCCAGATGTACCGCGCGGGGGCCGATGCGGTCTATTGCAGCGCTGGTTTCGGCACGGTCAAGAAGATGGCGGATGAGGCAATCCCCGTCATTGGCCATGTGGGCCTGATCCCGTCGCGGGCCACGTGGACCGGCGGGTTCAAGGCCGTGGGCAAGACCGCGCAATCGGCGTTGGAGATCATGAATGCGGTGCGCAAGTACGAGGCGGCCGGGGCCTTTGGCGCCGAGATCGAAGTGGTGCCGGTCGAAGTGGCCGAAGCAATTTGCAAGCGCACGTCGCTGTTCCTGATTTCCATGGGCGCAGGAACCGGATGCGATGCGCAATATCTTTTTGCCGATGACATTCTGGGTCAAACCCACGGCAAGGTTCCACGCCACGGCAAGGTCTACCGCGATTTCAACGCCGAGTTTGCACGGTTGCAAGACGAACGCATCGCGGCCTTCCAGGAATTCAAATCCGACGTGGATAGTCTGGCCTACCCGGAAGACCGCCACATCGTGAAGATGGATCCGGGCGAGCTTGACAGCTTCATATCTCAACTGGATGCGGCCTCGTGAGGCTCTATGGCCAAGAACTGACACGTCGGGAAGTCGCCGCACTGTCTGGTGATCTTTCCCAATTCGCAGGTGTAAGGCTGGTGACGCTGGCCGATGGGGCCGAGGCCGGCCAGCGGGTACTGGAATTCCGCTCTGGTACGGGCCTGCGCTTTACCCTGATGGTGGACCGATGCCTGGACATTGGGAGTTGCGACTACAACGGCATGGCCATTGGCTGGACCTCTGCCCCAGGCTTCCGTGCACCCGCCCTGCATGATCCCGAAGGCGAAGATGGTCTGGGCTTCATGCGCTCGTTCTCTGGACTTTTGATGACCTGCGGGCTGGATCACATTCTGGGAAGCCACACGGCAGATGTGCCCGAATACAATTATCCCGGACGCCCCACTGCGACTTACGGCATCCATGGGCGTGTCAGCATGTTGCCCGCGCGCCTGACCGGTTATGGCGAAAGGTGGGAAGGCGACCGTTGTTTCCTCTGGGCTGAAGGTACGGTGCGCCAATCGGCTGTCTTTGCCGAAGACCTCGAACTGATCCGTCGGATCGAGATCGAGGTCGGCACCAATGACATCCAACTCAGCGACGAAGTGCGAAACCGCGGCTTCAACCGCACGCCGCATATGCTGTGCTATCACATCAATCTAGGGTACCCGGTTCTCGCCGAAGGCGCGCGCTATCTCGCCCCGATCGAAGACGTGGTCTGGGCTGCCCACGCCGATACCTACACCGACCAGGGCGTCGGCTATGCCCGGCCCTCCGGCCCTGCCGATACCTTCCGCGAACAAGTCTGGCAGCACGAGATGAAGGCCGACACAGCAGGCGACGTCGCCATCGCACTGGTCAATGACGCGCTGCCGCTTGGGCTTGAGGTGAAGACAAGAAAATCCGAATTGCCCTGCACCTACGAATGGCAGCACCTGCAGTCGGGCGGTTATGCCTTCGGTATCGAACCCTCAACGCATCATGTGCTGGGCAACCAGTTCGCCCGCGACCGGGGAGAGATGATCTGGCTCGGCCATGGCGACAGCCGATGCTACACCGTCCGGTTCCGGGTGCTGACAAATGCGGATGAGATCGCGGAAAGCGAGGCCGCGATCAAGGCCACGCAGCAACAACCAATTGACCCCTTTCCCACACCCTCCGGCCATTTTCGGACAATTCCGGGCCGGGAATGATGGCAGGTATCGTCATTGTCGGGGCTGGATATTGCGGGCTGAGCGCGGCCCATGGCGCGCGCGCGGCTGGCTATGACGGTCCGATTACCCTGGTCGGGGACGACCCGGAATGGCCTTATGAACGCCCGCCCTTGTCAAAATGGGACGGGGCCATGCCGCGCCTGCAACCGATCTTTCCCGAAGATTGGTATACGCAGAACCGGATCGACCTCAAACGGGGTGCCGTGGTCACCGCCATAGATCGCAGCGCACGAAACGTGACGCTTGGCACCGGGGTCACGCTGCCCTATGCCAAACTCCTGCTCGCGACCGGCGCATCCCCGCGACACTTGCCGCCCCACGCGCTGTCGGACGAATGTGAACGCTACCTGCGCAGCTACACGGACGCCAGGAATTTGGCGCAGGACGTCGGCGCCGGGTCTGACGTGATGATCATCGGTGGCGGGTTTATCGGGCTGGAACTGGCCGCCAGCCTTTCAACGCGCAAGGCCTTTGTCCATGTCATCGAGGCACAGGAGCGGATCCTGGCCCGTGCGGTACCACCTGAAATCTCGCAGATGGTCCTCGATCTGCACAAGAAGCGCGGGGTGACAGTTCACACGGGCACCACTGTCGATGCGATCAAGAACAACCTGGTGTCCCTGTCCACGGGGCAAAGTGTGCGGGCAGAACATCTCATCATCGGGATCGGATCAGAACCCAACACCGTCCTCGCTGCAAACGCAGGGCTGACAGTGGACAATGGCATTGCCGTTGACGGGTGTTTTGTCACCAATGATCCAGATATCTTTGCCGCCGGTGACTGCTGCAGCCTGCCTGTCGAGGGCGCCGGGCGCACCCGGTTTGAGTCCTGGCAAGTGGCCCGGGATCAGGGGTATCGCGCCGGACAGGTCATGGCAGGTGTCACACCTGACCCCACGCCGCCCCCCTGGTTCTGGTCAGATCAGTTTGACCATTCCCTGCAAGTCGTCGGCCAGCCGTCACCTGCTGGAACGAGGATCCTGCGCCCTTTGCCGTCAGGTGGATTGATCACAATCGAAACCGACGACAATGGCACACTTACCGCCGCCGCGGGCTTTGCCTCCGGCAATGCCGTGGGTCGCGACATCAAGATCATCCAAAAACTCATGCAAGCCGGTGTGACCCCAGATCCCGCCGCACTTGCGGACCCGAACACGCCTCTGAAAACCATTCTGAAACAGCGTTGAACCGCCCCCAGCCAGAAGAACGGACCCACATATGACGGACTTTTTCAAAGATATACCCACCATCGCCTTTGAGGGGCCGGAAACCACAACCGAATTCGCTTTTCGCCACTACAATCCGAACGAAATGATCATGGGCAAGCCACTCAAGGATCACCTGCGCTTTTCGGCGGCCTACTGGCATTCCTTCGCCTGGCCCGGCGGGGATCCGTTTGGCGGTCAGACCTTTGAACGCCCTTGGTTCGGGGACACGATGGCGCTGGCCAAGCACAAGGCAGACGTCGCTTTTGACATGTTTCAACGGCTGGGCCTGCCGTTCTTCTGTTTTCACGACGCCGATGTGCGACCTGAAGGTCAGGGTTTTGCCGAAAACATGCGGAACCTCGAGGAAATGGTAGACTATTTCACGGAAAAGATGGCCGAGACCGGAGTGAAGCTGCTTTGGGGCACAGCGAACCTGTTTTCGCACCGCCGCTACATGGCAGGTGCCGCCACAAATCCCGATCCGGAGGTGTTTGCCTTTTCCGCGGCCACGATCAAGACTTGCATGGATGCAACCATCAAGCTCGGCGGCGAGAACTATGTGCTTTGGGGCGGGCGCGAGGGTTATGAGACCCTTCTGAACACCGATCTGGGGCGTGAACGCCAACAGGCGGGTCGCATGCTGCAAATGGTTGTGGACTACAAACACAAGACAGGCTTCAAGGGCGCGATCCTGATCGAACCCAAACCGCAGGAACCCACCAAGCATCAGTATGACTATGACGTCGCTACGGTCTACGGCTTTCTGAAGGAGTTCGGGTTGCAAGGCGAGGTTCAGGTCAACATCGAACAGGGTCACGCAATTCTTGCCGGGCACAGTTTCGAGCACGAACTGGCCATGGCGCGCGAGCTGGGCATATTCGGTTCCATCGACATGAACCGCAACGATTACCAGTCAGGCTGGGACACGGATCAATTCCCCAACAACGTGCCAGAGGTTGCGTTGGCCTACTACGAAGTATTGCGTGCCGGTGGATTCACGACTGGTGGCACAAACTTCGACGCGAAGTTGCGCCGCCAATCAATTGATCCCGAAGACTTGATCCTTGCTCATATCGGAGGAATGGACACCTGTGCGGCAGGGTTCAAGGCCGCTGCAGCTCTGTTTGAAAGCGGCGCCTTGGAAGAGCAACGCACCGCACGATATTCAGGATGGGAAAGTGAATTGGGCCAGATACTGGTGGCTTCAAATCTGGCAGAAATCGAGGCATTGACCCGCGAAAATGCCATCAACCCCGAACCACGTTCCGGCAGGCAAGAACGCCTCGAAAACATCGTGAATCGCTTTGTATAAATTCGCCTACCCACAAGGGATGCCCCTCGATTGTCAGCTTTCTGCGCGATTGCAGAACTGATTGAGCCCTGCCTCCAGCGCGGCAGACCAATTTTTGTGAAGCTCGCGTGCTGCGCTTGTCACTATCTCTTTTTTTCGAATTGCCCGAGGAAAGAAAAAAGAAAAGCGTCCAGCCTGTGCCTAGGGTCAGGATTCATAACCAATAGATTACGGTCGCTGCGAGAGCGATTGCGGACAGGAAGACCTTGGGGCACCTGTCGTAGCGTGTCGCCACCCGCCGCCAGTCCTTGAGCCTGCCGAACATGATCTCAATCCGGTTACGCCGTTTGTATCGGCGTTTGTCGTACTTCACGGTAGTCTTGCGTTGCTTTCGACCCGGGATGCAGGCGCGTATGCCTTTGTCTTTTAACGCATCTCGGAACCAGTCGGCGTCATAGCCGCGATCACCGAGCAGCCAGTCCACATTTGGTACGCTGTTCAGTAGCGCTCGCGCGCCGATGTAGTCACTGACTTGACCAGCGGTGACAAAAAGGCTGAGCGGCCGCCCTTGGCTGTCACAGATAGCATGCAGTTTGGTGTTCATGCCGCCCTTGGTTCGACCAATCAGGCGGCCACGCCCCCCTTTTTCGCGGCCATGCTGGTCGCGGTACGGTGTGCTTTCAGATAGGTCGCATCAATCATCACGGTCTTTTCCTGGCCGTGTTCGGCAGCCAGGCCGACCATCATCTGGGCGAAGATACCTTTCTCGCTCCAACGTTTCCACCGGCTGTAGAGCGTCTTGTGCGGCCCGGAGGCCTCAGGCGCATCTCGCCATCGTAACCCATTGCGGTTGATGAAGATAATCCCGCTCAACACCCTTTTGTCATCGACCCGTGGCCTGCCGTGCGACTTCGGGAAGAAAGGGGAAAGCTTGGTCATCTGCTCGTCGCTCAGCCAGAAAAGGTCGCTCATGTCACCGCTCCGTTTTCCAAGCCGTGAATCATGCAGCGCACTGAAAATCAATGCATCCTGACCCTAGCTATGCAGAGTCCGGTACCGGACAGACGGGCCAAACCCTCATAGCAAGAGACCTCAACCGGCAGGGCGGGGAAACCCAAGTCCGCATTGCCGTCCCAGACCGCGAAACCGAATGCCGAATCCGGAAGCGAATTCCACCGAGGGAAATAGGATACACGCTTGTTAACAGATTAGGGCGGCGCAGCCGTACTAAATGGTCAATGATTGATGCGCCAATTCCCTTGGGTATCCTTCCAATAATAAAGATACAGCGTTGTTTGCCAGCCTTCATTAGCGATGCTGGCAAAACGATGCGGCAGGGGGACAAATGCCGCCAACCGCCCATTCCCGAAAATGCGGAACTCGGCCTCCGCAACATCGAAGGGAACAAGGGCCGTTTCCGGGTCATCGATCAGCGGGATGATCGAACGTGCGTAATAGGCATCCGGTGGTGCCCCTACAGCCGCTGCCGTTCGCGCGGCAAACTTATCCAGGTAGGGGCGAGCGGCTGTCGCGCCTTGCCCTAGTGCCCTATGCACGGCCTGCATCTCGGCGATCAACGATTGCCGCAATTGCGGCGTGTCTTCCAAAATTTGCCCTTCCATCCACGCCATCTTGGGCAAACTCACATCAATCATTACATGAAATTGATATACGACCCAGCCCGCGCCATTGCGGCTTACTTCGATAGGTGGACTGGACTCTATCAGAGGTTGTGCTTCGATGGCCGTAGTTAATTTTTGCTCTGCCGGTTCGCCGATCTCGGGCGCGACCTGGTCGACCTGCATCCGCACGGCCATCGGGCGTCCGTCAAACTGTTCCGGAGCAGCTAGAAAATCCCAGTAGCCCAGATCCATCCGAAAGTACGGGGCCAATCCAAGGTCATTGTCCGGCAACATGCGCAGCATGACAGTGACCGTGTTCTTGCCCCGCTGAAACGAGGCGTTCAAGCGGATCTGCGTATCAATCTCGGATGGTCCGCCAAGGGGTTCTGATGGATCGAATGTGGGCACATCGTTTACCAGCAGGTGCATTTCGGCCGCACGGATGTTGATATCAATTCCGACAGCGGAAAACTCGGGATTTCTCAGATCGGCCATCGCGAGCCCTCCGGATAGAAACAATACAAGAACGGCAAAAACACTGCTAAAGGGCGCTTTTGTAGAGATCGACCGCTTCGAAAATCGGAATTTTCTTGGCGCCCGATGCGCCGGCGCTGAAGCCGGCGACACTACCTTCGATAGCCGCCTGAACTTGGATTGAAACACCTGTCCATTCCACATGTACATTCAGTTTTGCCTCCGGATTTGCCTGCTTCTCGACCTCTGTCAGACCGCTCAGAGTTCCCTTGAGCGACGAAGACGCCTCTCCGCTTGCTGAAAAGGTCGCCTTGACTATCCAGGCCCGCCCATCAACGTTGATTTTGACGACAACCTTTACACCAACCTCTGTGACGCTAGACCCTGTAACGTCCCAGCTGTCCCTGTCAATTAAACTGGTCAACGTTACGTCTTCGGTGCGGCTCCAAGTGTCGGGCGTCGCATTCAGATCGCGCCCCAGCGACGTCTTTGCAAAGAACTCAAGATCGCAGATCGCGTTCGCGCTCGCATAGACCAGATCATCCGGATCTGGTTTACGTGCCATCCAGTCTCGTGCCCCTTTGACAGCATCTACAAAGGGCTTAGGCGCACCGTAGGCCTGCGATGCAGTGAGAAGCATGTCGATAACTTCAAATTTTGCCGTCAATCCAATCAGCGGCTGAAAACCCATCGTGATCTTGGCATCCACGCCTACCCTCGAGTGATCGTCGGGCCTTTCTGCCAACGAAAGATCGGCGGACGCTATCAGCATCTTGTGCTCTGCTTTGACCTCAGAGCGGATCGACCTCTCAGGGGTGGCCCCGCCATCGGCGACCATAGGTCTCAGGCGCTGCATCGCCCGATCCAAGAACGGAACAGCCGATTTTGACTGCTGCGTCGGGTCACTTTCATATCCAGCTTTGATCTCAAACTTGGACGCCCCGTAGGTGCCTTCCAGTTTGCCGCCGAATTCGACGGTGGACTGAAAGTTGAAACTGCTATCGTAAATCCCCGTCAGACCGAAGGCGAAATCTGCCGCTTCCCATGACAATTTGGGATACGTGCGAACGATCGCGGCCCACTGATCGCCGCCACCGCAGGCGCAGACCTCGAATGGGTTGTCACGCCCGAGGCTGTTCACTCCGGACCACAAGGATTTGCCGGTGACCTTGACGAAAAGCTCCAGGTCCGTGCCGGTCATGCTTTCGCCGTGAAAGTCATATTGCAGCTTTGCCGTCAAATTGGTGCCGGAGCCGGATACTGGCGGAGACGAGCGTAGTGTGAGGCTTGGTACTTGCCCATCCATGCAGCAGGTTGCATTGGGCGTGTGTTCGACGTCGATCTTGACTTCATCGATGGTCGGATTGGTTTCCTTGTCACACACAACCGCAAGGACGGGATCTCTTGTGTCATCCTTCAGGGGCAGCACCATTCGCGCGTCGCCATGGGAACACCCAAAAGTGATACTCTTTATGCAACATCCGCCCGCAGCAGCACATTGCGCACATGCGGAGGCAAATTCCTGATCGCTGGCCAGAGGCTCTTTGACCGGCAGTTCACCATTGTCCCCCATGGGGGTGCCGCCATTGGTCAGGTAGTCGTCATATTGGCTCCGCGCGGTGATCTCTTCGACTATGCCACCTTGCGAGCGGGCATTCCGGATTGACCGCCGGGTCTGCAACGGGCTCGTGAATTTCTCGGGATGGTTGGTGACGAGCGTTTCGATATCGTCAAGTGTCGGATCATTTCCGCTCATGCCATGCTTCCGGACAAGTGTTTACGTTCACGTTTGCGCGCCCAAGCATCGTTGGACCAAGTCCGCAACGCCTCGGCTTTTGTCAATGAAACCGGAGTGTGGCGTGCAAGGATTGCAGCTGCCTCTGGTTCGTTCTTGTCGAAATGCGGTCCGAAGATCATCATCGCATCCGCGTAAATGCCGACATGCTTCACCGAGAACAGTCCGTAGGATGCAGCCTTTTGCGGGGCCAATTCGGCGCATGTCATGACGACGCGTTCAGGGGCGGTAGGAAAGCGGTGAGCAAGATCACGGGCCAATTTGCGGCGGTTGCGTATCCCGTGCAACCGTTCCATCTCGCGATAGGCGTGACCCCGCACCGCGAATGCCCGCGGTCGCTCCGGGCTCTCTTTTTCAGGCAGGGCAAGTTGAAAGAATTTCCCACGAAACAACTCCGGCTCGACAAGGGGCGACAGACCGGTCCACTCTCCTAAAAGCGGTGACAGCGGGACCCAAAGCTGCCGTACCGGGGCGAGAAGATGCGCCATGTCGGAGACGGGCAACGCGTGAATTGCATCGCCAAGAACACGCGGGTCAAAAAAGCGAAAATACACTGGAGCCTGTTCGTTTGCATCGGTCCACAGCATGGTGAACCGCCTGAAATGCCGATGTAGCTTCCGCTCGCCCGCATCCGAGGCAAAGACGATACCCCAGTGCTGGATGTTCCCGAGCGCCGCCAAGTCTTCGGCCATTGGCGCATCAGGCAGAACCGGGATCAGCCAGGGCGCGTGTGGTGCATCCTGCGGCGTGGACGCACGATAAAGACAGATACCGCCGTTTTCATCAACCAGCTGCGGCAGCTCTGGACAGGACGCGCCATCTATAATTGCCCAAAGCGGTGCCCCCGCTAGCTCCAAGATGTCCGGAGCAGCGACCAGATGATCGGCTGGGACCACGACCATCAACCGCCCCCTTCACACAAAGGGATGGCGGCCAGTTTGTGACGAGCGAGAAGCTGAGGCGCCTGTGACACTCGGGTGTGGTCGGCGCCGATGTGGCCATGCGGAAAAGCTGCAGTCCTAAACCGAGATAGGTTTCGCGTGGTATCGGACATCTTGACGTCAAACGAGTTAAACAGCACCGGGTCGTCGGTCGCGTGGTCCCAATCGTTTTCACGCCAAAAGTGTGTATCGTCTTGCACGCTGAAGCACCCTTGCGAATGGGGCTGTTGGATTGCCTGAAGTGACCTGCCCAGCCAAGGCTTCCCAATTATGGTACTCGTTTGCATATACTCTGTCGTCGGCCCGGGCAAGCTTGCCGGGCGCATGTCCCTTTGCCGGGATGGATTCAGCTTACGGACCCACTGATGGGCATGGCCAAAGCGATGTTGCGGTCGAGGATGGCAATACGCCGAGGAGTGTACCACCAACCTGGACGGCAAAATTCACTTGAGACATGCGCGTGGCACCGAGCTGAGAAAAAAAGCAAAAACAGGTCAGATTAGCGCATGCTGTAGACAAAAGCCCGCGGTAAAGAGTAGTGCCAAGTGAGCTGATGGTTGGTTCAATTGCAGTGGAAGCGGACGTTCATCTAGTGCGCTTTGGTGACCGCTACGCGGGACAAAGCTGCTGTTGGATCTGCCGACCCTAAGGTCTGCTTTGTGCGGTTCCCGATTGGGTCAAAAACATCACGAGCGAAAAACCGTCACTGACTGCGGGTGCGGGGAGTGATCATGAACACCAACGCAAGTACGCAAAACCTCGTCGAAACATAAATCGCTCAGCCTTTGGCCTAGAAATCGCTAGCCAAAGGCCAAGTTCCCACGTCAAGGGCGCTTGCCAATCGGGTCTCCAAGGGCCGGCATCGATGGTGCGCGTTCGTTCCTCGCGAATAGGGCCAGTGCGGCGATGATGATCGCAGACAGCGCACAGATCAACAGTGCGCGCCGCCAATCACCGTCTACAAGCGGCAAGATGACCCGCGAGGTCAAGCCGGCGCCTGCCAGTTCTCCGACCATCATGCTATTGAGATAAACTGCGCTGCGTGTTGGCAAAAATGACTGGCCGGCAGAAGTTAGAGCCACGGCACTAGAAATACGACGGGATCAGTTCAACAATCCGGCCTCGGATACTTGGCAGCAGTAACGCAGCTTTACGCGTTGGGCAGGACGACCTTTGGCTACGCCCAAAGCAGCCCGTCTGTGTCCGGCATGCGTATCGACAAAGCCGGAGTAATGACGCAGGCATCGACGTGATCAGTGATCACGAGACTATCCAACTTACTTTTAATAAATATATGCATAGGTAGGTGGATTGATTTGGAACAGATCTTGAGGTTATGTGGTGGTGAAACAGGGATATTCGTATGGTTCACATGTTGGTGTTTTTTCGCATCTATACTGCGCACAGTATCATGCATGGCAGTCTAGGGCCGCCAACCCCGGGGACCTGGTTTGCGAACATAGGGATGCCTGAAGCGTTCCGGTATCTAGACACACGTCCACAAACGGCAACGTTCGACATGGAAATTCGTGCCTCGCGCAAAAGGTTCTAAAGAAAGACGGTAGAATGACTGATACAAAAACCCGCATTCTCGATCTCGCGGAGAGTCTGACGCAGACGAAAGGCTTCAACGGTTTCAGCTATCTGGATCTTGCGGCAGAGATCGGTATCAAGACTTCGAGCATCCACTACCATTACAAGACCAAGGCTGACCTTGCGTTGGCGCTTGTCGACCGTCACCGTGAAGACATAGAGAATGCGTTTCAGCGCCTTGATCAAGATGTTGGGGACCCTGCCGACCGCTTGAATGCCATCGTGACGCATTTCAAAGGGTACATCAGCGAAGAGAAGATATGCATGTGCGGGATGATGGCTGCTGAGTTCGAAAGCATCAGCCCGGCCGTGCGCAAAGCTCTGGCGCTTTACTTTCGCGGCTTTCAAAATTGGTTGGCCAAGCAGTTTTCGGCGCTTGGGCATCCAAACCCACCGGCTGTCGCGCTCCAATACATAAGTACGCTTGAGGGGTCCCTTCTGTTGGCGAGGTTGGAAGGTGATGCGTCTGTTGTTGACCGGTCACTTGACGGTTTCGTGATAGCATAAATCGCATCGGGACTTGCTATCTACTTATATATAGATAGATGAATGGCATGACGTAATTCCACTTTGGAGAGACCAATGCCCGACGGAACACAAACAGACCTGACACAGATCACCGCAGCCGACGAAGCCCACAGCTTCGCCGAATATGCCGCGATCAAAGCTGCGATCAAAATCTATCTTGATGCAGCTAAACTGGGTGATGGCGCACTGTCGCGCAGCGCCTTTTACGATCATGCCTATGTCGTTGGCTCCATCGCTGGCGAAACGTTTGAAATGGATGCCGACACATTCGGCGGTGCCGTGACAGAAGGCGGCGCTTCCGAGAACATCCAGCACCACATTGCATGGATCAACATCTCCGGACCGGCTGCCGCTGCGCGCGTCGAGATCCTTGATTGGAGCGGCATGCGCTACACCGACTTCTTTGTGCTCTACAAAAAAGACGGCACATGGAAGATCAGCAGTAAGGTTTTTGACTCGCACGCCAAGAACTAAACCACTGACCTGTCGGTCATAGGTCGACAGGTCGTCTTCCCTCCTCGACCCGCAGCCTCTTGTTCCGGATGCCTGCACCACGTGTGCAGGCAACTCAGAACGCGCGGCCTCACATAGGAGACACACGATGAGCATCTTGAACGTACAAACCAGAGATACCGCGCCAGAAGCCAGCAAACCATTCCTCGATCAGGCAGAAAAGGCCTATGGTTTCATCCCGAACCTGACCGCTGTGTTCGCCAACTCACCGGCGATGATCGAAGCCTATGGCGTTCTGTCCAACCACTTCGAAAAGACGGACCTCACAAAGACAGAGCGGCAGATCGTTCTGATGACCAACAACCGTCTGAATGGTTGCACCTATTGCATGGCCGCCCACTCGACGATTTCGCAAATGCAGAACATTCCCGCGGAAGTTGTTGCCGCACTCCGGGACGGGACAGACATCGCGAATCCGAAGCTGCAAGCGTTGCATGTGTTTACTGCACGCATCAACGAAGCACGTGGCCATGTCACTCAAGAAGACGTTAGTGCGTTTCTCGCAGCAGGTTACACGCAAGCGAACATTCTGGATGTGATCCTGGGCACAGGTTTGAAAACCCTGTCCAACTACACCAACCATATCTCAGAGACGCCTCTCGATCCGCCGTTTCAACCGAAAGCTTGGGCGCCGGCGAACACTCAGCCGGATGTAGAGGCGACAGTGTCGGCCAAAGAGTTGGGTGAGGCTTCTGCAAACTGGGCGTAGTGTCCATACCTTGCTTGCCGAAAGAAGGTGGTCTGAGCTTTGGCTTGGGCCACTTTTTGGTGGGGTCTTAAGATCATACGCTGCATCAGCTTTTGACGCAGTCCCACACGTCGCCAATGGAATGCCTTGGGATAGATGTCATCAGGCACCTGATGAACAGGTTTTCGAATGAGTCTGCCTAAGCGCTCAGGAATTTTTGGATTGAGGCACGAAACGCTTTTAAAGATGTGTCTTTGAGGTTGATTTTGCGTACAAGTATTGCGCCTTCCAAACCCGAGATTATGAATTCGGCCAGACGTTCGGCGCTTTCGTTGCTTCGAATGCTGCCGTCACTTTGACCTTCTTTGATGCAGCTCGCCAGACCGACCAGCCAGCCGACATAAAAGCCGTTCAGCTTGTCGCGGAACACTTCGGAATTTGCCATTTCGAGAGAGAAGTTTCCCACGAGGCAGCCAAATTCGCTCTCACCAAAAGCGGCAAGGTGACGGTCAATTCGGTCCAATGCCGGTCGAGTGCGGTCTGCAAGCAGTTCATGTGCCGCCTGGTTTTCAGCCCAATAGACATCCAGAACCTCGAGTCCCAGCGCGTCCTTGCTTTTGAAATGGTTGTAGAATGACCCCTTGGGCACGCCTGCGCGGTCTACAATGCTTTGGACGCCGGTCGCGTGGAAACCGAATTCATGGAATTCGGCTAATGCAGACTGGAGAAGTTTACCTTTGTGGCTTGGTTTGGGCATGTCTTGCGACCGTTTCTGTGGACCCGTTTTGGGTATGGGAATGTGCGGACAGATTTGGGTCTGCCCGCACGTTTAGCAATACGTGTTACCGTCAGGACGTGGTGAGTACAATTTTACCGGTGCGGCCGCCAGCCTCGATCAAGCGGTGCGCCTCGGCGGCGCCTTCCAACGGAAGAGTGCGTTCGATCACAGGTTTGATCAGCCCGCGCGTCACCAAGGCACCCAAACGGGCCAAGCGGTCCGCGCTTGGCGTCAGAAACACAAGGTGGATTTCTGCATTGAAATCCCAGCCTGCATAGAGGCTTTGAGGATTTTCCTGATCCACAATACTGACGACACGGCCACCGTCCGCCAGAAGACCGAGCGATTTTTCTACGGTATCGCCGCCCACCAGATCGACGATGACATCATATCCGCCGTTGGAGCGAGCCGCGAGTTGGTCCCATGCATCGGCGTCACGGTAATCAACCGTTTGGTCCGCTCCGAGTTCCTTGACAAGGGCTTGGGCGTCTTTGCGGGTGGTCGTCACGACTTCGGTCCCGGTGAGGCGCGCGATCTGAATGGCGAAGAGACCCACACCGCCGGACCCGCCGTGGACCAGAACGCGGTCACCGGGTTGAAGCCGCCCCCGCTCGATCAGACATACCCAGGCTGTGCTGGCTGCAATTGGCAGTGCTGCTGCATCGACAAAGGACAGATCAGTTGGTTTTTTCGCGATCAAATGCGCCTGTTCGACATGGTATTCGGCGTAACCGCCCTCGTTGGACAGAACGCGTGTACTGTAGAAAACCTCGTCACCAATCGCGAAACTTTCAACACCTTCACCGACGGCTTCGACTGTTCCAGAGACATCGACCCCCACCTTGAAAGGCATCGGAACATAGTCTGCGTAGTCGCCACGTCTGATCTGGATATCAAGCGGGTTGACGGACGTTGCCACAACGTTGACGAGGACTTCGCCTGGGCCTGGCATGGGTTTTGGAATATCTTTGAGTTCAAGAACCTCGGGTCCACCGAAGGTTTCAGCGACAATCGCACGCATTGGAGGGATCCATTGTTTTTGGGGAGGGGAGAGTGCGCTGACAGACTGCTGTCAGCGCACGTTTTGCTTAGGAGGCGTAGCGCCAGTCTTCGGGCACCCAGCGGTAACCGCCGTCCGCCGTCCGGTCGACATAACCGAAAGATGGGAAGGGCAGATGCGTTGCGGTGATCAAAGTGCGATCCCGTGCAGCCACGTCAAAGATCGCGCGACGCGATTTCTTGGAGTCGTCCGAGTTGGTTTCCCAGATGTTGGATGCATCTGGGTCTGCGAACTGAATGGTCGAGCTGATGACAACGTCGCCGACGATCAGTAGCACTTCGCCGTCGCTTTCCACGCGGAAACCGGTGTGGCCGGGTGTGTGACCCGGCAGTGGGAAGGACGAGATGCCATCGCCAAGATCGGTTTCACCTTTGAACGTGGAAATGCGCCCATCATATGCGCCCTGCCACGCGCGTGCGACGTCGAACCAAGGTTTGGAGAAGTCGATGGACTTGGCTTGCTCTGATATGCTTGTCCAGAAGTTCAAATCTGTTTCATCTACGACCACTTCGGCATTGGGGATCGTGACTTGGCCGTCGGCTGTGTAGAGTCCGCCAACGTGGTCGGGGTGAACGTGGGTGATTAGGATTTTGTCGATGTCTTCCGGGCTTACGCCGACATCGGCGAGGTTGTTCGGGAATAGGCCAAGGTTCGGGCCAAACAGGTCGCGCGCACCACTGTCCACGAGGATCAGTTTTTCGCCGGTGTTGATCAGGTAGGCATTGACCCCGTTGCGGATCGAACCTTTGGGCAGGAACGCGCCTTTCAGATATCCGTCCGCGTCTTCTGGGCTGACATTGGCCCAAACCTGGTGGGGCAAATCCACGTAGCCGTCCGACAGCACGGTGATTTCGTATTTGCCGAGTTTGCGGCGGTAAGCTTGCGTGACCTGTGCGCCTACCAATGGGGTTTTTGCATATGCGGGCATGGTCACAGACGTGAGGGCCGCACCTCCGAGTGCAGCGCCTGCTGCACCGGACAGAAACAGGCGGCGGTTCGGTTTGATGAGAGTGGTGTCAGACATTGGTGATCCTTCAGCTCAGATGTCGTTACGAGTGCTTCGCCTCTTGTAGAAAGTGACCGGTCGTCTTGAATTCAAGATGATTGCATAACTTTTGTTTGGCCTTCGTTTGGGGACGCATTTGCTGCGCGAAAACCTGCGCGTTCCGCCTTGCGTGGGTTGTTTATTTGGATCGCAATGACTATCTATATATAGATATAATAAGTTCATGCCTCCGGCGCACATTTAATTGATCCGAAGACAGCCACAGAACGATTCCATCAGCGCCAATCTACTGGCGTTTACATGCCAAACAGGCCGCCACGCCGGTTTCACTGGAGAAGAATATGACAACACTGACACTTAACGGAGCGCTGCATGAAATAAGCGGTGATCCAGACATGCCACTTCTGTGGGCCATCCGTGACCTCGCCGGTTTGCAGGGCACCAAGTTTGGTTGTGGTGCCGGACTTTGTGGCGCCTGTACTGTTCATGTAGACGGCGTAGCCGAGCGGTCTTGCCAAGTTTCATTGGCGGACGTCGAGGGCCTGCAAGTTACCACCATCGAAGGACTTGATCCCAAGGGCGACCATCCCGTTCAGGAAGCCTGGCGTGAGTTGAACGTGCCGCAATGCGGGTTTTGCCAAGCGGGCCAGATCATGCAGGCGTCGTCGTTCCTCAAGGAAAACCCAAACCCGACGGATGAAGAGATCATGGAAAACATGTCCGGCAATGTGTGCCGATGTGGGGCCTATGGGCGGATCGTTGACGCTGTACGTCTGGCAAGTACAAGGACCTGAACGATGCTTAAATATCTGGAACAAAAGTCACCCACAGCCCCCGCGCAGGTCAGCGTTGGCAAGATGTCGCGTCGTGGATTCATGGGTGTGACAGGTGCATTGGTGTTGGCGGCCTGGACCAAGCCGAGCCATGCGTTCGATACCTATGCGGTTGGCGGAACGGATATGCCGCACGGCCTCGTGGATGATCCGATGATCTTTGTCTCGATCGACACGGACGGGGCGGTGACATTGGTCGCGCACCGTTCAGAGATGGGGACGGGCAGCCGCACCTCCCTGCCCATGGTTATGGCTGATGAAATGGAGGCAGATTGGGACCGCGTGAAGATCGTTCAGGCCCCAGGCGATGAGCCCAAATATGGCAATCAAGATACTGACGGGTCCCGGTCGCTGCGTCACCACATTCAGGCCGCCCGTAAAATTGGCGGATCGGTGCGCACTATGATGGCGCGCGCTGCAGCCGAGAAATGGGGTGTGGATGCCGCGCAAGTCCGCGTTGAAAACCACGTTGCGATCCATCCCGATGGCACAACGCTGGGCTTTGGTGACCTGGCCGAGGCGGCCATGGCGCAGCCTGTCCCGACGCATGGAGAGATCGCGTACAAGACTGAGGATCAGTTCCGTTACATCGGTAAAGGCAAGGTCGGTATCACCGATCTGCGCGACATTACGATGGGCACTGCCGTCTATGGCGCGGATGTCCAAATCGAAGGTATGAAAGTTGCGGTGATCGCGCGGCCGCCGGTTGTTGGCGGGCGTGCCGTCTCTTTTGATGCGACGGATGCCTTGGCGGTGCCGGGTATGCACTCTGTGCATGAAATCCCTTATGGCGGGCTGGCTCAAAAATTCGCGCCACTTGGCGGGATTGCGGTTGTTGCTGACAACACCTGGGCGGCGATGCAAGGCCGGGACATGTTGCAGATCGAATGGGAAGCAGGCGCGCACGGCAGCTACAACTCCGAAAGCTATCTGCAAGAGCTGGCCCAAACGGCGGATCAGCCGGGCACAATTGCGCGGGACAAAGGCGATATTGACGGCGCGCTCGCCAATGCCGCCCGCACCTTCTCCCGGACCTATACGCAGGATCACATCGCCCACATCCCGATGGAACCACCTGCCGCTGTTGCGCACTACAAAGAGGACGGCACGCTCGAACTTTGGGCTCCTGTGCAAAGCCCCTATACGGCGCGCACCGATACCGCCGCGACCCTTGGGTTGGACCCGGAACAGGTCACGATGAATGTGACGCTTCTGGGGGCGGGTTTGGTCGAAAGTCCAAAGGCGATTTCGTTACCGAGGCTGCCCTTTTGTCACGCGAGACCGGAACACCGGTGCGGGTGCAATGGACGCGGGAAGACGATGTGAAGCACTCGTTCTATCACACTATCTCGGCCCAAAAGATCGAGGTGGCATTGGACGATGCTGGCAAAGTCACGGGGTGGCACCACCGGGCCGTGCAACCGTCGATCCTGTCGACCTTCGCGCCGGATGAAGGGAACGTCCTGCCCATTGAGCAGGGCATGGGCCTGACCGACCTGCCGTTTGATATCCCGAACATCCGGGCCGAGAACGGCAAGGCCCTGGCCCACACGCGGATCGGCTGGTTCCGGGCCGTGTCGAACCTGCCGCACGCCTGGGCGATTGGCTCGTTCGTTGGAGAGCTGGCCTATGAACTGGGCAAAGACCAGCTGACCATATGGCTGGAGCTTTTGGGAACGCCGCGCAAACTGGACTATGCTGAAGCTGCCTTTCCTGAGAATTTTTGGAACTATGGCGAGTCCTGGGACGAGTTCCCGATTGACACAGGCCGGATGGCAGACACGCTGAAGCGGGCTGCTGAGGGCATTGGCTATGGCAAAGAGCTGCCGCCAGGCGAAGGGATTGGCCTGGCCGTGCACCGCAGCTTTGTGTCGTATGTCGCATGCGCTGTGCATCTGAAAATCGTGGACGGCACGATTACCATTCCCGAGATGCACATGGCCATCGACTGCGGTTTTGCCGCCAACCCCGAACGCATTGAAAGCCAGATGCAGGGCGCGGCCGTAATGGGCATGACCACGGCGCTACATTCCGGCATCACCTTTGAGGACGGTGCGGTGGTGCAGGAAAACTTCTACGACTACGACGTGGTGCGCGCCGATAACTTCCCCCGCAAGGTTGTGACGCATATCGCCAAGCACCCGTTCTCGGTGCATGCAACCGGTGTAGGAGAGCCGGGCATGCCACCGGTGCCACCGGCCATTGCCAACGCGCTCTTTGCGGCGACGGGCGAGCGGCGGCGCAGGTTGCCGTTGGGCATCGACGCCTAAATCAATCAGCCCCGCTGCAGTTTGCTCTGCAGTGGGGCTTTTTGCTGAAGTCGTTGGGGGAGTGTCAGGGGGAAGATAGAAAAGGCCGCGCTTAGTCTGCCCGTCGTCACAGTGCCAAAACCCTAGGGCTGAACACAAAAGGGGGGGAGCCTTTCGCAGGCTCCCCCTTTCTTCGTTTTTTTGCAGGCTTACAGGTCGGTTGCGGCAGTGCTGCGAATGTTGGCCCAGTTTTCATCGGCCTTAGTGATGATGCCAGCTTTGTCTTCCATGAACTTGTTCAGAACGTCACCGTTCAGGAACACGTACAGCTTGCCGTCAACAACGGCGGAGTATTCCGGGTTGCCGTCGAGCTTTTTGGCGAAGGCCACGCCGAACGTGCAGAAGCCACCGTTTTGCGGCATGTACTGGGCTGGGTTGGCCTCAAAAGCAGCTTTGTTTTCCTCGCTGTCGAAGTAGTATGCCACGCCGTCATGTGCGGCAAAGTACTGCGGGTTGCCATTGACCTGTGTGCCGTTCAGCAGGGCAACGGGATCCACGCCATGCAGGCCAAGCGGTGCGCCCGCGTAGGTCATGCCAGGGGCCACATTGAATTCATCTGCGGCAAAGGCAGGCGTCATGGCAAAAGAAGCGCCCAGTATTGACAGAGCGACGATGCCGGATGTTGCGAAGTTTTTCATTGGTTTGTCCTTTTAGAGGTTGGGGAGTGAGTGGTGCAACATATATATCTACTTATAGGTAGATAAATGAAGGATATGAGCTGCGTATCTCGTCAAAGAAACGTTACCGATCGGTTCCCAACTCGACGCAGCCCAGACTGTTCAGTTGTTTGTGTGGGAGTCGTAGACTTTGCCGCTGATCTTCCATTCGCCTTCCTCTTTGTAGAGGATGAAGAAGTCCGTAAAACGGTTGCCGCCCCAATCTATGAACTCGACACGAGCGGCGGCTGCGGGGCCCGAGACGTTGATCCATGCGATGTGGTGGCGAACGTTCTCTGACCGGCCTCCATCGGCAACCGCACCGGCAAATGTATCGGCGTCCAGATTGTACACCGTGCCGCCGATCGACCCCACGATATGTGCGTGGTCATAAAATGCGGTGCGTGTCAGTTCGCCGTCGCCGGTGCGCGCGGAAACGATGTAAGGCTGCAGCGCCTTTTCGATCGCAGTGTATTCGCTAAAGCTCTGCTGCTCAATGGTTTTGCCATCTTCAGACGCATGGGCTGCATGAAGCGGTGCGGAGAGCAAGCCGAGTGCGAGTGCCGTGCTCTTGAGTGTTGTCTTGAGCATTTGGGTTCCTTTCATGAGAGGTGGGTGGGTTGTGCGATGTGACTGCGTCAGCTGAACGCGTGGGAATCCCATGCCTTACTTTCAATCATCCAGGTCTGGTCATGCTTTTGCAGCACATAGAGATCTGTGAACGAAGAGCCGGTGCAATCGGTGAATTCCACAAGGGCCGCAGCGGCGTCCCCGACCAGGTCAATCGAAGACACATGGTGGTTCCGGTCTTGGCAGGGCTGATTGGACGGCGCGGACGCCCCGGCGGACTGAGCAAGGAGGTACTCAATGATGGAAATGTCAGCGCGAATAGCGCTGTTGGTCGATGTTTCGGGTCTGGTTTGTGATGCAAGCATGTATTTGTTCTCTCTGGTGTGAAGTTTGATATCTATCTATATATCGGTATATAAAGACGAAAGAGTGAATGATGGATCCTCACAGAAAGTTCAACGGCAGGTGTTTGGCTGTACTCGGGAGACTGTCTTCCTGCGCGATGTTCAGGGGCTTTGGCGATCTGGCTGGATCTTGCACCGCACCAGCTTGCAGCCGTGCCAAATTCCAGGCCTGCAAGCGCCTGAGATATGACACATATCTCTTGATGTGGTCAGTCGAGGCGCGACCGCGCAAAGTTCAATGCCATATGACACGCGACATGTGGCCAAGAAGATGTCTGGAACAACCGACCTTTATGAGATGAGGTCGAAAGTGGGTGCAGCGCCTGGGCTTATACCTTTTCAGCCGTGGCGTGCGCGGCTTTCGCCATGTCCCGCAGTCCACCGGCCAGGACAAGCACATCGATCCCCACTGCAACAAACGTCGCTCTATGTGCGAGGCATTCAGCGATGAAGTCTTGATCGAGTGTCAGAATGCCCGGCGCCTTGCCACTGGCTGCAATCTGGTCGATCGCCTCAAGGACGATGGCCCGGATCTCAGGCGCATCCGCTGTCGGCGCAAAGCCCAAATCGACGGACAAATCCGCTGGGCCAATGAACACGCCGTCAACCCCCTCGACGTCCAGAATGTCACCCAAAGCTTCGAGCCCGGCCTTGCTTTCGACCTGCACCAGCAGACAAATCTCTTTGTCCGCAGTTGGAAGATAGTCCGGGATTGCAGCGAATTGCGAGGCGCGCGCAAGCGCGTAGCCCACACCCCGTATGCCGTGCGGTGGGTAACGCAATGCCCGAACCAGGTCGCGCGCCTGTTCGGCGCTTTCGACCATGGGGATCAGCAGGCTTTGCACGCCTGCATCCAGCACTTGCTTGATCAGATCAGTGTCGCCTTTGGGCAGGCGCACCACGACCTCGCTGTTGCTGGCCTGCAAGACGGCAACCTGATCCGAGATCGAGCGCAGGTCGTTTGGCGCGTGCTCTCCATCAATCAACAACCAGTCAAACCCGGCGGTGCCCGCGATCTCGGTCGCATAGGCATTGGCAAGGCCCACCCAGCATCCCATTTGGCGGGTGCCCTCCAGCAGCTTTTTCTTGAACAGGTTCGTAGGGGCAGGCATCAGTTGGCCCCCGCAATAGAACACGACACCTGGCCCATCGACCCAAAGTCGCATTGAATGCTGTCGCCGGGTTTGCCCGCCACGGGTCGGGTAAAACTGCCGCCCAGAACGAATTCACCGGCGTTGAGCGATGCGCCGACCTTGTGCAACTCGCGTGTGAGCCAGACCAGACCGTTCGCGGGATGGCCCAGAACTCCGGCAGATACGCCCGTCTCTTCGATCTTGCCGTTCTTGTAGAGGATGCCGGGCACCAGACGCAGGTCGAAGTCGTCGGGACGCATCGGCACACCACCCCAGATGATGCCACCGTTGGCGGCGTTGTCCGCGATAGAGTCCCTCACATTCAATGGCTTGCCTGTCTCCGGGTCGACAAGAGCCGAGCGGCAATCAATGACTTCGATTGCGGGGATGACCCAATTCGTCGCGTTCAACACATCAAAGATCGTGACATCAGGGCCTGCCAAGTCGGATTTCAATTTGAACCCAAGCTCCACCTCAAAGCGTGGCATGATAAAGTGATCGGCAGCGATGACCGCCCCGTCATCAATGACCATCGCATCGGTCAGCACGCCATAGTCCGGCGTGTCTATACCGACCGCCAATTGCATGGCGCGACTGGTCAGGCCGATCTTGTGGCCGATGATCTTTTCACCCTTTGCCAACCGCAAATTGACCCATGCAGACTGCACTTTGTACGCATCAGACATCGAAAAATCCGGATGCAAGCAGGATGGCGCGCGGGTGAGAGTGCGGGTTGTTTCAGCCGCGTCATAGGCAGCAGCAAGGTCTTTGATCTGCGTGTCATTCAGGACCATGCGGCTTCCTTGGCGTGATAGTGACTTTGGATGAGGCTTCGGGTTGCAACGGCTCTGTGCGTCATCCCGCGACCCCGTCGACCGGCAAGGTTCTCACCCGTTTCCATGCAGATGAACATAAATCTAAAATGCTATAAAATATAAAAATTGGCAAATGATATGCATGGAATGTGCAGGAGGCGCGCTGACTGCGCCTAAGTACATTGCGAGGCTATGCTCGTTCAAATTTTATATTTTATAGACTTTTGACAAAATGATTTGGTCTTCTCAAGACGCCGTCGGGCAATGTGTTATCGCCGAAACAAGAAGGATCTCCTGACATGTCGCTCAACCAGGGCAGATCCATCTTGGCCATCCCGGGGCCTTCGGTCATTCCCGACCGTGTTTTGAATGCAATGCACCGCCCATCCGCCAGCATTTATGACGGCGCGTTGGTCGAAATGACCGATGGCTTGCTGGACGACCTGAAACATGTTGCGGGAACGGACGCCTTTGCCGCGATCTACCTCGCCAATGGCCACGGCGCATGGGAGGCGGCGCTGCGCAATACGCTAAATTCAGGCGACAAGATCGTCGTGCTCAGCAATGGCTTTTTCTCGCACAAATGGGGGACGGTTGCAGAAACGCTTGGCGTGCGGGTCGAGTTTATCGAATACAGCATGGCTGAGTATGCGGACCCCATGCGGTTGGAAGACGTTTTGCGCGCAGACTCAAACGGCGAAATAAAGGCTGTGCTTACCGTGCAGTCCGAGACGTCCTCGTCCGTCCGCAATGACGTCGCCGCCCTGCGACGCGCGATTGATGCGGCCGGGCATGATGCCCTGTTCATGGTCGATTGCATCGCCTCGCTTGGGTGTGACCGGTTTGAGATGGACGCGCTTGGCGTGGATGTCATGGTTTCTGCTGGGCAGAAGGGGATGATGAACCCCATTGGCCTGGCTTTTGTGTTCTTCAATGACAAGGCAGACGCAGCACGGGCAGGCGCACATCCGGGCCAATATTGGGACTGGACGAACCGGGCCAAGTCGAAATCCTTTTATCCGCGCTGGTCCGGCAGCCCTCCGGGTCACCTTATGTTTGCCTTGCGCGAAACGCTCAACATGATGGTCCACGAAGAAGGGATGCCCGCCGTTTGGGCCCGTCACACCACAATTGCCAAGGCCGTTTGGGCCGCCTGTGACGCATGGGGACAAGCGGGTGCGTTGCGACTGAATATTGCTGATCCGACCCGCCGTGCGACCGGTGTAACAACGATCAACACTGCCCCCGGGCTCGCTCAAAAGATCCGCATGTGGTGTCAGAACGAGGCTGGCGTAACATTGGGTAACTCGCTGGGTTTTTCGCCCGAAGAATTGGAAGACCATTTCAGGATTGGCCACATGGGCCACCTGAATATTCACATGGTGATGGGCGTGCTTGGCGCGATTGAGACGGCCATGCTTGCCCAAGACATACCCCATGGCAGCGGGGCGCTTGCGGCCGCCGCACAGGTTCTGTCCGCCCACGCAAACCAAACGAGGACGTAAGATGAGCGACAAGACCGCATTTCTTTGGGATGAAAAGTGTTTCTGGCACTACGGCGGAAACTACGCGCTGCTGTCCCCCGTTGGCGGATTGGTCCAGCCGATGGTGTCGGGCGGTTTGCCGGAGGCCCCGGAAACCAAGCGCAGGTTGAAGAACCTGATGGATGTGACGGGCCTGTCGAATGAGTTGGACATGGGCAGCGCAGCACCTGCGTCCATGGAAGATCTGTTGCGCGTTCACCCGCAAAGTTACCTTGATGCTTTCAAGGAGATGTCGGATACGGGCGGCGGTGAGCTTGGTTTGCGGACCCCGTTCGGTTCAGGCGCGTTCGAGATTGCAGCACTTTCGGCGGGGTTGGTCACGGAGGCCATCAAGCGTGTGCAGACAGGTCAGGCCCGAAATGCCTATGCCCTGTCGCGTCCACCGGGGCATCACTGCCTGCCGGATTTCCCGAACGGGTTTTGCCTGTTGGCCAATATCGCCATTGCCATCGAGGCCGCCCGCGCTCAAGGGTTGGGCAAGAGATTTGCGGTGCTCGACTGGGATGTGCACCACGGCAACGGGACCGAAGCGATCTTTCTGGATCGGGACGACGTGCTGACGATCTCGATCCATCAAGACAGATGTTACCCCCATGACACCGGCGGCACGGACGTGTCCGGCACCGGTGCAGGCGCGGGCCTGAACATGAACATCCCACTGCCGCCCGGATGTGGGCACAAGGCGTACCTTGAGGTGATGGAACGGCTCGTGATCCCGAAACTGAAGGCGTTCGATGCAGACCTTTTGATCATTGCCTGTGGGTTTGATGCCTCGGGGTTTGATCCCTTGGCGCGGATGATGTGCTCGCCCAAGACTTATCGCCTGATGACCCGGCAAGTGATGGACATCACGAACGGGCGGTTGGTCGTAGCACACGAGGGCGGCTATTCCGAGCTTTACGTTCCCTTCTGTGGCCACGCGATGTTGGAAGAGATGTCAGGCTCAACCATACGCGCCGAAGACCCTTTGCAGGCCCGGATCACGGGGCAGCAACCCGATGCCTATACAGATGTGTTCCATGGTCAGGTGATTGACCGCCTCGAGAGCGAACTCAAGACCCAGGGCGTGTTACTCTAAGGCGCCGGGTACATCAGGTCGTCTACGTCGTCCGAGCGGACCACCGCGAACTGTTCGGGACCAATTTCCTCCACGTAGCTATGCAGGACCGAGATGAAGGCGCTCACGCTGGCAGGCTTTTGCGCGCCGTAAGGGTCCGCAACAAGCAATGTCGGTTGCCTCAGGTTCTCCAGCAGCGGAACACGTGCGAGATTTTCGTTGTCAGGGATCGTCTCAGAAGTTGGTTTGATGTTGAGGATCGACACACCTAACCCGTTCGACACCGCAGACCTGACTGTCTCATACGACTGCGTCCGCAGCCCAATTCTCGGGCGGTTTACCACTGTATCGAACAACCCCAAGAGGTAGACCCGCGTCTCCGGCAGGTCGAGCAGGATCAACGGATGCTCCGCAAGTGTCTTGAGGGAAACGGCTGGCATCTTGGCAATGTTGCTGTCCGCCCTGACCAACGCGTGGGTCGGAAATTTGCAAATCGCTGTGGTGCTGCTGCCGAACTCCTGGCCGATGTCGTAGGTTACGATCAGATCGACGTCGCCCGAGGCTAGCCACGCGCGCAATTCTGTCTGATCCCCTTCCAGCAGCGTGAATTCGCACGGTCCGAACTGTTCTGTGTAGCGCTTGATCACAGGGGGGATCAGCAACGCGCCGAACGGTACAAAACACCCGATGCGGAGCGCGGCACCTGATGTTTCGGAAAACTGTTCAAGCGCGCGCGAGAATTCTTCACCCGATGCCAAAAACCGATGTGCGGAGATCAAAAAGGTTCGACCGGCAGGCGTCAGCGCGATGCCATGACCCTTACGGCGGGTAAACAGCTGCGTACCGGTAACATCCTCGGCGACGTCAATCGCGGCCAACACCGACGACTGCGAAATGGCCAGAACCTTGCAGGCCGCAGCGATGCTGTCATGACGCGCGAGTTCTCTGAGATATTGCACCTGGCGGTACGTTAGTCGCATCGCTGGGAAATACATCCCACGTCTTTAGATTGTCAATTTTTATATTTTATAGATTTCCCGCAGTATGTTTGGATGTGCGAACGAACTTGATGAGGTATCCTGAAATGATCCGCCTACGCGACGCGACACTTGCTGATGCCGCCAGGATTGTTGCGCTGAACGAGGACGTCGTTGCGGTGACAAGCCCTATGGATGACGCACGGTTTTATCATCTGTTCGAGCTGTCCGACTATTGCGTCGTGGCTGAAAAAGAGGGTGAAGTCGTTGGCTTCGTACTGGCCATGAAAAAAGGCGCTGCTTACGACAATGGAAACTTCGACTGGTTTGGGCAACGGCTTGGCAGGTTTGTCTATATTGACCGTATCGTGATTTCCGAAGGAGGCCGCGGACACGGGATCGGCGGGATGCTTTACTCTCATTTAGCGGACGCTGCAAAATCGACGGGTTGCACTGTCATGGCCGCAGAAATGGATCTGGAACCTCCAAATGTCGGGTCATTGAATTTCCACGAAAAAACGGGTTTCAAGAAGTTAGGAACGCGTATCTTGGACAGTGGAAAGACTGTTTCGATGCAGATTATGGGTTTGTAGTGGCCCAGTGTGCCAGATAGGAAGCGTCACGCAAGCCATGCATGCGCAAATCCTGACCGGTCATGCATCCACCTCTATCAGTGCGTCTGCAACGAATGCTTCTTTCGACAAGCTGCGGCACGACCTGCGTGTTACTGCGCGAACGTCTGGAATAGATGAGCCTCAGCAAACTCAATGTCGGCTTTCATCAGTGCTTACTGACGTTCGTGCAAGCTGCAGCACTTGGTAGATTGGGCTCTCTGCGGACCTTAGCCGCACTGCATAACCTGTCAAAACCCAGCAATTTTTGGGCAAGGTGTGTGTTTCAAGACCAGCTCAGTAGTGCGGAGGTGTCACCGCCCAGACCACGGTAGTGATCGCATCAGAGGGGTTTCGGTATCGGTGGGGACGGTCGGATTCAAAGTGAAAGCTGTCGCCGACATCCAGAACATACACCTTATTGTCGATGGTCAGTTCGAGAACGCCACTGGCGACAAAGCCAGCTTCTTCCCCGTTGTGGCTGTATAGATCGTCGCCGGATGTGGCACCAGGCTGAAGGGTGCAGAGCAGCATTTCGAGCTGGCCTGACAGGCTCGGGCACAACAACTCATCCTTAATACCTGTATCAAACCGGATGGCGCGCCGCCGTCCGGAGCGGACTATGATGTCTGCATCGGGGTCCTGCTCGGTCTCGGGATCGGGAAAAAACCAGTGGATGCTGACATCAAGCGCCGATGCAATGGCGTTCAGCGCACGCACGGAAGGCGATGCCTGGTCCCGCTCCAACTGACTCAGAAAACCAACGGACAGACCAGCTTTGTTGGCGAGGGTCTGGAGTGTCATGGCCTTCGCCTTCCTCAACTCGCGGAGACGCGCGCCAAGGATCGTCGCCGTTTCTCGTGGCCTGGGTTGTTCATCGCTTTCTGTAGGGTCTATCATCGAGATTGGCTTACCTGTGCTTGTTTCATCAAAAATTTTGTGCCACTTTTTTGATGAAATGAAAATGATGTGAGCGAATTATGCCAAGAACCGTAAGCCAAGTCATCGCAAAAGCGTTGAAAACCTACGATGTGCCGTTCGTTGCAGGCATACCAGGGCATGGGAACTGGGCGCTGACGGACGCCTTCCATCAGACAGAAGCCGCGCCTCGGTTCGTCCAGGTGATGCACGAGCAGTCGGCAGCACACATGGCCGATGCCTGCTTTCGGCTCACCGGGAAGCCCGGTGCGGTAACAGGTTCTGTCGGGCCGGGTGCGGCGAATACGCTGATGGCGCTTGCCACTGCGTACTCGGACTCCAGCGCCTGCCTCGCACTTACCGGTGCTGTCGCGACCCACATGCGCGGCCACGGTGTCATGCAATCGCTGGACCGAAAGTTCGCGCCGGATTTTCCTCGCCTCGCCGAACCGGTCACGAAGGCCGCATTTGAAATTCACGCGCCCGATGCCACGGCGTCCATCCTTCATCGCAGCTTCAACGCCATGCTGACGGGACGACCTGGGCCTGTGAGCATCGACGTTCCGATGGACGTTCAGGTCGCATCCACGGATATCGACGTGAGCGATCTCACGCAGAGAATGCCGACGGGCGCGCCAAGGCCGGATACGGATGCGCTGGAAGCTGCTCTGAAACTGTTGAGGTCAGCGGAACGGCCATGCGTTGTCTTGGGTGGGGGCGTTCTAACGGCCGAAGCCACGTCGCACCTGCGGGAGTTTCTTGAGCTGGCCTGTCTCCCGGCTGTGCATACGTGGAACGGCAAGGGCGCTCTGGTGGACGATCATCCCCTCAATGTGGGGCCGATAGGCGTAGGCGGCTCGAAGGCCGCCAATGAGATTGCGGCAAAGGCCGATGTCGTGCTGGCTCTGGGGTGTCGGTTCTCCGACTGGTCATCGTCTTCCTTCCGCAAGGGCGTCACGTTCTCGATCCCCGAAAGCAAACTGATCCATGTTGATATCGACCCGCAGAACATCGGACGGAGCTATCCGGTCGAAGTTGGTATCGTCGCGGACGTGAAGCAAACCCTGCTCGACTTGCAGGCGGGCGTAACCAAAGCGAACAGCGCCGCCGCATGGAGGACGCGCGCGTCCTGGCTCGACGATATTGCAACCCGAAAGAAGGCGTGGGACGCCACCTTGGCACCGCGACGCGATGCGTCTGGCGTGCCTGCATCGATGCTGGCCGTCTTCAGCAGGTTGCAACGCGCTCTGCCGCCAGAAGCGGTCGTTACCGTGGGCTCCGGCCATTGTCAGGCAGCCGTCAGGCAAGGCTTTCAGTGTCTCGAACCGCACACCCACGTGACCTCTGGTGGATACTCGACAATGGGCTTCGCTGTTCCGGCAGCGATGGCATCTGCTATCGTGAGACCCGGCACGCCAGTTGTGGCCATCGTTGGAGACGGAGATTTTCTGATGTCCGCGCATGAGCTGGCCACGTGCGCGATGCTGGGAATGCCTATCATCGTTCTAGTTCTGAACAACTCCGGCTTCATCTCGATCCGCGATGGTCAGAACGCGATTTTCCAGCGAAACGTAGCATCGGAGTTCCAGCACCGCGATGCGAGCGCCGCCGACTATTCTCCCGACTTCGTTGCCCTTGCCCGGTCCTTTCAGATCGACACGGCAGTACGCGTGGCAACGCTGCAAGACATCGAACCCGCAATCTTGCGGGCCATTGCCTTGCAAGGACCTGCTCTCATCGAAGTCCCGATCACGCGCGATCCGGCACTGGCCGGTGCGGAAGGCGCTGGATGGTGGGACTTTCCGCCCTCCAATGACGCCGCCGTTGAAATCAGGCAAGATTACACGGTCGGACGGGCGGCTCAGCAGCATTTGGGAGCTGACACATCAGTTGCTCTTATAAAACCGCCGCTTGCGATCTATGGCTGATCAAAAGCTCTGACTGAAAGCGGCCATTGGTGCATGGTGCTGAAACGGTCGAGATGGGCTCAAAGCCGCCGTTCATGCAAAGTATCCCCATAATTGCAAACCGCCCCCGTCCTCCGCCTCCAAAGCCCAAGCGTTTTTTGCAACGCGAAGCACAAGGATCAGACGCTCGGGTATCTGCCCTACGCGGATTGAGCGTTACGCTAAACCGTCGTGCCACCACATGTACGGGGGACAAGCAGGGTCGTATGCAGGGGTTTTTACAGCGCCATCCCATCTGGTCGATCATTATCGCGCTTGTCGCGGCGGTGTTCCTGTGGCTGATCTTTGCGACCTGGTCCGAAGAAATGGTCGAAGTTATGGGCCGCAAGCGCGTTTTTCTGAACGCTATCTTTGGCGGCATTACATTGGGCGCTTTGTATTTCCTGGTGGCCTCGGGCTTTACGTTGATCTTCGGCCTGATGCGCAACGTGAACCTTGCGCACGGCTCGCTTTATCTGCTGGGGGGTATCTCGGCTTTGAAGTATCCGAGCTGACGGGGTCTTGGCTGCTGGCTTTTCCGGTGGTGTTCATCATCGTTGCAATTGTGGGGATTATTCTGCAAAATCAGGTATTTCGCCGTATGGAGGGCGAGGAGCTTCGCCAGACGATGGTGACCATTGGTCTGTCGGTGGTGATCGCTGATCTCTTGCTGTGGACCTGGGGTGGGCAATCCTACACAATTTATTCCCCGGATTGGCTGTCGGGCCCGATGACATTGCCCATTGTGTCGTCGATCCGCGACTCCGGTGAGGTGGTTTACCTTCGCTACCCGGCTGTGCGTATGGCGATCCTCTTTGCGGCTATCGTGATTGGCATTGCAATGTGGCTGGTGCTCAACAAGACAAAGCTGGGCATGCTGGTGCGCGCAGGTGTCGATGACCGTGAAATGCTGGCAGCATCCGGCGTGCGCATACAATACGTGTTCCTCGCCGTGTTTGCCTTTGGTGCGGGCCTTGCGGGTATGGCCGGGATCGTTGGCGGCACCTTCCAATCGCTGTCACCGGGCGAGGATACGCGATTTCTGCTGGCCAGTCTGGTCGTGGTGATCGTCGGCGGCATGGGCTCTATCCCCGGCGCGGCGATCGGAGCACTGATCATCGGCCTGTCCGAGCAGTTGGGGCTCGTCTACGCGCCGACCTATTCGGTGGTGTTCACCTTCCTGATCATGGCCGCCGTGCTCGCGTTCCGTCCGCAGGGCCTTTTGGGAGAGACGCGCTAGATGTCCATCGCTGAACCCAGAAAAGCGGCGGTCCAGCCGATGTGGTTCGAAAAGATTCCTGCGGGCTGGTGGGCCCTGGTTCTCATTCTCTTGACGATGCCCGCCTGGGCCAATGACTTCGTTCTTTTTCAGGTCATGGGCTGGACTTTCATCCTTGGGATGATCGCGCTCTCGTTGATGTTCCTTGCGGGCTATGGAGGCATGGTCAGTCTCATCCAGATGTCCGTCGCCGCGATGGCAGGGTATATGGTGGCGATCTTTGGCAATTCCGGTATGGGCGAGATCAGTATGGGGCTGCCATGGTGGCTCTATCTGCCAATTGCCGTTGCTATCGCGGCACTGTTCGGAACGCTGGTGGGCGCGTTGGCCGTGCGGACCGAGGGCATCTACACGATTATGATCACCCTCGCGATTGCGGCCGCGTTTTTCTATTTCACCCGGCAGAACTACACGATTTTCAACGGGTATTCCGGATTTAACCTGGTCGTGCCGCCGCCCTTGTTCGGCGTCGACTGGCGCGCGCCGATGCCATTCTATTACTTGACGCTGGGGTGTGCCGCGATCTGTTACCTGGTGGTCGTCTATGTGTCGCGCTCGCCGTTTGGACTGTCCTTGCAAGGGGTGCGTGACAACCCGCGCCGGATGGCGGCGCTGGGGTTCAACGTGACCGCGCACAGGGTTGCGGCCTACACATTTGCCAGTGTGATCGCGGCGATTGGCGGTATCCTTTTGGCCTGGCAGAACGCGCAGATCGCGCCGGGGACGGCTGGTATTCCTGCGGTGATTGATATTCTCGTGATCGCGGTCGTCGGCGGTATTACACGCCCGATTGGCCCGTTTATCGGAGCGCTGATCTATGTGTTACTGCGCACGTTTTCACCCGATGTCCTGCTGGCATTCGGCCTGTCTGGCGAGCGTTTCAAGCTGTTGATCGGGCTGGGCTTTCTCGCCATCGTCTTTTTCTCACCCGACGGCGTGCTTGGCTTGTGGGAGCGGTGGCGCAATCGGCGCGCGCGCGGGCAGGACCCTCTGACGGGGGAAGACCGATGAGCCTGATGGAACAGACAGGTGCCGCAGAACGTCTGGGGTCGGTCAGTTCCGGCAATGCGCTTGAACTGCGCGGCGTCACCAAGATGTTCGGCGCCTTGGCTGCCATCCGGGACATCACGTTGACGGTGGGATCGGGCGAACGCCGCGCGGTGCTGGGCTCAAACGGTGCGGGCAAGACGACGCTCTTCAACTGTGTGACCGGAGACTTTCTTCCGACAAGCGGTACCATCCGCCTTTTCGGAGAAGACGTGACACGCTTTCCGGCCCATGAACGCATTCGCCGGGGCCTGCGCCGCACGTACCAGATCAGCCTTTTGTTCAACGGCCTGACCGTGGCCGACAATGTCTATCTGGCCTGTCGGGGCGTGTCGCGGGGGCGGTTCTCGTTTCTGCGCCCGCGCGAGAATGATACGTTGCTCAGCCGCGCTGACGAACTGATCGAGGCAGTGCACCTGGCGCCATGGCGCGACACATCCGTCGCCAACCTGAGCTATGGGCAGCAACGCCAGCTGGAGATTGCACTCGCCCTTGCCGGTGCCCCGCGGATCATTCTTTTTGATGAGCCCGCGGCAGGCCTTTCGCCAACTGAACGGGCGGAACTGGTGTCGATCCTCAACGGTCTGCCGGGTCATATCGGTTACATTATCATCGAGCATGACATGGACGCCGCGCTGCGCGTCGCGGAAAGCGTGACGATGATGCACAACGGCATGATCTTCAAGGAAGGCACACCCGAAGAAATCGAGAACGACCAAGAGGTGCAGGAGCTGTATCTGGGGGATGGTCATGGCTGAGCGTCGCAATCAGCACCGTGCAACCCCGGCGGCCCTCGAAGTGCGGGGGCTCAATGTTTACTACGGCGCATCCCACGCCCTGCAAGGCGTCGATCTTCGGCTGGAAACCGGTGTTTTGTCGGTCGTGGGCCGCAATGGCATGGGCAAGACGACGCTGTGCCAGACGATCATGGGTCTGGTGCCCGCCGCCTCGGGCGCGATCAGCGCATGGGGGCAGCCGCTTTTGGGTCTGACCTCTGCCGACATTGCGCGCTTGGGCATTGGCTATGTGCCGCAGGGGCGGCGGCTTTGGCGCTCGTTGACGGTGGATGAACACCTCAAGATGGTGGAGCAAAAGAACGGCGCCTGGAGCAGCGAGCGTATCTACACGACGTTCCCCCGTCTGGCCGAGCGGCGGCGCAACGGGGGCGCTCAGCTTTCAGGGGGTGAGCAGCAAATGCTCGCCATTGCGCGCGCGCTTTTGTCGAACCCGCGCCTGCTGATCATGGACGAACCGACCGAGGGTCTGGCCCCGGTGATTGTCAGCCAAGTCGAAGAGATGCTTTTGCGACTTGCCGACGAGGGCGAGATGGACGTGCTTGTGATCGAGCAGAATATCGGGGTCGCCTGTGCGGTGGCTGACCGTGTCGCGATCATGATCAACGGGCAGATCAACCGCATGGTGCCTGCGCGCGAGCTCGCGGCCGACCGCGATCTGCAACAGAGGCTTTTGGGCGTTGGCCGTCATGCGCATGACGACACACCCGAGGTCGAACCGACACCTCATGCAAGCGCCACCGGCGATGGGCCACCTGCCAAGCCGCACGCCACCAAGATCTATATGTCGAACCCAAACGTGCCGACGCGGTGGGCCAAACCCGTCCCGGTCCCGCAGATCGAACGCGCGGCACGCGTGGTGACTGCGGCCTTGCCAACCATGTCGTCGGCACAGGCCGAGATCTCGCCCCCTTGCAGCACCAGGCGAACAGGTGGTGTTGGTCGCAGGCACGCTTGACACGAAAGGGGTCGAGCTGCGGTTCATGCGCGACCAGATCCGCGCTGCCGGATTGCCCGTACGGCTGGTCGATTTGTCGACCAGCGGTGGCCATTCCGGGGCCGAGATACCCGCCCACCAGATCGCTGCATTCCATCCGCGCGGGTCCGCTGGCGTATTCACCGGCGATCGCGGCAAATCTGTTGCTGGAATGACCGAAGCATTCGCCCGCTGGATGCAGCGACAAGATGGCGTGATGGGCGTCCTTTCTGCCGGTGGGTCTGGCGGCACGGCGATCGTGTCCCCCGCAATGCGTACCTTGCCCGTTGGAGTCCCCAAACTTATCGTTTCGACTGTAGCGTCCGGCGAGGTGGCGAAATACGTCGGCGCTGCGGACATCACGATGATGCACTCGGTCGCCGATGTGCAGGGCTTGAACGTCATCACCGAAGAGGTGCTGTCGAATGCTGCTCAGGCGATGATCGGCATGGTCACTGCGCGCCGTTCCGCCCCCCGCGGCAGGCAACGAAACCGGCGGTGGCGTTGACGATGTTCGGTGTCACAACCCCCGCCGTTAGTCAGGTGACCGACGCGTTGGACGATGACTACGACTGCCTTGTGTTCCATGCCACCGGTATCGGCGGGCAGTCGATGGAAAAGCTCGTCGATTCAGGAAAAGTGGACGGGGTCATTGACCTGACCACGACCGAGGTCTGCGACATGCTGTTCGGTGGCGTGTTCCCTGCCACCGAAGACCGCTTTGGCGCGGTGATCCGGCGGCGAATGCCTTACATCGGCTCTGTCGGGGCGCTGGATATGGTCAATTTTGGCGCCCCGGACACGGTGCCGGAAAAGTACCAGACCCGCACGTTCTACGAACACAATCCGCAAGTCACGCTGATGCGCACCACGCCCGAAGAAAACACGGCGATGGGGCGTTGGATCGGGGGCAGACTGAACGAGATGGAAGCACCCGTGCGCTTCTTCCTGCCTGAAGGTGGCGTGTCAGCACTCGATAGTCCGGGTCAGCCGTTTGACGACCCGGCCGCGCGACATGCCCTGTTCACAGCGCTCGAAGACACCGTGCGACAAACCTCGACGCGGCAACTGATCCGGGTGCCGCACAATATCAACGATCCCGAATTTGCTGCCCTTGTGATCGACGCGTTCCGCGACTTTCACGGTGGGCGGCCCCCAAGACGCAAAGAGGCCCGCCGATGATCGACCGAGATACCATCCTTGCCAAGTTCCGCGACATGGTTGCGCGCGGTGAACCCATTGTCGGCGGCGGTGCCGGTACCGGGCTTTCGGCAAAATGCGAAGAGGCGGGCGGTATTGATCTGATCGTGATCTACAATTCGGGCCGTTATCGCATGGCGGGGCGCGGCAGCCTTGCGGGGCTGATGCCCTACGGCGATGCCAACGCGATTGTGGTCGAGATGGCGTCCGAAGTGCTGCCGGTGGTCAAACACACGCCGGTTCTGGCCGGGGTCTGTGCCACCGATCCGTTCCGCCTCATGGACAAGTTTCTTGATCAACTGAAGGACATCGGTTTTTCCGGCGTGCAGAATTTTCCGACTGTCGGGCTGATCGACGGCTCGTTCCGTGCAAACCTCGAAGAGACGGGCATGGGCTTTGGGCTTGAGGTTGACATGATCGCCAAGGCGCATGCCAAGGGGATGCTCACGACGCCCTATGTCTTTGACGAGGACAGCGCGGTCGAGATGGCCAAGGCAGGCGCAGATGTCATCGTGTGCCATTTGGGCCTCACGACCGGCGGCGCCATTGGCGCAGAGACAGCCGTCACGCTGCAAGACTGCCCAGCACTTGTCGACGCATGGGCCGAGGCGGCGCTGACAGTGAACAAGGACGCCATCGTGCTGGTCCATGGCGGACCTGTTGCGATGCCGGACGATGCTGAATTCGTCCTGAAGAACACGTCAAATTGCCATGGGTTTTACGGCGCGTCCTCGATGGAACGTTTGCCGACCGAGGTGGCAATGACGGAGCAAACGCGCGCCTTCAAGGCCATCAAAGGCCAGTAACGCGCAACGCGGGGAGGATAAGACATGACCGGACAACTTATCGGACAGTTGATCTTGTGGCTGATTGTGGCGGTGGTCGTCATTGCGATCATTTACTGGGTGATGCAGTGGCTCTATCGGCGCTCGACCAAGGAAATCGCTTTTGTCAGAACGGGTTTTCTGGGTGAGAAAGTTGTGATCGACGGGGGCGCGTTTGTCTGGCCCATCATCCATGATATCACACCGGTGAACATGAATACGCTGCCGCTGGCCGTCGGGCGGACCCGCGAACAGGCATTGATTACCAAAGACCGGATGCGTGTCGATGTCGAAGCCGAGTTCTACGTCCGTGTGCGATCTGACCAAACCTCGGTTGCGATGGCTGCCTCGACGCTGGGGCGGCGCACGCTTGAGGCGGAAAACCTGCATGGGCTTCTTGCTGGCAAGTTCGAAAGCGCCTTGCGCGCCGTCGCTGCCGAAATGGCGATGGGCGAGATGCACGAGAACCGCAACGCCTATGTCAGCCGCGTCAAGGAATTGTCCCAGGACGATCTGGAGAAGAACGGGCTTGAGTTGGAAAGCGTCGCGATCATCGACATCGATCAGACCGCACTTGAATTTTTCAACCCCTCCAACCGCTTTGACGCCGAGGGTTTGACCTCGCTCATCAAGGACATCGAGGAGCGGCGCAAATTGCGCAATGACATTGAGCAGGACTCGATGATCAAGATCCGTTCGCGCAACCTGGAGGCCGAAAAGCAGGTGCTCAACATTGAACGGGAGAGCGAGGAGGCCCGACTGGAACAGGAGCGCGACGTTGAGACCCGCCGTGCGCAGCAGCGCGCAGACTTGACCCGTGAACGGGCCGAACGCGAGACCGAGGCCGAATCCGCCCAGATCACTGCCCGCGAGGCGATAGAAAAAGCGCGTATCTCCAATGAGCAGGCAGTCTCCGAAGCCCGGATATTATCCGAACGGGCGGTACGTGCCCGCGAGATTGCGCGGCAAAAAGAGATCGACGCCGAAGAAATTGCTGCACAAGAAGCAACCGAGACTGCGCGCATCCTGCAGGAACGCAAGGTGCGCGAGACCCGCATTCAGAACGAGCAGGACACGCAAGCCAAAGAGATTGAGCGCCAGCGCAGCATCGAAGAGGCCGAGATCACCGCGCGAGAGGCGACCGAACGCGCCCGTATTGCGCAGGAAAAGGCCGTCGCCGAGGCACGTATCGCCAAGGAAGGCGAAACCCAAGCGCTTGAAATCGAACGGCAGAAGAGCACCCGAGACGCTGAAATCGCCGCCAACGAAGCCAACGAAAAACGACGGATGGCGCAGGATCTGTTGCTGGCCCAGACCCGGATCAAAGGTGAAGAGGACATTCGCCAGCGCGAGATTGCGCGTCAGAAGTCGCTGGATGAGGCCGAGATCGGCTCGAAAGAGGCGATTGAACGGATGCGCATCCTTCAGGACTCGCAGATCAGCGAGGCGCGGATTGCCGAAGACAAACGTATTCGCGCGCTTGAGATTGAGCGCACGCAAGCCGTCGATGCCGCCGAGATCGCCGCCAGCGAAGCGATTGAAGCTGCACGGATCGCCCGCGAAAAGCAGATCGCCGCGAGCCGCATCGAGGCTGATGGCGAGACCAGCACGCGCGAGATTGCGCGCAATCAAGCCATCGACGAGGCGCGCGTCGCCGCAGACGAGGCTGTCGAACAGGCGCGCATCGCGCAGCATCGAGCGCTTGAGGCGGAACGGATTGCCGCTGACCAAGACGTCCGCGCGCAGGAAATTGCAAAAGAGCGCGAGATTGAATCCGCCGAGATTTCGCGTCGCGAAGCCGTGGAAAAAGCCCGTGTCGCTTCTGAATTGGCGCTGGAACAAGAACGCATCGCCAGCCAGAAAACCCGCGAGGTGACCGATATCGAACGCCGCCGCGCGGTCGAGCAAGCAGACGAAAAACGCATTGTCGAACTGGCCGAGACCAAGGCCGAACGATCATCCGCCGAGGCCAGTATCCGCAAGGCCGAAATCACTGCGCAGCGCGCCATCGAGGTGGCCGAGGTCGAACGCGACAAAGCGCTTGAAGCGGCCAAGCTGGAACGCCGTCGTGCGCTTGAACAACTTGAAATTGCCCGTGTGCAAACCCTTCGTGAGGCCGAGATCGCCTCGCAGGAAGAAGTCGAACGCGCCCGCGTGGCGTCCGAGCGCGGCTTGGATGAGATACGCATCAGTCACGAGACCGTACGTCGTCAGCTTGAGGTGGACCGCGAGAAAAACGTAGAGACCGCGCAGATGGACAAGGCCATCGTACTCTACCAGAAATCGCTTGAGGAAAGTGCGGCGCGGGCCAAGGCGGACGCCGCCCGTGCGCTGGCCGCAGAGGCGGAGGAAAAGGTCAAGACCGTTCGCGAAACCGAAGAGGCGAACCGTCGCAAGTCCATCGACGTGACAATGGCGGAAAAGCAGGCCGAAGAGGCCAAGCTGAACGCCGAAGCCGAAAAGGTCCGTGCAGTGGTCGAGGCCGAGGCGCAGCGTCTTATCAACGAGGCCGAAAACGTGCTTACCGATCCGGCACGTGCCTCGCTCTTCCGTCGCAAACTCCTGGAGCATGTCGAGGGCATCGTCACGGCCTCGGTCAAGCCGCTTGAGAAGATCAACGACATCCGCATCATGCAACTTGATGGCGTCACTGGCGGGACCGGTGGCGGCAAGGGTGGCAGTCCCACGGATGAGGTCATCAATTCGGCCCTGCGCTACCGTGTGCAGGCGCCACTGATCGACTCGCTTCTCGATGATATCGGCATTGAGGGAGGCGGGATCGCCAAGCAGGGGGGCCTGATCCGCGAGGCATCAGACATGCAGCGCATCAGCGACGCTGTACAGAAAGCCGCAGGTGCCAAGGGAGATGACAAGGACACACCTCCGCCCACCGATGACAGCAAGGGGTCCAAGTAAGTGCCCCGCGTCTACGTCTCATCGGTTATCGAAGCGCCCATTGCCAAGGTTTGGGACAAGATACGCGATTTCAACGCGCTTCCGCGTTGGCATCCCCGCATTCGCGACAGCAGGATCGAAAACGGAGAACCATCGGACAAGGTGGGCTGCGTGCGCGACTTCAATCTTCAAAACGGAGACCGTATTCGCGAGAAGCTTTTGGGGATGAGCGATTACGACATGTTCTGCACCTATGCGATCCTCGAAAGCCCCATGCCGCTGACGGACTACGTGGCGACGTTGCGTCTGACGCCGGTCACCGACGGGAACGTGACCTTTGCCGAATGGACCGCCGAATTCGAATGCGCCGATGAGGTCGCGGACGAGTTGGTCGACGGTATCAGCACAAATGTATTTCAGGCGGGGTTTTCCGCGCTGCAACGGAATCTGGCGGTCTGAATCATGGTCAAGGTCGTCAAAAGCACCATTTTGGATGCCCCAGTTGAGGACGTGTGGGCGGTGCTGCGCGACTTTAACGGGCATGACGGGTGGCATCCCGCCATTGCCGACAGCGCGATTGATCGTGGCCAGCCGTCGGACAAGGTGGGCTGCGTGCGGCGCTTTCACCTGAATGATGGGTCGGAACTGCGGGAACAGCTTTTGACGCTGTCGGATGCCGACATGGCCTTCAGCTATTGCCTGCTTGAGACGCCCGTGCCGCTGTTGAACTACGTCGCACATGTGCGGCTTGCACCCGTGACGGACGGCGATCGGACGTTTTGGGCGTGGGAAAGCCGCTTTGACACGCCGCAGGGACGGGAAGGTGAGCTAAAGACCCTCGTCTCCGAAGGCATTTACCAGAGCGGCTTTGATGCGATCCGCGCGCATATGGAACTGGAGGGCGCATGACAACGCTTGAAACCTATCCAACGATGGAAGACGCCGCCCGCGCGATGGGTGCCGATGCGACCTTTCTTGGGGGCGGCACTGTGGTTATGCGCGCTGTGAACGAAGGCGTCGCAACCCCAAGGCTGATCCGGGTCACCGATCCGGGGCTCGCGCAGATATCGACGGTGGGAGAGGTCCTCCGTCTGGGTGCCAGCGTCACGATGGCCGATGTGTTGGCCCATCGCGATCTGGCCTTTCTTCACCCCGTTGCGCGTCAGATAGGTGGGCCGCAGGTGCGCAATATGGCAACTGTAGCTGGCAATCTGTTTGCCGAGCATCCTTACGGAGACTTTGCCACTGCACTTCTCGCGCTTGGCGCGCATGTCACAATGACGGGGCAGGGCGGTCCGCGTGCTATCGACGACGTGCTGCGGGACCGCAACCGCGCCGGGCTGGTCTCTGCGGTTGAAGTCCCAAGGCCGCGCGACGTGCGGTCGTTTGGCTTTCGCAAGGTCAGCCGGGTCAAACCCAAGGGCGTCTCGGTCCTGTGCATTGCGGCCTACCTGCCGCGCGAAAGCGGACGCATCCGCGGCGCGCGGGTGGCGTTTGGCGCGATGGGGCCAACGCCTTTGCGGTCCTCGGGCGCGGAACGGGCGCTTGAGGGGCAAATGCTGGACACCGCCACTGCTGAAGGCGCGGCGGCGGCTGCGACAGAAGGGCTCAGCCCCGCGACCGACCAGATCGCAACGGAATGGTATCGGCGCGAGGTCGCGGGCGTGCACTTGAAACGACTTCTGACAGAGATGGAGCGCGGATAATGGTCAAAAAACCGGTCAATCTGACGCTCAACGACAGCCCGCGCGCGGCGTTTGCCGATCCGGGACAGAACCTGCTTGATTTCATCAGGCGCGAGATTGGGGATCTCTCCCCGAAATTTGGCTGCGGGCAGGGCACTTGTGGAGCGTGCACCGTGACCATTGACGGCGAGACGCATTTGTCCTGCCTTGTACTTGCCGAAACCGTCGATGGCAAAGAGGTGCGCACCGCGTCTGGCCTTGCCAATGGCGCCACGCTTGATCCGCTGCAGGACGCGCTCATGGACCATTTCGCGGCACAATGCGGATACTGCACACCCGGCATGCTGGTGTCGGCCCGCGCGCTTTTGGACCGCAATCCACGCCCGACGCGGGACGAGGTGATCGAAGCGATCTCGGGCAACCTTTGCCGCTGCACCGGGTATGAGCCGATCATCACCGCCATCCTGTCCGTCGCCGAAGGGAGGGCGCGCGCATGAAGGACATGACCACATCCGGTCCGATGATCGAGTTCCGCAAGGACCTGTTTGCGGACGAACGCGACGACAACCTGAACGAGGTTGGAAAACCAACGCGCCGTCAGGACATTCTGGGTCATGTGACCGGGCGGTCTCCGTTCTTTGACGATCACCTCTTTGACGGGCTCTTGCACCTGCGGTGCACACGCTCACCGCATCACCATGCCCGTATCCGGCGGATTGATACGTCCGCCGCCGACCGAATGCCCGGCGTTGTTAGGGTGCTCACTGGAAAGGACGTGCCGACGAACCTCAACACGCTCTTGTCACTCCTGGATTTCGGGCTGGACGATGAACCGATCCTGACCGACACCAAAGTGGCCTATATGGGCGAGCCCGTCGCCGCCGTGATCGCCGAGACCGAAGCGCAGGCACGCGCAGCCGCTGCTGCGGTTGTCGTCGAATGGGACGTCCTGCCGCATGTCCTCGACGTGGAAGAGGCGATCAAGCCCGGCGCACCTGCGGTCCTCGACATTTATCCAAACAACCTCTTTGTCTATCATGGAAAATACGACCATCAGAAACTGCGCTTTGGTGATGCAGACCGCGCCTTGGCCGAGGCTGACCATATCGTCGAAGGCCGCTACCAGATGTCTCCGATTGAGCAGGCACCGATCGAGACCTGCGGCGCCATCGCAGCGCCCGAACAAAATGACCGGTTTGTCTGCTATACCTCGACCCAAGCTCTGTTCTTTTCGCTGGGCACTGCGGCCAAGGTGCTGAACATCCCGTCGTCCCGCTTGCACTTTATCGGTGGCACCGTGGGGGGAGGCTTTGGCGGCAAAGTGGATTCTGATTCACGAGCCTTTGGCGATCCTGGGGGCCATGCTTACGGGGCGTCCTGTGAAATACGCCTGGGACCGGGCCGAGGAAATGCAGGTCGGTGCCCCGCGCGGGGCCGAGCGTTGGTACGTCACCGACGGCGTGATGAAGGACGGGCGCATCGTCGCGCGCAAGTTCACCGGGTATTTCGACGCCGGGGCTTACACGCGGCTGTCGTCCTACGCGATCATCAAAGGCGTCGGTCACCTGCCAGGGCCGTACACGATCCCTAATGTTTCGGCGAATGTCTATTGCGTCTACACCAACCGCACGCCCGCCACAGCGATGCGCGGCTTTGGTATCACCGGTGTCGATTTCGCAATCGAGGCGCATATGGACAAGGTGGCCGAGACGGTCGGCATGAACCCCATCGAGCTGCGCATTCTCAACGCCTACCGCGACGGCGACATGAAGGCCCACCGCCGAGAGGCCAAGAACTGCGCGCTGATCGAATGCGCGCAGGTAGTGGCGGAAAAGGCAGGCGTCACCCTGTCGCCCGAGTTGAAAGCGGCCACGTCTGTGACAGGTGGCGGTGGCGCACGTGGCGCATTGCCTGCGCATACCGCAACCGACGAAGATGGTCAGGTCGAGGGGTTCCAGGCCACCAGTTACGCCAACACAAGCGGGGCATCTTCTGCGCCCCAGCCATCGCCGACGACCAGCACCCCGGCACGCCAATCCACGGCCCCCGCACCTGCGCCGCGAGCTACAACACCACCCGTCCCGCCGCCCTCGGCACCTGCGCCGTCACCAACACCACAGGCCGCTGCCGATAAAAAGCCAGCGCGCTCAGGCGCGATGCGCTTTTCCTCTCTCTCCGGGTTCAGGAGACGCTGATGACCATTCACACGGGCCGCGGTTTTGCGGCGATCAACTATCCGATTGGCATGAACCTTGGCGGCGACCCATCACAGGCGCTGGTGCATTCGAACCCTGATGGCAAGTTCACAGTCGCCTTGTCCGCGATTGATCTGGGTCAGGGGATGAAATCCGTTACCCGTCAAATCGCGGCAGAAACACTCGGCGTGCCCATCGAGGACGTCTATGTCGATACCGCTGACAGCGACACCGGCCCGCATGACATGGGCTCTTTCGCCAGCCGGGGCACGCACCGCATGGGCAACGCGGTCATCCGGGCCTCTGAAGAGGCGCGCGAGGTCATGCTGGAAGCCGCCGCCGAAGAGCTTGAAGTCGACGCGAGCGATCTCGTGACCGATGGGCAAGGCAACATCCAAGTGCGCGGCGCGCCATCCCGGTCCATCACCACGATGGCCGCGTCTCAGGCCGCGCAGTTCAAGCAGGGACGCACCATCGCAGGACGCGGCATTTTCCTTGTGCCTTTGTCGGATGTGAGCCCCGAGACAGGCGAAATGTCCCCCGTGACCACGTTCGCCCATGCCGCCATGCTGGTCACGGTCGAGGTGGATGACGAGACCGGAGAGGTCACGGTCACCGGCATGCAATCCGCCTACGAGGTCGGACGCGCGCTTAATCCCAAGCTGGTGGAACAACAGCTGCGCGGTGGTGCGTGGATGGGCATGAGCCATGCCGCATGGGAAACGACCGAGCCGCACTACCCCGCGCGCGACCACCGGCCAGAGGACTTCAACAGCTACCTGATGCCCGGCCCCGGGGACCTTGCGCCGCACCATATCAGCGTGCTCGAACGCCCTGCCGCCGATGGTCCCTATGGCGGCAAGGGTCCGGGCGAGATGTGTGCCAACCCGGTGCTGCCCGCCGTGGTGAATGCCGTTTACGACGCGGTCGGCGTGCGCATCGATGATCTGCCAGTGACGCCCGAAAAAGTGCTGCGCGGGTTGCAGTCCAATGGGGGCGCAAAGCCCCGCAAGGCGCTCTGATGTCGGTGCGTGCCTCCATACAGGGGATCGACGGGCCGGACCCGTTGGCTGATGCATTGGGTCAGGCGCAGTATATTGCGGATGACGGTCTTGCCACGGCGGCCTATCTGGCGCTGGGACTTGGCAAACCCTTGCTGCTGGAAGGCGCACCAGGCGTCGGCAAGACCGAAGCGGCCAAGGCCCTCGCGTCGGTTCTGGGTCGCGAACTGGTGCGGCTGCAGTGCTTTGAGGGCATCGACGCGTCCACGGCGATGTACGAATGGAACTTCCCCGCGCAGATGTTGGCGATCCGGCAGGCGGGCGACGAATACGTCAACCTTTACGAAGACAAATTCCTCATTTCGCGCCCCATTCTGCAGGCGCTGGAAGCCCCGCAAGACCGCGTTCTGCTGATCGACGAGATTGACCGCGCCGATCACGAGTTCGAGGCGTTCCTGTTGGAGTTTTTGTCTGACTTCACTGTGTCGATCCCCGAACGCGGCACCATGCGTGCCGGGACGCCGCCTGTCGTTGTCCTGACGTCAAACCGCACGCGCGAGTTGCACGAAGCGTTGCGCAGGCGCTGCATCTACCATTGGATTGGCTACCCTGACCCTGCACTTGAGGCGCAGATTGTCACGATGCGGGCGTCGACCGTGATGGCCGATACGGCGCGGCGGGTTGTTGCGGCGGTCAATGCGCTGCGGGCCGAACCTTTGGCAAAACCTCCGGGTGTGGCCGAAACCGTTGAATGGGCCGAAGCGGCCACGCTGCTGAACAGTCAGGGCACGCCCTGGCCTGCAGCATTTGCGCGGGCCATCGGTGTTGTGCTCAAGGATCAGGATGACCTTGACTATATCGGCGAGCGCATGGATGCGATCCTGTCGGAAACTGCGGCATGATCCCGCGCGCGCTTGATCCGTTCCTCGCCTTTCCACAGGCGTTGCGTGCGGCGGGCTATCCTGCTTCGCCCGACCGGACAGAGACGTTCATCACCGCAGTTGGCCTTCTGGGGCCAAAAGGTATGACCGACATCCGCCGTGCGGCACACGCCGTCTATGGCCCGGGACCGGACCGCGCGCAGACGTTTGATGCGGTGTTTGATAGCGTATTCCTAGGCCGGTCCATCGCTGCCCCTGCCATGGGTGATCCCGAGGACCTGCCGCAAAGCTACGACGCAGGAGCTATGGAAGAGATGCTCATGCCCGAAGACGAAGAGCCGTCCGGTGGCGATGCCACTGCAGCCGAGCGTCTCTTTCAGCGGGCCGTGACGGCCGGAGACGATGGTGCCGCCTTGCGCGCGTTCCGCCGTGCGTTGCCCAAAAGCTTGCCGCGCAGGCGATCGCGCAGGCAGGCTCCGGGCAAAGGGCGGCTGGCCGATGCCCGCCGCACCTTCCGCGAGATGCTGCGCCGGGACGGAGAGATCATCCGCCTGCCGACCCGTCGCCGCCTGTTGCGCCAGCGGCGGGTGCTGATGCTGCTCGATGTATCGGGAAGTATGAAAGAGGGCACCGATGGCGCTCTGCGACTGGCCCATGCGCTGCAACAGGGCGGGGAGCGGGTCGAGTGCTTTACCCTTGGCACCCGCCTCACGCGGGTCACCCGTGCGCTGCGGCACCGCAGTGCGGATCAGGCGCTGATGTTGGCCTCCGGTCTGGTTGCGGATTGGGACGGTGGCACGCGCCTGGGCGAAGCGTTGCAGGTGTTCCTGTCCGTTCCACGCTTTGCCGCCCACGCGCGCGGCGCGCTTGTCATCATCGTGTCTGACGGGTTGGAGCGCGGCGGTCCCGAGGCGCTTGTCTCGGCGATGGAGCGGATGGACGCGCTTGCGTGGTCAACGCTCTGGTTGTCTCCGCTCGCCGCCGATCCGACCTACCGACCCGAGACCGGCGCGATGCAGGCGATACTGCCGCTGCTCGACCACCTTGGTGACGGCAGCACGCCGTCTGCGATTGCATCGGAAATTCTTCAATTCTCAAAGGGGGCACGACGATGATGACCGTGGTGGACGCGCATTTCCACGTCTGGCGACAGGCCGATCTGCCGTGGCTGAGCGGCCCTATGCAACCGCGCATTTTCGGCCCTTACGAGCCGATCCGCCGCGACTATCCAATGTCCGAATACCTGGCGGATGTCGCACCGAGTGGGGTGACCAAATCAGTCTATGTCCAGGCCAACTGGCCCACCCACCGTGCCGAAGACGAAGCGGCATGGATCGAGACGCTGGCCCAGGACACTGGCTGGCCGCATGGGCTGGTCGCATACGCCGACATGACCGTGCCCGACGTGCGCCCTGCACTGGACCAGCTTATGTGCTTTCCACATCTGCGCGGCATCCGGCAACAGTTCCATTGGCACGAAACGCCGACCTACCGCTTTGCCAAAGATCCCGATCTGTGTCGTAACCATGTGGTGCAACGCAACATCGCACGGCTCGCGGACTACAACCTAGTCTTTGACCTTCAGGTGTTCGAAGGCCAGATGGCCGGGGCCTGTGCGCTTGCCAAGGCGTGCCCGGATGTGACCTTTGTCTTGCAACACGCAGGCATGCTTGAGGACCTGTCCGAGATGGGGCGCAGCGCGTGGCGCAGGTCGATGGCGTCGCTGGCACAATGCCCGAATGTGGTCAGCAAACTGTCGGGCTTTGGCACATTTCAGCACCGTCTGGACCCGGAGCTGATCGCATGGATCACGACCGAGACCGTTTCACTCTTTGGCGCGGACCGCTGTCTTTGGGGATCAAACTTCCCAATCGAGAAGCTTTGGACGGATTACACATCGCTTTTCGAGGCACATCGCACCGCCACGGGCGGCCTCAGCACTGCAGAGCAAAACGCGATTTTCAACGAAACAGCATGCCGGGTCTACCGACTGACCTGAACGGGAGGAGATGACAGATGGGTTTGGAAATCAGGATACTCGACTACGGGGATATCGAATTGGAATCCAGTTTTCTCGTGTTGGGCCGCGATTGCGGGCGCACGCGGCGAGTACCGGTTTACGGCTTTCTGATCCTCGGCGGGCAGGTGCCGATTGTCGTTGATACCGGCTACCGTGACAACGCCATCATGGAAACGCTGGGGATGCGCGGATTGCAGTTCCACGAGAACATGATCGAACGCCAACTGGCCAACCACGGCGTCAAACCCGGCGATGTGCGCTATGTACTGCATACGCATTTGCACATTGATCACGCGGGCAAAGACGATCACTTTTCGATGAACACCACCGTTGTCATCAACCGGCGCGAGTTGGAGTACTCGGTCTCGGGCCTCATGCATCCGCAGTATCCCAAGCCCGACATCATCCACCTTGTCGAACGTCTGCATCATCCCGGTGCGCTGCGGCTCGAAGACCTTGAGATATCGGGGCCTGTGGAACTCATCCCCGGCGTCTTTATTGAGGCCGCGGGCGCACACACCGAAGGGTCCATGAACGTGCATGTCGACACCGACGAGGGCCGCGCGACAATTTGCGGCGACGTCATCTATGACTTCAACGACCAGATCATCAATCCCCTGCGCTCTTTCGGACCCGAAGAATATCAGGTCACCGGCAACCACGGTAACACCAAGCGACAGGAAAAGGGTGCGATCCGCAAGCTGATGTATTCAGGTGCAAAATTCCTTCTGCCCATCCATGACAAGCCCGCCAAGGTCGAGAACGGTCAGGTGGTTGGACGTCTTGACATGGTGGTACCCGGCCCGGTTAGCCAGTCCGTGCCACGCCGCGACTGGTTCCCAGCATAAAGGTCCGTTTCCATGGCGCATGACGCTCTTGATCCCGCATTCGACCGCCTGATCGACCAACACGCGCCCGTACGGCAGATTGCGTCAGGCTGCACCTTTACCGAAGGCCCGATCTGGCATCCGGCTGAGCAATATCTGCTGTTCTCCGACATGCCCGGGGACGTACGCCGGCGCTATGACACCGCTGGTGTGCGCGAGGTTTTGCGCCCGTCCAATAAGGGTAATGGCATGACCTATGACGCAAACCTCAACCTTGTGGTCTGCGAACACAGCACGTCGAGCGTTACGCGGATGCGCCCAAGCGGGCAGAAAGAGACGCTTTGTACGCATTTCGAGGGCCGAGAACTGAATTCGCCCAATGACGTCGTGGTCAAATCCGATGGGTCGATCTGGTTCACGGACCCCTGGTATGGCCGCATGCCCGGGTTCGGGGTCGAACGCCCGCGCGATCTTGGTTGGCAAGGCGTTTTCCGCCTGCCCCCCGATCACACGCCTGGGGCCGAGCCAGAACTGGTGGTTGACCGCTATCTGCTGACCATGCCCAATGGGCTGTGCTTTTGCCCGGACGAGTCAAAACTGTACATCAACGACACTGAGCAGGCGAATATCCGTGTGTTTGATGTCGAAGTTGGCGGCAAGCTGGTCAATGGCCGCGTTTTTGCTGGTGGCATCCGCGACAGCCTGTTGCCGGGTGTGCCCGATGGCATGAAATGTGACGCCGAGGGCAATGTCTGGGTCACCGCACCTGGTGGCCTTTGGGTCTATGCACCGACCGGCAAGCTGATCGGCAAAGTGTCGATCCCGGAACTTGCGGCAAACTTGCACTGGGGCGGCGCGGACTGGCGCACGCTTTATGTCGCGGCTTCGACCAGCGTCTACGAAATCCCGGTCAAGATCGGCCCCCGCAACGAACCGTTCATGCGCGCGCGCCCGCAAGTGGTGCCCAAACGGCACCGGCTTCTGGTGATGAACTGCTACGGCTCGACCCATCGCGCTGTGCGCTCATCATTCAGGACATGCAGAATGACGTGGTCATGGAGGGCGGTGCCTTTGCCGCTTCAGGCAGCCCCCAACACTGTCGCGAGCAAAACGCGATTCCCAACGCTGCCCGACTTGCCGCACATTGCCGCACACTGGGCGTGCCGGTCATCCACGTGCATTTTCTTGTGAGCCCGGGGGCTGCTGGCCTGACGCTCAATGCGCCGCTTTTCGAAGCGACGCTGGATGAAAATGCCCTCGTGCGCGGAACATGGGGTGGGGCGCCCGTGGAGGGGCTGGAGCCAATGCCCGGCGATCACGTGGTCGAAAAGATGCGTATGAGCGCCTGGGAAGGCAGTTCGCTTGAAACCATCCTCAAAGCCGAAGGCCGCGACGTCCTGATTGAGACAGGCGCGTGGACCAACATGTCCGTTGAACACACAGCCCGCACAGGGGCCGACAAAGGCTATGTCATGGTCATCCCCGAAGACGGATGTTCGACCATGAACGCCGACTGGCACCGAGCAAGCATCGAATACGCGATGACAAACGTGGCCTTGGTGACAAACACCGACGCGGTCATCGCAGCCCTGGGCTAGGCCGAGATACGGAGCATGGATCGCTGACAATTTTACCCGGTGCTTCGAGGCCTGAAGCACCGAGATCTGGACGTATCGAGAAACGCCGCGAAACGGGTATTACATGGGTCAGCCAGCAACACCTGTGCTGCCAAGAGCTGCCTTTTGTCGTTCCTGAGTGTCGCGCAGGGGACCTTGATCAAAGCCCCACCTAGTCATTGTTCTTCTCTTTTGAGGGGCTGGACTGCCCCAATTCGTGTGCAGTATGTGTGCCGCATGGTGGCAAATAGCAAATCGCGGACCGTAGGAGCTTCAGGAGTGCCCAACATCGCAGCCACCGCGGCAGCGAGATTGTCCACCGCGCCCATGATGGATTGGACAGATCGGCATTGCCGCTACCTGCACCGGCAGTTGAGCGGGCAAGCGCTTTTGTACACCGAGATGGTAACAGCCCCGGCGCTTGTGCGCGGCGGCGCTTTGCATCTGCTGGACCACGACGCGGCAGAGCATCCTGTCGCCTTACAACTGGGCGGGTCCGATGCCCGGGAACTTGCACAGGCCGCGCAATTGGGCGCGCAAGCTGGCTACGACGAGATAAACCTGAATTGCGGCTGCCCATCAGATCGGGTGCAATCCGGCACCTTTGGGGCTGTCTTGATGCGGGAGCCGGGCAGGGTTGCCGAATGCGTGGCTGCGATGCGTGATGCGGTTGACGTGCCGGTGACAGTCAAGTGTCGCATCGGTGTGGACGAGCAGGACCCTGAAGAGGTGCTGCCGGAATTCTTGTCCCGGATCGTTGCTGCTGGATGCGAACGGGTAACGATCCATGCGCGAAAGGCTTGGCTGCAAGGGTTAAGCCCAAAAGAGAACCGGGATATCCCACCGCTGGACTATGATCTGGTGCAGCGGATGAAGGGTCTGTTTCCAAACCTGCATATCTCGATCAATGGTGGCGTAGCGACATTGGATCAGGTCGAAATGCTGCTCGACAGTGGTTTTGATGGCGTGATGGTCGGTCGCGCGGCGTATCATCAACCCACGGATGTTTTGGCGCAGGCTGACAGACGCATTTTCGGGACGGGACGTGACAGCACTGCCGAACAGGCAGTTGCAAACATGCTGCCATACATCGACGCGCATCTTTTGGCTGGTGGCCGTCTACATCAGATCACCCGCCATATGCTTGGCCTTTTTGCCGGGCGCCCCGGCGCGCGTGGCTGGCGCCGTACTCTGAGTGAAGGTGCGACACGTGACGGTGCAGGACCGGAATTGGTCGAGGTCGCCCTGCGCCATGTCACGGCACTGGCCCCCGAAGCCAAAGCAGTGTAGCACCACGCGACTTCACGCGGGAGCTGGCGATGCCGGACACATTTCTTCTGATCCAGATGCTGATCGTGCTGGCCGTGATCGGTGCCTTTGCCGGCGTACTGGCCGGCCTGTTGGGGGTTGGCGGAGGTATCGTTCTGGTGCCGGCATTTTTCTATGCATTCCAAACGCTTGGATATGGTGGGCCAGACTTGATGCAGATGTGTTTGGCCACCTCTCTTGCAACAATCATCGTAACCTCGGTCCGGTCCGTGATGAGCCACAACAAGAAAGGTGCTGTTGACTGGGACATCCTGCGCAGTTGGGCACCTGGCATCGTGATCGGAGCCGTATTGGGCATGCTGCTGGTGGCACAGCTGCGCACGACCACCCTGCAGGCCATATTTGGCATTCTTGCCTTGATCGTAGGGCTTTACATGGGGTTTGGTCGCGCGAGCTGGCGGCTGGGCCCTGCAATGCCGACCGGTGCGGGCAGGGCTGCCCTGTCACCGGGCATGGGGTTTCTTTCGGTTCTGATGGGGATCGGTGGGGGCAGTTTTGGCGTGCCGCTGATGAGCCTGTTTTCAGTTCCGATTCACCGCGCCGTCGCGACGGCTGCGGGCTTCGGTGTGCTGATCGCTGTTCCATCGGTCATCGGCTTTTTGATGGTTTCGCTTGATGGGCCGGTGCCGCCATTTACGGTGGGGGCCGTGAACCTAGTTGCCTTTGCAGTCATTATTGCGATGACCCTTGTGACCGCGCCCTGGGGCGTCAGGTTGGCACATGCGATGGATCCCGGTCCGCTCAAGCGGGTGTTTGCGGTTTTCCTTGTGCTTGTCGCGCTCAACATGCTGCGCAAGGCGCTGTGGGGATGATCGACCCGGACGGCTTCGTGGTTTTTGACTATGATGATCGGACGGTGCGATGGGCCGCAGCGGCAGAAAAAGCAGCGGCAAGGGCCGCTGATGATCCTGAAACGAGGCTGCACAATCTGCGGCACGGCAACACATGGTTCGTAGGTGTCGATGTTTTGCCAAACAAAACAGATGGCAGCGTGATGGGTGTGCCCCTTGCCGGACCTTGGCAAAGCCATGTGCCGGATTTGCCGATGCACGCCGGTCAAGTGTCAATTGTCTATCCCGGTTATCCCAAACGCGACGCGGACCAAAGTGAAGCCAATCATCGGTTTCGGATCACGCGCATGGCCGCGCATGTGGATGGCCTGTTGCCCGAAGGGCTGGACCGGCAGCGCTTTGCCCGCGAATTTCACGCCTATATTCTGGGGCTACCACTCAATTATGTATCTGCCGCTCCAACCATTGTTTGGAAAGGCAGCCATCGGATCATGCAGAAGGCACTCAGAGAGGCCATCGTCGATCAGGATCCGCGTGAGGTGGATGTGACCGACGCCTACCATGCCGCGCGGCGCATCGTCTTCAGCAGCTGTGAGGCGGTGCAGATACGTGCAAGACCCGGCCAGTCGTTCCTGATCCACCGTTTTGCCCTGCATGGCACTGAACCGTGGAAGGGCCCCGAAGACGGGCGTCGCATGATCGCATTCTTTCGACCTGAATTCCCGGACCCGATGGATTGGCTCAACTAACCTTGACGCAAAGATCGCTTTGCTAACGATGCGCCAGATTGTTCGTTCGTCGTAGGACCACGAGGGACTGCGTCAGATTTCGCTACCGTTTGAGCCGGGCCGCACGTCCGCCACGCCGACCCTTCGGTGCGGCTTCTCGCGTTGGCAGTTCAGCCATGATGATGCGCCGTTCATCGGTGCTCATTCGGCTCCAACCACCGATTTCGTCGATAGAGCGGGCGCAGCCAGTGCACAGCCGCGTCTCGGGATGAATGACGCAGATCTGCACGCACGGGCTTTCGATCTCGTCGCGCTTCCACACAAGGGAACGGGGAACGTCTGTCATGCCTGCCTCTTTATTGCTGCCAGCCTGTCCAACAGTCCTTGCAAGATATATCCGGCAGCGACGTGATCAATCACCTCGGCGCGACGTTTACGTGTCGTATCCGCCTCAAGCAGCGCTTTTTCGGCGGCCACGGTGCTCAATCGTTCGTCCCAAAAGGTGATGGGACCATCCCAAAGCCTTTCAAAGTTGCGTGCAAAGGCACGAGTGGACTGGCACCGCGGCCCCTCGGTTCCATCCATGTTGCGGGGCAGGCCCAACACAAGACCACCGACGTTGCGCTCAGCTATGAGGGTCTGCAGGCGTGCGGCATCCACGCCGAACTTTTTGCGTCGCACCGTTTCAAGCGGTGTTGCAACGGACCAGAATGTGTCTGAAACCGCTACACCAATGGTTTTGTCGCCCAGATCAAGGCCCATGAGGGCCTGCATTGGGGGCAGTCCGGCCAAAAACGCAACGGTATCGTCCGTTATCATTCCAAGCCCACGCGGTCAGCGGTGCGGCTCAGGATATCTGCGGCGCGGGGATCGTCGCCAAACACTTCGCGCGCATTGATCAGGATCGCATTGGCCTGATTCATCTGGCCCAAAACCCCCAAAGCGGAAATCAACTGCGCCCAATCCTCAACAGGACCGCCTTCGGTTGCCAGACGGTCAGACAGGCCAGTGACCATCCCCTGGATCATCTCCATCCGCTCTGCAGGGCTTAGGCCCTGCGCTGCTTCAATCTGATCTGCGGAAGGTCCGCGCCCTGTACCGATCGCTGGCATGGCGTAGTTCACACCCGCGCGAAAGGCCATTTCCTCGATCTGTGACGACACTGGCGCGATCCAGGGTGCATCGGCAGGCCCTTCACGCAACAGTTGATCCCAGACGCGCAAAGCCGTGTCCGGTCGCCCGGTTTGCGACATCATCAGCCCAAAGTAGTAGCGCGCAGGCCCATCTGCCGGATTCATGGAGAGCGTTCGTTCAAGAACGCCTTCAGCTTCGGGCGAGACGTATCCACCAGCGGCCAGGATCAGCAGATCCGCATATTCCGAGAAGTCAGTCGCGGTGGCCTTGTCCCCTTTAAGCGCGAGAACCTGCGCTTTTGCGGTATGCGCTGCCGCATAGTTTCCAAGACGCCCCTCGGCGCGGCTTAGCAATTCGTGGCCTTGCACGTCATCAGGGCGGGTCACAACTGCCTGCCGCAGGCGTTCGACAAGGACCACGTAATCGGGATCGACATTTGGCGGCGCGGACGGTTCATCAAGGCTGGCTTCAGCCGTTTCCTGGCTGGGTCGTTCTTCGCGAAGGATCTCGGCGGCCTCGATCCGACTGGCCAGAGCAAGATCACCGTAACCCGGCGCACCCAATTGAGTGTAAACGGCATATGACCCCACGATGATCACCGCCAGCGTTACGCCAAGACTGACCAGCCCACCTGACGTCCCGGCGCTCTGTTCGTGTTTTTGCAAGGCTGCGTCGGCAGCCAGGATACGGCGCGACACTTCTGTGCGAATGCGACCCGCATCTGCTTCCGACACCACACCACGGGTCAGGTCACGGTCCACTTCACGCAACTGGTCCCGGTAGACATCCAGATCATAGGCTGCGGGCGGGCGATCTCCGACAGAGCCACGCAGCATTGCGCGGGCCAATGTTGCGAGGACCGCGAGCGTCAACAGGGCCGTGATTATCCAGAATAACATGCGCACCACACTTGTTCGTTCGTCGTCATTTAACCCCTGCGCAGGACCAGCAAAAGGGTCCATGGCACACCCGTGATGTCGCAGGCAGGGACATGTGTCGCAAATCCGTCAAAAAACGCCGCCAGCGCGACCCCTTTTTCGGACACAAAGGCGATTAAAACCGCACGTATACGCTTTGCGATTCCACAGTCCGGACGGCTGCCCATGAAACGATACTCTGCCTTTGCCATTGCCCGAGAGGCCGCGCGTTACCACACCGGGTGGGAGCGCGTGGCGCGCGCCCGAGCCAAAGAAGAAATACGATGTGATCATTGTTGGGGCAGGTGGGCACGGTCTGGCGACAGCCTACTACCTCGGAAAGAATTTCGGGATCACGAACGTTGCTATCCTTGAGAAAGGTTGGCTTGGGGGCGGCAACACCGGGCGGAATACAACGATCATCCGTTCGAACTACCTGCAGGATCCGTCGGCTGCGATCTACGAGAAGGCGCGGTCGCTTTACGAGACGATGAGCCAGGACCTGAACTACAACGTCATGTTCAGCCCGCGTGGCGTCATCATGCTGGCCCAGACCCATCATGAGGTGCGTGGTTATCAGCGCACGGCCCATGCCAATGCACTGCAGGGTGTGAAGACTGAGTTCATCGGTCCTGAAAAGGTCAAGGAACTGGTGCCGATTATCCATCTCGATGGCCCGCGTTACCCCGTCATGGGTGGCCTCTGGCAAGCCCGCGGTGGCACGGCCCGCCATGATGCCGTAGCTTGGGGCTATGCCCGTGCCTGTTCGGACATGGGCATGGACGTGATCCAAAAATGCGAAGTAACGGCGATCCGGCGAGAGGGTGGTAAGGTCGTTGGCGTCGATACATCCAAGGGCGCTATTGATTGTGACAAGTTGGGTGTCGTCGTTGCAGGGCACTCGGGGCATCTGGCCGACATGGCGGGCTTCCGTCTGCCCATCGAATCCGTTGCACTTCAGGCTTTGGTGTCCGAACCGATCAAACCCTGTATGGACGTGGTGGTCATGGCCAACACGGTTCATGGCTACATGAGCCAGTCCGACAAGGGCGAGATGGTGATCGGCGGTGGTACCGACGGATACAACAACTACACGCAGCGTGGTTCGTTCCACCATATCGAGGAAACGGTGCGCGCGCTGATCGAAACATTCCCCATGATTTCACGTCTCAAGATGCTGCGTCAGTGGGGCGGCATCGTGGATGTGACGGGCGACCGTTCTCCCATCCTGTCGACCACGCCGGTGGATGGTGTGTTCATCAATTGCGGCTGGGGCACGGGCGGGTTCAAGGCGATCCCGGGATCAGGCTGGGCTATGGCCGAACTGATGGCCAAGGGGCGATCACCGCTGACCGATGAGTTCGGACTGGACCGGTTCCGTGAGGGGCGGTTCATTGATGAGAGCGTGGCCGCCGGGGTGGCCCATTGATGCAGCAAGTTATGCAAAAGTCAGGTGCAGATTTTTGGCGAGGCTTGCTCAATCCGTCTTGCACATCATTCGTGCGTCTTCTTCCCTTCGCCTGCGGCCGACCCGAAGGCGATCAGGTTGGCGACATCAATCTCTCTTCCGCCGCGCGCTTCCAGCCGTTTGGCGGCCGCACGCCGCTCGAGAACAAACATGATGATTGCGCCCGCAGCAATCGCGCCAAAGACCAGGATGGCGCCAGTCGTGTGATCCATAATGATCTCCTGTCAACTTTAGTTGACATTTGCACAGAAACGACCGCTGCGTCACGAAAAATCGCAAAACAGGCGGGATGCAGCCGTTCTATTGGGGGCAAACCGGCTGTGCTCAGCCCGTTTTCCGTACCCAAGGTCCCAGGTATTGCGCCAGCGTATCCACGTGATGACATAGAAGCCCATAGAACGGAGGCTTACACATGTCAGACTATCCAAACCCGAACATCCATCGTGGCGACGGCGTGTCAGGCCGCGGGCTCCTTATCTCATTCGCGGTCATTGTCGCTGTTGTGGCACTTCTTGCACTGCTTGGCTCCATCGGCTCGGGCGGTGGTGAAGGCGGCCCAACACAAAATGCCATCACACCGGCGGCAACCGAAACGACCGGGACAACAGGTACGGCGATGCCAACCGAATAACCCCTCCCAAACTATTCGGACCGCATCAGGCGGGCGTCTTCAGACGTCCGCCTTTTGCGTGTCCGCTCCAATGATCGGAGTGCGCCAATGCTGATCCTGACCTGCCCCAATTGTGGCCAGACTGGAGAAGAGACCGAATTCCATGCCGGAGGCGAGGCGCACCTGAAACGTTTCGGCCCCGGGTCATCGGATGGTGACTTCGAAGAGTATCTGTTCATGCGCGAAAACCCCAAGGGTGTGCATTTCGAGCGCTGGCGCCATGCCTATGGCTGTGGCAAGTGGTTCCACGCTGCCCGATGCACGACAACGCTCGAAGTCTTTGGCACCTATTCCGCGCAAGTTGCCGAACCTCCGAAAGAGATCTGCGACAAGATCAGCAAAAAAGCGCCCCAGCTGGTCATGGAAGGCGTTTTCGTGACCCTGTTTCTTCTGACTGAAAATACCACCGCCGGAGGCTCCGACGCCTGCCGCCGCGATGAGGCCCACATATGAGCACACGTCTCGCCACAGGCGGTCGCCTTCTGAACAAGGACAAGGCCGTTCGTTTCACTTTCAACGGGCAGCAGATGCGCGGGTTCGAGGGCGATACGCTTGCCTCCGCCCTTCTGGCCAATGACCAGATGCTGGTTGGTCGATCCTTCAAGTACCATCGGCCGCGCGGTATTGTCGCCGCTGGGCCCGAAGAACCGAATGCGCTGGTCAACCTTGGTGTCGAGGGCAAGTTCGAGCCGAACCAGCGTGCCACGACAACGGAGCTGTTCGAGGGGTTGCTTGCCACGTCGCAAAACCATTGGCCGAGCTTGGAATTCGATATGGGGGCGATCAACGCCAAGCTGTCGCGCTTCATGCCGGCTGGTTTTTATTACAAGATGTTCATCCATCCGCGTCCGCTGTGGAAGCACGTCTACGAGCCATTCATCCGTCAGGCCGCTGGACTTGGGCAGGCCCCCAAAGGCCGTGATCAGGACACCTATGAGCACTTTCACGCGTTTTGTGATGTGCTTGTCGTGGGCGGCGGAATTGCAGGTCTGATCGCTGCACGTTCGGCGGCCAAGACCGGTGCGCGCGTCCTGCTTGTCGAGCAAACCGCACATTGGGGTGGTCGCGCACCGGTTGATGGTGGCGAAGTTGACGGCAAACCTGTGGATAACGTGGTGGACGAACTCGTGTCTGAGTTGAAGGCCATGCCAAATGTCACGATGCGCACGCGCCTGATGGGGGCAGGGGTCTATGACCACGGATATGTTTTGGGTTACGAGCGCCTGACCGACCATGCTCCCGAGTTGGATGGCCCACGTCATCGGCTGTGGCGCATCAGGGCAGGGCACGTGGTTACAGCCACCGGCGCAATTGAACGCCCGCTGTCATTTGCTGGCAACGACATCCCCGGTGTGATGCTGGCATCCGCGGTGCGGGATTATGTCGTGAATTACGGTGTCAGCCCGGGCGACCGGACCGTCATCGTGACGAACAATGATGACGCATATCGCACCGCAAGCGCTTTGAAAGCCGCTGGACTGGACGTTGCCGCCATACTTGATGCGCGCGTGCTGCCGGTCGACAGCCCGCTGATCGCCGAGGCACAAGCGGCTGGAATCCGTGTCTTGATGGGCCATGGTGTATCCAAGGTTCTGGGCGGCAAACGGGTCACCGGTGTTGCCGTGTGTTCGCAGGCGGGCGAGGGCGCCGTACTGGAAGAAATCGCGTGCGACGCAGTCGCTATGTCGGGCGGCTGGTCACCCGTTGTCCACCTGTGGTCGCACTGCGGTGGCAAACTGCTCTGGGACAACGATTTCGCCATGTTCCGTCCGGATGTGGATAAAGCACCGACGGGCGCGGACGGTAGCGCGTTTGTCAGCCCGGCTGGGTCAGCAAACGGACACTTCGGATTGTCTGAGCTGGTTGGTGACGCGCATGCGATGGGGCATGCGGCGGCGCGTGCCACAGGGCACAAGCCAGGAAAGGTCTCGGCACCGGACGCAAGCAGTGTGGAAGAGGCCGCCATGGCACCCGTATGGCTGATGCCCCAAGGCGCAGGTGCAGCCCTACGAGGGAAAGCATGGCTTGATTATCAAAACGATGTCAAAGTCTCGGACGTGCAACTGGCGGCGCAGGAAGGATTTGAAAGCGTCGAGCATGCCAAGAGATACACAACGTTGGGCATGGCAACGGATCAGGGAAAACTGAGTAACATCAATGGTCTTGCGATCCTTTCTGATGCGCTTAATCAACCCATTCCCCAGACAGGTACAACCACCTTCCGGCCGCCATATACGCCAATTTCAATGGGGGCGATTGCGGGGGAAGCGCGGGGCACAGTATTCCAACCCATACGCCGCACACCGATGCATGAATGGCACGATAAAAATGGGGCTGATTGGGAACCGGTAGGCCACTGGCGCCGCCCGTACGCTTATGTTCGCAACGGGGAAACCGCGCATGATGCGGTCATGCGCGAGACGCGGAATGTGAGAGAAAATCTCGGGCTTCTTGATGCATCAACGCTCGGTAAGCTCGTTGTCAAAGGGCCCGATGCGGGCAAATTCCTCGACATGCTCTACACGAATATGATGAGCACGCTGAAACCCGGCAAATGTCGCTATGGGCTGATGTGTAGCGAAAATGGCTTTCTCATAGACGATGGCGTTGTGGCGCGGATCGATGACGATACGTTTCTTTGTCACACCACTACGGGGGAGCCGAACGCATCCACGGCCACATGGAAGAATGGCTTCAGACCGAATGGTGGGACATGCAGGTCTATGTCGCCAATGTGACCGAGCAATACGCGCAGGTTGCGGTGGTCGGCCCGAACGCGCGCAAGGCGCTTGAGGCGCTCGGTGGTATGGATGTTTCCGCCGAAGGTCTGGGCTTTATGGAGTGGGCCGACGGCACGCTTGGCGGTTTCGACGTGCGTGCCTACCGCATCTCCTTTTCCGGGGAGCTCAGCTACGAGATTGCGGTGCGCGCCTCGGAAGGACAGGCCTTCTGGGATGCGCTCATGGCGGTTGGTGTTGATCTGGGTGTCATGCCGTATGGTACTGAAGCACTGCACATTTTGCGGGCCGAAAAGGGCTTCATCATGATCGGGGACGAGACGGACGGAACCGTCATCCCGCAGGACCTGGGTTTGCATTGGGCACTGTCCAAGAAGAAAGAAGACTATCTTGGCAAGCGCGCACAGGAACGCACGCATATGACTGATCCAGAGCGCTGGAAACTGGTGGGCCTTGAAACACTGGACGGCTCTGTTCTGCCGGATGGTGCCTACGCGGTTGCCAATGGCTCCAACGAAAACGGGCAGCGCAACATGCAAGGGCGGGTGACGTCATCCTATCATTCGCCGAACCTGAACAAAGGGATCGCCATGGGTCTTGTTCTGCACGGGCCGGACCGTATGGGTGACGTGATCGATTTCCCCGGCACCGATGGCACGACCTACAAGGCCAGGATTGTCAGCCCGGTCTTCTACGACCCGGACGGGGAGAAGCAGAATGTCTAAGGCTGTCAGCGCATTGAATGGCGTCACATGGGACCAAGGTATCGCAACGGTTACCGAGGTGCCATTGCAAGGTATGATCACGTTGCGTGGTTCACTGACCGACCCGAAGGTCAAGAAGGCAGCAACCGGTGCGGCTGGTGTGGATATGCCAGGACAGGGACAGGCTAACTGTGTTGAAGATCGCGGTATCTGCTGGATGTCACCGGACGAAGTATTGGTGTTGTGCCCCTATGGCAGTGTATCCACCAATTTGGAAAAGATGCAGACTATTCTTGGTGCGGTGCACAGCCTGGTTGTCGACGTGTCCGACGCGCGCGCTGTGTTTGACTTGGCTGGTTCTCACGCCCGCGAAGTGCTTGCCAAATTGGTGCCGGTGGATCTTGCCCGGGATCAATTCACGTCAGGCATGTTTCGACGCACGCGTATGGCGCAGGTACCGGCTGCCTTTTGGTTGCACGATTCAGACCGCCTCCGAATCGTCTGTTTCCGATCTCAAGCCCAATACGTTTACGATTTATTAAAAACAGCGTCTGCAAGCGGATCAGACATTGATTGTTTTTAATCTGGATCACAGCACAGATATCATATTTAAAAGACTTTCATGAATCTAATAAAAGAGTGTGATGTGAAGTCTTTGTTTTTGGCTGTGGCAGCTATGTTTGGAATCGCGACAACTGCTGTTGCGGAACAGTATGTTTGTGAGATCAAGGCGGTGCGCAATTCCTTTGTTTCGCCGGTTTTGGCATTTGAGCTGGTGCCAGGACAGCAAAGCGCTTTGGTTTACGATGTGTTCGTTCACGAGGTGCATGGTGAACCCATCGAAGCCAAGGTCAAAAAGATGGCAGGCGAAAAGTATCGTTTGCAATGGGTTGTCAGCGGTATCCCAACCACGAGTACGCCTGCAAGGGTAAGCTACCGTGCTACAATCGACATCAGCACTAAACAGGTTTACGTACGGGGTAACATTTTTGCCGCCGACAATACCGTGCAGGGACGCGGCACCTGCAAAATTGAATAATTCACCGAGTGGGGTGATGCCGGTAACAATGATTGGCACAAGCGTTTATAGGACGCATTCATTGCCGTCGGGCGATCCAAGTCTTGTTAGCTGTGAATTGTTTGAACCGCTATCAATCATCAACGGAAACATAAGGATTTTAAGTTGTGAAGCGTAATACTTTGAAAGCGGCGATTGTGGCGCTGGCTCTGACTGCTCCTGCGGCTTTTGCACAAACAACGACATACGATTGTTCGGTGGCTTCACTAGAAGGGCGGGGGTTCATTCAGGATCGCGTCATTTTCTCCGTTAATCTGGACACCGGGCAGGCGGCTGTCGCTGACGGGATCGTCATGTATGTCTACGAAAAGCCAATCGCAGCTGACTTCGAAGTGCTTGGCAACGGGCAGTACCGACTTAAGTGGGAAGTGGACAATCTCAAGTCGGGCTCACAGAGCTTCAACCTTGACTACACCTTGCAGTATCGTCCGCGCGACAAGGGTTTTAGCATGCGTGCGCGTGTTAGCGGGTTCGACAATCGCCCCTTTGGTGACGGCACTTGCGTGGTTTCTTCAGGTCGGTCTTTGTTGGGATCGTAAGCAGTACAGACATTTCGTACACCTTCGCCTTGAACTTGCAGCATTCCGCACAATCTGTCAGGGAGCAGACTGAAATACGAAAACGAGGGGGCCCCCATGGCTTTTGAACTTCCCGACCTTCCCTATGCTCACGATGCACTTGCATCCAAGGGCATGTCCAAGGAAACGCTGGAGTATCACCACGACTTGCACCACAACGCCTATGTTGTGAATGGCAACAAGGCCATTGAAGGCACAGAATGGGCTGGCAAGTCGCTCGAAGAAATCATTGTCGGCTCCTATGATGCGAACGCCGTGGCGCAGAACGGCATTTTCAACAACATCAGCCAGCTCTGGAACCACAACCAGTTCTGGGAGATGATGGGCCCCGGCGACAGTGCGATGCCCGGCGAGTTGGAAAAGGCGCTGACTGAAAACTTTGACTCGGTTGATGGGTTCAAAGAACAGTTTTCTGCAGCTGGTGCCGGGCAGTTTGGCTCTGGCTGGGCGTGGCTTGTCAAAGAAAAAGACGGCAGTCTGGCGATCACAAAAACCGAAAACGGTGTGAACCCATTGTGCTTTGGTCAGACAGCGCTTCTGGGCTGCGATGTGTGGGAACACTCGTACTATATCGACTTCCGCAACAAACGGCCGGCCTACCTGACCAACTTCCTGGACAACCTGGTGAACTGGGAAAATGTCGCCAGCCGGATGTAAGCCGGTACGTATTGAACGAATAAAAAGGCCGATCACACAGATTGGCCTTTTTTGTTTTACCTTGCTGTCTTGGAAAGCGCAGACAATGTATTCTCCGCGCTGTCGGTCACTTCGAAGTAGCCCAGCAGCGATGCGTCGGCAAACCCGCCGGCGACCACGTGATCCAGCAGCGCAATGAGCGGATCCCAATAGCCGCCCACGTTGACCAGCACGACCGGCTTTTCATGCAACCCAAGTTGTCGCCACGTCAGCACTTCAAACAGCTCGTCCAGCGACCCCGCGCCTCCGGGTAGCACAACGACGGCATCGCAGTTCATGAACATGACCTTTTTGCGCTCGTGCATCGTTTCGGTCACGACGTATCGGGTCAGGTCGGTCTTGCCGACCTCCCAATCGACCAGATGGCGAGGGATGACGCCAAACGTATCAGCGCCGCCCGCCTGTGCGGCGCGCGCAACCGATCCCATCAGCCCCACGTCGCCCGCGCCATACACAAGCTGCCATCCTCGTTCAGCAATCCCGGCGCCAAGGGCTTCGGCTTCGGTTGTGTAGCTGGGGGTATTGCCAGGGCGCGAGCCACAGTAGACGCAGACGGAAAATGGGGACATGTGGTGCTCCTGTAACGGGCGCGCGAAAGTGAAGGTTTTGTGACGCCGTTCTTTTGACCGCTATAGCGCTGCCTGTTATGCAAGCGCAACGAAACCGGGCCAACCGGTGCGGTGGAAAGGGTGAACATGTCCAAATGGTCGGCATTTGCCGGATCGAACGGCGCCTTGGCGGGTACTGTGATTGTCGTAGTTGCGGTGGCAGTCGGGGCTGGGCTGTACATCAACGCGAACCGATCTGACACGGTTCAAGCACCGCAGACTGTTGTCACTGAAACGACCGATGTCGAACAAACAACTGAAGTGCAGCCGGCGGCCGCTCCAGAACCAAAAGAGCTTTTGCAACCCGATCCGCCTTCTATTGACGAGGTGAGGATCGAACCAGACGGGCTGATGGTGATCGCTGGTCGTGCGGCCCCTGGAAGCAAGGTGGCCGTGTTTTTGGATGGGACTGAAAACACGGAAACAACAACGGATGATGGCGGCAGCTTTGCAGCAATCACCATCCTTCCACCAAGCCCGAAGACGCAAGTGTTGACGGTCGTCCAACGTGTTGGTCAGGATGAGATCGCATCGGTGGACGAGGTGATCCTCGCCCCGCAAGCGCAACCCACGCCCAAATCAGCAGAACCTGCGGCACCCGAAGCTTTGGCCGAAGCCGAAAGCGCGCCGGAGCAACCTCAGACCGAGGACGTGGTTGCAGCCGAACCCACAGACCAGTCAACGTTTTCGGTGGCCGAGCAGACGCCTGTTGAGGCCGATGTCGCAGGAGCGATCACAGCACCGGCATCCACCGCAGCGCCCAGCGAAGACATTGCTCAGGTTGAACCTTTTCAGGAACCGCAGATACCGGTATCCGATGAGGTGGCGCCCGATGACAGCAACGCGGTAACCTCCGTTTCAGCGGAGACAGGCGCAAGCGCTTCGGAACCTGAGACCCAAGTGACCGTTCTCAAATCGACCGCCGAAGGTGTGGAGGTTTTGGGCAACGTTGCGCCCGAGGCGCTGGACAACATCGCGCTGGACAGCATCAGCTATTCTGACACCGGCGATGTGGAACTTGCCGGGCGCGCGCAATCCGAGGCAGAGGCTGTCAGGGTCTATGTCAACAACACGCCTGTTGCCGATATCGACGTCAGCGAAGATGGCAGATGGAAAGGTGAACTGCCTGAGATCGACAAGGGCACCTACACGCTGCGCGTGGACGAGCTTAATGACGCCGGACAGGTGACAAGCCGGGTTGAAACACCGTTTCGACGCGAAGATCCTGAGGTTTTGGCGGAAGCTGACGGTGAGGACACACCAGCGACGCAGATCACTGTTCAAGCAGGCAACACGCTTTGGGCTATCGCCCGCGACCGTTATGGCGAAGGAACGCTTTATGTGCAGGTGTTTGAAGCCAACCGCGACCGCATCCGCAATCCGGACCTGATTTTCCCTGGTCAGGTATTTGCCCTACCGAATTAATCACTACTGGCGCTCTGACGCTGGCAAGTCAGGCATCAGTGTCCTAAATAGTCAGACCTGAACCTCAGGAATGCTTTTCTATGCCCGCAGACACTTCGGCCTCGGCTACACCCGCCGATCCGACAACGCCGTCCAATGATCCGAATCAGGATGTGAGCCAAGTCGAGCGCAGCTCGGGGATGCGCACAATCCGCAAGGTCGCACCGTACCTTTGGCCAGCTGACAAGCCTTGGGTAAAGCAACGTGTTGTACTCGCGATGCTGGCGTTGGTGCTGTCCAAACTGGTGTCGGTGTACACGCCCATCCTCTACCGCGATGCCGTGAACGTGCTGGGGGGCGAAGGCGTTTCCGATCTTGCGCTGGGTGCCATCGGTTTGACCGTGGCCTATGGCGTGGCGCGCCTGATGAACGTTGGCTTTCAGCAGCTGCGGGACGCCATCTTTGCTCGCGTGGCCCAACGTGCCTTGCGCATGTTGGCGCTGGAGACATTCCAGCACATCCACCGCTTGTCGATGCGTTATCACATCACACGCAAGACCGGGGGGCTGAGCCGCATCATCGAACGGGGCGTAAAAGGGGTCGAATTTCTACTACGCTTCCTTCTATTCTCAATTGGGCCGCTGATCCTGGAGCTTCTGCTGATCGGGGTCGTGCTGACCATCCTGTTCGATATTTGGTATCTGGTCGTCGTAGCCGTGACTATTGGCCTCTATGTCTGGTTCACATTTGCGGTGACTGAGTGGCGGGTGAAGCTGCGGCGGGTCATGAACGAGCAAGATACCGACGCCAACCAAAAAGCTATCGATAGTCTGCTCAACTTCGAAACGGTCAAGTATTTTGGCGCCGAAGCACGCGAAGCTGGCCGCTACGACAAGGCAATGGAAGGGTACGAGACTGCGGCGCTCAAGACCAGCTATTCGCTCGCGTTTCTCAATTTCGGTCAGTCCGTCATTATTACATCCGGCCTTGTCGGTGTGATGGTCATGGCAGCCATCGGTGTTCAGAATGGCACGCTGACTGTCGGCGATTTCGTCATGGTGAACGCCTACATGATCCAGATCACCATGCCGCTCAACTTCCTTGGTACGGTCTACCGCGAGATCAGGCAGGCGCTTGTGGATATGGGTGAGATGTTCGATCTGTTGGAACAACCTGCCGAGGTCGTGGATGCTCCAAACGCCAAGGCCCTGAACGTCACGGGTGGGCGTATTGAATTGGATGATGTGCATTTCGGTTACGATCCGGCGCGACCCATTCTCAAGGGCGTTTCCGTTGCGGCGGAGCCGGGGCAGCAGGTCGCAATCGTAGGCTCTACCGGCTCGGGCAAGTCGACCATCGGTCGGCTCTTGTTCCGTTTCTATGATGTGGGTGCCGGGGCACTTCGGATCGACGGACAGGACGTGCGCGATGTCACGCAAGACAGCCTGCATGCAGCCATTGGTGTCGTGCCGCAGGACACCGTGCTGTTCAACGACACGATCCGATACAACATCGCCTACGGGCGCGACAACGCCACCCACGACGAGATCGAAGCCGCTGCCAAAGCCGCCCAGATCCACGATTTCATTCATGCACTGCCCGAAGGTTATGACACGACCGTGGGCGAACGGGGCCTGAAGCTATCTGGCGGCGAAAAGCAGCGTGTCGGCATTGCCCGGACCCTGCTCAAGAACCCGCCCATCCTGCTGCTGGACGAAGCGACAAGCGCGCTCGACACCGAGACGGAGCAGGATATCAAGGACGCGTTGCATGCGGCAGGGCAGGGCCGCACGGTGCTGACCATCGCCCATCGCCTCAGCACCATTGCCGAGGCCGACCGGATCATTGTTCTGGAGCAGGGCGAGATTGTCGAAACCGGCACCCATGACGAACTGCTGGCGAAGGATGGTCGATATGCCCAGCTGTGGTATCGCCAGCAGGCGGATGAGGCACCCACCTGATCGGCGCATTATAACAAGGCCAAGGCCTGACGTCGGAACGTGCTCGCCATGCTCCAGTCCCATCCGTCGTTACATTCGGCGCACATGTGGTCCGCTTGATCACCCAGCGCGTCGAACCACATGAGCAGCCCTTCCCAGATCAGCAGAGATTGCCGTTTGAGTGTCAGCGTGATCTCGCAGCGATCTGTGTCAGTGACCGGCTGAACGGCAAAGCTGGAAGCTGTCAACGCAGCAAAAAAGCACCAAACAGATGGCAAAGTCGTTGTCGGTAGATCAATCGGAACATGAAAATACTCCCACACGTGATGCGGGCAATAAGGATCACGACTCCGGCGAAAGAATGTCGTGTCGGTGGCATTCGAACACCTGCCACCGACAGTTTCCTTTTGAACTTACTCCGCGGCCTTCAGCGACGTAGCCCCAAGCGATGCCTGTGACAGCGTCGCCTCGGCGTGGCTTGGTTCGTCACCGAAATCCCAGACCAGTTCGTGGTTGCCGACCGTGCGCGTGTCTCGTGTCAACGCCCAGTCCCGTGCAGCCCGGCTGGCGCGGCCCATTGACAGTTTGGCCAGCAATTGGCTGATCCAACGCACATATGTGACGATCCAGACCCGAATTGCGAGCAGTGAGGGGGTGACAACCAAGGTCAGCACCGTCGCAATGCCAAGGCCAAAGACAACTGCCGTGGCCAACTGCTTCCACCACAGCGCAGTGGGGCTGTCGATGGTATAGCCGCCGCCACCAAAGTCGAGCGACAGGCCGAACATCATCGGGGCAAGACCAGCCATAGTGGTGACCGTTGTCAGCAGCACTGGTCGGATACGGTCCTGCGCCGTGCGGATGATGGCCTCGATCCGCGGCATGTACTTCTCGTACTCCTGATAGGTGTCGATCAGCACGATGTTGTTGTTCACCACGATCCCCGCAAGCGCGACGATGCCCGTGCCGGTCATGATAATCGAGAACGGCTGGTTCATCACCAGCATACCGATCAGCACCCCTGCCGTGGAAAGAACCACAGCGCCCAGAACAAGCAGCGCGTTGTAGATCGAGTTGAATTGCGCCAGCAGGATGATGAACATCAAGAACAGAGCACCGGCAAAGGCCTGCATCAGGAAGGCACCCGATTCCTCCTGATCTTCTTGGTCACCTGTCCATTCGCTGTCGATACCGATCGGGAAGGGGGCGGTGTCGATCCACTTGGTCAACTCTGCAATACGCTCGTTGGGATTGACCGGGATCAGGCGGAACTCACCTGCATTCAGACCAGCCTGCAGATCCAGTGACCGGCCTTCGGGCGTTGCCGCAAAGATCCCGTAGTCCAGATCATTTGCCGTCAGGTCCGCATCGCTTGACGGTCGAACGGTTGCAACGATCTGCTCAACTTGTGCACCATCCTGGTCCACTGTCCGTACCACTTTCTGCAGTCCATCCAGCACATCCGCCTTCACGTCAAAATAGCGCTTTTGATCCACACGGCTGATCTGCGCCAGCTCGGCCACGGGGGTGCGAGTGATGAAGTTGGCAAGCGGAACAAGTCCATCCGCAGTACGCACTTTCAGCGTGTCCAGCGTGGACAGCACCCGATCATCCTCGGGCAAGCGGACACGGATCTCGATCTCTTCGTCAGACGTGTCGACACGCATCGTGTCCAGCAACAGGCCACGGGTCACCAACTGTACCATTGCGCCCACGGTTGCCACATCGGCCCCGTAGCGGCCCGCCTTTTGAACATCCACGTCGATCTGCCAGTCGATGCCGGGCAGGGGGCGTGTATCTTCGATGCGCGTCAACCCGGGCAGGGTATCGAACTGCGCGCGCGCCGCACCTGCGGCTTGCACCAGGTCCTCCCAATTGTCCCCCTTGATCCTGAGATGCACAGGCTTGGCCGAGGCCGGCCCTTGTGACAGTGGAAAAACCTCTGCCCGGATGCCCGGTATCTGTGCCAATTCGACCGACAACTCGTCCAGCACGGTGTTGCCGTCAAAATCCTCTGCCTTGATCTCGCGCATCACCGTGTAGTCAGTGAACGGGATGTTAAACCAGGGTTCGGAGGCGTCAGGGCGGTCTTCCCACGCTATGGTTTCAAGCTGGATCTGACCAACAGTGTCACGGGGCGATTGCGCTCCGCCGGTATTGGCGTTCAACCCGCCCGCACCCGCAAAGGCAAAGGCGCTCTTGATGCCTGGGTGGCCCAGCACAATCTCTTCGGCCTGCGTCAGCAGCGCGTCCTTTTCGTCCAGTGACATGTTCCCGCGCGCCAGCACGTAAACAATGGCTTGCTCTGGTTCCGTCTCGACGAAAAACTCGACGCCGCGGTTGTTGTTGATGAAATAGATCAGCGTGGTGCCGACAAAGACAAACACAACGCCAATCATCACAAGCGGCATCACCGGGTTTCCGACAATGCCTTGAATGACATAACCGAACGTCGACCGCTGATAGCCCGCGTGCACTTTGCGGTTACGCGTGCCAAAGACCTTGCGAACGCCCGAGTTCACACCCAATCCCAAGCGCAGGAACAAGGCCGTGACGGACAGGAGCGCCATGATCGCGCCGGCAAAGCCCAGAGCGGCCAATATCAGCATGCCCAACCCGAACATGAAGACATCAAGGAATGTGGGCAGCACGGAGCGCCAAATCTCTTGCTGGTCCATCATGGCAAATGCGGTGCCCGCACCTTCAAGCAGCAGCGGAATGGCGGTGAGACCGGCCATCATTGCGGCCGCCACACAGAAAAACAGCAGATGGGCCAAAATTGGCATGCCTGCGATACTGATGTTTGCATTGCCGAGTGCCTGGATGATGCGACCCAGAACACCGCCCATAACAGGCAGATACACAAGAGCAACGATCAGTGATGCTGACAGAACAAAGATCAGCGTTACAGGCAGCATGCCCATGAATTCCCCTGGCACGCCGGGCCAGAACAGCATGGGCAGGAACGCACAAAGCGTCGTCGCTGTAGATGAAACAACAGGCCAGAACATCCGTTTCGCGGCTTCGACATAGGATCGCATCGGACCGACACCGGCCTGCTGCCGCTTGTCAGCGTACTCGACAACAACGATGGCGCCGTCGACCAACATACCCACGGCAAGGATCAGACCGAACATCACGATGTTCGAAATCGAAATCCCCATGATTGCCAGCAGCACAAAGCACAGCAGGAACGACGTCGGAATGGCAAAGCCCACAAGCGTCGCGGCGCGCGGTCCAAGGAAAGCAAGAGAGACAATCATGACCAACGCAATCGCGGTCAGGACGGACCCTTCAAGCTGACCGACCATCGATGCCACCTCGCGGCTCATGTCGTTGGACGTGCCAACCTCGACGGCGGCAATCAATCCTTCAGGCCATTCAGCGGCCTTTTCATTAACCAGCACCTTCACTTCGCTCGCGGTGTCAATCAGGTTGAACCCCTTCCGCTTGACCACTTGCAGGGCCACGGTGTCGCTTCCGTTGAAGCGGGCTGTTGAGTCGCGGTCCTCGAATGTCAGGTTGATCTGGGCCAAATCACCCAGAGTTACGACGCGGTCGCCGTTCGTCTTGACCGGCAGTTCATAAATGTCGCGCGCCTCGTCGAAGGACGACGGGATTTTGACGGCAAATGCGCCTTGCGCAGTTTCAATCTCGCCAGCTGCAATCAGCTGGTTGTTGTTCTGAACCACATTGATCAATTCGCCAGCGGTTACGTTGTAGGCTTCAAGGCGCAGCGGATCGATCAGGACTTCGACCATCTCGTCGCGGTTGCCTACAAGGTTGGCTTCCAGAACGGCATCAAGCCCCTCGATGTCGTCCTGCAAATCCTTTGCGACCCGCGCAATTGTGCGTTCGGGGACGGGGCCAGACAGGTTGATGATGATGATCGGGAATTCCGAGAAGTTGAATTCATCGACCGTGTATTGTTCAAACCCATCCGGGAAATCCGCTTCGGCCTTGTCCATGGCATCACGAACGTCAGCCAGAACCTTAGTCTTGTCCCAACCGAACTCGAACTCCAGCACGATGTTGGCGTAGCCCTCGGCCGCTGTGGACGTCATTCGATCCAAACCGTCAAGGTCGGACAACTCGGTTTCCATGGGCTGAATCAGCAACTGTTCCGAATCCGCGGCAGAGATGCCGGGGAAGGGCAGTGAAATCACCAAAGTTGGGATTTCAATATCCGGTTCACCCTCCTTGGGCAGCACGACATAGGCCAAGCCGCCTGCAAGAATGGATAGGAAGATAAAGGCTACAACCATTCGCGCTCGTGACGCGGCCCAGTCGACGATACCGGTCATTGGGTCTGCTCCTGATAAGTGGGCGCGACTGTCACGCCCGCTGTCACGAATTCCTGTCCAACGACGATCACATTGACCTCATCAGCCAATCCGGTCAGCCAAATACCTTGTGCGGTATCGCGCACGACATTGACCGGGTTGAAAGCAACAAGGCCAGCGTCATCAACCGTCCGCAAGCCCAACACGCCATCTTCACTCAGGGTCAGCGCAGATGGGGGCAGCAAGTGCGCGTTGGTCCCTGCGCCTGAGATGGCGATTTCTGCCGTCTGTCCGTCACGGATGCTCAGATCGGCGTTCGGAACTTCGATCTCAACCCGGAAGGTTCTGGTGGTTTCGTCAGCAGAACGGCTTAGGAATGTAACTTTTCCAGTGACCTCTCTGCCGCCAGCCGCGAGGCGCGCGCCGGCGGCGGCACCGACCGCTACGCGCGCGACTTCGGTCTCGGGGGCAAACGCAACCAGCTTGATTGGATCAAGTTGAATGATCGTGGCGCAAAGCGATCCCGGTTGCAGCAACGTACCCAACTCTGCCGTGTCGCTTTCCAGCAAACCCGCGAAAGGTGCACGGATGTCGAGCCGTTCCAATTCCTTCTCTGCCGTGGCGATGGATGCAGCCGCGCTTTCGATCGCGGCGTCGGCACTTTGAAGCCCGGATTTGGCGGCAACTACACTGGCCTTGGCCCCTTCAAAGCTCGCTTCGGCGGCGGCAAGGGCTGCTTCGGCGTTTTTCACACGCGTCTCAGCAGCAAAACCACCCTCGCTCAGCCTGCGGGCCGCGTTCTGGTTGACCACTGCCTCATCAATGCGCGCCTGCGCCTCGATCACCCGCGATTCGGCTTCGGGTACGCGGCTTTCGGCCTCGGCCTTGCTGGCGATGGCCTCGGCCAAACGCGCCCGCGCCTCTGCAAGGCTGGATGCACGGGTCCCGGGATCAAGTTGACACATCAATTCACCCGCTTCGACGAACGCGCCCTTGCGCAGCGGTGGAGAGATGACGGTGGATGACGTCTCGGCCCGTACTTCAACTTCGCGGGCGGCTTGTGTCTGGCCACGCAATGTGACCGCGTTGTCGATTTCGCGCGCAAGAGATTTGCGCACAACGACCTTGATCAACGCGTCGGTATCCTGAGCCGCATCCTCAGTTTCCGCAGGGGCCAATTCCTCTGCGACTTCCTCGACTTCTGTTTCCGCCCCGCCGGTCAATTCGGCAATAAAGGCAAGAGTCGACTCACGTTCAATGACCCAAAAATACAATCCTGCGCCAACTGCAATGGCCAAGATCATCGAAACAATCCGCATCTTGTGTTCTTCCTTGGTAGACCAATGACCCAAAACGTGATGACGGGTCGGGTGCTATATAGAGTTTCATACGTCTAAACTAACCAGTTCAGATTACTTTTTTTGAGGCGGCATCGCAATGATGCCCAATTGACGCAGTGCAAGCAGCGGATGCATGCTCTTGGCTTGGGCGCGGCATCCCTGTAAGACGGCTCGGAAAACAAGGGTGAGGCGGAGCCAATCCGCCACGATATTGGGAGCGCGGGCGTGAGTGATACCGACAGCTTTATTGACGAAGTCACCGAAGAGGTGCGTCGCGACCGATTGTATGGCTATGTGCGTCGCTATGGCTGGATTGCAGCCATCGTGATTGTGGGCATCGTTGGTGCTGCGGGTTTCAATGAATACCGCCGGGCGCAGGCAGAATCCAACGCACAAGCGCTGGGTGACGCAATGCTGGCCGCATTGGCATCAAACGAAGATGACGCGCGCGCCGACGCACTGACCGGGGTTACGGCCGACACAGCAGAAGGCGCCGCGATTCTCGCTTTCATGACAGCAGGTGCGCAGTCGCAAGCAGGTCGCGCAGACGATGCGATCCAGACCTTGCAACCTATTGCACAATCGCCCGAGCTGCCGCTGATCTATCGCCAGATCGCCACGTTCAAATCGCTGATGTTGCAAAGTGAAACGCAGGATGCAGATACGCGTCGTCAGGGGTTCGAGGCATTGGCCGTTCCGGGCGTTCGTATGCGCCTTCTGGCCGAAGAACAGCTTGCGCTGATCGATATCGAAACCGGCAACCCGGATGCGGCCATCGCCCGCTTCCAGTCCATCATGGATGATGCCGAGGCGACCCCGGGCTTGCAACGTCGTGCCCTACAGGCAATGGTGGCGCTGGGCGGCGCGCCAGAAGCCACAGAGACCGCTGGAGAATAAGCAAGATGGGCCGGACGATGGGGGATTTGGGTATGGTTTGGAACACCCGTAAACGTATCCTGTTGGCAACCGTGGCGCTGACGATTGTTGCGGCCTGTTCCGAGCGGGAGATCATTCTGCCGGGCAAGCGCGAACCTGTGACCGCAGTTTTGACGGCCGATACCGCCGAAGCTGAGGCTTTGACAGATGCTGCGCGCGACATCGCCCTTCCGCCACAAGTGGCAAACACCGATGCGGCACAAAGCTTTGGCACACCTGCATTTCGAACCGATCACCCGCAGCTGGGTCAAACACTGACGCCGATCTGGTCCGTGGATATTGGCGCGGGCGACAGCCGCAAACACCGCATCGTTGCCGACCCTGTCGTCTCGGGCGGGCGTGTGTTCACACTTGATGCCGAAACGACGGTTACGGCGGTGTCCACGTCTGGCCAGGTGCTGTGGCAACGGGACGTCCTGACGGATCGCGCCAACAGTGGCGAGGGAACGGGCGGTGGTCTTGCCGTTGATGGCAACATCCTGTTCGTTTCAAGCGGGCTGGGCACGCTGACCGCCCTCGATGTCGGAACCGGCGGCACGATTTGGGAACAGGAACTGGAAGCCATCGGCGTTGGGCGCCCAACCGCCTTTGAAAATCTCGTCTATGTCATGGCCGGGGACGACACTGGCTGGGCTTTGGAGAAAGACAGTGGCCGCATCGCGTGGCAGGTCAGCAGTTCCGAAACCCGCACAAACGTCTTGGGTGGGCCTGCGCCTATCGTGACGGATGGCCTCGCAGTGTTCTCCTTCGGTTCGGGTGAAATGCAGGCCGTGTTCCGTCAAGGTGGTCTGCGCCGCTGGGATGCATCCGTGCTGGGCGAACGTCAGGGCCGCGCTCTTGCCAAGGTGGATGATGTCACAGGCCGTCCCATTGCCAAGGATGGCGTGATCTACGCTGGTAACCAATCGGGTCGCACGGTCGCGGTGAACGCCGGATCTGGCGCGCCGATCTGGACCAGCCCGGAAGGGGCGATTGATACCGTGTTGCCCGTGGCCGGAAGCGTTTTCCTGATTTCCGACCGGAACGAGCTTGTCCGTCTGAACGCTGAAGACGGCAGTCGTGTCTGGGGCACGCGCCTGCCAAACTTCGTCAAGGATCGCCCCCTGCGGCAATCTGAAGTGTTTGCGCATCATGGACCGGTATTGGCGGGTGGCCGGTTGCTGGTCGCATCGTCAGATGACACATTGCGCAGCTTTGACCCGGTCTCTGGCGGGCTTACAGGTCGGACAGAGATTCCCGGCGGGGCAACCACGGCCCCCGTGGTGGCAGGCCAAACCCTGTACGTCGTGTCGCGCAAGGGCCAATTGCTGGCTTATCGATAAGTCAAAGTCACACCCCTTTAAGTAGGGGCGTGAATGGTCTATGTGCGCGATCTGATCTTTCGGATACAAACCTCATGACCTTGACCCTCGCCATTGTCGGACGTCCCAATGTGGGCAAGTCCACGCTGTTTAACCGCCTTGTGGGCAAACGCCTTGCCTTGGTTGACGATCAGCCCGGTGTGACCCGCGACCTGCGCGAAGGGGCCGGGCGGCTGGCTGACCTGCGCTTTACCGTCATTGATACGGCCGGGCTTGAGGAAGCGACCGACGACAGCCTGCAGGGCCGCATGCGCAGGCTGACCGAACGTGCCGTGGACATGGCCGATGTGTGCCTGTTCATGATCGACGCACGGGCCGGTGTGACGCCAACCGATGAAATCTTTGCCGACATCCTGCGCAAGCGCGCGGATCACGTGTTGCTGGCAGCCAACAAGGGGGAAGGGTCCGCAGCGGATGCGGGCGTGCTTGAGGCGTTCTCGCTCGGGCTTGGGGAACCGATCCGCCTGTCTGCTGAACACGGTGAAGGGCTGAACGATCTCTATGCCCAACTGCAACCCTTGGCGGATCTCCACGAAGAAACGAACGCCCAAGAGGCCCCGGAAACAGATGTAACCGTGGACGAGGATGAAGACGATCCCGATTACGTCCCGCAGCCCACCAACGCCAAGCCCCTGCAGGTTGCCGTTGTGGGGCGACCGAACGCGGGCAAGTCCACCTTGATCAACCAGATCGTTGGCGAAGATCGCCTGTTGACCGGCCCGGAAGCGGGGATCACCCGCGATGCGATCAGTTTGCGCACGGATTGGGACGGCACGCCCATGCGCATCTTCGATACCGCAGGCATGCGCAAGCGGGCCAAGGTGCAGGAAAAGCTGGAAAAACTGTCTGTCAGCGACGGTCTTCGCGCCGTGAAGTTTGCCGAAGTGGTGGTGGTCTTGCTTGATGCGGCCATTCCCTTTGAACAGCAGGACCTACGCATTGCCGATCTGGCTGAGCGTGAGGGGCGGGCCGTCGTTGTCGCCATTAACAAGTGGGATATCGAGGACGACAAGCAAGCCAAGCTGAAAGAACTGAAGGAGAGTTTCGAACGGCTGTTGCCGCAACTCAAAGGTGCACCGCTGGTTACCGTTTCGGCCAAAACTGGACGTGGATTGGATCGGCTGCACGGCGCCATCATGCGTGCCTACGACGTCTGGAACCGCCGTGTGCCTACGGCGGCACTGAATCGCTGGCTGACGGGTATGTTGGAACAGCACCCACCACCCGCACCCCAGGGCAAGCGGATCAAGCTGCGCTACATGACGCAGGCCAAGACCCGGCCGCCGGGGTTTGTCGTCATGTGTTCGCACCCCGACAAGGTGCCCGAAAGCTACAATCGCTACCTGGTGAATGGCTTGCGGCTGGACTTTGACATGCCCGGTACGCCAATCCGTCTGTTCATGCGCGGGCAAAATGATGCAAACCCGTACAAGGGGCGCAAGAAGGCGGGGCCGTCAAAGCTGCGCAAACACACCGAAGGGCGACGCAGCTAGTGCGTTAACCAGATTTAAAGCACCTAAAATGTTGAAAACAAAGCTGTCCCCGCGGGGACACTATGTTTTCTGTGTCGTAGACTGGATCACCGGATACACCATGATGATGGACCCAAGCAGCGCCAGTGCGCCCACAGACCGCAGGTCAAACCCGTTCTGAACTGTCACGGCTACCAAGGCCCAGATCACGGCAATGCCATAAGTTGGCGCACGACCCAGCGCGTTTTGGACTATGAATGCCAGAGCAACCGCAGTAGCCACCATCAGCCACGCAGCCGTTTGCTCGGATGTCAGTCCGTACCCTGCCAGCAGCAAGCCCAAAGCGACGCAGCTCGCCGCGCTCAACCAACCAGCGTAAAGCCCAACGGGCCAGGCGGCAGCCCAAGGATCAAGGCGAGGGCTGCGCCAAAGCGCGATCAACGCACTGACCAACATCACCCAGATCAGTATTGTTGCCCAAACCGGGCTGCGGACCGCCACTGGCAACCAGATACTGCCGACGGTCAGCGAAACGGCAAGAGGGATGCGCATCTCTGCCCAGTCTGGCGCATTCCAGCGGCGCAACACACCAAAGGCCGCGCCAATGATGAGCCAGAGATAGATCACGCCCCAAATGGCAAACGCGTACCCTTCGGGTTGTACCGGCGGATCAACCTGCGGGATCGGGAACTGATCGGCATCAAACCCCCCGAACCCCGGCACCCAAAATGGGGACGCTGCAAAGGCCAGGGCAAGGATCAACACAACCGCAGGCATGGTTTTCCACCGTTTACAAATTTCACAAGGCCGGTAACCTTGCTGTCATAGTTTAGTGCTTTCGACCGTATTTCAAGGACTTGAATAGATATGACACGCATTGCGATCTTTTGTGATGGGACATGGAACTCTCCCGATATGCAAGAACCCACCAGCGTGCACAAACTCAAACGCGCGCTTGTTAACGATCCGAGCAAGGAACAAGTGGCTGCCTATTTTGCCGGGATTGGCACTGACCGTCGGTTCGATGGCCCGGTCAAGAAGTTCCTGAACAGGTGGGGCGGCGGGGCGTTCGGCTGGGGTCTCGATGCCAAGGTCAAACAGGCCTATCAGTTTCTGGCTCAAGCCTATCAGGCAGGGGACGAAATTTATTTGTTCGGCTTTTCAAGGGGCGCATTCACAGCGCGGTCGGTCGCGGGGATGATCCGCAAGTGCGGGATCATTACCGATACAAGCACCGAGGGTGTGAATGCCGCATTCGACCTTTATCGCAAGCGGGGCAAGCGCAATCATCCGGATGCCCCTCATATCCGCGAAGCACGGCGCGCGATGTCGCCGAAATTCGGTACGTCTGTCAGTGACTTGGCATGGCGCAACGATACCTCCCGATTGGTCGAGATTTCATACCTTGGCGTCTGGGATACTGTGGGCGCGCGGGGCATTCCCCCGTCACTGCTGGGGCCGATCGCGTCCATGTGGAACAGGCAGTACAAGTTCCATGACATGGCGCTGTCCAGCCTTGTGCAATCGGCCCGGCATGCGCTGGCATTGGATGAACGGCGGGTGATGTACAGGCCTGCGAAGTGGGACAACTTGGATGGCGACAAGGGCCTGAACCACGGGGATACCGGGCCGCTGCGCCCCTATCAGCAGATTTGGTTTGTCGGCGATCATAGCATTGTGGGTGGATCGGGTGCGGCCCAACCGTTGTCGATGATTGCGCTGGATTGGGTGGTGCAGGGGGCCGGGCGTTTGACGCTTGAACCGGGCACAAGGTTTCCACCCAGCGATCCTGATCCGCTGGCGGATGTGGATATCGACACAGGTTGGTCCTTGTTGAAGAAGTGGCGCCAAGGCCCTCTTTCCAAATGGGAAATTCATGCCTCGGTCGACGAGCGCAGGCAGAAGCGGGGCGATTACCGCCCCGGCTCCTTGAAGATTTAGGCCAGCGTTCCGTCTGCTGACAACGTTGACTTGCCGCCAAGATAGGGGGTCAGCGCCGCGGGCAGAGAAACCGAACCGTCGGCCTGCTGGCCGTTTTCCAGCACGGCAATCAGGCAGCGACCCACGGCAAGGCCAGAGCCGTTAAGTGTATGAACAAAATGTGGTTTTCCGCCATCTGCAGGCTTGAACCGGGCGTTCATGCGGCGGGCCTGGAAGTCGCCGGTGGTTGAGACCGAACTGATCTCGCGATAGGTGTTCTGGCCGGGCAACCACGCCTCGATGTCGTAGGTGCGGCGTGCGCCAAAACCCATGTCACCTGTGCAGAGAACCACCGTTCTATAAGGAATTTCAAAGGCTTCAAGGATACCTTGGGCACAGCCGAGCATGCGCTGTTGTTCATCCTCGGAGGCGTCGGGATGGGTGATCGACACCATCTCGACTTTCTCAAACTGGTGTTGGCGCAGCATGCCTGCCGTGTCACGACCCGCGCTGCCCGCTTCGGAGCGGAAGCAAAGGGTGTGGGCGGTCATGCGGATGGGCAGGGCGGCTTCGTCCAGAATGTCGCCTGCGACCGTGTAGGTGAGGGGCACTTCGGAGGTGGGAACGAGCCACATGCCGTCCTCGGTCCGGTAGCTGTCTTCGCCAAATTTGGGAAGTTTATCAGTACCATACATGGCATCGTCGCGCACGAGCACGGGGCTGTTCACCTCCGTCAGACCGTTCTGATCGACATGGGTGTCGATCATGAATTGCGCCAGTGCGCGGTGGATGCGGGCGACCGATCCTTTGAGCATGACGAAGCGGCTGCCGGAGGTCTTGGCAGCGGTTTCGAAGTCCATCGAGGCCGTAACACCCGCGATATCGAAATGCTCTTTTGCGTCGAAATCAAAGTTTTGCGGGTTACCCCAACGGTGGATTTCGACGTTGTCATGCTCGTCCGCGCCGTCCGGCACGTCGCTTGCAGGCAGGTTGGCGATGCGCGCAAGGGCGTCGGTCAGCTCGGCGTTGAGCGCCTTGGCCTCCTCTTGCATCTGTGCGATTTCTGCTTTCTTTTCAGACACTAAGGCGCGGAGACGTTGAAATTCGTCCTCGTCTCCACGGCCCTTGGCGGCGCCCACTTCCTTGCTGGCCTTGTTCTGTTCGGCCTGCGCGGTTTCGGCGGCGAGGATCTTGGCCCGGCGGGCCTCGTCCAAGGCCAGAAGAGACGACGACATCGCAGCGTCCCCACGGCGCGCAAGGGCGGCGTCGAAGGCGGCGGGATTGTCGCGAATGGCGCGGATGTCGTGCATGTCTGGCCTCTGGTCTTGGTGTTTCGGTGGAGGTCATATGCCCCATCATGCGGTCCGGGAAAAGGGGGGCAAACGGGGTGTCACCCCCGGTGCAGCATCCGTACACCCCCTGTGCACCCCCATCGTGAGGGTGGGGTAAGGGGGTGTTAAGGTTTGACCATGTCCAGACGCTCGCGATTTAGGGCGATTGATTGATCGTTTCGGATGCCCATACGCCTGGCGCAACAACCAGTGCTTGTGCGCGTCCGTCGCGTTCGACGCGGGCTGAGACCACGGCTTGGACCTGCCACCCCTGAGCCGTTCGGGACAGGACGGGGCTTCCCGACAAACCAGGAATGACGAGACAGTTCAGGATACGGACAGCGCCCAGCACCTGTGTCACGGGACACTCAAACGCCGCGCTGAGCATCGCTGCGCGGGTAGATTGGTAGCCGATGATGGCGCTTGCTTCATCCAAGTGCGGGGCGTGCATCGCAATCGGGATCGGCTCAATGATCTCCGTGGGGGCTGGGCCTTGCAATTCTATGAGCGCCAGATCACCTGCCGGACCGCGCGCACTATCAGGGTGTACGTGAACGGACTTTGCACGGCCATGCCAAACGAAATCCCCCCGCAGCCAGCCGGCGACGAAATGCACATTTCCGGGTTGTTCCGGGACGCCGTCAGATTCGACCACACAATGCGCCGCAGTCAGAACCCAACGGGGAGCGATCAATGTGCCTGTGCACGCGCGCCGGATGCGAAAGCCAGCAATGTTGAGCCGCCCGATGGCGGTCCAATCAGCGTGATCTTTTTCCGGCAGCAGGGGCAAACCCGCAGTTTCTGCGCGCGCCACTGGGTCCTGCAACAGAAGAAGCACAAGAACGATTGGAAGCAAACCAAACTGTCGGACAGCCCGCATTGGCGCAGGATGGCACGGGGAATACTCAATGCAAAGCAGGTCAAAACCCGTTTTCGCAAGAGTTTCCGCCTTGCGCTGACCCGCCCCCGACCATAGGTTCTGCCAAACTCTGAAGCGGGCCTAGAATCCGCCCCAAGACCAAGGACAATTCCCATGGAAGCCATCGGCCAGTTTATTCCCCTGATCCTGATCTTTGCGATCATGTATTTCCTGCTGATCCGCCCTCAGCAAAAGAAGGTCAAAGAGCATGCCGCCATGGTGGAGCAACTGCGCCGGGGTGATCAGATCGTCACCCAAGGTGGCCTGATCGGCAAAGTGTCCAAGGTCAAGGAAGACAATGAGGTCGAGGTGGAGCTGGCCGAGGGCGTGAAAGTGCGCGTCGTCAAATCCACCATCGCGCAGGTTCTGAACAAGACCGAGCCCGCGAAGTAATGCTTCAGATCGAGAGCTGGAAACGGGTTCTGATCTGGGCGCTGTGTGCGCTTGGCCTGATCCTGGCCCTGCCGAACGGGTTTTACACCCGGGTTGAGCAGCACAATGATGCCGCACAGGCCATCGAGTTGGGCGCTGATACGCCCGCGAACCAGGAGATACTGGCGCAGTGGCCGGGCTTTATGCCGTCGGCGCTGGTGAACCTTGGTTTGGACCTGCGGGGCGGGGCGCATTTGCTGGCCGAGGTGCAGGTCGAGGATGTCTATGCCAGCCGCATGGAGGCGAGCTGGCCCGAGATCCGGGATATTCTGCGCCCTGAACGGGCAACCATTGGCACCATTCGCTTGCAGCCTTCGGCATCTGACGAGCTGCGCATTCGCATTGGCGAGCCTGCGGGCTTGCAGCGTGCCTTGCAGGTGGTGCGGACGTTGGCGCAGCCGGTGCAGACCCTGACCGGTGTGGGCGCGAATGACATCGTGGTCCGTGCTGATGGGGCGGATGTGATTGTTGTCAGCCTGAGCGACGAGGAAAAGCTGGCGAGTGACGAGCGGACGGTGCAGCAATCGCTTGAGATCGTGCGCCGCCGGATTGATGAAGCCGGGACGCGTGAGCCGACCATTCAGCGCCAGGGCAGTAACCGTATTCTTATTCAGGTGCCGGGTATCGGATCGGCGGCCGAGCTGAAGATATTGATCGGACAGACCGCGCAGCTGACCTTTAACCCCGTTGTGAACCGGACGTCGGACGAAAACGCAACCCCGGGCATTGGCAACAAGCTAGTGAAATCGCTGGACGAGCCGGGTTTGTTCTACATCATTGAAAGTGCGCCTGTGGTGACGGGTGAGGATCTGGTGGATGCGCAGCCGAGCTTTGACCAGAATGGCAGCCCCGCGGTGTCGTTCCGCTTCAATACGACCGGTGCCCGTCGCTTTGGGGACTACACGGCGGAGAATATCGGGTCGCCCTTTGCCATTGTACTGGATGACGAGGTGGTGAGCGCGCCCGTGATCCAGAGCCATATTCCGGGTGGGTCGGGGATTATCGCCGGCAACTTCAATGTCGAGGAGTCGACGAACCTTGCCATTCTGTTGCGTGCGGGGGCTTTGCCTGCGGAACTGACCTTCCTTGAGGAACGGACCATTGGGCCGGAATTGGGGCAGGACAGCATTGACGCGGGCAAGATCGCGACCATGATCGCCTTTGCCGCCGTGCTGGTGTTCATGGGACTGAGCTATGGTCTTTTTGGGCTGTTTGCCAATATCGCGCTGATCATCAACATTGGCCTGATCTTTGGTTTGCTGAGCATGATTGGGGCCACGCTGACCTTGCCGGGGATTGCGGGCATCGTGTTGACTGTCGGTATGGCGGTGGACGCCAACGTGCTGGTGTTCGAGCGGATACGCGAAGAGTTGAAATCGGCGCGGGGGCCTGCGCGGGCTATCGAGCTTGGGTACGAGAAGGCGCTGTCGGCCATTCTGGATGCCAACATCACGACTTTCATCACGGCTGTGATCCTGTTTGCCATGGGCTCTGGCCCGGTGCGCGGCTTTGCGATCACGCTGGGTCTGGGCATTTTGACGTCCGTGTTTACCGCGATCTTCGTGACGCGGCTGATGGTGGTGATGTGGTTTGAACGCCGCCGCCCCAAGACAATCGAGGTGTAAGATGCGACTGAAGCTGGTCAAACAGGGCACCAATTTCGATTTCTTCAGCCGGTGGAAGCTGTGGCTGGGTATTTCGGCACTGATGATGGTGGTTGGCTTTGCGTCCTTTGCCATTCAGGGTTTGAACTTTGGCATCGACTTTCGGGGCGGCACCACGGTGCGGACCGAAAGCACGCAGCCGGTCGACATCGGTGTGTACCGCGACGCGATGGCTGTGCTGGAGCTGGGCGATATTTCAATCACCGAGGTGTTTGACCCGACCTTTGACGCCGATCAGAACGTGGCGATGATCCGTATCCAGGCGCAAGAGGGGCAGGAGGCGGTGACGCCCGAGACCATCCGCGAGGTGCAGCATGCTCTCGGGAACGCGACGGGCAGTCGGCTCGTTCTGGACATCAGCCTGCAGTCTGGAGATGAAACCCAGCTCCCTGTACGATTTGAACAATTCGGCGGAATTCGCGACACAAGTGTGGACACACAGCGGTACCTGTTTCCGACCGGGAGTACATTTGCCATTCTTGATCAGATCAGTGACAGCGCCTCTGGCTCGGGTATCACCGTAAACAGCCTCTCTTTTTCCTATGACAAGATCACCTTCCCTTCAGTGGAATCGGTTGGCCCCAAAGTGTCAGGCGAGCTGATCCAGACGGCGGCCATTGCTGTCATTCTCGCCATCGGAGCGGTGCTGATCTACATCTGGCTGCGTTTTGAGTGGCAGTTTGCGCTGGGGGCCGTGGTGGCCCTCGTGCATGACGTCATCCTGACCATCGGGGTGTTTTCGGAACTGCAGATCAAGTTTGATCTGGCCATTATCGCGGCCCTGCTGACCATTGTGGGTTATTCGCTGAACGACACCGTTGTTGTGTTCGACCGGGTGCGGGAGAACTTGCGCAAGTACAAGAAGAAGCCGCTGAACGAGGTGCTGAACATCTCGATCAACGAGACGCTGAGCCGGACCGTCATGACCTCTGTCACCACGCTGCTGGCGCTGATTTCACTGTATGTTTTGGGTGGCGACGTGATCCGTGGGTTCGTGTTTGCGATGATCTGGGGTGTGATCGTGGGGACCTATAGCTCCGTCTTTGTCGCATCGACCATTCTGTTGTGGTTGGGCGTCAAGCGGGACTGGTCCAAACCGGATGCCAATGCTGGAAACCAGTTTGCGAATGTGGACGCTTGAAGCCTCCTTGGCTTAGTCACGTTCCCAAACTGGCCCTAGGCCCAAGCGCGCAACGCTGCGAGCGTAGGGTATGATGGCGCAACTGATCACGGAAACACTGGCGTTGCCCGGGCTGTGGTGGCTGGTGGTGGCGATCATTGCGGCGGGGCTGGTGCGTGGCTTTGCCGGGTTCGGGTCGGGCATGATCATCATGGCAGCGGCCAGTTCGGTTCTGTCGCCCTTTGCCGCCCTTGCGTTTCTTGTCGTGGTCGAGCTGTGGGGACCGTTGCCCAACCTGCGCGCCGCGTGGCGCGACGGAGATCTGAACGAAGCGAAATTCTTGTTGCTGGGCGTGGCTGTCGGTTTGCCTGTTGGGCTGTGGACCTTGTCCTTTGTCGAGCCGGAGATGTTCGGCTGGGGCGTGTCGGTCGCCATTTTGATCCTGCTGGGCGCTTTGCTGTCGGGCTGGCGCTATTCCGGGCCTATGGGGCCGCGCATGATTGCGGGGGTCGGCACCTTTGGCGGGTTTCTGGGTGGTTTGGCCGGTATTCCGGGGCCGCCGGTCATCCTGCTGTACATGGCGTCGGCCAAGGCCATCGCCGTGATCCGCGCCAACTTTCTTTTGTACCTTCTGGGCATCGATGTGATGATGCTGGGCATCTTTTTGGTGTTCGGATTGCTGGATGCGCAGGCCGTGCTGATCGGGCTTGTGCTGGTGCCGCTTTACATGCTCGCCAATGTTGCAGGCGCGTGGCTGTTTGACCCGAAGGCCGAGCGACTTTTTCGCGCCGTAGCCTATATCGTAATCGCGGTTTCCGCTATCCTTGGACTGCCGATTTGGGAGATGGGGCATGCGCCTTAACGAGATCACGTATACCGACGCCCAGCCGGTCGAGGGCTATGGCCCCGGCTTTTTCCGCATTGGCGGAAAGGTCGTAGAGGGTGGTTTGTTGACTGCGCCGACCGGGACCGGCGGTTGGGGTGGGTATGATGACCTTGAGCCGCTGCTTGACCTGGCCGGGCAGGTGGATGTCCTGTTTATGGGCACCGGGGCAGAGATTGCGCATATTCCGTCTGAGCTGCGGTCCCAATTGGAGGGGGCCGGTCTGGGGGTCGAGGTGATGTCATCCCCGTCGGCGGCACGGACCTATAACGTGCTTTTGAGTGAGGGACGGCGCATTGCGCTGGCCGTTCTGCCTGTTTGAGAGCGGAGAGGGGGCTGTCTGCCCCCAATGCTGACGCATCCCCCCGAGGATTTTTTGAAACAGGGAAGGATCGCGCGGGGTTTTGTGCTTGCGCGCAATAGGTTACGGCTGTGGCATGGAATTGAAAGTCACTGATCTGGCCGTGGGCCGTGGCGGTGTGCCGGTGCTGGCTGGTGTGTCTTTTTCCCTGCCGGGGGGCAGGCGCTGGTGTTGCGGGGGCCGAACGGGTCGGGCAAGACCACGTTGTTGCGCACCGTGGCTGGTTTGCAGGTGCCTATGGCCGGGCAGGTGCATGGGGCCGAAGACAGGATCGCCTATGCCGCCCATGCGGATGGGTTGAAGGCATCATTGACGGTGGCCGAGAACCTGCGGTTTTGGGCGTCGGTGTTTGGGCAGTCGGATATTGCACCTGCATTGGCCGCCTTTGATCTTGAGGATTTGGTGGAGCGCCGGGCTGGACAGTTGTCGGCGGGGCAGAAGCGGCGTTTGGGTCTTGCGCGGTTGATGGTGACGGGCCGTGATGTGTGGGTTCTGGATGAGCCGACGGTGTCCTTGGATGCCGCTTCGGTTGCGCTTTTTGCTGATGCGGTGCGTGGGCATTTGGCGCGCGGCGGGTCGGCGTTGATGGCGACCCATATCGATCTGGGGATCGAGGCGGAGACATTGGATGTCTCGGGCTTTCGCGCGGCGGCCGCACAGATGGCGTCGGCCGATGAGGCGTTTCTGTGAGAGCGCTGTTTTTCCGTGACCTCGCGCTGGCGCTGCGGGCTGGGGGCGGCTTTGGCCTGGGGCTGGCGTTTTTCCTGATCGTCGTCGTGTTGGTGCCGTTCAGCGTGGGGCCGCAATCGGCGTTGTTGACCCAGATTGCGCCGGGGGTGCTGTGGCTGGGTGCGTTGTTGGCGTGCCTGCTGTCGCTGGATCGGCTTTTGGCCGTGGATTGGGAGGATGGGGCGCTGGATTTGCTTGCAACATCCCCCCTGCCACTTGAGGGCATCGTTGCCGTGAAGGCGGCGGCGCATTGGGTAACCACTGGCTTGCCTTTGGTGCTGGCCGCACCCGTTTTGGGCGTGCTGTTGAACCTGGCCCCGTCGGGCTATGGTGTGCTTGTGCTGAGCCTTGCGCTTGGGACGCCTGCCTTGTCGATGATCGGGGCTTTTGGTGCGGCGTTGACCGTGGGGATCAAGCGCGGCGGGCTGCTCTTGTCACTCTTGGTGTTGCCGCTTTATGTGCCGACGCTGATCTTTGGCGCAGAGGCGGCGCGGCGGGCGGCGCACGGTCTTGATCCCAATACGCCGCTGTTTCTTTTGGCCGGGATCACCCTGGCCGTACTGGCGGCGATGCCATTTGCCGCAGGGGCTGTGCTGCGGGTGAACCTGCGGTAACGTCGTTGTCGATTGAGAAGGGACAAGCGAGGGTTTAGGAACAAGCCATGTCACTTTGGGAATATGCCAATCCGGTCAAGTTTCTGCGCCTGAGCGAACGGGTGCAGCCATGGCTGTGGGCCGGGGCCGCGATCTGTCTGGGTATAGGGCTGGTCTGGGGGTTCTTTTTCACGCCGGATGATTTCCGGCAGGGATCGACCGTCAAGATCATCTATCTGCACGTGCCATCGGCCCTGATGGCGATCAATGCGTGGTTCATGATGCTGGTGGCGTCCCTGATCTGGATTGTGCGGAGGCACCACGTGTCGGCACTGGCGGCCAAGGCGGCGGCCCCTGTGGGCATCGTGATGACGTTGATTGCGCTGTTCACCGGGGCAATCTGGGGGCAGCCGATGTGGGGGACATGGTGGGCGTGGGATCCGCGCCTGACATCCTTTCTGATCCTGTTCCTTTTCTATCTTGGCTATGTCGCCTTGTGGGAGGCGATCGAGGACCCGGATACTGCGGCGGATCTGACATCGATCCTGTGTCTGGTGGGCACCGTCTTTGCTGTGCTGAGCCGCTATGCGGTGCTGTTCTGGAACCAGGGCCTGCACCAGGGCGCGTCGCTGTCGCTGGACAAGGAAGAGAACGTGGCCGACGTGTTCTATATCCCCTTGTTGGTATGCATCGGGGGATTTGTCCTGCTGTTTCTGGCGCTGGTTCTGTACCGCACGGGGACCGAAATCCGGCTGCGTCGGACGCGGGCATTGATCGCACGGGAGGCGCGCAGCGCCGGCCTGCATGCGGAGGGGGCGTGATGCCTGATCTTGGGAAATACGCCGATGCCGTGCTGTCGGCCTATGCCGTGTCTATTGTGTTGCTGGTGGGCATCGTGGTGCTGACCCTGTGGCGAGGCCGTCGAGTGCGGGCCGAGATGGATGCGGTGGAAAAGCGGAGCGGGCGGAATGGCTAAAATCTCTCCGCTCATGCTGGCCCCCATCGGGATTTTTGCTGGCTTCGTTGCTTTGGCCGCGGTGGGGATGTTCCGGGACAACCCGGATAAATTGCCCTCGACCCGGGTGGGTGCGGTAGCGCCGCCGCTGACGGATGCGCAACTGGCGGATTACACACCCGTTGCCGAGGGAGATCTGGCGCGGGGTGAGGTAACGCTGGTGAACTTCTGGGCGTCTTGGTGCCCGCCATGCCGTGCCGAGCATCCGAAGCTGTTGGAGATGGCGGCGGACGGTATTCCGATCATTGGCGTGAATTTCCGCGATACCGAAGGGCCTGCGTCCCGGTATCTGGATGAGGATGGCAATCCTTTTGTCGCTGTGGCGTTTGATCCGGCGGCGCGATCGGCCATCGACTGGGGGGTCACGGCCCCGCCAGAGACCTTTATCCTGGACGGTGAGGGGACCGTGCTGTTCCGCTATCAGGGGCCGCTCGTGGGGTCAGACTACGAAAACCGGTTCCTGCCTGCGCTTGAGGAGGCTCAAGGGAAATAGCCCAACGCAAAACACCGCAGACGATGCTGCGGTGTTTTCTGTTTGTATTCCGAGGTTGTCTAGGCCGTTTGGCGTCGCCGCACCAATACCAGCCCGCCGAGCCCCGCCAGAAGCAGCGAAAATGCTGCCGGAAGCGGCACGGCGCTGAGTTCGAACTCACCAAGTGCGCCTGACCCAGCGAAATCAATCCGAAGAGTATCACCGACGGCCCCGGCAAAACCAAGCAGCGTGAATTCGTTGTTGTTTGGGTTGCTGCCCGTTTCGGACTCATTGCTTCTATCCAAAGTGAACGATGCCACTTCGTCGCTTCCGTTGAAGAGGGTCGCACTTGTGCCCACTTCGGCGTCGAGCAGGAACAGCGAGGCGAAAGACCACAGCGCGTCGAAGTTGAAGATCAGAGATCCTCCGACAACATCGTCTGGTCCACCGGTTGCGTTTTCCTGAACGATCAGCGCATTTCCAAAGCCGCGGCGATCGCTGCTGTCCTCGGCATTGGTGAAGGGCGACGTCAAGTCCGGGTCATTTCCGGCGCTGACGGTCCCGCTGGCGGTGTCGAACACAACAGCTTGTGCGATGCCACCGATTGCGGTGACGTCGGCAAGGATACCACCACCAAGATCCGTGCCAATACCCAGCACGTCGCCTTCGTCAAAGTCTTCGAAGTTGATGGTGACTGCTGATGCTGCACTTGCGAAAACAGTGCAAAAAAGAGCGGTGGCAAATAGCTTTTTCATAACCTTCCCCAGTCAAAAAAAGTAAAAAATATATCTTTTTATACTTAATTATTAAATTGATTCCGGATTTTTCGCAATGATTTGTATTTCAGGTCAATTCAGCGCTTTGAAATTCTATTTTGGGTTGTTGTTTTTTGCCCAATTGATGTGCGTATCCGCAACGGGCGATCAGCAACGATGAAAACGACGGGTGTGTGTCAGAGACGGTAGCCTGCGTTGACGTCGAGGATGACGCCCGTGATGCCTGCTGCGGCGTCGGAGGCGAGGAAGCGGACGGCGGCGGCGATATCCTCGGGTGTGGCAAGTCGGCCGAGTGCTGTGTCCTTTGCGATCATTTCGGTCACGTCCTCTGGTCTGGTCGCTTCGGGTGTGTTGACGGCACCCGGGGCGACCGCGTTCACGCGAATACCTTTCGGGCCCAGGGTCTTGGCTGCGATCCTGGTCCAGGTGTCGACGGCGGCTTTGCTGGCGGAATAGCTGTGCGCGATCATTGCAGGCATGCGGGCGTTTTGCGAAGAGATGTTGACGATGGCGGCACCGGGTTGCAGGTGGTCGCGGGCCGCCGCGACCAGCCCCATGGGGGCGTTCACGTTGACATTGAAGTTGGTTTCGACCGTTTTGGCGTCGTAGTTTTCCGCATCATCGGTCAGGATGCTGCCCGCATTGTTCACGATCAGGTCGAGGTGACCGAACCGGTCGATGACTTTCCGGGGCAGGGCTGCTGTGGCACCGGGGTCTGCAAGGTCCACTTGGAAGGCGGCAATGTCGGGATGGTCGGCCAATAGACTTGCCGGGTTGGTGCCGCGCCATGTGATGGCGACATGATGATCTTGTGCGAGGTCGGCGGCGATGGCGCGGCCCAGCCCGCGTGCGGCGCCGGTGACAAGTGCGGTTTTCATGGGCAGCTCCCAACAAAAAGGGCGCCCCGAGGGACGCCCGTTCTGGTAGTATAAAATCCGGCTTACGCGGCAGATGCAAGGTTGCGCAGTACGTAGTGCAGAACGCCGCCATGTTCGATGTATTCGATCTCGATCGCGGTATCGATCCGGCATTTCAGCATGATCTCGTGCACTGTGCCGTCCGCTTTGGTGATCGTGCAGGGCACCTCTTGCAGCGGCTGGATCGTGTCGAGGCCGGAGATGGAGACAGTTTCGTCACCTGTCAGGCCGAGGGATTTGCGGGTGTCACCGTTTGTGAATTCGAACGGAATGACACCCATGCCCACGAGGTTCGAGCGGTGGATGCGTTCGAAGCTTTCCGCGATCACCGCCTTGACGCCCAGCAGGGCTGTGCCCTTGGCCGCCCAGTCGCGTGACGATCCGGCGCCGTATTGTTCGCCGCCAAAGATCACCAGTGGTGTGCCGTTTTCCTGATGCGCCATGGACGCGTCGAAAATCGAGGTTTGTGCGCCATCGGGCCCCTTGGTGTAGCCGCCTTCGACGCCGTCCAGCATCTCGTTCTTGATGCGGATATTGGCGAATGTGCCGCGCATCATGATCTCGTGATTGCCGCGACGCGAGCCATAGGAATTGAACTCGCGCGGGGCAACTTGCCGTTCTGTCAGGTAGCGGCCTGCGGGCGTGCTTTCCTTGAACGACCCTGCCGGGCTGATGTGGTCGGTTGTGATCATGTCACCCAAGAGTGCCAGAACCTTGGCCCCTTCGATATTGGTGATCACGCCTGGTTCAGGCGACATGCCTTGGAAGTAGGGCGGGTTCTGGACATAGGTGGATTGCGGTGGCCAGTCATAGGTTTTCTGGTCGGTCGTTTCGACGCCCTGCCATTTCTCGTCCCCTTTGAACACGTCCGCGTATTTGGTCAGGAACGCCTCGCGCGTCACGGTTGCTTCGACCAGCTCGGCGATTTCGTGGCTGGACGGCCAGATGTCTTTCAGGAAGACGTCGTTGCCGTCCTTGTCCTGTCCCAGCGGTTCGGATGTCAGATCGATGTCGAGCGTGCCTGCCAGCGCATAGGCCACCACGAGGGGTGGGGAGGCGAGATAGTTCGCGCGCACGTCGGGCGAAATCCGACCCTCGAAGTTGCGGTTGCCCGACAGCACAGAGGTGGCGACCAGATCGCCGTCTGCAATGGCCTTGGACAGTTCCGCCTGAATGGGGCCGGAGTTGCCGATGCAGGTGGTGCAGCCGTAGCCCACGAGGTTGAAGCCGATCTTGTCCAGATCTTCTTGCAAGCCCGCGGCTTCGAGATAGGCGGATACAACCTGCGAGCCGGGGGCCAGCGAGGTTTTCACCCATGGTTTGCGGTCCAGACCCAGCGCAGCGGCCTTGCGTGCGACAAGGCCCGCGCCGATCATCACGTAGGGGTTCGAGGTGTTGGTGCAGGACGTGATTGAGGCGATCACGACCTTGCCCGATTCCATGGTGTAGTCTTCGCCTTCGACCGGGATTTCCTTGCCCATGGGGCGTTTGAAGGTGTCTTCCATTTCCTTGAGGAAGGCGGTTTTGGCGTCGGTGAGTGCGACATAGTCCTGCGGGCGCTTGGGGCCCGAGATGGCAGGCACGATGGTGCCCATGTCGAGGTGCAGGGTGTCGGTGTAGATTGGCGCGTAATCGTCGCCGCGCCAGAACCCGTTTTCCTTGGCATAGGCTTCGACCAGAGCGATGCGTGCCTCATCCCGGCCCGTGTTGCGCAGGTAGCGCAGGGTTTCGCCGTCGATGGGGAAGAAGCCGCAGGTGGCGCCGTATTCGGGGGCCATGTTGGCGATGGTGGCGCGGTCGGCCAGCGGTAGGCGGTTCAGGCCTTCGCCATAGAATTCGACGAATTTGCCCACAACGCCCTTTTCGCGCAGCATTTCCACGACTTTCAGCACGAGGTCGGTGCCGGTGGTGCCTTCGACCATGGAGCCTGTCAGTTCAAAGCCCACAACCTCGGGGATCAGCATCGAGATCGGTTGGCCCAGCATGGCGGCCTCGGCTTCGATCCCGCCGACGCCCCAGCCCAGAACGGCGGCGCCGTTGACCATGGTGGTGTGGCTGTCGGTGCCGACCAGCGTGTCAGGGTAGGCCACTTCGTTGCCGTCTTGGTCGGTGTCCGTCCATACGGTTTGCGCCAGATATTCAAGGTTCACCTGGTGGCAGATGCCGGTGCCGGGGGGCACGACGCGGAAGTTGTTGAACGCGGACTGACCCCATTTGAGGAAGGTGTAGCGTTCCATGTTCCGTTCGTATTCGCGGTCCACGTTCATCTGGAAGGCGCGGGGATTGCCGAACTCGTCGATCATGACCGAGTGGTCGATGACCAGATCAACGGGGTTCAGCGGATTGATCTTTTCCGGATCGCCACCGAGGGCCACGAGACCGTCGCGCATGGCGGCAAGGTCCACAACGGCAGGCACGCCGGTAAAGTCCTGCATCAGCACGCGGGCCGGGCGGTAGGCAATCTCGCGGGGGTTCTTGCCGCCCTTGGCGCCCCATTCAGCGAAGGCCTTGATGTCATCGACGCTGACGGTCTTGCCGTCCTCAAACCGCAGCATGTTTTCCAGCACTACCTTGAGCGCGGCAGGCAGGTTGGAAAAGTCTCCCAGACCCGCGTCCGTGGTAGCGGGGATCGAATAATAGTCGATGGATTGATCGCCAACGGTCAGCGTCTTGCGCGTCTTTGCGGTGTCTTGACCTACGGTGATGGGCATGGGCTATCTTCCTTTCCTGAAACGGATGGGGCAATGACTTGGGTTCGTCATGCCCTGAAACGATGTCTGCGATCAACTGCATTTAGGGGGTGTGCGACGATTTTGTATACCATTGCATACAGTTTCTGTGCGCATTGTCGTGATCCGGCTGTCACATACGCTCAACAAACCTTGATTGGTGAATCGTGAAAGTCTTTCATAATTAGGCGGTACAGTTCAAAACCGAACCAAACAGGTAGTGCGCCCCCTTGATGCATCGTTTGATCCCCGTTGCCTTCGCGGCATTTGCAAGTCTGATCAGTCCCGCGGCAGCGCAGTCGCCCGTGGTGGTCGAACTGTTCACCTCGCAGGGGTGTTCGTCATGCCCCCGGCTGACAAGCTGATGCATGAGCTGGCCAAGCGGGACGACGTGATCGCCCTGGCGTTGCACGTGGACTACTGGGACTACATCGGCTGGAAGGACGAGTTTGCGGACCCGGCTTATGCCAAGCGTCAGCGCGGTTACGCTGTTGAGGCAGGGCGCCGGTCTGTCTACACCCCGCAGATGATCATCAACGGTCAGACCGATATCGTTGGCGCACGCCCCATGGAATTGTCGCGTTTGATTATGGAATATGCGGAAAAGTCGACGCCCGTTTCATTGGAAGTTACCCGCGATGGCGAAAGCGTGCAGATCGTCGCCCAGAGCAGCGCGTCAAATGGTCCACTGGTTGTGCAGATGCTGCGCTACACGCCGGAACGGACGGCACGCATCACGCGGGGTGAGAACGCGGGCCATACGATTTCCTATGCCAATGTGACCGAGGATTGGAAAATCCTGCAGGAATGGGATGGCATTACCGACCTGAGCATCAAAGCGGATGCGCCCGGCGAAAAGCCACTGGTCGTCATGGTTCAGAAGGGGCTGAGTGGTCCGATCCTCGCGGCCGCGCAAATCAGGTAGCGGGCTTGCGCCGGGCCTTTACCCGCCAACGGCGCGCGACCCAAAGCCACTGATCCGGGCGCGCGCGGATCTGCGCGCTGATACTGTCGTTCATGGCTTGCGTCATTGTTGTCGGATCAGAGTGCGGAATTGGGCTCTCCATCACGCAATCAAAGGTCAACCCGTCCGCATTCCGAATACCATAAAACGGGATCAGCAATGCGTTGTAGCGAAGGGCCAGTTCCGCCGCTGAAACCGCTGTGTGGGCCGGGTGTCCGAGAAAATCCAGGACTGGTGCCTGAAACACGTGCTGGTCGAAGAGAAGAACCAGTTGGCCGCCTGCTTTGAGATGGCGGACGAGATCCTGCCGTACCCTTGCGTCCTTGCGGAAAGACTGGCCCGCCAAAGGCTTGCATCGTGCGCACATAGTGAGCGTTGAAATATGGGTTCGACATGTCGCGGTAGAGCCCGCCCACTTTAAACCCGCGCCCGACAAGCGAAGCGCGTAGCGCTTCGTAATTTCCGAAATGTCCCGTGACGAGGATAACGGGCTGTCCTGTTTCAGCGGCTTGGACCATCGCGTCAAATCCAGAGCCGGTTATGGGGGTGTCTTTCTGACGTTCCAGCAGAATGCGCGTCGAATAGTTTTCGATCAGGGTGCGCCCGACATTTTCAAGGCTGTCGCGTGCAATACGCCGTTGCTCGGCAGGTGAGAGATGCGGCATCGCAAATGCAACATGTTCAAAAGCACGCCGATTGAAACCTGCCGGAGGTCCCACCACGCGCGACATGATCCATCCCATGAAGGGCACGCGCCAGCGATAGGGCAATGCCAGAGCCGCGCCGATACAGGTGCGCGCCACCGCGTTGGTGGCGAGGTAGGCAAGCTTGACGCGCCAGGGCAGGTCTTCGGGATCGTATCGCATTGAGGTCCCTGTTCTGGGCGTGCCGTCAGTTGGCCCGCGTTTCCCGATGCCAGACATAAATCCCGGCCCCCGCGATCACAAGCGCGCCAATAAGCGTCGGCGCGTCTGGCCACTCATTGAACAGGAGCAGTCCCCAGATCACCGCTGTGATCAGGCCAACGTAGTTGAATGGTGCCAGCAGTCCGGCCTCGGCCTGCGACAGGGCGCGGATCAGCATCAACTGTCCCATCGTTCCAAAGATGCCGATCACGCTGAGTAGGGCGATGGATTGGAACGTCGGCACCGTCATGTGAAAGGGGACAAGACCGCTGATGATCAGTGACCCGATCAGCCCAGTATAGAACAGGGAGGTCCAGACATCTTCATCCGGGCCGACACGTCGCGTGATCAGTGTGTAGCTGGCAAAGCAGAAGGCGGCGACAAGCGGAAGAAGGGCGGCGGGTTGAAACACATCCGTTCCCGGACGGATGATGATCAGCGCGCCGACAAGTGCGGCGGCAATCGCGCCGATCCGGCGCGGTCCCAGTGCTTCACCCAGAAACAGGGCGCCGCCCAGCGTGATCAACACCGGGTTCAGGGCCATGACTGCGGTTGCTTCGGCCAGACCGATATGGCCAAGGGCCGAAAAGAAAAAGAAAGTGGCCAGCATCAGCAGGACAGACCGCGCGATTTGCAGCTTTGGATACCTGCTGCGCACCACCTGTCGTAGTCGGGGTGCGATCAGGATCAGCACAATCAGCATCTGACCGGCATAACGCGCCCACAAGGCAGGTAGGGTGCCTGTGGCGGGGGAGACCGTCTTGACCGCCACGTCCATAACGCCAAAGCACAGGATGGCGGTGATGGTCAGGAGGATGGCACGGGATGGATTTGGCGATTGCATTCGTGCCGCTTACGCGGTGCCATGATTGGTGTCGAGTGCGTCGCTTCGCGACAAGGCTTGCCTTGGTCGAGCATCGCTTCAGGCGATCAGGCGGGGCGTTATGATAAGGCCTTGTATTGACCCTATTCCTCTTCCTCTTGAGTGATCAGCATCAGGTCGCCGCTGGCTTCCATATCGCGGATCGCTTTGACAACATTGCCCATTGCCGTTTCAACATCGGCCGGTTTTGGCGTACCTGCTTCCTCCACTTCTTCGCGCATCTGATCCGCCATGCGGGCGGACATGTTGGTCAGGACAAACTCGACCGATGTGTCGAGCCCCATGGCCGGTGCGCCGGCAAAGGCCATGATCAGATCGTCCTGTTCGACATTGCGCAGGATGCGCGGCACATCGCGTGGCTCAATCCGGGTCGGGATGTTTTCGAAGGTGAAGATGGCCTTGCGAACGGCTGTCGCAAACCCTTCATCCGTTTCCTCCAGCCCGGCCAGCATCTCGTCCCGTGTGGTCGAGGTCGAGGAGTTCAGGATCGCGCCGACACGTTCGACCGGCCCGTTGTCAAAGGCGCGTAGCGGCTGTGCCTCCATTTGCGTGGCCAGCGACAGGCCAATCCGTTCTACCGCCTCGGGCGTCACTGCCCCGGTCTGTGACACGGCGTAGGTAATCTGGCGTGCGCGCGGACCGGGCAGAAGACCCAGAAGCTGCGCCGCCTTGGTCACATCCAGCTTCGACAGCATGACAGCTGCGATTTCGACGGCTTCTTCTTCCAGCACAGGCAACAAGGTGTCTGGCCCCATCTCGCGGATGCGCTGCCAGGGATCGCCGCCGCGTTTCACACCAGCCTCCTTGCGCAGGCGTGCCGCTGTTTGTGCGCTGATCTTGCCATCGAGCGCATCCAGCGCGCCCGCCATGCTGCCCGGCAGGCTGAGGCCAATCCGCTCAACCTCTTCGGCAAATTCGGCCGCCACCAGCTGCAACGTGTCGCGATCGACCACACGCATGGACCCCATCGCTTTGGTCAGGTGGGCCTGCAGGTCTTCTGGCAGTTCTTCGAGAGGGATGTCAGCCCCTTCGTTTAGAAGCAGGCGCACAACGATGGCGGCCTTGGCTCGACGAGACAGCGAGGGGGGCGTGCGGGTAGAAGAGAAACCGCCACCCTGCTGCACCGGGGCAGGGGTGGCGGACACGGGTACCAGATCGGTCATGTCCTGCCTCGAAACGATTTGATCTCGTTGTGGCAGGCAAAGGTTGAGAATCCCTCAACCCCGATCCGGGATCAGTAGTTGTAGGTTGTCCCGCTTTCGATGGCGTCGCGCAGGCTTTGCTCGGCCCAGGTGCCGGCACCGCCGCGCGCCTGGATTTCGCGCAATTGGGTCAGCGCCGCGACCTTGTCCCCTTCGGCGACCTTGCCTTGGCCCATATAGGACCGGGCCAGGATGTTGTCGGGGTTCGCATCGATGGCTTGCTGGTAGTAGACGTTCGCCAGTTCAAGCTGGCCAGTCTTGCGCGCCGTGAAGCCGCGATAGGTCAGCACCCGGTCTTCCGCTTGGTCGGGCATCTGGTCGAGCACGGTGTTGGCTTCGTTGTAGCGCCCGGCATAGGCCAGTTCACGCACAGCTTTGTAGAGCTCATCCGCATCCAGATAGGATGTCTTGTCGGGGCGCACGCATTTGCCGATCGCCGCGTCCCACACACCGTTCACGGGCTGCGAAAAGCGAACATAGGCTTTCTTGTCGGGATCCCATTGGCGCGCCTGCAGACAGTTCTGTGTGGTTTCGGTTTTCTTGGGCTTTGCATTGTCGTTGCCGCCGGCGGCAAAGCTGCTTGTGGGCAAGGCCAGCGGAAGGGCGATGGCCGTGGTCAGGATCAAGGTGCGCAGCATTGGAAGTCTCCGTATTGGATGCGTCGGGTATGATGCAGAGACAACCCGGCGCCTCCGATTTTTATGCGATCACGAAATCGTGAGCGTTATCCGGTCGTGGCCACGCAGCTGTTGGTGTCCGCATCGTAGACAGTGCCAGACGCGCAGGACATCGCTTGCTGTTCGTGTTTGCCATAGTTGCAGCCCATGGCGAGTGTGAGCGTGGGGGCGAGGGTGAACGCCAGTGCCACCACAAGGGTCTTGGTCTTCATCTGTCCTCTCCTTTGTCTTGGGTGGGCAAAGGGTAGGGCACAGATGCCGTTCCGCAAAACAAAAACGAGGTAAGGCGCATCCTGATGCGCCTTATTGCATGCTGTGTGATCAAAAATGAGTAAGGCGGACGTGTCGTCCGCCCCGCAGGTCAACCTTCGGCAAACACCCGGGCAAAGATCGTGTCGACATGCTTGGTGTGATAGCCAAGGTCGAATTTCTCTTCGATCTCTTCCTTGCTCAGTGCGGCGGTCACGTCTGCGTCGCCCAGCAATTCCTCTTTGAAATCTGTACGATGTTCCCAGACCTTCAAAGCGTTGCGCTGCACCAGGGTATAGGCATCCTCGCGGCTGACACCGGCTTGGGTCAGGGCAAGCAGCACACGCTGGCTCATCATCAGGCCGGGGAACTTGTTCATGTTGTCCAGCATGTTCTCGGGGAAGATCAGCATCTTGTCGACAACGCTGGTCAGACGGGCAAGGGCGAAGTCGAGCGTGATGGTGGCATCGGGGCCGATCATGCGCTCGACCGAGGAGTGGCTGATGTCCCGCTCGTGCCAAAGAGCCACGTTCTCCATCGCCGGGATCACGGCGGACCGGACCATGCGTGCCAAGCCTGTCAGGTTTTCGGTCAGAACCGGGTTCTTCTTGTGCGGCATGGCTGATGAACCCTTTTGGCCCATCGAGAAGAACTCGGCCCCTTCCAGCACCTCGGTCCGCTGCATATGGCGGATTTCGACGGCGACGTTCTCGATCGAACTGGCCACAACGCCGAGCGTCGCAAAGAAGGCTGCGTGACGGTCGCGTGGGATGACTTGCGTGCTGATAGGTTCGGGGACGAGACCCAGCTTGTCGCAGACATGTTCTTCGACAGCAGGGTCGATATTGGCAAAGGTGCCAACGGCACCGCTGATGGCGCCCGTCGCAATCTCGGCCCGCGCGTCGCGCATGCGGCTGAGGTTGCGGTCCATTTCTGCATAGAAGCGGGCAAAGGTCAGGCCCATTGTGGTGGGTTCGGCGTGGATGCCGTGGCTGCGCCCGATGCGTGGCGTGTCCTTGTGCTCGAACGCGCGGCGTTTGAGGGCGGCCAGCAGCCCTTCGAGATCGGCAATCAGAATGTCTGCGGCGCGGGTGAGCTGCACGTTGAAACAGGTATCAAGTACGTCCGAGCTGGTCATGCCCTGGTGGACGAACCGCGCCTCGTCGCTGCCCACATGTTCGGCCAAGTGCGTGAGGAAGGCGATCACGTCGTGCTTGGTCACCGCTTCGATCTCGTCAATGCGGGCGACGTCGAACTCGACATCCTTGGCTTTCCAAACGGCCTCGGCATTTTCGCGGGGGATCACACCCAGATCGGCCATCGCGTCACAGGCATGCGCCTCGATCTCGTACCAGATGCGGAACTTGGTGGCCGGGTCCCAGATCGCAACCATGTCGGGGCGGGAATAACGTGGGATCATGGGGCACCTTTTTGTGACTGTCGGATATCGTGCCGCGTCCTTAGACTGAGGCCCGACGAACGACAAGACGAAGGCCCCCATATGAGACGCTTTGCCCTGATCTTGACCCTGATGGGCAGTCCTGCTGCTGCCGAGGATTGGGAGGTTATGACGGGCGAGCAGATTCGCGACGCCCTGACCGGGCGGACGCTGGCCTATCCTGACACCACGCAGGATTTTTGCGATTCAGGTCGAACCCTATATATATTCAAAGGGCGTGAAAGCTGGGGCTATTGGCGCATCGAAGATGATCGGTACTGCAGTCAATGGCCGCCGAATGACATGTGGGCCTGCTACACGATGGATCGCAAGGGGGACATGTTGCGCTTTATGGGGCAGGGCGGGGACTTCAAGGAAGCCAGCTATGCCAACTGATCGTACGTTGGCAGGTTTTGCCGGTGCGTGGGCCATCGAACGCACGATCACTCCCACCGTCGGGCCTGTGGCCCGCCTTGAAGGAACCGCCCGATGGGTGCCTGTGTCAGATGGGTTGGACTATTTCGAAAGAGGTGTTTTGCAGATGGAAGGTGCCGCCCCGATGCAGGCGGAACGCAAGTACCACTGGAAAACAGATCTGTCCGTATTCTTTGACGATGGGCGTTTCTTTCACAGAGTGCCGTGCTCGGGCGGTCGCACCGAGCACTTTTGCGATCCGGACACTTATGTCGGAACCTATGATTTCACGGCCTGGCCTTCCTTCAATGTGACGTGGGACGTGAGTGGACCACGCAAGGGCTATTTGAGCGTGACCCGATATAGCCGCATAGGCTGATGTGATCGCAAACATCCGCTTTGCACTTGCAGAAACCGCGACCCCTTGGCACAACACGCGCACTTCTTTTTGTCCTGACAGGTGAGGCCTCATGGAATCGACGTGGAATAACAAGGTGCTGAGCGATATGTTCGGCGCGACAGAGGGCACGGCGCTGCGCGTCAAGCAGGCGGCCCTAGTGGTGCTGGGCATTGCCTTTCTTGCAGTTGCAGCAAAGATCAAGGTGCCCATGTGGCCCGTTCCGATCACGATGGGGACCTTTGCCGTTCTGACCATTGGCGCGGCCTATGGCGCGCGCCTGGGTCTGGTTACGATCCTCGGCTACATGATTGTCGGCGCGCTTGGCTTTGACGTCTTTGCCGGATCGTCGGCCGAGAAATTCGGTCTGACCTACATGATGGGCGGCACAGGCGGCTACCTGGTTGGATATGTGATGGCGACCGTTGCGCTGGGCGCACTGGCCCAACGCGGTTGGGACCGGTCGGTGCTGTGGATGGCGCTGGCGATGCTGATCGGCAACGTGCTGATCTACGTTCCGGGCCTTGCGTGGCTGGGTCAGCTTTACGGCTGGGACAAGCCGATCCTCGAGTGGGGTCTGACACCGTTCCTGATCGGTGATGCGCTGAAGCTGGCGCTGGCCGCTCTGGTTCTGCCGGCAGCATGGAAACTGGTGGGCCGCGCACGCGGCTGATCACTCTCCTGATCCAAATGAGAGGCGCGGTCCCTGACGGGTCCGCGCCTCATTTCATTCTTGGGGTCGGATTGCCGGTCTGAGCCCGTAAAGGGTTAGGTGACCTCCAAGACCTCACCCACGGGTGCGAGCTCAGTCAAAACCTTAGAAGTTCTCTCTAATGTCCTGTGAACAGGGCATTTATCGGCGATTTCGAGCAGTCGTTGCCGCTGTGCATTATCGAGGCGGCCGGTCAGGCTGATCCTGCGTTTCCACTCGTCGATCTTGTCGCCCGAACCTGTTCCCGCGTCCTGCGCATGCACTTTGTTGTGGCTGACATCAACATGGACATGATCTAGCGGCCATTCCTTACGTCGCGCATACATGCGGATGGTCATGGACGTACAGGCTGCCAGACCGGCCGACAGCAGGCCATAGGGCGACAGACCCTGATTGGTGCCGCCATAGGCGCGGGGTTCATCCGCGAGTATGTGGTGGCGCGTGCCGTGGGTGATGTCCTGCAGGAACCCCTTTGGATCGGCTTCCGAGCTGCGCACGATGCCTTCGGGTGCGCCGATGGGCGGGGCGGGTGGTTTGAGCTGCAGGTACTTCTTGGCCCATGTGGCGATGATGTCGGCGGCGTACTCCGCATGCTCAGACTTTGTCACCAAGTGATCCGCGTCGTCCAGCGTCACGAAACTTTTGGGATGTTTGGCGGCGAGGAATATCTCGCTCGCGTTGTCGATGCTGACGATGGTGTCCCGCGGGGCGTGCAGAACCAGAAGGGCGGCGTTGAGCCGTGCGATGGCAGGCTGCAGGGCTTCGTCGGTCACGTCCTCGACAAAGCCTTTGCCGATGCGGAAGGGACGGCCACCCAGGTTCACCTCGGCTTCCCCTTGCGCGATGATCTCGGGCAGGGCGTCAGAGAAGTTGTGCGTCACATGTTCGGGGTCGAAAGGCGCACCAAGGGTTGCGACAGCTTTGATCTGGTCCAGCCGTGCGGTTGCCTTGAGCACGGCAGCGCCGCCAAGAGAATGGCCGATCATCAGAGTGGGTGGCAGACCGCGCCCCTCAAGATATGCGACGGCTTGCACAAGATCTTCGACATTCGAGGTGAAGGATGTGTTGGCAAACTCACCTTCGCTGTGGCCCAAACCGGTAAAATCAAAGCGCAGCACGGCGATGCCCATCGTGGTCAACCGCGCCGCAATCCGACGTGCGGCCGGGATATCCTTGCCGCAGGTAAAACAGTGAGCAAAGACGGCTGTGGCCAGATGTGGCCCATCGGGCATGTCGAGCCGGGCGTCGAGGGTTCCGGCATGACCGGGGAATGTGATGCGTTCAGTGGGCATATGCTGTCTCCTTGACTGGGAGAATGGTACAGGATGCCTTTGGAAAGAAGGGGCGTGACATAGTTCTCACGCACAGGTGTTGCCGTGACATATGGTGTGCCATCCGGAACCCGAGCCGCGCGGGTGAGAAACTGCGCGCAAACGGGAACGGACAACACGGGGTTTGCCGGGATAATGTCAGGCTGACGGGGCTGTACCAGCAACGATTGTCAGGTCTTCGATGGCAAGCAGCAGTCGTTCGTCCGGGATGTCGGGAAAGGTCTGGCGGGCCTGTCTGACAAGATCAAGCTGTGATGTCGGCCGTTGCGCTTCGCCTGCAATCCAGCGGGCAACATGGCCCGGCACAAAAAGCGAGGCATCCCCATTGGGAGCGGCGCAAACTCTTGCACCGGGTCCTCTTGTCACCTGCGCCAACCGGAACCGCCAGAACGGTGCGTCCGCCCACCTGTCTTCGGTCCGGTAGGTCCGCCAATGTGTTTTCAGATACGCCGCGTGATCCTGCGCCACACCGTCCAGATAGGCGGGTTTCAATGCGCCGGTTCCAAAGAGCCAGTCGGCGGCTACGCGGGCCGCCTGGATGCCGCTGCCGATCGCGTTGGGTATGCCGGAGGACGATAGCGGGTCACGCGCGGCGATTGCATCCCCAGCGGCCACCATGGGGATGTTTGGATCGCTGCGGCTCAGCAGGCTGGAGAAGGCGGGCAGGGTTTCGAGCCGTGATGGCTGTGTCTGACCCGCTTTGATCAGCGGCTTGATATGCTGTGTTTGTGACAGGTGGTCTGCCCACACCTGCGGGTCCGACAGTCGCAAGGCATGTATGCGTTCGGCGTCCGAGAACAGGCACAGAATGGTGTCCCCAGTGGGCACTGGGGCAGCATACCACCAGCCATCTTCGAAGGCTTCGACGCGTGTCATCTGTCGGGCATCGTCCGCGCGTGGCAAGCGTGTGCTAATGGCCGTCAGCGTGTCGTTGCGTTGTCGATGCGCCCCGTCGCGCAATGAAAACCGCGATGTTCGTCCGGCCGCATCGATCACGTAACGCGCCGTGATCACGCGCTCACCCAAGTCCAGGTGCCAGACCGTGCCATCGTGATGGCAGGCTACAACGCTTGTTTCGGTTTGCAGGGGCACTCCCCGCCGGTCAACCTCGTCCGCCATCATTTGTTCAAAGCGCTGGCGGTCGAGCGCCCAGCCCGCACCATGCAAGGTCAGGATAAAGTCCATGGTGCCAAGCTTGTCGCTGCCCCACGCCGCCTCGCTTCCCAGCAAGCTGAGTCTCTGTTCCTGTTCGAACCGGTCCCACAGGTCGAGATATTGCAGCAACCCACGGACGCCCGGTGACAGGGATTCGCCGACTTTCGGCTGCGCATAGGCACCCCGTTCAAGGACGGTGACAGAGATGTCGTTGCGTTTGCACAGTGTCAGTGCGGCGGCAGTGCCCGCAGGCCCGCCGCCGATGATTGCGACATCGACATGCTGATCCACAATCAGCCCTTGGCCGCTGTAGAGGCCGCGGCCGCCGCTGACGCGATTTCGGTGATGTGCGCCTGCGCCAGTTGTCCGAAGTTTCGTTCGGTTTCAACGATATACGGGACCTCTTCGGTGCCGCGGTTCAGCAGGAAGCCCAGCATGAACCACGAGTCGATCATCTTTTGTGCGGAATCAATACCGCGTTGGAATTCGACATTCTGGCCCTGTGGCACGATGGTCTGCCCGTCAATGTCGCTGACAAAGGCGTCGAGCACCTGATCCTGCGGCAATTGCGTGCCAGTGGTCACGTTGAACGGGCTTTGTGGCGGCCACCAGTAGACATAGAAGGCCGGTGGCACCTCGATCCCCGATCCGTCTGCCAGCTGGTTGACATGGATGTTGGTCAGGTTCGGCGTCTGGACCGTGCATTCGTGGAAATCGGCCATCCACGGGATCGCCATACGTTTGGTCAGGTCGCCGGGTTCACACCCGCCGCCGGCACATTCGTTGTGATCGACGCTCAGGCCCTCTTTCTCATAATGCTTGGACATCTTGGCGTAGCCGCGTTTGTCATGGGCCAGCTTCAGATGCAGGGGGGCGTCATAGATCAGTGGGCTACGAACGCTCCACGTGACCTCGATGCCGGGACTGAACGGGGCACCCACGCAGTTGCTGGCGTCCACCCGGTCCATATGTTCGGTCAGTGACAGCGGGTCGGGCTTGTCGGTCGTGAACCGCCCGCATGCCCATTGGTACAGATAGAAATACTGCGTTGGTGACAGCGTTTCGAACTTGTAGATGGGGCCAGTATTGGTGACCGAGTTGTCGCCGGAATTGAGCGGCATCATTGGTAGGCCCGACAAGGTGTCGGGATCATTGTCCTTGAGCGCGTAAAGCTGGCCGGGGCCTTTGGACATCGTAGCATAGAACTCGGCATAATCCTTGGGCAGAAGGGGCATGCGGAACAGTTCGAAATAACGCATGCGGTGATCGGCGTTGCCGTCGCTGGCATCCCGCATATCGAATTTCGGATTGGCGAAATCATCCATGGTGGGGACGTTGGCTACGTATTTGTAGAGGCCCATGCGGTCGACGATGGGCTGCACATCCCGTTCGAAGTTCACGACATAGTCCGGGTTGAAGCCTTGCAGGGGTGTATAGCCATTGCGTGGGTCGCGGGGCCAATCCGAGGAGGTATCCCCACCGGGGAAGATATCAGGCCGTGCATTCCGTTTGCGGATTGCCACGTCGTCCATCGTGTCGGCGAGCGTTGTGATGTTCACGATTTCGGGCGCGTATTTCGGGCTTCCCACGACCAGCCAGGCCGATGATGTGTCGTGCACCGTGCCATCGGCCATGGTGACGCGGGCAAAAACATAACCATCCGCGATGTCGTCCCAATAGCCTGCGGCCCCACGGAAGCTGGAGATTTCTGCGCTGCCCGTGACGCGACCAAAGCCACCCAATGCAATCAGGTTGCCCTGCGCATCCATCTTCAACTCGCCCAGCGTGTCAATCTGCTGGCCACCATTTGATGGGTCGGGGAAGGACCCGTGCTTGTAGTTTTCGGGGATATTGTAGCGCGAAAAACCAATGTTGGTTTGCGGGGTTGAGATGTGGCGAGGGCCGGGGTCGATGATCAGCTTTTGCCGCTTTTTCCTGCTGGTCACATCCGGGTTGTTCCACGGGACGTGGTTGTTGTCGTAGCTGTTGCTTTCGCCGAATTCGAGGTCCCCCAGAAGTTCAGAGAACGTGTACCAGATCGGCTTCTTGTTCGCGACATGGGCCACCCATTCGATCTTGTCGATCTCTGCGTCGTCCAATGACACCTTACGTTCAGCTCCATCGTCATCCTTTTGAAAAACATGGAATTTCGCGGCTTGCCGCTTGATCGCGCCGGTTGCGTCCTTGAACACGGTGACAGGCCCGGCGTCCGGCGTTTCATTGCCCCATTCATCGCAGGCAACGGGCAGGCCACCGGTTTCGGTCGGCGACAGGTAGAAGTCCGTCAAGCTGTTCCCAAGCCGTGCAACTCCGATACGGGGGTGAATTTCAAATGTGGGCAACTGCGTTCCTCCCAGAAATGTGGAATGATCTGAATAACCATTCGTGAATGCGGCACCTGAATAGGGCCAGCTTGCATATGCGGCAGATTCTACTCAAGCGGGAACTGCTGACGTTTTGCTCTTTTCCAGACCGGCCCGTGCGTGGTGTCGCCAAAACGGCGTGTCAAAGGGTAAAGCGGCATATTGCAGATGGGTTGTGGCATGCGTGCGTTCGACCGTCCGGGTCAGTAGGGCATCGTATACTTTGGGGGCCTCTGCATCGCCCGAAACCGCATCTGCGGCAGCGTTGCCTGCAAAGAAACCTGCGGATAACGCATTGAAAAGCCCTTGGGATGTGATCGGGTCAAAGGCGGCTGCAGCATCGCCCGTTGCAAGCCATCTGGGGCCAGAGGTGTGATCCAGAACCGCGCTGCGGCAATCCATCGACCAGGGCGGAGTGGATATTCCGTTAAGCGATACAAGCGACAGTGTGTCCTTCACGCTGTCCAGGAAGGCGGTTGGTCTGGCACTGATGCGTTTGGCGGTGGCGGCGTCTGTGACAAACCCGACAGTCCCGCCGGTTTTGTGCGGAACCGTGTACCACCATCCATTCGGCGCGGCTTCGGCCTTCATTGTTGCATGTTGCGGTGCGCCTGTTTGCCAAAGAACGGCGACCAGTGCGGGCCCATGCAAAACAGTGGCCTGCTGACGTCTGGCGATATGGGCCGGGCGGCCCGTTGCATCAATCACGTAGTCTGCATACCGAGTGCCCGTGCCTACGGGTGATTTCACCACGACCTGCCACCCTGTTTCAGATGGGTGGCTTTGGGCGACGCGCGCCTTTTGCAGTGTCACGCCCAGATCAAGCGCCCGCTCCCGCATTGCATTGGCGAGCGCGCGGCGGTCGATACCCCAGCCGTGCAGGCCGAGACCCGGATGCGCGCCGTGGGATTGCAGGCCAGCGGCACCCCAATGGCTGACAACATCGCTGATCAACAGCGCGTCCGTCAGAACGTGGCCTAAGCCCAAACGCTGCACAATCTGCGCCGCACCGTGGGCCAGCAGCTCGCCGCGTGTTTCGGCTGTTGTTCCTGATGGGTCGACAGCAGTGACGGGCACTTTGCGTTCCGCAAGCGCAATAGCAGCGGCAAGCCCCGCGGGCCCGCCACCGGCAATGAGAACGGCAGGCACTAGACCTCGCCGCGGCCCAGCCGTTCGAAGGTCTGTTCTTCGAAGGTGTCCTCGGTGCCTGGCGCAGCGCCCAATGGCTCAGCGGACTTGTCCTCTTGCGCTTGAAGCGCCACGACACCCTTTGCCAACCTCAGGCTGGGATCACCCTTGGTGAAACTGGGTGAGCGCCCGGTTTCGACGAAGCATGTGTCGGGCAGCCCCGCGCCCTCTGGTGGCGTGTGGGCTTCGACCAGTCCAGTCATCCACCATTTGTGCACCATGTTGTTGATGCGTGCTGCATAGCCTGTACCCTGCAGATCGCGCAGCCAGAAGCGGCGGTTGCTGAAGTGGCGCTGTACCTGAAGCGGGGCGAGGTCCGGAGTGGTGGCTATGTTGTAAGCTTCAATGGGCAGCACTTGGTTCGGGACGCGCGCGCCCCAGAAACTGGGCGAACTAAGATACAGGCTTGGTGTATAGACGAGGCCCGAGTTGCACGATGCCTCGTCTGTTTGCCATGGCACACCCATCCAGCGCGTCAGGCTGCCTGCGCCGGTTGGTCCCCAGGGGCCATCTGATGCCAGCGCCTGTTCACGGCTGAGCGTCACGCCGTAGTTCTGGCGCACTGGCTCACCCTCGGGCAGGGGACGCAACCGATAGGGTCTTTCGGGGTCCCACATTGAGGCGAGGCGCATGGGCCAGGTCAGTTCGATGCCCGGGTGAAACGGGCCACCCAGACATTCGTGCAACGCAGCGCGATCCAGTTCCCGAGGCTGATCCGCAACGGCGATGTTGTCAAAATCCGGGATTGCGGGGATACCATCCCAGTCGGCTTCAAAGTCGCCATTCGCCCAGTTTTCGAGGTGCTGATACTGGGTCTTGGTCAGGAACAGGTCCTCCCGCGCCGGATTGACCAGCTCGCCCTCGCGAGGGCCATCAAGATACCGATCGCCGTATGTGTCCCCATAGAAGGGCGGCAGGCCTGCATGTTTCAGGGCTTCTGTCTTGCTGTCGCGGAACAGATTGAACACAGCCTGACGGTACGCGGCGCTGGCGTCCGAAGAGTCCCCCATCTGCGCAATGATCGCCGGGTCGCGTGCATCCAGCGGTGTCCCTTGACCAGCAAGAAGCAAGATGCCGTCGCACACCCATTGATGCCCGGTCATCCTGTCGAAGATGGGCCAGATGTCGCGGGTGAAACTGGTGTGGTCCGGGGCGTCCAGAATGCCAAGCCCGAAGAACAGATCGCGTACCACGTCGTCCATCGTCACAACACCGAACAGACCCGGGCCAAAGTTCGGGGGCGCGACGATCACGTGGGCGGGCTGCGCTTCGAAATCGCGGCCACCGATGGTGATTGTCGCGCGCACCGGGCCGTCGCATGTGTCGTCGTGCCAGCCATCATTGTTGGCAAAGGTGGTGGGCGCGATGCCGGGCACCAGTGGCTCGGACTTGCCGTGCCCACCGAAAAACAAAAGCCGCCCTTGGTCGTCGGTGCGCAGTTCACCCAGATACACGGGCTTGCCGAAAAAGGTCCCGTCGTCGAAGGCGTCGGACGTTGTGTTGGGACCGCTGACATGGCGTGCGCTGGGCCGAATGCTCAGCCGTTCGCGGTCATCGCCATTGAAATCTGCATTGCGTTTGGGCGGTTCAAACACCTGATCAGGCGGCAGGTCCATCGCGTGCTGGAATTCGTACCACCCGGCCTTGAGATTGGCCACTTCCACCCGCCAGTTGATCTGGGCTTCGGACGCCGTGATTTCGCGCACTTCCCCGGATTTGAGGGTCGCGTACACTCGGAAACGCGCCACCTGGCGTTTGAGGTGACCATGGGCGTCGCGAAAACCATCTGTGTCTTTCGGTGTTTCCCCAATCACCTCGGGGGCAAGGAAATATGCGTCTTTCGCATTCCCGACACGGGCGACACCGATTGCCGGATGGATTGCGATGCTTTCAATATCGTCGGCGTTCATGTGGTCCCCAAAATAACTTTGCTCGCGTATGAGCGAAAAAAATGCAGTTTCAACCCAACGTAGATTCGGTTGATACATTCACGTTATGCGAGAAATACGGTTCCGCATACAGTTTTCATGTTTGTCTTGGGTGAAGACTGAAACGGACCTGCCTGTATCGAGACTGGGCAAGTTGGGGCCGGGCAGAAACGCTTTTCCAGGTTGTCGGGGGTGGCATGGATGCAGGACGACCTGCGGTCTGCCCACACCACGCACGGCAGAGGTGGGGGCCAAGAGGCGCGCCTGGGTGGCCCGCTCGTCCTCAAAAATCAGAGACCCATCAACGCGGGATCAAACTCGTATCCAATCAGGTTTTCGAACCCGTCTTCCGTAACCAGCACCTGATCCTCCAGCTTGATGCTAAAGTCCCCACCGACTTCACCCACTGCAGCTTCGACGCACAGCACCATGCCCGGCTGAAGCGCGTAGTCGAATGCGCCCGGCACCGCCTTGTCGGGATAGGCGACCAATGGCCATTCATCGCACAGGCCAACGCCATGCATGAGGCAGCCGTATTTCTGGGCCTGGAACTTGTCATCCAGCACATGTGTGTTGGCCGTCAATTCGGGGATCGTGACGCCGGGTTTGATCATCTGCATGTTCTGCATGATGTGTTCGTGCGCGTGCTGCATCGCATAGACCATGTCGGGGCGCGGTTTGTCGGGACCGATCCACCAGCTGCGCGAGATGTCGACACAGATGCCGTAGGAGCCGACAAGATCGGTGTCGAAAGAGATGATCTCGTTTGGTTGGCAGATGCGTGGGCCGCATTCCTGAAACCATGGATTGGTGCGTGGCCCGGAGGACAGCAACCGGGTTTCGATCCATTCGCCGCCGCGTCTGACGTTTTCGGCATGCAGGATAGCCCAGATATCATCCTCACATGTCTTGCCATCGCCGACATTGGCCCGCGCGAAATCCTCCATCGCTTTGATCGACGCTTCGCAGGCGTTGACCGCGCAGCGCATTGCCTTGATTTCGTCCGGGCCTTTGATGGAGCGGGATTTCTCAGTGACTTCCTCGCCATCCATGACGGTGAACCCCTGCGCCTCAAGCGCGCGGAGCCCATGCACCATCGGTTTGTCGACAGCGAGGCGCGTATGGCCGGGGGCGTGCTCCGCGCAAATCTCGCGCACGGCATTGGCAAAGGCATCGGCGGCGATGTCGATCTTGTCACCTCGGTCGAAGTAGAACAGATCAGCCCCGTGCCGCACCTCTTTGACCAGCGGATTGAAGGAGGACAGGAAGGGGGCGTTCTTGTAATCCCAGATCACCATGTAACCATCCGCGCACAGCAATACGGCCCTGAACGGGTTGTGCGTGTTCCAAAGCTGCATGTTGGTCGAGTCGGTGGCGTAGCGAATGTTGAGCGGGTCAAACATCAAGAGGCCGGCATAGCCGCGATCAACGATGTGCTGGGTCAGCCTGCGCCAGCGGTATTCGCGCATCTTAGCGAGGTTGGGCAGCTGCAGGCCCGCGGCCTCCCATTCGGCAAAGGCTAGTTGCGTTGGGCCGATCTCGATACGGTCGGCATCATTCGGTGTGCCATCGCCCAACGCGGCGCCGCGATTGGGGTCGATTTTGCGTGTGTCACGGTAATGCTGGTTCATGGTGCGTCCTTCCCTGAGGGCAGGGTGCCGTGGATTCGTGCGGTGCAGTTGCCCGTTTCCGACAGGGAACCGGCGTTTTTTTGCTGTGGCGTGTTGATCGAACCCCGTGCAAATGTGCGCCATGACCGTGATTTTGCAGCGTGAATTGCCCGAAGACATGCGCGTCAGCCGCGCCTTGCCGGGTATCCAGCCCGAGGGCGGGCCGTGGCTGCGCGTTGATGATGCCTATGCCGAACAGATGGCCCGGCGCGAGGTCTTGTTGGCCGAACGCACGGCTGATGTTTTGTACCTCGACCCGTTGGCGTGTGACGCTGCAAAGGAATTGCTGAATGCCGTTCTCGACATCCTGCCTGCGCAAGGGTTCCGGCGGGACGGCAATGACGTCACCTGTCCGGATGGGCGCATTGTATCGTTGGATCATTCCGCGCCGATGAAGACATTGGGGCGGCTGTGCCAGAACGACTTTGTATTGATGCAGAAGCGTGGCGACGAACATGTGTTGACTGGCGCTGTGTTGTGTTTTCCGGCCTCGTGGCGGCTGAGCGAGAAAGCTGGCCGGCCTCTGGTCGACATTCACATACCCGTCTCGGAATACACCGGTGACCTTGCACGCCGCGTGCAGCGCCTGTTTGACGGGATTCAGGTCGGGCGTCCGCTGTGGCGGTTCAACCAGCTTTGGTATCAGGACCCAGAACTGTTCCAGCCCCGGTCTCAGTCAGAACCGCGACGGGTGGGGGCGGGCCTGACCGAGGGGCCATATTATAGGAGCGAACGGCAAACGCTGCTGTGTCTGCCGCAAAGTCGTGCGGTGGTGTTTGCCATTCACACCTATGTGCTGGCGCGCGAAGACGTGTCAGGGCTGAGTTAGGCGGGCCAAGGACCGCCTTACCCAATCATCTGCCGCACCAGGCATCGTGGATAACCACATGCGGTTGCCCGTTTGACGTGGTGCGCAACGTGCGCCCGCGCTGATCCACGACACAGTTCACCTGCTTGCGCCACGCCGAGAAGTGCCGCGACGCGACAACGTCAATTGCATTGTCAAAGCGCAGGGTCAGGGCGTGACGCCCGTTCGGCATGAGCCGCGCGGATTTCACGAAACCCGCAAAGCGATGCCCCAGGTAGCGACCGGACACGCGTTGTCCGGGATGATACCCGTGTTGGCTGTCGTCCTGCGCCCGTGCATGCAGGGTGTTCCAATCGCGCGCACCCCATTGCCGTGCCACCGTTTCCAGCGCCTGAGAATGGGTGCAAGGGGTGCCAGCATCGTTCATGGCCGCACGCAATCGCTTGGCTTGCGCTTTGAGCGCTGCGCGTGAGGGAAGTGGGATGTCCATATCCGTCTCCGTTCTCCGGTCGCGTGATCTGGGCAGCTGGGTCTCCGCGTTGCCATGCCCGCGACCGAAATTTAGGTCGGATCGTCAGGCTTCACCAAAATGCGGAGGGCAGGGGCCTGAACCCTATGGCCGACCATCTATGATGAGGCTGCCTCAATGACAAGCGCGTTGAGCTGGTTTTGCATCCACAGAGCATCGCAAAGGTGGCCAAGCGCGACGGCCTGCGCGCAGGTCACCCGTCGATGCGCGCGCCCATGATGGCGATGGCTTGTTGATAGACCGTTGCCGCGTTCCACTGCTTTATGACGGCAAAATTTGGCTGCCCTTGCTGATAACCCTGTCCGGGTTTCCAGCCCTTCTGCCGGAGGAAGTTGGCGGTCGAGGCCAAGGCATCGGTCTGATTGTACAGATCGACACGCCCATCGCCATTTGCATCCACACCGTATGTCAGCGCGTTGCCGGGCAGGAACTGTGTGTGCCCCAACTCGCCATGTTTCGCCCCTTTGGTTGCGCCGGTGATCGACCCTTGATCTACCAGTTTCAACGCGCCGATGGCGTGCGGTGCGAAAAAGTCCGAACGGCGGCAATCATAGGTCAGCGTCACAATGGCTGACACGACAGAGCTGTCGCCCATGAATCCGCCAAACGCGGTCTCCATCCCGTGGATGGCAATCAGCACACCGGATGGCACACCGTATTGACGTTCAAGCGCTGCATAGAAATCGGGGTTGCGGGCTTTGCGCTTGCGTCCTTGCGCAACGATTGTATCCGCGCCACGGACCTGCATGAATTTATCAAGCGAGTAGCGGAACGACTTTTGATTGCGATCTGCGGCAATCGTACGTGTCGCATACTGCGCGTTTGCGAGCGCTTGCAGCCCCGACGATCTGACGCCTGCTTTCCTCGCATCATTCGCAAAGCCGGTCTTCCATGTTTCAAAGCCTGCAGAGGTGTTCCCGCACTGCGCCAGTGCTGATCCGGCGCCTGCTGTTAGAATGAGTCCAGCGGCAAATAGGTTGCGCGCACGCTGTTTGAAATGCATGTTAGCTCTCCTGCAAAACGCGTGCAGAGTAACCTGCACGCGCTTGGTTTTCAAAATCAACCTTGTTGGCTGTCTAGGCGACGTGCGTCAGGATCAAGTGCAGCGCCATAATGGCGGACGCTGCAATACAGACGCGGAAGCAAAACTGTGTCGTGGTCATAATATGGTCACCTGGTTAAAATAGTTCTGTAATGCTGCCATAGTCTTAACTGCTGGTAGCGGATGCAAGTAAGGAATTCAGGACCTTAGGGCGTCCAAGACGTCATATGAGCAAGTCATCGCCGATCTTGCGGAGATGCTGTATCGCGTGGCGGGTTGACGGTCGCGCAGCCGTGACGCGCCATGTGATTTTTGCTGAAATTGCCGCATGCGACCGCGCCGCGTCATCTAATGACATGCGGCTAAAACAGAATGGTTCTGGGTCAAACGTGACCGCTCTTTGCGGCATGGCTCCGTGTACGAAAAAGGGGCGCTATTGCGGGCGCCCCTCAAAATCTCGTTTGATCGGTTAGCAGCTTGGCAGCTTAGCAGCTGTAGTACATACCGAACTCAACCGGGTGCGGTGTGTGCTCGTATGTTTCAATCTCTTCCATCTTCAGTGCGATGTAACCTTCGATCTGGTCTTTGGTGAACACGTCACCGGCCAGAAGGAAGTCCATGTCGGCTTCCAGCTCTTGCATCGCTTCGCGCAAGCTGCCGCAAACCGTCGGGATGCCGGCCAACTCTTCTGGCGGCAGATCGTACAAGTCCTTGTCCGAAGGCTCGCCCGGGTGGATCTTGTTCTGGATGCCGTCGAGGCCGGCCATCAGCAGGGCGGCAAAGCACAAGTAGGGGTTCGCCGATGGGTCGGGGAAGCGGGCCTCGACGCGCTTGGCTTTGGGCGACTCGGTCCATGGGATCCGGACACAGCCCGAGCGGTTGCGGGCCGAGTAGGCGCGCAGCACAGGCGCTTCGAAGCCCGGGATCAGGCGCTTGTAGCTGTTGGTCGACGGGTTGGTGAAGGCGTTCAGCGCTTTGGCGTGCTTCAGCACACCACCGATGAAGAACAGCGCCTCATCCGACAGGTCAGCGTATTTGTCGCCAGCAAAGAGCGGCTTGCCGTCTTTCCAGATCGACATGTTGACGTGCATCCCTGTGCCGTTGTCGCCCGCGATAGGCTTGGGCATGAACGTGGCCGACTTGCCGTAGGCGGCGGCGACGTTGTGGATGACGTACTTGTATTTCTGCAGCTCATCTGCCTGCTTGGTCAGGCTGTCAAAGATCAGGCCCAGCTCGTGCTGACAGGACGCCACTTCGTGGTGGTGCTTGTCGACCTTCATGCCCAGACGCTTCATGGTGCTCAGCATCTCGGAGCGCAGGTCCTGGCTTTCGTCCGTTGGGTTTACAGGGAAGTAACCGCCCTTGACGCCGGGGCGGTGGCCCATGTTGCCCATTTCGTATTCGGTGTCGGTGTTCCACGGCGCGTCAGTTGCATCAACTTCGTAGGATACCTTGTTGATACTGTTGGAATAACGCACATCGTCAAACAGGAAGAATTCGGCTTCGGGGCCCATGTATGCCGCGTCGCCGATACCTGTGGATTTCAGGTAAGCTTCGGCTTTTTCGGCGGTACCGCGTGGGTCACGCTCATAGGCCTCACCTGTGTCAGGCTCAACAATTGAGCAGTGAACACAGATGGTTTTCTCGGCATAGAAGGGATCGACATAGGCGCTGGCCTGGTCGGGCATCAATTTCATGTCGGACGCTTCGATCGACTTCCAGCCCGCGATCGACGAGCCGTCGAACATAAAGCCTTCTTCAAGGAAATCCTCGTCGACCTGGTCGGCCATGACGGTCACGTGCTGCAGCTTGCCACGCGGGTCTGTGAAACGGATGTCGACGTACTCGGCGCCTTCTTCCTTGATCATATCGAGAACGGGGTTGGCCATTTCCTATGGGTCCTTCCTGTCTTTGAGTAGAGTTTAGAGCGCGTCCGAGCCGGTCTCGCCGGTACGGATGCGAATGGTTTGTTCGATGGGTGATACGAAAATCTTGCCGTCACCGATTTTCTCGGTCTTGGCGGCGTCCACGATGGCGGCGATGGCGGCATCAACCTGATCATCGTCCAGCACGACCTCGACTTTCACCTTTGGCAGAAAGTCGACAACATATTCGGCGCCGCGATAAAGTTCAGTGTGGCCTTTCTGGCGGCCAAATCCCTTGACCTCGATCACGGACAGACCCTGGACACCGACCTCTTGCAGTGCCTCTTTGACTTCATCAAGCTTGAAGGGCTTGATGATAGCTTCGATCTTTTTCATGGGGCTGCCTCCCTTTGTCGCGCCTTGTGTTGGCGGTGGACCATTTGTGGTTTGGGGCGTCCATGGCATGCTGTAGAGATTGCCGGGGATGAGACGCGATTATGAGGCGTGCGCCCTCAAATTGGGCGACGTGCATAAAAAATGAGCGTTTTGAAAACTTTGAGGATTTGCGCATGACTGAGCTGCTGACCCAGGCCCAGATGCGGGCCATCGAACAGGCCGCGATTGAGTCGGGAAAGGTTACTGGCCTCGAGCTGATGGAGCGTGCCGGAGCCGGCGTTGTCGAGGGTGTCTTCGAGGAATGGCCTGAGCTGAGCGAGGGTGCGCATCGGGCTGTGGTTCTTTGCGGTCCCGGCAACAATGGTGGCGACGGATTTGTCGTGGCGCGATTGCTGGCTGATCTTGGCTGGAAGGTTGAGGTGTTCCTATACGGCGACCCTGAGATGCTTCCATCGGATGCGAAAACCAATTGCGAGCGGTGGCGCGAGGTGGGCCAGGTATCCGACATGCGCAATATGAATACAGCCTTCGAAACCATGGACCTTTTTGTGGATGGTGGGTTCGGGACCGGGCTGAGACGTGCTTTGCCAGACGAGTTCCAGGACGTTTTCCAATGGCAGGTGCAACAATTGGCGGATCGTATGTTCAGCAGGAACGTCGCCATCGATGTGCCTTCCGGAATCTGTTCCGACAGTGGCAAACAGATCGGTCCCGTTTCACTGGTCGCCGACTTGATCGTTACATTTCATCGCGCCAAGGTTGGTGTTTACATGAGCCTCCCCTTCACGCCCGACGTCGTCCGGGTCAAGCCCATTGGATTGGACGAGAACCTGCCCGCAGAGGTCGCAGAAGAACAATTGGTCCGCCTCGTGGATGTTGCCGAAATAGATCGCCCGAACGTCAAAAAGCATAGGTTCCAGCATAAGTTCGACCACGGACATGCCCTGATCCTGTCCGGGGGGGCAGGGCGAACCGGGGCCGCGCGCCTGGCAGCCCGCGGTGCATTGCGGATTGGCGCAGGGCTGGTGACGTTGGGTGTGCCGCCTGCGGCTCAAATGGAGGTTGCCTCACAGATCACGGCCTTGATGCTCACGCGGGTAAGCGATGCGCATGCATTGAACGCTGTTCTGGAAGATCAACGGATAAATGCCCTATGTCTCGGGCCCGGCCTTGGGCTGCATGACCAGGCAGCTGCGCTCTTGGATGTCATCTTGGGTGAAGGGCATCTCCGCTTTACGCGCCGCGTCGTTTTCGATGCCGACAGTCTGACGCTCATTGCGCGGGACGCAACGCGATTGGAAGCATTGAATGAAAACGCAATTCTTACCCCACATGGTGGAGAGTTTGCGCGCCTTTTCCCCGATATCGCCGCAAGCCTTCAGGCGATACCGGATCAAGGGCCGGCGTATTCAAAAGTGGATGCAACCCGGCACGCCGCGGCACGCTGCGGTGCCGTGGTTGTATTCAAGGGGCATGACACCGTGATTGCACACCCCGACGGGCGTTGCTCTGTCCATACGGCGGCCTATGGGCGTGAAGCGCCCTGGTTGGCCACGGCCGGGGCGGGGGACGTACTGGCCGGGTTCATCACGGGCCTGCTGGCCCGCGGGCTTGATCCGATGGCCGCAGCCGGAACCGCCGCGTGGCTGCATATCGAATGCGCGCGCAGGTTCGGCCCGGGCCTGATCGCCGAGGATCTGCCCGAGATGCTACCGCGGGTGCTGCGCGATGTCGGCGTTTAGGCCGCCGCGGCACCCGTCAGGGCCATTGCCGGTACGGACAGTTCCAGCCCGTCAGCATAAATGATGTGGGGTGCTTCGAACCCAAGCCGCACCAGCGTCATTTCGCGCGGGCCCAGCGACGTGATGAACTCATTATCGATCAGACACCCGGCTGGCATCACCGCTTGCGCAGCCCCGCGCAAGGCCTTGGCGCGCCAGTCGCGCACAAGCACCATCTGAGCGGCGGGGATGATGACACTGTGGGTGGGCTTGGTGTCACCCAGCGCTCCTGCGGCGATCTTCACCGCCTCGTCGGTTGTGCGATAGGACTGGCTTGCGTTCAGCGGCACAAGGCCCGCATTCCGCGTAATAATCCTATCACCGGCCGAGAGGTACTCGACCGGGATTTCACCGTCCGCTGTGAGAATAAGGGTGCCGGACACAAGTCCGACATGTGCAATATCAATGCGCAAAGGGGGCATCGTTGTGCCCGTTTCGCGCCCGACCGTATTCGGTTTCATGGCGTCTCTTTCTGTAACCTGCCTCTAGGTTACGGGCACAATAGCTGAACACGCCCTTAATGTCGCGTGGTTTTTGCGCAAATACGTCTCGCATCCTTCCAATTGCTTTGCTAAAGGGGCCGGAGTTGCGGGCGTGGCGGAATTGGTAGACGCACCAGATTTAGGTTCTGGCGCCGCAAGGTGTGGGAGTTCGAGTCTCCCCGCCCGCACCAAAAAGTTGCTGTGTGGTCGCCTTGTGGTGGCGCACGAGCGTTGCAAGCCCTCGCGGATCAATCCGTCAGGCGCGTCCAATCCACCCAATTTCGCGTGACATGCGCCAATCCCCTTGCACACCGCATCCACGCTGCATAGAAGGGCGCGAATTTCCGATCAGCCCCCATGGACGGGGCTTTAATGCTATGGGAGCACACATGCAGGTCACCGAGACGCTGAACGAAGGGCTGAAACGCGGCTATGCCATCACCGTGACCGCCGCTGAACTGGACGACAAGGTCAACGAGAAACTGACCGAGGCGCAGCCCGACGTCGAGATGAAGGGTTTTCGCAAGGGCAAGGTGCCCATGGCCCTGCTGAAAAAGCAGTTTGGCCAGCGCCTGATGGGCGAAGCGATGCAGGAAAGCATCGATGGCGCCATGAACAAGCATTTCGAAGACAGCGGCGATCGGCCTGCCATGCAGCCCGAGGTCAAGATGACCAACGAGGACTGGAAAGAAGGCGACGACGTGAATGTCGAGATGTCCTACGAAGCGCTGCCCGAGATTCCCGAAGTGGACCTGAGCAAGATCAAGTTGGAACGACTGGTTGTAAAAGCTGACGACGCTGCGGTCGAGGAAACACTCGGGTCGCTTGCTGAAAACGCGCAGGACTTCAAAGCGCGCAAAAAAGGCTCAAAGGCCAAGGACGGCGATCAGGTTGTTATGGACTTCGTGGGCAAGGTCGACGGTGAAGCCTTCGAAGGTGGTTCGGCCGAGGACTATCCTCTCGCACTGGGCTCCAACTCTTTCATCCCTGGCTTTGAAGAGCAGCTTGTGGGTGCGAAGGTAGGTGAAGAAAAGGCCGTAACTGTTTCTTTCCCTGACGATTATCAGGCTGAGAACTTGGCCGGCAAAGAGGCCGTGTTCGATTGCACCATTAAGGAAGTGAAAGAACCCGTTGCCGCTGAGATCGACGACGAGCTGGCCAAGAAATACGGGGCCGAAGATCTGGACGGTCTGAAGTCCCGCATCACCGAACAGCTGGAAGGTGAATATGGCGGTGCCGCGCGCGCGGTCATGAAACGCGCGCTGCTTGACCAACTGGATGACATCGTGAAGTTCGACCTGCCGCCGTCGCTGGTCGAAGCCGAAGCCAAGCAGATTGCGCACCAGCTGTGGCACGAGGAAAACCCCGATGTCGAAGGGCATGACCACCCCGAGGTCGAGCCGACAGACGAACACAACACGCTGGCAGAGCGCCGCGTGCGTCTTGGCCTGCTGCTGGCCGAATTGGGCCAGAAGGCCGAGGTCGAAGTGACCGACGCCGAGATGAGCCAAGCCATCATGCAGCAGGCGCGTCAGTATCCGGGCCAGGAACGCCAGTTCTTTGAATTCGTTCAGCAGAACGCTCAGATGCAACAGCAACTGCGCGCCCCGCTGTTCGAGGACAAGGTGGTTGACCACATCGTCGAAAACGCATCGGTGAAGGACAAGGATGTCAGCAAGGACGATCTGCAAAAGGCAGTCGAAGCGTTGGAAAACGAAGACTAAGTCGCCGTCTCTTCCAAAAGTATCTTAGGGCTGCGCCACTGGGCGTGGCCCTTTTTCGTTTTGCGTGGGCGCAACGTGTTGAAGGCAATGACCTTCTGCTGATGCGACCCACTTGATCAGCTACAACGCCAGAGTGCGCTTTGGTCCGGCTGCGATATGCTAGTCATTATTTAACGATTTCTTTGTGCCAACCCTGACGGACCGGGAAGTTATTGTGAAAGTCTTTGGAAAACCAACTTCTATCTTTGTTGCTTTGGTATTCGGCGCGGGAACGGTGGCCGCACAAGAGTTTGGCCGATCCGACAACAGAACGCCCTCACTGACGTCCTACGTGATCGAGCTGATCGACTATTCCGTGCTGCGCGTCGGAACAGACGTCAAGGAAACGGATGGCGTTGCGGAATTGCGCGATGCCACGGTCACTCCTGAAGCAACCGGGCAGCGCCCCTTTTTAGCACTCATGCCGCGATTGGGCAGCGCGGCAAACTGGACATTCGCGCGAACAACCTGATCCGCCTCGGCTTGCCTGCATACCGGCCACTACAAGCCTTATCGGTTGAGGCGGAGCCGGGCACGCATCGACAGCACGGTCGAAACATTCGAGGCCGATTGCTCGGCATCCGAGTTCTTCAATTGCACGCGCGGTGACGACACATCGCACACATACAAGCTTGTCTTGCCGCGGTTCTTGACCGACCTGCCGTCGCGCTGCGAACCGCGCGATGCGTTTGAGCTGCAAGTGGTCGATCCCAGCTTTCTGGGCTTTGGACCATTCGAAGTTTTCTCTGTTGATCCCAATGCAGCGCCGGGCAACAGTGTCACCCAGCTTAACTCTGCAAAGCTGTGCATACGTCAAAAGTTCAGAAGCCCGTATTCCACACACCAACTCTTTAGCGTTAACCAGAATGCGTGCATCATCGCTGCCGATCTTCCGGAGCAGGCCCCGCTGAATGTGCGTGCGCAGGCGTGCGCCACTGCTGATGGCGACTTCAATGATCAGTCATTCGAGGTGGTTCCCGTCGAGGCGCATTTTGGTTCTATCCGGTTGGTCTGGCGCAATCATCAAGGCAGCGAAGGGCAGTCCTGTCTTGGAATTAACACTGGGCTCAGCGCGGAGGAGCCGCCTTTCATACAGTTGTTCGGCTGCAATTCAAATGACTCCCGCCAGTACTTCGAGATCGTCAACGAACCGAACCGCGGCTTGCCCGGCGTGCTGATCTGCAACCGAAACAGCGATCGGTGCTTGCTCGTTCCCAGAACGGTCGGACCTGCGGAAGGGCCCGACGTCGGAACCGCCGCCTGCGATGCTGATGACCCATCGCAGCGTTGGTGGGCCCGTTCCAGCTATCTGGATTTGAAGTATGACGGCTCAAGTGCCGCGTTCCGTCCTCAATTCGAGTTCGCGCACGGACCTTGGACGCGCGAGTAGTGTGCGCCCGCCATCAGGAATGTCGTCGGCGTCAGCCTATGCCGATGGCACAGCCAGCATGGATTTCAGCCGCTTTTCAAGCACCTCGCGGAAGGCGTGCAGTGTTGCAGAGGTTAGCCTGCGGTCCGGCATCACGATCATCACGTCCACAGGGTTCGCCTGGGTCCAATCCGGCAGAATTTCCACCAGCGTGCCATCCACAAGCGCGCTTTGAACATCCCAATAGGATTTGAGCGCAACACCCAGACCCGCAACGCACATCGTGCGAACAATATCGCCCGACACGCATTTGAGCCGCGCCCGTGGCTTGGCCAGGTAAGATTGACCGCCGGGGCCCAGCAACCGCCAGGATGGTGCGTCTCCCAAAAGTAACCCGTCACAGCCGTCCAAGTCTTCGACGGCCACTATCGGTCCGCGGTGCTCAAGGTAAGCGGGGGCGGCAACAAGGGTCCGGCGATTGTTGGCGATCCGTCGGATGATATGATGGTTCTCGGATGTGCCGCCGATCCGAATGGCAAGGTCAATCCTGCCTCGGTCCAGATCCTGAACCGCGTCCGTCAGATGCAAGTCAATCGACACGGCAGGATGCGCATCAAGGAACGCACCGACGATCGGTGCGATGCAAACCTCGCCTAACCGGGACGGCGCCGATATTACTATATGGCCTCTGAGCTGGCCGTTGCCCTCGTCACGCTCGGCAAAGGCGGCGGCGGCCGCGGTCAGTTCCCGTGCGTCCCCCAGTTTGCGCGCGCCAGCGGCAGTGAGGAAAAGCCCCGTCGGGGCGCGGTTGAACAAACGTTCCCCAACATGGGCTTCAAGCCGATCCAGACGACGCGCGATGCTCGACGCGGCCTGTGATCTCTGACGACCCACGGCTGAAAAGCTGCCCAGCTCCGCAAGGTCCTGCATGAGTTCCAAGTCACCGATGAGGTCCATGATCCACCCTTTTCGCGATCTGCATGGTTTTGCGTTTTACGCAAAGGAGGTTCGCACAATCCACATCTTCTGAAAAGCCTCGGTCGCTCCAATTCTATGGGTACAGCTCAGCAAAAGGAGGTTTCCCATGGGTAAGCACGACACGCATTTCACGTCACCAAGCGTTATCGCCACCGACATCAACACCGACCATCTGACGGTCCATTGGGCGCAGGGTGGTTTGTCGCGGTTCCACTATCAGTGGCTGCGCGACAATTGCCGTTCGGATCAGCGGTTCGACATCAACACGCGAGAACGCAAGGCACTGACCGAAACCATCCCGGCCAACCTTGGCGCCAAGCAGGTCGAGATCAAGGACAGCGGGCTTCATATCAAGTGGACGGATGACGATACCGACAGTGTTTTTGACCCCGCGTGGCTGGCCAAGAATGCGTATGATCTGCCCGGTGCCGAACCTCGTGTCAAACCGCAGCCCTGGGGCGCTGAGTACACACAGGCATTGCGCAGCTTTTCCTACCAGGACGTGATGAACGATCCGCATGCAGCGGCTGCAATGATTGCTGATTTCCAGCGTTTCGGTCTGGTGCGGATGGTCGACGTGCCGACCGAGCAGGGCGAGGTTGAGCGCTTTGCCGAGCATCTGGCCTATGTCCGCGAGACCGCATTCGATCGGGTTGCCAACATTCGCGTCAGCGTTGATCCCTACACGCTGGGTTTTGCCAATGCAGCATTGCCGCTTCACACGGATTGCTCGGGCTACTCATGGCCGCCCAATGTGATGGTGTTCCATTGCCTGCAGAACGATGTGGCGGGTGGGGCGTCGCAATATGTGGATGGTGCGCAGGTCGTGGCGCAACTGCGCGACGAAAACCCAGAGGCGCTTGAGGTTCTGACCACCCATGACGTCGAATTCCGGTTGTGGTCAGGAAAGGCAGACACGCTGTCGCAATTCCCGCCGGTGATCCTGAACAATGCGGGGGAATTGGTGATCCTGCGATATGCCAACTGGACAGTGCAGCCGTTACGCACCGTGCCCTTCGACCTGGTGCCACAATGGTATGATGCGTGGCGTGCCCTTGCGGCCCGGGTGAATGCCCCTGAAAACCGGCTGTCCTATTGGTGTGAACCGGGTGAAATCCTGCTGATCAACAATCATCGTGTACTGCATGGGCGGGACGCCTTTGGTGATGGCGAAGGCGTTCGGCACTTCCAACAGGTTTACATGGAACTGGATGATCTGGCGGGCTACCAGCGCATTGTCGTCGGGCAGGGGGGCGCGAGATGAGCGCGCGCATGATGGGCATCCCGGTCCTGTGCACGCTCTTTGTCGTGCTTTGGAGTTCAGGGTTTGTCGGGGCCAAATTTGGCCTCGACTACGCGGGAACGTTCACGATCCTGTTTTGGCGTTACCTCTTGGTCGTGGTGATCCTCGGGGTTCTGGTCAGTATCCTGTGGCAATGGCAATGGATGCCACGCCGCGTGGTCGCACGGCACATGGTTGTTGGCGCACTGGCACATGCGGGGTGGTTGGCCGCCGTGTTGGGTGCGATTGATCTGGGCCTGTCTGCGGGTCTTGCGGCGTTCATCACGGCCTTGCAGCCGATCATGACCGGCGCATTGTCCGCACGGATGACCGGAGAACGGGTGGCCACGCGCGAATGGCTCGGGCTTTGCCTTGGTCTCGTGGCCGTAGCGATCGTGATCGGAGACGGTATTGCTCTCGGTGGCGCGTTTCTGGCTTATGCCTTGCCGTTTCTTGCGGTGATCTCGATCACCATAGCGTCGCTTGTGGATCGCAGTGCAACCGTCAGCAACGAAAACGAGGCACCTTTGGTGCTGGTGACCTTCCTGCATTGCCTCGCATCTTTGCTGGTCTTGGTACCTTTGGCCGTGGGTATCGAAGGGCTTCAGGCCGAATGGAACGGCAATCTGGTGTTTGCCATCGTATGGCTGGCTACCGTCGTGTCGCTGGCCGCTTACGGCTTGATGTTTGTCTTGCTGCGCCAAATGCCTGCGCCGCGCGTTGCCAGCCTGACCTACCTGTCACCGCCGGTGACCATGGTGATGGCATGGATGTTTTTTGGCGAGACGCTCACATTTGCCGGTGTCATCGGTTTGGGCGTTGCCGCTTTGTCGGTCGGTCTGACCCTGTCCGCAAAGCGCCCTCAGCAACCTGAAAATGCGCGCGAAGTCTCACTGTCTGCCCGGCGCGACGCAATCCCAGCAAAGTAAGGGGCATTGGTTTTGGAGAAGGATCGTGACGGCGCAAAACAAGACGCTCCGCCACGATCCACAAGTGTGCTGACTTTTGCCCTGAAACGCGGACCGGGCGCGTGTTCCGTCGGCGAAACCCGCGCTATCCGTCGCGGCCCGGTTCGTCTGGATTGCTGGAGAACAATGCGATCTTGTTGCCCTGAGGGTCGCGAAGATAGCCGACATAAAAATTCGGCCCGTACATGGCACGAAATCCCGGCGGCCCGTCGTCAAACCCGCCAGCGGTAAGTGCTGCCGCGTGCAGGTCGCGCACTTGCTTTTGATTGCGCGCCTCGAATGCAATCATCGTCCCATTCCCAGCCGTGGCTGACCCTCCATTGAAGGGCGATTTGACGTAAAATTCCGGCGACACCGGAGACTGGCCCGCTGGTACAGGCAACGCGTAACTCAGGTCACCATGATACTCCTCCAGCCCGTAACCGAGGGCTGGCAGGAATGCAGAATAAAACCGTTCAGCAAGAGCGATGTCATCAACACCAACGGTGACATAAGCAATCATTCCTTAGGCTCCTTTTTACAAGTTTTGGCTTGGGCATGCGTTTATCAGCTTTTCTGACGGTGTGCGGTTCAGTCAATCGCGTCCGTGCGACAATACGCACTCCATATTCCTGTCGGGCATCCCTGAGCCATTCAATATGTCGGTCACAACAAGGCCCGTCTCAGAACCCACTCAAATCCTGCAACGAATATCGCGGACGTACCGGAAACGCGGGGTCTTCCTCAAACTCCGCGTCACTCACCAGGCATCGCGCACCACAGACAAGCCGTGCCTCTTGGGCCCGGGCATCGACATACCACAGACGCCCGCCGGGCGTGGCGACATAGCCGTCCGTACCATCCTCAATGTCCGTCCGGATATCATCATAGGACAGGAATCTCGGTCAGATATTCCGGATCATAAGCGCCATGGGTGTGGTAAGAGGCCAGGACGGTGATGTTGGACCCAGCGGATAGGGGCGGCAGACAGGTCGAGGTTTCCCCACGGCGGGCGGTCGTCGCGACATAGGACCCGCTGGCATCGACACCGATCAATCCGCAATATTCGCGCCCCTCATCGATGGACTGTGCCTGAAGGTCATTGAACAGGTTTGCGGCAAAGGCGATTTCGGCCTCGGTCTGCGGCTGGGGGCGGGGGGCCATCACAATCGTGGCCGGGTCGCGACCCAGGTCGGGCTCATCGCAGGCAGCAAGTAATAGCAAGAACAGGCCGAGGCGTCGCAACATGCGCGCACCTTGGCTGCGCGATGTGCAAAGGTCAAATGGGGGAGGCATAGAAAAAACCGCGCCCCGAAGGGACGCGGTTTACGTGTTTCATTCCGAAGGTGGATCAGTCCTTGGGCTCTTCCTCGGCGGGTGCCTCTTCGGGTGCGATGCCTGCAGATTCTGCCAGCTCTTCGTCTTCCGATGCGGCAGCACCGATATCGTCGAACAGTTCCTGGATTTCGAACTCGGCAGCGGCTTCCTCTTCGGCGGCCAGCTCCTGGATCGATTTGCCCGACGCCTGCAGCTCGGCTTCTTCTTCCGAGCGGGCGACGTTCAGCTGGATGACCACGTCCACTTCAGGGTGCAGGGTGATGTGCACATCGTGCAGGCCCAGCTCCTTGATGGGGTTCGGGATCACAACCTGTTTGCGATCAACGCTGAAACCTTCAGCCGTGGCAACGTCGGATGCGTCACGAGGCGTGACGGAGCCGTAGAGGTTGCCACCGTCCGAAGCTTGGCGAATCACGATGAACTGCTGGCCATCCAGCTTTTCACCCAGCGCTTCGGCTTCTTTTTTGGTTTCAAGGTTGCGGGCTTCAAGCTGCGATTTCTGCGCTGCGAAGTCTGCGATGTTGGCTTTGGATGCGACCAGCGCCTTTTTCTGCAGCAGCAGGTAGTTGCGGGCGTAGCCAGGCTTGACGTCAACGACGTCACCCATCTGGCCCAGTTTGGCCACACGTTCGAGAAGGATAACTTGCATGTCAGTCGCTCCTTATTTCACGGCGTAGGGCAGCAGGGCCAGGAAACGGGCGCGCTTGATGGCACGGGCCAGCTCGCGTTGCTTCTTGGCCGAGACGGCGGTGATACGGCTGGGCACGATCTTGCCACGCTCGGAAATGTAGCGTTGCAGCAGGCGCGTGTCCTTGTAGTCGATCGAAGGTGCGTTCTCGCCCGAGAAGGGACACACTTTACGACGGCGGAAAAACGGTTTTGCAGCCATGGTTTAGCTCCCTCTCTCTTAGCGGCGCTCGCGACGGCTGTCGCGTTCGTCACGTTTCTGCATCTGGATCGAGGGGCCTTCGGCATGCTCGTCCACCTTGATCGTCAGAACGCGCATGACATCGTCATGCAGGCGCATCAGGCGCTCCATCTCTTGCACGGCGGGGGCCGGTGCGTTGGTGCGCATATAGGCATAGTGGCCCTTGCGGTTCTTGTTGATCTTGTAGGCCATTGTTTTGACGCCCCAGTACTCGTTGTCCACGAGTTGACCGCCATTGTCGGCCAGAACGGTGCCAAAATGTTCGATGAGCCCTTCGGCCTGCGTGTTCGACAGGTCCTGACGGGCAATCATCACATGCTCATAAAGAGGCATGGGATATCTCCACTTCTATCAAGGCGCATTTCATAGACCGATCCATCAAGGCCCTGCGGGATGGTCACGAGAGACTGCGCGGCAAAACGGGTTTGCAGGGATGCGCTCGTATACACTCTTGACGCTGCGGTGCAAGGGCAGATCGCGCCGCACGGCGTGATCATGGGCTTTCCTTGGATGGGCCGCAATTTAGTCATTTTTGATCGACATTGTCACGGCAACACGCTGGAGGATCACTGCCATGACTGCCACATTCGATACACTGACCGATGCCGAACAACAGGGAACCAAGCGGATGCGCATGTGGTCGCTGGGGGCCAGGGGCTCGCAAGCCGCGCATTTGGTGCCGTCCTTGTTCTGACATCGCTTGGTCTTTGGATTGAACCCGGCACGCAAATGGCCGCCGATCTTGTGCTGATGAAGCTGGGCGTGTCCCTGTTTCTCGGATTTGCGGGCCTCGCTTTGATGCAGGACAAGCCCCAGGCGCAGGACCCTGAAGTGCAAATCGATACCGTGCGCCGCGAAGTTCGCATCGCCCGACCGGGTGGGCGCCGCCGCTCAGTGATCCGTCGCATCGCCATCCGTGATCTGGGGCGCGCGGAAGCTGTCGGTGACGTGATCCGATTGACGGCGGCAAATGGCGCGTTTCTGGCTGCAATAACACTGCCGGATCCGGATGCGTGGTCCAGCCTGTATGGCGCCTTGCAGGACGCTGGCAAACTCTAAAATTTCAATCGGGCACTCCCCATGCGCATGAGCGATGTTCAGCCATGCGCACGATATGTTGACGGATGTGCAGTTGCCTCTGCGGCAATATGCGACATCTTGTCTGCATACATAAACTCTTGTGGAGCACGCCCCATGAAATCCCTTCTTCTTGCCACAGCGCTGGCCTCAACTGCGTCTTTCGCCTTCGCAGCAGAGCGCTACACGCTGGATTCAAGCCACAGCCAGGTGCTGTTTTCCTACAACCACCTCGGTTTCTCGACCACTTGGGGCATGTTCTCGGGCTTTGAAGGCGAGATCATGTTTGATCAGGAAGATCCCGCCAATTCCAGCGTGACCGTGTCGATGCCTACGAAATCGATGTTCACAGGGTGGGAGCAGCGCGATGGCCACTTCATGTCCGATGATTTCTTTGGGGCCACGGATGAAGATGTGATTTCGTTCACATCAACCGGCATCGAATTGACCGGGGATGACACGGCGCAGATCACAGGCGATCTGACCATGAATGACGTGACCAAATCTGTTGTTCTCGACGCGACGCTGAACCAGGCGGGTGCCAACCCGCTGAACCAGAAAGACTGGGCTGGCTTTAACGCCACAACAACCCTCTTGCGGTCCGACTTCAATTTGGGCGCCTTCGCTCCGGCGGTCGGTGACGAAGTGCAGGTGCAGATTTCGGTCGAAGCCCAGAAGGCTGAGTAAGACCACCACTCACATACTATCTGAGAGCCGCGCGATTTTCTCGCGCGGCTTTTTTTGTGGCCGCTGTCGAAAGGCTGCGCGTGCGCGCGACATGATTTTATTCAAGAGGGCCTTTTCAGACCCTCCTGACCCATGCCTCCGGCGGGGATTTTTTGAAACAGGGAAGCGGGGTGAACTCTATTCCGATGCTGCGCGTAGGGCGGTCAGGCTGACGTCTACGGTGACTGCAAAGGCAAGGGAGCTTTCATCGGCCATATTGTCCCCGATGCCAAAGCTGCGGCGGTCCAGCGTCAGGCCCCCGGTCATCGAGGCGGTGTCGCCGTCGACCGACAGACCAAAGGGCAGGGTGATCGGCATCGACTGCCCTTTGATCGTTAGCGTTCCTTGCGCCTCGTACCCGTCCACCACCGTAACGATATCTGCCGTCAACGTGGCCGTTGGGAAGTCTGCCGTGTTGAAGAAGTCCGGCCCCATCGCCTGATCTGTGACCGACCCTAGGGAAAGGGAGCCAATCGCCACCGTGACCTCAACCGCGCCGGCCGTGCCGTTTTCAATGGTTTCGTCAAAGCTGATCACTGCGGTCCAGTCGGCGAATTGCCCTTCGACTTCGGATCCAAGCTGGGTGACCGTGATGGCCAATGTTCCATCCTGGACCTGCCAGTCGGACTGAACATCTTCCAGTTCGGCGACTGCGATCCCATCCCCGTGCGTTGCATAGACACCCAGGGCTGCGCCGCCGGACAGGGCAAGCGCCCACAAGGCAAGTGCGGCGGTGATCGGTGCGGCATGTTTGTGTTCGGGGCTGGTCCGGGGCACATCGGTACGCCCGAACCACATGCGGCGCAGGGTGGCATCCTTATCAATGACGTGGTGTTTCAAAGCGCCCGCGATGTGGAGGAGTAATGCGACACCCAGCACCTTGGTCAGCACCCAGTGCGCGCCAGCCATAGCCGCTGCAACGGCTTCGGATTTGGGCACCAGTGGCAAGGTCTGGCCAAAGGGCCACCAGATCGGGGCAAAGCCGCTGGCCACAGCGTGGTGGATCCATCCGGACAAAGGCACGACAACCAGACTGCCATACAGCAGCCAGTGCACGGTTTCCGCAGCCAGACTTTCCAGCTTGCGATCCGGGTGCAGAAGGCCTGGCTTTGGCTGGTTCAGTGCCCACAGGATGCGCAGCAGCGCCACGAAGAACACGGTGACGCCCAATGTCTTGTGCAGCGAAAACAGCAACGCCGTGCGGGCCACCAAGTCATCCGCAGGCGCGGACATGGCCTGCAATTCATAAGCCATGTTGTTCGCGACAAGACCCAGCGGGAAAAGCGTCAGGATCAGAAGGGCGGTCAGCCAGTGAAAAGTCTTGGACAGGCTGCCGTAGCGGTTGGCGGTGTTGGCGAGGGCCATAAGCGGTCTCCGGGCGTTTGTGTGTAGGTCTAACACCTTTGCCCTAAATGTTATGCGACCTGCGCGCGGGACAACACGCAATTCCCGCACATATGACGTGCACCGATCCCTTGTCTGGCGCGGGGATGGCCTTTACACCCGGTGGAAACGACAACGAGGGGGCAGGCCATGAGCGTGGCATTTGTATTTCCGGGACAGGGTGCGCAGACCATCGGGATGGGCAAGGCGTTGGCAGATGCCTACCCGGCAGCGCGCGCTGTGTTCGACGAGGTGGACGAGGCGCTGGGCGAGAAACTGAGCGCGCTGATCTGGGAAGGCGAGCAGGACACGCTGACACTGACCCAGAACGCGCAACCGGCGCTGATGGCGACATCCGTGGCTGCCATGCGCGCGCTTGAGTCGGAAGGGATCGGTATCGACAGAGCCAGCTTCGTTGCAGGGCACTCGCTTGGTGAATATTCCGCCCTCTGCGCGGCTGGCGCACTGAGTGTTGCTGACACCGCACGATTGCTCCGCACACGCGGGCAGGCCATGCAAGAGGCCGTGCCGGTTGGCGTCGGGGCCATGGCAGCCTTGCTCGGTCTGGATTTCGAAACGGCAACAGCCATAGCCTCCGAAGCGGCACAGGGTGAAGTGTGTCAGGCCGCGAATGACAACGATCCCGGTCAGGTGGTCGTGTCCGGCCACTTGGGGGCCGTTGAACGGGCTGTCGAGATCGCCAAGGAAAAGGGCGCAAAGCGCGCCGTGATGCTGCCTGTCTCTGCGCCGTTTCATTGCAGCCTGATGGAGCCTGCAGCCCGCGCGATGGCCGATGCGCTTGGCGCGGTTGATATCCATGCACCTGCTACCCCCGTGATTCCCAATGTCACGGTTGTGGCCTGCAGCACGCCGGACGACTTGCGCGCGAGATCTTGTGTCGCAGGTCACGGGCTCGGTCCGTTGGCGCGAAACGGTGATGTATATGGGCCAGCAAGGCGTGACCGAGATCTGGGAGATTGGCGCTGGCAAAGCGCTGTCCGGCATGATCCGCCGCATCGACCGCTCCATCGCAACCCGTCCTGTGGGCACACCCGATGACGTGAAGGCGGCCGTTGATGGCTGATCTGGTCACCTTGCCGCCTGAAACCTTGGGTGGTGTGATCGATACGGTGCCGTTTTCCCGTCGGTTCCAGCTGATCCCGGATGTGTTCGGGCGAATGGATTCGCTGCTCGGGCAGGCGGGTATCTTCTTTGCCGGTCCCCAAACGGCGCTGTACCGGGTCAACGGCGACGATATGGAAATCCGGATCGGCGTACCGCTGCCGAAGCCCTTACCGGGCTTCCAGATGTTCGATGTGGATGCAACGCGGGCCCTCCATATCCGCCATCACGGCGCCTTTGATACGCTGCCGCGCATTTACCAGGCGCTGACCGCAGAGGTCGAGGCGCGGGACCTGACGCGGACCGGTTGGGCGCGCGAGGTCTACCGCTTTATGGCCAAGGGCGCGTCCCTGAACATTTGCGACGTCTACATGGACGTGGCCCAGACTTAACGAAAGAGGTTCATATGTTTGATCTGACAGGTAAATCCGCGCTGATTACAGGCGCATCGGGCGGCATCGGGGCCGAGATCGCGCGCACCCTGCACGCCGCGGGTGCGACCGTGGGCCTGAGCGGCACGCGGACTGACCCGCTTGAGGCGCTGGCGGGAGAGCTTGGCGAACGCGCGCATGTGCTGCCGTGCAACTTGAGCGATCCAGAGGCTGTGGATGCCCTGCCGAAACAGGCGATCGAGGCGATGGGGGCCGTCGATATCCTTGTGAACAACGCTGGCATCACGCGGGACAACCTTTTTATGCGCATGTCGGACGAGGAATGGCAGTCGGTGATCAACGTGAACCTAACGTCGACCTTCAAATTGTGCAAAGGCGTCATGCGCGGCATGATGAAGTCGCGCTGGGGCAGGATCGTGAATATCAGTTCGGTTGTGGGCGCCACAGGCAACCCGGGGCAGGCGAACTACGCGGCCTCCAAGGCCGGTATGGTCGGCATGTCCAAAAGCCTAGCCTACGAGGTGGCAAGCCGAGGCATTACTGTGAACGCCATTGCGCCCGGGTTCATTGCCACGGCAATGACGGATAAGCTGACTGACGACCAAAAGACTGGAATCATGGGGCAAATTCCTGCCGGTCGTATGGGCGAAGCGCATGAAATTGCCGCCGCAACGCTGTACCTTGCCAGCCCCGAAGCGGCCTACGTCACGGGCACGACCTTGCACGTCAATGGCGGCATGGCCATGTTGTAGGCGCTAACACGCCGCGTATTGCCATCTTTACGGGATGTGCTATAGGCGGCGCAGATTCCGGCGGCAGACCATGCAAATGGTCTGTTGCTTCACCGCCCCAGGGGGGCAAGACCAGAGCCCTGCTTGCACGGGGACACCACTTGGGGGCGCGAATATTTGCCCCGGTAAAATGAGGACAGTCATATGAGCGACATCGCCGATCGCGTTAAAAAGATCGTTGTAGAGCACCTGGGTGTGGACGAAGAAAAGGTCAGCGAAAGCGCGTCCTTCATTGATGATCTGGGCGCAGACAGCCTGGACACCGTGGAACTGGTGATGGCCTTCGAAGAAGAGTTCGGCATCGAGATCCCCGATGACGCGGCCGAAACTATCCAGACCTTCGGCGACGCAGTGGGCTTCATCTCGAAAGCCTCCTAAGCATTCCGGGCAACTGCCCGACAAAACGGCGTTCTTTCGTGCGAAAGGGCGCCGTTTTTTTGTGCATGTATCATGCGCTCTTGCTTTGGCGGTTGTGCACGGACAAAGTTATGCAAAACGACAAAACGTTCGGGCAGGACAACATCCATGGGCAGACATGTGCCGACCATCAACACGGCGCGCGTGACCTTGCGCGCAATACGACCAGCCGAGTTTGATCGATTTGCCGAGATTTGGGCCATGCCCGAGGTTGCGGTTTACATTGGCGGTACACCACGCAATCGCAGCGAAAGCTGGAAATCGTTCCTGATCAATGCGGGCCACTGGCAGATGACCGGCTTTGGCCAGTGGGGCATCGAAGAACATGCAACCAAACGGCTGGTGGGGCAGGTCGGGTTCTTTTTTGGCGCGCGCGGTTTGGGTGAGGATTTCGATTCTGTGCCGGAGGCAGGCTGGGTTCTGGCGCCCGAGGCGCAGGGCGTTGGCTTGGGCATTGAAGCGGCCCAGGCGGCTCATGATTGGTTTGACCGCGTGGTGACGGGCCCCTTGGTCTGTATGATGGACCCTGATCATGCCGCTTCGGCGCGCATCGCCGAACAACTTGGTTATGTCGACATGCGTTTGGCCGAAGATGATGACGGCCCCATTCAACTGAAACTGCGCAAGTCTCCGCCGTAGGTGTGATCCAAAGGCGCGCCTGCGGCGCACGACATTGATTATATACCGCTTCTGGCTTGCCGAGGCGAAAGAGCCCTACCTCGTCGGGACTTGAATAGGGGTATGCGGGCGCGGTAAGAGGCGAGCCAGAAACGAGAGGGGCATGAGCAGATGCGCAGAGTTGTCGTGACAGGTCTTGGACTGGTGACGCCATTGGCGGACGGGGTCGAGGCAAGCTGGAGCCGTATTCTGGACGGGCAATCGGGCGCGGGTCCGATCACGCAGTTCGATCCCGAGGGGCTGACCACAACATACGCGTGCGAAGTGCCCCGCGGGGACGGCACAGATGGCACGTTCAATGGCGATGCCTACATGGCGCCAAAAGAACAACGTAAAGTCGATACCTTTATCATGTTCGGTTTGGCCGCGGCACAGCAGGCCGTTGAAGATGCCGGTTGGATGCCCGAGGACACCGAGAGCCTGGAGCGCACCGGCGTTCTGATCGGCTCCGGCATCGGTGGCCTGAACTCCATCGCCAATACAGCCGTGATGATGGAAGAGAAGGGGCCGCGCCGCGTGTCTCCCTTCTTTGTGCCGGGTGCGCTGATCAACCTGATCTCAGGTCAGGTGAGCATCAAGTACGGGTTCAAGGGGCCGAACCATTCGGTGGTGACAGCCTGTTCCACCGGTGCCCACGCCATTGGTGACGCGAGCCGTCTGATTCAGCATGGTGATGCGGATGTCATGATTGCCGGTGGCGCCGAGGCAGCCATCTGCAAGATCGGCATCGCGGGCTTCAACGCCTGCAAGGCGCTGTCGACCAAACGTGCTGATGATCCGCAATCGGCAAGCCGTCCCTATGACGAAGACCGTGATGGGTTCGTCATGGGTGAGGGCGCGGGCATTGTTGTGCTTGAGGAATATGAGCACGCCGTGGCCCGTGGTGCCAAGATTTACGCCGAAGTTCGGGGCTATGGCCTGTCCGGCGACGCCTACCACATCACCGCGCCGTCCGAGGATGGCGAAGGTGGTGAGCGTTCAATGAAAGCAGCGCTGCGCAACGCAGGGCTGGAGCCGTCGGATATCGACTACATCAACGCGCATGGCACCTCGACCATGGCGGACACCATTGAGCTGGGCGCGGTCGAGCGTTTGCTGGGCAATCATGCGGCCAATGTGACCATGTCTTCGACCAAGTCGGCGACCGGTCATTTGCTGGGTGCTGCGGGTGCGATCGAGGCCATCTTCTCGATCCTTGCGATCCGTGATCAGGTCTGCCCGCCGACCATCAACCTGGACAACCCTGCCGTTGAGACACCTATTGACCTAGCGCCCAATGCCAAACGCGAACGCAAGGTCGACGTGGCCCTGTCCAACAGCTTTGGGTTTGGCGGTACGAATGCCAGCGTGATCTTCGGAAAGGTCAGCTGATGTGGCGATCCATCGCCTCGAACGCACTGACATTCCTGATCGTGGCCCTGTTCGTGGTGGGCGGTCTGATCCTGTGGGGACGCGGTCAATATGAGGGCGCGGGTCCGCTGACTGAGGCGATCTGTGTTCAGGTGGATCGGGGATCGAATTTTCGCCGTGTGAGCGCTGACCTTGAGGAACAGGGGGCCGTCAACCATGGCTGGATTTTCCGCACCGGGGCTGAGTACGCGGGCAAGACAAGCGCGTTGAAGGCCGGGAGTTTCCTGGTGGAACCCGGTGCGTCCATGGAAGAGATCGTGGATGTTGTGACCCGTGGTGGGGCCAGTACGTGCGGCACCGAAGTGGTTTATCGGATCGGAGTGAACCGTTTGAGTGCGCAAGTCCGTGAGTTGGACCCGGCCACAAACCGTTTCGTGGAGCGCGCCGAGTTCCAGCCGGGTGAGGAAGAAGTGCCTGAGATTTATACCGAAGTGCGTGCGGCACAGGACACGCGATATCGTGTGGCGCTGGCCGAGGGTGTGACGAGCTGGCAGGTCGTGGACGCGTTGCGCAACATGGATGTGCTGGATGGGGAGGTCGCTGAAATCCCACCGGAGGGCGCATTGGCCCCCGACAGCTATGAAGTGCGCAGCGGCGACAATCGCGCAGACATCCTGACACAGATGGTCGAACAGCAGGAGTTGTGGGTGTCCGCGGCCTGGGAGTCTCGCGATGATGCCCTGCCGCTGGAGAGCCCGGAGGAGCTGCTGACCCTTGCCTCGATCATCGAGAAGGAGACTGGTGTGGCTGAGGAGCGGCGTCAGGTCGCCTCGGTGTTTGTGAACAGGTTGAACCGTGGCATGCGCCTGCAGACGGACCCGACAGTGATCTATGGCATCACCAAGGGGCAGGGCGTTTTGGGCCGTGGGTTGCGCCGGTCGGAGCTGCGCGCCGCGACGCCTTGGAATACCTATGTCATTCAGGGTCTGCCGCCGACTCCGATTGCCAATCCGGGGCGGGAAAGCCTGATGGCTGCGGCGCAGCCGGATGCCACGAACTTCGTGTTCTTTGTGGCTGACGGGACCGGCGGGCACGCTTTTGCCGAGACATTGGATGAACACAACCGCAACGTCGCGCGGTGGCGCGAGATCGAGGCGGAGCGGGCCAACCAGTCGGATGATGGGTAGGGCGGACGACACGTCCGCCTTACGGGGCGCAAGGGTTCAATCGTAAGGCGGAGGTGTCCTCCGCCCGTTTGTCCCCGCGGGGACAAACAAGTGTTGTTGTGGGGGATCAAAGGCTTACGCCTTGCATTAACCACATCTTAACCATTGAAGTAAGATTTTGTTAATTATACCGTACGGTTAGCGGATTTTCCTCAAGTGGATTTCGCTTGACTTTGCGAACGGTCACACGTATAACTTGTGACAAGCTAGAAGAAGTGGGTAAGCGGCCCCGGGGTGACCCGGAGGTCGCTTTTCTATTTCTCTCGTGCGGAGCTATCCCAACGCATGAGAGGTCATATCACATGGCATTGATTACCCCGGAGGCGGAGGGCGACCGCAGCGAGGAGCTTGTCTCGTCGATGCAGGACACCCTGACGACAATGCGAAAGCACTTCAAAGCCTTCACAAGAAAGGCAGAAGCCGGGGAGGATGTGAAGGAAACTGAGGTGAACAGCCAGCTTGTCACGTTGAACAAGCTGATCGTGAACCTGGAAGGTATGGAGAAAAAGCTTGACGAATTTCGACAAGCCCGAACCGGCATCGCCCAGAACGGATATGCCTTCGACCTTGATCTTGCCCGAGCTGAGGTACGGTGCGCGCTTGGTCGCCTCCGCGCCTGCGGAAGCGCAGGAGCAGTTTCTGAGTGAGTTGGGAGAGGGCGCCTTGGGCGCCCTCCCTTTTCTGTTCGAATTCTGGGCGATGGAGCACCAGTTGCCGCCCGAAGGCGACTGGCGGTCCTGGGTGATCATGGGCGGGCGCGGCGCTGGCAAGACGCGCGCCGGGGCCGAGTGGGTCCGATCCATGGTCGAGGGGCCGATGCCCTTGGACAAGGGCAAGGCAAAGCGGGTCGCTTTGGTGGGCGAGACCATCGAGCAGGTCCGCGAAGTGATGATTTTTGGTGAGAGCGGGTTGCTTGTGTGCTCACCCGCGGATCGCCGTCCGAAGTTTCATGCGACCCGAAAGATGCTGGAATGGCCCAACGGGGCCATCGCCACCATTCACACGGCCCATGACCCGGAGGGGTTGCGGGGGCCGCAGTTTGATTGTGCCTGGGTGGATGAGTTGGCCAAGTGGAAGCGCGGTCAGGAGACCTGGGACATGCTGCAGTTCGCGTTGCGGCTGGGGGATGATCCGCGTGTCTGCGTGACAACGACGCCCCGCAACGTTGAAGTGTTGAAGGATTTGTTGGAGCAGTCGTCGACTGTTGTCACCCATGCGCCGACCGAGGCCAATTCGGCCAACCTGGCGTCCTCGTTTCTGGCTGAGGTAAAGCGCCGCTATGCCGGGACCCGGTTGGGGCGGCAGGAGTTGGAAGGGATATTGCTGAGCGATGCCGAGGGGGCGTTGTGGACCACGGCGATGCTGGATGCCGTGCGGCGGAAGCGAAAACCGAAGCTGGACCGCGTTGTGGTGGGGCTGGACCCCGCTGTGTCGTCAGGCAATGCGTCGGATGAGTGCGGCATCATCGTGGCGGGGGTGTCCATGGAGGGGCCGCCGCAGGATTGGCGCGCCCATGTCATTGCCGATTGCACCGTGCAGGGATTGGGCCCTGCCGGTTGGGCAAAGGCGGCCATTGATGCAATGAAAAAGTACCAGGCGGACCGCTTGGTGGCCGAGGTTAATCAGGGTGGTCAGTTGGTCAGCGAGGTGATCCGACAGGTCGATCCGCTGGTATCTTTGAAGACCGTGCATGCATCCCGTGGCAAGGTGGCGCGGGCAGAGCCTGTGGCCGCATTGTACGAGCAGAACCGGGTGACGCACGGGTTGGATTTGGGTTCTCTGGAGGATCAGATGACCCGTATGACCCGTGTTGGGTATGAAGGGCAGGGATCGCCGGACCGCGTGGATGCGTTGGTTTGGGCCTTGCACGAGCTGATGATTGAGCCGGCTGGTCAGTATCAACGGCCCGGTGTGCGCGGGTTGTGAGCGGCCCTGCGGGGCGAGTTTATTTGGCAAGATGAAGCAGGGGATGCCCCTTGCGGTGAGGCGGTTCCATTCGGGCCGCCTTTTTCTTTGAGCGACGGGCCGGGCGGCCCTTTGGGATCAAAAGGAGACCCTTCGTGTTTGATTTCTTTCGGAACCGTGCTGTGGCGGATGTACCAGAGCAGAAGGCAAGTGCGACGGGGAAGGTTGTGGCCTGGCAGACGGGGGGCCGTGTGGCCTGGTCACCGCGCGATGCCGTGTCGCTGACCCGAGCGGGCTTTTCCGGGAACCCGGTCGGGTTTCGGTCGGTCAAGCTGATTGCTGAGGCCGCAGCGGCTTTGCCCTTGGTGTTGCAGGATGTGGAGCAGCGGTTTGAGACTCATCCGATCCTGTCGCTGATCAAGCGGCCCAATCCGGGGCAGGGGCGGGCCGAGCTGTTGGAAGCGCTTTATGCGCAGCTGCTGTTGTCGGGGAACGCTTATGTGGAGGCTGTTGCCGGTGAAAGCGGCGCGCCACTGGAGTTGCATGTTTTGCGGTCGGATCGGATGTCGGTGGTTCCTGGCGCCGATGGGTGGCCTGTGGCCTATGACTATTCCGTGGGGGGCAAGACACATCGCTTTGATGCATCGGGCCCCGTGAGCCCGATCTGTCACATCAAGAGCTTTCACCCGCAGGATGATCATTACGGGTTCTCGCCCATGCAGGCGGCGGCGATGGCGTTGGATGTTCATACGGCGGCGTCTCGATGGTCAAAGTCGTTGCTCGATAACGCCGCACGTCCTTCGGGGGCCATCGTGTATCGCGGGCAGGACGGACAGTCGCAATTGTCGGGGGATCAGTATGATCGTTTGGTGAGTGAGATCGAGACCAATCATTCGGGTGCGCGCAATGCGGGGCGGCCCATGTTGCTGGAAGGTGGTTTGGATTGGAAGCCGATGGGCTTTTCGCCTTCGGACATGGAGTTCCAGAAGACCAAGGAAGCGGCGGCGCGTGAGATTGCCTTGGCCTTTGGTGTGCCGCCGATGCTTTTGGGCATTCAGGGCGACGCCACTTACGCCAATTATCAGGAGGCGAACCGGGCTTTCTATCGTCTGACCGTGTTGCCCCTGGCCACCCGTGTGGCGGCAGCGCTGGCTGAGTGGCTGGGCGCGCATACAGGCGAGGATGTGGTGTTGGCCCCGGATCTGGATCAGGTGCCTGCCTTGTCGGCAGAGCGTGATGCGCAGTGGGCGCGTGTTGCCGGGGCCGATTTCCTGAGCGTCGCCGAGAAGCGCCGTTTGCTTGGACTGCCTGCCGTGGCTGAGGATGGTGCCGATGGATGATGCCAAGCTGTGGGAACGGTTTGCATGCGGTCCGGGCTTGAAGCTGGAGGCCCATGAGCGGCTCACGGAGGTCCACTTTGCCAATATTTCCGACCGTTTGGATCGGCTTGAGCAGCTGATGGAGCGGTTGGAGAAGCGGTTGTGGCTGACCGTCTATGGCGTTGTCGCAGTGGTGTTGGCGACCGGATTTCAATCGATCATGGCGGCGATACCCCACTAGTGGGTCGCATTGAGAAGGAGAATGCAGATGCAGGCAGAGACCGGTCTGGAGACGAAATTTGCGCGCTTTGGCGAAGGCGTCGAGGTGCAGGACGGCACGGTGATCGAGGGCTATGCGAGCCTGTTCGGTGCCTGTGACCAGGGGGGCGATGTGGTGGGCAAGGGCGCTTATGCGGCGTCCCTCAAGGCCATCGCTGCCGAAGGGCGCAACGTGAAGATGCTGTGGCAGCACGACCCGGCCTTTCCCATCGGCGTTTGGGACGAGGTGCGGGAGGATGCCAAGGGGCTGTGGGTGAAGGGGCGTTTGCTGCCCTCGATCGCCAAGGGCCGCGAGGCGGCGGAGCTGATCGGGGCCAGGGCCATTGATGGTCTGTCCATCGGCTACCGGACCGTGAAGGCCACGAAGAATGACAAGGGCCAGCGGCTCTTGACCGAACTGGAGCTTTGGGAGGTGTCGCTTGTGACCTTCCCGATGCTGCCCAGTGCGCGGGTGGCGGCCAAGTCCGAGGAGATGCCTTCGGATCAGGACGACCATTTGCGCGACATGGCGGCGGCCCTGCGGGCTGCGCGCGCGGAGTTGGCGCAGCGCTAAAGCGCGGGGCCGTTTCACACCAACCATCAAGGACATGCTGATGAGCAAGACCGAGATCAAGGCTCGGGCCGGGGAAGGTTTGTCCCCGGCTCAGGAGGTTGCAGAGGCCGTAACGGGTTTCGTGACCGAATTCAAAGGCTTCCAAGCCGACTTTCAAACCAAACTTCAACAAACGGAAGAGCGACTGACCATGCTGGATCGGAAAAACATGACTGCGGCGCGCACCCCTCTGGCAGGTGCCGTCGAAACGGGTGCCCCCCATCAGAAGGCGTTCAACGCCTATCTGCGTTCGGGTGAGGATGATGGCCTGCGTGGCCTGGAGCTGGAGGGCAAATCGCTGTCCACTGCCGTGAACTCGGACGGTGGTTACCTCGTTGACCCGCAGACGTCGGAGACCGTGAAATCGGTTCTGAATGCCACTGCGTCGATCCGTTCCATCGCGTCCGTGGTGAATGTCGAGGCGACATCCTTTGACGTGCTGGTCGATCACACCGATGTAGGTGCAGGCTGGGCGACCGAAACCGCCACACAGGCCGAGACCGACACCCCCACCATCGACCGCATCACCATCCCGCTGCACGAGCTGTCGGCCCTGCCGAAAGCATCGCAGCGTTTGCTGGACGACAGCGCGTTCGACATCGAAGCGTGGCTGGCAGGTCGCATTGCCGACAAGTTTGCCCGCGCCGAGGCTGCGGCATTCGTCAACGGTGACGGCATCGACAAACCCCGTGGTTTCCTGACCCACACATCGGTCGACAATGATGTCTGGGCCTGGGGCAACCTTGGCTACGTGCCTTCGGGCATCGACGGTGACGTGACTGCCGAGGCGATCATCGACGTGGTGTATGCACTGGGTGCCGAGTACCGCGCCAACGCGACCTTTGTCATGAACTCCAAGACGGCTGGCATCGTGCGCAAGCTCAAGGACAATGACGGCCGCTTCCTGTGGTCCGATGGTCTGGCTGCCGGTCAGCCCGCGACCCTGATGGGCTACCCGGTTCTGATCGCCGAGGACATGCCTGACGCGGGAACGGGTGCCGACGCCATCGCCTTTGGTGACTTCAACGCAGGTTACACCGTGGCCGAGCGCCCCGACCTGCGTGTGCTGCGTGACCCCTTCAGCGCGAAACCTCACGTTCTGTTCTATGCCACCAAGCGCGTGGGCGGCGACGTGAGCGACTTTGCGGCGATCAAGCTGCTGAAATTCGCAACAGCCTGAACGGCTGATGCGGATGGCCGGGGGTGGGCAACTGCCCCCGGTTCCGGGTGCGCGCTGGAAGTGCGCCGTGTTGTCTAGCTGCTCCCCTCCGTCCGAGCAATGCGGACTGGCGCGCGCCCGGGCCTTTGGAGCCGAGGGGCAGAATTTTCCTGGAGATGTTCCATGATGTTGAACGAAGAGACCACGGTGCCCGACGCCGCGCTGCCGGTCGAAGAATTCAAGGCGCATCTGCGTCTGGGCAGTGGGTTTGGCAATGATACCGTGCAGGACGCGGTGCTTGTCAGTTTCCTGCGCGCGGCTGTCGCGGCAATTGAGGCTCGTACGGGCAAAGCCCTGATCGAGCATGATTTTTCTTTGTCAGTTTCGTCACTGGCCACCACGGATGCAGTTGCATTTCCTGTTGCTCCGGTGACGGCGGTGCACACAGTTACCTTTGTGGATCGTGCTGGCGCGGAAACAAGTGTGGCCGGTGACACCTATTGGTTGGAGCGCGATACGCACCGTCCGCGGTTGCGTTCGGTCGGGCATTCTTTGCCCCAGATTCCAGCTGCCGGGACTATGCGTGTGTCTTTCACCGCCGGGTTTGGCGCGGTGTGGTCTGACATTCCGGCGGATCTGGCGCAGGCCGTGATGCTTTTGGCGGCTCACTACTACGAGTTCCGCAACGAGACGGCATTGAGCGAAGGCTGCATGCCCTTCGGCGTGACCAGCCTGATCGAGCGTTACAGGCCCATACGTTTGGGCGGAGGCGCACGATGAAACTGCCGCGCCTGAACCGGCGCTTGACCCTGGAGAGCCCATCGCGTGTGTCTGATGGCGCCGGTGGTTTCTCTGAACGCTGGATGCCCTTGGGTGTCCTGTGGGCCGAGCTGACTGCACGGACAGGCCGAGAGACGATCGCCACCGGCGCGGCGGTGTCCGCCGTTCCGTATTCGGTTGTCGTTCGTGGTGCCCCGGTGGGGCACCCGGAGCGTCCTATTGCCGATCAGCGGTTCCGTGATGGCAACCGTGTGTTTCACATCCGCAGTGTTGCGGAGCGTGATCCTGAAGGCCGTTACCTGGTCTGCATGACCGATGAGGAGGTCGCGATATGAGCTATGCCGTTTCTGCAGCCCTTCAGAGTGCCGTGTTTACAGCAATTGCGTCAGACATCGCGGTTGGTGATGCAGTTGGCGACGCTGTCTATGACGCGGTGCCCAGTGGTGCGTTGCCGAACATGTACATCAACCTTGGCCCGGAAACCGTGCGTGTTGCGGATGACAAGACAGGCAGCGGCGCCGTCCACAGCTTTGTCGTGTCGGTCGTGACCGAGGTGCCGGGGTTCTTTGCCGCCAAGGAAGCGGCGGGCGCTGTTTGCGATGTTCTGCATGATGCCGCTCTGACGCTTGATCGTGGGCGGCTGGTGTCCCTGCGATTTGAGCGCGCGCGTGCCGTAAAGATCGACAAGGGCACGGGCCGCCGCATCGACCTGACGTTCCGCGCGCGGACGGAAGACAACCAATCAACCAATATCTAACGGAGAAAACCCATGGGTGCTCAGAACGGAAAGGACCTGCTTCTGAAGGTCGACATGACCTCGGACGGGCAGTTCGAAACCATTGCGGGTCTGCGGGCCACGCGCGTCAGTTTTAACGCCGAGAGCGTGGATGTCACGAGCCTTGAGAGCCAGGGCGGGTGGCGCGAGCTGCTGGCGGGGGCCGGTGTGCGGTCCGCCAACATCACGGGCGCCGGTGTGTTCAAGGACGAAGGCACGGATGAGCGTGCGCGCCAGATCTTCTTTGACGGCGAGACGCCGGATTTTCAGGTGATCATTCCTGATTTCGGCGTTGTCGAAGGGCCGTTTCAGGTGACGTCGCTTGAGTACAGCGGCAGCCACAATGGCGAGGCGACTTACGAGATGTCGTTGGCCTCGGCCGGTGCATTGACCTTTACGGCACTTGTAGCCTGATGACCAATCCGTGGAGGGGAGAGGTCACGCTGGTGATCGACGGTCAGCCTCAGGTGATGCGGCTGACCCTTGGTGCTTTGGCGGGGCTTGAGACGGCTTTGGCGGAGCCATCATTGGTTGCCTTGGTGGAGCGGTTCGAGCAGGGCCGCTTTTCCAGTGCCGACGTGCTGGCTGTGCTGAAGGCTGGTTTGGCTGGTGGCGGCTGCGCCTTTGATGCCGACCACTTGGATCACGCTGACATTGCGGGCGGACCCATGGGGGCGGCTCGTGCTGCGGCCGAGTTGATCGCGCGGGCCTTCGTGGTGCCTGAGGCATGACAAAGACATTGGACTGGCCCGCGTTGATGCGGGCCGGGATGCAGGGGCTGCGCCTGACGCCAGAGGCGTTCTGGGCGCTGACCCCTGCCGAATTGCAGATGATGCTGGGCACACCCGGACAGGCCGCACCGCTGTTGAGCGACGGTCTGGACGCGTTGATGGCGGCCTGGCCGGATGAACGGTCGGAAGGGGATCCGGAATGACTGATTACCGAGACGAGATCGAGAACCTTGACGAGAACGCCGAAGATTTGCGCTTCACGCTGAGTGCAACCTCGGACATGGTCACCGGTTTCGACAGCGAATTGCGCCGCATGCGTGAGAGTCTGGCGGCGACCAACAAGGACGTGGCGACCCTTGAGAAAGGGCTGTCGCGTGGATTGCGCAAGGCCTTTGATGGTTTGGTTTTTGATGGGGCGAGCCTGTCGGATGCCCTGGATGGGCTGGCCAACTCGATGATCAGCGCGACTTACAATGCGGCCATCAAGCCCGTGACTGATCATGTCGGTGGATTGCTGGCCTCTGGTGCGGGTGGGTTGCTCGAGAATATCCTGCCCTTTGCCGATGGTGCGCCGTTCAGCCAGGGGCGCGTAATGCCCTTTGCATCAGGCGGTGTCGTCAGTTCGGCCACGCCGTTTGGCATGCGCGGCGGAATGGGCGTGATGGGTGAGGCGGGGCCAGAGGCCATCATGCCGCTTGCCCGTGGTCCTGATGGCAAGCTGGGTGTGCGTGGCGGTGGCGGGCAGGGCGGTCCGACTGTCGTGATGAACATCACCACACCGGACGTGCAGGGCTTTGCCCGGTCGCAAAACCAGATCGCCGCACAGATGAACCGCGCATTGAGCCGCGCAAACCGCAACAGATAACAAATTGAAGGGGAGCCAAGGCCATGAATTTTCACGAGGTTCGATTTCCCGCGTCCTTGAGCTTTGGCTCGGTCGGCGGGCCGGAGCGCCGGACAGAGGTTGTGACGCTCGCCAACGGATTCGAGGAACGCAACACGCCCTGGGCACACTCGCGTCGCCGCTATGACGCGGGACTGGGCATGCGGTCACTGGATGACGTAGAAACCCTGATTGCTTTCTTTGAAGCACGCATGGGACAGATGTACGGGTTTCGCTGGAAGGACTGGGCCGACTTCAAGTCGGGTGCCGCAAGTGCTGATCCGACTTTTCTGGATCAGACGATTGCCACCGGTGATGGCGTGCAAGCCACGTTTCCGCTGCTCAAGACGTATCGATCAGGAGAGTTTGCCTATTCACGACCGATCTCGAAGCCCGTTTCCGGAACAGTGCGCGTGGGTCTTGGGCGTGATGAGATGCAAGAAGGGGTCGATTACGAAGTCGAATTGAACACCGGGCTTGTCACCTTTCAGCATCCGCCGGAGCAGGATGAAGAGATCACCGCCGGCTTTGAATTCGATGTGCCTGTGCGCTTTGATACGGACCAAATTCAGACATCCGTAGCCAGTTTTCAGGCCGGTACCGTTCCGAATGTGCCCATTGTCGAGGTGCGTGTGTGATGAGCGGGCAGAGCGAAGAGTTTCTTGCACACACGGCAAAGGGCGTTACGACCCTGTGTCGGGCTTGGGCCATTCTGCGGACGGATGGCAAGACTTTCGGGTTTACTGACCATGACACGCCGCTGACCTTTGACGGGCTTGAGTTTCGCGCTGACACTGGCTTGTCTGCTGCGGCGTTGGCGCAGAGCACTGGCCTGAGCGTTGACAATACAGAAGCGCTGGGCGCGCTGACTGATGCGTCGGTGCGCGAAGACGAGATCGAAGCAGGGCGCTTTGACAATGCGGAGGTCCGCGCGTGGTTGGTGAACTGGGCTGATCCTGATGTTCGTTGGTTGCAGTTTCGAGGCTCCATCGGTGAGCTGCGGCGTTCTGGTGGAGCTTTTCATGCTGAACTGCGCGGCTTGACTGAGGCATTGAACCGGCCGTTGGGCCGCATCTATCAAAAGCCATGTACCGCCGTTCTGGGTGACCGTGCATGCCGTTTCAATCTGGAGCAGCCGGGGTATCGGTTCGAAGGGCAGCCAGATCGCGTGATCGATGGTCGGATCTTTGAGTGGGACGATCTGAGCGGCTTTGAGCCGCAGTGGTTCATGCGAGGGCGGCTTGATGTCACGTCCGGACCTGCCAGTGGTCTGTGGGGCATGATCAAGCGCGATGTCGTCGAAGATGGTGTGCGCCGGATCGAGCTTTGGGAAGCGGTGCGCGGCCAGGTCAGTGCGCAGGACCAAGTGCGTTTGACTGCAGGTTGTGACAAGCGGTTCGAAACCTGTCGTCTGAAGTTTGCCAACCTTTTGAACTTCCAAGGTTTCCCGGACTTGCCCAGTGACGATTGGATGATGGCATATCCGACAACCGGCGGCTCAAACAGCGGAGGCAGCCTGCGATGACACTGGCGCGTTCCTTTATTGTGGATGAAGCGCGCGCCTGGATCGGCACGCCGTACATTCACCAGATGGCCGCGCGTGGGGCAGGCACTGATTGTCTTGGGCTTATCCGTGGGGTTTGGCGTGCCGTGGTTGGCAGCGAGCCGGAGCGGCCGCCTGCATACAGTATGGATTGGTCCGAACCGCAGGGACAGGAACACCTCTGGGCAGCAGCGCTGCGCCACCTGTCGCCAAAAACTGTGTCCCTGGCGGCATGTGGGGATGTGATCCTGTTTCGCATGCGTGAGGGCGGGGTGGCCAAACACCTCGGTATTCAGTCCGACGTGGGCACTGCGCCCAAGTTTATTCATGCCTATAGCGGCCACGGCGTTGTCGAGAGCCCGCTGAGTGCACCGTGGGCTCGACGGATCGTGGCCCGTTTTCAATTCCCTGATGTGGAGGCCGACTGATGGCGACCGTAGTACTTTCTGCCGCTGGGGCGGCTATTGGCGGCTCGATTGGTGGCTCTGCGCTTGGGTTGTCATCCGTTGCCATCGGGCGTGCCATTGGTGCGACCCTGGGCAAGGTGATTGATCAGCGTGTTATGGGTCAGGGGTCTGAGGTCGTTGAGCATGGTAAGGTGGACCGGTTTCGCTTGTCGAATTCGGGTGAAGGCGCACCGATTTCCCAGCTTTATGGGCGTATGCGCTTGGGTGGGCAGGTGATCTGGTCCTCGGACTTTCTGGAGACTGTTACCGTAACAGGCGGCGGAGGAGGAGGCGGCAAGGGTGGCCCGGCACCGTCACCACAGCCCGAGGTTCGTGAATACAGCTATTCGCTGAGCATGGCACTTGCTGTCTGCGAAGGAGAAATCGCCCGTATCGGCCGCGTCTGGGCCGATGGCGAAGAAGTTGCGATCAATGATCTGAACATGCGCGTTTACAAGGGAACGCAGGATCAATTGCCGGACCCGCTGATGGAAGCCATTGAAGGGCAGGGGTTGGTGCCGGCGTATCGTGGAACCGCCTATGTCGTGATTGAAAACCTGGCCTTGGGTCCTTTTGGCAATCGCGTCCCGCAGTTTTCGTTCGAGGTTGTACGCCCGGAGCAGCCAGAAGAAGCCGGGGCCGAGGAAGAGATTACCCGCGCTGTCAAAGCCGTCGCGCTGATGCCGGGAACCGGAGAATATGCGCTGGCAACGACGCCGGTGAACTATGTAGACCAAAATCGCGGTCGCTGGAGTGCCAACATTAACACGCCGGCAGGCCAGCCCGACTTTAACATGTCTCTTGATGCGCTGAGTGATGAGCTGCCGAATTGTGAGGCCGCTTCGTTGATTGTGTCGTGGTTTGGGAATGACTTGCGCTGCGGATCTTGCCAGGTGCAGCCGAAGGTAGAGCGCCGCGACATTGAGGCTGAGAACATGCCATGGCATGTCGCTGGAGTGTCACGTCAAGGGGTGGCGGAGATCGCTCGTGTCGATGATCGCCCGATCTATGGCGGCACACCTGCGGATGGGTCGGTCATCCAAGCTATTCAAGCCATGAATGCATCCGGAAAGAAGGTCATGTTCTATCCTTTCATTCTGATGGATCAGTTGGAAGGTAATGAGCTGCCCAACCCGTACGCACCTGATGAAACGCAGCCTTACCTTCCCTGGCGGGGTAGGATCACCTTGTCGCGGGCATTAGGGATCGACGGATCACCGGATGGTACCGTTGCTGCCGAAGCGGAGGTCGATGCATTCTTTGGTAATGTAAATTCATCCCACTTCAACATTCAGGGAAATTACAACTACACGGGCCCACAGGAATGGACGTTGTCGCGGTTTATTTTGCACTACGCGGCATTGTGCCGTCAGGCAGGGGGAGTTGACGCGCTCTGCATTGGGTCGGAGATGCGTGGCTTGACGCAAATTCGTGGTACGGGGAACCAATTCTACGCCGTCCAGAAAATGCGAGAGTTGGCGGCTCAGGTACGCGTTATTCTCGGCCCAGACACCAAGATCAGCTACGCCGCCGATTGGACGGAGTACTTTGGGTATCAGCCGCAGGACGGGAGCGGTGATCGCTATTTTCACCTGGATCCTCTGTGGGCAGATGAGAACATCAACTTCATCGGGATCGACAACTACATGCCGATTTCGGATTGGCGCGGTGGCGAAGATCATGCGGACGCAGAGTGGCAGAGTGTATACAACATCGACTACCTGCGCTCCAACATTGAGGGTGGCGAGGGCTACGATTGGTATTATCGGTCACAGGAAGCCGATACTGCGCAAATAAGAACTCCCATCACGGATGGCGCGCATGACGAGCCTTGGGTGTATCGCTACAAGGACATCCGAAATTGGTGGGGCAATGCGCATCACGAACGCATTGGGGGTGTGCGGTCAGTCCTGCCTACGTCTTGGGTCCCGGAATCCAAGCCAATCTGGTTCACAGAGCTTGGGTGCGCTGCCATCGACAAGGGTACGAACCAGCCCAACAAGTTTTTGGACCAGAAATCATCGGAGAGCAGCCTGCCGAAGTATTCGAATGGCGCGCGCGACGATCTGATCCAGAAGCAATACCTTAGGGCGATGCATTCGTATTGGCGGGCTGCCGAGAACAATCCAGTATCGGTTGAGTATGAAGCTCCGATGGTGGACATGTCTCGAGCCTTTGTCTGGGCTTGGGATGCAAGGCCGTATCCATTCTTTCCAAACTCGCTGCGCATTTGGTCCGATGGAGAGAACTACCCGCGTGGTCACTGGATCAACGGGCGCACGTCGGGCCGGTCGCTTGCGTCGGTTGTTGGTGAAATCTGCGAGCGGTCCGGGCTACAACACTACGACACATCTGAGCTGTTTGGATATGTGCGTGGGTTTGTTGTTGATGATGTCACAGATGCGCGGGGGGCGTTGCAGCCGCTGATGCTGCGATTTGCTTTTGATGCAATTGAGCGTGATGGTGTTCTGAAGTTTGTCTCGCGCTCGGGAACAGGGGCGGTTGAACTGCCGCCGGAAACACTTGCAATCCACTCTGACCTCAACGGCCGCTTGGAGCAGTCGCGCGAGTCCGAGGCAGAGTTGGCGGGACGTGTACGCGTTCGCTTTGTACAGACTGACGGGAACTTCGACGTGCTGTCGGAGGAAGCCATTCTGGCGGACGATACCACGCATGCCGTATCCACGAGTGAGATTGCGATGGCGTTGACCCGTCCCGAGGGTCGGCAAGTGGCAGAGCGTTGGTTGACCGAGGCGAGGGTTGCCCGCGAAGCAATCAAGCTTGCGCTGCCGCCGTCACAAATTGGTGTAGGTGCTGGTGACGTTATCGAGGTGACGGCCGATCAATCTGAAGGGGCTGGGCTTTACCGCGTGGACCGGGTGGAACAAGGCCAGATGCAGTTGTTGGAAGCTGTGCGGATTGAACCTGAAGTATATACGCCTTCGGATCTTTCCGACGAGTTGGCAGGTGTCCGTGAGTTTGTTCCACCGGTTCCATTGACATCAGTATTCATGGACTTGCCATTGCTCACTGGGGATGAGGTGGAGCACGCACCACATCTGGCCGTGACAGGCTCACCTTGGCCGGGTGGCGTAGCGGTGTATCAGTCGCCAACTGACTCTGACTTTGTGCTCAACACAGTGATTGCCGCCCGGGCGAGTATCGGCTTTCTGAATTCGCCCTTGCCGCGTGCCGTGCCCGGGCTGGTAGATCGAGGTGCTCCACTTGATGTTAAAATGATCCATGGGACTCTGCAGTCAATCCCAGAGTCCGCGTTTCTGAGCGGTGGAAATCTTGTTGCTGTCGGAGATGGTTCGCCTGACAACTGGGAGCTGATCCAGTTCAAGGACGCCGAATTGATTGGGCCGAACCAGTATTTGCTGTCCAACAGGTTGCGCGGACAAGCTGGAACGGATGCCTATATTCCTATTGAATGGCCAGTTGGTTCTTGGTTTGTGCACATGAACGGTGTTCCGTCCCAGATCAATCTGCTTCGCTCTTTGCGTCGGATCTCGCAAACTTTCCGAATTGGGCCGTCCAAGCGCAGCTATGACGACCCATCTTATACGGAGGCCATTCATGCCTTTAATGGGAATGGATTGAGGCCCTATGCACCGGTTCATCTTAAGCTTGCCAGCAGCGGTACCGGTGTTGATGTCGAGTGGGTTCGTCGCACGAGATTGGATGGTGATGGTTGGGACTTGCCTGAGGTACCGCTGGCTGAAGAGACAGAGAGCTATACAGTTCGGGTAGGGACGCTTGGACAAGTTGTTCGTGAAGTTGTCGTATCAGAGCCGTCTTGGACATATACAAGCGCTATGCAGCAAGCTGATGGACTTACTGGAGATTTTGAGGTCTCGGTGGCCCAGAACTCTGCCCGATTTGGGCCAGGGCCGTTCAAAACAGCGATCTGGTCTGAATGACATGGCCATTCGAACAGGGGCTATGCAGCCTGTAGCACTTGCGCGGCATTAACTGTGTTGGGAGCTTTGCCGTGGAACCAGCCTGCGCGGGCATGGGCAAATGATCCAGTTTCGAGATGGGACACATCACGGGTTTGCGTTTGGAGAAAAGGTCTTAAATAGGGTAGGAAGAATCCGAAAGGACACTCTATGGCTGACCTACGCACAAACATCGCTTCTATTGATCCGGTTTGGGACCAGATTACGGAAGAGGCGCGCCGAGCTGTTTCAGACGAACCGTTGATCGGTGGGTTCGTACACGCATGCATCCTGCATCACAAATCTGTGGAAAAAGCGCTGTCTTATCGGATCGCGGCCAAGCTGGCATCGAACGAGATGTCCATGGTTGTCGTGCGCGAGATTGTGGAAGAAGCCTACCAGAAGTCTCCGGCGCTGGTAGAGGCCGCTCGGGCAGACCTGGTCGCTGTTTATGAACGTGACCCGGCATGCCATCGGTTGCTGCAACCCATCTTGTACTTCAAGGGGTATCAGGCGATGCAGGCGTATCGTGTGGGTCACTTTCTTTGGCAAGCAGGCCATACCGATCTTGCCTATTTCTTCCAGATGCGCGTGTCCGAGATATTTGGTGTAGACATTCATCCAGCCGCACACATCGGCAAGGGCATCATGATTGATCACGCACATTCCATCGTGATTGGTGAAACCGCTGTTGTGGGCGACAACGTATCCATGTTGCATTCCGTCACCCTGGGCGGGACCGGTAAAGAGGAAGAAGATCGGCACCCCAAGATCGGTGATGGTGTTCTTATTGGTGCCGGTGCAAAAGTGCTTGGAAACATTCGGGTGGGTAACTGCAGCCGTATTGCAGCGGGTTCTGTTGTTTTGGAAGAGGTCCCGCCGTGCAAAACAGTTGCTGGAATTCCGGCGCGGATTGTAGGCGAGGCTGGCTGTGATCAACCCTCGGTATCCATGAACCACATGCTTGGTAAAGACCAGTAAGCGATCTATCTTGCGATTGTGAAAACTAGCTGAAAATCTTTGTTGTTGAGGCTGATTCTTACCAGTCTTGGCAAATCAGGTGCAGCCGAATAGCGAGTAGAGCCCCTGGCGTTCGCCAGGGGTTTTTCTGTATCAAGCAAGCATTGCCAATGGATTTTCGAGGTTGTCCACAATGGCTTGCAAAAGGTTCGCACCAAGGGCTCCGTCAATCACACGGTGATCCACGGATAGGGTGACGGACATCACGGTTGCGACTTCCAGTTCTCCATCCGCGCCTACCACCGGTTTTTTGACACCGGCGCCAACAGCGAGAATTGCGCCGTGTGGGGGATTGATAACCGCGTCGAAGTTGTCGATCCCAAACATACCCAAGTTCGAGATGGCGAAACTACCACCCTGATACTCATGCGGGGCGAGTTTACGATCACGGGCGCGACCGGCCAAATCCTTCATCTCCGCGGAAAGTGCGGACAGCGATTTCTGATGTGCGTCTTGCAACACGGGTGTGAAAAGTCCGCCTTCAATTGCTACTGCGACGGCAACATCGGAAGGCGTGAGCTTGAGCACTTTGTCACCTGCCCAAACCGCGTTCGCGTCAGGCACTTGTTGCAGCGCCAGTGCGCAGGCTTTGATGATGAAGTCGTTCACTGACAATTTCACCCCGCGCTCGGACAGTTGTCCATTCAGGGTGCTGCGGAATTCGAGCAATGCATCCAGCTTGATATCGCGTCGGAGGTAGAAGTGTGGGACCGTCTGCTTAGCTTCGGTGAGCCGCGCAGCAATGGTTTTCCGCATTCCGTCGAGTTTGACCTCTTCGTATTCGCGACCCTCGTACATCTTCGCAATAGTGTCGCTGCTCGGACCGGTAGGGGCCGCCGCAGCAGGAGCGGCTGTTGCCATCGCAGCGGCTGCCTGCGCTGGAGCGGCTTCTGCCTTTTCAACATCTGCTTTTATAATCCTGCCATGCGGCCCTGACCCTTTGATCACACCGAGGTCTAGCCCCTTCTGCGCGGCAATCCGGCGGGCGAGAGGGGATGCAAAAATGCGTGTTCCATCGCTGCTCTTCGGCGCAGATGGAGCAGAAGTTGCTGCTGCGGCGGCTGTCGGTTCGCTGGCTGGAGCTTCAACAGGTGCTGCTTCAGATACCACCGTCGATGCGCCAACATCGCCAATATCATCGGCGCTTTCGCCGTCTTCCAACAACACGGCGATGGGGGTGTTGACTTTCACTCCTTCCGAACCTTCCGCGACCAGGATCTTGCCGACAATACCTTCGTCCACGGCTTCGAATTCCATGGTTGCCTTGTCGGTCTCGATCTCGGCCAGTAGGTCACCAGACGATACGGTATCCCCTTCTTTCACCAGCCATTTCGCAAGTGTACCTTCCTCCATGGTCGGAGACAGTGCGGGCATGAGAATTTCTGTCGGCATGTCTGCGGCTCCTTAGCGGTAGGTGACTTGCTTGACGGCTTCGATCACCTCGTCCGTGGTGATCAGCGCGTGCTTTTCGAGGTTCGCGGCATACGGCATTGGAACATCCTTGCCTGTGCAGTTGATGACCGGTGCATCGAGGTAGTCGAAGGCCTGCTGCATGATGACCGAGCTGATGTAGTTGCCTACAGAGCCTTGCGGCCAACCCTCTTCAACTGTCACACAGCGATTTGTTTTCATTACCGAATTGATGATCGTGCCCGTATCCATCGGGCGCAGGGTACGCAGGTCGATAACCTCGGCATTGATGCCATCAGCGGCCAGCTTGTCCGCAGCCTCCAGCGCGTATTGCATCCCGATGCCGAAGGATACGATGGTTACGTCTTCACCCTCACGCCAGATCCGGGCCTTTCCGAATGGAACTGTGAAATCGTCCATGTCCGGTACATCGAAGGTGCGGCCGTAGAGAATCTCGTTTTCCAGGAAGATCACCGGGTTGTTGTCGCGGATGGCCGTTTTTATCAGACCTTTGGCGTCCGAGGCCGAATAGGGCATGACCACCTTCAGACCCGGAACCTGCATGTACCACGCCGCGTAGTCCTGAGAGTGCTGGGCACCCACGCGGGCGGCAGCTCCGTTTGGGCCGCGGAAGACCATGGGCGCACCCATCTGACCACCCGACATATAGAGCGTCTTGGCCGCCGAATTGATGATCTGGTCAATCGCTTGCATAGCAAAGTTGAAGGTCATGAACTCGACAATCGGGCGCAAGCCACCGAACGCAGCACCGACACCGATCCCGGCAAAGCCGTGTTCCGTGATGGGCGTGTCAATCACACGCTTTGACCCGAACTCGTCCAGCAGACCCTGAGACACCTTGTACGCACCCTGGTACTCGGCCACTTCCTCGCCCATCAGGAACACGGTGTCGTCTGACCGCATTTCTTCAGCCATCGCGTCGCGCAACGCTTCGCGAACGGTCTGTTCCTTCATGGCAGTGCCCTCGGGCCAGTCCGGGGTCAGATCGACCCGCGGCGCGGCAGGCGCCGCAGCGGCAGCAGGAACAGGTGCTTCAACCGCGGGGGCGGTTTCGGCTGTCGGGGCAGGGGCGGCAGATACGTCGCCGACCTCTTCACCTTCCTCGACCAGAATGGCGATGGGCGTGTTCACCTTCACACCCTCGGTGCCTTCCGCGATCAGGATCTTGCCGACGATCCCTTCATCGACCGCTTCGAATTCCATGGTTGCCTTGTCGGTCTCGATCTCGGCCATGATGTCACCGGACGATACCGTATCGCCCTCTTTCACCAGCCATTTTGCAAGCGTGCCTTCCTCCATCGTGGGGGACAGGGCGGGCATGAGAATTTCGATTGCCATAAGTCTGTCTCCCCTCAGGCGTAAATATCGGTCCAAAGCTCGTCGAGCGCTGGTTCCGGGCTTTCCTTCGCAAACTCGGCAGAGGCGTTCACGATTTCCTTGATCTCTTTGTCGATGGCCTTCAGGTCATCCTCGCTCGCGTGCTTGCCGGTCAGTAGCATGGACCGCACCGCCTCGATCGGATCCCGTTCGTCGCGCATCTTTTGCACTTCTTCCCTGGTCCGATACTTGGCCGGGTCCGACATCGAATGACCGCGATAACGATATGTCTTGATCTCAAGGATATACGGACCCTTGCCAGCCCGGCAGTGCGCAACGGCCTTCTGACCGGCGGCCTTCACCGCCAACACATCCATGCCATCTACTTCCTCGCCGGGGATGCCATAAGCCGCACCACGTTCCCAATAGCTGGGCGACTTCGTTGACCGCTTGGTGGAGGTGCCCATGGCGTACTGGTTGTTCTCTATGACGAATACGACCGGCAGGTCCCACAGCTCGGCCATGTTATAGGCCTCGTAGACCTGGCCCTGGTTGGCCGCACCATCACCGAAATAGGTAAAGGTGACGCGCCCGTTTTCCTTATACTTGTCAGCAAAGGCGAGGCCCGCACCAAGGGGCACCTGCGCGGCAACGATGCCATGGCCCCCATAGAAATGCTTCTCTTTCGAGAACATGTGCATGGAGCCACCCTTGCCCTTGGAGTAGCCGCCTTCGCGACCCGTCAGCTCGGCCATCACGCCATTGGGATCCATGCCACAGGCCAGCATGTGGCCGTGATCGCGGTAGGACGTGATACGTTTGTCGCCTTCCTCGGCCGCGGCCTCTAAACCGACAACCACGGCTTCCTGCCCGATATAAAGGTGGCAAAACCCACCGATCAGGCCCATGCCGTACAACTGCCCGGCTTTTTCCTCGAACCGGCGGATCAGCAACATGTCGCGGTAGTAGCCCTGCAGCTCCTCCGCTGACACGTTTGGTTTCGTTTGGGCTTTGCGCGCGGCCATGGCGGCGACCTCCCTGACAAGGAATAGTTTAGCGTTAAACTATTCCCTACAGGATCTCGTTCGTGCGAGGCGAGTGCCAATCTGCCGCAAGGGCAACTTGCACCAATAATGCTTGTTTTTCAGGGGTCAACGTATGACGATTTCGTCACTACGCAACATGCCGAGCACGCTGCGGGCCTGTTCGTCTAGCAGGTCAAGGTCTAGGTAATCATCCGACAAACGCTTGGTCAGGTTCTCCATCTGTGCCACCTGCACTTGGACCTCAGAAAGCTGGCGCGACAGGTCCCGCGCTTCTGCTTCAATCTCGGCACGGCGGAACAGACCAAAATCCCCCTGCACGGCGGCAAAGGTGAAATAGATCGCCAAGGCGAACGTAATCGAGAAGAAGATAAATGTGCTCACGGCGGGGCGCGCTGTACGGGTCATGTGAAACTACTGCCTTTGATCCCACCTCTTTGGGCGGTTTCAAACACTATGCCACAGGTGATTCGCGCTGTGAATCCCTTTTGTTTAAAAGGTTTAGTGTTTTCCCATCATTTGCGCGGCTATCCGCGTTGTCAGGGCTCGCGGCGATATCCGGGGCAGGAAAGCCAACATCTTGTTCATGGCACCGGGTACGACGATCCGCTTGCCGACCCGTGCGTGTAGCCAACCGGCCTCGGCCACGTCCCTGGCGTTCATGGGCTTCGACATCTTGAGCAGGCGCACGCCGTGCATGTCGGCGTCATCGAAAAAATTGGTGGCAGTCGCACCAGGGCACAGTGCCGTCACGGTCACGGATGATCCGCGCAATTCTTCGGCTACTGCTTCGGACAGGGACAGAACATAAGCTTTCGTGGCGTGATACACTGCCATCTGCGGACCGGGGGTGAACCCAGCGACAGAGGCGACGTTCAGGATACGCCCCTTGGGCAAACCTTGCATGTGCGGGATCGCCAGCTTCATCAGCCGGGTCAGTGCCAGCATGTTCACGTTGATCGAGGCCATCTCGCGCTCCCACCCCTGACCGGCGTCGAACGGCCCGTTATAGCCAAGGCCTGCGTTGTTCACGAGGACATCAATCTCGCGTCCGTTACTCGCTTCGGACCACAACCGGTCGACCTCCGCCATGTCGGACAGATCGGCGGGGATCACCACCGCCTCAACCCCGTGGCTGCGCGCCTCCTCGGCGACCGCGTCAAGCTTGTCCTTGGACCGCGCGGCCAGGATCACATTGCGGTTTTCCTTGGCCGCAACGCACGCGAACTCTACACCCAAACCTTCGGATGCGCCGGTGATCAGTGTCCAGGCCATGTCGTGTCCCCCATTTGATGCAGATCGATAGCGCATCATATGGGCTAAGGCGCCTCTGCGCCAACCGGTACGCGCTGACTATTGGGTGAGGGCGGCAACCCCGGGCAGGTCTTTGCCCTCCATCCATTCGAGGAATGCACCCCCGGCGGTCGAGATATAGGTGAAGTCATCTGCAACACCCGCCTGATTGAGCGCGGCCACCGTGTCTCCGCCACCTGCGACGGTGACCAGCTTGCCTGCCTTGGTCAGCGCTGCAGCGGCCTTGGCTGCGGTCACTGTTGCCGTATCGAATGGCGTGATCTCGAATGCGCCGAGTGGCCCGTTCCAGATCAACGTTTCCAAATCGCTAAACGCCCGTGCGATGGTGTCGGCTGCATCATCGCCAGCATCCAGAACCATCTGGTCATCTGCCAGTTTCGTATCTTGCCCAAGGGCAATCACCTCATGGTCCGCACCGGCTTTGAATTCGCGCGCGACACGTCCGTCTGTCGGCAGGATCACGGTGCAGCCTGCGTCCTTGGCTGCCGCCATGATGTCCCGCGCGGTGTTGTGCAGGTCCGCCTCTTGCAGCGATGCGCCAAGGTCCGCGCCTTGTGCCGCGATGAATGTATTGGCCATGCCCCCGCCGATCACCAGCATGTCGATCTTCTTCACGAGGTTCTGCAACAGGTCCAGCTTGGTCGACACTTTGGCTCCACCCACAACGGCTCCTACGGGACGCTTCGGGTTGGACAAGGCCGCTTCTAGCGCTTCCAGTTCCGCCTGCATCAACCGACCCGCGCAGTTGGGCAGCAGGTGGGCCACACCGGTGGTCGAGGCATGTGCCCGGTGCGCCGCCGAAAACGCGTCGTTGCAGTAAACGTCGCCGAGCGTGGCAAGGAGCTGCGCCATCTGCGGGTCGTTGGCTTCTTCCATCGGGGAAAAGCGGGTATTCTCGACAAGGATCACGGCATCGGCAGGCTGCGCGTCAATCCAGTCCCGGCTGGGACGCTCGACAAATGTGACCGGGCATCCGAAAGCCTCTTCGAGGGTGGGGACCAGCGGTTGCAATGACATGTCCGGGTTGGGCTGGCCCTTGGGGCGTCCGAAATGGGCCAGCAGCACCGGGCTGCCGCCCTTGGCGCGGATGTCGGTGATGGTTGGGACGATCCGTTCGATGCGTGTGGCATCGGTGACGCGACCGTCTTCCATGGGCACGTTGATGTCCACGCGGGTCAACACGCGCTTGGCCTTGAGATCCATGTCATCCAGCGATTTCCAGCCCATGTCGTGCACTCCTTTGCCTCTGCGTCGGCCCTTGCATCGCGGCAAATGCACCTCGGGTCAACCGGGTGACTTGTCCCTGCGTGCCCACCGGCTTAGGTAGATGCCCAAACCAATTGGAAAGAGGCGCACATGGCCGAGATCAAAGACCCCGAAAACACGATCCTGATGGAGCTCAAAGGCGGAACCGTCACCATTCAACTGCTGCCCGACGTGGCCCCCAAGCATGTCGAGCGGATGAAGGAATTGGCGCGCGCCGGTGAATATGACAACGTCGCATTTCACCGTGTGATCGACGGTTTCATGGCGCAGACGGGCGACGTGCAGCATGGCGACATGGAAGACGGTTTCAACATCCGCATGGCCGGCACCGGTGGTTCGGACAAGCCGGACGTTCCGGCCGAGTTCTCCAAGGTCCCCCACGCCCGTGGTTCGCTGGGGGCTGCGCGTTCGGCCAACCCCGACAGTGCGAACAGCCAGTTCTTCATCAACTTCAAGGACAATGATTTCCTCAACGGTCAGTACACCGTGTACGGCCAGGTGATCGCAGGTATGGAGCACGTGGACGCAATCGTGCGCGGCGAGCCGCCTGCCGAGCCTGACCGTATGATCAGCGTGAAGGTGGCCGCCGATGTGGCGTAACCTGATCGCCGTCGCCGTGCTTGCTGTCCCCGCGGGGACAGCTTTTGCATCGGGTGTCGAGATCACGGTGAGCGGTGAGGCCAATGGCACCATCGTCATCGATCTTCTGGAAGACACGGCACCGCAGCATGTCGCACGTATCACGGCGCTGGCCGAGGGTGGTGAGTATGACAATGTCGCCTTTCACCGTGTGATCGACGGTTTCATGGCGCAGACGGGTGACGTGCAGTTCGGTGACACCAGCGGTGACTATGATGGACGTCGCGCGGGGACCGGGGGCTCCGACCAACCGGATCTGCCAGCCGAATTTTCGGACGTCACCTTTGACCGTGGGGTCGTCGGTATGGCGCGGTCGCAAAACCCGAACAGTGCCAACAGCCAGTTCTTTATCATGTTCCAGCCGGGGCCGTTTCTGGATGGCCAGTACACCGTTGTAGGCCGCGTGACCTCGGGCCTTGAGGTGCTGGACCAGATCAAGCGGGGGCACCCGCGGTCGGGTGCAATTGAAGGTGCGCCGGATGTGATGACCAAGGTGTCGGTCACCGAATAAAAATCTGTCCCCGCGGGGACACGTTGAAAGGGCACACTTTAAGTGTGCCCTTTTTGCGTTTTCGTGCAACGACTTAACCTGCAGTATTCAACGATTAAAAAGTGGTTAAAGGTTAATTTTCGTTTACACTTCGGGTCAACCAGCCGAGGCCTGCGCTGATCACTGCGAGCGTTGTGGCGATCCAAGCAAGCCCTGTGAATGCCGTTGTCATGGCCGCGCCGTGACCTGCTGTATCGCTCTCGATTCCGAAGCTGGCGGTGCCCCCTGCGCCTGCGTAGAGGGCCGCGACGAACCCGCCGACCGCAGCCACCGAGATGAGGCCTGCCATGCGCGTGACGGCGTTGTTGATGCCCGAGGCCGTGCCGGAACGTGTTTCGTCTACAGCGGCCATGATTGAGGTCGAGAGCGGGGCCACGACGGCTGCCATGCCAAGGCCTACGAGGCACATGGCAGGCAGGATGTGACCCCAGAAATTCTGATACTGTGCGAGGATCGCCATCGCCGCGTAGCCCGTCGCAACCACCATTGATCCCCCAATGAGCAGGGGCGCAGGGCCGATCCGGTCAGCCAGTTTGCCCGCGCGGGCTGACAACAGTGAAATGAACACCGACATGGGCGCGAAAGCGGCGGAGGCTGCAATCTCGCTGAGCCCCCAGCCTGCGATGAAGGTCATCGGCATGAAGAAGAACATCATCGACAGCGCGGAATAGAGCGTGAACGTCAGCGCGTTGGCGGCAGAGAAGGGGCGCGAGGCAAAGAGTGTGAGCGGCATCATCGGATGATCGCCACGCTTTTGCGTCCACAGGAATATCACCAGCATCACCGCGCCACCGATCAGCCACATCGTCGCGTTGCCGCCATGATCAAGCGAGGTCAGTCCCCATGCGATGGCCAGCAAAGCGGCAGTGGCGGTCAGGGCACCGGGAATGTCAACGCGGGCATTCTCCTTGGCTGGGTCGTCGCTCAGATGGCGGTATAGTAGAAACAGCGCCAAGGCGCCAAGTGGCAGGTTGATTGCAAAGATCCAGCGCCACATTTCGGGCCCGCCAATGGTCAGGGTAAGCCCGCCGATTATAGGCCCCGCTGCAGTGGTGACTGCAGTTGCAGAGGCCCAGATGCCGATGGCGCCCCCCGACTTTCGCGGGGATAGGCGCGGGCAATCAGGGCGAGTGAGCCGGGCACCATGATGGCCGCGCCCACACCCTGCACTGCGCGCGCGACAATCATGAAGAGCGGCGTGGGGGCGAGGGCGCAAAACATCGATGCCACAACAAAAAGCGCAATGCCAAGCCCAAAAACGCGGCCCAGTCCAAAACGGTCGCCCATGGCCCCGCCGACAAGGATCAGGGCCGCCAGCGTGAGCATATAAGCGTTGTGAATCCACTGTGCCTGCACCAGCCCCGCGCCCAGGCTGTCGCGCATGGCGGGCAGGGCGATGGCCACGACCGTGCCGTCGATGATGCCGAGGGCCGAGGCGAGTACCGCCGCAACAAGGATATAGGGGCGACTGCGTTCCGCGCAGAACCCGGGATGAAAAACGGGCGCCGCGGTGGTCTGGGGCGCCCGTGTGTCTGTCATGTGAAGAAGACCCTAGCCGTTTTGCGGCGCTGGCGATGGCTGCTGCGGTGGTGCCTTGGGCTTGTTGCCGCCCGCGTTCAGGGGATCGTCCTGACGCTGTACGGACCCTTCGAAATGGGCACCGCTTTCGATGGCGATGGTCTTGTGAATGATGTCGCCTTCGACCCGTGCGGTCGAGGTCAGGCGCACTTTCAGGCCACGGACGCGGCCCACGATGCGACCGTTGATCACGACGTCGTCCGCGACGACCTCGCCCTTGATCGTGGCGCTTTCACCGATGGTCAGCAGGTGGGCGCGAATGTCGCCCTCAACTGTGCCTTCGACCTGGATATCGCCGGTGGTTTTCATGTTGCCCGTGACGTGCAGGTCAGCTGAGAGAAGCGAGGCGGGTGGTTTCGCCTTGGGCGCGCTGGCCTTGAATTCGCTTTGCTGTTTGGGCGCTGCGGGGGCAGGGGCGGCCGGTGCCGCCTTTTTCTCCGCATCGGTGCTGGGCGCGGGATCGTTGATTTTGCTCTTAGAAAACATCGTTGGCTGCCTTGATATAGATCATCGGGTTGACGGCTTTTCCGCCGACGCGGACTTCGTAGTGCAGATGCACGCCGGTTACCCGTCCAGACGCTCCCATATCACCTATCCGGTCCCCGCGCGAGACCTTTTGACCAACTTTCACACGCAGCCGTGACAGGTGCGCGTAGCGGGTTTCGATCCCGAATTCATGTTGGATTTTGACAAGTCTGCCATAGCCCGATTGCCAGCCTGCATGGGTCACAACGCCGTCGGCCGTGGCATAGAGCGGTGTGCCCAGACCGGCGGCGAAATCGACGCCTTTGTGCATGCGTCGACCACCCGTTTTGGGGTCGCGGCGAAAGCCGAACGAGGATGTGAAGCGGAAGGCGGATTTGACCGGGGTGGCAAAGGGAGCTTTCTGTGCGGCAATCCGGTAGAGGTTCAGCGTGTCCATCTGGTTCAGCAGACGATTGGCGCGCAGCGTATCGGGGCTGGGTTCTTCACCCCGTGTCGAGAAGGACAGGGGGGTCAGCGGGCCGCCTTGGCCGGAATAGCCGCGCCGGACCTGTTCGATAATGCGGTCGGTGGGCATGCCAGCGGAGCGGAACATCTTGTCCAGAGGCGCGACCGACACGGTCATCGCTTCTTCGAGCTGGCGGAAAATCTGATCGTTCTGTTCGCGCATCAGCGCGATTTCGGTCGCCATTGCGTCGGCGGCAAGCAGCGCGTCCTCCGCGTCCTGTTCGATCTTGTCGCGTTCCGCGGCAGTTTTCGCGAGCGCGTCTGCCACAAAATCCATGGGTGCCCCACCACCACTTGCGGCGAGTGCCGTGCCTGCGCCACCGGTCTCAACCTGGTCCTGCAGTGCGGCCAGCTGTTCGCGTGCTGTTTCACGGTCCTTCATGGTGCCGCGCAGTGTCGCCTGGATCACTTCGATCCCGGTTTCAAGTTCGCGGCGGCGTGTCTCGGACGTCAGCAGTTCGGATTGCATGACGGAGATCTGTTGAAGGGCGGCGTTGAAGCGGTTTTGTGCGGCCAGTGCTTCCTCGGCGCGGGCGTCGCGTTGACCAGCCAGATCGTTCAGGCGCGCCTGGTAAGTGCTTTGATCGCGTTTGGCCTGTTCGCGGAAGTTGCCGGACCCGATGCTGTCCATGAGCAGGATGGCCGTTGCCACGATTGCCCATGCCACAACAAAAGAACTGCCCGCGAAAGCGAGCAGTTGTGTGCCGGGCCGAAGCCGGATGAACCTTGTGTCATTGTCCGATTTGAGAAAGACGCGACGCTCGGGAAAATACTTTTCCAGAAGTCCGTGCCACTTAATGCCGAGGCGTGTCCGCAAAACGCTCGTCCCTTTAGTTCCCATCCCACAGCGGCGTTCATATCCCCAAACACGACGCCCTAACGCCTGTGCATAAAGTCACAGCGCTTTGGCGGCAAGTCTCACGCTACGTTCTGTGTAAAACCGGTGCGGAAATGTATCAAATTGGCGGAAAACCGCGCATGATATCCATACGGATCAGTCTGTTAGCGCAAGAGGCCAGTAGAAATCCGGAGGCAGTCCGGCTTCGGCTCTTTTTTCCTCGTTGAAGGGTGGTTTGAGGGGGCTGTGGAAGTATTTCTGAACCAAGGCGTGGAACGCATCCTTGGGGTCAAGATTGTCGCGCCCACACAGGAAGTGGAACCATTTCGAGCCGTAAGCGACATGGGCCACTTCCTCGGCATAGATGGTTTCGAGTGCTGCGACGGCGCTGTCGAGTTTCGCTTTTCGGAAGATGTCGATCATGCCCGGCGTTACGTCGAGACCGCGGGCTTCGAGCACCATGGGGACAACGGCCAGACGGCCCATGAAATCCTCTGCCGTGTCTTCGGCGGCGCGCCACATGCCCGCATGGGCCGGAAGGGCGCCGTAGTGGCTGCCCAGCTCTTCGAGGCAGTCGCACATCAGGTTGAAGTGTTTGGATTCTTCGTCTGCCGCTTTCACCCAGTCGTCGTAAAACCCCATGGGCATTGGCACATGGGTGAAGCGGGCGATGATGTCCCAGTGCAGGTCGACGGCGTTGAGTTCGATATGGGCCACGGCGTGCAGCAGCGCGATGCGCCCCTGCGGGCTGCCGGGGCGGCGGCGCGGCACGTCACGGGGGCTGAGCAGTTCGGGCGTTGATGGCCGGGCCGGGTGCATGGGCGGGGAAGCCGTGCCGATGTCAGGTGTGTGCCCGTCGGCCCGTGCGGCTTTCCATTCGGCGGCCAGCTTGCGGGACAGGGCCGTCTTTTCCCGGCCGTCTGCGGTGCGCAGCACAGCCTCGGCCATCTGTCCAAGGGGCATCATCATCATGGGGCGAGGGCGGGCAGGGCCGCCCGGAGCGTTGCGTCAGCATTTTCGAGTTGTGGCATATGTCCGAGTCCTGGCAGTTCTGTCATGGGTGGGCGGCCCATCGCCGAAGCCAAATCACGCCCGCGCGCCAACGGTATCCACGGATCGTCGGCCCCCCACAAGATGTGAACGGGGCATCTGACCTGATCCAGCTTGTCCTCGAAAGCTGCGGTGAGCGCCTCGTCCGCCTGCGCGAACTGGCGATAGAAGGCGATCTGGCCCTCAGCGTCCAGCCAAGGTGCGACCAGTTGATCCATGTCGTCCCGGGCGATGCCATGTGCGAAAGCGCCGCCAATATACGCCTCGACAATACCCCGATGTATGTGCGGCGGCACAGCGGAGAACACATCGACATGACGTTTCACATGATCGAAAAAGCCGGAGCCCCAAGGGCGCATCATCACCACGTTCATCAGCACCAGACGGGTGTAGTCGACACCGCCCGTCAGATGCGCCCGCAGTGCGATCGCGCCGCCGAAATCATGCGCCCAGACAATGGGTGCGCGCAGGTCGAAATGGTCGAGCATTTCAGCAAAAATCTGCGCTTGCGCATCAATCCCGCTGGGACGGTCGGCCCGATGCTCCGAGGCGCCGAAGTCCGGCATGTCGTACCAGTGCACGGTGAACCGTTCGGACAGGCGTGCAATCACGCGGTGCCAGGAAAAGGACGACCAGGGCCAGCCATGGGCCAGCACCAGCGCGGGGCCGGTGCCGGATCGACCAGCAGCAACAAAACCTGCTGACGTCTGGAACCGCTCAGGCAGATGCCATCCGGTCACAGGGCTTTGACAGCCGCCAGCACCGCTTCGGCGTGACCGGGCACCTTCACCTTGGGCCAGACCATTGCAACACTGCCGTTGGCGTCGATGAGGTAGGTGGTGCGTTCGATGCCCATGTACTTTTTACCGTACATGTTCTTTTCCTTCCAAACGCCGTAATCCTCGCAGACCGAGCCGTTTTCGTCCGACAAAAGCCCCACGGTCAGTTCGCGTTTCTTGGCGAACTTGGCATGGCTGGCGACGCTGTCCTTGGAGATGCCAAAAACCTTGGCGCCAGCGGATTCAAATTCGGCCAGATGTTCTGAAAAGGCGATCGATTCCTTGGTGCAGCCCGGCGTGTCATCGCGTGGATAGAAATAAAGTACGATCGGACCGCCTTGCATCGCCGACAAGGTCACATCATTTCCATCACTGTCAGGCAAGGTGAAGTCAGGGGCGGGGGAGGCGATATCGAGCATGTTTCGGCCTTTTCATAAGACTTGGGAAAGTTGTGACTGGCATGATAGGGCTGGGCGGACAAGAATAAAGACATGAGCAGTGAAGACCCGACTCCTGAACCGCCCGCGCGGCGGAAAAAAGCCTGTGGCGTCGCCTTGGGCTGGGGAGCCTGTTTTTCAGTCTTTTCTTTGCCGTCATTCTGGGCACCGCCATCTATGTGCTGATCGGGCGACCGGTTGCGGCACCGGATTGGTTGCGCGACCGGATCGAGGTGCGGGCAGGACAAGCGTTGGGCGCGGCGTCGCTGCGCTTTGATGCGCTCGATCTTGTTGTCGAGGACAGCAGCAAGCCACGGGTCCGCATGAGCAATGTGCAAGTGCTGAACACCGCTGGTGTTGAGATTGTGGGCTTTTCCGAAATGCGGATTGGTTTATCCGTGACCGGTCTGGCGCGGGGAGAGTTTCGCCCCACGGACATCAGTGTGTCGGGCGTCTTTGCCAGCATGCGGCGTGAGATTGATGGATCGGTCATTCTGTCCGGCGGTCTGGATCTGACCGGGCCAACACAACGGGCGGCCAACCTGGCCTTGCTGATCGAAAGCGTTGATGAACTGCTGACCTTGCCAGGACTGTCTGCCCTGACCTCGGGCGACATTCAGGCGCTGACCCTGCGGGTCGAGGATGTCAGATCCTCCCGCGCGTGGACGGTTGACGGTGGTCGGATGCGATTGGCGCGCGACGGCGAGGCGGTGCGCATTACGTCGGACCTTGCCTTGCTGAGCGGTGGCGAGGACGTGGCGACGCTGGAGGCCAATTACGAGGGTCAGGTCGGGCAGTCATCGGCCACCTTTGGTGTCTTGGTCAGCGATGTGGATGCCGGAGACATTGCAGTTCTCGCACCGGCCTTTGAATGGCTTGACGTGGTGCGTGCCCCGATATCGGGTGCGGTGCGTGGCGGCGTGGGCGCGGATGGCGTGCTGGCCCCGCTAAATGTGTCGCTGAATATCGGCGCGGGTGTTATTCAACCAACCGACGCGACACGACCGGTGCCGTTCCAGTCGGCGCGCAGTTACTTCAGCTATGATCCCGGCGACACCGTTCTGACTTTCGACGAACTGTCGGTCGAAAGCGCGTGGATCACGGCGCAGATCGACGGTCAGGCGGTCTTGGGGTTGGACGATCAGGGCGGTCTTGATGATCTTGTCGGCCAGTTTCGGGCCACGTCGTTAAGTGCAAATCCGGATAACCTGTATCCTGAACCGATCGAGATGCAAGCGGCGCAGCTGGATTTCCGTTTGCGCCTTGATCCCTTTCGGCTGGATATCGGACAGGCTTTGTTTCAGGACCATGGGCAAAACCTGATTGCGCAGGGCGCATTGTTGGCTGCCACGGATGGGTGGAGCTATGAGTTGGATGCGCAGGTGGCGGGCATGATGCCTGAACGTCTGCTTGAGATCTGGCCGGATCGCTATGCGCCCAAGGCTCGCAAATGGGTGCTGGAGAACCTGCAAGATGGGTTCATGCGCGACATTGATGTTGCGCTGCGAGACACGCCCGGCAGTCCGACGGTCGCCTATGCCGGGTTCGCTTATGAAGATGCCCGTGTGCGTTATCTCAAGACGATGCCCCCGGTTGAGCAGGCGAGGGGGAGCGCCAGCCTGCTGGATGGCCGTTTTGTGGTTGCCGTTGATCAGGGCTTTGTCGCGTCACCGCGTGGTGGCCGTATCGATGTCAGCGGGTCGTCCTTCATCATTCCCGATGTGCGTGCGCGTGAGGGTGTGCCTGCCGTCGTCCGGTTGGAAACAGACGGGACAGTGACGGCGGGCCTGTCGCTGTTGGATTTGCCACCGCTGAGCGTGATGGAGCGCGCGGGGTTGTCTCCGACACTGGCGGATGGGCGTTTGCAGGCCGCCGGTACGCTGGCCTTTGCCATGAAGAAGGGGCTGAAGCCCCAGGATGTTGAGTATGATGCGACCGGCACCGCCCGGGATGTGTTGAGCACCACCCTGATCGAAGGGCGACGTCTGGCGGCTGACACGTTGCGGGTCATCGCCTCGCAAAACAGGGTTGAGGTGTCGGGCCCCGGAACGTTGGATGGAGTGCCGTTTGAAGCGCGCTGGGCGCAGCCATTGGGGCAGGGATCGCCGCAACCGAGCCAGGTCACGGGCACAATCGAGCTGTCAGAGCGGACGATTGATGCGTTTGAACTGGGCCTTCCGCCCGGATTGGTGACGGGCCGGGGGACCGGTGACATCACCATTGACCTGCCGGCGGGCGACGGTGTCCCCTCCTTTGCTTTGTCGACCAACCTGCGGGGGGTGCGCCTGTCATCGCCGCCGCTGGGGTGGTCGAAGCCTGCGTCAACCGCTGCGTCCCTGACCCTGGCCGGGCAACTTGGGCCGTTGCCGCGCGTGGATCGGATTGCGCTGGATGCGCCGGGCTTGCAGGCGGAGGGGGGATCACGTTCATTCCGGGCGGGGGGCTGGAGCGGGCGAGTTTCAGCTCTGTTCGTGTCGGTAACTGGATGAATGGCCCGGTGGATCTGTGGGGCCGTGGTTCTGGGGCTGCGCCGGCGGTCGAGGTGCGTGGCGGCGTGCTGGATCTGCGCGCGGCGGATTTTGGTGGTTCGGGTGCGGGCACCGGCGGGCAGCAGGGGGGCGGGCCGTTGAGCCTGACCTTGGATCGATTGCAGATCACCGACACCATCGCGCTTGATCGCGTGACGGGTGATTTCAACATGGCGCGCGGGTTGGATGGCGAGTTTCGTGCCCGTGTGAATGGCCGAACGCCGATCCGGGGCCAGGTGCTGCCGCAGAACGGTCGCAGTGCGATCCGCATCACGTCGGACGATGCGGGTGGTGTGGCGGCCTCGGCCGGTATTTTGAAACAGGCGCGCGGCGGGTCCTTGTCCCTGACCCTGTTGCCTGTAGGCGATGCGGCCTTTGACGGCACGTTGAGTGTCAAGGAAACGCGGGTGCAGGATGCGCCGGCCATTGCCGCTCTTTTGAATGCGCTTAGTGTTGTCGGCCTGTTGGAGCAGATGAGCGGCAGCGGCATTCACTTTCAGAATGTCGATGCCTCTTTCCGCCTGACCCCATCCACGATGACACTGACACAGGCCAGTGCCACGGGGCCATCGATGGGGCTGTCCATGGATGGTGTTTATGATGTGGCGGGGGGGCGTCTGAACATGCAGGGCGTGATCTCGCCCCTGTTTCTGATCAATGGGATCGGCGGCATCTTTACCCCCCGGCGCGGCGAGGGTTTGATCGGTTTCAACTACCGTTTGCGCGGCCCGGCGGCGAACCCGCGCGTGCAGGTCAATCCGCTGTCGGCGCTGACGCCCGGCGTGTTCCGCGAGATTTTCCGCGCCCCGGCGCCGGATGTTCCCCGGGTCGAAGGGGAGCAGGTGGCGCCGGTCGTACCGGAGGCCTTTGTGCCCGAGGACACAGGACCCAGCCGTGCCGAACAAAGACGGATTGAACGGCAAAAACGCATTGATGATCGGTGATTGCGTCGCTACGTGGCGCGCATGAAACTGGATGATTTCGATTTTGATCTGCCCGAGGCGCTGATTGCGACCCGCCCCGCATCACCGCGGTCATCGGCGCGGTTGTTGGTGGCCGATGGGGACTCGATCCACGATCAGGTGGTCACGGACCTTTTGTCGTGGTTGCGCCCGGGTGACTTGCTGGTTCTGAACGACACGCGCGTGATCCCGGCGCGCCTGTTCGGCACCCGCGCACGGCAAAGTGCGCAAGGCCTGACCGAAGCACGGATCGAGGCGACCCTGCTGGAACCCCGCGCTGACGGCACATGGTCGGCTTTGGTCAAACCGTTGAAGAAGGTGAAGCCGGGCGAGGTGATCCGCTTTTCCGATGATCTGTCGGCCACGCTTGAAGGCAGCGCCGACGGGCAGGGGCATTTGAGGTTCAACCTGACGGGCGCGGATTTTGATGCAGCGTTGGCCGACGCCGGTGCGATGCCGCTGCCACCCTACATTGCCGCCAAGCGCCCAGCGGATGCGCAGGACAAGACCGACTACCAGACGATCTGGGCCAAGCACAGCGGTGCTGTAGCTGCACCCACGGCATCGTTGCATTTCGACGATGCGCTGATGCAGGCGCTTGCCGCGCATGGCGTCGAAACAACCCATGTCACGCTGCATGTGGGGGCGGGCACGTTCCTACCCGTCAAGGTGGAGGATGTCACCAAGCACAAGATGCACGCCGAATGGGGGCAGGTGTCGGCCCGGGCCGCGCGGGACATAGCGGCAGCCAAGGCGCGCGGTGCCCGGGTGATTCCCGTTGGCACCACGGCCCTGCGTTTGATCGAGACGATGGCGCGGGATGGCGGCATCGCGCCCTGGGAAGGGGAAACAGATATCTTCATCTATCCCGGTTTCAGCTTTGGCGTGGCGGACGGATTGATGACCAACTTCCACCTGCCCAAATCAACATTGATGATGCTTGTGTCAGCCCTAATGGGGCGAGATCGCATTCGCGCCATCTATGACCACGCCGTGAAATCGGAGTACCGGTTCTTTTCGTATGGGGATGCGTCGCTTTTGTTGCCGCAAACGTGACACCGGAAACCGACACACACTGGTCGCACATATCTGCGACACGGTCGGCAAATGCAGGGCAGGGTGATTTCACCCCTTCAAGGAGTTCCGCATCATGTTCCAAGTTCTGACAAGCGCCTGGGCCCTGCTGTTTGGCATGGGGCTTTTGATGGTGGGCAACGGGATGCAAGGCACGTTGCTTGGTATTCGGGGGGAGATCGAGGGATTTTCGACCGCCCAGATGTCGATTGTCATGTCGGCTTACTTCCTTGGATTTCTGGGTGGCAGCCGTCTGGCCCCAAGGATGATCCAGCGGGTGGGCCATGTGCGCGTCTTTGCGGCACTCGCATCGCTGATTTCGGCGGTAATGATCCTGTACCCAACCTTTGCGGATCCGTGGGCATGGACCATCGGGCGCGTTGTTATCGGTTTTTGCTTTTCTGCCGTCTATGTCACGGCGGAAAGCTGGCTGAACGATGCGGCCGACAATTCGAACCGGGGCAAGGCTCTGTCTTTGTACATGATCGTGCAGACATTCGGCATTGTGGTCAGCCAGTATTTGCTGCTGACCGCCGATCCCTCGGGCTTTGTCCTGTTTGTTATTCCGTCGGTGCTGGTGTCGCTGGCGATTACGCCCATCCTGTTGTCGATCAGTCCGGTACCGGCCTTTGAGACAACGAAGCCTATGTCGCTGCGGGCGCTTGTCGCGACCTCGCCCTTGGGCTGCGTGGGCATGTTCCTGCTGGGCGGAGTCTTTGCTGCGCAATTCGGGATGTCGGCGGTTTACGGCACGCAAGTAGGGCTGTCGGTCGCGCAGATTTCGGCCTTTGTGTCGACCTTCTTTGTCGGGGCGATGCTTTTGCAATATCCCATTGGCTGGATTTCGGACCGGATGGATCGCCGGGCATTGATCCTGATCGTCGCTGCCATCGGGGGTGGTGGCTCGGTCCTTGGTCTGCTTCTGGGCGGTAGTTTTGCCATGCTTCTGGTATCGGCTTTTGTCGTGGGCGGCATGTCAAACCCGCTTTATTCCCTGCTCTTGGCCCACACGAATGACTTTCTTGATCACGATGATATGGCGGCCGCCTCCGGTGGGTTGGTGTTCATCAACGGTCTGGGTGCTGTCTTTGGTCCGCTGATTGTTGGTGCGCTGATGGAAAGCGTGGGGCCATCGGGTTTTTATATGTTCACTGGTGTGCTGTTTGCCGCGTTGGTTTCCTATGCAGCCTACCGGAGAACGCAACGGGCTGCGGTTCCCGTCGAAGAAACGGGTTCGTATGTTGTGATGTCCCAAGCCACCACGACGCCGGTTGGCATGGAATTCGCGCAAGAATACGCCATCGAGGCTGATTTGGAGGCAGAAGATGACGCACAAGCGGCATCCTAACACGCAATGTGTCGCACCTGTCGTATTTCGTGATTGGGGTCTGTGGAAAACTTATGTAACCATTTGAGTACGGGGCATGGGAAGCGGGAGACAAACCATGGTTGGTCCGGACGAAGTATTGAGTTTCTGGTTGGATGAGTGCACGCCGGATGATTGGTTTAAATCTGACGCTGCATTCGATCAAAAAATACGCGACCGTTTTGGCGGCGCGTGGAAGGCGGCGACGGAAGGCAAGTTTGCGCTTTGGTTGACATATCCGTCGGGGGCGCTGGCCTATATCATTCTGACAGACCAGTTCCCACGCAATATGTTTCGCGATGATGCAGCAGCCTTTTCCACGGACAAGGCGGCCCTTGCCGCGGCCAAATCCGCGATCGCGAAAGGCTGGGACATGCGGATTGATCTGCCTGCGCGCCAGTTCTTTTACATGCCGCTTGAGCATTCGGAAAACCTGTGTGACCAGGATCGAGCCGTGCGCCTGATCTGTGAGCGGATGAAGGATGACGAGTTTCTGCTACATGCCCGGGCGCATCGCGAAGTGATCCGCGAATTTGGCCGCTTTCCGCACCGCAATGCGGTTCTGAGACGGGCCACGACCGCAGCGGAAAAGGCACATCTGGACGCAGGCGGTTATGGTGCCGTTCTGCGGGGCATGCAGGCCGACAAGGCTGCCTGACAAACTTTTTCTGTTTAAATTACTCACTGGCGCGGGGCTTCCCTTGCGTCAGGCGTTTTGTCGCGCCATGCTTTCGTTGTGAAGTGTTTAGAAATAGTTTAACGGTAAACTAAATCTGGCGCAGCGTTTGGCGAGGGCATTGAAATGGCGGCGAAATCCTTTGATGTGGTGGTGATCGGATCTGGCCCAGGCGGGTATGTGGCAGCCATTCGTGCGGCGCAACTGGGGCTGAGTACCTGCGTGGTGGAGCGCGAGAGTCTTGGCGGCATCTGCTTGAACTGGGGCTGCATCCCGACCAAGGCGATGTTGCGCAGTTCGGAAGTGTTCCACTTAATGCACCGCGCCAAGGAGTTTGGCCTGAAGGCGACCGGTGTGGACTATGATCTGCCCGCTGTTGTTGAACGCTCCCGCAAGGTGGCTGGTCAGTTGTCCGGCGGCGTCCAACATCTGCTGAAGAAGAACAAGGTGACCGTCATCATGGGCGAGGGGACGATCCCGTCCAAGGGTAAGGTCAGCGTCAAGACCGACAAGGGCACCGAGGAGCTGACGGCGAAGAGCATCATCCTTGCCACTGGCGCGCGGGCGCGCGAATTGCCTGGGTTGGAAGCGGATGGCGATCTTGTCTGGACCTACCGGGCGGCGCTGACGCCGAAGCGGATGCCGAAAAAGCTGCTGGTCATTGGCTCTGGCGCGATCGGTATCGAATTTGCCAGTTTCTACAACACGCTCGGTGCTGACACGACCGTGGTGGAAGTCATGGATCGTGTGCTGCCCGTCGAAGATGCCGAGATTTCGGCCTTTGCCAAGAAGGCGTTCGAAAAGCAGGGCATGAAGATCATGCAAAAGGCGATGGTCAAGCAGCTTGATCGCGCGAAGGGTAAGGTGACGGCCCATATCGAGGTGGGTGGTAAGGTTGAGAAACATGATTTCGACACAGTGATTTCCGCCGTTGGTATTGTCGGGAATGTCGAAGGGCTGAACCTTGAAAAGCTGGGCGTGAAGGTGGATCGCACCCATGTTGTGACAGATGAATACTGCCGGACCGGTGTCGAGGGAATTTATGCCATCGGCGACATTGCTGGCGCGCCGTGGTTGGCACACAAGGCGTCACATGAGGGCGTCATGGTGGCCGAACTGATCGCCGGCAAGAACGATGTTCATCCGATCAAACCCAACTCCATTGCCGGATGTACCTACTGCCACCCACAGGTGGCGTCTGTTGGTCTGACCGAGGCGGCGGCCAAAGAGGCTGGCTATACACTGAAGGTCGGGAAGTTCCCGTTCATCGGCAACGGCAAGGCGATTGCCCTGGGCGAGCCAGAGGGCATGATCAAGACCGTGTTCGATGCCAAAACGGGCGAGTTGCTGGGCGCGCATATGATCGGTGCCGAGGTGACCGAGCTGATCCAGGGGTATGTCGTGGGACAGGCACTCGAGACCACAGAGGAAGACCTGATGCATGCCGTCTTCCCGCACCCGACATTGTCGGAGATGATGCACAGAAAGCGTGCTGGATGCCTATGATCGTGTGATCCACATGTAGCGCTGGCGACTGTGCCAAAAGATGAGCAGACTCCGCGCGGCACCCTGGTTCGGCTGGATGCCGCGTTGCGCGACACGGGCGCATGGCCTGCTGACAGGCTGCAGGCGGCCTGGGGGCTGCACGACCTGTTTGTAAGCTTGACGGATCAGCCACCTGTAGATGCAACTGATACCGTGGGCGCAGCGTTCGACGAGACCCTTGGGCAGGATGGGCGAGCCGTGTCGCCATTCTGTGCTGCCCTGTGTTTGCGCGACTATCTGCGCACATACGCTTTTGCTGAAGGTGTGACACGTGCAATTCAGCAGGTGCGGGCACGCCACCCGGGCCGTCCAGCGCGTGTTCTGTACGCCGGGACGGGCCCCTTTGCCTCGCTGGCGGTGCTGCAAATCCCGCATTTTAGCGCAGATGAGGTGCAGTTTACCTTGCTTGACATTCACCCGGAATCCGACACTGCGTCGCGCCAGGTTTTTGCGGCCCTGCGGGCCGAGGACATGGTCGAAGCACGGCATGTGGTGGATGCGATCCGGTGGGCCGCAGAAGATGAAGGCCCGTTTGACGTCATTGTCACAGAGGTGATGCAGGCAGCATTAAAAAACGAACCTCAGGTTCAAATGACGCGGGCGCTGGCGCCGCTGCTGGCCTCGGATGGCGTACTTGTCCCGGAAGAGATCAGCATGGACTTGGTGAAGGTCCACCCGGAAACACTGTTTGGCGAAACGCCAGTGCCGTTACCACCGGCGATCGGGCGCGCGATGACCTTGACGGTAGAGACGGCAAGGGGATTGGCGTTCGCCGATGGCATTGCGGCTTTGCCACCGCTGCGCGTGCCAGATCACCAGACATGTGACGCACCACTGGTCATCGTCACCCGAATCCGAACCTTTGGTGAGATTGAGTTGACCTATGGCTTGTCCGGTCTGACCCAGCCCATCGTGCTTTATGACACGCCAATACCGCGTGCGGGTGACATGATCAGCTTGGCTTACCGCATCGGTTCGGAGCCGAAACTGCTGGTGGCGGTGGCGTAGGGCTAGGCCGGGCAGGGCCTTTTAATTTGGTGACGCAGCTGCACCCGTTTTGGTTTCCGAGGATGCAGAATCGAATAGGGAAACCTCCAAACAGGCCCGCCGCGCGTGACGCACAGAAAGTGGCCTTGCAGCCCCTGACATTCAGGCGTAGCCCGGACAGATGAGCGACCGCACTTCATTCCCCCTTGTCTTTGCCCTGTGGGGGGCGGGGCTGGGTGCAGCGGGACAATATGCCAAGATATCTGTGATCTTTGACAAGCTGCCTGCTGTTTATCCCGACGCGGGTGCGGCGCTGGGGTTCACCGTGTCCCTTGTTGGGTTGCTTGGTATCCTTCTGGGTGTTGTTGCGGGCCTTGTCGTCGCCCGTATCCGGTATCGGCGGGCGATGCTGTGGGCGCTTTGGGCGGGTGCGGCGCTGTCACTTTATCAGGCGACTTTGCCGAGCTTGCCCTTGATGCTGGTGAGCCGTGCGCTTGAGGGCGTGTCGCATCTGGCGATGGTTGTTGCCGCGCCTACGCTTATCGCGCAGCTGAGTGCCGAGCGGCATCGCGGCTTTACCCTGACACTGTGGAGCACGTTCTTTTCCGTCGCCTTCACCCTTTTGGTCGCCCTTGGCCTGCCGCTTGTGGATGCGATGGGTGTGCCTGCGCTGTTCGTTGCTCATTCCATTTGGCTGGCCGTGTTCGCGGTTATCCTTGGTGTTTTCCTGCGCCCACTTGAGGTGCCGCCAGGGGTACTTTGTCCCTGCGGGGCATCTTGCGCGATCACGTGACCATCTACCGTTCCCCCAGCATTGCGGCACCGGGGGCCGGTTGGTTGTTCTATACGTTTTGCTTTCTGGCGATCCTGACAGTTTTGCCGCCCTACATCGCACAGGAATGGCGGGCTTGGGTCATGGGGGCGATGCCTTTGACCTCGATTGCCGTGTCCCTGACGCTGGGCGTTTTTGCGATGCGGTTCATGTCTGCGATCATGCTGGTGCAGATTGGCTTTGTACTGTGCATCCTGTCTCTGTTATGGCTTTGGGCCGCGCCGGGCTTGCCCGCTGCGTGCCTGGCGTTGGCAGGAGCCTTGGGGCTGGTGCAGGGGGCGAGCTTTGCCGCTGTGCCGCAGTTGAACCGGACTGCCGCCCACCAATCCCAAGCCTATGGTGGCTTGGCGCAGACCGGCAATCTGGGCAACACGCTGGGCACGCCCGTGTTGTTGGCCGTGCTGGGTATAGCTGGCTTTCCGGGGTTGGTCTGGACGTGCGTCGCCGTCTTTGGTTGCGGGATTGCGGTCCATGCGTGGATGGCGACGCGGCGGCGTACTGACACCATTCGGCAGTAAGCGACATGTTCATGACATGTTCTCACTTTTTCATTGGCTGTTTCGGCCATCTGACCTATGTACAAACCGTTAATCCGGGGGGCTGATATGGCCGAGCAGAAGAATATCGAGGTGCGTGGCGCGCGCGAGCACAACCTCAAGTCCATCGACGTGGATATCCCGCGCGACCAACTGGTTGTGATCACTGGGCTTTCCGGGTCGGGCAAGTCATCGCTGGCCTTCGACACGATCTATGCCGAGGGGCAGCGCCGCTACGTGGAATCACTGTCGGCTTACGCGCGTCAGTTCCTGGACATGATGCAGAAGCCGGATGTCGATCACATTTCAGGCCTGAGCCCCGCGATTTCGATTGAGCAGAAGACGACGTCGAAGAATCCTCGATCGACTGTTGGCACTGTGACTGAAATCTACGACTACATGCGTCTGCTCTTTGCCCGCGTGGGTACACCCTATTCGCCTGCCACTGGCAAGCCCATCGAGGCGCAGCAGGTGCAGGACATGGTGGACCGCATCATGGTGATGGAGGAGGGCACGCGCGCCTATCTGTTGGCCCCCATCATCCGCGACCGCAAAGGCGAGTACCGCAAAGAGTTTCTGGAGCTGCGCAAGCAGGGTTTCCAGCGTGTGAAGGTCGATGGCGAATTCTATGAACTGGACGAGCCGCCGACGCTGGACAAGAAATTCCGCCATGACATTGACGTGGTGGTGGACCGTATCGTGGTGCGGGAGGGGCTCGAGACGCGGTTAGCAGATTCACTGCGCACGGCACTGGATTTGGCCGATGGTATTGCGATCCTTGAGACTGCGCCGAGCGAAGGTGATCCCGAGCGCACGACCTTTTCCGAGAAATTTGCCTGCCCTGTCAGTGGCTTCACGATCCCCGAGATCGAGCCGCGCCTGTTTTCCTTCAATGCCCCTTTTGGGGCGTGCCCGTCCTGTGACGGGTTGGGGCACGAGCTGTTTTTTGATGAGCGGTTGGTGGTGCCGGACCAGACATTGAAGGTCTATGACGGGGCGCTCGCGCCCTGGCGCAAGGGGAAATCGCCGTACTTCTTGCAGACCATTGAGGCGATTGCGGCCCACTACGAGTTTGACCCACAGACCAAGTGGAAGGACCTGCCAGCGCATGTGAAGCAGGTATTCCTCTATGGGTCGGGCGACGAGGAGATTCCGTTCCGCTATGACGAGGGTGGCCGCGTGTACCAGGTGACGCGGGTGTTCGAAGGGGTGATCCCCAACATGGAGCGCCGCTATCGCGAGACGGATTCGAACTGGATCCGCGAGGAATTCGAGCGCTACCAGAACAACCGTCCTTGTGGCGATTGTGGCGGGTTCCGCCTGCGGCCCGAAGCGTTGGCGGTGAAGATCGGGCCACGTGATGACCCGGACCGGCTGCTGCATGTGGGGCAGGTGGTCGAGATGTCGATCCGCGAGGCTTTTGACTGGTGTCAGACCGTGCCGGAGCATCTGACAGACCAGAACAACGAGATTGCACGGGCCATTCTGAAGGAGATTCGCGAGCGGCTTGGGTTCCTGAATAACGTTGGTCTTGAGTATCTTACGATGTCACGCTCAAGTGGCACGCTGAGTGGGGGAGAGAGCCAGCGTATTCGCCTGGCCTCGCAGATCGGGTCTGGGTTGACCGGCGTTCTGTATGTGCTTGACGAGCCGTCGATTGGCTTGCACCAGCGCGACAATGATCGCCTTTTGGGTACGCTCAAGAACCTACGGGATCAGGGCAACACTGTCATCGTGGTTGAACATGATGAAGAGGCGATCCGCGAGGCCGATTATGTCTTCGACATCGGCCCCGGCGCCGGTGTGCATGGTGGGCAGGTCGTGGCGCATGGGACGCCGGATGTGCTGGCCGCCAGCGGGTCCATCACCGGCGACTACTTGTCCGGTAAGCGCGAGATCGCGGTGCCGACCGAGCGTCGCAAGGGTAAGAAAGGCAAAAAGAAGGTCACTGTCGTCAAGGCGACGGGCAACAACTTGCAGAACGTGACCGTCGATTTCCCACTGGGCAAATTTGTCTGTGTGACGGGCGTGTCGGGTGGCGGCAAGTCCACGCTGACCATTGAAACGCTGTTCAAGACGGCATCGATGGCGCTGAACGGTGCGCGCCAGACACCTGCGCCCTGTGAGACGATCAAGGGGCTAGAGCACCTCGACAAGGTGATCGACATCGACCAGCGGCCCATCGGGCGCACCCCACGTTCGAACCCGGCGACCTATACCGGGGCCTTCACGCCCATTCGTGACTGGTTTGCTGGTTTGCCCGAGGCCAAGGCCCGCGGCTACAAGCCGGGGCGTTTTTCCTTCAACGTGAAGGGCGGGCGGTGCGAGGCGTGCCAGGGCGACGGTGTCATCAAGATTGAGATGCACTTCCTGCCGGATGTTTATGTCGAGTGCGAGACGTGTAAAGGCGCGCGGTATAACCGTGAAACGCTTGAGATCAAGTTTAAGGGCAAGTCCATTGCCGATGTACTGGGTATGACGGTCGAGGATGCCCAGACGTTTTTCCAGGCCGTGCCGTCGATCCGTGAAAAAATGGATGCGCTGATGCGCGTGGGCCTTGGCTACATCAAGGTCGGCCAGCAGGCGACGACCCTGTCCGGGGGCGAGGCGCAGCGGGTGAAGTTGTCGAAAGAGCTTTCGAAACGGTCGACGGGCCGGACGCTCTATATCCTCGATGAGCCGACCACAGGGCTGCATTTCGAAGATGTGCGCAAGCTTTTGGAAGTGCTGCATGAATTGGTGGATCAGGGCAATTCGGTCGTTGTGATCGAACATAACCTCGACGTCGTAAAAACTGCGGATCATATCATCGACATTGGACCTGAGGGCGGCGATGGCGGTGGTCAGGTTGTCGCGACCGGCACGCCGGAGGAAGTGGCGGAGGTGGCCGAGAGCCACACCGGCCGGTACCTGAAGCCGATGCTGGCACAGCGCAGGGTGGCAGCAGAGTAAATTAGCTCAGGTGTCTTGAATGTTAATCTGATTAACACCATCTCATCTTCGTATTCACATCGGGAGAGTGAAGATGAGACGACCTTTGTACGTCGTGTCGGCTGTCTGTGCGGTTGCCTTGGCCACCCCGCTGGCGGCTCGCGAAACAGTTCATGACTTTTCAGGTTTTACCAAGATAATCGCCGCTGATGGTGTGACGGTCCGGGTGTTTTCAGGCTCGGACTACCGCGTTGTGTCCGATGTCTCTGGCACTGCGCGCGAACGTCGCCTGGTGGTGGAACAGGATGGCGACACGTTGTCGATCAAACGCCAGGGTGGATCGTCGATGATCCTCATGGGGATGGCCGATTACTATACCGTCACGGTGCATATGCCAGAGTTGACGTCGATCATTGGCAGTCGCGGGGTTGACGTCGAAGTCTCGGGCACGTTTACCGATGCGTTCGAAGCGATGAGCAGCAGTGGTGCCGATGTCGATATTGACGGGTTGGACACCGAAACGGTGTTCCTCAAGGCCAGTTCGGGCTCGGACCTGGACGTGCGCGGCTCCTGCGGGTCCCTTGTGGTCGAGGCCTCTAGTGGGTCGGACATTGATGGTGAAGATCTGGAATGCCGGGACGTCCATGCACGCGCCTCAAGCGGGTCGGACATCGAAATACATGTCTCCGGGACCTTGTTTGCACGCGCCTCCAGTGGCGGTGACATTAAAGTGGAAGGTGCGCCGATGGATGTGAAGGTGAAGGAAAGCTCAGGCGGGGAAGTGAGCCTGCCCGGGTCCTGAACCACTGATTGCTATGTGAGGCGCGGACCGGGCAGGGACGCGTTGCACATCGTTTCCACTGCGCCCTTGTGTCGTTTGGAAAAACGACGTGAGGTAAGCCCGATTGTTTTGGTCAGAATGCCGCATTTAAAGCGGTTCTAGGTCTCTTATCTGATGGGAAACCTTTGATGGAGCGGACCAAGCATGACCACGACAAACACCAACGCTGCGCGACAGTTGGGTTTTATCCGAGCCGGGATGCAGAAAATATCTGAGGCTGCGCGCACCATGTTCTCTGCCGTGGTTGGTACGGAGCTTTATGTGCTGTTGGGCATATTGGCCCTGGTGGTCGCATGGGGGCTGGCCATTGCAACATGGGGGTATCCAGCCCTGATCATCGTGGCCCTGTTCCTTGTGTTTGTGATTTTTGCGGGCTTGATGCTGATCACCGTGGGGAAATAGAAGTCAGCCGCGCCCGCGGGTTTCGAACCGTGGCAGCATGGCGCTGAAGTCCTTGCCCAGACCATCCTCGTTTTCGACAAACTGGCGGTAGAGTTCCAGCGCGCGTTGACCCATCGGGGTGTCCGCGTCCACAGCCTCTGCCGCCTGCTGGCTCAGCCCAAGATCTTTCAGCATCAGTTCTGCGGCGAAGCCCGGGGTGTAGCCATTGTCTGCCGGGCTTTGCGGGCCGACGCCTGGGGCAGGGCAGTAGGCGTTCATTGTCCAAGAATAGCCCGAGGATGTGCTGACCACATCGAACATTTTTTGTCGGTCAAGTCCGAGTTTGTCGGCCAGGGCAAAGGCTTCGCAGGTGGCGATCATGGTCGCGCCGAGGATCATGTTGTTGCAGATCTTGGCCGCCTGACCTGCGCCTGCATCGCCACAGTGCACGGCCTTCTGGCCCATGATGTCGAAGAGGGGCTTGGCTGCTTCGAAAGCTGCGGTGCTGCCGCCCGCCATGAAGGTGAGCGTTCCACCAGCAGCGCCGCCAATGCCACCCGATACGGGCGCATCGACACAGCCCAGGCCGGCCGCATCCGCTTGTTCAGCGACCGCGCGCGCGCTTTCCACATCAACAGTCGAGCAGTCGATCAGAGTTGCGCCGGGTTTCATCGCGGGGATCACTTCGGCGGCTACAGCGCGCAGGATGTCGCCATTGGGCAGCATCGTGATGACGATGTCCTGATCGGTGGCGGCCTCAGCAGCGCTTGGGGCATTCGCGACGCCCTCGGCCGTGGTTCCGGCCACGTCGAACCCGGTCACCGTATGCCCGGCCTTGGCAAGGTTCGCGGCCATCGGGGCACCCATGTTGCCCAGCCCAACAAATCCGATCTTCATGCCCGTTCCTCCCAGTTTGAGTGCCATGTCCCCAAGCGGCATCAGCATCTTGCTGACCGCGGCGGGCGGGACCGCGCCGTCGGCGTATTGCCATTTCGGTGCGCGGTCTTTGTCTATGATGGCCGCCCTGATCCCTTCAAGGAAGTCACCATGCTCCATTGCGCGCGCGGTGAAGCGGTATTCAAGGTCCAGCGCCTTTTCCAAGGTCAGCGATGGACCGCGCAGGCGGTGCAGGGCTTCGATGGTACAGGCCATGGAGAGGGGGCTGTTGCGGCCCATGCGCTTGCGTGTATCGCGGGCAAAGTCGCTGTCCTCGTCCCGCAGCGTGGTCAGCACATCGTTGAGTGACGCGCCATGAAAGTGTCTGTCGATATCGGGCATCGCTTGTTGAAGTGGTCCGCTCTCCGGATCCGTGGTGGCAGCAGCGATGCAAGATGTGTCGCCCGTGGCCTCAAGCGTGGCGATCAGGGCGGGCCAGTGTGCTTCGGCCACGTAGTGGTCCGCGAAGCCAGCAAAGATCGAGTCGCTTGAATTCATCCGCGCGGCGGTCGTGCCTAGGTACTCCCCCAGGCGACCCGGGGCGAGGGCGAGCATCAGCGACCCGCCCACATCCGGAACAAGGCCGATGCCGCATTCCGGCATCGCGATCTGGCTGCTGTCGCCCACAACCCGGTGCGACCCGTGACACCCAATGCCGACGCCGCCGCCCATGGTGAACCCTTGCAGGAAGCTGACCACCGGTTTGGGATAGTGAAAGATCTTGTGGTTCAGGCGGTATTCATCGGCCCAGAATGTTTGGCCGTAGGCATAGTCACCCTTGGTTCCGGTTTCGTAGAGTTCGGCAATGTCACCGCCCGAGCAGAAGGCGCGGTCGCCGATCGCGTCGAACACCACCACTTCGACACTGTCATCGCTGCGCCATGCGTCCAGTGCCGCCTCGATGGCGAGGCACATGTCATAGGTCATCGCGTTGAGCGCTTGGGGACGCTGCAAGGTGATTCGGCCCGCGCGCCCGGTGATACGGATGGAGATGTCAGTCATGGCAAGGCCGCCGTGCAGATGATTTCGATGTCGTAGCCTTCGCCACCAATCTGTACCTCTCCACACGACCGGGCGGGGGCGGTGCTAGCGGGCACCCATGCATCCCAAACCTCGTTGATGGCGTCATAGTCGGATATGGAGGCGAGCCAGATGGTCACGGACAGCAATCGGGTTTTGTCAGTGCCCATGGCGGCAAGGTCATGATCGACCTTGGCCAGCGCTTCGCGTGTTTGGATCTGGATCGGTGCAAAGGCGGTGCCACACTGCCCGGCAAGATAAGCGGTCTCGCCGTGCACAACCGCCTGGCTCATCCGTTTGTCCGTATCGAAGCGCTTGATGTCGGTCATCGGTTCTTCAACATGTCGCGCGCCACGATCACGCGCATGATTTCATTGGTGCCTTCGAGGATCTGATGCACGCGCAAATCGCGGACCAGTTTTTCGATACCGTAATCCGCCAGATAGCCGTAACCGCCGTGCAATTGCAGGCACTGGTCAACGACCTTGGACCCAGCGTCAGTTACGAACTTCTTGGCCATGGCGCAGAATTTGGTGGCATCAGGCGCGCCATTGTCGAGCTTCCATGCGGCTTGGCGCAGGAAGGTGCGGGCGGCTTGCAGTTCGATCTCCATATCCGCGAGGCGGAATTGCAGGCCCTGGAACTGGTCGATGGGCTGACCAAACGCCTTGCGCTCGCCCATATAGGCCAGCGTCACATTCAAAGCCGTCTGGGCTGCGCCCAATGAACAGGCGGCAATGTTCAGACGACCACCATCAAGGCCCATCATCGCATATTTAAAGCCTTGGCCTTCTTCTCCGACCAGATTGCCGCTGGGGATATTGCAATTGTCGAACTGGACCTGCGCAGTGGGTTGGCTGCGCCAGCCCATCTTGTCTTCCAACCCACCAAATGACAAACCTTCGGTGCCGTCTTCGACATAGACTGTGGACACGCCCTTTGGCCCGTCTTCTCCAGTGCGCACCATGCAGACATACGCATCCGAGTATCCGCCACCAGAGATGAACGCTTTGGTGCCGTTCAGGGTGTAGCCTTCATTCGTGCGATCCGCACGGGTGCGCAAGGCCGCCGCGTCGGAGCCAGAGCCGGGTTCGGTCAGGCAATAGCTGAGCACGGTGTTCATGCTCAGGACGTCCGGCATCACGCGGGCCTTCAGATTGTCACCCGCAAAGCTGTCGAGCATCTTGGCGCACATGTTGTGGATCGACAGGAAGGCCGCAACGGACGGGCAGGCCATGCTTAGTGCTTCGAACACCAGCGTTGCATCAAGCCGCGACAGACCCGCGCCGCCCGCATCTTCCGAGACATAGAGCGAAGCAAAGCCCAGTTCACCGACCTTGGGCCACAGGTCCTTGGGGATGGTGCCAGCAGCTTCCCAATCGCGCGCATGGGGCGCGATCTCGGACTGGCCAAAGGCATGGGCCATGTCGAAAATTGCGGTCTGTTCCTCGGTCAGTGCGAAATCCATGCTGCCTCCCATAGCGCAATGGCTTGAATTGAACGCACGTTAAATTCCGATGTTTGCAGGACTATTGCAAGGCCTGCTTTCCGACCGGGGGCAGAAGCATATCAAGGGATTTTTCAGGCTGACCAAGTAGCGTCAGTGCCTCGGATTCCGAGTGCTGCACCATCGGCACAACCGCATCCACGTTGTCCCAGGATTTGATGAACAACGCGCTCAGTTCCTGACTGATCTGCGTTGGTGCGATATAGACAACAAGCGATTGCACGCCGGAGTTAGCAAAGCGATCTACTTTGGTCGCTTGCATCTGCATGAAACGAACATAGTCCCGTTCATAGTCGGTGATGCTGCTGAAATCGACCAACTGCTTTTGGCCAAGCGCATAGTGCGGGTGGGCCAAATAGGTTTGGGTGGCACCGAGTGTGTCGTCTATGGTCACGAAACCTGAATACCGGACCACGACCAAGCCGCGGTCCGGGATGATGCGAAAACGTATGGGCATGCTATTCCATTACGGGGATCGAAAATTCTCCGCCTTCCTTTATTCCAGATGGCCAACGGGCCGTCACTGTCTTCGTACGCGTATAGAACTTAAATGCGTCAGGACCGTGTTGATTTAGGTCACCAAATACGGATTTTTTCCAGCCCCCAAATGTATGATAGGCCAATGGCACGGGAATTGGGACATTAATGCCTACCATGCCGATGTTGATTCGGTTGGCAAAATCGCGGGCCGTGTCACCGTCCCGGGTGAAGATTGCGGTCCCGTTTCCGTATTCATGATCCATGGCGAGGCCGATGGCCTCTTCGTAGGTTTGTGCGCGGACAGTTGTCAGGACAGGGCCAAAGATTTCCTGCTTGTAGATATCCATGTCTTTGGTCGCACGGTCGAAAAGATGCGGACCGACAAAGTATCCCTCTTCGTAGCCTTGCAGTTTAAAATCACGCCCATCGACAACCAGTTCGGCGCCCTGATCAATACCGGTTTGCACAAGCCGTTCGATGTTGGCCTTGGCTGCGCCGGTCACAACGGGGCCATAGTCCACGTCATTGCCTGCGGTGTAGGGGCCAACCTTGAGCTTTTCGATGCGCGGCACCAGTTTTTCAATCAGACGGTCTGCGGTTTCGTCGCCGACGGGCACCGCCACCGAGATTGCCATGCAGCGTTCGCCCGCTGCGCCATAGCCTGCACCGACCAGCGCATCGGCGGCCTGATCCATGTCGGCATCGGGCATGACGATCATATGGTTCTTGGCCCCGCCAAAGCACTGAACGCGTTTGCCGTTCGCACAGCCCGTGGCATAGATGTATTCGGCGATGGGGGTTGATCCGACAAAGCCAATGGACTGGATCACGTCGTGGTGCAGGATCGCGTCCACGGCTTCCTTGTCGCCATTGACCACTTGCAGGATACCTTTGGGCAGGCCCGCCTCTTCCATCAATTCGGCCAGCATCAGGGGAACCGACGGGTCGCGCTCGGAGGGTTTCAGGATGAAGGCGTTGCCGCAGGCGATGGCAGGCGCGAACATCCACATCGGGATCATGGCGGGGAAGTTGAATGGCGTGATGCCCGCCGTCACACCCAGCGCCTGACGCATGGAGTACATATCGATGCCGGGGCCGGCGCTGTCGGTGTATTCGCCTTTCAGCAGGTGCGGCGCGCCGATGCAGTACTCGACAACTTCGAGGCCGCGCTGCACGTCGCCTGCCGCATCGGGAAGTGTCTTGCCGTGCTCGCGGCTGAGCGCTTCGGCCAGCTTGTCCATGTCGCGGTTGAGCAAAGTCACGAATTTCATCAGGACGCGTGCCCGGCGTTGCGGGTTGGTGGCCGCCCAAGCCGGTTGCGCTTTGGCAGCAATGTCGACGGCATGGGCCAATTCGCTTGCCGAAGCGAGCGGCACCCTTGCCTGCACCTCACCCGTGGCGGGGTTCATGACGTCGGCAAAACGGCCCGATGTTCCTTTGACGTGGGCACCATCGATGTAGTGGGTCAGTTCCTGCATTCTGCGTCCTCCCGAGGGGGTGTTGAATTTCGAAGTTGGCGGCAGGATAGTCTTGCAAAATATCTGGCAAAAGAGGCAAGTAGGCAAAACCATTTTGCATTTTTGCAGATTGGAAGGGGTTTTGATGCTGCCACATTGGGATGATCTGCGCCTGTTTCTGGCAGTGGCGCGCGCTGAAACGCTTTCGGCGGCCGCCAAGGATGTCCGCAAGGATGCCGCGACCTTGGGTCGGCGTGTGGCGCGACTGGAGCGGGATCTGGATGTGGTTCTGTTTCGCAAATCTCCGCAGGGATATGCGTTGACGGATGCGGGGGCGCAGTTGCTGGAGCGGGCAGAAACCGCAGAGGCCGCCATGCGCGCCGCAACGGAAGGGATTTCCGGGGCAGGGCCTACCCAGGCTGAGACCGGGTTGACCGGTCAGGTGCGCATCGGTGCACCGGATGGATGCGCGAACTACGTGCTGCCGCAGGTCTGTGCCGCCTTGGGGAAAGCGCACCCCGCGCTCGATATTCAGATCGTTGCCTTGCCCCGGGTGTTCAACCTGTCCCGGCGCGAGGCGGATCTGGCCATTGGCGTAAGTGCACCGACAGCGGGGCAGCTGACGGTGCAACGTATTACAGATTACCGGCTGCATCTGGCTGCCAGCGAGACTTATTTGGAGGGTGCCGCGCCGCTGGCCAAGATGACCGACCTGCAGTCACACCGGATTGTTGGATACATCCCTGACATGATCTTTGATCGAGAACTGGATTATCTGGCCGATGCCGGGGTCGAACGGGTTGCACTGGCGTCCAACTCGGTCGCGGTGCAGTTGAACCTTCTGCGGCAGGGTGCGGGCGTCGGTGTGGTGCACGACTTTGCCTTGCCATTCGCACCTGGTCTGCGCCGCGTGCTTCTGGACCAGATGTCTCTGTTGCGCAGTTTTTTCCTGATCCGGCATCAGTCTGACACCCGTGACCGACGGTTGAGCGCGTTTGCCGAGCTTTTGGTGCAGGGTGTCCGGTCCGAGATTGCGAGACTTGAAGGATATGTATAAATAAAATCAAGCTCTTGCGAGAATATATTCAACTTCTTTTTTGATGCTTGGGGTGCGCGCTCATGGACAAATTTCAACCGGCAGTGGATCGCCGGGCGACGTTCGTACACTTGACAGACAGGGCCTTGGCGGCAGACGCTGAGTTATGTCGCAGTATTGACGAGGTCCAGATCCATGCTTGTGCACCAGATTCTCAAATCCAAATCCGATGACGCTGTTGTTACGGTGAAACCCGGCACGCAGGTGTCCGAAGCGGCGAAGATCCTTGCCGAGCGCAGGATCGGGACAGTCGTCATCTCAACAGATGGGCTAACCGCCGAGGGTATCCTGTCGGAGCGCGACATCGTGCGGTTTCTGGCCAAGCGGGGTGGAGCCATCCTGAACGAGCCGGTGGACAACTTCATGACGTCGAAACTGGTGACATGCCAGCGCGACGACAAGGCGGACGATATCTTGGCCCAGATGACGGAAGGCCGATTTCGCCACATGCCCGTCGTCGAGGACGGACAACTTGTGGGCTTGATCACCCTCGGCGACGTGGTCAAGGCGCGGCTGACCGAGCTGTCGATGGAGAAGGAAGCGCTTCAAGGCATGATTATGGGCCACTGACCAGACGCTTGCGTCGTGTTTGCTTGCAATCGCGTGTCTGAAATGCTGCATTGCGGCCAAGACGACTGACGGAGCCGCCAATGCGCATCGGCCTTTACCCTGGCACCTTCGATCCCATCACGCTGGGGCACATTGATATCATTCGGCGGGCCAGTCCCATGGTCGACAGGTTGGTGATTGGCGTTGCCATCAACCGCGACAAAGGGCCTTTGTTCTCATTGGAAGAACGCGTGGCAATGATCGAGGCCGAATGCGCGAAGTTGAGCGCGCAGACGGGGACCGAGATTGTCGCCCATCCCTTTGAAAACCTGTTGATCGATTGTGCTCGTGACGTCGGAGCACAGCTTATCATTCGTGGACTGCGGGCCGTTGCCGATTTTGAATACGAATTCCAGATGGTCGGCATGAACCGCCAGCTTGATAACAGCATCGAAACCGTATTCCTGATGGCCGAAGCCGAACACCAGGCGATTGCATCCAAGCTGGTCAAGGAAATCGCCCGCCTTGGGGGCGATGTCAGTAAATTTGTGACACCGCTTGTGAATGACGCGCTGGAACAGCGGTTCGGTTGATCTGGATCTTTCGACACGTTTGTCGAGGGAACTTTACCTAGCCCACGCGCCGTCGCAGCAGCCAGACAAAGAAGACACCACCAATTAGCCCGGTGATGACGCCAATTGGCACCTCGTCGGGCGCCATGAATGTGCGCGCAAGAACATCGGCCCAGATCAGGAACACGGCACCCAGTAGGGCAGAAGCAGGTAGAACGCGCGCATAGTCGCCCCCGACGATCAGGCGCACGATGTGTGGCACCATCAGGCCAACAAAACCGATGATGCCGGAGAAGGCCACCATGACACCGGTGATCAGCGCGCCCACCACGAAAACGGAGAGGCGAAACCGAGCCACGGGGATACCCAATGTGGATGCTGTTTCATCTCCGATGGTCATGGCATTCAGGTTGCTGGAGTTGAACCGCAGGTAAGCGCCGCCTGCGACCAGGATTGCAAATGGAAAGACAAGCTGGCCCCACTGGGCGAGGCCAAGCCCACCCAGCATCCAGAACACTACAGTATGGGTTGCGCGCGGATCACCAAGAAAGATCAGCATGTTGGCCAGTGACATGACGATGAAGGACACGGCAACACCTGCGAGGATCAGACGATCTGCGCTGGTTGCCGAGGCAAACTGGGACACCGCCAGCACAAGCAGCGTCGCTGCGAGCGCACCAAGGAAGGCCAAAAGCGGTACGGTGAGCAGGCCCAGAAACAGACCCGTATGCAGCAAGGCCAGAATGGCGCCAAACGCGCCGCCGGCAGAGATGCCCAGAAGATGGGGATCGGCCAGCGGGTTGCGCGTAACGGCCTGCAGGCTGGCCCCGACCATTGCAAGTCCGGCCCCGACACAACAGGCCAGAAGCGTGCGGGGAAAGCGGATGTCCCACACTATCGCCTCGCGACCCGAGGACCATGCCACGGGCACCCAGTCGGGCGATATCTTGCTAGCGACTACGCCCCAAACCACCGACATCGGGATCGGAATCGCACCCAGGCCAATAGCTGCAGAAATGGAAAGGACCAGAACAGCAAAGCTCACCATGATCGCGAACGGGCGCGTCAAAGTGCGGTTTTTTACAGCTGCATTGGTTCTCTCCATGCGGATCACTCCACGCGGAATGCGGCGGCGAGCGTCTTGACCGCGTTGATGTTGCGGGGACCCGGTGTTGCCTCGACATATTCCAAGGTGACGAAGCGATTATTTTTGACTGCATCAATCTCGGCAAAGGCGGGGTTGGACATCATGAAGGCGCGTTTTTCCTCAGCTGTGACCTCACCGTAATTCACGATCACAATGATTTCGGGATTGCGCTCAACCACCGCTTCCCAACCGACGGTGGCCCAACTTTTTTCAAAGTCATTCATGATGTTGGCGCCACCCGCTGCTTCGATCAGGGCGTTGGGCATGGCATAGCGCCCTGCCGTAAATGGCACATCTTCACCACTGTCATAGACAAAGACACGGGGGGCCGCCTCAAGTGGCTCTAGCTCCGCCGTAAACCCCTCCAGATCGGCGCGGTAGTCTGCGACCAATGCTTCGGCCTTGTCAGAAACGTCAAAAATCGCACCCAGGTTCAGCAGGTCGTTGTACATGTCGTCCATGCTGGCGGCATCTTTGTCGCCGATGTGAATGCAGCTTTCCGTCAATTCGTAGACGTCGATGCCAAAGGGCGCGAGCGTTTCGGGTGTAACGTCGCCCCCAACCTTTATGCCGTAGTTCCAACCGGCAAAGAAGAAGTCTGCGTCTGCGCCTATCAGCACCTCTTTGCTGGGGTATTTTGCGGACAGTTCTGGCAGCGCTTCGATGCCCGCCGTCATCTCTTCGTCCAGTGTTTTCCAGCCCGAAATACCTGTGTAACCGACCATCCGGTCTGCAAGGCCAAGCACAAGCATCATCTCGGTCAGGTTTACGTCGTTCGAGATTGCAGCCTGTGGCGGGGCATCGAAGGTGACAGTACGGTCACAGCTTTGCACCGTGGTTTGTGCGAATGCGCCGGTGGCGCACAGGATGGCGATGAGGGTGGTGAGTGTGAATTTCATTGGGGGCCCTATGTCGGCAAATGGAATGAAAAATGTTTGGTATCGCTTGGGCTCAGCCGCTCGCGCCGCGCATCGACACGGAATGCGGATGACACCTGTGCTTCGGTCAGCACCTGATCGGGAGGGCCAAAGCCCTTGGTGTGGCCATTCTCAAGAAGCAGGATGGCGTCACAGGTCTGCGCGGCCATGTTCAGGTCGTGCAGCGAGACGATGATGGTGAGGTCAAGCTGGCGGATCAGTGCCAGCACCTCGAGCTGATGACGGATATCAAGGTGGTTGGTCGGCTCATCCAGCACCAGGACCTGCGGTTCCTGCGCCAGTGCACGGGCCACCATAACCCGCTGCCGTTCTCCACCTGACAGTGTTGCCACGTCCCGATCCGCGAAATCCTGAAGGTGCAACTGCTTGATCGTGCTTGCGACGATGCCAGCATCTCGTGCGCCGCTGGCGGAAAACCCGGCGCCGTGCGGTGTGCGACCCAGTGTCACGACCTCGCGCACTGTCAGTCCAAAGGAAGAGACCTGTTCCTGCAAGACCGCCGCCACACGTTGCGCCGCCGTGCGCGGCGGGACAGACCAGATGTCTTTGCCAGCGATGCGAATTTGGCCGGTCGAAGGGCGGTAGTAGCGGTAGATCATCCGCAGCAGCGTTGATTTACCAGCCCCGTTTGGCCCAACGACACCCAGAACCTGCCCAGCCTGAACGTGAAAGCTGGTCGGTTTCAGCAGCGGGGCCGAGCCACGCTGTGGTGTCCAACTGACGTTTTCGGCAACAAGATCAGCGGCGCTCATGACGCCCGCACGTTGCTGTCTTCCAGCGCGATGATGGCGGCCGGGACCCGGGCAAGTGTTGATGTGCGCAATTTTCCGGGGCGGTCCACTGATGAACACCATCCGTCGTCCATCTGTGCATATTGCCGGGCAAATGCCATGAGGTCGTCTATGTCTGTGTCCGCTTCGATATCCCCAAACAGGTAAGTGGCCTTGCGGGTGCCATGATAGGCAACGGTGCAGGGGCGATCGCATCCGGCCATGCAGGCCACGCCAGAGATTTCAAACTCGTCCGTGATGCTGTCGCCCGCCGCGGCAATCGCAGCGCGCAATTTTGCAATCAGTTCATAGCCGGGTCGGCAATTGCTGCCCTTGTGCCGACAGGATGTACATATCGTGATCTTCTGTGGTGGTTGGCCCATGTCGCCCTCCGCGATAGTTCGAGGCGTACGGCAGACATGTCACTTTTGGCGGGTCGTTCCGCAAAAACCATCATGGCTTCCTGTCCGGACGCCCCGTCCGGGTTGAAGTTACATCGATGATGGCAGGTCTCCTGACTCGCGGGTCCGGGCTTGCCCGATCCTTCCCGAACGCAGGCGTTCAGTGGTGATCATCGGGGTCGCTCACCGCTCACAGTTGCGGGGGCAGTTACGGATTTGGCACCAATCGGCATCCTCACCGTATTCCCTTTTCATCCCGGTTAGCCGTCGGCATCCGGGAACCATCGCAAAAAACGATCTGCTAGAAACAGGGGCGCGTCAAGCGGGAAAGATCGAGTGGCCACTCGGATATCTGCGTTGTGTCGCGGGGCCGGGGCTGCAAACAAAAAAGGCGCCCATGTGGGGCGCCTTTTCGATCTGTGGTGCGATAAAGGTCAGAGGTAGTTGCCCATCTCAACCGCTGTGTCACCCATGCGGTTCGAGAAACCCCATTCGTTGTCATACCAGCTCAGGATACGGACCATGTTGCCATCCATGACCTTGGTCTGGTCGGTGGCAAAGATCGACGAGTGCGGATCGTGGTTGAAGTCCATCGACACCAGTTTGGCGTCCGTTATGCCCAGCACACCTTTCAGTGGGCCAGCGGCGGCGGCTTCGGTCATGGCTGCGTTAATCTGCTCAACGGTCACGTCGCCATTCACCTCAACCGTGAGGTCGACACAGGATACGTTCGGTGTGGGGACGCGGATCGCCACACCGTCCAACTTGCCGTTCAGTTCCGGCATGACCAGACCAACGGCCTTGGCTGCCCCGGTCGAGGTGGGGATCATCGACAGCGCCGCAGCGCGGGCGCGGTAGAGATCCTTGTGCATCGTGTCCAGCGTTGGCTGGTCGCCGGTATAGCTGTGCACGGTGGTCATGAAGCCGCGCTTGATGCCGAACTGGTCATGCAGCACCTTGGCGACGGGCGTCAGGCAGTTGGTGGTGCAGGAGGCGTTCGACACAACCACATCGTCACCCGACAGGGTGTCATGGTTTACACCATAGACGATGGTTTTGTCGGCGTTCTTGCCGGGGGCAGAGATCAGCACGCGGCTGCTGCCGTTCTCAAGATGCGCCTGACACGCCTCTTTCGAGGTGAAGATGCCGGTACATTCCATCACGATGTCTACATGGCTCCAAGGCAGGTCGGCGGGGTTGCGCTCTGCCGTGACCTTGATGGGGCCATGGCCCACGTCGATGCTGTCGCCTGCGACGGTCACCGTCGCGGGGAAGCGGCCGTGCACGCTGTCATATTGCAGCAGGTGGGCGTTGGTCTCGACCGGCCCGAGGTCGTTGATCGCGACCACCTCGATATCTGTCCGACCGCTTTCGACGATCGCGCGTAGCACGTTGCGCCCGATGCGCCCGAACCCGTTGATTGCAACTTTGATGGCCATGGTATCCCCCATGTCTGGTGTCAGAATGATGTCTGAACGCGGCCCCGAAGCTGAGGGGAGCGCCGTTACCGCTAACAAATGCAAAGCGACGCGATTGTCAACCGGGGATGCCGGTCAAATCGGTGCGACATGTCGGGCGCGGGTCAGCGCCAGAACGCGATCCACTCCAGCAGCTCAGCGAATTTCTTGCCCAGGAAAATGAGGTGTTCCTTACCATACAGCATCACATCCAGGGTGATCGCGCCGATGATCAGCAGGGCAAGGACAAGGGCGATGCGGTTGGTCATGGGGCTGCGTCACAAAGAAAAAGGGCAGGGCTGTTGTGACAGCCCCACCCGATGCTTGCAACCTGTAGAGTTGTTCAGGTCAGGCGACCCATGGCAACCGCGACATCTGCCATGCGGACCGAAAACGCCCATTCATTGTCATACCATGCCAGCACGCGCACCATTCGGTTGCCCACCACCTTTGTCTGGTCGGGGGCAAAGATGGACGAGTGTTCGGTGTGGTTGAAATCAACGCTGACCTTCTGTTCGTCATCATAGGCCAGCACACGACCCATGGGGCCGGCTGCAGCCTCGGCCATGGCGGCATTGACCTCTTCGACGGTCACGTCGCGACTGGCTTCAAATGTCAGGTCCACGGCGCTCACATTCGGCGTGGGCACGCGCATGGCGGTGCCATCGAGCTTGCCTGCGAGGTTCGGTAGGACTTCGCCCAGAGCCTTGGCAGCACCGGTCGAGGTTGGGATCATGGCCATCGCCGCGGCGCGGGCCCGGTATAAATCGTCGTGCCGACGGTCCAGTGTCGGCTGATCGCCCGTGTAGCTGTGGATCGTGGTCATCACACCGCGTTCGATGCCAAACGCGCGGTCCAGAACCTTGGCCAGTGGGGCAAGGCAGTTCGTGGTACACGACCCGTTGGAAATCATCCGGTCATTGGCGGCGAGCTGTTCGTCGTTCACGCCGAAGACAACCGTCTTGTCCACGTTTTTGCCCGGCGCCGACAGCAGCACTTTCTTAGCGCCGCGGTCCATGTGGACCTTGGCCTTTTCGCCGTCGTTGAACTTGCCCGTGCATTCCAGCACCACGTCCACGCCGGTCCAGTCCAATTCATTCATGTCGTAGGTGGACATCATGCGGATCGGCCCACGGCCCAGATCCATCGTATCGTTGGTCAGTTTCACCTCGTTTGGGAAACGACCGTGCACGCTGTCATACTTGATCAGGTGGGCGGCCGTTTCCAACGGCCCCGTGGCGTTCACAGCCACCACGTCGATGTCGTTGCGCAGCGACGTTGCAATATGGCTGAGGGTGCAGCGCCCAATGCGTCCAAACCCGTTAATTCCGACTTTGATGGTCATGTTTCCGGTCGTCCTTCCGCTGGGGCAGCTTGAATGTCGCGAGCGTGATAGCCGCTACGCCGCAATGAGAGAAGGGGAAAAGAGAATATTAATCAGAGTGTTAGCGATAAACGTGTTCCATTGTATGCAGTTCGCGCTAACAGTATGCGGAACCGCCACACTGTGTTATGCGCTAACGTAAGGACAAAACGAGGGAACGGGCGAAATGAGCGGACTTTTGGCTCTTTTGGACGACGTTGCGGGAATCGCCAAAGTGGCGGCCGCATCGGTGGATGATGTGATTGGGCAGGCGGCCAAGGCAGGGGCAAAGGCGGCTGGCGCTGTGATCGACGACGCTGCGGTGACGCCGAAATACGTTGCGGGCTTTTCAGCTGACCGCGAATTGCCAATCATCTGGCGTATCGCCAAGGGGTCGTTCAAGAACAAGCTCGTGTTCCTGTTGCCCATCGGTCTGCTGCTGGCCAACTTCGCGCCTTGGGCCATTCCGCCGCTTCTGATGCTGGGCGGAGCCTATTTGTGTTTCGAAGGGGCGGAGAAGGTGGCGCATGTGCTGGGGTGGGGCCATGGGCACGATGATTACCCAGGCAAAGAGACTGAAGTTCAAGACCCGGCGCATCTGGAAGAGCAGAAGGCCCAAGGTGCCATCAAGACCGATTTTATCCTATCGGCGGAGATCATGACGATCTCACTGGCAGCCATCCCCGAAAGCAATTTTTGGATGGAAGCCGCGACGCTGGCGGCGGTGGCCATCATGATTACAGTGGCGGTCTATGGATCCGTTGCATTGATCGTGAAGGCGGATGACGCTGGCCTCGCCATGGCAAACAATGGTCGCCTTGGCCTGACACGCGCGCTGGGGCGAGGGCTGGTCAAGGTGATGCCAGGCTTTATGAAGCTGCTGACAATCGTCGGAACGGCAGCCATGCTGTGGGTTGGTGGGTCCATCATCGTGCACGGTTTGGCAGAAATGGGTTGGCACACACCGGAAGAGATAATCTATGGCCTCGGCAAATCGGCGGGAGCCATGGTCGAGGGGGCGTCGGGCTTTGTGTCTTGGATCACCAAGGCTGGCGTTGATGGAATCTTGGGCCTTGCCTTGGGCTTTGCACTCATTCCGGTTGGAGAAAAGATCATCACGCCGATCTGGCGCGGCGTGTCTGCATCGCTTTCGCGTGCCTGATCATTAAGCTAAGTACAGTTTTCCTGGCGCGGGCGATCTGATGTCAGACCGTTTCCGCGTGCGGCTTGGGACTGATCTTGGCGTCCACCATCGAGTCCTGAGATTCTGCCGCAGAAGACATGGGCAGGGCGGGATCACACGTATCTTTTCTAAGCGAAACAAGCATAGTCATGGCAACGGTCAAAGCCGCGCCGCCGAACGAATAGATAAGCAGGGCAACCCACCAACTGGCGCCCATTGCCAAAGCTGTTATTGCCCCACCGGCGGCCAGAATTGTGGCTATGATCAATATGCCAATCACGCGTGCCCTATTGTTTGCGCTCACTCTCCAAATACGTGTGTGCCAGTTTCCACACCTGGGACACTAATAACAGCACAAAATTTCAACCGGGGCGTTAACGGCACTCATTCGCTCACATAAGCGCCTTTGCCTTCTTGACCACTATTTCCGCCGTGATGCCGAATTTTTCGAACAGGACGTCGGCAGGCGCGGATGCGCCAAAGTCGTCCATACCCACGAAATTCGCCTTGTTGGCCTTGCCACGTTCGCCCAGCAGCCAACGATCCCAGCCCTGACGCACCGCTGCTTCGATGCCGATACGAGCGGCTCCCGCAGGCAAGACTTTGCGGCGATAGCTCTCATCCTGCTGTGCAAACAACTCCATGCAGGGCATGGATACGACACGTGTACCGATACCGGCATTTTGCAGGGTTTCACGGGCTTCGAGTGCGATAGAGACCTCTGAACCTGAGGCAATCAGAATCACCTGGCGCTTACCTTCCGCCTCAGCCAGCACATAAGCGCCCTGGGCCGTCATGTTCTTCAGCTTGTGCTCTGTGCGTACTGTCGGCAGGCCCTGACGGGTCAGGGACAGGACCGACGGCGTTTCAGTGGATGACAGCGCAAGTTCCCAGCTTTCAGCGGTTTCCACCGCATCGGCGGGGCGAAACACCATGGTATTGGGCGTGGCCCGGCTGATGGCCAGGTGCTCGACCGGCTGGTGAGTCGGGCCATCTTCGCCCAGGCCGATGCTGTCATGGGTCATGACGAACACCGTCGGGATTTTCATCAGGGCCGCCAGACGCATGGCGGGGCGGGCATAGTCAGTGAAGCACATGAACGTGCCGCCATACGGACGGATGCCACCATGCAGCGCCATGCCGTTCATTGCGGCGGCCATGCCGTGCTCACGGATACCCCAGTACACATAGCGACCGCCACGGTTGTCGGTGTCGAACACACCCAGATCGCCCGTCTTGGTGTTGTTCGATCCGGTCAAGTCAGCCGAGCCGCCTACGGTTTCAGGCATCACCGGGTTGATGACTTCAAGTGCCTTTTCAGATGCCGCCCGCGTCGCCAACTTGGGCGCGCTTTCCGACATCTGCTTTTTGAACGCTTTGATGATAGCCGACAGCTTCTTGGGCACCTCACGGGCGAGGGTCCGGTTGAACTGAGCCTGCTTTGAGCCTGAAATGGAGGCAAACCGCTCTTCCCAGGCTGCGCGCGCTTCGGCCCCACGGGTGCCGATGGCCTCCCACGCGGCTTTGACATCGGCGGGCACATCGAACGGTCCGGTGGTCCAGCCATATGCCGCCTTGGCGTCCTGCAACTGCGTCTGGTCGGTCAACGCGCCGTGGCCTTTGGACGTATCCTGTGCCGCATGACCCAGTGCAATATGCGTCTTGCAGGCAATCATGGTGGGCTTTTTCTGTGTCTTCGCCTTGGTGATCGCGGCGTCAATTGCCTCCGGATCGTGGCCGTCAATCTCGATCACGGCCCAGCCTGCAGACTTGAAGCGCTGCGGCTGGTCGGTGTTGTCTGCCAGTGATAGCGGCCCGTCAATCGTGATGTTGTTGTTGTCCCAGAAGACAATCAGCTTGCCCAGTTGGTGACGGCCAGCAAGCGTGATGGCTTCCTGGCTGACACCTTCCATCAGGCATCCATCACCTGCGATGGCATAGGTATAGTGATCGACAACCTTCTTGCCGTATTGGGCGCGCAGGATTTCCTCGGCCATGGCAAAGCCTACGGCGTTCGAAACGCCTTGGCCCAGTGGGCCAGTGGTAGTCTCGATTCCCTTGGCGTGGCCATATTCCGGGTGGCCTGCAGTGATCGCGCCCCACTGACGGAAGTTCTTGACCTGCTCAAGGGTCATATCCTCGTAGCCGGTCAGGTGCAGCAGGGAATAAAGCAGCATTGAGCCGTGACCGGCAGACAGAATGAACCGGTCGCGGTCGGGCCAGTCCGGTGACTTGGCGTCGAATTTCAGGTGCTTTTCAAACAGGACGGTGGCCACATCGGCCATCCCCATGGGCATGCCTGAGTGGCCGGAATTGGCGGCGGCCACGGCATCAAGGGTCAAGGCACGGATGGCGGTGGCCTTGGACCAGTGGTCGGGATGGGCGGTGCGAAGGGCTGTCAGATCCACGGAATTGCTCGTCCTTTGGAATTTGGTTTGAGGCTGCATATCAGGCAAAGACCAAAGATCAAGGCGCTGTGCCCAAGCAAATCGGGGCATCTGACGGCAAGCGGCGTTTTGCTACATCAAAGCCGCCCTGCAAGTGGTTGATCGCAAAGGGGGGCGCATTTCCATACCTCTTTGGCTAAACTCAGGCCCAACCGGACGCTAAATCGATCTGAACAGTCCGGGCGGATGGAACCATTGCGCCCATGCGCGAGGAAAAAGGGGACAGGCACAGGAAATGAGCGATATCGACGGATTGCAGCAGCGGCTGACCGCCGCGATGGACAGGATCGCCACCGGCCTTGAGGGGCTGGACACGGCAGGGGCCGACGACACGGGGGCCTTGCAAACAGCCTTGGATGATGAGCGTGTTGCGAACGCGCAGCTGACGGAGCGGGTGCGCAAGCTGTCCGAACGGCAAGAAGCTGCCACCTCCGACGCCAAGGCCACTGCCGATGCGGCGCAAGCCCGAGTGCAGGAATTGGACCTTGAACTCCAAAGGCTGCGCAAGGCGAACGAGCAGTTACGCGAGTCGAACGCCGCCTTGCGCACAGCGAACGAGGAAGGCGTCGGGGAAGCGCACCTGATCAACAAATCCATGATGGCCGAGCTTGAAGGTCTGCGGGCTGCCCGCGCTGCAGATGTGGCCGAAGCCAACAGCATCATCGGGGCGCTGACCCCGCTGCTCGACCAACTCGAAGCCCCGGAAGAGGAGGATGCAGATGCCTGAGGTCACAATCAACATCGGCGGGCGCCCTTTTCAGGTTGCCTGCCAGGAGGGTGAAGAAAGCTATCTGCACTCCGCGGCCAAGATGCTCGATGACGAAGCGCAGGTGCTGGCCGATCAGGCCGGGCGCATGCCGGAAGCGCGGATGCTGCTGATGGCCGGTCTGATGCTGGCGGACAAGACGGCGAGCGTCGAAGATCGCGTGGCCGAGGTCGAAGCCAAACTGGCCGAACGCGAGGCGGAACTGGAAGGGCTGCGCACCATGGGCGCGCCAGAGCCGGAAAGGATAGAGGTGCCCGTCGTGCCGCAAGCGGTGACCGACACGCTGGCCGAGTTGGCGGCCCGAGCCGAAGCTCTCGCCGCAGAAGTGGAAGAGAAGACAGCATAAAGCGCAACTTGCTGCGCATTCCCGCGAAACAAAAAAAGGCGTGCCAACCCGGCACGCCTTCTTTCTTTGAACCGTAAGGCGCACGTGTCGTGCGCCCAACTGCTTATCCGTTGGCTTCGCGGATTTTGTCCGCCGCGTCTTTGTCATAGGTTACGCCGCTTTCATCAAACAGCGTGTCCAATTCGCCGGACAGTGTCATTTCGGTGATGATGTCGCATCCGCCGACGAACTCGCCTTTGACATACAGCTGAGGGATGGTCGGCCAATCCGAAAACTCCTTAATGCCTTGGCGCAGGTCTTCATCCGCCAAAACATTCACGTCGGCGAAATCCACGCCCATGTAGTTCAGCACACCGGCCACGCGGCTGGAAAAACCGCATTGTGGCATCGACTTGGTGCCCTTCATGTACAGCACCACAGGGTTTGCATTGATGGTTTCGGTGATCCGGTTTGCGGCGTCGCTCATTCTATTTGCCTTTCTTGTGGAAAGCGCGGTGAAACCGCGCGGCATAGGTTTCATCTTCGGGCATCGCTTGGATATGCGTGCTGGCTTCCGCCATGTAGCCGCCCTTTTTCGCGGTTCCATCCGTTTTGACCTGGTTTACACGCTCCAAAGCGTCATTGCGTCGGTTGACCTTGTTCACAAGCGTCAGATCAGTCGCTTCCATACCCAACGGTACGACCCTGGTCTGACCCATCTCGTCACGATCGGGACGGCGCGCCGACAATGGACGCCGCGGTGCCCGTCGAAACGGCATGGTCACCATATGCCAAACGGCATTCATCATGGCGCCTTTGTCGTCAGGGCCAGCGCATGCAACTCGCCATGACTGCCATCCATCTTGCCCTTCAGCGCCTTTGTGACGGCCCGGTGTTGTTGCACACGGTTCATACCGGCAAACGATGCGTCGATCACCTCGGCCGAATAGTGGTTTCCGTCACCCGCCAAATCCGTGATGGTGATCTTGGCGTCGGGAAAGCTCTCGCGGATCAGATCTTCGATCTCTCGGGCTTGCATGGGCATCTGGCTGGTCTCCGGCTGGTCTTGCATACGGATGTAGGCCGCAGGCGGGGAACGCGCAAGCATAAGCGCGCGCAACAACCTGTGCTTAAGTCAGGGTTGTGTTCCCGCAAAGTCACCGCATACGCTTTGCGTGGGATGGAACCAGCAAAAATGGACGGATCGCATGTCGTCGGTTGAAACCGCGCCGGAACAAGCGCTCGAATGGATCAAAGCGGGCAAGGGCGCGGCCCTTGCCACCGTGATCGAAACATGGGGCAGCGCGCCACGTCGCGCAGGCGCCCAGATGGTCGTGTCGGGCGACGGCGATATGATGGGCTCCGTCTCGGGCGGCTGCGTCGAGGGCGCCGTGGTGGTCGAGGCGATGGAAGCGCTCGAAAATGGTAGTCCGAGGTTGCTTGAATACGGGGTCAGCGATGGCGACGCCTTTGCAGTGGGGCTGGCCTGCGGCGGCACGATCAAGATCCTCGTTGAGCCGGTGGGGTCGGCGATGCCCGAAGACACGCTTGATGCGCTTGTTACGGCCCGCGCGACGCGCCGACAGGCAGCCTATGTGGTCGACACTGAAAGCTGGGACAGGCGGCTGGACTACGACGGCCATGCGGCACGCTTTGCCAAGGACCGCACGGGGATGGAGGAGGATGGCAAGACCTTTGTCGCCATTCACAACCCTCCGCTGCGACTGGCGATTGTTGGCGGTGTGCACATCGCCCAGGCGCTTGTGCCCATGGCGAAACTGGCTGGCTATGACCCCTATATCATCGACCCCCGAGAAGCCTTCGGGTCAGAGGCCCGCTTCCCAGGTGAACGCGTGATCAATGACTGGCCGGACGAAGCGCTGGCCGAGATCGGTGTGGATGCCCGCACCGCCCTGGTCCTGCTGACACATGACCCGAAACTGGATGATCCGGCGCTCCATATCGCGTTGAAGTCCGAGGCGTTCTATATCGGCGCGCTCGGCTCGACGCGCACACATGCCAAACGCGCGGCCCGGCTGGAAGAGGCGGGGTTCACCGCAGACCAGATCGCGCGGATTAAAGGGCCCATTGGACTCGATATTGGTGCGGCAAGCCCGCCAGAGATCGCGGTGTCCATCCTGGCACAGATGGTGGCAACACTCAGGCAAGACGCATGAAGTTCGGCCCAAGGCCCGCAGCGGATGCGCTTGGCACAACGCTCGCCCATTCGTTGGTGGGTCAGTCCCGCCGCGTGCCCAAAGGAACCGTGCTGACCGTTGACGACATTGCAGAACTGACAGCGGCGGGTCACGACACGCTGACGGTCGCGGCGCTCGACCCAGGCGACATCGAAGAAAACAGTGCTGCCGAAGCTCTCGCCGCGGCCGTCGTGCCAACGCCCGAGGAACAGGGGCTGCGTGTCAGTGCGGCTGGGGCAGGGCGCGTGAACCTCTACGCGACAGGGCCGGGTGTCGCCCTGCTAGATGCGGACCGGCTCTCAGGCATCAATGCCGTTGATCCTATGATCACCATTGCCACGGTGCCGCCATTCCATCGAGTCGATGCGCGCACGATGGTCGCCACGATCAAGATCATATCCTATGCCGTGTCGCAGGACGCACTGGACAGAGCAACAGCAGATGCGGCCAACGCAATCCGTATCGTGAGCCCGCAATACTCAACGGCAACGTTGATCGAAACACAGGTCGGCAACGCCGAACCGTCGTCCAAGGGCCGCGCTGCTTTGACCGGACGGCTTGACCGCCTGAATGTGTCGCTGACGCCCCGGGTGGTGGTGCCGCATCGCGACGCCCCGCTGGCCCAAGCCGTCGCAGAGGCAGAGGGCGAATTTGTTTTCATCCTTACGGCGTCCGCCACATCGGACATGCACGATGTCGCACCGTCAGCGGTGCGTGAGGCAGGTGGAACCGTCACTGCCTATGGCATGCCAGTTGATCCGGGCAATCTGCTCTTTTTCGGAACACACCAGGACAGGCCAGTGATCGGCCTGCCCGGATGCGCGCGCTCACCTGCACTCAACGGTGCTGATTGGGTGCTGGAACGGCTGATCTGTGGCGTGGACCTGACGCCCGCAGACATCGCGCAGATGGGGGTTGGCGGTTTGCTCAAGGAAATCCCGACACGGCCCCGACCGAGAGAAAGCTGATATGCTAAGGCACTGCGCGATCTTGCGATTTCGCGGATGCGGCGAAGTTTTCTATTCTCAAGTGCCACGACCCATGCTTAACTTGATGACAACAAGAACGCCAAAAGGGAGGATGCCATGGCACAGGTCTCGATGACCGTGAACGGAAAGGCTGCGTCTGGCGAGGTCGAGGGACGCACATTGCTGTCGTCTTTCCTGCGCGACCAGCTGATGCTGACAGGAACCCACGTGGGCTGCGACACGTCACAATGTGGCGCCTGCGTGGTGCATGTGGATGGGCAGGCCGTGAAATCCTGCACGATGCTCGCTGTTGAGGCCGAAGGGGCCGATGTGGCCACGATTGAAGGTCAGGCCAACGCGGACGGATCGCTGAACGTGATCCAGCAGGCCTTTCAAGACCATCACGGACTGCAATGCGGCTTCTGCACACCCGGCATGGTGATGTCGGCAGCAGCACTGCTCAAGGACAACCCAAAGCCGACCGAGACGGAAGTCCGGGAATACCTTGAGGGCAACATCTGTCGCTGCACGGGCTACCACAACATCGTCAAGGCGATCATGGCTGCCAGCGGCCAGGACGTGTCGGCCATCGCCGCCGAGTAGCACCAAATTCCGCAGCCCGGATATCCTTCCGGGCTGTAAGTCAGCAGGCGCGCGGGGAGGCGCGCCACGCCAACAGGGAGGAATAACAACATGCCAAAAGACGGAGGCATCGGCGCCAGCAGCAAGCGGCGCGAGGACGTGCGGTTCCTGACAGGGGCCGGGAATTACACCGACGACATCAACATCCGTGGCCAGGCCTATGTGCATTTCCTGCGCTCGGATATCGCGCATGGGACGATCAAAAGCATCGACACCGCGGCCGCTGCCGGGATGCCCGGTGTGGTGCGCGTCTTTACCGGCTCGGACTTCGAGGGCGTGGGCGGCATGCCCTGCGGTTGGCAGGTCACGGACCGTCATGGACAGCCCATGCAGGAACCAGCACACCCGATCCTTGCACAGGGCAAGGTCCGGCACGTGGGCGAACCTGTCGCTGCCGTTGTGGCCGACACCGCCGAACAGGCCCGTGATGCCGCCGAGGCCATCGTGCTCGACATCGACGAGCTGCCTGCCGTGGTGGATATGAAAGCGGCGCTCGAAAGTGGTGCCACCAAGGTGCATGACGATCTCAACGACAACCTCTGTTACGACTGGGGCTTTGTCGAAGAGAACAAGGATGCCGTGAACAAGGCGTTCGAAGATGCGGCGCATGTGACCTCGCTTGAACTGGTCAACAACCGCCTCGTCGCCAACCCAATGGAACCGCGCGTCGCCGTTGGTGACTATGCCAAGGGCACCGACGACAGCACGCTTTATACGACGTCGCAGAACCCGCACGTGATCCGGTTGCTGATGGGCGCATTCGTCCTCGGCATCCCCGAGCACAAGCTGCGCGTCGTGGCCCCCGATGTGGGCGGCGGTTTCGGCACCAAGATCTTCCACTACCAGGAAGAAGCGTTTTGCACCTTTGCCGCCAAGGCCTGCAACCGTCCGGTCAAGTGGACATCCTCGCGCACAGAGGCGTTCATCTCGGACGCGCATGGCCGCGACCACGTGACCAAGATCGAACTGGCGCTGGATGCGGACAACAACTTCACCGCGGTCCGGACCGAGACGCACGCCAACATGGGCGCGTATCTTTCGACTTTCGCGCCGTCGATCCCAACTTGGCTGCACGGCACGCTGATGGCAGGGAACTACAAAACCCCGCTGATCTACGTGAACGTCAAGGCGGTCTTTACCAATACGGTGCCAGTCGACGCTTACCGTGGCGCAGGCCGCCCCGAAGCGACGTTCCAGCTGGAACGTGTCGTGGACAAGGCCGCGCGCGAGTTGGGCGTTGATCCAATTGCACTGCGCCGCCAGAACTTCATCACGGAGTTCCCCTATGCCACACCGGTCGCTGTCGAGTACGACACCGGTGACTATCACGGCACCATGGACAAGCTTGAGGAGATGGGCGACTTCGCCGGTTTCGCCGCGCGCCGCTCGGAAAGTGAAAAGAACGGCAAGCTGCGTGGCTTGGGTGTGAACTGCTATATCGAGGCCTGCGGCATTGCTCCGTCGAACCTTGTCGGGCAACTTGGTGCACGTGCCGGTCTCTATGAAAGCGCGACCGTCCGTGTGAATGCCACTGGCGGTCTGGTTGTGATGACCGGCAGTCACAGCCACGGGCAGGGGCACGAGACGTCCTTTGCGCAAGTGGTGGCCGAGATGATCGGCATCGACGAGAACATGGTCGAGATCGTGCACGGCGACACCGCCAACACGCCGATGGGCATGGGAACCTATGGCTCCCGCTCAATCGCTGTTGGGGGAAGCGCCATGGTGCGCGCGACCGAAAAGATCATCAACAAGGCCAAGAAGATCGCCTCTCACCTTCTGGAGGCGTCCGAGGCCGACACTGAGTTGAAGGACGGCGCGTTTTCTGTTGCGGGGACCGACAAGTCGGTCGCCTGGGGCGATGTGACCCTCGCGGCCTATGTGCCGCACAACTACCCGCTTGAGGATATCGAGCCGGGGCTTGAGGAAACGGCCTTCTACGATCCGGCGAATTTCACCTATCCATCAGGGGCTTATGCCTGTGAAGTTGAAGTGGATCCCGACACCGGCAAAGTGACCATCGAACGGTTCGCTGCCGCCGATGATTTTGGCAACATCATCAACCCGATGATCGTGACCGGTCAGGTCCATGGCGGTATTGCGCAGGGCATTGGCCAGGCGCTCTTGGAAAACTGCGCCTATGACGAAAACGGCCAGCTTCTAAGTGCGTCCTACATGGATTACGCGATGCCACGCGCCGACGATCTGCCGATGTTCGCTGTCGATCACTCCAGCCAGACGCCCTGCACACACAATCCGTTGGGTGTGAAGGGATGTGGCGAGGCCGGGGCCATCGGGTCACCGCCTGCAGTGGTCAACGCTGTGGTCGATGCGCTGCAATCGGCAGGCAAGGATGTGACCCATATCGACATGCCGCTGTCACCCGACAGGGTTTGGGGGGCAATGAACGGCTGAATGGAAAGTGTGGGACCGGGGGGCAGCCCCCGGACCCCCGAAGTTTATTTGGCAAGATGAAGACGCGCATCCTGCCGAGAGAAAGGACCAAAGATGTACAACTTTGATGTCGTAAAACCGACCCGGATCGCAGATGCGGTCAAGGAGTTGTCGGACAGTACCGAAAGCCAGCCCCTTGGCGGCGGTCAGACCCTGATCCCCACGCTGAAGCAGCGGCTTGCAAGCCCGGACAAGCTGGTGAGCCTGTCAGCTATCGACGAAATGCGCGGTGTTTGCACAGGAGAAGACGGATCAATCTGCGTTGGTGGAGCGACCAACCACGCCACGGTCGCGGCAGAGGCTGGGGGCTACCCCGCATTGGCGGCGACAGCGGCGCATATAGGTGACCCGGCCGTGCGCAATCGTGGCACCATCGGTGGCAGCCTTGCCAACAACGACCCCTCCGCCTGTTATCCGGCGGCTGCCTTGGGATCGGGGGCCACGATCAAGACCAACGCGCGTGAGATCGCGGCGGACGACTACTTTCAAGGCATGTTCGCCACGGCGCTGGACGAAGGTGAGATCATCACCGAGGTGCGCTTTCCGGTGCCGGAGAAAGCGAATTACCAGAAGTTCGTGCAACCTGCATCGCGCTTTGCGCTCGTGGGCGTATTCGTGGCGAAATACGCTGATGGCGTGCGTGTTGCGATCACCGGCGCAAGCAATGACGGTGTGTTCCGCTGGACCGAGGCCGAGGCGGCGCTGTCGTCGAACTTCTCGGCAGACGCCATCGACGGCCTGAGCTTGTCCGGCGACAATATGATCAGTGATCTGCATGGAACGGGTGACTACCGCGCGCATATTTGCGCCGTGATGACCAAGCGGGCCGTCACAGCGGCCGCGTGAACCGCGCTTGGACTCACCTATCGAAGGGCTGCCTGCTGGCGGCCCTTTTGCTTTTTGCCTGCAGTTTGCTTGCGGAGGACATACAATTCCAACGGGCCAACATTGTGGGGTGTGCCAAGGCTGTTGATGGTCTGGGAGATGCGCTGCGCGCGCCGATGCAAACCCATTGCCTTTCTCTGGCAATCGCAAGATGCGAAGGGTCAGAGAGCGGACCGGCCCAAGCATGTTTTAACGACCTGACGATGGTCATGCAGCGCTATGCGGAACTGCTTGAGCCGCTTTTGGATACGGCCGCCGTGCAGCGGGGAGCGTCAAACACGCTGTGTATTGCCCGCTACAGCGAGGACACGAACCTTGCACGCTGCGTGCTTGTGGCGGAATTCGGTCATCTGCGGGAGTTGTTCGATGGTGCAAGGTCCGCAGGTGTTTCACTGCCCTAGATCGAGCCGGCTTCGACCATGAAGTTGTTCGCTGTGCACATTGCAGCATCGTCTGAGGCCAGCCACAGCACCATCCGCGCCACGTACACGGGATCAATCAGGTCGGGCAGGCATTGCCGTGCACGGTGCGCCTCCAGCGCCTCTGGCGTGGCCCACAGCTCTTTTTGGCGATCCGTCATGATCCAGCCGGGCACAACCGTGTTCACCCGAATGCGGTGGTCGCCCAGATCGTGGGCCATGGTGCGGGTCAGGCCGTGTACGGCAGCTTTGGCCGTGGTGTACGCCGGAAAGCCACCTCCAGCTTCCCACCAGGAATTGGAGCCCATGTTGATGATGGAGCCGCCCCCGGCCTTGATCATGTCCGGCGCCACGGCCTGGATGGCAAAGAACATGTGGCGCAGGTTGGTCTGCATCCGTTCGTCCCAATACTCGGGGGTCACGTCTTGCCAGTTGTGCCGGTCATCACGGGCCGCGTTGTTGACGAGAACCTTGAAGGGGCCAACCTGCCTGGCCAGGTCCGCGATCGCTTCCCGTGTGGCTGCAATGTCGCGCAAGTCGCACAATGCATGGGGGGCACCGGCTGCTTTCGTCACCTCCGCCGCGCCGTCCGCATCCCGATCCAGGAACGCAACCTTAGCCCCTTGTTCGGCAAAGGCTTCGACCGTCAACCGGCCAATGCCGGATGCGCCGCCGGTGACAAGGACAGGTGCGCCGTCAAGGCTGGGGTAGCGGGCAAATTCAGGCATGGTCTCTGGCTCCGTTGATGACGGCCCCTTGTCGAATGCGCCCCGGGCAAGGTCAAGGCTGGGTCTGTGAGCGCTCACATGCAGACATTCACAAGTTGGGCAGGGCGATACAGATATGGACGGGTAAAAAAGAGGGGTTCGCGTTATGATAGTGTCACTGCATATTTAGCAGTGATTTGAAAAACTGATTTATTCAAGGAGTTACTATTATGGCTGTCGAATTTCGCCAACTGACTATTCATTTCGATCCAACCCGCGGGCGCAAACAGCGGGAATCCCAGACCGTCACCTTTGGATCCACAGTGCAAAAGGCCGAAGCGATGCTCAAAGGCTTTCGCCAGCGGTACAACAACGGCGATCACCACGTGCTGGAGCAAGAGGTTGACCTGGATATCACCCGGATATCGGGCAATGCCGTGACTGTGGCGACTGACTTCCTGCTGCGCGATGGCTCAGGCAACATTGACGATCCGTTCAGCGGCTTCGTGCAGGCGGTGGTTGTTGCCGATACGGCTGCAAATCCGCAGACCTGATATTCGTCCTGACAAGGCACCAACGCAAGTTGGCCTCTTTTTTCGGCAAGGGGCCGCGTGCGCACATCAATTTTGACTGTGCGCAAGGTACGCAGGCGCCACTCGTGTTAGCATAATCCCGCCACAGGGAGGATTGCGCACGATGAAACGCACAGACAAACACACGAAGGATACAGACCAATCAACCATGGCGGATGCCATGTCACAATGGCAAGCGGCTGGCCTCGGCGCGCTCAATTGGTTCGGGGCCTCTTCCATCGAACGAATGAGCGATATGGGTGCCGAATGGATGACCTTTGTTGCCGAACGGGTGCGCGAGGACGTTGCCTTGCAGCACTCTTTGCTACACGCCAAGACGCCCACCGAAGTGCAGGAGGTACAAATGGCCTTTCTGCAGAAGGCGATTGATCAGTACACGGCAGAAACGGGCAAGATGATCGAACTAAGTTCCAAACTGTTCGAGCCGTCCGAGGATGACGATACGAAAGACAACGTGAACGTCTAGACCGTCTGACACCAAAAAGGGCGCCGCGAAAGCGACGCCCTTGGGACTTGGGATAACAACAGGTCGTTACTTCTGCGGCAGCGGCCCGATCATCATGACCATCTGGCGGCCTTCCATCCTGGGGAAGTTTTCGACTTTGCCGATTTCCTTGGTGTCTTCGGCCACGCGCTCCAGCAACTCACGCCCCAGATCCTGGTGCGCCATCTCGCGCCCGCGGAACCGTAGGGTCACCTTCACCTTGTCCCCGTTCTCGAGGAACTTGAAGACATTGCGCATCTTCACTTCGTAATCGTTGGTGTCGGTGTTGGGGCGGAATTTCACCTCCTTCACCTCAATGATCTTCTGCTTCTTGCGGGCTTCGGCTTCGCGCTTTTGCGTCTCGTACTTGAACTTGCCGAAATCCATGATCTTGCACACGGGCGGATTGGCGTTGGGCGAGATTTCAACCAGGTCCAAGCCTGCATCGTCGGCCATATCCATGGCGCGGGCGGGGGTGACGACACCGACATTTTCGCCGTCGGCGCCAATCAGGCGGATTTCGTTGGCGCGGATCTTGTCGTTGACGCGCGGGCCGGTGTCGCGTTGCGGCGGCGCGTTGTGGGGTCTGCGAGCGATGGTGGTCGTCCTTTGATCGTTCCGAAAAATATGAGGCCAAAACCTACTCTTTGCCCTGGTTTTCTTCAACCCTCTGAATCGGCCATCCTGCGCCGAAATCTGCAAATTTCCCCCTTGCACCTTTTCACAGGCCTGCGCATCTGACACGCGAGAGTAAAGACACGGTCACAGGGGGTGACCGCGGACAAAAGGAGTGGGCAATGAAGAATCTCATTTGGATTATCGTGGCGGTCGTGATCGCGGGGGGCGTATCTGCTATACTCGGGTCAGACCCCTCAAGACGTGGCGACGCAAGCGGCGGACGCCGTGAACGCACCCGAAGCGCTGGAAAGCGCAAGTGATGCCGTTGGCGAGGCTGCAGAAGCGACCGAAAGCGCCGTGGGTGAAGCCGTGGATGCGGCAACGGACGCGGGCGAAGCGGTGGCTGAAGGCGCAGAAGCGGCTGCCGATGCCGTGGCCGATACCGCTACAGACGCAGCCGAAGGCGCCGCCGATGCGTCTGCGGATGCCGTGGAAGGCGCGCAGAGCCTGGTCGAAGACACTGCCGACGCTGCAGCAGACGCGGTTGACGCAGCAACAGAGACGGCAACGGATGCAGCGGATGCCGCAACTGAAACCGCCTCTGATGCGGTTGATGCCGCGACCGAGACAGCGACAGATGCTGCCGAAGGTGCAACCGACGCCGTCGAGGCGACAACGGATGCTGTGACCGATACGGCAGATGCCGCGACCGACACCGCGGAAGGTGCAGCAACCGAAACGACAGAGGCCGTGGAAGACACGGCAGCCGAAGCGACGGATGCAACGACTGACGCAGCGACCGACACCGCAAGCGTAGCAACTGAAAGTGCAACGGATGGCGGTGTCGCTGACCTGCTGACCGTCGACGGCTTCGAGTTCGACAAGGTCGCCGAGATGATCGACAACTCCGAAGCGTTGAGCGTCGTGCAAAAAACAACGCTCAAAGCCGGGATCGAACAGGCGCAAAACAATCCCGAAGTGCTGGAAGGCCTTCTGGACCAGCTGAAACAGGCGATGGGTCTCTGATCCAAGCTGTCAGCAAACGGTGATATGGCCGCGTCCCAACCCTTGGGGCGCGGCCTTTTTCTTGCCCACCTGATCGGGCATTGGACATGTCGAAGCAGGAACAATACCCATGCGACATGCAACCTGACACCAGTTTACTGACCGCCTTCCAAATCACACAGGCTCAACACCTGACGGACACGCCTATTGCATCGCTCTGGCGGGTCAAACGTGCGGACGGCACCACAGCCTGCTTGAAATGCTACACAGATGATGACTTGCGGGACGAAGCCCCGGGGTTCGACTTGCTCACCGCCTTGAACGGGCAGGGTGCGGCGCGCGTATTCGAGAGGGCAGGCGCAGCCGTTCTGATGGAATGGCTGGACGGCCCGTCGCTGGGCGACATGGTGCGTCAGGGGGACGATCAGCAGGCAACCCAAATCCTTGGCGATGTCGCACAGCAATTGCACCAAAGCCGGATAGACCCGCCGCGCAGCCTTGATCCGTTGCCGCATAGGTTCGAGGCGCTCTTTGCAGCGACCTTCACCCCGGATTGTCCGTCTAGCGTGCGGGCAACGGTACAAGCCGCACGCGAACTGGCGCAGCCGCTGCTGGCCAATCAAACGAATATCCGCCCGTTGCACGGTGACCTGCACCACGACAACGTGCGGGGCAGCGACCGCGGCTTTCTGGCCTTTGACGCCAAGGGTGTGTTGGGTGAGGCGACATACGAACTGGCCAACGCGTTCCGAAACCCGCTTGGATCGGATGCGATCTTTTCTGACCCGGCTGTGATCCTGCGCCGGGCGGTGCAGTGGTCCGCCGCGCTGAATGTCTCGCAAACCCATCTGCTGTCATGGGCCGCTGCTTACAGCGCCCTGTCGCTCAGCTGGACCCACAAAGGGGTGTTCGACCCCGAAGTGTCCAAAGACATGACGCTGATCGATACGTTCCTGACCCTGATTGCACAGGATCAGGATAGCTGATGCAAAGGATGCACTTACGTCAGTCGAGGAACGCTTTTTCCACCACGTAATGCGCCGGCTTGGAATTGGCGCCTTCTTCCAGCCCGTACTCCTCGAACATCTCTTTCAGTTCGAGGTTGAAGGCCAGATTGCCGCAAATCATCGCGCGATCGCTTTCAGGGTTCAGCGGTTCCACGCCCAGATCCTTGAAGGCTTCACCGGATTTCATTAGGTCGGTGATGCGGCCCATCTTGGGGCTCTCTTCGCGGGTGGTAGTGGGGTAGTACTTGATCTTCTTCCAGAAGCCTTCGCCGATCACCTCGTTCAGCAGCTCATCCGTTTTCAGGCTCTCGATCAGGTCGCGGCCATAGGTCAGCTCGCCCACCTCACGGCAGGTGTGGGTGATGATGACCTCGTCGTAATCCTCATAGGTCTGCGGCTCGCGCAGCAGGCTCGCGAAAGGCGCAAAGCCCGTGCCCGTGGCAAAGAACCAGATGCGCTTGCCGGGCAGAAGGGCGTCATGCACCAACGTGCCCACAGGCTTGGGGCGCAGAATGATTTCGTCGCCCGGCTGGATGTGCTGCAGCTTCGAGGTCAGCGGGCCGTCCTGTACCTTGATGGAATAGAATTCCAGTTCCTCGTCCCAGGATGGCGACGCGATGGAGTAGGCGCGCAAAAGCGGCTTCCGTTTGCCGGTCTCGGGGTGCGGATCACCCATCAGGCCGATCATCACGAACTCGCCCGAGCGAAAGCGCAAGGATGCGGGTCGCGTACAGCGGAAGCGGAACAGACGATCGGTGTAGTGTTCGATCTCCGTCACCGTCTGGGCATCGGGCAGGGTCGGGGTGGCCTTGACGGCGGTTGTCTCGTTCACGGGTGTTTGCTCGGTCATGTATATGTCAACGCGGGTTTACACCCGCGCCTCTCTATTTGGGAAGAATTTTGTAGTTGGGTAAGTGCGCGAAAGGTCGCGCGCCTTGATCTGGGTCAGATGACGGGGCTTTAGTGGTTGGACGCACCGCGCAGCCGTGCCTGATAATCATGGGCTTGCCACTCGCTGCGGAACTGCCACTGATCCTCGGGTTGGCGCGCGGCTAGGGCTTGGCTGATCTCAACCTCGTCAAAGCCCGAGCGGCGGGCCATGGCGTATTGATCCGAAATCACGTGGCCCTTGGCGCGCAGACGGCCCTGATACCCGCGCAGGCGCAGCATCCGGGCAATGGTGAAACCGCGGCCATCGGCAAAGCTGGGGAAATCCACGCGGATGATATCCGCATTCAGCGGGATCTGATCGGGGTCCGCATCGCTTGGTACGTCGAGCGCTGCCGCATCATTCGCAGCCTCGCCAAGCGGAGCGTAGCCGCCATCCCAAGTGTCCGGCCCAAAGCCCTGATCCGTTACAACAATTGTCATTTGCTTTCTCCTACGCGCACCAGTTTGCCATCGACAAAGTGGATGCCACATTCGTCCTTGTCCTGATCCCGCCAGCGCCCCGCGCGCGGGTCCTCGCCCTCTGCCACCGGCGACGTGCAGGGCGCACAACCGATGCTGGGATATCCTTGTGCCACCAGCGGGTGCCGGGGCAGGCGGTTCTCTTCCATGTAGTCGCGCACATCCTCAGGTGCCCAGCGGGCCAGCGGGTTGACCTTGATGCGCCCCGTCGCTTCTTCGACCTCGAAGAATTCCAGCGTCGAGCGCGTTCCCGACTGATACCGCTTCCGACCCGTCATCCAGCCGCTGTGGGGCGCGAGTGCCCGTTGTAGTGGCACGGTCTTGCGTAACGCGCAGCACGCATCTGTGTCGCGCTGATGCAACGTGCCATCCGGGTCCTGCTTGCGGATTTCATCCGCCCGGATCACGGTCACATTTTCCAATCTGAGTCGCTCGGCCACGTCTTGCTGGTAGACCAGCGTTTCAGCAAACAGCATTTCCGTGTCGATGAAGATCACCGGCACGTCCCGCTTCACCATCGCCGCAAGGTGCAACAGAACCACCGATTCCGCCCCGAAACTGGACACCAATGCGATGTCTGGCACCGCCTCGAATGCCGCGCGCAGCACATCGGTGGCGCCGTGATGGGTCAGTTGCGCATTCAGCGCGCTGACCATCACGTGCGCTTCCGGGCGGACCGGCCCTCCGGGGGAAGTTTTCTGGGCAAGATGAAGCATGGGATATTACTCCGCCGCCACCTTGGTCTCGGGGTAGAGTGCCGCCTTGAACGGGGCGAGGCCGGTGCGGCGGTAGGTGTCGATGAACTCCTCATCTTCGCTGCTGCGCAGATCGAGATACGTGTCCACGATCCGCTCGACCGCTGGCACCACATCATCGGCAGAGAAGCCGGGGCCAACCCGGTCCCCTACGGCGGCCGTCTCGGTGTGATCGCCGCCCAGCGTGATCTGGTAGTTCTCCACTCCCGCGCGGTCGAGGCCTAGGATGCCGATATGGCCCACATGGTGGTGGCCACAGGCGTTGATGCAGCCCGAGATCTTGATCTTCAGCGCGCCGATCTCGTGCTCGCGTTTCAGATCGTCAAAGGCGGTCGCAATCTCTTGCGCAATCGGGATCGAGCGGGCGGTGGCCAGCGCGCAATAATCCATACCGGGGCAGGCGATGATATCGCTAATCAGTCCAATATTGGCAGTGGCGAGGCCAGCTTCTTTAAGCCGCGCGTGGATCGCGGGCAGGTCGGACACATGCACATGTGGCAGGATCACATTTTGCTCGTGGCTGACGCGCAGCTCGTCATGGGCGAACTCTTCGGCAAGGTCCGCCATCAGGCGCATTTGGTCAGCCGTGGCGTCGCCGGGGGTATCGCCATGTTTCTTCAGCGAAATCGACACGATCTTGTACCCATCCGCCTTGTGCGCCGTCAGGTTCGTATCTGCCCATGACCGGAACACGGGATCGTTGTGATAGGCGTCTTTGAATGGTGCCTCCGACTTCGTGATAAAGGCGGGGGCCGCGAAATGTTCTTCGATCTCGCGCAGCATCTGCACGTCCACGCCCGAGAAGGTTTTACGTGTCTCTTCGAACCGTTCGTCCACAAGGCGGCGTATTTCATCAATGCCGTGTTCATGCACAGTGATCTTGATCCGCGCCTTGTACTTGTTGTCGCGGCGGCCGATCTGGTTCCAGACGGACACGATGGCCTCAAGATAGGGAAGCAAATCAGCTTCGGGCAGGAAGTCATTGATAACCTTGCCGATCATCGGGGTCCGGCCCAGACCACCACCCACGATAATTTCGTAGCCGCGCGCGCCGTCACGCGCGACCATGCGGATGCCGATATCATGCGCCTTTGTCACGGCACGGTCATTCGGGCTGCCGGTGATCGCGATCTTGAACTTGCGCGGCATGAACTGGAATTCAGGGTGGTCGGTGGACCACTGGCGCATCAGCTCGGCCACGGGGCGCGGGTCGGCAATCTCGTCCGCCGCAGCGCCCGCGAAATGGTCCGCCGTCACGTTGCGGATCGTGTTGCCAGAAGTCTGGATGGCATGCATGCCAACTTCGGCCAGCGCGTCCAGCATGTCCGGCACGTCTTTCAGTTCGGGCCAGTTGTACTGGATATTCTGGCGCGTGGTGAAGTGGCCATAGCCCTTGTCCCAGCGCTCCGCGATTTCAGCCAGCTTGCGCATCTTGGCTGACGACAGCGTGCCATAGGGGATGGCGACGCGCAGCATGTACGCGTGCAGTTGCAGATACAGACCGTTCATCAGGCGCAAGGGCTTGAATTCATCCTCGGTCAGTGCGCCCGAGACGCGGCGCTCCACCTGCTGGCGGAACTGGCGGTTGCGTTCGGCCAGAAAGGCGGCGTCGAATTCGGAATAGCTATACATCAGGACAGCTCCACTTGCTTGCCATGGGCGTAGTTGCTGGGGCCGGTGGCCCGGAAGGTTTCGCGGAAATGGGTGGGGACAGGCACGCCGTCCTCAACCGCCACATCGGCCAGATAGGCGCCGACAACTTCGTCCACCTGTTGGCTGGCTTCGATGAGGCGCAGATCGGCATCGGCCTCATCGGTCAGTACTTCGGCCTCTTCCAGCTTGCGGGTCCAGCCATCAGCAGTTTGGTAGATCACATCGCCTGCCAGCAGGTGGTTGGCGGTGACAACTTTGGGGGTGAACGCTTTGGGCATCAGTGCGCCTCCTGCATGTGGGGCATGGGGATCTCGGGGATGGCGGCGATGGCCGCACGTGGGGCAAGGCCAATAAAGGTCAGGGCAGGGCCGCCCAGACCGGCCTCGGTGAGGGTCGGTTCCATCTCGGCCACCGTGGTGGAGAGGACCTGCTGATCAGCGCGGCTCGCGTTTTCCACGAAGGTCACGGGCGTGGCTGGATCAATGCCATGCATCATCAGGCGACCTTGAATGAAACGGGCCGATTTCTTGCCCATGTAGATGGCCGCTACCTCACCGGGGCGGGCCAACGCCTTCCAATCGTGATCGGCAAAGCCGCGGGTGTCGTGGCCGGTCAGGAACCGGACGGAGGAGTTGCGGCCTCGGCGGGTCAGCGACTGACCGATGGAGGCGACAGCAGCGGACGCCGCCGTGATGCCCGGCACGATGTGATAGTCCACCCCGGCCTCGGTCATGGCCTCGATCTCTTCATCCAGACGACCGAAGACAGTGGCGTCACCGGATTTCAGGCGCACGACCTGCGCACCTTTCAGCCCATGTTCCACGATCAGATCGTTGATGGTCTCTTGCGGAGTGGAAGGGCCAAAGGCCTCTTTGCCCACGTCGATCATCGTGGCCTCGCGGCGGGCAAGCTCCAGGATTTCCTTCGAAATCAGGCGATCGTAGATCACCACGTCTGCCTCATCCAAGGCCTTGCGCGCCTTTAGGGTCAGCAGCTCTGGATCACCCGGGCCTGCGCCGACAAAGGTCACGTGACCTTTGCGGGTGTCGCGCATCAGATGATCCGCCAGCAGACCATCAAGGGCGGGCTGCACGGCATCTTCGCCATCACTCATCGCCTTGGGACCGGCATTGAAATAGTAGTCGCGCCAGAAGTCGCGGCGCGGGCGGCCAAAGGGCAGGACGTCCGCCGCCTTGCGGAACGCCTTGCCGATGCGGGCGAGGGTGCCGAGGATGTAGGTAAGCGCTCCTCCAGATCGGCCTTGATCGCACGGGCCAGCACCGGGGCGGCCCCTTCGGTGCCGATGGCGACCGTAACAGGATCACGGTCCACGATAGCGGGGGTGATGAACTGACTGTCAGCCAGATTGTCCACGATGTTGACCAGCGCGCCATCTGCGTGGGCAATAGCCGCGGTGCGCTTGTCTTCCACCTCATCTTCATCGGCGGCATAGAAGAGGGCGGCGCACATCGCATCGCCGGGCTCCATGGCGCGGTCGATCAGGCGTAGCTTGCCATCCGTCGCCCATGCCTTGATCTGGTTATCGGCGTTTGGTGCAAAGACGGTAATATGGGCCGCTGTTTTCATCAGCAGCCGCAGCTTGGCCAGCGCCGCATCGCCGCCGCCTGACAACACGATCCGCCGTCCGGCGGTGTTCAGGAAGATGGGGAAATGGTTCATATCGGCCTCGATCCCGTAAAACTGACCCCCAATATAGGAAATTATCCCGGTTTTCTGCTAGACAGCGGCGCAGATAAGGATGATTGTTCTGTCTCTGTGCAGGTGCAGAACATCTGTTTCCCGATTTGGAGCGCTTTGGAATGTCTGTTCGCATCGATGAGGTAGATCGCAAAATTCTGGCCGAGCTGCAGCGCGATGCCAGCCAGTCTCTGGACGATATTGCCAAGGCAGTAGGGTCTTCGAAGACGCCTGTGTGGAACCGGATTCGCAAGCTGCGCGAGGCGGGCGTGGTGGGGCAACAGACCGTTGTGCTGGATGCCGAGGCGCTGGGGTTCGAGGCCTGTTTTTTTGTCCTGATCCGCACGTCTGAGCATGAGGCGGACTGGCAAGCCAAGTTCCTGCGTGCGCTTCAGGAGCGCCCGGAGGTGCAGGAAGCGCATCGGCTGGCCGGCGACATCGACTATATATTGAAAGTGCGGGTGAAAAACGCACGTGCCTATGATGCGTTTTACCAGGCGCTGATTTCCGAGGTGCGGGTGCACAACGTCACGGCGCTCTTGTCGATGGAAGAGATCAAATCCACCACGATGCTCCCTTTGGAAACGTAGCCAAATTGAGCGCTACCGCGCATTGTTTGTTCAGCCAGCGGTGAGGCGCCGCTTTGCTTTTGGCGTCGCGCGGGTTGCTTGGTGCGAGGTGTTTTGCTGAGAGGTCGCTTAAGGCGCTTTGCGTCTTAAGCGACCTGATCAAGTGTGATGTGAGTCGCACCCGCATCAAGGACAAGCCGCCTCTGGCGGTGGCCTCCGGCCATCCTTGACCCGGTCCCGACTCACGCTGCGACGATCAGCTGGTCCAGCTTGTGGAAGTGGTAGCTGTCTGCGTATTTCGGGGCTTCGGTAATGCGCAGGTTTGGCATCGTTTCGAAAAACATGGGCAGGGCGATTTGCATCTCGAGCCGCGCAAGCGGTGCCCCCACGCAGAAATGCAGCCCGCCGCCAAAGGCGACATGGGTGTTCTTGACCCGCCCAGGGTTGAACTGATCGGGGGCGTCAAACACGGCTGGGTCGCGTCCCGCTGCCCCGAGCATCAGGGCAATCTCGTCACCCGGGCCAAGGCTGTGACCACCCACTTCGATGGGCTCATAGACGTGGCGTGTGAACATATGCAGCGGAGGGTCAAAACGCATGACCTCTTCCACCGTTCTGTCCACGCGGTCCGGGTTCAGCGCATCAGTCTGGCGGGTCTCGACCAGCGCCTTCACGGCGTTGCCCAAGCTATGCACCGTCGCCTCGTGCCCTGCGTTCAGCAGCAGGATACACGTTCCGATCATCTCGTCGTGGCTCAGCGTCTGGCCGTCTTCCTCTGCCGCGATCAACTCGGTGATCAGGTCATCGCGGGGATCGTCCCGTCGCTCCTCGATATAGCCGCGCAGAAAGGCCGAAAACTCCTTGGCCGCCGCATTCGCCGCATCCTCGATCGCCCGATCACGACCGGCCTGATACATCGCCACCATCGCTGACGACCAGCGCAACAGGTCCGGGCCCATCTCCTCCGGCACACCCAGCAGGCGCGCAATCACGCGCACGGGGACCAGCTGGCAATAGGTTGGGATCACATCAAACGGACCCGCAGGCAAACTCGCCAACAAATCGGCACAGATGGCGCGAATATCGCCCTCAAGACCTGCAATCCGGCGCGAGGTGAACGCGTGCAGGACCAACCGGCGCAAGCGGGTGTGCTCGGGTGGCTCCAGCTCCAGCAGCGAATAGCGCTCCACCGCATCGAAATCGGTCAAATGGGCCTGTGCTGCCCCGCGCCCCGGCACCGCACGTCCCAAACGCCGGTCGCGCAACAGCGCATGCACGGTGGCATGGTCAAAGGCCGCGTGCATCCCGTAATCCTGCCAGAACAGCACAGGGCCGTCGGCCCGCGCACGGTCGTAAAAGGCGTATGGGTCTTGAACAAAGGCTGGGTCATGCGGGGACTGGATCAACATGGGGCAGATGTCTCAGGCCGGACGCGCCTTGGCAAGCCTTTGCGCACGCGGATAGGGTGGCCGCCATGGGAAACGGATACCTCAGACGGATCAGCGTGGTGCTGGGCTTTGTTGCGCTGGTTGCGGCGGCAGCCGCCGGCGTGTGGCGCTACGGGTACTTCCAGGCACTTGATCAACTGGCCCGGCAGGGGCAATCGGATCTTGCGCTTGCCTCGGACCGCCTGACAGGGCAGCTCCAGCGCTACCGTGAACTCGCAGTGCTGGTGGCGGATCATCCCCGTGTCAGTGCGGCACTTGCAGGGGAAGATGTCAGCCAGGCCGAAGCGCTGTTCCTTGAAATTGCAGACAAAACGGCGGCGCAGGACATCCGCCTGACGAACGCAGACGGCCTCGTGCTGGCGGCCGCACGGCCCGATCAACCGGGGCTCGACATCGCACCGCTGGTGGCGCGGGCGGCGCAAGGGGCGCTGGGATGGGGCAACGGGCGCACGGCGCACGGCACCCGCGTCTTTGCCTATGCCGCTCCGGTGTTCGATGCCCGGTCGCGTGTCACTGGGACTGTGGTTGTGACGGCGGACCTGGCCGGGATCGAATGGGATTGGGTCGGCTCGAACCCTGCGGTGTTCTTCACCGACGCGCGCGACCGGGTGTTCATCACCAACCGATCCGAAATCGTCTATTGGCAGCGCGCGGATGAGGGGCCGGGCCTGAAACCGGCCACCGGCCCTGCGTTGCCGTTCGACAGCTACGAACTGGGCCGGCACGAGGTCTGGCAACTGGGGTGGGGGCCGTACCTGCCGCAAAACGCCCTGCACCTTGTACGGCCCTTGCCGGTGATCGGCATGACGGGCGAAGCACTTGTGGATGTCGCTCCGGCTCGCCGCCTTGCGACGCTGCAGGCCGCAGCGGTGGCCGGACTGTGCCTTGCCTTCGGCGCGCTTCTGTTTCTTGCCACGGAACGGCGCCGCACATTGGCCGAAGCGAATGCGCAACTGGAACAACGCGTGGCTGAACGCACCGCCGCCCTGTCCGACACCAACACCCAGCTCCGGCGCGAGGCCGAAGAGCGGGAAGAGGCGCAAGCCGCTCTCGCGCGGGCGCAGGCCGACCTTGTTCAGGCGGGCAAGCTCAGCGCCTTGGGGCAGATGAGTGCGGGGCTCAGCCATGAACTTAACCAACCGCTCATGGCGATCCAGACCTATGCCGACAACGCGCAGGCCTTTCTGCAGCGCGACAAACCCGACCGGGCCGAGGACAATCTGGGCCGCATCGCCGACATGGCCCGCCGCATGGGGCGCATCATCAAGAACCTGCGCGCCTTTGCCCGGCAGGAAAGCGAACCGGCGCTGCGCGTGAACCTTGTGGACGTTGTGCACAGTGCTGTGGAACTGACCACGCCCCGCATGCGGAACGAGGACGTGACACTCACACTCAACCTGCCCGACGCCCCCGTCTGGGTGTCGGGGGGCGAGGTGCGGCTGGGTCAGGTCTTCGTCAACCTGATCTCGAATGCGGTCGACGCCATGGCTGGGCGTGACACGCGCGCACTGACCATCGACATGCATGACACGTCCGTCATCATCTCCGACACCGGCCCGGGCATCGAAACGCCGGACCGCGTGTTCGACCCGTTCTATTCCACCAAAGAGGTTGGCGCATCCGAAGGGATGGGGCTGGGCCTCTCGATCTCATACGGCATCGTGCAAAGCTTTGGCGGCGAAATCCACGGCGACAATGGCCCCGATGGCGCCGTGTTCACGGTCGATCTGCAACCCTGGACCCAAGAGGTAGCCGCGTGACCACCCAAGTGCTGCTCGTCGATGATGACGCCGCCGTGCGTGACGCGCTGGCCCAGACGCTTGAGCTTGCAGATCTTGAGCCGATCCCGGCTGGCTCTTTCGTGGTCGCCAAGGATCACATCACACGCGACTTCAACGGCGTGATCCTGTCGGACATTCGCATGCCGGGGCGTGACGGGTTCCACCTTCTGGCCCACACGCGCAAGATCGACCCGGACCTGCCGGTGATCCTGCTGACGGGTGAAGGTGACATTCCCATGGCCGTGCAAGCGATGCGCGATGGCGCATTTGGATTCCTCGAAAAACCCTGTGCACCCAATGAGTTGCTGGCTGTTCTTGAGCGCGCATTGAAAACCCGCGCCCTGGTTCTGGAAAACCGCCGCCTGCGGCAACTGGTGGAAAGCGGTGATCCCGCTGCCCGAATGCTCTTTGGCGAAAGCGATCTTGCCAACGGGTTGCGCGACCGCGTGCGCCTGCTGGCGCCGCTCGAGACCGAGGTTCTGGTGACCGGCGCGCCTGGTACGGGCATTTCCAAGGTGGCCGAGGTCATTCACCTCAGTTCCCTGCGGTCCAAGGCGCCCTTTGTTAAACGCGCCGCCGCCGATCTGCGCCCCGGCGCACTGGCCGAGGCGATGGACAAGGCCAACGGGGGCAGTCTGTTTCTGGATGAAATCACCGGGCTGCCTCATGCAAGCCAACTTGCCTTGCTCGAAGCGCTTGAGGCGGGCGAAGGCGCTCGACTGATCGCAGGCAGCACGCGCAACCTTGGCTCAGCCGTAGAAGAGGGGGCCTTGAACGCTGATCTCTACTACAAGATCGAGATGTTCCCGATCCGCATCCCGTCGCTCAGCGAACGGCCCGAGGACATCCCGATCCTGTTCCGCCACTATGTTGCCCAGGCGGCAGAGCAGGCGGGCCTGACCCCGCCAGAATTGGCCCCGGATCATATGGCCGCCCTGATGGCACAGGATTGGCCCGGCAACGCGCGATCGTTGATGAGTGCCGCCATGCGCTTTGTGCTGGGTATGCCCGAGGATGCGTCCAAGGCGGTTGATCTCGGCTTGGCCGAGCAGATGGCGCGGGTTGAGCGGTCATTGCTTGTTGCGGCGTTGGGGCGGCAGAACGGACATGCCAGCGCGGCTGCCGAAGCGCTGAGGCTGCCGCGCAAAACCTTCTACGACAAGCTCAAGAAGTACGGGATCTGACCCGAGGACTATCGGCGCTAACATTGTGCGGATTTCCACACAGTGTTGCGTGGGGTAGTGCGAAAATCCGCACACACAGGCAGCGCGCAACACCTGAACAACTTCCAAAGTGTTCTTTAAGATATTGAAAAATAACGGATAAGACGGTGACGAGAGAGGTTAAAAACTTCCTTCTATGTACCCCACCGTACGCTCTGCTTTTATCCAAATTGCTGTCCCCGCGGGGACACGTCCCAAAAACACGATCTCTGGGAGGAGACAGACAATGAAATTCCTGACCGCCGCCGCCCTGGCATTGACCGTCAGCGCAGGCGCCGTGGCCGCTGCCTGTGACGATGGCGAAATCGTCATCAAGTTCAGCCACGTCACCAACACTGACAAACACCCCAAAGGCATCGCCGCCTCGCTGCTGCAAGAGCGCGTGAACGAGGAAATGAACGGCACCGCCTGCATGGAAGTGTTCCCGAACTCGACCCTCTACAACGACGACCAGGTGCTTGAAGCGCTGCTGCAGGGCGACGTTCAGATGGCTGCGCCCTCGCTGTCGAAATTCGAGCAGTTCACCAAGCAGTTCCGCATCTTCGACTTGCCGTTCATGTTCAAGGACATCGACGCGGTTGACGCGTTCCAAGCCTCCGAAACTGGTCAGGCGATGAAAGAATCGATGACCCGCCGCGGCCTGCTGGGTCTGGCGTTCTGGCACAACGGCATGAAGCAGATGTCGGCCAACAAGCCGCTGATGACACCCGCGGATGCCAACGGCCTGAAGTTCCGCGTGCAGAACTCCGACGTGCTCAAGGCGCAGATGGCGGCCATCGGTGGCTCGCCCCAGCCCATGGCCTTTTCCGAAGTCTATGGCGCGCTGCAGACCGGCGTTGTGGACGGTCAGGAAAACACCTGGTCCAACATCTACGGCAAGAAGTTCTTCGAGGTGCAGGACGGTATCACCGAGACGAACCACGGCATCATCGACTACCTCGTCGTGACGTCCACGGACTTCTGGGACAGCATGCCCGACGACGCACGTGCCCAACTGGCCACCATCGTCGAAGAGGTGACCACGACGCGCAACACGCAAGCCTTCGAGGTCAATGAAGAGGCCAAGCAGGCCATCATCGACGCCGGTGGTACTGTGCGCCAGCTGGACGCCGCACAGCGCGAAGCCTGGGTGTCCGTGATGAAACCCGTTTGGGACCAGTTCAAGGACGACGTAGGCCAGGACAATATCGACGCGGCGCAAGCCATCAACGCCGCGACCAACTAAAGGTCGCGCGACGCGGCCCGGCGGGGACATCCGCCGGGCCCATCTTTTCTTGAAAATTTGGGGAAGGGGGCAGGACCATGGCAGGCGCTTATGATCCCGGCTCGGGCTTTGGCCGCTGGGTCAACGAAATCGAAGAAACGGCCATCGCGATCCTGCTGGCCTTGATGACACTCATCACCTTCATCAACGTGGTGTTGCGCTACGGCTACAACACAGGCCTGATCTGGGGCCTCGAGATGGTGACCTTCCTCTTTGCCTGGCTGGTCCTGTTCGGGGTCAGTTACGCGGTCAAGATCACCGCGAACCTTGGCGTTGATGCCGTCATCAACCTTTTCTCTGCTCCGGTCCGCCGGGTTATCGCATTGGTCGCAGGTGCCATCTGCATCGCCTACGCCTTCCTCGTCTTCAAGGGCGCGTGGGACTATTGGGCCAACTTCGCCAACCTGCCGCAGACCACGGGCCGCTGGTTCCCCACGGGGTTCGAAGAGATGAAGCGTTCGTCCTATCGCGGGTGGTACGAGACGGTCGATATTCCGCATCCCACATGGCTGAAATGGATCGAACCCCTGATGAATGAGGGTGAAGCCTACGAGAAAATTCCGCGCTTCATTCCCTACGCCATTCTGCCTTTCGGTATGGGCCTGCTGCTGTTCCGCTTCGTGCAGGCGACCGTGCGCGTCTGGCGAGGACAAACCACCAGCCTGATCGTCAGCCACGAGGCCGAAGACGCCATCGAAGACGTCAAACACCTAAACCGGGACGACTGAGACCATGGAAGTTGCAATTCTCTTTACCCTCGTCGTGGGGATGATGCTGATCGGCGTGCCGATTGCCGTGGCCCTTGGCATGTCGTCGATCGTGTTCCTGTTGGTGCTGAGTGACACGTCGCTCGCCTCAATTGCGCAGACGCTGTTCCAGGCGATGGCGGGGCACTACACGTTGCTGGCAATTCCCTTCTTCATCCTCGCCTCGACCTTCATGTCGACGGGTGGGGTGGCGAAACGGATCATCCGGTTTTCCATCGCGGTTGTGGGCCATTTCCCCGGCGGTCTGGCCATCGCGGGCGTGTTCGCCTGTATGATGTTCGCGGCCTTGTCCGGATCGTCTCCGGCTACGGTTGTTGCCATCGGCTCCATCGTGATCGCGGGCATGCGGCAGGTGGGGTACTCCAAGGATTTTGCGGCGGGCGTCATCGCTAATGCGGGCACGCTGGGCATCCTTATTCCACCCTCCATCGTGATGGTGGTCTATGCCTCGGCCACGGATGTTTCCGTGGGGCGCATGTTCCTGGCTGGCGTGATTCCCGGCCTGATGGCGGGCACGATGCTGATGGTCACGATCTATGCCATTGCCAAGATCAAGAACCTGCCGAAAGGGGACTGGCTGGGCTGGGGTGAGGTGGCCTCCTCTGCCGGGGCCGCGTCCGGTGGTCTGTTTCTGATCATCATCATTCTGGGCGGGATTTATGGCGGTATCTTTACCCCGACCGAAGCCGCCGCCGTAGCAGCCGTTTATTCCTTCCTGATTGCCAGTTTCATCTATCGGGACATGGGGCCGTTTTCGAAGGTCGCACCAAAGGCGGGCAATTTCACTGGCATCACGCTGATGGGCGGGTTGGCGCTTGGGATCGTCATCTGGCTGGTGTCGGGAGGTCTGGATCTGACCACCTCAGTCCTGATCGGCTTTGCGCTTGCGGCCTTGGGCGCTGTGGCAGAGCGTATGGTCCGTGGGTTGGACCTGAACCCTGTTTCGATCGCCACGGACTTTGCCCGGATGCCGTTGGCGCTGGTGCACCGCGACACGAAGCACGCGCTTTTCGAGGCGGGCAAGCTGACCGTCACGCTGATGTTCATCATCGCCAATGCCTTGATCCTGAAACATGTTCTGACGGATGAGCAGATCCCGCAGCAGATTGCCGGGGCGATGCTGGATGCCGGCTTTGGCCCGGTGGTGTTCCTGATCATCGTGAACGTGATTCTGCTGATTGGCGGACAGTTCATGGAGCCATCGGGCCTGCTGGTCATCGTGGCGCCGCTGGTCTTTCCCATCGCCATTGAGCTGGGGATCGACCCCATTCACCTGGGCATCATCATGGTGGTGAACATGGAGATCGGGATGATCACGCCGCCTGTGGGGTTGAACCTGTTCGTCACTTCAGGCGTGGCGGGGATGCCGATGATGCGGGTCGTCCGGGCGGCGCTGCCGTTCCTGGCCGTCCTCTTCGTCTTCCTGATCATGGTGACCTATATTCCGGCCATTTCGATCTGGTTGCCGACCCTGATGATGGGGCCGGAGATTATCGTGCAGTGACGGGTTAGTGATCCAAAGGGCGCCTTGCGGCGACGCGATTCATTTTTGCTGATGGGGGCTCTGCCCCCCAAACCCCCCGAAGTTTACCCGGCAAGATGAAGTGGATCAGGAGGCGGCGAGGGCGTCGATGATGGGTTGGAAGTCCGCCGCCTTCAGGGACGCGCCGCCTACGAGGGCACCATCGACGTTCTCGGCCTGGAAGATTTCGGCTGCGTTGGTGGGTTTGACCGAGCCGCCGTAGAGGACGCGCATGTTTGCGCCTTGGCTGCCGAAGCGCGCGGTCAGTTTTTCGCGGATCATGTCGTGGGTTTCCACGATCTGGTCCATTGTGGGCACACGCCCAGTGCCGATGGCCCAGATGGGTTCGTAGGCGATCACTGTGTTCTCTGCCGTGGCGCTGTCCGGCGTTGAGCCATCCAGTTGCGCGGCGATGATGTCGAGGCAGTCAGGGCCCAGTCGTTCTTCCTCGCTTTCGCCGATGCAGATGATGGCGGTCAGGTCCGCGGCATAGGCCGCTTCGGCCTTGGCCCGGACCTGTGCGTTGGTCTCGTGATGATCGGCGCGGCGTTCGGAGTGGCCGACGATCACGGCACTTGCACCTGCATCCTTGAGCATGGTTGCGGCCACGTCACCGGTATGGGCGCCCTTGGCATTGGCGTGGCAGTCTTGGCCGCCGATTCCGACGGGGCTGTTTTCCGTGGCCTCGGCGGCGCGGGTGAGAAGGGGCGCGGGCGGGCAGATGATGATCTGTGGTACGTTGTTCGACGTGCCGCCTGTGAGCGTGGCCAGGTCTGCCAACATCTCGGGGGTGCCGTTCATCTTCCAGTTGCCTGCTGCCAATGTGCGCCGCATATGTCTCTCTCCGGTTTTGTTGCCTTGGTCCTAGCATCGCGGGTGTGGCTGCGCTAGGGCTGCGCGCGCAGGATGGAGGGCATGAGATGATCCCACGTTTGGATGCGGCGGCATTGGCTGCTGGCGAAGCAGAGAGCCTGAAGGTTTTGGGCGAAGCAGCGACCGGGGTGGGCTTTGCCACCGTTTACAACACCGCGTTGTCGGCGGCGCGTGTGGAGGAGGCAATCGAGACCTATCGTGCGTTCTTTCACTTGCCCGAGGCGCAGAAGCGAGCGGTTGATATGGCCCGCACCGGGTCGAACCGGGGCTGGGGTGCGCCCGGATCGGAGCAGGTCGATCCCAATGCCAACCCTGACTACAAGCAGTTTTTCGATGTGGGGTTTCAGTTGCCAGAGGGGCATCCCCTTGGGGACAAGCGGTTCTATGCGCCGAACTTGTGGCCGGATGATCCCACATTTAAGAGCGTAATTTCAAGGTATTATGGGGATGCTTTGAGTGTTGCGAAGGGGTTGTTGACTGCCATTGCACGGTCCATTGGCGCTGATCCGGCCCATTTCGATGGCGCGTTCGAGACACCCATGGCCCTGTTGCGTGGAAATTTCTATCCGGCGCGGCCCGACTGGGCAGGGGCCAAGGATTTCGGGATTGCGACCCATACCGATTATGGCTGTCTGACCCTGTTGGCGACTGATGGATCGCCGGGGTTGGAGGTGCGCAAGCGCGGCGGCGGGTGGATTCCTGTCAGCGCGCCGCCGGGTGAGTTCATCATCAACTTCGGTGAGATGCTGGAATTCTGGACCGGGGGCAAGGTCAAGGCGACACCGCACCGGGTTGTCGGTGGGCTGGCGGAGCGCATTTCCATCCCGCTGTTTTTCAATCCGACCTATGACACCAATGTGGCCCCGGAAGGGTCGGATGAGGTGATGTTGGCGGGCGATCATTTGAGCGCGCGGTTTGAAGAGACCTATGTGCATCTTCAGGGAAAATCATGAATTTACAGGCTGAACTTGAAGCTGAGGTTGCGGCGCAGTGGAAAGAGCAGACGGACGGGGCGCATGACATCTGGCATGTGCGGCAAGTTTGGGTGAATTGCCAGCGGATTGCAGAGGCCTTGGACACGCCGGTAGATCGCCAGGTGCTTTTGATTGCCGCCTATCTGCACGACATCGTCAATGTCCCCAAAGATGACCCGCGCCGGACGCAAGCTGCGGCGCTTTCTGCCGACCATGCCGTTGCGTGGATGGCGGCGCGTGGATTGCCGCGGCTGGATGCAGTTGCCCATGCCATTCTGGGGCATAGCTATTCAGCCGGTCATCCTTGCGAGACGCTGGAGGCGCAGGTTTTGCAGGATGCGGACCGGTTGGAGGCTTTGGGCGCGATTGGCATTTCCCGCTGTTTCAATGTGGCCGGTCAGATGGGAGCCGGGTTGGTGGAAGGGAATGATCCCTTGGCAGAGACGCGGGCGTTGGACGATGCCGCCTTTGCCCTCGACCATTTCCGGGTGAAACTGTTTGGCGTGGCCGATACGCTCAATACAGCGCCGGCGCGCGGGATGGCGACGGAGCGCGTGGCGTTCATGCGGGTCTTTCAAGAAACGCTGGCGCGGGAGGCGCGTGTGTAGGGTACCCGGTGAACCCGCACGCCTTATAGATACGTCAGGGCTTCGCGGGCGAGGTCTGTTGCTTCGTCGGCGTCATCCTGGGCGCTGTCAGGGAGGAACCAATACGGCATATGCGTGTCGCTGCCGTCCTTGCGCTTGTAGTCCCAACGGTCGAGGCCCATGGCCTCAAACCTGTCCTGCATCTTGCCCTGACCTTTGAGTAGGAGCCGCCCGTCTGACATCAGGATGGCAAAAATGATGCCGTCACAGTAGATCGACAGGCCGCCGAACATCTTGCGGGTGCTGAGAGGGCCGAGGCCGGAGAAGAGGTCGAGCGCGTGGTCGATCTCTTCGGCGCTGACGGCCATTCTATTGTGCGTTTTGCTCGGCGGCGAGCGCGTCCACGTCCTTGAACGAAATGCTTTCGCCACAGCCACATGCGTCGGTCACGTTGGGGTTGTTGAACTTGAAACCGGATTCCAGAAGTGATGTTTCGTAGTCGATTTCGGTGCCGAAAAGGAACATCTGCGCCATGGGCGCGATCATCACCCGCGCGCCGTCCTGTTCGACGGTTTCATCGTTCGGGTCGGCTTCGTCCACGTATTCCATAGTGTATTCCATGCCTGCGCAGCCGCCCTTTTTCACGCCGATGCGCAGGCCCGAATGGCCCTCTTTCTCCATCAGTTTGGAGATTTGCGCGGCGGCGCGGGGGGTGATGCTGACAGCGTTTTTGCCGGGGATCGAGAACATGGGCGCCTCTTTGCTTATCCGACGTTTAAGGTAGGGCTTTCAGCGTCATCCCGCAAGGGGCGTGGGCGAGCCAGCATACCGGCGATTGCGTCGAGTGCTGCGCGGATGGCCGGGTCGTGGCGGGTGTCCTGGTGACAGACCAGCCATTCCTCTGATGTGAGGGCCTCGATGATGCTTGAGACGCGGGTAAGACCGGGTGCTGTGTCGGCAGCAAAGGTGGGTAGGACAACTCGGCCCACGCCGCTTTGGGCCAGTGCCATGCGGACTTGTGGATCGTTCGATACAGCAACCAGTTCAGAGCCGTGATTGGCGACTGTCCAGGCCTCGGAGGGCAGGGTGGCTGTATCGTCGCTCGGGCCGATCCATCCTTCAACGTCTTCGGACACGGCGTAGACGGCGTGTTCGACGTGGCCTGTGCGCCGTCCGGCCAGCCAATCGTGATCGGGGCGGCGGTTGCGGATGCCGATATCGACCTCGCGCCGCTCGATATCCATGTCGAGGTTGCAGGAGACAAATTCGGGCGTCCAGCGGTCGCTGCGCGTCCAGTAGGTGGACAGGTTCCGGCTGAGGTAGAGCGTGGTCCAGGTGCCAGCAGAGACGCGCACGCGCGGGGCGCCGGATTGTTCCGCGGACCAGTGAGCGATGCAACGGGCGGCGGCCTCCATCTTCTTTGCCCGTTCGAGAAGGGCGCGTCCTTCTGTCGTGGGGGTGTAGCCCGCAGCGCCGTGGGCAAAAAGCCTGCGGCCTGTGCGTTGTTCCAGCGCTGTCATGCGCCGTGACAGGGTGGCCTGGCTCAGCCCGGTTTCCCGGGCTGCGCGCGCGAGCGAGCCGTGGCGGGCGACGGCGGCGAATAGTCCGTAGTCTGTCCAGTCAGTGATTTGCATGATTGCAAATGTAGGTGCGAATCCGGGGTCTGACAATGCCGCATGGCTGCTGCCATATGGTCATTATCAACGAAAGGAGTGATTATGCTGCACCCTTATAAATCAATGGAAATGAACAGCCTTTACGCAAAAGAACAGGACCTGTTTGCAAAAATGCAAGAGCAGGAGCGAATTCGCAAGCGCAGTCGGCGCCGACGCCGGGTGCTGATGTGGGTTTTGCGTCGTTTGTGAAACCAGCAAAAAAGGGCCGCCGGGGGATCGGCGGCCCTTTGCAGACCTGTAGAAGCGCGGGGGATGGCGCCGGGTACGGGTTACAGGCCCATGCAGTTGGCGTAATACGTCACCGTGGCGGGCCAGTCGGAGAAGACGCCGGCAACGCCCACATCCTGTGCCAGCACATCCAGCAGTTCATAATACACACCGTCATGCGTGGTCGCGTCGCTGATCGACTGGAAGTACCAGCCGCCGCCATTGCCCAGAGGGCCCGAGCGTTCGAGCGTCCATGTGATGATGTTCAGACCGGCAGCTTTTGCCTCGTCCGCGTAGGCCGAGGGTACGATTTGGCCATCTTCCATCGTGACCAGCATCCACATGGGCGGTGCGATGTAGCGCACGCCGCGTTCATAGAGGCTTGCCATGCTGTCCGGGTAGGTCGCTGGATCGTTGTGGTCGAAGCCATCAACGTTGTAGCTGTCGTCGAGATAGACAGCCTGCGCGCCGAATTCCGGTTCGTTTTCAATCCAGTAAAGTACGTCGTTGAGGTCGAAGCTTTGCACCCAGACATCCGAGGCGGCGACGCCTGCAGCCTTGTATTCGTCGACCATTTTTTGCGCATAGTCGGCTTGGGAGAAGCCGTTATGCGGCATGTCGACCGAGGGTGATTTCAGTTCGGGCGTGAACTTGGCACCGAGGGACTTGAACAGCGCGATGGACTCGGCATGTGTCATCAGTTGTGCGCCGTCTGTGTAAAGGTCGGTGCGCCAGCCGGCGATGCCGCCTTGGTACTCTTCCGCTGTAGTGGCCGCCTTGTTTGCGCTGTCCATTTTGGGAGTGAGCGTTTGGAACTCGGCCAGCGTCAGTTCGGATGTGCGGCATTCGGCGGTCGCCTCTTCATCGCCGCTGGCGGGCGAGAAGGGCGTGGCGCATGTGCTGGCCAGATCGGTCAGAAGGATGTTGGTTGTCGTGTGCAGGTCGTTTTGCGCATGGCGGCAGACCAGTTCGTGATCCTTGGTAAAGGTCACGTCACATTCGAGGATACCGGCCCCCATCCGTGCAGCTGCGACGTTCGATTCCACCGTGTGTTCGGGAAACATCATGGGTGCGCCGCGGTGGCCAATTGAAAAGTCCGACTTGGCGGGTGTCTGGCTCTGACAACTTTGCAGCTTTGCCTTCAGATCGCCTTCGGGAAGTTTATCGATCAGGTAGGCAGGCCGGGGTCCGTAATCGATGGCGACCGTTTCGGCCATAATGGTGGCTGGGGTCGTGGTAAGCAGAATGCAGGCAGCAGCAAGTCGCATTTGAGAATCCTTCGACGGTGTTTATCCATGCAGGATGAAGCGCCGATATGACGGTTTCTCAATGCGTTCGTGATGGTTTTGTGACGCTTCTTACATGAAACCGAGTTCGAGCCTTGCTTCGTCCGACATCATTTCCATACCCCAAGGCGGCTCCCATGTCAGTTCCACATCGACCTGTTTGATACCGGGAAGCGGTTCAATGGCGTCTGCAACCCAGCCCGGCATCTCGCCTGCGACGGGGCAACCGGGTGCCGTGAGCGTCATGATCACCTTCACTTCGTTCTCGGCATTGATGTCGATCGTGTAGATCAGGCCAAGCTCAAAGATGTTTACCGGAATTTCGGGGTCGTAGACCGTGCGGCAGGCTTCGACCACGGCCTCATGCAAAGGGTGGTCGGTTGACGAGGGCGCGATCAGCGGCGTGCCTTCCATCTGTTCGGTGGGCTGGTTCATGGGATCCCCGGACTTGTTCCTGAGTGTTTATATAGGGAACGGGACGTGGCCGGTAAAGGGCGTGTGACTTGATGTATTCGTGCTGTGGTCCATCCGCTCGTTGCGTCATTCACTTGTTGCCGGCGACCAAATGTCGGAAGTTGCGAAATGCACCAAGCAATGGAGGCTGGCGTGGCAGTGACACTGCGGTGGGCAGAAGCGCGTGATCGCGCGCAATGGGACACGCTGTTCGAAGCCTATTGCGCATTCGGCGGGGCGCGGCAAACGTCTGAGATGCGTGACCGTGTCTGGGCTTGGATACACGACCCGTCAGCGCAAACGCGGTGCTTTGTTGTTGCGGATGCGCATGGGCAGTTGGTCGGTTTTGTCCACTTCCGGTCTTTCGAGCGCCCGATGGACGCGGCTATCGGCGGTTACATCGACGATATGTTCGTGGCTCCTGCGGCACGCGGGCAGGGTGTCGTCGATCTGATGATCGAGGGCGTCGGCGCCTATGCGAAAGAGCAGGGGTGGGACGTGGTGCGCTGGATGACGTCCGATACCAACTACCGTGCGCGGGCGGTCTATGATCGGCACGCGAACAGGAGCAATTGGATCACGTATCAGTTGAAACGTTAGTGGTCGGTCCTGCTTTTCGGCATCCTGGCCTAGCGCAAGCGGGATCAACTGCGCCGTCGCACCGGGCGCGGTTTCACGCGTGCTTCGATCATGTCATAGACCTTGCCCACGATGTCCTTGCCGGTCGCGTTTTCGATCCCTTCGAAGCCGGGGCTTGAATTTACTTCCAGCACCTTTGGGCCGCTTTCGGACCGCAGGAGATCTACGCCCGCCTTGCCCAGCCCGAATACCCGGGCGGCCCGGACGGCGGCTTCACGTTCTGCCTTGCTGATCCGCACCGACGTGGCGCTGCCACCGCGGTGCAGGTTCGAGCGGAAGTCGCCATCAGCTCCGGTGCGCTTCATCGAGGCCACGACCTTGCCGTCCACGACAAGGCAGCGGATGTCTTCGCCCGCCGCTTCCTTGACGAAGTCCTGCACAAGAAAGTTGGCGCGCAGGCCCCGGAACGCGCCGATCACCGATTCCGCCGCCTTCTTGGTTTCGGCCAGCACAACGCCTTTGCCTTGGGTGCTCTCCAGTAGCTTCACGATCACGGGTGCGGTGCCGACCAGCCCCATGATGTTCGCCGTATCCTTGGGCGACGCGGCAAAGGCCGTGGTGGGCATGCCAATCTTCTTTGAGGCGAGGATTTGGTGGGCGTGCAGCTTGTCCCGGCTGGCCGTGATCCCGGCGCTGCCGTTCACGCAATAGGTGCCGGTCGTTTCGAATTGTCGGATGACGGCAGTGCCATAGGCGGTGATGGACGCCCCGATGCGGGGGATCACGGCGTCGTAGCGGGGCAGGCGCTTGCCGTCATAATGCACCTCTGGGGCCATCGCATTGATCGCCATGTAGCAGCGGGTGGTATCGATCACCTCGACCGTGTGGCCGCGCGCTTCGCCCACTTCCACCAATCGGCGCGTCGAGTAGTTGTTTTCGCGGCTCAGCACGGCGATGCGCAGGGATCGCGCCGGAGCCACTTTCCGCATCGCAGAGGAGTGGTAGACGTCATAACTGAGTTCGGGTTGCAGCCGCTTTTCCGACGCTGTGATCGTAATGTGGTCCTGCAAGGCCTGACGCCCCAGGAGCATGCGTGAGGTCATGGAGGAGCGGTCTGTCAACGTGACCTCGATGGGCCAGGATTGTCCGCCCACGTCCAGCCGGGTTTCAATCACGTAGCGCAGTTCCGCCTCACCATTGGAGGACGTGACTTCGCGCCGGTCGAGGATCGGCGCGGAGCAGGTGATCGACACATGGTCCTTGCCCGCGATGGGGTGGACGTTGAACCGGACCTTGGGTTGCTTGGCGGGGCCGAACACTTCGATGTCGTGGGCATGGAGTGCAGATGTGCGCGCGCCGGTGTCGATCTTTGCCTTGAGAGCGGGCAGTCCCAGTTCGGGCAGTGACATCCATTCTTCCCAGCCGAAGTTCAACGTGTCCATGTTGTCCCCATTTTTTGTTTTAGTATTTTTAAGCACCGTAGCGTGGGCGATGTCTGCTCACAACGGACAGGCTTTGCTTGGGCAGACATGAAGCCCACGCAAAATGCAAGTCGGATGGCTTGGCCCCCAAAAAAACGCCGCCCTGTGATAGGGCGGCGCATTGTCTTTGTGGTTGTCCCTAGGGGCGGACAAGTGCGCGGGATCAGAAGATCAGGATATTGCCCGACTCATCGTAGTAGGTTGTGTCGACGACGTCGCCGGCGGCATTGAACGCGATCTCTTCGACATGCCAGGCTTCGTCGCCCGAGTTGTCGTAAGTGGTTTGTTCTGTCAGCCGCCCGCCCGCATAGGATTCCACGATCAGGTCGCCATCGTCGCGGACCTCTTCGGTCAGAGCTATGCGCCCGTTGGCATCGTAGGTGGTTTCGCGGGTCACCCAGTCAAAAGTGTCATTGTCCCCGTCGGTCAGCACCTGAGAGGTCTTTCTGCCATTCTGGTAGGTGATGGTGTCGCTGCGACCGTCGTCATAAACGATTTCACGCTCTGTCAGCCGTCCTGTGTCCGCGTCGTAAGTCAGTGACTTGGACTGCCAGGGATTGTCATCGCCGCCATCGGTGATGGTGCGGCTGGTGCGGGTGCCTGTATCTGCGTCGAACGTCAGCGTCTCGATGCGGCCACTGTCCAGCACCTTTTCCGAGCCGATGCGTGCGCCGGTCGCGGCATCATAGCTTGTTGTAAGGGAGGCCCACGGCTTGTCGTCGTTCCCGTCTATCTCGATGCGCTCTGTGCGTGCGCCGGTGGCTTCATCGAACCGTTCGATCCGTTGGTCACCATTGTCATAATTGATGGTCCGGGCGGTTTTTTGACCCAACCAGTTCCACTCGGTCGAGCGACTGTCCCAATCGGCGTCGTTGGCTGCTGTGTCCGTGACCGTTTGGCTCAGCCGTTGCGGCCCAAGAAACGCCTCGAACACCGCGCTGCCGCTGTCCATGAGCGTGGTTCTGATCATGAAAAGGCCAGAGCTGTCCACGCTGGTGGTGATACTGGTCCAACCCTGGGTGTTGTCGACGTCTTCGACCGTTGTCGTCGTGAAGTTTTCTTCTGGGGTGGGCATGACAAGGCCTTGTGTCTTGTTGACAGATCATTTCCCTCACCGGGAAAGGAGTTTGAACCGGAGGCCTATCGCAGCAATTTGTCTTAACTTGTTCATAAATCGTACACAGGTTGGGCGATTGCGTGGTGATTGTGCGTCTTCCCAGCGGGTCTTGGCATTTCTTCATCTGCGCGGCATGAGGGGCCATGACCCGTTTTTCATTTGATTTGCATGCCACCGATGGCCGCGCCCGCACCGGCACCATCACCACGCCGCGGGGCGAGATCCGAACGCCAGCCTTCATGCCCGTAGGGACGGCCGCCACCGTCAAGGCGATGCTGCCCGAGAGTGTGCGCGCCACCGGAGCCGATATCCTGCTGGGCAACACCTATCACCTCATGTTGCGCCCGACGGCTGAGCGGATCGATCGTCTGGGCGGGCTCCACAAGTTCATGAACTGGGATCGCCCCATTCTCACCGACAGTGGTGGGTTCCAGGTGATGAGCCTGGCGGGCCTGCGCAAGCTGACCGAGGAGGGGGTGACCTTCAAATCGCATATTGATGGGTCCAAGCATGCCTTGACGCCCGAGCGGTCCATGGACATCCAGCGGCTGCTGGGGTCGGACATCGTGATGTGTTTCGATGAGTGCCCGGCTTTGCCGGCCGATCGCGACCGGATTGCAGAGAGTATGCGTCTGTCGATGCGCTGGGCGAAGCGGTCCCGCGACGCCTTTGGCGACCGTCCGGGCCACGCTCTGTTTGGCATTCAGCAGGGCGGGCTTGAGGAAGATTTGCGCGCCGAGAGTGCCGACGCCCTCAGGGAGATCGGGTTCGAAGGCTATGCCGTGGGTGGTCTGGCCGTTGGCGAGGGGCAGGAGGCGATGTTTGGTTGCCTGGACTATGCGCCGGAGCAGTTGCCGCAGGACAAGCCCCGTTACCTGATGGGGGTGGGCAAGCCGGATGACATTGTAGGCGCAGTTGCGCGTGGCATCGACATGATGGACTGCGTACTGCCCTCGCGGTCGGGGCGGACGGGGCAGGTCTTTACCCGCCGCGGTGTGGTCAATATCAAGAATGCGCGACACGCCGATGATCCGCGTCCTTTGGATGAGGATTGTACCTGTCCCGCATGTTCCAACTACTCCCGCGCGTATCTGCATCATGTGTTTCGGGCGCAGGAGATGATCTCGGGCATGCTGCTGACATGGCACAACCTGCATTATTATCAGGAGTTGATGGCAGGGATGCGCGGCGCAATTGCTGCGGGGACGTTCGAGGCGTGGCAGGCCGCGTTTCATGCGGGCAGAGCGGAAGGTGATATCCCGCCGCTCTGACCTGTTTTTGTGTCAATCGCCGTCGGCGTTTGGCAAGTGGTCCAGATCGCAATAGTCGAAAAGGACCTCTTCGAACGTGTCGCCATCCTCAAGCGGAATGGCGTTGGTGCCTGCCAGCGCCCCGTTTGTCAGCATATCGTTCTGCAGTTTCAGACCCTTCTTGTTGACTGCACGCGCCTTGAGAAGTGGTGTGGTCGGCGTCGACGCGATGTAGTGTGCAATCGAAGACTGGTTTGAGATCACCTCGACATTGGCGGAGGCCTTGCCGATGTCGCCAGTGGTGAGCGACGCCGAGCCACCCAATGTCACCTGGGTGTTTTTTGTCTGGCACAGCAAGACGGTCATGCCTTCCGTCTCGTGTACATCGGTGACGACGAGATAGTTCTTCTTCCAGTCACCGGAGGCCAGTTTCCTTGCCAATTGGGTTCCGATGGACCCGATGTCCTTCATAGACCTGAGGACCATGCCGGAGCCGTTGTAGACCATGCTGTTCTTCTTTTCGAAGTGGACAGACAGTTGGACGGCGAAATCCACGCCGTCGACCTTGCCTCCGCCATCGGCGGTGGCGTTCACGATCGACACACCGTCCGATTGCAGCGACTCCACTTCGACCCGGGCGCTGGTTTCGGTTTCAAACGCGAGGCTGAAGTCTCGTGCAATGTTACCGAGTTTGGTGAACGCTCCGCCCTTGCCCTTGCCGCCGTGGATGGTGCCGTAGTCCCCGATCTGCACCAACCTGTTGGGCGGCCACATGACCTGAAATCCAAACTGCTTTTCCATCGCTTTCGCGTAGTCTGCCGGAAATCCCATAATCTGCTCCCAAAAATAATTTCAAAAAAACGCGGGAATCACCGCGCAGGGTGAAAGTGTAGCAGCGAATTCCCGTAATAAGGGAGTCGTTTTCTTGTGCCGTGACTATGGGGGGCGCTGAGTGACAGGTAAATGCCCATCTCGGTGTCGCAGCGGGGACCGATGGTCAGGAATTCCCCCATCGTGCGGGCTGCATGCGTGGCCTATATTGAATGCAGTCACGCACCCTGGGGAGGGACCGCCATGCCATTTGTTGTTTTTTCGTTTGTTTGGTTCTCAGTATCCGTCTTGGCGGTCCTGACTCTGGTGTGACTGATGAGAGACGGCGCGCGTGTCGCTTGGCGCGCCACGACGCCCCGCCCACCATCCCCGGCGACAAGCGACGCACTGCCCCCCCTGTGCGAAAATGCGCCCTTACGCGCAGCTTCGGGATCTCATGAGGCAACGAGTGCAACGGCACAACCAAATGAAGGCAGGGCCATGCCTGGGCAGAGAAGGTCAGCCGATAGCGGAGCGGGCTTAGATATGAATGGGCTTGGTCAAAGCGGTGAGGTCGCCTTGTTGCCCAAAGATCAAGCAAATGTGTTCGTGCGGAGTGCCGCAGAGCGCTGGGCGAATGCCGTATCTTGGGGGTGGAACCTGCTTTTCCACGACAAATTGTGTCAAAAAACTGGGGACAGTTTGCCGGGGGCCATTGCACCCTTGTCGTTGCCACGTCAGGATACACCTTGAAACCGAGGGGCTGGGATCACAGATCAGACAGTCCGAAGCACGGAGACAGCACAAGGTTGCCGCAGAGCGGGGCCACGCTGTCTTGCCAATGATAAGGAAAAGAGCATGCAAGAGCCTTTAAACGCCTCTTACCCGGTGCTGCCGCTGCGCGATATCGTGGTTTTCCCCCACATGATCGTGCCGCTGTTTGTCGGCCGCGACAAGTCGGTCCGCGCGCTGGAAGAGGTTATGGCTGACGACAAGCAGATTTTGCTGTCGAGCCAGATTGACCCGTCCGTTGACGACCCGGAAGCGTCTGGCATCTACAAAGCCGGGGTGCTGGCGAATGTGCTGCAACTGCTGAAACTGCCCGATGGCACTGTGAAGGTGTTGGTTGAGGGGCAGGCGCGGGTGCGCATCACCGAATACCTGGACAACGACAACTTCTTTGAAGCGCGTGCCGAGTATCTGACCGAGATGCCGGGAGATATCGCGACGACCGAAGCGCTGCTGCGGTCCGTCGCTGATGAGTTCGAGCGCTATGCCAAGGTGAAAAAGAACATTCCCGAAGAGGCATTAGCCGCTGTTGGGGAGACGACCGAGCCTGCGAAGCTGGCCGACCTTGTGGCCGGGCATCTGGGCATCGAGGTCGATCAGAAGCAGGACCTGCTTGAGACACTGGCGGTGAGCGAGCGGCTTGAGAAAGTCTATGGCCTGATGCAGGGCGAAATGTCGGTCCTGCAGGTCGAGAAGAAGATCAAGACCCGCGTGAAGTCCCAGATGGAGCGGACGCAGCGCGAGTATTATCTGAACGAACAGATGAAGGCGATCCAGCAAGAGCTGGGCGATGGCGAGGACGGCAAGAACGAAGTCGCTGAACTCGAAGAGAAAATTGCCGAGACCAAGCTGTCGAAAGAGGCCAAGGACAAGGCTGAGGCTGAGCTGAAGAAGCTCAAGAACATGTCGCCCATGTCCGCCGAGGCGACGGTTGTGCGCAACTATCTGGACTGGATGCTGTCGATCCCGTGGGGCGTGAAATCCCGCGTGAAGAAGGATCTGGGCAAGGCCGAAGCCATTCTGGACGCCGATCACTATGGCCTTGAGAAGGTCAAGGAACGGATCGTCGAATATCTGGCGGTGCAGCAACGCTCGAAAAAGATGAAGGGCCCGATCATGTGTCTGGTTGGTCCACCGGGCGTGGGTAAAACCTCGCTTGGTAAGTCGGTTGCCAAGGCGACGGGGCGCGAATTCATCCGCATTTCGCTTGGTGGCGTGCGGGATGAGAGCGAAATTCGCGGTCACCGCCGGACTTACATCGGCTCGATGCCTGGCAAGATCATTCAGGCGCTGAAAAAAGCCAAGACTACGAACCCGCTCATCCTGCTCGATGAAATCGACAAGATGGGTCAGGACTTCCGTGGGGACCCGGCGTCGGCCATGTTGGAGGTACTGGATCCGGAACAGAACAGCACATTTGTCGACCACTATCTTGAGGTCGAATATGACCTGTCGAACGTGATGTTCCTGACCACGTCGAACAGTTACAACATGCCTGGGCCGCTGCTGGACCGGATGGAGATCATTCCGCTGGCCGGCTACACCGAGGACGAAAAGCGCGAGATTGCCAAGCAACACCTGATCGCCAAGCAGATCAAGAACCATGGTCTGAAGGCCAAGGAGTTTGAACTGACCGATGAGGCGCTGAGCGACATCATCCGTTACTACACCCGCGAGGCGGGCGTGCGGAACCTGGAGCGCGAGATCGCCAAGGTGGCGCGGAAATCGCTGACCAAGATCGTCAAGAAAGAGGTTGAAGAGGTTGTTGTAACCTCAGAAAATCTCGACGATTTCCTCGGCGTGCGCAAGCATCGTTACGGTCTGGCCGAACAGGATGATCAGATCGGTGTTGTCACCGGGCTTGCCTGGACGTCGGTGGGGGGCGACCTGCTGCACATTGAGGCGTTGAAGCTGCCCGGGAAAGGTCGGATGAAGACAACCGGCAAGCTGGGCGATGTGATGAAGGAATCCATCGATGCAGCTTCGTCCTATGTCCGGTCGATCAGCCCGGGAATCGGGGTAAAACCGCCATTGTTCGACAAGACGGATATTCACGTGCACGTGCCGGACGGTGCAACGCCCAAGGATGGGCCAAGTGCCGGTCTTGCGATGGTGACATCTATCGTGTCCGTTCTGACCGGTATTCCGGTGCGCAGGGACATCGCCATGACCGGCGAAGTCAGTCTGCGTGGTAACGCGATGCCTATCGGTGGCTTGAAAGAAAAGCTGCTGGCGGCCCTGCGTGGCGGGATCAAGACTGTTCTCATCCCTGAAGAGAACGAAAAGGATCTGGCCGACATCCCAGACAACGTGAAAGAGGGGCTGGAGATCATCCCTGTCACCCACGTCACCGAGGTTCTGGAACGTGCATTGGTGTCGAAACCGGACGCCATTGAATGGGACGAGGCAGCCGAAGAAGCGGCCGCAGCCGCCGCGGCAGCTACTCGCGATACTGGTGCTGGTGCAACTGCCCACTGATCAGTCTGAAATGAAGATCGGCGCGCAAGCTTTTGTTTGCGCGCTTTTTTTATGCCTATCTAACCGTTGTGCTTGGTCAATTCTGTTGCCAAAACCGCGACAATCGAAGTTCCTTTTATTGTTTTGTTGCTAACTTATGGATTGAGTCACCGTTCCGCGCTATGCAGGGATCAAGCAGTCCAGAACGGAAGAGGCCAAAATGGCAACCCGCACAACAAAAACCACAACCAAGACCACGTCGACGCGCAGCTCTGCAACAAAGCCGAAGACGACAACGACCAAGTCCAAGGCAGTGGCCACAAAACCCGAGACCACGGTCAAGCCGTCCACAGCCACAACAAAGGCGGCCACGGCGGCACCCGTTGTTGTGGATGCACCCACTCCGGTGGTGGCAGGACCGATGATGCGTAAGAAAGAGTTGATTGATGCGGTTGTTGCGCGCAGCGGCATGAAAAAGAAAGACGTTAAACCGGCGGTCGAAGCCACTTTGGCGGTTCTCGGCGAGGCTCTGCAAGACGGGCGCGCGCTCAATCTGCATCCGATGGGCAAGGTCAAGATCAATCGCGAGAAAAAGTTGGCGTCAGGCCGCATGTTTGTTGCGCGCATTCGTCAGAACGACACACCGGCTGCCACGCAAACGGACGAGACCACGACAGTCACGAAGACAGCCGATACGTCAGACAAGGCCGCAGCCGAGTAGAATTCTACCCTCCGGGGCCTTGCATGGTCTGGTGCAGTTGGCTAAGACGCGCGGACTTTGGGTGATTAGCTCAGTGGTAGAGCGCTTCGTTCACATCGAAGATGTCAGCAGTTCGAATCTGTTATCACCCACCACCCCTCCTTTATTGGCTTCCATGCGCCTTACATCATCTTGTGAGTGAGCAGGCAGTGCGGTGGATGGGCCGCCTATGTTGCCTTCGGCGGCATGGCCACACCGTTGGCGAACACGTGGTTCCACCGCAGGATGCGAACAGATTTGCGCAAGCCGGTCGGCCAGAATGGGTCCGCTTCGACCAGTGCACGTGCTTTGTCCATGGATCCGACATTCACAATCCATGCGCCGCCAGCTGCGATATCACCATCAAATAACGGGCCTGCAGATTGAATTGCATCTGCGTGCGCTGTCAGGAATGCCAAGTGATCCGGCATGTACTGCGCCCGCACGTGATCGTGGTCTGGCGCATCTTCGAAAAGGATGAGGTAGGGCATTTACCGGCTCCACTGTTGTCAGTACCTGTATCGACCTGCGAAAATCCTGTGTGAATGGATATCTTCAAGGTAGTGGGTTGCAAAAATGCAGGATTGGGACTGGGACGATCTTCGAACACTTCAGGCTGTTGCGCGCGCCGGCAGCTTTGCGAAGGCAGCCGACGAAATGAGGCAGCATGAAACCACGGTTGCGCGCCGTGTGCGCAGGCTGGAACAGGTAACGGGTCATATTCTGTGGCGCGGTGCGGACGCAGGTTCAACGGCAGAGGGGACCCTGTTGTTGTCTCATATCGACCGGATGCGGGCCGAAGCTGCAGCGGCCGCCCGTGCATTGTCGGGGCAGGGTTGGCCGACTGGTTCGGTTTGTATCACTGCAGTGCCGTGGATCGTTGAAAGCGCTGTGTTGCCAGTTGTGCCGCACTGGTCCGAAAAGGCCCCCAATATCCGGCTGTCCCTGTTGTCGGATCACTCAAATCTTCGCCTGATGCACGGTGAAGCAGATATTGCATTGCGGATGGCCGAGCCGCGAGACGAGGGGGATGCTGTCGCGCGCAAGATCTGTGACGTGCCGTTTGTGGTCGCGGGTTGCGGCGATTGGGTGGGTTATGTGGAAGAGATGGCGCATTTGCCCCAAGCCCAATGGTCAGAGGCTGAACCCGGGGCTGTCTGTCTGCGTGTTTCGGATGTGGATGCGGCACATGCAGCTGTGCGCCAGGGTTTGGGCAAGGCGTGGTTGCCATTGTGCAAGACAGAAGATCTGCCTGTGACTACTGCCAGACGGCGTGTGCGCCCCTTGTGGTGCATTCTGCACCCACGCAGCAGACATGCGCCCGCAATCCGCGCGGTTGTGGAGGGGTTGTTGCCCCTTGTGAAGACCCGTTTGCAGGGGTAGCCGGGTGGGATGAGGTATCCCGATCTTCTGATCCTGCGCCACGGCGAAACCGAGTGGAACCGTATTGGGCGTATGCAGGGCGCGGCAGACAGCCCTCTGACCGACCTTGGCCGTACGCAGGCCAAAGCGCAGGGACGGTTGTTGGCCAAGCGTGATCTGACCGGATGGGGGTACCGCGTCAGCCCGCTGGGGCGATGTCGTGAAACGGCGCGTATTGCCTTGGGCCGCAAGATCGAGGGTGCCCAGGAGGATCTCGCGTCTGGTCGAGATCACGTTGGGGGATTGGACCGGAAAACTGCGGACCGAGATCGCTGCAGAGGTGCCGTACCTGTTCGACCAGGGTGATGGGATGGAGTGGTATGACCACGCACCCGGCGGCGAGGGTTTGGAAGGACTCTACGCGCGCACCGGCGCGTTTCTGTCAGAATTGAACGCACCCACGGTTATCGTGACGCACGGAATTACATCGCGCATCCTGCGGTGTCACTATCTTGGCCTTGAGCCTGCGGCCTTTGCCGATCTGCCGGGTGGGCAGGGTGTGATTTACCACATGTCGAACGGGTCACAGAGCTGTCTTGCAGAAGGGGGTTGAAGGTCCCGACAACCTTGCGCTAAGAGGCGTCTAACGGGTCGTTAGCTCAGTTGGTAGAGCGCTTCGTTTACACCGAAGATGTCGGGAGTTCGAGCCTCTCACGACCCACCATACTCTCGGCTTGTGAATGTTTTGGTCGATGACGTTTTTGCCGCGGCTATGACGTTGTTGGTGCTGACAGACCCCGGTCAAGCTGCGTGAACATCGGGTAGGCGCACGTCTGCCTCTTTCAATTGCATCGCCACAAGTGCGTTGAATGAAAGTGTCGGGTTAGCCTCGGCCAGCATACCCATCTTCATCCAGAATTCGGCCTGCGCGTTGATAGAGCGGCACATCGCGCCGCTTGCACGGCGGATGTCTTCGTGCAGGTCATCTGCAATCTTTACGATACCCATGGACGTTCTCCTTATATTGGGTGTATATGATTTGTATACGATTCTGTATATCATCTGGCCAATCAGCGCGCAACTCTGATGCTGCCCGGAGGCCAGACATGGGGGATGCGCCTTATGAATACGTACATCGATGTTCCGACTGCCCCTGATCCCGCCACGGCATTTCGAACGGAGGGTATCAAGCTCTATGGGCCCGATGCTTTTGCCGGCATGCGGCTGGCTGGACAGTTGACGGCGCAATGTCTGGACGAGATTTCGGAATTTGTCCGCCCCGGTATCGCCTTGGCTGATATCGATGCCTTTGTTCGCAACTTCGCGGAAAGGCATGGTGCACGGCCTGCGACGTTGGGGTTCAATGGCTACAATTATGCATGTTGTACATCAGTGAATCACGTTGTGTGTCACGGGTTTCCGACTACGAAAAAGCTGCGGGACGGGGATATCGTCAATGTCGACGTTACGCTTGTCCGTGATGGTTGGTTTGGAGATTCAAGCCGGATGTATGCGGTCGGCACACCGCGCCGGTCGGCTGTCCGGTTGGCGGATATTGCGTATCAGGCGATGATGTCCGGCATTGGCGTTGTGCGCCCTGGCGCAACGCTTGGTGACGTGGGCCATGCGATCCAATCCTTTGCGGAACGGCAGAGGTGTTCGATCGTGCGCGACTATTGTGGGCATGGCATTGGGCAGGTTTTTCACGACTCTCCGAACATTCTGAACTTTGGGCGCGCCGGCACTGGAGTGGAGCTCCGCGAGGGCATGATTTTCACGATCGAGCCGATGGTCAACCTTGGCCGCCCCGAGGTGAAGGTCCTTGCCGATGGGTGGACAGTAGTTACGCGTGACAAGACGCTATCAGCACAATTCGAACACTCCATCGGTGTCACGGCGGAGGGGTGCGAAGTGTTTACGTCATCCCCGGCTGGTCTGCATATGCCGGGGTTCGACATGGAGTTGACGCAACACGCATGACGGCACCCTTCGTACCATTTTGTCGATGGCTAAAATGCGGGTCAAATTGCCTCGATGGTATCAGGTCCGCGCAATGATCGTCGCCAATTTCGCGCGGGTCCATTGGCTGAAGAACGCGGTGCAGGCCATGCAATCGCCTACATGATCGACAGGGCCCGCGCGGGATCCTTGTAAACAAGATGCGTAGGGTCCGTGGGACTTTCACGCGTCTTTTTACTCAGATGTTTGCGCAGAATCTGGCAGGTCCTTTGCAATTCGTGGTCCTTGATAACTGAGAGGCTTGGGATGGCGTCAAGGATCTGTTCATCGCGATCCAGTGTCACGGACTGATCCGGTTCAATGAAATTCAGTTGGCCGACATGGTAGTATTCTTCGTCCACGCCGAAGTTGTCGGATATGGGCAGATAGGCCGCGAATTCCTTGTTGTTTACCCAGCGGAATGTAGGGCCTTTGACATGGTGTTTGTAGGCATCGCGGAACTTGTGATTTCCGACGCGAGGGGCGCCGAATGTGTATACGCCGTCGACGGGTAATGGTTCGGCTCGGGCAAATCGGTACGCGCAAAGGGTTGCGAGCGCACCACCAAGACTGTGCCCAGTCAGAAACACCTTTTGGTTGTTGTTGCGGCGTGACTTCACCTTGGCGAAGATCTCAGGATAGCGCGAATTGAGGGACGCCCAGAAACCGCGATGGACACGCACGTTGGTCACCCCGCCTAAATGCGTGGGAGCATCCACCATGCGATGGTTGATATTGCTGATCCAGTCCTGCGGGTTGCTTTCGCTGCCGCGAAAGACAACAAAGATCACCCGACTGGTGGCGACAATTGCCACTTCGACGTCGAAGATTGAGGTAATTGACCCGCTGGACTCTACCGTTTCCAGTTCGGCCTTGTCGTCCGGATCACTTAGTGCCCGCACTTGAGCCCGTATAACATCCGACCATTTGCCGTTGACGACGGATGGTTGATGGTAGGCATAAAAACTGAGAACGGACAGAAGATAGGCATTGGTCATGGAGTGCCCGGTGGCGGTTTCACGAAAATATTGAAGCATAATCAGTTCCCTTTTTAAAAATGGACCAAGCATAGGAATACTGATCTGTTGCGCCAAGATAATTTTGGGGCAGAGCCATCGTGTTGGGTTCGTTGTGCTGCACTCCTGTTGCCTGTCTGCGCCTCACTCACATTCGTTTGGCATCGAGTGGCTTGTTCGCATTGAAAGCGTGCAGTGACGTTATCAAATCTCTGATTTGAGCTGGGATGGCGGCGATCTTGGCCCTGGGCGTGCTAGCCTGTTTTCAAGGTAAGGGATTGCAATGACACATACTGCCTTGGAGGCCATTCGCGCTGAAACGGATACGGGTGCCTTGTGGGCGCTGTTGTTGCTCTATTTCCACGAGCGGGGCATCACCAAGGTCAGTTATCACCATTTTACCGGAGACGTGCGCGCGCAGGATGCGGTGAACGTGAATGCAGATGGTTTTTCCGAGGAGTGGGTGTGTCATTATGTCGAGCAGAAGCTCTATACCATCGACCCGATCACTGAATTTGCGCAAAGCGTGACAGCACCGTTCCGATGGTCGAACATTCGCAATCTTGTGCGCCTGACCGTAGATCAGAAGCGATACCTGAACGACATGCGCGATGCTGGAGTGGGCGATGGTCTTGCATTCCAGGTTTTTGGCCCGGGGGTGCGCAATGGCTATGTTGGTTTAGGCGTGAATGCGGCTGGTGATTTTCCAAGCGATGCGCTTGTCCTGGATTTTCAGGTTGTCGCACAAGCGGGGCATATCCGGTATTGCGAGTTGAACCCGACGTCTTTTTCCGGCGTTGACCTGTCCCCGCGCGAGCGCCAAATCCTGCGGTGGATTGCACGTGGCAAGTCTAACAGCAGTATTGCGGACATTCTGCTTTTGTCGCCTCATACAGTGGATACTCTGGTGCGCCGCATCTTTTCCAAGCTAGGGGTGACTGATCGAACAACCGCGGCGGTCAAGGGGATCGGGGCAGGGCTTATTTTGCCTTGATGGCTGTAACGTAACTGCGTGACATGACAGGCTGTTGGTATCGCTCATAAAATACAGTCATCAAACATGTGTTCAAAGGGCCCGGGACATGCTGGAAACCGAGAGTCAAAGTCCGCCGCTGGGCACCTACGTTCAAAGCTTGTTGCGTGAGCTGGATGACCTGCCGCAAGAGGGCAGGACAAGTGCCGTGTTGGCCGTCACGGCACACCTTTTGGAATATGCGGCATTCGAGGTCGCTCAGTCAGACGAAGCCCGACAAGTGGCGCGGCTGATCGTTTTGGCGGCGGATATGGAACGGACGGCGTTGCAGTTGAAGGGCAAGCCGTTGTCTTGACCAATGCTTGTCAATTGGAGCGGATGACGTCTGTGCCACGAGGCGCGATTGGACGCCGCGCATATGTGCGCGGCGTCCGGTATTTTATTGGGCCGGTTTCAGCGGCTCAATCTCGGAATAGACGTGCGACAGACCGAACGCTTCAAAGCTGTTTGGCGTGCCTTCTGTGAGGTTGTGACAGCTAAAGCAGTTGGTCCCTTGCGTGTAAGTCTCCATCGTCATGTTCGCGATGGTGGTCGAACCACGCAGGTTCAGGGCCTGGTTCGCCGTTTGGTTGGGAATTGGTGCGGCGCCGCCACCCGGAGGTGTCGTTGTCCAGACGCTGCCGGTCTGGATATAGTTTGCGCGAGTGTCACCCGTCGCCAATTGGCTGCGCACCGAGTTATTGATCGACAGCAACAGCGTGTTGTTGGTGACCGTTGCACTTGACGGATCATTGGCAAGGCTGCCCCAAGGATATTCGCGCACCGTATTCGACGGGACGATTCCGCCTTCACAGACCGGCTCTCCGGTACCGCTGACATTGACTGCAATCGTGCCATCTTTGTTGGCCTTCATACATTCGATGTTGGCACCGTCCTGCGCGCCGCTTTCGGCCATGAAGAGAAAGTCGTGATTGCTGTCAAAATCGTTCAGGGTGATCGTGCCGTCATCCGCCAAGTAGTAATAGGGCGCGTCGGGCGCATTGTTGTAGTGTTCGAACGTCGCCCAGACAAATTCCGGGTGATCTTGGACCGTGCCCACAACGTGCATGCCGGTGAGGGCGAGTGTCACGGTTTTGGTGGGGGTTGTTGCATCGACGGACATGGCCGTGTTGTCGGCATTCGCGACGAAGTTTGGAATCGTACCCTCAATCGTCAGGTAGGTGCTGCTGTCCGAGAGCGTGCTGGCTTCAACCCATGACGTCTTGAGTTCCATTGCCAGCTGATTGCCAGTCAGAAGTGTGGTGCCGCTCCAGCTGTCACTCATGTAGGTCTGCAAGTCGGTCAGATCTGCCTGCGTGTATGGAAAGGTCGTTTTGGACGCGAGGTTCGAGGTCGGATCCTTCTGTCCTGTCAGGAAGTAGGCATAGGCATCGTTCGCCGCCAGCCCGTAGTAGACCAAGGAACTGTCTTGCGACATCAGGACACCGGATGATCCGGCCTGGCCGATTTCGCCAATATCGTCACCGGCAGGTGTGTCAGCCTTTTCACTGCGGACCTGCAAAGCCGTTGGGGTGGATGCGGTGTTTTCAATAAACACGCGGTTGCCGCTGCTGTCGACGGGGGCAATCGTGAAGAAATTTGGGCTGTCCAGTACCAGTTTGGTGCCGTCTGTAGACGTCAGCCAGAGGAACATCTGCGCACCCCAAGTGTAGAAATCGCATCTGTCAGGGTCGTCGTTGTACGTCGATGTAAATGTGACGGAGTCCGGTGCGTCGATGGCAGCGTTTTCTGCAACTGACCCTCCGGCGAACCAGCCGTTTATAGTGTCCGACGACACGACACAGGTGGGGGCCATGTCTGTGGGTACGATACTATCGGCCCAAACCGGCCCTGCAACGGCTGCACAAGCCGCTGTGAAACATACTAAAGTCTTCATATTATCCTCTGTTTTCTGGGTACCTGCAATTGTGGGTACCTGCGCTCGTTATACGGGAGGTTGATCCTATCACAAAGGAATTTACTCGTAGAAGTTGCGCTTTGAATCAATCTCGAGTTGTGAGGTGGACATGGTCACCGCCAACCGTGCTTGGGTGCACATGGTCCGTGTACGACAATTGCTTGTTGGTCAGCATCCCCCAACTATCTTGATCATATGACGCGTAAGGAGACATGCTATGAGCTGGAACCCGGCCCTTGATCCCGATTGCCCCAAAGGGGATGCCGTTGACGCAATTGAAACTGTCATTGTGCCGCGTGCCCGTGATCTGGGTGGGTTTGAGGTGCGTCGTGCCTTGCCAGCGCCCAAGCGGCAGATGGTGGGCCCGTTCATCTTTTTTGATCAGATGGGGCCGGCGGAGTTCGTGACTGGAAAAGGCATTGATGTCCGTCCGCACCCGCATATCGGGTTGGCCACTGTCACGTACCTCTACAAAGGTAAAATACATCACCGGGACAGCCTTGGCACGGATCAGTGGATCGAACCGGGCGCTGTGAACTGGATGGTGGCAGGCCACGGGATTACACACTCTGAACGCACGGATGGCGAGATCCGCAAGAAACCGCATAACCTGTTCGGCATTCAGACTTGGGTTGCTTTGCCCAAGGACGCCGAGGATGAGCCGGCCGATTTTCAGCACGCGCCCAAGGACACGCTGCCGTTTCTGGAAGGGGAAGGCAAAGAGGTGCGCCTGATCCTCGGGGATGCGTGGGGCGAGACGGCGCCCGTGCAGACGTTTTCCGAGATGTTTTATGCGGACGCTGTTCTTGAGGCAGGCGCCCGTATTCCTTTGCCCGACAACCATGAGGATCGTGGTGTTTACGTCGTCGAAGGGTCGGTGACTGTAGCCGGAGATGTCTACAACGCGGGGCAGATGATGGTTTTTCGTCCCGGAGACGCTATTTCGCTGGCGGCAGGTGAGCAGGGCGCGCGACTGATGCTTCTTGGTGGAGCGACGTTGGAGGGATCGCGGTACATTTGGTGGAACTTTGTGGCGTCATCACAGGACCGCATTGATGCGGCCAAGGAGGCTTGGCGCGCGGGCGATTGGGCGCATGGCCGGTTTCAATTGCCGCCCGGGGATGAAAGCGAGTTCATTCCACTGCCGGACAAATGACGGTACGCTTGCGCCGTGCGGGGCCAGAAGATGCACCTGCGCTTGCGGCCTTGCACGCGCGAAGCTGGCGGGCGTCCTATGCGCCATATGTTCCGGCAGAGGCCCTGGGTGCGCCGCTTGATGACAATATGCGCGCGCGGTGGGATAGCTGGCCTGCCGACCGGTTGATCTTGCTGGCCGAAGACGGCGATGCCGTGCTGGGGTTCGCCGCCGTGGTGCGGCAGGATGTGCCGCTTCTGGACAATCTGCACGTCGATCCGGACGCGCGCAGCGGCGGTGTTGGTGCGCGGCTGCTGAAGATGATGGCTGCGTGTCTGGCGGAAGAGGGCGCAACGTCCTTGCGTTTGATCGTGATTGCCGACAATGCGCGTGCCCGCCGCTTCTATGTCCGCATGGGTGGACAAGAGGACACCCTTATCGACGAAACACTGCTTGGGGCGACGGTACGCATGGTGCCGTTTCGTTGGTCTGGTGCCGCCTTTGACATTCTGGCAGCAGATTTCGACTGCCAAGCGGGAAAAGACGCTTGACGGGGCGGGGGGCTGATCATAAACCCGCCAAACGCAGCGGGCGGTTGTAGCTCAGTTGGTTAGAGTACCGGCCTGTCACGCCGGGGGTCGCGGGTTCGAGCCCCGTCAACCGCGCCACTGCTGCTCTCTGGTCCCGGAGGAATGGGCACGCCGAAAGGCAAAATGCGCGGTTGTAGCTCAGTTGGTTAGAGTACCGGCCTGTCACGCCGGGGGTCGCGGGTTCGAGCCCCGTCAACCGCGCCACTTTTCCCAACCTCCAAGCCATGCTGATTGCTCTGTGATTGCCTTGCGGTGGAACGAGGGGCCAGCCCCTCGTGCTCCCCGAAGTTTACCTGGCAAGATGAAAGAGGATCAGTAGATGTAGCCCAATTGCGCTTCGAGGTTTGTGTCTACAGAGCTGCGCAGGTGCGTCATGTCCTCTGGGCTCCAGCGGTCGGGCAGGGCGGGGCGATCTGCAACGGCTGGCTTGAATTTTGAGCCAAGCCGTTTGACCACGGGGCGGTATTCGGCATGCGGTTGAGCAGAGCCAAGACCGGACGTCAAAGCATCGAGTGTCGCCCGTGGTCGCTCTTGCGCATCCTCCATACGGAGAATGGCGCAAGTGCAGTCACGGTTCAGCAGCGACAACATCCCGTTGAGTTTTGCGGTGCGCAGGGCAAACAGTGTTTCGAAATGTGCGCCCGTTGCCGGATGCCTGTCATGTTGCAAAGGCAGGCCGACACTGCCTTCCGGGACCAGCCCTTCGAAGTATCGGGGACGGTCAATGATCGTGTCCCATGGTGCGCGAATGAACTCTGAAAAAGGCATGGCCTGCATGGCGGGTGTCGTGTGCCATGGTTTGGAAAACATGGACCGCGCCCATGTGTCAGCCCTTCGTACAACGACGATCACCGCCAAGTCTGACGGGATCGCCATCATGTGGGGAAAGCCATGTTTCCAGCCCAGTGCTTCGGTTGGTATTAGGTTTGTGTTCCGGCCCAACAAGCGCTTGACGAAATTCGTGCCCGATGACCGTTCCCCGATAACCTGATAGCCCGTGATCGGCGTTTCACCCGCACGCCTGACATGCAGGCCGGTCGTGGGAAAGTCTGAGGTGAGTGTCATGCGCAGCCTCTGGGGCAAAATAACGATTCTCTTGGCCGGGTCCTTGCGATAGGGTGCGCAAAAATAACCCTTTGAGCAGGACCTTAGCAGATGCAGACAGTGGCCGTCGTGACCATGGTGCGCGATGATGCGTTTTTCCTGAAAGCGTGGCTGCGCCACTACGGTGAGATGTTTGGCCGCGAGAATTGCTATGTCATCAATCACGGTCGTGGTGCCGAAGTGGCCGAGCTGGCCGCCGGGTGCAACATCATCGGCATTCCGGGGGACCCGCACAAGAATTTCGACATCAAGCGTTGGGGATTGCTGAACAACCTCGTTGGGGGACTACGGCGCTACTACCGTCATTTGATCGTTGGTGACGTGGATGAACTGATCGTGCGTGACCCGGAGGCGGGCGGTACGTTGCTGGATTTTCTGGAAGATGCGCCTGATGGTCGTGTGTTGACGCCGCTTGGTCTTGAGGTGATCCACCGTATTGATCTTGAAAAGGATGAAATCACGGATCACATCATTGGTCCGCGTCGCCATGTCCGTCCGGCACCACATTATTCCAAGCCTTGCATCATCTCTGCCCCAGTCAAGATCGCGCGGGGCGGGCATTTCACGCAGGCCGACAAGCTGTTCACACCGGACGATTTGTACCTCATGCATCTGAAGTTCTGTGATTTCGGTGCCTATGTCGGGGTCATGGATCACCGCAACGCGGTCACCGATGAGGTGAATGCATCGGTCAAGGAAGCCTCGATAGGTCGCCACTGGTTTGCAGAAGCGCGGGGGGAGGATCGAGAGGTTTTCGAAGACTTCGCCAAGCTCGAAATGGTCGATGAGTTCGACATGCGCCCGTTGCGTCGGAAGATGCAGCGCAGTTTCAAACCGCGTGGCGATACTGGATATTATCATTTCGACCGCCCGGACTATGCTACCCAGTATGTGTTGCCCGAGAGGTTTGTGGGCGTGATTTGACGTGCGGGGCGCACCGGCAGGTGCGCCTTACTTTTGCGAACTCAAGAAATCGGTAAGAGCCTTTGCAGTCTCCACGGAGTGTGTGTCTGGGAAGAAATGTCCGCCGGGCAGTCCCTTCGCTTGCATGTTTGTCAGCCGATCCGCCCAGGTGGCTGCCACGTCATAGGATTGTCCCATAACGCTGTCTGCGCCGTAGAGGACAAGGGCAGGGCAATCGACCGATCGCCCAAGATCGGACGCGTCGAGGTCGAAATCAACATCGATGCTGGCGCGGTAGTCGTTGCACATCGTGCGGATGCAATCGGGATCGCGCCATGAAGTGCGATACGCCTCAAGCGCGTCGGCGTCGAACCCGCCCATACCACCGCCCCAACCGGCTAGGCAGCTATCGAAATAGGCATCGGGATCATGGCCGATCAGCGTTTCCGGAAACGGTGCAGGTTGAGCCAGAAAGAACCAGTGATAGTATGCGCGCGCAAACTGCTGCGTCACCTCGTTCAGCAGCAAATGGGTCGGTACAATATCCATCAAGGTGAGGGACAGGACGCTGTTGGCACTATCCAAAGCCATGCGATGTGCGGTGCGCGCGCCGCGGTCGTGACCGACGAGGTGGAATTGATCAAAGCCGAGATGTTCCATAAGCGCCCGTTGATCAGTGGCCATGTTGCGAAAGCTCATATCCTCCATCTGCGCGGGTTTGGTGCTGGCACCGTAGCCGCGCAAATCGGCGGTGACGACGGTGAAGCCCCGGGCCAGTTGCGGTGCAATGGCGTGCCACATGGCCCGCGTTTGTGGAAACCCATGCAGCAACAGAACAGGAGGACCATTGCCCCATACTTCATGGGCGATGGTGACGCCTTCGGCGGTCGTGAACGTCATCATGTCAGGGCGTCTAGGATACGGGCCCAGCTGCGGATACCTTTGTGAAAGCTCTCCATGTCGTATTTTTCGTTGGGTGAGTGGATCTGATCGTCATCCTTGCCAAAGCCGACGAGCATGGGGGTGGTGTCAAGAATGTCTTGGAAATGACCCGCGATCGGAATCGAGCCACCGCAGCCGACATAGGCGGCAGGGACATTCCATTCATTCGTGAGCGCAACACGCGCCGCTTCGAAGGCCGGATCGGTTGTTTCTGTCGTCGATGCCTGGCTGGCTCCATGGCCCGAGAATTCAACCTCGCAATCGGCGGGCAGGGCGTCGCGCACCAATTGACGGAAGCTGTTGCGGATCTTGTGCGGGTCCTGATCGCCGACAAGGCGGAAAGACACTTTGGCGTGCGCCTTGGATGGTAGGACAGTCTTGAAGCCGTCGCCTGTGTAACCGCCCCAGATGCCATTCACATCGCAGGTCGGGCGGGACCAGATCATTTCGATTGGGGTACGGTCCTGTTCACCCGCTGGCTCAGACAAACCTACATCCCCGAGGAACGTGCCATGGTCAAAGGCGAGGCCTTGCCATTGGCTGCGAATGTCATCCGGCAATTCGTGTACGCCGTCGTAGAACCCAGGGACCGTAACGCGACCTTGATCGTCATGCAGTGAGGCAAGGACGCGGGTAAGTACACGGATCGGGTTCATTGCGACCCCACCATACATGCCCGAATGCAAGTCTTTGTCTGGGGCGGTGATCGTGATCTCTTCGCCTAGCAGCCCACGCAGCATAGTGACAATGGAGGGCACGCGGGACTCGAACATGCCGGTGTCGCAGATCAGGGCGAGGTCGGATTTCAGCTCTTCCGCGTTCTCCTGCATGAAGGGGACCAGTGACGGAGAGCCTGATTCTTCTTCGCCTTCGAAGAAGAAGGTAATGCGGCATGGCAGGGCGCCGTGCTCGGACTTCCAGGCGCGACATGCTTCAACAAAGGTCATCAGCTGACCTTTGTCATCAGATGAACCACGCCCGCGGATAACCTTGCCCTTGGCTGTCTCTTCGATCTGTGGGTCGAACGGGTCGCGATCCCAAAGTTCAAGCGGATCAACAGGTTGTACGTCGTAGTGCCCGTAGAACAGAAGGTGCGGTCCGTCGCCTTCTAGGTGACCCACAACCATTGGATGCCCCGGTGTTTCCCGTTTTTCTGCTGTGATACCAATGCTTTGCAGATCCCTCACCAACCAGTCCGCCGCGGTCTGACAATGATCCGCAAATGCCGGATCGGTCGAGATCGACTGGATGCGCAAAAGCTCCAGCAACCGTTCAGTCGCTTGGGGCAAATCAGCATCAATGCGGGACAGAACGGCGTCGAGGGTCATGGGTTTTCCTTTGGTTTGACTGCTGCGGCAACACTACGATGCGGCGGGGCAGTGTCCAGTGGTTGATCTGGGTCAAAGCGAAGGTTGCCTGGGTGGGGAATACCAGACCTGCGACATGACGCGCATTTGATTAGCATTGAAGCCCAATCTCGCTGTCTATATTCATTCTAAATACTGCGTCAGCGGAATGACATAGACGCAAAGACCAAAATGGAGCCTCGCGTGGACTACACCGCCAAATTGGACACCGCCCTGCAACGCCTGCACGACGAAGGCCGCTACCGGACCTTCATCGACATCGAGCGTCAGAAGGGCCAGTTCCCGCATGCGGAATGGACGCGGCCAGATGGCACCAAGGCACCGATCACGGTGTGGTGCGGCAATGACTATCTTGGCATGGGTCAAAACCCCATTGTGCTGCAAGCCATGCATGAGGCGATTGATGCGACCGGTGCCGGTTCTGGCGGGACGCGCAACATTTCGGGCACGACGGTGTACCATAAACGGCTTGAGGCCGAGCTTGCCGATCTGCACGGCAAGGATGCGGCGCTGCTGTTCACGAGCGCGTATATCGCCAACGACGCGACATTAAGCACGCTCCCTAAGCTCTTTCCGGGCCTTATTATTTATTCGGATGCATTGAACCATGCGTCGATGATCGAAGGTGTGCGTCGCAACGGTGGTGCCAAGCGTGTTTTCCGCCACAACGATGTCGAGCATCTGCGGGAGCTTTTGGAGGCTGACGATCCTGATGCGCCCAAACTGATCGCATTCGAGTCCATCTATTCGATGGATGGCGATTTTGGACCAATCGAAGAGATTTGTGATCTTGCCGACGAATTCGGCGCGCTCACATATATCGATGAGGTGCACGCCGTGGGCATGTACGGTCCGCGTGGTGCAGGTGTTGCTGAGCGTGACGGGGTGATGCACCGCATCGACATCATCAACGGCACGCTGGCGAAGGCGTATGGGGTTATGGGGGGCTACATCGCCGCATCGGCCAAGATGTGCGATGCGATCCGGTCATATGCGCCTGGGTTTATTTTTACGACGTCGCTGCCACCCGCCGTCGCTGCCGGGGCGGCTGCATCGGTTGCGTTCTTGAAAACAGCTGAAAACCTGCGCGCGGACCATCAGGTACAAGCCAAGGCGTTGAAATTGCGACTGAAGGGCATGGGCTTGCCCATTATCGATCACGGCAGTCACATCGTTCCTGTCATGGTCGGCAACCCTGTTCACACCAAGATGCTCAGCGACATGCTGTTGGAAGAGCACGGTATTTATGTCCAGCCGATCAACTTTCCGACGGTCCCACGCGGCACCGAACGGCTGCGATTTACCCCATCGCCGGTGCACGGTCCGAACGAGATCGATGCGCTTGTAAAAGCTATGGATAAACTGTGGTCTCATTGTGCGCTAAATCGCGCCGAGAGCGCAGGATAATTCACTAATATTCGCAAATAACATTGCCATATGTTACCGTCTGTTAAACAACAGAGGTGAAGCGAATCGAGTGGGATCGATTTGTCATCACTTGGTACAACGGGGCAGCTGTATGATCGGGCGGAAATCCGACATCGCAAAAGTTCGAGAAGACGTCGAGCCAAAGGGCTTTGACGACTTCGAGTTGCGCCTAGGCGACATCATGCGCGGCGAACGTGCAACGATGGGCAAATCCCTACTGGATGTTCAACGTGAGTTGCGGATCAAGGCAAGCTATATCGCTGCCATAGAAGCCTGTGATCCCGATGCGTTTGACACTCCGGGCTTCATTGCCGGGTATGTCAGGTCCTATGCCCGCTACCTGAACATGGACCCCGATCGTTCATTTCACACGTTCTGTGCGGAAAGCGGCTTTGCCGTTGCCCATGGCATGTCTGCCGAAGCTTCTGTGGTCAAGAAAGCTGCCCGCGAGGATCGGCTGCAAAAGCCGCATGGCGCTGATATTTTTGCGGCACCTGCGACGCCGTTCGTTCCGACGGGCGAAGCCGTTTGGTCGAGGATCGAGCCACGAGCCGTTGGATCATCTCTTGTGTTGCTCGCTTTGATTGGCGGCATCGGGTTTGGCGGCTATTCTGTCCTTCAGGAGGTGCAGCGCGTACAGGTTGCGCCCGTGGATCAAACGCCGGTGGTTCTGTCCGACCTTGATCCATTGAGCGGCTCAAACCTAGATCAGACCGAGCAGGGACCCACGATTGATACACCGCGTGCGGATGCGCTGGACCGTCTGTACCGACCGCAAGCGCTGGATGTCCCTGTGCTGGTTGCGCGTGATGCGCCAATCGCCACTTTGGACCCGCGCGAGATTGGGACTTTTGCTGCGCCTGAACCGGCAGACAATACGCCGCTTATCGGGGCGGTAGATCGCGCCCTGGCGGAGGCAATTGCGCCTACCGTGCCTCAAGTGGTCGAGGAAACTGCGCCTGCGCTGACAATGGTTGCCGTGCGACCCTCCTGGGTTCGCGTGCGTGCCGCCGATGGCACCGTGATCTACGAAGCAACGATGCAGGCGGGCGACACATGGGAAGCGCCTCTGACCGAAGAGGCACCTACGTTGCGCACTGGCGAGAGTGGTGCAATCTACTTCGCAATGAACAACAAGTTCTATGGTCCGGTTGGCCCGACTGGCGCTGTGACATCCAACTTGCCGCTGGAGATTGCAGGTCTGAAAGAGACGTATCTGCCTGTTGATGTCAGCACCGACGAGGGGCTGACCCGCTACGCCGAAGCACAAGCAACATCCACAGCGATCAGCGAATAGTCTTCGCGCCCCATTGCCGGTGTGCCTTCACCTGTCTATCTTCCGTGACAACTGCCGATGCTGAACAGGGTGTTTCATGTCGCTTAACCATATCCGTCCGTGGCGTAACATCTACCGTCGGGAAAGCCGTCAGATCATGGTCGGATCGGTGCCGGTTGGTGGCGATGCGCCGATTACGGTCCAGACCATGACCAACACCCTGACCACCGATGTCGCCGCGACCGTGGCGCAGGTGCAGGCGGCAGCAGAAGCTGGCGCGGATATCGTGCGTATTTCAGTCCCGGACCAGGCGTCTTCCAAGGCGTTGAAAGAGATCGTGGCAGAAAGCCCAGTACCAATCGTCGCTGACATCCATTTCCACTACAAACGCGGCATTGAAGCGGCCGAGGCTGGCGCTGCCTGTTTGCGTATCAACCCGGGCAATATCGGGTCCGAAGAGCGGGTCAAAGAAGTCATCAAGGCTGCGCGCGACCACAACTGTTCTATCCGTATCGGTGTGAACGCGGGGTCACTCGAAAAGCACCTGCTCGAGAAATATGGTGAGCCCACACCCGACGCGATGGTGGAAAGTGGTCTCGATCACATCAAGATCTTGCAAGACAACGATTTTCACGAGTTCAAGATCAGCTGCAAAGCGTCTGATGTGTTCATGGCGGCCGCGGCGTATCAGAAGTTGGCCGAGGCCACGGATGCGCCGATCCATCTTGGGATCACCGAAGCGGGCGGCTTGATGTCCGGCACCATCAAATCCGCGATTGGCCTTGGCAACCTGCTGTGGATGGGCATCGGCGACACCATCCGCGTGTCCTTGTCTGCCGATCCGGTGGAAGAGGTCAAAGTCGGTTACGAAATTCTCAAGTCACTTGGTCTGCGACACCGAGGTGTGAACATCATCTCTTGCCCATCCTGCGCACGGCAAGGCTTTGATGTGATAAAGACTGTCGAAGTGCTGGAAGAACGGTTGGCGCATATCAAGACGCCCATGAGCCTGTCCATCATCGGCTGCGTCGTGAACGGACCGGGTGAAGCGCTCATGACGGACGTTGGCTTTACAGGCGGCGGGGCCGGGCACGGGATGGTTTATCTGGCAGGCAAACAAAGCCACCGGATGGATAACGACCAGATGGTCGATCACATCGTCGACGAGGTCGAGAAAAAAGCAGCGGAACTGGACGCCGCAAGCGCAGCCGAGGCGCAAGCGGCAGAATAGGTCTTACTTTTAGAAGGAACTGAACGCCCCGAAGACGTCAGCGGGTCATCCCCGCTTTTCGTCGACCAGCGCCTGCATCTCATCAAAGGGAAGGAAGCCGCGCACAAGTTCGTCTTGCAGGACGAATGTAGGCGTGCCGGTGATCTGCAGTCTTTGGGCTAGAGCGCGGGTGCGACGGATTTCATCCGTCACCGCTTCGCTGTCCATATGCGCTTCGATCGCGGTGGCATCGAGGCCAAAGGTCGATGCCATGCGCCGCAGCGTGCGCATCGATACATCCCCTGACATTTCCATTACAGCGTCGCTGACGTTCTTATAGGCCTCTGAACCGGCGATTTGCTTGGTTGCGATAGTGAATCGCGAGGCAAGCAGCGACTGTTCTCCAAGGATCGGGAATTCTTTGACAATCAGGCGGATGTTGCCATCTGTTTCCAATAGTTTGGCAACCTCACCATGGGCGCGTTTGCAGAACCCGCAGCGATAGTCGAGGAACTCGACCAGGGTGATGTCCCCATCGGGGTTGCCGCCGACAAAGCTGAAGCCGTCGTTGAAAATGTCTTGGGCGTTGTCGGACACGAGTGAAAGGTCGGCTTGAGTTTGTGCTGCAGCTTGCCTTTGTTCCAGCACTTGCACCGCATCCATAATCACCTGTGGGTTGTCCATCAGGTATGCGCGTACTTCCTCACGGAAAATTTGCCGCTCTTCGTCGGTCATCTGGCTCAGATCAAGCGCTTGGGCGGGTAAGGCGAGCGCCATGGCAAAAGAGGCTGCTGCGAGGGGGCGGAAGAACATGCTTTATCTCCGTTTCTTGCGCTTTTCTGCGCGTTCAGATGCAAGGACCACATCCTGTGCCCGTTGCCAAGGGCCAGACCCTTCTGACAGGAGGCCGGTGGCCCGCTTTGCATGAATACCGGCATCTTCGAGCCGACCACGCAGGGCGTAGCGCTCTGCAGTGATAAGTGACGCCATGCCGCGCTGGCCGGATTTCGCATAAGCTACGCTTAGATCGCGCAACATTGATCCATCTCGGAAATCAATGCGACGTGCGCGTTCGAGAGCTGGCAGGGCCGCGCTGACATTTCCACTGGCCAAAAGCGCACGGCCATACCCGGCCTGCAGCAGCCCATCGTTCGGGCGCAACTGTACCGCACGACCGTGCGCATTCGCTGCTGCTGCGAACTGCCGAGTTTCCATCAGAATTTGGCCCTTGAGATCGTACAGGAATGGATCCTCCGGACGCAGAGCGATGGCTTTGTCGATGGCAGCAATCGCGCGACGTGTTTGCGAGTTCTGGTGTCGTGCAGCAGCCTCACGCATCAAGGCAATGTCGCGGTAGCCGCTTTCGCCCAATCGGTTCAGTGTCCAACTCGGGCGACGGGTAAAGGATGTCAGCTTGCCCTTTGCGCGCGCAAACCAATAGTCTGACGTGGCGGAGTCTGCGGTGGCAGAGCTGCCATACGCCGCTGCAAACCCTTCGATTGTGCGCAGGCGATCACGGCTCAGCGGGTGGGAGCGGACATAAGGGTCCTGTCTGCTTGCGCTCAAAACCTCTTGGCCCCGGAAAAGGCGAAATACGTCCAGCATGCCGCCCAGATCGATGCCCGCGCTGCGCAGGTACCGCGCGCCTGATTGGTCAGCGGCCGTTTCTTCTGCCCTGGTATGGCTCAGAAAGTTGCGTTGTGCCGCGCTTTGCGTCCCGAGGCTGATAGCCGCCGCTCCTTCACCGGCGCCTGCTGCTGCCGCAAGGATTGCCAATGCCTGGCCAAGCGTTGCAGCCGTGCGGGCGTTGCCGAGGTTCGTAATCCTTCGCGTGATGTGGCCATTGGTAATATGCGCCGCCTCGTGTGCGATCACAGCCTGCAGCATTGCGGCCCGGTCCATCCGACTGATCAGGCCCGAATGGATGTAGATCGCATCGTTGCTGATCACAAAAGCGTTGAGCGAGCTGTCATTGACCACGAGGATTTTGGTGCGTGACGCGCTCAATCCGGCAGCCTTGAGCACGGGCGCCGCCACTTGTGCCAGCGCGTATTCCATGTCTGCATCTCGCAACAGGGTTACCGCGCGCGCAGGCAAGGCAAGCGCAAGCGACACGATCAGGATTGACGCCACCCGCGCCAGGGTATGAAAGGTCATGGTGCGATCATAGGAGACGCCATGCGAACCTCAAGACGCAGCGATGTCGATCCCTTCATTGTGATGGATGTGATGGAGGCCGCCCGAGCGGCGGAAGCCGCTGGACGCCATGTAATCCACATGGAAGTGGGGCAGCCTGGGACCGGTGCACCTCAGGCGGCGATCCGCGCATTGGGTCAGGCAATGGATGAAGGGCCGCTTGGCTATACCGTTGCATTGGGGCTACCTGCACTTCGGGCGCGCATCGCGCGGCTCTATGGCGACTGGTACGATGTTGATCTGAACCCAGACCGTGTGATCGTAACGTCAGGTGCGTCTGGCGGTTTTATACTTGCTTTCAATGCATTGTTCGACAGCGGGGATCGTGTGGGTATTGGTGCTCCGGGTTATCCCAGCTATCGTCAAATCCTGACAGGCTTGGGTTTGACACCGGTTGATTTGCCGACGTCCGCCGCCAACCGTTACCAACCAGTGCCTGATGACTTTGCAGGGCATGATTTGCAGGGCTTGCTTGTTGCCTCGCCGGCCAATCCGACCGGGACAATGTTGGACCATACCGCCATGGCGCATTTGGTTGGTGCTGCGCAGGATGTTGGGGCCAGCTTTATCAGCGACGAAATCTATCACGGCATCGAATACGAGGCCAAAGCAGTCAGTGCCCTGAATGTCAGTGATGATGTCTATGTCATCAATTCGTTTTCCAAATACTTCTCCATGACAGGCTGGCGTGCCGGATGGATGGTGGTGCCCAAGGATCATGTGCGTGTGGTCGAGCGTTTGGCTCAAAACATGTTCATATGTCCTCCGCATGCCAGTCAGGTGGCCGCACTTGCTGCCATGGACGCAACGGACGAGTTGCAGGCAAATCTGGATGTCTACCGCACCAACCGTGCCCTGATGTTGGAAGGGTTGCCGAAGGCTGGGTTTATGCGGATCGCGCCACCTGACGGCGCATTCTATGTCTACGCCGATGTGTCGGAGCTGACCGATGACAGCCGTGCATTTGCAGCGCGGATACTGGACGAGGCAGGGGTTGCTGTAACACCGGGCCTTGATTTCGATCCCGTCCGGGGGCACCAGACCCTGCGTTTTTCTTACGCGCGTACAACAGATGACATTGCGGAAGGCCTGCGCCGACTGAAAACATTCATGGATGGGCGTTAATCGGGGATTCCCGCAAGGAGCGGGTGCCGCTATGCTGCACGCAAAACGAAAAGGGCAGTGGCGATGCGGGCGATCTTGATCGCAGTAGTGATGTGGTTTTTTGCCTTCTCGGCCATAGCGCAAGACCTGTCCGGTCTGGCGCGAGTGGATGTCACTCAAAGTGAGATTTCTGACGGCTGGTTTGGTTCGACTGATCTGACATTATCGTTGAGCCAGGGCGTGCCTTTCCGTGTCTTTTCGTTGTCAGACCCGGCGCGGCTCGTTGTTGATTTCCGAGAGGTGGATTTCTCCGGTGTTTCGCCGGAGGCTTTGTTGCCAGAGCCGGGCCGCATTTCAGCTATTCGTTTCGGAGCTTTCAAACCTGGCTGGTCGCGGCTTGTGTTGGATCTGAACGGCCCGATGGTGCCGAGAGAAATTGCAATGCCTGTCGATCCTTCCTCGGGTCGAGCAGTTCTGAATATCGCATTGGATGAGGTTTCGGCGAGGGAATTCGCTGAAAGGGCAGGCCCACCGGGTGATGCCGATTGGGGGGTGCAGGCTGCAGACGAACCGCCCGGAATGCTGGAAGACGGTTTCGTGGTTGTCATCGATCCGGGTCATGGGGGGATCGATCCGGGGGCCGTGCGCGAGACCACCAGCGAAAAAGAACTGATGCTGGGCATTGGATTGGCCTTGCGCGACGCATTGCGCAGGGCTGGTGGTATCAAAGTTGTATTGACCCGCGACACGGACACTTTTGTTTCGCTGACCGGCCGGGTTGCTTTGGCACATCATGTTGGTGCGGATGCTTTCGTGTCTTTGCATGCCGACGCCTTGAGCCAGGGTCAGGCAAGAGGTGCCACGGTGTATACCCTGTCCGATGAAGCAAGTGATGCAGCGTCAGCGCAATTGGCGGCGCAGCACGACCGTGCTGATATTCTGGCTGGTGTGGACCTGAGTGGCACGGATGATCAAGTTGCGTCGGTTCTGATGGATTTGGCACGCACCGAAACCATGCCCCGCACGGACACTCTGGCCACCGCACTTATCGACAGTATGGCCGCGGCAGGTGGTCCGATGAACAAACGCCCGCGGCGCGAGGCAGCGTTCTCCGTGCTCAAGAGTGCAGACATCCCATCTGTTCTTGTCGAGGTGGGATTCTTGTCCGACCAGCGTGACCTTGCCAACTTGCGCGATCCTGTTTGGCGCGCGGTCATGGTCGAGGCATTGGCGGCGGGCATTCTGCAATGGCGGGATGATGATCTGGCAATGCAACCGCTGATCCGACAGTAGTCGTTCACATCGGCGATATCGCGCTGCCGTTCGCTTTTGACCCTGTCCGCGCCCTCGCGTATACCGGAACAAAAGCAACCGTTGAAAACAGGTGCGAGCGGTCATGTTTCGGTTCATTCTTTCCTTTTTTGGTGGGATTTTCACCACCGTAACGATGGGCATTGCCATGGTCGCATTGTCGATCGGGGCCATATTCTGGATGTATGGCCGGGACTTGCCCAGCCACGAGTCGTTGGCCCAATATCAACCGGCCACAATCAGCCGCATCTATTCGGGTGAAGGTCAGATTATTGACGAGTTTGCCCAAGAACGCCGCCTGTTTGCACCGGCCGAGACGATCCCGGACCTGGTGAAACAGGCGTTTATCTCGGCCGAGGACAAGAATTTTTATACGCATGACGGTTATGACCTTCGTGGTATCGGCGCCGCCGCATACGATGCCGTACGTAGCCGCGGGCGGGATGTCCGCGGCGCATCGACTATCACTCAGCAGGTGATGAAGAATTTCCTGCTGTCCGGCGACCGACAAGCTGAGCGTAAGATTAAGGAAATCATTCTTGCCGCCCGCGTGGAAGAGGCGTTGAGCAAGGAAAAAATCCTCGAACTGTATATGAACGAGATTTTTCTTGGTCAGAACTCCTACGGCGTAGCTGCAGCCAGTCAGACTTATTTCAACAAGACGCTGACCGAATTGGCACCGCATGAGGCAGCTTTTCTCGCATCCTTACCCAAGGCACCGTCGGACTTTCACCCGGTGCGACGTGCGGATCGGCTGTTATCCCGTCGAAACTTCGTTCTGAAGGAGATGATGGAGAACGGATATATCGATGCCGTCACGTACGAGACAGAGGTGGCGCTGCCGCTGCGATCCGTGCAAAATGGCGACTTCGAGAGCTTCAAGGCTGAGCTGCCGCCGCGTGACTATTTTACTGACGAAATTCGCCGTCAACTGAGCGAGGACTACGGCGAGGGCGAGTTCTTTACCGGCGGTTACACCGTGCGGGCAACCATTGATGCACAGATGCAACCCATCGCGGCCTATGCATTGCGGCGCCAGCTTGAAAGCTATGATCGGGGGCAGGGCGTCTGGCGCGGCACCGGCGAGAGCATCGAAGCGGATCAGCTTGAGAATTGGGAAGAGGCCCTCAGGGGTGTTTCTGTTGCGCGTGACATCGACCTGAACGGCGCATGGCGGCCCGCTGTCGTCTTGGAGGTCGAAGACCAGCAGCTGGGCATTGGTATCGAAGGGTGGACGGACAGCGAACCGGCCGCGGTTGTTCCGCGCGAAGACATCAAGTGGATCCAGGGCAACTTCTTTGACAATTTCGAAGTTGGTGACGTGGTGCATGTGCGTGCCATGACGGCCGATGACAATGGTTCCTTTATCCGTTGGACCTTGCGTCAGGTGCCGCGCGTGCAGGGCGGCTTTGTGGCCATGGACGTGAACACGGGCCGTGTGATCGCCATGCAGGGTGGGTTCAGCTACCAGAACTCGGTCTTCAACCGCGCCACACAGGCCAAGCGGCAGCCGGGGTCGTCATTCAAACCGTTTGTCTATGCGGCCGCCCTCGACAGCGGGTATTCCCCGGCCACCATCGTCGTGGACGCTCCGATCGAGATCAACACGCCTCAGGGCCTGTGGCGCCCGCGTAATTCGTCCAACAAGTTCTACGGCCCCACACCGCTGCGCACTGGTATCGAGCGGTCGCGGAACCTGATGACCATCCGTCTGGCGGAAGAGGTCGGTATGGACATTGTTGCCAACTATGCAGAGCGCTTCGGCGTTTATGACCGCATGGGGCTGTTCCTCGCCAACTCGCTGGGGTCCGAAGAAACGACGCTGTACCAGATGGTGTCGGCCTACGCGATGTTCGCGAACGGTGGTGAACGGGTGCAGCCCACGCTGATTGACAGGGTTCAGGACCGGTTTGGTCGCACCGTTTATCGCCATGATGAACGTGAGTGCCGTGACTGCACGCAACTGGCCAGCCTTGATCCGGGCATTGCGCCGCGGGTGGTATCCAATCGCGAGCGCGTAATGGACCCCGTGACAGCCTATCAATTGACATCGATGATGAAGGGCGTGGTCGATCGCGGCACCGCGTCACGAAGCGTGAACCTTCCAGTTCCAATTGCCGGTAAAACAGGGACCACAAACGACGCCAAGGACGTCTGGTTCATCGGATTTTCCAGCGACATCGTTGCAGGCTGCTACATTGGCTACGACCAACCGCGCAGCCTTGGCAAGGGCGCGTCTGGCGGCGGTATGTGTGGCCCCGTGTTCAACACCTTCATGCAAGAAGCGATTGCCAAGTATGGTGGCGGTTCATTCGATGTGCCTGAGGAATGTATGTTCATCAAAATCGACCGCTTTTCCGGTGCGCGTTTGAGCGATGCGGTGGCAGGCGACAACGTGGTTAGCGAGTGTTTCCGGGATGGGTTTGAGCCGACGTTCGGCATCACTTTCGATGGTGGATTTGCGATGGGTGCTGATCTGCCCTTGTTCGAAGAAGTGGGCAGCGGTGGCCGTCAGGTGACCACCTCGACCGGCAAGAAAGCAGTTGTAGGCCCCAAGGCAAACTTTGGTACGCTGAGTTCGGGCGGTCTGTACTAAGCTGACCGTCCGGAGCACTCCAACTGATCTTGTCGCGCAGTCTTGCATGGGCTATCTCGAAGCTCTGCCAAGAAGGATGGGACATGCGCGCCGAAATTCAGAATGTCGTCGAAGAGATTGAAAAGTCGGTGGCTTTGTTGGCTCAGCGGCTGGATGTTGAAACGGCCCAGCACCGGCTGGAAGAGTTCAACGCGCGTGTCGAGGACCCCAACCTGTGGGACGATCCCGAGGCTGCGCAAAAGCTGATGCGTGACCGCCAGATGCTTGTGGATGCCATGGAAACGCATGATCGCATCAAGCAGGATCTGGCAGATAATATCGAACTCATTGAGTTGGGTGAGATGGAGGAAGATGACGAGGTTGTCGCTGACGCGGAAGCTGCGATTAAGGCACTGGCCGAAACGGCGGCTCAGAAAGAGCTTGAGGCGCTGCTTGATGGTGAGGCTGACGGCAACGACACCTTCCTTGAGATCAACTCGGGCGCGGGCGGAACAGAATCCTGTGACTGGGCCGCAATGCTGGCGCGGATGTATGTCCGTTGGGCGGAAAAGAAGGGCTATAAGGTTGAACTGCAGTCCGAAAGCGCGGGGGAAGAGGCTGGCATCAAGTCGGCCACCTACAAGATCAGCGGCCAGAATGCTTATGGTTGGCTAAAGTCGGAAAGCGGCGTGCACCGACTTGTGCGCATCAGCCCGTTTGACAGTGCCGCGAAACGCCACACCAGCTTTACCTCCGTCGGTGTCTATCCCGTGGTGGACGACAATATTGAGATTGAGGTGAATCCTGCCGACATTCGCATCGACACTTACCGGTCGTCCGGCGCGGGCGGGCAGCACGTGAACACAACCGACTCGGCGGTGCGGATCACCCACGCGCCCACGGGTATTGTCGTCACCAGCTCTGAAAAATCCCAGCACCAGAACCGCGACATTGCGATGAAGGCGTTGAAAAGCCGCCTTTATCAGATGGAGTTGGACCGCCGGAATGCTGCTGTGAACGAGATGCATGAGAACAAGGGCGATGCGGGGTGGGGCAACCAGATTCGGTCCTATGTCTTGCAGCCCTACCAGATGGTGAAAGACCTGCGTACCAATTACGAGACGTCCGACACCAAGGGCGTTCTGGACGGAGACCTTGATGGGTTGATGGCGGCCACGTTAGCTTTGGATGTATCGGGCAAGTCCCGGGCAGAGGCGCAGGCGGAGTAACCCGCCTTTGGCCTGCCAACTCGAAGGGAGGCCAATCACATGATCCAGCAAGGTGCGCTCGCACTGCGGACACAGTTGGATGCGGGCAACATCACTGCAGAAGCGCTCATGGAGCAGACGCTTAACCGCATTTCTGCAATCAATCCAAAGGTCAACGCGATTGTGTCGTTGCGAGATGCCGACGCTTTGATGTCCGAGGCGCGCGCGGCTGATGCAGCGCCTAAGGCAGGTTGGTTGCATGGCATCCCGATGGCTATCAAGGATCTGGCAAACGCCAAGGGCCTGCCGACCTCTATGGGGTCACCTTTGTTTGCCGGACAGGTGGCGCAATCCGATGATATCATGGTGGCCCGGTTGCGTGCTGCCGGAGCCATCATCATCGGAAAGACAAATACGCCGGAGTTTGGCCTGGGGTCGCACAGCGTCAACCCGGTCTTTGGCGCCACGCGGAACCCATACAATGTTGATTGCAGTGCAGGCGGGTCATCTGGTGGGGCAGGGGTGGCCTTGGCCACTGGGATGCTGAGCGTCGCCGACGGCTCGGACATGATGGGGTCTTTGCGCAACCCGGCGGGATGGAACAATGTGTATGGGATGCGGCCAAGCTGGGGCCTCGTGCCGTCGGAACCGATGGGCGATAGCTTCTTGCATCAGCTTTCCACAAATGGGCCGATGGCCCGTACACCGAGCGATCTGGCAGCCCTTCTGGATACGATGACAGGGTCCGATCCACGCCAGCCGCATGGTGTCGATGCGCCGCCCGCATTGCCACAGATCGGTGGCGGTGCCGACGGCTTACGCATTGGCTGGTTGGGCGATTGGGGCAGCGCGTTGCCCATGGAGGCTGGTATGTTGGACCTGTGCAAAGCGGCGTTGACGGAGATGGAAGGGCTGGGCGTCACGGTGGACGCCTTGCCGGCTCCGTTTGATCGCGATGCTATTTGGTCGTCCTGGATCACGTTGCGCAGTTGGGCTGTGGCAGGGAACCTTGAGGTTCTGTATGCGGACCCAGCCAAGCGCGACCAACTGAAAGACACAGCGATTTGGGAGATCGAACGCGGTCTTGCCTTGTCTGCCATGGAAGTGCACCAGGCTAGTGTGGTAAGATCAAGCTGGTTCAGGGCCGCCACGACCTTGTTCGAACGCTACGACGTGCTTGTACTGCCATCGGCCCAGATGTGGCCTTTCGACGTTTCAATTGATTGGCCGCGCGAGATCGGTGGCACGGCGATGGATACATATCACCGCTGGATGGAAGTCGTGGTGCCTGCGAGTTTGCTTGGCTTGCCTGTTGTGTGTGTACCGGCCGGTTTTGGTGGTCCGCGCGATCTGCCCATGGGACTACAATTGATTGGGCGGCGCGGCAGTGACGCGCTCTTGCTGCGATTGTCACAGGCATGGCACGATATGACGGACTGGCCTGCGCGCCGTCCCGGAATGGAGGGTTTCATATAATGGAAGCGAATCCGTATCCCAGCCTCCCGGCAGGTGTGCCACCATTTGATGCGCCACGGCCTGCGTTTATTCGCCATGCATTATCCGCGGGTTGGAGTGATTTCCGCACAGCCCCCGGCTTTGGTCTGTTGACCGGGATTGCCTCGGTCATTGCGGGTTGGGGTTTGATTGGCCTGACAATGTGGGCCGGTCACACGTTCTGGCTGATCCTGGCCGTTTTCGGGTTCCCTCTGGTGGCTCCACTTTGTGCACTTGGAACTTACGAAGTGTCGCGGCGGATCGGGATGGGGCAACCTGCGGGCATCGGCGTAATCCTTGCACAGCTGCGGGAAGAACGGGGGAGACAACTGCCATGGCTGTCCATGCTGATGGTGGTTGCGCTGCTGTTTTGGTTTTTTCTGGGGCACATGATTTTCGCACTGTTTCTGGGCCTCAAACCCATGGTGAACGTCACGACATCGTTTGATGTTTTCCTGACCATAGATGGCTTGATGATGATTGCGCTTGGCACCGTTGTCGGAGGCATCTTTGCCTTTATCTTCTTTTCGATGTGCGTATTTGGCCTGCCGCTGCTACTGGCGCGCGAGGTGGATTACATGACCGCAATCCTCGCCAGTTGGGGGCATGTGCAGGCCCACATTGTCCCCATGCTAAGTTGGGCGGCTGTCATCGTGGTTTTGCTGTTTCTGGCGATGCTACCCGGACTGCTTGGGCTGGTGATCGTTCTGCCGTGGCTTGGGCACGCATCCTGGCACATCTATGCGCAAATGGCGGCAGGTGCGCGTTAAAGCGGTGTCTCGCGCCCCATGTCGATCAGCATTTGACGCAGAAGCGGGGCATCCGGATGTGCCGTGTCCAAGGCAAAGACGTGTGCTTGCGTCAGCAAAAAGGCGCGTTCATTCTCCGACGGCGCCGCAGTCGCAGCCTCTTGATACAGACCGACCAAAGTAGCGTGTTTGCCATCGGTATGTGCCGCCAGAAGACGCTGCTCAAGATCATTCATTCGGCCGCATTGGCCGCCGCGCGATGGGCCATCATCCGTTCTGCAACCCAGGTGTGGAACAGGTGCGTCGGCCCATCCATCGCCGGTGAGAAGCGACCGCCGTCAAACGCCGGTGTTTGACGGCCGCGCTGCATACCTTCCACAACAAAAATATCTTCCTCGAAAACCTGCTTCCACTGCGCGGCGTTGCGCATCCTCAAAGCGGGATCGGTGTCAGGCTGCGCGTAATACAGGTGGACGTTTTCGGTCGTTTGCCCTGGGCCCTGTGGGACCAATATGATGGCAAAGGCATGATCGCGATGCACACCTAGCAGCACATTTGGATAGGCTGTGATGTATTCCGCCGCGGTGTCCCACTTGTCGCTCAATCCCTCGAAGTCTGGGAATGTGCGATTGTCGTCACCAGATAATTGCCGATAAACGCGCGTGCCTTGCCCTGAGTATCTATTGGGGGCTTCGATGTGGTAATGATCTTCGAGCCGCGAGTACGTGTTGAGATCCGGGTGTACCCACGGCAGGTGATAGCTCTCGCAGTAGTTCTCGACGGCAAGTTTCCAGTTGCAGTTCACGCTGAGTTGGAAATGGCTGTCTTCGCCCCCGTGATACAATGGTTTGTCGAACTCAATCCAACGGGCAAGCAAATCTGCGTTGGCTTTTTCAAAGGGCTGGGCATCACCAGACAGATTGATCCAAACGACATCCATCCACAGGTGGCTGCGCACTTCGATCAGCCCCAGAAGGGACTTGTCGATACCTTCGGCTGTGTTCTGACCCGGTCCGCCCACATGGGGCGTTGAAACCAGTCGTCCTTCGGTTGAGTAACACCAGCTGTGGTATGGGCAGCGTATGGCCCCTTCGATCTTGCGGGGTGCATCGACCAGGATCATGCCCCGATGGCGGCAGATGTTGTGAAACACGCGTACCGTACCCGACTTGTCCCGGATCAGGAGCAAGGGAATCCCAAGAAAGGTGAGCGGAACGGCATCGCCTGGTGTCGGAACGTCTGCCGCAACGGCCAAACCTGACCAGCCTGCCATCAAAAGCGCCTCGCGCTCCTCATCGAACACAGCCGGGCTGGTGTAGTGTTCGTTCGGCAGGCCATGTGCAGACGAAATCGGGCGGCGCACTGAACTCAGGGTTGTCGTTTCCATTCGCATTCCCCACCTGCTGTTTGACACACAAGGTATGTGTCACGGCGGTTGAGGTGTGTAGATTTTCGACAGAATTTTTCCGTGTCCGACATATTGTCTAAGGTTTAGACACTGCGCATCTGTTGCGGCATACGCTCCGGAGCTGGATGGGCTTTGGAATGAAGGCGGAAAGGAATGATTTCTGCCGAGTCCGTGACATCGACAAGTGCGCGCTTCTCGTGTCTTATTTGATGCAGGCTGTCGGGTAGGGTTGTGTCATGGTTTTGCTGCAGCAGATGCGCGCGCCGTACCTTGCGTAGATTGCGTTCGGCAAAAGCATCAAACTCGACCATGTCGCCAACATCAAAGAATGCTTCCGGTAGTGAATCACAATCGTCTCGCGACAGGAAAGCGAGGTCGCCGTGGTCCTCACACCAGATGACTGCTTTCTCAGTTGTTGGATCGCTCCAAAGGATGACACCAATCATTGCTCTACCCAGAGTTAGACAATTTTTATCAAACTCAATTCTAGACATTTACGACATGTCTAAGTCGGTAACGTTCGCTTGCATTTTGTGTCTGGAACAGTATCGTTCAGAAGCAGTTTTGCGTCACCCTTGATGCGAATTGGCGTCACGTTTTGAGCAAGTGGCTCGGATTGGCGTCGGATTAACGATTACATTCCGATTCGAGCACAAAACGAAGAGACAACTATGCCTGAAACGCGCAGATCACCGGCGGAATTGCGCAGCATGTTCGGTGAAAACTTGCGGATTCTTGCCGAAAGCTATCCGTCCATTTCCGAGCTGTCCCGCCAGTTGGGTATCAACCGGACACAGTTCAATCGCTATCTTTCTGGAGAGAGCTTTCCGCGGCCTGATGTCTTGGCACGCATCTGTGACTTCTTTGATGTTGATGCACGCGTGCTGCTTGAACCCGTTCAAAACATTATGCCGGGGTCTGATCCACTTACTGGTCCGCTCCTTAAGGATTTCGTCGGAGCGGGGGTTGGGCTGATTGATGAAAACCTTTTTCCTAGTGGGTTTTATCGTTTCGTCCGGGCCAGCTTTCTAGACACCGACAGATTTGTGACGGGACTGGTACGCGTCTTCAGAGATGACGGGGCCACGATTGTGCGGGGGTACGAAACCAAAGCAGCCTTGGGTGTGCAGGGAATGCCCATCACGCGGCAGGCGCGCGAGTTTCGTGGGTTGGTCTTGCGTCAGGAAGACGGCGTGAGTGCACTGATCTCGCGTCGGGGGTCTCACACAGCATCGTTCAATTATCTGAGCCGGGTGACATCTTTTGAAAACAATGTCTGGGTTGGGTATGTGGCGCGCACCGTACAAGAGACACTTAGCAATGACCGGGTCGTGCGCATGATCTATGAGCATCTCGGTACGAGCATTGGAGCCGCAAAGGCCGCAGCGCGCGCGTCGGGATACTGCACGCAAGATGAGTTAACACCCTATGAAAAGCGTTTGCTGAAGGTAGGCGAACCCTTTGCCTAGTCGCCACGGGGCAGGGCGGCAACGCCCGTCCGTGCCACCTCTACCAGCCCAAGTGGACGCATCAAGTCAGCAAAAGCGTCAATCTTGTCCGGGGCGCCGGTAATCTCAAACACGAAGCTTTCCAGAGTGCTGTCGACCACGTTGGCGCGGAAAATATCAGCCAGGCGCAGCGCTTCCACGCGTTTCTCACCTTGGCCCGAGACTTTGAACATGGCCAGTTCCCGTTCAACAGACGGTCCTTCGACTGTAAGGTCGTGGACTTCGTGCACAGATACGATCCGTCCCAGCTGCGCCTTGATCTGCTCGATCACTTGCGGCGTACCAGTGGTCACAATTGTGATGCGGGACAGATGGCCGGTGTGATCTACCTCGGCCACCGTCAGGCTTTCGATGTTGTAGCCCCGCCCCGAGAACAGACCAATGACACGGGCTAGAACTCCTGGTTCGTTCTCGACCAGTACCGCTAGGGTGTGACGCTCTTCCACGTCCGAAAAGGTAGGACGCAGGTTGTAGGCCGAGTGGCTGGTGGAGCCTTTTTTGATCTTTAGTGCGGACATGGCGGTGTCTTTCGAGGTTGCTTCAGAAGAACAATTGGATGCGGCAATCGAAAACGCCGTTCTGCTCGTAGGCTTCTCGTTGCGGCGGATCGAAACTTGGGCGCCGCTTGTCGACGCTTTCATTACACTGCTTTAGCGCACTGGCCTTCGCCTCGGCGTCAAACCCGTAATTCCATGACCACCCATATGACCCAATGGGAGAAACCGCCAACGCCAAGTCGTTGCCAAGGCGGTTCTCTCGAAGCGCTTTGCCTAGTCTCTCTTTGTATTGCGCGGGCAGGGCGTCAAGCGCATCTGTCGGACCACCCTCCCATGTCGCATAGAGAATACAGGTCCGCTTCGCAAAGAACTCACATGTCACCTTGGCTGTCTTCTTGGCATCCGCCGCAGTGGCGGTGTTTCTGTGCCATCCCCAGCTTCTGCCGTCTCGTGGCACATAGAATGCGCCATGAGCGTTGGGTTCCGCTTTGAAATCTTCAAATGCGGCGCGTGTCTTTGCATCTAGCGTGACATTTGAATGTTGCTTCAGTTGCGGGTCGTCGATGAACGAGATTTCGGCGCGGGATGATTGACCGTCCTTTGAAGGGGCCGGCGCGTCACATGCAGACAGTGCGAAAACTGCTGAGATTACCGAAACCACACTACGCTGCATCAGACCAAAACGCTCCCCTTGGCATCAATTACACCCTGTGTCTCGGCCTCGCCCAGCAGCATCTCGTTATGCGCCTTGCCTGATGGGATCATCGGGAAGCAGTTTTCGTGTTTCTCAACCAGACAGTCGAACAGGACGGGTCCATCGTGGTTGATCATCTCCATGATTGCTTCATCCAGGTCGTCCGGATCGGAGCAGATGATGCCCTTGGCGCCAAACGCCTCGGCAAGTTTTACGAAGTCGGGCAAGCTTTCGGACCACGAATGTGAATAGCGTTCGCCATGCAGCAGCTCCTGCCACTGACGCACCATACCCAAGCGTTCGTTGTTGAGGATGAATTGCTTGACCGGCAGGTTGAACTGCATCGCCGTCCCCAGTTCTTGCATGTTCATCAGCCAAGACGCTTCGCCCGCCACATTGATCACCAACGCTTCGGGATGTCCCATTTGTACCCCAATCGAAGCAGGGAATCCGTAGCCCATTGTGCCCAAGCCGCCGGATGTCATCCAGCGGTTTGGGTCTTCGAAGTCGAGGTACTGTGCCGCCCACATCTGGTGCTGGCCCACTTCGGTACAGATGTAGCGATCGTGGTCTTTGGTCAAAGCTTCCAGCCGCGCCAACGCGTGCTGGGGTCTTATGGTTTTGCCTTCTTGCGTGAACTTCAGACAATCAACAGCCTTCCATTCATCAATCTTGGACCACCACTGTGCCACCGCAGCCTGATTGGTCTTGCGTCCACGTGATTTCCAGACCTTCAAAATGTCTTCCAAGACATGGCCCACATCGCCAACAATCGGGATGTCCGCCTTGATCACCTTGTTGATCGAGGACGGGTCGATGTCGATATGCGCTTTCTTTGATTTAGGGCTAAACGCGCCGATGCGGCCGGTGATCCGGTCATCGAACCGTGCGCCGATGTTGATCATCAGATCGCAATCGTGCATCGCCATGTTTGCCTCATAAAGACCGTGCATGCCAAGCATGCCCATCCAGTGTTTCCCACTGGCAGGGTAGCATCCGAGACCCATCAAGGTCGACGTGATGGGGAAGCCTGTCGCATCCACAAGCTCCCGCAGCAGCTGGCTCGCGCCCGCGCCGGAGTTGATGACGCCGCCACCTGTATAGAAAATCGGGCGTTTGGCTGTCTCAATCGCGGCAACCAACTCTGTGATCGCCTCCATGTCACCCTTGACCTGCGGCTGGTAGTGGGAGGTTGAAGGTTTGGGCGCGTTGTATGTCCCGGTTGCGAACTGCACGTCTTTTGGGATGTCAATCAGCACTGGGCCGGGGCGGCCAGCGGTTGCCACGTGGAATGCCTCATGAATGACGCCTGACAGGCCGTCAGTTTCCTTCACAAGCCAATTGTGTTTTGTGCAGGGGCGGGTGATGCCGACCGTATCCGCTTCCTGGAACGCATCCGATCCGATCATGAATGTAGGAACCTGACCTGTAAGAACGATGATCGGGATCGAGTCCATCAGCGCATCTGTCAAACCGGTCACGGCGTTTGTCGCACCGGGACCGGAGGTAACAAGGCACACGCCGGGCTTGCCTGTCGCACGTGCATACCCTTCGGCTGCGTGCACTGCGCCTTGTTCGTGACGCACAAGGATGTGCTTGATCGAGTTCTGCTGAAAGATCTCGTCATAGATCGGTAGCACAGCGCCACCGGGATATCCGAATACCGTGTCCACACCCTGATCAATGAGGGCTTGGACGACCATTTTCGCTCCGGTCATTTGACGTGTCATGTTCCGCGTGCTCCGATTTGCGGTTTCTGTTGCGCATAAAAAAACCCCCGGGTTTCGGGGGCGCATGGGTGTCGATCTGGATTTCCGTTACCGGCCCATGCGCATGTCCACTACAATGACGACTAGTTCAGTCATTAACCCTGAGGTCCTTTTCTGCGTGAGCGAACATTATGCGTACCCCAAAGGAGGGTCAACAGTGGAAAAACAGAAAAAACTGTCCCGCGGCTGGAAAAATGTGAAACTTTGTTTCGCGTGAGGTCTTCTTGCCGACATTAAAGGTAATTTTTGCCTCTTTTTGCGATGCTGCAGCCATCCTCACTGCCAGTCATGGCCGCTATCTCGGAGCGGGCTGTGGTGGCCAGCATCTGAATCTCTTCGGCCAGGGTTTTGAATTCGACCGCGATCACCCCCAAGCCGCGGCCTGCATCGCCGGCGCGTGCTGCTTCGACCGAGGCGTTGAGAGACACAAGGCGGACATGTTTGCCGATCTGCTCAAGCCGCGTCAGAGTTTTGGAAATGGCGTTCCCGGCCGCACTTGCGCGTTCCACCTCTGCGTGGCGCGTTGCGTCCAGCTTAGCCCAAAGACCGTCGCAAAACCCAGTGACGCTTTCGAAGAAACCACCGCGTCCAACCCGCAAATGGACATCAAGAGCGTCGCGCAACCGTCGGACATCATCGCCGCCAGCGGCAAGGGCGACATCGTTTGTGAGGTCGCTCATTCTCACAAAGGCAGCGACCGTCTTGGGGTTTTCGGATCCATGCTGTCCAATCCACTCACAGACCCAGTCAGGCACGGCCTTTTGGGGGTCCGTTCCCTGCACAAGTGCCGCCGAACGTGCGATAGCGTCACGCTGTTCGTTCAGGACGGCCCGCCATTGCGCCCGCTTTTCACTGGTTTCGGGACCAAGTGGATTTACACGAAACAGATATGATCCAAACAATGCCGAACGTATGGCCCTTGCCCGGGTGGTTGCGATCAAGTCGATGGCAGCCCGCCGTTGTGCAAAGCGTTCTGCGTCCGTCTCAGGTGCAGACTTGGTTTGAAAAGACAGCTGTGACATGCCCGAGCATTGCCACTGATCACTTTAGAAATCGTTAGGAAGCGCCGCCTAAAGCGCGTTGCCGGTGCCCTGCAGCACGCCATGCTCAAGTGCATAGCGTGTCAGACCGGCGGTGGACGATATGCCTAGCTTGCGCTTGATATTCTTGCGGTGGGTTTCAACCGTCCGTACGGAGATGTCCAAGGCGTTTGCCACTTCCTTGTTGGACAGCCCTTGTGCGAGTTGCAGCAGGATGGTTTGCTCGCGCCCGGTGAGCGCGCTGGCGACATCTGCGCGCTTGGGCGCAATGGCCCCTTCTGCCCCAGTGCACAGGTAACGTTCACCTTTCATGACAGTTTCTATCGCCTGTGCAATCTCTTCGGTCGGTACGTCTTTCAACACGTAACCCATCGCACCGTGGCTCAGGGCGGATGAGATGTATTCGGGACTGTCATGCATGGATAAGATAAGAATGCGTGTGCCCGGGCGTTTTTCCAGCACAAGCTCGGTTGCGGTCAGGCCACCCATTTCGGGCATGTTGAGATCCATCAGAATGACGTCGGGATCTAGGGCGTCCAACTGATCAATCACCGCACGACCGGTGCCGAGTGTCCCCACGACTGAAATCCCGTCATGGTCCTCAAGCACAGATTGGATGCCCTGCGCGACCATGGGGTGATCGTCGACGATCAGAACGCGAACTAATTCAGTCATGCGCGTGCGCGCTCCTTACCGGGTGTCGAGCTTTCTGGTGGCAGCAGGTGCGTCAATGGTACCGTTGCTTCGATCACGGTACCACCCTGCTGGCCCGCTCCAGACAAAATACGCAACGTGCCGTCCAGTTGCTCCACACGCTCTTGCATGTTTCGCAATCCAATTCCTGCGGATCTCCGGCTTAGAGACTGATCAAGACCGACACCATTGTCAGAGATGCGCAGCGTTGCTCCCCGTTTGTGACCACGCAGATCGACGGATACGTTTGTTGCTGCGGCATGCCGTTCAATGTTTGTGAGCGCTTCCTGCGCAATGCGATAGAGCGCAATTTTTGCATCCTGGTCCAGTCGGTTGCGGAACACCACAGTCTGAAAATCCGTCTCGATCTCGGTCCGGTTTGCAAAATCTTCGATCAGGGCCTTGAGGGCGGGACCGAGTCCCAAGTCGTCCAATGCGCCCGGACGAAGGTCACGGCTGATACGCCGCACTTCCGAAATGGCCGTGCCCAAGTTGTCTATTCCTTGTGTCAGCGGAGCTGTGGCGTCGCCGCTGCCTTTGTCCAAACGCCGACGCGCGCTGTCGAGCGCATAGCGGACACCGACAAGAATCTGGCTGATGCCATCATGCAACTCGCGGGCGACGCGGCCACGTTCCTCTTCCTGCGCGTCAAAGACTCGTTGCGTCAGTTTCTTTAGCTTGGCATCGGCCAGACGGCGTTCACGAAAGTTCAGCGCCATGCCGGAGCCAAAGACCATCAGCAGGGCAGCCAACGTGATGGCGGATATATAGTAGAACGTGCGTTGCACCCGGGTTTCAACATCGGCGCGCGCCTCAGCAACCGAGGTCAGGACGTCATCAATATAGACGCCGGTGCCAACAGCCCAACGCCACGAGGGGAAGGAGGTGACATAGGTGATCATCTCCGCTTCCTGACCGTTGGACGGCTTCGGCCAAAGGTGGGTCAGGTACCCGTCGCCCTGGCGCGCGATATCGATCAGGTTGGAAACGACATGCGTGCCCCGGCTGTCGGTGAGCGCAAGATGATTGTTGTTGATCATCTCGGTCTGGCGCGGGTTGACCAGATTTGTGCCGTCATAGTCATAGACGAAAAAGAACCCCTCATCCCCGTAGATCATGGCAGACAGAATCTGGGCCACCTGATCTTTGGCTTCCTGATCGTCGGGTGCGGCGGATCCATAGATGAAGTAGAAACCATTGCGGGCCTGCGTCACGTAGTTGCGCAGTTCCCTTTTCTTGGCCTCGATCAACTGGGTTTCCAGAGCCTGTATCTCCCGTTCGGCCAACGCGCGGGATTGTATGGCAACCAAGACAGCGATTGCCGCGACCGCAAGGATAAGCGGAACCGCAGCCACGAGTGACAGCTTTTGCGCATAGCTCAGGCGCAGGTTGGAAAGGGTACGTCGCACAACGCGATTCGATACGCGGATTACCGCTCGAATCAAAGGGGAACAGCGAAAATTACGTGCGCTAACAGGATCAGGGTAGAATGAAATGCGGGCAAAATTGGTGAAAAAACTGACCAAACGCGTGGAATTGCCGACTTTCTACGCAGTACTAGGTATTTTCATCGTGGCCGCCATCGCTAGTGTATCGGCACTCGAAACGATCCGCCCCCCTGGGAGGGGAAGGGCATCATATTTGGGAGGAGTATCTCTATGGATCGTCGTTCTTTTCTAAAGACGTCTGCACTTGGTGGGTCCGCCGCCGCGGCAACAACTCTGGCCGCGCCGGCCTATGCGCAGGGCAAGCGCACCCTGACAATGGTTACATCGTGGCCCCGCGGTTTTGCCGTTCTGGATGACGCGGCAAGCTACCTTGAGCAATTCGTGGGCGAGATGTCTGATGGTCAGCTGACCATCGACAAGAAAGCCCCTGGCGAGCTAGTTGGCGCGTTCGAAGTGTTTGACGCCGTGTCGTCCGGCCAGGCTGACATGTATCACTCGGCTGACTACTACTTCATCGGTCAACACCCTGCATATGCCTACTATACGGCTGTGCCGTTCGGTGGCACCGCGCAGGAAGTCACCAACTGGTATGAGCACGGCGGCGGCCAAGAGCTGCACGACGAGCTGGGCGAGATCTTCAACCTCAAAGGTCTGTTGGCGGGTAACTCCGGTTCGCAATCCGGTGGCTGGTTCCGCAACGAGATCAATTCGGCGGCTGACTTCAACGGCCTGAAGTTCCGTATGCCCGGTCTAGGTGGCAAGGTTCTGGGCAAACTGGGCGCATCCGTGCAGAACATCCCCGGTGGTGAACTGTACCAAGCGCTGTCGTCCGGTGCTCTGGATGGTCTGGAGTGGGTTGGCCCGATGGCTGACGAACGCGCCGGCTTCCAGGAAGTGGCGAAAGTCTACTACACCGCTGGTTTCCACGAGCCGGGATCGGCGCTGGCCGCCAACGTCAACCTCGACGTCTGGAACGACCTGACACCACAGCACCAGGCAATCCTGACGAACGGTGCACGTGCAACCACGCACTACCAGTTGGCCGAAACACTTGCCAACAACGGTGCGGCTTTGGCGCGTCTGCAACAGCAAGGCGTAAAAACGCTGCAATTCTCGGATGATGTCTGGGATGCATTCGGTGCTGCGTCCGCCGAAGTCATGGACGAGAACATGGGCGACGAGCTGTTTGCAAAAACACGCGCCTCGTTCGAAGAAAGCCTCGCCACCTCGGCCAGCTGGATCAACAAATCCGACGGCTACTATGTCCAACAGCGCGTGCGCGTGCTGGGCGGCTAAGCCGACTTTTTCTGAAAACGCCAGGGGCTCCGATGATCGGGGCCCTTGGTTCACGTGAGGAACTGAGGCGATCAGACTGCCACACTTTGGCCAGATCGTAGGGGGCACATCCATGGAAAACGAAAACGGCGCAGAAGCCGCGGGCACCTTTGCAACGCTTGTAGATGGCGTTCTGTGGTTCTTTCAGAGCCTGGGCCTGGCCTTCTACAACATCGCCTATGCCATCACCCATCCGGGGTCATGGCTGGATTGGGTCACTTGGGCCAACACGCCTGAGGACAAACTGTCCCTGATGAAATTCGTCTACTATGGCGGGTCGACGCAATTCTTCTTTGCTGTCCTCGCCATTATCCTTGTTGCCACCGCCGTCGGCTTTTGGAAACGCGAGTTCATGTGGGGCTGCGTTCGGGTGATGGAGGGGATTGCCAACACCTCTGGACGCCTTTTTGCTTGGGCTGGCCTTTTGATGGTGCTGCAGCAGATCATCATTGTATTCATGCAGCGGATTTTTACCCGGCCAGATATCTCAATCGGCTTCGGCATCCCGTTGCAGTTCGACATCTCCTGGTTCGCAGAAGAGTTGAAGCTCTATAACGCGCTCGTTGTCTGCATGTGCGTCACCTACACCTTCGTGCAGGGCGGGCATGTGCGTGTGGACCTCTTCTATTCCGCGGTGAAGTTCCGCACCAAGCGCGTGATCGATATGTTTGGCTCGTTGGTGTTCATGCTGCCCTCGGCCACGCTGATCTGGATGTACGGCTGGTACTTCCTGTGGCGCCACTTGGTGACGCCCAAACCGGCCGCAAGTTGGGATATTGAGCGCGCTGAGCGGTCGGCCCGCGCAGTGCGCTGGAACGTTGAAACGATCGGGTTCAGCCCCAACGGCTTCAACGGGTACTTCCTGTTCAAAATCCTGCTGGTCGCCTTTGCGGGGCTCGTATTCCTGCACGCAATCGCCTTCTTCTACCGCTCGTATCTTGAGTGGAGGGAAGGCGAAGAGAGCGAAGGCAAATATCTCGATCGCGATACGCTGGGCGAGGGCGAAGAAGCCTACGAAGGCACACACTGAGTTAGGGGCAGTAAACAATGTTGTTTGGACTTGATGGCGTAGAAATTGGCCTGATCATCGTCTTTGTCTGCCTCTTTGGAGGCATTCTTTCCGGCTTTCCCGTTGCGTTTGCGATTGCTGGGGCAGGGGTCATCTCCTTCGGGATCATCGCGTCGCTCGACAGTGCCGGGCTGTTGATCCACCAGGCGATTGACGAAAGTGCACAAGCCTACCGTGATCTGGTCAATTCGGGGGTCAAACCCGATACGATCAGCGTGTTCCGATACCCCGACTTGCCGCGCATTGGCGAACCTGTGTTCCCCAACGGTTGGGAAGTCGCGCTGGACCGGAACGTGTCCTTTGTCGTGAACCGGATGAACGAGCGTGTGCTGGCGGGTCAATCCATCGAAACGCTGCTGGCCGTTTTGATGTTTGTTCTGATGGGCATCACGCTAGAACGTTCGAAGATTGCCAATGACCTTCTGACAACCATGGCTCGCGTCTTTGGTCCGCTGCCGGGCGGTCTGGCTGTGTCCATCGTTGTTGTGGGTGCCTTCCTTGCCGCATCGACCGGCATCGTGGGTGCGACGGTTGTGACCATGGGCCTCTTGGCGCTGCCGACCATGTTGCGGAACAACTACTCACCCGAGATCGCGACAGGCGTGATTGCAGCCTCTGGCACCTTGGGGCAGATCATTCCGCCGTCCATCGTGATCGTTCTTCTGGGCACACTTGCTGGCGACCTTTACTCGGCCGCTCAGGAAAATCGGGCACAGGTTGCCGGTTGCACAGATGCGCTGACCTATCTGGGTGAGCCTGCGGTCGTGTCGGTGGGTACGCTGTTCCAAGCGGCTCTGTTGCCGGGCATCATGCTCGCGCTGCTTTATGCTCTGTATGCCTTCGGCTATGCGCTTTTGAATCCTGAGAAGGCACCTGCAGTCGAAATGGGCGCAACCAACGCCGAACCGATTACGCGCGGTGAGGCATTCACGTGGTTCCTGGGTGCACCTGTCCTGATCATTGTGGGTACCATTCTGCTGGGGAACCTGAACATTGTCGGCAGCCAATCCTCAACCGTGTCGGCGTTTTCCGACATTGGCCAATCAGCCAGCCTACGCACGAATGTCGGAGAAGAGTGCAAGGCGTCCATGATCGAGTTGCACGGCCAAGCTGCATGGGACGACGCTGTTGCACAACAAGAGGAAATCGACTCATCGGGTGGCGTCCAGCAATCTGAACGTCTGAGCGAGGAAGAACTCGCCGCAGCGATCGAGGCCAAGGTTGCGTCGGCTGCCCCCATCGGCACTGGCACAGCGATCCTGCTGATCCTGCTTGGTTTGATCCTGACCACGGCCAAGGGCATCGCGCCAAGCAAGGAAAACCAGCCACTGATCATTGGTGGCATTGGTGTGGTCCTTGCCCTGCTGGCCGACATACTGTTCATCGGGCCGCTCAACAGTGCAGGGTACTATGTGGCGGTCATGTTCATCCCCTTTGCACTGATCATTTACGGCGCGGTTGAGGGCGTGAAGCGATGTGCAAAGAACGAACTGGTGCGCGTTGTGTTCCCGCCGCTGGTGTTGATCGTGGCCGTGCTTGGCTCGATCCTGGGTGGTATCACGAACCCAACGCCTGCAGCGGCATTGGGCGCGGGTGGTGCGATCATGCTGGCGGCTTACCGCAAGCTGACGGATATGGATCGCAGTCCGAAAGTGATCATCTGGTCCACGCTGGCGATCATCGTTTGTATCCTCGTCGGTGTGAACTTTGACCTGCGTATCAACCAAAGCGGTGTGTCTGCACAAAGCTGGTTCGCGTTCTTCGTAGCCTACGGTGCGTACCTGTATGCCCTGTTCGGTCTGCTGTTCTCGTGCTGGATCCTATACACTTCGGGCGTGCTAAGCCCGGTTGTGCGAGAAACGGCCAAGGTGACGTCGATGGTGTTTACCATCCTGATCGGGTCGCAGCTTTTGAACCTCGTCGTGATCTCTTTCGGCGGCGAACACTACATCCAGCAGTTCCTCAAGTCTTTCGACAACGAGTTCACGGTGTTCCTGATCGTTATGCTGGTGTTGTTCATTCTGGGTTTCGTGCTCGATTTCCTCGAGATCATCTACATCGTGATCCCGATCGTGGGGCCGGTTATCTACGGCGGCACGTTTGATCCGAAATGGGTCACGATCATGATCGCGGTGAACCTGCAGACGTCGTTCCTGACACCACCCTTCGGGTTTGCGCTTTTCTATCTAAGAGGGGTCGCGCCGAAGGAAGTGACGACGGGCCACATCTACCGTGGGATCATTCCGTTCGTGTTGATCCAGGTGGCTGGGCTGGCCTTGCTTTGGACGTTCCCTGGCATCGTGACGTTGATACCGGACCTCATTCCGAACTAAGTGTTCAGTGAACCGAATATGGGGCGGCCAGTAGGCCGCCCTTTTTCTATAACGCGCAGCGTTTGGCGTCTCGTTCCAAACGCGATGCGATGTATCCGCTGGCCTCCGTTGGTGGTGGATGACAGGTAGTACCTGTAGGGGTTCGAATGAGGATGTGATGATGTCGGCCTGGCTGGTGTCTGTTCGAAACGACAGTTGGAACTACTCCGCGCTGGACGGCCGGTTTCGTGCGTATCTACCGGTTGACGATTTACTGGACCGGGTTGCGCAGGCATTGAACAACAAGATCTCGCAGATGCGTCAGTATCCGTCACTGGACAACGGTGTGTCGCAACCTTCGGAAGAGCTTGGCCGATTGCGTGCATTTCAGAAGCGCGTGGCAGGTCTTGAAGGCCGTCCATTGCACATAGACATCGGAGCTGCAGAAGTGCCGGTAGATTTCAACCAGGACCTGTTTGCAGGGCGGTTCGTGCTGCTGCACTGCTGGCGATGCCAAAGGCTTAGCACGGCGGAAGAGACTTGGATTGATCCGTTCGCGGAGACGGACGGCAGTCAGGTATTCGGACGCCTGAGGAAATGCATGTGCGGCAATACCATTGCGTACCAGATCAAGGGCCAGCGGCGTCCCTGAAGATTAGCGTGTGGGTCGTGTGTCCGGCAGCGAGATATTTGCGACTTGTTCTGCAATGGGATCGGTAGAAAGGGGGTGCATATCCGGGCTGAAAGTTTCCGGGTTGCGCATCTTTTGCCAGCGACCACCAATATAAACCTCAAGCCCAGAGAACTTGGATTTGTAGCCCATTTTCTGACTGCCGGGCACCCAATAGCCAAGATATACGTACGGTAGATTAGCTTCCTGCGCGATCCGAACGTGATCGAGGATCATGTACGTTCCCAAGGATTGGCGTTGCAGGCCCGGCTTGTAAAAGCTGTAGACCATGCTCAGCCCATCAGTCAGCACATCGGTCAGACTGACGCCAGTCAAATCGTTTGACGTCTTGTCGACATATTCAATCACCCGGCTGCGGATCGGCGTTTCTTCGATCATCGCGGCGAATTCGAACACGTCCATATCCGCCATGCCACCGTCGGCGTGTCGGCTATCAAGGTAGTCCCGGAAAAGGGCGTATTGTTCCTCGGTCGCCCATGGCGATGTCGCGCGGCGTTCAAGGCTTTCATTGCGCTTGATGGTGCGTTTTTGACTTTTTGACGGGCTGAAGGCGGACACGTCGATGCGTGCGGACAAGCAGGCGGAGCAATCGGCGCAAGATGGACGATACAGTACATTTTGCGACCGTCGAAAGCCTTGTTGGCTCAGGCTATCATTCAGTTTTTCAGCGTTCTCACCCTGCAGGGCCGTGAACAGCTTCCGCTCCATCCGCCCGTCCAGATACGGGCAGGGCTGAGGCGCAGTCACATAAAACTGCGGGGCAAGGGGAAGCGTGTGGCGCATCGGTATCCAGCAAAAGTTCGCGCAAATGATACCAGTGCACGCATTGCTGGCAAGTGCGTAACGTGGCTTCAGGCACGCGCGCGCCGATTTAATGCAGCGCTTCCCATCACAATATCGGTCAAACCCTGACCGCGGTTGGATGTCGCCATCAACACGATTGAAATCAGTTGAAGGGGCGCAACGGCCCAGCTGATCGTGTATCCCAGTGTGTGCAGGAATGCCTGACCCAAATCCAGACGAGCACCCGACGAGATCCCGGATTTCGATTGCCATAAGGCGCATGCCCCAGGTGCCCGATCCTATCGCCAGGGTGATTGTTCGATACATAAAGCCAACAACTGCGTACAAACCAAGCCAGAAGAATACGGCGAGAAAGGCGGTAAAGGGCAAAACCAAGGCGCAGATGAGGCCGATGATGATCGTGTCTAAGATCCACGCCATGAACCGTTTCCCGGCCACGTCGCGATAAAACTGCGGTTGTGTAATTGGGTCAGCGAGGTGCATTCATATGCTCCGAAGGGGAGAATGGAGGCGGTCCCGGACATAATGCCGGGACCGATGTACTTAGTCTTCGGACTTCGCGGCCTTTGCGCGTTCGTCCATGAACTGGTCGAACTCGGACTTGTCCTTTGCTTCGCGCAGGCGCTCAAGGAAGGCTTCGAAATTGTGCTGTTCTTCCTCCAACCGACGCAGCGTATCCGCCTTGTAGGCATCGAATGCCGAGTTGCCGGTCGAACGCATCGTGGTCATTGCACCGCTCATGCGGCGCGTCGTGCAGGATTTAGAGAACATGCGTTTGCTCCAGATCATGTAGGCCAGAAGGGCAAGGCCGATGGGCCAGAAGAAGATGAAACCGAGGACCATCGCCGCGATCCAGGCACCTTTGCCGCGGTCGTCAAGCCAGCGTTCGGTCTTGGAAAACCAACCGCCTGCGCTGTGCTGGGCGGGGGCAGTGGTGGACATGGACGTCATTTTCGAACCTTTCGCGTGATGCGGGGTCGGCGCCCCGAAGATGTGTGATTGTATGTGAAGCCGTTTCACATCACTAAAAATTGGCATCACGGGCCCGGGTTGCAAGGGTTAATGTAAATCTTTTTCACATACCCGCTTATTGTGATGTAAAATCAGATGGTTGTGCGCCCGAAATTTCGCGCAAGTCGTCGGGTTTGATCCTGAAAACGTGATGCGGTGTGCCCGCAGCAGCCCACACAACATCGAAATCCACAAGGCGTGGATCCAAATATGTGCGGATCGGATTCAGATGTCCCACGGGAGAAACGCCACCGATCGCAAAGCCTGTTTGGGCGCGGATGAGGGCAGCATTTGCCTTGCCCAACGCCTCGCCCGCAACGACAGCCGCCTTGGTCGCATCAACGGTGTTGCCGCCCGCTGTGATGAACAGAACGGCCCTGCCGCTGTCTTGCCCCCGGAAAATGATCGACTTCGCGATCTGGTCAATCTCGCATCCGATGGCGTTTGCAGCATCGGCAGCAGTACGGGCCAGCGGCGTTTCCATGATCCGGGTATCAGTCTTTGCCGCGTCCAGCGCAGCGCGTACACGTTTCAAGCTTTTGCTCATGATCTGAAGTTGTCGTTTAGCGCGCTACCATGCGCAAGGGCCATTGACGGCGCTTGGTCTGCCTTTGATGGTGCGGCCATGCGTTTGAAGGATCATATCATGCGGATGCCCCGCCCGTTTGACCTCGAACGGGGACAGGCGGCGGCGTCTTCAGTCCCCGCAGTCAGCGGAGCTTTGCACGATCTGATTGTGGGAACGGCAGGGTGCAGTCCTTATCTGGCAGGGTTGATCGAAAAAGAGGCCGATTGGCTGCCAACAGCGTTGGACGACCTTGATGCTGCTATTGAGCAAGTGCTTGGGCCTCCAAGCCAAGATTTGAGCAGGCTGAAGCCGGCCCTTCGGCAGGCGAAGCGCCGTGTTGCCCTGTTGGCGGCTTTGGCAGATTTGGCAGGGGCGTGGTCGCTTGAGGATGTGACGGGCGCGTTGACGCGATTTGCAGATATGGCCTGTGACGCTGCTTTGTCTGCCGCCGTCGAAGAGCAGGTGCGCCGTGGGCGCCTGCCGGACACTGAGGTCGGCCTGTTCGTGCTGGCCATGGGCAAGATGGGCGCGTTTGAGCTGAACTATTCATCCGACATTGATCTCATCTGCCTTTTTGATGAAACGCGGCATGATCCGTCGGACTATGCAAGTGTGCGCAAAGGATGCGTGCGTGCGGTGCAGGAGATGTGCAAGCTCCTTAGCGACCTGACCGAGGATGGGTATGTTTTTCGTACCGATCTGCGCTTGCGGCCTGATCCATCGGTGACGCCGGTTGTATTGTCGATGGGCGCGGCAGAGCGCTACTATGAAAGCCTGGGCCGGACATGGGAGCGGGCGGCTTACATCAAGGCGCGTCCCTGTGCAGGCGATCTTTCAGCAGGGAGAGCCTTTCTGGACGAACTTCGTCCCTTTGTTTGGCGTCGGCATCTGGACTTTGCTGCTGTGCAAGACGCGCATGATATGCGTCTTGCCATCCGCGCGCATAAGGGCACTGGCGGTCCCATAACCTTGCCCGGTCATGACATGAAATTGGGACGGGGCGGCATTCGTGAAATCGAGTTCTTCACTCAAACCCGGCAGTTGATCGCGGGCGGGCGCGACCGGGACTTGCGGGTGCGCGATACGGTCACGGGGCTGAGCCGTCTCGCCGCTAAGGACTGGGTGCCTGCTGCCACTGCCGAGACACTTACGGATCATTACCGCTTCGCCCGCACCGTTGAACACCGCATCCAGATGCAGCGCGACGCGCAAACCCACAAGTTGCCGGGCAGCGATGAGGGGTTCGAGCGGCTGGCTGCCATGATGGGTACAGAGCGGGCGTCGCTTGAAGGAGAGTTGAAGGATCGTCTGTCGTCCGTGCACGCAGAGACCGAGGGCTTCTTCGCTCCGGACGCCCGCGATCCCAAACCGAGCATGGTACTGGATGATGCGATGCAAGCGCGTTGGCGCAGCTATCCCGCACTTCGTAGCGTGCGGGGCGCGGCCCTGTTTGACCGCATTGAGCCTGTATTGCTTGAGCGTCTGTCGTCGGCCACAAAACCGCAAGAGGCGCTGGCCGCGTTTGACGGATTTCTTGCAGGTCTGCCTGCAGGTGTGCAGCTCTTTTCGTTGTTCGAGGCGAACCCGCAGCTCATCGACCTGTTGGTCGATATCGTTGGAACGTCGCCCGCATTGGCACAGTATTTGTCGCGCAATGCCGGTGTGCTCGATGCCGTGATTGGCGGCAGCTTCTTTGACGCGTGGCCGGGCGGCTCTGCTCTGACCGATCTGGCCATCGCCCGTTTGGCGGCTGAACCGGACTACGAAGGCAAGTTGGACGCCATACGAGCCTGGGCCAAAGAATGGCATTTTCGTATTGGTGTGCACCATTTGCGCCAGCTTACAACCGCGACAGAGGCTGGGAAGCAATACAGCGATCTTGCCAGGGCGAGCATCGCGGCGCTCTGGCCAGAAGTGCAGGCGCATTTTGCCAAACGGCACGGTCCACCACCGGGACGAGGCGGCGTCATGCTTGGTATGGGCAGTTTGGGGGCGGGGCACCTGACCCCTCAATCCGACCTTGATCTGATTGTGGTCTATGATCCGGATGGTGTTGATCAGTCCGATGGCCCCCGACCGCTACAAACCCGCAGCTACTACGCACGCCTGACGCAAGCCATGATTACGGCGATCACAACACAAACTGCTCAAGGACGGCTCTACGAGGCCGACATGCGGCTGCGCCCATCAGGCAATCAGGGGCCTGTCGCGACGAGCTGGTCCGCATTCCAGCGGTATCAGCGCGAAGATGCATGGTTGTGGGAGCATTTGGCCCTGGTGCGTGCAACAGTTGTGGCAGGGCCTGACAGCTTTGCTGAAGATGTAGAGCAGTTTCGTCGTTCGATAATTGGTCAAGTGCGTGATCGTCGCGCGGTCCTCGTTGAACTTTCAGATATGCGGGCACGCATCGCAGGTGCCAGACAACCCTCATCTGTGTGGGATGCAAAGACTGGTGCTGGACGTCTGCAGGACATCGAGCTTTTCGCACAAACTGGTGCCGTGCTGACGGGCGAGGTAAGGTCTGGGGTTCGGGACGGTCTGAATGCCTGTGTCGCCGCAGGCATTTTGAGTGACGTAGATGCACAGCATCTTTCCCAAACCCACGCGCTATTGTGGCGTGTGCAGATTGCCTCGCGCTTGCTCAGCGTGGATGCGGTTGATCCGGATGCGCTAGGGGCAGGGGGTCAAGAGGTATTGATGCGGGCGGTGGAGTTGGAAACACGGAGCGCGGCAGAAAACCGACTGATTGAGATGACGGAACGTGCCGCTGCGATCATTGATGCGGCCACGCAAGGCGAGGAACGTGAGTGATGCCGAAAGGTGATGATCTGGACCCAAAGGGTCTCATTTTCGAGGCTTACCGCATTGATGGGATCACTACCGCTGAATGCAGGACCATTTTTTTAGATTGGGCGCTGAGCGTACCGGGCACACATGTTCCGGCGGATTTGTTGTCGGGCTTGCTGAAACAGTACGGGGATGACTTCCCCGATCACCCGATGACACAGACCTTACGCGACGGGCAGGAACAGATCGCGCAACCTCGCCGTCGCGGTGGTTGGCGCAGCCGCCAGCGCGATGCCTGAAACTGTTCCACGTCTCTAAACAATCGCTTATTTGAACCAAATTTGTCCAATTTCTGCCCCATTCTCCCCGCAGGTTGAACTCCAGAACATAAAGGGCGCAGTGAATGTGGCCTGACTGGAGACCAAGATGAAACGCATGAAACTGGTATTGCTGTTGGCGATGGGTGGCCTTGTTTCGGCCTGTGCAAATACAAATGTTGCCTCGCGTAACGTTCCCTTCGAAGCACCTGCGCTGCCATTTGCGCAATCTGCACCGGTGGAAACCACGTCTCTGGTTGCCCGGCTGACCGATGTGCGGGTGGACAGCGTCACCGTGCGTGTGCCGCGTGCTCTGTCTGTCTCCGAGGCAAACCGCTATCTGCCCAAAGCCGATATCGTGTGGCGTGGCGATGCGATCGGTGATCGTCATGCACAAGTTGCGGCGATCTTTGACGCGGCTATGCGTCGCGGTACGGATCCACTCTCCGGCGCTGTGCCGGTTGCACTGGACATCAAGGTGCTGCGTTTCCACGCTCTGACGGAAAAGGCCCGTTACACCGTGGGCGGTGTGCACAATATCAATTTCGAACTGACCCTCCGCCATGCCGAGACAGGAGCTTTGTTGACCGAGCCCCGCGTCGTGCGTGCCGATCTGGATGGCTTTGGCGGACAGCAGGCCCTACGAGCTGAAGCGCGCGGCCTGACGCAGAAGGTGCGGATCACCAACCACTTGGCTGAAGTCATCCGTCAGGAATTGACGACAGTTGAAGGGTACAAGAACCCGCAATTGGGCTTCATCCAGGCGATGAATCAAATCTGATCTTTCACAAGACAGTCGATGGGATTAGAGGAGGGCGCCATGACAGCGCCCTCTTTTCCGTCCGACCGCCCGAAACTGCGTATGCGTCCCAAGACAGATGCGCGTCGCATTCGGCACGGGTTTCCATGGGTCTATGGCAATGAAACGGTCTTGGACCGTCGAACCAAGGCATTGCCGCCGGGCACGCTTGCCGTTTTGGAAGACGATGGTCGCGCACCGCTTGGTCTCGTGGCGGTCAATCCGTTGTCGAAGATCGTGGGGCGTGTGCTGGACCGTGACCCGAATGCTGTTGTCGACCAAGCGTGGTTCGAAGGACGCATTGCCCGTGCCTTGGCGTTGCGCGAGACGTTGTTCGAGGCGCCATACTATCGTTTGATCCATGCAGAAGCGGATGGGCTTCCTGGCGTGATTATTGATCGGTTTGGCGATACCGCCGTGATCCAACCAAACGCGGCGTGGGCTGACACGCGTTTGGATGATCTTGTTGCGGCGATACAAAGGGTCACTCAGATTCCCAATCTGATCAAGAATGCAAGCGGGCGGACACGTGCGCTCGAGGGGTTGGATGATCAGAATTCTGTTCTTGCAGGTGAGATGCCTGCGGATCCCATTCCGGTTCCCATGAACGGGGCGACCTATATGGCGGATGTCGCTGCTGGACAAAAGACGGGTCTGTTTTACGACCAGCGACCGAACCACGCTTTTGCCAAGTCTGTTTCATCCAACGCACGCGTGCTGGATGTGTTTTCGCATGTGGGCGGGTTTGGCTTGGCAGCCCTTGCCGGAGGCGCGCAGTCCGCCCTGTGTGTTGACGGGTCTGCGCCAGCGCTGGCGCTTGCATCTGATGGCGCAAAGGAGATGGGTGCAGCGGACAGGTTCGAGACCAGACAGGGCGACGCCTTTGACGTCTTGGCAGCCTTGCATGATGAAAGCACGCAATTCGATGTCGTGATCTGCGACCCACCGGCGTTTGCGCCCTCCAAGAAGGCGCTTGATGCCGGTTTGCGGGCATATGAAAGGATTGCGCGCCTTGCCGCGCCCTTGGTGGCCGAGGGGGGCATTCTGGGGCTTTGCAGCTGTTCGCACGCCGCGGATTTGGCTAAGTTCCGTGCAGCATCCGCGCGCGGCATCGGGCGGGCAGGGCGATCGCCAGCTCTGCTTCACACCGGATTTGCAGGCCCCGATCACCCTCAGCTGCCACAACTGGCCGAAAGCGGTTACCTCAAGGCGTTGTTTTTCCGCCTATGAAGGTGCTGATCGACGCCAACGTTCTATACCCCACCGTCATGCGCGAAGTGGTCCTTGGCGTGGCTGCGGCTGGTCTGTTCGCGCCGCAGTGGTCTGACCGAATTCTTGAAGAATGGGCGCGCGCCGCTGCACGGTTGGGCCTCGATGGTGAGGCACAGGCACGGGGTGAGATTGCGATGCTTGGCGCGCGGTGGCCAAGTTCAAATGTGAAGCACCCGCCCGAGTTGGAGCATCGGCTGTGGCTACCGGACCCTGCGGATGTGCATGTTCTGGCAGCCGCAATTGCCGGATCGTCCGATATCATTCTGACGTCAAATGCCAAGGATTTCCCGCGCAACATTCTGGCCGAGGAAGGGCTGTCGCGTGCTGATCCTGACGGGTTTCTTCTGGGGTGTTTCGAGGCGCAGCCGGATGCTGTGAACGATGCCGCTCAAAACGTGCTGTCCGAAGCGCGGCGATTGTCTGGTGAGGAGTGGCAGATGCGAGGTCTGATGAAAAAGGCGCGTTTGCCGCGCTTGGGTAAAGCATTGGAACGGTCTGCATAAGGTCGCTGGACCGTCAATGGAATGCCAGAACTGCGCCGATGGTCTAGGGCGCGGGGACACGTTTCCACTTGGCATCCAGTGCTTCGAGCGCCTTGATCCGTTCTTTTGTCTTCGGATGGCTCATCAGCCACGCCGGGACAGCACCGGAATTGGATTTGGTCAACACCTCGAGCTTCTCAAAAAGTGATATCTGGGGCCCAATCCCGATCCCGGCCTTTGTCAGCAAAGCTGCGGCGTATGCATCCGCTTCGTATTCATCGCTGCGTGACAGGCGCGCTGCCAATAGTGTGGTCAAGGCATTGGCAATCAAAACGCCAATACCGGGGATGAACCGCGACAGCACCATGGCCAGCGCCGTGCGCAATGCGTTCTGCCCGGAAAAATCAATCATCCGACGCCGACTGTGCCCAAGTGCGACGTGACCCAACTCGTGCGCAATCACACTCGCCATTTCGGACGCAGAAACACCACCTTGCCTGAACTTGTTGTAGAACCCGCGCGTGATGAAGATACGCCCATCTGGCGCTGCGAGGCCATTTACCGGCTCGATCTCGTAGATGTGGACCCGAATGCGATCCAGATCGAGCGCGGCTGCCATCTGATCACACATCTGACGCAACATTGGATCGACGAGTTCCGTGGATTTCTCGTCCAGTTCGCGTGCGGTGCGCCAGACGGAAAAGCGGTACATTGCCAGCCCATAAACAAGGGCAAGGAGGATTGGCAGAAACTTGATCATACTGAGGATATGGGGGCGTTTTCAGACATCGGCAAGCTTGCTGTGACATCCCAGCTGACAGGAACGGTCAAGGGACCGCGAAAGGCCCATCCGGCAAAGGTGACATCACCCTCCAAGCGCAGGTTGGGGAACTGATCAAACAGCATGGGCAGGGCATGACCCGCGATCAGGCTGCGAGAGGCAGCGGCACCCGCGCAAAAGTGCGGGCCAGCCCCGAACGGGATGGCAGGACCAGTGTCGCGGCTCAGGTCAAAACGGTCTGGATCATGGAAATGGGCTGCATCCCGGCACGCTGATCCAAACATGAAAAAGATCAGTTCATTTTCGTCAAAGTCGACGCCGCAGGCCGCGTCATTCCGGGCAACACGACGAGGCGACATACCGATTGGCGCGACAAGGCGCACATATTCGTCAAAGGCATCACCCCATGTCGCCGCGCCGTTCGCAATCCGGGCATATTGGTCTGGATGGGTCAGCAGTGCCCAAACGGTTCCAGCGATGGCGTCGCGCGGTTCGTTCTGGCCGCCGCCGATGATGACACGAACATTCCCCGCGATCTCATCGAGTGTCAGCCCCGCCTGATCAAGAACTGAAATGATGGAGTGATCCGGATCCGCCCGCAGTTCTGGCAAACGCGCCTCAATCAGGGATTGTACACGATCTGCATAGCGATATCCGCGCGTGTCTACGTCAGGGTCACGCTGGTAGTTCGCTGCTGCATCCAGCATCGCTTGGCTCGCCGCATCCATTTCGGCGGCTTCCATATTGGTCAGGCCCGTCATGAGGCGCAAAGCATCGGCAGCAACAGGCATTGCGAACTCGGTCACCAGGTCGCAGCCACCAAGTGGCTTCAGGCGGTCGATGTGATGCTGGACGATGTCCAGAAACTGCGGTGCCAGTATGTCTCGTACTGTTCGGGGGCTGAGTGCAGGAAACAGCGCCTTTCGTTCACGCATGTGCGCGTCACCGTCCTTGCGCATCATGTTTGAGCCCATGACCTTGGTCAGCAATCCATCTGGCTGATGGCTCGAAAACAGGTCGATCCGTTTTTCTTCGCGAAACACGTCGTCGCGCCGAGTGAACAGAGTCGCACCCAATTCCGGCACAAAGCACACAGGGCCCGTTTCGCGCATCCGTGCCAGGGTGGGATAGGGATCAGCGTGAAAGGCCGCTGGGTCGATGGAGACAACGGGAGCATTGGACATGTGCGGAACACTACGACCCGCAGCGTATTGGGGAAAGTCCTGTAGATCCGTCGTGTGCGTTTGGAAAACCAACCGGTTGTTTGGCATCAGCCAATCACTTGGGCCCGCTGTCCGGCCTAACGTGTCAGGGCGCGCATCCCGCGGCCGAGCCCTTCGAGCGTCATGGGCACCATCGCCTCGGCTCCAAAGATCTCTTGGATCATGCTGATGGAATGGGTGTAGGGCCAATACTTCTCGGGCACCGGGTTGATCCACAGGTTCGACGCCCATTGGTCGCGGGCACGGGCCAGCCATACTTGCCCCGCTTCCTGGTTCCAGTGTTCGTTTGCACCACCGGGATAGGCGATCTCGTAAGGGGACATGCTGGCATCCCCTACGAAGATGCATTTGTAGTCGGGGCCATAGGTGCGCAGCACCTCGTGTGTGGGTATTTGTGCGTCCCAGCGGCGGCGATTGTCGCGCCATACGCCTTCATACAGGCAGTTGTGGAAGTAAAAGTGTTCGAGATGCTTGAACTCGGATTTGGCTGCCGAGAAAAGCTCCTCAACGATCTTCACATGCGGGTCCATTGAGCCGCCCACGTCAAGAAACAGCAGCACCTTCACGGCGTTGCGCCGTTCTGGCCGGGTCTTAACATCAAGATAGCCGTGCTCGGCGGTCGCGCGGATCGTGCCGTTCAGATCCAGCTCTTCGGCGGCACCATCGCGTGCCCAGCGACGCAGACGCTTCAATGCGACCTTGATATTGCGCGTGCCAAGTTCAACTGTGTCGTCCAAGTTCTTGAATTCACGCTTATCCCAGACCTTGACCGCGCGCTGGTGACGGCTTTCCTTTTGGCCGATACGCACACCTTCCGGATTGTAGCCATAAGCGCCGAAGGGCGACGTACCTGCAGTACCAACCCATTTGTTGCCACCTTGGTGTCGGCCCTTTTGTTCTTCGAGGCGTTTCTTGAGCGTATCCATGAGCTTGTCGAAGCCGCCCAAGGCTTCAATCTCTTTCCGCTCTTCTTCAGACAGATGCTTTTCGGCCAGCTTTTCCAGCCAGTCCTGTGGGATGTCGACGGCTTCAAGCACCTGATCGATGCTGATCTGTTCCAACCCTTCGAATGCGGCGGCAAAAGCGCGGTCGAACTTGTCGATGTTCCGTTCGTCCTTTACCATTGCCACGCGGGCAAGGTAGTAGAACGCCTCGACATCATATGTGGCAAGGCCCGCCTTCATGCCCTCGAGAAATACGAGGAATTCGCGCAAGGACACTGGTACACCGTTCTTTCGCAAGCTTTCGAAGAAGGGCAAAAACATATCAGCCCCGCATCGCGCGATCGACCAGAACCGTCGCGATCATGCCCACGATGACGAAGGCCAGGGCGTAACCCGCTGCGTATTGCAGGACGTCCAGTCGATTTCCATCGCGTTTTTTTGCAGTGAAACCACCGATCAGGGCGCCAAGCACAGCCGCTGCGATAACAATCATTTTTCTTGCCCCTCAATGTGTTGGGGCGGATAGTTCACCCCTTGAGCGGGCTTAGCGACGAGATTTCCCGCAGCTTGGCCCGCACCGCCCAGTCAGAGCCGAATCCGTAGCGCGCCCACCCCAGGCTGTCCAGCCTGACGGCACGTGCTTCTGCGGTGCGGCCCTGCAGATCAAGCGCTTCTGCGCGGAGCAAGAGAAGCGTCGACAACAGCGCGGCGTTTTCGTTGCGCGCGGCCAGATCGATGTGGGGGGCCAGCGTGACAAGAGCTGTATCCCCATCGCCACGGCTGATTGCATAGGCGGCCAACTGGGTTGCAACATATGCGCGGTGCAGGTTGGCACCGGGCGTGGCGGCATAGAACTGGTCGGCAGCACGAAAATGCGATTGCGCTGCCTTGGGATCACTGGACAAGAGCAAGCGCCCATTGGCGTAATGTGCAAAGGCGCGGCGGTGGTCGCGCCATCCCATGGCCCGTGCAATTTCCAGCGCGCGTTCAGCAGCTTCCTTGCGTTGTCCTGTGGTCGCTCCTGGACCGAGGGCGGTTTGCACCGCTTGGCTCCAAGCACGCGGCGTGCGGGTTGCGAACTTCGCAGGCAGGTTCTCCCCCGCGGGGTTGATGCGGGCAAAGATCTGCGGCAGGCGCTGAGCGACTTGGCCGCGGGTCATGCCTGATCTCAGCTCGGGCGCGTAATATGCCTTGAGCATCAGCATGTCGAAACCGGTCAGAATGGTATGCACATTGTCGTCGTTGAACACGCTGTCGGGCAGGCGATACAGGTCATTCAGTGGACCAATGGCCTGAGCAAGTTCTTCGTGCAGGCAATCACGTACTTCTTGCGGGCTGGCATCATTGGGCAGGAAGATGGCCAATTTCTCGCGCGTCCGCAGATTGCTCCAGCTTGTGCGTGGTGTGCGGCGGTTCGCCTTGTATTCCGATATTGTCGTAATATTCGGGACCACGAAACAGGCTGCATGGGGCAGGGCCTTGCGAATGTCTCTGCGCGATAGTGCCTCAATCGTGATGTTGGCCGTGTTGCCGGGGGCGGCTTCGTAAATGTCGATATCGGCTTCGGTGCGCAAGCGGTGCATCAGACGGCGCAGATCGGCGCCAAGCGAAGCGGGCGGTTGACCCGTTACGCGGACGGAGATCGGCCCCTCGAACCGGGTGAACACGGGTAGGGCGCGCCCGGATTCAAGCTGGAAGCTAAGCTCAACGAAATCCAGTGCCAGGTCATTGTTGGACCGGATTGGTTTGTCAGGACGCGGTGCCCCGAAGGTTTTCATCGGCGGCAGATCCGAGCTGTAAGGCAAGGCGCGGGTCGGCGTATCACCAGGTGTGACTGGCACGCACGCATTGAGCGCAAGCACGAGTGGTAGAACAAAACGGCGCATCATGGTCATCCCCGATCATACTTGATGAAGGGGGACAGCGTGCCGATGCGGTCATAGAGCTTGCGCGCCTCGGTGTTGAAGTCCTGGGTCAGCCAGTAGACGGACGGTGCACTTGCAGCATCCGCAGCCGAATACACGCCTTCGACCAGTGCCCGCCCGATACCGCGGCCACGCACCGCGGGGTCCGCGTAAAGGTCCTGTAGATAACAGACATTTTCGACTTTCCAGCCGTGACGGTGAAACAGGAAGTGGGTCAGACCGACGAGTTTGCCATCAAGTTCCGCAACAAGACAATTGTAGTCTTGCGGGTCGTCACCCAACAGGCGTTCAAAATATGTGTCGTAGATGTCTTGCTGGCGAGTGGTTTCGTAAAAGGCCAGATATGCTGTCCACAGATCACCCCAAGCGGGGCGATCCGACAAGATAAGAGGGCGCACAGTCAGTGCGTCGGAACCGGTCATTATTACTGCCTGCCTGCCTTTTAGCATTTTGGATGTGGGCGTTTTCGCCTCTCATCGCGGTCAAGGTATGGAGCAATTCAGGCAAAAGAAAGACTTTTTATCCACAATTCTTGTGCGGTCCGAACGCAGTGAATTTCTGTGGCGGAAAAGACTCGGTTTACGTGTTCTTGGGCGGAGTTGACGGGGGTCGAAATGGACCCACCGCTTGCCGTCCTCTCAAGTCGATACAAACGACAACGCGCTGGCAACGTTGTGGCCAGCGCGTTGTCGATCGTCCCATGTCAATGCGGAAGGTTCAGGGCTACCGCTGACCCCGCGCCATGAAAGCCAGGCGTTCAAAGAGGTGAACATCCTGTTCGTTCTTCAGCAATGCGCCATGCAGTTTGGGCAGGGCGCTGGCACCGTCTGATTTCAGATCTTCGGCACTCATATCTTCGGCGAGAAGCAGCTTGAGCCAATCCAGCACTTCGGACGTTGATGGTTTCTTTTTCAGCCCTTGCTGATCGCGGATTTCGAAGAACTGTGTGAGCGCTGTGGTCAACAGGCTTTCCTTGATGCCTGGGTGATGAACGGCAACAATCTGCTTCATTGTCTCCATGTCGGGGAAACGTATGTAGTGGAAGAAACAGCGGCGCAGGAACGCGTCGGGAAGTTCCTTTTCGTTGTTCGAGGTGATGATCACCACAGGGCGCTGGCGCGCTTGGATCGTCTTGCCGGTCTCGTAGACAAAGAACTCCATCTTATCGAGTTCCTGCAACAAGTCGTTGGGGAACTCGATGTCCGCCTTGTCGATTTCATCGATCAGCAGAACGACCTTTTCGTCCGCCTCGAACGCCTCCCAGAGCTTGCCTTTCTTGATGTAGTTCGAGACATCGTGAACCTTGTCTTCGCCCAGCTGGCTGTCACGCAAACGGCTGACAGCGTCATATTCATAAAGGCCTTGCTGTGCCCGTGTCGTTGACTTGATGTTCCATTCGATCAGCCGCAATCCCAGGCCGCGGGCCACTTGTTTGGCCAGCTCGGTTTTGCCGGTGCCCGGCTCGCCCTTGACCAGCAGGGGCCGTTCAAGCGTAACGGCAGCATTTACCGCAATGGTCAGGTCGTCGGTCGCGACATAGGCATCGGTGCCTTGGAATTTCATGTTTGTTCATCCTGTTGCGGCATTGTGTTGATCAAGCTGCTTTTAGCCAATCTGGTGCGGGAATGGGTAGTGACAATCCTCCGCCCCTCGGATAGACGCTGCGGCAGGGAGCTGATCGGGGCAAAACACTGGACCAACTGGGGAACCGTTGATGGCCAACGTCAGTCGTATCGAGGGGAAGCTAATGAAACAGGAAGTGTTCCTGCCGGATGACTATCGCCCGGCAGAAGACGAGCCGTTCATGAATGACCGGCAAGTCGAGTATTTTCGTCGCAAACTGCTGAACTGGAAGTCCGAGTTGCTGGCAGGCAGCAAGGATACAATCGAAGGGTTGCAGGATGGCACGCGCAACATTCCCGATGTCGCGGATCGCGCATCCGAGGAAACGGACCGCGCGCTTGAACTGCGCACCCGTGATCGCCAGCGCAAGCTGGTCGCCAAGATCGACAGCGCATTGCGCCGGATCGATGAAGGTGAGTACGGGTATTGCATCGTGACGGGCGAGCCGATTTCGCTGAAACGTCTGGATGCGCGTCCGATCGCAACGATGAGCCTGGAAGCTCAGGAACGTCACGAACGCCGTGAGAAGGTGCATCGCGACGACTGAGCCGATGTTTCGGCAATGTGGCGAGTTGTCGGGGCGGGTTTCTGTCCCGAAAGACGACATGTGGCAAAAAAACTGTTTGTCTTGCGGCTGACCAAATTCTCGAAAGTGGGCTGTGTCGAGAAGTCTCTATGGGCGTCGGCGATCTGGGCCCTTTGATGGCGCGCGCGCTTTGACTACCTTTTTGTTTTAGCTCGGCAGGTTAACGTATGCGCAAGTACATCGAGGTTTTCGGAACTCGGAGCGCTGTCCGCGGCCACTTGCGCGCAAAGCTGCGCCTTGTGTTTGCGTTCGAAGGGTAGCGTACGGATTGCTCACGATGATGTAAGGTACCGCCGGATGGCGCTTGATATGCTTGCAGAACGGTTTGGCTTCGGCGGTGTTATGCTGCCTGACGGAGAGGATGCATGAAGCTTGTGTTTCGTGGAATTGCAGCGATCGCCGTGGCCCTTATCGCCTACCTGGCGCTTTGGCCGGTACCGGTGGAACCTGTAGCATGGTCAGCGCCAGAGGATGCAGGCTATGTTGGAGCGTTTGCTGCGAACAACCGGCTCACGGCGTTAGAGTTCATCGACCTCGATGGGCGCAGCGGGCCGGAGGATGCGGATGTCGGGCCCGATGGCCTGGTCTATGCAGCGACCCATGAGGGCGAAATCATCCGCATCGAAAACGATGGCAACATCACTTCCTTTGCGCAAACAGCTGGCAGGCCTTTGGGCATTGAGTTTGGTGCCGAAGGTACACTTTATGTGGCGGACGCTTACCGTGGTCTTCTGGCTATTGATCGCGCAGGCGTGGTCACACTGCTGACGGACGCGGCGGATGACGGCAGTCCGATCCTTTATGCCGATGACCTCGACGTAACGGCGGACGGTGTGGTCTACTTCACCGATGCCTCAACCCGTTTTGGCGCTGAAGCAAGCGGTGGAACGCTGGCAGCCTCCGTGCTGGATTTGGTTGAGCATTCGGCAAATGGACGCGTGTTGAAATATGATCCCGTTACGGGCGAAACGACAGTTTTCTCGTCAGATTTGACCTTTGCCAATGGCTTGGCGCTTAACGAAAGCGAAGATGCAGTTTTTGTTGTCGAGACAGGAGATTACCGGATCTGGCGTTTTCCGCTGGATGGAACATCAGGAGAGGTGATTTTGGACAATCTCCCAGGTTTTCCGGACAACATTAATCCGGCGTCAGACGGGACGTTCTGGGTTGGGCTCGTGAGCCCGCGCAACGCGATCATGGACAGTTTGTCAGAGGCGCCTTTTTGGCGCCGCATGATCATGCGCCTTCCAGACGCGTTGCGTCCCGCGCCCACGCGATATGGCTTTGTGTTGCGTGTGACAGAGAACGGCGAGGTGATCGAAACGCTTCAGGACCCCAGCGGAGCCTATGCATTGACCACAGGCGCCGTGACCCTGCCCGACGGTCGGGTTGTGGTCACGTCACTGACAGAACCGCGCCTGGGTATATTGTCAGAATAGGTGCGCAGGCGGAGCCGAGTCACTCGAGACGATGAAAGACTGGTCTGGTGAAAGCGCTTTTATAAAGGTGCCCCGCAAATTGGATGCCGCTTTGAACCCGGGTCGACCGACACTGTGCTAGTCTGTTGGAGTGATTGCTGACAAAAGATACCGTTTTCGCCATGTGACGATGGACGACCTCGATCTGCTGATGAAGTGGCAGGCAGAGCCACATGTTCGAGAATGGTGGGACTCGGACGAACCATATGTTCAGGAAACGATAAGCGATCCTCGTGTGTCTCGCTGGATCGTTTCAGTTGGTGAAAGTCCCTTTGCGTTCATGCAGGACTACTCCGTGCACGGATGGGAAAATCATCATTTTGCTCACCTTCCCGACGGATCACGGGGGATTGATCAGTATATCGGCTATCCAGAACTGGTCGGCATCGGGCATGGGTCAGCCTTTATCGGGATGAGAATGCAAACCCTCTTTAGTGAAGGCGCTCCGGTGATCGCGACTGATCCACACCCTGAAAACAAGCTTGCGATTTCGGTCTATCGAAAACTGGGCTTTGAACCGGTTGGACCACCTCAAGAAACACAGTGGGGCCTGATCCTGCCAATGCTCGCAACTCGGTAAGATAAGATCAGCGATCAGCAGCTTATCCGCAAACCTGGCTTTACTTTGCATTTCGACCCATCAAACCGGGTCGACAATGGCTGGGTATCTGCCCTGGTCGCTACCCCTTGGCCCGTGTGAGCATTCCGAACAGGTCGCGGGGATCATCTGGGTCCGCCAACAGGTCAAGCGGGTGAAAAAATGCTGTATCTTCGATCTGATCGCGTACAAACCGCAGGGCTGAGAAATCCTCGATTGCGAAACCGACGCTATCAAAGATCGTGATCTGCTTGTCCGATGTACGGCCCTGTGCCTGGCCAGCAAGGACCTGCCAGATCTCGGTCACTGGGTGGTCATCCTCCAACTGCTGAATGTCCCCTTCAATGCGGGTCTGGGGCGGGTATTCAACAAAGATGTCGCCGCGCTTCAGAATGGCTGGCGCGATTTCCGTCTTGCCGGGACAGTCGCCGCCGATGGCGTTGATGTGCACGCCTGCACCTACCATGTTGTCCGTCAGGATCGTGGCATAGGCCTTGTCCGCGGTGCAGGTGGTCAGGATCTGGGCGCCTTGAATGGCGTCTTCGGCGGTCGTGCAGGCCGTCACCTTGAGCCCCGAACCCGCGAGGTTGGCAGCGCATTTGGCGGTGGCCGCTGGGTCGATATCATAAAGCCTTACTTCGCTGATACCGGCAATGGCCTGCATGGCCATCGACTGGAATTCGGATTGCGCACCGTTCCCGATCATCGCCATCGTCTTGGCGCCCTTGGGCGCAAGTGCACGCGCCACCATGGCGGATGTCGCTGCCGTGCGCAGGGCCGTCAGCATCGTCATCTCGGTCAAAAGCACCGGGTAGCCTGTGTCCACATCCGCCAGGAGGCCAAATGCGGTGACCGTTTGCAGCCCTTCAGCCATGTTCTTGGGGTGGCCGTTGACGTATTTGAAGCCGTATGTTTCGCCGTCTGAGGTCGGCATCAGCTCGATCACCCCTTCAGCAGAATGGCTGGCGATGCGCGGTGTTTTGTCGAACCGCTCCCACCGTTTGAAATCGTCTTCGATATAGCCTGCGAGCCCGCGCAGCATATCCTGCACACCGACGTGGTGGATCAGCTGCATCATGTGATCGACGGACACAAAGGGCACGAGGGCCTTGTCGGATGGGGTCATGGGGTTACTCCTTGGCGGCGGGCTAGGTGCAGCCCTGCAATCATGCAGCGCACCGAGCCTCCGGCTGTTTCGATGGTGGGGATATCAAGTGGCAGGCAGGTCGTGTGCCGCGCCAGGATGTTTTGTTGATCGGGGGTCAGCGCAGCCATAGCGGTTGTCGACAGGGCGAGGCGCGACCCTTCGGACCCTGTCAGTTCGATGGCGTTGCCGGCAAAGGCCCCGATTTGTTCGCCGCTGAGCTGGATCACGTCGCGCCCTGTTTCGGCGAGGCGTGCGATAACCTCGTGGCGGCGGGCGCTGTCGCGGATCATCTCGGCCCCGATCAGGGCGAAGCGTGTGCCGATGCACATCAGAACGTTTGTGTGATAGATCGCTGTGCCGGTGGCGTCGCACGCATCGAAGGCGATGGGTTCGAATCCGAAATGGGTGCAAAACCGTTCCAGCAAGAGCGGATCGGCGCGGTTGCTGCGCGCGACATATGCCACGTGGGCGATATGGTCGAGCACCATGGCGCCAGTCCCTTCGAGCGCGAGGCCATCGTGTTCCAGCCCGGAATAGTCGATGACATCCTGCACCCTGTAACGGGTCTTGAGCGTATCGATCACATCCCAGCGCCGCTCGCGCCGGCGGTTTTGGGCATACATCGGGTAGACCGCGACGCGGCCACCGGAATGGGTGGAAAACCAATTGTTTGGAAAAACCGAATCCGGGGTGTCGGTGCCAAGATCATCGAACACGTGGGTTGTGATCCCGGCTGCGCGGAGTGCGGTCACGGCGGCGTCGTGTTCCTGCCGGGCCTGTGCTGCAATGTCGCCTGTGGCCGCCGTCTGGAACGCATTGTCTTTGGCGGTTTCGGGGTTGGGATGAAAGTTGTGTGGTCGGATCATAACCACATCAGTGGGCGCTTGGAGCATATGCGGCGGGGTCCTTAATAGGCGCGGGTGGGGCGGTCGAAGATGCGGCGGCCAAAGGCCGAGGCGACAAGGTCGACCATCAGCTGGGCGGTGCGTCCGCGTTCATCCAGAAAAGGGTTGAGTTCCACGATATCGAGTGACGTCATAAGCCCGCTGTCGCAGATCATCTCCATTACCAGGTGGGCTTCGCGGATTGTGGCGCCGCCTGGCACTGTTGTGCCCACGGCCGGGGCAACCGAAGGATCCAGAAAGTCGACGTCGAGCGAGACATGCAGCAGGCCGTTTGCCCTGGTCACCCGGTCGAGGAACGCGGCAAGAGGTTTTGCGATGCCATGTTCGTCAATCTGGCGCATGTCGACGTAAGTAACGTCGCTTTGTTCGAGCGCGGCGCGCTCTTCCGCATCGACGGAGCGTAGTCCAAGCATGGCGATGTGTTCGTGCTGGACCGGGTGCGTGATCTCGGGAAAGCCGTCAAACCCGGGCCGCCCGGTCACATATCCCATCGGAGTGCCGTGCAGGTTGCCCGACGCGGTGGTTGCCGGTGTGTGGTAATCGGTATGTGCGTCCAGCCACAGGACGAAGAGGGGGCGACCGCGTTGAGCCGCAGCATTCGCCACCCCGCGGACTGTTCCCAGCGCCAGCGCATGATCGCCACCCATGAAGATCGGGACGGACGTTGCGGACGCGCTCTGGGCCACATCGGACAGGGCGTGGGTCCATGCGATTGTTTCTTGCGGCGCGTGTAGTCGTCCGTCCGCTTCTTCGGTGAAGGGAGCAGGTGATACGTTGCCGTGATCTGAAACGGTGTGGCCGAGATCGGCCAAAGCCCGGTGCAGGCCAGCCGTGCGCAGGGCATCCGGGCCCATGAGGCAGCCTTGGCGGCGCTTGCCACTGTCCATCGGCACGCCGATCAAATCGATTGTTCTGGCTTCCATTCCGCACCTCATCGCTGTTGCACCACAAATTTGCGCAATTCGTGTCGTGGACAAGCGATCATTTTGTCCGTATCGAACTATGATTGATCAAAATGGAGGCGGAAATGGATGAAACTGACAATCGGTTGATTGCTGCCCTGCGTCACGATGCACGCGCGTCCCTGTCCGATCTGTCCATCCGCCTGGGGCTGTCGCGCACAACGGTGCGGTCCCGGATCGAGAAGTTGCAGGCGCGCGGTGACATATTGGGGTTTACCGTTGTTGTGCGCGCAGACACTGCCCGCGATCCGGTGCGTGGGCTGATGATGATCGGGATCGAGGGGCGGGGGACCGAACGTATCATACGCCAGTTGCAGGGTATGGTTGAAATACGTGCCGTTCATTCGACCAATGGCCGTTGGGACGTGATTGTCGAGATTGGCACCGACACGCTGGAGCAGTTTGACAGTGTTCTGTTTCGCATCCGGAAGCTGGATGGGGTGGTGGCGAGCGAAACGTCGTTGCTGCTGTCTACGCGGAAGTCGGCCTGACGCGCAGGGCCGCGATCCAGACCGCGGCGATGAGGATCGAAAGGACCATGTTCCATCCGGCCATGCTCAGCCCTGCAAACTGCCAGGCGATTTCATCACAGCGGATCAGCGGCGCGGCCATGATCTGATCGAAAAGTGCATCGGGGTCGAGACTGTCGACGGCACCGGACGAACAGCTGGTCGGTCCTTCCCACCAGCCTTGCTCGACACCAACGTGATAGGCTCCGACGCCTGCCGTGCTGAGAGCCGCGATTGCGCCCAATGCGATCAGAATGGGGAGAGGCACAAAAAACGCCAGAGCACCGAGGGCGATGGCTGCCGCGTGTGGATAGCGCTGCCAGATACACAGTTTGCAAGGCGGCAGACCGCCGAGGTGCTGGAAGGCAAACGCCCCCAACAGCAACGCCACCGAGCCACCTGCGGCCAATGCAACGAGGTTTTGCCGTTTCATAGTGCCCCCACGGCTAGGAATCCGCCCACAAGGATCACGACGAACAGGGTGAACATCAACCCGAGACGACGCTCGATGAAATCACGAATGGGTGCGCCGAATTTCCAAAGCAATCCGGCAACGATGAAGAAGCGCAAACCGCGGGCCAGGACGGATGTGGCCATGAAGGTGGCTAGCGGCATGCCCGTCCAGCCGGACATGATCGTGATCACCTTGTAAGGGAAGGGGGTCACGCCAGCTGTCAGTACAGCCCAGAAGCCAAAGTCGTTGAAACGTGTGTTGAACGCCTCCATCGCGTCGGCTTTGCCCAGGGCGGCTAGAATGGGTTGTCCGATCGTGTCAAACGCCAGCATCCCGATGGCGTAGCCCAGCAATCCGCCCAGGACCGACGCGATCAGGGCCACACCTGCAATGAGCCACGCACGGTGTGGCGCGGCAAGGATCATCGGGATCATCAGGACGTCGGGCGGGATCGGAAAGATCGAGCTTTCCACAAACGCAACAATGGCCAAAACCCAGAGCGCGCCGGGGTGATTGGCCCATCCCATGGTCCAGTCGTACAGTCGCTTTATCATGCGGGGCGGCAGACCATGGGCGGGAAGGGAGGTCAAGTCGCTTTGCACTTGCCCCTGACGCAGCACTTCGGTATCCGGCAGTTCTGAGGCCCAAGTGGCGGAATGGTAGACGCAGGGGATTCAAAATCCCCCGCCTTTGCGGGCGTGCCGGTTCGAGTCCGGCCTTGGGTACCAGCCTCTGACTACTAATGTGATCATGCATGACCAGTTTTGGCGTGCTCAGATTGGTCTGTTCGATATCTTGAATAACAATTGTCTAGAACCCTGACAGTGCTTTGCGTTAGACGGCGAGGACGACATTGCCTTTTCGAAGCGCTTTGGAAACTGCAAGATCGCTATACGGCGATGTCATTATGGAAAATCGATCCCAAGCGATTCGCGGCAACCGCTGTCTTGTTGGGCAGATCGCATCATTATGGTATCTTTTTGTCCATTGATCGCGGTTTGAGAACATAAGCACCACAAAATCTGGCAGAAACACGGCAAAATTATCTGTGGTCAACTGTCGTGATGGGGCGAACTTGAAGGTGAATCTGTTAAAAAACGGGAATGCACTTAAAATGTTCTTCTACAGTGATTTAGGCGGGTATTTGCCCATACATGTGCGTACTTTGCGTATATTAGTACAATCAGGGGTGGCAAAAATTTTCACATAAATGGGCGATGTATGCGTCTGTTTGCGTGGATAGTGCCACTTTTCGGACATTTTTCCCTTTTTTTGCATCAAAGCTGACCGTAAGAACAATCTTGCCCAACTGGGGGGCGATGTCTTTAGGTCAAGGGGGCGACCGCACAAGACGCATTGAAAGATGTGGGGAGTGTGTTCGCTACGTTGCCGAGCAACCGCTGAAAGATGCGTTTGCCGGGTCCGTACCGGTTTGCGTGTCGCAGCCGATCATTTCTCCCTCCATTTGTTCAGGCGTGGATGCGGATCGCCCGACCGATAGGTGCGTCGCTTCGTCTTTGGTGAAGAGTGAGTTAATGATGGAGACGGACCGATGTGGCAAATCACCCGAGAGTTGATGCCTAAGATGGCAATCACCCGCCGTTTCGCTGTCCTGGCCGTAGCGGCCAAGATCTCCGTTTATTGTGCAATTGTTCCGGTCGCGTTGCGTGCTGCGCGCAACCACGCCTAGGAGTTCCGACACATGACCAAGTTCATTGATTTCAACGCCCTCGCTTCGGGCACTGTTGTCGACAACGAATTCAGCACCCAAGGCGTGACGATTTCGGCCACTGGTGGGGCAAATCAAGCCATGGTGTTCAACACGGCGCAGCCGACTGGGCAGGATAGCGATCTGGCGACCACGAACCTCGGGGGTGCGTTGATCATCTCGGAAGACGGCGACAGCAGTGACCCGGATGACAATGGCAGCGGTGGCAAGATCAACTTTGTCTTTGACGAACCTTCCGTCATCAACCGGCTGACCTTCCTCGACATCGAGGAAGGCGCGTATGTGCGTTTTTATGATGCCCACGGGAATGAGATCGACAAGATCAAGATCGAAGATACGGACGACAATGGTCAGTCGATCGTCGATTTCGATGTATCAGGTGTGACGCGGATGGAAGTCGAACTGAAAGGTTCGGGCGCCATCGACAACCTTGTGTTCGACACCTCGGGCCTTGATGGCGTGGTGGAAGGGGACAACGACGGCAACCTGATCGACGCGGCCTATGACGAAGATCCTGAAGGCGACTGCATCGACGCCAACGATCAGATACTCCCGGGCGAAGACCGGGATGATGACATTGTGGATGCCCTGGGTGGGGACGACACGGTTGAGGCCGGTCGAGCGGACGACGAAGTCTATGCTGGCAGCGGCAATGACAGCGTGCAGGGCGGTGACGGTGATGATGTCATCTTTGGCGACAGCAATTATGCGGGCCCGGGTGCGGGCGTGTCCGAACGTGAAGTCTTTGAGTGGGAAAAGTCACCGTTCGGCGACGACAACACTCTGGGCAATTTCACGCAGGACACCGGCAATGTCGAAGTGTCGTTTTCAGTCCTCAATCAATCCGGTGCGTCCCGCACGATCCAATCGAACGACACGCAGAATATTCAGAACATCGATGGCGACGGCAATTCGATCGATAACAACAGTTCGCTCGACAACATTCTGAATGGTCAGGGAAATTCGGCGGAATACCAACTTGAGTTCTCGGCCTCGGTCGAAGACGTGTCTTTCCGTATCAATGACATCGACGGCGATGGTGTCGTGCGCGTCATTGCATATGACGCTGCTGGACAGCAGATCATCGTCGACCTTGAAGGTGGCAGCAATCTGACGCTGCTGGACACGGATGGCGTAGCGGGCAACGATACGGCGGACAGCAATGGCGGCTATCTGGCGGACACGTCCGAAGAGTATTCGCTGCTTGTCAGCATTCCGGGGCCCGTGTCCCGCATTGTCATCGAGCATGAACAGGACGGCGGCGACAATTCAGGCATCAACATCACCGACGTCTATTTCGATGCACCCATCGTTGATGATGGCGCCGATGGCAATGACACGCTGGAAGGTGGTGGCGGCGACGACACCATTTTCGGTGAGGGCGGCCATGACACGCTGCGCGGTGAAGATGACAATGACAGCCTTGTTGGCGGCGACGGCAATGACCGCCTTGAGGGCGGCCGGGGCAATGACGTTCTGGACGGTGGTGCCGGGCGCGACTTCCTGATTGGCGGATCGGGTGATGACACCGGTTTTGGTGGCGCTGGCAATGATGAAATCTGGATGGGCTCGGGCAACGACTCGGTTGATGGCGGGGAAGGCAACGACTGGATCCACGGTCAATCGGGTGATGACACGCTGAACGGTGGTGCCGGCAGAGACATGGTCTTTGGCGAAGAGGGCAATGACGTCATTTCAGGTGGTGCCGGCGCTGACGTGCTGAGCGGCGGCGATGATGCTGACACGATCTTTGGCGGTGCGGGCGATGACGTGGACGGTGGTGCCGGTGGCTTCAGCACCAACCCGGCGAACAACACGGACCGCGATGTTCTGGATCTGACCGGGCAGGGGCCGTTCTTTCTGGACAACGTGACGCCTGACAGCAATGGCAACGGCATCAACGGTACGGTCGTGTTCGTGGATGCGGACGGCAATCCGAATGGGCTGACCCTGACCTTTACCGAAATCGAAGAGGTCGTTGGCGACGAGATCAACCGCGGTCCCGATGCTGTTGATGATACTGCAGAAGTTGATGAAGACGGCAGCGTCGATATCGCTGTGCTGGGCAACGACAGCGATCCCGATGGCGATCCGTTGCGCGTGACGGAAGCCACGTCGCCTGACGGGGTTGTCACGATCAACTCTGATGGCACGCTCACCTTTGAGCCGAACGAGAACTTCAACGGCCCGACGATCATTACCTACACCGTGACCGATGATCAGGGTGGTGAAGACACAGCGACCGTCAACGTGACGGTGAACCCGGTCAATGACGCACCTGATGCGGTCAACGACACCGCCCCGACGGACGAAGACACGCCCGTCACCATCGACGCGCTGGCAAATGACACGGATTTGGATGGCGACGCGCTGACCATTACTGGCGCATCGGTCCCTGCGGATCAGGGTACGGTCGAGATTGTGGACAATGAATTGCTGTTCACACCGACGGAGAACTTCAATGGCGATGCGACCATTTCCTATTCCATCGAGGACGGCAATGGCGGCACTGACACGGCCGAGGTCGTGGTCACGGTCAACCCGGTCAATGACGATCCTGTCGCGGTCGATGATCTGGCCGACACGATGGAAGATGAAGCGGTTGTCATTGATCTGCTGGGCAATGACACCGACGTGGATGGTGATGATCTGACACTTGCGTCTGTCTCTGTCCCCGCAGATCAGGGTTCGGTTGTCGATAACGGTGACGGCACCGTGACCTTTACCCCGGCACCGAACTTCAACGGTACCGCGACCATCGACTACACCGTATCGGACGGCAATGGCGGCACTGATGATGGTCAGGCCATCGTGAATGTTGGCGCGGTCAATGACGGTCCAACGGCCAACGACGATACCGCGACGACGGATGAGGATACGCCTGTCACCATCGACGTGATTGGCAATGATACGGACCCGGACGGCGATGATCTGACGATCACGGGCGCATCGGTGCCAGCCGATCAGGGTACGGTCGAGATTGTGGACAACGAGTTGCTGTTCACCCCTGCCGAGAATTTCAACGGCGATGCGACCATCACATATTCGATCACGGACGGACATGGTGGCACGTCAACTGCCGAAGTCGCTGTGACGGTGAACCCGGTCAATGATGATCCGGTTGCTGTAGACGATATCGAAACCACGGACGAGGACGTGGCCGTGGTCGTGGACCTGTTGGGCAACGACACCGATGTGGACGGCGATGACCTGAGCATCGGATCGCTGAGCGTTGATCCTGCTGAAGGTTCGGTTGTCGATAATGGCGACGGCACCGTGACCTTTACACCTGCGCCGAACTTCAACGGCCCGGCGACAATCAGCTACACGGTTGTTGACGGAAATGGCGGGGAAGATACGGGCGAGGCCGTTGTGTCCGTCGGTGCCGTCAATGACGGTCCGGTTGCAGAGGACGACGCTGACACGACTGACGAAGATACACCCCTCACTGTAGATGTGCTTGGCAATGACAGTGACGCGGACGGCGACGATCTGACTGTCATTTCCGCTGTCGTTCCGTCCGAGCAGGGTGAGGCTGCCATCAATCCCGATGGTACGATCACCTTTACTCCGGCTGAGAATTTCAACGGTACCGCGACGATCACTTACACGATCGCAGACGGCAATGGCGGTAATGACACCGCTGATCTGGTCATCGAAGTAACCCCGGTCAACGATGCACCCGAGGCTGCTGACGACGCTGAAACCACGCCGTTCAATACGGCCGTCACCATTCCCGTGCTGGACAATGATACTGACGTGGACGGCGACGCGCTTCGTTTGACCGAGGCAACATCGCCCGACGGGGACGTGGTCATCAACGGCGATGGAACGCTGACCTTCACACCCAATGACGGGTTCGAGGGCGACGCGGTCATCGATTACACCATTACGGATGATCAGGGCGGCTTTGACAGCGCTGAGGTCACCGTGACGGTCGAGCCGAACCCGCTCGACGGGATTGTCGAGGGCAGTGATGATGGCGAACTGATCGACGAGGATTACGAGGGCGATCCCGAAGGGGATATGGTTGACAGTGGCGACAACATCTTCTCGAACGATCCTGAAGACGCGGATGATGACATCATCGAAGCGGGTGGCGGCAACGACACGGTGATCGCCGGTCAGGGTGATGACGTGGTTGACGGCGGCGACGGGGATGACCTGATCGAAACCGGCAACGGTGACATTGCGCCGGATCTTGGCTTCCCCAACGACGATGGGACACCTGTTCCCGGCTTCCCCTTCGGCTTCCCGGCGGATGATGATCCGAACAACGACCTCGACTTTGTTGATGGTGGTGCGGGCGACGACACGATCAGCACCGGCGACGATGCGGACACCATCGTGGGTGGCACCGGCAACGATGTCATCGACGGCGGCATCGACGATGACGAGATTTCCGGCGATGAGGGCACTGACCGCATCGTGGGCGGTGAGGGCAATGACCTGATCGAAGGCGGCGTTGGCGACGATACCATCTTTGCGGGCAATGACCCCGATCTGGGTCTGGACCAGTTGAATATCGAAGATGACGGATCGAACCCGATCTTCCCGGCCGATCCGCGCCCTGACAACGGCATGGACACAGTGTTCGGGGGCGCAGGCAACGACCTGATCTTTGGTGCCGATGATGATGACGAGCTGTTTGGTGAGGAAGGCAACGACACCATCGACGGTGAGATCGACGATGACCTGATCGACGGCGGTATCGGTGATGACAGCCTGCTTGGTGGTCAAGGCAATGACACCATTCTTGGCGGCGCAGGCAACGACTTCATCGATGGTCAGGGTCAGGCCGACACGGTTGATGGCGGTGACGGCAACGACACCATTCTGGGCGGCAACGGCGCTGATGTGCTGTCCGGCGGAGCGGGCGATGACATTATCGATGGTGGCACCGGTGACGACACGCTGAGTGGCGACGCAGGTAACGATTCGATCCTTGGATCAACCGGGGACGACTTGATTGACGGTGGCGCAGGCAACGACACCATCGACGGCGGTAACGGCGGATCAGACATCATATCCGGTGGCGACGACCGTGACCTGTTCATCAATGTCGATGCGGGTGAAGTCGTTGACGGCGGCGGCGGCGGTGACGACTTTGACACGCTCGACCTGCGTGGTTCAGCGCCGAACAACGGGTCGCTTCAGGTGGTCTTCACCAACCCCGACGCTGGGGGTGACGGCTTTGACGGTGTGGTCAATTACTTCGACCAGAACGGCGATCCTGCTGGCACGTTAACTTTCACCGACATCGAAGAGGTCATTCCCTGCTTCACACCGGGCACTTTGATTGCGACACCAACAGGTGAGCGTCGGATCGAGGACCTTAGGGTTGGCGATCGGGTGATCACCCGGGACAATGGAATTCAGGAAATTCGTTGGGTTGGCAGCCGTGAGATGTCAGGTGAAGAGCTTGCCCGAGCACAGCATCTTCGCCCGGTCCTAATCCAGCAAGGTGCGCTTGGTCGGGGTCTGCCGGAGCGTGACATGCTTGTGTCACCTCAGCATCGGGTGTTGATGGCCAGTGACAAGACGGAACTGTATTTCGACGAAAGCGAAGTTCTGGTGGCTGCCAAGCACTTGACCTTCATGGATGGCATCGATGTCGTCGAAGTTTCGGGCACTACCTACATCCACGTCATGTTTGAGCAGCACGAGGTCATCTTGTCCGACGGTGCATGGACGGAAAGCTTCCAGCCGGGTGATATGACGTTGAATGCGATGACGGATGCGCAGCGCAGCGAAATCCTGGAGCTGTTCCCGGAACTGGAAAACGGCCAAGGATCAGGTGTTTACGCTTCCGCTCGGCGGAGCCTCAAGAGACACGAAGCGCATCTTCTCTCGCATTGAGCATTCGCCAGAGTGTTGAGAGATATGCGCAGTTCCTCGCGATGATTCGCGGGGGCGCAGGGAACGGGGCATTGGGGGGTGCACCCTTTTTCTGTGTTCAATACGGGCAATAATGCCGAATTGTTTCTTCTACGGCGGCGTATGGCGCTGCATTGCAGCATCTTTGTGCACGAATAACGTGCACGTTTACTTTCTTGCAGTTTTTCCCCCTGAATTTGGCTCAACTTTAAATTAATACTGTGGCCTGGGTGTTTGGTCTGTGGGGGCAGTTCATAACCCCTTTCATTGTGTGCGGATATGAAGGGCAACTGCTATGGCCGATATCAACGGAACGTCGAACAACGACACCCTGCAGGGAACGAATGAGGATGACACGATCCAATCCCTTGGAGGTGCGGATCTGGTTTCAGGGGAAGGTGGCGACGACAGCATTCAGGGCGGCGGTGGCAATGACACGTTGTTCGGCGATGTGGGCGAGGGAACCGCGCCGGGCAATGATGCGACCCCTCTTGTCATCGACATCAACAACCTGGTGACGCGCGACAGTGCTGACAACAATGCGCAAGCGGGTGCCTCGGCTGTGTACCGTAATGTTGCTCAGTTGGAGGACGGCACGCAGGTTTCGGCCCGGCTTGTTTTGGTGTCCAAATCCGACCCGAACTTGCGGGTCGACTTGTCGGGTGGCAATGGCTCTGAAATTCTGATGAACGGCAACGGAACGGGTGATACCGCCAGCTTCCGTATGGAATTCTTTATTCCCGATAGCCCGAATGCAACGACCGGCACGCCCGTCGCATTGAATTCGACCGCAACCGTCAACGATCTGGACCGAAACAGCCCAGGCGACCAGGAAGCGGTGACAATTGATGCAAACAGTTTCACTTCATTTGCGACAGATGCCAACACGTCACTGAATGTCACGACCAGTGGCGGCACCGTCACTGCGGCCGGGACCGAACAGAACAACCCAAGCGATCAGGATGCGTGGTTCTCAGCCTCGTTTGAAAATCGCGAATTCATCGAGTTTACGCTTGAAGCGCGCAACACCAATTCCGGTTTCTCGTTCTCGGGCGATCTGATTGACGATGTGGTGGTGACGCCGATTGAAGCCGGAGATGACACGATTGACGGTGGTGCCGGCCAGGACGTGATTTTTGGTCAGGGTGGTGACGATAGCCTGTCCGGTGGTCAGGGCGACGATGACATCGACGGTGGCGAAGGCAACGACGTGCTGGACGGTGGCCAGGGTCAGGACGAGTTGATCGGTGGTGCGGGCAACGACACGCTGATTGGCGGCACCGGTGATGATACGCTGTTGGGCGGCGACGGCGAGGATCTGATCACCCTTGGTCCGGATAATGACCAGGCGCAGGGTGGAACAGGATCTGACCGCTTCACTTTTGACGGGTTGGGCAATCATAGCATCGTCGGCGGTGAAGATGCCGATGGAATGGATATCGACGTTCTTGATCTGTCTGGCGTGCGGGCGAATGTTCTGCCCGATGGGCCGGGATCGGAATCCGGCACGGTCGAATTGCTTGACGACAATGGGAACGTGGCGCGTCGCGTCACCTATTCCGAGATCGAGCAGATCATCATTTGCTTCACCCCCGGTACGCGTATTGCAACACCGAAGGGCGAGATCGCCGTTGAGAGACTGAAAGCGGGCGACAAGGTCATTACTCGTGACAATGGCGCGCAGACCCTGCGCTGGGCTGGACGCCGTGATCTGGCCCCGGACGAAATGCGCATGAACGCGGCGTTCCAACCAGTCCTGATCCGCGCTGGTGCGCTTGGCAAGGAGCTGCCCGATCGCGACATGCTTGTGTCGCCGCAGCACCGTATGCTGGTCAAATCCGATCTGGCGGAGATGATGTTCCAGGAGCGTGAAGTTCTGATTGCCGCCAAGCACCTGACGGGTCTGGACGGTGTGGACCAGGTCCAGACCGGTGCTGTCAGTTATCTGCACCTGATGTTCGATCAGCATGAGGTTGTGCTGGCAGAGGGCGCGTGGTCAGAAAGCTTCCAGCCGGGTGATCATTCGTTGCGCGGCATTGGTGCAGAGCAACGGCAAGAGATCCTGGCCTTGTTCCCGGAGCTCGACACGCTCACAGGGCTGGACACGTATAGTTCGGCGCGATTGTCGTTGAAGAAACACGAGGCACGCACCCTCGTGGATCGCCTCAGGTGATATGACGGGCCGCGCGCCATGCGGCCCAGTCCTCGGGCGTATCCAAATCCAGACGCGCGCGCGTGCCGGGCAGGGGAACCAAGTGAACCTTGTTGCCCGCCTGCTTGACAATATCGCGCCCGCCATCGTCTCCGCGCAGCTTTGCGAACGCCGGAAAAAGCGCGCGTTCGAAAATGATCGGGTGCCCACCGCGCCCATCTTCGGTTGCGCCGCGCCAGATCAGCGCGTCCGGGTGGGTGCGGGTCGCGTCTTGCACGGTGCGCAGATCGTTTTCGGTGATGTCGGGTAGGTCACCCAGGAGCAACATGGCGTGTGTGTCCGGTGGGCTTAGCGTGGCAAAGATCGTGCGCAGGCTTGCGCCCATTCCTTCGGCGGCGTCGTGCACGGTCACGGGGCGCGCCGTCGTTTGAGCAACAAGGGCATAGCGGGGGTGCGGTTCTGGCGGCAGGGCCACACGTACATCATCACTGAGCGCCAGTGCGATTTTGATCTGCCGCGCCAGCAGTGGCTGGCCGTCCACGTCTTGCATCATCTTGTCTGCGCCACGCATGCGCGAGGCGGCACCGGCGGCGAGGATGAGGATCGGCATCATGTTTGAACCCTAGGGCTGTCAAACATCTGTCGCAACACAGCCGCGCCTGCGCGCGACGACATTATGAGGGGGGCTAGCCCCCCGGCTGCGCCTCCCCCAGGATTTTCCTGAAACAGGGAAGCAAGGGATCAGCCGCGCATGCGGGCGCCGTCAGCGTCAAAGAGTGGTGTTTTGGTCATTGTCGCCCTGCGCATTTTGCCGAGGATTTCGATCTCTACGTCCTGGCCTTCTTTCACATACTGTGGCGGAAGGAACCCCAGCGCGATGGATGCGTTCATGTGATGCGAGAAGCCGCCGGAGGTGCAGAAACCGACAACGGACCCGTCCAGCCATATGGGTTCATATCCATGGGCGTCGGCATCATCCGCATCAACGATGAAGGAACAGAGCTGGCGCGCGGGGCCCTTTGCGCGTTCGGTTTCTGCCGCGGCGCGGCCGATAAAATCCGCGTTCTTTGTCCACGAGATGAAGCGGTCCAGTCCGGTTTCGGCGGCTGTGTAGTCGGGTGAGTATTCCGACAGCCAGGAGCCGAAGAACTTGTCGAGGCGCAGAGACATCATGGCCCGCATGCCAAACGGCGCCATGTCGCGGGCCTGTCCGGCATCCCACAATGTCCACCACAATTGGCGTTGGGCCATGGGATCGCAGTAGATTTCGTAGCCCAGATCGCCGGTGTAGCTGACCCGCTGCACGATGCAGTCGGTCATGCCGACGGTGAGGGGCCGGATGTCGAGGAAGTTCATATCCGCGATATCCGAGCGCGTGCAGGCCTGTAGCACATCGCGTGCCCTTGGTCCGGCCATTTGGAAGCCGTTCCTTTTATCACTTATGTTTTCGATGCTTACGCCTTCTTCCTCATGTAACTGAAAGTGACGCATATGCACCGCTTGTGCGCCGTAGCTGGCGGTAAGCTGGAACTCTGTCTCGCTCAGGCAGGACATCGTGAAGTCACCGATCAGTTTGCCCTTGGGGCTGAGCATGGGTGTCAGTGAGACACGGCCTGGCTGTGGCACGCGGCCTGCCATGATGCGGTCGAGCCATGCGCGCGCCCTTGGACCCGTGATGAGGTACTTGCCGAAATTGTGGACTTCGTTGATGCCGACGCCGTTTCGGACTGCTGCCACTTCGCGCGCAGTGGCAGCGAATGCATCGGAGCGGTGGAAACTTGGGGTCTCGTGGGCGGGCTCATCGCCCCGCGCAAAGTAGTTGGGCACTTCCAGCCCGTATTGTTGGCCCCAGACGGCGCCCATATCGGTGAAGATGTTGTACATGGGCGTTGTGCGGTTGGGACGGGCGGCGGGCAGTTCTTCGTTCGGGTAGGCAACACTGAACCGTTTTTGGTAGTTTTCGATGACCTTGGGGCGTGTGTAGCCGGGACTGATCCAGTCGCCGAAGCGGGCCACGTCCATGGCGGTCACGTCGCGTTCGCATTCCCCCTCGATCATCCATTGCGCCAGCATCAGGCCGACACCGCCGCCTTGGCTAAACCCCGCCATGACACCGCAGGCGGACCAGTAGTTGCGCATACCGGGAACAGGGCCGACCAGCGGGTTGCCGTCCGGCGCAAAGGTGAACGGGCCATGAATGACCGATTTGATCCCAGCGGTTTCGAGGACAGGGAAGCGTTTGTAGGCAAAGGCGATGCTGTCTTCGATCTTGTCGAAATCGTCGGGGAGGAGTTCGTGGCCGAAGCTCCATGGTGTGCCATCAACGGCCCAGGGTCGGCAGGGCTGTTCGTAGAACCCGATGCAGAGGCCGCGGCCCTCTTGTCGGAGATAGCTTTCGCCTGCGGGGTCCATGACATGGGGGTGTTCTTGGCCCCGTTCGTAGATGTCGGCGATGTCGTCAGTGACGATGTACTGGTGTTCCATTGGGTGCAGGGGCAGGTAGACGCCTGCCATCGCGCTCACCTCGCGCGCCCAAAGGCCACCGGCGTTGACCACGTGTTCGGCATGGATGGTGCCCTTGTCCGTGACTACATCCCATGTGCCGTCAGGACGTTGGTTGGTGTCCCGCACCATGGTGTTGGTGTGAATGGTGGCGCCGCCCATGCGCGCGGCCTTGGCATAGGCGTGCGTGGTGCCGGAAGGATCGAGGTGCCCGTCGAGCGGGTCGTAGAGCGCACCGATGATGCCCTCGGTGTTGGTGATCGGGGCGATTTTGGCGATCTCTTCGGGACCGACGATTTCAGTTTCCAGCCCCATGAGCCGGTGCTTGGCCCGTTCAGCGAGCAGCATGTCGAACCGGTCCTGGTTGTCGGCCAACGTGATCCCGCCCACATGATGCAGCCCGCAGGACATCCCCGTGATCTCTTCCAGCTCTTTATAGAGACGGATCGTGTAGCCTTGCAGCGCGGCCATGTTGGTGTCGCCGTTCAGCGTGTGAAACCCGCCCGCCGCATGCCACGTGCTGCCAGAGGTCAGTTCGGACCGTTCCAGCAGCATGACGTCGGACCAGCCAAGTTCTCGTCAGGTGATAAAGGACAGAGGCGCCGACGACGCCACCGCCGATGACGGCGACACGAGTTGTGGTCTGCATGGGCTTTCCCTTGATTGATGCGCCGATAGAGCCCAATGGATGCGCTGGAGGAAAGCGCGAATGCGACGGGTCATGTCGCTCAAGGCATCCTGCGGGTGTTTTGATGCGCTGGCACGCGCCTGATATGCCAACAGCAACATCCCGATTGTTCCGGGAGCCGGAGAATGGGCAATCCGCCCGCGTTATTCCGCGAGCGACGCGGCATGTCGCGCCGGGGCAATCAACGGGCCGCACCCGGACGCAGGGTGAACGTCAGCGAAACAGTGGCAAAGGCACCCCCCATGCGTACCCATGCACAGGCCGTCGTGATTGGCGGTGGCGTCATTGGCTGTTCCATCCTGTATCATTTGACGAAACTGGGGTGGACCGATGTTGTCCTGTTGGAACGGGATGAGTTGACCAGTGGGTCGACCTGGCATGCGGCCGCCAACATTCACGGGCTGCATGACAGCACCAACATCAGCCGCATCCAGCACTATACCATGGGCCTGTACAAGGAGTTGGAGCAGGAAACCGGGCAGGGCTGCGGGGTGTTTCAGCCGGGGTCGTTGTACCTGGCCCAGACCGAAGCACGTGACCATCAGCTGCGACTGCAAGCGGCGAAGGCCAAGCTGTACGGGATGAACTTCCACGAGGTCAGTCGAGACGAGGCGGAGCGGTTGCATCCGCTGGTGGACTTCAACGGTGTGCGTTGCATCATGTGGGAGCCGGATGGAGGGAATGTCGATCCATCTGGTGTCACCAATGCTTATGCGACCGGTGCGCGCCAGAACGGGGCGGAGATTATCCGGTTTTGCCCGGTCACCGGGACAGAGCAGCAAGCGGATGGCACTTGGATTGTCCGGACAGAGCAGGGCGATATTGCAACGCCGTGGGTTGTGAATGTTGCCGGACTGTGGGGACGTGAGGTGGCTGCACTGGCTGGGGTTGACCTGCCTTTGCAACCGACAGAGCATCAGTATTTCGTGACGGACACCATCGCAGAGGTGGCGGCGATGGACCGCCGTTTGCCCTCTGTCGCGGATCGGGATGGCGAATATTACCTGCGCCAAGAGGGGCAGGGCCTGCTTGTGGGCGCCTACGAAAAGGACGTGCGGTTCTGGGCGGAGGACGGCACGCCGCAGGGTTTTGGCCATGAATTGTTTGCGGATGATCTTGAGCGTATCGAAGATAACATGATGCGCGCCATTGAGCGGGTGCCGGTCATGGGGACCGCCGGGATCAAACGGGTGATCAATGGCCCGATGATCTGGTCACCGGATCTCGAATGTTTTGTTTGGCCCGGTGCCGGAACTGACCGGTTACTTTTGTTGCAACGGTATCATTCCGGGCTTCTCGCAATCCGGGGGTATGGGGCTGTTGGCGGCAGAGTGGATTGTCGAGGGGGAAACCAAGTACGACATGTTTGCCTGGGATATGGCCCGGTTCGGCCAGTGGGCGGGCAAAGCATTCACGAAGGCGCGTGTCGGTGACCAATATGCGCATCGGTTCAAGATCCATTTTCCCGGGGAAGAGCGTGAGGCCGGTCGGCCCGTGCGTACCCGTCCCGTTTACGAGATGCAGCGCGACATGAAGGCCAAGATGGGCCTGAATTACGGATGGGAGCATCCGTTGTACTTCGGTGATGTGGAGGATACCGCCGGATTTACGCGTCAGCCCTGGTGGGATGTGGTCGGGGCCGAAGCCCGCATGCTGCGCGACCGGGCCGGGATCATCGATATCTCGAATTTCGCCAAATATGTGTGCAACGGCCCGGACGCAGAGGACTGGCTGAACGCGGTCTTTGCCAACCGGATGCCGAAAGCTGTTGGACGTTCCTGTCTGACGCCGTTGATCGGAAAACGCGGTGGAATTGCCGGGGACTTCACTGTGACCCGACTGGCAGAGGAAGAGTTTTGGATCATCGGTTCTGGCATGGCCGAGCGCTATCACCAGCGCTTTTTCAAAGAGATACCTCTGCCCCTTGGAACCACCTTTGAAAGCTGTACAGACGCAATGTGTGGGTTCAATGTGGCCGGACCAGACAGCCGCGCGCTGTTGCAGCGCTTGACCAACACGTCCTTGGGCACTGATGCGTTTCCGTTCATGCGGTCGCAGTGGATTGAGGTTGCGGGGGTCAAAACCCTGGCTCTGCGTGTTTCTTTCACAGGAGATCTGGGCTGGGAATTGCATTGCCGCGCCGAAGATCAAATACGGCTATACACTGCATTGATCGATGCGGGCGCGGATATGGGTGTTGGCCCCGTTGGCAGTCGCGCTTTGACGAGCCTTCGGATTGAGAAAGGGTACGGATCCTGGGGCCGGGAATACAGTCCGGAATACTGGCCGCAAGAAGTTGGCTTGGACAGTTTGGTGAAAATGGACAAGGATTTCCTGAACAAGGCTGCTGTCGAGAAAACCATCGCTGAACCTTCACGCGAACCGCTGGTGCTATTGCATCTGGATGAGGCGAACGTGCGTGCATCCGGTGCTGACGCCACGGGCGGAGAGCCCATTTTTCGAGACGGTGTTGGAATTGGCAGGGTCACGTCGGGTGCGTATGGTTACAGCGTCGGAATGAGCCTCGCGCTGGGGTTCGTTAGTGGGGCAAAGCCGGGGGATTTGGTTGACGTTATGGTTCTTGGGAGGAGCCATAGGGCAAAGATACTTGAAAAACCTCCGTTCGACCCGGATGGTACTCGCCTGAGATCATGATGTGCACGGTGTAGACGAAAGGAAACACCAATCGATACAAACCTGTAACTGACACCGAATTGCCTGCCGTCTACACCCAATAGACCTTTGCAACGCATTTACTCTAATTAGCGTCACATGGTAGGCAGCGCTCATGTTGGGGAAGGTTTTCAACCACGAAGTGCAGGTTTTTGTCTCGAATGGCGACCAAACGCACTTCACGATACGCGAAATGCACGAGCTGTATACGTCTTGGCAGATGTGGCTTCTGGTGCTCGTCGGCTTCTTCATCATGGCAACCGGCCATCCTGTGACTTTGCCGCAGTTTGAAAGCTTCGGGCTACGATTGGCGTTCTGGTTTGTAGCGCTTTTTTTGTACCTGTTCTTGTCCATGTTCTATGCGCTGGCCACCTGCCGCATCTGGCGGTCGACCTTTGGCGGCCCGATTCCCTTGATTATTCTCTCATCTCCATTGGTGCTGGCTTCCACTTACCTTACGGCCGGCGGACTGACGATCTTGTTTGAACCTGGCAAGCCTGCATTTGGTTCCATGACGTGGCAGATGAATTTGAGGAACGTGTTCGTTGCTCATGTCTTCGAAACTGTGGCCTTGCTTTGGCTGTTACCAGCGCAGCGTGCACGCAAGGCAATCAAGAGTGCGGGTCGCGATATCACTTTGGCAGGCCGCAAAGTGGGGCTGACACAAATTTCGCGCGTCAAGGCGGCTGAGCACCATCTGGAAATTTACATGTCGGGCAAGGTCGAGATTATCCGAGAACGTATGGCGACATTCCTCGACCAGGTCAGCCCGGAAGATGGAATCCAAACGCACCGGTCACATTGGGTTGCTCGCCAGACTGCGCGATCCTTGTCCGGTTCGAAATTGACCCTGACCGATGGTCAGGAAATCCCCGTTGCCCGCGGTCGTCTCGATGATGTGCGCGCGTGGGTCAACACGCACAGCGATACCAAAGAGCTTTTGTAAGACACGCTAGTCGAGTGTCTGAATTCTCAACGCAGTGATCCGGTTTCCTTCGCGCGCTGTCACTTCGAACCGGAAACCATGGAAGCTGAAGACCTGACCGATTGTAGGGATTGTCTGGGCCTCGTGAATCACCAACCCCGCAACGGTGTTTGCTTCGTCATCTGGCAGGTTCCAATCCGTTGCACGGTTGAGATCGCGGATCGTCATGGCGCCGTCGATGTGGAAATGCCCGTCTTCGCCACGTTGTACGGCATGCTCACCGTCCGGGTCGAACTCATCCGTGATCTCACCAACGATTTCTTCGAGGATGTCCTCAAGCGTGATCAGACCTTGGAGCGAGCCATATTCGTCCACCACCAGCGCAAAGTGGGTACGCATGCGCAGGAATTGTCGCATCTGGTCATCGAGAGTGGTCGTCTCGGGCACGAAGTAGGGCGGCATTGCCACCTGACTGATGTCGAATGATTTAAGCGCCGCTGCGTCCCCTTCGGGTCCGCCAATCACTTGATACATGGCGCGCAAAAGGTCTTTGGCGTGGATCACACCGGTGATGTTTTCCTGCTCTCCGCGATAGACGGGGAGGCGCGTGTGGTTTGATTTCAGACACTGTTCCAGGATGGCCTGCGGATCGTCCTCTGCATCGATCATTTCAATACCAGAGCGATGCAGCATGATTTCTTCGACCACACGGTCACCCAGATCCAGTGCGCCGAGGATGCGGTCACGATCTTCCTTTTCGACAACGCCTTCGGAATGGCCCAGTTGCAGGGCGCCCGCGATCTCCTCGCGCACCGCCATGATGTGGCTGTCAGGATCAATCGTGACCCCAAACACCCGCAGCACGCCGCGCACCAAGAGGCGAACCGCCGAAACGATCGGTGAAAAGACGGTCACCACCAGAGAGATCGGGCGCGAGACAAGCGATGCGGCGGTTTCGGAGTTCGTGATGGCGTAGGTCTTTGGCAGCACCTCTGCGAAAATCAGGACAAGCAGTGTCATGACCAGCGTGGCCAAGGCCACGCCGGATTCGCCGAAGGCCCGCGTGAAGATCGCCGTTGCCAGCGACGTGGCAAGGATGTTGACGAGGTTGTTGCCCAGCAGGACCGAGCCGATCAGCCGTTCGTTGTCTTCGGTGATCTGAAGTGCCCGTTCGGCACCGCGAGATCCTTTGTCGGCCTTGGCCCGCAATTTGCCCCGCGACGCGGCGGTCAGTGCTGTTTCCGAGCCTGAGAAGAAGCCGGACATGACCAGCAAGCCGAGGATCACAGCGCTTGTAATCCAGAACGCCGCGTCGAGCGTCGATGAGGGGTCGTCCATTCGTGATTTATCCTTTGATCTTGGATCGGTTATGGGGGTGACAGACGACGCAATCAAGGGATGCGACAGGATGCGCGTGCAGGATCTGGGTGTGATTGATGATCAGGTGTTGGTCTTTGGGGGGCCGTACTCGAACCTTCAGGCGACTGAGGCGGTTCTGGCCGAGGTCGGGACGCGAGGCGCATATGCCATTTGCACAGGCGACGTAGTTGCCTATTGCGGGCGGCCTGCCGAAACGGTTGCCGCGATCCGCGCTGCGGGATGCGCGGTGGTTGCAGGCAATTGCGAGATACAGTTGGCGGAGGGAGCCGCTGATTGCGGATGCGGGTTTGAAGAGGGAAGCTCATGCGACCTGCTGTCTGTTGGATGGTATCGGTTTGCCGACGGTCAGGTCGGGGCTGAGGATCGCAACTGGATGCGGGCCTTGCCCGACATCATAACCTTTTCACATTGCGGCGCGCGCTATGGGGTCATTCACGGCGGTGTTACGGATGTGGCCCGCTTTTTGTGGTCAACCTCACCCTCAGATGCGTTCGAGGTCGAGTGCCGGGCTTTGGAGGCCATCATTGGTCCACTGGATCATGTGATCGCCGGCCATTCGGGCATTCCGTTTCGGCGTCCGGTTGGCACAGGTGAATGGATCAATGCGGGCGTCGTTGGCATGCCTCCACATGACGGCAGCTGTGATACGGCCTATGCAATGCTGACATCTGGGCAGCTCAGCCTGCATCGTCTGAAATATGATGTGGGCGGTGCTGTCAGAGACATGGAGGCCGCCGGTTTGACGCACGGATATCACGAGGCTCTGCGCTCGGGTCACTGGCCGTCGGAGGATGTGTTGCCCCCTGATTTACGGCTGTCTTTGGCCAGCGGGTGATGATCCAAAACAAGCTGTGTCAGTCGCTCGTCTACCACATGTGTGTAAATCTCGGTTGTGGCGACATCGGCGTGGCCCAACATCGTCTGAATGGCCCGCAGATCAGCGCCGCCTGCCAAAAGATGCGTTGCAAAGGCGTGGCGTAGGGTATGCGGGGTCACTTTGTTTGGATCGACACCCGCGTGCACGGCTAGAGACTTGATCCGGGCGTAGAACCAATGGCGGGTCAGATAACCGGATGCCCCGCGGGAGGGAAAGAGGAAGCGAGATGGCGCGGCGCCCTTGTCTTCCAGTTTTTGTTGTTTGGCGTCGCGCAGCTTGATCCATTCGAACAACGAAAGACGGGCCGAAGACGACAGGGGAACCATCCGTTCCTTGCCGCCCTTGCCCAGGATCAAAAGCATCTGGGGATCGCCACGGGCTGACGACACAGGCAGGCTGACCAGCTCGCTGACCCGCATGCCTGTGGCATAGAGCAGTTCCATCAGGCAGGTGTCCCGCAGCTGGTCATGTTCGCCACGCCCAAAACTGCGGGCCGATGTCAGAAGGCGCTCCACCTCATCTTCGTCCAGCGTTTTGGGCAGACGTTTGTCCTGACCGGGGCTTGCGATCTGGATTGCGGGATTTTCGCTGCGCCATCCTTCTTCGAAGGCAAAGCGATAAAGCTGTTTGATGGCGGACAGACGCCGCGCGCGGGTGGACTTGGCAAGGCCCTGCGCGTCGCAATGGATCAGGTAGGCTTCGATCTGCGCGGTTGTTGCGGTTTCAAATGCGGCATTCTGCTTTGCCAGCCAAGCGCCAACATCCTTGAGGTCGCGACCGTAGGCCAACAGCGTGTTGCGCGCAGCGCCCAGTTCAGCCGCTTGCGCATCCAGAAAGGTCGAGATCCAGCGGTCGCTCATCCTGTTCCTCTCAGCAAAAGAACCTGAAGCGCAGTGCGTCGCGCCACGTCTTCGAGGCCAAGCGCGCGCAAGGTCGCAAGACCGGTGGTCAGTTGCGCCACGTCGCCTGAACTGCCGGCATGGGCCAGTGCAACACTTTGCAGGAGTGCGTTCCCGAGAGCGTCCGACTGCGCCAATTCTACGATCTGAGGGTCTGGTGGTGCATCAGAGAATGCGGTAACGACCGCCCCTTCAATCCCATCTGCGCTGAGACCGGGCGGTATGGCACCCGCCGCGACGGCACTTAACACCGGGCGGCGCATGGCGCGGGCGGGGAATTGTGCGGCGGCCATTTCATAGTTTGGGGACAGCAATAGCACCTCGAATGCCAGATCGGCTGTTGCGCCGCTTAGGACCAATTCGGAAAGTTTTTCGGAGAACAGTCCGGCAAAGACGGTTTGCAAGCCAGCATCACGCATTGCGCGCCATGCGCGGGGAAGCGTCTTGGAGACAGCGGCCGGGCTGCCTGTCGAAAGCGCGGTTTCGAACCGTTGCACGGCGGCGACCCGGTCCCACACGCCGCCCGATGCCGCAGGCCGACGTTGTGTGTAAAGGCCCAGAAGGCGGTTGTCGCCAAGCGCACCGCGTTGCGCCAGACGCTCTGCTGCCTCCAACTGTGCCTTCCAGCCAGAGTTGGGCGACAAGTCAGCGTTGGCGTAGGCAACGGGCCATCCGCGTGTCGGGATTGGCGTGCCAATGGCTTGGAACAGGCGGAAAGCCAGCGGATCCGGTGTAGACGGGACGGGCAGGGGCGGCTCACCTTCGAACAGCTCGGTATCTAGGAATCGCTCCAGCGCGTCTGCCATCGCTGGTTCAATGAGGCCGAGGGCGCGAGATGTGCCTAAAACCAGTACGGCGTCATCCCAATCCCCGGCTCGCGCCGAACAAAAGACATCGTAGACCTTGGCGGGTGAAAGACTTGGGTTTTGCGTGGTTAGAGCGCAAGCACCCCCTCGGTTCCCGCGATCAGCGACAAATCGAGGTAGCGTTTCAGGTGTGCGGAACTGCGGTTCACGGCAGTCTGTTCAAGCAGTGCAAGCGCGGGGTCCAACGCCCCGAACCGCATAAGTGCATCAACCCTTGCCAGATCGAAGGCCGACGCATCGCCACCTGGCGGGTTCGCTTCAGCCAGCAATAAGGTCATGATGAGGGATTGCAGCGCAGGTAATGACGTATCGGGCAGATCTTTGACCGCCTCGGCCAAGTCGGATCCGTTGCTGGCAGACCAAAGCGTATCGGGAAGGCCGGTCACGTTTGAGGGTGCGAGCCCGACGCGCTGTGCCGCCTCATCGCCCAACGGTTGCACGGTGACTTGCGGTACGATGCCGCTGGACGTGACATCGGGTTCAGGTTGAACGGGTTGAGCCGCCTGAACCGCCTCTTGCGTATCAAGCCAGTCGATCACGCTCAGCGGGGCTGTTGCCTGTTCCTGTCCGCTCAGACCGGTGCCAGCGCTGATCAGCACGGCGAGAAGAGGACCAAAACTATTCTGCATCCAATGTGACTGGCACACGTGTTTCATCCTGGGGGGGCGAGAAGTTGGCGCCGAAATACTCGCCCACATAGGCATAACCGACCAGCCCGATGAATCCGATGATCGCTAGAAAGATCAACAGCTTGAATAGACGGATCATGTTTTTGCCTGCCCCAGAATTCTTGTTGGTGGTTCTTTGTTTTGCTCAAAGCATATATGGCCTTTTTCGCAAAATCACGTCATTGACGGCCATATGAGCGAAAATCAGCATAATAACAACTTGGGGGCAGGCTTCCGACTGAACAAGACCGTTGTCATGGTTGGCATGATGGGGGCGGGAAAGACGGCCGTGGGTCGCGCGCTGGCGCAGAGGCTGGGAGTGCGGTTTCTGGACAGCGACGCAGAGATTGAAAGCGCCGCCAACATGACCGTGCCCGAGATATTCGCGCGTGATGGCGAACCTTTCTTTCGGGGCAAGGAAACACAGGTGATTTCCCGTCTTTTGGACGAAGAACGGGGTATTTTATCGACCGGTGGCGGGGCTTTTTTGGCGGAAGAGAACCGGACAAACATCACGGCTCGTGGTGTGTCGGTTTGGTTGAATGCAAGCCTTGATCTGCTGTGGCAACGGGTTCGCCACAAGGACACACGCCCGTTGCTGCGCACACCTGATCCGCGCGCGACCCTTGGCGAGATTTACGATGCACGCGTGCCGCTTTATGCGCTGGCGGATGTGACCGTTGTGTCGCTGCCGAACCTGAGTATCGAGGAAATGGTGGACCGTGTGATTGCCACGTTGCTGGCGGAACGGCCTGATGTGTTGGAGAAGACGGATGCGTGAGACTGTCCATGTGCCTCTGGGCGACCGGGCGTATGATGTGCTGATCGGGCCCGGTTTGTTGGCTGAGGCTGGCAGGCTAATTGCGCCGCTCTTGCCGCGTCCACGTGTTGCCATCGTGACGGAAACGCGGGTCGCGGCGCTGCATCTTGACGCTTTGCGCGCGGGCCTGGCCGATGCGGGGATCGAGGCGGTTGCAATGGAGTTGCCACCCGGTGAGGCCACAAAGGGATGGGCCCATCTCGCTCAGGTCACCGAGTGGTTGCTGGATCAAAAGATTGAGCGTCGCGACGTTGTTGTGGCCCTTGGCGGAGGCGTCATTGGCGACTTGGTGGGCTTTGCCTGTGCCATCCTGCGCCGTGGTGTGCGGTTTGTGCAGGTCCCAACGTCTTTGCTGGCTCAGGTCGACAGTTCGGTCGGGGGCAAAACCGGGATCAACACGGCACAGGGCAAGAACCTTGCAGGCGCCTTTCACCAGCCCAGCCTCGTTCTGGCTGACACAGACGTATTGGCGTCCCTGTCCGCGCGCGATTTCCTTGCGGGATACGGCGAGGTGATGAAATACGGCCTGTTAGGCGATGCCGCGTTCTTTGGATGGCTCGAGGAGAATGCGCCTGCGATGGCGGCAGGTGACATGGAACTGCGTGTGGCGGCCGTGAAACGATCTGTCGAAATGAAGGCTGAAATCGTGACCCGTGACGAGACGGAGCAGGGGGACAGGGCGCTTTTGAACCTCGGCCATACGTTCTGCCACGCGCTAGAGGCTGCTACTGGATACTCGGACCGCTTGCTGCATGGCGAGGGCGTTGCCGTCGGTTGCGGTCTGGCCTTCGAGTTGTCGGCACGATTGGGCCTGTGTTCGCAGGAAGATCCCAGCCGGGTGCGCGCGCATATCAAGGCGATGGGGATGAAGGCAGACATTGCCGACATTCCGGGCGATTTGCCGGATGCGGCTGGTCTGTTGAACCTGATGGGGCAGGACAAGAAGGTTGTGGCGGGTACGCTGAATTTCATCCTGGCCCGCGGCATAGGTCAGGCCTTTGTCACATCGGATGTCCCTGAGGATACTGTGATGTCTGTTTTGAAGGATGCACTGCGGGACAAGTGACCATTTGAAGAGGGAGATTTTAAGATGACACCGGAACGATTGCGGGCACTTTATGGTGAGGTGCATGAACGGGCTGCAGCAAAGGTCATAACATCCTTCGATATGCATTGCCGACAGTTCATCGAACATGCCACTTTTCTCGTGCTTGCCACGTCTGATGGGCAAAACCTCGACATTTCACCCAAAGGGGATCCGGCCGGGTTCGTCACGGTTGAAACGGACACCACCCTGCTGTTGCCTGACCGTCCCGGCAACAACCGTATCGACAGCTTGTTGAACATTCTGGCGCATCCGAAAGTGGCGCTGCTTTTTCTGATCCCGACTGTGGATGAAACCTTGCGCGTGAATGGGACGGCGGAGATCAGTGATGACCCTGCGCTATGTGAACAGTTCCAAGTGAACGGTCGCAGCCCAAAGACGGTTTTGCGGGTCACAGCAGACGAAACCTATACCCATTGCGGCAAGGCCCCGATGCGGGGTGGGTTGTGGAAGCCCGACAGCTGGCCGTCGAACCGCCCGGTTGCGACCCTGCTTGAGATGCTTAGGGATCACACCTCGCTTCCGGACGAAAGAACGGATCAGGATGCAGTCGAGAAATTGTATCGAGACACACTGTACTAAATACAGCGTATGAATAGCAAAGGGCCCGCGTCTTCAACACGGGCCCTTTGTTTTTGACTGAGCTGCTTAGAACGGAATTTCGTCGTCCAGATCGCGGCTTGGGGCCGGGCTGGGTTGGTTGCTGCCACTGCCACCGCCACCGTAGCCGCCGTCACGATCATCATAACCCATCTGGCCACCGCCACCGCCGCCGCCAACGTTACCGCCGCCGCCACCCTCGCCACGGCCGTCCAGCATGGTCAGGGTCGAGGTATAGGGACGCAGCACCACTTCGGTTGAATACCGGTCCTGACCCGACTGGTCCTGCCATTTGCGTGTCTCAAGCTGACCTTCCAGATATACTTTCGAGCCCTTGCGCAAATATTGCTCGGCCACCCGTGCCAGCGGTTCGGAGAAAATCGCAACGGAATGCCATTCCGTGCGCTCCTTGCGTTCACCGGTGTTGCGGTCTTTCCATGTCTCGGACGTTGCGATGCGCAGGTTGCACACCTTGCCGCCGTTCTGGAATGTCCGCACCTCGGGATCACGCCCCAGATTGCCGATCAGAATGACCTTATTCACGGACCCTGCCATGTTCTTCCCCTTTTGTCCCATGCCGGGCTGATTCCGTGCCACGGCCTTGCGTTCTGGCTAGACTACACGTGGTTAATGCAGGGTAAAACCGCGTAAGACTGGCGCGATGGCAAAAAAGCCGTATATTGCGCGTCAAGAAATGGTGGCAGTGTACGATCTGGGGATAGTGAAAGATGAGAGCACTCTGGGCTGGGGCGATTATCGCTGCCTTCATGGTTGAGACTGGAGCGGCGCAGACGCTTTCGACCAAAAGCCGTGGTTCTTTGTTCAAATCTCAAACCAAGGTGTTGGATAGCCGCGCTTCGACGCAGTATTCCAATTCCGTGCGTTTGCAGCCGCCCAAGGTGGTGACCCCAACCAAGTGGGACACTGAGACGAAGAAGTTTCGCGGAAAATACCGCGGCCCGTATCTGAACATGGCCAAGGATGCTGCGCGCCGTCACGGGGTGCCCGAGGACCTGTTCTTGCGCCTTGTACAACAGGAGAGCGGCTGGAATGCGAAAGCCAAATCGCACAAAGGTGCGTACGGCCTTGCGCAATTGATGCCTGCAACCGCGCGCAGTTTGGGCGTGGACAGAAACGATCCAGCCGAAAACCTTGATGGCGGTGCACGCTACCTCATGGCGCAGTACCGCACCTTTGGCAGCTGGCGCCTTGCGTTGGCGGCTTACAACGCGGGGCCGGGGGCTGTGAAGAAATACAACGGCGTGCCGCCATTCCGTGAAACCCGGAACTACGTGAAAGTCATCTGGGGCAGCTGATCCGCTTATTCAGTACTTGTTCCACAAGCGCCCATTGATTGTGCCAATTTTGCCTTAAATACGCCATCCCATGCACGTAACCCGGGAACTGAGCAGTAGCGAGAGGGGCATGCATGAAACCTGGTCAATCCACCTTCGAAGAACGACTGAGCCGTATTAACAGTGGCCAAGCGCGAAACGCCAGTGATGTCGTGTCACCCCGGGCAAAGCTTGTGCACGAGGCGTACAAGGACCGGAGGTTTCACTTTGACATGTTGGTGGCAGGGGCGATTGCGGGTGGCATCGCGGGTCTTCTCTTTGCATCCAATATCGGGTTCCTGTTCATTATCACGCTGGACTACCTGACGCTTTACGGCCTGATCCTCGCCGACTTCAAAATTGCGGGTTACATCGCAGCAGTGGTGATCGCACCGTTTTCATTTCTGGCGACCCTGATCTTTTCACGAACGGCACAGCGGGCGTGGCAGTTCTGGACGGCTTACATGATCAGTGTTTTGGCTGCCAACTACACCGATCTGCGCTATTGGGTCGAAACGGTTGCCATCCCCGCCTTCTGGCAGTTCATGACAAACTACACGGCCGCGTCGGAATATCTCTGATCACTCTGCGGCAACCTTGATGACAGGCTCCATCCGCTCAAGGATGTCTTCTGCCAAGTGACATTTGACCTGATGCCCTTCAGCAAGGAAACGCACCGGCGGCACCTCTTTCTCGCAGAGCCCGCCAGGCACGTCCGACTTCCACCGGCATCGCGTCTGGAACGGGCAGCCCGGTGGCGGGTTCATTGCGGATGGAATGTCACCCTCCAGCACGATGTGCTGCTTCTCCACCGATGTGTCCGCGATTGGTACGGCTGACAACAATGCCTCGGTGTATGGATGGTAGGGCGGGGCAAAGACCTGTTCGGTCGAGCCAAGTTCGACCACATGTCCCAGATACATCACCATAACTCGGTCGCTGAGATAGCGGACGATCGACAGGTCGTGCGAGATGAACAGCAATGTCGTCTTCTGCTCGCGCTGGATTTCCATCAAAAGATCGGTCACAGCGGCCTGAACCGATACGTCGAGCGCTGAAACAGGTTCGTCCGCGACGACAATCTTGGCGTCTCCGGCAAAGGCGCGGGCGATGCCGACGCGTTGTTTCTGTCCCCCGGACAACTGACGCGGCATACGATCCGCAAAGGCGCGTGGCAGTTTCACAAGATCCAACAGCTCCAGCATCCGCTGTTTGCGGTCGGCTTCGTTATTGCCGACCTTGAAAATCTCAAGTGCCCGGATGATCTGACGGCCAACGGTCATTGATGGATTCAATGTGTCAAACGGGTTCTGAAACACCATTTGCACGTCCGCGATCGTTTGCGTGTCTCGGTCCTCGATTGGCACGTCCTGAATGTTTTTGTTGCCGAGTGTGATGGTCCCTTCGGTCGCTGTCTCAAGGCCCATCAACACCTTGGCGAAGGTCGATTTACCGCAACCGGATTCGCCCACGATGGCGAGTGTTTCGGACTCGCGTGCTTCGAAGCTGAGCGTTTCGTTGGCCTTGACCACTTTCTTGTCACCACCCCCAAACAAGGCTGATGCAGCGACCTCGTAGTACTTCTTGAGATTGTCCATCTTAAGAACAACATCGCCAACTTCGCCCTTTTCCTTCTGCTCACCCAGGGTGATCGGCGCATTCCAATCAATCTCTTGAAAGCGAAGGCAGCGGGTTTCGTGGCTTGCATCCTCATTCGCGGCTGCCATTGGGATGGTCGTGTCCTGATTGCACCGACCTTCTTCAAAGTAGTCGCAGCGAGGGCCGAAGTTACAACCCGGTGGACGTTCGTGCGGCAGGGGAAGTTGCCGGGGATAGCAACAAGCGGGCGCGCGTTCTTGTCTGCGCCGGGCAGGGGAATCGAACGGAACAGCGCTTGGGTGTAGGGGTGCTGCATCTCGTCAAACACCTGCTTGATCGATCCGCGTTCAACGGCTTCGCCTGAATACATCACGCAGATCCGGTCGCATGTTTCGAGCACAAGGCCGAGGTTGTGCGAGATGAACAGCATCGAGGTGCCGTATTTCTTGCCCAGGTCCTTGACCAGTTCGACAACCGCAGCTTCTACGGTCACGTCCAAAGCAGTGGTTGGTTCATCAAGGATCAGAAGCGATGGCTCGGACATCAGTGCCATGGCGATCACGATACGCTGCTGCTGCCCGCCAGACAGCTGGTGCGGAAAACTGTTCAATATACGCTTGGGGTCGGGCAGCTTGACGTCTGTGACCACCTGCAGCGCACGCGCGCGGGCGTCTTTTTCCGACATGCCCTGATGGATCATGGGCACTTCCATCAACTGCTTGCCGATCTTCATGGCCGGGTTCAGCGATGCCATTGGTTCCTGATAGATCATGGCAATCTCGGACCCGCGGATGTCGCGCAACTCCTCCGCGCTCATCTCTTGCAGGTCGCGGCCCTTGAACTTGATCGACCCGCCGACGATGCGCCCGTTCTTGCCAAGGTCCTGCATGACCCCGAGGGCGACAGTGGACTTGCCGCACCCGGATTCACCAACGAGACCCACGGCCTCTCCCGGCTTCACAGTCACCGAAAAGTCCATGACCGCCGGAATTTCCCGCAACCGCGTGAAGAAGGAGATGCTCAGCTTGTTGATCTCAAGGATCGGGCCGTCATAGTCCAGTTTTGCCATTCTCATCTCTCCCGTTTGGCCGTGAAGATGTCTTGCCCTTCATCTTGCCAAATAAACTTCGGGGGTGAGGGCCTGCCCGAACGGGCTGGCCCCCGGTCCGCCCGCTTCAACTCAGTCCTTCAAGCTTTCTTCACGCAGCCCATCCGCCAACAGGTTCAATCCCAGAACCATGGTCAGCAGGGACAGGGCAGGTGCGATCGCCGGGTGCGGATAGGCGGACAACAAGCGCCGACCGGCGTTGATCGTTGTGCCCCAATCCGGGCTCTCGCTTTGCAAGCCCAACCCAAAGAAGCCCAAAGTGCCCAGAAGGATCGTGGTGTATCCAATCCGCAGACAGAAATCGACGATCAGGGGCCCGCGCGCGTTGGGCAAAATCTCCCACAGCATGATGTACCAGGGACCCTCACCACGGGTTTGCGCCGCCGCCACGTAGTCCCGCGTCTTGATGTCCATGGCGAGGCCACGGACGATCCGGAAAACGGTGGGTGCGTTCACAAAGACAACCGAGACGAACACGACAAGAATTCCGGGATCAATGTCGAACAGGTCCAGAAACTCCGGCAGCACAGCCACTTTAGTGCCGCCGTCGGAGATTAGCGACAGATATATCCATCCCATGATCCCAAGAACCACAATCAGCAGCGGTGTGCGGAAACTGGGTTGCGTGTAATAGCGCGAGTTCAGAAGCACACCCACAAAGATCAGTGGGAAGACGAACAGGACCGTCGCCATGTAGTTCGGAATGCCCGTCGCTACGATTTCCGGGGTCACCAGCAGGTAGAACAGCAGGATGACCGGGAAGGCGAGGATGAGGTTGGCTAGGAACGACAGCAGCGTATCGAGGCGACCGCCATAGAACCCGGCTGGCAGACCCAAAGTGATGCCAACCATGAAGGCAAAGACCGTGGCGAGCGGGGCGATCTGCACCACGACCCAAGCCCCTTTGAACAGGCGGCTGAACACATCGCGGGCCAGGTTGTCACCGCCCAGAAGATACCAGGCATATTCACCGTCCTCAGTGCTACGCATCGGCGTCCCGGGCACCTTGTTTTTCATACCTGACACCTGACTCAGGCTGTCATGTGTCGTGATCCAATCGAACAGCCCAGCCATCACACCGGCGTAGACCCAGAACATCACAAGCGCAAAGCCGATCATGCCGACAGTGGAGTCAAAGAGTTTGCCGTAGAGACCCAGCTTGCGTTTGAACCTGATCGACACAATGAAGGTCAGGATCAGCGCGATCCAGACCGGCATGAGTTGCTGGCTCATCCCACCAATGATCCCGGCGACCTGCGGGCCGGTAAAAATGCCGATGACGACATATGCCAATACAATCAGGAACAGCCCAAGGCCCAGCCATCGCGTTGCCGTCGAAGAAAAGTCATAGGCTCCTCCGGCAGAACTGAGTGTGCCATCGGGGTTTGTCACCACGCGGGATCCACCGCTGGCAAGGCCCAGTACGATCTGTATGACGATCGCCACCAAGAAGATTGCAGACAGCACATACAGCACCGGGTCCAAAAATTGCCCAAGAGGGCCGGTCCATGTCAAAGGTTCCATGGTTAGCCTCCCTTAAGAAATGCGGATGCGCGGGTTGAGGAACACGTAGCCGATGTCGGAAATCAGCTGGGTGATCAGCACCACCACAACCGACACAACCGACACGGCCAGAAGCAGTTCGATGTCGTTGTTGCCCGCTGCCTGCACCAGCAACCAACCAAAGCCCTTGTAGTTAAAGAGCGTCTCGACAATCACCACGCCATTCAACAGCCATGGGATCTGCAACATGATGACGGTGAAGGGCGCGATGAGCGCATTCCTGAGCGCGTGTTTCAGGACAATATTGCCAAAGCTGACCCCTTTGAGCCGCGCGGTGCGGATGTATTGGGCGGTCATCACCTCGGTCATGCTCGCCCGTGTCATCCGTGCAATGTACCCCATGCCATAAAGCGCGATGGTCAGGACCGGCAGCGTGAAGTTCTCAAAAGTTGCATTCTCAATGGCTTGCGTTGCGGATCCCTTGAACCACTTGAGCCCGAATGCGGATGACGCAAATATGGCGATAAAGATAACGCCCGAGACATATTCAGGCGTGGCCGTCGTCGCGATCGAGAAGGTAGAGAGGGACCGATCCAGACCCGAACCCTCGCGCATACCGGCGAGCACACCGACGATCAGCGACATCGGCACCATGACCAAAAGAACAAATCCCATCAGTTTGCCGGTGGCGCCAAGCCGTATTGCGACCAGACTGCTGACCTCATCCTTGAACACCAGTGAAAAGCCCCAATCGCCCTGCAAAACACCGCAAAACGTGGGCCGCTCTTCTACAGGCGCATTTTCTTTGAAGCACTGCCCGGTGACAGTGCCATCCTCTTTCTCGGTCACCCAACCGGGCGCTACACCCAGCCAGCGCCCGTATTTTATGAATGTATTGTCGATATAACCCCGATCATCCAACCAGCTTGCAACAGCTTCGTCCGTCATGCGGAAGTTGCCTTGGGTCTTGGCCAGTTTCTCAAGGTTTGGATAGAGATTGGTCAGAAAGAACACGATGAACGTCAGGCAAATTGCCGTCAGTAGCATCACGCCCAGCCGTCTGAGTATGAAGAGTCCCATTTAGTGCCCCTGTTGGGTGGCTTTAGGCGGGTGCGTGCCGCCTTTGTTGCTTGCCGGGCGCAATTTGTTTTTGTGATACGCCTCGGGTGCTGCCCTTGCGGGCTAGCCTCGTGATGTGACGGTTTTGTTTACACCTACTTCCCCCGTGTTCGCGTGCCCCATTGATTTGGGCTTGGCGCATGTTCCTCAAAGTGGCTGAGGTGCTGCGATGCGCGTGCGATCATTTTGTTCCCTGACCGCATGAGGCAACAGAAGCGCACACAGGTCAACGGTGCGGTTTCAAAAATCATTACACGTTTGCGACATTTGCCTGTTCTATTTGCGACATCTACCGGCTTACGCAACGTAAAGCGTCAATGAGTTTGCCGCGCTGCCTTTCGCAAAGCGGTTGGTGTTTGTCCGGTGTGCTGTTGCATGAAGCGCGTAAAATATGCGGCGGATCCAAAGCCGAGGTGTCTTGCAATGTCCTGTGCGGGCACGGAGGTTTCTGTAAGGGCAATGCGCGCCGCGTAAAGCGTACGCTCGGTCAGCAAATCTGCCGCAGTCCGTCCTGTGGCGGCTTTGCACGCGCGTGTCAGGTGGGTTGCAGTGACACCCAGTGCGGCAGCATGGTCGGCCATCGTCAATCCGTCGGCGTAGTTTTTGCTGACACGTTCGCAAAACCGCGCATTCAACCGCGCGGCTGCGTTCATCGTGATGGGCAGGTGATCGGGCAGGGCGATCTGTCGCCGCAACCAAACTGACATAAGCGCCATGTGCGCGTCGATTGCATCTTGGGCCAGTGGGCGTGCCTGTGTGACCTCACGATGGGCTGCCTCGAATATGGCTGTCATTTCGCCAATGCTGTCCACGTCTCTCACACGCAACTGCCGTGCGCGGGTCGGCCACCGAATCTCCGTCCCGTCCGGGATCAACGCCACCATCCCGCTGCCCTGCCGACCTAACTCAAGCGCAAACAGCGTGTGTGGAGGTATGGTAAGCGCGTTGTGTGTTCCCACACCGCGTCGGGTGCCGTTGAGCAAGAGCCGCCCTTGGCCGCGGGTGATCCAGATGATGACATGTTGCGGTCGGTCATGCGCAAGCGACACGCGCCAATCTTGACCAGCGGTCAACTGGACCAGCGGCTTTATCTCGATCGGAGGCAGGGACATGTGTGTTTGTCCGTTTTCGACAATATGGCGCGCGGTTTACACTGACATTTGTGCCGCTAAACGCGTAAAACGTCAAATTTTGGCCAGCTCAGATGACGCGATCCAGCGCCAATCCGCCATCCTGGCTCGAAACCAAGTGCGCTGGCGCTTTGCATATTGTCGCGTCGCAATGGTGGCCTGCTCAACAGCCGTGTCGTGGTCCATCTCACCGCGCAGAAGGGCCATCGCTTCCATGACCCCGATGGCCCGGCACGAAGGCAGGGCCGGGTCAAAGCGGTCCTGCATGGCGCGCGCCTCTTCAAGTGCACCGCCACGCAGCATGTCGTCAAACCGGGTCGCAATGCGGGGCGTTAGCCACTCCTTGGGACTGTCCATGACGATCCCGGCATATGTCCCCGCCCGCAACAACGGCGATGCGGTGTTGTCTTGCCAATGGGCAAGCCCGCGACCCGTGGAGGTCAGGACTTCCCAAGCGCGCTGCACACGCGCGCGATTTGCGACATCGATCCGCGCCATGGTGTCTGTATCCAACTCCATAAGCATCGCGGCCATGTCCATCTGGTCCGCATGTTTTCGCAACTCTGGTGGCGTTTCCGGAATATCAGCCAAACCCTGTGTCAGCGCGGTAAAGTAAAGCCCGGTCCCCCCAACAATGATCGGCCTCTCGCCAGACAAGAGAGGCGTTACCTCACGCAACCAGTGGCCAGTGGAATAGGGCGCATCAAAGGGGAGGTGTCCATACAGCCGGTGTGGAGCGCGTGATTCCTCTTCCGCCGAGGGGCGCGCGGTGAGGACCCGCCAGCAGTTATACACTTGGCTTGCATCCGCGTTCACGATGGTACCGCCCTGCGCCTCCGCAATGGCAAGGGCGAGCGCAGATTTCCCCGACGCGGTCGGTCCGGCGATCAGTATTGGAAGCTCGCTTGGCAAAGATGCGATTACATCGCGGATCATGTGGTGTCATCCATTGAAAACCCATCGCATTTAGGACAGGTTGCGCGCAATTTGAAAGAGCGGGGGCGCACCATGACCGAGACAGAGACACCAACCACCTTCAAACGGGTGATGCTAAAGATCTCGGGCGAGGCGCTGATGGGCGATCAGGGCTTCGGGCTCCACCCTCCAACGGTTGAACGCATCGCACAGGAAGTGAAGGCCGTTCACGATATGGGGGTCGAGATTTGCATGGTGATTGGCGGCGGCAACGTGTTCCGCGGTCTACAGGGTTCGGCTCAGGGGATGGAGCGTACAACGGCCGACTACATGGGCATGCTTGCCACCGTGATGAACGCCCTTGCCATGCAGTCCGCGCTTGAGGGGCTGGGCGTTTTTACCCGCGTCATCAGCGCCATCACGATGAACGAGGTTGCAGAACCCTACATTCGCCGCCGCGCAGTGCGCCACCTTGAAAAGAAACGTGTCTGCATCTTTGCCGCCGGGACGGGTAACCCATATTTCACCACTGACACAGCCGCGACCTTGCGCGCCAATGAGATGTCCTGTGAGGCTATATTCATGGGGAAGAACGGTGTGGACGGGGTCTACGATAAGGACCCAGCCAAGCATGATGATGCCAAACGCTATGATGTCGTGACCTATGACGAGGTTCTGGCAAAGCGCCTTGGCGTCATGGACGCATCAGCCATCGCGCTCGCGCGTGACAACAACCTTCCCTTGATCGTCTTCCCGCTGGACACACCCGGCGGGTTCAAGGAGATCCTGGAAGGCAAGGGGACCTTCACACGGGTGCAGGGGTAATCCGCAGTGAAACTTGTTCGCGCGTTACGCTTCACCCGCACCGCGTTTGAGCCGAGCCTTCTGCTTTCGAATGTCGTCTGACAATTCGTGCAAACCTGGCACCAGCCAAACCAGTGTCACCACCGCCGCAATCGTGAGTGAGTAACTGGCGACATTCCAGAACTTCTCGGCCGCTGGCGTGAAACAGAACTGCGCCAGTGGATTGCACGGACGAAATACGTTGAACAACGGAACCAAAAGCGCCGTGGCCCAGATACCAACAGCCTTTGCGATGACCCACTCTGGCGGTTTGGGGCGATGCAGGTCGTCTGACTTTCGTCCACTCGGGACATAGCGTCCTGCATCAATGGATGCGGCCAAACTGGTCAACGTCTCGATATCCGTTTTGGTCGTCAGTTCCGACAACAGCGCTGACGCCCAGGGCGAGAACGCGGCGATGTCCCGCAAGCTGGCCATCGTCATGTCGCCGCGCTTGATCTGATAGACGGGAAGCGTGTTGATGATGTCGATCAAAGGCGCGCCGAACATTTCTGCGGCTTCTTCCAAGATGTCATGCACGTCGTCTGCATCGAGACCAAGGTCGGCAACGTCAGCATTCACATCGATATCCGCCTCAGCGACACCAAGCATGCGGGCGGTTCTTTCGACTATTGCATTTAAACTGTCTGACATCTTCAGATTCCGGATCAAAGCGGATTTCAGATAACCAGAGATTGTGTTTGCAGTTTGACGCTATTGCGCGCCAGAGCGCCAAATTGAGCATAGCTCAAACCCCTCTGGCAATTCGCCCGCCCGTTGCACTATACCCAAATGAAAGACGCCCGAACGGGCCAGGACGAACACGGGGAATACAATGTCTGACGACTTCATGCTCGACACTGATGACCTTGAGCGCCGGATGGATGGTGCCATGGCGAACCTCAGGACCGAATTCGCATCGTTGCGGACGGGCCGAGCCTCGGCTTCGATGCTTGAGCCGGTGATGGTGGATGCGTATGGGTCCCTGACGCCGATCAACCAGGTTGGTACGGTGAATGTACCTGAACCGCGCATGGTGACCGTCAATGTCTGGGACAAAGGTCTGGTCGGAAAAGTGGAAAAGGCCATCCGCGAAAGTGGTCTGGGCATCAATCCCCAGCTGAACGGCACGATCATCATGTTGCCAATCCCCGAACTGAACGAAGAACGCCGCCGTGAGTTGGGCAAGGTTGCTGGCAGCTACGCCGAAAATGCCCGCGTCAGCATCCGCAACGTGCGCCGCGATGGCATGGACCAGATCAAGAAAGCCAAGGGTGACGGGATGTCCGAGGACGACCAGAAGCTTTGGGAAGATGAGGTGCAAGAGATGACGGACAAGTTCATCAAGTCCGTGGACAGCGCACTTGAAACCAAACAAACCGAGATCATGCAGGTTTGAAAACCGGACCTCGGCCATGTGGTCGGGGCAAACGCTCCTTGGGAGTGTTTGGGTCATCAAAGTTGGAGACCCCCGGCTGACGGGATTTGCGCAGACATTCCAAGGACAGCGTTATCACAGACACCGTACATACCGGCCCGCGCCACGTTGCCATTATCATGGACGGCAATGGCCGTTGGGCAACGCAAAGAGGACGGCCGCGCCTGTTTGGCCACCACGCCGGTGCGCGGCGGGTCCGCGAAGTTGTGGAAACCTGCCCCGATATAGGTGTCGAATACCTGACCATTTTCGCGTTCTCGACCGAAAACTGGAAACGGACGCAGGTCGAAGTGGCTGGGCTGATGAGCCTGTTTCGCCGCTACATCTCGAAAGAAGCCCGCGCACTTAGCGAATTTGGGGTACGTGTGCGCTTTATTGGGGATCGTGTGCGTTTGGACGCCAAGCTGATCTCCCTCATGGATGAGTTGGAGACGCTGACATCTGGCAATACAAGCGTGAACTTGACAATTGCCTTGAACTACGGCGGGCGGGATGAGGTTGCGCGCGCGACCAAACGTTTGGCGCAAGACGTTGCTGATGGAAAACTGCGGCCAGAGAGCGTGGACGAGGAAACACTTCCGAAATACCTGGACACTTATGTACTGCCCGATCCTGATCTGGTGATCCGGACCAGTGGCGAGGCCCGCATATCAAACTTCCTTCTCTGGCAATCGGCCTATGCCGAATACGAGTTCATCGATACGCTTTGGCCTGATTTCAGTCGGGAAGAGTTCACGCGTCTTTGTGCGTCATATGGCGGGCGTGAACGCCGGTTCGGTGGGGTGAAGCGGTGACCGAACGGTGGTCAGATCTTGCGGCACGCATGGCGTCCGGTCTGGTCATGGTCCTTGTCGGCATCTGGGGCATCTGGGTTGGCGGTGACGTTTTCCATGTACTGATTGCGTTGATCTGCGGCCTGATGGTGTGGGAGTTGGTCCGCATCATTTCGCCTGATCACCCACCGCTCGCTGTCCAGCTGGGCGCAGTGTCTGGCGTTGCCACGATTCTTGCCGTGTATCTACCGACTGGTTTTGCGCTGCCGCTGCTCTTGGCCCCTTGCATGGTTGGCCTTGGTCAACTGCAGCATAACCGGTCAATCTACATGATCTTTACGCTGCTTGTGTTGATGGCCGGATACGGAATGATGCATGTCCGCGATGATCTCGGCTTTGGCTGGATGGTCTGGCTTGTGGCGGTGGTCGTTGTGACCGATGTCGTCGGCTATTTCGCGGGTCGCTTGATCGGGGGACCGAAATTTTGGCCGCGCGTCAGCCCCAAGAAGACATGGGCTGGCACCGCCTCAGGCTGGGTTGGCGCAGGCATTGTCGGTGCACTCTTCGCGATCAATACGGGCGTCTCGCTGCAATTGATTGGCGTGTCCATTGCCGTGTCCATGGCCAGCCAAATGGGCGATATCGCAGAAAGCGCGATGAAGCGGCGAATGGGCGTCAAGGACAGCTCGTCGCTGATCCCCGGGCATGGCGGCGTGCTGGACCGGTTTGACGGCATGCTGGGTGCTTCGGTATTCTTCCTGATGTTTGCTCAGATTGCGGCTTTCCCTTGGGGGCTTGGTTAACATGCGCCGCGTGTCGATTTTCGGCGCAACCGGGTCGATTGGTCAAAACACCATCGACCTGATTGCTAGAGAACCGGACGCCTACGATGTTGTGGCGCTGACAGGGGCATCGAACATTGAACAGCTTGCCGGGGACGCCATCCGCCTGCGCGCTGATGTGGCTGTGACGGCAGATGAGGCACGGCTGGATGACCTGCGTGCAGCCCTCAGCGGCAGCGATGTTGAAGCAGCCGCGGGGCAGGCCGCATTGACCGAGGCGGGTTGCCGTCCCTCCGACTGGGTCATGTCCGCAATTGTGGGGGCTGCTGGCCTTGCACCGGGGCTGTGCGCGCTCGAGCAGGGGGCGACCCTCGCTTTGGCCAACAAGGAATCCCTAGTGTGCGCCGGTCAACTGATCCTCTCTACGGCTAAGGCTCATGATGCGCGCTTGCTGCCCGTCGATAGTGAGCATTCAGCTGTCTTTCAGGCCCTCGTCGGCGAAGATATGTCAGCAGTTGAGCGGATCATCATCACCGCCAGCGGCGGCGCCTTCCGCGATTGGCCGCTGGACAAGCTGGCGAAGGCGACATTGGCAGAGGCATCTTCGCACCCAAACTGGGACATGGGGCAACGCATCACAATCGACAGCGCGTCGATGTTCAACAAGGCCTTGGAACTGATTGAAACACGAGAATATTTCGGCGTCAGAGGTGATCAGATCGAGGTGCTTGTCCACCCGGAATCCATGATCCACGCGATGGTCGGCTTCAATGACGGCGCGTTGATGGCGCATGTTGGTCCGCCCGACATGCGCCACGCAATTGGCTATGCCCTGAATTGGCCCGATCGCCAGCCATTGCCCGTCGAGCGCCTTGATCTGGCGCAGATCGGTTCATTGACGTTCCGTGCGCCTGACGAAGTGCGTTGGCCCGCCCTGCGGCTGGCCCGCGAAGTGATGGAACGCGGCGGGCTATCCGGCGCCGTATTCAACGCCGCCAAAGAAACCGCGTTGGATGGGTTTATAGCGGGCAACATAGGCTTTCCTGCGATGGCTGAAGTGGTCGATGAGGTGCTCAACTGCACTGATCCGGGCCATATTGATGCCCCAATGACCCTTGATAATGTACTCACAGCGGACCAAATGGCACGACAAGCCGCCCGCGACGTGATCGAGCAAAGAGCAGGATAAAACCTTGGATATTTCGGCCGTGATTCCCGCCTTTGGCGGTTTTGCCTGGACCATTTTCTTTTTCGTCGTGGCGCTGAGTGTCATCGTCGCCATTCATGAATATGGACACTATATTGTTGGTCGCTGGTCAGGCATTCAGGCGGATGTGTTCTCGATCGGTTTTGGCCCGGTGATCTGGAGCCGTATGGACAAGCGGGGCACCCGCTGGCAGATCGCAGCTTTGCCGTTTGGCGGCTATGTGAAGTTCGCTGGCGATGCGAATGCGGCATCTGGCAAAGATGTTGACGCGATGGAGGACGCAGCCGCTGATCCCGCTGCCTTGCGTCGCACAATGCACGGTGCACCTCTTTGGGCGCGCGCTGCTACAGTGTCCGCAGGCCCCGTTTTCAACTTTGCGCTGTCGATTATCGTCTTTGCCGCCGTGATCTTCTTCACGGGCGTGCCGCGTGATCCGCTGACAGTTGGTGAGATCAAGCCGCTCCCGGCTGGCGCGTACGAACTTCGCGAAGGGGATATCGTTCGCGAAATCGAGGGCCAAGCCGTGCCCAGCATCAACTCCGAGGACTATGCCGCATTTGTTGAAACGATCCCGGAAAAGCCGCAGCTTGAATATCTTGTCGATCGTGACGGCGACGTCATGACGGTCACGGGACCTTATCTGTTCCCACCGCTCGTGACGCGGGTCGTTCCGCGCAGCGCAGGGCTTGCGGCCGGGTTCGAAGCAGGCGACGTGATCACATCGATCAATGGTGCGCCCGTATTTCGATTTGGGCAACTGCCAGAGGTCATCGAGAACGCTGACGGTGCATCCGTGCAACTGACCGTTTGGCGCGCAGGCGCAGAAATGCAAATCGAACTTTCGCCCAAACTGGTTGACGAACCAGACGGGCAGGGCGGCTTTGAAAAGAAATGGCGGATCGGCCTTGGCGGAGGCCAGGCTTTTGAAATGGGCCGCGAAGCACCCGCACCGCTGCAGGCATTGTCTGGCGGATATGAACGCATGATTGGGGTCATCACGGGTTCCATCAACGGTCTTGGACACTTGATTACAGGTGCAATCAGTTCCTGCAATCTGTCCGGGCCTATCGGCATTGCACAGGTTGCAGGTACGACAGCAAGTCATGGCCTCAGCGACTTCATCTGGTTTATCGCGGTGCTTTCGACTGCCGTTGGCCTTCTGAACCTGTTTCCAATCCCGGCGTTGGACGGCGGTCATCTGGTGTTTTACGCCTATGAGGCGGTCACGGGTAAGCCGCCAAGCGATGGCGCCCTGCGTGTTTTGATGGCAGTTGGGCTGACCCTCGTGTTGTCGCTCATGCTATTTGCGTTGGGGAACGATATCTTCTGTCCCTAAGAAGATTGGGTTTGAGCGCCTTATTCTTGCCATCATTAATCCCATGTCCTGCCGCATTAACGCTGTATCCCGTTTTCGACACAGAGGATGAACCGATGCAGATGATTCAAACCGGATACCGTGGCCTGAGCCTTTTGATGCTGCTGAATTGGGATCGTGCACTTCATGGCCTGACATTGATGGCCGCTCTTGCGGCAGGTGCATGGCTGGGCAGCCTCTAAAACGCAGATTTATCCACAAGATGTGCCAGTGACCCCGTGGTGACCCACGGGGTTTTGCGCTTTTGACAACACCTCGCAATGCCGTTAGTCACGTGACTATTGTATGTCTGAACACGTGGGGCAAAACCATGGGACTGGGGATGAGGGGCGCAGCAGGGCGAGCACAATCGTGCTGGCGTATGGCGCAGAGTATTCTAGCATTTTTCGTATTTTTGTCAGCGGTTTGGGTCGGAACACTGACCCCTGCACAGGCGCAGAATTTTCAATTCAGTCGCATTGTTGTCGATGGAAACACGCGCGTGGGCGACTCTGCGGTCCTGGCAAGAGCTGGAATCGCTCCGGGGCAAACGCTGTCAGCCGGGCAAGTGAACGATGCACGCCGCAACCTTGAAACAAGTGGCCTGTTCGAAACCGTGTCCGTCGAACCGCAAGGCGGCACACTTCTGATCACCGTGACTGAGTTTCCAACGATCAATCGCCTGACATTCGAAGGAAACCGGCGCGTAGATGACGAGGCACTGTCCGCAATTATTCAAAGCCAGGAGAGAAGGGTGTTTTCACCTGCTCAGGCAGAACGGGATGCCAGTGCCATTGCCGAAGCCTACAGCTCTCAAGGCCGCGTCGCGGCGCGTGTAAGCCCCCGCATCATTCGACGTTCGGACAACCGCGTTGATCTGATTTTTGAGATTTTCGAAGGTGATGTTGTCGAAGTCGAACGCATCAGCTTTGTCGGAAACAGGGTCTATTCTGACCGCAGGTTGCGCCGAGTTCTTGAGACCAAACAAGCAGGGTTTTTACGGGCGCTGATCCAAACTGATACTTTGGTCGAGGATCGCATCGAGTTCGACAAACAGGTTCTGACCGACTTCTACAATTCGCGTGGATATGTTGATTTCCGGATCGTAAGTTCGAATGCTGAACTGACTGAGGAGCGTGATGGGTTTTTCCTTACGTTTAACGTTCAAGAAGGGCAGCAGTTCTCCTTTGGTGAAGTATCCGTAGTAAGTGAACTGACCGACGTGGACGGGGATGCGTACCAAGAGCTCATTAAGGTGCGTCCTGGTGTTGTGTATTCACCAACGCTGGTCGAAGCGGAAATTTCGCGCCTCGAGCGACAAGCACAGCGGGACGGCGTAGATTTTCTACGCGTTGAGCCGCGCGTTATCAGAAGTGATCGCGATCTCACGCTCGATGTTGAATTCGTACTGAGCCGTGGCCAACGAGTGTTTGTTGAGCGTATTGATATAGAGGGCAACACAACGACTCTTGACCGCGTGATCCGCCGCCAGTTCAGGGTTGTCGAGGGCGATCCCTTCAACCCGCGGGAAATCCGCGATGCGGCGGAACGTATTCGTGCGCTGCAGTACTTTGAAGTTGCTAACGTGAATGCGCGCGAGGGATCGAGCCCAGATCAAGTGGTGATCGATGTCGATGTGGAAGAGCGCCCGACTGGTTCGCTCAACTTCGGCGGCGCATTCTCGCAGGACGACGGCTTTGGGCTGATTGTGAGCTTCACCGAGCGCAACTTCTTGGGCCGTGGCCAAACCCTTGGGTTCAACTTCTCTACTGCGGAGGAGTCCGAGCAATATGGCGTCAACTTCATTGAGCCCGCTTTCTTGGGCCGAGATGTCGCCTTTGGATTGAATCTTCAATACAGCGAATCGGATTCTAGTTTCGCCAACTACGACACAGAATCTCTCCTGTTGCGGCCAAGTTTGACCTTCCCCATCGGGGAGCGGTCAAGATTGTCGGTCAACTACAATTACCAAGCAAACGAAATGCTCGCACGCGACACAGTGACGAATGGCCCGATCGTTCAGCGCGAGATTGATGTCGGCGAACAGTCTTCATCGTCGATTGGATATACGTACACGTATGACACCCGCGAAGGTGGCTTGAACCCAACGGCGGGCGTCCTCCTTGAGCTTTCTCAGGATTTTGCTGGCTTGGGTGGTGATGCCGAATTCATAAGAACGCGTGGCCGCATTGTTGGTCAACGACTTGCGTTCAATGAGGAGGTCACACTCCGTGCGACGCTCGAGGGCGGATACTTGGCATGGAATGGTGGTACCAACCGGACGGTCGACAGATTCATACTCGGGCCAAGCATCATCCGCGGGTTTGAGCCAGGCGGCATTGGACCCCGCGATTTCAATGCGGCGGGCGATGATCCCGATCCGCTGGGTGGTAACCTGTTCGTTGCTGCACGGTTTGAAGCTGAATTCCCGCTCGGTCTGCCAGAAGAGTTGGGCATTCGTGGCGGGCTGTTTTACGATGTTGGCAATCTGTGGGATCTGGACGAGGTCGATCTGTCCGGTGGGGATGTTCGGGGCGAAGGCGGATCCTTCCGTCACGTGATTGGTTTCTCGATCTTCTGGGATACGGCCATCGGGCCATTGCGTCTGAACTTTTCCAATGCCCTGCGCAAAGAAGAGTTCGACCGTGAGCAGTCGTTCGACCTGACCATCTCCACCACGTTCTGATGTGATGAGCAGGCTTGTCAAAGCCAGTGCACTCTTGGTCGTGGCCCTGATTTGGGCCACGGCAACTCTCTCGCAAGACGTTCGCAGCCCGATCCTGACAATTGATAGCGAACGCTTCTATCGGGACAGCGCGTTCGGCCAGCGTGTACTTGCTGAGATCGAGGAACAGACAACGATACTCGCTGAAGACAACCGCCGTCTTGAGGCAGAGTTGGAAGCGGAAGAGCAGGCCTTAACGGATCAACGTCCGGATATGGAACCAGAGGCGTTTCGCGCACTCGCGGATGCGTTTGATGCCCGGGTCGAGGGCATACGCAATGAACGCGAAGCCAGAAGTCGCAGAATCGCCGACTTGTTGGAAGAAAACCGCGATCGGTTTCTGGTGTCAGCCGCGCCCGTTCTAGAAGTCATCATGCGCGAAGCCGGCGCTGGCGTTATCCTTGAACAACGCAGTGTATTTGTTAGCGCGAATGCAATCGACATTACGGATCTTGCGATTTCACGGATGGATGCGACCCTGGGTGACGGAGCCGAGCAGCAATAGCCGCGCGCTTGCGAGGCCGTGTTTGTCTTGCTAGGCACGTTTCGATGATAAGACCAACGACAAAAGGCTCGGGCGTCCCATGACAACAGAATTGCAATCCGCCGACATCGGGATGATACAACGCCTGATCCCGCACCGTTATCCCTTCCTTCTGGTGGATCGTGTCGAAGACATCGACGGGTATCAGTCGGCAACTGGCATCAAGAATGTCACGATGAACGAGCCGCACTTTCAGGGCCATTTCCCGGGGCAACCCATCATGCCAGGCGTGACGATCGTCGAAGCGATGGCGCAAACGGCGGCAGTCATGGTCGGCGTTGCCCTTGATCTGGCTGACAAGAACCTGCTTGTTTACTTTATGGCCATCGACAAATGCAAATTCCGCCGGATGGTTGTTCCCGGCGATGTTTTGAAACTGAACCTCAAAACAACCCGCGGCAAGCCGGGGGAAAAGTTTGGAAATTCGCCGGTGTTGCAGAGGTTGATGGTGAAATGGCCTGTGAGGTCGAGTTCACCGCGATGATGGATTTGCCAACCACATGAGCGATGCAGGTATTCACCCCTCGGCGGTCGTGGAACCGGGCGCGCAGGTTGATCCAACGGCCGTTGTAGGGCCTTTTTGCGTGGTTGGCCCGAATGCTGTGATCGGCCCAGACGTCGTGCTGAAAAGCCACGTGGTTGTCACAGGCCATACCGAGGTGGGTGAGGGAACAATCGTGTTTCCTTTCGCCGTGATCGGAGAAGTGCCGCAGGACTTGAAGTTCAAGGGCGAGGCAAGTCGTCTGGTTATCGGCAAACGCAATCGCATTCGCGAACATGTGACCATGAACTGTGGCACCGAAGGTGGCGGCGGGGTCACGCGGATCGGCGATGATGGTCTGTTCATGGCGGGCTGCCACATCGCACATGACGCGCATGTCGGCGACAGGGTCATCGTTGTGAACTCAGCCGCGGTCGCCGGGCACTGCGTCCTTGAGGACGACGTGATTGTTGGGGGCCTGTCGGGCATTCACCAATTTGTACGCATCGGTCGGGGTGCGATCATTGGGGCAGTGACCATGGTGACAAATGACGTGATCCCATACGGACTGGTTCAGGCACCCCGCGGAGAGCTGGATGGGTTGAACCTTGTCGGCCTGAAACGCCGAGGTGTCAATCGCAGTGACATCACGGCATTGCGTGCGGCCTTCCAGATGCTGGCGCAAGGCGAGGGTACGTTCCACAATCGGGCTGAGCGATTGGGCAAGGAAACCGACAGCGCCTATGTCCGCGAGATAGTCGAATTCGTCATGGGCGACAGTGACCGGTCGTTCCTGACGCCGCGCTGATGCTGGCCCTGATCTCCGGGACCGGGGCGTTACCTTCGGTCGTTGCAGCGCACCAGCCAACCCCACCAATCATTTGTGCCCTTGATGGGCACAAGCCGGACGGGCTGGAGGTGGACGTCTGGTTCCGCCTCGAAACCATCGGGACCTTATTACATAAGCTCGTTGCCCGGGGCGTAACTGAAGTCTGTTTTTGTGGTGCCATCCAAAGGCCCGGCTTCAGCCCCCTGAAACTGGATGCGCGCACGATGCCACTGGTGCCGACCCTCGCAAGGGCGGTCAAAGATGGTGAAGATGCCGCGCTGCGGGCCATCCTTGGACTGTTCGAGAAACGCGGAATGATCGCGAAAGGCGCTCATGCTCTTGCGCCCGAGCTGCTGCCGCAGCCGGGTATTTTGACGCGTACACCGGTCCCCCAGGATATTGAGGCGCACATCAAGGCTGCCGAGCAAGTTTCGATAGAACAGGGCCGCGCGGATGAGGGCCAGTCCTGTGTCATTCGCGACGAACAGGTCATTGCGCGTGAAGACGCTCGGGGCACTGACGCGATGCTGCGCGGCCTGTGTCAAAACGATGTGCGACCGATGCCGACAACCGAAGGCGATCCATTCGGGGCGGCAATGGATTTTGTTGGTGACATGCTCGACGACGCGGCGGACTGGCTTTCTGGTCCTGTAGCGGAAGCGCGGGCAAAACCTAAGGGTGGCGTGTTCTTCAAAGCGCCCAAACCAGGTCAGGATCGACGGATCGACTTGCCCACGATCGGGCCTGAAACCGCGCGCGCCGTAATCCAAGCACGGCTTGATGGTATGGTCATCGCTGCAGAAGGCGTGATGGTGCTTGAGCGAGAAAAGGTCGTGCGCCTCTTGGATGACGCGGGGCTGTTTCTTTGGGTGCGTTGAAGGTTTTTATCCTTGCGGGCGAACCTTCGGGTGATGCCTTGGGTGGCGCATTGATGGCTGGCTTGAACCGGGAAGCGCCGGACGTGACTTATGACGGCATCGGCGGGCCGCTTATGCAGGCACAGGGTCTGACAAGTCGGTTCGACATGTCCGAACTGACGGTCATGGGCATTGCCGAGGTGCTGCCAAAGTACCGTCATTTGAAACGACGCATTGCCGAGACGGCGCAGGCCGTGATCGACACGCGGCCCGACGTGTTGATCACAATCGACAGCCCGGATTTTTCGCTTCGTGTTGCCAAGCTGGTCAAGGTAGGCTCCGATATTCGGACCGTGCACTATGTGGCACCGACCGTTTGGGCCTGGCGGCCCGGGCGGGCCAAGAAGATGGCGAAGGTCATCGATCAGGTCCTCGCTCTGTTCCCCTTTGAGCCTCCGTATATGGAGGCGGAAGGGATGGAGTGCGATTTCGTCGGACACCCCGCCGCAACAGTTCCGCGTGCTACGTCAGAGGAACAGGCCGCCTTTCGAGCACAACATGGGCTGGAGGCCGCCGATCCGTTGGTGCTTGTCCTCCCGGGCTCTCGCCGAGGAGAGATCACGCGGATGAGCCCCGTCTTCGGCCAAGCCCTTGGTCGATTGGCGCAGACGCGGCCAGCCTTGAAAATGGTTCTACCCGCTGCCGGATCAGTTGTAGATCTGGTGCATAACGAGGTTGCGAAGTGGCCTGTTGCACCCCTGGTTCTTGATCCCACAGGGAAAGACCACGATGCGGCGCTGACGGAAAAGCGGATTGCTTTCGCGGCGGCGGATGTGGCGCTGGCAACCTCTGGCACGGTGTCTTTGGAACTGGCAGCGGCTGGAACCCCGATGGTCAGCGCCTATGATCTGCACTGGCTCAGCCGTGCCATCATCAGCCGAATGGTGACGACCGACACGGGCAGTTTGATCAATCATGTGACGGATACCCGAGTGGTGCCTGAGGTCGTTGGCAAGGACTTCAACGTTGAGAACGTGGTGTCGGCGATGGAGGGCCTGCTCGCAGGCGCTGAGGATCAACGCGCAGCCATGGAGCTGACGATGGACCGCCTGGGACGCGGTGGGAAGGACCCCGGACTGCGCGCTGCACGGGCCGTCCTCGGACGGTTGGGGTGATCTGTCCCCGCGGGGACAGAATTTACCGTACGGTCAAACCTTAACCAATTTGGACAAGCGCATGGCGTTTTTTGCCCGCTGACAATTTGATCGGTGCGGCCAGAGCGGCCCGATCAATCATCGTGCCCGCTTCGGTCAGCGGCGCGTCGTTCATCCGCGCTCCGCCTTCGGCGATCAGACGCTTGGCCTCTTTTCCGGACCCAGCTAGACCGGACTTTACGATCAGCTGCACGATGGAAATTCCATCGCCCACGTCATCCGCGCTGAGGATCAGGGTTGGGAGGTCGTCGCCCACGCCGCCCTTTTCGAACACTTCTCTGGCCGTCTGCGCAGCCGCTGTTGCGGCTTCAGCACCGTGCAAAATGGTTGTCACCTCAGAAGCAAGCAGGGCTTTGGCCTCGTTGATCTCGGACCCTTCAAGGGCACCCAAACGGTTGCATTCGTCAAGCGGTAGCTCGGTGTAGAGTTTCAGGAACCGACCCACATCCGCGTCTGTCGTGTTCCGCCAGAACTGCCAGAACTCGTAAGGTGACAGCATGTCCGCATTCAGCCAGACCGCCCCCGACTGTGACTTGCCCATCTTCTTGCCATCTGACGTCTCTAAGAGCGGGGAGGTCAGGCCAAACACTTCTTTCTGGATCACCCGGCGTGTCAGGTCGATGCCGTTGACGATATTGCCCCATTGATCCGACCCACCCATCTGCAGGATGCAGCCATAGCGTCGGTTCAGCTCCATGAAGTCGTAGGCTTGGAGGATCATGTAGTTGAATTCGAGGAACGACAGCGACTGTTCGCGGTCTAGCCGGGATTTCACACTTTCGAACGACAGCATCCGGTTGATCGAGAAGTGCCGCCCGATATCCCGTAGAAAATCAAGGTAGTTCAGATCATCCAACCACTCGGCATTGTTCAGCATCTGCGCGCCATCGTCGTAGTCGATGTAAGCGGAAAACACCTGTTTGATCCCAGCGATGTTGGCATCAATCGCGGCAGAGTCGAGCAGGGGGCGTTCATCGGCCCGGAAAGACGGATCGCCCACCTTGGTTGTGCCGCCACCCATCAGCGTGATCGGCTTGTGCCCGGTTTTCTGGAACCAGCGCAGCATCATGATTTGGATCAGCGATCCAACGTGCAGCGATTTTGCTGTCGCATCAAAGCCGATATAGGCGGTCTGCCCCGGAACCAGCAATGCGTCGTCCAGCGCCTGCATGTCTGTGCAGTCGGCCAGAAACCCGCGGCTTTGCATCACGTGCAAAAAATCGGATCGGGGTGTGTAAGTCATTTGGCTTGTCCTTGGAACGGCTCCGTCGCAGTCTATAAGCGGGGGACGGGCAAAGGAAAAGACCATGGATAAGGTCAGAGACAAGGGCGCGGTAATTGCTGCGCTCGGAGCAATGTCAGGCACATCGCTGGATGGTGTTGACGCGGCAGTTCTGCGAACGGATGGAGTGGTCATCGACGGATTTGGTGCGCATGACTACCGCGCATACTCCGCCGAGGAACAGACAGTTTTGCGCGCAGCCCTTGGGCATTGGGCCGGGCCGTCGTTGAAACCGGCGACCGACGTCATGATGTCCGCGCATCAAGAACTGCTGGGAGGCTTTGACAAGGTCGATCTGGTTGGGTTTCACGGTCAGACCGTGGCCCATGCACCCCGAGCGCAGGGAACCTTGCAACTGGGCGACGGCGCGGCGCTGGCGCAGGCGTTGCAAGTGCCTGTTGTCTGGGACTTTCGGACTGCGGATGTTGAACTGGGGGGCGAGGGCGCACCTCTGGCCCCGTTTTTTCATTTTGCCTGCGCCAAGTGGATGGGGGCGGAGGGCCCGGTCGCTTTTTTGAACCTGGGTGGAGTCGGCAACCTGACATGGGTTGATCCGTCGGCGGATGCACCCGAAGTTGATGGCGCGCTGTTGGCTTTTGACACGGGCCCAGCCAACGCGCCGGTCAATGACCTGATGCAGACGCGGCTTGGCCTTGCCTTTGACGAAGGGGGGCGTGTTGCGGCCTCGGGCACAGTCGAGAATGGCGCGCTGGAATTGTTCCTGGCGGAGCCGTATTTTGCGCGCATCCCTCCAAAGTCACTCGATCGGAACGATTTTGCCGAAATGGTGAAACTGGTCCACGAACTCAGCGATGCGGATGCGGCGGCCACGCTGACAGCCATGTGTGCTGCGGGGGTTGCAGAAGCCATGCAGCACTGTCCGCGTCCGCCATCGACGGTGCTCGTGACCGGGGGCGGGCGGCATAACCCGGTTCTGATGAAGATGCTTGAGGTGTCGTTGGATTGCCCGGTGCAACCCGTCGAAGCCGTGGGACTGAACGGTGATATGTTGGAGGCGCAGGCCTTTGCCTATCTGGCGGTGCGCGTCGCGCGTGGTTTGCCGACATCTTGTCCCGGGACAACCGGTGTCCGGGCCGCCGTGGGGGGCGGGACGGTCAGCTATCCCTGACGTGGGATGTCGAAACCCGGTTCTGCAAGCGTGAATCCTTCGAATTGGAAGCCCGGTGAGACGGTGCAACTGACTAGCGTGTAGTCACCGGCGCTGCGTGCGGCTTGCCAATGCCCCTCGGGCACGATGATCTGGGGCGCGCCTTCGTTCAGATCGGGGGACAGCACATGATCCTGTGCGGGGCCAGTGTCACTGCTGCTCATCGATAGGATCAGTGGGGCGCCTGCGTGATAAAGCCAAATCTCGGTTGCATCGACCTTGTGCCAGTGGCTTTGCTCTCCCGCGGCGAGCAGGAAATAGATACAGGTGCCGGTCGGTCGCCCATCATTTTCAGCAACCCAGGTCTGGCGGTAATGTCCACCTTCCGGGTGCGGTTGTAGGTTCAGGTGAGCAATGATTTGTTCAGCGTTCATGGTCATCGTTCAAAGAGGATGCTCGAAGAAGCGCAGATAGGGAAGGAAAGAAGGCTCTGCGTCATAGTAGGGTGGGCAGGGTTGGAAGCCGAGCCGTTCGTAGAGCGCAATGGCCTCCGTCAGTCCGCTCATGGTATCAAGAACAACTCGGGCGTAACCGTCGGACTTGGCTCGGGCTATGGACTCCTGGATCAACGCGCGGCCAGCCCCTGATCCCCGAGCGGATGGAGCGACATAGACGCGTTTGATTTCCGTCGTGCCCGCCGCGGTCAATGGGTAGTACATGGCGCAGCCGACGATTTGATTGCCGAGTTTCGCGACAAGAATGTCACCCTTGGGACGCGCGTGGATGCGCGGCAGGTCCGCAACCAGCGCCGCATAGCTGTCCTTGGCATAGTAGGCTTCGACCATCTGCGGCAGGTCAACGGATCGTTCGATCAAAAGGTCACGGTAGGCCCAGCACAAGCGTGCGACATCGTCCATGTCGGAGGGGCGGGCTGAATGGATTTCAAGATCGATCATGGCACAGGAGTAAATCGCACAGACGTTCTGGCGCAATATGCAAAAGGGATCGTTGAGTGCCCAATCTGTGCGCCGCGTCGGTTTTGGGTCTGCGCTGCTGCGTCCGTGGGCAACGCAACTGCCCACGGTTCGACGACACCATCGATTACTTCAGGATGGACTTACCTGCAAATTCCGCGCTTTCACCCAGCATCTCCTCGATCCGGATCAGCTGATTGTACTTTGCGAGCCGGTCCGACCGTGCGAGAGATCCGGTTTTGATCTGACCGCAGTTCGTGGCGACGGCGAGATCGGCGATAGTCGCGTCCTCGGTCTCGCCCGAGCGGTGGGACATAACGTTGGTGTAGCGCGCGCGATGAGCCATATCGACGGCTTGAAGTGTTTCCGTCAAGCTGCCGATTTGGTTGACTTTTACCAGCATGGAGTTCGCGCAGCCACGTGCGATGCCGTCGGCCAGGCGCACCGGGTTGGTCACGAACAGGTCGTCGCCCACAAGTTGGACCTTATCACCGATGGCGTCGGTCAGTGCTTTCCAGCCATCCCAGTCGTCTTCGCCCATGCCATCTTCGATCGAAATGATCGGATAGTCATTCACCAGCGCTTCGAGATAGGCGACATTCTCATCTGAGGACAATGTTTTGCCTTCGCCTGCAAGCACATATGCACCATCTTTGAAGTACTCGGTTGCGGCACAGTCGAGGGCGAGATGGATGTCTTCGCCCGGCTTGTAGCCCGCTTTCTCTACCGATTTCAGGATGAAATCCAGCGCGTCCCGGGTCGACGATATGTTGGGGGCAAAGCCGCCCTCGTCACCGATACCTGTCGACAGACCTGCGTCGCTGAGTTCTTTCTTCAGGGTGTGGAAGACTTCGGACCCCATACGCACCGCCTCGCGGATATTCGCGGCGGCCACCGGCATGATCATGAATTCCTGGATGTCGATCGGGTTGTCGGCGTGTTCACCGCCGTTGATGATGTTCATCATCGGAACGGGCAGGACACGGGCCGAGGTGCCGCCGACGTAGCGATAGAGCGGTTGCGAGGTCCAATCGGCAGCGGCCTTGGCGGCGGCAAGTGAAACACCAAGGATCGCGTTGGCGCCCAGACGGCCCTTGTTGTCTGTGCCGTCCAGTTCGATCATGGCGCGGTCCAGTTCGACCTGTTCGGTGGCGTCGATGCCAACCAGTGCCTCGGCAATCTCGCCATTCACCGCCGTGACAGCTTCCAGCACGCCCTTGCCCTTGTAACGGGCCTTGTCGCCGTCACGCTTTTCCACCGCTTCGTAGGCGCCGGTCGATGCGCCAGAAGGAACTGCGGCGCGGCCCATAGTGCCGTCCTCAAGTGTCACGTCGACTTCGACGGTGGGGTTGCCCCGGCTGTCGAGGATTTCGCGGGCGTGAATGTCGATGATGGTGCTCATGAGGAGGCTCCTGTAGCGGGAAGTTACGCAGCGTCTAACGTGATGTTGGCGCTAACAACAAGGGTCTTTACGCCGCATCTGGCGTTTTCCTGATATGCTCGCGCCATAGGGTGAAGAGGCCGGACGCAATGATGATTGCCACGCCGATCAGCGTCAACATGTCGGGTGCTTCGGAAAAGATCAGAACGCCGATGATCAGTGCAAACACCATCCGCGTATAGCGAAATGGCGTGACGAAACTGACGTCGCCCATACGCATCGCCATAACGATGAAGCGGTAAGAGATCGCCCCTATAACTGCGGCGATCGCCAGCAGGCCCCATTCGTTCAGGGTCGGGGCAACAAAAGCTGTGCCGGACGCCAACATGACGCCCACACCTGCGGGTACAAGCAATGCAAAAGCCACGAAGCTGAGTTGGAGCGCGGAAAGTGTTGCAGGCACACGGCGTGTGGCCAGATCGCGAACGGACAAACCAATCATGCCCTGAACCGCAAATAGGACATTCCAATCAAAACCGGCAAACCCGGGTCGTACGATCAACAGCACTCCGAAAAAACCTACGATGATGGCGACCCATCGCTTCCAGCCGACCGGCTCTGCCAAAAAGACGGCAGCCCCGAGCGTGACCATCAACGGGGTGGTTTGCAAGATCGCTGAGGCGGTGGCCAATGGCACCAACACGAGGGCGGTCACAAAACCCAAGGACCCAATCACTTCGCCCGCGTTGCGGATCAGCATGGCGCGGCCCAGCAGCGCGCGGCTGACCAGTGGTTGTCCTTTCCACACGCAGGCGCACGCCATGATCGCGGCACCACCCGCGCCCAGAAGGGCCAGCAATTGACCAACCGGGATCACGCCGCCCAGCAGCTTGATGAACATGTCTTCGATGGCGAAACACAGCATCGCCAGAACCATCAGCCCGGCGCCACGCAAGTTGTCCATATGTCTGGTGACCTTAGTTTTTTGGCCGATATGCCGGGTTTATTCTGGTCGCGCATATAGCCGCGACAAAGATGAAGAAGAATGTGCTTGTTTACTGGCGCTTGCGCGGCACGCCGTAAAGTTCCAGCCTGTGGCCACGTAACTCATAGCCCAGCTTTTCCGCAATCTTTTCCTGCAGGGCTTCGATTTCTGCATCGACGAACTCGATCACTTCGCCAGAGTTCATGTCGATGAGGTGATCATGGTGTTCACGTTCCGCGTCTTCGTACCGGGCGCGACCGTCTCCGAATTCCAGCTTGTCGAGTATGCCAGCCTCTTCGAACAATTTGACAGTCCGGTACACCGTGGCGATGGAAATGCCGGGGTCGACGGCGCTCGCGCGATTGTACAGCTCTTCGACATCCGGGTGGTCGTCGGACTCTTCAAGCACCTGGGCAATGATCCGGCGGGGCTGGGTCATGCGCAGCCCCTTGGCTTCGCTGCGGTCGCGGATACTGGCACGATTTGCTGTCATGCCGTGGGGTTTAACGAAGCTTGCAGGCAGGGGCAATTGCGGTTGACGCTGGTATGGTATGGGTTCACTGGGGGGCATGAGCGATTTTGACATGATGAACCTGCCCGCGGACCTTGCGAAACGCGTGGCCGAGATGGGCTTGACCCAACCGACACCTATTCAGGCGCAGGCGATCCCGCACGCGTTGAACGGGCGCGATGTGATGGGGTTGGCCCAGACGGGTACAGGCAAAACAGCTGCCTTTGGCATTCCCTTGATTGCAAGGTTAATGGAAGAGGGCGGACGTGCTGCCCCCAAGACCGCGCGCGGGTTGATCCTCGCGCCGACACGGGAGCTGGCTGGCCAGATCGCGCAAGTGCTGCGGGCCATGACCCAGATGCGTGTGCAGATCGTGGTGGGTGGTGTGTCGATCAACCCGCAAATCCAGCGGTTGGCAAAGGGGGCCGACATTCTGGTGGCAACCCCAGGGCGTTTGCTGGATCTTGTTGAGCGCAAGGCTGTCAAGCTTGAGCATACCGGGTTCCTTGTTCTGGACGAGGCGGACCAGATGCTGGACCTTGGTTTTGTTCATGCCTTGCGCAAGATCGCATCGCTGATGGGAGATGACCGTCAGACCATGCTGTTTTCGGCCACGATGCCAAAGCAGATGAACGAGATTGCACAATCCTATCTGCAAGAGCCCATGCGGATCGAAGTGAACCCACCAGGCAAGGCGGCCGACAAGGTCACCCAAGGGGTGCATTTCATCGCCAAAGCCGAAAAATCGGCACTTCTGATTGAGCTACTCGACAAACATCGGGAAAACCGAGCATTGGTTTTCACCCGCACCAAGCATGGAGCGGATCGTTTGGCGCGGGCGCTGGAACGCAAGGGATTTGCCGTGGCGGCCATTCATGGCGACAAGCGCCAGGGCCAGCGGGAACGTGCCCTTGCGGCGTTCAAGGCGCGCGAGGTGCGTGTGCTGGTTGCAACTGATGTAGCCGCCCGCGGATTGGATATTCCGGACGTCAAATTCGTCTACAACTATGAACTGCCGAACGTGCCCGAAGCCTATGTGCACCGGATCGGTCGCACGGCGCGGGCGGGCAAGGACGGATCTGCCGTGGCGTTCTGTGCGCCCGAAGAGATGGATCATCTCAAGGACATTCAGAAGGTCATGAAGATGACCATTCCTGTGCTGTCGGGCCGCGCATGGGAACCGATGGCGGATCCCAACGCGAAGCCTGCAGGTGGTCGGGGGGGTGGCGGGCGCGGCCGTCCGGGCGGCAAGCCCGGTGGTGGGCGACCCGGTGCGCCCGGTACGTCCAAACCATCGAACCGTCGGCGTCGGAAACCGAAGCCCAAGGGGCCGCGCACCTGATATGTCTGGTTGCTCAGGCGTAAAGTGAGGGTACGCCCAGCTGCGCGTGGATGTCGTTTACGCTTGCTGCGTCCATCCCAAGCGCTTGCGCAAGGCCATGCAGGTACTTTGCCTCGGCCTGTGAATCGAGATCGATGGCAAGGACCGACATGGCATAGACCTGCGGGCCCATACCATTTGGAACGTCTCGGGCGAGGGCGGTTGCATCGACATCCCGTTGCATCTCTGTGCGGAGAAAAGCGGCCTCTTCCGCATCCACGTCGCCACCCAATTGGCCCATCAGCTTTTCCTGTTCGGCATCGTCCAGCTGGCCGTCGGACTTGGCCGCCTGGATCATTGCACGCAGCATAAGGGCAGCGGCGGCCTCTTGATCTGCCGTCGGTTCAATCGGGTCTTCTGGCGTTTGGTCGAAGTTGGAGTTCAGAACCTGACCGAAGCTTGCGCCATTATCGGCTGGCCGTTTGGCCATGGCACCGCCCAAGGCACCAAGAAGGCCGCCTGCGCCCGCACCACCTGCCAAACCGCCAAGCATACCCTGCAAGCCCTGACCTTGGCCGCCTCTGCCGCCAAGCCCCTCGAGTAAGCCGCCAAGTCCGCCCATGCCACCAGTGGACCCACCACCTTGCGCGCCGCCCATCAGTCCGCCCAACATATCTTGTAGACCCGCGCCGCCCTGGGCTCGCCCACCGCTCAGTCCGCCCAGCAAGCCGCCAAGGCCACCGCCAGCCGCTGCTCGACCAGACCCGCTACGATTTTGCATCATCGCGCTTGCACCTTTGGCTACCGCAACACCGATGGCCACTTTTGCCAGTGTTTTCATCAAGCTCATGTATGTTCTCCATCTCCCCGGGGAATCGTTGGGACGCAGTCTTGCACAGATTGCTGACCAAACGGGGGGGAATGTTCGGGGTCGATTGACATTGACCCTTAAACCGGCCGTTCTGCACCGATGAATCGAAAGTCGCATATCGACCTGATCGGTGCCGTGGCGCTGACGCTGTTTTCGTTGAACCTGGGCTTTAATCAGGTCGTTATCAAAGTGTCGAACGCTGGCTTTCAACCGGTCTTCCTCGCTGGCCTGCGCTCGCTTGGGGCGCTTGTGTTGCTGGGGCTTTGGATGCGCGCGCGCGGGATACCATTGCGCCTGCCAATCGAAGGCAGGACTGGCGGAATTGTCGCCGGTGTGCTGTTCGCGGTTGAGTTCATTTGCCTGTTTATCGCGCTGGATCTGACCAGCGTCGCGCGAACGTCGATCTTGTTTTATTCAATGCCTGTCTGGTTGGCCCTTGCAGCACATGCGCTGCTGCCGGGCGAGCGCCTGAACGGCACGCGCCTGATCGGTCTTGCCTTTGCCATGGGGGGCGTGGTGCTGGCACTGGCGGACCGCGATGCGGGGCAGGGCAATCTGTTGGGAGACGTCTTTGCGTTGGGGGCGGCGCTGTGCTGGGCGGGTATTGCTCTGTGCGTGCGTATCACTCCACTAAGCCGTATTCCGGCAGAGCAGCAGCTGTTCTGGCAGCTGCTGATCTCAGCCCCAGTCTTGCTGATCCTTGCGCCTACCTTCGGTCCGCTTTTGCGTGATCTGGAGATGATTCACGTTATCGGTCTTGCCTATCAGATCGTGTTTATAGCGAGCTTTGGGTTTCTGTTCTGGTTCTTCCTGATGAAGATTTACCCGGCCTCAGGTGTTGCATCGTTCAGCTTTTTGTCACCCGTCTTTGCCGTTGTTCTTGGCTGGTTGATCCTGGGTGAGGATATCACAGTCACAATCTGGGCGGCTCTTGCTTTGGTGGCCGTCGGACTGGTGCTGATCAACAGACGCTAGGTGCCGCAGAAGGTGGCGGGCACGATCTCGGCCTGTGTTGGCGGGCGGCGCAGGTCGTCAAAGTCACTGTGCACGTCATAAGGTGTTGCCAGTGCCGACATGAGCCGTTCGAAGGGTACCATGTCGCCTGACACGGCTGCTTCGATCATCGTTTCGATCCGATGGTTGCGCGGGATGATCCGTGGGTTCGTACGTTGCATCAAATCCACGGCCGGGCCGCGTTGCGACCATCGCTGGGCCCATGTGTCAAACGCATCGCAGTCGGTGAATTGATCGCGCGCAGCATCTGTGTGCAGGGCCGCGAACGTATTGGTGAAATCGGCACCGTCAGCCTGCATGAGGTTCAGGAGGTCTTCGATCAAGGGCTGATCATCTGCAGTGACATCGGCCAGGCCCAGCTTGGCCCCGAAGCGGTGCAGCCATGCGTCTTCCAACTGCTGCGGCATGGCGTGAACGATGGCTGTCGCATCCTTTACAGCCTTATCCTTGTCCTCAAAAAGCTGGATCAATGCCGTGGCCAACTGCGCCATATTCCAAACGGCGATGCGGGGCTGGTTGCCAAATGCATAGCGTCCCATCTGGTCGATGGAGGAGAACACGCGGCCCTCGTGAAAGGCATCCATAAATGCGCATGGGCCATAGTCGATCGTTTCACCAGAGATCGTGCAGTTATCGGTGTTCATCACGCCATGAATGAAGCCGACAGACATCCATCCAGCGACAAGTTCGGCTTGCGCCGCGCATACGGCGCTGAGCAAGCCCATGGGGCCGTCTGCGTCGGGGTGATGGCGCGCGATGGCATAGTCGGCCAACGTGCGCAATTCGTCGACTTGCCCACGATGGGCAAAGATCTGGAATGTCCCGACGCGCAGATGGCTTGACGCTACGCGGGTCAGGACAGCGCCGGGCAATGCGCCTTGCTCACGGTACACAGGCTCACCCGTTGCGACAGCCGCGAGCGCGCGTGTCGTAGGGATGCCGAGGGCATGCATGGCCTCGCTGACCACATATTCGCGCAGGACCGGGCCCAGCCAAGCCCGCCCGTCACCCATCCGGGAATAGGGGGTGGGACCTGATCCCTTGAGCTGTATGTCGCGGCGTTCACCATGCGTGTCGACCACTTCACCCAATAGGATGGCACGCCCGTCGCCAAGTTGCGGGTTATAGCTACCGAACTGGTGCCCTGCATAGAGCTGTGCCAGCGGTGCCGCCCCGTCTGGGACGCGGGATCCAGCGAACACGGTGGGGTCGGTGCCTTCAATCCCCAACTCGGCAGCGAGTTTTTCGTTCCACGCCAGCATTTGCGCGTCTTTGACGGGTGTTGGGTCAAGACGGCTGAAAAACCCACTCGGTAGGGTGGCGTAGCTGTTATCGAAGGGGATGTGTAAGCTCATGGTCATGAGATAGGCGGCGATGCACCGCGTGACTAGAGCATACGTGTCATCAGGTGGTATCCATCACGCAGACGGAAACCAGCCCGGGCGTAGAGACGCTGTGCAGTGATGTTGTCGGATGCGACTTCGAGATGAAGGGCTTTGACGCCAGCACCCCCTAAAGCGCGGGGCAGGGCCAACAGCACCTCGGTGGCAATGCCGCGACCGCGCACGCCGGGTCGAATGAATATTTCGTCAACGAACCCATCCATTCCACCGAATTCGATCGACCAGCCGAAGGTGACCACAACATATCCAATGGGCGCACGCGGCGGACCAATCAGATATGCGGCCCCATGCGGGATACCATCCAACAGCGGTTGCAACCCGGCAGCCCGCGCGTCGTCAGACAGGGTGATCCCTTCTTCTGCGTGAAAAGCAGCGACCAACGCATCAAGCCGTGCAAAATGCTCTGGCGTGGCAAGGGTAAGTGCGGCGCTCACAGTCGGGCCAACCGTTCGGTCAACAAACCAAAGAAGCCATCGGCGTCTATGTCGCCCATGAACATGGCATTCGCAGGCCTGCCAGTCACGCGCCACCAATCCGCGACAGTCATTCCAATGGTAAGATCTGACGACGTCTCAACCTCAACGTTGACATGCCGCCCAGTGAACAGGTCCGGCCGGATCAGATAGGCCGTGACACAGGGATCGTGCAGTGGCGCCCCGGCAGAGCCGTATTTTTCTTTGTCGAACCGCTCAAAGAAGTCGGTCATCTCGGCCACCGCTACGCCAACGGGTGTGCCCAAAGCGCGAAAGGCGTCGTTGCGTGGTTTTGTCACCAGTGCCTTGTGCGTAACATCCAACGGCATGACGACGATATCGACGCCACTTTTAAAAACGATATCAGCGGCTTCGGGATCGACATAAATGTTGAATTCAGCGGTGGGGGTAATGTTGCCAACTTCAAAATACGCCCCGCCCATCAGCACGATTTGCTGAACCTTCTCAACGATGTCCGGGGCGCGTTGAAATGCTGTCGCGACGTTCGTCAACGGACCCAAGGGGCACAGGGTTATGGTGCCAGTATCATGAGCGCTCACCGTTTCGATGATGAAGTCGACGGCGTGCTGTTCCTGCAGGGGCATTTGGGGGTCCGACAAACTTGGCCCGTCCAGCCCGGTCTTGCCGTGAACATGCTCTGCCGTCACGAGGTCTCGACCAAGGGGCCGGTCACATCCGGCAAATACCGGAACATCAGTTTTGCCAGCCAATTCGCATATAATGCGGGCATTTTTCGCTGTCAGTTCAAGCGGAACATTGCCCGCAACAGCCGTGATCCCCAACACATCGACATCTTCCGGGCTGGCCAGAGCCAGCAGAATTGCGACCGCATCATCCTGTCCGGGATCCGTGTCAATGATGATCTTGCGGGGTGCCATGGTCTCTCCAGCCGATTTCCGCGCAACGTGGCCTCTTTGGCAACTCTTGTCCAGAAGCGGCGAACAGCCGTGCGCAAAACCTTGCGTGACGCGGGGTGGCTGGCGTAAGGGCAAATATTATGGCTGATGCTCCGATCTATATTCACGCTGGCGCGCATCGCACGGGCACTTCGTCTTTCCAGATGTGTTTGCATGAGAACTGGCAGTTATTGGATCGCCAGGGATGGACAACCGCTTATCCTGGGCGTGATGGCAACCCTTCGGGAGAGTTGGCGCTGCGCCTTCCGTCCGGTCATCGCGTTGATCACGCTGCCGCCGCGATCAAGGCCAAGCTGGGTCTGGACGCCTATCGGGATGGCCGTCCAGTCATCTTGTCCGAGGAGAATATTCCCGGTCGCATGTTTCACTTTCTGCAAGGTCAATTCTATCCTTTTGCAGAGATGCGCTGCACCGCTCTACGGGCGGCATGGACAGGTCCAATTGCGCATTTGATGCTGGTCGTGCGCCCATATGACCAGCTGTTTGAGTCCGCTTTCCGCAAACGCGCCGAAGATAACGAAATGTCTGATTTCTGCGACGTAAGTGGTAACTACATGGATATGGACAGAGGGTGGCCCGACCTTGTCCAACTGATGCAAGACATATTGAAGCCCGAAGCCCTAACAGTTGTCCCCTACGAGGCGCGTGGAACCAGCACAGATTTGCTCAAGCGGCTTGTGCCAAGCCTCTCGGGAGAGGAGTTGGTGGAACCTCAGCGCATCTTGAACCAAAGTGCCACGGATGCGGCCTTGGAAGCGCTTCAAGTCCGGTATCGTCGCGGTGAAAACTCTGTCGCGCAGCGATTGGCAGGCGGTTATCAGTCAGTATGCTCGTGAAACGGCAAAGACTGGCTTTGCGGCATTCAGTGAGGATGAAAAAGCAGAACTTTCAGCCCGCTACGCATCAGACGTGAAGCAGATCGAGTGGATGACAAGCGTTAATTTCGCCTAGCGCGTTCAGCGGCCTTTGCCGCGTCCCATAACATGTCCATTTCTTCGAGCGTGCTGTCTTGCGGCGCGTGTCCCCTGGCCGCAAGTGCCGCTTCGATCGCAGTGAACCGGCGTGTGAACTTTGCATTTGTGCGTCGCAAGGCTTCCTCCGGCTCAACCCCAAGGTGGCGGGCAAGGTTGGCAACGACGAACAGCAAGTCGCCCATCTCGTTCACCATTTCCTCGTGGTCCATCCTGTCTCGGGCCTCGACCAGCTCGGCGGCTTCTTCCTTGATCTTGTCCAGCACCTGCGCTGTCTCTGGCCAATCAAAGCCCACACGGGCGGCGCGCTTTTGCAGCTTCACAGCACGCAGAAGTGCGGGCAGGTTGGGTGCCACGCCATCCAGTGCCCCTTTTTGCGCCTTGCCAGCGCGTTCCGCGGCTTTGATGGCTTCCCAGTCGCGGGTTTGCTGTTCCGATGATTTGTCACGAGACTCGTCACCGAAGACATGAGGGTGACGGTCCACCATCTTGTTCGAGATGTTGGTCACAACAGACTGAAAGCTGAAATGTCCGGCCTCTTCCCCCATGGCCGTGTGATACACCGATTGCAGCAGCAGATCGCCCAGTTCGCCCTCAAGCTCACCCCAGTCCTCGCGCTCAATCGCATCGGCAACTTCGTAGGCTTCTTCGATGGTGTAGGGCGCGATGGTGCGAAAGGTTTGTTCGACATCCCAGGGGCAGCCCGTTTCCGGGTCGCGCAGGCGGCGCATGATTTCCAAAAGCCGTTCGATGCCCGCCGTTTGATCGTGGATCAGATCGTCACCCATTGCAGCCCCTCGCGGTTTCAGGTTTGCTGACATGTGACGTATCTCAGGGACCGGAGTCCACCCATGCCCATCATCAACCGCATCGGCGATCTTGCGCCCGACATGGCCGCGTGGCGGCAGCACCTGCATTCGATCCCTGAACTGTCCTTTGATTGTCCCAAGACGTCAGCGTTCATCAAAGAACGGCTGGCCGAGATCGGTGTGGATGAAGTGCATGCCGGCATCGCGCAGACAGGCATCGTTGCCATTATCAACGGCCAAGGGGATGGTCCGACGATTGGTTTGCGTGCCGACTTTGATGCACTGCCCATCGAGGAGGAAACAGGCGTCGACTATGCCTCGACCCATCCGGGCAAAATGCATGCCTGTGGCCATGATGGTCATACCGCAATGCTGCTGGGGGCGGCGAAGTATCTGACCGAGACGCGGAATTTCTCGGGCCGCGTTGCGTTGATCTTTCAGCCCGCTGAAGAAGATGGCGGCGGTGGCGAGGTCATGGTGCAGGAGGGCATCATGGAGCGTTTCGAGGTTGGCGAGGTTTATGCCATCCACAACGCGCCCGGCAAGGATTTCGGCAAATTCCACACCCGTAGCGGTCCGATCATGGCGGCGGCGGATACGTTTCATATCCACATTAACGGCAAGGGCGGACATGCGGCGCGGCCCCATGACACCGTCGACCCGGTGGTCGCTGCCTGCGCGATTGTCACGGCTTTGCAGACCATCGTCAGCCGCAATCACAAGCCGCTGGACCAGTTGGTGATTTCCACCACACAGATCCATACCGGAACCACGGACAATGTGATCCCCGAGACCGCCTATATCAACGGCACCGTCCGCACCTTCAGTAAAGAGGTGCAGGCAATGGTTGTAAGTCGCATGGAGGCGGTCGTTGACGGCACCGCGGCAGCCTACGGATGCGAGGCCAAGCTAGAGCTCGAATTTGGCTATCCCCCAACGGTCAACGATGCGGACAAGGCTGAGTTTGCAGCGCGCATCGCCGCCGATGTTGCGGGGGAGCCGGGGGTTGATCCTGATGTCGAGCCCGTCATGGGCGCCGAAGACTTCTCGTACATGCTGGAAGCGCGGCCTGGCGCCTATCTGATGCTGGGGCAGGGAGACGGAGCAGGCGTTCACCACCCGAAATACAATTTCAATGACGAGATTGCGCCCATCGGCGCATCGTTCTTTGCGCGTCTTGTCGAAACAGCGCAGCCGGTGGGGCGCTGATGGCTCTGGAAGATGCAAAGAACCAGATGGATCATGCGTTTACACGTGATGATCCGCGCGGGCCGTCGTTTGAACTGACCTTTGGCGGGGCAACATCCTTTTTGCGAAGGCGCTACACCAAGGATCTGACTGATGTGGATATCGCAGTGACCGGTGTGCCGTTTGATCAGGCGGTTACGAACCGGCCGGGCACCCGGTTGGGCCCTCGCGCGATCCGCGAGGCATCGAGCCTGCAGGCACCGGATGCGCCCTATGGCTGGCCTTTTGACGTCCTTAGCGAACGTACGATCATCGACTATGGTGATGTGGCCTTTGATTACGCCAACATCCCTGCCTTCCCAGACACTCTGACCGCCCATATTCGCGGTATTCTGGACGCCGGTGCAGCGAGCGTGGTGCTTGGGGGGATCACTACATCTCTTTCCCCATTCTCAAGGCATATGCAGAAAAACACGGGCCGATGTCCCTGATCCAGATCGACGCGCATACGGACACATGGGCTGATGATGACATGAGCCGGGTGGATCATGGCACCATGTTCTACAAGGCGGTGAAATCCGGCATCGTGGATCCTGCGACCTCGGTTCAGATCGGCATTCGCACCACGAACGAGGACACGCTTGGCGTCAACATCATCGACGCCCCCGAATTTCATCGCATTGGGCCCGCTGCAGCGGCTGAGCGCGCGCGTGAGATCGTTGGCGGCAGGCCCGTCTATCTGAGCTTTGATATCGACGGACTTGACCCTGCATTTGCCCCCGGCACAGGAACGCCCGTGTGGGGTGGCCTGAGTTCGGCGCAGGCAGCGGCCTTGCTGCGCGGGCTTGCCGGGATCAATATCCAGGGGGGCGACGTGGTCGAAGTGTCGCCGCCCTTTGACACAACCGGGGCCACCGCCATCGCAGGCGCGCATGTCGCGACCGAAATTTGCCAGCTTTTGGGATGGAGGATGCGCGGTGGCGCCTAAGAACCAACCGCTCAGCGGAAATGACCTGGCCCGGTTTTCCGGCCCCAATACTTTCATGCGTTTGCCATTCTCGAACGAGTTGCAAAAGCTGGATGTCGCGGTTCTGGGGGTGCCGATGGATATCGGCACATCCTGGCGATCGGGCACACGGTTTGGTCCCAAGCAGGTTCGGTCGGAATCTGCCATGATCCGCCCCTACAATCTGCAAACAGGGGCAGCACCATTTGACAATCTGCATGTCGCAGACATTGGTGACCTGGCAATCAATACATTCTCCCTGACTGACAGTTTACGCATTATTGCAGAGAGTTACGACGCAATCTTGAAATACGATGCGATCCCCTTGGCGATTGGCGGCGACCATTCGATCACACTCCCGATTCTTCGGGCAATTGCCAAACGGCATGGGCCCGTCGCGCTGGTCCACGTGGACGCCCATGCGGATGTGAACGACGAAATGTTCGGCGAGCGGGAAACGCATGGAACCGTCTTTCGGCGTGCCTATGAAGAAGAGCTGATCCAACCGTCAAAGGTCTATCAGGTTGGTTTGCGGGGTACCGGATACACCGCCGAGGATTTCACCGAAGCGCAGGGGTGGGGGTTCCAACAGTTTCCTGCGCATGAGCTGTGGGGGCGCGATCTGGGTCAATTGGGCGCGGAGATCAGGCGTGATATCGGCAGCGTACCAACCTATGTCACCTATGACATAGACAGCCTTGATCCAGCTTTTGCTCCGGGTACGGGCACACCTGAGATTGGTGGATTGACGACTCCGCAGGCACTGCAGCTGATACGGGCGTTCAAGGGTCTGAACATTGTGGGCTGTGATCTTGTTGAAGTTTCGCCACCCTACGATACCTCAGGCAACACTGCCCTGACTGGGGCCAATATTCTGTACGAACTGTTGTGTGTTCTTCCGGGTGTTACCTACCGTTGAGCTGGAAACATCCCGATTGGGACCCATCAGGCAGAATTGAAGGAGGAAATGAAGTTCGCAATGTATGCCACTGTTTTAATTTGTATTGTTTTGGTGGGGTTGCTTGCTTTCGTACGCCTGGCACCGACCGATCCTGCGCGGTGGCATGTGCTCATTGCCGAGACGAACAGTCAGAACATGGTGGGCGGTGCAATTCGCGTTGTAGAGGCGGACGATATGGCTTTCGCACGCGTTGATGCTGCCGCGCGCGCTCTGCCTCGCACCCAAGTTGTCGCCGGCTCTGTCGATGAAGGACGCGTGACATATGTGACTCGGTCCAAATGGATTGGTTTTCCCGACTATACGACGGTCGAATACAGCGACGACCTACTAAAGATGCACGCCAGACTGCGGTTTGGCCGTTCAGATTTTGGCGTCAACAGGGAACGACTGGAGCGGTTGCTGGCTGCCGCCCAAGAGGGATGAGCTGAGGCACCCTTCTTGAACTTCACGCCACATGGGCGAATTCAGAGACATCTGGCATTGCGCCATGAACATACGCCCATCCACTTGAAGACAGATGGTTTGACCTAACTCGACTCGGGCGCCGGATTTGTCGGTGCAATAACACTCGACCGTCTTGCCAGAAGGTGAGGTGACATCCGCCAACGTCGGGCTGGCCATGAGCAAGAATATCAAGGCGTTACGCATCATGGCGCGCAATATAGCACACCCGGCCCCTTGACCAATACCCTGCCTTGGATCAAACCGACGTTATGATCCCCCAAGACCGCCTTATCCAGATCACCCAGCGCTTTCAGTATCTTGAAGCCGCCATGGCCGATGGGTCAGGCGACATCGCCGCATTGGCCAAGGAATACTCTGACCTCAAACCTGTTGTTGATCAGATCGAAGCCTATCAGCAGATCGTGACGGACATGGAAGAGGCCGAGCTGATGCTGTCCGACCCGGACATGGCTGAACTGGCCGAAGAAGAGCTGCCGCGACTCAAGGCGGCGTTGCCGGATGCGGAGGCCGCTTTGCAACTTGCGCTGCTCCCAAAGGATGCAGCGGACGCGCGGCCTGCCATGCTGGAAATCCGTCCGGGCACCGGAGGAGACGAGGCCGCGCTTTTTGCGGGAGACCTCTTGCGCATGTACCAGCGCTATGCCGAGGCGCGGGGCTGGAAGATCGACATTGTCGAAGAGCAGGCCACCGAACTTGGCGGCATCAAAGAGGTTGTGGCCCACATCACCGGCGACAATGTCTTTGCCCGAATGAAATATGAAAGCGGGGTGCACCGGGTGCAGCGTGTGCCAACGACCGAAAGCGGAGGGCGCATCCATACCTCGGCAGCGACGGTTGCGGTTCTGCCAGAGGCTGAGGACGTCGATATCGAAATTGCATCGCAAGACATTCGAATCGACACCATGCGATCCTCCGGGGCGGGCGGGCAACACGTTAACACGACCGACAGCGCCGTGCGCATCACACACCTGCCCACAGGTATTGTCGTGACCAGTTCTGAGAAATCGCAGCACCGCAATCGCGACAAGGCCATGCAGGTTTTGCGGGCGCGGCTCTATGATCTGGAGCGGTCGCGGGTAGACAGCGAACGCTCGGCTGACCGGGCCGCGCAAGTTGGATCGGGGGACCGGTCCGAGCGCATTCGCACCTACAACTTTCCGCAAGGGCGCATGACTGATCACCGGATCAACCTGACGCTCTACAAGCTGGACCAAGTGATGCAGGGTGATCTGGACGAGGTGATTGATGCGCTCACCGCGGACGCACAGGCCCGCCTGATGGCCGAGATGGGCACGTGACCACCGCCGCCGAAGCCATGGTGGCCGCCACGGCGCGGCTGCGCGCAGCGGGTGTGCCGGACCCTGCACGGGATGCACGTGTGCTGCTGGCGCATGCGGCGCAAGTCGATGCCGCCCGCATCACACTCATTGCCCCAGAGGACATCGCGCCTGACATAGCGGACCGCTATGACCATCTGATTGCCCTGCGCGCAGTGCGGGTGCCTGTCAGCCACCTGATAGGTGAGCGCGAATTTTATGGCCGCCGTTTCAAGATCAGTGCCGATGTGTTGGATCCTCGGCCTGAAACCGAAACGCTGGTCGAAGCGGCATTGAGCGAAGACTTCGAACGTGTTTTGGATCTTGGTACTGGGTCAGGCTGTTTGCTGGTGACGTTGCTGGCGGAACACGAGGACGCCATCGGGGTGGGGGTCGATCTGTCTGAAGCGGCATGTTTGCAGGCGTCTGCAAATGTTGCGCTACACGAGGTCGCGTCACGCGTGCAGATCAAGCAGGGGGATTGGTTCGATCCCGTCGATGGTCGTTTTGACCTAATTGTGGCAGAATCCTCCTTATCTTTCTGCTTTCGAGATGGAGGAGGTGTCGCCCGAGTTGCGCGAGCACGAACCGCGCATGGCGCTCACCGATGAGGGCGACGGGCTGTCGGCCTATCGAACGATTGCAGACCAAGCAGGTAGCTATCTGACGGCCAATGGCCGTGTTCTGTGCGAGATTGGTTGGCAACAGGGCGCTGAAGTGCGCACCATTTTTGAACGGAGCGGGTGGGGTACTGTGGACGTGTTGCCAGATCTGGATGGACGTGACCGTGTCATTCTTGCGCGGAATCCAGCATGAAACGATCAAAAGTAGCGAAAATTTGGCTTTAACCCTTGTCGGCGGGCCATGTCCGTGTTTATTCATCTATCAGACGCGGATGTACCGGCTTCTGCCTTGCAACAGCGTCCCATCCACAAGATCGCCAAGAGACTGTGACACGCAACCAAGATGATGCGGCACGGGCGATCACAAAGAGTTATGCCAGAGAGCCATATATATCCATGAAGTCTTCGAGATCACGGTCCCGGTCCAAGAGCAACCGCAACCGCAATTCCGGTGGGGGTGGCGGCAACGTCGTCAACCGCGTGTTCGACAGTTCCGGCCCGGAGGGCAAGGTCCGCGGTACGCCGCAACAGATCATTGACAAGTACAACCAGTTGGCGCGCGACGCACAGCTGTCTGGTGACCGCGTCGCGACTGAGAACTTTCAGCAGCACGCAGAGCACTATCTGCGGATGCTGGCCGAAGCCCAACGCGAGATTGAGGCGCGCCGTGAAGAGCAGGAGCGCCAGAACCGCGAGCGTCAGGCAGAGCGTGATCGTGAGCGCTCCTCTCGGCAAGAGCAGGAAGCGAGTGCCGATCCTGCGCAGGCCCCGCAGCCCGACATTGTCGAACCTGCGGGAGAAACCGGCTTGGTCGAAACACCGGAAAGCCAACTCAAGCCCAAGCCGAAATCAACGCGCAGCCGCTCGCGCAAACCCAAGGCCGAACCGGTTGCCGAGCAGCCTGAAGCGCCGCAACCCGATGCGGATGGGCCAGCACCTGAAGCGGCAGAGTAAGCTGTGCTTCCGATTCGAAACGAGGCGCGCCGCCGGCGCGCCTTTTTCGTTTCAGCCTTTGGCCACTTCACGTGCAAGGGCGCAGAAACCTTCAAGTGGCACTTGTTCCGCCCGGTCCGTTGGCTTGATGCCCGCAGCAAGCAACCGATCTTCGATGTCGGGCGCCGTGCCCTTCAAAGCAGCGCGTAGCATTTTGCGCCTTTGGTTGAAGGCGGCGGCGACGACGCGACTCAGGACAGCCGCGTCCGCGTCGAACCTTGGCGCGGTCAGGGCAGTCAGGTGGACAACTGCGCTGGATACTTTGGGGGGTGGCGTAAATGCCTCCGGTGGCAGCGACAGGACGATCCGGGCATCAGACCGCCACTGCGCCAGGACGGCCAAGCGGCCATATGCCTTCGATCCGGGCTGCGCGACGATACGCTCCGCTACTTCGCGCTGGAACATTAGCGTCAAAGACTGCCAGAAGGGTGGCCAGGTGGGGGGCGTGAGCCAGCGAACCAAAAGTTCGGTGCCGACATTATAGGGCAGGTTGGCAGCCACCCTGATCGGTGGCGTCAGATGTTCAAGCGGATCGATATCCAGTGCGTCACCTTCGATGACCTGCAACTGACCGGGATAGCGGTCAGCGATTTCGGCGAGGGCGGGCAGGCAGCGCGCGTCCTTTTCAATGGCAAGAACCTTGCGCGCACCTTCGGACAACAGGCCGCGGGTCAGACCGCCGGGGCCGGGGCCGATCTCGAGTACGTCAGACCCGCTCAAGTCTCCGGCTTGCCGCGCGATCTTGGCTGTCAGGTTCAGGTCCAGAAGAAAGTTCTGCCCAAGCGACTTGCGCGCGCTCAGCCCATGGGTCGCGATCACATCGCGCAAGGGCGGCAGATCATCAATGGCACTCATGTGCCACTTGCCATTTGATACGCCAGCTTGATTGCTTCGATCATGCTGGTGGGATTGGCCATATCGCGTCCTGCAATGTCAAAGGCGGTGCCGTGGTCTGGCGAGGTCCGGATGATGGGCAGGCCCAGCGTTACGTTGACGCCGCGATCAAAGTCCAACGTCTTGATCGGGATCAGGGCCTGATCATGGTACATGCACACGGCAGCGTCATAGCGGCGACGCGCTGCGGCATGAAACATTGTATCGGCAGGCCATGGGCCGGTGACATTGATACCATCCGCCGCCATCTCGGTAACCAGTGCCGTGATCCACTCCACTTCCTGAGTACCCATGGCCCCCCCTTCGCCTGCGTGGGGGTTCAGACCAGCGACTGCGATGTGCGGTTCAGGGATATGGAATTGATCCCGGAGTGATTGTGCGGTGATCATGATCGTCTCGCGCAACAGGTCTGGCGTCAGAGTTGTGCGCACATCTTCAAGGGCGATGTGGATCGTTGTCGGGACAACGCGCAACGCGTCTGATGCCAGCATCATCACCGGGCGTGGTGCTTGTGTCAAAGCGGCCAAGTACTCGGTGTGGCCCGGGTATGCGAAACCCGCGCCGTCCATCAGAACTTTCTTGTGGATGGGGGCCGTGCACAACGCAGATGCCTCGCCGCTTATTACCAGATCTACCCCCCGCGCGATCACGTCGATGACACCCTGCGCGTTTTCCATATTTGGGTGACCCGGCGTTGCGTCGGCTGGGAAGTCGTGACGCAAAACAGGGAGCGCTTCTGCGCCGACCGCGTCTGCGCATCGCGTCACTTCGGTCCACTGTGTGTCGCCGGGTAGGTGACGGGGGTCGCCGATCCATAGCATGGGCACGTCATGCCGGAGAGTGGCCCATGCTTTGGCCGCAATTTCCGGACCGACACCTGCGGGTTCGCCACAGCAGATGGCGACCGGAGCTGTGGTCATTCGAGGATGCGTATGTCGGCTTCCGCACGCAGGTCGGCCAGCAGCGTTTCGGAGAACGCGTTCAGACGTTGATTGCGTAGCTGATTGGCGATCGCATTGCGGTCAATCTCCTGATCTTCCTCCAATGCCGGTGTACGGCCACAGAGCATCAGGAACACCAATGTATTGCCTCCGGCGCGGGTCAATGCAGTCGACACTTCGCCCGGATCGAGCTTTGAAAGTTCGATCGCGATGTCATCCGGGATCTCTTCGGGCGGCAGGCTGCCTCGATCCAGCACATTCTCAGGTTGGCCCTGCGCTATGCCATATAGGTCATCGCAGCGATCCACACGGGCGGAAATGGCACGGGCCCGTGACAAACCTTCCGGCGTGCGACCGCCATTGATGTAATATGCCGCGTATTCAATAGACGAAAACGTTTGTTGAGGCGCTTCAGTTTCACGGATGTCACGCAGTTGGAAAAGCGCCACCGCGTTAGGAATCTGAAGCGGAGCCGTGACCTGGCCCGGGCCAAGCGCCAAGAGCAGGGGACGTAACACAGGTGGCAAATCACTGATTGGGGTCCAGGGCAAACGGCCCCCGGCACCGCGCGAAGCCGTTGCGGAGACGCGGCGCGCAAAGTTGGAAAATTCGGCTTCTGATGTGGTTTGCGCAATGATTTCCGCTTGTTCCAGTACCCGCTCTGCCTCTGCTGGCGGGGCGGGAATGATGATCTCGGACACCAGAACCTCAATGCCGGAATTGCCGCGCGCACTGGCAACAGCGCGGTCAATTTCACGGTCATCAATCTGCACTCTATTGCCATAGCGGGCGCGGATGTAATCGCGCCACACCAGAGACACGTTCACGAAGTCACGGAATGTTTCTTCCGCGATGCCTTCGCTGGCGAGGCCCTGAACAAATTCTTCAGTCGAAAGTTCAGCGCGCGCAGCGAAGTCGCTTAGCCCCTGTGCGAGCTCTTCCTGGGATAAAACGATGCCGGCCTGGCGCGTTTCAGTCTCGCGCAGCCGATCCCGGATCAGTTCTTCGATGACTTCCGTCCGAGTGCCACCGCTGGCTCCCAGCACCCGCAGAAAGCGCTGACGCTGTTGCACTTCAAATTCCGAGATGACGCGCTGGTCCACCTCCGCCACAGGGGCAAATAGGTTCTGTGCAGATACCTGAACTGTGCAAAGTGCCAAGGCACATGCCGCAATCACCGATTGCCGAATTCTCTTACCGCTCATTTCGCCCGCTTTCCGCATGATCGTGTTTCCACCCGGTCCCCGGTGTTGACCGAAAACCCGCGCAAGGACACTGTTAACCCCAGACTGGTCGAGGGCTCAAGAGTTGTCGAGTCCGCGAAGCTGCGATTGATCGACAACCCCACGCGTACGCATTCATTTGAATAGGCAATTCCGGCCCCTGCAGTGGCGGCGCGCCCTTCCTCAAGATCGTAGCGCCAGTTCGCACTTGCCGTCCAGAAGCGGTCAATCTTGTACGACCCGTCAAATGTGACCTCACCGATAGGGGAAGGTAAATCAATGTCCGTATCTTCCGAGATCCAGACATAACTGCCGCCAACATCCACACGAGTGTTGCTCCAATCACCCCGTACTTCCGCCTTTGCCACATCAAAGCTTTCGTTAAACAGCGTGCGACTCGACATGGCAAATCCACCTTCGAATTCCAGTTTCCCGGCCAGCAGGAAATCCGAGGTGGTGCCGGAAAGCCCGGACGTGTCATTGAAACCAGCCTGTGCCTCTTCCCGCAGCACCTGCGCCGCCGTCACGGTCGCAGACCATCCGTCCGGATCAAGTCGCGCCCACGTGCCGCCATATGCGATAGCCCAGCCGCGTTCCCGCCTATCCGGTGCCGGAAAGCGGCTGAGCGACAGCAGGTTGCCTTCGTCAAACTCGACTCGTGTGCTTTCCTCATTCGGGACGTTCAGACCATCGCCGCCGACCCATGACAACTGAACCAGCGGCTCAAAGAATTGCCTTACCCCGTTGTTTCCAGGGCGCACGAGCGGATAGCGCAAAGTCACACCAACCTTTGGTGCCAACCCATTATCTTCGTCGAAGGTTATGTCATCGCTCACCCGGATAATGTCACCAGCGATACCCAGATCGGTTTGTACTTGTAACCCACCCAGTTGGTACGTGCGCAACCACTCTGCTTCGAAATTGAAACGCAAGACATCACGCCCATCCACGATGCCATCCCCGTTGGCATCGAAGTTCACATTTGAGGGACGCTCGTGCCCATGCGCTTCGGCTGACAAGCGGATCTCACCCCCGATCAGGCTTGGGTGGAAGCGCCTTTCATAGAGCACATCAACAACGTCTGATGGCAGCAGGTCGTCATCTTCATCATCCCGGAGTGACTTGAAGTTGACGTAAGAGAGTTGGATAAATTCGTCCCTGCGCGTGCGGGATACCTGGATCGTGCTGTCGAGGCGGTCTTTGCCAAAAAAACCATAGTCATTGAGGTACGCATCATCAGACACGGATTCGAGATCGAACTCGAGCACGAAGCCGCGATTCAACGCAAATTCGCCCGCGGCGAACAGGTATCCGCGTTTGTCATCGGGTTGCAGGTCATCGTCGGAGTATGCGCCTTGTACTATGATACGACCGCGTTCGAAGGCCTGACGATATCGGAATTCGAGTGTCCGTGTCTTGCTTGTCAAGTACGGAATCAGGGTCAGGTCTCTATGGTCGCCAATCTTGATGAAATAGGGAACTGCGAGCCCGTTACCCAATCGCGAATTTGACCGTATCTCGGGAAATAGGAAACCGGATGCCCGATCAAGTGTCGGGTCCGGAAGGCGAAGACGCGGCAAGTAGATGATTGGCGTGTTTCGTACCCGGATTTGCGCCCCATCAAAGTAGAGCTGGCGTGCTTCTCGGTCATGCACAACACGCTTGGCTCTGATCTGCCAAAGGGGTGGGCGTGTGTCATTTTCGCATATACGGCAGGAGGTGACGGCCGTCTTGTAGAGCTGGATGTACCGCCCGCCAACGCGGTTCATTTGCACCGATGCCAATTGCACCTGATCGTTCAGCACAAGCCTTGCGCCCGTCAGCAGGCCGTTCTGAAGGTCTTCGCTCAGTTCTGCCTGGCTGGCCAGTATGACGATGCCCGCGCCATCATCGATTACGATAGGTCCGGTGATGGTCAGTGCCCCGGTGTCTCCGTCGTATTCGATGGACTGCGCGCTCAACCGTGTGGTGCCTTGGAATGCCTCAACATTGCCCCGGGCGATCAGTCGTCGATCACGAGTGACTTCAATATCATCTGCAACAAGGACAGCAGGGGCTGGTCGATCTGTCGGCGTCTCAGGTTGTGCCTGTGCGTTGGCGTATCCGGCCGCTCCCAGCAGAAGAATTACGGCGGTGACAATGTGTTTGATAGTCACCTGCACGTCACCCGTCCTCGGCCTGTAACAGAAGGCCCAGTGCCAGAAGAATGGAGGCGACAGGTGGTGCCCATGCCGCCAAGAGCACTGGTATCTGGCCATTTTCGCCCAGTATCTGTGCAAAGCTCCGGATGAAGTACAAACCAAACCCCAGCAACACTGCAGCGAGCACGGCCGTGCCGGTCCCCCCAAAGCGGGTATGGCGCATCGTGAACGCTGCGGCAACAAGAACCATGCCCATGAGGAAGATTGGGCGTGCGAGTTCGGATTGCATCCAGACCACATGCTTGCGTGCAGAAAATCCTGCCTGTTCCAGCTGCGTGATGAACTCGGGCATATCCCAAATTGACACACCCGCCGGTGTGCCAAGACGTTCGCGTATGCCGTCGAGCGTTAGGGTCGAAGGAATCTCGAGGACATCCTGCTCGACTGCGTTTGCCTCTGGATTGATCCCGGTGGCCAGAGGCCAGGCTTTTGCATTGCGCAGCGACCACGCACCGTCCCGCAGTGCCGCGCTGCCTGCTTCGATTCGACGGACGGGTCCGCCATTCGGTGCATAGGCAACGAATGTAACGTCATAAAGCACCGACGCATCTGCATTTGATCGCGCCGCACGGATAACGGTTTGGCCCGTTTCTCCACCTTGCCGAAGCCAAAGGCCTTCTTCTGAAATGGATACTGCAGATACACCACCTGAACGATAGGTTTCAGCGAGGGTTGCGTACTGCTTGGACGTGGCCGCAACGATAGGACCGAGTGTTGTGGTGGCCAGAACTCCAATAACGATAGAAACCGCCACCGGGCCAATAAGTGCGCGTATCGCGGATCGTCCTGCCGCACGTGTCACCACCAATTCAGATGACCTGGCGAGAGAAACAAAAAGGGCGATCGTACCGAGTATCATGATCAGAGGCAGGATCTGATTGAGCGTCTTCGGCACGTTGAGCATGGTCAGGCCAATCCGCTGACCAAACCCAACATCGAAATCCGCGAACTCACGGGTCTGATCGATGAGATCAACGAGAACAACAAGAGCGGTCAAAACTGCGGCGATCGTGAGCAGAGCCAGAGCAAAACGCCGCGCGAAGTAAAGGTGCAGGATCATGTAAAGCGTTCCCGCAATCTACGCAGCTTAAGGCCACCGCTCGATGAGACCCAAAGCAGCCCCGTGATCAGCGCCAGCCCGATGACTGAAGGCGTATAGAGGATCGGCCACATACGCGCATCTGCAAGCACTGGGCCAGACAACGTGCTGCGCATTCCGTCGAGTGCGATCAGCAAGAGAAAGGCGATGACGATCTCGCGCCAGACGCCAAAACGCGAATACCCACCAACAAGAAGCGTCGCGAAGCCGATCATAGCCGTGACAAAGCAAAATGCGGCACGGGCGAAGCGGCTATGCAATTCTTCGGCGATCGAACCAGTCGTTGTTCCAAGAGACGTCGCCAACAGATCCCAATTGGTCAGCAATGCACTTGTGCGCAAGAATTGAAGTGACAGTGCGACTTGTTCATCGGTGTTCATCAGCGGCGAAATATCGAAGGAGAAATCCTGAAATTTTGCAGTTGAGAGCCGATTGTCAGACGTTGCAAGACGCTGAGCAAGCCCGTCCACCATAATCAGCGATGTGCCGTCGCCATTGCGTATGAGATATGCCTCGGCTGCTGTGTAGATCACGCGCTCATTCGGAGCGCGTCGATCTGCGAGGAACACGTCCTGCAGAACGCCGTCTTCGCCGATGGCACGCGTGTAAAAGGTAACGCCGCGAGTCGGGTTTAGGAACGCGCCCTCAGTCAACAGCCGCGACGTTACATTCCTTGATATTTCGGCCTCACGTTCCGACAGTTGCTGACTGGCGGCAGGGACAAGCATGTGGCTAAGAACGGACATCATCAACGCCGAAATCAAGCCGAACACGGCTACCGGTCGCGCAAGCCTCCATGGGGATGACCCGGTGGACTGCATCACCGTCAGTTCACTCTCATTGTTCATGCGATTGGTAACGTAAACGGCCGCTGCAAAGGTTGCGATCGGCAGAACCGTGGTGATTAGCCGCGGCAGGCCAAGGGCCGAAAATTCCAGAAAGACCAGCGCTGTTTGTCCATCACCGATCAAGCGATCAAACAATTGCACGGCCTGGTTGATCCAGAATACGGCCACCAGCACAAGGGCGAAAAAGCCAAAGAGCCACAGAAGCTGTGACAACATATAGCGGTCGAACTTGACCAAGGGCCCCCCGGTTGTGTCTTTTTGTTACAGTTAGACGCGGCAGCGTGTGCCGCGAACCTAACTCAACCGATCGGCGGGGAAAACTCCTAAACTGTCCATTGTGCTGGTCAGTCCAGCAGCGCCGGGTTACGTCTGTCTGAGACAAACCAACGGAGCATATGATGACTGACCTGACCCCCGTCACCTTCACCGCCACAGATTTGGATGCTCTTGCCGGGCACGAAGGACGGGTGGCCGTTATTGTCACACCCGAAGGCAAGTTGGAGCAAAGCGCGCGTCGCGTGAACCGCCTAACCAAAGGGGCAATTCAACGGTTTGTCGACAGTGCTGCGTTTGAGAAGGTCAAAGCGGGGCAGGTTACGACCTTTGATTGGCCCGTTGGCCTAGCAGCAGAATCGCTCGACGTGATCTGCTTGGCGCGCAACCATTCCGTGGAAGATGCACGCAAGGCTGGTGCGGCTCTCGGGAAATTGCGCGGTGGCAAGGCTGCGCTGCTGGCTGCCGATGGTGCGCGGCGCGTTGCCGAGATCGTATTTGGACTGGTAATGCGTGATTACGACTTCTCAGCTCACAAGACCGATGCAGAGGTCAAGGACACCGGTGTGTTGGTCATGTGCTCAAAACCGGAAGATGCCGAAGAAGCGGCCGGTCCGCTAATGGCAATTGCGGATGGCACCTTCATGACTCGCGATCTGGTAAATGAACCAGCCAATGTGCTGACGACGACAGAATTTGCAAATCGCCTGACCGACATGAAAGACCTTGGGCTCGAGGTCGAGGTGTTGGAAGAGGCCGATCTGGAGCGACTGGGCATGCGCACGCTTTTGTCCGTGGGGCAGGGGTCTGACAGCCCGTCCAAGGTCGTGGTCATGCAGTGGAAGGGCGGGGCCAAGGACGCTGCGCCGTTGGCGCTGGTCGGCAAAGGGGTCGTGTTTGATACCGGCGGCATCAGCCTGAAACCTGCAGCGGGCATGGAAGACATGACCATGGATATGGGCGGTGCCGGTGTCGTCGCAGGCACCATGCGCGCACTCGCCAAGCGCAAGGCCAAGGCCAATGTGGTCGGACTGGTCGGGTTGGTCGAAAACATGCCTTCCGGCAATGCGACCCGGCCCGGAGACGTCGTGACTTCGATGAAAGGGGACACGGTCGAGATCATAAACACGGATGCCGAGGGTCGTTTGGTGCTGTGTGATGTCATGTGGTACGCGCAAGAACGTTTTGAACCTGCTGGCATGATTGACCTAGCGACATTGACCGGTGCCATCATCATTGGTTTGGGGCACGAGAACGCGGGTGTGTTTTCCAACAATGATGACTTCTGCAATGCTTTCCTGAAGGCGGCGGACAAAGAGCATGAAGGCGCATGGCGCATGCCGTTGGGCAAAGCCTACGACGATCTGCTCAAGTCGCGGATTGCGGATATGAAAAATATCGGCGGCCGGCCTGCAGGTTCCGTCACAGCGGCGCAATTCCTGCAACGCTTTGTCAAAGCCGAAACGCCTTGGATTCATCTGGACATTGCGGGCGTGGCATCGGTCAAGTCAGCGACCGCGTTGGCACCCGCCGGTGCGACCGGCTGGGGGGTGATGGCATTGAGCCGCCTTGTGGCCGATAGTTACGAGACGGAGTGATATGGGGGCTGCCTATTTCTATCACCTGACTCGGCGACCGCTTGAGGCCACGCTGACCATGCTTCTGGGAAAATCCTTGCAAGCGGGTTGGCGTGTGGCCGTGCGTGGGCCCGATGTTGCCCGGTTGGGGTGGCTGGATGAAAAGCTGTGGCTGGGAGCGGATGAAGGTTTTCTGCCGCACGGGATGGCCGGTGGCCCGCACGATGCCGATCAGCCGGTCTTGCTGACCACCGGACCAGCGGCCAATGGGGCAACCTGCGTGATGAGTATTGATGGAGCAGAGGTGACAGCCGATGAGGTGGCTCAGCTGGATCGGGTCTGCGTCCTGTTCGACGGGAATGATCCTGCTGCGCTGGATGTTGCGCGGGGGCAATGGAAGGCATTGAAGGACGCAGGTGCATCCGCGCAATACTGGTCCGAAGAAAGCGGACGGTGGGAAAAGAAGGCCGAAACCTGATCTAGGGCGAGATTTTTCGGCGAAAAATCTTGGCCGCTTAGCGGCTGAGTGTCATCTCTCCGCCTGCGATTTCGATGCGGCCCCAGCGCTGCAGATATCCCATCCCGAGCAGGGATTGATCAAGCGCACCGTCATTCACGACAGCAGGTACGTTGGTGTCCTCATGCGGACCGATGGCCACTGTATCAAGACGTACGGGCGCTGTGCGCACCTCACCATTGGCTGTGGCGGCGCGGCCAAGGAAATTCAGATTTGCCGGGTCCAATCCGGCCCCAGCGGCATCGGCACGGTTCAGCACGATATCTGTCGCGCCGGTATCGATGATGAAATCGGTGGACTGACCGTTGATGTCGAGGGTCAGGTAGTAATGCCCGTCAAAGCTGCGCGGGATGGTGATTGTGCCACTGTCATCAAACCGGGTCTGATTGACCAGCAGATCGTCCTGGATGTCGCCCCACAACCCCACAACCGCAACAGCGCCGATAAAGATCAGAGCCCAGATCGCTGCCATCTGCATCGTCTGGCCAAGCTTGAGTTTCGAGGTCAGAAGAAATCCGCCCCCCAACACCAGCGCGAAGGTTCCAAGATAGATCAGTTGTGCAATGTTATCGCCACTCATGGGTCACATATATATAAAGTGTTGGGGTTTGTTAGCCCGGCATCAGCCCGAAATTACTGAGACCATCCAGCACGAATTGGACCGAAAGCGCGGCCAGCAACATGCCGAGAAGGCGCGTCACGACCGTGATCCCTGTCTTTCCCAGCGCGCGTTCCAGTATGCCTGACGCAAGAAATAGCACAAGACAAACGCCCAATACGAGGGCGGTGATCGCCAGGACGAGCGCCAATCCCTCAACCCCCGGTTTCTGGCCTGTCAGCAGGATGACCGATGCAATGGCACCGGGACCGGCGATCAGGGGGATTGCAAGGGGGAAGACCGACGGGTCGTCATGATCCTCGTCGTCAGCTTGATCCTCGCGGCGCTTGGTGCGCCGTTCGAACAGCATGTCGAGCGCGGTGAGAAACAACAGAACACCACCTGCGACCCGGAACGCAGGCATCGAGATACCGACAAAACCCAACACTGCCTCGCCAAACAGGGCGAAGACAATCAGGATGATCATGCCGATGGCGCAGGCCCGCACCGCTATGGCGCGGCGCTGGCGTTCGGGCACGCCTTGGGTCAGGGCCACGAAGAGCGGGGCAAGGCCGATGGGATCGATCACCACGAACATGGTCACGAAGGCGGTGATAAGGAAAGCGGTGTCTATCATGGTGTTTTCACATTGCGCGCCTGCGGCGCGTTTGATCCTTTTGGGATGAGGGGCGCTGCCCCTCACACTCCCCGTGGTATTTTCGGTCAGAAGAAAGGTCAGGCGTTTTCCGCGGTTTCCAACTTTTCCAGATCTTGCATCCATAGGGCTTCGGCGCGGTCGAGTGCATCCATGACCTCGGCATACTTCTTTTGCCAGACTTCCATTTCTCCGATCTTGGCGTCTTCATAGAGGTCCGGATCGGCCAGTTTGTTGGCGAGCTTGTTCCGCATCTGGTTCAACTTTTCCACGCGCGCCTCGGATTTGCGCGCCTCTGACCGCAGCGCGACGACAGCTTCACGGCTGGGCTTTTTGGTTTTCGGACGTTCGGTTTTGGCCCTTTTTGCAGGTTTGCCATCACTAAGCAGCAGCTTGCGGTACGCTTCGAGGTCGTCCTCGAACGGTTTGACCGTGCCGTTCGACACCAGCCACAGCCTGTCCGCGACGAGTTCTAGGAGGTGCATGTCGTGGCTGACCAGGATGACGGCACCCGTGTAGTTCGTCAGGGCTTCCACCAAGGCTTCGCGGCTTTCGATGTCTAGGTGGTTGGTTGGTTCGTCGAGGATCAGCATGTGAGGCGCATCGAGCGTTGCCAATAGCAGAGACAAGCGTGCCTTTTGCCCGCCAGACAGTTGGCCGACCAAAGTGTTCGCCTGTTCGGCCATCAGGCCGAAACCCGACAGACGTGCGCGCCATTTCGCAGGGGATTCCGACGGGCGTTCACGGCGCAGGTGATCAAGCGGGGTTTCATCCACATGCAATTCGTCCACCTGGTGCTGCGCAAAGTACCCGATCCGCAGCTTGGACGATTTGGTCATCTTGCCAGACATGGACGGCAGGCGATCGCTGAGCAGCTTGGACAAGGTGGATTTGCCCTGACCGTTTTTGCCCAAAAGCGCGATGCGGTCGTCCTGATCGATGCGCAGGTTTAGCTTGGACAGAACGGTGGTGTTGCCATAGCCGGTGCTTAAGCCGTCGAGGTGGATAATGGGCGGCGACAACTCCTCGGGGTTGGGGAAGTCGAACCGCTTCAGACCCGCTTCTTGCGGTGTTGTGATGGGTTGCATCTTGGACAATGCCTTGAGCCGCGATTGCGCTTGCCGCGCCTTGTCGGCCTTGTAGCGGAAGCGGTCGACATAGGATTGCAGGTGGACGCGGCGGGCTTCCTGTTTCTTGGCCATCGCGGCGGCATTGGCCAACTTTTCGGCCCGTTGCCGCGCGAACTGGTCATAGGGGCCCTGGTAGTAGGTCAGCTTGCGGTCCTCGAGGTGCAGGATCGCGCTCACCGCCCGATTCAGCAAACCACGGTCGTGACTGATGATGACGACCGTGTGCGGGTACTTGGCAAGGTAGGATTCCAGCCACAGCGCCCCTTCGAGGTCGAGGTAGTTCGTTGGTTCATCGAGAAGCAGCAGGTCGGGCTGTGCAAAGAGCACCGCAGCCAGTGCCACGCGCATGCGCCAGCCCCCGGAGAAATCTGCGCAGGGCTTGAGCTGTTCGTCATCGTCAAAACCAAGACCCTTGAGGATCGTGGCGGCGCGCGCCTCGGCTGACCAAGCGTCGATATCGGCCAGGCGCGTCTGGATTTCGGCAATGCGTGTGGCGTCATCGGTGTCTTCGGCCAACAGGGCTGCGCGCTCCGTATCCGCCGCCAGAACTGTGTCGATCAGGGATGTGTCGGAGGCTGGAACTTCTTGTGCCACACCACCAATCCGCGCGCCGGAGGGCAGGGCGATATCGCCGGACTCCAAGGCCAACTCCCCCGGATCAGGCGAAAGAGCGTGGTCTTGCCCGTGCCGTTGCGGCCCACGAGGCCAACCTTGTGTCCTTCGGGGATTACGGCGCTGGCACCCTCGAACAAAGGGCGTCCTGCAATGGCGTAGGTGATGTCTGATATTCGCAGCATGGCCGCGCTCTAGCAGAGGGGGCAGAGGCGTGCTAGCCCCTGCGGATGACCCGAACCCAACCACACCTTGCGACCCTTGTTTTGCTGACGGCGCTGAGCGTGCTGACGTTGAACATGTTCCTGCCCGCCTTGCCTGCCATGCGCGAGGCATTTGGCGTGTCCGAGGCGGTCATGGGGCGATCGATCTCGCTTTACATGTTGGCGGCGGCGGTGCTGCAACTGCTGCTGGGTCCGCTGTCGGACAGGTTGGGGCGGCGGCCTGTCATTCTGGGGCTTCTGGTCCTTTACGCTGTGGCGTCCATCCTGTGTCTGTTGACCGAGAACATTACGCTTTTTCTGATTGCGCGGACCGGTCAGGCCGTGGCGGTGGGTGGCGGTATTCTGGCCTCTGCCGTGGTGCGTGACATGTACGAGGGGCGACAGGCTGCGGCGAAGTTGTCGTTGATTGCCTCAGCCATGGCGATTGCGCCGATGCTTGCCCCGATGGTGGGCGGGCTGTTGGAAACTGCATTTGGCTGGCGTTCGGTCTTTGTGACCTATGCGCTGCTTGGAACCGTGTTGCTGCTGTGGTGCCTTCGCGATCTGGGAGAGACGCACGCGCCCGGCCCGGGGCGCAGTATGCGGGTGGGCGCGTTGCTGCGTGAACGGTTGTTCTGGGCCTATGTCGGGGTGCAGGCGCTGGGGGTCGGCGCGTTCTACATGTTTTTGACGGGGGCACCTTTTGTTGCGGCGGATGTGTTTGGTCTGGAGCCCGCCCAGATCGGCATCGCGCTCGGATCGACAACTGCTGGCTTTATGTTCGGTGCTGGTCTGTCGGCGCGATTGGCTGAGCGGGTTGGACCAATGCGCCTGATCTTGATCGGGCGGACGTTGCCAATTTTGGCGCTGGGGGCGGCGATCATCTACTACATGAATGGGGGCGTTTTGGTGGTGCCGCTGTTCCTGAGCACCATCGTGGTTGGCATTGGCAATGGGCTGTCGCTGGCCAACGCCAATGCCGGTGCCTTATCCGTTCGACCCGACCTTGCGGGCAGCGCATCGGGGTTCAGCGGAGCGGTCGCGCTGGGGCTTGGCGCGGTGCTGAGTTGGTTTACCACAGCCGTGTTGGGCGATGGCGCGACGCCCGAGGGCCTGCTCTTGTTGATGCTTTCGGCGCTTGCTCTGGCGTTGGCAATGGCGGCCGCCGCCGCTGCTTGGGAGCCGGGCGAGACAGGGGTTTCCAAGCACAAAACCCCATGATACGGGGGCCCAGATTTTCGCGCCGGGACGGTCCCGGCTGCGGCTGACAGGAGACACCCATGGCCCTCGAGCGCACCTTTTCCATCATCAAACCCGATGCAACCCGCCGCAATCTGACAGGCGCAATCAACGCCAAGTTCGAAGAAGCTGGCCTGCGTGTCGTTGCGCAAAAGCGCATCCACCTGACCAAGGCGCAAGCGGGCGAATTTTATAAGGTGCATGCTGAGCGTCCCTTCTATGACGAGCTGTGCGAATTTATGGCGTCGGCCCCGATCGTGGCGCAGGTTCTGGAAGGCGAAGGCGCCATTGCCAAGAACCGTGAAGTGATGGGTGCCACCAACCCCGCCGACGCAGCCCCCGGCACCATCCGCGCCGAGTTTGCCGAGAGCGTTGGCGAGAACTCGGTTCACGGGTCGGACGCGCCTGAGACGGCTGCGGTTGAGATCGCGTATTTCTTCTCGGGTCTGGAGTTGGTGGGCTAAGCGACCCGCACATCCCGTGCAGAGACATGACACCGGCGTGCCCCATGGGCGCGCCGGTTTTCTTTTGTTGATCAAGGATTAACGGAGCGGGCGGGCAACGGTTATCATTTTTGCAGAGAGCAACATGAGGATCATTCTTTAATATTCTGTAATTAAACAGATTTACCATCTCATTTCATCGGTGCCCTTTGTACACCATGCGTACACCCCCTGTGCACCCCCCGTACACCGGCTTTGGGGTCACGAGAGATGCCGATACAACATGTTGCGCGGCCAAGACTGTTGTTGGTTCGGGTTAAGATCGCGTCACTGCACCGTGCGGTGGCAGGGGCACGGGTCAGGCTTTGGCAATGACGCCGATTTCGTTCAAGGTACGCTCGAAATCGCTGAGCCCCTTGTCGAAGGCTTGGGCCTTGATCGCGTCAAAGCGTTTGCGCAGCGCTTTCTTCTCTTCGCCCTTGCAGTCGTTCCATGGGCGGCCTTGCAGCCCCATGACCAGCACGTAGTAGCCGATAAAATGGGGACGAATGCCGGATCGCAGCAGGCGGGCATATGCGTCATCCGCACCAAGCGTACGCAATGTGTCAGCATCCGGTATGCCGGCCTTGGCACAGGCTGCGTCCATGGCAGGCCCAAGGTTGCGGATCGAAGAAACGGGATCGCTCATGGCGCAAGATTAGCCGCAGCCCCGGGCGCTGTCACCCGCGATCAGATGCTGGCGTAGTCGGTAAAGTAGGGCGCTGGTTTCGTGTCCTTCTTGGACCCCTGTTTGGGAGGCTTGGGACGTTCTTTGCTCGACATTTTGGTACCTCATACATTGAACACTCCGCGTTCGTGTGCGCGGTAAACACAGCCCAGCATGGAATTGTGCCGCCGGGATGGTTCAAATGTGGCAATTATGTGGCGGGTTGCAGTGTGAACTGTGTGACTTGTGAATACGGGTGATCCTGCGTGCAGATCACGTTTGGAAAGTGGGGGTGGTTCACGGCATCGGGCCAACCTTGAGGTTCCAGCGCAACGCCAGTCAGCGGGGCAATGTCCGCCTCGGGGATCGTTGGAAGGAAAGCTCCAGAATAGACCTGCAACCCCGGTTCGGTGCTGGCAATCTCAAGAATATACGAGGGTGTTGTCAGTGTTGCCATGGGGGCTGGCTGAGCCTTCGCCTGTTTGGCAACGCAGAAATTATGATCTGTGCCCGGGTCGATGGGCCGCGCGGTCCGGTGGTCAAATGGGGTATCCTCAACGGGCGCAATGACACCTGTTGGCAGATTGGCATGATCCGTGGGGAGGTAGTGCGAGGCGTGGATGTGGAGCGTATGTTCGGGCGTGACGCGCCAATAGGGGTGGTGCGCGATAGAAGCGGGTGTCGGCGCGTCCGTTGTCATCGTGACCCGGAATGTCAGCGTGTTGTCGGCCACCTCGAACCATACTTCGATATCGCGGTTTCCCGGCAGACCGCCGTGACCGTCTGGCAGGTGATGGGTCAGTTGCAATGCGGTGCGGTCCTGTGCGGCGACTGTCCATATGGCCCGATCCAGCCCATCCGGTCCGCTGTGAAGCGCCGTGGCTCCGTTTTCGTTGCATGGCATCTGATGCGTCGTTTCGCCGATGGATACCTGTCCCCCGCAAACCCGGTTTGCAACTGGTCCCACGATGGTGCCGCCATAGGCATCGCGCAGCTCTTGGGACGTTGTATCATCTACGTCCAGAACAAGGTTTGGCCCATTGTCCAAACACAGGCTGCGCATGCGCGCCCCGTCGGGATCGAAGGTGGCAATCAGACGGTTGGAACGGATGGAGTATGTGGTGCTCATGCCTGCACAATGTCAAAGGGAACAGTCAGGTGCAAACAGGCAATACGGGCTAGGCGGGATACCGACGGACGTGTTTTTCTGCGTGACCGTGGCGCCGAGTGAGGCGCGTTTATCCCTCTGAATTCTATGGATTTACTTTGCCATCATAGCACGCAAAGGCGAGCTTGTTTCCGTCCAGATCGCGCACATAGGCCACATAGAATTTGTCGCCGTAACTTTCTGGGCGGAAGCCCGGTTTGCCTTCGTCAGAGCCGCCACCACGCATGGCAGTCTCGTACAGCGTGTCGACCTCGGACGCGGTTTTGACCCGGAAGGCTGTCATGGTCCCATTGCCCGTGCTGGCAGGTTTGTCGTCAAATGGATAGCAGACAAAGAACCGGGGCACGGTTTCGTCATCCTTGTCACCCCATGATACCACCTGCGGGTCCTCAAAGCAGAGCGGAAGCCCCATATGTTCAAAGAGGGGCGCATAGAATGCCCTGGCTTCGTCCAGATCATCGGTTCCAAGTGTCACATACCCGATCATTTTGAGGTTCCCCGTTGTCTGGCTCTTGGCGGTTGGAGCGGGTCACTTTGGCGCCGCACTTGCAGACAGAATGGCAAGGTGCACCGAGTGACGCAAATGTGCATTCGTCATGTTCCGGCAAACGTCCGCTGTGCGATGGGGTCCCTACTTTCGTTTTCCTGTTCGCAATGGCAGCTTGGAGCGACAGTCCCACCCGGGAGGCGGCATGCTAAAAACCATCGACCATGTGCAACTGGCCATGCCGCAAGGCGAGGAAGATGCGGCGCGCGCCTTCTATGCCGGCGTTCTGGGGCTCTCCGAAGTTTCGAAGCCCGAGAACCTTGCGAAACGCGGCGGCTGCTGGTTCCAGCGTGGTGGTGTGAAGGTGCACCTTGGCGTGATGCAGGACTTTCGTCCGGCCACAAAGGCGCATCCTGCCTTTGTGGTTGATGATCTGTCCGAGATGCGCGGGCGGTGCGACGCGGCGGGTGTTTCCTGTGTTGACGACCAGCCATTGGAGGGGTTTGCACGCACCTATGTCTTTGATCCATTTGGCAATCGGATCGAGTTGATGGAGCGTCTTTAAACGCGGTCGTATCCTCGTGCTGCGGGTTTTGCTGTCGCGCACTCTTGCCCCGTACCGCAATGCGGTGGCATGAGGTTCTGCAAGGGGGCCATCCATGACAGACACACCAATCTCGACCCACGATGCGGCGGCGGATGATCGCAACGATCACATCCTGATCTATGTGGATGGGCGCATTGTCCCGCGGGCGGAGGCTGTCGTGTCTGTCTACGACAGTGGCTTCATGTTGGGTGATGGGATCTGGGAAGGGTTGCGCCTGTATGATGGGCATATCCCGTTCTTTGATGATCACCTGGATCGGCTGTTCGAGGCGTCGGCCTATACCGAGATCGAGATTGGGCTGGACCGTGCAGCGCTGAAGCAGGCCGTTTGGGATACGCTTGCGGCCAACGGGATGGAGACGGATGTCCATATCCGCCTGATGGTGACGCGGGGCCGCAAGGCCAAGCCGTTCCAGCACCCGCATCTGAGCCTGTGGGGGTCGACCATCGTCATCATTGCCGAGCACTCGAAGCCCGATGAAAGCGTCGTTGAGCGGGGCATTCGTCTGCATACGGTGCCGCATCACCGGGGGCTGCCGCTGACGCAGGATGCGAAACTCAACTCTCATTCCAAACTCAACTGCATCATCGCCTTGAACCATGCCGTGCGGGCAGGGGCGGATGAGGCGTTGATGCTGGACCCCTTTGGCTTTGTGAACACCACCAATGCCTGCAACTTCTTTGTCGTGAAGAAGGGCGAGGTTTGGACGTCTACCGGGGATTACTGCATGAACGGGATCACCCGGCAGAAGGTCATTGATCTGTGCCGGGCCGAGGGCATCCCGGTCTTCGAGCGCAACTATTCGCTGGTCGACACCTATGCGGCGGACGAGGCGTTTCTGACAGGAACCTTCGGTGCGCAAACGCCCGTGTTCGAGATTGACGGTCGCGTCATTGGCGGCGGCAAGGCCGGCCCTGTGTTCCTGCGCCTACGCGCGGCCTACAAACGGTTGATTAAGGCTGAACGCTGACGACCATCCGTGCGATTGGTCAACTGCTAGAAAGCATCGTATTCAATCGGTGCATCCATGAAAATGACACCTTATGGCGTGTCGTGGATGTGCGGGTGTTCGCTGGGGTGACCAAAGTATTCCGCGGTGGGTTCACCGCTGGGGCCTGAGGCATACAAAACGCTGACACTGTTTGTGTGGTCGAGGCCAGGGCTTTGCCGCACGCCAAAGTGGGCTGCGGTGCTTCCGGGTGTTGAAATATCGGATTGGCTGTTTGGCTGGCTCGTAACGCCTGTACCGTGTTACGTGCGCCTGTGAACAAGCAGATCTGCGCCACCGGCAACGTTGGCCTTGCCTTGATCCTTGCTGCCTGTGTCGTGCGGCGTGTATTCCGGTCTTTGAGTGGAACTATTCCCTTTTGAACGCATGTGCGACGGACGAAGCGTTTTTGACAGGCTCCTTTGGTGCGCAGACCATGGTGTTCCAGGCCGGTGGTTGTGCGGGTTGGTAGGCTCGATTCCCTTGAGCTGGTGCGCGGAGCACAAGGCACTGATTGCCAGCCGACGTTGATCCGTTTGATGACGGAGAAGTCCCGCTTGATTTCGTGTCGGCGGAATTGTTCCGGTTGAAAACGACTGGCTTGTTACATCGCGACAGCACACGTTACCGTAAAAAGATACTCCGTGCCGAACATGCTGCCAGGTGCTGCGTATTGGGGGACATGAGAAGTTTCGAGGGTGTACTTGTGTACGTGCTCTTGGCCTTTCCCCTCTTGCGTTAAACGAAGCCGCGTTGATGCTGGTGTCCGGGATTTTTGAATGTGTGGAGTTGCGTTTCTAAGAGCTTGAGGTTTCAAGGTGTACAAGGCTTTGACGGTGAGTTTGACGAGAAGAGTTCGTGCTTTTCGGAAGATCAGTTTGGGGGTTTTCGCAGCCTTCGCGCTTTCGGCTTGCACGCAGGTTTGGGAAACGAACTACGATCAGAATCCCAGCGCAGAACAATCGAAAGGTTGGCGACTGAATGCTGTGTCGGTGGACGTACCGCGGACGCTGACCGTTACCGAAGCCAATACGTTCTCTGCTGAGGCAGATATCGTGTGGCGCGGTGAGCTGCCCGGTGACCGCTACGCACAGGTCGAACGCATTATGCGCGAGGCAATCGAAAAGGGGGCCGCGGGGTTGCGGAACCGGGGACGTGCCGTCGATCTGCGCGTGACGGTGACCCGCTTTCACGCGGTGACAGATCGGACGCGGCGGCAGCTTTCGGCTGCGGGCGTGCACAACATCAACTTTGCCATTCAGGTCGTCGATGCGCGCAGCGGTGCGGTTCTGGCGGCGGAGCCGGACGTGTCGGCAGATCTTGTCGCCTTTAGCGGGCAGCAGGCTCTGGACGCGGAGGCGGCGGGGCAAACCCAGCGCGTTCGGATCGTGAACCATGTTGCAAATGTGATTGCCGGTTGGCTCGGGACAGGGCCGGATGTTCGGCAGAGCTTTTCCCGCGTTGGGATTTGAGCGGCTCGCTTTTTCGGCAGCACCGACAGGTGCGCAAGATTTGTTTCGGCGGTATCGGGATGGTGTGGAAAACTCTCTAACTTGGGCTTCTTTGCTGCGCCCTTGTCGCATGCGGCTTCCCGCGTCCCGGACCGAATGCACGTGAAATACTTGCATTGGCAGAGGCGTTGAATGCAGAAGTGCTGGCTGTTCCCGTCGACGCGCGTGTTGCACGCATTGCTGGGTCAGAGGACTTCAGCGCGCGAAGCTGCTTTCCGAACAGCTTTCTGGCCCGTGGCCGCATTGACCCGGAGTTGATTTATTCCTGCGATCTGTTGAGCGTGACGATCTCAAAAAACGTCGATGATGGACTGTTTGAAACGGTTGGTGGATCCACCACGCTGACCGAGGTGCAGGTGGGCTTACGGTCGAATCCGAACTGACCGAGGTTCTGGTACAACGCGGTGAGACGACCGGCAGCATTTTGGCTGGATGATCTTTTGGCAGAGCTGCGGTTTGACGTTGCTGTGCTCCCGGGGGATCAGATCACGGTCCGGCAGGACCGACGTGCCTTTACCGCGATCGGCACGGTGAGCGGGCAGGCCCTTGTCGAGTTTCCGAAACCAACGATCAACCTGATTGAAGCACTTGGCCTCGTCGGCGGCTTGGCACCGCAATCGGGCTATCCCAGCAGCGTGTTTGTCCTGCGCGAAGAGCCCCCGGAGCGGCTGCAACAATTAGCAGGCGCGGCCTTTACCGGACAGCAGCAAGCCATCTATGCCTTTGATCTGACCCAACCATCTGGCCTGTTCTTTGGCGGACGGTTCAACATCGGGGATGGTGACATTCTGTATGCGGCCGAGGCCCTGTATACCCAATTTCAGAAAGCGCTATCCGCTATCACTGGCGTTGCAACACCGGTTACAGGCATCAGCAATGCGATCTGATTGACCACGGATGTGGTGCTTCGGTACTGGCTATGCACTTTTATTGGGGAAATTGGCTCCGGCGGTAGGGATCGAACCTACGACCAATTGATTAACAGTCAACTGCTCTACCGCTGAGCTACGCCGGAACGGTTTGCGCCGTATAGCAAGGCCGATTCAGGTCGTCCAGAGGGTTTTGCAGGCCCGTGAACAAAAAAATCAAACTCCACCAATGCGTGCAAAACGGGCGTCATGTGCCAATGGATCGCTGGCTTCGATCTCTGATCGACCCATCAGGTCGATCAGATGAGCCAATACGTTGCGCGTGGCAGCAGGCAAGAGAGCCTTGGGCGTATCCACATAGACAAGTTGGGCGATCTGCACTGCGGTGGCGGGCCCTTTGTCAAGCGTCGCAAGAATGGCGGCTTCCCGGGTGCGACGATGCGCGATCAACCATTCCAGCCGTGCGGTCGGGTCGATCACTGGGCCTCCATGCCCGGGATAGAAAACGCGCCAACGCCTCCCGCGCAGCTTTTCGCAGGAGGCCATGAAATCTGTCAGATCGCCGTCAGGTGGAGACACCAGTGAACTGGCCCATCCCATGACGTGATCCGCCGTCAGGCAAGCGTCGCCAAACCCAAGGCAGATATGATTGCCGAGATGCCCCGGTGTGTGAATGACATCAAGGTGCCAATCCGGGCCGTTGATCACATCCCCGTCGCGTAGTCGGGTGTCGGGCGCAAAGGAGATATCGACACCCTCTCCTCCGCCTACAAGTCCGTTGTCCGCTAGGCCTTGCATGACGCTGCTTCGCCCATCCGTTGCCGTTCCAAACGCGAGCACGGGTGCGCCTGTGGCCTTGGAAAGGGGGGCAGCCAAAGGAGAATGATCCAGATGTGCATGTGTCACGATGATATGCGACACAAATTGTTCTGAACCGATTGCTCCCATGACCGCGTCAAGGTGCGCCGCGCTGTCTGGGCCCGGGTCGATCACCGCCAGAGCGGTTGTGCCCACAAGGTAAGTGTTTGTGCCTCGATAGGTCATCGGCGATGGATTTGGTGCCACGATGCGGCGCAGGCCGAGTTCCAGTACTTCGGAGATACCTATGGGTGGATCAAAATCGTCTGACGGCAGCATGGTGGTCTTTCGTCTGGGATCGCGGCTCGATAGGGTTTACGCCATGTCCTTTGCCTGGCTCAAACATTATATGCCCCGTGGCATCTACGCGCGCGCCGCGCTGATCCTTCTTCTGCCGGTTGTGGTCGTGCAGCTTGTCGTGTCTGTCCTTTTCGCACAGCGCCATTTCGAAGGTGTGACGGTTCAGATGGCTGACACGGTCGAGCGCGAGATAAACCTAGTATTGAACGTTTTGTCTGATCTGCCACCTGACGCCGATGTGACGCAGGCCGTACTAGATGCAACCGGTCCGCTGGCCATGATTGTGCAGCGTATTCCGGAGGAGGCACTGGATGCGCCCAATCAACGCGATTGGGATGACTTTTCCGGGCGTGTTGTGATCCGACGTCTGGGGGAGACGATCCCAGCGATCCGTTCCTTCGATCTGTCCGGGAGCGGTTTGGTGCAGATTGCAGTCGAAAGCGGGACTGGGCCGGTTTCCATCACCTTTGACAGACGCCGCGTTTCGGCTCGAAACCCGCACCAATTGCTGGTCTACATGGTCGTCTTCTCGGTCCTGACGACCTTTGTGTCGTTTATCTATCTGCGCAATCAGCTGCGCCCGATCCGGAGGCTTGCAAGGGCTGCCGAAGCTTTTGGCCGGGGACGTCATCTGGCCTATGTACCGGCGGGTGCCACTGAGTTGCGGGCAGCCGGGACTGCTTTTGTCGACATGCGCAACAGGATCGAAAGGCAGATGGAGACACGGACACTCATGTTGTCAGGCGTTAGCCATGATCTGCGCACGCCTCTGACGCGGATGCGATTGGCCCTTTCGATGGTCGATGACGACACGCGCGACGCTTTGGAAGCGGATGTCGACGACATGCAGAACATGATCGACGCGTTTCTTGACTTCGCGAAGGGCGACGGGGAAAGCGAGCCAAAGGCGGTAGATCCGATTGCACTGGCCCAAACACTCGTCGAAGATGCGCAGCGGGGTGATCAACCGGTGACGTTGCACGAGGTGAATGGGCAGGGCACGGTCATGCTGCGCCCGATAGCGATGCGCCGGGCGCTTGGTAACTTGATCAGCAACGCGGTGCGCTACGGCAGGCGCGCCGAGGTCAGCGTGGCACTTACCGAGAAGTCGCTGCGTTTCCGGGTTGAAGATGATGGTCCGGGCATTCCAGAAGACCGCCGCGCTGATGCGCAGCGCCCCTTCACCCGTCTTGATCCGTCGCGAAATCAGGACAAAGGCGGTAGTGTCGGGCTGGGATTGGCCATCGCCACCGACATTGCGCGCGCGCATGGTGGCGTGCTGCGCCTCGGCGAAAGCGAGCGGCTCGGTGGTCTGCGTGCCGATATCGTCATCGCCCGGTGACGTGCCGCAGCGGCACGCTTGCCGCGCAGGACGGATCGGTTTTACTGGCGACACAGCACAGCAGGAGCGCCTGAAATGACACCGTATGACATGATCCGCGACCAACTCGGCAAGGCGGTGCCATTTGCCAACCACGTTGGGGTTGAACTGCTTGAAGTTGGCGACGGTATTGGTGTCGCAGCACTGGACCAACGGCCTGAAACATCCAACCACATCCAGAGCCAGCATGCAGGGGCCATGTTCACCCTGGGCGAAGCCGCATCAGGTGCTGCCCTTGCTGGTGCTTTTGGTCCCATGATCTTTCAGGCGCGGCCCGTCGCATCCGGCGCCAACATCTCTTACGTCAAGATCGCGAAGGGGCGTCTTGAGGCCCACGCCAAAACCGAACGTCCGGGGCCGGAACTGGTCAAGGAACTGCAAGAAGTGGGCAAGACGGCCTTCGACATCATTGTTGATATCCGCGACGACGATGGTGATACGGTTGTCACTATGACGGTCGGCTGGCACGTCCGCAAAGCATGAAGGGCGGTTGGTAGGCCCGGCAGGACTTGAACCCGCAACCAAAGCGTTATGAGCGCTCTGCTCTAACCAATTGAGCTACAGGCCCGCCTGATCCCGGGGATAGCATCGCCACCCCGGGTGTCAAGACAGGCGACGGCTTAGAACCGGTAGCGTGCACCGATAAAGACAGCGTCAATATCCCGAAAGGATTCGGTCGGCGTTTCCGCGCTAAATGTGCGGAAGCCGCCGTAGACCTCGGTGTTCAGTCGATCGATCTTTTGCACCGCGAAAATACTGTAGCTTTCAGAGTCGCTGCCGTTCACCGCCTGATCGCTGCCATCATAGAAATCGACAGCGAATGACGTGCTGCCCCACGGCAGAAGATCCTGCTTCTGATACCCCAGTTTCACATAGTTAAAGCCGGGGTCTTCACGACCGGCTGTATCCAGGTCGTCGGTCCCGGATGCAAAGGTGACATTCAGGCCAGTAGGGTCGTGAAAGGCCGAAACTGAGCCCGCAACCCGATCCACCTCGTCAATCTGGGCATAGGCGATACCGCCACGCACACGCACATCGCCGAACGTTCGAGTGTACCGGATGGCAATGTCGTTATTGCTATCTTCGCCGAAGGAAACGGATGCCACAAGACCACCGCCAAACGTGGGCGTGTCGTAGCGGAAACGTTCGACCCTGCTGATACCGTCGAAGTTTGAGAAGAAATTGCCGACAGTGTTGCCGCTAAAACCACCCGCAGCCGTGCGGAATATCTGGCCGCCCGCAATCAGGCCCACGTCGGAGTAGTTACCAAGGGATGTTCCCGAAAGGTCAATCTCTGAAATCCCGTTCGAGGCAGCGTCGCCTTGTCCATAGGCGAAGTTACCGTAGGGCGTGTTCGCAAACAGCTCGAACTTGCGTTCGTTGGAAACGGATGAGCTGATGTCCGAATTCAATTGGCTGACGGAATTTGATGAGGAGAACTCGAACTCATACTCTACCAGGGCACCGATGACATAGTTTCCGAAGCTGTAAGCTGCCCGCGCGGTCAACCGTGTCGATGAGTTGTCGTTGTCCACGAAGAACTCGTTGCTCTCTACTCCGTCATCCGTGAACAGGAAGGCGCGGTTGATCTGACCACCCAAGGTGAAAGAAAAGCCGCCATCCTGAACGTCGACAATCTCGGCCTGGGCAGCGGGCACTGAAAGCGAGATCGCCGTCAGGGATGATCCAATGAGCAGGCGGTGAAACGTCATGGCGATGTCCTTTGAGTGGTTGGTGCAAGAACTGTGTCACGTTCTCACAGCCTCGAATACGAGGTGTCACGAGAGGGTGACGCGCTGTGAGGGGCGCGTGAAACGCGGCGCAGCGGCGCAGAACTGCATTTCCTTTTGCAACGCCACCTGTCTTCACGTTAAGGGGCAGGCGAGCCCCCGGGGAGATTGAGAATGACCAGTAACAAGAACGGACTGACCTATGCGCAGGCCGGTGTCGATATCGACGCAGGCAACGCTCTGGTCGAGCGGATCAAACCGGCTGCCGCAGCCACGAAACGGGCAGGGGTTGCATCCGGGCTGGGTGGCTTCGGGGGATTGTTCGATCTGAAAGCTGCCGGTTTTGTCGATCCGGTGCTGGTGGCCGCCACGGATGGTGTCGGGACCAAGCTGCGGATCGCTATCGATACCGGAAACGTGGACGGCGTGGGTGTCGATCTGGTGGCGATGTGCGTCAATGATCTGGTCTGCCAAGGCGCGGAGCCGCTGTTCTTTCTGGATTACTTCGCCACCGGCAAACTGGAACTCGATCAGGCAGCACGTATCATCGAAGGTATTGCGCGGGGGTGTGAGGCCTCCGGATGCGCATTGATCGGTGGTGAGACCGCAGAGATGCCGGGAATGTATCCTGCGGGTGACTTTGATCTTGCCGGTTTCTCCGTTGGCGCAATGGAGCGGGGTACGGCCCTGCCAGCGGGCGTGGTCGAGGGCGATGTGCTTTTGGGATTGGCCTCAGACGGTGTGCATTCCAACGGATACTCGCTGGTCCGCAAGATCGTCGAAACCTCTGGGTTTGGCTGGGACGATGCTTGCCCATGGGGCGAAGGAAGCCTTGGCACGACCCTGCTGACGCCCACGCGGCTTTACGTCAAGGCGGCGCTGGCTGCGATCAAGGCGGGCGGCGTGCACGGCTTTGCCCACATCACCGGCGGTGGTCTGACCGAAAACCTGCCGCGTGTGCTGCCCGAGGGGATGGCTGTGCATGTGGATTTGGACGCATGGGAACTGCCATCGGTCTTCCAATGGCTTGCGGCGCAAGGCGGCATGGATCAAGCCGAAATGCTCAAGACCTTCAACGCCGGTATCGGGATGGTTGTGGTTGTGGACCCGGCCTCTGAAGCCGATGTGACAGCCGCACTCGAAGCCGAAGGGCAGGTCGTGATCCGGATCGGCGCGGTCGAAGCAGGGCAGGGCGTGCGCTACTCCGGGGCGCTTCTTTGAACAAACGTGTCGGGATCTTTGTCTCGGGTGGCGGATCAAACATGCGTGCGCTGGTCGAGGACATGGATGCGTCGCATCCCGCCACGCCGATCGTCGTTGTTTCGAACAAGGCCGATGCTGGTGGTATCGCGTGGGCGAAAGACGCCGGGCTTGCCACGGTGGTGGTCGATCACCGGCCTTTCGGAAAGGATCGTGCCGGGTTTGAGGCGGCGATCTCGGAAGCCCTTGATCCCTTTGAGTTGGACCTGATTTGCCTGGCCGGGTTCATGCGCGTGCTCACGGCAGGTTTCGTGACGCCATGGCGCGGGCGCATGTTGAACATTCATCCCTCGCTTCTGCCCAAGTACCGTGGTTTGCACACCCATGCCCGAGCGCTTGAAGCGGGCGATACCGAACACGGCTGCACCGTGCATCTGGTCACGCCCGAACTGGATGATGGCCCGATTCTCGGACAGGCGCGTGTGCCCGTTCGGCCGGGCGATACGCCGGACGATTTGGCCGCCCGGGTGCTGCAGCAAGAGCACATTTTATACCCGGCTGTGCTGCGCCGATTTGCCTCTGGCGATCGAACGCCCCTCCTGCTCTAGCCAGCGTGCGCGTGTTGGTGTAGGACCGGACAACCAGACGGTGAAAAGCAACAAAAAGAACCACCCATGAGAACTATCACAACCACGGACGCGTTGGCTGAATTCTGTACCGAGGCCCGCGCGCACCCGTATGTGACCGTCGATACAGAATTCCTGCGCGAACGGACTTATTACTCGAAACTCTGCCTTGTGCAGCTGGCCATGCCCGGCACAGATGACAGCAATGCCGTGCTGGTTGACCCGCTGGCTGATGGCTTGTCGCTTGAGCCGCTCTACGACCTTTTCCGCGACAGATCGGTGGTCAAGGTGTTCCACGCCGCACGGCAGGACCTCGAGATTTTCTATGTTGATGCGCAGGTCTTTCCCGAACCGCTGTTCGACACGCAGGTGGCCGCGATGGTCTGCGGCTTTGGCGAACAGGTGGGATATGAGACACTGGTGCGCAAGATCGCTAAGCAGTCACTCGACAAGACCTCACGCTTTACCGATTGGTCGCGGCGGCCTCTGACGGACGCGCAGAAAACCTATGCGATTGCGGACGTGACGCACCTGCGGCAAATCTACGAATTCCTCGCGGACAAGCTGTCAGAAAGCGGGCGTGCGCGTTGGGTGTCGGAAGAACTTCAGACGCTGCTCAGCCCCGACACCTACATCATCAAGCCTGATGACGCCTGGAAACGGGTCAAGACACGCACGCACTCGGCACGGTTCCTTGCGGTGGTCCGGGAATTGGCCGCGTTCCGCGAAACCCACGCACAGACACGCAATATCCCTCGCAACCGGGTGTTCAAGGATGATGCGCTGGTGGAACTGGCCAGCAACAAACCGAAATCTTTTGAGGACTTGAGCCGCTCACGACTGCTGCTGCGTGAGGCGCGTAAGGGCGACATCGCTGACGGCATCCTTGCCGCGGTCCAGCGCGGTGTGGACATGGACCCCGACATGATGCCGCGTCCCGACCGGTCTCGCGAAAAGCTGCAGGTAAACCCGGCCCTGGCCGACCTGCTGCGGGTGTTGCTCAAGGCCAAAACGGAAAGTGCGGGTGTTGCGGCCAAGTTGATTGCCTCTGCTGCGGACTTGGATGCGTTGGCGGCAGGGGTGCGGGATGTTCCTGCGCTGCAGGGCTGGCGGTCCGAAGTGTTCGGAACGGATGCGTTGAGGCTGTGCGACGGACGTGTTGCGCTTACGGCCAACGGGGCCGATGTTCAGATCATTCCACTGGATTGACGCGCTGTATCAGCGCCGCGTGGTTGATTGCGCGTTGCGCAATCCCTCAACACGGATCACGCGGATCTCGGCCAATTCCTGATCGGTCAGGCGGCGGGCAGCCGTGACCGTGCGCACACGCTGGCTGAGCGTGCGTGTGGGGCGGTCAGAGTGAATGCCTCGCAACTGATAGGTCAGCACACCGTCAACGGGCAGGTTTTCGTCGCTCTCGGTGGTCAGACGCACGTCATACACACGGTCCTCGCCCGCGATGCCGGTGGCCCGTACGATGGCGCCTCCGGGGACCGGTTCAATCACCAGATCAGTGATCTGATCAATAGGGGTGCCGACATAGAGTTCCGTCTGGTCGCGCAGACTGGAAAACAGGCCCGCCCGTCGCGTTTCCGGGATCAGCGGGTTGGTCGCAGCCCTCGGGTCGGGCTGAACTGGTCCGGACCGGCTGTTGCCAAACCAGTTGATCGGGTTCACCCGGCTGTCACGCACAGCGGCGCAGGCCGACAGGGTCAAAGTGGCAACCAGAAGGGCAGGTAAGATCAGGCGCATTGTCCGCTCGCATATTTGCTTTTGGCACATGTGGTAGCGGATGCAGGCGCTGTTGAAAAGCATCCATTGCTGCTCTGGACCTTTGCGGCTGCTGCACCTAGGTCACAAAGGCACAGGCATGATGTGGGGACACCGGATGGCAACGGCCAGCTTTGAAGAGATCGTGGAAGATTTTGAGTTTCTCGAGGATTGGGAAGACCGTTATCGTTATGTGATCGAGCAGGGCAAGGCGATGGACCCTTTGCCCGCTGCGCTCAAGGTGCCTGCAACCAAGGTTGACGGCTGTGCCAGCCAGGTCTGGCTGCATCCGCAGATCGAAAACGGGATATTCCGATTTGACGGCGAAAGCGATGCAATGATCGTGAAGGGGCTGATTGCAGTGCTGCGCAGGCTATACAACGGCTTGCCGGTGGCCGAGGTGCGGGCCGTGGATGCGCGGGCCGAAATGGCGCGGCTGGGGCTGAACGACCACCTGTCGGCGCAACGGTCAAATGGGCTTCGGGCCATGATCGCGCGGATCCAGTTGGTGGCCGCGGCTGCGTGATCCTGAGGCCGCCAGAGGCGGCACCATGATTCAGGGGGCTGCCCCGCCTGCGGCGCCCCAGTCGTATTTTCCGGTCAGAAGAAGGTGCTGTTAGAGTCGCTTCAGAGTGGTTTGCAGGTCACCATAGCCTGTAAAGCGACGTTCAAAGGTCAGTCCCAGTGTGTGTGCCGCGGCGCGCGCCTTCTCGGTAAGGCTCGGATCATTGGTCTGGGCCTGGTAAACGAGCTTTTCATAATTGCCGAAATACATGTCCCGCAGTTCGGGATGGCGGTCGAGCCCCATGGGTTTGATTACGAAGGCTTCGAACTGGCGGACGAGGAAATCAGTCAGGTAGAAGGTGGTGATTTCACTTTCACTTTGCGCTTCAAATCTTTCATTTCCCTCGAAAAAACTGTAGCAGTGTGGGCCCGCGATCATCTCTACACCCATCTCGGCACAGGCGGCTTGCAGCAGGCCGCCCGTCCCGCAATCCGCATAGACCACAAAGATGGTTTCATAGGCGTCACGGTGCCTGGTGACCGCGTCACGCACCGCCTCCGTGATCTTGTCAGGGAACAAGTGGTACTTGGCGGGCAGGCAGGTCAGATCCATGTGATCCCAGCCGTTTGTGCGTTTGAGATCCAGTATCTCGCGGGCGAGCGCACCGCAGGCAATCAGCAAGATACGTCCCGCGCCCATGGCGGGCAGGCCGGAGTCAGTCAATTGGGCGTCTGTCAGCGCCATTTGATCGAACACCCCATGCTGGGCGTCTGGTCTTGGGGACCGTGTCCGGTTTCGGCCACCTGCCGCATGGCGTTTAGCAACTCGGGCACGCGATCTTTGGCGTCACCCATACGTGTGTCGTCTAGCCGCCCCCGGTATTGCAACTGTCCATCGCGGTTGAAGCCGAAGAAATCGGGTGTGCATACAGCGCCATAGGCGCGCGCAACGGACTGATCCGCGTCGATGAGATAGGGAAAGTCAAACCCGTGTTTTGCCGCAAAACCGGGCATTTTGTCCGGGGCATCAGCGGGGTAGGCGGCATAGTCATTGGCGTTGATGGCAATCACGCCGATACCCAGTGTTTTCAGGGCCTTTGCATCCGCCGCCAGTCGGTCCGCAATCGCGATGACATAGGGGCAATGATTGCAGATGAACGCCACAAGCACGCCGTTCTTACCCATGTGTTCTGACAGGTTATGCACGGCGCCATGCGCGTCCGCGAGGCTGAACTGTGGCGCTGGCGCGCCAAAGTCGCAGATCGGTGTATCAAGCAGCATGTCGTCCTCCGGTTGGGCCGGGGCGACAGGACAGTTAGCCTGCCGCCATCTGGTTATGCTTGCGGGCCACGAATTCCTTGGCCGTTTCGACTGCCACGGCCGCGTCGCGGCAATAGGCGTCGGCGCCGATGGCCTTGCCGAACTCTTCATTCAGCGGCGCGCCACCCACCAGAACGATATAGTCATCCCGAATGCCCTGTTCGACCATCGTGTCGATCACGACCTTCATATAAGGCATAGTAGTGGTCAGCAGCGCCGACATGCCCAGAATGTCAGGACCTTCCTGTTCGATCGCTTCCAGATAGTTTTCGACCGGGTTGTTGATGCCCAGATCAACCACCTCGAAACCTGCGCCTTCCATCATCATCGACACAAGGTTCTTGCCGATGTCGTGGATGTCGCCCTTGACCGTTCCGATGACCATCTTGCCAACGCGCGGTGCGCCGGTTTCGGCGAGCAGCGGCTTGAGGATAAACATGCCGCCCTTCATCGCGTTTGCAGCGAGCAGCACTTCGGGTACGAACAGGATACCGTCACGGAAGTCGTGGCCGACGATGGTCATACCGCCGACCAGCGCCTTGGTCAGGATATCATAGGGTGCCCAGCCGCGTTCGAGCAGGATGTTGACCGCTTCCTCGATCTCTTCCTTGAGACCGTCGTAGAGGTCGTCGAACATCTGCTGGACAAGCTCTTCGTCATCAAGTTCGGACAGGATGATTTCGTCTTCGTCTGACATGGGCATTCCTCTTGAGTGGGTGCCGGACCCGGTGCCTGGTTTTTTTGAGTTATCGTTCAGAATGTCGCAGGTGGACTGTCTGAATTGCGACATGGGCCGCTTCGCGTGCGACGCTGAGTGTCACTTTTGTGTGCTGTTGTATGCCGATGCGGCGTCTTGTGATGCGTTCATTCTGGAAAATGTTCCCGTTGTGTTCTAGTGTGGGCGTATGAAACCCGATCTGCAAACTCACACCCCCAAGGCCCGCGGCGCCGTGTCCAACGCAGTCAGCCGGTATGACAAGGTCAGCCGTCACGCCGAGGCCGATGGATGGGAAATGGTGGAGGACCTGCCGACCCTGAGGACGGAGGTCAGCATCGAACACCCGCGCAGCTTGATCAGCTACAACCGGTCTCCCGATCTGCCGTTTGATCGATCGATCAATCCTTACCGTGGGTGCGAACACGGCTGTGTCTACTGTTTTGCCCGGCCCACCCACGCCTATCTGGGGCTGTCTCCGGGGCTGGATTTCGAAACGCGACTTGTGGCGCGACCTGATGCGCCAGACGTGCTGCGCGCCGAACTGGCCCGCAAAGGTTACAAGGTGGCAACGCTCGCCATTGGCACCAACACGGACCCGTACCAGCCCATCGATCGCACGCACGAGATCATGCGCCGTTGCCTTGAGGTGCTGGAAGCCTGCGACCATCCCGTCGCCATCGTGACCAAGGGCACGCTGATCGAACGCGACATCGACATCCTTGCGCGTATGGCGGCCAAGGGGTTGGCGCGGGTTGGCTTGTCCGTCACCACCCTCGATCCCGAACTGTCCCGCGCGATGGAGCCGCGCGCGCCCACGCCCAAGCGACGGCTCGTAACGATGCGCAGATTGACAGGGGCGGGCATTCCGGTCCGCATCATGGCCTCGCCCATGGTGCCCGCACTCACCGATCCCGAGCTTGAGGCGATCCTTGGCGCGGGCGCGGCGGCCGGGGCGGGCAGTGCCAGCTGGATCATGCTGCGCCTGCCGCAAGAGGTGTCGCCGCTCTGGCAGGAGTGGCTTGCCGCGCATTATCCCGACCGCGCACACCGCATCATGTCGCGCCTGCGCGAAATGCACGGGGGCAAGGATTACGATGCCCGCTGGGGGCACCGGATGCGGGGCGAAGGACCCTATGCCGAGATTGTCGCACATCGGTTCAAAGTGGCCGTCAAGCGTCTGGGGTTGAAGGAAAATCTGGCACCGATGCGCACCGACCTGTTTCGACCGCCGCGCGCACCCAGTGCCCAGCTGAGCCTGTTCTAGGCCGCACGCCGTCCACGGCGCTTGCGGGTCGGGCGGTTGTCATCATCACCGGTGCCATCACTGGCGGAAGAAAATGCACCCATCGCTTCAACAATTGCATCCAGCGACGGGGCCGCCTGCACGGCGCGCGTGTCTAACGCCTCGCGCATCTTCTCCAGATGGGCCGGGGTCGTGCCACAGCAACCGCCAATGATGGTCGCACCACAACTACGCGCCATGGCGGCATAGTCCCCCATCAACTCCGGCGTGCCATCATAGTGAATATGCCCGTCGTGGTATTTCGGAATGCCCGCATTGCCCTTGGCGATGATGGGCAGCGTCGTACCGGTGGCGGCAAAGCCCAGCACCGTGCGCAGCAGGTCTGAGGCGCCCGTGCCGCAATTGGCACCAAAAGCCACGGGCGGGAAATCCAGCCCAGCCACCAGCGTCGCCATATCTGTACTTGTCACACCCATCATCGTGCGGCCCGCGGTGTCAAAGCTCATGGTACCGACCCAAGGCAACTCCGCCCGGGCAAATCCTTCTGCGGCAGCCGTGTATTCTTCGGGGGCCGAAATGGTCTCCAACCAACCGATATCTGCGCCGCCCGCCTTCAATCCGGCGGCGGTTTCGTGAAACATCTCGACCGCGTCTGCGTGGGTCAGGCTGCCGACAGGTTCCATGATATCGCCAGTCGGACCAACCGAGCCTGCAACGATCACCTTGCGTCCGGCGGCATCCGCGACCTCGCGACCAAGTTCGGCGGCGATCTTGCTCAGTTCGAAGGCACGGTGGCCGGCGTCATGCAGCTTGAGCCGCGATGCGTTGGCGCCAAAGGAGTTGGTTAGAAACACGTCGCTTCCCGCGTCAACGGCCCCTTTGTACAGCGCCTTGATCTTCTGGGGTTCCTCCTCGTTCCACAACTCGGGGGCGTCACCTGACATCAGGCCCATGGCAAACAGATTGGTGCCCGTGGCACCATCGGCCAACAAAGTGCCTTTTTCGGTCAGAAGAGTGGTCAGAGCATCCGACATGGGGAAACCTTTCGCGCGAAGAGTTTCGATCACATGTCATGCCGCCGAACGTGAGGCCAGTTCATAATTCTCATCTTCATGATGAGCTGCGTTTGCATTTGCTTCTAGCATGTGGTTCGGCAACGGATCAGGGGCGCGCACGGTACGGGCGATATCAGCCAAGCCCAGCACCAGGCCAGCCCAGGTTGGAGCGGCGGCATATCGGGGAACCCAGCGCGGGGCAAATGCGGATTTGAATTGGCGTAACCCCGTGCCTCCGGCATGACGGACAGCCACCTGAGCCGCCCAACGCCACATTGGGCTTGCCGGGTCTGGGCAGGCAGTGACCGATGCAAGGCTGACGCGCTTGCACCCCATGGCCTTTGCATCCATCAGGGCCTGATGAACAAGGGCATGCATCGTACCATCGGGTGCGTCGGCGCCATGACGCATGATGTCCAGGCACCAGTCCGATGGGCCATGATGAAATGTGGCGAACCCGACGAGTTTGTTGCCTGAATATGCGCTGACAACCCATTGCTGCGAAATGTAATTCGGGCAATACCGTCCCATACTTCCGCCGCGCGCGGATCCGCATTGGGCTTGCCATTCTGCATCGACATTGGCTGCTGATTGCGGCGGCAAAGAGGCATCCGACCGCAAGGTGATCCCGGCCTTTTGCGCCGCCCGCAGCTTGCGGCGCAATCTTCGGCGTAGGGGGTGTCGATATCGTAGTGCGCCAAATCGATAATGGCATCATCGGCAATGTGCAGCACGGCCCAACCGCCACTACTCGCCAATTGGGCCAACCGCTGCCCGGATTTGTAAAGCAATGGAATGCGCCCATGTGCCCGCGCGGTACCGCACAACCACGTCAATACAGAGGTGTCAGCGCGGCCCTCCGGGTCCGTAAACAGAGTGCGGGTTTGCGATGTGGGCCAGATCGGTGCGCTGCTGCCGGATGTTGCCGGATCGACCTGACCACCGTTCTGGCGCAGGGCCTGCGCTTCGCTGCGTGGCAATGCTTGCCACGGCGGCACAGCTTGGTGCCACTTGGTCACGGCGGGCAGGGGACGCAACATGGCGAGGATGGCCAGACAGGCCGGGGCGGCATAATAGACGATGCGAAACGCAAGGATGGCTGCCAGAACACCCGCCTCGACCCCGGCACCGGCGGGCAACGCCGACACGAGGATCAATTCGAAGGGACCGACGCCGCCGGGTGTGTTCGACATCAATCCACAGCCCAGGGCGACCATGAACAGCGGTAACAGCACCTCAAAGGCCATTGTGCCGGAGGGCAGCAGCACCCAAAGCGCCGCCGCTGCGAGGGCCATGTCGGCCAGCGCCCAGATCAGGATCGAACCGGCGATGCGCAGGCTGGGCAGTGGGATCGCGTGGCGTCCAATGCGCAAGGTCGGGCACCAGAATAGCAATGCGGCACAGGCGGGCAGCAGGGCAATGGCGCCGACAGACAAGGGGATCGTCCATGCGGGGGCTGGCAAAACGGCGCTGACCAGCCCTGTCACGCACGCCCAGGCCACGACGAAGGTTAGTGACACCAGCGTGGACAGTTTCAACGCCTGCGTCACACTCATCCCCGGCAGCATGCGCCACCGTGCCAGGGCACCCGACACCAGGCCAAAGCCCACCGTTTGACCAATGGCGATTCCGACAGCCCCGGTGATGCGTGCCTGGCCTTCGGGTACACCGGTGCCAAGAGTCCGATGTGCCTGTACGTCATATTGGGCGACGGCGAAAAAGCTTCCAAGGGTCAGAACAGCGGCCAGGCCCCATTGTAAGATCGAGATTTCGGCCAGCTGTTGTGGCAGACTGGCCACCACGTCCATCGGGATTTGGCGCGCCAGAAGCATGACACATGCCGTAAGGATAGTCATCGGCATGCCGACCCGAAGGGCGGTGCGCACCACCGCCAATGCCTGAATTCTGTGCATGTACCGACCCTTTCCCGCAGTCCCCAATCAAGGGCTAGCGGGCAAGGGTGTGCTATTTCTTAACGGGCGGGAGGCAACTGGTGACAATGCAAATCAAAAAGCGCGCACCGGTAAAGGCGCGCGCTTCGTTTCACATCAATTTTAAGCTTCAAGCCAATGATACTACTCTAGTTCACTCATCAACTGAGCTTTCGCCTCTGCCATCAGTTCAGCCATCTTGGCGCGGATTGTGGCCTCATCCGCCTTCGCACCAAGATCACCCGCCACCTTGCGGTAGACGTCCTCGTGCCCCGCTTCTTCGAAGTCGGATTTCACAACTTCACGTGCATATTCTTCGGCGGCGTCGCCGGTCTTGCCCATCAGGTCGGCGGCCCACAGGCCCAGCAGCTTGTTACGGCGGGCGTCCGCCTTGAACTGCATTTCCGCGTCATGGGCGAATTTGTTTTCAAAAGCGCTTTCGCGCTCGTCAAAGGTGCTCATTGGTCACCCCCTTTCTGGCTTGTCTTTCCTCCAGATATGCAGGCCAAGGCACGCCGCGCAACCCCATTGCTTGCGGCATTTGGGTCGATTGCTTATGAGGTGCCCATCGGCAGGGAGACTCATCACCCCTGCACACGCGAAAGGACGCCCATGGCGCGACGCAAAAAGATTTACGAAGGCAAGGCCAAGGTTCTGTACGAAGGCCCCGAACCCGGCACGATTGTTCAATACTTTAAGGATGACGCCACCGCCTTCAACGCCCAGAAGAAAGACGTGATCGAAGGCAAGGGTGTTTTGAATAACCGCCTCAGCGAATTCTTCATGACTGGCCTCGGCCAGATCGGCGTGCCAACGCACTTCCTCAAGCGTCTGAACATGCGTGAACAGTTGGTGCGCGCCTGCGAGATCGTGCCGCTTGAAGTGATCGTGCGCAACTATGCGGCGGGCACCATGAGCGAACGGCTTGGGATCGAGGAGGGCACGCAATTGCCACGCCCGATCGTCGAATACTGCTACAAGGATGACAAGCTGGGCGACCCGCTGGTGACCGAAGAGCATATCGCCGCCTTTGGATGGGCCAGCCAACAGGACATGGACGACATCCTGTCCCTTGCCTTGCGGGTAAACGACTTTCTGAGCGGTGTCATGTTGGCGGTCGGTATCCGCCTTGTCGATTTCAAGATCGAGATTGGCCGCGTCTATGACGGGGACTTCATGCGCCTGATCGTTGCGGACGAGATCAGCCCGGACAGCTGCCGCTTGTGGGACATTGAGACAGGCCAGAAGCTCGACAAAGACGTGTTCCGTCGTGATCTCGGCAACCTGACCGATGCCTATACCGAGGTGGCCCGCCGTCTGGGTGTGATGCCAAAGAACGCGGCGCCCATTTCTAAACCGACGCTTATCAACTGAAAGAGACGAACATGAAAGCGACCGTGCATGTGATGTTGAAGAACGGTGTTCTGGACCCACAAGGCGAAGCAGTGCGTCACGCACTTGGTGCATTGGGCTTTGGTGGGGTGAATGGGGTGCGCCAGGGCAAGGTGATCGAACTCGACCTGGCGGATGGCACCAATGAAGCAGACGTGACGGCGATGTGCGAGAAGCTGTTGGCTAATACGGTGATCGAAAGCTATCGGGTGGAGATGAGCTGAGCCACCCGCGGCATTTTAAACCGATCTAGTGCAGTAGCTCGCTGGCCAAGCTTTATTGGAATCTTTTCCTCAGTAGCTGTCAAAACCTGAATACAAAGGAGCGCATAACGTGAAAGCTGCCGTTGTTGTTTTCCCCGGATCGAACTGTGATCGAGATCTCGCCGTCGCCTTTCGCAATGCGGGTGCGGATGTCGAAATGGTTTGGCATAAAGACACCGAGCTTCCTGCGGGCGTTGACATGGTGGGTGTACCGGGCGGCTTTTCCTTTGGCGACTACTTGCGGTGTGGTGCCATCGCGGCCAATTCACCGATCTGCAAAGCCGTTAAGGCGCATGCAGAGCAGGGCGGATATGTGTTTGGCGTATGTAATGGTTTTCAGGTCCTGACCGAGACCGGAATCCTGCCAGGTGCGCTACTACGCAATGCCGGGCTCAAGTACATCTGCAAAACGGTTGGCCTTAAAGTTGAGACGTCGCAATCGGCGTTTACCGAAGGCTACAATGCTGGCGATGTAATCGACATTCCCATTGCGCATCATGACGGAAACTACTTTGCAGACGACAGCACGTTGAATGCACTTGAGGGCGATGATCGCATTGCGTTCCGCTATACCGACAACCCGAACGGATCGCGCCATGACATTGCGGGTATTCTGTCTGAGAACCGCCGCGTCCTTGGTATGATGCCCCATCCGGAGCGGGCGGCGGACTCAGGCCATGGTGGGACCGATGGACAGGCGCTCTTTCGCGCAGTGGTGGGGCAATTGACGTCTGCGTGACTTGAGCCGGAACCATCGACGCCGTAGGTTCCTCTTCATGCCAGCTGCTGATCGATCCCCTGCGCCCCGCACATCCGCCACAAGTTGGCGTGTTCGAGCTGCGCTTGTCCTTTTGACCGTTGCAGCGGTCACAACAGTCTTTTTCACGAACCGGCTACTGACAGATCGGTTTACCGAAACCACGCGAAACAGGGCAGAGCTCAGGCTCGCACTGTACTCTGGTAACCTGCTAAGCGAACTGCGTCAGAGTCAGATTGTTCCACAGCTTCTGGCGCGCGACCCAACTCTGATTGGGGCGCTGAACAGTCAAGATTATCAGCAATCTACGCAACGCCTGATTTCCTTTGTAGAAGAGATTGGCGCGGCCAATCTATATCTGCTGGATCGTGACGGGCGGACTGTCGCTGCGACGGACCGCAATCGCCTTGGTTCCAATCACAGAACTGAACCCTTTTTCATTAATGCGCTGCGAGCGAGTGGTACCATTTTTACGCTTACTGAACGTGAGGCAGGCGGCTTCGACTTTACGTATTCTCGCCGTGTGACGGCGGGGGGCGATGTTCTGGGCGTGATCGCCGTCGAGGTGGATTTGCAAAAGTTCGAACGGGCTTGGGCCGGTATATCGGCTGCTGTATTGGTCACCGACAGCGCTGGTCAGATCATCTTGAGTACTGAACCGAGGTGGCGTGGACGCACGGAAGAGGATGCACTGGCACGCCAAACTCCACAGAGTGCGATCGAACGCGCCATTCGCGCAACTGCGGATTGGACCGCGCTGCCGCCCGATGCCTACTTGCAGGGCGAGGGTGTGATGCGTCTTGAAGCCCGCATTCCGTTTCGTGGCTGGCGAATGACGTCATTTACCACCTATGCTAGTGTTCGTGAGCGCGTGAACGGAGTTCTCGCACTTGAGATTATGGGATTCGCCATTCTTCTAGCGCTCGCATTTTATGCAATGAGCCGCAGGTCAGCTTTGCGGCTGGCGTTGTTCGCACGGGAGTCGGCAGAGCTTCGCCACCTGAATGTGCAGTTGCAGCGAGAAATCGCCGAGCGAAAACGGGTTCAGGAAGACCTTGCGCAGGCCGAACAAACCCTTGAGCAGTCGTCGAAACTCGCGGCATTGGGTGAGATGTCGGCAGCGGTCAGTCACGAGTTGAACCAGCCACTGGCAGCAATGAAAACCTATTTGGCCGGTGCGCGTCTGCTGCTGCGCAGAAACCGCCCGGATGAGGCGTTGGTCGGTTTTGGTCGCATCGATGATCTGATTGAGCGGATGGGCGCGATCACCCGCCAGCTCAAATCCTATGCACGCAAAGGTCAGGATGCGCTAAGCCCTGTAAATATGGGCGATGCGCTGGCGTCCAGCCTGTCGATGATGGAGCCGCAGCTGCGGCAGCGCCGGGTTCTGATTAACCGCGTTGTTCCCCCGGAACCGATAGAAGTTCTTGGCGACCGGATGCGGATCGAACAGGTGATGGTGAACCTATTGCGAAATGCCATAGACGCCACCAAGTCGGAACGGGAGCCACAGGTTGATATTATCCTGTCGGCGGGTGAGACGGCGACACTGACCGTGCGCGACAACGGACCGGGTATCGAAGATTTGGACAGCCTGTTCGAACCATTCTACACCACCAAGCAGCCGGGCGATGGCGTAGGGTTGGGCCTTGCTATCTCTTCCGGCATTGTAAACGATTTAGGCGGACGGTTGGTTGCACGCAACGGACAAGCGGGCGGTGCCGTCTTTGAAATGCAGCTTCCGATTCTCGATGACGAGGGTTCGGGGGGTGAAGACAACAAGATCAGAGCGGCGGAGTAAGCCACAATGACACAAGCCATGAAAATTGCCATCGTCGATGACGAGCAGGACATGCGCCAATCCATCAGCCAATGGCTGGCCTTGTCAGGCTACGACACCGAAACCTTTGCGAGCGCCGAAGATGCTCTCAAGGTGCTGGGGCCGGAATATCCTGGCATCGTGATTTCAGACATCAAAATGCCCGGAATGGACGGGATGCAATTTCTGAAGAAGTTGATGGGCAATGACAGTGCGTTGCCGGTCATCATGATTACAGGCCACGGCGATGTGCCCATGGCCGTTGAAGCGATGCGGGTGGGTGCGTTCGATTTCCTCGAAAAGCCCTTTAACCCTGATCGCATGAGTGAGCTTGCAAAGCGCGCTACCGGCGCCCGCCGTCTCACTATGGATAACCGTGCGCTGCGTCGCGAGTTGAGCGATGGCGGCCAGTTGATGAAAAAGCTGATCGGCCAGTCGCCTGTGATGGAGCGTCTGCGCGAGGATATTCTGGATCTGGGGCAGGCCGACGGTCACGTGCTGATTGACGGCGAAACTGGCACAGGCAAGACGCTGGTCGCCCATGCACTGCATGCCGTTGGCAGCCGCGCCGGCAAGAAATTCGTATTGGTCAGCTGCTCGGCTTGGGAAGAGGAGGCGCTGGCCAAGCGTCTGTTCGGTCCCATGTTGCCGGAGGACAGTGCCTTGCCCGCGATCGAGGAGGCACGCGGCGGGACCCTTGTTCTTGAGGATATCGAAGCCCTGAGTGAGGCGCTTCAGGCCCGACTGTTGTCGATCATCAACGAGCAGGGCACCCCGGCAGAGACCCGTATCGTGGGCATTTGCAACATGCAGGAAGCCGGCCGGACCTGTGAGGACGCGCTGCGCCCCGACCTTTATTACCGTCTGGCGGCCCTGAAGATCACTGTGCCCCCGCTGCGCCAGCGGGGCGAGGACATTCTGACCCTGTTCACCCGGCTGAGCGATCAGTTTGCGGATGAATATGGCTGTGAGGCACCCAAGGTGTCGGCGCAGGAGGCGGCTCAACTGTTGCAGGCCCCGTGGCCGGGTAATGTGCGCCAGTTGATCAATATTGCCGAGCGCGCCGTCTTGCAGGCCCGTCGCGGCACCGGATCCATTGCATCCTTGTTGATGAACGATCACGAGGAAATGCAGCCTGTGATGACCACAGAAGGCAAGCCTTTGAAAGAATATGTCGAGGCTTTCGAACGCATGCTGATCGACAATACGATGCGTCGTCACAAGGGGTCCATCGCCAGCGTCATGGAAGAGTTGTGCCTGCCGCGTCGGACTCTGAACGAGAAGATGGCCAAATACGGTTTGCAGCGTTCTGACTATCTCTGATCACCTTACGTGACAGCCTGTTGAAACAAGTGACCGCCGGGTTTCCCGGCGGTCATTTTGTTTCGTATGCGGGCGTGGCATGAGTGCGGCATTGGTGTTGGGAGATTGCAGTGATGATGCCGGATGCTTTCCTTTTTGACATGGATGGGCTGATTTTGGACAGCGAGCGGGTCTACGGCGCGGTGGCAAGGGATATTCTGGTGCCACATGGGTTCGCCGCTCAGGCCGTTGATGCGCATTTTCTAACGTTGGTCGGGGTTTCGGGCGACGCTGCGCGGCAGCGGCTGGAATCGTTTCTGGGCCCGGAATTCGATTTGGCCGGGTTTAATGTGGCCTGGCATGCTGAGGTGTCCCGCCGGGTGGCGCAGACCGTGCCCTTGCGTCCGACGGTGCGTGACAGCCTCGAGCGGTTGGCCGGGCAGGGGGCCAGGATGGCCGTTGTAACCTCGACCAATGGTGACACTGCACGCAAGCATCTGGATAAAGCCGGGCTTTTGCGACATTTCGAGGCGGTCGTAGGCGGCAACGAGGTGCCAGCACGCAAGCCGGATCCGGCCCCATATCTCCAGGCGGCGGCAGCCCTTGCCGTGGACCCCACACGCTGTGCGGCTTTCGAGGACAGCGACAGCGGGATTACAGCGGCTGTGCGCGCCGGTTGCATCGCTGTACAGGTGCCGGACTTGCGTCCTGTTGACACGCCCTTACCCTCGCTTGGCCAACGGGTTGCGCCCGATTTGTGGGCGGCTATCGAAGAAGTCGGCGGATTTGGAATTCATCTTTAGCCTGGTCAGGGCACTCTGATGTTGATCCGCGAAGCATACTTGTCTGTCCCCGCCACCAGTGAGACGGTGCCGACGTGAGCAGCGGGTCATTGGTGGGGTCATGCGACGATGAAGATTGTCAGTCTGAATGCCTGGGGTGGGCAGGTCTGGGATGCACTTGCACCTTGGATTGCCAGCCTCGATGTCGATGTTTTGTGCCTACAGGAGGTCACACGCGCCCCGGTGCAAAGCCCTGAATGGTTACGTTATGTCGATCCCTACCGCGATCTTGCACAACGGTCGGACCTGTTCGGTGACATTTCTGCGCTGCTTCCGGACCACCAGTCCTTTTTCGCGGCGGCGACGCGCGGTGTTTTAATGGATGACAAAGGCGTTGCCGTCCCCTCTGAGCATGGCTTGGGCTTGTGGGTTCGGCGGAACTTGGCGGTTACACAATTCGCGCAGGGTTTTGTCCATGGCACGTTTCGCCCAGATGGCTGGGGCGCAGAACCCGTGCCACGCGCGATGCAGGTGGTACGGGTGCAGGACCCCGGCACAGGTCAGTCGCTTTGCGTTGGCCATTTCCATGGATTGCGAGACCCGTCGGGCAAAGGCGACACGGCGGCCCGTACACGGCAGACCGAACGCGCGATAGCTCTCTTTCGCTCGCTCTGGCAGCAAGACATCCCGGCGGTACTCGCGGGGGATTTCAACCTCTTACCGGACAGTGCCAGTTTTGCGCAATTTGCACAGAACGGCCTGCATGACTTGATTGCCCATCACCGCATCATGGATACCCGCACGACGCTTTATACAAAGAGCCAACGCTTTGCCGACTACATGTTGGTGTCCAATGACTTAATGGCCAAAAGCGCCTTTGATGTGCCGGATCAACCCGAAGTATCGGACCACCGCCCATTGATCTTGGTAACCTGAACGAGTGCTGGTTTTTGCCCGGATCGGTTGGTGTCAACTGCGAGACACGCGCGTCATCTAGAGAGGTTGCGCGCACTTTTTCGTACCGGGAGGGAATGGGAAGATGCGTCATTTGCCGGTTCGGGCGATTGCCCATTGTCATTTACCCCACCTTACTCTTATCTAAAGAGACGAAGCAAATGCGCCTGTGGTGCGTCGCTTCGTTTGAGTTTCGCTGTTGGACGGAACGGACAGGACACCCTGCCGCAGTTCACAGACCGATTGGGCCAGCAATGGCCACGAATTGCTGACGCGGACCAAGGTCTGGCGCAGCTTATGAACGGACACGATGCAACGAAGCACCGTGTCGGAGAAGAACCGCGATGACGCGCGTGAGGACAGTACAGTTCCCGGCAGAAGGCCCCTCCGGCCTGATCTGCAGCGCGTCCATATTCGCTCAGACAAGACACGCCCCCAACACGCTTGCGCCGCCAGGCGCCAGACGATTGCGGGCGCGCAATGGAATTTCATGCCAAAGAAAATGCTTATCGATGCCACCCACGCGGAAGAAACCCGCGTTGTGGTGGTCGACGGAAACAAGGTCGAGGAGTTCGACTTTGAATCCGAAAACAAACGCCAGCTTGCTGGCAACATCTATCTCGCAAAGGTAACACGGGTCGAACCGTCGCTTCAGGCGGCGTTTGTGGACTATGGCGGCAATCGCCATGGGTTCCTTGCGTTCTCGGAAATCCACCCGGATTACTACCAGATCCCAGTCGCTGACCGCGAGGCGTTGATGGAGGAAGAGCGCGCCTATGCCGAGGCGTTGAAGGCGCGCGATGACGAAGAGGATAAACCCAAGCCGACGCGAAAGCGGTCGTCGCGGTCGAAGTCCAAAGCGTCAAAAGCCGCTGATACGGACGCCAAGGTATCGACCGAGATTGAGGGAATGGAGACCATCGACCTCGATACAGGCGCTGATGCTGAAACGGATGTAGCCGTTCCAGAGGGAGAGGCCTCTTCCCCAATGGAAACGGTCAAGGATACGCCTGTTGATACGCCGGAAGCGGGCGAAGAGATTTCCGAGGCTGATGATACCGCAGAGAAGGTTGAACCAGCAGCGGAGGATGAAACCTCTGCATCTGAAACCTCGGCAGCCGATGAAGCTGAAAAAGCTGTAGATACGGATGAGGCTGATGAAGCAGAGCACGATGCTCCGACTGCCGATGCCGTTGAGGACGATGACGTCAAAGCGAAGGGGGCGGATGCAACATCCAAGGATGACAGCATCGAATCTGTCGCGGATGAGGACGACAGCGAAGACATTCGTCCGCCGCGCAAACCCAGGCCGCGCCGCTACAAGATTCAGGAAGTCATCAAGGTTCGTCAGATCCTGCTGGTGCAGGTGGTCAAGGAAGAACGCGGCAACAAGGGTGCTGCCCTGACCACCTACCTTTCGCTGGCTGGACGCTATTGTGTACTGATGCCCAATACCGCCCGTGGCGGTGGTATTTCCCGCAAGATCACCAATGCTGCCGACCGCAAGAAGCTCAAGGAAATCGCAAACGAGATCGAGGTGCCGCAGGGTGCCGGTCTGATCGTTCGGACAGCAGGGGCCAAGCGCACCAAGGCCGAGATCAAACGTGACTATGAGTACCTGCAACGCTTGTGGGAGCAGATCCGCGAGCTGACGCTCAAGTCCATCGCGCCCGCGAAAATCTATGAAGAGGGCGACCTGATCAAACGATCGATCCGCGATTTGTACAATCGCGAGATTGACGAGGTGTTTGTCGAGGGCGAGCGCGGCTATCGCATCGCCAAGGACTTCATGAAAATGATCATGCCGTCCCACGCCAAGAACGTGAAGCAGTACCAGGACAGCCTGCCGCTGTTCGCCCGCTACCAGGTCGAGACCTATCTGGGTGGCATGTTCAATCCGACCGTTCAGCTGAAGTCGGGCGGCTACATCGTGATCGGCGTGACCGAAGCTTTGGTGGCCATTGATGTGAACTCCGGCCGGGCGACCAAGGAAGGGTCGATCGAGGAAACCGCGCTCAAAACCAATCTGGAGGCTGCTGACGAGGTGGCGCGCCAGTTGCGTCTCCGTGACCTTGCCGGTCTGATCGTCATCGACTTCATCGACATGGACGAGCGTAAGAACAACTCCGCCGTTGAAAAGCGTATGAAGGATCGCCTGAAGACCGACCGCGCCCGCATTCAGGTGGGTCGGATTTCCGGCTTTGGCCTGATGGAAATGAGCCGTCAGCGTCTGCGCCCCGGCATGATCGAGGCAACGACGCAACCCTGTCAGGCGTGTCATGGCACGGGCCTTATCCGGTCGGATGATAATCTGGCCCTGTCCATTCTGCGCCAGATTGAGGAGGAAGGGACGCGCCGCCGCTCACGCGAGGTGTTGATCAATGCGCCTGTTGGCATCGCAAATTTCCTGATGAACCAGAAGCGCGAGCATATCGCGCAGATTGAGGGCCGCTATGGTCTTTCTGTCCGGATTGAAGGTGACCCGCATCTCGTGAGCCCCGACTTCTCGCTCGAGAAATTCAAGACCGCAACTCGCGTTGTGAACGCGGTTGAGGCGCCCGTGGTGTCCGTCGATACATCGATCATGGACCAGATAGACGAGGACGAAGATGCCTTGTCGGAGGTTGTTCCAGAGACATCCACAGGCGAGGACGGTGAACCAAAGCCCAAACGTCGTCGTCGTCGGCGTCGCAGCCGGAGCCGCAGCAAGTCGTCCGGCACGGAGACGGTGGCTGATCAGGTAGAAGGTGAAACATCAGAGGCCAATGAAGCGGCGTCTGACGAAGCGGCACCACTTTCCGACGAAGCACCAACTGCCGAGGAGCCGAAGCAAGACGAGGCCACGGAGCAGGCGGAAAAACCGGTGAAGAAGACCACGCGAAGCCGGTCGTCTCGGTCTCGTCCGTCCACCAAGGCCAAAGCGGACGCCGCAAAGGCTGCGGCAACAGAGGCGGAGAGCGCTGAAACTGAACCGGCTGAGGTGAAACCTGAGGTCGAAGCACCTGAGGTGCCAGTTGAAGAGGCGACAGAAGCACCCAAGAAAACCTCGACGCGCTCTACACGGTCGCGCAGCACGAAGTCCAAGACGGTGAAAGCCGATGATGCGTCTGCGTCTGAACCGGTGTCGAAACCAGTGCAGGCAGAAGAAGTGAAGGTGCCAGAAGCCGTGGCCGAAGCACCAGCATCTGTTCCGGACGACCCACCCAAGCCAAAAAAGCGCGGCTGGTGGTCGCTTGGTAAGTAAACAAAGGGGCGTGCCAGCGGCGCGCCCTTATCCTTTGCGGATTGTGTAACGCTGGATTGGACCGCTGGTGTCTGCTGAGACAAGTACGTGACCCGCCTCAGTGCAGAAATGGGGCACGTCCACCACTGCCGCAGGATCGTCAGCGGCGATGATCAGCAAGTCGCCGGAGGAAAGCTTTTGCAGGCGCTTGCGTGCCTTGAGCACGGGCAAGGGGCATAGTAACCCGACCGCATCTAGTTCGTGTGCGTCATTCATAAAAGCCGAAATAGGCGCGATGTTACATCCTGTCCACAGACATGTGACCGTGTTGCACGTGACGTGCGGGATAAGGACGGTTAGGTGGGGGATATGTTCGGAATCGATATCATCGACGCAAGCCTGATTCCTGCCATGAGCGTTGCGCTTCTGGCAGGCATCATCAGCTTTCTCAGCCCCTGTGTGCTGCCTATTGTGCCGCCGTATCTGGCATACATGTCGGGCATGACTGTCGGAGAGATGTCAGAAGGCCAGTCAGGCCGCAGCCGTGCCACTGTCACCGCTTTGTTCTTTGTGCTTGGCTTATCGACTGTCTTCATCATTCTCGGCTTTGCCGCGTCAGCCTTTGGCGCGTTCTTTTTGCAGAACCAGATACTCTTCGCCCAGATATCCGGTGCCGTGATCATGGTCTTTGGCCTACATTTTCTGGGTGTGTTCCGCATTCCATTCCTTGACCGTGAGGCGCGGATGGATGCGGGAGATCAGGGTGGGTCGTCGTTTGGTGCGTATATTCTTGGATTGGCTTTCGCATTCGGCTGGACGCCGTGTATCGGTCCGCAATTGGGTGCTATTCTGACCCTTGCAGCATCTGAAGCCTCGGTCACACGGGGTACATTCTTGCTTGGCATATACGCGGCCGGCCTGGGTATTCCGTTCCTGTTGGCCGCAATGTTCATGAGCAGGGCGATGGGCTTCATGAACAGGATCAAGCGACACATGGCCTTGATCGAAAAGGTTATGGGCGGACTGCTGTTGCTGGTCGGTGCTGCGATGCTGTTTGGACTGTTCACCCGGTTTTCGTTCTGGTTGCTCGAGCAGTTCCCGGCACTCGCCACATTGGGCTAAGCAGTCACAGCCTTACTTTGGCCGTAGAAGCGCGCTAGATTGCACCAAAAGGTGCATGAATGAGCAGGCCGCATCCAAAATCCGTCTCGTGTCGCCGGGTGTTCTACATTCCTGGCTACGATCCGATTCATCCCCGCCGCTACCGCGAACTCTATCGCAAGGAAGGGGCGACACAGGCGGATATCTCGGGCTACCAGATTGCACTGCGTCCGGCACCCAAATCTGAACATTATGGCTGGCAGGTCGATGCTGAGATGGATGGCACCAATGTGCATGCGGATATTGAGGTTCTGGTCTGGTCCGACATTGTGCGTGGCTCAATGGAGGCTTCGATACCCGGCACATATTTGCAATTGATGCGTACGGCGTGGACCTACATTGCCTCCGGCGCGTTGCGCCGCTTGATGCGACTGCGGAAAGGGCCCGTGATTGCCGCCTTGTACCCCGTTGGCATGTTGCTGGGACAAGCCTTGCTGGCTTTCGCTCTCTGGTATGCCCTGTGGCGCGCTGGCGCGGTATTTGGCTCCGTTGGCTCATGGGGGGGGCTGCTTCTTGGCGCCGCGGCTTGCATCACTCTATTGCGTTGGTTCAAGTCCAAGGATGGCAAGATTTTTGCCTACTACCTCATGCATGACTATGCCTATTCCGCTGCATCCAAAGGGGCGAACCCACCCGCATTGGAAGAACGCATGCGCGACTTCCGGAGCAGTATAGCGGCGGCCTTGTCAGAAGACGTCGACGAAGTGCTGATCGTTGGTCATTCATCCGGTGCCCATCTGGTCGTTTCGATCCTGGCAGACCTGATCCGGGCGGGGCAGGTGCCCGCCAATGGACCTGCACTGGCATTCCTGTCCTTAGGGCAGGTGGTTCCCATGGTGTCCTTCTTGCCGGACGCACACCGCCTGCGTGCCGATCTTCAATTTCTGTCGGTGCAGGACGCATTGACGTGGGTCGATGTGACGGCGCCGGGCGACGGATGCGCCTTTGCGCTGTGTGATCCCGTATCGGTCTCGGGTGTTGCTCCCAAAAACAAGCGTTGGCCGTTGGTGTTCTCTGCCGCCTTTACTCAAAGCCTGAGTCCGGCGCGTTGGAAAGAATTGCGCTGGCGTTTCTTCCGGCTGCATTTTCAGTATCTCTGTGCCTTCGACCGGCCCAAGGACTATGATTATTTCCGGATCACGGCGGGGCCGCTGACATTGGCGGATCGATACGCAGATCGCCCACCGTCAAAGTCACGCATAGATCACGCAGTGTCCAAGTACACGTCAGTCGCCGCATGATCCCACCCAAGCCCCCAGCCGCCCGGACCGTGTGTCGCTGTGGCGCTACATGCAGCTCTTTCGACAGGACATCCTATCGGCCCAGCCTGCACGTCTGTACCGCGCGTGGATGGCCGAGTTTCGGACGCCGTTTTTTCGCAGTTACCTGATGAACCAACCGGAGTTGGTGAAAACGGTCCTTAAGGACCGGCCGGAGGACTTTCCAAAGTCTGACCGTGTAAGTGAGGGCCTGCGCCCTTTACTTGGGAATTCAGTGTTTCTGACCAATGGGGAGACATGGAAACGACAGCGGCGCATTATTGATCCGGCGTTTGAAGGCGGGCGCCTGCGCGAGACGTTCCCGGCCATGTGGGATGCTTCGGAGGCCGCCGCCAGTCGTATGTCCGAGGGCGTGATTGAGATCGAAGAACAGACCAGTCATGCGGCGGCTGATGTCATCTTCCGCACGCTCTTCTCCATTCCGATCGAGGACGCGTTGGCCAGCGCAGTGTTTCACGAGTTCCGCGCTTATCAGCGCAGCCAGCCAATTCTGAACCTTGCCGCCTTTGTCCCATTGCCGCGTTGGATGCCACGGCTGTTTCGCCGCGACACAAGAGCCAGCGCGGCGCGTATTCGGGCGTTGATTGCCAAGTTGGTTATTCAGCGAGCACAGGAGATTGCCGACGGCACCGCGCCTGATGATCTGGCGACCAAGATCATGACGACACATGATCCCGAAACAGGCGAGACCTTTTCCCCCGAAGAAATGATGGACCAGGTTGCGATCTTTTTCTTGGCGGGTCACGAAACCAGTGCATCCGCGCTGGCATGGGCGCTGTATCTGATGGCCCTTTACCCGGAGTGGCAAGAAAAAGTGGCTGCAGAGGCGACGGCTCTGGCAGACTGCGATTTCGCCGTGATGTCAAAACTGCCGGTGACCCGAGACGTGTTCCGCGAGACGCTTCGCTTGTATCCACCTGTCCCGATGATGGTGCGCGAGGCGGCTTGTCCTGAAAAGTTCCGGGATCGTGAGGTGCCGCAGGGCAGTCAGCTGGTGCTGAGTCCGTGGCATTTGCACCGTCACGAGCGGTTGTGGGAGCGCCCAGACGAGTTTGACCCAGGTCGATGGCAAACCGAAAACGGCAAGACATGTGGGCGTGATGCCTACATTCCATTTTCTGCTGGCGCACGGGTTTGTACGGGCGCCGGATTTGCCATGGTCGAAGGTCCGCTGATTCTGGCGCGGTTGCTGCGTGATGTTACGGTATCATGCGTGGAGGGACGGGCGCCCGTACCTGTGGCACACCTGACCGTTCGTGCAAAAGACGGAATCTGGCTTCATATCGGCAAAAGATAGCGCAAACAGGGGCTTGGCGGGATTTCTTGCACGGCGTTAATGCGTTAGGTCTGGGGCAATTGAAGTCATGACTTTGGAGCACGGTATGACCGACTTTGCCAAGATGCAGGACCAGATGGAAAACGGAAGCGGCTTTATCGCTGCCTTGGACCAGTCTGGCGGGTCCACGCCAAAGGCGCTTGCGCTGTATGGGGTGGATGCTTCGGACTATGGGTCCGAAGACGAAATGTTTGGCGAGATCCAGAAAATGCGGGAACGCATCATCCTGAGCCCGGATTTCACAAGCGCCAAGGTCATTGGCGCAATCCTGTTCGAAAAAACACTGCACGAACAGATCGAAGGGCAGGCGGTGCCATCGTACCTATGGGATAAGCGTGGCGTGGTGCCATTTCTGAAGATCGACAAGGGACTGCAGGACGAGGCCGACGGGGTCCAGTTGCTCAAGCCCATTCCCGGGCTGGCGGAGACGCTGGCGGCGGCTAAGGCGATGGGCATCTACGGCACCAAGGAACGGTCCGTGATCCACGGGGCCAATGCGGATGGGATCAAGGCGATTGTCGCAAACCAGTTCGACGTCGCGCATGAGGTTATAGGCGCTGGTATGGTCCCGATCATCGAGCCGGAAGTGAACATTCATTCCGAGACCAAGGCCGAGGCTGAGGCGATCTTGGCTGAAGCCCTGCTGGCACAGACTGAGGCGTTGGGCGAAGGCCAAGACATCATGCTGAAGCTGACCTTGCCCGAGCAACCCGGTATCTATGATGCGTTGGCAGATCATCCGCGTGTGCAGCGTGTTGTCGCGCTGTCCGGTGGATACTCGACGCAGGATGCCAGTGCGCGGCTTGCCCAGAACCACAAGATGATCGCGAGCTTCAGCCGTGCGCTGACCGAAGGATTGCAGCGCGACATGAGCGACGACGGCTTTCACGCAGCGCTTGGTGGCAATATCAATCAGATTTACGAGGCATCTGTTGCATAGGCTTTTCGCTAAAAACAAAGTGCTCCGAGCCCGGTGACTTTTTGAGATAGTGGTTTCGGAGCGGAATTGTGCGTACCGGACCACTGTCATTGAAGACGGTGATCCGTGCTATGGGCCTAAGGTCGCGGCGGCAAAGCAAGTATTTACTACTCCATCAGCCGCTTGAGGACAAAGACCCGAATAGCGGATGCAAGTCCAACATTGGTGCCGCGCCCCGCATCAATTTCAGCTGCTAAATCATTGATTGGGCGACGCTCTTCTTCCGCAATCATGCGAAAGGCATTCCAGAATTCAGGCTCCAGTGACACGCTGGTGCGATGGCCCTTGAGGGTGAGGGAGTGCTTCTGTGGCCGGGTGCTCACTGCTCTGCCCAGAACCGCCGTGACGGGTCGAGTTCGGCAATACGCTCATATGTGTTCAGCAGACGCGCCAACGATCCCTGGTTGGCACGAATATAACGGCGCGCGCGGCGCAGGGCGCGGATACGGTCGCGCACGGCTGTGTCATCGATCTGTGTCATGAAACACCTATAACTCTCAACGCCGCTAACTTGACTAAGATTTATGGCTTTTTGTCGTTCCCATTCGCACCATACGGGGACGTTTCGGCGGCTTTGCCGTCCAAATCTCGCGCAGACCGGGAGTTTTCCCGCTTTGCGCGATCCTTTTCCGCCTTGGTCAGCCCAAATGTGACCGCATTGGCGTCGGCGCGCGCCTTCTTCTCAGCGCGCGCACGGGTCTTGCGAACCTTGTTTAGGTTGATCGGTGTGCTCACTTGGGGCCGATCATGTTTTCTGGGCGCACCACCTCGTTGAACCGTTCTTCGGTGACAAAGCCAAGTTTCACTGCTTCTTCTATCAGCGTTGTGCCGTTCTTGTGTGCGGTCTTGGCAACCTTCGTTGCGTTGTCATAGCCGATCTCGGGCGCCAGGGCGGTGACCAGCATCAGCGACTCGCGCATCAGCTTGTCAATGCGCACTTCGTCCGCCTGCAGCCCATCCACCAGATTGTCCGTGAAGGCGGAACAGGCGTCTCCAAGCAACTGCATGGATTGCAGCACATTATAGGCCATCATCGGCTTGTAGACGTTCAGTTCGAAATGCCCTTGCGACCCGGCAAAGCCCACAGCGGCGTCGTTGCCCATGACGTGGGCACAAACCTGTGTCAGTGCCTCGCATTGGGTCGGGTTCACCTTACCCGGCATAATGGACGAACCCGGCTCATTCTCGGGCAGAACCAGTTCACCAAGGCCGCAGCGAGGGCCGGAACCCAGCAGCCGAATGTCATTGGCGATCTTGAAGAGTGACGCAGCGACCGTCTTCAGTGCGCCGGACATTTCGACCATGGCATCATGGGCTGCCAGCGCCTCGAACTTGTTGGGGGCGGTGACAAAGGGCAGGCCGGTGATGTCAGCCATGTGGCCCGCGACCGCCTCGGCCCAGCCGACCTTGGTGTTCAGGCCAGTGCCAACGGCTGTGCCGCCTTGCGCCAATTCGTAGATGCGGCCCAGCGCGTCTTTGACTCGCTGAATGCCCATGGCGACCTGATGGTTGTAGCCCGAGAATTCCTGGCTAAGCGTAAGCGGGGTTGCGTCCTGCGTATGGGTTCGACCGATCTTGATGATCCCATCGAACTGCGCGACCTTGGCTTCGAGCGCCGCGTGCAGTTTCTCAAGACCCGGCAAAAGCACGTCGCGCGCTGTCATCGCGGTCGAGATGTGCATGGCCGTCGGAAATGTGTCGTTCGACGACTGGCCCATATTGCAGTGATCGTTGGGGTGCACCGGGTCCTTTGAGCCGATCACACCACCCAGAATTTCGATAGCACGGTTCGCGATCACCTCGTTGGCGTTCATGTTCGATTGCGTGCCAGACCCGGTCTGCCAGACCACCAGCGGAAAGTTGTCATCCAGCTTGCCCGCAACGACTTCGCCCGCCGCTTCGATGATCGCATCGGCCAGTTTCGCGTCAAGCGTGCCCTGCGCCTTGTTCTGCATTGCGCAGGCCTTCTTGATCACACCAAGTGCTCGCACCACAGCCACAGGCTGCTTTTCCCAACCAATCGGGAAGTTCATGATGGAGCGTTGCGTTTGCGCACCCCAATACTTGTCGGCTGGAACCTCCAGCGGACCAAAGCTGTCGGATTCAGTGCGGGTGTCGGCCATGGGGCGGCTCCTTTTAGGCGTGTCGTCGTGATGTCATGCATCTACCGGCCAAGGGCAGCGCAGACAAGGACTGGTGCGCTGGATCATGGATGATGTCATCACACATTGGCGAACCGAGGGTGCATCCGTGTGCGAGCGTTCCTATATCTGGGGAAACAGGAGGAAAAAGGACCACCTCATGAATGTCTCACGCGCACTTGTTGGCGGCTCGACGCGGCCCTTTTTTGCTGCCCTCTTTGCACTAGGCTTTACCATGCTCGCACTTGGGGCACCTGTACGGGCGGATATTGCACCGTTTGTCGGTGAATACTCGGGCAGTGCCGATGTTATTCAAGCGGACGGAACAAAGATTCCCCGCGATATGAGCGTAAAGATCAATACGACGAAATACGGGTTCACTGTCACGTGGACATCGGTCACGCGTAGAGCATCCGGTAAGCTGTCAGAAAAATCATATTCCGTCGATTTTGTGCCAAGCGGCCGAGGCGAAGTCTATGCAGCGGCTCAAAGAAAGAACGTTTTTGGTCATGAAGTGCAACTCGACCCGATGAAAGGCGAACCCTATGTTTGGGCGCGCATCGATGCAGAGACGCTGACGGTCTATTCCCTGTTCGTGAGCACCGATGGTGGTTACAGCCTGCAGCAATATGACCGCACATTGACTGAAGGCGGATTGGACTTGAACTTCCAGAACATCCAGGACGGGGAAATCCTGCGTGCAGTGGAAACATTCCTGACCCGGGACTGATTGCCGGGTTACTTCCTGAAACTGTCGAGAGACACGATGTCGGCATCTTTGCCCTCATCGTCAGCCTTCGCTTTGTCTTCAAGCGCTGGTTTGGGGGCGGCGGGTGCGCGGCTTGGTAAGATTTCCGGCGGTGTCGCTGGCGCGGTTTCGTCTTCGTCCTCGCCTTGGGTCTCAAAGCGGAGCCCAAATTCGACCGACGGATCTACAAAGGTCTTGATCGCATCGTAGGGTATGTACAGGGGTTCCGGGGCATCGCCGAAGTTCAGTGTCACGGCAAAGCCCTCGGCCCCGACATCAAGTTTGTCATACCAGTGCTGCATCACCACCGTCATTTCGCCCGGGTAGCGATCACTCAGCCAGTCGGCCAGCTCGGCGTCTGGGTGGCTTGTGTCGAAGGTAATGAAGAAATGATGTGTGCCGGGTAGCCCGTTCTGTGCAACATCCGTCAACACCTTTCGGATAAGGCCGCGCATGGCCTCGTGCATCAGGTTGCCGTAATCAATGCTCCGGCTCATGGTGATCCTCGTGCTGCGTGTATCAACCATATCCCAATTTAACGCAGAGGGAAGAGGTGGCGCGCGTTCAATGGGATTAAACCAGCCCCAAAAGTGAAAGTGCGCAACCTGACGCCGCCATGATCGCCAATGTCGCCAGCAAACTGACGCGCAAGCGCAGCATCAAAAGCCCTGCGGCAACTGTCAGGCCGATCGCCCAAGGATTGAGGGTCGAAGGGTCTGGGACGGGCAGGGCGCCTATCTTGGCTGTGCCGACATCTGCAAACACGACATGCAACGCAAACCATACCGACAAGTTCAGGATGACGCCGACCACGGCAGCCGTGATACCCTGCAACGCGGCCGACAGCCGGGGCCGTGTGGCGATGTGATCCAGATATGGTCCAGCCATAAAGATCCAGAGAAAGCACGGCACAAAAGTCACCCACAGCGTCAGCGCGCCTGCCGCAAGGGCAAGTGTCAGACCGCCCTGAGCGTAGCCCGCAAGCAGTGCCACGAACTCGGTTACAAGGATCAGTGGGCCGGGTGTGGTTTCTGCAAGCCCCAGGGCGTCTATCATCTGCCCGGTTGTAATCCAGCCGTGATCCTGGACGACTTGCTGGGTCATATAGGCGAGCACGGCGTAAGCCCCGCCAAACGTCACGACCGCAAGTTTGGAAAAGAACAGGCCGATTTCGAGCAGGAAACTCTGGGCAGTGAGCCATAGCGCAACAAGCGGCGCGAGCCAGAGTGTCCCGAAAACCGCGATGGTGCGCGCAGTTTGGGTCCTGACCGGGGCGGGGTTTGTCACGGCGGCTGCACCATCGGCACGCAACGCGCCAACCAAGCCTGCGCCAATCACGACCAAAGGGAAAGGGGCACCAAACACGAACAACGCAACAAAGGCCGCGCCAGCAAGGCCCCACGCGATAAGGCCGTTCAGTGCCTTTTGTCCCAGCCGCATAAGTGCCTGCAACACGACGACGATGACAGCCGCCTTGATGCCAAGGAACGCGGCCTGCACCATAGGGATATCGCCAAAGCGAATATAGGCGAGTGCGAGAACAAGGATCACGGCGGCCCCCGGAATGACAAAAAGCAATCCGGCAAGCAGCCCTCCCGCCACACCGCGCAGCCGCCAGCCCGCATATGTGGCCAATTGCATTGCCTCGGGTCCGGGCAGCAGCATGCAGAGCGATAGGGCGCGCAGGTACTGATCCTCGGTCAACCACTTTTCGCGCGACACGAGCGTGTCGTGCATTAATGCAATTTGTGCTGCAGGCCCACCGAAAGACAGCAAACCGATGCGTCCGAAGACCTGGATCAGTCGGGACCAGCTCTGTTCCCTCATGCGACCTCCTGCCGATCGGATTGCCGATGTACCAGCCAGGCCGCGTCAAGAAACGGCAGGGCGGCGTGTATCAAGTCTTCATCACGTTCATGAAGATTGGACAACACGCCAAGCAGTGATGTGACGGGATTTGTCAGAGTATCAACGGATGTGACAAAATCCAAAAGATCAGGATACCTGAGGCCGGTTGCGGCGAAGCTCTGAGCAAGAGGGGTTTCTGGCAGAGCATATGCCTCAAAGCGCGCGGCAACATCCTGCACATGTTCGGAGGCCACCCACATCAGTATGGCGCGGGGGTCATACCAGCGAAGGATCACCCAAGCAGCAATACACGCATGTGCGTCGCGGGTCGCATGCAAAACCCATGATGTTCCCGGTGCAGGAGAGTCGCTCAACGCAATGCGTGGATAATTGGCGGTACACCATGCGCGGTTCCCGCCTGTCAGTGCTCGTGCGTCAAAGCCCATGCTGCGCAATTGGGCTGCGGCGCCATGCGACAGCTTCAAACCCTTTTGGCAAATAGTGATGACTGGTCTGTCTCGGGCATGTGCAGCACCCCACAGCTGGACGTCGCGGTGTTGGACATGTTGCGCGCCAGGCAGACGCCACGGTTCAGCTTTAATGTCTTCGGTTAGGCATACGTCGATCAGGCACGGCGCCTTGTCTGTTCCCAACAAAGTCAGTAGTTCAAACGCAGATATGGAGTAATACGAATGGTCCATTGCAGCATCCTTTGAGCACAACAAAAGGATGCGACGTTTGGGCCAGTAAGGATGTTCGGCCTGATGGGGCAGTCGCGTTGGCCCCGCTGACAAAATTGCGCTTGGATGTCGCGTCCGTCAACCCTTTGGATTGCCGGAAGCTTTGCAGATTTAAATGCAACCCCATAACGAAGTCGACATACCGGTAGCAGGCTCAGCATGTTTTAACAGAAAGGAATTTCGAAGCAGAATGGCTGCCGGATGTGGGATACGATCGTCAACTGCACAACAGAGCTTACTGAATGGTAGGTTTCTCGTGTGGACACTGGAGAAAATGGGAGTGCTGACAGGAAGGTATGAACAAAACACTTTGCAGCCACTATCGCAGACGCGTCCCGCCAAGCATGACAGCCATCGCATTTTCGGGAAGTAAGCTGAGTTGCTCAAATAGCGTCAGTGAATCTGTGCCCGTGTAAATTTCGACCATCTGCGTTCCCTCGAACCGTGCGATCACTTGCCCGAAGACATGTACCGGATCACCCGTGTCCGCCGAGTGACTTTTGATCTCAACCAATGCCGATAGCCAGTCGTCTTGCTCCATGGTGATTGGCAGGGTGATTTCGATGGGGCCAAGCAGTTCGCGGACCATGGTCACAAGCTCGCTGAGGTCCTCGATCGAAAAGGGAGTATCGCCCATGATCCCGCGCGAGCGGGCGTTGGGCGCAAGAAATTTGGGGATCGCGTCAAGATCACCCTTGATCCACACCTCGTCGTACCAGCCTTGCAGGGTCTTGACCTTGTGCGGCATGCGCCCCTCGTATTCAATCGGACTATTAACACCACAGCGATAGCGCCACGGACTTAACAATCCTTGAAGGTATTCAGAAAACACGAAAATCTTTGTGAAAGTGCAGGCTTCTGTTGCCAGGTGCCTGCGAACCCCGCCTAACGCGGCTAGGCGCTAGGGCTTAAAGTCGGTTCGACTAGGACTGCTTACGCAGCCATAGCAACCGGAGCACGATTGTCGTTTGCAATTGTACTGTTTTCGCCGGTAACGGTGGCAGACAGCCGAGACAAAGCTAACACCTTTAGACGTCCGTCGATCCTATTTCGGCCCCATGATCCCGCAAACGACAGGATATTTGGTGGAGCCGCCGGGTACCGCCCCCGGGTCCGATCCGTTTATTACGAGCGCGTTTATGTCCATAGTCCCGAAGGACACCGATTAGATAAGTGAAGAGCGCACCTTTTGCAATCTGTGAGGGGCTCAAGTCGGGAATTTTTTGAAATAGGAAATGGAAATGGTGCTCATTAAGTTTGGAATGTAAGCCTCTGATCAAAAGGGATTAGCGATCAGAAACCATCCTGCAAGCACTGCTTCGATACCACCAAAGATCAACACTTTTTTCACCGGAGGTTTGTCAAACACTAAAGACAGACACCGCCCCAAGGCCGCGCCGGCAAAGGCAAAGCCGATCATTGCATAGGCCAATGGTGCATCGATCCAGATGGCAGCGAGCCCCGCCACCACAAAAAGCCCGCCCACAGAGGCGCGCATTTCGCTCAGCCCCATGGTGCTGTTTGTCGGCGCAAGGTCTAGAGCGGAGGCCGTGTACCGCGGCGCTACAAAACCGAAGAGGCCGAAAGCGATAGTCAGGAGTGCGGCGAGGATGTTCAGTATGTCGATCATGCGCGGCACGTAGGGCCAAGTATGGCCCGAGGCAAGTCTAGAAGCTGTCGCGTATGGGTGTGTTAAACCGGTCCTCAAGATCTTTGTTGAAGGCCGCAAGATCGATGCCCGGGTCGAGGTCATCGACCGTTTTGATGTCGACCGAGATATGGCGACGCCCCTTGCTGCGTCCGATGAACGTCCAGAAATAGTCATATCGCGCGGGTTGGAACCGGCCCAAACCGTCGAGCCTGAGCAGCAGGACGGGGCTATCGGGGTTGGCTTGCAGGATGTCTTGCGCACCGGACAGGTGTGGTGCAATCACCTCGGGTTCCTGTTGTCGTGTGTGACCTGAGGGGAACAGCAGGATGCTTTCGCCACTATCGAGGGCAGACAGAATACGTTGCATGCTTGCCTCTTTCTGGGCTTGCCGCTTTTCCGCTGGCCAGGACTTGGGTGAACTGACCGGGATCGCACGGGCCACGAACATGGGGAACCATTGCATCCAGTTGTAGTATTCTTTGTAGTGCACAACGGGCCGGATACGCTGCGTCGTATAGAGGATCGCGGCGATCAACGGTCCGTCGAAGCGGCTGACATGGGTGGCAAGGATCAGCGCGCCTTGCGTGTCCTGTAGCAGGTGTTTGCCCGAGCAGCTGACATTGTAGAACAGCGAAAAATACGTGCGCACAATGGCAAAGAAAAAGTGGCGCAGCCATTTACCCAATGTTCTATCGATCAGTCGCAACATATTGGGCATTCCGGTACCGCACGTCTCTTCTCAGACAGTTGCGGTCTGTTGCCGCCAGGTCAATGCCTTTTTCAGAACGCGGTCCACAGCCCGACACCACCTACCACAATCAGGCTGAGTGCCCAGACAAGCTCGAGGTCGAACCAACCCCGCTTGAGGAAATTGAGGCCCAACCAGCGGTGCACGGCATAGGCCACGGCCCCGCCAGACCCCATCATGGCAGCGGTGTGCAGCACAGCCACGCCAAGGGCCAGCGCTGTTGTTGCCATCAAGGCGGAGGCTGCGCGGTGGCCCGCATCCAGTTCCTCAATTGCACATAGGCCCAGGTAAATCGGCACCAGCATCAAGGCGGCGCCATGCGCGAGTGCGACAAGGAAAGACCACAGCGTAAGCTTGTGCGGAGGAATGCGCGCAAGGAAACGGGGATGTTTGCGCGTGATGGCAAGGTAGACGCCCATCGCAATCACGATCAGCCCCGCGCCAATGCGTATTTCGCCTTGGTAATCGATCAGCAATGTCATCATCGAAAACGGCAGCAGAATGCCCAGCATAGCCACGAAGTGACCGAGCGATAGGGCACCCAGAGCGGGCCAGAGCGCACTGCGCCTGCGTTCAAACAGGGCCGACGACACAGCCAGTGGCCATCCCATGCCGGGGTTCAGGCCGTGGTAGAGGCCGGAGAGGATGACGGCGAGCCAGAGGCCCGCCGCCGTCGTCATGTCCATTTAGACTGATGGGTAGCAGAAACTGTCCGTCGAACAGTCGCCACCTTCAAGCCGGATCTGGTGGCTGCGGTAGCCTTCGGGAAACTTGGTCCAGAAGTTTTCATCCAGCGTCAGTCCGCCATCTTCACCCACGTGGGCCATGACCATCGCCGCACCACGCTCGCCGGGATAGAACTGGTCATCCCAGGTGGAATAAAGCGAGTTGGTCCAGTAAACGCGTTTGCCATCGCGGCTGATCTCGACCATCTGCGGACCGTAGCCAAAGTCCTTGCCATTGGGGTGTTTGGTTTTCTTGACGATGCCGCCAATTTCGACCTTGCCAGCGAGCACGGGATTCATCGGATCGGACACGTCGTATTGATGCATTTCACCAAGACCCCAGCAGGCAACGTAGAGGTACTTGTCATCGAGGCTCAGGTCGATGTCTGTGACCAGCGGTGGCACCGCACCAAAGCCCTTGAGGAGATCGGGCAGGTCGTCCGCGTCCGCAGGCACGGGGTCGATGGTGATCGTCTTCTTGGCCTGCCATTCACCGTCCTCATCCCGCCACCAGGTAAAGATCGCACCCTGCAGGTTGGTGGTGTCGACCACCACGCCACAGAAGCCGTATTCCTTGACCGGGTCATGGGCAGGGCGGATCTCCAGCGCCATCTGGTGGTTTTCTCCCAGGTCGATGGACTTCGTTACCTTGCGCCCGCGCAGGTCCCAGAAGTGGATCGTGTGGCCGTATTTGTTGGACAGAAGATCCTCGGGCACCACACCATTTTCGAATTGCGGCGGGAGGCCCCATTCGCTGCTGACCATGTAGTCGCGCGGCAGGTTCCACCAGAAATCGTAATGCTTGTCCTGAATGCCGCGGTCCATCTCGTAGCGGCCCAGAATGTCGAAGGTTTCGCAATCCATGATGAAGATACCGGGAGGGCCATCGGTGCCATCCTCACCACCGCCGCCCAGGGTCGATACATAGATGCCCTCGGGTCCGCAGTGAATGGTGTGAGGGCGGGAATAGCCCGTCTTCTCAAACAGTTCTTCGGGTTCGATGATCTTGTGGATCTTGGCTTTGAGCGGTTCCTTTACATCAATAATGTAGATGCGCGACGACCGGATGCCAGGAATGATCAGGTAACGGCGTTCAAGAAACGCGTGGCCGGTGAGGGGGCTGAGCGCCGAAGAACAGGCATTCCAACCGAAATGGTGAAACTCGTCACCAAGGTTGGGGACATAAAGCTCATGGACGATCTGGCTGTAAGTGTCGCTCGTGGGATCAACATCGACAACCGCAAGGCCATCGGGTTTGGTCCCATCAGGGCTGAGCATCAGCGTAAACGCCAATTTCTCAACCGGGGCTTCCATGGCCATCTTGGGCGAGGGGTGAAATGTGGGATCTGGTCTTAAATTCATAGCGTCCTCCCTGACGTATGGTTGACGATCAGTGCCCGACCCCTCGGATGCCTTTGCGACTTTTTGGGGAAGGATCAGGCGGTCTTGTGCTCCTTTTCTGCGGCCTTTTGCGCGCGGGCAGTGACGACCGAATGGGCCAGCTCTCGCGTGTAGGCTTCTAGTTTGACCAATGTCGCGTCGATCTTGGGTGCATCCTGCGCCTCGACCGCGTCCGCGATGTCTGTGTGCAGCGCCACGATCGCTTCGCGCGACCGGGCAGTGAAGGTGATCATGTTCATCAGGGGCTGCATGGCCTCGACGGCACCCGCAAGCTGATAGCTGAGCACCTTGTTGCCTGCGCCGTCCACCAATGCTCGATGAAAGGTAACGTCAGAGGCGCAAAATGCCTCATCCGTGAGGCCCGGCTGCCCCTGACGGTGGATTTCAGCGCGCATGGTCGCCAGTTGATCCGGCGTGCGACGTTCAGCAGACAGTGGAGCGCAGGCACGTTCGAGCGCGTACCGGGCTTCGCACGCCACATCGAAGCTGACGGCGTTCATGGACAGCAACAAGGTCGAGGTCGTGACTTGTTGCGCGTAGGCATCTTCGAACCGCAGCCTGTTTACGAACGCGCCACCGGTCGCGCCGCGCTGGGTGCGGATCAGCGATTGCGCAGCGAGTCGCTTCAATGCTTCGCGGACCGTAGGCCGTGACACATCGAAGTGGTCGGCAAGCTCCGCTTCGGACGGAAGCCTTTGATCCACAATCAAATCACCCGCTATGATGGCATCGCGGATCGCCTTGGCAATCTGGGCCGAAAGATCAACTGTGCTGTCGGGATCAATTTTCATTTGTCTTACATTTTAATGTCTGACATTTAATCTGGCAAGCATTGAGTCGCATGAGGTCAGGGAGGACACATGTCGCACATCGTTCGTTCGACCCTGTGGCTTGGGTTTTTCGGCGCGATTTTGGCGTCGTGGTGGGTCATGTATTCCATGTCGATGAACATGGACCTCGATCTGATCGGACGGCCCGGAGAGATGGGCGCGCACATGGCAGCTATGGACCCGCGCATGCCCATGTACATGCCCATGGCTAACTTCGGTCCGCTGTTCGCGATGTGGGCGATCATGATGGCGGCGATGATGCTGCCAACACTGGTGCCGACCTTGCGCAGCTACGAGGACCTGATGGTGTCGGCAAACGGCACGCGGGCAGGGTGGCTGGGTGTGCTACTGGGCTACTTCGTGGTTTGGGTCGCCTTTGCTGCGCTGATATCGGCTGTGCAACTGGTCTTGCTTTATGGTGGCATCATCGACATGCTGGGCATATCCAAGACCACCACATTTGCGGGCCTGCTGCTGCTGGCCGTCGGTCTGTTCCAATTCACCCGAGCGAAGGAAATCTGCCACGGCGTTTGCCATAGCCCCATGACCTATTTTCTCGGCCACTGGCGCACCGGTTTTGCGGGCGGGTTGCGCATGGGGCTCGGCCTCGGCGCGTTTTGCGTGGGCTGTTGTTGGGGCTTTATGGCCCTTGGCTTCGTTGGTGGGGTGATGAGCCTTTTGTGGATGGGCCTTGCCACGCTGTTTATGGTGATCGAAAAACTGCCCCAGATCGGGCATGTTGTTACAAAACCCATGGGGGTTCTACTGGTGCTGGGTGGTATCGGTGTGCTCGCATACCCCGTTGTTTCAGGAGGATAAGATGGCCGTGAAAAAACGCCCCGACGCGGATAAGTTGCCGGTCAGTCAGCGCATCGACAGCCGGATGCCCAACCCGGGCCGGCGGCAGATGTCGCCCACCGAATGGGCTATCAAGGGCGAACTGTTTCTCAACTGTTCGTGCGAGCTCTTTTGTCCCTGCGTCGTCTCGCTTGGCGCGCATCCCCCCACTGAAGGGCATTGCCACGCGTGGATGGCCATTGCCATCGACGAAGGGCATTTCGAAGGCGAGGACCTGAGCGGCCTGAACGTCGGCCTGATGGTCGATATCCCTGGTCGTATGGGGGAAGGCGGCTGGCGCGTCGCGGCCTATGTGGACGAGCGCGCAAGCGGCAAGGCCTACAATGGCATACTGCAGATATTCTCTGGCGCCGCAGGCGGCACTACGGGCCTCTTCACCATGCTGGTCAGCGACATCGTGGGCGCCGAACGCGAGAAGGTCGAGATCGTGCGCGAAGGCAAGAAACGCGGCCTCTATATCGGGCGCAAGATCCAGGGCGAGATCGAGATGATCACCGGCAAGTCCGAGGATCACCCGGTGATGATCACCAACTCCAAGTACTGGATGGGGCCGGATATCATCGCAGCCCGCGGCGTGAAATCCAAGGTGCGTGACTACGGCCGAATCTGGGATTTCGGCGGCAAATCCGCGGAAATCTGCCCGATCGACTGGAAAGGTCCCAAGCCATGATCGACGCGGGTTATGTACGTACCATGGCCCGTTACAACGCCTGGCAGAACCGCCAACTGACGGAAATGCTCACAGGCGTGCCGGACGAGGACCTGCGCAAGGATCGCGGCGCGTTCTTCGGGTCCATCATGGCGACGCTCAACCACATCCTGTGGGGCGACACGATCTGGATGAGCCGGTTCGACGCGGACCTGCCTCCGCCGTCGGTTCCGCCCGAACAGCACAAGGAATTCACCCCGACATTCGCGGTCTGGAGTGCGGAGCGCTTCCGCATGGACGGCACGATCCGCCTTTGGGGCGACCGCCTCGACACCGTCGCGCTCAAGGGCGATTTGTCTTGGCATTCCAGCACCTTACAGCAGGACTTTGAAATGCCGCTTGAAACCTGCGTGGTGCACCTTTTCACCCACCAGGCCCACCACCGGGGTCAGGTCCACGCCATGATGACGGCCGCCGGTCTGACCGCTCCCGTTACTGATATTGTGTTCATGCCAAAGGACGACTGATGGCCGTCATATCTCCGTCACGCCGCCTGCGCCGCACACCCTTTTCTGAAGGGGTCGAGGCGGCAGGCGTCAAAGCCTACACCATCTACAACCGCATGCTGCTGCCGACCGTGTTCGAAAGCGTCGAGGCAGATTACCGCCATCTCAAAGACCACGTTCAGGTCTGGGACGTCTCGGTCGAACGGCAAGTCGAACTTCGCGGTCCGGACGCCGGGCGGCTGATGCAGATGCTGACACCGCGCGATCTGCGCCGGATGCTGCCGGGACAGTGCTACTACGTGCCCATCGTGGATGAGACGGGCGGCATGCTCAACGATCCTGTTGCGGTCAAGCTCAGCGAGGACCGGTGGTGGATTTCCATTGCTGACAGCGATCTGCTGCTCTGGGTCAAGGGCATCGCTAACGGCTACCGCCTGGACGTGCTGGTGGATGAGCCGGACGTGTCGCCGCTGGCCATCCAGGGGCCCAAGGCCGATGATCTGCTGGAGCGCGTGTTTGGCGACCGCGTGCGCGACATCCGCTTTTTCCGCTTCGATATGTTCCAGTTCGAGGGGCAGGACCTGGCCATTGCCCGCTCAGGTTACTCCAAGCAAGGCGGGTTCGAAATCTATGTGCCAGACAGCGCGCTTGGCATGCCGCTGTGGGACGCGTTGTTTAACGCAGGCGAAGACCTACAGGTCCGTGCGGGCTGCCCCAATGCCATTGAGCGGATCGAAGGTGGGCTCTTGAGCTATGGCAATGACATGACCGACGACAACACACCGCATGAGTGCGGGTTGGGGCGGTTCTGCGACACGCAGACGGCTATCGGTTGTATTGGACGTGATGCGCTTTTGCGCGTGTCCAAGGAAGGGCCGGTTCAGCAAATTCGCCCCATCGTTATCCATGGGGATGCGGTGCCGACCTGTGACCGGCCTTGGCCACTTCTGGCCGGCGGTAAACGCGTGGGGCAGGTAACGTCGGCTGCATGGTCGCCGGACTTTAAGACCAACGTGGCCATCGGTATGGTGCGCATGACGCATTGGGATCCCGGAACTGACCTCGAAGTCGACACCCTCGATGGGATACGCCGGGCCACGGTACAAGAATCGTTCTGGTTATAGATGTGGAACCGGGGCGCTGCCCCGGACCCCGAAGTTTACTTTGCAAGATGAAGCAGGGGATCATCCCCAGGAAAATGGAGAACAAAATGTTCAATGCACTGGTGGTCAACAAGGACGAAGAAAGTGGCAAAACGTCCGCTGCGGTGCAGGAACTGTCGCTGGATGATCTGCCGCAGGCTGAGGTGACCGTAGCGGTTGAGTATTCGACCGTGAACTACAAGGACGGTCTTTGCATTGGTCCGGGTGGCGGATTGGTTCGCAAATACCCCCACGTGCCAGGCATCGACTTTGCCGGGACGGTCGAGGCGTCGGATGATGACCGCTACAAACCCGGCGACAAGGTCGTGCTGACCGGCTGGCGCGTGGGCGAGGCGCATTGGGGCGGCTATTCCCAGAAGGCGCGCGTCAGGGCGGATTGGCTGGTGCCACTGCCGGAAGGCCTTGATACGAGGCAGGCCATGGCCGTGGGTACGGCGGGCTTTACTGCAATGCTGGCGGTGATGGCGCTGGAAGATCATGGTATCAAGCCTGGTCCGGTGCTTGTGACCGGTGCCGCGGGTGGTGTTGGGTCTGTGGCAACGGCCATCCTGGCCAATCTGGGCCACAAGGTTGCTGGTGTGACCGGACGGCCAGAAACCGCAGACTACCTGACATCGCTCGGGGCAACACAGATCGTGGCGCGGGAGGAGATCAACGAAACGGTCAAGCGGCCGCTGGAATCTGAAACCTGGGGTGGCTGCGTGGATGCCGTGGGCGGAGCCATGCTTGCTCGGGTATTGGGGCAGATGGAATATGGCGCTTCGGTTGCTGCTGTTGGTCTCGCGGGGGGTGCAGGTCTGCCCGCGACAGTTGTCCCGTTCCTGCTGCGGGGTGTGAACCTCTTGGGCATCGACAGTGTCATGCAACCTTATGACAACCGCGTCCGCGCTTGGGGTCGCATCGCGAAAGATCTCCCCATGGACAAGCTTGAAGCCATGGTTCAGCCCGCCACTCTGTCCGATCTGACAAAGCTGGGTGCAGACATTTTGCAAGGGCAAGTGAAGGGCCGCGTCGTGGTCGACGTGAACGCCTGATCGGTCTAGACGGGTCTTCGAACAGTTTTCGGAGACCCGCGATGACCGCCTATGACGACCAGAACATCTTTGCCAAGATCCTGAGGGGCGAAATCCCCAATGTCACCGTCTACGAGGACGATGACACCCTTTGCTTCATGGATATCATGCCGCGCACAGACGGACATTGTCTGGTAATCCCCAAAACACCATGCCGCAATGTGCTGGATGCCAGCGACGCACAGTTGGCCTCCGTCATGTCCACGGTCAAGAAGGTGGCAAACGCGGCCAAGACCGCATTTGATGCCGATGGCATCACCGTTCAGCAGTTCAATGAAACGGCGGGCGGCCAAGAGGTGTTTCATTTGCACTTTCATATCCACCCACGTCACGACGGTGTTTCGATGCGTCCACCGGGCAAAATGGGTGATATGGAGGCGATCAAGGCGCATGCAGAGAAGATGCGCGCGGCACTTTAAGCTTGAACCTGCGATGTGGAAGGGGTGCATAACATGCGCCCCTTCGCCGTTCATACCTGCGTTTACTCGGCTGGTTGACCGATGGCACCGTCCTCCTTGGCGCGGCGGCTGTCATTGAACAATGCCTTGATCAGCGACAACACCATCAGGACCATGATGATGGTAAAGGGCAGGGCGCCTATGATCATTGCGTCCTGAAGCGATGCCAGGGGGTCGCCCCCGCGTCCTGAAGCCCCCGCGATGATCAAACCGCCGATCACCCCTGTCATGATCAGACCCCAGATGATCCGGTGCTTGATACCTGTTTCCTGCGCGCCGCCGGACATGATCGTGTTCATCACAAGAATCCCGGAATCCGCCGAAGTGACAAGGAACGTCATAATAAGCACAACGCACATGATGGTGATGGCAGACAGGAAGCCGCCCTCGATCATGTAGCTGAGTGTGACAAACAGTTTGTTGGTGTTTGACGCGCCGATGATCGCGCCTTCGGCCACGCCTTGCAGCTCCAGATCAATGGCGGTGCCGCCAAGGATAGTCATCCAAGCAAAACATACCAATGCGGGTGCGAACACGCAGCCCAAGATAAACTCACGGATCGTGCGACCCTTTGAGATGCGGGCGAGAAACAGGCCCACAAAGGGCGAGAACGCGATCCACCAGGCCCAGTAAAACGTGGTCCAGCCCGATTGCCAGCCAAAGAGCCGTCCCTGGCTGCCTGCATCGTACACCGCATCCTGTGTCTCGGGGGGCAGAGAGGCTGCGGCGCCCTCCAGCCCTTCGGTAAAGCCATCCAGACTGCCCCACGCATTTGTCGCCCCACCGTACAGATCAGCCGCAAGCGGTGCGGCGTCGGCCGGCAGAGTGGCGGCAAAGGCATCTTGCGCCAAAGGACTATACGCTTCGAAGCTGAGCGGGATGAACTGGATGATGTAATCTACCAGCGCTGTTCCATAGGTCGTCATGGCAAACACGAAGCTGCCAAAGATCACGAAAGTCATCAGCAGGATGATCGATAGAACGAGGTTCAGGTTCGACAGGTACTTGATCCCGCGTCCGACGCCCGACACTGCAGACAGGATCGACAGGAACATGATGATGGCAAGCGCTGACAACAGGCCGACGGTGGACGGGGCAGGTGGTGCATCCCCGTCGCTGGCACCCATCAACCAATCCATGCCAGTCACGGCGTAAACACCATCGACGAACTGGCTCACCCCATATCCGATGGTCACAGATACACCAAGGATGGTTGCGACAACGCCCAGCACATCGACAACATGCCCCACGATTCCGTTGGCGACCTTCCCCAGAAGCGGGGTCAAGGCAGACCGGATCGTCAAAGGCATGTCGCGGGTGTAGGCGTAGTAGGCAAGGCTCAAACCCGTCACCACGTAGATAGCCCAGGCATGGAATCCGTAGTGCAGGAACGTGTAGCGATACGCTGACGTCAAGGCTTCGGACGAATTCCCCTCGACGTTCCCCGCGATAACAACGGGGTTGGATCCCCATAGCCCAAGCGGCTCAGCCGTCGCAAAGACCATAAGGCCGACACCAAGTCCGGCGCCAAACATCATCGAGAACCAGGAGAAGTTGGAGAATTCCGGGACCGTATCGACGCCCCCCAGCTTTCGCCTGCCTGTGGGGAGTATGGCGAGGGCAAACAGGAAAAACGCAAATGCACCCACAGAGATGATGTAGAATGCATTGAAGCCCTGCAACAACGCCCAGTTCCAGTTGTCCAGAGTGCCATTGGCACTGACCGGGAAAATGATGGCCCACAAGACAAGCGCGACCATGATCGCTTTGGACTTGAGGGCGATGGGAAGGCTGTAGCCTTCATAGAACCCTGACTCCTGTTTGTTGATATCAAGGTCCGTGAACGGTTCCTTTATCGCCATGAGATTGGCTCCCTGTTTCTGAGTTGGCCTGCCATCTTGTGTGACGTCGGCACCAGTGTGGGCGTCATCGTTTTGTAAGGTCTGAAAACGACACCCTTTGTCCGCGGCTTCGCGCGGTGCGTGCATTAAGGGTGACAGGGTTCAGGGCGAATACTGGTGAAACAGCGACAGTAAATGGGTGTGATTTGACGATTTTGGGCCGTTATCGAGGATGAACGGTACCGTCGGGTCCGACCATGCACAGAGCAATGAAAGCCGCGAATCTCTAAAAATGAGACATATTTTGCGGGCAATACGGCCATTTTCGACGCAAGAAACGGCGCTGTTTTTGAAAATTGAAGGCCGTTTTTTCATATCAGAAACAAAAACGGCGTTCTGGTGTCCAATGCGACCTGTACTGTTCGAATTAACACTTCGTTTATGTCTCTACCCGTGCTTTGCTCTTGTCATAAAAACGACAACAGGAAGGTATCTATGTCTATTCAACCTCCATTGACGGAGCTGCCGATCAAAACCGCTGATAGCGGTTTTTATCGAGGGTTCAGCGTCAACGTTGCGGTGATCAGTAAGATCATCATCAGTATGCTCGTCGTCTGGTGCATTGTCTGGCCAACCGAGGCCGGCACGATTCTGGGCGACTGGAACAGCGTAATTCTGGAAAACTTCGCCGCCTGGTACATCTGGGTCGTGACGTTTTTCGTGCTTGTCTGCCTCGGGCTCGCCCTCTGGCCGACTGCAGGGCGCTTGAACCTAGGCCAACCGGGCGAAAAGCCCGAGTTCAGCAACTTCTCCTGGTTTTCGATGATGTTCGGTGCCGGGATCGGTGTCGGCATGCTGACTTGGGCCGTGGCCGAGCCGGTGGCCCACTTCAAGAACAACCCCTCCGTCATCCAAGGCGCCACCACTGCGCTGGGTGAGGATAACGTGCGCGAGGCCTATGTCTGGTCGTTCCTTCACTGGGGTCTGGGCGCCTGGGCGTGCTACGCTATCGCGGGTCTTGCGCTTGCGTTCTTCAGCTACCGCCGCGGTCTGCCGCTGACGATCCGCTCCTCGCTGACGCCGCTGTTTGGCTCTTCGCTGTCGGGCTTTCTGGGCAACCTCATCGATATCGTGGCGGTTGTTGCAACCATCCTTGGTGTGGCGCAAACGCTTGGTTTTGGCGTTGAACAATTCGTGGCCGGTCTGACCCGGATCGGGATTGGCGGCCTGGTGCTCGACGATGGCTCTGCCACGACACTCGGCATCATCGTGGCGCTGCTGGTCATCATGGGCGCGTCGACCCTGTCGGCACTGTCCGGTGTGGGCAAGGGCATCAAGTGGCTCTCCAACATCAACATGGTTCTGTCGATTGTCCTTCTGGGCTTCTTCATCCTGTTCGGCGCGACCTTCTTTGGTGCAGCGGCCTTCTTCGTTGGGATCTGGGACTACCTGATCGCGCTGCCATGGCTCAGCTTCAACGTCTACGCGTCTGACGGTGTGGACGGATCCGAAGCGTTCCTGCTGGCACAGTGGCAGGGCTGGTGGCCCGTGTTCTACTGGGCCTGGTGGATCGCGTTTGCACCATTCGTGGGTCTGTTCCTGGCGCGCATCTCGCGCGGTCGGACCATCCGCGAGTTTGTGCTGGGTGCTATGATCGTTCCGTCGCTGATGTGCTTTGTCTGGTTCTCATGGGCCGGTGGCACAGCCATTGACCTGGAACTGAACGGCGATGCCAATGGCGTCATTCTGGACGCGGCCAATGGCGACAAGATCTTTGCCATGACCGAGTTCATGTTGGCACCAATTGCACAGGCACTGGCGTGGGGCATGGCGGTTCTGATCGTTGTGTTGCTGATGACGTTCCTCGTGACGTCGGCGGACTCTGCCGTGCTGATCGTGAACACCATCAACGCGGCCGGTGACGAAGGTCCTAAGGCGCGTCCCCACATCCTCTTCTGGGGTTCAGCCCTTGGCCTTGTTGTGGCAGGCCTGCTGATTTCCGGCGGGACCGGGGCCATTCAGACGGCCATGGTGATTGGGGCGTTGCCGTTCTCGATCGTGATGGCGTTGATGTGCATCGCGCTGATCAAGGCGATCTATAACGATGGTCGCCGCGAGGCCGCAGGCGTGCCTGCTGTCCATTCGGAAATTCCGGGTGCGACGGGCAATGGCTTGCCGGCTGAGTAAGACCTGACTTCCCAGTTGTCCTTGATGACAGCTGGGATAGCATCGAAAGGCCCTGATCAATTGGTTGGGGCCTTTTTCTTGTTAAGATAAAGGACCAGCCGATGCCTCTTGATCTTGAGTTTGTGCGCGCGCAATTCCCTGCCTTTGCCGAACCATCGTTGCAGGGACAGGCTTTCTTCGAAAACGCCGGGGGGAGCTACACTTGCAAACAGGTCATTGATCGCCTGTTCCGGTTTTACACGCAGCGCAAGGTGCAGCCCTATGCCGACTACGAGGCATCACGGCTAGGCGGGGAAGAGATGGACGAGGCACGCGTGCGGATGGCTGCCGTTCTTGGTGTGGATACGGATGAGTTGAGTTTTGGACCATCAACCACGCAGAACACCTATGTCCTGGCGCAAGCCTTCGCCCAGATGATGCAGCCGGGTGAAGCGATCGTGGTGACCAATCAAGATCACGAGGCCAATACTGGCCCATGGCGACGTTTGGCGGATCGGGGGATCGAAATCCGTGAATGGCAAATGGATCCCGGCAACGGCCATCTGGATACCGCAGTGCTGGAAGACCTGCTGGACGAAAAGGTCCGGTTGGTCTGCTTTCCCCATTGCTCAAACGTGGTGGGAGAGATCAACCCGGTGACCGAGATCACCGCGCTTGCCCATGCCGCCGGGGCGTTCGTCTGTGTCGACGGCGTCAGTTACGCGCCGCACGGCTTCCCCGATGTTGGCCATCTTGGCCCCGACATCTATCTGTTCTCGGCTTACAAAACCTACGGTCCGCATCAGGGTCTGATGGTCATCCGGCGCGCCTTGGGAGAGCTGCTGCCGAACCAGGGACACTACTTCAACGCTGACAGCCTCTATAAACGGTTTACTCCCGCTGGGCCCGATCATGCTCAAGTGGCAGCATGTGCGGGCATGGCAGATTATGTGGACGCGCTTTACGATCACCATACAAGCGGTGGTGGGACACAAGTGTCCCCGCGGGGACAAGTCGTTCATGACCTCATGCGCACACGAGAAATCGACGCGTTGACCCGGGTCATGGATGCTGTGAAAGACCGCAATGATCTGCGTGTTATAGGTCCCACGGACGCGGCGATCCGTGCACCAACCGTTGCGTTGGACCTGAGACGTGACCCGGTCGCAGTAGCCGCCCGCCTTGCCGATCATGGTATCATGGCCGGAGGTGGGGATTTCTATGCAGTCCGGGCGCTTCACGCCATGGGGGTCGATCCGGATCAGGGTGTTTTGCGGCTGAGTTTCACACACTACACGAATGACGCAGAGATTGATCAGCTTCTGACGGTCCTTGACGCGGTCCTTTGACGTAAAGACAACCTGCGACAACTTGATCCATCGGCGCGCGTGCTACGTAAGCCTCGGTAAGAAAAGGGAACGGGGCGTTGAGCAGCACACCGATCATCATGTGGTTTCGCCGCGATCTGCGGTTGAGCGATCATCCGGCTTTGAAAGCCGCCTGTGACAGCAATCGGCCCGTCATTCCGGTCGTGATCCGTGACGCCAGTGTGGATGATCTGGGCGCTGCGCCAAAGTGGCGTTGGGGATTGGGCGTTGAACATCTTGCCCAGTCTTTGGACGACAAAGGCAGCAGATTGATCTTCCGCTCGGGCGACGCTTTGGACGTTTTGCAAAAGCTGATCGCCGAGACTGGAGCAGGGGCGGTTCATTGGTCGCGCCTTTACGATCCGCAAGCTGTGGAGCGCGATACAGCAATCAAAGCTGCCTTGAAAGATCAGAGCATTGAAGCGCGCAGTTTCGGTGGCCATCTGATGTTCGAGCCATGGACGACGGAGACAAAGACTGGCGGCTTCTACAAGGTCTACACACCGTTCTGGCGATCAGTGAAGGACCGGGAAGTTGATGCGCCGCTGTCTCTGCCGGGGCGCATTCCAGCGCCTGAAAGCTGGCCTGAGAGCGAGGTGTTGGCTGACTGGACCCTTGGTGCCGCGATGAACCGCGGGGCAGGCGTTGTCCGCCCTCATGTGCGGCTTGGCGAAACCGCGGCACAGTCACGGCTTGGCGATTTTATCGAAACCAAAGTCGCCGGTTACGTCGAGGGCCGGGATATTCCAGCCGAGGATCGCACATCGAACCTGTCGGAAAATCTGGCTTTGGGTGAGATCAGCCCGCACCAGTGTTGGCATGCAGGCATGCGTGCGCCTCATGAAGGCAAAGCCGGGGCGGAAGTATTCTTGAAGGAACTGGTATGGCGTGAGTTCGCGTACCACCTGATGCATCACACCCCCCATATTCTGGATCGCAACTGGAAAGAACACTGGGACGGTTTTCCCTGGAACGAAGGCGAAACCGCACAGGTCCTCGCTTGGAAACAGGGGCGAACCGGTATTCAATTTGTCGATGCCGCGATGCGCGAGATGTACGTAACAGGCCGCATGCACAACCGGGGCCGCATGATCGTGGCATCCTATCTATGCAAGCATCTGATGACGCATTGGCGGATCGGTCAGCAATGGTTTGATGACTGCCTGATTGACTGGGATCCGGCAAGCAATGCGATGGGGTGGCAGTGGTCAGCGGGATCAGGCCCCGATGCGACGCCGTATTTCCGCGTGTTCAACCCGGTGACCCAACTGGATAAGTTCGACAAGAACCGCGACTATGTCAGCCGGTGGATTGCCGAAGGCCAGCGCAATCCGGCGCCGGAGGCGCTGTCATATTTCGACGCGATCCCGCGGTCTTGGAATCTGTCGCCAAATGACATCTATCCCGGCCCGATTGTACCAGCGGATGAGGGGCGGAAACGGGCGCTAAGTGCTTATGAAAACCGTAATTTCTGATGACAACCGCGTGCGCATGGTTGCGCGGCTCAATGTGTCAAGCTAACTTGACAAAAACACGAACGGGGAGCGTGTATGATCCTTACTACGACTGACGGCCAAACGGGCTTGCCACGCTATTTCGCCCGTGTTTTCAGCATGGCTCAGGGGATGAACAATGGCCGGGTGGATTTCATCCTGCCGGACGGTCGCCACTTTCGGGCCGAGGGACCAAACCCCGGTCCGGTGGCAGAGGTGCATATCCACAACGATGACCTGTTTGCCCGGCTGATCCGTGAGGGTGACTTGGGTTTTTGCGATGCTTACCTTGACGAGTGGTGGAGCACGCCAGATCTGCAATCCTTTATGGATTGGGTCCATGCGGACAACGACGACATCTATGACGGGTTCCCCGGCATGGGTCTGGTGCGCCGGTTCGAGAAGTTCCGCTTTTGGTTGCAGCGCAACCATCGCGAGCAAGCGCGCAAGAACATCAGCTATCACTATGACCTTGGCAACGAGTTCTATGGCCTTTGGCTGGATGACACGATGACATATTCATCAGCCCTGTTTGAGACGGGGCAGGAAAGCCATGAGGCTGCGCAGATCGCGAAATATGCCAGCATGGTAGACCAGATGGGGGCGCAGCCTGGGGATCATATCCTTGAGATCGGGTGCGGTTGGGGCGGGTTCGCCGAATATGCAGCCAAGGAACGCGGATTGAAGGTCACAGGTCTGACCATCAGTGAAGAGCAGTTTAAGTATGCGCAAGATCGCATTGAAAAAGCAGGACTTTCCGATGTTGTAGATTTCAAGCTGCAGGACTATCGGGATGAGCGTGGCACTTATGACGGCATCGCCTCGATCGAGATGTTCGAGGCGGTTGGAGAGAAGTACTGGCCCATCTACTTTGAGACGGTCAAACAGCGCTTGAAACCCGGTAAGAATGCCACGTTGCAGATCATCACCGTGCAGGACCGCCGTTGGAAGGTTTACAAACGTGGCGTCGACTTTATCCAGAAGTACATTTTCCCGGGTGGTATGCTTCCCAGCCCATCTGTTCTGCGTCAGCAGATCATCAAGGCAGGTCTGGGCGTCGAGACATCCATTGAGTTTGGTCAAAGCTACAACATCTCACTCAGACGCTGGCATGAGGCGTTCAACCAGAGGTGGGACCAGATTGCCGATATGGGATTTGATGACCGATTTCGTAGAATGTGGAATTTTTACCTCACCTCTTGCGCGGCGACCTTTGAAAGTGCCAACTGCGACGTAACGCAGATCACGATCAAACGACCTGGATAGCCATGAAAGACCAAAAATATGCCTGACGCAGCCAAGTTAGTGGCCGCTTTGGGCCTTGGGCTATTGGCCTTTATCGTGTCGGGCATGATCATGCCGTTGTTCGAGGAAGACACGAACTTTGGCTGGTTTACCTACGTGAATATCCTAGTGGGCGCGATCACCGGTTGGATGGTGATTGGCTCGCGCGCGGGGCGTGGGCTTACATCGGCTGTCAATGTCGGGCTTACTGGTCCGATTGTCATGGTCTTCTGGGCACTGTTCGTGCAGTCGTGCAACGAGATGGTGCGTATCGCCATGAAGAACCGGTACGATGGCGCGTTTGAGGCCTTGCTGGCGATTTTTCAGATCGGATCGGAGTGGGCGCTTTTGATGAGTACGGTCCCCATCTGGGCTACTTTGCTAATCGGCGGGGCGATCACGGGTGTTTTAACTGAATATGCGTGGCGCACCTGGCGGTGAGGTAATGAACAACCTGTTTTTCTACGGCACGTTGCAGCACGTGCCGCTGCTTGAGCGCGTTCTGGGACGCAGCGCCGACAGCATCGATTTGGCGCCTGCATCCTTGCGTGACTACGTCGCCTTGTCCGAGCAGGAAGGGCACTACCCCGTTCTGCGCCAACGTGCCAACGCTGAAACAGCAGGTATCATTGTGCGCGGCCTTTCGACCGAGGATTTCGCACGGCTGAACTACTATGAGGGTGGTTTTGATTACGAGTTGCGCGCCGTTACGCTGACCTCTGGCGAGGCCGCGGATGTCTATGTTCCGGGTCAAACGGTTTCATCCACTGACGATGTCTGGGACTTTTCCGCGTGGCAAGAGCGCTGGGGTGCAATGACCGTCTGGGCCGCCGATGAGGTTATGGATGGCTTTGGCAAACTGGATGCCAAAGAGGTGGCCCGCCGGTTTCCGCGTATACGCGCGCGGGCCTGGAGCAAGGTACTGGCGCAATCGGGCCGACACGGGCAGGGAGTTCTGGATGGGCGCGTGGATATCATGTCGCACACGCGGGCCCACACGAATTTCTTTGCCATGGATGAGGTGGCGCTGCGCCATGAGACTTTTGGCGGCGAAATGTCTGACCAGATCGAGCGCGCCGTATTTATCTCGTCCGATGCTGCGATCGTATTGCCTTATGATCCGGTGCGAGATCGGGTTTTGCTGGTGGAACAGATCCGTCTGGGTCCAATCGGTCGGAACGACCCGGTACAATGGCAGATGGAACCTGTTGCCGGATTGATTGATCCTGGCGAAACCGCGGAAGAAGCCGCGCGGAGGGAAGGGGCCGAGGAGGCTGGGCTTGAGTTTCGCCTGCTTGAACCTGCTGGCGAGTGTTATGCCTCGCCCGGTGCAGCGACTGACTTCTTTCATCTGTTTGTCGGGATCTGCGATTTGCCCGATGACAGTGCCGGTATTGGTGGTCAGGAAGACGAAGGCGAAAACATCCGCAGCCACCTGTTGTCTTTTGTAGATCTGCTTGAGATGGCCGATGATCGCCGGGTTGCCAATGCCCCGCTGGCTTTGCTCACCTACTGGTTGGCCCGTCACCGTGCGCGTTTGCGCGCCGCTGTGTGACCCAACGCGGCTTGAGGTCGTCGGATACCACAGCTACACCTTTCGTGAATGACAAAAGGAACTCGCCCATGCGTTACGCGCCTGATCTGGCCTCGGCCATTGGAAACACGCCACTGATCAAGCTGCGCCGCGCCAGCGAAGAGACCGGCTGCACGATTCTGGGCAAGGCCGAGTTCATGAACCCTGGTCAATCGGTAAAGGATCGCGCGGCGCTGTCCATAATTCAGGAAGCCGTGGCCAGCGGCGAACTGCGCCCGGGCGGCACGATTGTCGAAGGGACAGCAGGCAATACCGGCATTGGCCTTGCGCTGGTTGGTGCGTCGATGGGGTTCAAAACCGTCATCGTCATCCCCGAGACGCAGAGCCAGGAAAAAAAGGATATGCTGCGGTTGGCAGGTGCAGAGCTGGTGCAGGTGCCCGCGGCGCCATACCGCAATCCGAACAACTTTGTACGCTACTCCGGTCGTTTGGCCGAGGAGCTGGCAAAGACGGAGCCGAATGGTGCCATCTGGGCCAACCAGTTCGACAATGTTGCTAACCGCAAGGCCCATGTCGACACCACCGGGCCGGAGATCTGGGAACAGACAGATGGCAAGGTTGACGGGTTCATCTGTGCCGTCGGTTCCGGCGGTACGCTGGCAGGGGTGGCCGAGGTCTTGCAGCCGAAGGGCGTCAAAATAGGTTTGGCAGACCCCGATGGCGCGGGCCTGTTCAGCTACTACACCACGGGCGAGATCGCGATGGAGGGCAGTTCGATTGCTGAAGGGATCGGGCAGGTGCGCATCACCAAGAACCTTGAGGGGCTGACGCCTGATTTCAACTACAACGTTTCGGACGCCGAAGCGCTGCCCATTGTCTTTGATCTACTGGAACATGAGGGGCTGTGCCTTGGTGCGTCTTCGGGTGTGAATGTCGCTGGTGCCATTCGTATGGCCAAGGATATGGGGCCGGGCCACACCATCGTGACGATCCTGTGTGACTTTGGCACGCGCTATCAGTCCAAATTGTTCAATCCGGATTTTTTGCGGGAGAAAGAATTGCCGGTGCCACAATGGCTTGAGCAAGGTCCTTCAAGTATTCCCGGCGTTTTTGAGGATGTATGATGGGCCTGACGTGGCTACGCGCTGCGGTTCTGTCTGTTTGTCTGGCGCTGCTGGCAACGCTGGCAGTCGCGCAAGCTGACGGACCAGACTACGACCGGTGGCAAAACACGGCGACCCGGGCGGAACAGGCTGTCGAAGCCGCCCGCGCCTCGGACCAGGCATTTGAAATACTGAGGGCAGAGGTCGCCGGATGGCGGCAGCAGTTTCAAAACCAACTGAGTGCCAATGACAGCCGCTTGCAAACCCTGCGCGATCAGATTGCGGCCCTTGGTCCGGCGCCAGAGGACGGTCAGGACGAGGCAACGGAGATCGCGGATCGCCGCGCTGAACTGAACGCACAGCTGGAACGGCTCAGCACGCCGCGACGGACCGCCGAGGAAGCGTTCAGTCGCGCCAACGGGGTGATCACCGAGATTGATGACATCCTGCGTCAGCGCCAAACCGATGCGCTGCTGAACATGGGACCATGGCCGGTCAATCCAGCCAACTGGCCCGGGGCGATGCGCCATGCGCAGGATACGATGATTGCTGTAGTCGCTGGTGTGCGGCAAGCATGGCACAATCCGTCCCGCCGCTCGAATGCCCGGGATAACCTGCCGCTGATTGCTGTTTTGCTGGTTGTGGGCGTCGTTCTTCTGGCGCGGTCGCGGTATTGGTCAGAGTTGCTGGCCGTACGTATTCAAAGGTCAGATACGCGGTCAGGTGCCCGCGTGGCTGGCTTCATCGTTTCCCTTGGGCAAATCCTTTTCCCAATGCTGGGGCTGGTTGCATTTGTGCGCGCGGTACGCGCTACCCAATTATTTGGCCCGCGCGGTGACCTGCTGCTGGATACTCTGGAAGTTGTTGGGCTGGTCCTTTTCTTTGCCCGCTGGCTCGCCAGCCGGCTGTTTCCCAAGGACGAAGCGCTGCGCGTGTCATTTACGGTCCCGGCGCGTCGTCGGGCCGAGGGGCGCATATATGCCGTCACTCTTGGCATTGTTTTGGCACTTTACATCCTTCTGGCAGAGTTTTCTGACTTCGATCGTTACGATGCGGGTTCGGATGCGGTTCTGAACTTCCCGCTGATCGTTCTGGCCTGTCTGATGCTGACGCGCTTGGGCTGGCTGCTGCGCCGCCGCGTGCGCGACGCGGCGGAAGATGCGGACCAGGAAGTCCCATATGGTGACCGTATCATCGCCAGTGTTGGTCGGTTGGTTATCCTGGTGGGGCTTGTTGCCCCAATTCTGGCAGCACTTGGGTTCGGGGCGGCTGCCAAGTTCCTGACCTATCCCATGATCCTCACGCTTGCGCTGATCGGTATGGTGGTTCTGTTGCAAGGTGTTATCCGCGATACCTATGCCACGTTGCGACCGGGTGATGGCGCCCGAGACAGTCTTGTGCCGACTTTGCTTGGCTTTGTGGTCGTTCTGTTGGCGATCATCCCGCTATCCCTGATCTGGGGCGCACGTGTCACCGATCTGACAGAGGTGTGGGCGACCATTCGATCGGGACTGACCATCGGCGACATGACCATTTCGCCGGGCAGTTTCTTTACACTCCTCATCGTCTTCACGGTCGGGTACCTGATCACGCGCGCCGTACAAAATGCACTCAAGGTGTCAGTCCTGCCCAAAACGCGGATCGACCCAGGCGGTCAGGTCGCGATTGTATCTGGTCTTGGCTATGTCGGCATTTTTCTGGCTGCCCTGTTTGCGATCACTGCAGCCGGTATTGATTTGTCCAGTCTGGCCATCGTCGCCGGGGCCTTGTCCGTTGGTATCGGTTTTGGCCTGCAAACCATCGTGTCGAACTTTGTGTCGGGCATCATCCTTTTGATCGAACGCCCAATATCAGAGGGCGATTGGATCGAAGTGGGTGGGCAGATGGGCTATGTCCGCTCGATCTCTGTCCGGTCCACGCGGATCGAAACCTTTGATCGGACGGATGTCATTGTTCCGAACGCGGATCTTATTTCCGGTACTGTCACGAACTACACGCGCGGCAACACGGTGGGGCGTGTGATCATTCCGGTCGGTGTGGCTTATGGTACTGACACCCGCCGGGTCGAGGCCGTACTGAAAGAGATTGCCGATGCGCATCCCATGGCCCTGGCCAATCCACCCCCGGCTGTCCTGTTCATGGGGTTTGGTACCGACAGCCTTGATTTCGAAATCCGTATCATTCTCCGCGATGTGAACTGGATGTTGGCCGTCAAGAACGAGATTAACCACCAGATCGCTGCCCGGTTCGAAGAAGAGGGGATCGAGATACCCTTTGCCCAGCGGGATGTGTGGCTACGCAATCCCGAGGTGTTGCAGGCCGGTCCCAAAGTAAAAACGCCCCCATCTGCGCCGCCGACCAAAGCGCATCTGGAAGAAAGTGATATGGACCCGGATATGCCGGGCGAAGATGGAGATGGCAGATGACAACGCCCTTGTTCCGCGAAGACGCCTATTTGCGCGATGCCAGCGGTGTCGTGACGGGTCACACGCCCGAGGGCGGGATTATCTTGGATCAGAGCATCTTTTATCCGACGGGCGGTGGGCAACCCGGCGATAGTGGAACGCTCAGCTGGGATAGTGGTGCATTGAGCATTGCGACCGCAATCAAGGGGGACGGTGACAGCATCATTCTTGTCCCGGCCGAGCCACGTGCCTTGCCCGGCCTTGGTGCGACCGTCATGCAAAGCCTCGATTGGGAGCGCCGTTACGCCCATATGCGTGTGCATACGGCGCTTCACTTGCTGTCAGTGGCGCTGCCTTTTGGTGTGACTGGAGGGTCGGTCGGGGCCGGGCGCGGGCGGCTGGATTTTGACATGGCAGACGCGCCGGAGGATCGTGAAGGCCTTCAAGACGTATTGAACAGTCACGTGACCAGCGACATGCGGGTGCGTGCCGAGTGGATCAATGAGGCGGAACTGGATGCCAATCCGAGCATGGTCAAGACGTTGTCGGTGCAACCGCCGCGCGGGGCGGGTGACATCCGCCTGGTTCGCATCGGCGAAGGCGACGCAACGGTCGACCTGCAGCCCTGCGGCGGCACGCACGTTGCGCGGACGGGCGAGATCGGCGCGCTGCGCATCGGCAAGATCGAAAAGAAGGGGCGGATGAACCGCCGTGTTTACCTGCATCTGGACGGCTGAAAAATTTAGTACTTAACCTGCTTGCATCCCCATACCCGAATTGGATAGAGACGGCGGTGGACAGGTGGCCGAGTGGTCGAAGGCGCGCGCCTGGAAAGTGCGTAGGCGGGAGACCGTCTCGAGGGTTCGAATCCCTTCCTGTCCGCCACCCAACCTTTTTCCCGGGTTTCCCCCACGTCGCTCAAATTGGTTTTGATCTTTGTTTCTAGGGACTTTGGCAAAGCTTGCGTTTTCTGGGTTTCTTCCGATTGATGCCGTTTGTACGTATTCAGTGGTAGGGAAATCGAAGGGTCTCAGATCGGGAGAGAACCCGGTAGCGGCTATTCGAGACGCCAAGGTATGCTGCGTGTTGTGTGTGAGTTCTTCCACTGGCTCACTGGGTTGCGTGGGTCTAAGCGCGATCCAGGGCGCAATGAGCGGGTCTATCTCAAACAGCCCTTGAAGGGCGCGCGGATTGCGAGGATCTCAACCCCGCGCCCGATCCCTGTGGTTGACGTTATCCATAAAGCTTTTGACGCCATGCCAGATGGCACCAGTCAGCAAAAGCGACAAGGCGTTGATTGCATTGCTGATGCCAACAGGCGTACGGATTGGGCAGCAACTCCCCTGCGTCTCAAACATCTTGATTTGGACGCCAAGCGCCTCATCCGGTATCCACGCGAAGTACATAATAAGTTTGCTTAACCGCTGAGCACGACGTTCTTTCCGATGGGGGCAAAGTTTGTAGACGCGTTAGCCGCGTCTCTCGCTCGTCTCTAGGACGGCCTTTACTTAGGCGCAGAAGAACCGTTGTTCCCCTCGCTTTGATCTGACGGATCTGTCTCAGTCAGGCAAGCCCAGCGCTTTCTTTCGATCTGTCGCCCATTTCATGATCGTCAGATCGAATGTCAGTGCCATGAGCGACACGCAAATCCCCAGAACAAAGTTCTTACCCAGATCCGTACCTGCCAGAGTGCGTTGCAATTCCTGCCCCAAATCCTGGGTGCCGATAAAGGCCGCGATAATGACCATGAAAAACGCAAACATAATGGCCTGGTTGAACCCCACTGCCATCGTCGGCAATGCCAAAGGCAACTGCACTTTCAGCAGCTTTTGCATGCGTGTGGCACCTGCCATGTCGGCAGCTTCCGTCATCTCCGGTGGCACCGTTCGCAGCCCTTCGATTGTGTAGCGGGTCAGCGGCACCATCGCAAAGATCAGGATGGACATTACAACCGATGTCGCCGTGATGCCGAACAGCATGATGGCCGGGATCAGGTAGATGAAGCTTGGGAATGTCTGCGCCGTATCACAGGCCAGAAGCACCCGGCGTGACCATTTTTCCGAGCGGGCAGCGGCGATGCCCAACGGCACGCCGATCAACAATGCCAGCATGACGGCCGAAATGACGGAATAGAGCGTGATCACCGACCGGTCCCACCACCCCGAAAGCGCGACAAGGCCAAAGAAGATCGCGGCATAGATGGCGGGGCGTTTGCCCCCAAGCGAGAGCGCAAAGGCTACAACCAGCAAGATGAGTGCGGGCGTCGGGATTGAGAGCAGGAAGTCGCGGAACGGATTAAGTATCCAGACATTCAGAACGTAGCGGATTGACTGTGTTGTGTTCTGCACTGGATCGAATGCAAGAAACGCCTTTATCGCCGTATCGATCTCCTTGCCTTGGCTAAAGTTCTGCTTGCGCCCGATTTCGGCAAACACTTGCACGAATTGTGCCGCGATGCAGAAGAACACAAAAACAGCAATGCCCGTCAGCAGGTAGATATGCCGACGCCACCATGGCGTGTCGCGTTCAAAGTGCTCGGGTTGCTTGACGACCCATGCCTTTGACATCCGGTCCAGCATCACCGCCAGCAATACGATCGTCACGCCAATCTCGAACGAGCGTCCCAGCTTGAAACTGCCCATCATCGCCAGCAGCTTGGCACCAAGGCCGGGCATCCCGATAAAGGCGGTCAGCACCACCATCGCCAGGCACAGCATGATGACTTGGTTCACGCCCACCAGGATCTCGGTCCGGGCGGATGGAAGATAGACATGGCGCAGAAGCTGCCACTTGGTGCAGCCACTCATGTTACCCGCTTCGACCACTTCGGACGGCACCTTTTGCAGGCCCAGCGTTGTCATCAGGATCATGGGTGGGATGGCGTAGATTGTCGTCGCCACGGCCCCGGCGGTTGGGCCGACCTTGAAGAATATGACAGCGGGCAGCAGGTAAGTGAAGAAGGGCAGCGTTTGCAGCACCGACAGGATCGGCTTGATGGCCCGGTTCACGGTTGCGTATTTCCACGCAAGGATACCGAGGCCGAGGCCGATAAAGAACGCCAACGGCGCCGCGACCATCAGCACCGACATGGTTTCCATTGCGATTTTCCACTGCCCGATCAGAGCGGTCCAGATAAACGTGCCCGCACCCAGCGTAGCCATGCGCCAGCCGCCCAGATAGTAGCCAATCACGGCAGCCACGCCCGCAACGGCGGTCCACGGGATCGGGCCAAGATTGGGCCATCGTCGCTTTCCGAACATCAGGTTGGCAGTCACGTCCAACAACCACTCCAACCCTTCGGTCAATGTGCGGGTGAGGGCCAAAAGGCCTAAATCGTCCTTCACAAAATTGAAAAACACGTCCAGCCAACTGGCAAAGGGCGGGATCACCGCGTCAGGGATGCGATGAAGCGCTTCCGGCAAAAGCCCGCCATAGCGCAGGATGGTCAAAAGAACGGCCACGATCAGAAATACAGAGACCCATTTGCCCCGCGTCCATTGCGCAACGCCGGAGGTGTCTGATTTCAAATCGCTTGCGATATCGGCCATTAGCTGGCCTCCAACAGGATTTCCAGTGCCGCCGCGCGGTCCATCCCACCAATCACTTGACCGCTTTTGGCGACAGGAATGATGGCGCGGGTATCTTGCACCAACAATCGGGCAAGGTCCTGAACAGATGCCGTTGCGTCCACCGGGTCACCTTCGCCTGTCATCCCCTCTTGGGCCAGGACACCAGCGTGGACGACCCGCGCCTTGTCGATTTCCTCGGTGAACTTGCGCACATATTCTGTGGCGGGGCTCAGCACGATCTGGTCGGGCGTGTCGCATTGCTCGATCGCTCCGTCCTTCATGATGGCGATCCGGTCGGCAAGGCGCAGCGCCTCGTCAAAATCGTGGGTGATGAACACGATGGTTTTGCCCAGCAATCCCTGCAAGCGCAGGAATTCGTCCTGCATCTCGCGTCTGATCAGCGGATCAAGCGCAGAGAATGGCTCGTCCAGAAACCAGATATCCGGTTCGATGGCGAGACTGCGGGCAATGCCCACACGCTGCTGTTGTCCGCCCGAAAGCTCGCGCGGGAAATACTCTTCACGCCCTTCAAGGCCCACCAGCTTGATCACTTCGAGGGCACGTTCGCGGCGTGTGTGTTTATCCTGTCCGCGCATCTCGAGCGGAAAGGCCACGTTTTCCAGCACGGTACGGTGCGGCAGCAGGCCAAAGGATTGGAACACCATGCCCATCTTGCTGCGACGCAGTTCAATCAGTTCTTTTTCGGACAGGGACATCAAGTCCTGCCCTTCGACGGTGATCGTCCCGCCGGTGATGTCGTGCAGACGCGAGAAACAGCGCACCAGTGTCGATTTGCCAGACCCCGACAAGCCCATGATGACCAGCATCTCGCCCCGGTTGACGTCGATCGACACATCCTTGACCCCGGCAATATAGCCATCGGCCTGGATGTCGTCGAAGCTGTGCCCGGCGGGCATGGACTTCAGATATCTCTTGGGATCAGGCCCAAAGATCTTCCACGCGCTTTTGCAGGAAATCACGGTGTCGGCGGTCATTTTTATGCTCTCTCCTCACCGGACTGGGCGCCGGTGTTCAAAACGCCCGCCCGGAGTTTAACCCCGGACGGGCGCAAGGTCTCAACAAAGTCTGACGACCTTACGAGGCCCAGCCCTGCCAGACGTCTGGGTTGGCTTCCAGCCATTCGGCGGCTGCCTCTTCCGGCTCCATCTCTTCAACGTCTACGAGACGCGCCATTTCAGCGATCTGCGGGTTGGTGAAAGAGATCTTGGTCAGCACGTCATAGGCACCTGGCCACTTGTCTTTCATGCCATCCCACGCGGCCTTTTTCAGGTAACCGTCAGCAGGGTTTCCGCAATCATAAAGTGCGTCCTTGTTCGGTCCCACGGCGGGGTCCTTGTCGCAGCCATCGACCCATGTGGGGAACTCGACAAACTCACCGGGCCAGACGGCTTCGGCAAAGTTGGGCGTCCAGTTGAACACCACGACGGGGCGCTTGTCCGCTTCAGCGGCGCCGATCTCGGCCCAGAGGGCGGCAGCGGAGCCTGCGTTCACAACGACAAAGTCCATGCCAAGCGCTTCAACGCGTTCCTGCCCGTGCTTGAGCCAGTCAACCGGCCCATCCAGATACCGGCCCTTGTCGCCAGTCTCGGCCGTTGCAAACAGTGCCGCGCAGTCGTTCAGCGCTTCCCAGCTTGGCAGGCCCGGGCAGGCATCCTTGGTCCACATCGGATACCACCAGTCTTCGCGCGTGACAGCATCGTGATCTCCGGCGTCATGCAGACCGCCCTTTTCCAAAGCCGCACGGAAAGACGCGCCAAATGCACCTTCCCAAACTTCCAGCTCCAGCGTCACATCGCCCAAGCGGACCGATTCATACACGGCCTGGCTGTCAGTGGTGACAAATTCGACGTTATTGCCCATCGACTCAAAGATCTGGCCGACCACGTGGCTCATCACGATCTGTGATGACCAGTTGTGGATGGGGATCACGATCGGATCGCTGCTGTCTTCGGCCAGAAGCGCCATTGGCGCAAACGCCAGAACGCCCGCCGTTAAAGCAGTTGTAAACTTGTTCATTGATAGTCTCCCTAGTGGTGTACCGCTGTGTCGCGGCTTGATCATCACGAATGGCTTCATTGTGCAGGGTCCGAATTCGAATCCGGACATGCGCCATTTCTTGGTGCCAACACTCTTGCATTATTTTCCTATCAAGCAAGTTTTTTTCTTGTTGAGATGATTTTGTGATGTGCGTAAAGGCGGTAAATCTGTGCAGAATGTCCGATTTCAGATGTTGCATGTCGCATCTCAAACTCATTTTTCCTCGAAAACTGACGTAGGAGTAGGGCAGGGGGTCCGATTCCATGCGTTATTCTGGGTTCAAGGTGATAAAAGAGGCGCTGACCGGCCACAAAGGCTGGAAACCGGCATGGCGTGACCCCGAGCCGCAGGCTCACTACGACATCGTCATCATCGGCGGCGGCGGCCATGGGCTGGCCACAGCCCACTACCTTGCATCGGTCTACGGTCAGCAGCGTGTCGCCGTGATCGAAAAGGGCTGGATTGGCGGCGGCAATGTCGGCCGCAACACCACCATTATCCGCTCGAACTACCTGCTCGACGGAAATGAACCGTTCTACGAGTTTTCCCTCAAATTGTGGGAGGGGCTGGAGCAGGATCTGAACTATAACGCCATGGTATCGCAGCGCGGCATCATGAACCTGATCCACTCGGACGCGCAGCGCGATGCGTTCATCCGGCGCGGCAACGCCATGATCCTGAACGGGGCGGACGCCGAATACCTCGACCTCGACCAGATCAAGAAGGAATATCCGTTCCTTAACTTCGACGACGCCCGTTTCCCGATCAAGGGTGGTTTGGCGCAAAGGCGTGGTGGCACCGTACGCCATGATGCGGTCGCTTGGGGCTATGCCCGTGCCGCTGACAGCCGCGGTGTAGACATCATCCAGAATTGTGAGGTCACGGGTTTCCGCATCGAAAATGGCAAATGCTTGGGTGTCGAGACGTCCAAGGGATTCATCGGTGCGGGCCGGGTCGGCTGTGCCGTCGCGGGCAACTCAAGCCGGTTGATGGCCAAGGCGGGCATGCGGTTGCCAATTGAATCCCACGTGCTGCAAGCCTTTGTCTCCGAAGGGCTGAAACCTGTTCTGCCTGGCGTGATCACCTTCGGCGCGGGTCACTTCTATGTCTCCCAATCTGACAAGGGCGGGCTGGTCTTTGGCGGCGATATTGATGGCTACAACTCCTACGCCCAACGCGGCAATCTGCCTGTGGTCGAGGACGTGTGCGAAGGCGGCATGGCCATAATGCCGATGATCGGGCGTGCGCGCCTCTTGAGGATGTGGGGCGGTATCATGGACATGAGCATGGACGGCTCGCCCATCATCGACCGAACCCACATCGACGGGCTCTATTTCAACGGCGGCTGGTGTTACGGCGGGTTCAAAGCGACACCTGCTTCCGGCTATGCCTTTGCGCATCTGCTGGCGCGAGACGAGCCCCACGAGACAGCCACCGCATATCGCTTCGATCGGTTCCGCACCGGTCACATGATTGATGAAAAAGGGATGGGCAATCAGCCCAACCTGCACTGAGGGGCCGCACATGATCATCAACCACCCCCTTCTCGGCCCGCGTGACAGCGCCGAATTTGTCTATCTCGGCGCGGCGGAACTGATGAACCGCCCCGATCCCGAGACGGGCAACGCCGAAGATTGGCACGACTATGCGTACCTCCGCGACAACCCGGCCGGCGTGCACCGCGAGTTGTGGTTTCACGAAGGCGGCGACCGGTCGATCCTGATCGTCACGCGCGACACCACCACGCACGAGATTTCGTCGGTTGAGTTGGCCCGCAAGACGGGGGCACAGGCATGACCCAGAAAAACAGGCTCGCCGGTGGGCAGTTGGACCGCGACACGACGCTCAGCTTCACCTTCGACGGCAAAAGCTACTCCGGCCATCCCGGCGACACGCTCGCCTCGGCGCTGTTGGCAAACAACGTCCGCCTCATGGGACGGTCCTTCAAATACCACCGCCCGCGCGGCCCCCTGACCGCCGGGTCGGAAGAACCCAACGCGATTGTGGAATTGCGCAGTGGCGCACGGCAGGAACCCAACACCCGCGCCACCACGGCAGAACTGTTCGATGGGCTGTCGGCCAAATCTCAGAACCGCTGGCCCAGCCTTGCCTTCGACGCCATGGCGATCAACGACCGGTTCTCGAACTTCCTGACAGCAGGCTTTTACTACAAGACCTTCATGTGGCCCGCCGCGTTTTGGGAAAAGCTGTACGAGCCGATCATCCGCAAGGCAGCAGGTTTGGGGTCATTGTCGATGCAGGCGGACCCCGATGAATATGACAAAAGCTTTCGTCACTGCGATCTGCTGATCATCGGCGCGGGCCCCGCCGGGCTGAACGCGGCCCTGACCGCGGGGCGCACGGGCGCGCATGTGATCCTTGCGGATGAGGATTTTCGTATGGGAGGCCGTCTGAATGCCGAGACGCTCGCCATCTCGGACATGGCAGGCGCCGATTGGGCAGCGCAAACAGTCGCTGAGTTGGCATCTCTTCCCAATGTCCGTTTGATGGCACGCACCACGGTGATCGGCGCATTCGATCACGGTATCTACGGCGCGGTTGAGCGGATCAGCGACCACCTTGCCACAGCACCTAAGGGCAAACCCCGCCAGATCCTCTGGCGCATCTATGCCAAGCAAACCATACTCTGTGCCGGGGCAACGGAACGGCCCATCGCCTTTGACAACAACGACCGCCCGGGTATCATGCTGGCCGCATCCCTGCGTGCCTATGCCAACCGCTGGGCAGCGACTCCGGCCCAGCGTGTCGCTATTTTCACGAACAACGATGATGGGCACCGCACCGCGCAAGACCTGCACGCCAAGGGCGTCAAGATTGCGGGTGTGATCGATACCCGCCCCGACGCGCCGCGCGCCCTGGATTATGAAGTGATGCAAGGGGCGCATGTGACCGACACCATGGGTCGTCTGGGCCTCACCTTTGTCGAGGTCGCGTGCGCCGACGGCAGCACCCGTACAATCGAATGCGGCGCCTTGGGCGTGTCCGGCGGCTGGAACCCCAACGTGCACCTGACCTGCCACCAACGTGGACGCCCCACTTGGGACGACGACCTTGCCGCTTTCGTTCCCGGCGGCACATTGCCGCCCGGCATGGTGGTTGCAGGGGCCGCGCAGGGCATCTTTTCAACACACGGCGCTCTGAAATCCGGGGCGGACGCCGCCCGCAAAGCGGTTGGCCTCAAGGGCCGCGCCCCCGCTGTGCCGGACGCCGAAGATAGCCCCGTCATCCAGACCCCGTTCTGGTATGTCGAAGGCTGCTCTCGCGCATGGCTGGACCAGCAGAACGACGTGACCGTCAAGGACGTCAAGCTGAGCCACCAGGAGGGCTTCCGTTCGGTCGAGCACCTCAAGCGCTACACAACGCTGGGCATGGCCACCGATCAGGGCAAGACGTCCAACATGGGCGGGCTCGCCATCATGGCCGAGCTGGCCGGCAAGGCCATCCCCGAGGTTGGCACAACGATCTTCCGCCCACCCTATACACCCACAGCTATCGGCACGCTGGCGGGCCGGATGCGCGGCAAGGAGTTTCACCCGACCCGTCTGACGCCTTCGCATTACTGGGCCGAGGAACGCGGGGCGGTCTTTGTCGAGGTCGGCAACTGGCTGCGCGCGCAGTGGTTCCCGCGGCCGGGCGAGACGCACTGGCGGCAATCGGTGGACCGCGAGGTCACGGCCACTCGCGCCTCGGTCGGGGTGTGCGACTGCACCACGTTGGGCAAGATTGATGTGCAGGGCACCGACGCCGCCACCTTCCTGAATAAGGTCTATTGCAACGGCTTTGCCAAACTGGCGGTGGGCAAAACACGCTACGGCCTCATGTTGCGCGAGGACGGTATCGCCATGGACGACGGCACGGCGGCGCGGCTGGCCGAGGATCAATTCGTGGTCACGACCACGACCGCCAACGCGGCCAAGGTGTATCAACATATGGAATTCGTGCGCCAATGCCTGATGCCTGATGCGGACGTGCAACTGATCTCAACCACCGAGGCGTGGGCGCAATACGCGGTCGCAGGCCCCAATTCGCGCCGCCTGCTGCAACGGATCGTGGACCCAGACCACGACATTTCTAACGAAGGATTCCCTTTCATGGCCTGTGGCAACATCACAGTCTGCGGCGGCCTGCGGGCTCGGCTTTTCCGGATTTCGTTCTCAGGCGAACTGGCTTTTGAGATCGCAGTCCCAGCCCGCTACGGCGATGCGCTCATGCGCAAACTGATGGCCGAGGGCGAGGAGTTCGACGTCACGCCTTACGGCACCGAAGCGCTGGGGGTCATGCGCATCGAAAAGGGGCACGCGGCGGGCAATGAGCTTAACGGCACAACCACTGCGCTGAACCTCGGCATGGGCCGCCTGGTGTCCAAGGCCAAGGACAGCATTGGGTCGAAACTGTCGGAACGGCCCGGTCTGAACGAAGCCAACGCATTGATGCAGGTCGGTCTGCGTCCGGTCAAAGCCGACGACAAGGTGACAGCGGGCGGCCACTTGATGAACGCAACAGGACCCGTCGATGCGGCCCATGACCAGGGCTATGTGACCTCTGCGGCATTCTCGCCAACGCTAGGTTGCATGATCGGCCTGGGCTTTCTCAAGGATGGCGGTAACCGCACCGGCGAAACAGTGCGCCTCGTCTCGCCCGTGACAGATCTAACTGTCGAGGTCGAAGTGGTCTCCGCCCATTTTGTCGACCCGGAAGGAGAACGCGTTCGTGCATGATCTGACCCCAATCACCGCACTCGGCGGCACGACGCCACGCGTGGACACTGTCGGCGACGTGACCCTCACCGAAGTCCCAAACGTCGCGCTTGCCTCTGTCGCCGCGCGGTTCGGACAGGAAAGCGCGTGTGCAAAAAAACTCAAGAGCCTGTTGGGTGCTACGGTGCCGGAACCCGGTCGCGCAGCCATTGGCAGGGACTATGTGGCTCTATGGGCGGGGCCGGATCAGTGGATGCTCAGCGCCGACTTCGACACGCATGAAGACATCGCAGCCCAGGTCAAATCCCATTTTTCTGACACGGCATCCGTCACCGAACAGACAGACGCATGGACCTGCTTTGACCTGACGGGTCCGCGCGTCAATGCTGTGCTTGAACTCATGTGCAACATTGACCTGACCGGCTTTGACACTGGCCACGCCACGCGCACTGGTATCCACCATTTGGGCTGTTTTGTGATCCGTACCGACGCGCGCCAATCGGTCCGCATCATCGGCCCTCGCGCCTCTGCCGGGTCGTTGCATCGCGCGATCACAACGGCAATGGTCGCTGCACTTTAGGCCGGTGGCAGCGGCACATTGCCCTGCACACGGAACGAGTTGATCTGCTTGCGATCCTCTTGCGGACTGACACCAAACGCAACGCGGTAGTGGGCTATCAGCGGCGTGGCAGAGGTGTAGCCAACAGCCTGCGCGATGCTTTGCATATTCTGTTTGGAATACAGCACAAGCTGACGCGCGGCCTTCATCCGCATGCCACGATAATAATGCGTCGGGCTCTGCCCCGTCGCCCGTTTGAAAGCGCGTTCCACCTGGCGCGGGGTCACATCCACGGCCCGCGCGACCTCAGCGACAGAAATCGGATGCTCGATATGTTCGGCAAACAACGCGACCGCGTCTGCGACAAGGTTTGGCAAATCAGGCGCCGCGCTTGAGCGCATCGGAATGCGTTGCTGCACCCCTTCGCCCCGCATGGTGGCGTGCTGAAACCAGCAGGCCACCTCATACGCGACGTCTGCCCCCAACCGATCCTCGATCAACCGCAAAGCCAGATCAAAGGCAGATGCCGCACCCGACACCGTGTACCGGCGTCCATTCATGCTGATGACATCATCCGTCATCTCGATGTCGGGAAACGCGCTGCGAAACGCCGCCTCATAGCACCAATGGACCGAACACCGATAACCGGTCATGACGCCCGCGCGGACCAACGGGAACACGCCGCCGCTGATCGCTCCTAAAACCACGCCATGCCGATCCAACCTGCGCAACGTCGCATTGCCCGATTTCGGCGCCTCAAAAATGCTGTTCGGCGCGCCCAGAACAAACAGGATGTCTAAATCCGATACATCGGCCAGCTTTGCCTCCGGCTCAAAGACGACGCGCGCGCTGGATGTGGTTGGCGCCCCGGTTTCGGAAATGACATGCCAGTCAAAAACAGCGGCGCCCACAATCTCGTTCGCAGCGCGCAGAGGCTCGATGATGGATGTCAGACATGCCATCGGAAAACCCGGAAAGATCAGAAAACCGATCTGCATTATTTCACTGTCATTCAACTTTTGTGTTCTCTCGGGAAAAAATCGGCTTATGATACTCAACTATAGGCGCAAAATGGAATTGTTTAGTGGCACTGGGCTGCCTAGAAAGCGGACGGCGTGAACATAGAGAAAAATGACGCGGAAATGGTCAGCAAGCTTACTCAAGACCCACACAGCACACGCGACGGCGAACGCGAAAAAGTGCTGGAGGTTGCCATCGGGCGCGAAGTCCGGGCGTTTCGACGTCAGCAGGAAATTACCGTGGCCGAACTGGCACAGATCACCGGTCTGTCGATCGGGATGCTGTCGAAGATTGAGAATGGCAATACCTCTCCGTCTCTTACGACGCTGCAACTTTTGGCCAACGCGCTGTCGGTGCCGCTGACCAGCTTTTTCCGCCGGTTCGAGGAAAGCCGACAAGCGGTCCATACGAAGTCGGGCGAAGGGGTGTCCATCGACCGCGAAGGCACGCGCGCGAACCATCAGTACAACTTGCTCGGCCATATCGGCTCAAATGCCTCTGGCGTCATCGTTGAACCCTATCTGATCACACTGACGGCTGAATCGGATGTGTTCCCGACCTTCCAGCACGGTGGGATCGAAACGATCTATATGCTTGAAGGCGAAGTGGATTATCGCCACGGTGACGAGGTCTATCCGCTCAAGCCGGGTGACACATTGTTCTTTGACGCCGACGCACCGCACGGACCGGAAAAGCTGGTCACATTGCCCGCCCGGTACTTGTCGGTCATCAGCTATCCGCAAAACGCCTGAGGACTATTTTGCCAGCGGCGGCTCCGTCTCGAAATCCGGCCAGACACCTGGTGAGGTGGGCAAGCCATCATCGAACTGTGACAGGTAGTCCAGCATCATCGGCCGGTTGTCGATGAACCCCTTGTAAGTCGCCAATTCAACGGGCAGGTCGCGCACCACGCGGTGCAGGCGGCGGCCCCATTTCGGCATCGTCATCAGGTCCTGGAAGCTGCACAGGTAGCATCGGATCGGGAACACCAGCGCGTTTGAGCGCGGCAGGCGGAAGAACGTCTGCAATTCGACCCGCAAATGCTGTTTTGCGCCGATGTTTTCAGGCGTCAGCGTGGTCTTCTGGATGCCCCATTTGTGATAGTTTTCGGGGCTGGTATCGAGCAGCGGATTGACCGTCATCGTCCAGTTCAACCGACGGGCGGGCGCGCCTTGCTGGATGTTCAGCAGGAATTTCAGGGCCCGGACAAAGATGCCCTTTTCATGCGCCAGCGGCACCGGTGCGTGCCATTCGAAGAAGTTCATACCGATGTCGAAATCCAGGCTCCAGTCCGCCTGCGTCGTGACCATGCCTGCGTCCATCCACAGGTTGTTATCCCGTTGATCCAGAACGCAGAAGTCGCCTTGGGTCTGGCGGGTGATGTACTCCATGGGCCCATAGGGCAGGGTGGTGTCATCGAGGAAAGTGAACGTGTCATCAATGCCCATCGGCTTGTTGACCCACCGCCACGTGTCGCCGTCACGATGCAGTTCGAACAGATCCGGGTAATCCTCGGACTTCGACACCATGATCAGTTCCAGCAGGTCCCACCCCGCAAGCGTCATGTGTGGTAGCGACTGGCAGCGCAGCGGATCGTCCGCCAGCACCATCGCCCGGTCGCGCATCTCGGCCACGTAATGCTCGTCCACATCAAACCGCTTTTCATAAACGGACCCCTCGGGCCCGCCCCGGTGCTGCTCCATATTGACGGCATACATGTAGCTGTCTTCGTGGAACGGAAACGGGAACCGCTTGATCGCCCAGTCCGAGTTGTGGAACGAATAGTCGTCGCGGAACGTTTCGTCGTTGAATTGAATGGTCATCGTTCAAGCTCCAATGTCCCGATAAAGCGGCTGACGCAGGGCATGATCTTGCCCCCGCTGGCATGTTGATCGTCGTCCAGCCAGTGATCGCGGTGCACAAACTCGCCATCCGCGCGCGCCACATCCGTCTCGCATTGCCCGCACGACCCGCCGCGGCACAGGAACGGGGCTTCGACCCCGGCGCGTTCGATGGCTTCCAGCAGGCTTTCGTGTTCGCCCACAGTGATGGTCTTGTCGGACTTACACAGGCGCACCTCAAAGGGCACGCCGGGTGCGGGTGCCAGAAACTCTTCGGAATGCACATGGACATCCGGCCAACCGGCGGCGGACGCCGTCGCGTGCACCCAATCGATCATGCCCTTCGGACCGCAGACATAAGCGTGCGTGCCCAGCGATTGCCCGTCCAGTAGATGTTCCAGATCAATCGATTGGCTTTGATCGTCGTAATACACATGCACCTTGTTGGGATGCTTGTAGGTCAGCTGATCCACATAAGCGCCCAACGCTTCCGTCCGGCAGGCGTAATGCAGCTCCCACGCGTCGCCCATGCGCTCCAACTGTGCAATCATCGACATGAACGGGGTGATCCCGATGCCTCCGGCAAAAAACACATGCTTGCGCGCGCGCAGATCGAGCGAGAACAGGTTCACCGGATAGGTGATCGTCATCTCGTCGCCGACGGACACGCTGCGATGCATGAACAGCGACCCGCCGCGTCCCTCGTCATCGCGGCGTACTGAAATGGCATAGGTGCTCAGGTCCGCCGGGTCCGACATCAGCGAATAGGGGTTCAGGCGGGTGCGATCCCCGTCCTGCATTGTCACAACCGTATGCGCGCCACCGGAAAAGGGTGGAAACTGCGCGCCATCGCGGCGCTGGAATTCAAACCGGGTCACCAGATCGTTCAGCGGCACCACGGCCGATACGACAACGTCGATCTTTTCGGCGCCGGGCTTGGCTTTCTGCGGGGCGGCACTCATTCGTAGATCCCCTTCGGCGCGGGCACATTGCCCGGGTCCTCGGCGTCGATGCACACACCCTGATAGGCGGCCAACCGACGGGAATAGTGGTCACGGACAAACAGGTTCAGCCCGCAATGGCTGCATTGAAACGGGTCGGTTTCCACATCTTCGGTGATGCCTTTGCAGTGCACGCACTGCATCCGACGGGCGACGGACCCGCGATGTTCGGTCTGAATGGCGGTGTGCGGGATACCCGCCTGCATCGCCTCGTTCTGGGCCTGGCCCATCAACCCTTCGGTGCCGGTCAGGTAGACCTGCAACCCCATATGCGCGTCCTGCAAGACACGGCGGATGCGCTGCACCGACGCGGCATAGGTGGGCCCCTCATAAAACTGCGCGGGGTTCAGTGCGCGCAACTGGTCGGTAAATCCGGCACCGCGCGGGATATAGATAATGTGGGTCTTGGCCATCAGATCGGGTGTTGCGATGCCAAGGATCGCCTCGGCCCCTTCGGCGTCCGCAATCATCAGATGCCCTTTGCCTGGTCGCGCCTTAAGCGTGCCATAGACCGGCCTGCTTTTGATCGACGGGGGAAATTCGAATTTCGACATACCTGTCCTCGTCACATGAAAAGGGCGCGGGGGCTTTCCTCGCGCCCTTTGAAAATCAGCCCTTGGCGGTGCGGATCGACTTGTCCTTGTCATAGAACGGCATTTCCTCCGCCGTCGCGGCCAGTTCCGTTCCGTCCGGCTGGACCACGGTCAACTTGGTGCCGGACACAGCTACGGACGGATCAAGTCGCGCGATCGCAACCGAATAGCCGTTCAACTCGGATGACAGTCCATAGGTGATCACGCCCACATCCTTGCCGTCGTGATGGACCCGCGCAAACATCTCCATCTGGTCCATCGCGTCGCCTTCCAGCTGCACGCCATAAATCTTGAACCGCTCCTTGCCCTTCATGGCATAGTGGTTCTCGGACCCGATGAACCCTTCCTTGCCGGGGGAGACTGTGAAATCCAGTCCCAGTTCCCATAGGCTGTCGCCTGCAGGTGTGCCGTCTGCAAATGGGAAGGTCTCGGAATTGTCGCCGGGATAGAACAGCAGATACGACTCAATCCGTAGCATATCGAGGGTCGAGAATTGCGTCGGGCGCACGTCGTCGCCACCCGCTTCCAGCACGTTGTCCCAGATATGCACCGCATCCTTGGCGCGACAGAAGATTTCATAGCCGCGCTCGCCAGTATAGCCGGTGCGCGAGATCATCACGTCGCGGCCATAGAGGCGGGTCTGCATGATCCCGAAATAGGCCAGATCGCGGATGCCGGGAATGTCCTTGGTCAGAATGTCGACCGCCTTCGGACCCTGCAACGACATGTCGTGTAGGTCATCATCCATGATCACGGAACAGTTCTTGGCGGCAGCGACGGTCGTCAACTGCTCCATTCCAATACCTGTGCCATGCACAACAAGCCACGAGTTGACGGCGATATGGTAGATCACGCAGTCATCCACGAACAGCCCGCGATCATCCAGCATGCAGGCGTAAACGGCCCGACCCGGCGCGATCTTTTCGACATTACGGGTCGTGACCCGGTCGATGACATATGCCGCGTCCTCGCCCACCACATGCACCTTCTTCAGGCCCGACACGTCCATCAGGCCAGCCTTGGTGCGGATCGCCTCGTAATCGGCTTTGGCGCGCTCAGGCGTGTTGTCGTAGAACCACGCCGTTCCCATACCATTCCAGTCTTCTAGTTCGCCGCCGATCTCGGCGTGGCGTCCCGCAAGGGCGGATGTTCTCCATAGAATGGCCATGGTGTTTTTCCCTGTTCGTTATGAGTCTTGTTGTGACGTATTGAGCCTCAGCCTATTTTGAAAAGCAAGAATGCGATGCAACTTTTTTTCCTGCTGGGCAAATGCTGAATAGATAAGGGGCGACCGCTGGCCGCCCCTTGCGCACGTCTGGCGTGCTTACTTCTCGAATTGCTTGGTCTTGGCGCTTTCGGTCTTTTGCCCGAACAACAACACTGCGACGCAGATCCCTGCTGCGATCAGGGTATAGAGCCCAGGCATGCCTGAACCCCAACCCATGAACATGGCCCCGTCGACCACCGACCAGCTTGCTTCGTCATATGGAAAACCCATGATTTCGTCCTTTCTGTTCGATTATTCGCCGGGCGCCAGGTTGACGCCAGGTGCAGGGATGCCTTCGGGGTAGCCCTCGGCCGGGACCTTGACCATGTCCATACCTGCGATTTCCGCGCCTTCAGGGATGCGCAGCATGCCCAACATCTTCAAGACATATGACACGGCATATCCCGGAACAAAGCCCAGCAGGAAGAACACGACCGCACCGACGATCTGACCGATCAGGCTGATGGTCGGTACTTCGCCTGCCGCGCCTTGCAGCGACGGATAGCCAGAGGCGAACACGCCCAGCAGGACCACACCATAAAGGCCGATGGTCCCGTGCACGGTGACCGCACCCACCGCATCGTCGATGCCGCGGTTTTCAAGCCATGTGGCGCAAGGCTTCAGGATCACGCCGGCCGAGAAGGCGACGATGAAGGTCAGGGCAGGATAGTAGATATCCAGACCGGACGCGGTCGAAATGATGCCCGCAAGCGCACCCGACATCATCCAGAACGGATCACGCGTCAGCACCCATGCACCTATGATACCGCCCGCAACCGCCATCAGGATGTTGAAGGCCAGCGCCGACAACGTGATGGGCGTGCCGTAGATGGTGGATGGCTTGTCCGCAAACCAGCTCCACGCCTCTCCGGGCACGATCACACAGGCCATGAGGAAGCCCCAGAAGCCCACGATGATCAGCATCAAACCCGTCACCGTCAGCGGCATGTTGTGCCCAGCGATGTGATTGGCGCTGCCATCCGCATTGAACTTGCCAATGCGCGGCCCGAGGTTGATGAGCACACCAAGCGCAAAGAACCCGGCCACCGCGTGCACAAGGCCCGCCGCGCCAAAGTCATGCACGCCCCACTGCGTGACCAGCCAGCCATCCGCGTGCCAGCCCCAAGCGGCTGCGACAACCCAGGCAAACGAGCCCAGAACTACAGCCAAGATAACAAACCCAACGGTCTGGATCCGCTCGATCACAGCACCCGACATGATCGACGCGGTCGTCGCGGCGAACAGCGCAAAGGCGCCAAAGAACACGCCAGATGCCTGATCCGCGATGTTCGGACCCATGTACTGCGCGCTCTCGCCCCAACCCCATGCAATTGCATTGGCGTATTCGACGCCCGAGATGCCTGCAGGGCCTGCCGCACCGGGCAGCCCAGTTGGGAAGCCCCAATACACCCACCAACCGAAGAAATAGAAAGTCGGGATCATGAACGCGAAGGCCAGGATGTTCTTCACCCCTGAACTCAGTACGTTCTTCAGGCGCGACGCCCCCATTTCATAGGCAAGGAACCCCGCATGAATGATGATCATCAGCGGGATGGTCAGATAATAGAATGTCTCGGCAAACATGGTGTTGGTCACACCACCCTTGCTTTGCAGCGCGGCAATCTGTGCCGTCAATTCTGCGATTTGCTCTTCCACGATGAACCCCCGTGTTGGACTGTTGGCTTTGTGCGCCGTCGTATGCAGTGCGCGACGCTGGCCAAAGTGAAACACGACACGTTTCGTCTGGCGACTCTTTTTTAACTGCAGTGAAAAATAGTTTCCCATTGGTTGAGCATGTGATGTAACGATGCTAGCGTTCGAGTCGAACGACAGATCACTTTTTGGGAGGGCCTTCGCCATGTGCGGGATTGTCGGACTTTTTCTGAAAGACGCCGCGTTGGAACCGAGACTTGGCGACATGCTGACGGACATGCTGATCACCATGACTGATCGCGGTCCCGACAGCGCCGGGATCGCAATTTATGGTGATGAAACAACCGGTAACGTAAAGCTGACGGTTCAATCGAACACACCAGATGTCGACTTTGACAAGCTCGATAATGAGTTGCGCAAGCGGGTCAAAGGCAAGGTGTCGATGGACATCAAGGACACCCATGCAGTCCTCTCATTGCAGGCTGATCAGGTGGCCGTGGCCCGTGAAATTCTCACTGAAGTCCGGCCCAATCTGCGGGTGATGAGCCACGGCTCGACCCTCGAAATCTACAAGGAGGTCGGACTGCCCAAAGATGTGGCAGACCGCTTCGATATCCGGCAAATGTCCGGAACGCACGGGATCGGGCACACGCGCATGGCGACCGAGTCGGCGGTGACGACAATGGGCGCGCACCCGTTCAACACCGGCATCGACCAGTGCCTTGTGCACAACGGATCGCTGTCCAACCACAACTCGCTGCGTCGCAAGCTGCGCCGTCTTGGCGTGCATATCGAAACCGAAAACGACACCGAGGTGGGTGCGGCCTACCTCACGTGGAAAATGCAGACCGGTTCGACCCTGGGCGAAGCACTGACCTCAAGCCTTGATGATCTCGACGGGTTCTTCACATTCGTTGTGGGGACAAAAGACGGGTTCGGCGTCGTCCGTGACCCGATTGCCTGCAAACCAGCGGTCATGGCCGAAACCGATCAATACGTGGCCTTTGGGTCGGAATACCGGGCACTTGTGAACCTGCCGGGTATCGACACCGCCAAAGTGTGGGAGCCGGAGCCCGCAACCGTCTATTTTTGGTCGCACAATGCGGCCCCAACCGCGCAAGAGAAAGCGGCATAAATGCAAACATTTGACTTGGAAGCGCAGGGGCTTCGTGCGCTCAACTCTACCCTGCACGCGCAGGCGGACAATACCAACCAGACACATTGGGAAATCGTGAACCCAAAGGGCAGCCATGCAATTGCCGTGGGCCTCGATGCGCCGATTGAAGTAAATATCAAAGGTTCCACAGGCTACTACTGCGCGGGCATGAACAAGCAGGCCACCGTGCATGTGCACGGCTCTGTCGGCCCCGGTACGGCTGAAAACATGATGTCCGGCATGGTCGTGGTCGAAGGGGACGCGCCGCAATATGCGGGCGCCACGGGCCATGGCGGCACGCTGGTGATCAAGGGCAACGCGTCGTCGCGCTGTGGTATTTCGATGAAGGGGATCGACATCATCGTGCACGGCAATATCGGGCACATGTCCGCTTTCATGGCGCAATCGGGCAATCTGGTGGTCTGCGGGGATGCAGGCGAGGCACTGGGCGATTCACTTTACGAGGCGCGTCTATTTGTGCGCGGTTCGGTGAAATCGCTTGGTGCCGACTGCATCGAGAAAGAGATGCGCCCCGAACATATCGCACTGCTCGAAGAGTTGCTGGAACGTGGCGGCTGCGACGCCAAGGCGTCCGAATTCAAGCGCTACGGATCGGCACGCAAACTGTATAACTTCAACATCGACAACGCGTACTGAGGGCCGGAATATGAAAGACGACCAAAAGGGCGCACCACGCACGATGCCGATCCAGTCGACCACCTTCTCCAACCCGGTGAACGCTGAAATTCGGCGGGCCGCAGCAACCGGTATCTACGACATTCGGGGCGGCGGGGCCAAACGCAAGTTGCCCCATTTCGATGACCTGCTGTTTCTGGGCGCGTCTATTTCGCGCTACCCGCTCGAAGGCTATCGCGAGCGCTGCGACACCAACGTCACGCTCGGCACACGGTTTGCCAAGAACCCGATCCAACTTGACATCCCGGTGACGATTGCGGGCATGTCCTTCGGCGCGTTGTCCGGCGGTGCGAAAGAAGCACTGGGTCGTGGCGCCACGATGGCTGGGACGTCGACGACAACCGGCGACGGTGGTATGACTGAGGAAGAACGCGGCCATTCCAACAAGCTCGTCTATCAATACCTGCCGTCGCGCTATGGCATGAACCCGGACGATCTGCGCCGCTGCGACGCGATTGAGATTGTCGTGGGTCAGGGGGCCAAGCCCGGCGGTGGCGGCATGTTGTTGGGTCAGAAGATCAGTGACCGCGTCGCTGAAATGCGCAACCTGCCCAAAGGGATCGACCAACGCTCTGCCTGTCGTCACCCGGACTGGACGGGGCCAGATGACCTTGAAATCAAGATCCTCGAACTGCGCGAGATCACCAACTGGGAAAAGCCGATCTATATCAAGGTCGGCGGCGCACGCCCCTACTTCGACACTACCTTGGCGGTCAAAGCAGGCGCTGATGTTGTCGTGCTGGACGGGATGCAGGGCGGCACGGCCGCGACGCAGGACGTGTTCATCGAACATGTGGGCCAGCCTATCCTGGCTTGTATCCGCGAGGCCGTGCGCGCGCTTCAAGATCTCGATATGCACCGCGAAGTGCAACTTGTCGTCTCGGGTGGTATCCGTACGGGTGCGGATGTTGCCAAGGCCATGGCCCTTGGCGCAGACGCGGTCGCCATCGGCACCGCCGCTCTGATCGCGCTGGGGGACAACGATCCCAAATGGGAGGCTGAGTACAACGCGCTCGGCACCACCGCGGGTGCCTATGACGACTGGCACGAGGGGCAAGACCCAGCAGGCATCACCACGCAGGACCCTGAGTTGATGAAACGCTTTGACCCCATCGAAGGCGGGCGGCGGCTCAACAATTACCTCAAGGTCATGACGCTTGAGGCGCAGACCATCGCGCGCGCCTGTGGCAAGAACCATCTCCACAATCTTGAGCCGGAGGATCTTTGCGCCGTGACGCTGGAAGCGGCGGCCATGGCGAAAATTCCACTGGCGGGCACCGACTGGTACCCCGGCAAGCCCGGCACCTCTTACTAATCACTCAACGAAGGGCGCGGCCATCACAGCACGCGCCCTCACCACATAAAAAGACCAACAGGAACAGATAGATGACCACTGATCTTGCCAAGTTCGCCGCCGAGAATGGCGTCAAGTATTTCATGATTTCCTTTACTGACCTCTTCGGCGGTCAACGGGCCAAGTTGGTGCCGGCGCAAGCCATTGCCGACATGCAGGAAGACGGCGCAGGCTTTGCGGGTTTCGCCACCTGGCTCGACATGACGCCGGCGCATCCCGACATGCTGGCCGTGCCGGACCCGTCCTCGGTCATCCAACTGCCGTGGAAACCCGAAGTGGCCTGGGTCGCAGGCAACTGCGTGATGGAGGACGAGGACGTCGCCCAAGCGCCCCGCAACGTGCTACGCCGCCTGATTGACGAGGCCGCTGAGGAAGGGTTGCACGTCAAGACCGGGATCGAGGCCGAGTATTTCCTGATGACACCGGACGGCAACCAGATCAGCGACGAATACGACACGGCGGCCAAGCCTTGCTACGACCAGCAGGCGGTCATGCGCCGCTATGATGTGGTGCGCGAGATCTGCGATTACATGCTCGATCTGGGGTGGGGTCCGTATCAGAACGACCACGAAGACGCGAATGGCCAGTTCGAGATGAACTGGGAGTTCGACGACGCGCTGCGCACCGCCGATAAGCATTCCTTCTTCAAGTTCATGACGAAATCCGTGGCTGAAAAACACGGCTTCCGCGCGACCTTCATGCCAAAGCCGGTCGAGGGGCTGACGGGCAATGGTTGCCACGCCCACATCTCGGTCTGGGACGCGGCCGGGGCGGATGCGAAAACCAATGTGTTCGCGATGGAGCCCAATGACAGCAGCCAAACGGCAGAGCTGGGCTTGTCCGAAAAGGGCCGTCATTTCCTGGGCGGGATCATGAAGCATGCAAGCGCCCTCGCGGCGATCACCAACCCGACGGTCAACAGCTACAAACGCATCAACGCGCCCCGCACGATGTCTGGCGCCACATGGGCGCCGAACACGGTGACGTGGACAGGGAACAACCGCACCCACATGGTGCGCGTACCGGGTCCGGGTCGGTTCGAACTTCGCCTGCCGGATGGGGCGACGAACCCCTATCTTTTGCAAGCGGTTATCATTGCCGCTGGTCTTGATGGTATCCGCACCCAAGCCGATCCGGGCAAGCGCCACGACATCGACATGTATGCCGAAGGCCACAAGGTGCGGGGCGCGCCAAAGCTGCCTCTGAACATGCTGGATGCCCTGCGTGAATACGACAAGGACAAGGGGCTGAAGGCGGCGATGGGCGAGGAATTCTCGGCCTCTTACATCAAGATGAAGACGCAGGAATGGAATGACTTTACGGCGCATTTCTCGCAGTGGGAGAAGGACAACACACTGGATATCTGAAGGTTGTCCCCGCGGGGACACGCTGTTCGCTGTGCCGACGATATCTTAGCGTGTTTGGAATTTGCGCGCGGGATCAAATGGTTGGTTCTGCGCGCGCTCCGTTTCCCAAAAATTTACCAGACTTCTGGCAAGCTGACGCCGATGACGAGCGGTCGCGAAATCTAGCGTAACCAGCCGCTGCGTTGCGCAATCGTAGCGTACCAAAACAGAGCTGCGCCAACGAGCAGCGCAAGGAACGTGCTGGGGGCCATGCCGACAACTGCAATCGTCTGGACCACTGTCAGTCCGATGGCCAGCAGCGACACCGCAAGGGCCACGGTGGCCATCCGGCGCCGCAACAGCAGCAAGATGCACCCAAGCGCCCCACCAAACACGGCAAAGCCAAAGGCGAGCGTGGCCCAAAGCGGACGCGCGGCAATGATGAGCTGATACAGCTCGGGCATCTGGGCGACCGCGTCGGGGTTCATCTGGGTGACGAAGTTCAGGCAGCCCATCAGGTTCCACGCGAGGCCCAACCCCGCAATGATCCAGAAGCTGAAATGTGGTTTCGCCATATCTTGTTCCGTTCCTTTTGCTCGGATCATCAGCGCAAAACACACTCATGTACACCTAAAAGGCGCACTGTATGATTTTACTGTGGTTCAAAATAGTTGACTTGCAGGGGCGATAACGGTCGAATTGACCCAACGCAAATATCGTCAGGAGAGTCGCTCAATGCCCAAACGTATCGCCATCATCGGGGCGGGTCCTTCGGGCCTCGCACAATTGCGTGCCTTTCAATCGGCCAAGAAGAATGGCGAGGATATTCCCGAGATCGTCTGCTTCGAAAAGCAGTCCAACTGGGGGGGATTGTGGAACTATACGTGGCGTACGGGCGTGGACCAATATGGCGAGCCGGTGCACGGGTCGATGTACCGCTATCTGTGGTCCAATGGGCCCAAAGAAGGCCTCGAATTTGCGGACTATTCCTTTGAAGAACATTTTGGCAAGCAGATCGCATCGTATCCGCCCCGCGCCGTTCTGTTCGACTACATTCAGGGCCGTGTGGACAAGGCGGCCGTGCGGGATTGGATCCGGTTCGAGACGGCAGTGCGCCGGGTCAAATTCGAAGACGGTTCATTCAGCGTGACGGTCAAGGACTTGCCCAATGACCGGGAATACACAGAAGAGTTCGATCACGTGATCTGTGCGTCGGGCCACTTCTCGACCCCAAATGTGCCGGAGTTTCCTGGCTTCGAGAGCTTCAAGGGCCGCGTGCTGCACGCCCATGATTTTCGCGATGCGTTGGAGTTCAAGGATCAGGATATTCTGATCGTCGGCACCAGCTACTCGGCTGAAGACATCGGCTCTCAGTGTTGGAAGTACGGGGCCAAGTCGATCACCGTGTCGCACCGGACAGCGGCCATGGGGTATGATTGGCCCGACAACTGGGCCGAGGTGCCGTTGCTGACACATGTGAGCGGCAAGACGGCGCATTTCAAGGATGGCACCAGCCGCGATGTGGACGCGGTGATCTTGTGCACAGGATACCAGCACCATTTCCCCTTCATGGCAGAAGAGTTGCGCCTGAAGACGGCGAACCGGTTGGCAACGGCAGACCTGTATAAAGGCGTGGCATGGGTGGATAACTCGGCCCTGTTTTATCTGGGCATGCAGGACCAGTGGTTCACCTTCAACATGTTCGACGCGCAGGCCTGGTGGGTGCGCGACGCGATCATGGGCAAGATCGCTATGCCGTCAAAGGCTGTGATGGAGGCTGATGTGGTCGACCGTGTGGCGCGCGAGGATGCAGGTGAAGATGACTATGACGCGATCTGGTATCAGGGCGACTACATCAAGGAATTGATTGCCGAGACGGATTATCCGTCATTCGATGTCGAAGGCGCGTGTCAGGCGTTCAAGGCGTGGAAGGGTCATAAGAAGCAGGGCATCATGACCTTCCGTGACAATTGTTATGCGTCGGTGATGACAGGGTCGATGGCACCCATCCACCACACGCCGTGGGTGGATGCGTTGGATGACAGCCTAGAGGTATACTTGCAAAACTAGGCCTTGGCGCGGGTCGTCTTGGCCTGCGCACTTAACACCGGCGGTGTGTCGAACTCATTCCGCCAAAGCACCAGACACAGAACCGGGGCATCGCGCGTTTCCATTGCGTGCGACTGGTTGCTTTCGTGAAAACTGACGTCTCCGGCCCGCAGCGTGGTGTCGGGCGCGTCTGCCTTGCAGAAGATCGCCGCGCCGGAGAGGACGAGGTAAAGCTCTTCTGCCGGGTGATGGTGCCATGGGTAGTAAAGATGCGGGGGCATGTAGACCATGAAAACGCGCGCGGTTTGCGATGTGAATGGACCCTCAGGTCCGATGATGCAGTAGCATCCGAACCGATCCATGAAATGATCGCCGATACCGGTGTTCTTGTAGGTTTCGCGCCAATGCGCGTGTGGTCCGGCGCGGATGATGGCGGTGGACAGTTCCGCGTAGGCCGGATCGTGGTCCCAGCCGTTTTCTTGTTCCAGGTAGGCGCTGCAGGGGCAGGGTTTGGGCGTCACCGGCTGCGGCGTTACGTCTGTCGGAAACGGAACAAAGGCGCGCACGTCCGGGTGCTGACGGCACACCGCTTGGGTTGTGTGCAACAATGGTTCAAAGACATTTTCCGCATCCATGCCGTCAGTCTGCTCCGCAATCCGTTTGATCGTCTTGCGTAAAAACGACCTGAGGCCGCGTGTTCAATCCTTGGGTGCGATGCGCAGAAAGACGTAGGTCTGCTGGAGCGCGCCCTTGTCCTTGATCGACACGCTGATCTGCGCCGCTTCTGTTTGGAATATGCGCAGGTCATAGCTGTCGGGGTGGTTGACGCCCTGATCAGTGACGCCATCGGTGTTCACGCATTGCGTGGTTGCGCTCAGTAGCGCGGTAAAGGCCGCTGTCGCGGCATCGGCGCGGTAGTCGAAGGGCCAGCGGCAGTTGATTGCCTGCGCGCCGGACAGATCCAGTGACGTGCTGCAGGTGCCCGGCGTGCCATCGGGAAGCGCGATTTCGGTGGTTGTGCGTGCGGTCAGATCCGCGCAATACGTGTTCGCATGGGTGGCGCTGGCGCACAGCAACAAAAGACCAGTGGCGCGGATCATGGGGCCACCAGCCGTTCGCCTTCGACCAGTTCGAAGGGGGTGGGTGGGGTTGCCTTGCTGACCCAATAGAACGCGCCGTCCCACTCCATGACGAACCATCCTTCCCAGTCGGCGTCCCGGGGCCAGATGCTTTGGTATTCGTCTTTCTCAACGTCGATGCGCCATTGCCCAAGGGCTGACCGGGCGCCTTCTTGGGCGTAGATCGTGGTCCCGTCGGGGTCGAAATACTGGCGGTAGGGGGTACCCTCCCATTTGCCGATGGCGGTGTTGCCCGACAGGAGCGCGTCGATCTCGTGTGCCTTGAGTTTCACCGACTGTGCGTGAGCGGGCAGCGCGAGGGTGAGAAGCGCGATGAGGAAGACGCGGCGGATCATGAGCGGGGTCGCTCTTTTTTCGGGTCGTAATGAGCGAAGGGGACGACTGCCGCAGGCAGCCGTTTTTGGTGGCCGTCGAGTTTGCCGACCTCGACTTGGGTGCCGATGTCGGCGTGGGCCACGTCGATGCGGGCGAGTGCGATGTTCTTGTCGAGGAGCGGGGAGCGCATGGACGATGTGACCTCGCCCACTTGCGCACGGCCGATGTGGATGAAGTCGCCGTGATCCACTTGCACGTTGCTGTCGATGTCGAGGCCGACGAGCTTGCGGCTGGGATGTTCCTTGCGCCGGATCAGGGCGTCGCGCCCGATGAAGTCATCGGGTTTGGATTTGAGCGGGACGGTGAAACCGATCCCGGCCTCGAACGGGTCGGTCTGGTCCGAAAAGTCGTATCCGGCAAATATTAGCCCCGCCTCAATCCGCACCATGTCGAGCGCTTCCAGCCCCATGGGGCGCAGGCCGTGGTCCTGGCCCGCGTTCCAGATCGCATCGAAGATTTCGGAGGCGTGCTTGGGGTGGCACATGACTTCGTAGCCCAGCTCGCCTGTATAGCCGGTGCGAGAAATGACGAAAGGCGTGCCGGATTCGTTGTTGAGGCGCGCGGGGGTGAAGCGGAACCAGCCGAGTTGGTCGAACTCGGGGTTGTGGGGAGCGGTCCAGACGATCTTGCGCAAGAGATCGCGGCTTTCGGGGCCCTGGACAGCAACGTTGTGGAGTTGATCGGTGGAGGAGCGGACGAGGACCTTGAGGCCCAATTTCTCCGCCTGTTCCCGCAGCCATTCGCCGCCGTAGTCATTGCCGCCGATCCAGCGGAAGTTGTCCTTGCCCAGCCGGAACACGGTGCCGTCGTCGATCATGCCGCCGTGTTCGTAGCACATTGCAGTGTAGACGACGCCGCCGACGGCCAGCGTTTTCATGTTGCGGGTGAAGACGTATTGGCAAAGCGCTTCGGCATCGGGGCCCGTGATCTCGAACTTGCGCAGCGGCGACAAGTCCATGATCACCGCCTTTTGGCGGCAGGCCCAATATTCCTCGATCGGGCCCGCTTCGGCAAAGCAGTTGGCGAGCCAGTAGCCGTTGTATTCGACAAAGTTGCGGGTGTGCTTGGCGAATTGATCGTGAAAGCCGGTTTGTTTGGTCATTTTAGGGTCCGCATCGGGGGTCGGTCGATAGGCGACGCTGCGTTGGAAGGTTTCGCGCCCGCTATAGGTGCGCACGTGGATGTCGGTGGGGTTCCAGCCGTTGGCGGCGGTGGTGTCATCGGGGCAGGCCGAGGACACGCAGACGATATCTGTGAGGGCGCGCAGCAGGACATAGTCGCCGGGGCGCGACCACGGCTCGTCAGAGTACATGACACCGTGTTCGTCGAGATATGTGTTGAAGAAGAAGTTGATCGCCATCCAGCCGGGGCGGCCCGTGACGTTGAACGCGGACAGGGCCGTGTTGAAGTTTTCCGAGCAATTGACGTGACCGGGGTATCCGATGTCGTCATAGTACTTGGCCGAGCATGCCAGCGCGAAGGCATCGTGGCGGCCGCATGTGTCTTGCACCACTTCGACCAGCGGCAGCATCTCCTGATCGTAGTATTTCGCGTGCAGGCCGGGCATGGGATAGGCGTGGCCCATCAGCGTGCGGGTCGTCGTCACGTCGAGCGCGTGTTCGATCCCCTTGTCGAGCTTGCGGGCCGAAAAACATTCGAAGTCGGTGCACTGGCGACCATCCACATCGATGATCTGGATGTAGTCGCCTGCTTTGACAAAGAACGCCTCGGCCGTTTGGGTGTGCACCCGGATGTCGGCCACAGGGTCGGCCAGCGGATCGGGCAATTCGAACTTCACATGGCTTTTGATCGTGGCGCGCCGGATCATCACGGTCAGGGGCGTGACGGTATCCTGTACTTCGGGATCCATGGCACTGCCAGGGGCCGCGATGATCAGTGTGCCGTCGCGGGTGACGCGCATGTCTTCTTCGGCCTTGGCGCGGGTGCCTGTGTCAAACAACCGAACTGCGCGCGCTGCGGCAAGGTCGATGCGGCGCGCATCAACGCCCATCCGCAAGCCGCGCAGGGATTGGTCACTGCCCGTCAGCAAAGCCCGCAGACCATTGGCAGGCGCGTCCGCAGGGCGATCTAGCAGGCTGTCGGCGACACGCCCTTGATCATCAGCGCAGACCACTTCGCAGACCTGACCACCTTCGTCATTGATGATTGTTACCTGATCGCCGGCTTCGACTGGGATCAGGACGGCCCCACCACCCTGCACCACGTAGCGTTCGGTGCCGGGCGGGAGAGAGAACTGGACAGGCTGAATGATCCGGCTGGGACGCGGTGGACCGGGCTTCACCTTAGGATAAGGATCGTCAAGCATCGTGGCCTCCCATACCGCCTGATTTTTGCACTAGCGGAATAAATGTTTAACTGTGAGAATAACGAAGCGGCTGCCATGCCGCAAGCAATGGGGCAGTGCTAGGTGAGAAAAATATATTCGGGTTTGATGAGCCGCCAATGGGTGCGTTAACGCTCGGCCTGATTGCGGCGTTTTGCTGGGGCGTACACGATACGCTTGTGCGCTACATCTCGCAGCGGGTAGGTGTTTTCCAGTCCCTGTTTCCGGTGCTGGTGAGCGGATGTATCGCCACAACCATATTGGCAGGCGCGCTTGGCACCGGCGGGCTGGCAACGGATGCTGCCGTGTATGCAGTTCTGTCGGGCGCGATCTTTGGCCTCACAGGTGCTGCTTTTTACAAGGCGCTGGCGATTGGACCGGTGCGGGTCGTGGCTCCGATTGTCGCGAGCTTTCCCATCCTGTCGGTGGGCTGGGCCGTGACAAATGGACAGACCGTGACGGCCCTTCAATGGATTGCGGTGCTGATTGTGGTCGTGGGCTGCGGGTTCGTTGCAGCCACGTCGAAGGATGATACGGGCGCCGGGGCGCAACCTGCAGCCATCCTGTGGTCTGCGCTGGCGGCCGTCGGGTTCGCGGTGTCCTTTGCCGTTGGGCAACTGTCCGTCGACGGCGGGTCGGAGATGACAGCCATCGCGGTCGCGCGCGTGGCTGCGGTCAGCGTTGTTGGAGTGGCTGCGCTGATCCTGCGGCAACCGGTCATACCGGCCAAATCAGCCTTGTCGGTGCTGGCGGTCATGGGCGTGCTGGACGCGACGGCGATTGGTGCGGTAATGCTGGCGGGCAGTTTTGCCTATCCCGCCTTTGCGTCTGTGGCGGCGTCAACCTTTGGCGTGCTGACCATCATTCTGGCTGCCGTATTCCTACGCGAGGCGGTGGCCCGCATCCAATGGCTCGGGATCATGGTTGTCTTTGCGGCGATTGGCTATCTGGCCGTCTGACGACCCTCATAGGTTAAAAGCTGGATGCTTTTGCGTGACCGCATTTTGGACGGCGTCACACCGTATTCCCCCTTGACCGCCTTGGCCATGGTTGTGCAGGACGCAAAACCGCAGGCAATGGCGATGTCGATCATGGGCAGCAGGGACTCTTCGATCATGGTGCGCGCACGTTTCACCCGCAGGCGTTTATAGAACCGCGCGGGCGTGTCATTGAACGTGGTGCGGAACACCCGCTCCAGATGCCGGGTCGAGACACCAACCCGTGCCGTGATTTCGTCCATGGACAGGGGGTCGTTCACCGTGTCTTCCATCAGGCGGATGACCTTGGTCAGGCGGGCGTCAAACATGCCTTCGTTGTCCGCCATGCCCTTGGGTTGCTCCGCGTCGCTTTTGCGGAGGGTCTGCAGCAGCAGGTGGTTGCCAAGCTCGGCCACCTGCGGGCTGGTCAGGTAGGGCGCCACCAGGCCCACCATCAACTCAAGCGTCGCCCCTGCACCTGCGGCGGTGATGATGCCATCGGAGTTTTCACTGAGATGCGTGGTGAGCTTGGGATGGTAGCCCGTTTCGACAAGGTTGGTAATGTCGCGCCAGTGGGTGGTGACGCGCCCACTGGGGGCCTTGGTCGCCTGAATATAGGCCGTGGCGGCGTCGGACAGCACCACCACGGTGCGCGCCTTGCGTTGCATCGCGCGCGCCCGTGCCAGCCATTTGCCTGCTGCGGCCCCCTTGCCGCCGACCACAACCATCATGTCGGCCAGCCGGTGGTCGCCAATGGCCGGTTCGGCCCGCACAAGGGCGCCTTGATCACCCGCGATGATGCCGGGTGTGTCTGTGCTGTAGCGCCAGGAGAACAGATCGCGCCCCAAAAGCGTGTTGGCGGTGGCCAGCACGTGGGTGATTGATGTCAATTCAAGCCCACTGAACCCCTTGGCGACATGGATTTCGATCACCCGCGATTGCGCTTGGGTGTCTATCGCGGCGGCGACGTCGAAGCGGTTGTCGGGTTTGCCCATCTCAATCCATCCATCCTGCTGCGACCTGACGCTGGTGCGCCACGGTTGCGTTGCGCATCAGAATTGCCACCGTGACCGGCCCCACGCCGCCCGGCACGGGGGTGATCCAGCCTGCGATGTCTCCGACCGCGTCTGTATCGACGTCGCCCACGATTTTGGGTGTGCCGTCTGGCCCGTCGATCTGGTTGATCCCGATGTCGATCACCGCAGCGCCCGGCTTGATCATATCGGGGCCCAGAAAGTGCGGAATGCCGACCGCCACGACCACCACGTCGGCCCGGCGCGAGTGCATGGCAACCGACCGGGTCAGGTGGTGGCAGACGGTGACGGTGGCCCCTTCGGCCATCAGCATCATGGCGGCAGGTTTGCCAACAATTTCGGAGTGGCCGATCATCACCACTTCCAGCCCTTTGAGGTCAAGGCCCGTTTCCTTGATCAACTCGACGCTGGCCGCTGCCGTGCAGGGTGCCAGGGCCACGTCCGAATAGACGATGTTGCCGATGGACGCGGGGTTCATCCCCTCGACATCCTTAAGCGGGTGGATCGCCGATTGCAGCGAGCGCAGGTTGATGTGATCAGGCACAGGCCGCTGAAGGATGATCCCCAGCACCTCGGCGTCATCATTCATGCGCTGGATTTTCGCCTTGGCCTCGTCCTGGGTGATGTCGCCTGGCCAGAACTGGGTTTCGAAGGGCAGGTTGGCGCGGGCGGCGCCGCGTTCCTGATTGCGCACGTAGACCGCGATTTCCGGCACGTCACCGATCGAGACCGAGACAAGCCGCCCAATGGGGCCGTTCTCTTCGATGAAAGTACGGCAGGCGTTCAGGATCCGGGCAGCGACAGAGCGGCCGTCGATGTGATGATGGGTCTGGGCGCTGTCTTTCACTGGGGCTCCGGTGTCACTTGCTATGCTAACACGTTCGACCGTTCCAGATTATTTCCCTTAGTGCAACTTTTTTTACTGTTGGTGTGGGTGGCTGTTGATTAAAACTCTAGACGCTGGCCATTCCGCCGCCACTGGTTACACTTCTTGAATGGTGACCTTAGAGTTCCTTGCATCTGAGCCTCCTGCGGTATCGGACTTTGACGCCCCAGTACGCGTCACATTGTTCGACTAAAGTGCGTATTGATTCAAAGCCCGCTGTCGAGGCGCTGCGGCGCAGCGCGATTGAACACAGGCAAGGTCGGCTTTGGGCCGGAACAAATCCCACTTTGGGCGCTATTCACTAGACTGGATTTGTTGCTTCCAAACTGCTGAAGCGCTGTCGCTGGAGGACAGCGAACCGTTGGCATCCGGTTTCGAAGGAGAAAGAGAATTCAACAACATTTGGTAGGTTTTAGGGTTTAAATTTTCACTTCTCTAAAATTAATACACATTGTTAATGTGATAAAAGAATAGTCCGACGGACCTCCTGTTTGCTACTCCTCTCAAACTTTCTATCTGCGTTGTTGTGGTCGAGGTGTCGCTGTCGTCGCCGAACGCAACGTCCTGCTTGAGTAGGGATCATGTGTGGTTCGATTGATTTCATTCCTGGGTCACTTAGGTTGGTTTGAAGGCAAGGACTATAAAGCACATGACCGATCACTCACACCTGTCGCGCCCGCTGGCGGTGCCTGCGGGGCGCATCTCGCGATTTGGGCGGATGGGATCGCTTGCTGCAGGTGTGGCCGGGCGCATGGCCGTCGGCGGCGCGCTGCAACTGGGGCAGGGCCGTCGCCCTGTTGCGCGCGATTTACTGCTGACACCCACAAACATGCGCCGCATCGCGAACGAGCTTGCGCGTATGCGCGGCGCTGCCATGAAGGTCGGGCAGTTGATGTCGATGGACACCGGCGATGTGCTGCCGCCTGAGCTGGCCGATATCATGGCCAGGCTGCGTGCAGATGCGGATTTCATGCCGCCGCAGCAGTTGCGCGATGTGCTGGACGCGGAATGGGGCGCAGGCTGGCGCAAACGGTTTGCACGTTTTGATGTTCGGCCCATTGCTGCTGCATCGATTGGCCAGGTTCATAGGGCACAATTGCCGGATGGAACCGATCTTGCCATCAAAGTTCAGTATCCCAGCATCGCGCGCAGCATAGACAGTGATGTTGCAAATATCGGCCGATTGATCCGATTGTCCGGTCTGTTACCCGACGGCTTTGCTATCGACCCCTACTTGGATGAGGCGCGTTCGCAGTTGAAGGAAGAGGCGGACTACCACGCTGAGGCCGCACATCTTGAACATTTCGCTGCATTGCTGAAGGACGACCCGAGCCTAACTTTGCCAGAACTGCACGCGCCGCTTTCCACGGGCAAGGTCCTCGCCATGACCTTTGTGCCGTCAGACGGGATCGAGAGTGTCGCAGACCTGCCGCAGGAACAGCGCGATCATGTCATGTATGTGCTGTGTGATTTGATGTTGCGCGAGCTGTTTGTGTTTGGCGCCATGCAGTCCGATCCTAACTTTGCCAATTATCGCCATGACCCTGACACTGGGCGCATTGTACTTTTGGATTTCGGTGCAACCCGCAATGTGCCACCAAGGCTGTCAGAACAGATGCGTGCGCTCATGCGGGCCGGGAATGAGGGGGCGCGTGCCGAGGTGGCACAGATTGTTGCGGCGATGGAACTGGTGCCTGAAACGGTGGATGAGCCGTTTCGCGCACGCATCCTTGATATGATCATGCTTGTTTTCGACGAGATACGTGCATCTCCTCTCTTGGACATTGCCGCGTCTGGACTGTCCCAGCGTTTGCAACAGGCAGGGGAGGCACTGGCGATTGACGGCTTTGTACCGCCGCCGGTTCCAATGGACTTGCTGTATATTCAGCGCAAGGTTGCGGGCATGTTCCTGTTGGCCAATCGGTTGCGTGCGCGCGTGCCGGTCGCTGACCTGATGGCTAAGCACATGGATCACACATGACGGCTTTGGCCCCGGTTTTACAGTTTAGCGGTGTTAAGAAGTCATTCGCCAATGGTGGAGCACCTGTACCGGTTCTGCGCGGTGTCGACCTGACGCTGGAAGCGGGGGAGACTTTGGCCCTGACCGGAGAATCTGGCAGCGGTAAGAGCACGCTCTTGCATATAGCTGGAGGTCTTGAAACAGCAGATGAGGGCGTTGTGCGTGTCGCGGGCCACGATCTGGGGGCAATGTCGGACAGTGCGCGCGCAGAGGTTCGATGCAAAGACGTGGCCGTCGTATTTCAGCAGTTCAATCTGATCCCGTCATTGACGGTAGGTGACAACATCACGTTCCAGGCGCGGCTGTCCGGGCGGGTAGACAATGATCTGATCCAGCGTCTTTCACAGCGATTGGGTCTGAAAGATCAAATGCGCAAATACCCCGAAGCCTTGTCCGGAGGTCAACAGCAACGCGTGGCGATCGCGCGCGCAATCGCGGCTCGGCCCAAAGTGCTGCTGGCTGACGAACCCACAGGAAACCTGGACGAGGGCACGGCAGCCGAAGTCTTGGACCAATTGTTGCATCTTGTGGAGGATACAGGGGCGGCGCTGCTTTTGGTCACCCATTCACCGGCCATTGCGGCACGGATGGATCGACGTTTGCATTTAAGCCAGGGACACCTCGCATGACACGTGCCTGCATGGCAGCGCTACTGTCCCATTGGCGGCGAAACCCGTTGCAGCTGTTTGCCTTTTTGGCGGGCCTCGCGTTGGCAACGGCACTTTGGTCTGGCGTGCAGGCCATCAATGCAGAGGCACGCGCCAGCTATGATGCTGCCGCTGCAACGCTGGGTGAGGGTCAGTTTGATCAGATCGTTCCGAAAACGGGTGACACTATTGCGCAGCAGGATTTCGTGGAACTGCGCCGCGCAGGATGGCTGGTTTCGCCCGTGCTTGACGGACGGTTTGAGGGCGTCCGCCTGCTTGGTTTTGACCCCCTCTCTTCGCCTGCGGGTTTTGGCGTCGGGCAGGTGGCCCAGACCAGTGATCTGACGACCTTTCTGGATCCCGGGCAACTCTATGCAAATGCAACCACTGCGGCACGACTGCAGACTGAAATCGAGTTAGTCATTGATCCCGCCATCGCGCCTGGCATCGCGGTGGGTGACATCGGTGTCGTTCAACGATTGCTTGGTCGTGATGATCTGTCGCGCCTTCTGCTGCAACCTGTGCAACCGATGGCAAAGCCCGACCTTGATGACGTCGCACCGGGGCTGCGCCTGCAACGCGCGAACCAAACCGCTGATATGGGAGAGCTGACCGACAGCTTTCACCTGAACCTGACCGCTTTTGGTTTGCTCAGCTTCGCCGTGGGCCTCTTCATCGTGTACAGTACGATCGGCCTTGCCTTTGAGCAGCGCCGGGGGCTGGTGCGCACCTTGCGTGCGCTGGGTGTGCCTTTGCGACGCCTCGTCAGTTTGATGCTGATCGAGCTTCTGTTGCTGGCACTTGTTGGCGCAGGTTTGGGTATTGTTCTGGGTTATGTGATCGCGGCCATCTTGCTGCCAGACGTGGCTGTGACCTTGCGGGGGCTGTATGGCACCGAGGTTGCTGGAACGCTTCAATTCCGTGCGTCTTGGTGGGCTTCGGGTCTTGCCATTGCGGTGCTTGGGGCCTTTGCTGCCGCCGGTGGGCGGCTGTGGCAAATCGCGCGCATGCCCCTGCTGGCGAGCGCGCGACCCCGCGCATGGGCCATGACTTCTGGACGTATGCAGCGTGTACAAGCAGCTGTTGCAGCTGCCTTGCTGTTTTGTGCGGCTGGGCTTCTCTGGGGCGGGTCGGGCTTGTTGGCCGGATTTGCGCTCTTGGGGTTTTTCCTGATTGGCGCAGCGCTGGCTTTGCCGGTGGTTGTCCATCCGTTGCTCAGGTACGCGGAAAACCTTGCGAGAACCCCGGCAAATCGCTGGTTTTGGGCGGACACGCGGCAGCAGTTGCCGGGTCTTAGTCTTGCCTTGATGGCGCTCTTGCTTGCGCTGTCGGCCAATATTGGCGTGGCAACCATGGTGTCCAGCTTCAGGCAGACATTTGTGGACTTTCTGGATCAGAGGCTCGCATCGGAATTGTATGTTGAAGCCACGGATGCAGCGCAAGCCGCAACGATTGAGACGGCGATGGCCGGGCAGGGGTTCACGGTCCTTCCACTACTTGCGGTGGATGTACAGGTCGAGCGGCTTCCAGCCCGCCTTTTTGGTGTGCGTGTTGGCCCAACATACCGGGACAATTGGGTGTTTCTGGATGCCCTACCAGACGCCTGGGATCAGGTTGAGGCCGGGGAGGCGGCGGTCGCCAATGAGCAGCTTGCGCGGCGTGCGGATTTGTGGGTCGGGGATCAGATCGACATTGCGCCGGGACAGTCATTGCCCATTGCCGCGGTGGTGGCCGATTATGGCAATCCGAAAGGGCAGGTTGTCGTAGCTGAAACCCTGTTCCGCCATCTACATCCGGACATTACACCCCGCCAATTTGGCTTGCGCACGCAGGACCCGCAGCAGCTCCGGGGTGTTCTAACGGACGACTTGGGCATTGCCGACAACGCAATTACGGATCAGTCGGCGATCAAGGCGTTTTCGCTTCAGGTGTTCGACCGCACCTTTACAGTGACGGCCGCGTTGAATGTACTGACGCTTGCGGTCGCTGGCTTTGCCATGCTGATGAGTTTGCTGACATTGGCCGATCTGCGGGTCCCGCAATTGGCCCCGGTCTGGGCGCTTGGACTGACACGGCGCAAGATTGGACAACTTGAAATGATGCGCGCCGTTGTCTGTGCTGCGCTGGTATGTCTGTTCGCGTTGCCTGTTGGCCTTGGACTGGCCTGGGTGTTGCTGGCGGTCATCAATGTCGAAGCGTTTGGATGGCGCCTGCCTATGTTCCTGTTCCCTGGTGACTATGCGCGTCTTGGTCTCTATGCCATACTCGCAGCTCTAGCGGCGGCTGCGTGGCCCGCATTGCGGCTGGCGCGAACACCGCCAAATACGTTGCTCAAGGTGTTTGCCAATGAACGTTAGAGCAGTGATTTTCTGTTTGCTCTGGCCAGTTGCAGCGCTCGCGCAGGGATTTGCCGGGTTGGGCTCCGACGCCGATGGTTTTGCGGTGACACAGCCAGGTCGGCAGTTTGACTTTCCCGCCGATCACGGCCCGCATCCGGATTACAGGATTGAATGGTGGTATCTGACGGCCAACCTGAAGGCTGCGGATGGCACACCCTACGGGCTGCAATGGACATTGTTCCGGTCGGCCCTTGCACCGGGGGAGAGCGAGGGGTGGAGATCGCCACAGGTGTGGTTCGCCCACGCTGCCGTCACAACACCCGACGCGCATTTTGCTACGGAACGCTTTGCACGTGGCGGGATCGGGCAGGCTGGTGTGCAGGCTGATCCATTCCGCGCTTGGATTGATGAATGGACCATGGAAGGCCCGGATATGGATACGCTGTCGCTCAGCGCTCAAGGTCCTGACTTTGGGTACGACATGGCGTTGCAGGCCGACGGGCCGTTGGTTTTTCAAGGACAGGACGGGTATTCGGTAAAATCGGCCAATGGACGGGCCAGTTACTACTATTCGCAGCCGTTCTATAGCATTACTGGCACCCTGTTTCTGCCGGAAGGCCCGGTTGAAGTCACAGGTAGTGCATGGTTGGATCGCGAATGGTCGTCACAACCTTTGTCAGAAACGCAATCGGGGTGGGACTGGTTTTCCCTGTCTTTTGAGAGTGGTGAGAAGTTGATGGGCTTCCAGCTGCGCCAACGCGATGGGACGTTTTATAGCGCATCCACATGGATCGAACCGGATGGTGGTACGACCGCGTACCCCGATGGTGCATTTACCGCTGAGCCTGTCACGCAAAGTGCTGTTGCCGGACGTAACGTGCCGACGACGTGGCGTGTCCGTCTGCCCGACAGGGGTGTCGATGTTTCTGTAGAGGCATTGAATACTGAGGCATGGATGCCCTTGGCCATTCCATATTGGGAAGGGCCCGTGCATATCACTGGCAGCCACGATGGCGTCGGATATCTGGAGATGACGGGATATGAGTGACCCGGGCGATTTGACCGCTTTCCTTGGCACGGCATGGCGGCACATGCGTCGGGGCGTTGCTGATGGCAGATCACCGGCACGGTATCCGACCTTTGCCACCGTGTCGCCGTCCGGCGTGCCCGAGGCACGCACGGTCGCGTTACGCCGTGCCAATGAACCTGACGCGGTGGTCGAGATACACACCGATATCGTGACGGCCAAGATAGAGGCGTTGCGCCAATGTCCAAAGGCAGCTCTTCACATGTGGCTGCCCCGATCGCGCCTGCAAATTCGTTTGACCACGACCGTTGAAATCCTGACGGGAGCCTGTGCCGAGCGGGAATGGGACAGGGTTCCCGTTGCATCGCGGGTGTCCTATGGGACGGCACCCGATCCCGGCACACCGATCGAGGATGTGTTTGCCTATGATAAGCCCCCGGTCCGTGAGCGTTTTGCCGTATTGCGATGCACGATTGACCATATTGATCTCGTGCATCTGGGCGAGAAACACCGCCGCGCCGCATATGTCCGGGAAGATGGTTGGAGGGGCTCTTGGTTGGCACCATAAGGCGAACCGTCGCCTGCCTGCGCGAAGCGTCCCGACCAAAAGTCACGAGACCGGTGAGTTGTCTACTCGTCGTCGTCCAGGGACGGCAATAGCCTGACGATAACCCCCATCAGCAACGCAGTGCTGATGCCAAAAGTCAAAAGGCCGGTGATGGCAGCGAATGTCCCAAAGATGCGCAAACCCGAACCCAATAGCAGATCACCGTATCCCAATGTCGTATATGTCGCGGTCGCGAAGTAGAAACTGGTCGGAAAATCATCAAATGCCCGCATGGCGAAGAACGCCAATGCCCATGCCCAGACCTGAACTGTATGCGCGACCAGTAGAATGAGTACGTTAAGGCCCGTGATGATCAATGTCTGAAAGCCTGACTGGTATTTTTCCAAACGGTCGGCAACGTAGGAGAGAAATGGGACAAGCATCGCAACGGCGCTGACATGGATCAGGGCGCATATCGTCAAAAGCGTGCTACCAAGCAGGATTTGGGACGCAGCGGTCATCCGGAGCCTTTCGGAAGATTGTAAGCCAATTTCGCACTGTGCATCGTGATGCGGGAAGGCTCAAGACCATGCGAATAGGCAGCTTTCGATGCAGCGTTTATGTGCCGGGATTAGCTGCCAAGCAACAGGGTTCGGCATGTTGTCAGATGAGTGTTGGCGATATGGCGGGCGGTCTTGGCGCGGTCGGCGCGTGTTCCAAAGCTGGCTTGCTGCAAGAGCGCTGCGTGGGCAAGTTTGACTTCTACCCTGTGACTGAGGATTGCTCGGCCCTGTCCGGGTGCAAATGATGCGTCTGTTAAACTGACAAAAGAAGCCCGGTCTTGCTCGTACACTTGCGCCACAGGATCATTCAGAAGCCATGCATGCTCCATTTCAGCCGAGAAACGGCCAGCGCATTCGGCGAAGGAAAAGGCGATGTCGTTGTCGGCTGCGGCCTGTGTGATCCCGGTTGCCATAACGACGAACGCTGCGCACATCGTTTTTATTCTGCTCATGTATTGAGCATTGCGGTCAAAAAGCTGCGCGTCAACTGTGCATAATATAAAGAATTGTGGCGGATTCTTTCAATCTCGAGCGGTCGGGTCTTTCGCGGCCGGAACGACTCCGCGGCAGATGATTTCAGTTTCTATCCAACAGACCGGATGTCTCGCGCTTTTCTGATGCGCTCGAAATGGTTTCCATGGCATCTTCTGCGCGGAAAAGGTGGGAAAACGGATACAATTGTCGCGCTTGCGTGACTGGCATTGAGCCTTTGCCGCTGACCCGTTATCTGCACGGCATACAATGGTGTGCAGAACGTCATGCCATGCGCCCCTCGTGTGAGAAACAAGCGAAAGACTGCATTATGTCCCAAGACGCCGCTCCCGACATCATTTACACCGTCACGGATGAAGCTCCACAATTGGCGGCCGCATCGCTGCTGCCCATCGTGCGTAAATTCGTGTCTGCCGCAGGCATCGACGTGTCAACGCGTGATATCTCGGTCGCGGGCCGTATCCTGGCAACATTTCCCGAACGTCTGACGGACGCGCAGGCGCAAAGTGATGATCTGGCGGCCCTCGGTCAGTTGGTGACCACGCCGGACGCAAACGTGATCAAACTGCCAAATATTTCGGCCTCGGTGCCGCAGCTGCAAGCGGCGATCAAGGAACTGCAAGGTCAGGGCTTCGACATTCCCGACTATCCGGAAGCGCCTTCCACGGATGAAGAGAATGACATCCGTGCTCGCTACGACGCGATCAAGGGCTCCGCCGTGAACCCGGTTCTGCGCGAAGGCAACTCGGACCGCCGTGCGCCTGCCGCTGTCAAAGCTTATGCTAAAGACAATCCGCATTCGATGGGTGCGTGGAGCGCCGACAGCAAGACCAAAGTATCGACCATGGGCGCTGGCGATTTCCGCTCGAATGAGAAATCCGTGACCTTGACCGATGCGCAGGCTGGTGCTCTGAAAATCGAACATACAGCAGCGGACGGCACGGTGACAGTGCTCAAGGACGGCTTGAGCATGGATGCCGGTACAATCGTCGATGCGACTTACATGTCGCGCGACGCGTTGATGGCATTCCTTGGCAAAGCGATTGATGACACCAAAGCTGACGGTACCCTGTTCTCGTTGCACATGAAGGCAACAATGATGAAGGTGTCGGACCCGATCATCTTTGGTCACGCGGTTCGCGCCTACCTCAAGCCTGTCTTTGACAAGTACGCTGACGATTTCGCGGCGGCTGGCGTGAACCCGAACTCGGGTCTAGGGGCTATGCTCGACGTGATTGCGGGCATGTCCAACGGCGCTGAAATCAAGGCCGAGATTGACGCGGTCATGGCGGATCGCCCACCGATGTACATGGTGAACTCTGACAAGGGCATCACCAACCTGCATGTCCCATCCGACGTGATCATCGACGCTTCAATGCCGGCCGTGCTGCGCGCTGGCGGCAAGGGCTGGGGTCCGGATGGGAAAGAGGGCGACACGAACTGCGTTATCCCCGACAGCTCTTACGCGCCGGTCTATGCCGAGACGGTTGATTTCTTCAAAGCCAATGGCGCGCTTGATCCGACAACGGCCGGGACCGTGCAGAACATCGGTTTGATGGCGAAAAAAGCCGAGGAATATGGCTCGCACCCAACGACCTTTGAAATCCCGGCAGACGGTACGGTCAAAGTGATCGCGGCCAATGGCGACGTGCTGACCAGCCATGACGTGGAAGCTGGCGACATATGGCGGATGGCGTCGACCCGAAAAGAAGCGGTTGTGAACTGGGTTGATCTGGCGATTTCACGCGAAGCCACAACGGGTTATGCCTCGGTCTTCTGGTTGGATTCCACGCGCGGCCATGACGCTGAACTGATCAAGATGATCACACCGATCCTGGCCGAAAAGGGCAAGTTCGATGCGTTCCAGATCATGGACCCAGCGGCCGCCACGCGCCACGCGCTCAAGGTCATCACTGCGGGTGACAATTGCATCGCCATTACCGGCAATGTGTTGCGTGACTATCTGACCGACCTGTTTCCGATCCTTGAGGTGGGAACATCGGCCAAAATGCTGTCGGTCGTAAAGCTGATGAACGGTGGCGGCATGTTCGAAACCGGGGCAGGTGGGTCCGCCCCGAAGCACGTGCAACAGCTGGTCGAGGAAAACCACTTGCGCTGGGACAGCTTGGGCGAGTTCTGTGCCATTGCAGAAAGCCTTCGCTTCTTTGGTGATGCACATGGCAATACGAAGGCGTCCGTCATGGGTGATGCCGCGGATGCTGCGATCATCAAGCTGCTGGGCGAGGGCAAATCCCCGAGCCGCAAGGTCGGTCGGCCGGACAACCGTGACAGCCACTTCTTTTTTGCCCTCTATTGGGCCGAAGCGTTGGCGGCACAAAGCGATGACGCGGATCTGGCCGCATCCTTTGCCGATCTTGCCGCATCGCTTGGCGGCAATGCAGACACGATTTCAGCAGAACTCATGGCCGGTCGCGGTGCGGCGGTCGACTTGGGTGGCTACTACAACACCGACGCAGCCAAGGTGGCGGGCATCATGCGCCCATCCGGGACCCTGAATGCCCTGATCGACAGCTAGGAGTCTCGCGTCGCCGGGCGCTTTTCCCGGCGGCGCGCTCACTTCGCAGTATTCAGGTTGTGAATGCTGTGCCAACGTGAAGCGCCAAAATTGAGACAATTGGCTATCATATCTTTCGGATAGTCAAAAGTGGGGCGGCTTGTTCGTGAATGTCACGTCTCCCGTCTCGGCTGACCTTGCGTCGCCTGACAACAACCCCCTAGCGTGCGCCGGACTGCAAAGTGAACCAAGGCATCCGATGGCACGAGAATACCTCAAGAAAGCAACGCTGACCGCAACATCAGGGGCGTCTGACGTCAACCAGATTGTGAGCGATATTTTGGCCGATATCGAAACTGGCGGTGATGCCAAGGCATTGGAGTATGCGGCCAAGTTCGACAAGTATGAAGGCAACGTGCTTTTGACTGCTGACGAGATCGAAGCGGCTGTCGCCCAAGTACCTGACAAGCTGAAAGCGGATATTCGGTTTGCCCATGACAATGTGCGCCGGTTTGCAGAGACACAGAAAGCAACGGTAGCGAATGTTGAGCTTGAGGTTGTGCCGGGCCTGATCGCCGGGCAGAAGGCGATCCCCGTCGATGCGGCCGGTTGTTATGTGCCGGGCGGTCGATACAGTCATATTGCCAGCGCCATCATGACGGTCACAACGGCCAAGGTTGCTGGTTGTAAACACATCACCGCGTGTTCGCCGCCGCGTCCGGGCGTAGGTGTCGCGCCGGCCATTGTCTATGCCGCTCATATCTGTGGTGCGGACAAGATCATGGCCATGGGCGGCGTACAGGGCGTCGCGGCCATGACATTCGGCTTGTTTGGCTTGCCCAAGGCGAACATTCTTGTTGGTCCCGGCAATCAGTTTGTCGCAGAAGCCAAGCGTATTCTCTTTGGTCGCGTGGGCATTGATATGATTGCGGGCCCGACTGACAGCCTGATCCTAGCCGATGGAAAGGCCGACGCGCATATCGTTGCGACCGACCTCGTGAGCCAAGCCGAACATGGCTATAACTCACCCGTTTGGCTGGTCACGGACAACCGCGATCTGGCCGAGCGCGTGATGGAAATGGTGCCCCAGTTGATCGATGATCTGCCTGATGTAAACCGTGAGAACGCGACCGCGGCCTGGCGCGACTATGCCGAGGTCATCCTGTGTGCGGACCGTGAAGAAATGGCCGCCTGTTCGGATGATTACGCACCGGAGCACCTTACGGTTCAGGCGGAAGACCTGGATTGGTGGTTGGAGCGGCTGACATGCTACGGTTCGCTGTTCCTTGGGGAAGAGACAACCGTTTCGTATGGCGACAAGGCGTCTGGCACGAACCACGTGTTGCCGACATCTGGCGCGGCGAACTACACAGGCGGCCTGTCCGTACATAAGTACATGAAGATCGTGACATGGCAGCGTGCGACCCGCGAAGGGTCGAAACCAGTGGCAGAGGCGACAGCTCGTATCTCGCGCCTTGAGGGGATGGAGGGGCACGCCCGCGCGGCGGACGTGCGACTGGCAAAGTACTTCCCGGGTGAGAACTTTGATCTGAGTGCCGAGGGCTGAGCCGGTTGGCATCGGCAAGGCTGTTGCTGATGCGGTGGCGGGGGAGAGGAGCCGGCAAATGAAAGCACTTGTTTATGATGGCGTTGAAACTCTGACGTTTCGCGATGTGCCGGATGCAGTGCCAGACCCAGAGCAGGAACTTGTGCGCGTGGTCGCTTCTGGCATCTGCGGATCAGACATGCACGCCTACTTGGGACATGATGACCGACGACCCGCGCCACTGATCCTTGGGCACGAGGCGGCTGGTGTGATCGTAGGTGGGGACCGCGACGGCACAAGGGTCACGATCAACCCGCTGGTGGGCTGCGGGATCTGTGCCGCTTGCACCTCTGGCCGCGATAACTTGTGCGCAGACCGCAAGATCATTTCCATGCCGCCGCGCGAAGGTGCCTTTGCTGAATTTGTGGCGATGCGCCCCGCAAATCTGGTTGACGTGCCAGACGACGTGTCTCTGGACAAGGCTGCTTTGGCGGAACCGCTGGCGGTCAGTTGGCATGCCGTTCGTCTTGGGCTGGCGGCATTGAATTCAGCGGCCAGCTGCTCCGCGCTTGTTTTGGGCGGCGGTGCAATTGGCCTTGCCGCAGCATTGGCACTGAAAGCGCAGGGCCTGTCCAATGTCACCATCGCCGAGCCGAATGAGGCAAGGCGCAGCTTTCTTAAAAAACGGTGTGACATTCCATGTGTCCCCGCGGGGACAGGCAGCTACGGAGTGACTGTAGATGCCGTGGGATACGCCGCCACTCGGGCTTCAGCCTCATCACTCACGGAACCTGGCGGCGTGATCGTTCATATCGGGCTTGGCGAAGACACGGGCGGCCTCGATATTCGGCGCATGACCTTGCAGGAAATCACATTCATCGGCACCTACACGTACACGCCGCAGGATTTCCGCGACACGTGCGCTGCTATTTTCGATGGCCGGCTAGGTCCGCTCGACTGGATCGAAGAACGTCCCTTGTCGGAGGGCGCCCGCGCTTTCGCCGACTTGCGCAGCGGAGCCGTTGCAGCGCCCAAAATTATCCTCCACCCCTGATGCCGGAGACAGCACATAAATGAACATAGACAAGAAAATCACTGATGATTTGGTTGCGAACGACATCTCGTTCGTGACAACGGTGCCTTGCAAACAGCTTGCAGGTGTCATCGACGAGATCGACCAGCACCCCGACATCTTCCACATCCCGTCAAACAAGGAAGACGAGGGGATGGGCCTGTGTGCCGGCGCATGGATGGGTGGAAAGCGCCCGGCCATCATTATGCAGAACACGGCCATCGGGGTCACCATCAACACGCTGGCAACGTTGATCCAATACTACCGGATGCCGCTGCCGATGCTGATCAGCTACCGGGGTGAGTTGCGCGAGCCTGTGGCCTGCCAGGTCGAGATGGCCGTGCACACCAAGGCGCTGCTCGCGCAGATGAACATCCCGACCTACCACTTCCATCACCAGAAAGACGTGGAAGAGCTGGATATGATCCTGAAATACACTTTCATGTGCAACAAACCCGTGGCGATCCTGACGGACGCCAACTTCTGGGGAGGCTATGGCGACCAATGATCCGTTCTGAAATTCTGAAGGAAATTGCACCCATTCTGCGCGACCAACTGGTGGTGTGTAACATCGGCATCCCCAGCCAGGAGCTGCACGCCATCGACGACCAGCCCACCAACTTCTACATGCTGGGCACGATGGGCCTTTCGTCGTCCATCGGGCTGGGTCTTGCGCTGGCGCAGGACAAGACGGTGATCTCGATCGACGGGGACGGGTCAGTTCTGACCAACCTGTGCACGCTGCCGACGATCGCCAACAATGTGGCCGACAACTACATCCTGATGATCATCGACAACGGGTCCTATGGCTCCACTGGTGACCAGCCAACCTACACCGGCAAGAAAACGTCACTTGCGGGAATGGCCCGCGCTGCGGGTTGCGAGAATGTGGTCGAGGTGATGGATGTCGACACCGGCCCTGCGCTTGAGAAGGCGATTGCGGAGCGCAAGATGACCGTGATGGTTGTCAAATGCGACAGCGGCAACGCCAAAATGCCGGTGATCACCATGGATCCCGTCGTGATCAAGGACCGGTTTATGAAAGCGGTCACGGCCTGACCTGTCGAATTGTTCCCGGTTGCAACATGTGACCGGGGACGCTCTTTAACGTCAAATTCATTGGCGCGCTTTTACCGTCGTTACCAAACTAAAAGGTAGTGGCGGTCAAACCGGTATGCGGCGAACACAGGCGATGAATACGCACATGGATGTCCTGTCTGCACGTCCTTACATCTCGCACTGTCTGAACGTTCTCTCGCGGCACGGTTTGCGCGGCACCGCTTTGGTGCACGTCTTCTCGATTTTGTTCTGCAGGGTCGGCTGCGGACTTTTTATGTGTCCTTGCCGCGACCTGACTGCAGGGCTGGTGACTGCGCGGATCGCACATGCCTTCGAAAACGAACGCAACTTGCATCGGATCAGCCATGGCATACGCGCGTTGCCGATGCCCGGCAGGCAAACCATGTGATGCGGCAAACGCTTTTTATAACACAGGGCGAGTATGCAACTGGCTCCGGGCCTGACATTGTTATCTCGACGCTTTTGGGATCCTGTGTTGCCTGCTGTTTGTGGGATCCTGTGACGCGCATCGGCGGTATGAACCATATGCTGCTTACTGTATCCGGAGGGGGCGACACAAGCTGTGCGTTGTCCGGTATCAATGCGATGGAAGTGTTGATCAACGACCTTGTCAAACTGGGTGCGGTGCGCGGTCGGTTGCAAGCAAAGGTGTTTGGTGGTGCACGAATGATTTCGGGTTTTTCAGACATCGGAGCAAAGAATGCAGCTTTCACGCTGTCCTATCTTGGGCAAGAGGGCATCCCACTGATCACGCAGTCATTGGGAGGGAACAGCGCCAGGAATTTGCGCTTTTGGCCAGGTATTGGCCGCGCCATGCAAAAGATGACAAATGCCCCGGTACGGGATATGGCGTTTGCTGCACCGGGGGGAATGGGGTCGAACTGTTCTGAAGCAGATCGTTAAAAACACTGGCTAGAACAGCTCGACAGAGCCGGGTGGGGCGTCCTGATCATGAGGGTTGTCTGGATCCAGAATTGACCGCGTCTTGGCCAATTGCAGATGTCTTGCAGAAGACGCGGCGACATGCGGCGTTGTCGCAAGTACACTGCAAACGACAACAAGGTCCTGTAGAGACTGTGAAATTCGGTCGATGCTTTGCAATTGCAATATCTGATGTGTCGTCAGGGTGGTGCGAGATTGATCTGCCACCTCCGATACAATTTCGGAAACAGTCAACATGTCATCGCTTATCTCTGCAAGAACGCTTGCCATCCGCGATAATGCACGATTGCTTCGCACTGCATTTGAATTGGTCTGTGTCATTAGAAACGGTTGACCTCGGACTGAAGATGACTCTGTAAAATACTGGAAATAAATATTTTATTTGTGTAATTGTTTATTTCAAGCTGCTGTTCCTGATCATGAGCATTTTGTACGACGCGTCCGGCAACCAATGTGAAACCAATATCTTGTGTGCAGGATTGGCTTTGCAACGTTTGGGGCCGCTTCACCTTTGTCACCCTTGATATGTTGTAGGCTGAAGCGGCAAGCTGAACTGGTGCCATCGCAAGCAAGATCGATGTCGTCAACCCATGTACTCGGCTGGAGATGCAGCGTTTCGCCAGGGCGCCAACAGTTTCTGCACACGCGTCAAGCCTTGCGGATGCATCGTCAAAAACCATGATCTGTATTTGATCCGTGAGTGCCATCCGGATGTCCTACTTGCTCCAATCGAATGCGTCGTCGCACTTGATGTAAGTCGTTGGCCCGGCGGAGCGGAAACCATAGGCGTTCGGGGACAGGATGCGTTCTGAATGCCCGAGAAAAAGTAAACCGGCAGTGGACAGAGCGGACTTGAAGCGTGGCCATAGCTGCGCCTGTTTTGACTGATCGAAATAGATCATGACATTTCTGCAAAAGATGGCATCAAACGCAAATTGCATGGGCCAGTCGTCAAAGAGGTTGAGTTCTTTGACCGAGACAACTTGGGTCAATACATCAGACATTCTTCGGCGTGACTGGCTGTCGCCACAAGCGATTGTGAACGTATTAAGGTCATCTTCAGAAACGCCATTCAATTCCGAAGTATTGAATTCCGCACTGCGCGCTTGGGTGATGACTTGAGGATCGAGATCTGTGCCTAGAATCTTGAAGTTCGCTTTGGCCAGAGCCGGTTCCAAACGCAGCAGATGCATCGCGATCGAATAAGGTTCTTGTCCCTTTGAGCACCCCGCAGACCAGATGCGAATACGTTCATGTCGTTCAATGCGTTGTCTGAACATTGGCATGAGCCGGTCGCTAAGCATCTTAAAGTGATGAGCCTCCCGGAAGAACTGGGACACATTGGTGGTCAGGGCAGAGATCATGAAACGGCGTTCACTTGCTCCGTCTTCTGATGCGACATGATCTGCGTACGCCGAAAAGGCATCAAGGTTGAGCGCGCGTAGTCGATGCCTGAGCCGGGACTGAACCATCAGCTTTTTCTCGCGCACCAACTTGATCCCAGACTCGCGATAGGCCAATCCGGCAATCGCATCGAACTGCTCGTCGTTCAACTGGGGCAAGTCTGGTGGTTGACGCATCAAGCGGCGTCACTTTCCGGCAGTGCGATGACGTATGGCAAGTCCAGAACGCGTATCATGCGATTGTCCAACAACGTTATCGCCTCGATTACGTTTCGGCCGTTCTGTACGGCGGAATCTGGTGGGTTCTGCATGTCCTTGGGGTCAAGTGCCACGATATCCGAGACAGCATCTACAAATAGACCGATTGTTGATCCCTCGTTCTGGACCACAACGATGACGCTTCGGTCGTCATGATCACATTTGGGCAACCCCAAACGTTCGGCCAGGTCCATGATCGGAAGCACAGTGCCCCGCAAGTTGATGACGCCGCGCATGAAGCTGGGCGCGAGTGGCATTGGGGTTGCGCGCGTCCAACCACGAATTTCGCGAACGGTCATTATGTCAAGCGCATACTCCTGATCGCTTAGTTTAAAGGTCAACAGCTCCCTTTGCTTCGTTGTTTCAGTTGTGCTCATGTTTGGGGTTCCAATCTCGCACGCTTGGGGGCAGGGCTTTTGATCGTGTTGGTAACGATGTCGGCGGGATCGAGGATCAACGCCACTTGGCCATCCCCCAAAATCGTCGCGGCGGCGATTCCCGGTGGGCGGCAACAGCTGTCATCAAGTCCTTTGATGACGACCTGTCGCTGGTCGTGAACCTCATCCACGAGCAACGCAACCTGCGATTCATCCTCTAACATCAGAAGCATCGCTATGCGGTCATTGACCGTGTCACAGGGTGGCCGATAGCCAAGTGCTGCACCCAAATCAAACAGTGGCACAAAGCCATCGCGCACACGAACGACAAAATGGCCCGGTTGGATTTGTTCCAGTAAACTGTCTGATAGCGTGAGCGTCTCGGACACAGTATTCAACGGTAAAACGAGGGTTTCGCCTGCTACATCTATGACCATACCGTCCAGTACAGCCAAGGTCAGTGGAAGGGATATGCTGAATGTCGTTCCAGCGTTGGGTGTGGATCCGATTGTGACACGGCCACCCAGGCGATGGATGGCAGTGCGCACCACATCCATACCAACCCCACGCCCTGAAAGGTCAGATACATCTGGTGCGGTGGAAAAACCTGGCAAAAATAGAAGCGTGTCAATTTCTGCGTCCGTCATGGCCACATCTTCCGCGACAAGACCCTTTTCGACCGCAGTTCTAAGAACCTTATCCCGGTCAATACCTTGTCCATCATCCGAAATCTGGATCAGGACGCGGCCAGACCTGTGCGCTGCGCTTAACCGGATCTCACCACGTGCAGGCTTGTTGTGCGCAAGACGTACGTCCGAGGGTTCGAGCCCGTGATCAACTGAATTACGGATCATGTGGGTTAGCGGCTCGACCAATTGTTCGATGACCGTTTTGTCGACTTCGGTTGCCTCTCCAACGGTGACCAGCCGCACGTCTTTGCTGACAGATGCCGACGCCTCGCGCACAATGCGTGCCATGCGTTGAAACAGTGATTTTACAGGCTGTGCTCTGATCATCATGACACTGTCCTGAATATCTCGGGTCAGGCGTTGGAATTCTTCGAGCCCGTACATGGCGTCAGAGTGGGGTGACACCCCTGCGGTTTGCAGGCTTTGGGCCAGCATCGACTGATTGATCACCAACTCACCGACCAGATTTGCGAGACGTTCGACCCTGTCTATATCGACGCGTACAACAGACTTACTTGGTGTGGGGGACGCGGTACGCTGATCATCTGTTCTGGGCCGGACGGTGGTTCCAGAACCCGTTTCCTGGCATTTTGAGCGGACGGAGATTTTCATCCTGCACAGGCCATGGGCGAATTCGAGCTGGGACGCGACACCTGCTTCATCAACATCAGTCGTCAGAACCAGTGACCAGCTTAGGTAAGTCTTGTCTGGTATCAGCTGATCAAGTGCGGGCAGGCGACTTGAGTCGCATTGGACTTCGACTTCACCAAGGGTCGCCAAGCGGTTGATAACATCCGAAACCTCGTGCCCTGTTTCGAAGAAGCCAGGCTCGGGTTCGAAGAAAATATTGTACTCCACGTAATGCTTGGACGGGTCCTCGCCAATCACAGCATCACTGGATTCTATTTCAACTGGTTCGCATTCATTGTCGTTCGCGTCTTTTTCCTGCGACGCTTGGCTGACCTGCACATTCAATTCGCGCAGTATTGCCTCGGCTTCTGATTTCGGATGGTCGAGATCATTTCGACATGCGCGCACCAAGTCCGATAGGTGATCTGATGCGCGAAAGAACACGTCCAGCAAGCCGGGAGTGGTACGCGCTTTACCTGCGCGGATGCTGTCCAGCGCAGTCTCAAACTGGTGTGCAAACTGCACCAGCGCCTCGAACCCAAAAGCGCCCGCACCTCCTTTGATCGAGTGGACGGCACGGAACACGACATGAATTGTCTCTTCATCATGCCTGCCGTCGTCAAGGGCCTGCAGTCCATCCTGCAATGCCTCAAGCAACTCCTCGCACTCGACAAAAAAGGAAGCGCGAATTTCAGCCATGGGGTCCGCAGACGTCATCGTCCTGCTATCCAGCCACCATTTGCAGCGCTTTCACCAGTTTCGCCGGGTCGAAGGGTTTGACGATCCACCCTGTGGCGCCCGCATTGCGCGCACGCATCTTCATCTCAGGGGCTGCTTCCGTCGTGAGGACAAGGATCGGTGTCGTCTTGTGTTGACCACAGTCACGAACAGCATCGATGAAGCCGAAGCCGTCCATACGAGGCATGTTGATGTCGGTTATGATGACATCCGGATCGATGGCCTCCAGGACTTCTGTACCATGAACGCCATCTTCGGCGGTATGGACGATGAACCCCGCAGGTTCCAACGCGAAACGTATCATGTCACGCATTGTGCGGCTGTCATCAACAGCAAGAATTTCAAGATTCATTTGTCTTCCTCCTGCTGTGTCAGCTCCATAAGTCCCATGGCTGACAGTTGATCGTGGACAGCGTTCTGCACGTGCAGAACGCAAAAAGATGTATTGTTTTCGACGGCCCTGCGCCGCGCACTGAGCAACACTTGTGCCCCCAAAGCCCCAATGTGCGAGGTGTCTTGAGCGTCAAGACGGACATCACTGCCCGGCGGGCACGCCAACAGTTGCGACAGCAGATCGGGTGCCGAGGCAGCGTCCAAACGTTGGGGCAGGGGGATTGGGTCAGCCATGACGTGCACGGCAAGTTGCACCATTTTGATGGCTCATCCGGTCCCTCCTGATCGCAAAACGTAAGGAGTGTCTACCGGACGGTCTGTTAAAAGCGCGTTACTGAAGCTGTGCTTTGCGGGTACGTAGGCGTCAAAAGAAAGACCGCCGGGGGCAATGGCACCGGGCGGTCTTTGTTAACGTTGTCCAATCAGAATTTAGCCGCGGCGGCGGCGTCCGCCGGCCCGCCCACCGCGTCCGCGAGCTTCTTCGCCAGCTTTTGGTGCAACGCGGTTGAACTTGATCCATGCACCGCCACCTTCGTCATTGTTGGTCAGGAAATTGGCCGCACGGATGGCTTCCATTTCCTTGCCTGCGCGCGGCTTTGTCGATCCCATCCCAAACATCTGTACGAACGCTTCGTCGTCCATCCCGTCGGGCAGAGCAATTCCTGCAGCCTCAACTTCGGCCCGCTTTTCAGCGATTTTATTGGGTCCGACAGGCAGTGCGACGGGATTCATGATAGCGGATGTCATGCCAGCGCCCATCGCCATGGGCAAGAAGGCATTGTTAATGCCATGCCGGTTTGGCAGACCGAATGAGATATTGGATGCGCCGCATGTCGTGTTCACACCCAGTTCTTCGCGCAGACGCCGCACAAGGGTAAAGACTTGCAGTCCAGCAGTGCCCATTGCACCGATGGGCATCACCAGCGGGTCGACGACAATGTCATACGCCGGAATACCGAAGTCAGCTGCGCGTTCGACAATCTTCTTGGCCACAGCAAAACGAACATCGGGATCCTCGGAAATACCGGTGTCATCATTGGAAATGGCGACGACTGGCACATTGTACTTCTTGACCAGCGGCAGAACGAGTTCCAGTCGTTCTTCTTCACCGGTCACGGAGTTCAGAAGCGGGCGACCTTCTGCGGCGGCCAGCCCGTTCTCCAACGCACCGGGAACGGAACTATCGATGCAAAGCGGGCAGTCTGTCACGGCCTGGACACGCTCCACCAACTGCCTCATCAGCTCAGGCTCAACAAAGTTGTTGTCTGCATACCGCGGATCTTCGGCCATCTTGTTTGAGAAGACGGCACCAGAATTGATGTCGAGTACCGTGGCGCCAGCCGCAACCTGCGCTGCAGCGTCCGCTTCGACACGCGAGAAATCACCTCGCTCCAGTTCTTCGTTCAGGATTTTCCGGCCTGTTGGATTGATCCGTTCACCGATCACGCAGAACGGTTGGTCAAAGCCAATCAGCGCGGTTTTGGTTTTGGATTCGATGACGGTGCGGGTCATGGGCGCGGCCTTTGTGCGTTGGTTTTGCGAAGTGTTGTTCCGATTCCCGCAATACTGCACAGGTCAAAACGACATCCCACCGGTTGGAAAAGACACCTATCGCGCACGGGGCTGGTACGCGAGGGGGCAGGGCATGAAACCTTTTCAGGACAGTTATGAGTGATATTAGCCCAAGGCCGCAGGCACAGCCGACGCGCCGCCGTTTTCTATCGCCCAATTGGCATTCGTTTTGATCCCGCCAAGAGGAAAGAAATGCACGTGCGTCACATTGAAATCTGGGTTCGCAGCCTTGTGTGCGGCCAGCTCTGACACGACCTCGGTGGGTTCGAACGGCAGCAGCAACTTGGTCACGTCTTTGGCGCGGCGCTGCAGTACACGCAACGATGGTCCAACGCCGCACGCAATTGCGAATTTGATCATGGTCTGCAGCTTGGCTGGTCCCGCAATCCCGATATGGATGGGCAGGTCAACACCCGCTGCCGTGAGGTTGTCCGCCCACGTGATGATTGGTCCGGCCTCAAAGGCAAACTGCGTAGCGATGGCCATTCTTGCATCGGTGCGCTCGGAGAATTTCTGTTTCCATACAAGAGCTTCATCGACGACCTTCATCCCACCATCGGGATCAATATCCCTGTTGCCTTCAGGATGTCCGGCCACGTGCAAGTTCTTGAATCCGGCCGCGTCGAACGCACCACTTTCCATCAGCTGCATTGAGCTGTGATAGTCACCATGAGGCTTGTCCACACCGCCTGCCAAAAGCAGCGCCTGATCGACATTTGCCTCACCTTGGTACCGAGCGATCCAGTCCTTCAATGTCGCCTCGTCCTTGATGATGCGCGCGGGGAAGTGCGGCATGACCGGAAAGCCTTCGGCATTCAGGCGCTTGGCGGTGGCCACCATATCTTCGATTGGTGTGCCTTCGATGTGTGCGATGTAAACGCGGGTACCTGCAGGCAGGATGGCGCGAAAATCATCGACCTTCTGGGATGTGCGCGGCATCACCTCGATGGAATACCCTTGAAGGAACGCCTCGACCTCGGGCGAGAGGGTGCCGGCCACTGGACCGTCGTCACGTTTGAAGTTCAGCAATGCCATTGCGGCACCTCCCTGTGCTGGGGCGCTATGCCCATCCCTCATTGTCAATCAGCGCCTTGATCCGCGCTTGATCGTATTCGGTCTCAAGCCGTACCGCTTCACGTTCCGCAACTTCGGCGGGATCGCCATCGACGGTGTAAGGGTCCGCCTTGCGCCATTCAGCCAAATACGCATCGGCGTCCTTGGCATTCACTTTCATTGCCGCGCGGTCGATGGCCTGTTCGAACCGTTCCGCAAGCTGGCGTTTGGAGCCACGACGCCCTTTGCCCACGATCACTTGGGCAGGGATGTCGCGCCAATAGACGATTGTGACGTCAGGCATGTGATTCCTCCGCGTATCTTTTGCCCTAATACGCGACGACTTAGAGTATCCAAGGCTCAATTTCGACAAAGGACGCCACCGTTGCGACGTCATGAATGGTGAGTCTGATTTGCAACAATGCCGCACTTTCGATCCTGTAGCTGTTTGGGCGTGCCGAAGCTTGGTTAAGATGGCCCTAACAAGACAAAAAAGTCGGGCAGGAAATCATGGTTATTCGGGTGGATTCCCATCGGCTGGCCTATATGGCTGTGCCAAAGGCGGCATGTTCATCGGTCAAGGCAGCACTTGCTGCAATTGATCCGCTTCAAGAAGACGATTCTGCAGGCGCATTCACGCAGCAGCAGGTGCATGCAATTTACCCCACGGCACGGTTTCGGCCGCACCGCTGGAGTGTTCTGGAAAATCACTACCGCTTCACAGTCGTTCGTGACCCGTTGAAGCGGCTGCTGGCGGTGTACACCAACCGCGTCGAAGGGTTGGGTATTCTAAGTCATAGTCCGAAAATTCGTAGGGGCAGGGTGCATTTGCCAACAGAGCCGGACCCCGATTACTTCTTTCAGAACCTCAGCGCGTACATCGCAACGTCTTCCGACATCAAACACCATACCCTGCCGACCGAGTTGTTTACCGGCACGGATTGGTCGGTGTATGACCGCGTTTTTCGCACAAGTGAAATGGACGAGCTTGGAGTTGAGCTGAGCGCGCACACGAGGCGAGACGTCGTTATTCCACATTTCAACTCAAGTGATCGGCGCCTGCAGCTGAGCGATCTGTCCCCGCAAACACAACGTGTTCTGGGTGTGCTGCTGGAAGAAGAGTATGCGCATCTTGCACCATTTTTCGACAATCCCTTTCATCAGCCACGGATGCACGCAGTCGCCTGATCAAGTCACTTGCGCGAACACCTTGCACGACATATCGTCGTCTCAACTCGATATGAAAGGCGCAGAATATGGCGCCACAGCGTCCCCGAGGTGCGGGCGCGACAAAGACCAAAGGCACCCGACCGGGGGCCATGCCCGTGCCGCGTGCTCCTGGATCGCCCGAGCTTTATGCCGCGCTTGATCTGGGCACGAACAGTTGTCGCATGTTGATAGCCGAGCCAAAGGGCGCGGGGTTTCAGGTCGTGGACAGCTTCTCAAAATCTGTTCAACTTGGTCTTGGCCTAGAGAAATCCGGCAAGCTGTCGCGTGGATCCATGTCGCGGACCGTGCAAGCCATGCGGATTTGCCAGCAGAAGTTAAAGCGACACCAGGTCAGACGGATGCGCCTTGTCGCCACAGAAGCGTGCCGTAGAGCCCTGAATGCAAAGGATTTTGTTCAGCGCGTTCAGCGCGAGACCGGGTTGCGGCTGGACATTATCGAACCCGAGGAAGAGGCGCGGCTGGCCGTTGTATCCTGCGCGCCATTGGTCAGCCCCAAGACAGAAAACCTTTTGGTCGTCGATATTGGAGGCGGGTCGACCGAGTTGGTCTGGCTTGATCTGTCTCAGGTCCCGCGCGCTGACCGTCCGCAGTCCATCATTCGGCTGCATTCAGGCTTTGAACAAGTTGCGTCAGATATGCCCGAGGCACGTGTCGTAGATTGGATAAGTGTTCCCTTGGGTGTCGCAACATTGCGCGAACAGTTTAATGACGTGGATGACGATGCTGCGCGATTTGCGCTGATGAGTTGGTTTTTCGAAGAGAACCTTGCCGACTTCTCGCCCTACCACGCGACAGAGCCAACCGAGCGTTTTCAGATTATCGGCACCTCCGGTACAGTGACCACCGTCGCGGCCTCGCATCTTGGTCTGAAGCGATACGACCGGACAAAGGTGGATGGTCTGCGCATGACGTCGGATCAGATCGACAAGGTCATCCGATCCTATCTGGCTCTGGGTCCCGGAGGGCGGCGTGCCGATCCCCGTATCGGATCGGACCGGCACGCCCTGATCATGTCTGGTGCGGCGATCCTTCAGGCCTTAATGCGCTGCTGGCCTACAAATCGACTGTCCGTCGCCGATCGTGGATTGCGGGAGGGATTGTTGTACGCGCAGATGAGCGCGGATGGTGTATTGGAGGATCAGCGGATTTGACGGCAGCGGGGTCAACACAAGGCGATCCACAACATCAATGAGCCTTGCTGACGACACTTGCCATGCGCTCTGCATCGGACGGGGGCGGTCTGCATGACCAAACTCAGTTCGAATAAGAAGATGCAGGACCGAGCGATCAGTGCTATCGGCAAAGCACATTGCGGAAATTGGCAGGGGACACATGCATTTCCGCATGATCCACCCTATATTCGCGATCTCTTGTAGCGGATCATTTTGCACAAACCGCTGGCGTGAAATTGAAAGGTGGCAACGTGGCCAAGACCCCGACAGGCAAGAATACATCAGGGCGCGGGCAGCGTGACCTGAAGGTCAAGGTCAAGAGTGCTCGCGGGCGCAAGCTGTCGTCGACCCGCTGGTTGCAGCGCCAACTCAACGACCCTTATGTAAAGCGGGCCCAAGCGGAGGGGTATCGCGGGCGTGCCGCGTTCAAGATCATGGAACTGGACGACAAGTACCGCTTCTTGATGCCTGGTGCCCGAGTTGTAGATTTGGGAGCGGCCCCGGGCGGCTGGTGCCAGGTTGCAGTAAAGCGGGTGAACGCGCTGGGTGAGAAGTCGGGCAAGGCTGTTGGGACAATCCTCGGGGTCGATCTGCAAGAAATGGAGCCGATTGCGGGGTGCGAGTTGCACCAATTGGACTTCATGGAAGATGATGCCGATCTGAAAGTCAAAGACTGGTTGGGTGGCAGGGCAGATGTGGTCATGTCCGACATGGCCGCCGCGTCCTCGGGCCACAAACAAACCGATCACCTGCGCATTATCTCCCTATGCGAGGCGGCCGCTTATTTCGCATTTGATGTCCTGGATGATGGTGGGACATTTGTCGCCAAGGTTCTGGCAGGCGGGGCAGAGGGCAGCCTTCAAAAGCTGCTCAAGCAACGTTTTGACAAGGTGGCTAACGTTAAACCACCTGCCTCGCGCGCGGATAGTTCCGAGAAATTCGTTGTTGCGACGGGTTTCCGCAGTGACAGCGCGTAACAGGTGTCCAGCACAGTCAAGCAGCCACGCCTTCAACAATGCATTTGGCTTAGATTGACAGCCGTGCAGCGTGCGTGCCTCGTTCACGATACGGCGTCGTGTCGTAGTGCGACCGATAGCATTTCGAAAAATGTGACGGTGAGGCAAATCCACACGCCAAGGCCACGTTAATGACGCTCATGTCGGTTTGCATCAACAGGTTGCGGGCCTTTTGCAAGCGCAGTTCCATGTAGTACCGCTTGGGGCTCCGGTTCAGGTAGCGGCGAAACAGACGCTCAAGCTGCCGTGTCGACATGCCGACATCCTTGGCCAGAATGGAGGGGCTGATCGGCTCCTCGATATTCTGTTCCATGATTTGGATGACCTGGCTGAGCTTCGGATGCCGGACACCGATACGCGCCGGCACGGACAAACGTTGGGTGTCCTGATCTGTACGTATCGAGGAATAGATCAACTGATCTGCAACGGCGTTCGCCAACTCTTCGCCATGGTCATCGGCAATCAGTTTCAACATCAGATCGATGGAGGATGTCCCGCCTGCCGTCGTCAAACGTTTTTCATCAATGACAAAAACCGATTTGGTCAGTTCGACCTCTTGAAACTCTTCCGCAAAGCTGTCCTGATTTTCCCAGTGAATCGTTGCTTTCTTGCCGTCCAACAGACCGGCTTTCGCCAGCGAATACGCTGCCGTGCACAGACCGGCCATCTGGATCCCTTTCCGGGCTTCCCGACGCATCCAGCTCAGCAGCCGCTTTGTCGTCGCAGCTTGAACGTCGATACCGCCGCAAATCATGACCACGTCATCGCGGGTCAACTCATCCAGATCACCGTCCAGTTGGAAAGCCGGCCCCGCAGAGCAGTGCGCGACGTCTCCACCTTCTCCGACAATCCTCCAGCTATAAAGCTCACGACCAGCCATACGGTTGGCAATGCGCAGACTTTCCAAAGCGGCCGAGAAGCAAAGCAGGGTGAAGTTGTCGAGCAGTACAAACACAAAACGTTTGGGCTTGGCAACTTCCTGGGGCGGGCGAGAGAACGACATCGCTGCGAGTGTCCTGTTATTATTGCCGGGCGTCGTGACCCGGAGGTTTTGTCAGCCTGACCACGGCGGAAACGCCACGTCAAGAGGGCGCATTTGTGATATGGTGTCCTTCCAATAGCTTTTGTATAGAAGGCTCCGGTCATGAGACCGCTAACAGCTTTTGCGGAGAGACAAGATGAGCGATTGGACAAAGTCTGACTGGCGCGCCAAGCCCCGGATCCAGATGCCCGATTACACCGACACTGCGGCACTGAACGCGGTTGAGGCGCAGCTTGCAAAATATCCTCCGCTGGTGTTTGCAGGCGAGGCGCGGCGGCTAAAGGCTCATCTCGCCGATGCTTCCCGTGGTGATGCGTTCCTGCTGCAAGGTGGCGATTGCGCTGAGGCGTTTGATCAGTTCAGCGCCGACAGCATCCGGGACACGTTCAAGGTCATGTTGCAGATGGCTATGGTGCTGACCTACGGCGCCAAGGTTCCGGTGATCAAGTTGGGCCGCATGGCTGGTCAGTTTGCCAAGCCGCGCTCTGCCCCGACAGAGGTGGTGGATGGCGTGGAGCTGCCCAGCTACCGCGGCGACATCATCAATGAGCTGGACTTCACGCCAGAGGCGCGCATTCCGAACCCACGCAAGATGCTGCAGGCCTACACTCAGGCAGCGGCCACGCTGAACCTGCTGCGTGCATTCTCGACCGGTGGCTTTGCTGACATGAACATGGTGCACTCATGGACTTTGGGCTTTGCCGATGGGGCAGGAGCGGAAAAGTACCGCGAAATCTCAGCCCGCATTCAGGATACCATCGACTTCATGGCCGCGGCTGGCATTGATGCCGATACCACGCATGAATTTTCGTCCGTCGAATTTTATACCAGCCATGAGTCGCTGCTGCTTGAGTATGAAGAAGCGCTGACGCGGATCGACTCAACCAGTGGCAAATGGCTGGCTGGTTCCGGTCACATGATCTGGATCGGCGACCGTACGCGGCAGCCCGATGGTGCACATGTCGAGTTTGCCCGCGGCGTGCAGAACCCGATTGGTCTTAAATGTGGGCCCAGCATGACCACCGAAGACCTGAAGGTGCTTCTGGCCAAGCTGAACCCGGACAACGAAGCTGGCCGTTTGACCCTGATTGCGCGCTTTGGCGCAGGATCGGTGGGTGAACACCTGCCGCGTCTGATCAACACTGTCCGCGAAGAAGGTGCAGAGGTGGTTTGGGTGTGCGACGCGATGCACGGCAACACGATCAAATCTTCGACCGGGTACAAGACACGTCCGTTCGACAGTGTTCTTCGTGAAGTGCGCGAATTCTTTGGCGTGCATGCCGCAGAAGGTACAGTGCCCGGCGGTGTTCATTTCGAGATGACGGGGCAAGACGTCACCGAATGCACTGGCGGTGTACGCGCCGTGACCGAAGAGGACCTGAGTGATCGCTATCACACGGCGTGCGATCCGCGGCTGAATGCCTCGCAATCGCTGGAATTGGCGTTCCTGGTGGCCGAAGAGCTATCGCAATTGCGCGCCACCCGTGCCAAAGCACGCGCAGCAAGCTGATCGAAACAAAAAACGCGCCGAACAAATCGTTCGGCACGTTTCTTTTGGTAGATCTTCAGACCTCTGGCCTATTTGTCGTCTGACTTCACCAAACGAAGATACGGAACACTTGGTCTTGGCGTCGTGGCTTCAAAGCCTTTCTGGCTTTCTGCAAAACCATCCATCTGCACGCGCTGTGGCCTGGCCTGAACTGTAGGTTCGATGGCTGCCGGTATGGCAGCGGGAGATGCAATCGGCCGAATACGCGCACCAACAACATTGAAACGGCGCGGTGTCTGCCCGATTTCACCTTGGGCAACGAGACATCCCAGAATCCGGCTCACATCGCCGAGGTCGCTTTTGAGTGGCAGCAGAAGCAAACGGCATTCCATCTGCGGTTTTGAAATGTTTGTCTCTGCACTCATGCGCAATTCGCACATGGCGGGGCGTTGGCAGACATCTTCGATGGCATCGGAGATTTGGCGACGACAGGGTGGCGTGATGAGAGATGTCAGTGGCATCCCGCGTACTTCCATCCCCATCAAGTCGCCGAGGTGACTGCCCGCGATACGAATACGCGCCATTCCGGGTGCGATGCGTTCCAAAACAAAAGTGTATTCGAGCGCCGATTCAATGCCGCGTGGGTCAATCTCGGACCGTTTTGGCATCAGGCGTGTGCCACGCAAGCCTTCCCAATAGGCTTCAACCTGCGAGATCGCCGAAAAACCTGTGTTTGCGCGGAACTCTGTCATTGCGCTCACATTGTGCGTGTTAAGGTCTGATTTGTCCATCTGTACATACTCTTGCTCGGTCCACCGAATGCTTTGCTCCGGGAATGATGCAAAACATATCAAATTTGCGGGAACCCGCGCGGTGAAAGCTAACAAATGGTTAATCATCGCCCTGTCCCCGCGGGGACACGGGCAGTGGCTTGCCCCGATGTGAACTTCCCCCTAAACGCAAAGACATGACCAAGACATCCAAAGATGGCGCGCTGCGCTCAATGACCGGTTTCTCGGCTGCTACCGGCGCATTCAACTCATTTCGCTGGGCATGGGACATTCGAAGCGTCAACGGTAAGGGTTTGGACGTGCGCTTGCGCGTTCCCGATTGGATTGATGGGTTGGAAACGGCGCTGCGGCCGCTGGTTGCAGCACGGGCCAAGCGCGGCAATGTCACGTTGTCGCTTCGCATCACGCGAGATGATGCGGCGGCTGGTTTATCATTAAACGAAGAGACCATGCGCGCCGTCGTTCAAAGTCTTCTTACAATTGAAGCAGAGGCGATGGACCAGGGGCTGTCGCTTGCACCTTCCCGCGCCACCGACATTGCGAGTATGCGCGGCGTTATGGATGCGGGGGCCGCACAGGATGACACCGGTCCATTGCGCACGGCCTTGCTTTCGGAGGTTCCGGCGCTTCTGGACGCATTTGATGATATGCGGACGCGCGAAGGATCGGCCTTGCGCGAGGTGATGTTGGCGCAGTTGACCGAAGTCGGCAAACTGACCGAGCAAGCCGCGGCGTTGGCAGAGAAACGCAAGGACGATGTGGCCGCAAACTTGAAACGGAACCTTGCCCGCGTTTTGGACAATACAGACGGCGCAGACCCGGATCGTATCGCACAAGAGCTTGCCTTGTTGGCGGTCAAATCGGATGTGACAGAGGAAATTGACCGACTGCACACACATATCAAAGCCGCAGGTGCGCTTTTGAATGACGGAGGTGCGGTCGGGCGTAAGCTCGATTTCCTCATGCAAGAGTTCAACCGCGAAACCAATACTCTATGCTCAAAAGCGCAGAACGCCGATTTAACGGCTGTCGGATTGGCGTTGAAAGCGCTGATCGACCAGATGCGTGAGCAAGTGCAGAACGTGGAATAAGAATATGACCGACGCTCAGAACCGCCGTGGTCTTCTGATCATACTTAGCTCCCCATCAGGCGCCGGGAAAAGCACTCTTGCACGTCGATTGCGGGATTGGGACTCCGGTTTGTCGTTTTCCGTATCGGCCACGACACGTGAGCCAAGACCAGGCGAAGTGGACGGTGAACACTATCGCTTCATCTCTGAGGCTGCATTCAAGGGTCAGGTTGCAGATGGAGAGATGCTGGAACATGCTCACGTCTTCGGCAATTTCTATGGCTCACCGAAGGGGCCCGTCGAGGATGCGATAAACAAAGGGCAGGATGTCCTTTTTGACATCGACTGGCAGGGAGCCCAGCAGATAACAAATTCCGCCCTGGGCCAGCATACACTGTCGATCTTCATCCTGCCCCCTTCGATTGCAGAGCTACGGCGCCGGTTGGAAACGCGTGCGCAGGACGACGCGGAAACCATTGCCCGCCGCATGCAAAGAAGCTGGGACGAGATAAGCCATTGGGGCGGGTACGATTATGTGTTGGTCAACGATGATCTGGACGAGACCGAAGAGCATCTGAAAACCATCATCACCGCCACGCGCCTGCGTCGCTTGCAGCAACCACAATTGACCGATCATGTGCGCGCCCTGCAAACCGAGTTCGAGGAGCTGCCATGACACTCTATGCACTGGGCAAGGAACGCCCGCAGATCGCGCACGACACATGGGTTGCCCCGGATGCCAATCTGATTGGCAAGGTGATCCTCGAAGAAGGTGGGAGTGTCTGGTTTGGCTGCACCATCCGTGCAGACCACGAGGATATCCGCATCGGCGCGGGTACAAATGTGCAGGAAAATTGCGTTATGCATATAGACGCAGGCTATCCTCTCACAATCGGGCCCGGCTGCACCATCGGGCACAAGGTCATGCTGCATGGGTGCAAGATTGGGGAAAACAGCCTGATCGGTATGGGTGCCACAGTCCTGAATGGTGCCAAGATCGGTAAGAATTGTCTGATCGGGGCAGGGGCACTGATCACTGAGGGTAAGGTAATCCCGGACGGGTCATTGGTGATGGGTGTGCCGGGCAAGGTGGTGAGGGAACTGGATGAACAGGCCATTCAAGGCCTCCGCGCATCCGCTCTGCATTACCAGGACAATATGCGTACATTCCGCGATACAATGGTCGAGGTTGAAAACTGATGCCGCATTGCGAACTCAGCTATTCAAGCGATCTTGATATCGACGCCAAGGCCATCCTGGCAGAAGTTGAAGCCTGCATTCTGCGCCACGATGACGGGGCAGGGGAAACCAAGGGGCGCGCGTATCCTGCGCCCGTCTTCCTGCATACTCGTCTAAAAGCATCCGTTGCACTTTTGGCCAAGCCCCATCGAAACGCCGCATTCACCGCTGCCTTGCAAAAGGACCTAGTGGGTTTAATTGCAGCGCACCTGCCGCGTCCCTCCTGGTTGAGTGTGGACATCACGTTCAGCTCGCAAACCTATCATACGGAATTTTTGGAATGACCTCGAACTCCAAAGGGTCGCTCGTGCGACCAACGCCGCTGCCGGAAAGCGCATCGCGACCAGTTGTGACGCCGCTTAGCCCCTCGGTCGTCTATGCGTCTGACACACCTGACATGCTGGATGCCCAATATGACGGCGACCTGCATGGCTATACCTACAGCCGTGAAGGGCATCCAAATGCAGACGTCGTCGCGCAAGCCATTGATCGGATGGAAGGCGCGCCGCATATGGGCGTGCTAACCTCGTCGGGTATGGGGGCCGTGTCTGCGGTCCTGCTCGGGCTGCTGACGTCAGGCGACCACGTGATTGGTGGTAACCAGCTCTATGGTCGGTCGCTGCGCATGATGTCCGAAGACCTGCCTCGTTTGGGCATCCAGACGTCGATGGTCGATCCGGGGGATGCAAATGCCGTGCGCGCGGCCCTGCGCCCCGAAACTAAGATGATCCTGGTCGAGGTTGTTTCGAACCCGACCTTGCGTGTTGCGGATGTGCTGGGCCTGTCTGCATTGGCGAAAGAGGCGGGTGTGTTGTTGGTCATCGACAACACTTTTACCACGCCAAGGGCGTTCAAAGCGTTCGATCACGGCGCAGATATCGTCATACATTCATTGACCAAGCTTTTGTCTGGTCATTCGGACGTGATGCTGGGCTATGTCGCGGCAAAGGACCAAGCCATCAATGATCGGTTGCGCGTATTTACCGTGACAGCCGGGATGACGCCCAGCCCCTTTGATTGCTGGTTGGCCGAGCGGGGGCTTCTGAGCTTTGAATTGCGCTATGACCGGGCACAAGCGACAGCAGCGACCTTGGCCGAGCACTTGTCGGTTCTGCCAGGGGTGAAGCGGGTCATCTATCCAGCCCGTCGCGATCACCCGGACCATGCGCGCGCCGAAGCTTTGCTGAAGGGGCAGTACTGCAACATGGTCAGTTTTGAAATTGACGGCGGGCGCGAGGCGGCCAATGCCTTTGCCCGAGGGGCTGACGGCCTAAACTTTGCCCCGACGCTCGGCGATATTGGAACAACGATTTCGCATCCGGCCTCATCGTCTCACCGGGCGTTGACGGTTGAGAAACGTGCGGAGCTGGGTATGTCCGAGGGATTCTTCCGCATCTCGGTCGGCCTCGAAGACCCAGATGTGCTTTGCGATGTGTTCACGCGCGCTGTAGAGGCCGCACTGGCGTAAGGGGGCAGGGCGATGGGTGACGATGTGCTGGGCGCATTGCTTGCGGCCTTTCCCTTGCCCACACTCGCCATTGATGCATCCGAACGCATCGTGGCTGCCAATGTCGAGGCGCTCACACTGATCGGCCAACAGGCGTTGGATCGGAACTATGTGACGATGTTGCGCCAGCCTGCACTGCTCGATGCGATCGAAGCAACGCTGCAGGACGGTAAGGCACGAACCACGCGTTATCTTGGCAATGATGGTGCGCAGGATACGACATACACAGTGAGCGTCCGCGCCGTGCGGGGTGTTGGGCGCGACAGTGCGGGTATCGCCATGCTGGTGTTCGAAGATGTGACGCATGTCGAGCAAACCAGCCAAATGCGCCGGGATTTCGTCGCCAATGTCAGTCACGAACTTCGCACGCCTTTGACTGCGCTTATGGGGTTTATCGAAACACTGCGCGGACCGGCACGCAATGACCCGGAGGCGGCTGAGCGCTTTCTGAACATCATGCAAGACGAGGCGGAGCGGATGAATCGCCTGGTCGGGGACTTGATGTCACTGAACCGGGTGGAGGGCGACGAGCGCGTGCGCCCGACGGAGGCCGTAGTTTTGAACGACGTGCTTGAGTCCACGCTGCGAACCCTACGGTCACTTGCCGAGGAAGCTGGCGTTACACTTGAGCGTGAGTTCGGAGATGAAGCCGTGCACCTGATTGCGGATGCCGATCAGTTGAAACAAGTCTTCACGAACCTGACTGAAAACGCGATTAAGTATGGTGGATCGGGCGGGCGCGTCACCATTCGCGTGATGACCAGCACCCGGGAACCGGCCCTGCGTGCACCCGGGGTACGGGTGCAGATTGTAGACTATGGACCCGGCATCGATCCTGTGCATCTGCCCCGCATTACAGAGCGGTTTTACAGGGCAGATGATCACCGCAGCCGGGCGCTTGGTGGTACTGGCCTTGGCCTTGCTATCGTCAAGCACATCATCAACCGCCATCGGGGACGCTTGCGGGTTGAAAGCACGTTGGGCGAGGGCGCAACCTTTACCGTCATTCTGCCAATACAAAAAGTTTGGCGTGACGCGGCGGCAAACTGCCCGCTGTCATAAAACTGTTACGCAGTTGTCACAAAAGGATTGCGAGCGGTGCCTAGATGGGCACCAAGATCCTCATGGGGGGGATCATTAAGAAAATGCTCAGACAGGAGACATTCATGTCCTTTGTGAAACTCACCACGTCGGCGCTGGCTCTTTCAGCCATGGCTGCAACTGCGGCAGTAGCGCGCGACCAGGTTCAGGTTGCCGGTTCGTCCACCGTTTTGCCTTACGCTTCGATTGTTGCGGAAGCCTTTGGCGAAAACTTTGACTTCCCGACACCTGTTGTGGAATCGGGTGGTTCCTCCGCTGGTCTTAAGCGATTCTGCCAAGGCGTCGGCACCGAGCATACGGACATTGCGAATGCATCGCGCGCGATCCGTGACAAGGAAATCAAGGCCTGCGCTGCAAACGGTGTGACGGACATCATCGAAGTGCGCATCGGATATGATGGCATCGTCTTTGCATCGCAAATCCAGGGACCCGAATACACGGCGTTCACGCCCTCAGACATCTTCAATGCGTTGGCCCCAAAAGTCATGGTGGATGGCGCGCTGGTCGACAACCCACACAAGCAATGGTCCGACTTCAACGCGGACCTGCCTGCGACTGATATCCTGGCGTTCATCCCCGGTACCAAACACGGCACACGTGAAGTGTTTGAAGAAAAAGTAATCGCGGCTGGCTGTGAAGCCACAGGCGCAATGGAAGCCATGATTGCTGGCGGTATGACCGAAGATGACGCGGAAGATGCCTGCCTGAGCGTCCGCACAGATGGCCGTTCGGTCGACATCGACGGCGACTACACCGAAACACTGGCTTCGATCGACGCCAATACCAACGCCATCGGCGTGTTCGGTCTGGCGTTCTATGAAAACAACACGGACAAGCTGAAAGTAGCTACAATGTCGGGTGTTGAGCCAACGACCGAGACCATCGCCAAGGGTGAATACCCGGTGTCTCGTCCGCTGTATTTCTACATCAAGAAAGCCCACATCGGCGTCATCCCAGGTCTGAAAGAGTACGCTCAGTTCTTTGTAGCCGATGAGGTTGCTGGCCCAGACGGTCCGCTGGCGGCTTACGGTCTGGTATCCGATCCTGAACTGGCTGACACACAGCAAATGATCGCTGATGAAGAAACAATGGGCAGCAACTCGTAATCTGAGCGATTGTTGAGAACTGCCATAAAAAAAGATCGGGCGGCGACGAACTGCTGCCCGGTTTCTGCTGACAAGACCGCGAAAGTGCGGCTTTCGTTTTTGGGGGACATATGCCTGTTATCTGGCTCACGCTGATCGTTCTGACGATCTCGGCGGTTGGGTTCTTGATGGGGCGCCGACGTGCGCTAGTAAGCGCCGGTGGCGACAGCCGAAACCTTCACTCGCTGCCGATCTACTATGGCTCCAACGCTCTTATGAAATCGGTTGTTCCGGCCCTGGGGTTGATGATCCTCTGGTTGCTCGCGCAGTCCCTGTTCATTGACAGCCGTATCGTTCAGATAATCCCAGAAAGCGAAATCGCCGAAGGGTCGAACATCGGTCTTGTTATGTCTGATGTTCGCCGTACCGCAGACGGGCTTTCGAAAGCGGTAGACGCAGGTCTGTTGGATGATGAAACGGCACGGAACGCGGACGCCGATCTCGAAGACATTACGCAGCGGCTGAAAGATGCGGGTCAGGTCGTGACCGGCCAAATCACACAAACGATACTACAGGCTTCTCAAGCTTACCGCGCAATGAGCCAGACATCGAACCTGCTGATGACAATCGCAGTATTGATTGTCGCTGCCGCTGGTGCCGCCTGGGGCACAATGGAGAGCTCCAAGTCCTTTCGGGCCCGAAACACGGTCGAACAGGGTATTCTGGCACTTCTGATCGCGGCTGCTTCGGTTGCAATCCTCACGACAATCGGAATCATTCTTTCGTTGATCTTCAACACGATTGAATTCTTCCGCTTATACCCGGCATCCGATTTTTTCTTTCTGCTTGAATGGGCACCCAGCTTCTCCGGCCGTGGCGGTGCATCGAGCCTTGGGATTCTGCCCCTGCTGTGGGGCACGCTTTATATTTCACTGGTCGCTTTGCTGGTGGCTGTTCCCATTGGCCTTTTTGCGGCCATCTATCTGTCGGAGTACGCGGGCCCAAGGATGCGCAGCATTGCCAAGCCGCTGCTTGAGATCCTCGCGGGTATTCCCACCATCGTCTACGGTTTGTTCGCATTGCTGACCATTGGCCCAATTCTGTTGTCGGTGTTTGGTGACAATGGTCTGGGATGGATGCAGGGACAACGGGCCGTGCTGACTGCGGGCCTCGCCATGGGCATCATGTTGATCCCATTTGTCAGCTCTTTGTCTGACGACATCATCAATGCGGTTCCGCAAGCCATGCGCGATGGCTCGTACGGGCTGGGCGCGACGAAATCCGAGACCATCAAGCAGGTCGTACTGCCCGCAGCTTTGCCAGGCATCGTTGGTGCCATCCTGCTGGCAGCCAGCCGCGCCATTGGCGAGACGATGATCGTTGTGCTGGGGGCAGGGGCAGCGGCCCGGCTCAGCCTCAACCCTTTCGAAGCCATGACAACCGTGACCGCCAAAATCGTGTCGCAGCTGACGGGCGACAGCGACTTTGCCTCACCCGAGGCCCTTGTCGCTTTTGCCCTTGGCATGACCCTTTTCGTCATGACGCTCGGGCTCAATGTCTTTGCCCTCTACATCGTGCGCAAGTATCGGGAGCAGTATGAGTAATGACTGACGCAACAATGACCCCCGAAAGCGCACGCCCATCCCGGTCGCTGATACACGAGGACGCGCGCACCAAGAAACGCAATGCCTCCGAGCGTCGCTTCCGTGCCTATGGCATCGCTGCAATCTTTACGGGCCTTTTCTTCCTTGTGGCACTGCTGGCTGCAATCCTGAGTTCAGGTCTACCCGCTTTCCGGCAAGCTGTCGTCGAAGTGCCGTTCACGCTGACACAAGAGCAATATGACGCCGCTGAAAAAGCGTTGCTGAAAACCGGTATTTATACCGATTATTTCGTCACTTCTCTGACCCAAACAATGGAGAGCGAAGGTGTCGAGATCGAATTCGATGAGAAGGCCATCGAACGTCTTCTTGGTAAGGTTGGCGGCGATTTGCGTAAATTTTACCGTGCCAATGAAGATCAATTGGGGGCATCTGTTTCCTTCGAACTCGCAGCAGCATCGCGTGTGGATCGCTATCTGAAGGGCACATTCGCACGTGAAGACCTGCAAAGCGGTAACCGCTTCTTCATGCCTGAGGATTTCGACCTGATCGACGCCATGCGCGAAGCCGGGTTGATCAAGCAGGTATTCAACTGGAACTTCCTTACTGGCGTGGATACGGGTGTGGACAACCCCGGTGGAGCGGGAATTGGTGCTTCGGTGCTGGGCTCTTTCTTCATGATGCTGGTTGTTCTCGTCCTGAGCCTTCCGATTGGGGTGGCTGCGTCGATTTACCTGGAAGAGTTCGCACCAAAGAACCGATTTACCGACTTCATCGAGGTCAACATCTCGAACCTGGCCGCCGTACCGTCCATTGTGTTCGGTATTCTGGGTCTTGCCGTGTTCATCCAGTTCGCACATCTGCCGCAATCAGCGCCGCTGGTTGGCGGCCTGGTGCTGACGCTGATGACGCTGCCGACGATCATCATCTCGACCCGCGCATCGCTCAAGGCCGTGCCTCCGTCGATCCGGGATGCGGCACTGGGGGTAGGGGCCTCCAAAATGCAAGCGGTGTTTCATCACGTTCTGCCATTGGCCGCGCCAGGTATTCTGACAGGTACTATCATTGGCTTGGCGCAAGCTCTTGGTGAAACCGCGCCGCTGCTGCTGATTGGGATGGTTGGCTTTGTTGCGCGATACCCGGGCACATTTGTCGAGGGTTTCATCGAGCCAAACTCGGCGGTGCCGGCACAAATCTACAACTGGGCCGCGCGGTCCGACGCGGTCTTTACCGAAAAGGCCTGGGGCGGCATCATTGTGCTGTTGCTGTTCCTGATCACCATGAACACCATCGCAGTTATCCTGCGGCGCCGGTTCGAACGCCGCTGGTAGGAGGCTACCATGAATGACATGAGAATTCTGGAGAGAGACGTGGACACAAACGACGTCAAGATCGCGGCCAAAGGTGTGCAGGTCTACTACGGGGACAATCACGCCATCAAGGACGTGGATGTCGAAATCGACGACAAGACCGTCACTGCATTTATCGGTCCATCAGGCTGCGGGAAATCAACATTTCTTCGCTGTATCAACAGGATGAACGACACAATTGATGTGTGTCGTGTGTTGGGTGACATCCATATCGACGGTGAAGACATCTATGACGCCAAGGTTGATCCGGTGCAGTTGCGTGCGAAGGTGGGTATGGTTTTTCAGAAACCGAACCCATTCCCTAAGTCCATCTATGACAACGTAGCCTATGGCCCGCGCATACACGGACTTGCAAAGAACAAGGCGGAACTGGATGAATTGGTTGAGAAATCTTTGCGTCGTGGTGCGATCTGGGATGAGGTAAAAGACCGTTTGGATGCGCCAGGTACCGGCTTGTCCGGTGGCCAGCAGCAGCGCCTGTGCATCGCGCGTGCCGTTGCGACCGAACCAGAAGTGCTGCTGATGGACGAGCCGTGTTCGGCGCTTGACCCAATTGCAACCGCTCAGATCGAAGAACTGATCGACGAGTTGCGCCAGAGCTACTCCGTGGTGATTGTCACGCACTCCATGCAGCAGGCCGCACGGGTCAGCCAGAAGACGGCATTCTTTCACCTCGGCAACCTTGTTGAATACGGTGAGACGGGCCAGATCTTTACCAATCCCGTCGATCCACGCACCGAAAGCTATATCACTGGCCGCATCGGCTAAGGAGCAGACCCATGCAAGACCAACACATCGCATCGGCCTTTGACAGGGACCTTGAAGCGATCCAGGCGCAGATCATGAAGATGGGCGGCTTGGTTGAAAACGCAATTCTTGAGGCATCCATCAGCCTTGAAACCCGTGATGAAGAGCGGGCGGAACAGGTTCGCAAAGGCGACAAGGCCATTGATGAGCTGGAAGAGTTGATCAATGAGGAAGCCGCGCGCGTGATTGCTCTTCGCGCGCCGACGGCAATCGACCTACGACTTCTGTTGTCCGTCATCAAGGTGAGCGCCAACCTGGAACGTATTGGAGACTATGCAAAAAACATGGGTAAGCGCACAAGCGTTCTGTCCCAGATGGCGCCAGTGAACGACAGTGCAGGTGCCTTGCGCCGCATGGCGAAAGAAGTGGAGCGCATGCTGAAAGATGCATTGGACTCCTATGTGGCACGCGATGCTGAACTGGCTCAGGACGTGATTGATCGCGACGCCGAAGTCGACCAGATGTACAATGCGCTGTTTCGCGAATTCCTGACATTCATGATGGAGGATCCGCGCAACATCACGGCTTGCATGCACCTGCATTTCATCGCGAAGAACATTGAACGCATGGGCGACCATGTGACGTCGATTGCAGAGCAGGTCGTCTATTTGGTGACCGGATCGACCCCGGAAGAAAACCGCCAGAAGGCGGACAAAACATCCGTTCAGGCTTAGGAGACAAGGCAGATGTCCGTCGATCAGCCCCGAGTTCTGGTTGTCGAAGATGAGCCAGCACAACGAGAGGTGCTAGCGTACAATTTGGAGGCTGAGGGTTTTGCCGTCAGCCGCGCGCAAAACGGTGAAGAAGCGCTTCTGCTCGTCGACGAGGATATGCCGGATATCATCGTGCTGGATTGGATGATGCCAAACCTGTCAGGGATTGAAGTCTGCCGCAGGCTTAAGATCAAGCCTGAGACCCGCAGCATTCCGGTGATCATGTTGTCGGCCAGATCTGAAGAAGTCGACAAGGTACGTGGGCTTGAAACCGGCGCCGATGACTACGTGGTCAAACCATACTCAGTGATCGAACTCATGGCGCGTGTGCGCAGCCAGCTGCGGCGCGTGCGGCCTGCGACTGTTGGTCAGAGACTGGAATTTGATGACATCGTGCTGGACTCGGAAAGCCACAAGGTCACGCGCGGTCGGGACGAGCTGAAGTTAGGCCCGACAGAGTTCAGGTTGCTCAGCACGTTCATGGAAAAACCTGGTCGTGTCTGGAGCCGTGAGCAGCTTCTGGACCGTGTCTGGGGGCGTGACATCTATGTCGACACCAGAACGGTTGATGTGCACATCGGCCGGTTGCGCAAAGCGCTTACGTGTTTCGGTGGCGCCGATCCGGTACGCACGGTCCGTGGCGCGGGGTATGCCTTGGGGTGACGTTCGATAGTGCAGCCTAAGTAAGTGTCTGGCTTGTTATCGCGTATTATTTAATTTACATAATGTGGATTATACGGCTTGTGAGTGTGCCCTACAGCCATTGTGAATGTCCCTTATAAATGAGACTCCTATTTTGAGACTCAAATCCAGGCAAAATGACCATACCATCTCGGCCCTACTGTCGCAAAGCGGCCCTTGTGACTGAAGCGATTGCAGGTCTGCTATGCGGGATTTTCTACCGTTCGTATTCAACTGGCAAATGTCCACAATGCGGTTTCTAGTGTTCTCGATCACACAGGTTATGGTCGGCCAATGATGCCAACACGTAGCAATCTTCCGACACACCTTCACCGTCGCAGCCTTTCGATATCCTGCTAAGTTCATTTTCGAGCGTTTTGAGACGTTTGATCTTCGCACGGACCTCCTCTAGTTGAGAAGTGGCAATGTCCATCGCCGCTTCGCACGACCGATCCGGATGCTCCTGCAATTCGATCAGCGAAGAAATCGCTTCAATCGAAAACCCAAGGTCGCGCGCGTGTCTTATGAAGCTAAGCCGCTCCAATCCGGCTTTGTCATATCGCCGTTGGTTGCCGGACGTGCGCTCTGCCTCGGCCAATAACCCCATCTCTTCGTAATAACGGATGGTCGGAACCTTGACCTTTGTGCGCTTTGAAAGCTCGCCAATGGAAAACACGGAAATACCTCTTGAACCTCTAGTCACTAGAGACATTACACTATGAACAACCAAAGATGAAAGAGATTTCCCATGGCAGGTTGCTGCGGACATGACGCCAGGTTTGACGGTGTTTCAGATGATTACAAAAGACGGCTCTGGATCGTTATTGCCCTCAACGCGACGATGTTCTTTGTCGAGATAACAGCAGGGTATTTGGCCAAGTCTCAGGCGTTGCAGGCCGATGCCCTCGACTTTGCAGGCGATGCGCTAACCTACGGAATATCGCTCGCGGTCATCGGGGCTTCGCTGCGTGCCCGAACGAACGCGGCACTGTTCAAAGGAGTCAGCCTTCTCTTGATGGGGCTGTGGGTGTTCGGATCGACTGTTTATCGCGTCTTCTATGTTGGCATCCCCGCGGCCGAGATCATGGGAGTTGTGGGCTTTCTTGCGCTGCTCACCAATCTGGCAAGCGTATTGCTGTTGGTCCGCTACAAGGACGGCGATGCCAATGTCCGGTCGGTCTGGCTGTGTTCGCGCAATGACGCCATCGGCAATGTGGCAGTGATGTTTGCAGCACTTGGTGTGTGGGGCACGGCAACGGGTTGGCCTGACCTGATCGTGGCAACTATCATGGCTGGATTATTCCTGTCATCGGCCTTCCAGATCGTTCGCCAAGCCTTGGCAGAGCGGCGGGAAATGACCGAGCATGAGCATAGGCAAAGTGCGAAAGCAGACCTTCGCTAAGATGCGGCAAATGGCGCGAAAAAGCGCAACCTGTGAATTCAACTTTCTTGCTGCGATGCCAACGAGGAACCTGCCAATCATGCGTGGCGCAGCGAGAGCGCGCACATCAATTTACAGGTCGCGCAACAAAGAAGTATCCGAAGGCCGATTTCAAGCCAGTAATGACGATACGTATCGTGAACGTCATATCACCAACAAGTGACGTGGCAGGCGGAGGCGCGTAAAGCCTGTTGTCGTTTTCACTCTCGGTCCACGAATGTTTCTTGTTCCATAGAATAAAGCAACCAGTTTCCGCTGCCTCGGGTGCGAACGGAGATCAAGCCGGGCTCATCTTCTTGAAAATCCTCGTATTCGGGTGGTAAAAGCTGTCGGCCATCCGTGGCAAACAAAGCTTGGTTTTCCGTACCCGATTGGCGACCAGAGAATACGCCGCTTTCTCTATAGGCCCAGAAGTCTTCAAAGTCTGCGCCGACAAGCTCTTGGCCGTTGGCATCAGTAGGAGCCAGAAATTCGCGATGGGAATGAAGGCGAGAACAGCCATCCGGGCGTGACCGTAGGCGTCTCGGGAGCGTGCCATCGCAATGATACCGAAGGCATAGCCAATCCCGAGGCCGACAACCACGTCTACGAGCATGAAAACCCACAGGAAACCGCCGGTCATCGCCGGGATTGGGCCAAACCAGACGAGTTGGGATGCGGCGGCGACAAAGAACAGAAGCCCGGAGTAGGCGAAGTAGGGAGCACGCCGAAGCTCGGCGCTGCTCTAGTGGAATATCGCAGCGACAACTGCGCCCGCGATGGTGATCCCATAGGAGATCAGCCGCAGGCTGTCCCCCGTTGGCTAACATACTGGATTACAGGGTCTTCGAACATACGGAACCATGCTGGTGCTCACCGTTACTGACAACGAATTAGCATCAAAGCGGACACCATGCATCGCGCAGCATCCGTCCTCCGGGCTCACAGTCAGCTTTCGCCGCATGGTGCTCCGGTGTCCGCTTATGTTCCGTTCCTGGCCCCTACCCCAGTCTCAGCAATCGACCCCGCTGATTTCATTGCGGGTCTGGTCTCAAAATTTAGGGAACCTCACAGCCATTGTCGGTGTCCCTATATAATGGGACTGACTGGATGAGACTCCCTTCTCTTGTGAAACAATGACTTAGCGATTTTGGGCTTTTAACGTGGTTGGGATTGGATCGATCTGCAGGCGCATTCACAATCTGCGGTCTCCGAAAGGCCTAGAATGAACTGTCAACACTTCTAACAGCAGTGGCGCGCCACAGATCGTAAGATCTGGACATACAGTTTGCCAAATGCGAAGCTTTACTTGGAGGCTTTGACGGAGACGTCTTTGCCTTTTTTGTTTGCACCAGTCGTCCGATTGGCAAACTGTTGAAACTGCATTGATGAGACTCCTCTTCAATGCAGTTGGTCCCAAAGCGAATTAGCATTGCCGCACATGAACGGTTGATATTCTCACCGCGTTTGTGGCCAAAACGAAAGAAACTGCTAAGTCATCGGATACAGCCACAATATCTGCAAGGCGTTGTCTGCACCACTGCCCCATCAGATGCGTTTTCGCAATTTTGTCACTTTGTGTCGTAGTTATCGGCCCCAATGTATGTACCGGCTGCTGTTGGCAAATGATTTCTCGCATGTTCTCGGAAGTGGCTCATATGTATCCAGCCTACTGATCGACACGCGGGTCGTGGCCGTGTTGGGGTTACGCACGCGCCGTGGTCTCATTAGCGGCAAGGTCCAAATTGACCGAATGGGCCGTCAGCCTCTGGGGGCGTAATTGTTCCGCTCCATGCTTTCTTTCAGTCGCGAACTCTTCTGGGTCGATCCGACTTACACGCCGATGGCGATCTCGTCTCTGGGCGCGTCAAACGCCGTTTTGTATCTCAAGATGCTCCACGCCATTCGTGCCCGCTTATTGGCCAAGGCGACAGCAAGCTTGTTGCGGTTCATCCGTTCTGCGGCTCGCGTCAGCCAATCTCCAAAGCTAAAGTCCGGCCAACGGTTGGTTCGCATCAAGATAACCTTGGCGGCCTGAACGAAGAGCATTCGCAGGTATCGGCTGCCACGCTTTGGTATCCGGCCAAGCACTGTGCGACCGCCTGTACTGTATTGTCGCGGTACGAGGCCAACCCAGGCCGCAAAATCGCGTCCTCGACCAAAGGCCTCGCCCGTTCCAATTGCTGCTACCATCGCGGTCGAGATCATTGGGCCGGTGCCAGGGATCGTCATGACGTTGATGCAGTTCTCTTCGGTGCGACTGATCTGTTCGATCTCCTTCGAGACGGTTTCGATCCGATCATCAAGCCAGAGCCAATCGCCATAGAGACCAATCAAGATCGTCCGCATGCGAGGTGATATCTCGTCCTTACGCTCTTCCAGGATCGTCTCGAATGAGTTCTTCAGAGCTCGCAAACCTTTGCGCACCGTGATCCCCTGTTCGATTAGGAAGGCGCGGATCTGGTTGATCGTGGCCGTCCGGCGCAACACCAGCCGTGACCGAACGCGATGCAGTGCCTGCAAGTCGAGCTGTTCCTGGCTCTTCTCCGGGACAACCGGCAGATTGGGTCGCAATGCCGCTTCAGCTATCGCCTCCGCGTCGTTGTAATCATTCTTCTGTCCTTTGATGAATGGCTTCACATAGATTGCGGGTATGATCCGAGGCTCGAAGCCCATCTTGCGGAGAGTCCGGCTCACAAAATGAGCGCTCAGACAAGCCTCCATGCCGACCACGCACCGGGGCAGCTTCTCAAACGTCTGAACCAGCGCCAGCCGTTTGATCTATTTGCGCATCACCAACTGCCCATCAGGGTCGAATGCCACGATATGGAATGTGTCTTTGCCGATATCGATGCCAATCGACATCAACTCATCAAAATCGTTCTCCGCCATGCTACTTCTCCTATTTGCAGGTGAAATAGGCCAAGCCTCAACCGGCTGGGTGAAGCAGCCAGTACATCCCATTACCAGCCATCCGCAGCAGATCACAGATGCCGCGCTTGCAGCCATCAGAGGAAACATTCGCTGCGCTTGCAAAGTCTTGGGTTAGTCCAACTTTCGGATTGCGGGACTTCGCTGCTGTTTGCTGCGGCTGCGCCAAGGTCAGATTTTGGCATTCGTTTCGTCCCAAGACAACGGTGACGGCAATTTGCCCGAGGTAAAATCAACTCATAAAACTCAACGGCGGGAGTGAACTTTCGCAGGTTTGGAGGCCCGCAGAGTCAGTATCTTAAGGATTAGCACGTCCCCACTTTCTGTTTCGCAGACCTCGATTGGATAAGAGTTTGCCGCTGTCCTAGCCCCCTATAGCTTTATCATTGCATTGGCTGCGGTAGATATAGAGGCGATCTGCAACGTGAGTACGCGGAATTTTCAGCTCGTCAAAATCAGGCCTCGGAAGCAACCTATTGAGCAACGGCAACGAACAGCGACAGGTGGATATCGTCGATCCTGAACTTGGTCAGATGTACAAGCACGCCGAAACGAATTCTGCGTTGCTGCGCTGATCACCAGATGCAAGTTCGCTGTTTCGGAGTGCCAAATGCAGACTCAAATGCGCCTTTACGGAGCATGGACCAAACGAACCCGCCATCCCGCTGCCCGTATTGTGATTTCAACGCAGGACACCGTATCCTTGTCCGTATGAAAAATCAAAGTCATCCGCCGAGATACGCCGCACGCCTGAACGCTTTCAAGATCGGGGCCAACGACTATTGGCCCCAGAAAAACACCGTGACCACGGCCGACCTGCTTTCACGCGCAGCCACCGCAGGCTTGACAGCCGCTGATCTGAATTTCCCAGATCACTTTGTGGATGACACACCTGCGGAGCTCAGCTTGGCACTACACGACAACGGGATGGTGCTGAACGGTGTCGCCATGCGGTACTACACCGACCACCGGTACAAGCTGGGCGCCTTCACCAACCCAGATGCATCAGTACGTCAGGCCGCGATTGACGAAACCAAGCGGGGTTTGGATACTCTCGGCCAGATGGGCGGCACCCTAATGACCCTCTGGATGGGGCAAGATGGGTTCGATTACTCGTTTCAAATGGACTATGCACGCGCCTGGGACGCGACACTTGAGGCCATGGCGGAAGTGGCCGACCACAATCCTGCCATCGATATCGCACTTGAATACAAACCGAACGAGCCCCGGGCCTTTGCCTTGATGCCGGATGCGGCGACGACCCTTTTGGCACTGAGCGAACTGAACAGACCCAACACCGGCGTTACGTTGGACTTTGCGCACGTGCTTTATGCTGATGAAATGCCGGCCTACGCTGCCGCTCTTGTCGGTCGGTATTCACGCATTCTGGGCGTTCATCTGAACGATGGCTACGGAAAATGGGACAACGGTCTGATGGTTGGTGCCGTCCACCCGATTCAGACGGTCGAGTTGCTGGTTGAACTCGAGCGCGCGGGATATGATGGCACGATCTACTTTGACACATTTCCCGACCATTCCGGCCTGGATCCAGTTGCCGAAGCCCGCACGAATATCGAGGTGGTCGAGCGGTTGCGCGGGGTGGCCACCCGTCTTGTCGCGGATTCAGAGCTGCAACGCGCAATCGCAAAACAAGACGCACCCACGGCAATGCGTCTTGTGCAGGCGACGATGCTGCCGTGAGTGTTTTTGTTGCCGGTTCGCTGCATCTTGACGTGGTGCTCCGCGCGCCGGATTTGCCCCGGCTGGACGAGACGGTGACTGGCTCGGCCGTGGCTTATGTGTTTGGCGGCAAGGGTGGAAATCAGGCCGTGGCCGCGTCCCGCATGGGGGCCGACGTGGATTTTGCCGGCCGCATTGGTGGTGACCGCTTCGGGGACATGATCCACGACGCGCTGCTGGCCGCTGGGGTCAATATCGATCAGGTCCAGGTGGACGGCGGTGCCAGTGGCATGAGCGCTGCCATCGTCAATGACGATGGAGACTATGGCGCCGTCATCGTTTCGGCGGCCAATCTGCGCATTGATCCCGAAGCCATCGCACTCCCGGACGGCACGAAGCTGGTGCTCCTCCAAAACGAAATTCCCGAAGCGGTGAATCTGGCCGTGGTGCGGCAGGCGGTGCAACGGAGCGTCCCGGTATGGCTCAACGCAGCCCCCGCACGGACCTTATCGCCCTCACTGACGGACGCGGTCGATCTGCTGATCGTGAATCAGGTCGAAGCCGAATTCTACGCCGGAGCAACGTCAGACACGCGTGTGATACGGACGTTAGGCTCAGGTGGAGTTTCGTTCCATGGCACCACCTACCCCGCCCACGCGGTCAATGTGATCTCGACCCATGGCGCAGGTGACATGTTCGTGGGCGCATTGGCGGCACAAGTCGCGGTTGGCACATCCATGACTGACGCCATCGCGTTTGCTCAAGCGGCGGCCGCGCTGCATGTTTCGAAACCGGTTGATCAACGCAACAGCATCACGCCGGACAAAGTCCAAACGTTCCAAGCGGATCAACTCAACTGGTAGAACCGCGCCGCTGTTCCGCCAAAAATCCAAGCGCGGTCAACGTTTGACAAATGCGCGGTCAGCTCCTGCGCGATGTCGTGCCACGCATCATACTCGGCTTGTAACCGACACACGGGCCAGTCCGATCCCCACATCACCCGCTCGGGTCCGAAGGCCTTTAGGATATGGTGCGCAAAGGGGCGGATGTCCTCAATCCCCCACCCATCGTCAGCTTCGGTCACGAGGGCCGAAAACTTAACACAAGCGGCGGTCCAGTCGGCCAATTTGGTCATCCCATCCGCCCATTCGGCAAAAACATTCCGGCCGGCTTGCTGGTCACGGATCTGTGGTTTCATGCAGTGGTCATAGACAACCCGCATCTCTGGATACCGCATCACCAAAGTCGTGAAGTTCGCAATGTGTTGTGGAAACCCAAGCGCGTCAAATGTCAGGTCCAGATCGATCAGCGCGCGGTAGGCCCATTGCACGTCCTCTCGCAACATCCAGTTCAAATCCGGGATATCCTGGATCATCGGGCGCACGCCACAAAATTTCGGGTGGGATGCCAACCGTGTCAAATGGTGCAGATGGCTGGGATCCTCAAAGTTGATCCAGCCGACCACGCCCTTGATCCAAGGCGTGGCGTCGGCAAGGCCCAACATGTATTCGGTTTCTTCCACGCTGGCCGCGGCCTGCACGATGACAGTGCCGTCAATGCCCAGGTGATCAACGTGCGGCGCGAGGTCCTGAGGGGCATAGGCACGGTTCAGTGTCGCATTGTCCTTGGGCATCCAATCGTAATCACCGCGTGCCGGTTGCCAGAGGTGATGATGGGCGTCGATTTTCACGTGGGTGCGTCCTCCCGCATCAGACCTTCAGACTTCAAGTCAGCCCAAAGCGCTGACGGGATGTCCGCACATGCGGCTGCCAGATTGCTCTCCATTTCTGAAACTCCCTGGCCGCCGGGGATGACCGTGACATGCGCGGGGTGCAACAGCGGGAACTGGAACGCTGCATCGACCAACCGGACGTTATGGACCTGGCAGACCCGTTCAATCGCGGTTACACGGTCGATGACGTCCTGTGGGGCAGGATCGTAGTTGTACCACGCCCCCTTGCAGGCGCCGGTGGCGAGAATGCCGGAGTTGTACGGTCCGCCAGTTACAATCCCGATCCCGCGCGACTCGCAAAGCGGCAGAAAACTGTCGAGCGCCGTCTGTTCAAGCAGCGTATAGCGCCCCGCCAACAGGAAGAGGTCAAAATCCCCGCGCTCGGCCAGCGTCTGGCACACTTCCCACTCGTTGATCCCGCCCCCGATCGCTCTGATCAGCCCTTGATCGCGCAGCGACACCATCGCGTCATAGCCGCGCCCGCCAAAGAACTCTTCGATCCGCATGTCCGAGACCTCTTTGGAGCCATGGGTAAAGATACAAAGGTCGTGAACATAAAGGATGTCGATCCGATCCACGCCAAGGCGCGAAAACGAGTGCTCGAACGAGCGCATGACACCATCATAGGAATAGTCGTAGTGCTCGCGCCGCATCGGAACATCGAACCACTTTCCAACCCCTGTCCGGTATTCTGGCGTGCAGGGTTTGATCAACCGCCCGACCTTGGTCGACAGAACATAATCATTGCGCGGCTTGCCACGCAGAAAGGGGTTCAGTCGAGTTTCGGACAGCCCCAGCCCGTACAGCGGCGCGGTGTCGAAGTACCGCACACCGTTGTCCCAGGCCGCATCGAGGGTCGCACGCGCGTTTTCGTCGCTGATCGCCTTGTACAGATTGCCCAGCGGCGCAGTCCCGAACCCCAGTTCGGTAAACGTCAGCCCCCCGTTGTTGATGCGGTCCCAATGTCGCGTCTTCAGATCCATGACCATCTCCCCCATCCTACCACTCTGACCTTAGCGCAGTTTCTTTTTGCCTGAACAGCCCGCTGTTCCTAAAGTCGACGGGGGGAGGACTGTGGATGACGGAGAATTTTACCCGGGTGTTCGGCGCGACCAAGCCGGTCATCGGGATGGTTCATATCGGGGCGTTGCCAGGTGCACCGCTTCACGATCCATCCCTTGATCTATTGGCCGCTGCCCGTGCCGATCTTACAGCGCTGCAGGATGCAGGCTTTGATGCCGTGATGTTCGGCAACGAAAATGATCGCCCTTACGAGTTTCAGGTCGATACCGCCTCGACCGCTGCGATGGCACACCTGATCGGTCAGTTGAAGCCAGGGATCAAAGTCCCCTTTGGCGTCAATATGCTTTGGGATCCCATGGCAACGATCGCACTGGGCGTGGCAACGGGCGCAGATTTCGTGCGCGAGATATTCACGGGCACCTATGCCTCGGACATGGGCCCTTGGACGCCGGACGCGGGCAAAGCAATGCGCTACCGCAATCGGTTGGGACGGCCGGACATGGCCATGCTTTACAATGTGTCTGCCGAGTTTGCCTATTCCATGGACCAACGCTCGTTGCCCGACCGGGCGCGCAGCGCGGTGTTTTCTTCGGTCCCGGATGCCGTCCTGGTCTCGGGCCAAATCACGGGTGAAGCCGCTGAGATGTCAGACCTGGAAGCGGTGAAAGCCGTCGTGCCCGACGTGGCGGTATTGGCCAACACCGGCGTCAAGCACGATACTGTAGCGGATGTCTTGGCCATTGCAGATGGTTGCATCGTTGGGTCATCGCTGAAAGTCGATGGGCACACCTGGAACCCCATCGACCCCGACCGCGCAGAGACCTTCATGGATCGCGTGCGACAGGTACGCGGATGAAAGAACGTCTCAAACAAGACCTGATGGACTTGATGCTGGTGCCGGGGCTTTCCGGCCACGAAGACCGTGTGCGCCGCGCCATTCAGGCACGTTTGGTCGAGATCGGGGTACAAAGTCGATCCGACCCCCTGGGCAATCTGGTTGCGCAGTTTCCCGGCCAGGGACCTGCGGTTATGCTGTTCACTCACATGGACCAGCTCGGGTTTGTGGTGCGCAAGATCGAAACGGACGGGCTACTCAGGATCGAGCGTCTGGGTGGCGTGCCGGAGCGCGCGCTTGCCGCGCAAGAGGTGTTGATCTGTGTCGGCGAAGGCCGCGATGTGCCAGGTGTCATTGCCAACAAAAGCCACCACGCGACAGGGCCTGACGAAAAGTTCACAGTGACCCCATATCGCGAGCTCTTTGTCGATGTCGGGATGTCATCGGATACCGAAGCCGAAGCGGCCGGCATTCGTATCGGCACCCCCGTGGTCTACGCGCCGCATGCCGGGCAACTGGCGGACGACCGCATCATGGGAACAAGTGTAGATGACCGGGCGGGCTGCGCTGTGTTGTTGGAGATCGCCCGTCACTTGAAAGATCGGCACGCGGGCCCTCCGGTACATCTGGCATTCACAGTGCAGGAGGAATTCAACCTGCGCGGCGCGTTGCCCCTCGCGCAGACACTGCAACCCGACATCGCGATTCAAATCGACCTGATGCTGGCAGCGGATACGCCCGGTATGGAGGGGCACGGCGATATCTCTCTCGGCGCCGGGCCAGGTATCAGTCTTTATTCCTTTCACGGGCGCGGGACGCTCAACGGTGTGATCCCGCACCCTGCAATGGTCGATCTGTTCGAACGGGCGGCGCAGTCCGAAACCATCCCCCTGCAACGCAGCGCACAGGTCGGCGTGCTGACGGACCTCTCCTATGTGCAACTGGTCGGCCAGGGCGTCGCCTCGATCGATGTCGGGTTTCCAATGCGCTACTCCCATTCGCCGCGCGAAGTCTGCGATCTGGGTGATCTAGTCGGGCTGACCCAGCTTGTCAGCGCTGCCCTGTCCCGTATCGGCTCCGACTTTTCACTCGACAGGGATGATTACACCTGATGGCGTACACGCTTGGCATCGACATCGGCACCTACGAAACCAAAGGGGTCCTCGTTGACGAAACGGGAACAGTCCACGGACAGGCGACACGGGGCCACCAGATGCTTGTTCCCCAACCCGGTTGGGCAGAACACCGCCCCGAAGAGGATTGGTGGGGCGATTTCGTCCATGTCAGCCGGACCCTAGTGAAAGACAGCGGTATCGACCCGGCAGACATCAAGGCGGTCGCCTGTAGCGCGATCGGTCCCTGCATGCTGCCGGTGGATGCGACCGGGACGCCCTTGATGAACGGGGTGCTCTACGGCGTGGATGGACGGGCAGAGGCCGAAGTGAACGAACTGACGGACCGGATCGGCGAAGATACCATCATCGCCCGCTGCGGCAACGCGCTGACGTCGCAATCGGTGGGCCCTAAGATCCTGTGGCTTAAGCAACACCGCCCCGAGATCTATGCCGAGACGGCACATATCCTGACCTCAACCAGCTTTCTGGTGCAGCGCCTCACGGGCGAAGTGGTCATCGACCACTACACCGCCGCAAATTTCTCTCCTCTCTACGACGTCACAACGCAGTCATGGATTGACGATCTGGCAGACGATATTCTGCCCCTGACCAAGCTGCCCCGCTTACTTTGGTCAAACGAGATTGCGGGTCATATCACACCAGCCGCAGCAGCCGAAACCGGCCTTGCCGCAGGGACGCCGGTGACCGCCGGAACGATCGACGCCGCAGCCGAGGCGCTGTCTGTCGGGGTCGATCACCCCGGCGACATGATGATGATGTATGGCTCGACCATCTTTATCATTCTGCGCACGCAAACACGCGCCGCCGATCCGCGCATATGGTACGCGCCCTGGCTTTTTGAGGGGGAGCACGCCTCTATGGCGGGGCTGGCCACGTCGGGCACGCTGACCCATTGGTTCCGGGACCAGGTCGCCCGTGATCTGGATGTGGCAGAGGCTTTTCCCATCCTGGCTCAAGAGGCCGCAGGATCGCCCCCGGGTGCCAATGGCCTGCTGATGCTGCCCTATTTCTCGGGCGAACGCACACCCATCCATGACATCAACGCTAAGGGCGCCCTGTTCGGCCTGAACCTGACCCACACACGGGGCGACATATACCGCGCCTTGATCGAAGGGATCGCTCACGGCACGCGGCACGTCACCGACACGTTCGCCGAACTGGGCCAGTCACCAACTCGTTTGCTCGCCGTTGGCGGAGGCACAAAAAATGCGCTTTGGCTGCAAGCTACATCCGACATCACCGGCATTGATCAGATCGTATGCGAAAAGACGGTGGGAGCCAGCTATGGCGACGCGTTCCTCGCCGCCCTAGCGATTGGGGCTGTCGAGCGGAACGACATTGCAAAATGGAACCCCGCGCTACATATGATCCCGGCATCCCCACGAGCGGAATACGACACGGCGTACACTCTCTTTCGCAGGCTCTATGCGCAGACGAAAGACATTGCGCGGGAGTTGGGGTGAAGGCCGACGATGCGGACAAAGCTGTCATACAGTCTCGAGGCGATACTTTAGAAAGATTGCACCGTCGTAGTCGATCTCGCCGACGTGCTTTGCGCCAAGTCTTTTGAGCGCGCCCAGCTTCTTGCGGGAAGGTGGTAAGAGGAATGTGACGTAAGGGATGCGGTCGTCCGCCATGGCAAATTCAATTGCTTTTCTTGAGATGCAAGCCCCAAGGCCAAAGGCGTCAGGCCGCAAGACCAAGCCGAAATCCCACTCGTCACCTTCCTTCTGAAAACCGCCCCATCCGACATACTGGTCGTCCGATAGGAATGCCCAGTGCCCAAGGCCATCACGCACCCAACACTGTTCTTTTTTAGCGACGAATTTTGCCGCAATCTCGGCGTCCCATTTCACGGACAAAAGCGGCATGTGCTCCGCCATCCGTGAGTCAGACATGTGGGCCGCAATCTCGGTTGGTTCAACTTCGGACAAGCGTGCAAAGGTGATGTCGTGTGTCAAATTGGCTTCCATCCGCGAATTTGGGGCTAGTAATTCAAATGATGCGGACTGACAACATATGCGCCTCGTCGCAGTGACGGACTGGACGAGTTTGAAAGTCGCAGATGATGCGAGAGCAGGCATCTACTCCGTGACTACTTCACCGCTCCTGCCGCCATGCCCTTGATGATGTATTTCTCAAGAAAGATGGCGACGATAATCAGTGGCAGGATCGCGGCCGAAGACAGCGCTGCCATGGACCACCAGTTGATCCCTTGCGATCCGGTCTGACTGGCCACCATGACGGGCAAGGTTGTGGCGTTGGTCGAACTCAGCAGAGCGGCAAAGAAGTATTCGTTCCAGCACAGCACGAGGCTCAGGATGAATGCGGCGACCATGCCAGGAAGCGCGATCGGCAAAACAATCTGGATGAAGGCGCCCCAGATGCCCAAACCATCGACCAGAGCGGCCTCTTCTAGCTCAACCGGAATGCCCTGGAACTGGTCACGCATGATCCAGATCACGATTGGCAGCACCATCAGAGTGTACAGCAGGATCAGACCAATCTGGCTGTCGAGCAAGTCAAGTGAGCGGTAAAGGACTAGGAACGGCAGGGCCAGAACCACGGGCGGCAGGATCATCTGGCTCAGGAAAAAGAACGAGATGTCCGAGTTGCGCATGAACCCGAACCGGTAATTGAACCGGGACAGACCATAGGCAGCGAGCGACCCCAGAACGACGGCAAGCAACGACGCTGAAGTGGCAACAATTGCACTATTCCAGAAGCGTTTCAGAAACTCTTCCCGCACGGTCGACACTTCTCCGATCAACCGCGGTGAGATGCCCAGCGACTCCCACCCCTTCCAGCGCGGGGTGAAATCCCACCAGGGCACCATGTTACCCCGCATCACGTCCGGGGCCAGCTTGAATGAGGTGGTAATGGTCCAGTAGATCGGGAATAGGCACACGATGGCCCAGACGATCAGCGCGGTGTAAATGGCCACTCTGCTGGTCCACCATTTCATGCGGACTACGCGATCCGCGTCGTGATCCTTGAAAACGGCAGCATTGGTCATGCGGGGCGCTCCATCCAACGGCTCACCAGCTTGAGCAGCAGCGTGACAAAGATGATGATCAGCACGAGGTACACCATCGCCAGAAGCGTGCCATATCCCACGTTCGAACGGTCACGGTACTCACGAAAAATGAAACTGGTGACCGAGTCAGTGGCGCCGCCCGGTCCGCCAGATGTCACGTTGATGATGATATCTGCCAGCTTCAGCTTGAAGATGACGCGGATAACGATGGCCGTGACAGACACTGGCAACATCAAGGGAAAGATCACCTCTTTGAAACTTTGCCAGCCGGATGCTCCGTCCACTTTTGAGGCTTCGATCACCTCGCGCGGCAGCGCCTGAAGCCCAGCCAGCAGCATGATCATCATGAACGGGATAAAGGTCCACGCGTCCATAGCCATAATCATGAAACGGGCAATCTCCGGGCTGCCAAAGAAACTCGGTTCGAACCCAAGTTCGCGCACAAGCCGCGAGATGGGGCCGAACCGCACCTCCAACATCGACTTGCCAATCATCCAGGACACCGCAACCGGGCTCAGCATCAGGGGCAGTAGAAAGACGACACGAAAGAACTTGCGCGCCCGGATTTGCGCGTTGAGCAGCAGCGCAAGGCCGAAGGCGATCACGTATTCCACGCTAACCGCCAGGACGTAGTAAACCATGTTTTTCAGTGCGTTCCAGTAGAACTGGTCGTTCCACATCTGCACCATGTTCGCCCAGCCATTGGGCTTTGGGCCATCAACGGACGCCAGATTCCAGTCCGTGAAGGAGATGTAGAGCGCAAAAAGCAATGGAAAGACAACGAGGCTGATCACGAATAGTGCCGCAGGCAAAACAAACAGCGTCCGCTTGCCCGCTTCGCCCCGAACCATGACCTGCGAGACACAGAGCGCCGTTGCCCAAAGCATGTACGCGTACAGCACGGGGCGCCAATTTCCGAAACCTTGGCCAACGCGGTCCATCTCGAACGCCATTTGCCATGCGGCAAGGCCGACACACAGCAGTCCCGCACCCCAGACCATGCTTTTCCCCAAGCGCTTTCGCGTTTCGGAAATGTCATCGGCGGTTACTGTGTGAAGAAGGTCGCCCTCGGTGTTCGTCATGCTCAGGTCAGGTCCGCCAGATTTCTTGAGCTATGTTGAGGTCTCCATCTATGATTTCACAGACTTTGTATTTGTCCAAAGCCGTCAATGTGCCCTCGAACTTCACAAGATCAAGGCTGAAACCTTTCGCCGCGAGACAATCCTTGGTCAACTTGTAAGCTGCCGTCGTTTGCAAAGGCAGGTCGCAATTTTCATGGATACACTCGACCACAGAGTTTTCAATTTCGGAAAAAGTCTTGGCCGCCAGCCCCATTGTTGCGCATGCCAGCGTGAGGACAAAAGCACCGAAGGATTCTGCTTCGGACAACTTCCATGCTGCACCTCCTGCACCCCAAACAGTTTTTAAGTCCAATCGTACATTGACAGGATGCAGAGTTCGTAAAGTACCATCTTGGTGTTGGTGTCCAAGCTTGGCGACCTCGACACGGGGGGCGGCTACGCTGCCGTTCGAACCTGTTTCTTGAACCGGTTTTTTGATCAAAACTTGGCGAATAGTTTCTTTCGAATAGCCAGCATCTCTGAGGATTTTTGCAATCTGCATGAATAGCCACGTCTTGAGAAATTTCGTTTCTGGGCAGCAGTGCTGTTGCTGCTGCCCAAAAGTCTGGCAAGATCAGAGGCCCAGGGATGCCCGATACACCGCGATCTGGCTGTCCCGCCCGATCTGATCGGTGATCTCTTCCCAGGCCGCAGCAATGGCATCAGCCGTTTCCTGCGCCGATCCGTACTGTCCCGCATAGCCCTTGGCCAATTCGTCCTCGGCAGCCGAGTAGTATTGGAAGATGCCGGGTATGCGGGGTTCGATGGCTGCGTTGGGATGGTTGTAACTGTCGGCGTTCGAGCCGAGGTAATCCTCGATGAACGCGCGGTCGTAGCCTGCCTCTTCCCACTCTTCGAATTGGAAGTGCGAGTTGCGGTAGGGCTGGAAACCCGACGGATAGGCCGACGCCCAAAGCGATAGGTCCTTGCCACCCAAATGGGCTGCCGCGGACCAGGCTGCTTTCTTCTTTTTCTCGTCGCCTTCGACCGTGGCCATGACGTAAACACCCCACCCGATGTAAGCCATATTGGGCGCTTCGTTGCGCGTGTCTTCCCATGCGCCGGACTGTGCGTTGTAGACTCGATCCGAGGCCGGGTTGATGCCAAAGCCAACCACATCGCCGACAACAGACGTGTCCGACGTACGGGCCGAAGAACCCACATCGCCCCACCACATCAGCATGGAACCCGTACCTGCAAGGAATTGCTGGAAGGCTGTCGTGCCGGGGTCCGCATTGATCTGGTCAGCCGGGTAAGCGCCCGCTTCAATCAGGTCCATCACGTCCTGAATGGCTTGCACCCAGGCAGGGTTGTTGACCATGGGTGCCATGGTTTCGGGGTCAAAGAGCCACGCGGGCGAATTCGGGTGTTTCGCATAAGCCGCAGCGCGGTTTTCCAGGAAGTAGAAGCCAAAGCCGCCCCAGCCCTTCAACGGATCAAGATAGCCATGTGCGGGCAGACCGGTCAGCGGGTCCTCCTTGCCGACAAGATCCTTGGAGACCTGGTTGATCTCTTGCCAGGTGGTCGGCACCTCGGCGCCGCCAATACCGTCGGGTCCGAAATAATCCTTACGGTATGCAAAGCTGTGGCAATCGCCGTCGATGGACACGCGGTAGGTCTTGCCATCCCAAGTGCCCACAGGCGCCTTGAGATAGTCGACGTAGTCGTCCATGTCGATCTGTTCTTTGACCCAGTCGGGCATCTCGGACGCCAGACCCTTGCCCAGCACGTCGCCTTCAAACGGCGCGCCCATTTCGATGATGTCGAAGTCAACGGTGCCCGTTGCAATCGACTGTTGCAGGCGGGCGTTATAGTCGGCTTGCGCCAAGTCGATCCAGTTGATCTTGGCCCCGGTATAGGCCTCCCAAGGCTTCAGGAAGCCGCGGAACAGGAAGTTGTGCAGGTTCTGGTTGTTCAGGCCCATAAACGTCAGTTCGACGCCCTCGAACTCGCCTTCGGCCACGTTCTCCTTGGTCGCGCCAAGGCACATTTCGCCAACTTTCTGCCAATCGCTGTCAGTGGGCGATCCGGCCCCGACGCCTGGAATTTTCAGGATTTCGGCACGGACGTTTCCGTGTCCGTCGGCCATGGCTGCGCCTTTGGGCATCATTGCTGCAGCACCCATCGCGGCGGTGCCTTTCAGCATCTGCCGACGGTTCATTTTCTGCGCCGCTCTAATGTAATTGTACAATCCGGTCTTCATATCCATCCTCCCTGGATCTCGTGATACAAATCATCCTTGGGCAGATGGTGGGGCGCATTTTTTGTTATTTTTTCTAGGTGATAGCGCCTCGTACTCCCCCGAGGAACTCTCACTATGCGTGAGATTTACGTTAAGTCAACAAAAGCTGACCCGGATACGTAGACAACAAAAACCCCTTTCACTAGCATCCAATTTCTAAGTGAAGGGAAGCCGCGCATGGCAGGCGTCAAGATTCAGGACATCCGAAAATCATACGGTGCCGTAGAGGTGATCCATGGCGTCAACGTGGACATCGGCGACGGGGAATTCGTGGCCCTTGTTGGCCCCTCGGGGTGTGGGAAGTCGACGCTGTTGCGTATGATCGCCGGGCTTGAGCCGATCAACGGCGGCACCATCGCCATCGGTGACCGTGTCGTGAACAACCTGCCGCCAGCGGATCGGGATATCGCCATGGTGTTCCAGACCTACGCGCTGTACCCGCACAAATCCGTCGCTGAAAACATGGGTTTTGCGCTGAAAGTGTCAAAGGTCGACAAGGCAGAGATTGCGCGCCGGGTAAAGGAAGCCGCCGAAATCCTCAGCCTCACCGAATATCTTGATCGAAAGCCGCGCCACCTCTCCGGTGGGCAGCGGCAACGTGTGGCGATGGGCCGTGCTATTGTGCGTGATCCGCAAGTGTTCCTGTTTGACGAACCGTTATCCAATCTCGATGCCAAGCTGCGCATCCAGATGCGGACGGAAATCAAGGAACTGCACCAGCGGCTCAAGACCACGACAATCTTTGTCACCCACGACCAGATCGAGGCGATGACACTGGCCGACCGTATCGTGGTCATGCAAGGCGGCAACATCGAACAGGTCGGCACACCGCTTGAACTTTATGACAACCCCAAAAATGAGTTCGTGGCGACGTTCATCGGCGCGCCGTCCATGAACCTTTTGAATGCTGACCTGTCTGACAAGCAGATCAGGATCGCCGATCAAACCTTTGCCGGGCCGTCAGGCGCGGGGAAAGTGCGTCTGGGTGTACGGCCCGAACACCTGGTTCTTGCCGACAAGGGACTGGCCATGCAGGTCAAGGTGGTTGAACCCACTGGCTCCGAGACTTTGGTTTTTTTGAATTTCGAGGGTCAGGATGTCACCGCAGTCTTTCGCGAGCGCCACGCGTTCGCGCCTGGACAGACCGTTCATTTGGCGCCGGATCCAAACTGCTTGCACGTCTTTGACAGTTCGACCGGCCAAAGACTGGCCATCTGATCATGCCGCCACGCACCGTCCTTTGTTTTGGTGACAGCAACACGCATGGGACGGTTGGCCTGACCACCACGACGGATCGACGTCGACATGACAAACCGGACCGCTGGCCAAGTGTGATGGCCCGTTCGCTGCCGCACGATTGGGACATCATTCCGGAAGGACATCCCGGGCGGACGGTGGTTTGGGATGACCCGATCGAGGGTATTCACAAAAACCGCGCGCGCGCTCCACGTCATTCTCGAAAGCCACAGGCCCGTCGATCTGGTCATTCTTCTATTGGGCACCAACGATCTCAAATCGCGCTTCGGCCTGTCGGCCCACGACATCACCCTTGGTCTACAGCGGCTCGTGACAGAAATCCGCGGGTCCGACAGTGGCCCCAACTCTCTCGCGCCCGACGTCCTGTTGGCTGCGCCAATCATCGCACAGGAAGTTGGCGTACTGAAAGAGTCATTTGCAGGTGCCGGACCCAAATCGGCGGCCCTCCCCACCCTGTTGAAGAACGTTGCCACCCGACACGGAACCGGATTAGTCGACCTGAATGACGTTGCCAAAGTCGATCCGGTGGACGGCGTCCACCTCTGCGTCGGTGCGCATGCCGCGATCGGCGCGGCCATGGCCAAGGCTGTCGCGGACCAAATGAACTGATTGCCCAAGAAAAGGAGTTCACACATGCTCAAGGGAATTGATCCGATCCTGAATGCCGACGTGCTGTATGCGCTGCGGGCGATGGGTCATGGTGACGACCTGATCATTGCTGACACAAATTTCCCCTCGGACAGCATGGCCCGCGAGACTGTGCTGGGCGAGGTCCTGCGCATAGACCGCCCGGCGGCGGAGGTCGTGCGCGCAGTGTTGTCCATCTACCCCATCGACACCTTTGTCGACGATGCCGCCGCACGGATGGAGGTGGTAGGTGAACCCGACACCATCCTGCCGGTGATGGACGAGGTTCAGACCGAAGTCAGCGCCGTCGAAGGCCCGACACTGTTGGGGATCGAACGCTACGCATTCTACGAGCGGGCAAAACAAGCCTATGCCGTCATCCAGACCGGAGAGCGGCGGTTCTACGGTTGCTTTGCCTTGCGCAAGGGCGTTGTCGGCCCGGATGAGGGCTGACCATGGGCACCGTTGTCATATTGGGTGTCTTTGTCGCTGATACCGCCTATCGCGCCGACCGTATGCCAGTGATGGGCGAAACAGTCATGGGCAATGACTTTGCATTGGGGCCGGGTGGAAAGGGATCAAACCAGGCCGTGGCCTGTGCCCGCATCGGTGCTGACACGCACTTCATGACCAACCTCGGGCAGGATGATTTCGGTAAACTGGCGCTCGACACCTGGGCTCGGGCCGGCGTCACACCGCATGTGCGTGAGATCAACGACAGCTACACCGGAGCCGCCTTTATCTTCATTGAGGAACGCACAGGCGACAACGCCATCATCGTATCCCCTGGGGCCGCGGCCCTAATTTCGCCGGCGGATGTCGAGGCGCACAAGGACTTGATCTCCAGCGCGGACGTGTTCGTCACGCAACTGGAACAGCCGATGGATGCGGCCATGCGCGGGCTCGAACTGGCCCGCGCCACTGGCGTCATCACCGTTCTGAACCCCGCTCCGGCCGCTGATCTGCCCGAGGGCATGCTGGCACTCTGTGACTACGTCACCCCGAACGAAACCGAATGCGAGGCGTTGACGGGCATCGCAGTCACAAACGAGGTCGAGGCGGAAGCCGCCTGTGCCGCGTTGATCGCCAAAGGTGTGCGCATGCCGATCATCACCATGGGCGAACAGGGCGCATATCTATCGGGGCACGGTCTGGTGCCCGCCGTGCAGGCCGGACCGGTGGTCGAAACAACGGGCGCCGGTGACGCATTCAACGGGGCTTTTGCCGCGATGCTGGCCAATGGAGACACTGCGCTGCGTGCGGTACAGTACGGCTGTGCGACAGCCGGCATCTCTGTCACGCGCGCCGGAACCGCCCCTGCGATGCCGTATCGATCAGAGGTGGACGCGCTACTCTGAGCGTCCGGCCCATCGACAAGAAACCGGACGCCGTGGTCAAAACTGTCGCACAGTCGCTTCCGTTCTACCACACTCACTTAAGTTACACTTGGCATGCGTGTTGCAAGATCCAATACGACGGTCAGATATGGTCGACCGATCGCTTCTCTAGTGCCAGGTTCAACGACGAATACGTGTGCGAACTTAAGCAGAAGGCAGAAATCCAATAATTCTTGAGTCTCAGAAATTCAAATAGCTAAATAACTGATTTTGCTTATCTTTCAGCCCCATCAATAAGAGATTCGACCGCAATACCTGATTGTAAAAATGATCAAACTGATACAGTGAGACCTCCTGATCCAAGGAAACAATCACATAGCGATTTGAGGTTATAGCTGCTTTTGGCGCGCGCTACTTGGCTTACTAGCACCCAGTCAAAACGGCAGTCACACCGCAGCTTTTGTCCGAAACCTACGAAGCACGCGCTCATCTTCAATCACCGCTTCAAGCGCTTCAAGCAACTGTTCACGATGGTGCTCGGCATCTCATCGACGGCCCAAGCGCGATACTGGTCAGGCCATACTTCACGAACACCTTCTCAATCAGCACAACATAGGCAATTTTCCCCTGTGCCTGAGGTATGTCGGCCCCTCGTCGGCTGGCCTTGCCAGATTGAACGCACGGTTGTGGAGCGTCTCAATACCAAATCGACGCGTTTGGATTGATGGAATGCTATTAAATTTCACACGGCGGTCCTTCCGACAGTGCACATAAGAGTCGCCGTTTGCGCCGCGTTTGCTGATGCATCGAAAGAAACTGCCAAGTTATCGGATACCTTTGAAATGTCTGCGAGGCGCTGTCAGCCCCCCTGCCCCAACAGAACTGTTCTGTTGTTTGGTCCATCTCCTGCCGTTGTCACTGACCGGCCCATTCCGGACACTCAACGCAGCTTGTGTGTGCTGCAGTCGCACCCACATTGCCGACATTCGCTGCATCAGCAAAGTCTGGCCTGTTCGAACTCAAAATTCGCGGGAGAAAGCGAACTTCCAAGATTTTCGCCCTAGCGTGAAATCAAGGGCCGCAGGCCCCCAGCAATTGCCAGACCGCCCGCAAAGGTTGGCAATTTATTTGTAATTAGGCATTTAAATTCGAACCTTTGCACGCTTGGCAGAGTTAAAGCGCATTGAACTCCGGTAACATCGCCACCCCGCGGCCTGGCGATCGAAGGTCTACATCAACTGTCCGTTTTTGGGCTCACAACTGACCTCGGAACGTTTCGGGTGAACGGACAAAGTCCGGACAAAACCACCTTCGCTGTGTTTGCAATGATGCCTAGATTTCGGTGGCGCATTTTTGTGTGGGGCGGCGGTAGTGATAAGGGCACTTGCTGCAGCTGCCTCCAAGTCGCTTGGTAGGCTCCGAGTCTATAGTTGGCCGTCCGACAGGTGGGGCAGCCAGCTTGTGTTTCTTGAAGGCGGTTCAGTTGATGTCCTGAACCTTCATGACCAGCTCGTTCCAGTTGCGCTGGTTTTCGATGTCGTGTTCCAGCGCCTGTTCGTCCGCTATGATGAAGCGTTTGATCGCGGGGGTTTTGCTGGTGGCCTGGTAAAGCCAATAGGCCTCGGCCTTCAGCGCGTCATCGATGGGCTTGTCAATGGATTCGTAGACCATCTGCTTGCAAGCGTTGATCGAGGCCGCCGGGAACTGCGCGATGCGATGCGCCAGCGCGTCGACATACGGCCCGATCTCATCTGGCTCCAACGCTTTGTTAATTGTGCCCATGCGCTCAGCGTCGTCTGCATCGTAATCCTGCGCACTCAGAATGATCTCAAGCGCGCGGCCAAGGCCTGTTTGCCGCGCCATGCGCGACGCGCCGCCACCGCAGGGCAGGATACCCATGCCCACTTCCATCTGCATGAACTTGAACTTGCCACGCGCGGCAAAGCGCATATCAAGCGCAAGGGCCAATTCGTGCCCGCCGCCACGCGCGAACCCTTCCAGCTTGGCGATGGTGGCCTGGGGGACTTTGCTGATGCGTTCGCAAACGGATTGAAGTTCCAGCAGATGCGCCTCGTCGCGTGAGACGGCTTCTGTTGACATGTCCTTTAGCAATTCCGTGTCATAGTGACAGACCCAGATCTCGGGATTGGCCGATTGAAAGACGACGACCTTTGTCTCGCGATCGCGTTCCAACCGCATCGCTAGGCTGTTGAGATCGGCCAGCATCTCCTGGCCTTGCACATTCACGGAACCGAAATCGAAGGTCACTGTGGCAATGGCGTTTTCGACTTCTACGTCGAAGGTTTGAAAGTTTTCATATTTCATGAGGCAGTCCTTTCTTGAGCCTCGGCATCAGAGACGCGAGGGGGTGGGTTAAACGGTTGGAGATTGGGGCGGCGCGTGCGCCGCGGTCCTAGCTTTGCTGGCCGAGGACGGTTCTGATCGTTGTCATAACATCCGCCGCATGCGCCGCATCGAGTGCAGCGGGATGCGGGTTGGCAAAGGCGCCGCTGTCATTGTCGAAGTATTTGCCCGACGCATCGGCAAACCGGGACCCAAGCGCGGCCTCTATCAGGATATCAGCGCCGATATTCATGTCCTTGCCGGCCACGCCAAAGCCCTCTTTAACCATCTTCGAGGCGAGCAATGACCCAGGATTCACTGCGATCATTGCAGGCCCTTCGGGCAACGTCCTCGCCCATTCACGGGTCCAGATCGTGATCGCCAATTTGCTTTGGGCATAGGCGCCCATTTCGTCCAGTTGGCGTTGACCCAGCATCGCTTCCCTTTCCACGGGCGCCTGTGCTGCCGACGACAGGTTCACAACGCGGCCATCCTGCGGAATGATCGGTAGCAAAAGTTCGGTAAGCATATAGGGCGCGTATGTGTTGACCACAAAACGGATATCAAGCCCGCCGTTCAGCGTCGGGTTGGGGGCGCGCAAAACGCCCGCATTGTTGATCAGAACGTCCAGTTTTTCGTGCTTGGCGCGGATGTCACCGGCCAGTGCCTTAACTGCGGAAAAATTCGACAAGTCGGCAACAAAGCTTTCCACCGTGCCGCTGATACTGTCGGCGGCGGCATCAAGTTTTGCAGCGCTACGCCCGTGCAACAAAATACGGTGCCCATCGACGGCCAACTTCTGAGCAGTCAGCAGGCCAATTCCGTCTGTCGAGCCTGTGATGAGGATTGTTTTGGTCATACATCTTGTCCTTTAGTGAAAGTCGGGCAGCAAATCGTCCGCCAATTGCTTCAAAGTGGCGTCAATTGGGGCTTGATTGAATCGCAGGTTCAGAGCGATGTGGTTCACGCCCAGGGCTTCGATGTCGCGCAGATAACTGCGTAGGAAATTGGTGCCAGACTGGAACCCCAGGTGGATTGGCCGTGGCTGTGCATCTGGCGTTTTCAGCAAATCAACGTAAAGCGATTGCATCACCGGTTTGTTTGGCTGCCCCATCGTGACCAACCGCTGCCGGTAGTCGGCAATCACCCGGTTCTGGGAGGCAACATCGCGCGGATAGGTCATCCACCCGTCGCCATTTTGCGCCGCCCAATCCGGTGTTTGCTGGCTGCCCCCAGTTATGAGCAGTGGCAGACGGCTTCCGACCGGTTTGGGCAGCAGGTCAAGGTCGCCCAGCAAACGCCCCTGATCGCTTTGATGGCGCGGATAGGGCTCTGCCGCCGCGCGGATGTAGCCAAAGCTGTCGCGAAACCGCACGCCGCGATCCGGGTAGCTGTGGTTCAGCGCCGGGTATTCCTCCGGCCGGTCCCCTGATGCGACCCCCAGCAGTACCCGGCCATCTGACAGAACATCCGCCGTCGCTGCGGCCTTGGCCACATGGGCCGGATGGCGCAGCGGCAGGATGATGCTGGCGGTGCCAAGCGCGATACGCTGCGTCGCTGTGGCCAATGCACCCAAATACACAAACGGGTCGAAAATCTGCCCTGCATCCCCGAAGTCTGGAACGTTAAAGGGTACGTCGCGCAGCCATAGCGCGGAAAACCCCAACTCTTCGGCCAGTTGTGCTGTTTCGATATGGTCCCGCATCGTCGGTTCATGGCCAACGGCATACGCCTCCAGTGGCAGCACCAAGCCAATGCTCAGGCGGCCGGGCTGGAACGCAGAGTTATAGCCTGCGTTGATGCGCGGGAAGCGCGCGTTTTTGTGGTCGTCGAACATGACGGTTGCTTTCTCAGTAGCGCACCAAGGTGCGGCTTTCGATGCTTTTGCGGATGCTGGTTAGGCTTGGGTCCTCGACCATGTCCAGCGCACTGTGCCCGATGGATGGCAGGCCGCGATTGTCGTAAATGTTAAAAAACGCAACCTCGTCCGGCGTCATCACCGATTGATAAATCCATTCATGATCCGGATTGCCCACAAGCCCCATGATCTGGCCCTTGCGATCCGGGTAAATCAGATCCAGCAAAATCCAGTCTGTCGGATCAACACTTGACGGACGCACGAAGCCAAGAGGCGCGCTGTTGATTGGCTGCTCTACAGGCCGCCAAACACTGATGAAGGCGTAATGCCCATCCTCCCATGTCGCCGCCTTTTCCGGACCTAGCAGATCGATCAGACGTTTTTTTGCGCCGTCTTCGCTGTAGTCGCTGTGCACGTTGCGCGCTGGTTTGCGTGTTGCATCCGGGTCATCCACGCGCACGGTATGGTCAAAGATCATGACCTCGCGTGCATTCAGCTTGTTGTTCAAAAGCTGCGTCAGTTCGCGGTCGTAGGTGTCTTTCCAGTGGTCGCCGCAAAAATCCTGCACCGCACTGGGGTAGGTTATGAATTCCACGGCATCAGCCGCGAACGCCACCGGACGCTTTGCTGTTCGAGTGTCCGACAAGGTCACCTGTGTCACCACCAACTCGGGCGAGATCAGATTGCCGACGATGCCACCTGCATCCAGCTCGAACGATTGGCGTTCGTCCTTGTGAACGTGGTAATTGACTGTGGCCGTGCGTGTCATCTGTATCGTCTCCTCAGGGGTGTCAGCCTTGCGATGAAACCAAATATGATTGCTATCAATTTATAAATAAACAGCATATTCTTATATTTATAATTCGGGATTTGCATATAATGGGTTTCAATACAGACGGATTGCGGTTGTTCGTTCTGGCCGCAGAAATGCTGAACATCAGTGCCGCCGGTCGCCGCCTTGGCATGGCCCCAGCCGTGTCCAGCGCGAAACTGGCAAAGCTGGAACACGCCCTTGGGGCCGAGCTTCTGCACCGTACGACGCGTAAGGTTTCGCTTTCCATTGAAGGGGTGGATTTCCTGCCCTTCGCGCGTGAAATAATCGCCCAGGAAGAGGCCGCACTGGCTGCCCTCGGCAAAGGCACCGCCAATGTCAGCGGCACCCTGCGCTTCGCCGCACCAAGCACGTTCGCACAGCTTTACATCGCGCCCATCCTGCCAAAGTTCCTGGACCAGCATCCCGATCTGACGCTGGATTTGCACCTGTCCGATGTGCAGTTCGACCTGATCGAAGGCAGCTATGATCTGGCCCTGCGCAACGCACCTCTGCTCGATACCAGTCTTAAAGGCCGCAAACTGGCTGATGACCAGCGCATTCTCTGCGCTGCCCCTTCCTATCTGGCCGTGCATGGCACGCCGCAATCCCCGGATGAACTGGCCAATCACAAGCTAATCGCGTTCAGGCATCTGCGTCCCCGTCCGCTCAGGGCCGCAGATGGAGAGACCGGCGAGTTTAGTCCGGGCGCAGCAAAAAGCCAGCTGATCATCGATGATGGGCTCAGCCAGAAACACGCGACCTTGGCCGGCGCAGGTATTTCCCTAAACTCTCTCTGGAGCGTGCATGAAGAGATCGCCTCAGGACAGCTCAGGCGCGTTTTGCCGGACTACGAAGGCGACGACGGTAACGCGCTGTGGCTAATCTATCCCAAGTCCAACGTGCTTTCCCCCAAGGTCCGTGTGTTTATGGATTTCCTGATCGCCGAGATCGGTAAAACCCCGCCATGGGAAGGCTAAGCTAGGGCTTAACTTACTGCTAAAGCGGTTATTGGTGCGCTCCGTGGCATTGGTAAATTGGGCTCACTGTAGACCTCGAGGCAGACGCAGCATCCAACGCCGTATCCAGGGATCGATCATTGAGCTGCCGTTCGATAATCGTGGACAACGTTACGCTGCGGCCTGTCGAAGGAGACATTCGCTGCAGTGGCAAAATCGACAGCTGGATGAACTAGCGGCATGCGGGTCAAACGTCGCTTCGCCGCAGTCCGGCTCTTAGCCAAGATGCAAGAAATGCGCGACTCAAGCTTGAGCCGTGCATTCCAATGCTGGTTCTGACCCATTACTTGTGGCCATACGCCTTCTGATTGGCAGGGTATCGGAAAACTAAGCGTATTCAGCGATCAAATTCAGTGCCTAATGATGTACGCAACCGCCACATTCCTGGGACTCTTTTCCGCGCCTCACCGCCGCCTCTGAGGCGGAGCAGCATCTGCGCGATTTTCTGAGATCGGTTTTGCCACAACAGGCAATCCCGTCTCGATCCAGTCGATCGACATGTTAAATGCGTTAGAATATCGGGGCGAAGGCATCGGGTGGCTGGGGCAAAGGTTGAAACGGTTCTGGTACCGCCACCATTCTAGCTAACCCGACACCTTTTTGACTGATCCAATTGACGGGGGTATCCTTAACACATCTTTTTCATCACCAATTCATCGCGCAAGGCAGCAAACCGTGTTTCAAGATGGTCGAGCATCGCAATCCGCGCAGCGTCTGCATGGCCGGCTGCAATTGCTTCGACAATTGCGGTGTGTTCACTGTGGGTGACCTGCAAAGACGTCTTGGTCCGGCCTTTTGCCCGAATGCGGACCCAAGAGGGATTGGACCTGATTTTGTCCAACATCGAATATGCGGTCAGAAGAGGACGGTTGCGGGCGCATTGTGCGATCAAGCGATGTAAGGACCCGTCCCAAAGCTCCATGGCTTGAGCATCGGTCGCCTCCCATTGTCGCTGAGCCAACATGCGCAAACGCGTCACTTCTTCCGGAAGCACACGTTGGGCGCACAAAGCAGCCAACTCGGGCTCAATACAAAGGCGTGCCTCCATGACTTCCAGCGCATTGGTCTCGCCCGTGACCTTTGCGGCCAGATCGCCCATCGGGTCCATCGGCTGTCCCGCAAAGGTGCCCTTGCCCTGCTTGCGCCAGACAAGACCTTCGGCTTCCAGCGCATCCAGTGCCTGCCGAATAAAGCGCCGTCCGACCCCGAAACGGTCCGCCAATTCGCGCTCCGTTGGCAACTTTCCTTCGGATCCAAGATCCCCGGATTTGATCAATTCGAGCAGACGCGCGCGCACCTGTTGCTGCGGACCTTTGGGCGGCATGACGTTCATTTCAGTTCCAGTCTCTCCAAACGATCAAAATGTGCTTTAGAGGGTGCCCGCTATATTATTCAAGCTCAACCGCATGTGACCGGCTTGGACGGCCAGCGGCTTTTCGTTCCGCTTCGGCGCGCGCGATATCTGCATCGATCCCTTCGCGGGTCGGAAAGCCGGAAAATCGTTCGGCATTGGGCATACCTTTGGCGAAGTGAACGTACCGTTCTTGGGCAACGTCCCACAGGCGCGCCAGTTCACCCAGCGGATCGGCGTGATCATCTGCGCGCAGATCGAGCCAAGGGTGGGCTTGCCCGCGATGGATAACAAGACCTGCAGCCTGTCGGCCACGCTTGTCCCCACCGGTCGCTTCTCCGGCCTGCATCGCAGTGATCAAACGCTCTGCAAAGGGAAGGCCGACGCCCTTGCTATAAGCGTCGGATGTGGCATCAAGCACTTCCTCGCCAGCCAGCATATTGCCCGCAACCGAATGATCGTTGCGCATCAGATGACCAGCCCAATCAACGCAATCTGATCCTGTGTGTGCCGCAAAATGGCCGTTAATGTCCATCATATGCGCCTGCCGGATCGCGTGTCCTTCGTCGCGCGCGACCAGATCAGTCAGGACAACCTCGGCAGTCTCGCCGGCCATCATCCGCGCGCGTCCTTCGGTTCCCCAAACGGGATTGCAAAACGCTTGGCTTGCGACCGCGACCTTGTCCGAGACAAAGGGCACCACGGCGCCGCAGGCAAAGAACTTGCTGGCGACAATCAGACCGATGCTTCCGTCGGTGTCTTTTGCAATCAGGGAAAACGTCATCGGCCCACCGCATAGGCTTGCATCAATCGAGGGGTGGCGGCCGCGCGCAGTGTGCCATCCGGCTGGCGCAGCGCCGCCGTGAGGCGCCCCACCGTCCATGGCTCTGCCACGGTCACTTTGTGCCCGCGCGTGCGCAGATCATCAATCACGTCATCGCCAACATTGCGTTCGATCATCATTTCACCTGTCTTGACCTCTCTGGGAAAGAACGAGCCTTGGAAGTGCATGGAATGGAAAAGCGGCTGGTCCATGCACTCTTGCAAGCCCATGCCGAAGTGCACAAATCGCAGGAACCAGATCAGCTGCCACTGGTCTTGCTGGTCACCACCGGGCGTGCCGAACACCAGTTGGACGCCATCCTTCTCGGCGTAACTAGGGGTGAGCGTCGTCCTTGGGCGGCTCTTGGGCACGAGCGAGGTCGGCAGGCCCTTTTCCAGCCAATACATCTGCGCCCGCGAGTTCAGCGGGAAGCCGAGGCCCGGCACAACCGGATTACTTTGCAGCCATCCGCCCGACGGCGTGGAGGCCACCATGTTACCCCAACGGTCAATGATATCCAGATGTACCGTATCGCCGCGTTTCTCGGTGAGATGCGACATCGTAGGTTCTTGTGCAGCCACGCTGCCGACCTTGAAATCACGCTGTGTGCGTTCGATGTAGGCATCCGCTTGCGCCTCGAACCCCGGCACCCGTCCGGGACGTTGCGCGAGTGAGGCATCGGCCCCGATCAGCTCGCGGCGCTCGGCGTTGTATGCTTCGCTCAGCAGCACATCCATCGGGATTTCGCTGAAATCTGGGTCGCCGTAGTATGCCTCTCGGTCTGCATAGGCGAGCTTCATCGCCTCAATCACCGTGTGCACGAATTCGGCCCCGTTCGGGTCCATGGCGCCAAGGTCAAACCCTTTGAGGATCGCCAGCGCCTGCAAAAGCACGGGACCCTGAGACCAGGCGTGGATCTTGTACACAGTCCAGCCATGGTAGTCGTAGCTCAGAGGCGCCTCATATGTCGCGCGCCAGTCAGCCATGTCCGAAGGGGCCAGAACGGCGCTGTGCTTGGTCTCTGACACGTCCATGACGTGCGCGTCCTTGAGATAGTCGAAAATCGCCTCGGCGACGAAGCCCTCGCGCCATTCGTGCCGGGCTGCGTCGATCTGGGCCTCTCGTGTGTCGCCCGCGACCGAGGCCAAGCGATCATATGTTGCCGCTAGATCGGGGTTCTTGAACAGCTCGTTCGGTTCCGGCGCGCGGCCATCAGGCGTCCAGACTGCGGCGGAACTGGGCCACTCCTCCTCAAAAAACCCTTGCAGCCCCGCGATAGTGTTGGCGACGCGCGGCAAGACGGGATGCCCGTCGCGGGCATAGTCGATGGCTGGTTGCATGACCTCGCGCAGCGCCATCGTCCCGTGGTCGCGCAACATCAGCATCCAGCCGTCAAAGGCACCGGGCACGACCGTCGCCAAAAGTCCTGAACCGGGGATCAGGGTCAGACCCTGCTGTATGTAGTGCTCAATCGTTGCAGCTTCGGGTGCTACGCCTTGAGCGCAGAGCACTTCGACCTTGCCGGTTTCGGCGGAGTAAAAGATCGCGGGCATGTCCCCGGCAGGGCCATTCAGATGGGGCTCGACCACTTGGAGCGTCAGTGCGGTTGCCACAGCTGCGTCAAAGGCGTTGCCGCCTTTCTCGAGAATGCTCATTCCCACCGCCGACGCGATCCAATGCGTCGATGTTGCGACGCCAAAGGTGCCTATGATCTCGGGGCGGGTTGTGAAATCGGACATGAAGCCTCCAGTTAGTGTTCGCGTGGGTCAAGCGCATCGCGCAGGCCGTCACCCAAAAGATTGAACCCCAGCACCACGAAGAAGATCGACAGGCCCGGCCACATGGCCATCCAGGGGGCTTGATTGAGGAAGTTCTTGGCGGTGTTCAACATGGACCCCCAGCTGGGCGCGGGTGGTTGTTGACCAAGGCCCAGAAACGACAGGGACGCCTCGGCGATGATGGCCGTGGCAATTGTCAGCGTCGCTTGCACCAGAATGGGCGGCAGGACGTTGGGAAAGATGTAGCGCGAGAGGATCTTGGGCGTTGGCAGACCGATTGCGCGTGCGCTTTCGACATAATCCTCTTCCTTGACGCTGAGGACCTGCCCGCGCGTGAGCCGGATAAAGATCGGTGTGGCCGAGATCCCGATGGCGATCATGGCATTGGTCAGGGATGGCCCCAGAAATGCTGCAAGCGCAATGGCAAGGATTAGGAACGGTACAGCCAGAAGCGCCTCGGTGCAGCGCGAAATGACGGCGTCGGTCCAGCCGCCGAAATACCCCGCAACGATGCCCAGGGGCACGCCAAAGAGAACGGCGATCCCAACCGAGACAACGCCCGCTGCCAGGGAGGCTTGCGCGCCCCAGATCAATCGGGCCATGACATCGCGGCCGATTTCGTCAGTGCCCATCCAATGGTCCCCGTTTGGCGCTTTGCGCACCGCACCCCAATCCGTCGCGGCAGGATCGGGGATCGGTAGTATCGGGGCTGCCAGCGCAATAGCGATGAAGAACACGACCAGCACACCGCCGACCATCGCGCTCTTGTGGCTGCGGAATTTCTTCCACACGCGGTTCTCGGGGCGGGCCTCCAGCACGGGATCATTGGGCGTTGGCGCCTGGGTCGCGGTCTGGGTCATATCAATTTCCCCTGAGGCGCGGGTTGAGAACAAAATACATGACGTCCGCAAACAGATTCATGAAGATGAACCCCACAGCGGTGACAAGCACGATGCCCTGCACAACGGCGTAGTCACGGTTGAATACCGCATCGACGACAAGCTTGCCAAAGCCCGGAATGGTAAAGATCTGCTCGGTGAGAACGGCCCCCGCTACCAGCTCCCCAAACAAAAGCGCGGTTAGTGTTACGATGGGCGTGAGCGCGTTGCGCAGGGCATGTTTGAGGATGACGACACGTTCGGCCAACCCTTTGGCGCGCGCCGTGCGCACGTAGTCTGCACTGAGCACACCGATCATCGAGGATCGGGTGTGCCGCATCAAGGTCGCTGCCAGCGCCGTGCCGAGCACAAAGGCCGGCATCAGCATCGTGCGGATCGATTGCCAGAGATCCTCTGACGGCGGCACGTAGCCGGAGGCGGGCAACAACTGCCATTTCACCGACACCAGCAGGATCAGCATGATCCCCAGCCAGAAGTTTGGAATGGACAAGCCGGAGAGCGCCACGACGTTGGCGACATAATCCGTCGCCGTGCCCTTTTTGACCGCGGATAGGATGCCCGCTGGAATGCCGATCACAAGGGCAAAGACCATCGACATCAGGGCCAGTTGAATTGTCACGGGCAGCTTTTGTGCCATCAGCTCGGTGACGGGCTGATTGGTTCGCAGCGACACGCCCAGATCCCCCTGAAGGGCGTTGCCCACCCAGGCTAGATATTGCACCGGGATTGGATCATTGAGGCGGTACTTTTCGCGCAACGCCTCCAGCACGGCCGGATCACGCTCTTCTCCGGCCAGCACTAGAAGAGGATCGCCCGGCAACAGATGTTGCAACCCAAAGACCATGATCGAGATGATCACAATCGTGGGAATGGCAATCAGGATGCGTCGCAGCAGGAACAGCAGCATGTCAAAACCTCAGCAGCAAAGAACCCGCACCACCCGCAGGGGCAGCGCGGGCAGGTCATGATCACTCTTCCCAGGTCACGTTCTCCAGGCGGATCATGCCGTCAGGATAGGGTGTGAAACCCTTCATGTTGCTGTTGTACGCCCAGATCCAGTTGACGTGATACAGAAACACCCGGTTCAGATCATCGAGCAGAATGGTCATGGCTTCATCGTAGAGCGCTTTGCGCTCTTCGGTGCTGCCAGCCACGCGGGCGGCGTCCATCAATTCGTCCATCTTAGGGTCAGAATACTTGGAGTCGTTGATCCCGCCATTGGTGGTCACGAACGGGTGGTTGTTCCCGTCCGGATCAACACGACCCGACCAGCCGATCTGGCTTGCGGTGTAGTCGCCAGCGGACTGGTCTGCCAGCAGCGTCGCGAACTCTTTGGAGGTCAGCTTGATGTCGATCCCGGCCTCAGCAGCCATGGCTTGAACCACCTGCATGACTGCAAGCGGCTCGGTGGAATTGGGCACCTGAACTTCCAGCTCCAGACCATCGGCAAAGCCCGCTTCTGCCAGGAGTGCCTTCGCTTTTTCGATATCGCGGGCTTCTAACGGCAAGGACTGATTGTACCAGGGTGAAGTCGATGGGAACGGTTGGTTGCCAGGTGCAAATGCACCCTCGAAGACCACTTGGTTCAGCGCCTCGCGGTCAATCGCGTAGCTTAGCGCCTGACGCAGACGCTTGTCGTTACCCCATGGGTTGTCGCCGCGGGGCCCGTTATTGATGTTGAAGGTGATCGCCTGGTAACCGAGTGATACCGCGCTATCGACGATGATGTCGGGATCGTCGTTGGCTTGTGTCAGGTCCGTCGCGTTCAAGCGCTCCAGCATGTCGATGTCGCCCGCTTGCAGGTTCGCAAGACGCACCGTGGTGTCGGGGATCGGCAGGAAGGTGATGCTGTCAAAGTGGATCGCCTCAGCGTTCCAATAGTCGGCGAACTTGGTCAGAACGATCTTGTCCTGCGCCACACGCTCCGTGAAGCTAAACGCGCCCGAGCAGACAGGGTTCAACCCGAAATCCGTCCCAGCAGCGGCCGACGCGGTAGGTGAGACCATCATGCCTGCGCGGTCGGCCAATTGCGCCATAAGCGTTGCGTCGGGTCCGGCGAGATTGAGCACAATTTCATAGTCACTCGTGACTTCGGTCGAGGTGATCGAGGCCAGCTCGGATTTGCGTCGCGACTCGTCCATTGTCTGCGACCGGTCGATATTGGCGGCCACCGCTTCGGCGTTGAACGGCGTACCATCATGGAACACAACTCCTTCACGCAGCTGCATTGTGATTGCTGTGCCATCCTCCGACGTGCTCCAGGAGGTGGCCAACTGCGGGATGATTTCGAGGTCGGGTGTGATGTCCACCAGCTTGTCGCACAGCGAGGCGTAGACAATCCGCCCTACAAATGTGCGCGATTGGTCGGGGTCCAGCACGTCTGCGTCCGATTGCAACGCGATCCGCAGATCCTTGGCAAGCGCCGGGCTGGCAGTGAGCGCGGTTGCGCCAACCAATGCAGTGATAATGGCCTTTTTCATCTGTGACATCTTCAAATCCTCTCTGTTCATGGCTGATCCTGTTTTGCATTGTGCGTGACGGCGCCGCCTTCTGTCGCCGCGCGGTAGAGCGCGAAACGTGCCTCGGCAGTCTTGGATTTCTGTGTTGCTGTTGATGGGCGGGGCCGCCGTTGCAACGTGTCTGCGAAATGGCAGGCTACCTGATGGGATACGTCCTGTGCGGCACTCAGATGCGGTGTTTGCGTTTTGCAAAGCGCCTGCGCGTGTGGGCAGCGCGTGTGGAACCGGCAGCCCGGCGGCGGATCCGATGGGCTGGGCATTTCGCCGTGAACCGTCGCACTATGATCCGTCACTGGCCCGTCCATCGACGGAATTGCGGCCAAAAGAGCTTGCGTGTAGGGGTGTTTGGGCTCCTTAAAGACATCCTCGGTCTTGCCAATCTCGACAATCCGGCCCAGATACATAACGGCGACGCGATCGCTCATGTGCCGGATCACGCCCAAATCATGTGCGATGATCACAAGGGTCAGCCCAAGGTCGCGGGACAGATCGCCCAAAAGATTGATCACTTGCGCCTGCACCGAAACGTCCAGCGCCGAAACCGGCTCATCCCCGATGATGAGCTTCGGCCCTGAGGCCAGCGCGCGCGCGATGCCGATCCGTTGACGCTGGCCGCCACTGAATTCGTGAGGATACCTATCTGCGTGTTCGGCGCGCAATCCAACTTGGCGCAGCAGCTCGGCCACCTTGGCGCGACGGTCCTGTGCGGACAGCGCGGGCGCATGAATTTCCAGAGGCTCCGCCACAAGCTTGGCGACCGTCATCCGCGGATTCAGAGAGGAGAAGGGATCCTGAAAAATGAACTGCATGTCGCAGCGCAGCGTCTTCAGCTCTTCGCCCTGAATCGTACTAACCTGTCGTCCGTCGAACAGCACATCGCCGGAGGTTGGTGTCAAAAGCCGCATCAGCAGGCGTGCGAGCGTCGATTTTCCACAACCGCTCTCACCCACAATCGCGAAGGTCTCTCCGCGCCGCACTTCAAGTGAGACACCGTCGACCGCCTGCACAACCGGCGTTTGAGATAACCAGCCAGAACCCGTTCCGAAATGCTTCACGACATCGATAGCCTCAAGGATGACGTCGCGGTTCACCGGTTCACCTCAATGTGTTCTTCAAGAGGCGCGAAGTGGCATGCGACGTGGTGCTGCGGGGCAATCTCCGAGAGCGTGGGTCGCTGCGCACATGTCACCGCTGCGAAGGCGCAGCGGGTTCGGAAACGGCACCCTTCGGGCATATTCGCGATCGTCGGAACCGTGCCCGGAACGATCGCCAATCGCTCGCCCGGACGGTGCAGCCCGGGCATCGCGCTCATGAGACCAATCGTGTAGGGATGCTGCGGGTTGTCAAAAACCTCTCTCACGGGCCCTTGCTCAACCACCTGACCGCCGTACATGACCGCTATTCGATCGGCGATCTCTGCAACAACACCAAGATCATGGGTGATCATGATGGTGCTCATCCTGGTCGCATCGCGCAGGTCCCTGATCAGGTCGAGGATTTGCGCCTGTATCGTCACATCAAGCGCAGTTGTCGGCTCATCCGCGATAAGAACCTGAGGATCGTTGGCCAGAGCCATCGCGATCATGACCCGTTGACGCATACCGCCGGACAATTGGTGTGGATACTCGAATAGCCGCTGAGAAGGGTTGGCAATGCCGACGCGTTGCAGCATGTCTTCCGCACGGGCACGCGCTTCCGGGCGCGTGGCGCCACTGTGTTGAACGATCGCCTCGCATATCTGATCCCCGATGCGAAAGGCCGGGTTTAGGGATGTCATGGGTTCCTGAAAAATCATCGCGATGCGACTGCCACGCATGGCGCGCGGCAAAGTACCGCGCGTGAGATCGAAGATGTCTTCTCCAACCTTCAGATTTCCCGATGAAATTATCGAGGAGTCTTGCGGAAGCAGCCCCATGAGAGCCATCGCAGTGACGCTCTTGCCGCAACCAGACTCGCCGACAATGCAAAGCACTTCACCCGATTTGGCCTCTAGGGATACGTGATCCACGACGTCATTTGATTGTCCGCGGAAGCGCAAGGCCAAGCTGGTCAACTCCATGGCACAACCATTAGGTGGCTCATGTAATCCGGTCTGACAATCTTGCTTAACTTGTGACACTGCTTGGTTCCGTGACAAAGAACGTATGAAAATACGAACCAATTTAAGATTGGTATCGGGCCTTAAGCGTGTCAAACTGTCAATACCAAACCGGCTGGGTCAGCCCGTTGAGCCGCTAAGGGCAACATTCAGTGCATATGGATCAGGCAAAAGGCGCCGCAGACGATCGGGAGGCCGTTCTGCTCTTGGATTGAACACAGCAGTGGGGGGCCGCAGTAGGCCTGTACTCGTGTTTGCGACCGAAATGGTTCGCTATGTTGCGCACTTGCGCCTGGAGTGTCTCAATTCGAGAGTGCCAAGCCTTGCGAACCGAACCGACGCCAGATGATCACGCATAAGCGCCAGACGAATACGTCAGTTCGTAGCTGTGCTGTACAGTTCGTGCCTATCCACATGTTTCCGGGCCACAGAATTGGGCTTTTTCAAATAGCGTTTCTAAGCCTGGTGGGCTCATGTTGAGCGCCTGATGCGGGGCCTGGTGTGATTGAGTTACTTTCTGTGATGGATGACGATCTAAGCCCGCTCGGTTGTGGTGAATCATTTGGCATTCAGAACTTCCCGGCGAAGTGTCCCATTGAACCGCTCATTGCATCCATTCTCCCAGGGTGGTCCAGGATAGATGCGGATAGACTTGATGCCAACCCGCCGGAGCCAACCCTGCATTGTTCCAGCAGCGAACTCAGGCCTGTTGTTTGATTGGACGTACTCTGGCGAACCTTGCTTCAGCAGTAACGGATAGAGCTCTTCGAGAACGTTGTCAGCTCTGAACCCATCTCCGGCATTGATGTTTCTCGCTACGCGCGCAGCATGAATATCGCCGCATGTGCTCAATGCATAGCGCTGCTTGGCAGCGTAAAGAGCGGCCGTCGGAGCAAGGCGCGCACCTAAGGTGCGCACTCGGATATCAAGCGACGGCATTCGCCACCGTTTTCGACACGCCTTTGTAGTGGCGCTCTACAGCCTTACCAAGCGAGACAAGGTAGCCGTTAGTCGTCACGAGCGTCTTGTCGACATTCTTCCAGCCTGAGGCATCGGTGCTCGCCGCCCATGTCGCGATCTTGGCCGCATCCACAGCCGTTTCGAATGCGTTGATCCATTTTTCCAGATTCTTCAGGCCTTTGTCGTTCATCAGGTCGTCGAGTGTCTTTTTCGTATCTTTATGAAAGCTCTTGTAATTGGGCAGTTTTGCGACACAATCTTTGACCATCGTGATCAGCGTGCCGACCTCGGTCTTGATCTTGTTCACATCTTGGGCCACCTCTTTCGGCAGCTTCTTTGCAAGCGACTCCGCCTTCTCCAGCAGCTTGTTCAAACGTTTGCTCAGCGTGTGCGCCTTCTGCTCATATTCGACCATCCGGCCCTCGTAGAACCTAAGCTCTTTCTGCATTTGCTTGCCCGTTTTGCCGCAATAGCCCGTGATGCTCGCGGCGAATGACTTCAGCACATCTGCCTTCTTGCCCTTGCCGCCCGCCATCTTGTCTGACAGCGCGTTCACGCCGGTTTCGATCCGCTCCTGTACCTTTTCCAGCTTTCGGAAGATGAGATACAGTTCATTGGCCGTTGAGACCGCATCCTTGAGCGTACCCTGTACAGCAAAGACGATTCCAACCGGCCCTGCTGTGACGACTTTGATCGCATTGATGGCAACGCCTACACCACGCAGGGCGAAGTCGACCCTGACCTTTATCCTGAACTTCTTGTAAGCGGTCTTTAACTTGACGTAATCGTCCCAACCCTTTTTTGAGGCCGCATCCATTTTGGACACATAAGCATTCGACACTGTGTTCAGCTGCTTTTCCAGAGCGGCAGGAAAAGCCTTCAGAGTTTTGACGGCCAGAATGTCGCCTCTATCCGTGATGGCCTGACGCTTTGCCGCGACAACCTTGTCGTATTCCTGAGTGATCTTCGACATCTCAGCAATCATCTTGTTGAACAAGAGCTCACAAGGATTTCGTATCTTTTTGATCAGAAGCGGGTCAGCCTTAATCTCTTTGAAGACCTTGTCGGGAAACGTCGCCGTATAGTCAAAAGAGATTTTCGGCGCATTCAGCAGTTGCGTTTTCTTGTGCTTTTGAGTGACCTTCCAAATGTCGGGGTGACTAATGATGCTCCAAGTTGCCATCGACCTATCCTTTGCCATTGAAATTGCGCGTTCCGTCCCGACAACACGGGCGCAGGCGCACTTGTTCATTTCACCGCAAAGAAATCGGACGCAGACGCTCCTAAGCTTTAGGATCGACGCTACCAAAAATACCAGAATCGGGAGTCTCAGAAATTCAAAAGACTAAGTAACTAATTTTACTTTTCTTGAGCCAGATGAAGCCAATACTGCCGAAGACTTAATGGATGGCGCGCCGGTCAGGAAACGGTGATAGGACTTTCTGCGCGACCGAAGAGATCGATAGTGCTTTCTATCGAGACCCGGTTTTGTCGTTTTCGCAGGTGTGAAGTTGCCGAATTAATGTGCCACGATCACGGTTTGCGGTTCTCTGGAAAGCGCTCATGCCTGTGCGCCGTGAGGGTTTATTCTGCTGAGATGCATGAAGCCCTCAGCCGATTGATCAGATTCAACTACTGCGGTTCAACAATGAATCACGTACTTCTGTGTTGGATCTGGGAACACTGTGAACAGTAAAGAACTCACATGCCATCAAGATAGGACACAAGCAGATCGGGCAAGTCACTGAATGCCGCGAATGCGACGTCATGTGGGATCAAGGAGATCGGCTGCTTTCTATATCCCTCACTGAACAGAAAAAATGGGATCGAAGCGCGTCTGGCGGTTTCTGCATCGATCTCGCTGTCACCAACATAGATCAAAGGACCATCGCCAAGCTCTTCGCAGACAGCAAGAAGAGCCGCTGGATCAGGCTTGCGGCCCAGTGGATTGTCTCCTCCTGACACGGCCTCAAAAAAGTCGACCAACCTCAGATGCTGCAGAACAGCCATTGCGGGGCGATAGAGCTTGTTGGTGCAAACCCCTAGGCGGTAGTCGCGAGACAGGCTGGTCAGAGCTTTCAGAACACCTGGATAGGTGACAGTCAGGCCGACGGCGTCATCGTAACGCGCGACCACGTCACTCAGCAATTCATCCTGCAAGCTGTCGGGCAACCCAACTGCGGCGCGCATCTTTTCGACAAAGACGGTAACCCCTTCGCCAATGAAGTCATGTGTCTGCGCAAGCGAGATCGGATCCGTACCAAAACGCGCCAAAGCCGCGTTGGCGATACCGCGAATATCTGGTGCACTGTCGATCAACGTGCCGTCGAGATCAAAGACGATACGGGCGCTCATGGCCGGCGTACCACGTAGTCCGGCACAATCCCGGAGCGCGCGATAGCGCGCGGGACATCGTGGCCGGCAAAGAAACCGTAGTCGAAGATCAGGGCCAAGGCGATGCCTGCCGTCTGCGCCCCGAGGATATCTGTGTGCAAGCTATCATCGACCATCAGGGCGCGCGCTCGGTCGACGGGTCCAATCCGTTTGAACGCCAAATCGAAGATGTTGGTAAAAGGCTTGCCGAAGAATTTCGGGACGACCTTGGTTCGGTCGGCCAGACGGTTAGCAAAATGGCCGGGTTCGGTGGAAAACCCTTTCTCTCTCGGGGCCACGATATCCGGGTTGCCCACCAGGACCGGACGCATGCGCTTTGCGAGCGCGTCTTCGAGAAGGGCCTGCCGAGCGTCGGTCCAGGCCGCCGAGCCGATCAGCAAGAACCCGTCGACCGTGTCGTATAGTGCGGGGTTTTCCTCAAGGTAGGTGAGGCTGAGCCCTTCAAGGTCTTGCAACCCGATGCTGCGCGTGGCCATCAGCCCCCAATGCATGCCACGCTCCCCGTTCATTTCGGCAAGCAGCGTCGCGCGGCTGGTGATGACGTCCTCCGGCGCGAAATCATAGTCGAGGCGGGTGTATTTCTTAATTAGCGTGGCATGGGGAGACCTCGCGGCGTTCGAGACCACAAGCACACGTTTGCCCGCAGCCTTCAGGTCCATGATCCTTTGTGACGTGCCGGAAATGGCCGTCTCACCGATATTGAGCACGCCAAAAGCGTCGAGGAAGAACACGTCGAAGTCATCCGCGACATCGGCAAGTGTCTCCACCGTTTTGTAGGTCCTGCTATCGGTGGAAATTGGTGGCAGCCGATGCCGGGCAGCCTCATAGGCATGAAACGCCTCTTCTACCGAGATCGCGGTCAAATTATGGCTCCGCGGACTTTGGCCGACACCCATTCGCTGATGACAACAGCGGCGAGAATGACGATCAGGATCAGGCTGACTTGCGGCCAGGCCAACACGTTTAGCGAGGCCGAAAGCTGCAAACCGATGCCGCCCGCCCCAACCAGCCCCAGCACGGTGGATTCGCGGATGTTGATGTCCCAGCGGAACACGGCGATTCCGGCAAACGCAGGCAGGATCTGGGGCACGATCCCGTAGGCCATGACCTGCCAGCGGCTGGCACCCGTAGCTGTAATCGCCTCGACCTGGGTGTGATCGATTTCCTCAATCGCCTCGTAGAGCAGCTTTGCACAGAACCCGATGGAGCGGATCGCAATTGCAATCACACCTGCAAAGACGCCGGGGCCAATGATTGCGATCAGCAAGAGCGCCCAGATGAGCGAATTGATGGAGCGTGTGGACACAATGATCAGCAGCGCGATGGGCCGGATAATGAGCGCCGAAGGCGTCGTGTTGCGCGCGGCCAGAAAGGCCACTGGGACGGCAAGGCAGAGCGCAATCATCGTGCCGAGGGTCGCGATGTTCAGCGTATCCCAGATTGGACGGCCAAGCTGCGTAATATATTCCCATCGCGGCGGTGTCGCACGTGTCCAGATATCGTTTGCGATGCGCGGGGCGTCCCAGACAAAAAACCAAGTCGTCGAGGCAGAAATGATCTGCCAGCAATAGACAAAGACAGCCACGCCCAAGAGCCAACCAAACCAACGGATCAGGCTTTCGCCCGTCGTCCGCCGACGCCAGACCCGCGCATCCTCGCGTTCCAGAACCGGCATTACTGAACCCTCGCCCTGATGATGCCTGACAGATATTCAAGCGCCATGACAATCACGATGATCATGATCAGAATGGCAGCTGCAGTGTCATACTCGTAGCGGTCAAAGGCGGTATTGAGCGTGGCCCCGATGCCGCCCGCGCCCACGAGACCCAGGATCGCGCTTTCGCGGAAATTGATGTCGATCCGGTACATCGAAAGACCCACAAGGCGCGGCATGACCTGCGGCTGAACCCCGTAGTTGATCCACTGCGTCCAGCGCGCGCCGGAGGCCTTTATGGCCTCCGCCTGCACTTTGTCCATGGCCTCGATGTCTTCGGCCAAAAGCTTGGAAAGGAAACCAATGGTGGCAAAAGACAAGGTCAGAAAGCCCGCGAGTGGGCCAAAGCCAAAGATCGCTACCAGCAGGATGGCCACGATAATTTCTTGAAGCGCACGACTGATGGCGACGATACCCCGGCAGACCACGTAAACCGGAAGAGGGGCGATGTTGCGCGCCGCACCAAGGCCGATGGGGATCGAAATCAGGATGCCAACAACCGAGGCTGCAACCGTCATGACGATGCTCTCCAGCAGCCCCTCCCAGATGTCAGTCCAGCGCGAGGTGAAATCCGGGCTGGTGAAGGCGAGCACGAATTGCCAGCCTCGGTCGAGGCCGTCGTAGACGCGGCCCCAGTCGACCTCGATCGTCGACACAGCAGCAATCAGATAGGCAATAAAACCGATGATCAGCGTCCAGCGCAGCCAGGCGCGTTTGACGAATGGCGGCTTTTTCCAGCCTCGTCCCAGCATCTGGTCGAGGGTTATGTCGCTCATTCTGCCGCCTCGATCTCGTCATCCTCGACCTTCTCAATGGTCGCTTCCCAGTCTTCCTCGCCATAAATCTCAGTCAGCTTGTCGGGGGTCAGCCCGTTCGGGACACCGTCATAAACGATCTCGCCCAAGCGCAGGCCAACGACGCGGGGTACAAACATCTGGGCAAGAGCCACGTCGTGGATGTTGATAATGGCAGTAAGGCCACGTTCTCGGCACAGCTCGGTGATCAGGCGCATAATCTGGCGGCTGGTCTTAGGATCGAGCGATGCGGTGGGTTCATCCACCAGGAGAAGCTTCGGGTTTTGAATGAGGGCCCGGCAGATACCAACACGCTGGCGCTGACCGCCAGAGAGCTCGTCTGCGCGCTTGTCCGCCATATTCAGCAGACCAACACGGTCCAGCAGGCGAAACGCCTCGTCGACGTCCGATTGTGGATAACGACGAAGGAAGCTACGCCAGAACCCGACATAACCCAGTCGACCCGACAACACGTTTTCCATCACTGTCAGGCGTTCAACGAGGGCGTATTCCTGAAAGATCATACCCATCTCGCGGCGCGCCTTGCGCAGTGCGCCCGCACCGAGTTTGGTCAAGTCCACATCCTCTAGCAGGACCGCACCGCTTGACGGTTCTACCAAGCGGTTGACGCAGCGGATCATCGTGGACTTGCCTGCCCCGGAGGGACCGATCAACGCCAGAACCTGGCCTTTGGGGACGTCGAGATCAATCGCCTTCAACGCCTGGTCGCCCGTTTTATATGTTTTGGTAAGCTTTTGAAGGCGCAGCATGAATTGCCCCAGATAAGGGTGGTTGGCGGGCCGGTATGGCCCGCCATATCAAGTATGGATCACTCGCAGGCGTAGGAAACGCCGTTGGCCGTATCGATCTTGCGGATGACTTCCCAGAATTCCTGATAGGTCATTTCCAGGAACTGGCCCTCGTTCGATTTCTCGAACTCGGCCTGCAGCGTGGTGCCTTCCCACTCGAAGTTGAAGAAAGCATTGCGGATCTTGTCCTGCAATTCCGGCTTCAGGTTGTAGACCGTCCCAAAGCCCGTGGTGGGGAAGGTTTGCGATTTGTAGATTGTGACCACGTCGTCTTCGCTGATCACGTCGCGGCTGATCATGCGGGACTTTACCGAGTTCGCGATCGAAGCCGCCATGTAGTCCTTGTTGGCCACACCGAGGATCGAGTTGTCGTGTTTGCCCGAGAAGACGGGCTCGAAGTCCCGCTCGGGCAACATGTCGAAATCACCCTTCAGGATCGCTGACGGGGCCTTGAAGCCTGAGTTCGAGGTGGGCGATGTAAATGCAAGCTGCTTGCCCTTGATATCCTCGACCGCCTCGATACCGGAGTCAGGATAGGTGATGATCTCCATCTCATAGCCGAAATTGCCATCCTTGGAGGCCATGATGGTGAAGGGACGGAAGCCCGCACAGTTCACAGCCAGCGGGTTGGAGCCGGTGTTGAAACCCGCAATGTGCAGACGGCCCGAACGCATCGCCTCTATCTGAGCTGCGTTATTCTGGACAGGGAAGAACACGACGTCCTTGCCGGTTTCCGCCTCAAGATGTTCAAGGAAATCTGACCAGGCCGTTTTGTAAACCGCGGGATCTTCAACCGGCGTATAGGCAAAGATCAATGTGTCGGGATCCAGTTGGTCCGCCGCATCGGTGGGGATGTCTGCGATCAGGTCGCCATCCGCGTCACAAAAGCGCGCGTCCAGATCACCACGTGGGCAGTCCTGCGCAGATGCCGTACCGCCCAGTGACATGAGCGCAATGGCAGATGCGCCGAGCAGTAGTTTGATATCCAGTTTCATATTGTCCTCCCTAGGATGCGACACTTTCAGCCGCGTTTGATTTTTGTGTTTCGTCCGCGGCATCAATTTCCACTCCCGCGGCGACAAGGGCGCCGAGAAGCGCGCAGGTTGGTTTTGTATTGACCACAATAGACTGAAGTTCTGACAGGTCACCCACTTGCGCCAATCCTTTGCGCCCAAATTTCTCGGAATCAATCAAAAGATGCCGTGATGCTGCGCGCTGCAGCATCATGCGCTTGACCGCCGCAAATCCCCGCACCGTCTCGGACAGCCCTTCTTCGGAAAACCCCGACGAGCCGATCATGCAGCGATCCACATTGAACCGGCCTAGAAATTCCAACGTCTCAGTTCCGATGACAGCCGATTCCGCTGCCAAGTAGTCGCCCGGGCATAGCAGGACCTGTGCCGCGCCATGGCCAAGAGTCATAGCTACCGGAATGGAGTTTGTGATCACCGTGCACGGCGTTCCTCTATATGCCAATGCGCGCGCCATCTCGATAGTGGTCGAACCGGCATCGATCATCAACGTTTCGCCGTCCCGCACCAGTTCGGCTGCACGCCGGCCTATGTTCTCGCGCTCATCAATGCGCGCATTGGCGCGTTCATCGAGGCCGGGATAGTGCCCTTGAGCTGGTGCGGAGGCGCCGCCATGTGCTCGCGCGATGAGGCCATCATCAGACAACGCGCCTAAATCACGGCGAACAGTCTCGGTTGAAACGTTGAAGCGTCCGGCAAGTTCGTTGATCCGCACATGCGGGCGCAACTTGAGTTCGAGGAGGATTTGCCGTCGTCGCTCGGTTTTTTTAAACCGGGCCTTTTCCTTACGCTTGTCCTTTGGTTCCGGCATATAGCAACAAATCCCCTGCCCTTCCAAAATGTGACCTTTCCGTCGCCGGTGCAATTAATTTGTTGCTTAGGCCACAAATTAATGCAACGTTTTTGAAAAGATTGGCAAAAACCCGGAACTCAGTATGCGAATGCAGCACTTACGGGACATCCCAAAAACAAAGCGCCCATGATTTTTTTGGCCGCCCAACTCGCGGCGGCGGTCGCCTTGCTGCTTTGGTCCGTAAACCTGATCCGAACTGGTGTTGAACGGGCCTTCATGCCAGAGTTAAAACGGTGGCTACGCGCCCTCTCCGGCAGCCCTATCTCAGCTGCATCGGGTGGCATTGTGTCCGCGATGGTGGTGCAAAGCGCTACTGCCGTTGCCTTGATCGGGGCTGGTTTCGCCGTCTCCGGTATGTTGGCAGTCCCTGCCGCACTGGCTCTGATCCTTGGGGCCGATCTGGGCTCCGCACTTATGGCGCAGGTGTTGTTCCTGCCCGTGCAGGCTGCCGTTCCATTCGCTTTGCTGGCCGGCATCCTAACGTTTTTTAGGGCACGTCAGCGCAAGACCAAACAAGTTGGACGCATTCTGATCGGCTTTGCGCTTGTACTGATGTCACTGCAGATGATCCGTATGGCAACAACTCCAATCGGCGAAAGCGAGATCGTGCAATCGATCGCTGCGTATCTTCATGGTGATCTGGTTAGTGCCTTTGTAATAGCGGCTATACTGGCATGGGTGATGCATTCCAGCCTTGCCGCAGTTTTGACCTTTGCCTCCTTTGCTGCGACTGGGCTTGTATCTCCCGCCGTTGCGGCGGCGCTGGTGATCGGCGCAAACTTGGGCGGTGCGGTCATCCCCCTTGTCTTGCTGTCAGGTGCCGAACGGCCTGCGCGCATTGTGGCTATCGGCAATCTTGCTGCGCGAGGTGGGGTAACGCTCGCGTTTCTTGCAGCGCTGGTTCTGGGTGCGTTCCAGCCACTCATTGGGCTCGTTCCCGCCGGCCAATTGGCTATTATGAGTCATATTTTGCTGAACTTTATCATGCTTTTGGTCGCGCTTCCTTGCGTCAGTATGCTGATCCGCTTGGGCGAGGCTCTGGTGCCTGCGCGATCCGACACCACCGCGGACACGGTCAGTGCGCTAGACACCACTACGCTGGATCACGCGCCTTTGGCCTTGGCCTGTGCGCAACGCGAATTGCTGAGCATGGCCGAAACTGTTCAAACGATCCTTGTCCCAGTGATGAAACAGTTTCGAAGCTGGAACCCAGACATGGCGCGGCAAATCGACCTTTGCGAAGACAAGATTGACCAGATGCACTTCGGGACCAAAATCTACATCTCGCACCTACGAGAACGTGATCTCACCGAGGCGGAGCAGAAAAAAACACTCGAAATCGTCGCAACGGCAAACAGCCTTGAGGAAGCAGGCGATCGTATCGCCGTCAATCTGGCTGCATTGGCACGAAATATGCACGATAGCGCTCTGTCTTTTTCGGATGAAGGCCTGCAAGACCTTGAGCATTTCCACGATCAAGTTGTCACCAACGGTCAACTTGCGCTTCAGGTGCTTACCACCGGCGATGCTGAAGCGGCCCGGCAGTTGGTTGCTGAAAAGGATCGTATCCGTGTCGAGGAACTAAGGTTGCAAGAACGGCATTTGAAGCGCCTGCAACTTGGCAAAACGGCGAGCATCGAGACAACCAACATCCATCAAGACGTGTTGCGCCTGCTGAAACAGGTGAACGCCGCTCTCAGCTACGTTGCCTATCCGATTGCCGAGGAAACCGGCGACCTTCTGGGCAGCCGGTTGGCACACCGCAGGCGCGTTGGAGGTCTGGCATGAGCGCAACGCGTAATGACGCCGAAGAGATCGCGGCCCTGCCTTTGCGATGGGAGAGGAAAAACAGATTGCGTGTCCTGATGGTCACCTCCCGCGACCGGGGGCGCTGGATCATGCCCAAGGGCTGGACAATGGATGGCAAAAAGCCGTGGCAGGCCGCCAAGATCGAAGCCCTAGAGGAAGCTGGCGCTGTCGGCTTTGTATCGGATCAGCCGATTGGCAACTATCACTACATGAAAGAACTTGCGAAAGGGCAGTCCGTTCTCTGCCGGGTGACGGTCTATCCGATGATCGTTGATAAGTTGAAATGTCGCTGGAAAGAACGCGAGGAACGCAAGAGACACTGGTTTTCGCTCAAGGAGGCTGCAAAGCTGGTCGAAGAAAAAGAATTGATGACAATGCTACAGGATCTGGCTCAGACCCCGGACATCCTGACAGCACTGGAAGACCTACGCCCGGCCGCATGAGCCGGGATTAATTAAAGCCGGGCAAACCGGATGACTTGATCCAATGGGAGGACAACAATGAAAAAACTGACACTGACAGCGGCAAGCTCGCTGATCACGCTGGCCGCATCAATGGGTGCCGCACAGGCTGACAAGCTGACGTTTTATTGCTCGGCACAGGAAGACTGGTGCCAGCTCATGGCGCGGAGCTTTGAGGATGCCACGGGTATCGACGTCAACATGACGCGCAAGTCGTCGGGCGAGACCTTTGCGCAGATCCGCGCGGAATCGTCGAATCCAAAGGGAGATGTCTGGTGGGGTGGCACCGGCGACCCACACCTCCAGGCGGCCGAAGAAGGCCTGACCATGGAATATGTCTCGCCCATGCGCGACCAGTTGCATGACTGGGCGATTTCTCAAGCCGAAAGTGCCGGCGACAAGACCATCGGTATCTATTCGGGCGCTTTGGGCTACGGCTATAATGCCGACCTTCTCGCAGCGAATAATCTTCCGGAGCCCGCCTGCTGGAAAGACCTTCTGCAGCCCGAATACAAAGGGCACGTACAGATGGCCAACCCGAACTCGTCTGGCACGGCCTACACCACTCTGGCCTCTATGGTGCAGATCTTTGGCGAGGATGACGGGTTCGAATTCATGAAGGGCTTGCACGCCAACATCAACCAATACACCAAGTCCGGTTCTGCTCCGATCAAGGCCGCGGGCCGCGGTGAAAACACTGTTGGCATCGTATTCATGCATGACGCAGTGAAACAGGCTGTGTCGGGTTTCCCGATCAAGGTTGTCGCGCCTTGCGAAGGTACCGGGTATGAGATCGGCTCCATGTCGATCATCGACGGTGCGCGGAACGAGGAGGAAGCCAAGAAGTTCTATGACTGGGCTCTCAGCACCGACGCGCAGAACCTTGCCCTACAGGTGAACGCCTTCCAGGTGCCCTCGAACAAGGGCGCAGAAACCTCTGAAAGCGCACCGGATATGTCGACGATCAAGCTGATCGACTACGACTTCAAGAAATACGGATCGTCGGACGAGCGCAAACGCCTGCTGCAGAAATGGGACGAAGAGGTCTCGGTCCTGCCGCAGTAAGTGAGCGACACCACAACAAAAACGACCCATCCGGCTCTGATCTTCTGGATCATCGCTGGGTGGGTCGGCTTCTGCCTTCTGCCATGGTATATGGTAGAGGACGGCCTCTGGTCGTTCGAATGGCTGTTTGACGGCTACCCGTTTGACGCCGATTACGCGCCCGGACTGTTCCTGACCGTACAGGGCGAAAAGCTGTGGCTTGCACCGCTTCTGATCCCGCTAACCTTGCCGCTCTTGGCTCTCAGTCGTCCGAAGTCCGACCCATTCTACGCCAAGATACTGATCCTTGCAGGTACGCTCGGCTTTGGTTGGTTGATTTTCCAGGGTTTTTCAATCGGCATCCGTGGGTTCAATTTCGAATGGCAGGAGGCCCTGTTCGGAGACCTCAAGATCTCGCCAATTCGGCATGGGCTACGGCGCCATGATATGTGCCTCCGCCTTCCTGTTTGTGTTAACTCAAGGCATCGCTGCACGGGGTGCGATCAACGGCGATGTCTTTGTCGTCAGTGCCATTGGCGGGATCATCACCATCGTCACCGTCTTCGTATTTTTCCCAATTGCCAAGATGCTCTTCGCTGCATTCGTGACCGAAGATGGAGCATATTCCGCATCGGTCTTTGCGTCGAAATTCTTCGACGAGCGGCTATGGAGCTTGGGCTGTTTCTGGGGCGCGCGGTGCGGGGCGGCGTGGAATTCACTAATTCTTGCCATCCTTGTGGGCCTCATAACCACAGCTCTTGGCCTCTGCTTCGCGCTTGTGGTGACCCGCTCGGGCTTCCGCTACAAACGCGCGTTGCGAGCGCTAACGGTCCTGCCGATCATAACTCCGCCCTTCGTAATTGGTCTGGCACTGATCCTGCTCTTTGGTCTGTCTGGCTCGGTCACCGTGTTCTTCGCCGACCTTTTCGGCACCCAACCCACCCGCTGGCTTTACGGCATGCCAGGGGTGCTGATAGCCCAGACACTTGCCTTCACGCCCATTGCCTTTCTGGTACTCATCGGCGTGGTCGAGGGGGTGTCACCCTCCATGGAGGAAGCCGCGCAAACGCTGCGCGCGAACCGGTGGCAGACATTCCGAACCGTATCGCTGCCGCTGATGCGCCCAGGTCTCGCAAATGCCTTCCTGCTGGGTTTCATCGAAAGCATGGCCGATTTTGGTAACCCGCTGGTTCTGGGCGGCAATTTTGACGTGCTCTCGACCGAAATTTTCTTTGCCATTGTGGGCGCGCAATATGATCAGGGCCGCGCGGCGGTTCTGGCCATGGTCTTGCTGTTTTTCACACTATCGGCCTTCTACGCACAGCGCGCCTGGCTCGGGAAGAAGAGCTACACCACAGTGACGGGCAAAGGCGACGCAGGTGTGCATCCCCTGATGCCAGCAGGCCTTTCAGTGCCGGTTCTGCTGATTGCGCTGTTCTGGGCTGTCTTCACGGTCATCGTTTACGGCATGATCATCTATGGCAGCGTGGTGGAGCTTTGGGGCGTCAACAACACCCTGACCTTCAAGCACTATGTCACGGCCTTCTCCGTCCGCATCGAGGCGGAGGGTATCCGCTGGACAGGGGCCGCCTGGGATAGTTTCTGGACGACGATCACCATTGCCGCGCTTGCAGCGCCTCTAACCGCCGCGGTGGGTTTGGTAACCGCCTATCTGCTGACCCGCCAGAGTTTCGCAGGCAAGGACACCTTCGAGTTCGGCACGATGCTCAGCTTTGCCATTCCGGGCACCGTGATCGGCGTCAGCTACATCCTCGCCTTCAACGTGCCCCCGATCGAGATCACCGGCACCGGGGTCATTCTTGTGGTCAGCTTCATCTTTCGAAACATGCCGGTGGGGGTCAGGGCCGGCATCGCCAGCATGTCCCAGCTGGACAAATCGCTTGATGAATCCTCTCTCACGCTCGGAGCCAATTCCTGGCAGACCTTCCGCCGGATCATCTTGCCGCTCTTGCGCCCAGCCATCCTTGCTGCTTTGGTCTATAGTTTCGTGCGCGCCATGACCGCGATTTCGGCGGTGATCTTCTTGGTCTCAGCGGAATATGACATGGCCACCAGCTATATCATCGGCCGGGTCGAAAATAACGATTACGGCCTTGCAATCGCCTACTCCACGACGCTGATCTTCGTGATGCTGTCTGTTGTCGCCTGCATGCAGTTCATTGTTGGGCGGACACAGATCGGACGGCGCATGACCCAATCGCGCACCAATGTGTAAGGACCTACGCTCATGAGCATTCAATCCAAGGCAGCACCGGTGCGGTTCGAACAGGTCTCCAAGAAATTTGGCAAGGATGTGGTCGCCGTTGATGCGATCGACCTCCATGTCGAGGCGGGCAAGCTGGTGACACTGCTCGGCCCGTCCGGCTGCGGCAAGACGACGACGTTGCGCATGATCGCGGGGCTCGAAATGGCGACATCGGGCAAGATCACGATCGGAGATCTCGATGTGACCACCCTGCCCGCCACTGACCGCGATGTTTCGATGGTGTTTCAGTCCTACGCCTTGTTTCCGCATATGTCAGTGCTTGAAAACGTCATGTATGGGCTGACCTTTTCAGGGTTTGCAAAGGATGAGGCGCGCAGCCGCGCATTGCATGGCCTCGATCTTGTCGGTCTTAAAGGGTTTGACAGCCGTCTGCCATCCGAGTTGTCGGGTGGCCAGCAGCAGCGAGTCGCCGTCGCGCGGGCGTTGGTGTTGGAACCTCAGGTGCTTCTCTTTGATGAGCCGCTTTCCAACCTAGACGCCAAGCTGCGCAGGCAGGTGCGCGAAGATATTCGCGCCATTCAGCTAGATCTTGGTTTGACAGTTGTCTACGTCACACATGATCAGGAGGAAGCACTCGCCGTCTCGGATGAGATCGTCGTCATGCGCAACGCTGCCATCGCCCAGATGGGCACGCCACGCAATTTGTATGACGCGCCCAACGATCGCTTTGTCGCCGATTTCATCGGCGAGGCGAATTTGCTGTCCTGTGAAATTATCGCCGTTGACGGTGATACGGCCACAATCGAGATCGAAGGCTACCAACACGCATTGCCGTCACGCGGTTTGGGCCGAGGGCCTGCGACCATCGCGGTGCGTCCCTCACGCCTTGTCGTCGGTGTTGATGCAGGGATATCTGCCAAGGTGGCCAAATCCACCTATGTCGGTGTGCGTATGGAATACACGCTCACCGGTGCCTTTGGTCAGGTCTTCGCTGTCCACGACGACGTGGAGGCACCGCTTGAGCCGGGTGCCGAAGTCTGCATGGGGTTTGCCGCCAAGGGCCCCGTTCTTCTCCCCGAATAAACCCCGCAACTCATCTTCGTCTCGCATCCCAAGGTTACCGTCGATCCGAGCATTCCCATCCCCGACTGGGGGCCAAATGAAACGGGTCGTAATCGGACCGCCGCCTTCGCCATGTTGGCAGAATTTGTCATGTCACGCATATCTGGTCCAGCTTTGAGCAAAAAACACGCGACACGGCAGCCATTTTGGCTGCGCCCGTGGAATTGAGGTGCACATCCATCCACAGCTTGGTGAGAACGACCGCAGCTCCGCTGGTTTTCTGCCACCTGCCGAATTTGAAGTTGCGGCAGATGCGTTCTTTGTGACTTCCGTGTCACCAATTTTCGACGTTGGGAAACTGCCCACGATGCCTGGTCCCGCATCGTCGTAGCCGTGACCAAAATCATCGACAACCGCACAAGGGCAGACCTTGGGGTTTCCACTCATGGTGCCGTTGGGACATCTCTGTGGTGCGCACTGGCAAAGCGTCTCACCGACCGAACACATGATCAGCCAGAGAAATGCCATCTCTGGACCGCCGATCTTGTCGCATTTCAGCCGGCCATTGGCTAGCAAAGCATCGGTTGGCGGTCATACTCTCCAGGCATTCTCCGACATCTCAAGCAAGGTTTCAAAGACATCTGGCGTGCCAACGATAACTCGTCCCCCCTCACGGATCATCGCATCGGCATCCTGATCCTCGATCACGCCGCCAGCCTCCGACACCAGGAGTTGACCGGCCAGGCAATCCCAGGCGTTCATGTGTTCTTCAACGTATCCAAGCAGCCGTCCAGCCGCGACATAGGCAAGAGACAAGGCACCGCTTGCGTTACGATGGAACATTGCCCCCCGCTCAATCAGGCCAGCCACGATCGGTACCACGTGCCGCGCCTCCACGCGGTTCGAGTATCCAACCGCGACGGTGCCCGCTTTTAGGGGAGTGCCGCTGGCAACCCGCATCGGAGCGTCATTCAGCTGTGCCCCAAAGCCCCGAAGTGCGGCAAATGTTTCGCCAACAATCGGATCGTGGATGACGCCCAACTCTGTGCGCCCATCCCTTACACCCGCAAGAACGATGGTCCAGGTGGGAATGCCATTCACGAAATTGGTGGTCCCATCGATCGGGTCGACCACCCAGTCAAAGCCGCTGCTCCCAGCTTTCGGTGTGTACTCCTCGCCCACGATCCCGTCATCGGGCCAGGCCGTTTCGATTTGTTTACGGATATAGGTTTCGACGTTCCTGTCGGCCTCGCTCACCCAATCCTGAGTGCCCTTTTGATCGACAACAAGTGTAGCCCTATTTGCAAAATAGTCGCGTGCAACGCCACCAGCCGCGTGGCAAAGTTCCGTCGCAAATTCCAAACGTTCTGATACGCTGTCCAACTTTCCAGTCCCTCCCAGTATTTTTTGCCTTTGAAGACACTTATGCCCTTTTCGCTGCGACGCACAGATCTTCGGCACGGCAATCGCAGGACGAGACAACACCGTAGCTACCCTTCTCCAGTTAAGAAGCGTCCAAGTTTATGTGCTTTACAAGTTGGTACTCCGCACCAAATCTGCGGAGATGAACCCCTGCTCGATATCGTTTTCAATAGGAATACCCGCTGGGATTATCGCTCGGCGCAACATGACGATCCCAATCAAAATGTTGCATACAACGACACATTGCGTGGTTACAGTTTCTTTAAATCACCGGGAAAGCTGTGTCCGTCGCTCGAAATTGCCGAAACCGACCTAGAGCAAACACGGGTGGCGTTTCAGGAAGCAGTTAATTCAGCTTTCCTGGATTAAAGTGTTCAGGCCGACTCAACCTAATGAGCATTTTGGGCTTTGACCTCGCTGTCTTGAACCGAAAGCTAGTTACTTCGACCCCGACCGCGTGTTTTGGAGCAAACTTCTCGGTTTGAACCTCGCTTGACCACCCGCTTACCAAGGGTGCAAAGCATTTATTTTTGTCGCCCCGGTCGATTTTTATGGCTTCGTGCACGTGCAAACAAAGTTCATGCCAGTCGCCGCGAAGCTGTGCAAAAAGCTCATTTTGACTGATGGTCCAACAGGCATGAACGGCCACGTTTCTTTGCATTTCAGCGACAAACCTTCGGCCCAGGCTACTCAAAATCCACCGAAAGTCCAATTATTTTTTCCTGCAATGGAAGCAATATCAAGGCAACCGCAACGGCGCGGTGAAGACTTAATGCAAGGGAACACAACATGATTGAGCACTGCAAGTCGGCTCTTCTAGCAACGCTTCTCATCCCCTCCGCAGCGCAGGCGCAGTCGCAGATCAACATCGGTGACGCGCTTGGCACATCAGAAACTGCACTTCGAGCCGCGCTCGCAGCGCACGGATACATCGCCACAGAGATAAAAACGAGGATGGAGTGATTGAAGTTGAAGCCGCAAACGGTGCTCCATCCATCGAATTCGATATTTCACCAGAGACGGGCTTGGTTCTCGCGGCCTATGAAGACGACCACGACGATGATGACGAGGGAGAAGCCTCGGACGACAATGATGACGAAGGAGAAGACGACGATAAACATCTCCCGGTGCGCACCTTTGGTCAGGATGAACGAATGAATTTGTCTCGTGCCACGGTGTTGTGATTTGTGTTCGCGCTTCAAACGATCTGTTGCGCATACTTTCTGATGGACATCGCTTGGGACTTGCTGTGGCCCGCTGTCCACAAACCGTCTCGCGGACAGCGACGTATTCGAGGCCTTGGTTACGATCGCACTTTTCTTTGGTTTGGCGTTCACCAGCAATGAATTGCGCCAAACACTGACGCGCCAAGATCAGATTAAGATTGCCTCAGGTGCGTTCAGCGAAGTGATGGAGGCGCGCTTCAAAGCTTGGTCACTGACAAGCGTCGAGCGTGAAATCGCGATGTTGTCGATCAAGGGCTTCTCTATCGCAGAAATGGCAGAACTCCGCGAAACCAAGTAAGGCACAGTCAAAGCACAATGCGCATCCGTTTACCGAAAAGCCGACGTCGCAGGGCGTTTGCAGCCATTAAGCGTCTTTTTTGATTATCTTATGGCAGATGATTTGGTCTCTGCCGCACAAAACGCTGCGCTTTAGGGAGTAGCCATGAACCCCATGGGGATGATCCTAGTTGCGGCGACCGCACTGCTTCCCGCCCATCAACTTTTCATGCTGCCGAATGTGACGAACCAAGTCGCGCTCTTCTCGCAGTACCTTGGCTTGGGAGCTTTGGTTCTCATGGCTTCGGGCAAACTCTGTCCACCCGGCTCAAGGGCACTGAAACGCTCTTCAGTGAATTGGATCGGGTCTGTGTTATGCATAAGTGGGCGGGTATCGTCGCTATGTTCGCGCTTCTAATTCACGATACCATTGATGCAGACACGCTTGGTTTGGAGCCCAAACCCCGCTCAATGAGCTTGCCGAGACCTGGCGTGAGATCAGCTTGTATGGCCTGTTGATCCTCGTCGTGATCTCAGTTCGCAACCTTCATCCCCCTATCACCTTCGGAGATGGACACACAAAGCCACGGGAGCTCTGTTCACGGCTGGCGCTTTTCATTTCTTCTTCATCATGAAACCGTTCACGATGGGCGATCCAGCGAGGCTGTATACTGGCCTTTTCTCCATGGCGGGACTGGCAGCATACATATGGATGCTGTTTCCCGATAAAATGCGCCCGGGTTTTGGATACCAAATCACAAATATTCAAAGCACCGGCAGTTACTATGTCGCCAGTTGGAGAGTCTTTGAGGGCCATGCCCGGACAATTCGGAGTGCTGCGATTTACAGGCGCTGGCACAGAAGAGCCGCATCCATTTAGCTTCTCGAAGATCGGCAGCGACGGGTTGCTTCGCGTAACGGTCAAAGACCTCGGAGATTTTACGTCATACCTCAAAACCGTCACTTTGCTTGGCCGAGAGGTTGCTATCCAACGCCCGTTTGGCCGATTTCGGCGCTCTGGACCAACCGCCGAGATTAGGGTCGAAGGTGGCATCGGGATCACACCGTTTTTGGCGTGGGCCGATGCACTAGGGTCAGGATGCATTGATTTTCAGTGCGCTGCATGATTCACGGCTTGGAAAACGGAGCGGTGACATGAGCGACCTTTTCTGGCTGAGCGACGAGCAGATGACCAAGCTTTCCCCTTTCTTCCCGAAGTCGCACGGCAGGCCACGGGTCGATGACAAAAGGGTGTTGAGCGGGATTATCTTCATCAACCGCAATGGGTTACGATGGCGAGATGCGCCTGAGGCCTCCGGGCCGCACAAGACGCTCTACAGCCGGTGGAAACGTTGGAGCGAGAAAGGTATCTTCGCCCAGATGATGGTCGGCCTGGCTGCCGAACACGGCGAGGAAAAGACCGTGATGATTGATGCGACCTATCTGAAAGCACACCGTACCGCGACCAGCATGGCCGCGAAAAAGGGGGGCGTGGCCGCCTGATTGGTCGAACCAAGGGCGGCATGAACACCAAACTGCATGCTATCTGTGACAGCCAAGGGCGGCCGCTCAGCCTTTTTGTCACCGCTGGTCAAGTCAGTGACTACATCGGCGCGCGAGCGCTACTGAACAGCGTACCAAATGTGGACTGGCTGCTCGGTGATCGCGGCTATGACGCCGACTGGTTCCGAGATGCGTTAAAAGACAAAGGCATACGCGCCTGCATCCCGGGTCGAAAGCAACGCAAGACTACCGTGAAGTACGACAAACGCCGATACAAACGGCGTAACCGGATTGAGATCATGTTCGGCAGGCTCAAGGACTGGCGGCGGGTGGCGACACGCTACGACAGGTGCCCCAAGGTCTTCCTGTCCGCAATCGCTCTCGCAGCGACCGTAATCTATTGGTTATGAATCCTGACCCTAGAATGTGACGCCCCGCGGGTCGACCTGATTGTTCACCATTAAAGGACAATGAGGTCAGCAATGCAGCACCCAGCTCAATCAAGTGTGCAAACGAAGAATAAGCCGCCTTTGTCCAGTTTCCTACTACATCTAGGAAACCTGCGCGGCCTAGGGCCGCGCGTTCGTTTCAAGACCATTCGATTGGGATAGTGATGCCGCCGTGGCCCATTCTTTCCGGTTCTGTGCCCGGAGGCAGATCGAAAGGATCTTCCTTGGCTGCAAGTGCGACCCACTCACGTGCAGTTCCGTTCCAATCAGTGATCGCGTCCGACGCTTTGCGCGCAACCCTTGGTGCCGATACGCTGGTACCATTGAGGCGCACATAAGATCCGCTGCGCGATCCCGCTGAAACCACACCCCACAGCACCAGGGATTCATCACCTTCCGCAGCGACATCAGGTCCATTTCGCGAAGGTTCGGGTGTCATTGGCGTATGGGTTAGTGGCCCCGCTGCAGAGTAGTATGAGATAATCTCGTTTCGCTTTGTATAGGCGGCAACCACGATCGGAGAAGGCCCACAGGCAAACCCACTGAGCGTTCCCGCACGTCTGATCGGGCTTGGCGTGTCCGGAGGATCAACAGGCAAAGGAGCGCCAAATGGGCCAAAGCGCACATAATCGCCATTGTCAAAATAGGACTGGCGGCCGCCGGGTCGGTATCCTGGGAGTGTTTCATCGCGTCTGACCCAGACCTGCACCTTCTGATCGGGGGCGATGTCATTGGGTTTGGCACAGATATTCCATCGTCCTGATGGTGCCAATGCACGGCCCGGATCAAGACTGGCGGTCGGCTCAATAGCCAAGGTGATGAGCCCCCGCGCCGTTGGCGCCGGCTCAAAAGTGTAGAGAAGCGTCGCCACCACCCGACCCAGCTCGTCAAGAAGTGTTTGGTGCTGTCCTGGCTGAGCTTTGACCGTCAGGCTTTCGGGACCAAAAGGCGGCGTCACGGTGACTGAAACGTAGTCTGGCGGTGGATCACTGTCGGAAAATGGCATCCAGAGTTCAACGTGACTTGCAGTCCGGTCGTCCGGCAAAACCCGAAGATCAAGTGTGATCCCGTCCGTATTCTTGCCGTCAAATTGCAGCTCGGCGTGTGCGCGTGCCAGGTTACCGTTGCCCGCTGGCAGTGTCATCCAACGTGTTTGCTCAGGATCGCTCGAAAGAAACTGCTCGAACAAGCGAGACACCTCACTGGTCCCATCGTGAGGACCCGAGAAGTTGCCATACGAAAAGTTGGTGACCATCGGCACGGGCTCACCGTTATGCTGAAAGCGAGAGGCCTGTTTTCCCAGCAGATGGAGGGCCAGTGAAAGTGCCGGCAACAGACTGATACCTGAGGTGTCCTCGACCACGCGGGGTGGCAGTACAGCACAAATGATTGGGCGCGTGCCGTCATCAAGTTCGGGAGCGAAGCCCGTGGATAGGCCCATCACATGCGTGCCGTGTGAGCGTCGCAGCGATATGGGTGAGAATTTGCCTTGTCTGTAGTCGATTTGAGCCGTGCGGCTATAGAACTGATCTTCGTCCAGAAGGCCTGACCGGGTGAACTCACGGAGATATTTGTCAATTTCATCGGCGTCGAGCACCCTGCCCTGCGAGGCGTCACCGCGTTCAGGGTTTGGCGGAGCGGGAAGAACCGTGCAAAATTCGACACGCGTTTCTTCAGGCTCAGCGCGAAACAGTTCGTGGGCGATGCCAATTCCGTCATCGATCATCGCGGTTACAACACTGCCCTTGGGCACTTCGATTGGTGACAGATCTGGCGCATCTGCATCGAATGAGAGCCATTCTTCTGGCGTGAGCAGCCCCAAATGCACATTGGCAACACTGTACTCGTTTTGGGTGTCGTTTAACGCTTCGATCACGTTTCGACGCGCAAAAAGGCTTACGAACTGCCTGTCTGGGCGTCTGTTACGATCAGCTTCATCATACGCGGACGGCACAAGCAGATCGCGGGGATAGTCAACCGCCAAGCGCGCCTCGAATTCAGCGATGCTGATGTCTTCTAGCTCTACCATCGCTGAAAGCCAATCAGAGTCCAGGATATCCAAGGACTTAGACAGCCTGGTAAAGGTGAGCGCATCGATGGGTATTTGTTCGCCCTTTGATGAAGATGTCCAGGAATAGGCCATGGCTATCTATCCTCAAACCGATGGATTGGGGTTGAAATCAACCCATTCGGCTTGCGCCTTGTCCCATAGCCAAGCGAGCCTTGGATCTGGTGCGCTGCAGGATGTGTGCTGTGTCGCCGTTGCCCAAACTCCGTCCGGTCCTATGGATTGGTCCTTCTGGGTGTCGTCATCGGCTTTGTAGAGCTTGTGCCACTCGAAATCGCTGCTTCCAGCGTATTGATGTCCGTTGAACTTGGCGGTCGTCCAGCCGTTCCCGGTACTCAGGTCATAGATAAAGTCAGCGAGGGTCAGCCCAAGCATCGCTCCGGTTGCGCTGTCGACAGGGTAGTGGACACCCGCCACGGTGCGGTTGGTTGCAATGCGTGCGGCAAGCCGCATGAGCATCTCCCCCAATGTCCCCCTGCCCCGTATTGCGGTGTTCCTGAATGCAGCATCAGCTTCCAAATCAAGCGGGCCATCACAAAGGCTTCTGTCGCGTGTCCACTGGGCAACGAACCATGGGTGGGCGTGGCGATCATCGGTTGTACTTGCGGGGACAATTCGATCGGGCGCTTGACGGCGAGAACGTATTTGAATTGCTGTTCGCAGAAATTCGCAAAGCGAAGACCGGTGGCAAGCAACTCGAGTGTGTAGGGCGTGCGGGCCGGATCGATAAACCCGATGGTTTGATAGAACGGCACAGGTGCCGCGATCTGAGAGATGATTTCCGCGCCGCGATCCTGACGAATATCCGCGTAACCCGTCAGAAACCCCATCTGTTGTTCAAAGACGTCCATCTTGGGCGCCTTGATTTTGACGAGTTTCTTGTAATTACATCCAGGCTTGCTCGTTTGCGCATCCTTTTTGCGCCAAAGTGTTGCTTTTGCTGTTGTGCCTTGTTCGAAGGTCAGCTCAACTTGGGTATCCAGTGCGAAAGAAAAGATTGCGGCGCGCACTTCACGCGAAAGGCGTTGAAGGTTCTGGACATCGTTAGGCACGCCCGGTTTGGTGCCTGGAATAGGCCCTAAAGGGGCGCCAACAATTCCGTCGCGATTGGTCACAAATGCTTCTGCTGCGACAGGGCTTTCGGGAAGGCCGAAGGCACTGTACGCACCGTAAGCGCCACTCCCGGAATAAGCACCATACGCCCCGTAGGCACCATACGCACCGTAAGCTCCATACGCTCCCTGTGGGCTACCAAAAAACTCTGCAGTCATGTTGCCGATCCTCTGTTTTTTAATCTGGAACACCTGCATCGAGCAGGGCTTGGGCGAATGAACGTCCGTTTTCAAAATTCGCGCTCGGGGAAGACTTGAGCCAAGAGCTGACACGCAAACCAGGTTGCAGGCGCATCAACTCTGAAAGAGTTTCCTGAACACTCGCCAGCTTTCCTTGCTTTTCCTGAGCAACGACCAGCATTCGCAATGTGGAAACGTGTGTTCTGTTCAACCGCAGTGATGCTTTTGCGTAGGTTTCCACTTTTTCATAATCCCCTGCGGACATCCAAGCACCAGCTGCCATAGCCAGATAGAAGAAACGATGCGGATCAAGTGGCGCCAGGTGCAGCGCACGCTCTGTGTCGCGCGCGCCTTCGACACCGCGGTCCTGAAATGCCAGAAGCATGCCTCTCAGTGATCTGGCATTGGCATCGTTTGGGTTGATGTCTAGCGCCATGTCATAGCGGTCTTCTGCATCATCGAACCGATGCAAAAGATTGGTCAGAACGTGCCCTTCGCACGCGAGAGCCAGCACGTTTTCCGGGTCAAGATCCAGTGCGCGCCCCGTGCAATCCAATGCGGCTCGGGCATCTGTGTCAGGGTCCTGCGACCAGCCTTGAACCACGCGCAGAAGATGCCAGCGTGCGCGCCACGCAAACGGGGTGGGATGATTTGGCACGCGCGCCGACAATACATCAATCAGATCGCGCGCCTTCTTGAAATCCTTGGGGGAAAGCCGATGCATTAACCCCACGGCGGCAAACATCAGCGAATAATTCTGTAAACTTGCCAACGGTTTGGTGTTGGCCCGGCGAATTTCATTGATCAGAACGGCGCGACGAACCTTTGCAACAATCTCGTAGGCCTGCTCGCAATCACCCAAAAGCTCGTCTTGGGTCATTTCGAGACGGAGAGCCCACAGAACATGCTGACTGGCCACTTCCGTGAATTCAAGATTGAGTTGCAGCTTGTCGCCGCGCTTGATGTACATGCCCGAAAGAACAAACTCCGCGTTCAGCAACCGTCCGGCCTCAAGAAGATCGGCCGGACCATGCACAAAGGACGCAGTAGACAAGCGTGAGGTCACGTTGATCTCTTCCGATGCGCTTAACACCGCTGTCACCCGATCCGCAAAAACGGTGCCAAGGATGTCCGGCCCATCTTGGCTCATGTTCTGCAAAGGCAGCACCGAAATGGTTGGCAAGAGAGGTTGATCATCAAAACCTTGCCCGAATGTATCGCCTGGTCCCTCCGACAGCAGGCGAAATGCGCGCGTGTTTTGTTGATCTCCGACGTATCCGACGTCCTCAAAGACGAGTTGCGGATGCGCGTGGGCCATATCCCGAATATCAAGGCTGCTGAGTACTTCTCCCGGCCGCGCGGCATCGAGCAGTGCAGCGAGTTGTGCGGGATCGCTATATTCAGCGGCGAGTGCACTTGACGCACCGTTGCTTTGCGCCTGCCTTAGACATGTCGCGGCAGCTTCGGTGAGGTTGGTGAAGGTTTGTTTCTGTGCGTCGGAGGAAGTGTCTTGAGGTGCGCGCGCAATCGGTGCACCTTGGAAAGATGCTTGCTTTGTTAAGACGACGACATTCCCATGCCCTGCGCTTAACTCTGCCATCGTCCCCAGATCAGCTAGCATGCTTGTCTGATCGGGCCGTTCAACGCTTTCCAAGACGGCGTTTAAAATAAACCCGCGTTTGGGGACGGTCTTTAAGATCGCGCGCTCTGTGTCGCCGATTGCGCGGCGTATGTCTGCAATACACTGCGTCAGGCTATCGTCTGTGACAGACAGGCCGTCCCACACCGTCTCAATCAGAGCGTCCCGCGGCACCAATACGCCTGGGCTTTGCGCCAGACAGCGCAATACGCTTGCTGATTGCGCACGAAGCACAACATGCGTGCCGTCGGCGCGCTGCAGCTGATCACGGTTGGGATCGTAAGTGACGTCCCCCAACACAACCAGTGTGTCTGTGTTGAGTTTCCCCGACACGCAGATTCCTTCCCCCGGACCGCGCCATTGTGTTCACCATTAAGTTTTCGCAAAGCGGCGGGGGTTTCAACAAAAAAGAGAACTTTTTGCCCGCCATGCGCGTATTTAGCGGACGTCTCGACATGGCGTTCCACCGCCTGCTTACGTTCCTTGCGCGCATTTTCATGCGGAGGTGTCATTGCCGCGGCACCAGTCACTTGCCACCCTCTTGCAAAAAGACGGCCGGATCGCTGGACTGTACACATATCAAATCCTGAAGTCCGATGGACTGGCCTGTGCGCGTTGACCGGGCCGTAACCGTCAAGCGGCGCGCCCCAGTGAGGAAGTGTGGCGGCAGAAAAGGGTCTTTGATCCGAATGCCCATGACATGGGGCGCGCCGAAAGCAGTAGAGATCAAATCGCCCGACGTACCTAGCTTGAATTCGAATACGTCCAGGTGTGATGGCAGGTACGATGACACACCTATAATTTCTCCAAGCGGCTCCAGCGTTACAAACATGGATCGATCGAGATGGGGTGCTGGGGCAAACACGCCAGGCGTGCCGTGATTATGTGATACCGCAAGCGTTGGGATCGGCGCAGTTTGTGTGCAATACATCCAATGTGTCTGTACCTGCATGCCCCGCGCATCGCGCCCTAGAGCAACGTAGGTGGCGCCTGTTTGCAGCTCTCCGCGTGAAATGCTGGTCGAAACCTTCAAGCCCTCATAGACCAATCCGTTTACAGTACCACGTACATACTCTGCCTCGCCACCAGTGAGGCAATGCGGCACCTCCAAGGGAATGTCCGCGTAGTACGGAAACAGCTCCACGTCTGTAAGTGATTGAACTGACAATTCCATTCCTGCCCAGCAACAAACGATCCATATGAATGTAGAGAAAGCCAGCCTGCCAAGAGATCATGCGCCACGGCGGCCGCAACAATACCCTGCCCCTCTCCGCGTTCATTGGTGGCCTGAATAATGCTCAGTGTACTGAAATAATTCTGAAAACTTTCCGAAATCTCCAAACAACCACCCTTGCGACCGAGATATTTTCATTTCGGGAAGGTTTCGGCCCGATTTCAAGACAGTGCGCTAGCGTTTGGCCATGCTTGTGGAGCGGGCCGTGTTGGTTGGTTGCCTAGCATCCCGATTGGATCAGTTCCGCCAAATACAAACTAAGCTTTTGACATGGAGATTTTTCAGATGGCCGATGAAGTATATGAATTTGATAAGGAAGCGGTTGCTGCAGCATTGGAGGCAGCGCGGTCCCACTATGCTGACAAAGTCGATGCAATGGCAGATGGCGTTACAGAGGATGGTCACCTGTCGATGGCCGCCGGGTGCGTTTCTGTAACAGTGGAAAACGGCAAAGTCTGTCTCAACTTGCCGCTTGGTTTCGGTAAGTACTGTTTTCCCATTCCCAACGTCATCCCGAACGGGACCGCTGCAGAGGCATGCCTGCACATCTGCACCACCTGGGGCATTCCAACCGGGGTCAAGGTGACCATCAGCGTCGCGGGCAAAGTGATCGTTTCGAAATCCTTCGGCAAATGCTGACCTAAACAATTTCAAACGGTCTTGAGACGGACATCAGAGGCCGAGAAATTTAAAACAAGTCATAGATGAAACAGACCTCCGACATCGGTTTTATGCACGATGTCGGAGGCATTTTCATGCTCCAACCTTAGTGTTCCAGCCTAAGACGGTCGCGTCGTTCACGGCAGACTGTCCTCGCGAGCAAGACAACGACCATATTGCACCTCGGATACACACCTTTGATGAGGGCCAAGCAACAACCGCAGACTGCGGCTAGCAATGTGCGGCTACGGGGCGCTTCTAACAACGTAGACAGAGCAAGTTGAGTGCCGGACTATTCGTGCCGCATTAGGCCCAAGCAGAAAATCCTTCAAATCCGGACGGCTGGCACCCAAAACAATCAGGTCCGCATTGTCCAATTTCGCTGTCTTCAAAACTTCTTCGTAAACACTGCCTGTTGCTACAAGATGGCGAACGGATTGGTTTGCCTTGGCCCCCAACACATCTTCTCCAAATGAGGACAGCAACTGGGCAGCCCCGTCTTTGGCTGTCTGCACGTCGTGGTCTTTGAAGTAGGCGCCAACAACGCTCGCCCCAAAATCTGGCACAACTGTAATGAGATCAAGCTGCGCACCTTCCATGTCCGCAAGCCGCTTTGCTGCTTGCAGAACCTTGGTTTCATCTTGGGGTCTGTTGATGTCGACGGCGCAAAGAACTGTCTTACTCATGCCATTTCTCCTTCGCGCACAGCTGGCGTGACGCGCCGCGTTTGCAACCACATGATTAGTGCCAGAAGCAAAAGTGCTGGGATAAAGATAAGCTCTTTTGGCAACTGCTGTGCCGTCGCTCTTACCGCGCTGATCGAAACGGGATTGTCCCCGTAGAAATCAAATGAATCCAGCGCATTGCCCAGCTCTGTTCCAAACAAGGGTTCTTCCAGAATAACTGTGTCCCCTTCAGTGACGAGCATGAACCCAAGTTGATCCAGCCGCGCATCCGCTCCTTCAACATCCGGTATGGTGACCGGCACTGTCAGGTCTTTCATCTCAAGCGTGTCGAAATCCGGACCGGAAATGATCACCCTAAGCTGGTCACTCGGTGACGCGTTGCCAACGGCTTCGGAGAAGGCTGCGGGGGCCACATCCTCGAACGGTGGTTGGATCTGGTTCATGAACACGCCCGGCCTGAACAGCGCAAAGGCGATAACAAGCAATGCAACCGTTTCCCAGATGCGATTGCGTGCAAAGAACCAACCCATCGTTGCGGCCGTAAAGACCAGTATCCCGATCGTAGCGACAACAAACACGATGATCCCTTGCGTCCATGTGACATCGATCAGCAAGAGATCGGTGTTGAAGATGAACACAAATGGCAGGGCCACTGTCCGCAGCGAATAGAAGAAGGCGGTGAACCCGGTTCGGATCGCATCACCGCCCGACACGGCAGCCGCTGCAAAACTCGCCAATCCAACAGGTGGCGTAACATCCGCCATGATCCCGAAGTAGAATACGAAGAGGTGGACCGCGATGAGCGGCACAATCAGTCCCGACTGCGCGCCCAGTTCGACCACAACCGCAACCATGAGCGAGCTCACGACGATATAGTTAGCCGTCGTGGGCAGACCCATCCCGAGTATAAGGGACAGGATCGCAACGAAGATAAGCATCAGGATCAGATTGCCACCTGACAGAAACTCGACGAAATCTGCCATTACCTGACCGATGCCCGTCAGCGACACCGTACCAACAATGATACCGGCAGTTGCTGTTGCAAGACCGATACCGATCATGTTGCGTGCGCCGTCGATCATCCCCTCGATCAGATCAATGACACCATCTCGCAGCCGACCAATCGAATTGTCTTCACCTCGGAACATCGCCTTGAGCGTCTTTTGCGTGAGCAAAATCCCAAACAGCAGGAACGTCGCCCAGAAGGCAGACAAGCCAGGCGATTTCCTTTCGATCATCAGGAAATAGACCAAAACGATGATGGGCAGCAGGTAATACAGCCCCGACTTATAAATCCTCGCGACCTCGGGCAACTCCACGACCTCGGCATTGGGATCGTCCGGCTCAAGATCGGGAACCTGCGCCGCGAGATAGACCAAGGCGACATAAATTAGCCCCAGCAGCGCAGCCAAAATCCAACCGGACCCAGACGGGAAGAGCGAAACGACCCAACCGACCGGATACTGCGTCGCGTAACAAAGAACAGCGAAACCGGCAAAAAAGGCAAACATGCCGCCGATTGTCCGACCCATGCTGACGACCTTGTTGCCGATTGTCGGCATGTTGTTTTTAACAGCTTCCAAATGAACAATGTAGACGAGCGCGATATAGCTGATGACAGCAGGCAAGAAGGCGTGCGTGATCACCTCGACATATGAAATGCCTACGTATTCAACCATCAGGAACGCAGCCGCGCCCATAACAGGTGGCATGATTTGACCGTTTACAGAGGATGCGACTTCGACTGACCCGGCTTTTTCCGCGCTAAAGCCAACGCGTTTCATCAGCGGTATGGTGAACGTTCCGGTGGTTACGACATTGGCAATCGAAGAGCCCGAGATCAGCCCAGTCGCGGCCGATCCCACAACAGCCGCCTTTGCCGGGCCGCCGCGCAAGTGCCCCAGGGCGCCAAACGCCATCTTGATAAAGTAGTTCCCTGCCCCGGCCTTATCGAGCAGCGCGCCGAAGAGAACGAAGAGGAAAACGAACTTTGTCGATACACCCAGCGCAATGCCGAAGACGCCCTCGGAGGTGATCCACATATGGCTCATCGCTTTGCGCAGCGACGCACCGGCCCATCGAATCTGATCTGGCACCCATTCTGAAGATCCAAAGAAAACATAACACAAAAAGACAATGGCGAGGATGACCATCACCGGTCCAAGCGTGCGGTAGGCCGCAATGAAGAGCAGTGTCAGGCCCGCGAGAGCGAAATTGGCGTCTGCGGCATCGGCAAGGCCACCAGCAGCCACGATTTTCTCATAGAAAAAATAGCCGTAAAGCGCGAGGAACGCGCCTCCCAGACCAAGAACCCAGTCGTACCACGGTATGCGATGCCGTGGCGAGGACTTGAAAAGAGGGTAAGCCATCGCTGCAAGGAAGACGGCAAAGGCCAAGTGTATCTGACGAGAGTTGTTGATCAAATCGCCGGGCAAAATGTAGGGCGCGGCAGGTGATGCCAACAGGACCTGAAAAACCGACCAAACCAAGGCTACCACCGCGATGGCCGTTCCAATTGCGCCCGTAGGGCTGCGGGCTCCGCTGTCGCTGGCCGCAACCAGTTCCTGAAGCTCTTGTTCGCTGAGTGTGCGGTTGTCGGTCTGTGTCATGGTGTCCCCGTCATGTGATGGCTTGTGCCGGCGTCCCGCTCTTTCGGCGGATTAGGGAACCAAGGGCGCCGAAACGCCCTTGGTCACAAAATAGACAGGTGGTCTTATTCGACCCAGCCTTGTTCACGATAGTACTTTGCAGCGCCATCATGCAGCGGTGCGGACAGACCCGCCGATGCCATCTCTTCTGGCACCAAGTTTGCAAATGCAGGGTGCAACCCTTTGAAGTCATCAATGTTTTCGAAGACAGAACTCACCAGAGTGTAGACCACGTCTTCGGATACATCTGCGGACGACACGAATGTCGCGCCAACGCCAAAGGTCATGGTGTCGTTATCATTGCCACGATACATCCCACCGGGGATGGTCGCTGTTCGGTAGAACGAGTTCTGTTCAACCAGCATGTCCACGGCATCGCCAGCTACTTCGACGAGGACGGAGTCGCAGGCGGTTGTTGCCTCTTGGATCGACCCGGAAGGGTGACCGACAGTATAGACCATCGCGTCAATTTGATTGTCACACAGGGCTGCAGATTGCTCTGCAGCTTTCAGCTCTGTCGCCAAAGCGAAATCATCCGTGGTCCAACCGAGCGCCTCCATAAGCACTTCCATTGTGCCGCGCTGACCGGAACCGGGGTTACCGATGTTCACGCGCTTGCCCTTCAGGTCTGCGATTGTCGAGATGCCGGAATCTGCCCGTGCAACAACGGTAAAGGGCTCTGGGTGGACCGAGAACACGGCGCGGAGGCCTTCAAAAGCACCGGCTTCTTCAAAGCGTGATGATCCATTAAACGCGTGGTACTGCCAGTCGGATTGCGCCACACCAAACTCCAGCTCACCTTCGCGAATTGTGTTGATGTTGTAGACAGAACCACCGGTCGACTCGACCGAGCAACGCACGCCGTGATCGCGACGCCCCTTATTCACGAGGCGGCAAATTGCGCCACCTGTCGGGTAGTACACGCCCGTCACACCGCCCGTGCCGATTGTAATGAACTCTTCCGCAGTTGCGGCGGGTGCCGTTAATGTTGCAACCGCAACACCGACCGACATAATCTTGAATTTATTGAACATTCTGTTCTCCCTTTGATTGATATTCAGCAATTTGATCATTGATCCCAAACCTCGGCAAGCACCCTGTTGGCCGCTTCCACCTCGGCAATTCGTGTCCGTGCTGCCGGTCCTGTTCGGCTCACCAAAACCCCGATGATGGCTTCGACCAGAAACATTGTCACCACGTAGGATGAATAAAAGTGAGGGCTGTCTGTCGGTACGACAAAACTGACCGATGCGTGTTTCAGCTCCGGACAACGGTGCGTGTCAGTGATCAAAACAACATAAACACCCTGCTGTTGCGCGAGTGCAGCCGCTTGAATAGCGCGTTCCGAAAATGGCGGCTTTGTCACGATTATCAATGCATCGCGTTCATCCAAGCCAGCCATCCCGCCACCTAAAGATGCGCCCATGCGGCTCGCCATCATCCAGTTGTCCACACAGAAGCTTGCCATATAGGACAGGTATTCCACGACCCCTGTCGACCCTAGTGCCCCCAACAACATCACCTTGCGTGCAGCAGCCACTCGATCCACGGTACCTTCAAGTGCCCTGCGATCCAGGCTTTCTACGAACGTCTGCAAGTTGGATTGGCACGCCGCGAGATGAGCATCCACGAAACTTGCGCGCCCTTCCTGATGTTCGCTATGCAGCCTTTCCGCACGTTCAGCAAAGTTGTTCACACTTCGCCCGATCTTCGTGCGCATCTCTTCGCGAAGTTCTTCGAAGTCTGCGTAATCCAAAGCGCGGGCCAAGCGCGAAAACGCTGCAGGTGAAACACCACTTTCACGAGACACAGTTCGCAGAGTTCGCGACGCGACATCCACCGGGTTATTGGCAAGATAATCTGCCGCCTGGCGAAGCGTATAGCTCAGATCGCTGTATCGATCGGAAAGCCGTGTTTCAAATGTCGAATCCAAATGGACCCCCTCAGGACATGCCGAAAGTGTTTCTATTGTTTCAGTCATTGTCAATGAATGGGTCATCTGTTTCAGTCGCTGCACCCAATGAACGCCACTGGATCAGCCATGTCGCATGTTTTTTCGCGGAATTCGAATACCACCCTACCTGTCGCAGTGCGCGGCGAAGGAATATATCTCTATGATTCAAATGGGAAATCTTATCTAGACGGATCAGGAGGTGCAGCCGTTTCGTGCCTTGGTCACGGGGACAAAGATGTCATCGCTGCGATGGCTGACCAGATGAGGAAGTTGGAGTTCGCGCATACGGGTTTTTTAACATCAGAACCTGCTGAAACATTGGCCACGCGCCTCGTAGCTCACGCCCCTGAAGGGATTGAAAAAGTGTACATCGTTTCAGGCGGTTCCGAGGCAGTTGAAGCGGCACTCAAACTCGCGCGTCAATACATGCTCGAAATTGGCCAGCCGGAACGAAAGCGTTTCATTGCCCGACGTCAGAGCTATCACGGGAACACTCTGGGCGCACTTGGAACCGGTGGTAACATGCGGCGACGCGCGCCCTTTGACCCGATCATGGTGTCTGCATCCCACATCGCACCTTGCTATGCCTATCGCTTCCAAGAAGCCGGAGAGACCGAACGCGACTACGCGCTGCGCGCGGCAAACGAGTTGGAGGATGAAATCTTGCGCCTCGGTCCTGAAACCGTCGTTGCCTTCATCGCGGAACCGGTTGTCGGTGCAACAGCCGGTGCTGTTCCCCCTGCCTCAGGCTATTTCAAACGCGTTCGCGAAATCTGTGACAAGTATGGCGTGCTTTTAATACTTGATGAAGTGATGTGCGGCATGGGCAGAACCGGCACCTTCTTTGCCTGTGAACAGGAACATGTCCGCCCTGACATCGTTGCAATCGCGAAAGGTCTGGGCAGCGGATATCAACCCATTGGTGCAATGCTATGCTCAGAGGCAATTCACGATGCTATTAAGCAAGGAAGCGGCTTCTTCCAACACGGGCACACCTATCTTGGCCACCCAATTGCCTGCGCTGCGGCAAATGCCGTCGTAAACAAGCTGACGGCAGGAGGTCTGACCAAACGTTCTGCGACAATGGGTCGTTACCTCGAGCAGTCACTCAACGCGGAATTCGGTCAACACCAGCACGTCGGCGATATCCGTGGGCGCGGCATGTTTCGCGCGTTGGAACTTGTCAAAGACAAGGACACAAAGGCTCCTTTCGCACCTGAAAAAGGCCTGGCAAAGTCCGTCAAGGCAAAGGCGATGGAGAATGGGTTAATCTGTTATCCCAACGGCGGCACAATCGATGGCAAACACGGCGACCACATCTTGCTGGCACCGCCCTACATTTGCACCGAGGCACAGATCGACGAGTTGGTCGAGAAGCTTGCGCAAAGCCTGCAAGACGTTTTGTAAACGCCTGTAAAATTTTAGTTCTGCCAAGGGAACGGTCAACTCACCGTCGTAAGTGGACTCTGAAAAATGCTTTTGCAAGAGAACAACATCGCAAGCGCGGCTCGTCAATAAACTCGGTTAAAAGCTGCGCACGGTCAGGGTCGAACAAGCAGATCACGGCGGTGGCATCAAGTGGGCACAGCGGACGAGAACTGAGGCTTGCTGTAAATCAACGCCCCGTGTCTGGGCCATTCACAATGGCGTCCGATCTTGTTTGACTACGTAATCTCACCGTTCTACACCTCGCAGTGCCAGGGGCGCTGCAAAGCTGAGACGTACCCTTTGAACCTGAACCAGATAATGCTGGCGGAGGGAGGTCGCAGGTCACTCAACAATAGGTGACACGTCTCCATTTTCGTCTGCGAAAACGGAGACACTATGGCTTACCAAGACGTATTGACGCCCCTTCGCGATAAGAACCCTCTGGTGCACTGCATCACCAATTATGTCGCGATGAACGTTGCCGCGAATGTTGTTCTCGCTGCGGGCGCATCACCGGCAATGGTGCACGCTCCGGAAGAGATTGCGGATTTCACACCAGTATGCGCGGCCGTGACGATCAACATAGGAACGCTTTCCACGTCTTGGGTGGCAAGCATGCTGGCGGCCGCACAATTGGCCAATGACAGTAACATACCATGGGTGTTCGACCCTGTTGCGCATTTCGTCAGTGGATATCGCAAGGCCGTCGCCCAGGATTTGCTGGCGTTACGTCCAACCATCATTCGCGGAAATGCATCCGAGATACTGGCACTTGCCGGAGAGTCCGGCGCTGGCAAAGGGGCTGACAGTGGGGATGCGGTCGAAGCTGCAAAAGGCGCAGCGCAAAACCTCGCTGAAAGATATGACGCAGTAATTGCCGTAACCGGTCCGACTGATTTCGTAACCGATGGCTCTCAGTCGGCCCAGGTTCATGGTGGCTCGCCGATCATGCCCAAGGTCACTGCTTTGGGATGCGCTCAGACCGCGCTGATGGGTGCATATGCTGCAGCAGGTCCCGCATACGATGCAGCCGTCGGCGCTTTGTCGCATTTCAAAGTTGCCGGATCACAAGCCGCGTCGAAGGCACAGGGCCCTGGCAGCTTTCAAATTCATTTCCTTGATGCGCTGGCAGCTACTCAGCCTGCCGACTTGGCGGGGGCCGTCACATGATACGGGATCTTCGGCCGCGCTTGCGTCTGTACCTCGTGACCGATCCGCAGCTTTGTCGCGATGCGGGTTTGGAGAACACGGTGCGACAGGCCGTGGACGGCGGCGTCACGATGGTTCAGCTGCGCAACAAGCATGCGACAACCGCGGCCCGCATCGACATGGCACGCGCGTTGAGGGACGTCCTGTCTGGCACGGGCGTCCCTCTGGTCATCAACGATGACGTCGAGGCTGCGGTTGCAGCGGATGTGGATGGGGCTCATGTCGGTCAGGGCGACATATCAGCCGCTGACGCACGCGCGATGCTGGGGCCGGATAAAATACTTGGGCTCTCTTGTGAGAATGCCCAAGCCGTGCACGCGGTCAATCCCGCAGTCGTGGATTATCTCGGGCTTGGTCCTGTCTTTGGCACGACAACCAAGGCTGATCACAAGCAACCAATCGGCTTTGATGGCTTGGAGGGATTGGTCGCACAGTCTCCACTACCCAACGTCGCGATCGGCGGGCTGAAGGCAAAACACCAGCGTGCAGTTCTTGAAAGCGGCGCCGATGGGCTGGCTGTGGTTTCCGCCATTTGTGGTCAACCGGATGCGACAGCCGCTGCGCGCGCTTTCGCAGAAACGGAGGCAAAATTATGATACCCAATGTCCTGAGTATCGCGGGGTCGGATCCGTCCGGTGGCGCGGGTGTTCAAGCGGATATCAAAGCAATATCCGCAAATGGCGCATTTGCAATGGCAGCGCTGACGGCTTTGACGGCGCAAAACACACGAGGTGTCACCGGCATTCATCTCGTACCACCAGACTTCGTCATGGCTCAAATCAACGCGATCTTCACCGATATTCGAGTGGATGCCGTGAAAATTGGGATGATCGCAAATGCAGAGATCGCCCAAGCCGTTGTGACCACGCTTGACACCTGTAAGGCTCCGGTCGTCGTTGACCCTGTCATGATTGCCAAGGGCGGCGCCGAGCTTCTTCAGGCCGACGCTGTGGACGTTGTCCGGAATCAACTGTTGCCACGGGCGACGCTGTTAACCCCCAACTTGCCAGAAGCAGCGCATCTATTGGGAACCAAAACAGCAGCCACGCGGACCGAAATGGAAGCGCAAGGCCGTGCCTTGATCCAATGCGGACCGGGCGCAGTTTTAGTGAAAGGTGGCCATCTTGACGGCCCCGACAGCCCCGATTGTCTCGTCACAGGCCAAGATGTCAGGTGGTTTGAAAGCCCTAGAACAAAGACCCGGAACACCCACGGGACGGGGTGCACGCTGTCTTCGGCATTGGCAGCGCAGCTGGCCAAGGGGCAAGACCTCCCCGCTGCGGTCACAGCTGCCAAAAGCTACGTCACCAGCGCCATTGCGCGTGCAGATGACCTTGCGGTCGGACACGGACACGGGCCAACACACCATTTCACGGCTTTCTACGCCGACGTGGAAGGAACTCACGCATGAAACCGATTGCCCTCGCAGTCGCCCTGTCGATCTGCGCAACGCCACTTTGGGCCCAAGATAAAATGACCCTACTGCTGGACTGGTTTGTAAACCCCGACCATGGACCGGTGATCGTTGCACAAGAGAAAGGTTTCTTCGCAGACGTGGATTTGGAGGTTGAGATCATTGCCCCTGCCAATCCGTCTGATCCACCAAAGCTTGTAGCAGCTGGTCAAGCTGACATGGCGATTTCGTATCAACCTCAGCTACACCTGCAAATTCACGAAGGACTGCCTTTACAACGTGTCGGTACGCTGGTCGCAACACCGCTAAATTGCCTTTTGGTACTTGATGACGGTCCAATCGCGTCGCCAGCCGATCTCGAAGGGCGCAAGGTGGGCTTTTCCGTCGGCGGTGTAGAAGAAGCCGTTTTGGGTCATGTATTGAACACCCATGGACTAAGCTTGGACGATGTCGAACTGATCAACGTGAACTGGTCACTATCACCATCTTTGATGTCAGGTCAGGTGGACGCAGTCATCGGCGCATTCCGCAATTTTGAACTGAACCAGATGGATATCGAAGGCGTACCCGGCCGCTGCTTCTACGTCGAGGAAGAAGGGCTGCCGCCTTACGATGAACTGATCTACATCGCCAACCCGGGCACAATGAATTCTGACCAGATCCAGCGTTTCCTGGCTGCCACGGAAAAGGCGACACAATACATCATCAATCACCCAGAAAAGAGCTGGGAGATTTTTTCGGGCACGGCGCCTGAGTTGCAGGACGAACTCAACAGACGTGCGTGGGCAGACACATTGCCCCGGTTTGCCTTGCGTCCCTCGGCAGTGGATGTCGGTCGTTACGCCAATTTCGAAACTTTTTTGTTCGAAGCAGGCCTGATCCCACGCATAAATTTGGTCTCCGACATAGCCATCGACGTGATGGCGCAATGAATATGAAACCGTACGGGCAGATCTTTGCCATGTGGCGCAGCGGTTGCCCTGAACCATGGCGGGCTTACACGCATCACAGGTTCGTCGAAGGGTTGCGCGAGGGCACCCTGCCCCGCTCCGCGTTTCTAAACTATCTGATCCAGGATTACGTCTTTCTCGTCCACTTCGCTCGCGCATGGTCCCTCGGCGTCGTCAAAGCGGAAACATTGGATGAAATGAAGGTCTGCGCGGGCACCGTCGACGCCTTGGTCAATCACGAAATGGCTTTGCACATCAAAACATGTGCAGCCGAAGGGATTGATGAAGCTACGTTGTTCAACGCATCCGAGGAGTTCGAAAATCTTGCCTACACGCGTTACGTGATGGATGCCGGGTTACAAGGGGATTTTCTGGATCTGATGGCCGCATTGGCCCCTTGCTGTTTTGGCTATGGAGAGATCGGGGCGCGCTTGGCGCAAGATGCTGCCACGGATACGCCCTATCGAGACTGGATCAACACATATGCGGGCGAAGAGTACCAAACTGTCATGGCCAATGTCGGGCGCATGATCGACGCTTCTGTCGCGCGCCGTTTGGGGGACAAACCCAAACACGCCGCCCGGTGGGAACATTTGCAGCAGCGCTTTACCACAGCCACAGAGTTGGAGGTGCGCTTTTGGGATATGGGAATGCGGGCCGCGTGACACCGACAGCCCCATCTATCCATATCAACGGCTCCTGCTCTATCGACGGCCTGCCTTTGTTTGGGCCTTTGGAAATGACACTGAACGCAGGTCACTGGACCTGTGTTCTGGGGCGCTCCGGCGTCGGAAAATCAACGCTTCTGCGCTTGACGGCAGGATTGGAGTGCGGCGGAGTTTTCCAAGGGACGATCGCCGCGTCTGACCACCACCCCGTCAACAACCGGGTGAGTTTCATGGCGCAAATGGACCTATTGCTGCCTTGGCTTACCGTACTTGAGAACACGGTTCTGGGCGCACGCCTCCGCGGAAAGCAACCTGATTTTCCGCGCGCTAAGAACCTGCTTGAACGTGTAGGTCTTGCCGACCACCTTAAAAAGAAACCCAGGGAACTGTCGGGTGGGATGCGCCAGCGTAACGCGCTTGCCCGTACATTGATGGAAGACCGTCCCATCGTTTTGCTGGACGAGCCGTTCTCGGCCCTTGACGCCAGTAGCCGCGCCGAAATGCAGGAACTGGCTGCCGAGGTGCTGGTTGGGAAGACAGTGCTTCTTGTCACCCACGACCCGACAGAGGCGGTGCGCCTTGGCCATCAGATCATTGTTCTTGGGCGAACATCAGTGCAAAAATGGCCTGCGCCCGCCAATCCACCGATCCGCGACTCCTTTGCGCCAGATACCATCACTTGCCAGAGTGATCTTCTCTCCGTCTTGCGGGGGCTAAAATGAGCAGGCCGGGTTACACAATTGGTGCCTGTGCCCTCGGACTGCTTTTATGGCAAGGAGTGGTTTGGGCCACCGACGTTCCAAAATTCATCCTGCCGCCGCCATCCAGCGTCGCTGCCGCCGCCTGGGACAATCGCATTTTGCTGATGGACCATGCCAGCATCACGCTGACCGAAGTTCTATTGGGCCTGTTGATTGGCTCATGTTTGGGAGCATTCACCGCAATCCAGCTGGCACTTTTCCCCCGGCTGCACCGGTTGTTCATGCCGCTTCTGGTATTCACGCAGGCCGTTCCTGTGTTTGCTCTCGCCCCCATTCTTACGCTGTGGTTTGGGTACGGCATCGCGTCAAAGATCGTGATGGCGGTCCTCATCATATTTTTTCCAGTCACCAGCGCATTCTATGATGGACTAAGCCGCATCCCGCCAGACGTGTTGGACCTGGCCCGAACCATGGGCGCGAGCAAAAGGCAGATCATGCAAAGGATCAGGATACCCTATGCTCTTCCGTCATTGGGAACCGGGCTGACCCTCGCTGCCGTATACGCTCCAATCGGCGCGGTCATTGGTGAATGGGTCGGCGCTTCGAAAGGGCTCGGATATCTAATGTTGTTGGCGAACGGGCGAGCAAAGACAGACCTGATGTTTGCAAGCTTGATCGTCTTGGCCGTGATGACAGCCACGCTGCACTTTGGCGTGACAAAAGCAGCAGTGCGGTTGCAGCAGAATTGAACGCGGCACCAACACCATCAAAGCCACCGCTGTTCGTACGTTAGAACTTGGCCCAAAGTCCAAAACTGGTCAGTCATGGTTGCTGATGGATTTCAGCGTTTCAAACTGGCAACAAGCTGGTGAAATTTCTCACCTTGGATAGCAACGTGACTGCGTAGCACCGATGCAGCTCTGTCTGCGTTGCCCTCTTGCAGCGCAAGCAGAACCTCTGAGTGCTCGCTCATGGACTGCTCCAGCCTGCCTCGAAACCGAAGTTGGATCCTACGATATGCCTTAAGGCGGTTTTGAAGTTGAAGCGCTTGTTTTTCGAGAAAGCTGTTCGTCGAGGCACGATAGATGATTTGGTGGAATGTTTCGTTCTCTGAATAGTAACGGTCAGGATCGGTGTCCTGAGTGGCTTCCTGGCATCGCTCATTTGCAGCCGTTAGCGCTTCAAGATCTTGATCCGTCATGCGCATGGCGGCCAGACGCCCGCATACGGCTTCGATCTCGGCCATCGTTTCGAACATTTCCATCAGCTCGACAGGACCGGGCTGCCGGATGAACACACCGCGACGAGGCACCTGTTCGGCCAACCCAGACGTCACCAAAACCTGCAACGCTTCGCGGATAGGCGTCCGCGATACGTGAAACTGTTCCGCCAACCGCAGTTCATCCAGTCGTTCGCCATCGCGAAATTCCCCTGAGAAAACAAGTTGCTCAAGGGATGCTGCAATCTGATCTGCGCGCCTGATATCCATAAAGGAGGTGTACCATTCGCCTCCTCAAATGCAACCACCTTAATATTGTATACAAGAAAGTTGACTTGTTATGCACGGTGTGGAAGCGTTGAAGTGCAGTTTCAACCCACGAACGTTGATTCACGCCTAGGGAGGACAACATGAAATTCAAATCACTCACAGCCGCAGCCATTGCGACGTGCGTCGCTGCCGCGTCGACCGTAAGCGCGGAAACACTTCGTCTATCGCATCAATGGTCCAACAAAGACGTACGCCATCAAGTGGCCCAGATGGTTGCCGACGAAGTGGCAGCCGCTGACGTTGATCTCGAAATCCAGATCTTTGGCTCAAAATCGCTATTCAAACCACGTGAGCAATATCGACCACTAAGCCGCGGCCAGTTGGACATGACCGTGCTGCCACTCAGCTATGCCGGTGGCCAACAACCCGCTTTCAACCTGACGCTTATGCCCGGCATGGTTAAGAACCATGACCACGCCGCACGTCTCAGCGAGTCGCCTTTCATGGAGGCATTGGAAGAGAAGATGGCCGATGACGACGTGATGGTTCTGGTTCACGGCTATCTGGCCGGTGGGTTTGTCGGTAAGGACAAGTGCATCACAAAGCCGGAAGACGTGCAGGGTCTGCAGACACGTGCGGCAGGCAAGGCCTTTGAGCAAATGCTGGCCGGTGCCGGGGCATCCATTGCGTCCATGGCCTCGTCCGAAATCTACAACGCGATGCAGACGGGTGTTCTGACCGCCGCAAATACGTCGTCATCGTCGTTTGTGTCCTACCGCATCTATGAACAGGTCAGTTGCTATACACCAGCCGGCGATGTTGCTCTGTGGTTCATGTATCAACCTTTGCTCATGAACAAATCGCGCTTCGATGCGCTGACACCTGAGCAACAACAAGCGCTGCTTGATGCATCAGCGAATGCACAGGCCTTCTATCTTGAAGAAGCTAAAAAGCAGGACGCAGCATCAGAGCAAGTGTTCCGAGACGCTGGCGTAGAAATCGCACAGATGTCAGCCGAAGATTTCGAAGCTTGGCGCGCTCTGGCTCAGGAAACATCCTATGCCAAGTTCGTGTCCGAAGTCGAAGGCGGTCAAGAGCTTTTGGATATGGCGCTGGCCGTAGAGTGACATCTTTCCAAGGGGCCGCCCGAACCGGTGGCCCCTCTTGAACAGTTTCTTCCAAGGACATCATGATGGCGGGTCAAAGCTCCGCCACGATTGCGCGCACCGGCAATAATCCGTTTCTGCGCTTCGTGGCTGCACTATCCACACTGGCAGGCTGGTGTTCTGCAGCGATGATTGTTGCTGCTGTTGCAATAACTTGCCAAATGATCTTCATCCGTTTCGTTCTGAACGGGTCGACCATCTGGCAAACAGAGGCCGTCATCTATCTTGCCATCGGTGCAACATTAATCGGCCTGCCCTACGTACAGCGTCTGCGTGGGCACGTGAACGTGGACCTTGTGCCATTGGCGTTGAGCAGACGTTTGCGCTTTGCCCTCGCCGTTTTCACTCTTTCGCTGTCCATCATCATGGTGTCGATCATGCTGTGGTACAGTTATGAGTTCTGGCATCTGACATGGGAACGGAACTGGCGTTCGGACACGGTTTGGGGTGTCCGATTGTGGATACCCTACCTTGCGCTGCCTATAGGTTTCGGCTTGTTCCTGCTGCAACTGATTGCCGACATGGTCGCCATGCTGCTCGGGATCGAAAAGCCGTTCGGCCTGGAGGACATGTAATGGACCCGCTCACGCTTGGTGCACTTGTCGCGGTCTGCACAATCCTGGTCTTGTTCTCGGGCGTTTCAGTCGCTCTGGGGCTTCTGATTGTCTCCACGGGCTTCATCATGGTTTTTGATGGCGTGCGATCACTCGAACTGATGCCAGAGATCCTGTTCGGAAAGTTGGACAATTTCGCGCTTCTGTCGATCCCAATGTTCATCATCATGGGGGCATCCATCGCGTCAACGCGGGCGGGTGCCGATCTCTATGAGGCTCTTGAACGTTGGCTGACCCGCGTTCCGGGGGGACTTGTGATCTCGAACCTCGGGGCCTGCGCACTCTTTGCAGCAATGTCCGGATCAAGCCCTGCCACATGTGCCGCGATTGGCAAGATGGGTATTCCCGAGATGCGCAAGCGCGGGTATCCGGATGGCGTCGCGGCAGGTTCCATTGCCGCCGGTGGCACACTCGGCATCCTGATACCGCCATCTGTTACTATGATCGTCTATGGCATCGCCACCGAGCAATCTATTGGGCGTCTTTTCCTCGCGGGCGTTATCCCGGGTTTGATGCTGGTGGGCCTGTTCATGGTGTGGTCTCTCTACTCCACTTGGCGATCAGGGGATCGTGCCTTGCTGGCGCACACAAATTACACTTGGAGGCAAAAACTCGAGATACTGCCGCGCGTCCTGCCTTTCATTTTCATCATCATTGGCGTGCTTTATGCGATGTACGGAGGGGTCGCTACACCATCTGAAACGGCTGCCGTCGGAGCCCTTTTGTGCATGATGATCGCGATGATCATCTACAGGCTTTGGAACCCCAAAGACCTGTGGATGGTGCTGCGCGACAGCACGAAGGAAAGCGTGATGATCCTGTTCATCATCGCAGCGGCGGGCGTCTTTTCCTACATGCTGTCCAGCCTTTTCATCACGCAGTCCATTGCGGCGTGGATTGGTACATTGGACGTGAATCCCTGGGTGCTGATGGGAGCGGTCAACATTTTCCTTTTGATTGCCGGGTTCTTTTTGCCACCGGTTGCCGTGATCCTCATGGCGGCCCCCATCCTGCTGCCGATCATCACAACGGCTGGCTTTGACCCCATCTGGTTTGCCGTGGTGCTGACCATCAACATGGAAATCGGGTTGATTTCGCCCCCCGTTGGGTTGAACCTCTATGTCATCAACGGGATCGCGCCTGACATCTCATTGAAAACGATCCTAAAGGGGTCACTTCCATTCGTCGCGTGTATGGTGATTGCGATCATCCTGTTGTGCCTCTTCCCGGGTTTGGCCACGTGGCTCCCCAACGCAGTCATGGGCACCGCAATATGAGTTACTTCGCTGATCTCATCTCCACGGTTTTCGAGCGCCGCTATGCACGTGCGGTGTCATCTGATGCGCAAGGGCGTGCCATAACCGAATTGGCCCAAGACCTGCTGAGTGCACGCGGGGAAGTTTCCGGCAGTACGCTTGCAAGGCTTATATTGGATCAATACAGCGGCGGCGATGACCAGCTTAAGCAGGCGCTCTTTGAATTCATGATGCGCGATCTGGAAATCGATCCAGTGGATGTTGTCGAAAGCCTCAAGACCTACAAGGAAACACCTTCCAAGCGCAGTTACCGTGAATTTGTGCGCGCTAGCGAACCGAAACGGCAAGAGCTGTTGCGTCGTTTGAACCAAGTACCGGGTGGGACACGGCACCTGGTATCCATGCGCAAAGATCTCTTGCGTATGATGCGTGACGCTCCAGTGCTGGAGCCCCTTGATGTGGATTTCCAACATCTGTTTGCATCATGGTTCAACCGCGGCTTTCTGGTGCTGCGCCCCATCGACTGGGCAAGCCCCGCCGAAATCCTTGAAAAGATCATCGCGTACGAAGCTGTCCACGCGATCGACAGCTGGGAAGACCTGCGCCGCCGCCTGCAACCTTCGGACCGCAGGTGTTTTGGGTTCTTTCATCCCGCGATACCGGATGAGCCTTTGATCTTCGTCGAAGTCGCGCTGACCAAGGGCATCCCGAATTCCATTCAGAACCTTCTGGCTGATGGGCGCAATCCCATCGATGCCGAAGAGGCTGACACCGCAGTGTTCTATTCCATCTCCAATTGCCAGGATGGGCTTGCGGGCATTTCATTCGGAAATTCGTTGATCAAACAGGTGGTTGCGGACCTGTCTCGTGACCTTTCAAACCTTCAGACATTTGTGACCCTGTCGCCAATCCCCGGCCTGACAAGATGGCTGGACCGGGCGGATGCTCCGCTTTTGCAAAACGCATCCATTGAGGTAAAGGTCGCGCATTATCTGCTAGAAGCAAAGCGCGAGGATGGACTACCCGTGGACCCAGTTGCACGCTTTCATTTGGGAAACGGTGCATCGGTACATGCGGTCCATGCCGATGCGGATTTGTCCGACAATGGAATACGACAATCGTCTGGTGCCATGGTGAACTATATCTATGACCTTTCTCGCATCACAACGAACCACGAGCACTTCGTGACCCACAAAACAGTGGCAGCGTCATCCGACGTCCGCGCGCTCAGTTCAACGCTCTCAACCAACACTTAGGTAGTCAAAGCGACCGATGCCCAACCCACTCTACGACACACTGTTTGGTCAGCACCGCGCAAGCGATGCGGTGTTCCTGCATTTGCCCGGAGGCCTTTCGCTCACCTACGAGGCTTTTCTGGACATCGCAGCACAGTATGCAGGGTTGATGGCCGATATGGGCCTGACGGCCGGAGATCGGGTTGCTGTTCAAACCGCCAAGTCTCCAGAAACGCTGGCTGTATACGCCGCGTGTGTACAGGCTGGTTTGGTCTTCTTACCGCTGAACACGGCCTACACCCCGGACGAGGTGGCCTATTTTGTCGAAAACAGCGGCGCACGCCTGGTGCTTGTAGAGGGCAGTAAACGCAATGCTCTGGCTGCGATCACAGAACGGTACGGGGCGAAGCTGGAGACTCTGAATGCGGATGGTTCAGGTTCATTTGCGGACAACGCTGCGCCCTACTTGAAATCTTTTGAAACCGTATCTCGCACGGGCAGCGACCTTGCAGCACTGTTGTACACCTCCGGCACGACTGGACGGTCCAAAGGGGCCATGCTGACTCAAAGCAACTTGCTGTCCAACGCTCAGGTGCTGCAAAAGGAATGGCGCTTCACCTCACAGGATGTTTTGCTCCACACCCTTCCAATCTTTCACACGCACGGTTTGTTCGTAGCAACCAATATCACCCTGCTGTGCGGCGGCCAGATGATCTTCTTGCCAAAATTCGATTTGGACCAGCTGATCACCCAACTGCCGAATGCAACTACAATGATGGGTGTGCCAACGTTCTACACGCGCCTTTTGGGAGACGCCCGTTTTACAAAAACCTCACAACTCATATACGGCTGTTTGTATCCGGCAGCGCCCCACTACTAGCCGAAACACACATCCAGTTCGAAGAACGGACAGGCCATCGCATCCTCGAACGATACGGCATGACCGAAACCAACATGAACACGTCCAATCCCTATGCGGGAGAGCGCCGCGCTGGAACCGTTGGCATTCCTCTGCCCGGAGTTGAGTTGAAGATCACTGATCCCAAGAGCGGTGTGTCACTGCCGAATGGAGACATCGGCCAGATAGAAGTACGCGGTCCAAATGTCTTCCAGGGATACTGGCAGATGCCTGAAAAGACGGCCGAAGAACTGCGTGCAGACGGATTTTTCATCACTGGTGATTTGGGAACGATTGACGAGGACGGTTACGTCACAATCGTTGGGCGCAACAAAGATCTGATCATCTCGGGCGGGTACAACATCTATCCAAAGGAGATAGAGTTGATCTTGGATGAGCAGGACGGCGTTCTCGAAAGCGCCGTGATCGGGGTGCCGCACAGAGATTTTGGCGAAAGTGTCTTCGGCATTATTGTTGCGATGCCTGACCGCCAACCCGATCTCGATGCCATAGCCGCCGAAATCGGTTCTTCGCTTGCGCGCTTCAAGCAGCCAAAAAAGCTCGTGATACTTCCTGAACTTCCCCGAAACACGATGGGGAAAGTTCAGAAGAAGGCGTTGAGAGAGCAATTTGCCGATACCTTCACCAAGTGAAATGATCGGCTCACTCCCACAGCTTGGGTGAACCACTCCGGCGCCCAATAGGGCGTGAAATCTGTTTCACAATTTCGTAAGCGTGTACCCAGGTAACACGTGTTGCCCCGGGTACACTGATTAGCGACCCAGATGGTGAGAGGCCTGCAATTTGTAAACGGGCGTGTCGATCCCCTCATATCGCGCCTTCAGTTGCAGAGACAGGTACTGCGAATAGTGCCGTGACTGGTGCAGGTTTCCACCATGCAGCCAAAGGTTCTCCTGCTGTGTTGGTTTCCACATGTTACGCTGCTCCCCTTCCCAAGGACCCGGGTCTTTGGGTGTGTCGGAGCCAAGCCCCCAGCACTTGCCAACCTTGTCGGCCGTATCCTGATCAATCAGATCAGCTACCCAACCATTCATTGAGCCGTAGCCCGTGGCATAAACGATCAGATCCGCTTCAAGCTTGGTGCCATCTTCAAGGAGCACGCCATCTTCGACAACTTCGCTGACCTGACCGTGGGCAAGCTTGATCTTGCCATCGATGATCAATTGGCTCGCCCCGACATCGATGTAGTAGCCCGAGCCGCGACGCAAATACTTCATGAACAACCCTGATCCGTCAGCCCCCCAATCCAATTGGAAGCCTGCCTTTTCAAGGCCTGCATAGAAGTCGGCATCCACCTCCTTGATCTTGTCGTACACCGGCTTTTGGAACTCGTGCATGATCTTGTACGGCAAGGACGCAAAAATCATGTCCGCCTTCTGGGTCGTCACGCCAGCTTCGAGGGCCCGCTCTGAATAGAGATCGCCAAGGCCGATCTCCATGAGGGGATCAGATCGGACGATATGGGTTGTCGACCGCTGAACCATTGTTACGTCAACATCATTTTCCCACAATGCGGCACAGATATCATGGGCGGAGTTGTTGGACCCGATGACAACAGCTTTCTTCCCTTTGTAGGTATCGGGACCCGGATGCTTGGATGAATGATGCTGATCTCCCTTGAACTTATCCATGCCGCGGAAACTCGGGACGTTTGCCTTGCCTGACATCCCGGTGGCCATCACCAGTTGTTTTGGTCGCAATGTGATTTCTTCACCGTCACGCTCGACCACCACAGTCCATTCTTTGGAGCCTTCATCGAACTTGGCAGATTTCGCCGTGGTCTTGGTCCAATAGTTCAACTCCATGACCTTGGTGTACATCTCAAGCCAATCGCCGATCTTGTCCTTGGGCGAGAAGACAGGCCAGTTTGATGGGAACGGCAGATAAGGAAGGTGGTCGTACCAGACCGGATCATGCAGGCAGAGCGACTTGTAGCGATTGCGCCAACTGTCTCCAGGTTTGTCGTTTTTCTCGATAATGATTGTGGGCACACCAAGCTGACGCAGCCGTGCACCAAGCGCAATTCCACCCTGCCCGCCTCCAATGATCACTGTGTAAGGTTGGAGTGAGTGCCCCAGCTCGGCGTTTTCCTGATCCCGCTCTTCACGCCACGACTTTTGCCCCTTGCCTGCGCCGTGCTTGGCGCCAAGCGGGCGTTCATGGCCCAGTGGCTCTTCGTGCCCCTTCAGCTCTGTCATCGACGTGAGCAGTGTCCAGATCAAACCGTCTTTCAAACGGATGAGGCCATAGCCCCGCGCGACATCGGTTTCAAAAGATATCCATGCCGTAACGATACCGCCTTCTTCTGTGGCCACTTCACCGTCTGCAATCTGCCAAGCTGTCGGTTTGGTTGTTGCAAGCTGCGCGTGCAGCATGTCGCGGATGGCGTCCTGCCCCTCCATCGTGCGAATGTTCCATGTAAACGAAACCAGGTCGCGCCAATAGCAATCGCTCTGAAACATGGACACGGCCTCATCTATCTGACCGTGTGCCAACGCATCACCGAACCGGTTCAGCGTGTCCTCCATTTGATCGCTGTGTGACGTATCCAGCATAGCGTGATCTCCTCCCGTGAATTCAAAGGTGATTTTTGCCCGACTGACCAAACGGACATATCCGAAGACGGTAAATGCGCTGCGCCGCAGCGCAGATGTGACTGAAATTGTGTTGCATTCCAAACCAATGCAACACTGTGTGGCGTTATGGGCGTTTGACCCCGGCGCGCTTCATCTGTCTGTGGATCGTGGTTCTATCCACACCATGTAAACGCGCCACGCGCGATATGTTCCACCCGCATTCCTCCAAACTGTGTTCAAGGTCAGCAACTTGGTTACTCCGAAGCTGTGTCACCGGCTTTGGAATATGTTCAATGTCAATACAGCCATCGTCACTCAGCGCCATTGAGACACGCAACGCGTTCTTCAGTTCCCGGATATTTCCGGGCCACTTGCGATTTCGAAGATGGGATCGAGCACCGTCCGTGATCCTAAACGCCTTTGGTGCTGCTATGCCGTTAAAACGTATGATTTTGTCGACAAGGCCATCAAAATCAGTGCGGTCATCAATGTCAGGCAAATCAAGGCATGCACCACCCAATCGAAACATCAGATCATCACGTAAATTGCATTCGGAAAGCGACACGGTGCTTGCTGAAACGATCTTGGCCTTGATCGCAATCGGATTGGTCCCACTTGCAGGCCTTATCCCATCATCGGTGAGAGCGCGGGCCAGACGCGCTTGCACGGTTGCAGGTAATTCGTTTGCCGCGTCCAAAAACAACACGCCATCGCGTGCACGGGCGACAAGGCCGCCATCACCACCCGTGTCGCCAAAAAGGATGGCTTCCAATTCCCGCCCCGGGAAATCCGCACATTGAACGACAACAAAGGGGGACCGTTCGCCACGCTTTTTATGAATTGCACGTGCGAGCCGCTCCTTCCCGGTTCCGCTCGAACCTGTAATCCAGATCGGCAGATCGTTCCGCGCCAGGCGCTCGGCGATGTTCAATGTCTGTTCAACAATGGGGTCACCGCAGTGCAAAGCCGCAAACGCAGTTGACAGCTTTGCCGACGGCCGCGGTTTGCCAGGACGAACAGAGGGCTGTGGGGCAATTGCATGTGCATAGACAACATCACCTGTTTTCAAGAACACGCATCGGTCTCGCGTTGAGCGCCCCCTGGAAAATGCAGGAAGATCATCCATTTCAAGGTCCAGAAACGAATTCAGTGCACGCCCGACAACCGCACAGCCCTCTGCCTCCGGACCTGTGAGTATGCGTTGAGCCTGACGCGCCGCGCCAATGATCGTTCCGGAATCGTCGATGGCCAGTGCACCATCCGGGTCCACCTCGACAAACTCTGGTCGTCGAGAAAAGCGCAGCACCCAATTCGCCCTCATCTCGGCCATCAGATTGGCAAGTTCAATGCGCCGCGCTGCCGTCTTGACCATGTGCAACGCCAATGCCTGTGTCGCTTTTGGCTGCGGAGACCGCAGCAATGACACATCCAAAACAGCGGCCAAACCGCCCCTGAGATCATAAATGGGGGCAGCACTGCAACTCAAGGGAACGTGGTGCAGATCAAAATGATCTTCCTGATGAACTGTCACCGCCCTGCCGGTTTCGATGCAAGCACCTATGCCATTTGTTCCCGACTGCGCCTCGGACCATGCCGACCCCAAGAACAATCCCGACGCACGAAGGTCGTCTTCAAAATTTGCATCACCGAAGTAGTCAACGGTGACGCCTTGCGCATCCGTAAGCAATAAAACGTAGTTCTGGCCCGCGACCTGCCGAAAGAGATCTTCCAGCCCCAAGCGGGCAATTGAGGTCAATCGTTCCGCCTGTTGCTGATGATGTCGAAGTTGGCGTTCTGGCAGAATATACGCAGGCGTTGGTTTGGTGGGATCAAGCCCGTGCTGTTCGATACACCTGCGCCACGACGCAACGACAAAGTCATCGCGTTGCACCGGGCGCTCTGACAGCGCGGCTTCGATCTCCTTGATATGGTCTACTGCAGACATCGTTTCCTCCAAAACGGTTCTGCTCTTTACCTCTATGCCAGAGTATTGCCTGTGACGGGTTTGTCCAATGCGCTGTTCTGTTTGGACTTAAAAAGGACGGCGTATCGGCTCCGCTCTGTGATTGCAGATGCCGCATATGGGCAAGATCGTGCGACATCAACCAGCCCCTAGGCTGTTTGCATTTCAGAATTGAGGAACGCCTCGGGGCTGTCGACCTCCTCCAATATCTGGCCCCGAATACACCAAAAGCGATTGCCCACATTTCGCAGAAAACGCCTGTCATGACTGACCAGAAGACAGGACGTATCGCGTATGATCAACTCGTTCTCCAATGCCTCCTGACCATCGATATCCAAATGGTTTGTGGGTTCATCCAGCAGGTAGAAGTTTGGATTTTGAAGGCGAAGAACCAGCATGACCAAGCGGGCTTTCTGCCCGCCGGACAAGGCACTTATTCGCGTATCTTGCATCTGGTAGCTGACGCCTGCGCCGGCCAACACGCCACGTGCGCGTTGATCGCCAATGTCGAATGTACGTGTCGCGGCACTCATGGGCGTGTCTCTGTCCGAAAGCTGGCTCAGATGCTGATCAGAATACGCCGCGACCGCAGATGCTGCGCATTTGATCTGTGTGCCTTCCCCGCCCAAAGAACGCGCAATCATCTTGACCAGTTGCGTTTTGCCCGAGCCATTCGCACCAAGCAGCACAACACGATCACCGGGTGAAATCCACTTCTTGCCGGTTTTGTACAGGAGCTGATCGTTTGGCGTTCTAACCTCGACATCATCAAGGGAAATCAGTGCTTTGGCGTGGGTCCCGCTGTTCGAAAGCTTGATGTCGCCTGCGTTTCTATTCTTGTGCGCAGGTCTTGCAGCGGTCTCTATTTTATCCGCCCGTTCGGTCAGTTGCTTTGTCTTGGTCAACAGCAAGTCAGAGCCGGAATTGATACCGACATTCTTTAACTTGGCTGCCTGTTTCCTTAGTTGCTGCGCCTTGTTCAGATCGTTGGCAAACCGACGGGTGTCCGCCATGTCGGCTTCTTCCAGCGCGGCGCGGGCAGCCGAGAACGGTTGCGTAAAAATACGTGACTGCTCGGGACGCAAGAACAGTGTGCAATTGGTTACAGCATCTAGAAATGCCCGATCATGCGAAGTCATCACAAGCGGCAGATCGCTGGGCAGCCCCGCCATCCAATTCTCGAGAACGGCAATACGGTGCAAGTCCAAGTGATTGGTCGGTTCATCGAGCAACAGCAAGCCAGGCTCGTTGACCCAGGTCGCGGCGAGCATCGCGATGCGCTGCCACCCACCGCTAAGCTCTGCAAGCAATCTGTGTTGAAACTCGTAAGGAACCGACAGTTCGTCCAACACCATATCGACACGCCAACTTTCATAATCTGCCTGTTCAGACGGAAGCGCGGCCAAGACCCAATCATAAATAGTGTATGACAGTGCCTCTGATGGAACGTCTTGCTTCACATAGCCAATGCGCAATCCGCGTGCGCGCGTGACCTCTCCGCTGGTTTGGTCAAATTCCCCGGCAAGGCAGGACAAAAGGGTCGATTTCCCGCTGCCGTTTTGCGCAACCAGACCGATCCGATTGCCCTTGGAAATTGTGAGGTTGAGGTTGGAAAAAGAGGATTGCCCAGCGTCACCGCCAGAGCATTTACTAGGAGAATAGCCATAGGAATCTCGGAACACAAAAAGGGTGCCGCAACGCGGCTTTGAGCAGACCGGTGGTGAGATTACCTGTGGTCGGCCCTGCAAACGAGTTTACAGGGCGAAACGGGGACCATGCTGAAGTCGGCGGATGATGCGCATGCTCAGCGTGTGCCCTCCTGTTGTGAATGTGAACCTTACGGTACAAATGCTAACGTCTGTTCGCGCATTTGGCAAATGCCCGCATTGGCCAGCGCAACAGTCAAAGAAAGACGAACAGTTCCGTATCAACCGTTTGCGTCAACAAACGCGGGCCATCCGGCTTGGCATCAAAATCGATGCGACCTAGTGTGTAAATGTGCGCTATTCGGCACCGCTGCATTGAGGCTGCTTATGGATATCAAAGACAAGACTATCGTCGTCACCGGTGCAGCCAGCGGCATAGGGCGCGCACTATGCCATGCTTTTGCAGATAAGGGTGCCAAACACATCGTTTGTGCTGATCGAGACATTATAGGCACGCAAGAAACTTCACATAAAATCAACGGGACGGCAGTCAAAGTTGATGTGTCAGACGAAGAGCAGATCAAATCCCTGATTGAAACCGCCGAAACAACCATCGGCCCGATCGACATTTTCTGCTCAAACGCGGGCGTTTTGGTCGAAGGCGGCACAGAAACGCCAAACGCGGACTGGCAACGTCTGTGGGACATCAACGTGATGGCACATGTCTGGGCCGCGCGGCACGTTGTTCCCCGCATGGCAGAGCGTGGTGAAGGTTATCTGTTAAACACTGCGTCGGCCGCTGGTCTTCTGAATCAGGTTGGATCCGCGCCATATGGTGTGACAAAACACGCAGCTGTGGGACTTGCGGAATGGTTGGCCATGACGCACGGCGACGAAGGCATCAAGGTATCGGTTTTGTGCCCGCAAGCCGTTCGCACAGCAATGACAGAAGGTCACGAAGACCATGTCGCTGCCATAGATGGAATGCTCGAACCTCAGGATGCCGCACGCGCTTGCATCGACGCCATCCAGGACGAAACATTTTTGGTTCTGCCCCATGCGAACGTACTGAAATACATGCAGCGCAAAGCGGCAGATTACGACCGTTGGATTGCTGGCATGCAGAAACTGAACCGCGCCTATAGTGGTTAACTTTTGGGTGTGATGGGCCGGATAAGCCCTTCTTGTGCGACCGACGCGACAAGCGTGCCGTTCTTGTCGTAGATCATGCCTCGGTTAAAGCCCCTGCCCTTGCCCGACCATGGGCTGTCCATGGTGTACAAGTGCCAGTCGCAGAATTCAGCAGGTGCATGGAACCACATGGCATGATCAAGACTGGCTGCCATGACACGGCCAGTGAACCAGGTTTGTCCGTGGCGCCGCAATGCCGTCCCCAATAGGTTCAGATCCGACGCATAGGCCAGAAGGCAATGTTGCAATTGCGAACTGATCCCGCGCGCCGCAGCCATGCGGAACCAAAGGTGACTGCGGTCATCCATCGGGTCCGGCGCGAAGAAATCACGCGGCGCAACCTCTCGGATATCAATCGGACGCGGGCGCAGGAACTCTTCATGGAACTTCTCAGGTATCCGATCCACCACGGCTTCGCGCAGCGTTGTACGGTCGGACAGGTGGTCCGGACCTTCTACATCCGGCATGGGGTGTTGATGCGACCAGCCGTCCTCATCCGCGTGAAAGGACGCAGACATGTTCAGGATCTGCCGCCCATGCTGGATTGCCACGACGCGCCGCGTCGTAAAGCTTCCGCCATCCCGCGCGCGATCAACCTGATAGATCACCGGGATGGACGGATCGCCTGGACGGATAAAGTAGGCATGTAACGAATGGCACAACCGGTCCTCGACTGTGCGATAAGCTGCCGCCAATGCCTGCCCGATCACCTGACCGCCAAAAATACGCGTGGGTGTCTCGCCACCCTGCCCGGTTCCACGGAACAAATCGACTTCAAGCCGCTCTACGGCGAGAAGGTCCAACAACGTCTGATGTGCATCTGTCATGGATTTTTTCCTGTCACATCAATGCGCCATGCACCAGCGCTTTGAGTTCAGCCCGCGCCGGGTAGCTGGAGGACGGGCTGAGTTGGGTGAAGAAGACGACGCTTACATCATGTACACGGTCGACCCAGAAGAACGTAGATGCCATACCACCCCAGCTGAAATCACCAATCGACGAAGGTACGCGGCTGCGGGCCGGGTCGATAACGACCGCACCGCCAATCCCAAACCCCATGCCGTCCATCGGTTGTTCGGCAAAGCTCGCGGGGCCAAGGCTGGCGATATCTCCGGGCAAATGGTTCGACATCATGAAATCGGCCGTCGACGGTGATATCAGCCCCTGCCCTCGGTTCCGCAAGCATTCGGCGAACGACATGTAATCGTCGATTGTCCCGACCAGGCCGCCGCCACCACTGAAACAGGTGGTGCGCTGGAACGGAGAGTTTGCAGCAGCATCAAAAAGCCTGAGCGAACTGTCACCGTTTGCGGCAGCGTTCAAGTCCATGGCATCCCCGGCCAGCGGAGTATACAGGCTGGCAAAACGGTCAAGCGTTCCATCCGAAACCGAGAACCCGGTGTCCCCCATACCCAGTGGATCCAGCACCCGTTCGCGAAAGACTTGATCAAGCGCTTGGCCGTTGACCACCTCGATCACTCGGCCAATGACATCGATGCCAACCGAATACTCCCAACGCCGCCCGGGCGAAAAAGCCAACGGCAGTTCGGCCAGCACGTCACATTGTTCGGCCAACGTGCCCGCTGTGGGTTTAAACAGCAAATCCTGCTCTGCCATCGCCTCTGGCAGAACACCCGGATTGAATGGGTAACTCAAACCAGATCGATGAGTGAGCAAGTGGTGCAAAGTGGGGGTGACACAGGGTTCGGTTTGCGACAGATCAACCGCCCCGGGTCGAAGGGCACGCATATCGGAAAACGCGGGTAGAAAACGGGACAGCGGCGCATCCAGATGCAGCAAGCCTTCTTCAACCAGCATCAGGAGGATCAGCGACGTGATCGGTTTGGTCATCGAATAGATGCGCGCCACAGTGTTCCGATCAAAAGCAGCCCCGGCTTCAAGATCCCGTACACCGGATTGAGCGTAACAAACTTCCTTTCCGTGTTGACGGATTAGGACAGACAAGCCTGCAAATCTCTGGTCGGATGTATAGCGATCTGCCCAATTCTGAACACGGGCAAGGCGGTGTGAATCTAGTGTCAGTGACATATCGCCACGATACGGGGCCTCGCTGCCTTGCCAAGACAAAAGACTGGGGGATAGCCTGAAACCAAGGGAGGATCTCAATGCTCAAGCTTTACTTTGCACCGCGCAGCCGGGCGATACGTGTGGCATGGCTGCTGGAGGAGATGGGCCTCGATTATGAGCTTGTGTCCTACGCCCTCGGCGATCCTGCCATGCGCAGCCCTGAATACCGCGCCGACATTCATCCCATGGGCCGCGTGCCGGTGCTGGTTGATGGCGATTTGCAGATCATGGAAAGCGGCGCGATCCTTGAATACCTGCTCGCACGCCATGGCGACGGTCGGTTTCGACCGGCTGAGAGCAGCGCGGATTATCCCAACTATTTGCAATGGCTGCATTACTCCGAGGGTATGCTGATGCCGCAGGTGAACAGCTATATGGTCGAAACATTCTTCTTGCCGCCCGAACGGCAGTCCAAAATCCATGCCAAACGCGCGAAAAAGCTGCTTGGACAGATGTTGGTGCCCGTGGATGCCGCTCTCGACCGACAGGATTATCTGGCAGGCGAGTTTTCCGCGGCTGACATCATGACAGGATCGGCGGCGATTACTGCAAAAGGTATTGGCATCGACATGTCTCAGATGCCGCAGTTGGCTCAGTACGTTGATCGACTGACGACACGGCCATCGTACGAAAAGGCGGTGGCACTTTAGTCAAAGGCCGCCGCGCCATCTAAACTGTTGGGGCGTTGCCCCTGGCCTGCCAACGCCCCTGCGGTATGTTCAGCCCTCAGAGACCTAGACTTCCAACCACTCTTTGCGGATGTCATCGCGCGCTTTCAACTCGGCTGGTGTGCCTTCAAACACGACCTGCCCATGTCCCATGACATAGACGCGGTGCGCGATATCCAAGGCGATGGACAGTTTTTGTTCGACGAGCAGTGTTGCAATCCCTCGTGTCGCAATCTCCTGCAGCAACTGCGCAACCCGTTGCACCATTTGCGGCGACAGACCTTCCGTCGGTTCGTCAATCATCACGAGGTCCGGATCGCCCATCAAAGTCCGACACATGGTCAGCATCTGCTGCTCGCCACCTGACAGCACAGACGCCTCGACATCAGCCCGGTGTGCAAGGTTTTCGAACATGTCGAACATGTCCTGCATCGACCAACGTCCCTGCCCATCCTTTTGACCGGGTTTGAGGCCCAGGATCAGGTTCTGACGGGTCGTGAGCCCCGGAAAGATATCTCGGTTTTCGGGCACGTACCCGATCCCGAGATTGGCAACCTCGTAGGCTTTCTTGCCCGCAATCTCCTGCCCGCGGAACTTGACCAAACCATGCGGTTCCACTTCCCCCATCACAGCCTTGCACGTGGTCGAGCGCCCCACCCCGTTTCGGCCCAGCAGCGCAACAATCTCTCCCTCGGCGATCTGGATATTAACGCCCTGAAGGATATGGGACTTGCCGTAATAGGCATGCAAGTCAGCAACATCGAGCATCAGTGCGTCTCCAATGCTTCGCCAAGGTACGCTTCCTGAACCTTGGTGTTTGCGCGAACGGCTTCAGGTGTGCCGGTCGCGATGATTTCGCCGTAGACCAATACCGATATCTGATCTGCAAGGCCAAAGACCACGCCCATATCATGCTCAACCATGATCAATGTCTTCCCCGTTGTCACGGTGCGGATCAAATCGACGATGTAGTCGGTTTCCGAATGGCTCATCCCGGCGGTGGGTTCGTCCAGCATGATCACATCTGCACCACCGGCTATCGTAATCCCGATCTCCAACGCGCGTTGCTCGGCGTAGCTGAGCACACCCGCGGGCAGATCGCGGCGGGCCGTCAGGTTGATCTGATCGAGGATTTCATCGGTCCCTTCCGTCAGTGCGCGGGAGCGCCCAACCATGGACCAGAAGTTATAGCGGTATCCCATGGACCACAGCAACGAACAGCGAACATTTTCAAACACTGTCATCTTGGGGAAGATGTTAGTGATCTGAAAACTGCGGGACAGACCCATACGGTTGATCTCGAAGGGCGCCTTGCCGGCGAGGTCCTGACCGTGAAGGCGGATGGTGCCCTCGGTCTGGGGAAAGCGGCCAGTGATCAAGTTGAACAGAGTCGATTTACCTGCCCCGTTGGGCCCGATGATCGCGTGTCGTTCACCCTTGCCGATGCTGAGGTCCACACCGCGAATGATCTCGGTTTGACCAAAGGACTTCTTGAGCCCGTCCAGTTCCAGCGCGGCGGTCATCGTGGGGCTCCATTAGGTGTGTTCGCATCATTCCAAGCCTCGGCCAGTGCCGGTGCCGTGGCGCGCGCCACGCCAAAGCCGATCAGAGTGACAGCGATCGCGACAATCCAAGGCAGCATGGTGTGGCTGTCGAATGTGATCCAATAAAGGGTCATGCTATGATCGCCCGCACTTGCATGACGCAGATGGAACGTCATCTCGATCAGTGCGGCGGCCCCCAAGCATCCAACGGCACCCGCCCCCAGCGTCTTGAGGTAGGGTATGCCCAGCCGACCCAGCTTGCCAAGGCGCATGGCTGGCACATGCATCATGATCAGCCCTGCGAGCCCACCGGGAAAAAACATCACCGTCACGACAAAGACGATGCCAAGATAAAACCCCCACAGTTCGGTTTGCAGGCTCAGCACGGTCTGCACCAAGGTGAACACTATGGCGCCCAGAATAGGTCCAAAGAAGAAACCGACACCGCCCAAGAAGGTGGCAAGCAGGATGAGCCCGGACTGCGTGGTGTTCAAGTTTTCTTCGGTCAATATCTCGTAGTTGACGGCAAAAAGCGCGCCCGCGACCCCTGCGAAAAAACCGGATGCGACAAAGGAAAAGAAGCGGACCCAGCGCGCGGAATAGCCCAGAAATTCGGCCCGCTCGGGGTTGTCGCGTACGGCGTTTGCCATACGGCCGAGCGGAGTGCGGGAGTAAAGATACATCAATGCAGCAGATATCAAGAGCCATGCAGCGATCAGGTAGTAGACCTCGATCTGTTGTAAAAATTCGACGCCGAAGAACGGCATGCCGTAAGTGCGGTCGCCCGATATCCCCTCTTCGCCGCCGAAAAAGGCGACGATGATGACGGAACAGGCCGCGATCAGCTCACCCACGCCAAGGGAGATCATGGCAAAAACTGTGCCCGCCTTGCGGGTCGAAAAGCTTCCGACGATGGTTGCCAGTCCCATACCCATGAGCCCGCCAAAGATGGGCAGAAGGGGCAGCGGGATACCGGCAAAGAAATCGTCCATGTTCATGATGTGAACACAGGCAAACCCACCGACACCGGCATAGACTGCGTGGCCGAAGGACAGCATACCGCCCTGCCCCAGCAGCATGTTATACGCAAGCGCGAAGATGATTGTGATGGCCATCTGGTTCATGATGGTTATGGCGGAGTTGGCCGTGAAAATGAACGGCAGAACCATGAGCAATACAGCTGCGATCCCCCATGGCATCAGTGGGATGATCATGGCACCGGCGCGCATCCGCTGTGCAGGTTTTTCCGGGTCTGTGGTGAACTGATCTGTCATGCGTCACGCTTTCCGAACAGGCCATAAGGACGGAAAATCAGGATCAAAACCATAAGGATGTACGGCAGGATGTCCGCAATCTGCGGGCTGGTGATCGACCATAAATCACGCCACGCGCTGTCCCAGATCGGTTCGGGTTTGGTAAAGCCTGCCCATGTGAGCAGGTCTTCCATCCGCAGGTTGTAAGCTTTGGAAAAGGTGGTGATCCAACCGATGAGCAAAGAAGCGACAAGCGCGCCCCAAAGCGAGCCCAGCCCGCCAATGACGATTGTGACGAAAACGATTGAGCCAAGGACAAAGGCCATACCCGGGAATGTGCCCAGCACGGGCCCTGCGATGACGCCAGCCACGCCAGCCAGCGCCGTACCGACGCCAAACACTCCCATGAAGATCAACGGCACATTGTGACCCAAAGCCTCGACCGTTTTGGGGTATGTCAGGGCGGCCTGTATAATCATGCCAACGCGTGTCCGCGTCAGGACGTAAAGCAATCCAATAAAGATCGCGATCGAAATGAAGATCATGAAGATCTTGTAGGCAGGGATGGAATTGCCCGCGATGGAGAACGCGGTGAATTGCAGGATTTCGGGCGTGGCATAGGGCATCTGGTTCTTGCCCCAGATGAACTGAACCACCTCTTCGATCAGCAACGCGAGTCCGAAGGTAAAGATTAGCTCTGGCACGTGGCCATATTGGTGCACACGCCTAAGCCCATAGCGTTCCACACCTGCTCCGAGCACACCAACAACAAGCGGCGCGATGAGCAAACCCATCCAGAAACCGATATACAGGCTGATCTGGAAGGCGAAATATGCGCCCAGCATGTAGAAACTGGCATGGGCAAAGTTGAGCACGCCCATCATGGAAAAGATCAGCGTCAGACCAGCCGACAGCATGAAAAGCAGCAGGCCGGTCACAAGTCCATCGATCAGATTGACGAGGATAAGGTCCATATCAGGCGTGATCCCAATGCCGCTTGCGCGACGCGATTTCTGTTTGAGAATGAGGGGTTCCACCCCTCAAACTCCCCGTGGTATTTTTGGTCAGAAGAAAAATGCGGGGCCGACGAAACGCGGCCCCACTGGATCAAGTTACGGGCGGCGCATCTTGCAGCTTGTGGGGCTGTCGGCCGCGGCCATCTCGACCGTTTTGACCACCTTTACGCCGAAGCCGGAATTGTCGTGGTCGTACACGACGTCATCAGTATGCTCCATGATGTGTACGTTCTGGATCAGCTGGTGATCGCTTTCGCGCATCATCAAATTGCCACCCCAAAGACTTTCGTGCTCCATTCCGGCAAGTGCATAGGCCACTGGAACAACGTCGTCGGCCGTACCGGCCTCGTTGATCGCCTTGGCCAACATCTCGATCACATTGGTGATGCGGGCCTGGCTCAAATTGCCATCTGGATACTTGGCCTTGAACGCCTGAATATATTCTGACGCAGTGTCATTTGGCGGTGGGTTCAACTGCCCCTCTGCCACGAGCCGCAAGCTGCCCACCCCGGCATCCCCGAAGGCTGCGGTGATCCCATCAGCTGCGGCGTAATATGTATAGATCGGGCCAGTAAATCCATTCTCCAGCACGGATTTGCCCAGGCCGACCATATCGGCACCCCAGTTGCCGGTAATGACGGCGTCCGCCTCAGAAGCGACGATCTTCCGACTGTAGGGGGTGAAATCCTTGACCTTTCCGATCGGGTGCAGCTCATTCCCGACGATTTCGATTTCAGGTGCCTTTTCGCCCAGGTACTTCACAGCAGCAGCTGCCACGGCCTTGCCGAAACTGTAGTCCTGACCGATGATATAGACCTTTTCGATGGCATCATTGCCGACAATGCTATCGGTCAGTGCATCCATCTTGATGTCCGCATTGGCGTCAAAACGGAAATGCCAGAAGTTGCACTTGTCGTTTGTCAGCGCCGGATCCACGGCAGAATAGTTTAGGAACAACACCCGGTCCTCCGGGTTGCGGCGGTTGTGCTTGTTGATCGCTTCTGTGAGAGCGTTGGCGACACCGGACGAGTTACCCTGCGCGATGTAGCGAATGCCCTGGTCAATTGCGACCTGCAATTGGATCAGGGATTCCTTGGGGCTGATCTTGTTGTCAAAGGCCACAATCTCGAACATGTCGCCGTCCAGAACGCCGCCCTTCTTGTTCACCAGCTCCTCGGCAGCGAATTCGTATTGATGCAAGCCGTTGGTGCCTGTCCCTGCAAATGGGCCAGACAAGGGGTCGATGAAAGCGATCTTGATCGTGTCAGCACCAGCGGCAAACGCGCTGGCGGCCAAAGTAAGGGCAGTGGTCAGCCCAAGCATGGTGGTAGTGCGCATGATGTTCCTCCCTAGGACGCGGACCGCCAGGGCGGCCTCTTTCGGGCCAGTTTACGAGGCGGGATAGGTCCAGCGTTGCACAGGTACAGGATAAGTCAAGCGTCTAGGTTGAATCCGGGCGCGCGATTGCCACACGTTAATAATTCTTGATGCATAGCTTTACAAGAGCGCGATAAGGCTATGTTATTGGTCACTTTCTAGGGCCTTCAATCCGTTGTCAGCAAACACAGGAACAAACGCGCCCAGTTGCATGGCACGTTCCGGGTTGGACGCATTTCCGTCAATGGCTCGTTTCAGCACCCCCTGAATGATCGCCCCCATGCGAAAAAAACAAAACGCGACGTAGAAACCGAACCGGTCGACGCGATCCAAACCCCGTCTTTCGCAATATGCCCCAACAAATTCTGCATCAGACGGCAGCCCCAAACTGGCGCGATCTACGCCCATCAATCCGCGGCCCTGTGGTCCGGCGGGCAACTGCCATTGCATGATGACCGATGCTAGATCTGCATAAGGGTGGCCGATTGTGCTTAGCTCCCAATCCAGCACCGCCAGACAACGCGTGCCTTCGGTTTCGAAAATCATGTTGTCGATGCGATAGTCACCATGCACCAGCGTACGCTGGCCATCATCTTCGGGCATGTCAGCGTCAAGTCGCTCAATCAAGCTGTTCATCGACGGGATATTCTGGGTTTCAGATGCGCGATACTGCTTTGTCCAGCGCCCAACCTGCCGCTCCAAATAGTGACCGGGAGGGCCATAATTCGACAGTCCGACCGCCTCGATATCAACCTCGTGCAGCGCGGCCAAAACGCGGTTCATATCTGTGATGATTGCCGACCGATCCTCATTGTTCACCCCGTCCATGGTCGGTCTCGTTGAAGTTCCTGCCTGCGACATGGTCCATCACGTAAAAGTCCGAACCGATGACGGATGGATCCTGGCATAAAACATGCATTTTCGCGACCGGCACGTCTGAACCATGTAGTGCCTTTTGCACCCGAAACTCTCGATCCACAGCATGAGCCGATTTCAAAAGTTGACCTGGAGGCTTGCGGCGCAGAACATAGTTCCCCGCATTCGTCTGCAAAAGAAAAGTTGGGTTGGATTGGCCCCCTGCGAACTTTGTCGCCTCGATGGCTTTGTCAAACCCTGGCAACTTGTCTTTGAGAAAGGCCGCCACGGCGGCTGTATCAAGCGTTTGGGTGTCCATCACAGTTTTCCTGAAAAATCCTGCGACAGTCGCGCCCCGGCTTCCGCATATTCGCTGGCGATCCTGTCGACAATTGCGGCTGCGGGTCCTATCGAGCTAACGGCCCCCACCCCCTGTCCAGAGCCCCAAATCGTCTTCCAGGCCTTGGGCTTTGACGACCCCGAAGAGAAGTTCATCGATGCCGCGTCTGCGGTGGGTAAGTTGTCGGGGTCCATACCAGCCGCCTCAACCGAACCACGCAGGTAATTGCCCCACACCCCAGTAAACAAAGAGGAATAGACGATATCCTCAGCGCCGGCGTCCACAATCATGTCCTTGTATCCCTGCACCGCGTTTGCTTCGTCTGTCGCAATAAAAGGCGAGCCGATATAGCCAAAATCGGCACCCAACGCGCGGGCCGCTAGCAATGCTTCACCCGTAGCGATGGCGCCAGATAGGGCCACTGGACCATCAAACCATTCGCGGATCTCGCGGATCAAGGCAAACGGCGATTGTTGGCCCGCGTGACCGCCCGCCCCCGCGGCGACAGCGACAAGACCATCGGCCCCCTTGTCGATCGCCTTGCGGGCAAACGTGTTGTTGATGATGTCATGCAGGACGACGCCTCCGCAGGAATGCGCGGCCTCGTTCACTTCGACCCGTGCGCCCAGTGACGTGATCCAGATTGGCACTTTGTGCCGGACGCAAATCTCCAGGTCGCGCTCCAGCCGTCCGTTCGACCTGTGCACAATCTGGTTGACGGCAAAGGGGGCAGCGGGTGTGTCGGGATTGGCCTGGTTGTGGCGGTCAAGCTCTTCTGAAATCTGGGTCAGCCATGCATCCAGCAGCGGCGGCTCGCCCTCATCTTCGCGTGCATTCAGCGCAGGGAACGATCCGACAATACCTGCCTTGCATTGAGCAATCACCAATTCGGGCACAGAGATGATGAACAACGGGGCTGCGATCATTGGAATGCGCAAGCCCTGCAACGCATTTGGCAACCTGTCCTGCTGTGTCATTTGTTTATCCATCGCCCAGCCTGTTGTTTCCCCAAAAGATCTCGACCGCTCAAAGATGTGGTGCTCAAAGTACCTCGAACAGACCAGCCGCGCCCATGCCGCCACCAACACACATGGTGCACACCACATGTTTGGCTCCGCGCCGCTTGCCTTCGATCAAAGCATGGCCGACCATCCGCGCACCCGACATGCCGTAGGGATGCCCGATCGAGATGGCACCGCCGTTCACATTCAACAGCTCATCCGGAATGCCAAGCGTGTCCCGGCAATACAGCACCTGAACGGCAAAGGCCTCGTTCAACTCCCACAGACCGATGTCGTCCATCGTGACCCCATGCGCCTCAAGCAGGCGCGGCACCGCAAAGACCGGGCCAATACCCATCTCGTCCGGCTCACAACCTGCAGCCATCACACCGACACACCGACCAAGCGGGGCCAGCCCCTTCTTTTCGGCCAGCGACGCCTCCATCACGACGGCCGCTGACGCACCATCAGACAGCTGCGACGCGTTTCCGGCTGTGATGTACTCACCTTGCGTTACGTTAATACCATTTGAAAACACAGGTTTGAGACCCGCAACATTTTCATATGTAGTTCCGGGGCGATTGCCCTCGTCCTTGTCTAGGGTGACTTCATGCTCCGAAATCGCCTTGGTTTCCTTGTCCTGAAACTTCATCACCGTTGTGATGGGCACGATCTCGTCCGCAAACTTGCCAGCCTCTTGGGCGGCGGCGGTGCGGGCCTGGGACTGTACCGCGTAGCGGTCTTGGGCTGCGCGGCTAATGCCATACCGATCAGCGACAGTTTCTGCCGTTTCCAGCATGGTCATGTAGATTTCCGGCTTATTCGCCTTAAGCCAGGGGTCGCCATGCGCGCGCATTTCAGGGGTCTGAACCATCGACACAGATTCGACCCCACCGCCAATGACCACATCCATCCCATCGTGCACCACCTGCTTGGAGGCCGTCGCAATGGCCATCATGCCGGACGCACATTGCCGGTCCACACTCATGCCTGCCACTGTCACAGGCAGTCCGGCCCGAATGGCCGCCTGCCGCGCAATGTTGCTGGCAGTGTGCCCCTGCTGCAGCGCCGCCCCAAGGATCACGTCCTGCACTTCGCCCCCCTCTATACCAGCGCGTTTGACCGCATGTTCGATCGCGTGCGCTGAAAGGGCCTGGGGCGTCGTCGCGTTGAACGCCCCACGATACGCTTTGCCGATGGGGGTACGAGCGGTAGAGACGATGACAGCGTCGCGCATTTATCTGGTCCTTGCTTGGTTTAGGAGAATTGGACCCGGGCGCTTCCCCGGCCCCCGGAGTTTACTTGGCAAGATGAAGGAGCATTGCCCGCTACCAGTCAAGATCGACCCCTTTGGCCTTCGCTGCCCGCAACGCGTATTTGCGGGTTTGTGCAAAAGCGTTTTCCAATGGTTCGGCGCCTGAAGGATCGGTGATTTCAGACCATGCAGCGGCAACCGCCTCAGGCGTGATGTCACCTCCGATCAACGTGCCCTGGGTTTCAGTGATTTGAGTTACCGCGAACGTACCTCCTCCCGCTGACAGGATCGTGCGGCTTGGGGCATCCCGACTGACAAGATGCAGCACACCGGGTGTGATTGTTCCTGGCTGAAGCAGATCAAGCGCCACCTGCGGCAGCAGCCCCTCGGTCATTGCGGTTGCGGCAGTGGGGGCCAGGGTGTTCACCCGGATGTCGTCCCGCGCGCCTTCAAGGTGCAGCACATTCATCAAACCAACCATACCGGCCTTGGCCGCCCCATAGTTGGACTGACCAAAATTGCCATAAAGCCCTGAACCGGACGCCGTCAGCACGATGCGCCCATATCCTTGGCTGCGCATGATCCGCCAAACCGCGTGGCAGCACTGCGCTGTTCCTATCAAGTGCACATCGATCACCTTGGCGAAGTCATCCATGTCCATCTTGGCAAAGGTCTTGTCCCGCAGAATGCCGGCGTTGTTGATCAGGATGTCGATCCGCCCCCAGCGATCCATGACCTGCGCAACCATATCACTGACAGCGCCCGCATCTGAGACGTCTGCCGCGATGGCCATGGCCTGCCCGCCCGCCGCTTCAATTTCCGAAACCACTGAAGAGGCGTCGCCCATATCATTTACAACGACACCCGCACCGCGCTCAGCCAGCCCCAGAGCATGGGAGCGGCCTAAGCCTGCTCCGGCGCCAGTCACAATAGCAACCTGATCGTCGAAGCGGATCATCCCTCCAGCGCCGCACGGAACAGGTTTGGCCCTGACATGACCTGAATCCCCCCGGACACCGGCAGGATTGCACCTGTCAAATAGGCACCGCCCTGCCCGCACAGGAATTGCATGCAACCAGCAATATCCTCATCTCGGCCGACGCGCCCCAGCGGCACATCCGCACCAACCTTGTTGCGCATATCTTCGTCAGCCGTGGTGAAAGCGGTCATCTTGCTGACAAATGGGCCCGGTGCCAGCGCGTTCACGGTCACATGATGCCCAGCCAGCTCCTTGGCCATGATCTTGGTCATATGCAGCACCGCCGCCTTGGACGCGGCATAGGAATACGCCCCATCGCCCAGTGGCGCATCGCCCATGACCGACCCCACGTTGACAACGCGCGCCGGGTCATCGGCAGTCGCACTCTTGATCAGTATCGGCAACAGACTTTGCGTAAGGTGAAACAGCCCCGCCACGTTGACATTCATGACCTTTTCCCACGCCTGATGTGGGAACTGTCCCATGGGTGCGCCCCAGGTGACACCGGAATTGTTCATGAGGATATGCAGCTTGTCGGTGCGCTTGGACACCTCGGCGACCAGCGCTGCAATTCCTTCTTCACTGCCGACGTCCCCTGCAAACCCTTCGGCGGAACCCTGCGCATCTATGGCGTTCAGCTCCGCTGCCACCGCCTCACAGGCGTCACCCTTTCGGCTTGCAATCAGAACACGGGCCCCCGCCATCATCAGGCCGGTGGCAGCCATCCGCCCAATGCCAGTCGCACCGCCGGTGACCAGAGCCACCTTTCCATCCAATGAAAAAAGGGTTTTGGGATCCATGGCTCTCTCCTCCGATCTGCGGGCTACCGTAACGTCGCCCGGTCCACGGCTTTACAGCCGCGCCTCCTCAACTGCAGGATGTGACAAAGGCAGGCACATTGCACCCCTGCCGTAACGTCATGGGTGGGAGGACCCGATATGCACGCCATGCTCAGCACCGCACCCGGTGGCCCTGAAACGCTGGAATGGACCGGACAGCCAACTCCCGAACCAAAGAAGGGAGAAGTGCGGATCGCGGTGAAGGCTGCGGGCGTCAACTTCCCCGACACATTGATCATTCGCGATCTTTATCAGGTCAAACCTCCACGCCCCTTTGCCCCCGGCGGCGAGGTGTCCGGTGTCGTCGAAGCGCTGGGTGATGGCGTGTCGCATCTGGCGGTCGGCGACCGTGTTCTGGCCATGACCAGCTTTGGTGGTTTCACCACCCACCTCTGTGCCCCCGTAACATCTTGTGTGAAAATTCCGGACGACATGCCGTTTGATCAGGCCGCGTGCTTCATTTTCACATACGGTACGTCCCACTACGCGTTGAAAAACCGAGGGGAGTTGAAGGAAGGCGAGACTCTTCTCATTCTTGGCGCGGCTGGTGGCGTTGGTGCGGCAGCCATCGAGCTTGGCAAAGCGGCAGGTGCCCGTGTGATCGCCGCTGTGAGTTCACAGGAAAAAGCGCAGTTTTGCCGCGATCTGGGCGCTGACGATGCAATCATTTACCCGCGCGAGATGGACCGCGACGCGCAAAAGGCCCTTTCGGCCGAGATCAAGAGAGTTGCAGGCTCAGAAGGTGTGCACGTGGCCTATGACGCCGTGGGAGGCGACTATGCCGAACCGGTGATCCGCTCGATGGCTTGGGGCGGCCGGTTCCTGGTCGTTGGGTTTCCGGCCGGTATTCCGGCCATCCCGTTGAATCTAACCCTGTTGAAATCGTGTCAGATCGTCGGCGTGTTCTGGGGCGCATCAATCTATCGCGATCCCAAGGGCCATATGCAGAACATCACGGAACTCTTTGAAATGTATGAAAAAGGGAAAATAAAGCCGCACATCTCTGCCAGTTTCCCAATGCAGGACGCGGCCAAAGCACTGGAGTTGATCGCCGACCGCAAGGTGCAAGGCAAGGTCGTGCTTACAAACGACTAGAGGTGGTCCAGGTGCTGCGTTTCATTGAAACCCCGGACGATCATACGTTCGCCATGGATCACAAGGCGGCTGATCGACCCGTTGGCAGCGCCAAGGAATGCAAAGGGCTCAGAACCTGTTGCCATCGCAAGAGCTGCACCGATCACGCCGCCATGGACAAATACCGCGACGCGCTGGTTCGCGTGCGCTGCCGCGACACCCAACAAACCTCTGCGCACCCGGCCAAAAAACGCATCACGCGTCTCTGCCCCGGGAATCGGCGACCAATCCTGCGTGTCCCTGACACGTTGATAGATCGGGTCTCCCTCCGCCGCCTTGATGCGATACAAGCCACCATCCCAGTCACCAAGGTTCACCTCATGCAAATCGGGGTTCTCTATCGGGGTCATATTCAAATGTTGCGCCAACGGTGCGGCCGTTTGATGTGTACGCATCAACTTCGTCACGTAAAGCGCTGCAAAAATTTCACCTTTCAGACGCTCACCAACAGCCGACGCCTGCCGCTCGCCCTGCGGATGCAAAGGCGGGTCACCGCTGCTATCCTTCATCGGAAAACTCACGCCGGAACGCGCTGGCGCGCTTTCCCCATGCCGTATCAGAAACAAGTCAGCCGCTCCCTCGGGCGGCGCGTAAACGGGTTGGCGGTATTCTTTCGTCATGCCCCCTCATACACAGGAGCCATACTATGACCAACCGCCAGATTGTCGTCGCTAGCCTGCCTCAGGGTGCACTTGGCCCTGAACACTTCGAGCTACAGGAGGCGGCAATGTCCGCGCTACAGGATGGCGAAGTGCTCCTGCGCACCATCCTGATGAGCATCGACGCCGCCAACCGGTCGTGGATGCAAGGCGCAACCTACCGCGACGCGGTGAATGCGGGCGACCCAATGCCCACCTACTCCATCTGCGAGGTGATGGAGAGTAAATCGCCCCGCCTCGCCCCCGGCGACATTGTCGCAGCAGAGAGTGTTTGGGCCGACCATGTCATCCGCCCTGCCCACAAGTTGCAAAAACTGCCAAAGATCCAGCCGCTCAGCCACCTGCTGAGCGTTTATGGTATTGCAGGCAAGACAGCATTCCACGGTCTGATGCAGATTGGTCAACCTTTGGCTGGCGAAACCATCGTGGTGAGCGCTGCCGCAGGATCCGTTGGTGGTTATGTTGGTCAGATCGGCAAGGCCCTTGGCTGCCGCGTCGTCGGAATCGCCGGAGGACCGGAGAAATGCGCATTTGTCACAGACAATCTCGGTTTCGACGCCTGCATCGACTACCGGGCGGGCGGCGTGTTCAAAGCCCTCAAGGCAGCTTGTCCGAATGGCATCGATGTTTATTTCGATAATGTGGGCGGAGACATTCTTGAAGCCACATTGGCCCTCATGAACGAACGTGGTCGCGTTGTATGCTGTGGCGCAATCAGCCAGTATGACACGACCAATCCAACCGGCCCCCGCAACCTGCCCGGCGTTGTTGTTGTCAAACGCTTGCGTATGGAGGGGTTCATCGTCATGGACTTTGCCCAGGATGACGCCAAAGCAACACGCACTTTGCAAGCCTGGGTCCAGCAAGGCAAGATCAAGGTCACCGAGGATATCGTCGAAGGGCTGGAAAACGCTCCCCAAGCGCTGATCGGCCTTTTGAACGGGGACAACACTGGCAAGCGCATGGTGCGTGTGGGCGCAGATCCATGAGTATCGACGCAGCGCTGGATACCCTGTCGCAACAGATCGGGACCGAAGTTGGTGTTTCAAACTGGATCACGGTCGATCAGCCAATGATCGACCAGTTTGCCGTCACAACGCATGATGATCAGTGGATTCATGTCGACCCGGCGCGGGCCAAGGGAACACCTTTTGGCAGCACAATTGCCCACGGCTTTCTGACACTCAGCCTGGCGTCGCGTTTCGCATATGATTGCTTTCCTCTCATGCCTGGGCAGGTCATGGGAATAAATTATGGCTTCAATCGCCTGCGATTCCTCGCCGTTGTAAAGCCCGGTAACCGGTTGCGAGGACGTTTCACACTCAACGACGTTCAAAAGCGGAACGAAAGTGAACTGTTGCGCACCATGGCACTGACAATCGAAATAGATGGCTCAGAAACGCCTGCACTTGTTGCAGAATGGCTTGGACTGGCGGTGTTTGACGCATCGGCATAAAGCTGCACTGGACAGATGTGGGGCAGAATGGATAACACCGTCATAAATCTAAGGTTTTTCCCATGACTTCTGTTCTGGTCCTCAACGGTCCCAATCTGAACCTGCTCGGCACGCGTCAGCCAGAGATTTATGGTGCAACCACATTGCCTGAGGTCGAGCAGCTGTGCCGTGATCACGGGGCGAAGAACGGGTATGACGTCATATGCGCGCAATCCAATCACGAAGGTGCACTTGTTGACGCGATTCATGCCGCAAAGGGCACGCATGACGGGATTGTTCTGAATGCGGGCGCTTACACGCACACGTCCATCGCGCTGCATGATGCGATCCTTGGAACCGAAGTGCCGGTCGTCGAACTGCATCTCAGCAACATCCATGCGCGCGAAACCTTTCGCCATCACAGCTATATTGCGCCGGTGGCCATAGGCATGATTTGCGGCATTGGCGTTGCAGGCTATACTCTGGCTCTGGACGCGTTGATAGGACACCTTGGGGGGCGGACTTGAAAAGCTATCTGCACAGGCTGTCAAACTGTCAAACCATAGAGGAACTATGGGAAGCCCATTCGCGCAAGATGGCCGAATACGGGTTTGACAGATTGATCTATGGCTTTACCCGCTACCGCTCCGGCAATTCGCTGGGTGATCCCGAAGATTTCATCATCCTCACAAACCACGACCGCGCCTACACGGATACATTTCTGGGCGAACAGCATTATGTCCACGCCCCCATGGTCAACTGGGCTTTGAACAACGAAGGGGCGTGCAGCTGGGGTATCCTTGGGCAAATGCAATCCTCTGAAACGCTGAGCAAGTCAGAACAGCGCGTGCTTGAATTCAACTATTCCATGGGTGTGACTGTGGGATACACGATCAGCTTCAAGTCGGTCTCGGCCCGTTCAAAAGGTGCAATTGCCCTGACCGCGCGTGAGGGCATGACGCAGGAAGAAGTCGATGCCGTGTGGGCCCAACATGGGCGCGACATTCACCTTATGAACAATGTGGCGCACCTTAAGATTCTTACCCTGCCCTATACGGCACCCAATCGATCCCTGACAAAACGCCAGCGCGAAGCTCTGGAATGGGTCGGTGACGGCAAAACCATGCAGGATATTGCAGTTCTGATGGGGCTGACATCGGCGACGGTGGAAAAACATCTTCGCCTTGCACGGGAGGCGCTGGCGGTGGAAACCACAGCCCAAGCCGTCCTGAAGGCGGCATTCGCAAATCAGATGTTTATCCTCGAAGCATAATGGCTCATTCCGCGCGACTGATGTATCTGAGCCATCCGCAGGTTCTGATAGATCCCGACGTACCGATCACCGAGTGGTCACTGAACGATGTAGGCCAAGCGCGGATCAACGCACTCGCCCAAATTGCTCACGATAGGCTGAAGGGCACGCACTCGGTTTTTTCCAGCCCCGAGCGCAAAGCACGTGACGCAGCACACCCACTTGCTTCTGCCTTGGGACTGGACGTCATCATCGCCGAAGACAGCTACGAAAATGACCGTTCTGCCACAGGCTACTTGCCCCCAATCGAGTTCGAAACCACTGCGGACACATTCTTTGCCAACCCCACGCAGTCAATCCGGGGCTGGGAAAGCGCGCAAGATGCCCAAGATCGCATTCTGACCAGCGTGCAAAACATGGCGCGGTCGGCGCCGCCTGGGGACATCCTGGTCGTAGGACACGGTGCGGTTGGCGCGCTTCTGTATTGCGCTTGCGCCAATACACCAATCAGCCGTGACCATGATCAAGGCCCCGGAGGAGGTGGCAACGTGATGGTTTTTGACCGCGCGAATCTGCAGGTCCGATCGCACTGGCAGCCTTTGGAACAAGCCTTCGAAATCTGATCAAATGCGGTCGTTCGGTTATTTTCTGTGTATGACTGCCCAAAAAAGATACAAAAACACAACTCAGAGACGAGCTGGTGAAATTTTTGACCATTGGGTAAGGAATCCCCCACTTTGCTAACACGTCGTAAATTTGGCATTGTAGGCGTGTTCCGTGAGTGGTGGCTTTAGCCAGGGAACAGCGAAACGGACCTCTCGCGATTACGAGGGCACTGCGTTTCGACCGGATCTTCCGGACCCGGCTCGCCTGTGTATTTTTCAGCAGGTGGGTCGGACTTTGTAGCGTCCACGTGTCTCATCCCCGTGGCCAAGGACGCCGACAAACGGGCGGGATTGCGACCCCAAACGCGATCTCGCCCACCTTTGCCTTCAGAGCACCAATGAATCCGTCGCTGAACGGATGGCCCGGACCATCTCTTTGTCCAAGGCGGAATGGGTCGTGCCATCCAGCACCCGCAAGGTCGCCGCCGGCCAAACTTGATCCAATTCCCACGGCGCGCGCAACGGGCAAGACGGATCAAACCGGCTGTGGATCATGGTACACGGGACGTGCGCGATGGTCCCGACATTCCGCAGCAATTGATCGTCGTCCATCCAAGCCCCATGGGCAAAATAATGCGTAACGATCCGCGCAAACCCCAGCCGAAAGGACGGGTCGGAATAACGGGACTCCGGTGCGTGAATATCACCACCAAAGATCCCGGTCTCCCACTGGCACCATGCATCCGCAGCCGACTGCGCACGGACAGGATCCTGCAACAGCTCAGCATAGGCACGTATACGCTCCACCGTCGCCTCGGGGGCCATGCTCACCTCCGGCACGGCTGCACAAAACTCCTTGTATGCTTCGGGGAACATGTTCCCCACATCCCCATACAACCAACGCAAGTCTCGCTCCGCCGTTGTTGCCACCCCCGCCAGAACCAGCGCCCGCACGCGCGTGGGATGGGCCTGTGCATAGGCCAAAGCCAACATCGACCCCCATGATCCGCCAAACAGCACCCAAGCATCCACGCCCAGATGGACACGCAGCATTTCGATGTCGGCAATCAGATGCTGTGTCGTGTTGGCGTCCAAAGCGTCCAGCGTTTCGGAGGCAAGAGGCGTTGACCGACCACAACCGCGCTGATCCAGCAGGGTCACGCGGTATCGCGACAGATCAAACAGATCATAGTGTCCCGGCTTGCAGCCAGATCCGGGCCCACCATGCAACACAAGGGCATCTGCGCCCTGCCCGGCCTGTTCAAACCACAGCCGGTGACCATCGCCCACATCCAGCATAAACATCCCCTCCAACGCAAAACGGCACGCCACAATGGGCGCGCCGTTTCACATTCAATGCAAGGGAAAGATTAGCCCTGAGCTGCTTTCGCAACCTCAGCTGCAAAGTCTTCCTTTTCGACTTCGATGCCTTCGCCCACTTCCAGACGGGCAAAGCCGGTGATGGTTGCGCCCGCTTCCTTGGCAGCCGCCTCGACCGTCAGGTCGGGGTTCACAACAAAGGACTGGTTCAGCAAGGTTGATTCGGCGACGAATTTCTTCATCCGGCCCACGATCATCTTCTCGATGACCTGCTCAGGCTTGCCGCTTTCACGTGCAATATCCATCTGAACCTGCTTTTCTTTCTCGACCACGGCAGTATCCATGTCGGCCTCGGACAAAGCTGCAGGGTTTACAGCCGCGATGTGCATCGCAACCTGCTTGCCGAACGCTTCGTCGCCGCCGTCCATGGCGACCAGAACACCGATTTTACCCATGCCGGCAGTTGCCGCGTTGTGGACATAGGACACAACTGTACCGCCGGAAATCTTGGCCATGCGGCGGACCGACATGTTCTCGCCAATGGTTGCGATCTTGTCAGTCACGACGTCTGCAACGGACTTGCCACCCATGTCGGCAGCAGCAAGTGCTTCAACACCGTCCACGCCCAAAGCGGCGGTGGCGATGCCGGACACCATTTCCTGGAATTCAGCGTTCTTGCCAACAAAGTCGGTTTCCGAGTTCACTTCAACCGCAACGCCAGTGCCACCGTCGACAACAACGGCCACCAGACCTTCGGCAGCCGTCCGGCCCGATTTCTTGGCGGCTTTCGCCAAGCCCTTGGTGCGCAGCCAGTCAACAGCGGCTTCCATGTCACCACCGGTTTCGGTCAGCGCTTTTTTCGCGTCCATCATGCCTGCGCCGGTGCTGTCGCGCAGTTCTTTCACCAATGCTGCTGTGATTGCCATCTCTTGGCTCTCCTCAAATGGGTGTGGGTTGCGGCAGGCCTTAGCCCGCCGCACATGTCAGTTGTGTGACGCTTCAGCTTTCTGCAGGCGCTTCAGCAGCAGGCACTTCAGCAGCGGGTTCCTCTGCGGGGGCCTCTTCGGCGACAGCTTCCTCAACCGGTGCTTCTTCCATCGCACCCAGATCAACGCCGGCTGCACCCAGTTGGGCGCTCATGCCGTCAAGGGCTGCGCGCGATGCCAGATCGCAATACAGCGCAATGGCACGGGCCGCGTCGTCGTTGCCGGGGATGATATAGTCCACACCATCGGGCGAGCAGTTGGTGTCGACCACAGCCACAACCGGGATACCCAGCTTGTTGGCTTCCGCGACGGCCAGCGCTTCTTTCTTGACGTCGATGACGAACAGCAGATCAGGACGACCACCCATCTCGCGGATACCACCCAGCGAGGCTTGAAGTTTGCCCTGGTCACGTTCCATGCCCAGACGCTCTTTCTTCGTCAGACCTTCAAAACCGTTCTCGGACTGCTCATCGATCGACTTCAGGCGGTTGATCGATTTCGACACGGTCTGCCAGTTGGTTAGCGTGCCACCCAGCCAGCGGTGGTTCATGTAGTACTGCGCGCATTTCTCGGCTGCATCCGCAATGGGCTGTGCCGCTTGACGCTTGGTGCCAACGAACAGAACGCTGCCGCCTTTTGCGACAGTGTCGCGGACAGCTTGCAGGGCCTGATCCAGCATCGGAACAGTCTGCGTCAGGTCCATGATGTGGATGCCGTTGCGCGCGCCATAAATGAAGGGCGACATGCGCGGGTTCCAGCGCTGTGTCTGGTGACCAAAGTGTACGCCTGCTTCAAGCAGCTGACGCATGGAGAACTCGGGAAGAGCCATGTGCTTTATCCTTTTCCGGTTTTCGCCTTGCCCGGGGTATCAGCGCGGATGCGCCAACCGGTGGACATCTGGGGATGTCTCCCCCATCTGCCCGCCCCGAACTGCGGAGTTAGTGCGCGCCGATTATGCCAAGCGCTCTGAAATGGCAAGCCCCATTCGACACCATCCACGCCCGGCTGCACAATTGCGAGCACACCAGTTACAGGCGACTGGATTGGTATCGCGCGCAAGCGCGTCCTTTGGATCAAATAAGCACAAGATCTGGTGCGCAAGAGCCGTCTTGCCATAGTGTGGTGCATCCCCGGTGTACGGGGGGTGCACAGGAGGTGTACGAGGGGTGACAGGCCACGCGCGCAACAAAAGGTTAAACTCCGGTCTCGTCGCTTACCGCCTGTTCACCCGCTGCAAGCGCATGACTGGCGCGTACCGCCACCTCCGCCGCCGCCGCCAAAGCCTTGCGATCCGCAAAGTCGGACACACGCAAGGGCGCGTGATAGATCACCTCCACCCGTCCATGTCGCGGCAATGCAAGCGTTGCCAAAAGGTGTGTGCCGAATTCCATGTCACCCCACCAGCCATAGGTCCTAGCATCACGACGTTGCGGCGCATGGTACACCACCGTGACCGGCTGTACGGACAGATGTGGGCGCAGATCTTCAGCGAAGAATGACGCGAACAAGGTCGTCTTGAACGGCAAAACACGCAAACCGTCTGTACTGGTGCCTTCGGGGAAAAACAAAAGCCTTTGACCGGCCAGCAACCGCTCTTGGAACAACTCCGTTTGCACCTTGGCCGCGCGTGGATCGCGAGCAATGAACAACGTGCCTGTTGCGCGGGCCAGCGTACCGATACCGGGCCATCCCGCCACTTCTGATTTCGACACGAAGTAGATACGGTCGGCCGCGTTTAGAACAAAGATGTCCAACCAGGAGGAGTGGTTGGCCACGATAGCGCCCCGCCCCTTCATCGGTTTGCCAGTGCGGATGTAGGACAGCCCAAGCCAGAACATGGACAAGCGGCACACCACCTGCGTGATCCAGGGCGTCCAAGGGCGCGTCAACCCAAAGAACGGCCTTTCGATCAAACGCAAAGGCAGGAGCAACGCCAATCCGATGAGAATGATCAAAACGATACCCGCGCCTCGCCAAAGAATGCGCAGCACCGCGGTCGGACCACGCACCACATGGTCAGGCGGCGGTGCACCGTCCCATGTCATGTTCATGAAACTGCTCCATAAATCCGCCTCTGACGGTCCGACATAGCAGCAGTGTCCATGATCAGGCACACATCTGTCGTGTTGAAGGCATGATCGACATAGGCCCCCTCCCCCACGACACCGCCAAGGCGCAGATAGGCTTTGATCAAGGCAGGCATATCTACCATTGCCGCGCGTCTGTCGATCTGATCTTCGGATATCAGATCCATAGAGGCGGCGTGCGGTGCCCGGGCCGTCACGCGCAGCGGTTCGGGTGCAAGGTGACGGTGATATAGGAGCGACAGAGGTTGCGCAATGGCTCGTGGATTGGTGCCGTGGAACGACGCGACGCCAAACATGATGTCAATCTGATGCTCCGCCACGTAAGCGGCAAGACCATTCCAAAGATGATACAGCGCCGCCCCTCCGCGATAGTCTTTGTGGACGCAAGATCGACCTAGCTCCAGCAATCTCCGCCCCGTCGCGCGCAAGGGTGCCAGATCATACTCATCTTCGGAGTAGAATTGCCCCGCTGCCTCGGCCTGTTCGACGCGCAGCATGCGGTAAACGGCAACAACCTGTCCCACCGCATCATCGTACAGAACAAGATGATCAAAAAAGGGATCGAAGCGATCACGCTCAAGGCCGGCATGATGGTCCACCATCGCGCCACCACCGCCCAGTTCGCGCACGAAAACATCGTAACGCAAGGCCTGCGCTGCCCGCAGGTCCGCCGGGTCGTCCACAAGGCTCACACGAAATTCTGGGTCTTTGGTCAGGCTCATCGCGGGCGGTGTATCGGCATATCTTGAAAAAGGGTAGAGATTGACGACGCGTGCGACCAGAGGTTGCAATGCGTTAAGGTTTTAGAAAGGATGTTCAAGCATCAAAGACCGGGATCAAAGCAATACGCGTTCCATCGATCACCACCTTGCCCTCATTGGGAAAATTCACGGTGACCTTGGCGCCGATGTTGCTTTGGACCTGCCCAATACCCCACTCATCGTACTGGGGATGACGCACCAACATGCCGGGAGCCAGAATGGCATTCAGATTTTCCATGTCCGGGCCTTTACAACTTCACTGTCTGGGGGCCGCTGATGGGCCAAAGTAACATCAACCTGGCTGCATTGATCGGCAGCCGCATCTGCCATGACCTCATATCGCCAATCGGGGCCATCAACAACGGCCTGGAGCTGCTTGGTATGTCCAGCGGGCAGACTGGACCTGAACTTGATCTTATTTCGGAAAGCGTGGGCAACGCCAGCGCGCGTATTCGATTCTTTCGCATCGCTTACGGTGCCGCAAGTGCACAGCCGCTCGGCCGGGCCGAGGTTGTGTCGATCCTATCGGACAGCATGGATGGTGGACGGCTGAAGGCCGTCTACGGGCCGCTTGACCCGCAACCGCGCTGGGCTGTGCGGATGGCCTTTCTGGCGGTACAATGTCTTGAAACGGCTCTGCCCTATGGCGGGCGGATTGAAATTGCGTGCACTGATGGCACATGGGACATCACAGGCCATTCCGCCAAACAAAGTGTCGATTCATCGCTTTGGGGCCTGCTCAAAGGAGAAGGCGTCAACGAACTGGCCCCAGCCCACGTGCAATTCGCCCTGTTGCCCGAGGTGGCGGCAGACGCACAGCGCAAGATTTCGACACAACTTTTGCCGGACAGGCTGACAATCCGGTTTTAGGCGCGCACTGTTCCATCGCCACGCACCAAGTACTTGAAACTGGTGAGCTGTGCTGCACCCACCGGCCCGCGTGCATGCATCTTGCCCGTCGCGATCCCGATCTCTGCGCCCATGCCAAACTCACCGCCATCTGCAAACTGGGTGGAGGCGTTGTGCATCAGAATCGCGCTGTCGAGTTGATCAAAAAACTTGGCAGCGGCCCCCGCATCCTCGGTCAGGATACAATCGGTGTGGTTTGAGCCATGGGTTCGGATATGCTCAATCGCTGCATCAACATCCGAAACCACGCGCGCGGCAATGTCCATATCGAGGTATTCCTTGCCCCAATCGGCGTCGGTGGCGGCCAACACGCCTTCGATCGTCTGCAACGCGACATCTGCATGAACACGCACACCCGCGTCCACCAACGCGCGGACAACGCCCTGACCGATGGTCGACGCAATATCCCGGTGAATCAACAAACACTCCGCGGCCCCACAGATACCCGTGCGCCGCGTTTTTGCGTTCAAAACAACCTTGAGGACCTTCTCGGGATCCGCATCCTTGTCGATGTAGATGTGAACGATCCCTTCAAGATGAGCAAAGACAGGTACACGCGCCTCGCGCTGTACAAGACCGACAAGACCTTTGCCGCCACGTGGCACTATCACATCGATAGTGTCGGTCATGGTCAGCATTTCACTGACCGCGGCACGGTCTCGCGTCGGCACAAGCTGGATGGCATCTTCGGGCAAGTCAGCGTCGCACAGACCCGCTTGCAACGCGGCATGGATTGCACCCGACGAATGAAAGCTCTCTGATCCGCCACGTAGGATAACAGCGTTGCCAGCTTTCAGGCACAGGGCACCCGCATCCGCCGTCACATTGGGCCGGCTTTCGTAGATAACGCCGACAACCCCTAGCGGTGTCCGAACACGTTGAATGTTCAGCCCCGTGGGCTGGGTCCATTCGGCCAGAACCTCTCCGACCGGGTCAGCCTGTTCAGCCACCGCGCGCAGACCGTCGACGATCCCTTGAATACGCTCTTCATCCAGCCGTAGGCGATCCATCATGGCATCGGACAAGCCCTTGTTCCGACCAAATTCCATGTCCAGCGCGTTCGCCGCAATGATCGCATCGCGGCTGTTCCACACATGCTCTGCCGCGCTGATCAAAGCGGCATGCTTCCGCTCGGCGCTGGCAAAGGCCAATGACGCCGCGGCAGTTTTTGCGCGGGTGCCAATATCGGCCATCAATGCAGGGATGTCGGCGAAGTCTTTCATGGGTCACGTCCTTTTTCAGGCGGTACGCCGCAGATTTCCATGCCTCCGGCGGTGGTATTTATAGTCAGAAGAAGATCACAGCGCCATATCATCGCGGTGGATCAAGGCGGCCCGTCCCGGATACCCCAGTAGCTTCTCGATCTCGGCGCTCCTGTGGCCTTTGATCTTTTGCGCTTCATCCGCTGTATACCGACTGAGACCCAGACCAAGTTGGTGTCCATCCGGCCCCGTGATCGCCACCGGGTCACCGCGGCCAAACATTCCCGAAACCGCATGAACTCCAGCAGGTAACAGACTGTTTCCTCTTGATAATGCCTGTGCAGCACCTGCGTCCAGCGTCACAGTTCCAAGCGGTTTCATGGCCCCAATCCACCGTTTGCGTGCAACTTGCGGGTCCAGTGTGGCAGTGAACCACGTCGCGTTCGCGCCTGTTTCAAGCCCGGTAAGTGGGCGCAAGGCAGCACCATGACAGATCGCCATCGCGCATCCCGCGGCCGTCGAGGTTTTTGCCGCCATGAGCTTGGTTTTCATTCCACCCTTTGACAGCCCCGACCCGGCATCGCCAGCCATCGCTTCGATCTCGGGCGTGATATGGTCGATGAAATCATAGCGCTTCGCATCTGGATCATCGGCAGGGTTGGCGGAATAGAACCCGTCCACGTCCGACAGCAGGACAAGAACGTCCGCGCCTATGGTCGCAGCGATCTGAGCGGCCAGTCGGTCATTGTCGCCAAACCGGATTTCATCGGTCGCGATCGTGTCATTCTCATTGACGATCGGCACGACATTCAAGCCAACCAAGTGCTCCAGTGTCGCCCTGGAATTCAAATAGCGGCGTCGGTCGCGGCTGTCCTCCAACGTCATCAACACCTGGGCGGTCGTGATGTCGTGCGGCGCCAAAGCTTCCTCATAAGCACGGGCAAGGCGAATCTGCCCAACCGCCGCTGCAGCCTGCGACTGTTCCAATGCAAGATCAGTGGCAGGTAGACCCAGAACCTCGCGCCCCAGCGCGATGGAACCTGACGAAACAAGAACAACCTGTACGCCGCACGACTTCAACCAAGCCACGTCCTGCGCAAGGGCGGTGAGCCAGTCCTTACGAAGCGCGCCCGTGGTCCTGTCCACCAACAGCGCTGACCCGATCTTGACCACCAGCCGTTTGGCCGTGATCAGGGACGCCATGGCTCGACCTCTTCCTGCGGACGGTGGCGCAGACGATCCTCATCTATCTGCCCCCGCAAGGACCGCAGCACTTCGGTGACGCCGTCGCGCGCAACACTCGACATCATCATCACCGGGCCGCCGGATGCTTCTTCGAGTGCGGTACGGGCTGTGGCGCGTTCGTCTTCGTCCAACGCATCAATCTTGTTCAACACGGTCACGCGCGGCTTGTCGGCCAGATCACCGCCATAGGCCTCAAGCTCGCCAATGATGGTCTCATAATCCTCAGCCACTGTTTCCGATGTGCCATCCACCAAATGCAGCAGGACCGCACAGCGTTCAACGTGGCCCAGAAACAGATCGCCCAAGCCCCGCCCTTCAGACGCACCTTCGATCAGGCCGGGGATATCCGCTACAACAAATTCGGTGTTGTCCACGCCAACAACGCCAAGGTTGGGATGCAGCGTGGTAAACGGATAGTCTGCAATCTTGGGTCGCGCATTCGACGTGGTCGCTAGGAATGTCGACTTGCCCGCATTCGGCAAACCCAGCAAGCCCACATCCGCGATCAACTTTAGGCGCAGCCAGAGCGTACGCTCGACACCTTCTTGACCGGGGTTGGCACGACGTGGCGCCTGGTTGGTGGCAGACTTGAAATGGAGGTTGCCCCAACCACCGTTCCCACCACGCGCCAGTTCGACCCGATCACCAACATTCACCAGATCGGCGATCACCGTCTCCTGATCCTCATCGAGGATTTCTGTCCCCGCGGGGACACGTAGCAGAATGTCGTCGCCATCCTTGCCCGTGCGCTGACGCCCCATACCTGGTTGGCCGTTCTTGGCAAAGAAGTGCTGCTGATAGCGAAAGTCGATCAGCGTGTTCAGCCCATCGACGGCCTCTGCCCAGACCGAGCCACCGCCACCGCCATCGCCGCCATCCGGACCGCCATATTCGATGTATTTTTCGCGCCGAAACGAGATGCACCCGTTTCCGCCTGCACCCGAACGGATGTAGACCTTGGTCAGATCAAGAAACTTCATGGGTGGTGTCCTAGCGCGGGGGACCAGCCCCCGCAATCAGAGTTTGCGACTATAAGTCCATGTGGGCACGGTCGCATCCCGCGCGACCGAGAACCCTTCGGCATCGCCCAGATATTCGAAACCGCAATGTGTCAAGACGCGAGCCGAGGCCGGATTGTCTTGAAACACGCTGGCAAACATCGTGGCATTGTCCATCGGATTGGCATCCACAAGCGCCTGAACCGCGTCGGATGCAAGGCCGGTGTTCCAAAAAGTGGAGCGACCCAATATCCCACTTCGGACTGGTTGCGATCCATACGGGTCAAGGAGATCAGACCCATGATTTCAGCGCCGCCGGATTTGAGCCCGTCCATCGCCCAGACATCTTCCTCGCGCTCATCTGCCATGGCGCGCGCCACAAAGGCTTCGGTCATGCCGGGTGGGATCGGATGTGGAATAGATTGGGTGTTGCGGGCGACGCGCAGGTCGCTCGTATACATCTCGATCAACCCCGTGTCCGACCGGCGCAACGGACGCAGTACGAAGCGTTCCGTTTCGATCACATTCTGGGTCACGATTTTTTCCATCTCCACGGTCATGTCCCTCCTCCGAACAAAACAAACAGAACCGACGCGACCGTCAGGGCCGCGAGGGTATACATCAAGTAAGGTTCCGCACGCGTTCCTGCGAGGGTGCGCGCGATACGATCACCGGCAAGTGTCCAAAGCGGGTGAAACAGCACCTGCGTGGCGAGCAATATTCCACCAATCGTTGCCGTTGCAATAACGGCATCCGTACCAGGCGATACGAAGCCCGTGAAACCTGCAACAATCATTGCCCACGCCTTGGGGTTCAACGGGTGCACCACAAGTCCAGCGACGAAGCCAGGCGCGGCAGCACTCGGATCGGATGCACCAAGGCGCAGTTGTGACACCTTCCACGCCAACCAGATGATGTAGGCAGCAGATACCCATTTCAGGGTTTGGAACACCCATGGCGCGCGATCAGCCAATTCCATCAGGCCAAAACCAACTGGCCAGATGATAAGCTGCTTTCCCAGCGCGACACCAGCCACGAATGGCAAAGCCGCGCGAAACCCGTACCGCGCCCCGGTTGCCAAAAGCGCCATGTTTGCAGGCCCGGGTGTTCCGACCTGGCTGGCCGCAAACACGGCAAAGGACATCGCCGCAACTGTCATGGCAGACGCACCAAATCGCGGTCGAGCAGGCCCATCACTAAATCATCATGCCATTCGGCATCAATCAATGCAGACTCACGTTCGCGTCCCTCGACGACAAACCCCACTTTTTTGTAGGCACCAATGGCGCGGGCGTTGAATGCCAGCACACGGCAACCCAACCGGTGCAAGCCCATGTCATCAAACGCATGCGCCCCAAGCAGGCGCATCGCTTCAGAGCCGTAACCCTGCCCCAACGCATTGGGATCCAGAATGCCGATACCGATCAGAGCCCTTCGGTCGGCGCGATTGATCAAGTGCAGACGGATGGCGCCCAGCAGGTCGCCACCAACATCAATCACCCAAGCATGACGATCCTCTTGCTGCGCAGTAACCCATGCCTGTGCAGCATCGCGAGTGATGTCCCGCACCTGCCCCGGGTCACCGCCAAACATCTTCACGATATCCGGCGTGTTGCCCAAGGCAAAACGCGCATCGACGTCGCCAGGAACTACATCACGGAGAACGACACGCGGACCGCGCAGTACTGGTTTGGTGGATGCCGTCATCCGATCATCTCCCACGTGCTTTGGGTCAACACCATGCGCTGCAAAACATGACAGTCGCCTGTGGCCGGGCATCTGGCCTGCGTCTGCGATGTCCGCACGAAGCCGAGCTTCTGCAGCACGTAGCGTGATGCGGCATTTTCCACGAAATGGCTGCTTTGCAGGTCCGAAGACGTCATCGCAAAGTGGCGATTAACCATGGCCCTGCAAGCCTCGGACGCATAGCCGAGACCCCAATGGTTCTTTCCCAGCCAGTATCCAAGCTCGCCCTCGGTACCAATGCATCCGACGACCTGCTCTCCCGCACAGATAACAAAGGTGTTGCCTCCACCGACTTCAACGCGCGCAATGAAGTCATTGGCATCCGCCAGCGTATAGGGATGCGGCACGCGGGTCAGCCAGCGCGACACATCCAAGTCACCCACCAATGCGGCGAACACGGCAGCGTCCTGCATTCCGGGACGGCGCAGGGTCAGGCGGTCAGTGGTCATTAGGTCTGTCATCAGACCCTCCTCGCTGGTTGCGGGGGGCGGAAACGAAAAAGGGACCGGCGTTTCCGCCGATCCCTGATTTTGTCAAAACCTTTTGGGTACGGCTTATTCAGCAGCCTCCGCAGCTGGGAGCACGGAGATAAACGTGCGACCCTTGAGGCCTTTGTGGAAGGTGACGGCGCCATCGACGGTTGCAAAGATTGTGTGATCTTTGCCCATGCCTACGCCTTCACCCGGCCAAAACTTGGTGCCGCGCTGGCGCACGATGATGTTGCCGGGAATGGCGGCTTGGCCACCATAAAGCTTTACGCCAAGACGGCGGCCAGCGGAGTCGCGACCGTTACGGGATGAACCGCCTGCTTTTTTATGTGCCATGCGTCTCTCTCCTTAGCCTTGGGTCTTTTCTTGGGCCTGAGCGATCCAGCCTTCACGCTCGATCCGACCTTTGAAAGACAGTTTCTCGTCCATATCAGCAACGTCCTCTGGGGTCCATGCTGCGATCTGCGCGAAGGTGGTCACACCCGCTTCGTGCAGTTTCTTCTCAAGCGCAGGACCAACACCCGACAGTTGCTTCAGATCGTCGCCACCGGCTGCGGCCTTCTTGGGCGCGGCTTTCTTGGCTTCCTTCTTGGGCTCTGCCTTGGCTTCAGCCTTTGGCGCTTCGGCTTTCGCCGCTTTCTTGGCAGGCTTGGCGGCGGCGGGTGCTGCGGCAATACCGAACCCAGCGCCGTTCACTGCGGCCATCACGCCCGACTTATCCGCACCAGAGGCAAGGATGTCGGTGATCTTGACCAGCGTCAGTTGCTGACGGTGACCCTTGGTGCGCTTCGAGCTGTGCTTCCGGCGACGCTTGACGAAGTTGATCGTCTTGGGGCCTTTGATCTGTTCGATGACTTCGGCTTGCACGCCTGCGCCCGAAACAACGGGCGAACCGACTTGGGGCTTGTCGCCGCCAACCATCAGCACTTCGTTGAATTGGACTTTGTCACCTGCGTTTGCGGCCAGTTTTTCAACGCGGAGCGTATCGCCCGATTGAACTTTGTACTGTTTGCCGCCGGTTTTCATAACCGCGAACATTGCGTTCTTCCTTTTGTTACCGCGTCTTGTGGTCCCCGGTCTCGGAAGTTTACGGCACTTGCCACCTCAGACAGCGCGCCCATTCGGGCGATATCCATATGATCTGACAACGCGGACGCTGCCAGAATGCGCGCTTATTCAAGCATTCCTACGGCAAGTCAAGGGGCTGGCGTTACTCCCAAGAAAAAACACTTAAGCGGGACTTTGCCGATGGCGAAACGGGCAGTCACATTTCTACCCAAGATAGCAGATTGTCATTTTGAATATTTGCTCTGAAAGCGGGTCAAGCACAGCATGCCTTTATATACCTTGCAGTGGGTCTACCAGCTTGATGATTTTGACACAGCCGGCGGGAACATTGCGCCCCCGAACGAGCGCAGCGCGCAAGCGCAGGGGGATCCGCCCTTTAACATCCGGTTGGATCCAAGCGCGCAGCCACTTCAGATTGTCATTGATGATGACGATCCGAATTTCAACGAAGCACCGACAGACACCAATCAGGTGTTAGCGAGCCCAGTCACGATTGATAACGTCACCTACCCGGCCGGTTCGCAGGTAGTCATCAACTATGTTCTAACCGACGACAACGGGTTTGAAGGCTTTTCAATTACGATCGGTGAGAACAATACCGGAAACAACACAACGACAGCCTTCATTTCCAACCAACCAATGGTTCCGGGCCAGCAATACATATTTACGGATGAAGGTAATATTGGCCGTAGCCCACGACCCTACTCCGAGTTTGTTTGCTTTACACCAGGCACCCGCATCCGGGTCCCCGGCGGCACAAGTCCTGTCGAAAAGCTGAAGCCCGGCGACTTGGTCAGCACCATGGATCATGGCCCCCAACCGGTGCAGTGGGTCGGAACGCGAACCGTACCTGCAATCGGTGAGCGTGTGCCGGTAACAATTTCGGCGGGCATACTGGGCACAAGGCGCGATCTGACCGTGTCACCAAATCACAGGATCCTGCTTGAAAGTGGTGCAACCGAAGTCCTGACGGGAGAGTCGCGTCTTCTGGTCGCCGCCAAACACCTCGTGAACGGCGACACCATCCGCAGCGCACCCAACGGCTTCGTCACATACGTCCACATCATGTTCGACGCACACCGAGTCGTTTGGGCAAATGGGTGCGCTGCAGAAAGCTTCTATCTTGGCCCGCATGCCCGTCGCACACTGGACCCAGACCAAACCGCAGAAATCATAGCGCTCTTCCCGGAATTGGCGCACACGAACTGTCCGGAAGCAGACATGGCATATCCCATTGCAAGCTCTCACGAGGGCCGCATATTGGCGACTTACCTTTGAAGCAAACAATCGTTTGACATCATTTCAGAGTTCATTTTGCGGCAGAAGTCGGCCCGCCGCCTGTCCCAATCCATAGGAAAGCGTTGTGTAGCTTTGACCGAAAGCAAGGAACAGGGCATCGTCAACAGCCATGCCCACATCGGTTTCCCAAAAGGCTGTGTAGATGGCAATCTCGTCATCCGTCATCGCCGATTGGGCCAGCGCGTTGTACCCGCGCAACCAGCTCTCCGTATCGACCAGAATACGCGCGCGCAGTTGATCCATATCCGGGGCTTCGTCATTTCGGCCTGAGCTGTCCGACAACCCATCTAAAAAAGCGGCCTGTGCCGCAACGGCAACGTCCGTATTCCGTTCGATCAAATCCCGAGACACCAAGTAGTCCGTCACCTTGTCGTCGCGCGCAGCCGGGCTGGCCTTGGCGGCATCTTCAACGGAATCATCGAGAAATGTCTGCCGCGCCTGCACCTCCAGCGCAACAATACGTTCGCCCAGCTCGCTCTCGAAGAATAACAGCGCCTGCGCCGCCGCCTCCGGCTCCAAGTGCTCCGCCATTATGGTGCGCAATTCGGTTTCCATGCGCGAAGGATCATACAGCCGCTGCACGGTATCCGCCCATACATCACCGCCCTGCCCGTTCAGAAATGCCTCGTCAATCGATTGCCCGGCTTCCAGACCTTCCGTGACGAAGGCTGCAATCAATTCGGGCACGCCCATCGCATCAATCAAACGGTTGACGTCAGCCCAGGCCGCCTGCGCGAGCATCCATAGTGACAGGCTCAGAACGGCAAGGCGCATCTAAAGCTCCTGACTGGGTTGCAACGATTGCATGGCACGGGCCAATGCCTCGAACCGGTTTGCCATGATCTCGTACTGCACCGCGTTCATCAGGTCGTATACGTGACGCATTTTTGGGTTTTCGAGTGCCTTGGCATATTCCAGCACCTCTTGATCGGAAAAAGACTGGTACGTGTAAGCGGCGCCAGTCAACGCGCTTGCCGCAATCTCTTCCTTCAAGACATCCTCATCACTGGACAGAAGCTCGCGCAAATCCGGCTCCTCCAGCTGCAATTCAATGATACCCGCACCCGCGGCAGCCATAAGAAACCGGACCTGGATTTCCTGAATTGCCCGGATACTTACCCCCGCGCTGTCAGACGCTTTGTTCATACGCTTGAGATAGTCAAGACGAGGGCTGTCCAATCGTTCAAGCCCCGCAACAATAGCTTCGCCACTGTCGTGCTTCAGCGCATCATCTTCCTTCATATGGCTGGCGTTTTCCGCTTGAACCAGACGTTGCCCAAGGTCCGTTGCATAGAAATCCGCCGCATGGGTCAGCATGTCGTCTTCGAGGGTCCTTTCAAGAATATCCAAAGCAAGATCATGCATGACCTCGGTTTTGAAGACATCCCTTGTTAGGCGGGTCCATTCCGTTCCAAAATCTTCGGCCTGCAAGCCCAGCATTTCAGGGGCCGAACTTGCCGACAGCCGGATGCTTTCAAGCGCAACATCGAAGCCCGTGACTTCGAGGAAGTCCTGAAGTTTGGCCCGATCCGCCGCAAAGGCGGAAACGGACATGGCACATGTTAAGACAAGAGCTGCAAATCCGTATCGAAGAGCACGCATGGGATACCTCATTTCTATCTGCTCGGGCATATCAACCTCAGCACCAAGGGTATGTGTTTTTGCGAGCGCGTCCATCAAATTTCCCGTGTAAACGGCTTTGATGAAAAACTGCCTTGCGCGTCGGCGTCGTTCACCGTAATTGAGCGCACCAGACCCCCGCGGAGAGGTGCCGGAGTGGTCGAACGGGGCGGTCTCGAAAACCGTTGTGGGTGCAAGCCCACCCAGGGTTCGAATCCCTGTCTCTCCGCCACATATCTTAATTTAGCGTTATTTTTCAATCGGTTGAGTGGCGCTTGCACCTTCATACATCCGCTGTTTCTCCGCTTTGGCCGGACACAGCTACAAATCACACCGACAACTCAGCCTTGCATCGGGCAAAATGCCGCCGACGAACTGCTGGCCCAGTCCTTTCCGGCCTCAGGGCGGACAAAGCTCCCAAACAGACCGCTGCAGAGCCAGCCGATAAAGCAAAAGTCCAGCCGGATAGGCCAAACGCGCCTGTTGAGCTGCGTCCGTTGCCTTGGCCATGGGTCGCTTTCAAATGCCCGAGCCGGCCGCTACAACAGGTGATCGGCTTGTTTGGTCTGGCCCAAGTCCGGCGTCAGGTTGATAAGAAGACTTCAGAGTGTGCCAATTCAAATCCCACGCTCCAGCGGTCAGACGAAATACAACTTAAGAGTGATCCGGCACATGATCCAACAGTCTGTGCAGCCGGTCCTCGGCCGCCTCAACCCTGCCTGCATCGTGGAAGAGCTCCGCCTCGATCATCAAGATCGCGGGCATACCTGACGCATTACCTACGTCCTTGGCCAACCCCAGAAGACGCCATGCTTCACTCGGGCGACCATCCAGACGCGCCGCACGCGCACCAGAAATCAAAGCCCCTTGGCTCGTACAACTCGCTTTAGCCATTTTGCAAACCTTATGGTTTAATCGCGCAATAAACGTCGGCCCGCTTTGCATGGAACCAGCACGCAACTGCGGGACCAAGAATCCAAAGACACCACCCGAGACGTAACGCGCCATGGCACTGTGTTTGTCAGGGCGCCCAATGACAACCAAAATGACTGCGATTTGCGCATTGCCGCCGACGGCGAGCATCAAAAACAGACACGTCGCCTCTTACAAAGCACTTTTAAACCAAACCCTGCAGCAAGCATGCCGCAGACTCTGCTAGTGGCACTCACTCACCAACAAAATCAATGTGAATATGATTGCCGTCTGGATCCCAGACATTGAAGGCCGATAGATGCATCTCTTCGATGCCGGAACGGCGATAGGCGACACCCCTTTGTTGTAGCCGATCCTGGAATGCCTCTGCATCCCCGGAGGCGCGAAAGGCAAAGTGTTCGAGCTTGAGGGCCGTTTCAGATCCCGCAGCCCCATCGTCTTCAACCGCAACCAAATGAACAGCGGCAACATCCCCAGCGTAAAGCCACGCACCATCCATACTGAACGCGGGACGTACACCCGCTGAAAGCCCAAGGATCTCCTCGTACCACTGGATCATTTCGGCAAGGCGCGTTGTGCGCAGATTCACGTGATCGAGACGTTCGATAGGCATGGGTGTACTCCTCTTCCGCAGCCACCCTATCGCACTGCTCTCAACGCGTCATCCGGTACACGGTGCCGTTGCCGACCGATATGAACAGGATACTCCCGTCAGGTGCCTCGACGATGTCGCGCACACGCAAGGTTTCATCGCCCTCGATCTGCTCGACTTCGCTGGCGCTAATGTCGTCCACCGCCAGTCGCGAAATGTAGCTGAACTTCAGCGAACCAACGAACATGTCACCCTTCCATTCAGGAAACATGTCGCCCTGGTAAATCATAAGTCCGGATGGGGCCATCGACGGGTCCCAGTAGAATGCCGGCTGCTCCATGTCAGCTCGCGACGTGCCTTCTCCGATCTTCGCACCGGAGTAATGGACGCCATAGGAAATCACGGGCCACCCGAAATTCGCTCCCTTCTGGACGCGGTTCACCTCGTCCCCTCCGCGCGCTCCGTGTTCTGCCGTCCACAGCGTGTCATCAGCATCCAGGCCCGCCCCTTGCGGGTTGCGATGCCCGTAGGACCAAATATGCGGCTGGATGCCTTCCTGGCCAACAAACGGATTGTCAGCGGGCACCGTGCCATCCCTGTTTACTCGAACGATTGCACCGTTGTGATTGGACCGGTCCTGCGCGGACGGGCGATCACCTCGATCACCGATGGTCACATACAAAGTGCCATCCGGTGCTTCGACCACGCGACTGCCAAAATGGCGCCCACTGCTTCCCCCTGGTGCGCTTTCAAACAGGTCACGCAGATTTTCGAGCCGTGTTCCATCCGTGCTCAGCTCTGCCGCTGCGAGTGCGGTACCCGATCCGCGGCCCTGCGGTTTGGAGTAAGTCAGAAAAACGGTCCGCGAAGTCGCAAAGTCGCGCGCAATAGTAACATCCAAAAGCCCGCCCTGCCCTGCGGCAGCAACACGTGGCACGCCATCCACCGCTTTCGCTTCACCACCAGACGCATGCACCAAACGTCCATCACGTTCAGTCACCAACAACGAACCATCCGGCAGTTCCGCGACCCCCCAAGGCTCATCCAGCCCCGTGACGACCGGCGTCACTGTTATAGCCCCCTGATCCGTTTCCAGCGCAAGGGCGGATACAGGCAAAAAGGTCATGGCAAAAACAGCAAAACGGCGCATCTGAGCATCCTCCATCTTGGGTATGTATCTTAGCTAATCATTCATCCAGCGCGGTCCACCCACATTCCCGTGGGTTACCACGGACTATTCGACTTTTCTTTTTTGCATCGCCCGCTTACGCTCCGCCGCAGGACAATGATCCACAGGGAGAAAAGACAATGAAAAAACTGCTTATGGCGTCAGCCGCCACGGCATTGATGGCCGGCACTGCATTCGCCGACGGACACGCAAAAGAAGTCAAAATCGGTATCATTCTGGGCTTCACCGGCCCCATTGAATCTCTGACACCGTCGATGGCCGATGGCGCTGAACTGGCAATGAAAGAAGTCACCGATTCCGGCTTGTTGCTGGACAGCGCCACCGTGACACCGGTACGCGCGGACAGCACATGCGTTGATGCTGGTGCGGCGACCGCAGCCGCTGAACGTCTGGTAACCTCGGACAAAGTTGACGGCATTATGGGCGCGGACTGTTCAGGTGTGACCGGCGCGATCCTGAACAACGTGGCAGTCGCCAATGGTGTCGTCATGGTGTCGCCCTCGGCGACCTCGCCCGGCCTGTCGCACAACGACAATGAAGACAACGGCTTGTTCTTCCGCACCGCGCCCTCCGACGCGCGCCAAGGCGTCGTAATGACCGAGGTGCTGATGGAAGAAGGCATCAAGGAAGTCGCAGTAACCTACACAAACAACGACTACGGCAAGGGTCTGGCAGATTCGTTCCAGGCCGCCTTTGAAGCCGCGGGTGGTACTGTAACCATCAACGCGGCCCATGAAGATGGCAAGGCGGACTACTCGGCCGAAGTGGGCGCGTTGGCAGCGGCTGGCGGTGAGCGTCTCGTGGTCGCAGGCTATGTGGATCAGGGCGGCTCCGGCGTCGTGCGTGCAGCATTGGATTCCGGCGCATTCGACACCTTCCACTTCCCCGACGGGATGATCAGCGCCAAGCTGGCCGAGAACTTCGGGGACGAGATTGAAGGCTCGACCGGTCAACACCCAGGCACCGACAGCCCGGGCGCCGCGAAGTTCGAAGAGATGGTTGGTGACGCGTTCGACGCCACCTCGCCCTTCACACCCGAAAGCTATGATGCAGCAGCGTTGATCATGCTGGCGATGCAAGCGGCCAACTCCAAGGACAGCAACGACTACAAAGAGCATATCATGGACGTAGCCAACACGCCGGGCGAACAGATATTCCCCGGTGAGCTGGCAAAGGCCTTGCAAATCCTCAAGGACGGCGGCGAAATCGACTATGTCGGCGCCACAGCCGTGGAACTGATCGGTGCGGGTGAATCGGCGGGCAACTACCGCCAGATCGTCGTCGAAGGCGGCGAAATCACCACGGCCAAGTACCGCTAAACGGTTATCCAAACTGATGGACAGCCCGGGCATTCCCGGGCTGTTTCAATATCTTGAAGACCGCTCTTAAAGCGGCACGGGGAAACATATGATCGTCGTTGACGACATTCACAAACATTTCGGCGGGTTTCATGCCGTTGACGGCGCATCGCTGTCGATCCAGCCCGGTTCGATCACTGGCTTGATCGGACCGAACGGCGCAGGAAAAACCACACTTTTCAATGTGATCGCAGGCGTACTTCCACCGACGTCTGGCCGCGTGACCATGGACGGCGAGGACATCACCGGCCTGCCACCACATACACTGTTCCACAAAGGGCTTCTGCGCACCTTCCAGATCGCGCACGAGTTCAGCTCCATGACCTGCCGCGAGAACCTGATGATGGTCCCCAGCGCGCAATCAGGTGAAACGCTTTGGAACACATGGTTCGGGCGCAAACGCATCGCGGATGAAGAACGCGCACTCGCGGCCAAGGCCGATGAAGTGCTGGAATTCCTGACCATCGAACATCTGTCCGGCCACAAGGCGGGCCAGGTCTCAGGTGGACAAAAGAAATTGCTGGAACTCGGACGCACCATGATGGTCGACGCCAAGATCGTGTTCCTGGACGAGGTCGGCGCAGGCGTGAACCGCACCCTACTCAACACCATCGGCGACGCCATCCTTCGTCTGAACAAGGAACGCAACTACACATTCGTCGTGATCGAACACGATATGGATTTCATCGGCAAGATCTGCGACCCGGTCATCTGCATGGCCGAGGGCAAGGTACTGGCCGAGGGCACGTTGGCCGAGATCAAAGCCAACGAACAGGTGATCGAGGCGTATCTGGGCACCGGCCTCAAGAACAAGGACAAGGTGGGCGCATGAAACGCATCGCACTTGCATATTGCGCAACGCTCGCACTGACAGCAATGCCGGTCCTGGCGCAGGAAACCTGCCATGACGTTACCGAAGGTGTGGAATATTGCACGGACGCGGAACAGCGTCGCGGTTTCATTAGCCAGGCGATCTATCCCGATCTGTTCGGTGTGTTCACCCTATCGGACGACCCGTTGATTTCCACAAATATAGTGGTCATGCCGCTCGACCGTACGCTCATCGACAGCAATGACATGGTCGACATGATCTTTGAGCAGTACCGCCGCGGCACACCGCACTTTTCCAACGTTGGCAACCTGCAGGTGCGCGGCTCTACCATCGACGGACGCGCCAGCATTCAGGTCGATTTCATGGCCCTGAGCAAGGACAACAACCCGCGCGGCGGGTACATCGTGGAGGCACTGCCGGGTGCTGATGCGGTTTTGTTGATCTACACAGTTCAAGAGCGTCACGCTAGGGAAGCCGGCGGTCGGCCCGGTCCCAAGGTCGAAGCCATTACAGATGAAATGCGTGCCGCCCATGCCGCCGCTATGCAAGACTACAGGATTGGCCTGTGATGTCCGACCCCTTCCTGATTGGCGACACCATGACCGGCGGCTACGGCAATGGCCCCGACATCCTTCACGACTGCACCGTGGCGGTTGAGCCTGGTGAAATTGCCGTCATTGTCGGCCCCAATGGCGCAGGAAAGTCGACGGCGATGAAAGCCGTCTTTGGCATGCTGGACGTGCGCCAAGGCGCGGTGCGGTTGGATGGTGAAGACATTACGGACCTCACCCCGCAGGACCGGGTAGCCAAGGGCATGGGGTTTGTCCCCCAGACCTCCAACATCTTCACCTCGATGACGGTCGAGGAGAATCTCGAAATGGGGGCCTTCATCCGGCGCGACGATTTCTCTGACACGATGGCGCAGGTCTATGACCTGTTCCCGATCTTGAAGGAAAAGCGCCGCCAGCCTGCGGGAGAGTTGTCGGGTGGCCAGCGTCAGCAAGTCGCAGTAGGCCGCGCGTTGATGACCCAGCCCAAGGTGTTGATGTTGGACGAACCCACTGCGGGCGTCAGCCCCATCGTCATGGATGAACTCTTTGACCGCATTATCGAGGTTGCTCGCACCGGTATCCCGATCCTGATGGTCGAACAAAACGCCCGCCAAGCGCTTGAGATCGCAGACAAAGGCTATGTGTTGGTGCAGGGGCGGAACGCGTATACGGGGACGGGCAAGGAACTGCTGGCGGATCCTGAAGTGCGCAAGAGCTTTTGGGAGGGTGAGGATGAGAATTTGCTCACTATCAGCTGTAATTTTCTTTTTGCTGTGCCCGGGCTCCGCATTGGCGTGGAAATACGATTGTGCTTTCACTCAATCATGCAACGCTGAACTGGGCTGTACTGACACAACGGCGGTTTCCTTCTCGCTGCTTTCAAGAGGGTCAGGTTCGGCACAAGCGCGCATGGATCTGGGGCACAGCATTGTTGACTTCATCCAACTCGATGACGATGCATCTGCTCGCCGCGACTTTCTGATGAACGGCACAAAAACAGGCTACGTCGCCACTCTGTCGGTTTACGGCGATGGATCGGTCGTTCTGAGCGAGCACGCACAAACAAACTCGGGCGCGCCAACGATATCAAGACTGCTTGGAACCTGCGAGGTGACGGAATAATGGACCTCCTCAACGCCTTCATCACCCTTTCGAACTTCGTCCTGATCCCCGCCATCGCCTATGGTTCCCAACTCGCCCTCGGCGCGCTTGGGGTCACACTGATCTACGGCATCCTACGCTTTTCCAACTTCGCCCATGGCGACACGATGGCCTTCGGCACCATGGCGACAATCCTGATCACATGGGCGTTCCAAGCCGCTGGGATCAGCGCCGGTCCCCTGCCCACCGCCCTGCTCGCCCTGCCCTTTGGCATCGCCGTCTGCGCACTGTTCGTGCTGGCGACAGATCGCGGGGTCTACAGTTTCTACCGTACGCAAAAGGCGAAACCGATCATCTTTGTCATGGTCAGCCTTGGTGTCATGTTCATCATGAACGGCCTTGTCCGCTTCATCATCGGCCCCAATGATCAGCGCTTTTCGGACGGTGAGCGATTCATCATCTCGGTCCGCGAATTCAAGGCACTCACGGGGCTCAAGGAAGGGCTCGCGATCAAGACCACCCAAGGGCTGACCGTCATCACCGCTATCATCGTTGTCGCTTTGCTGTTCTATTTCTTGAACCGGACCCGAACGGGCAAGTCCATGCGGGCCTACTCGGACAACGAAGACCTCGCGCTGCTGTCCGGCATCAATCCTGAACGGGTGGTCATGGTCACATGGCTGATCGTGGCGGCACTGGCGACAATCGCGGGCGTTCTCTACGGCCTCGACAAGTCGTTCAAGCCCTTCGTCTATTTCCAGCTGCTGCTGCCCATCTTCGCCTCCGCCATCGTCGGCGGGCTTGGTAACCCGCTGGGCGCCATCGCGGGCGGCTTTACCATCGCGTTCTCCGAAGTGATGATTACCTATGCATGGAAGAAAGTAGCTGGCTATGCCCTACCCGATGCGCTCGCCCCGGACGGGTTGGCACAGCTTCTGTCCACCGACTACAAATTCGCCGTCAGCTTCGTCATCCTGCTGATCGTGCTTCTGTTCAAGCCCACGGGCCTGTTCGCGGGGAAATCCGTATGACCGATACGACACGCAACTTCGTCTACTTCGGCTTCATCGCTGCGCTGATCGTCGGCACTGGCATGATGACCTCTTGGAACCTCGCCATCACGATCGTCAATTTCGGGCTGATCTCAGCCATCATGGCGCTGGGGGTGAACCTGCAATGGGGGTTCGCGGGGCTGTTCAACGTGGGCATCATGGGCTTTGTCGCGCTCGGTGGGCTCGCCACTGTGCTGATCTCCATGCCCCCTGTGGGGGAGGCTTGGACCGCAGGCGGCGTCCGTGTGATCCTCGCGTTGATCCTCGGGGCGGCGACAATCGTTGGCGCAATTCTCGCCTACAACGCGTTGCCCAAGGGGCGGTTGCGGGCCATCGGCATGATTGTGATCCTGGTTGCCGGGTTCTTCATCTACCGCGCCGTTTTTGACGGCGGTGTGCAGGCGGTTGAGGCGGTGAACCCTGCCAACGCAGGTTACTTGGGCGGGCTTGGGCTGCCCGTGTTGATGGCATGGCCCGTGGGCGGCCTGCTCGCCGCAGGTGCTGCGTGGATTATTGGCAAGACGGCACTCGGGTTGCGCTCGGACTACTTAGCTATCGCCACTTTGGGGATCGCGGAAATCATCATCGCCGTACTGAAGAACGAAGATTGGCTGGCACGCGGCGTCAAGAATGTTGTCGGTCTGCCCCGCCCTGCGCCCTATGAGATCAATCTGCAAAACAGTGAAACATTTGTGGAGCGTGTAACAAACCTTGGCTTCGACCCGGTCACGGCCTCCACCCTTTGGGTCAAGGCCATCTACGCGGGGCTTTTCACGGTTGTCCTACTGATCCTCTTCATCCTTGCCCAACGGGCTCTACATTCGCCCTGGGGCCGCATGATGCGCGCCATCCGCGACAATGAAGTTGCGGCAGAGGCCATGGGCAAGGACGTCACCGCCCGCCATCTCCAGATTTTCGTGCTCGGTTCCGCCATCTGCGGCATCGCCGGGGCGATGATGACGACACTGGACGGACAGCTGACACCCGGCACGTACCAACCCCTGCGCTTCACATTCCTGATCTGGGTCATGGTAATCGTGGGTGGCTCGGGCAATAACCTCGGCGCGGTGCTTGGCGGTTTTCTGATCTGGTGGCTCTGGGTGATGGTGGAACCCATTGGGCTGTGGGTGATGCAGGTCGTCACCTCCGGCATGGCCGAAGGCTTCTGGCTGCGTGAACACCTGCTCGACAGCGCGGCCCATATGCGACTTTTGACCATGGGAGTTGTCCTGCTTCTGGTGCTACGTTTCAGCCCGAGAGGATTGATACCGGAGAGGTAACATGGAGCGCACAGCACGCCGTACCGGATGGACGATTGCCGGGCTTGTGCTGCTTTTCGTGCTGATCCAAGGCTTTGTCTGGCATTCCGCGTCACGCGGTACGCTTGGCCTATCGGGCAATCCAGCTGCCATTGAACGGCTTATCGGGCCCCAGGTCAGTCTTTTGGCCCTGTTCGCCCATATGATTTCGGGTGCGCTTGTGACCTCGCTGTCCGTGATCCAGCTGGCTGGCCCGCTCCGTGATCGCTGGCCACGCGTTCATCGCATGTCGGGCCGCGTTCTTTCCGTGATGGCGTTGCTGACGGGTATCAGCGGTCTGATCTACATCGCTCTTAGCGGCACAGTTGGCGGGCCGCTGATGTCGATGGGGTTCGGCGTCTACGGTGTACTGATGATCACTGCTGCGATCCAGACGCCCCGCTTGGCCATGGCCCGCGACTACGCGCGCCACAGGCGCTGGGGCCTGCGCCTGATCGTCCTGGGCCTAGGATCCTGGCTGTACCGTCTGCACTACGGCCTGTGGTACGGGATCACCTGCGCGATCGGAGAGCAAACCTGCGGCCTTGCTGCCGAACCGGACTTTTCCGGGCTGTTCGACCAAATTCAGGTCTTTGCCTTCTACGCCCCCTACCTGCTTGCGCTCGAATGGTGGCTGCGCCGCGCGCCAGCTCCAATCAGAACGTGATATCCGCCGCAACGCGCAGATCGCGCAGGGGTCGCACAATATCTATGGATTTCTGATAAAGCGGATGCGCCTTGTACGCTTCCAGTGCGCCAGTGTCTTTGAACTCGGCATAGACAACCACATCAACCTCATCCGAAAGAGCATCGTTATGGGTGTTCTTCCGTACCGAGATCACATCAGCGTGCGGGTTCGCTTCCAGAATGGATAGGCCATCAAACACACGGTCCACGTCCTTGCGCTCCTTCGCCCGGAAAAACACAACATGTCTCAGTCGATGCGCGTCAGGCATAGCAATCCAGCCCCTATCTTGGCGAAGGCGCAACGCCTTCCCGCCCGATATGGTGCAAGACTAGCGCCCTTTGAAGAGGCCACCCAAAATGCCGCGGACCATGCGCCGCCCCGTGGTGCCGGTCAGCTCCTTCACAACCATCTTGGTCATCGCCTCGCCAAAACTGGCCCCCGGCGTGTGGACCGCGATGTTGAGCGTGTAACCCGCGCGCCAGAGTACCGGCGACCCGCATTGAACTCACGTAGGACAGGTTCCAGCTCTTCAGCCTTCTCCTCTGCGTCAGCCGCCTCTTTGGCTGCCGTATCCGCACGTGCCTTGAGAATTTCAAAGGCGGATTTGCGATCCATCGGCTCATCATATTTTCCCGCCATATCGCTGGCCGCCAGATGAGCAGTGCGCTCGGCCTTGGTGATCGGCCCCAGTTGCGATGAGGGTGGTCGGATCAACGTACGTTCGACAATTCCCGGCACGCCCTTCTTTTGCAGCATCGACGTTACGGCCTCACCCACGCCAACCTCGCGAATGGCTTCTTCCGTCTCAAAGCGTGGATTTTCGCGGTAGGTTTCTGCCGCCATCCGCAGCTCTTTGCGATCTTTCGCGGTAAAGGCACGCAAGGCGTGTTGAAAGCGATTGCCCAATTGGCCAAGGATGTCCTCGGGTACATCAGCAGGGTTCTGGGTGATGAAATACACACCAACCCCCTTGGACCGGATCAGTCGCGCCACCTGTTCCACCTTGTCGACCAACGCTTTGGGCGCGTCCTCAAACAGCAGATGCGCTTCGTCAAAGAAGAACACGAGCTTGGGTTTGTCGGGGTCACCCACTTCGGGCAGTTCCTCGAACAGCTCGGACAGCAGCCATAGCAGGAACGTGGCATAGAGTTTCGGAGCCCCCATCAACTGATCTGCGGCAAGAATGTTCACCATCCCCTTGCCAGAGGCATCCGTGCGCATCAGGTCTGACAGCTCCAATGCCGGCTCACCGAACAATTGGCTCGCCCCCTGGTTCTCCAGCACCAGCAAGCGCCTCTGGATCGCCCCAATGGATTGGGACGACACATTGCCATAGCGCAGGCTGAGGTCCTTGGCGTTCTCGCCGACCCAAACCAGAAGCGCCTGAAGGTCTTTCAGGTCCAAGAGCGGCATGCCTTCTTCGTCTGCAAGACGGAAGGCAATGTTCAGAATGCCCTCTTGCGCTTCGGTCAATTCAAGCAATTGCGCCAGCAACAACGGCCCCATCTCGGACACCGTCGTGCGTACCGGATGCCCCTGTTGACCGAACATGTCCCAGAACGTCACGGGGCAGGCATGATACGTGTAGTCTGAAAACCCGATCTTCTGCGCTCGCTCAGTGAACGGAACATGCAGCTTGTGATCAGCTGTGCCCGACTTGGCGAGGCCCGACAAATCACCTTTGACGTCTGACAGAAACACCGGCACCCCGGCATTCGAGAAACCTTCGGCCAAAATCTGGAGCGTGACGGTCTTGCCCGTTCCAGTTGCTCCGGCAACAAGCCCATGGCGATTGGCGTATTTCAGCGTCAACCCTTGCTTCTCAGCATAGTCTACGCCGCCTCCACCGATAAAAAGACTGTCACTCATTGCTGTTAACCTTTTGTCCATTGGGCCTGCCGCGCCGACCATACAAAGTTAACACTTGGGTGCCATAGTGTTTTTGTTCTCGTCGAGATGTCCTCCCGGCGCTGAACACTTCCTCCCTGTCAGACTGGGCCGCGCTTCGTGCGCGGCCTTTTTTTCGAAATTGAACCGAACGGTTTAGATATTGATTTCACGGTCTTTTTATTTTCCGACATTCACTGTTGACCGTTGCGCGGCGCTCTCGTAACTTCTCGCGCATAAGTCGGCCAGTCCGACGGGGAGAGAAGAGATTGGAAAAGGGGGCTTTGGGGTCCCCTTTTTTGCTGTTTAATGCCGGTCACGAAAACTTTGCCCTTTACCCCTGACACCGCCTTTGGTCCGTGTTAGCAGTCAGGCAAATGCAACAAGAGCGGAATTGACATGCGCACTTCACTGATTGCCCTCTCCGTGGCCCTTTTGCTGCCACTTGGCGCGATGGCCCAATCCACGGACACGACAACCGAAGATACGACGACCGAAGACGCGGCGCCCGAAAACACTGACGATGCTCCAACTGGTGGAAACCCTATCGAAGATCAGCTTAGCTTGGGCGAGGACGCAGCACAGCCTCAGGTGGGCCAGACCTATACCAAAGAGACTAACGGTGATTGGCAACTGCGCTGCATCAAGGCAGAAGAGGGTGAAGAACCGTGCCAGATGTACCAGCTGATGTCCGACGACGAGGGCACACCGGTTGCTGAGATCTCGATCTTCCGCCTGCCCGAGGGTGGTCGCGCCGTTGCAGGGGCAACAATCATAGTCCCGCTTGAAACCTCCCTGCCCCAGCAGCTGACCATAGAAGTCGATGGCAACCAAGCACGTCGCTACCCATATGCGTTCTGCAACCCGATCGGGTGCTATTCGCGCGTCGGCCTCGTGGCCGAAGAGGTCGCGCAACTCCGTCGCGGCTCAAATGCCAAGCTGACGATTGTTCCTGCACTGGCCCCCGACCAGAAGGTCGAGCTGAACATGTCGCTCAAAGGGTTTACAGCCTCTTTCGACAAGACATCGATCGCTCAATTCTGAAGACAGTCCACAACCGGACAGAAAAGGCCGCCCTTTCGGGTGGCCTTTATGTTTTGCGCAGGGCCAACACCGCGTTCATACCGCCAAAGGCAAAGGCGTTGGACAGGACAACATCAACCTGAGCCTCTCGCGCTTCGTTCGGAACAACGTCAAGCGCACATTCGGGATCAGGTTCTTCATAGCCAATCGTGGGTGCAATCACACCGTCGCGCAGGGCCATGATGCACGCCAGCAGCTCCACTGCACCGGTGCCGCCAATCAGATGCCCGTGCATCGATTTGGTGGATGAAATCATCAGCTTGTCAGCATGCGGCCCAAACACGTCGGCAACAGCAGCGCATTCCGTTTTGTCGTTGGCGGCGGTGCCTGTCCCGTGGGCATTTATGTAACCGACCTCATCCGCGTTGACGCCAGCATCCGCCAGCGCACCGGACATGGCACGCGCCGCACCGTTTTTGGACGGCATCACGATGTCAGCCGCATCCGACGACATGGCAAAGCCTGCAACCTCGCACAGAATTTCTGCCCCACGTGCCCGTGCATGTTCATATTCCTCGAACACGAAAACGCCCGCACCCTCGCCCTGCACCATCCCATTGCGATTGGCCGAAAAGGGACGGCAGGCATCCCTGGACATCACACGCAGCCCTTCCCAAGCCTTGACCCCACCGAAGCACAACATGCTTTCCGACCCGCCCGTGACCATGACCGGGGCCATGCCGGTCCGCACCATCTGAAAGGCCTGCGCCATGGCGTGGTTGGAGGACGCGCATGCCGTTGCGACGGTAAAGGACGGCCCCTTGAGGTTCCATTCCATCGACACATGGCTGGCCGCCGCATTGTTCATCAGTTTCGGGACTACGAAAGGATGAACGCGGTTCTTTCCCTCTTCATAAACAAGGCGGTAGTTCTGGTCCCAAGTGCTGACGCCACCCGCCGCCGTGCCCAAAATGACACCGGATCTGGCGGCTTCATCGCCCGAAAACGTCAGTCCCGCCTGCTCGATCGCTTCCTTAGCAGCCGCCAAAGTGAACTGCGTGAACCGATCATAGAGGCTCATCTGTTGGCGGTTATAGAGCCCCTCGGCTTCGAACCCACGGACCTGGCCACCGATCTGGATCGCCAGCCGATCAACATCCTGAAAATCCAGCTCACCAATGCCGCATTTCCCCTCGCGCATCGCCGCAAGCGTTTCGGAGACATTGTGCCCCAGGGCATTGACGGTGCCCGCACCCGTAATGACGACGCGGTGCATCAGGTTTTCTGGTCAGCGACCAGCTTCTTTATGCCAGTGATGATCGACTGCACGCTCGAAATATCGAAATCGCTCGCCTCTGGCTCATTGGCATTGAACGGGATCTGAATGTCGAACTCTTCCTCAATGGCAAAGATGCTTTCGACAAGGCCAAGACTGTCGATGCCAAGATCTTCGAGCGTGTTTTCCAGCGCCACATCGCTCTGCTCAAGCATTGCCTGTTCTGCAACGATCTCGATCACCCTGTCCTTGATACTCATGACAGCCGCCCCCTTGCCTGACTTGAGGTTGATTTAGTCATTGGTGCCGGACTTGAAAACAGCTTTCTTCAACTCCGCGACGTCGCGAAGAATGCGGGACAGCCGCCGTGTGTTTTTGAACATGTCCAGACTGGTTTTCATCTCGGTGGCCGGATAGCCAAGCATGACTTTGCCATCGCGTACCGAACTCAGCACCTTGCAGGCTGCTGCCAACACCACGTTGTTTCCAATGGTCAGATTGTCGGACACGCCGACCTGACCCGCCATCACAACGAAATTGCCAACGGTCACCGACCCGGCAAGGCCGACACAACCGCACAGCAGGTTGTCTTCGCCGATGACACAGTTGTGGCCAATGTGAACAAGGTTGTCGATCTTGGTTCGATCTCCGACTGTTGTGGGGCGGATCGTGCCATTGTCGATGACAGTATTGCTGCCCACTTCCACATCGTCGCCAACAAAAACTGCGCCAAGGCTGGCGATGCGTGCCCACGGTTGCCCGGAGGCTTCGCCCTGATCCCCCAAGGACTCCCTGATCGCCTCCACACCGCTCTTTTCCGGAGTGACAAAGGAAAACCCGTCGCCACCAATTCGAACGCCCGGCTGAGCGATGAAATTGGCACCAATACGTACACCCGCGCCGATGCTGACATGTTCACGCAAATACGCGTTCGGGCCAAGAGACGCATGCCAACCGACAAAGCACAAGGGACCTATGATCGACCCATCACCGATCTCCGCGTCAGGGCCGACTACGGCACCCGCTGCAATGGTGACATCGTCACCGATCCGTGCCGTTGGATCTACAACCGCACTGGGATGAATGCCCGATCCAAACCCCTGCCCCGGATCAGCCATGGTGGTCAGCTGCGACATGGCAAACCGTGGACGTTGAGGCAGAACGGCCGCGTTCAGGCCCAATTCTTCCCAATCGGCTCCATCCCACAGCAGGGCCGCCTTGGCTGCGCCCGCCGCAATAGAACCTGCATACTTGGCATTGCTGGCAAGGGCCAAATCCTCTGGCCCCGCCTGACCCGGCTCGGACAGGCCGGTTACAACCATGCTGGTATCACCAACTGCCTCCGCCTCCAGTGCATTGGCAATCTCGGCAATGGTGTAACGCATGGCGGTCCCCTTTGACTGCGGCCTTCGGGGGCAGGATTTACCCCTGAACGGCGCGCAGGGCCACCCCTGCATTCGCAAGAGCATTCCAGATCTTGGCATCACGACCATAGATGTCGCGGCGGTACTGTGTATGCCCCTTCGCAGTTGTGAAAGCGGTGCGATAGATCAGATGGACAGGCACCGGAGCCTTCAGATCCACACGCGTTTCACGCCCTGTCGCCAAGACCGACTGAAAGTACTTCTCCGGCTGCGCTTCCTGCTTGGCCAGAAGTGCATACGCAAAGTCGAACGGATCGGCCAAACGCACACAACCGTGGCTATAGGCGCGCACTTCGCGGCCGAACAGGTTTTTGGCCGGGGTGTCATGCAGATAGATGTTGTGCACATTCGGGAACATGAACTTCACCAAACCCAGCGCATTGCCCTTGCTGGGCGGTTGGCGCATGGCGAATGGGAATGTCTTGGCCGTGTACTGAGAGAAGTTGACCGCACCACGGTTGACCTTGCGGCCTCGGCTGTCGGTGATCTCGATGTGGCGCACGGCGTTGCGATTGGCCTTGAGTGCCGGCAGGTATTCCTTTGTCACGATCGAACGGGGCACGTACCAACTTGGGTTGATGACCATGAACTCCATCACGTCCGAAAACTCGGGCGTCGGACGATCATCCTTATTGGCACCGACAACCGAACGGGTTTCGAATGTCACCTTGCCACCGTCGATGATCTTGGCGGTAAAGTCGGGGATGTTGACCAGGATGTGACGTTTGCCGCGCTCCTGATTGACCCACCGCTCCCGCTCCATCGCGACAATGATGGATTGCAGGCGCTGCTGCACAGATGTGTTCAGCTCGGTCATCGTACCCTGACCGGCCACGCCATCGGCCACCAGGCCATGCGCCAACTGGAATTGCTGCACAGCGGATTGGATGCTCGCATCATAGGTTTGCGTGTTCGTGCGCTTCAGAAAACCCATGGCAATCAGTCGGTTGCGCATGATCGCGACAGCATCGCCCGTCTGACCCGGTTTCAGGGAATTCACCGGTACTTTCTGACCCCAGCCGCCCTTGGCAAGCAGCCGCTCCATGCGCAGCTTCTCTTTCATGAGGGCGTTGTATTCCATCGTCTTCGGCGCCAGCGCCTTGAAGAACCCGGATGGAGAAGACTTGGAGAAATTCACGAGGTACGACGTGCGATCCCGGTATGGCACCTGCCGCACGATGGCGCGGTCCACGCGCGACGGGACCAGCACACCGGTCTGCAGGTCACGCGCATATTGAAGGAAGGTGCGGCTCATCTCGACTTCGACCAGCCCACGATCACGCTGGGTCTTGGCCGCCTTCATCTTGGCGTGAAGGCCTGCCGCATCATAGCGCGCGGCGGGCAGACCGTGATGGTCCGCATTGGACAACGCCTTGAACAATGCTGCGCGACGCTGGCGCTCGCGGCCCGTCCGTCCGGTCCACAGGCTCCCATAGGCGTTGGCCTTGTAGAATTCGGCAATGTCCGCGTCCCGTGCTGCTGCCTCGGCCACGGCCTGCTTGAAAGCCGTAACCTCAGCCGAAACCGTTTGCGGTACGACAGTTAGAAACGCTGCCGCCGTCATGGCCAGCGCCATCATCCAAATTCGAGAAAAAATCACCGTCACGTTGCACCTATTATTCTTGTACGCCAATTGATTTGGGTTATCCCAAAGCGTCGCGCGCCCTGTCTATTCACATTGCCGGTAGAGCAGCAAGAAGCACCTGCATGATGCGCACCTGCATCGCTCTGGGGCGTTTGCGCCACAATGGTCAGAGTTTGCGCAAAAATCTGCCCAAATGACTTGCGACCGTTACATGACCCGATTCAGCACTTGGTAAACGAGATCAAGCTATGCAATACAAATGTTGCATCTGGGGATGAGATAGCAAACTCCGTGTAACATCACGGACAGGCAGGCGTACGGGACGCGCAGTGACATGACAAAAAATACCTCTACGGGCATGACCCGCCGGGCAGTACTTGGTGCATTCGCAGCAACGGCCATCACGGCGGCACCGACTTTCTCAAACGCAGCAGGATTTCTTCGAGGCGCTGGCGATATTCGTCGGCTTCGGATGTATTCCGGTCGCACTGGTGAACGGATCGACATGATCTATTGGATTGAAGGTCACTACATCAAGGACGCGGTCAAGGAAGTGAACTACTTCATGCGTGACTGGCGGACGGATGACGTGAAATCCATGGATTTGCGCAATGTTGACATCATGGCGGCAGCGCACAACCTGCTCAACATCGATGAACCCTACATGCTGCTCTCGGGCTACCGCAGCCCGAAAACAAACGCCATGTTGCGCTCGCGCAGCCGGGGTGTGGCCAAGAATTCTCTACACATGAAAGGTCAGGCCGCCGACTTGCGCCTGTCCACCCGATCAGTGAGCCAGATGGCTCGTGCCGCACAGGCATGCCGCGGTGGCGGTGTTGGCAAATACTCCGGCTCGAACTTCGTTCATATGGATTGCGGTGTTGTGCGATCCTGGGGCGGATAAACCTGCACGATCGTAGCTCGAAGTAAGGCGCCATAGGCGCCTTTTTTCGTTTCAGAGAAACGATGTTTTTACCCGCCGTAATCCATGCAGCGCCATCGGCAAGAATTTGGTCAATCCCTGTGCTCAAACGCGGCAAGAATGCGCGATCTTCTGCCAGAACAGACATGAAACTGTGACACGGCGGTATTACGCGCCTAACGTGAACAACAGAACAACTCCCGGGGGATCCAAATGACACATCTCATTTCACGCCGCACTTTTCTGGCCACTACGGCCACCTTCGCGGCCATGCACCCGTTCTCCTTGCGCGCAAGCACCAATCAGGCGCACCTGCGCATCATGGAAACCACAGACCTGCACGTGCACGTCTTCCCCTATGACTACTATGCAGACAAACCCCGCGACACAGTAGGTCTGTCGCGCACGGCCTCGATCATCGAAAGCATCCGGGCCGAGGCCACGAACTCGATGCTCATCGACAATGGCGACTTCCTGCAGGGCAACCCGATGGGCGACTACATCGCTTACGAACGGGGCATGAAGGAAGGGGATAGCCACCCGATCATCACTGCCATGAACACAGTGGGCTTCGACGCGGCCACGTTGGGCAACCACGAATTCAACTACGGGCTCGATTTCCTGATGAAGTCGCTGGCCGGGGCCGATTTCCCCGTGGTCTGCGCCAATGTGTCCAAGGAACAAGGCGCGGACGCCGCAGCGGATACCACGCTAGTGCCTCCCTTCGTCATCCTGGACCGGACGGTTGCGGATGGTTCGGGTGAAACGCATCCGATCAAGGTTGGCCTCATCGGCTTCGTCCCACCGCAGATCATGAACTGGGATCGCCGCCACCTCGAAGGCAACGTGCAGGCCCGCGACATCGTAGACACCGCTAAAACCCTCGTACCGCTGATGAAAGAACAAGGCGCCGATATCATCATCGCGCTCAGCCACTCCGGCATCGGGGCCGCAGACCACAGCGACGGGATGGAGAACGCCTCCGTCCCCCTCGCCGCCGTGGACGGAATCGACGCGATCCTCACGGGCCACCACCACCAGGTCTTCCCCTCGCCCACCTATGCCGACATGCCCGCCGTCGACGTGGCAAACGGCACGATCCATGGCAAGCCAGCAGCCATGGGCGGCTTCTGGGGCTCGCACCTGGGGGTCATCGACTTGATGCTGGAACGCGATGGCTCCAGCTGGCGCATCACCGGCCACGGGTCCGAAGCACGGCCAATCTCGAAACGGAACGAAGACCGATCTGTCACCGCCCTCGTCCAAGACCACCAACCGGTCCTCGACAGCGTCCAAGCCGACCACGACGCTACGCTGGCTTATGTCCGCCGCGCCGTGGGCAAGACCGACGCACCGCTGCACAGCTACTTCGCGCTCGTGGCGGATGACCCCTCGGTCCAGATCGTGTCGATTGCCCAAAGCTGGTACATCGCCCAGATGATGCAGGGCACTGAATACGAAGGGCTGCCGATCCTCTCTGCCGCCGCCCCATTCAAGGCCGGCGGCCGTGGAGGCCCCGAATACTTCACCGATGTTCCCAAGGGCGATGTCGCGATCAAAAACGTGTCCGACCTCTACCTCTACCCCAACACCGCCCGCGCCGTGCTGGTCTCAGGGTCCGAGGTCAAGGATTGGCTCGAACGCTCAGCCGGCATGTTCAACCAGGTCGAGGCGGGCAGCACCGACGCCCCGCTCCTGAACCCCGACTTCCCAAGCTACAATTTCGACGTGATGGATGGCGTGACCTACCAGATCGACCTCAGCCAACCGTCCAAATTCGATCCCAAGGGCGAATTGATCAATGCCGATGCGAACCGCATCGTTGACCTGAAGTTCAATGGAGAACCCATTGACCCTGAACAACAGTTCATCATTGCCACAAACAACTATCGCGCGGGCGGCGGTGGCAACTTCCCCGGCGCCAAGGGCGACACCATCGTGTTCGAAGCCCCCGACACAAACCGCGATGTAATCGTGCGCTACATCGTCGAACAAGGCACAATCAGCCCCCGTGCCGACGCCAACTGGTCCTTTGCACCGCTCGACGGCACATCGGTCCTGTTCGAAACGGGCCCCAAGGCGCAGGACTATATCGACGATGTCAAAGGGGTGACAATCGAGCCTGCGGGAGATGGCCCTGACGGCTTCGCCCAGTTCCGCATCTCACTCTGATCACTGTATGGCGCTGGTGTCCTGCGCCATACACAGATTTCCAATTGCAGGGCGTGGATGGCACCGCTATACCGCGCCCCAGTGGACCATTAGCTCAGCTGGATAGAGCGCTGCCCTCCGAAGGCAGAGGCCAGAGGTTCGAATCCTCTATGGTCCGCCATCTCCCACACACTGATCGCGTGCATCGTACTAACCAGTTCCGATTGCATCGACTTTAAAGGTGATCAACCTCAGCCAATCCCGCACTAACCTTTGCCATGATCCAGCGCCTGTGCCGGGGACATCCGTCGCGCTTTGCGGTAGTCCAGGACAAACAAAAAAGCTGACGACGCAATGGCAATCACCGCACCAATCATCGCGACACCTTGATAGTCGGTCACGCTCGTCCCAACCGCAAAAATCGCCGATGCAATGATCGCGCCGCCAAAATGATTAACGGACAACAGAGAACTTCCGGCCCCTGCCCGGTCTGCAACAAGGTTCTGCACATACCCAATAGGGATAGACAGGATGATGCCCGCACCAATCCCCGCTGGCAGCACCAGCCACCACGCAAACCCAATAGACGGCATGAGACCCAAGACAGCGAGAAAGCCACCATAAATCACAACACCAATCAGGATAAGAAACGAGGCTGAAACCACACGCAAAAACCGAACCGTCAGCATCATGACGGGAATTTCGATGAATGCGACGAGGCCCGCAAAGACGGCGACGTCGGATTCGACACCGCCAAGGTTGTTGAGGATCAAAAGGCCCAGCAGAATATTGTACAGTCCATTGGTGGCCGAGATCACGCAGATCAGAACCATACGCAGCAACAGGCCCGGCTCTGTCAGTTCCGACAAAGACGCCAACAACCCCTTGCCTGATTTCGCGGTCTGCGACACCGTATGGTCCCGGCGCCACAACGTCAGGACGGCGGCAAGCGCCAGGACATTTGCAAAAGCGACTACAGCATAGGCCGCGAGCACATCGACACCCTTTACGAGGGCATACCCCCACACCACGGGTGTCAGTGCAAATGCGCCGGAAAACGTCGCCCGGGACAGCGTGGCCGCATAAGAACGATCAAGCTTCGGGTTCTCATTGGCCGCCACAACAGAGATTGCGAAATATTGGGTGAACGCCGTCGCTCCAACGGGAAACAGCACGACATGCACCAGCAAGAAAGCGATCTTCGAAGGCACGAAAAACATCAACAGCCCGGCTGCAGCGCCAACTACCAATGCGGCCAGCAACGCTTCGCGAAATCGTCCTGTCTGGTCCGTGTAGATGCCCACCAGTATGGACGCGACGACACTGAAAAACGCCCCACCCGTCACGATCAGGGCGTAGGCGGCATCGGAAAAACCAATCTCCTCGATCCCAATGATCGACTGGAACGGGCCAACCGCTGCCGCGCCAACGCCCATAAGGATCAAGCCAACCAGCGCCACTTGAAGCAGTCTGTCGGTCAGCGCCGTCTTGATCATTGATGAGTTCCAGACTGAGCAGCGGGGAGATCACGCAAAGGAATATGCGCCTGCCCCTCTATATGACGTGCAATCACAGATGGAAACGGCGCGACGTAAACGCTTGTGCCGAACCGCCGCCCGGCTTCGGGCAACAGCATAACTCTCGGCTGGTTAACTTTGATAGAACGCAGCGCGCGCGCCTCAAGCCCCTGATTTACGGACGCTTTCACAAGTCGCTCAACAACTCGCAAATCGACCGCACGCCTTGTCCCCGCGGGGACAGATCACGCAAACAGGTCGTGTGCCAACTCCAAAGCGTCCACGAGCACGTCCACCTCTTCCTTGGTGTTGTACATACCAAAGGACGCCCGACAGGTGGCGTTCAGCCCCATGTGCTCCATCAACGGGCCCACACAATGCTGTCCCGCCCGGACCGCGACACCCTTTTTGTCGAGGATGGTCGAGATATCATGGGCGTGCCCAGCCCCGTCCAAAGTGAACGAGAAAATGGCGCCCTTATCCGGGGTCGTCCCCTGTACCTGCAGCCAGTTGAGCCCGCCCAACTTCTCCACCGTGTAGTCACGCAACGAATCCTCATGCGCCGCGATGGCCTCCATCCCGTGACCCATCATGTAATCCAGCGCGACCCCAAGCCCGATCATCTGCACGATACCCGGCGTGCCCGCCTCAAACTTATGGGGCGGATCGTTGTAGATCACACCGTCCTTGCTGACCTCCTTGATCATGTCACCACCGCCGATGAACGGGCGCATCTCGGCCATGCGTTCAGCTTTGCAGTAGATGGCGCCGGATCCCGACGGACCATAGAGCTTGTGACCGGTGATCGCGTAGAAATCCGCACCCAGATCCCGCACATCAACCGGCATGTGCACCGCAGCCTGAGACCCGTCGACAAGCACCGGCACGCCCTTGGCGTGGGCGCCCTCGCAGATCGCTTTCACGTCCACCTTGGTGCCCAGCACATTGGACATATGCGTTACGGCCACCAGCTTGGTCTTGGGTCCAATCGCATCAATGACCTTCTGCGGATCAAGCGCGCCTGTCGTGTCCACATCGACCCACTTCAAAACGACACCCTGCCGTTCGCGCAGGTAGTGCCAGGGCACGATATTGGCGTGGTGTTCCATCACGGACAGCACAATCTCGTCGCCGGCCTCCATCCGTGGCATGGCCCACCCATAGGCCACCATGTTGATGCCTTCGGTTGTGCCCGAGTTCATCACGATCTCATCCTCGGAGCCTGCATTCAGGAAACGCGCCAACTTGCCTCGGACGCCTTCGTAATTTTCGGTCGCGAGATTAGAAAGGAAATGCAAGCCTCTGTGAACATTTGCATATTCCTCGGAATAAGCTTTGGAAATGGCGTCAATCACGACCTGCGGCTTCTGAGCCGATGCGCCACTGTCCAGATAAACCAGCGGCTTGCCATTCACCTCACGGTCGAGAATGGGAAAATCCGCCCGGATGGCGTTCACATCATACATTCGCAAGTCCTCCTGCCGTCACGCCGGTCAGCGTCACAAGCATCATCATTCCAACAAACAGGCCTGCCAGCACGATGATAAGCAGGCCAAAGGCACGAAACAGCGAGTCAAAGCGCAAGGCCGCGCTGACAAAATGCAATAAAAGCCAAAAGGCGACGATGGCAACAACCAGCGCCACAAGGCCCGCGATGCCCGGCACGATCAAGCTCAGCACAAGCACAAGCGCCTGTGCAGCCGCACGCAGGGCCTGCAACCAGGTCAGCAGCGCCAGCATGTCGGTGAGTTCACCATGTCCGCCAAGGGCCCGTCCGGCCCAGACAAGCCCGTGCACCATGACCAGAAGCCCGCCCGCGATCATCGCAAACAGCGCAAAGGGCCGTTCAAGCAGGGCCAGAAGCGGTATCGCCGCCCGTGCGGCAGGATCAATCGAACCGGGGGCAAGCACCGCGGGCGCTGAGGCCAGAATGGTATTGACCGCAGCCACCGCAAATAGCGCAAAATACAGGGTCTGCCGGTCCAGATGCCACCCGATGATCCGCTGTGCTACCTCTTTGGGATTGCGCAGCGTTTCGACCGCCAGGTCCGCGACGGCGTTCACGCTGCCCGCTCCTGCGCGATGGATCCACCGATCCAAAACCACATGAACACCACGAACCAGACCAGGCCAACGGTTTGCAGCCCGATCCCCGGGCCGATGAAACCCGCTATCAGACCATGCAGCAGGATCAATGGCGATGACGCAAGCAGCGCCCAAAACAGTGCCAGCCGCGCGCCATAAGATGTGCCCTGCCCGCGTAGAATCCGCCCGATACCATGCGCGGCAAAAGCGATCACGTAGAACAACAGCGGGGCCACAAAAATCCACGCCAGAAGCGATGCGCCCATCAGCATGTTCAGATCCTGACCGGTCAAATGCGCCTCTCGGGCCAGTCGCGGCAGTTGCGCGATGAAGACCAGGGCACATGACGCCATGAGATAGGCCAGCGCACGATCTTCGCGTTGGCCAAGCTCAAGCAGGCGCCGTATGACGCGCCCTGGACCACGATACGTGGCCGAAATGTTCCGCGTGATGGCCATCTTAGCCCCGGTGACGCTCCAGCCAGCCTTGCAGGCGTTCAACCAATGCCTCGCGCAAAACTTCGTCCTCGATCTCTTCCACCGCCTCGGCGAGGAAGGCCAACGTCAACAAATCCGTTGCGATCTCAGACGGGACACCGCGCGAGCGCAGGTAGAACAAGGCATCTTCATCGATGGCACCGGACGTGGACCCGTGGGAACAGGCAACGTCATCGGCATAGATTTCAAGCTCGGGCTTGGCGAGGAACTGGCTGTCATCATCCAGCAAAAGCGACTGGCTGATCTGATAACCGTCTGTTTTCTGGGCCCCTTCCTTGACCAGGATCTTGCCCTGGAACACACCGACAGCACCGTTGCGCAGCACCTTCTTGAACACCTGGCGGCTTTCGCAGCGCAGCGCGTCATGGGTGACAAACACCGTGTCGTCGTGGTGGAAATCGCCATCGCCCACGCAGGCGCCGGCCACATGCGCCACCGCATCGTCACCGGTGATATCGATCACGCATTCGTTGCGGGTCAGGCGACCATTCACGGTCAGTGTGAACGACTTGAACACGGATTCGGCGCCCAACCGCGTAAAAATATGCGTGGCTGCGCGGCGTTCGTGGTCCCGCCCCTGCGCACGTACATGATGGAAGGTCGCGCCATCGGCCACATCCACTTCCATTACCTTATTGAAACGCGCAGCGGCCGGGCCGGTTTCGAGCAAGGTCACCTCGGCACCCGGATCAAGCTTGATCACGTGGTGCAAGATCGCGTCCGACGTTTCGTTTTCATGCAAGTAGATGAAATTGATAGGCTTTTCAGCCTTGTCCGTGACATGAATCAACACGCCATCGGTGGCATAGGCCGTGTTCAACGCTGCCAACGGCCTTGGCACGTAGTGACCGTTCCGCTCAAGCGCACCGTAAAGGTCGGACGCCCAGTGAATATCTGCGCTTTCGGCCAGTCGGTCGATGCGCACACCAGACAAGGTCAGATCATCAGACTGATCGGCGTCGAATACACCATCGACAAACACGATCTTGAGCCGGTCAAGGTCGCCAAACAACGGCCTCTCTTCATTGTGGAACAGCGCGGCGACGGGGGCTGTGGGCTGCACAAGGCTGTCCGGCCGCGTGAACTTCCAATACTCGTCGCGCCGTCCGGGCAGACCCATTTCACGCACACGGGCCAAGGCCGCCTTGCGTGCGGCATCTGCCCAGCCGTTTTGCGGCATGGTCAGGGTGTCCAACCGATCCTCGGTCGGGTTCGATTTTGGTGCGGGTTCAGCCATTATGCCACCTCGGCCAGGATGTCGGCGTAGCCGTTGTTTTCAACTTCAAGCGCCAGCTCGGGGCCACCGGTTTTTACGATCTTGCCGTCTGCCATGATGTGCACAACGTCAGGTTTGATGTGATCGAGCAGACGCTGGTAGTGCGTGATCACCAGGAACCCGCGCCCTTCGTTGCGCAGCGCGTTCACGCCTTCGGCGACCAGCTTCATCGCGTCGACATCAAGGCCGGAATCGGTTTCATCCAAGATGCACATCTTGGGCTCCAGCATCGCCATCTGCAGGATTTCATTGCGTTTTTTCTCACCACCCGAGAATCCAACATTGACGGGACGCTTGAGCATATCCGCGTCGATTTTCAGGGCCTTGGCACGTTCACGGATGACCTTCAGGAAGTCAGCGGCGCTCATTTCATCTTCGCCGCGCGCTTTGCGTTGCGCGTTCACAGCCGTGCGAAGAAAGGTCATGTTGCCGACGCCAGGAATTTCGACCGGGTATTGGAAGGCCAGGAACAGGCCCGCCGCGGCGCGTTCTTCCGGTTCCATGTCGAGCAGGTCTTCACCATCCAGCGTGGCTTCCCCGCTCGTGACTTCGTAGCCGTCGCGGCCCGACAGAACATAAGACAGGGTGGATTTGCCCGAGCCGTTTGGCCCCATGATCGCGTGCACCTTGCCCGCTTCGACCGTGAGGTCGACACCTTTCAGAATCTGCTTGTCTTCTTCTTCAAGTTGCACATGCAAGTCTTTGATGTTCAGCATTTTTCTTTTCCTCGTCTCGCGCCTGTCGCGCGCTATTGCAGAATGACAGCAGTGCCCGAAACACTGACCATCAACATTGAGTCCCCAACGACCTCGTAGTCGAGGTCTATTCCGATGACGGCGTTCGCGCCGAGCGCTGCCGCACGTTGTTCCAGTTCCGCCATCGCCATATCGCGTGCGTCCTGAAGTTTGGATTCATATGCGCCGGCTCGACCGCCAACGATGTCCCTGACGCCGGCAAAGAAATCGCGGACAATATTGGCCCCCATGATCGCCTCGCCCACGACAATGCCGCGGTAGTCGGTGACCTTGCGGCCTTCGACCGTGTTTGTCGTGGTCAGGATCATCTTGCGCCCTTCAGTCATTTCCATGTGGCTGACTGCAGTCTCGGCACAGACCGTCACCGGCACGGGCACACCGCAGAATTGTGACGAACCGAAGTGTCAGCGCGCCCCAGCAGATGAAAAGGACAAGCCCCATCAGGATCTCGAACCGTTCGGCGTATTTCGCGATGAACCAGCCGTCTTCGACCATCTCGGCAACAATTTCGTCATGCGCGATAGACAGCATGAACACGATCAGGTGGCCGAGGATCACCAAGGTCAGTTCGCGCGTTTCCGGCAAAAGCCGCCCGGGGTGCCCAAACCGGACCTGCAGGCCGCTTGGCTTGCGTGGTGTATCAGGTGCCATCGAATTACCCTCCCTGCACAAGCGCAGTCTGCTGCCGACCACGGACCTGTCCATCGGTGACGTCGACGCAGGGCGCTGTTGTTTTGCAGTTCATTCCACATCCTCCGACGTAGCGCGGGCGAACAACCGTTGGGTTCCCGTAGCCACTGCAACAGACAGCATCAAAAGCGCAAGCCACACCCAGAAGGACGTCAGCGCCCCCGGCGCAAGTGACGCAGCCACAATCATTCCACCGATCACGGTGATGACAAAGGCCAGCCCGCCCTGCTGCGTGCCGTCCAGGTTAGAGACCACGTGACGTTTGATCCTGGCTTCGGATTGCTGTGTGTTGGACAGATCTGTCATCGATCCGCCCCGGCAAAAAGAAAGAACGCCGCCCCGATTGCGCCACCTGTCATGGCCCCGCCGATGGCGAGCGCCGACGCGAAGTCAGGCAACAACAGCACACCCACACCACCGCCGATTGCCGCACCCCCAAGGACGGATAAGGCCATGGTCGCAAGGGCGGACCGGGGTTCCTTCTGATCAGACATGGATCAGCCCACCGATCCTTCCAGCGAAATGGCAACCAGTTGCTGCGCTTCCATGGCAAACTCCATGGGCAACGCCTGCAGCACATCCTTGCAGAAACCGTTCACCACAAGGGCCACCGCCTCTTCCTCGTCCATGCCACGGCTGCGGCAGTAGAACAGTTGGTCGTCGTCCACCTTGGACGTCGTTGCCTCGTGTTCGACACGGCTCGAGTTGTTCTTCACCTCGATGTACGGAACCGTGTGAGCGCCGCATTTGTCGCCGATCAAAAGGCTGTCACACTGGGTGTAATTGCGGCTTTCCTTGGCTTTGGGGTGCATGGACACCAGACCACGATAAGTGTTCTGGGCCTTGCCTGCGCTGATCCCCTTGGACACGATGCGCGACTTGGTGTTCTTGCCCAGGTGCACCATCTTGGTGCCGGTGTCGGCCTGCTGCATATTGTTGGCGATGGCGATGGAGTAGAACTCGCCCTGGCTGTCGTCACCGCGCAGAATGCAGGACGGGTATTTCCATGTTACAGCAGACCCGGTTTCCACCTGCGTCCACATCACCTTGGCCCGGTCGCCCCGGCAATCGGCGCGCTTGGTCACGAAGTTGTAGATGCCGCCCTTGCCGTTTTCATCCCCGGGATACCAGTTTTGAACGGTGGAATACTTCACTTCGGCATCTTCCATGATCACGATTTCGACCACAGCGGCGTGCAGTTGCGAGGTATCGCGCTGAGGTGCGGTGCACCCTTCAAGGTAGGACACGTAGCTGCCCTTGTCCGCGATGATAAGCGTGCGTTCGAACTGGCCGGTGTTTTCGGCGTTGATGCGGAAATAGGTGGACAGTTCCATGGGGCAGCGGACACCCGGCGGGATGTAAACGAATGAGCCGTCCGAGAAGACCGCGCTGTTCAGCGTGGCATAGAAGTTGTCCTGCACCGGCACGACCGAACCGAGGTATTTCTTGACCAGTTCGGGATGTTCCTTGATGGCTTCAGAAATCGAGCAGAAGATCACGCCAGCTTTTCTCAGCTCCGCTTGGAACGTGGTGCCGACCGACACAGAATCGAACACCGCATCCACCGCGACCTTGCGGCCCTCGGCGGGTGCATTCTCGGCCCCTTCAACGCCAGCAAGGATCATCTGCTCCTTCAGCGGAATGCCCAGCTTTTCATAGGTGGCGAGCAGCTTGGGGTCGACCTCGTCCAGCGACTTGGGCTTGACCTCCATCGATTTGGGGCGCGCGTAGTAATACTGATCCTGGAAGTCGATCTCGGGATAGTCGACCATGGCCCAGTCGGGTTCTTTCATCTGCAGCCAACGGTCATAGGCTTGCAGACGCCATTCGGTCATCCACTCCGGCTCTTCATTCTTTTCCGAGATCAGCTTGACGATGTCTGGTGTCAGGCCCTTTGGCGCGTACTCCATCTCGATGTCGGTTTCCCAACCGTACTTGTACGCTCCACCCACCTCGGCAACGGCATCTACCGTTTCCTGATCAACACCTTCCTTGACTACCACATTTTCCATGTCGGACATCCTCTCGCATCTGAGCGGTTCACGCCGCCCGCGCCTCGTGTTTCTTCAGCTTTTGCGCCCACACATCGACAAAGCGCAAAACATCTTCTTCCGTTGTCTCAAGCCCCAGCGACACCCGCACTGCCGATGCCGCCTCAAGCTCCGAATAGCCCATGGCCTTCAGCACCCGACTGGCCTTGACCTTGCCACTGGAACAGGCCGAACCCGCCGAGATGGCGAAACCGGCCAGATCCATCTGCATCACCTGCGTTTCGCCCTTCCAGCCGGGCGTGATGAAACAGGAAGTGTTCGGCAGGCGTTGCGCCTCTTTCCCGACAAAAATAGTTGTCTTTGACGCGGCAGCAAGAGCCTTTTCTAGAATATTTCTAAGTTTCTCGATCCGGTCCCACTTTCCATCGGCAACGTCACGTTGTGCGGCCTCGGCTGCAGCGCCGAAACCAGCGATTCCGATGACATTCTCAGTGCCAGACCTGCGGCCCATTTCCTGACCGCCGCCGCGTATCTGCGCCTGCACATCCAGACCTTGTCGCAAGACCAATGCACCTACGCCCTTTGGGCCACCAAGCTTGTGACCCGAAATTAAACCCATCTCTACGCCCAGCCAATCGAACCCAAAAGGCAGCTTACCGAAAGCTTGCGTCAGATCGCTGAGGGCGAGCCCCTGCTGAACATCCTGCACCACACCTGTTTCGGAGTTGGCGAACTGCAGGCAAGACGCAGCGGGTGTTGCTACCCGAACATAACCGTTGGCATCCGCGGCCAAAACCGGGTCAATCCATGCGCCCACCGCATCATGTTCAACAGCAGATCCGTGCAAGGACCGCCCGGCGCAGGCAAGAGCCGCCGCCTCGGTCGCGCTGGCTGTAAAGACGATGTCGGCACCCGAAGCCCCAAGTGCATCGGAAATCTGCCCCCGCGCCTTCTCGACAATCGCTTTGGCCGCGCGCCCTTCGGCATGCACCGACGACGGATTGCCCACCAAATCCATGGCACGCAGCATCGCCTCGCGCGCCTGCGCCCGCAGAGGTGTCGTCGCGTTATGATCCAGATAGACCCGGCTCATGTCTTCCCTGTTTCAAAAAATCCCGGGGGTCTGGGGGCTGGCCCCCAGTCGACATCAACCATCATCGACGACCGCAAAGAGGTTCGGCACCGCAGGACACGGGGCCAATTCGTTTCCGATCACATCCGAAAGCCGCGTCTGGTGCAGGAAAACGTAGACATGCGCGCTCAGCCCTTCCCAAAGCCGATTGGTCAGCGACTGCGCCTTGGACCCAGATGCCGCACCAGTGGCTCCGGCCCCCTTGTGCATCGCATCCACCTTTTCATCGACCGCTGCCAGAATGTCAGCAACACGGATGTCGGACGCCGAACGTGCGAGCTTGTAGCCCCCGCCCGGCCCACGCACTGACGACACCAGGTCAGCGCGCCGCAGCTTCACAAACAACTGTTCCAGATAGGGCAAAGAGATGTCCTGCCGGGTCGAGATATCGCCCAGGCTCACAAGCTGATCGCCCGGCTGCATCGCGATGTCAGCCAGCGCCACCATCGCATAGCGCCCTTTGGTCGACAGTTTCATCTCAAAACCCCCAATTGACGTCACCGACACAAGGCCATACATCGTTGCCACTGCAGGATGTATGACCTGTCGGATAAGTTAGAACCGTTCTAAGGTGCCCGATCAATTTCGTCAAGAAATCGGAACCCAAAAAAAGACGCGCGAGGACAGAACACCATATGCCCGAGGTCATTTTTCCCGGACCCGAAGGCCGCCTCGAAGGCCGCTACCACCCCCAAAAAGAACGTGATGCGCCGATTGCCATCGTTTTGCATCCGCACCCGCAGTTTGGCGGCACCATGAATCACAAGGTGGTGCACGCGCTGCACTACGCTTTTTACAACATGGGGTTCACTGTTCTGCGCTTCAACTTCCGTGGTGTCGGACGCAGCCAGGGCGAATATGATCAGGGTATCGGCGAGCTGAGCGATGCCGCTTCGGCCCTCGACTACCTGCAGTCGATGAACAACAATTCCAAGCACTGCTGGGTTGCAGGCTTTTCGTTCGGCGCGTGGATCGGCATGCAGCTTTTGATGCGGCGGCCCGAGATCACTGGATTCATCTCAGTGTCGCCCCCCGCCAACATGTACGACTTTTCGTTCCTAGCGCCCTGCCCGTCTTCGGGCCTGATCATCAACGGCACCTCCGACCGGGTGGCGCCGCCAGCGGATACAGAGGCGCTGGTGTCCAAACTGCATGAGCAAAAGGGCATCACCATCACGCATACGCAGGTCGAAGGGGCCGGCCACTTCTTTGAAGAGCCGCACCTGGACACTTTGATCGGCAACACGACCGACTATGTGAAACGGCGTCTGACAGAGACCACGCGTTAATGGCTGACCCCGTTGTCGTCGAAATGGCCAACAAGCTGGCCGAGGAATGTCTGGCTGTGCAGAACGAGCTGGGCAACGACCGCTTGTTCATGGAAGTGGGCGATGTGCTGGGCGCATCGTCCCAAACGCTCGAAGAGGCATTCCTGACGGCGATCCGTACGCGAATGGCGAATGACGCCGGCCGCCGCTTCCTGGCGCAGAAACTCAAGACGCATCGCGCGGAACAGGCATCTGAGTGACGCGGCTGGACCAGCAAATCGCCTTTCTCAATGAGGCTGACAAGCTCAAGTCCATCCTTCGCGCAACGACCCTCGCTGACGGCAGCCGGGCGGAAAACAGCGCGGAACATTCTTGGCACCTGACCCTCTATGCTTTGGTCCTTTCGGATCAGGCGGGCCCTGATGTCGACATCAACCGCGTCATCAAGATGCTGATCCTCCACGATCTGGTCGAGATTGATGCAGGCGACAACCCTATCTTCGAAGACGTAGATGCCGCTACCGTCGCGGCACAGGAACAGGTTGCGGCCGATCGCATCTTTGGCCTTTTGCCTGTCGATATTGCCCAGGCGTTGCGCCCGATCTGGGAAGAGTTCGAAGCGGCCGAAACCCCGACTGCGCAGTTTGCGAAAGCGCTGGACCGGTTTCAACCACCGATGCTGAACCTCGCGTCGGGCGGTGGCAGTTGGACAGACTACAATGTCACCGAAGAAACCATTGCCACCCGCGTCGGAACTAAGATTGAGCGTGGCGCACCGGGACTGTGGGATTATGCCAGCAAACGCATCAGTGCGTTCTTTGACGCGCTCTAGTGCAGCGTAATTTCTGTATACCGTTGCATACAGTCTTTCCAAACGCCTTCCAACCCGCTAAGCGCTACGCAGGACCGATAGTGCTGCAAAGGACCCATCCATGACCAAGATCAAGGTAGAGAACCCCATTGTCGAAATGGACGGGGACGAGATGACCCGCATCATGTGGGACTTCATCAAGAAGAAGCTGATCGAACCCTATCTGGATATCGACCTGCTCTACTACGATCTGGGGATCGAGGAACGCGACAAGACCGAAGATCAGATCACCATCGATGCCGCCGAAAAGACCAAGGAGGTGGGCGTCGCCGTCAAATGCGCGACCATCACCCCGGATGAGGCACGGGTCGAGGAGTTTGGCCTCAAGAAGATGTGGCGCAGCCCCAACGGCACCATCCGCAACATCTTGGGCGGCGTGATCTTTCGCCAGCCGATCATCTGCCGCAACGTGCCCCGCTTGGTCCCCGGCTGGACACGCCCCATCGTGGTGGGTCGTCATGCCTTTGGAGACCAGTACAAAGCCACGGACATGAAATTCCCCGGTGCAGGCACGCTGACCATGAAGTTCGTTGGCGAAGACGGCACCGAGATCGAGCACGAAGTGTACAAGGCCGACAGCGCGGGCGTGTTCATGTCCATGTATAACGTCGACAAGTCGATCTACGACTTTGCACGTGCGTCCTTCAACTACGGCCTGAACCTTGGTTGGCCGGTCTACCTGTCGACCAAGAACACGATCCTTAAGCAATATGACGGGCGGTTCCTTGAAATCTTCCAAGAGGTCTATGACGCCGAATTCAAGGAAAAATTCGAAGCGAAGAAAATCTGGTACGAACACCGCCTGATCGACGACATGGTGGCCTGCGCCATCAAGTGGAATGGTGGATTTGTCTGGGCCTGCAAGAACTATGATGGCGATGTGCAGTCAGATGTTGTGGCCCAAGGCTTCGGCTCGCTTGGCATGATGACCAGCCAGTTGATGACACCCGATGGCAAGATCGTCGAGGCCGAGGCCGCGCACGGCACCGTCACCCGCCACTACCGCCAGCATCAGGCGGGCGAGCAGACCTCGACCAACTCCATCGCGTCCATCTATGCTTGGACAGGCGGCCTGAAGCACCGGGCGAAGCTTGATGAAAACGCGCAGCTCAAGCGCTTTGCCGAGACATTGGAAAAGGTGATTGTGGACACCGTTGAGTCCGGCCACATGACCAAGGATTTGGCGCTGCTTGTCGGTCCCGATCAGGGTTGGCTGACCACCATGGGCTTCCTTGAGAAGATCGACGAAAACCTCAACAAGGCGCTGGCTGGTTAAACCAGCTCCAGACTGTCTGGCGACCCTGCTGCACTATACGTGGGGTCGCCAAAGCGCCGCGGCTGAAACGAAGCCGTGCGCACGCCATCGGGGCCGAAACTGCAAAAAGTGCCCGGTGGAACTGCGGTCCATCCGTCATGTTGATCGTCAAACGGCTCGGACACGATGGCCCATCCCTGCCAGTTTTCCTTCCATCGATAATAGAGCGACGGCGACTTGTCGTCAGATGCATAACGCGCTGCGTAGAGCGTTTTACCATCGGAAAAGGCAACGCTAAGCCGCATATGCGGGGCCGTCCCGTGGCGCATCGACAGAGTTTCAAGCTGGTGCACCGCGTGTTCCAACGCCCGCTGAGGGTCAGTGTCCAGCCCGGCACCCGCCGCCAACAGGAACAGGGTTTCAGAATCCGTGGCACCTTTGCGATGCTCATACAACGCATCCGTGATCAGCATATCCGCCTTCTTGCGAAACGAACCGAATCCACCGACCTGACCGTTATGCATGAAGGACCAGCGTCCAAGGGCAAATGGGTGACAATTGTTGCGACTGGTTGCCGTCTCTGTCGACGCCCGCACATGCACCAGAAACATGCCAGATTTCACCTGACGGGCGATGGATTGCAGGTTGGGATCCGACCATGCCGGATAGACATCACGAAACAGCCCCGGTTCCGGCCTATGGGCATACCATGCCAAACCAAACCCATCCGCATTGACGGCTGTCTTGCACTCCTCGGCCGACAAGGATTGATTGACCAGCGAATGCTTTGGCTCTGCAATCATGTCTGACAGGAACAAGGGTGCGCCCGTGTAAGCCGCCCATCTGCACATGGATCAACGACCGCGATTGTGGGTCTTGGCATACATCCCAGCGATCATGTTGCTCGCTGTTTTTTCGAACAGGCAGGGGATCACAGCGTGGATCAGCGCCGCACCACTGGCCAGAAGCAAACGGGCAGCAAATCCGCCCGCGAAAACGGCATGTTGGGCATAGCTTTCATCCACGCTACGGGGATGGGACAGAAACACACGGGTCAGCATCTGAAACTCCTGAATTGGTTTCGATCATCCTATGCCGGTGCAGGCATCCTTTTTTCCCAATTTGACCCCGTCCGGCCCCTTGTGTTGTGACATGATCCCACCAACATAAGGGTTATGAAGACATTTGATGACATCGACATGCGAATCCTGCGCGAGTTGCAGCAGGACGCGGGTGTTTCACTTGAAACGCTCGGGGAACGGGTTGGCCTCAGCCGGAATGCATGCTGGCGACGGGTGCGCGCGCTTGAAGACAGTGGCGCGGTGAAGGGACGGGTGGCATTGCTGGACCCGACAGCCGTCGGTCTGAGCCTGATGGTGTTCATGCAAATCCGCACACAAAGCCACGACCCCGACTGGCAACAGCGGTTCAACAGGGCTGTCCAGACGATTCCCGGCATTCTGAGCGTTTACCGGATGACCGGTGATCTGGACTATTTGATCCGGGCGCGCGTATCAGACATGGCGGGTTACGATGACCTGTACCAACAGCTGATCCACCACGTGCCCATTGCAGACGTGTCTGCCAGCTTCGTTATGGAAGAGATCAAGGACAGCACAGCACTGCCCATCTGAAAGACACGCCAATGCCCCTTCACTATGTTTACCTTGTTCTGGCCGTCGCCGCCGAGACGATCGGTACCACCGCCCTGCAAGCCAGCAACCAGTTCACGCGGATGGGTCCAACGCTGCTGGTCGTTCTGGCCTATGGGGTGGCGTTTTACTTTCTGGGCATTGCGCTGAAATACATCCCCGTCGGTATTGCCTATGCCCTCTGGTCTGGGCTGGGGATCGTTCTGATCGCTTTGATCGGCTTTGCGGTGTTTGGGCAGGTCCTTGATCTGGCTGCCGTGCTTGGACTGGGATTGATCATCACAGGGATTGTGGTGATTCAGCTCTTCTCTACAACGGCGACACACTAGGGGTCTTTGACCCTTTCATTCTGCATTGCGGCGCTATATGGGCCGGGCAACAACTCATGAGGCCCGTCCATGGATCTGCGCAACATCGCCATCATCGCCCACGTCGACCACGGCAAGACCACGCTTGTGGACGAATTGCTGAAACAGTCCGGCACATACCGCGACAACCAGGCCACGACCGAACGGGCCATGGACAGCAATGACCTGGAACGCGAGCGCGGGATCACCATCCTGGCCAAGGCGACATCCGTCGAGTGGAAGGGCACGCGCATCAACATCGTAGACACGCCCGGCCACGCCGATTTCGGCGGCGAGGTCGAGCGTATCCTGTCCATGGTCGACGGTGTTGTCCTGCTGGTGGATGCGGCCGAAGGGCCGATGCCGCAGACCAAGTTCGTAACCTCCAAGGCCTTGGCGCTGGGCCTGCGCCCCATTGTCGTTCTGAACAAGGTCGACAAACCCGATGGAGAGCCGGACCGCGCGCTTGACGAATGCTTTGACCTCTTTGCCAACCTTGGTGCGGATGATGACCAGCTTGATTTCCCGGCGATGTACGCTTCGGGCCGCTCAGGTTGGGCAGACATGGAGCTAGATGGCCCGCGCAAGGACCTTTCGGCGCTGTTTGATCTGATCGTGGATCACGTCCCTGCCCCGGCACAAGTCGCAGCCAAGGACGAACCCTTCCGCATGCTGGCGACCACTTTGGGATCGGACCCGTTCATTGGCCGTATCCTGACGGGCCGTGTCGAATCCGGAACCTTGAAAGCGGGCGAAACCGTCAAGGCGCTCAGCCGCGATGGCACCCTGATCGAAAACTTCCGCTGCACCAAGATCCTCGCCTTCCGCGGGCTGGGCCAGCAGCCCATCGATCTGGCCGAAGCGGGCGATATCGTCACGCTTGCTGGCATGTCAAAGGCGACCGTGGCCGACAGTATCGTTGCGACATCCGTGAGCGAGGCCCTGCCCGCACAACCCATCGATCCACCAACCATCACCGTCACCTTTGGCATCAACGACTCGCCCATGGCGGGTCGTGACGGCAAGAAGGTGCAATCACGTGTGATCCGTGACCGCCTGATGAAAGAAGCGGAATCGAACGTTGCAATCAAGATCACCGACACCGCGGGCGGCGACGCCTTCGAAGTGGCAGGCCGCGGCGAATTGCAGATGGGTGTTCTGATCGAGAACATGCGCCGCGAGGGATTTGAACTCAGCATTTCGCGCCCGCAGGTTCTGTTTCAAGAGATCGACGGCGTCCGGCACGAACCCATCGAAGAAGCCACGATTGACGTGGATGATGAATACTCAGGCGCGGTCATCGAAAAGCTGACCGGCGTGCGCAAGGGCAATCTGGTCGAGATGAAACCGGCCGGGGCCGGCAAGACCCGCATCGTGGCCCATGTGCCGTCGCGCGGGTTGATCGGCTATCACGGCGAATTCCTCACCGACACGCGCGGCACCGGCGTGCTGAACCGCGTGTTCCATGAATGGGCGCCCCACAAGGGACCGATCCCGGGCCGTCGCGCTGGCGTCTTGATCTCCATGGAAAATGGCCAATCCGTCGCTTTCGCCCTCTGGAACCTAGAAGAGCGGGGCCGCATGTTCATAGGGGCGCAGGCCGATGTCTATACAGGCATGATCATTGGTGAACACAGCCGCGACAACGATCTGGAAGTGAACCCGCTGAAGGGCAAGAAGCTGACCAACGTGCGCGCCTCGGGCACGGACGAAGCAGTGCGCCTGACGACACCGATCACCATGTCACTGGAAGAAGCAATCGCTTACATCGACGACGATGAACTGGTCGAAGTCACGCCGAATGCCGTGCGGTTGCGCAAGCGGTATCTGGACCCCCACGAACGCAAGCGGATGGCGAGGGCCAGCTGATCAGGAAGGCGGACACACCGCCCTCCCTTAGTCGGTGATCAGTCGTCAAACGGGAAAACGCCGGTGTCGTCTTTATCGCCACCTTTCTCTTCGGCAGCACGCACGCGCTTCTCGATCTCGTCCAGATGACCCAACTCGAACGGCCGTGCCGGACGCGGAATGTGTTTGAGCACCTGTTCGATCCCGTCCTCTGCCAATTGTGCCGCGTCGTTCGGAATCGCCTCTTGTTGTACGGCGTCCTGAACCGCAGCCAAAAAGATGCGCCCGCACCGATGTGCGCTTGGGTTGAACAGCGTGACGCATTGATGTTTGTCACAGCACGCCTGAACCACCGCGCTGTCGGTGAAATGATTGACGTAGTAAAATCCATCACCGATGCGGAAACTCCAGACCGCGTTGATCCGATAGCACCCTGGGGGCACGCGAATGCTGCGATGGCCACAAGGCGCGGGAATGACGGCATATTCCCGGTCGCACCAGCGCAGGATCGATCCATCGCAGTTGTAGATGTTGATGTACCAGGTGCGGCTGCTGATCTTGCATGGATCATCAAGGGCGGTCACCCAAACGTTTAGATTTGCCAAAGACATAAAGAATTCCTCCCAGAAATGGGCACAAACGCCCCGTGGGGCGCAAAAGAAGTGCATGTTTGAATTCAGGGGCGAGATGTCGCGCGGGGCACAACCCCCGTCCCAACGATCAACGACGCGACAATTGCGCCGTGAGATGCACTATATCACACAAGCGTGAGTCGAAAAACTCGCCTTTCGGGATTTCTGTCAGACGTTGGAAACGATGGTGCACGCCGACAAACGGCTACTCAGTCGTTTCGACAATCAAGAGTTCGCGTTCCGATGCGCCGCGCGCATGTTCAAGTGCGGCTTGATACGCGTCGGAATGGTAGCACCGCTCGGCCGTTTCGACATCGGGGAACCGGGCCACGACATTGCGGGGCCGGTCCTTGCCTTCCAGCTGCACGTAACGCCCGCCCCGGGCGATGAAGGTGCCGCCATGGTTGGCGATAGCGACCGTCGCGCCTGCTGCATATTTCTTGTATGCCTCTTCGTCCGTCACCGTGACATGTGCAATCCAGAGTGCTGGCATCTTATCCTCCCATGACCGCCTTGGCAGCTGCGATGGCCGCGTCGGCATTTGCTGCATCCTTGGCCCCGCCCTGGGCCATGTCCGGGCGACCACCACCGCCCTTGCCACCCAGCTCCACCACGGCAGCCTTGACCAGATCCACAGCGTTCACGCTGTCAGTCTTGTCCTGAGTGACACCCGCAGCCACGGCCACTTTGCCATCTGCATCCGCGATCAAAAGGATCGCGCCGGTGCCCATGCGGCTTTTGTGCTCGTCAATCAGTGCAGGCAGATCACGGCCTGTCACACCGCTCAGCACCTGCGCGAGGAACGGTGTTCCGTTCACATCCTCAGCTTCGGGCGCGGCTTGCCCGCCACCCGCCATCGCGAGATCACGGCGCAGCTGCGCCACTTCGGCAGCCAGCGCCTTGCGTTCGTCCATGAGCGCCTTGACGCGGGCCGGCACATCCTGGGCCTGCGCTTTCAGTTCGGTGGCCGTTCGAGCCAAGAGACCTTCTTGATCACGCAAGTGTTTCATCGCGGCCTGCCCCGTCAGCGCCTCGATCCGGCGCACACCGGCGCTGGACGCGCTGTCACCCAACGTGACGAAAGCCCCGATATCGCCCGTTTGGCGCACATGCGTGCCGCCGCACAATTCAAGCGAATAGGTATCGCCGCTGATGCCTTTGCCCGATCCGGCTTCGGTGCCCATGGACACCACACGCACCTCATCACCGTACTTTTCGCCGAACAGCGCTTGCGCTCCCAGGTCACGCGCATCATCGGGCGTCATGATCCGAGTCTCGACCGGTGCGTTCTGGCGGATATAGGCGTTTACCTCAGCCTCGACCGTGTTCAATTCTTCAAGGCTCATCGCCTTGCCATGGCTAAAGTCGAAACGCAGGCGATCCGGCGCATTGAGCGAGCCGCGCTGCGCCACGTGATCCCCAAGTGCATTCCGGAGCGCTTCATGCAGCAGGTGCGTGGCCGAGTGGTTTGCACGGATTGTCGTGCGCTGCGCGTGATCAACCTCGAGCCGAACGGGATCACCAACAGCCAGTTGACCGCTGTCCACCGTGACGTAGTGAGCATAAAGCCCGCCAGCCCGCTTTTGCACGTCGCTTACATGTCCGGAAAATCGAGTCTCGTATTCTTCCTGGCTTCCTTCGACGATCCGCACATGCCCATGGTCGGCAACCTGCCCACCCGATTCCGCGTAAAACGGGGTCTGATTGAAGACGACCCAGGCACCGCCTCCGTCGACATCCAGTGATGGGACTTCAGCACCCTCGCTGACAATGGCAAGCACCACCCCTTCAGCGATTTCGGTGTCATAGCCCAAGAAATCGGTGGCGGCGTGACTATCTGCCAAATCGAACCAGACGGTCGCATCGGCAGCTTCGCCAGATCCCGACCACGCGGCACGTGCCTTGGCCTTTTGCTCGGCCATGGCGGCATCAAAGCCTTCCGTGTCCACCCCACGCCCCTTTTCACGCAAGGCATCCTGCGTCAGATCAAGCGGGAAACCATAGGTGTCATAGAGTTTGAACGCTGCGGCTCCGGGCAGATCAGCATCATCGGCCAGCCCGGCGACCTCATCATCCAGCAGCTTCAGCCCTCGGTCGAGTGTTTGCTTGAACCGGGTTTCCTCGGCTTGAAGCGTTTCCGTGATCAACGCCTGCGCCTGACCCAATTCCGGATAAGCCGCGCCCATCTGCTGCACCAGGGCAGGCACCAGCCGGTACATGACCGGGTCCTTGGCCCCCAAAAGGTGCGCATGCCGCATCGCGCGGCGCATGATCCGGCGCAGCACGTATCCGCGCCCGTCATTCGACGGCATCACGCCGTCCGCAATCAGGAACGAGGTCGAGCGCAGGTGATCTGCAATCACCCGGTGATGCACGTTCTGGTCGCCATAGGGATCAACGCCCGTCACATCTGCGGAGGCTTCGATCAGCGACTTGAACAGGTCTGTGTCGTAGTTGTCGTGACTGCCTTGAAGCAACGCCCCAATGCGCTCCAGCCCCATACCGGTATCGATGGACTGCATCTCCAGATCGACCATTGACCCATCTTCGAACTGCTCGTTCTGCATGAAAACGATGTTCCAGATCTCGATAAAGCGGTCGCCATCCTCCTCCGGGCTGCCGGGCGGGCCGCCCCAGATGTGGTCGCCGTGATCATAGAAAATCTCGGTACACGGACCGCAGGGACCGGTCGGCCCCATCTGCCAGAAGTTGTCGGAGGTCGCGATGCGGATGATCCGGTCCTCGGGCACGCCAACCTTCTTCCAGATTTCGAACGCTTCATCATCGGTGTGATACACGGTGACATAAAGCCGTTCCTTGGGAATTCCGAACTCGCCCGTGATCAGGTTCCATGCGAAGGGGATCGCTTCGTGCTTGAAATAATCGCCGAAACTGAAGTTCCCCAGCATCTCGAAGAACGTGTGGTGGCGGGCGGTATAGCCCACATTGTCCAGGTCGTTGTGCTTGCCCCCGGCGCGCACACATTTCTGCGCTGTTGTTGCCCTAGTATAGTCGCGACGCTCAAGCCCGGTGAACAGGTTCTTGAACTGCACCATGCCCGAGTTCACGAACATCAACGTAGGATCGTTGCGCGGCACCAGCGGGCTGGAAGGCACAACGGCATGCCCTTGTTTTTCAAAGTAATTCAGAAAGGTCGAACGGATGTCATTGAGCGATGGCATGGGCATGGTCCCGGGGCGTCAGATCAGTTGCCCTGACATAGCCCCGAGGGCGGACAGTGTCCACAAACGAAACGGGGCGCCGCCGTCGCGACACCCCGTTCCGGATATTGTCCGCACCACGTCTGGCGCGCCGGGGACGTTCTGGGCCCGGTCCCCTGTGCCCGACCGATCAGGCCTCGAGGATATCGTCGTCCTCGACCTGCTCATGCTTGGGCATATCGAAGTCGAGCCCATGCGCCGCTCGGATTTTGTCTTCGATGTCATAGGCGATGCGGCCGTTTTCCTTCAGGAAGGTCTTGGCGTTCTCACGCCCCTGCCCGATCCGTTCGTCCCCATAGCTGAACCAGGAGCCCGATTTCTCGACCACGCCAGCCTTCACTCCAAGGTCGAGCAGTTCGCCCATTTTCGAGATGCCTTCGCCATACATGATGTCGAATTCCACCTGCTTGAAGGGCGGTGCCACCTTGTTCTTAACAACCTTGACGCGCGTCGCGTTGCCGACAACCTCATCACGATCCTTAAGCGCGCCGATACGACGGATATCGAGCCGGACGGAGGAGTAGAATTTCAGCGCATTGCCGCCCGTCGTCGTTTCGGGCGAGCCGAACATGACGCCGATTTTCATGCGGATCTGGTTGATGAAGATCACCATGCAGTTGGAACGGCTGATCGACCCGGTCAGCTTGCGCATCGCCTGGCTCATCAGGCGGGCTTGCACGCCAACGCTGCTGTCACCCATGTCGCCCTCGAGTTCTGACTTCGGCGTCAGAGCAGCAACAGAATCAACAACCACCATGTTCACGGCGCCGGAACGCACCAGCGTATCAGTGATCTCAAGCGCTTGTTCACCGGTGTCCGGCTGCGAGATCAGCAGCTCATCAATGTTTACGCCCAACTTCTTGGCATATTGCGGGTCCAGCGCGTGTTCAGCATCGACAAAGGCACAGACACCGCCCTGTTTTTGCTGTTCAGCCACGCAATGCAGGGTCAGCGTGGTTTTACCTGACGATTCAGGGCCATAGATCTCGACGATGCGCCCCATGGGCAAGCCGCCTATGCCAAGCGCGATGTCGAGGCCAAGCGAGCCGGTCGAGCTGGCCTTGATGTCCTGAATGGCGTTCTCGTCACCCAGCTTCATGATCGACCCCTTGCCGAACTGACGTTCGATCTGGGCCAGTGCGCTGTCGAGCGCCTTTTGTTTGTCTGCCGATTTCTTGTCTGTCATTGTCAAAAGGTCTGCCGTTGCCATTGCTTTGGTCCTTTGTGTCATACCCGCCCGGGGGCGGCAATCACTGCCGAGGCTGCTTCGATGTTCTCCTTGTGTTCCTTATGAGATCAAATCGGGAACATTTCAATAAATTTCTACGTAACTACCTTTTGCCGGCACGGGTTAAGGAGTAGTTTACGCGCCAAGGCAAAGATGAAGAAAAGCAGAACGGGGCAGGAAATGCTGGTGTTTTACAAGGCAAAGCTGGCGTTTCTAGCCGTGCCCAAAACGGGCACGTCGGCCTATGAAGCCGCGCTGGCGCCGCATGCGGACCTGATCATTTCCGAGCCTCCCGCGCTGAAACATGCGCCGGTTTACCGTTACAACCGATTCATCCGCCCCATGTTTCTCAATGTCTGCGATGTCGACCTGGATGTCATGGCCGTTATGCGAGACCCGATAAGTTGGTTGGGCAGTTGGTGGAGATATCGGCAACGTCCGTTTATGGCAGGCAAACCAAATGCCACCCACGACATCAGCTTTGACGATTTTGTGCTGGCATATATGAAAGGCAACAAACCACCGTTCGCAGACGTCGGAAGCCAATACAAATTTCTTGAACGCCAGCCGAACGGAACAGGTGTAACACATCTGTTTCGATACGAGGACCAACAGCGATTGCAAACGTTCCTGACGGAACGGCTTGGCGTGACTTTTGAGTTGGGACAGGAAAACGTCTCGCCCGCACGCGCGCTGGAGTTGTCACCTGACGTGGAAAAACGGTTTCGCCGAAAATTTGCCGAAGAGTTCGCCCTTTATGAGAGCATTCCGACAACCTGACGCGTTCAATGCAGCTGCTGGTGTACCGTCTCTGCGAGATCGTTCAGTGAAAACGGTTTCGGCAGGAAAACCGAATTTGGAATCTCCCGCTGCTGATCCGTCAGACGATCTTCGGCGTAACCCGAGACAAAGACGACGCGCACATCCGGACGTTCCTGAAGCGCTTCTCGTACCCAGGAGGGGCCATCTTTTCCGGGCATGACGACATCCGTCACAAAAAGATCAACGTTCAGAGACGCATCCTCCAATGTCTTGAGGGCTGCCTCGGCCGAGTCGGCCTCAAGCACCGTATACCCGCGCAGCCGCAAGGCGCGACTGGCGAAAGCGCGGACCGGTGCTTCGTCCTCGACCAGCAAAATCACCCCATCGCCATGTTTCGGCTCTGCCATCTGCGTTGGCACCTTCGCAGCAGGCGCTTTCGTCGTTGTCACTTCAAGGACCGGGAACATGATTGAAAAGCAAGTGCCCTGCCCCGGCGTGCTGTCGACAAAGATGAACCCGCCTGTCTGCTTTACGATCCCGTAGGCGGTGGAAAGACCCAAGCCGGTGCCCTCCCCGGTTTTCTTTGTCGTGTAGAACGGTTCGAACACTTTTTGCAGCTTGTCGGCAGAGATGCCCACGCCCTGATCAACGACGCGCAGACACACATAATCGCCAACGGGTACACTCACCCGATCGCGTTCCAGTGGTTCGGACAAGGTCATACACTCGGTCTCGATCTGTATTTCGCCGCCATCCGGCATGGCGTCACGCGCGTTGACGACGAGGTTCATCAAAACCTGCTCCAATTGTCGCTTGTCGGCGCGGATGGGCTTCAAAACTGGATCGTGGGACAGGTTCAGCGTGACCTTTTCTCCCACCAAACGGTTCAGCAGATGTGTGAGATCCGACATCGTGTCGCGCAGATCCAACTCTTCCGGGCGCAGCGTTTGCTTGCGAGAGAACGCAAGCAACTGGCCCACAAGAGCAGCGGCGCGATTGGCATTCTGATTGATCTGCACAAGGTCGCTATAGTCCGGGTCGCCTTGGTCATGACGCAGCAACAGCAGATCACAATGGCCCGAAATCGCGGTGAGCAGATTGTTGAAATCATGGGCAACACCGCCCGCCAGCTGACCAATTGCCTGCATTTTCTGGCTCTGCACGAACTGCGCTTCAAGTGTCTTGAGTTCGGTCGCATCAGCAAGGACAGCGATTACGGACACTTCACCATCTTCATTCATCCGATTGAGCGCGACCTGAACAAACATTTCCTTGTCCGAACGCGTTAACCTCAGGAATTCCGATTGCTGAACCGCCCGCCCCGACACCGTTTCTTCGAGCCAATCGCTGATCGGACGCCCCAGACCAGCCATCAGATCGGAAATGTGTTTATCTTCCGCCAGCGCGTCTCCAATCAACTCGGATGCGCAGCGATTAAAGCCACGCACATCACCGGCGGGCGAAAACCGGACCAGCGGCACGGGCAAATCCTCAAGCGATGCCCAACTGCCTGATTTCTCATCGTCGCCTTCGGTTGGCGGCGGCAGAAGATAATAGGCCCGGCGCCCCGCACCCGCATCGACCTGCGTGACAAGAACGTCAACCGGACCATCCGGCGTCGTCAAAGGGTTCACATATCCCAATTTCACTGGAACCTGTTCGATAACGGCTTCAAGTGTTTTGATCCGCCCACCGACAAGTTTGCGGGCACTTTCGTTCATATAGAGAACGGCACCTGTGCGACCGACCATCAGCATCGGCAAACCAGGGCCGTCGGCACCGCGCCCTTGTCCTGTATCCGGCGCAGCCTCAAGCCGCCAAAGCAGCGTGTCGTCTTCCATTTCGTGTACAGCAATGCGCATGTGCCCTTTGCGTGTCACGATATCCTCGCGTGCGGCCCCATCAATCTCGGCCTGCTTCCTCAGCCGGAACAAAATACCACCCGGGTTCGCAAAGGTATTGCGCAACGTGCCTGCCATCGTCTCACCCTTACGGGTGGCATAGGTCTGTCGCGCCGCCGCATTGGCTTGCAACACCTCGCCGTCACTTGTGCACACAAAGCTGGGCGACGCGTCTTTTTCAATAAAGGCGGCGATGGAAGATATCGTGCTTTCGTGGCGCGATCGGGATTTTCGGGCCTGCAACGTGACTGCAAAGCCAAGGCCCATTACGGCCAGCGAAGCCGCCAACAGGCCCATCTGTATCAAACGATCGGGTGCAAGAACGCCCATCACGCCAAGCAATACAGCCGCGCCCAGAAGGCTGATGGCCCGATGCGAGCCGTCCTTGTCGGGCCGTGTCAAATTGAATGGCGATCCCACACTGTCGGGCACCAGGCACCTCGTCTCTCTCGATTCGTTGTGCCTTTCTGCGACCAAAACGGTTAACTGCCTCTTAAGCCCTGTCCGTTTCTGCGCATCCAGAAAGTGACGCCAAAGGCGAAACATCCCAGCACGATAAACCTGAGGTTGAGTAAGCCCTTCTCAACCAGCGCGTGTCAAGTGGGTAGCAAAGAAACCATCGCCCCACTCGTCAACAGCCCAACGCTGTGTCGCATCTATGCTGAAGTCTGCGGCCCCATCGACGAAGTTTTGCACCTGCTCTTCGTTTTCCTCACGCAACACGGAACAAGTTGCATACAGAAGCGTTCCACCCGGCACGACAAGCGCTGCAGCTTGGGCCAGTATCTCGCTTTGAATACGTGTCAGATCATCCAGACGGTCCTGGGTCAGTGCCCATTTCGCATCAGGCGCGCGCCGCCATGTCCCAGACCCCGAGCAAGGGGCGTCGACAAACACCAGATCAAACGGCGGACTGGATGCCAGACCTCCGGACGGACAAATCTTGATATCATGCCCCCCGCGCGCAGCCCGTGCAGGCAGGTCGCTCATCCGGGACGCATCAACATCACTGGCAGTCACAGACCAGCCACGCGCAGCCATAGCCAACGCCTTGCCACCACCGCCCGCGCAGATGTCCAGCGCCTTGCCGGGAGTGCCAAGACCAGCGACTGCAGCTTGGCTTGACGCATCCTGTATCTCCACAAGACCGTTTATGTAGGCCAGCGCGTGCCGAACACGGCGCGCGCCTTCGATAACTGTCAAGGCCGTTGCCGCACGCGGATTGGCAATGGTTTCAATACCGTCCTCTTTCAACGCCAATTGAGCGTCGGCAACGCTGGATTTGGACATGTTGACCCTGAGGGTTACGGGCGCACGTCCAGTCAAGGCGCGTGCGGTCTGTTCGGCATCGTCTCCAAGACTGTTTTCAAAGATTGGAACCAGCCAATCCGGTAGATCCCAAGCGACACCCTGAGGATCAAGCGGTTTGCTTCTTTCACGCTCCAAATCGGACAAAGGTGCGGGCGCATACCCTCGACCATCAAACAATGTGTCAGGGTCAATGCCTTGGTCGCGCAATCGCCCAATCATGCGTGCGCGCCCGCTGTCCGCGCCACCGCGCGCAGCATCGCTACGCCAGTGTCGCAGCACATCAAAAACGTGATCACGGATGGCCGCACGATCCTTGGAACCGGCAAACCGACTGGCACGCGCCCAGCGGGTCAGTGCCTTTTCGGCCGGTTGTCCAGCGTCGATGGCGTCAAGTACTTCGATGGCCGCAGCGACGCGTGCACCGGGTGTCATTGCGCCAAACTCACGTGAAGTTCACACCGTAACACCTTGTTTCCTCACATAGCCCGATAGTTCGGCGACTCGCGCGTGATCTGTACGTCATGCACATGGCTCTCCTTGAGGCCCGCGCCAGTGATCTTCACGAAGTTGCAGTTTTTCCGCATCTCATCGACGGTCGCGCAACCGGTGTAGCCCATTGCAGCCCTCAAACCACCCACCAACTGATGGATGACGGCACCCGCCGATCCCTTGTAAGGCACCTGCCCCTCGATCCCTTCGGGCACCAGCTTGTCACTGGCCGCGTCCTTCTGGAAATACCGGTCGGCAGACCCGCGCGCCATCGCGCCAAGGCTGCCCATGCCGCGATAGGATTTGAAGCTGCGGCCCTGGTACAGAATGACCTCACCCGGAGATTCGTCTGTCCCCGCGATCATGCTGCCCACCATTGCGCAGGATGCGCCCGCCGCGATGGCCTTGGCGAAATCGCCTGAGAACTTGATTCCGCCATCCGCAATAACCGGCACATCGCCCGCCGCAGCGGCACAATCCATAATAGCAGTCAGCTGGGGTACACCCACGCCCGCCACCATCCGCGTGGTGCAGATCGACCCGGGTCCAATGCCCACCTTGACCGCATCCGCACCCGCATCAATCAGAGCGCGTGTGGCCTCGCCCGTGGCGACGTTGCCAGCGACGATTTGCACCTCGTTCGACAGGTTCTTGGCCCGGCGCACCGCCTCGGCGACACCTTCGGAATGCCCGTGGGCTGTGTCGATCACGATCATGTCGACACCGGCATCGACCAGGGCTTGCGACCGTTCAAAGCCAGCGTCCCCAACGGTCGAAGCCGCCGCCACACGCAAACGCCCCAAATCGTCCTTGCAGGCGGTCGGGTTCAACACGGCCTTTTCGGTGTCCTTAAGGGTCAACAGACCCGTCAGCTTGCCCTCGGCATCTGTCACCAGCAGCTTTTCGATCCGTCGCGCCTTCATCAGGCTGATCGCCTCGTCCCGGTCCGCAGGTTCGTGCAGGATGGCAAGATCTTTCGTGGTCATCATGACCGATACAGGCGTCTTGTCATTCTCGGCAAAGCGCATGTCGCGATTGGTCACGATCCCGACAACGCGCCGATTTTCATCCACGACGGGGAAGCCCGAGAACCCATAGCGTTCGGACAACTCGCGCGCGTCAGCGAGGGTCTGATTGGCGTTAAGCGTGATGGGGTTATAGACGATCCCGCTTTCGAACCGCTTCACCCGGCGGACCTCCTGCGCCTGTGCCGCGATATCCAGATTGCGGTGCACGACCCCCATGCCGCCAGCTTGCGCCATGGCGATGGCCATGCGCCCCTCGGTCACTGTGTCCATGGCCGAGCTGAGCAGCGGGATATTCAGATCAATGCTGCGGGTGACCCGCGTGCGGGTGTCAGCGGTCGTGGGCAGCACGCTGGACGCGGCCGGAACCAGAAGAACATCATCGAAGGTGAGCGCCTCGCGAATCTCCATGGGGGTCTCCTTGGGAGGGTTCGTTTGACGCCTCCCTATTTCATGGACCTGCAAAAATGGGAAGCCCTATTGCGCGCAAGATTTCAACGCGCCACGCTGCCCTTCATGCACACTGAAAAACTGTCCCACATGCCCACCCTTTGCGATACCGAGCGCATCGTCTCGGAGCCGGGCACGTGCAACATGCGTGGAACGATCCGCACTGATCTGCCGAAAACCCTGTGGATCACCGGCCATGGCGTCTTGGGGATAGTGGGTATTCTGGTATTTCCGCAGTGGGACGCGGCGGTGGTCTTTCTGCTGCTGACCGCACTCACCGTCTGCGCGGGCCACTCCGTGGGCATGCACCGTTTGCTGATCCACCGCAGCTTCGAGACGCATCGTCTGATCGAATACATTTTGGTCTGGTTGGGCACATGTGTCGGGATGGCCGGTCCGATCGGCATGATCCGGACCCACGACATGCGCGACTGGCATCAACGTCAGCGCACATGTCCGGCACATCCAGCGCATCGCGCCGGATTTCTGAAAGACGCATGGTGGCAACTTTGCTGTCGCTATGACCTCGCCTGCCCCCCACGCTTTGTGCTCGAGCAGCGCGTGGCCCAAGATCCCATCTATGTCTGGATGGAGCGCATATGGTGGCTGCAGAACCTGCCTATCGCTCTATTGCTCTTTGCCTTTGGGGGATGGGCTTGGGTGCTGTGGGGCGTCAGCCTGCGTATTGTTGCCTCTCTCGTTGGCCATTGGTGGATCGGCCATGTCGCCCATCGACGCGGACACCAGGGTTGGGTCATTGCAGGACTGCCGGTACAGGGTTTCAACGTACCCGGCTGGGGCCTTGTGACCTTTGGAGAGAATTGGCACGGCAATCACCACGCTTTCCCTTATTCCGCCCGCCTCGGCGTCGAAAAAGGTCAGATCGACCCGGGGTTCTGGCTTATCTCCACGCTCGAGACCTTTGGTTTGGTATGGAACGTCAAAACACCCGGTGACGAACCGGATCGCCCCGGCCTCACCCGCGTGCAGAACGGGGCTTGCAGCGGCACCGAAAGCGCGGGCATGGTCCAGCCCCATGACAAATACATATGATACCGGCCGACTGAACCTGCCATTTGTCGGCATATCGACCTTCGGCAAACGCCCCTATGCCGAGGATTGGACAGCGCTCAATGCGGATGTGGCAATCCTGGGCGCGCCCTTTGATGCCGGAACGCAATGGCGTTCGGGCGCCCGGTTCGGCCCGCGGGCGGTGCGCGAGGCGTCCACGCTGTTCAGCTTTGGCCATGCCGGGGCCTACGATCACGAGGATGACGCGACCTACCTGCCCGAAACCGTGCGGATCGTGGATATGGGCGACGCGGACATCATCCACACGGATACGGAAGGCAGCCACGCCAACATTGAAGCCGGTGTGCGGGCCGCCTTGGCCGCAGGTGCCATGCCCGTCACCATTGGCGGTGATCATTCGGTCAACATCCCCTGCATCCGGGCCTTTGACGGTCAGGGTGACATCCACATTCTTCAGATCGATGCACACCTGGATTTTGTCGATGAACGCCACGGCGTGCGGCATGGCCACGGCAACCCCATGCGACGCGCGGCAGAGTGTGACTACGTGACCGGGCTGACGCAGGTCGGCATCCGCAATGTCAGCTCGACCGCCAAGGAAGGCTACGATGATGCGCGCGCGATGGGCTCGGACATCCTCTCGGTCCGTCAGGCGCGCGTGCTTGGGCCCAAAACAGTGATTGACCGCATCCCCGAGGGCGCGCGGCTCTACGTCACCATCGACATCGATGCCTTCTGCCCCTCGATTGCGCCCGGCACCGGCACGCCAAGCCATGGCGGGTTTTTGTACTATGACGTGCTGGAGATGCTACAAGCGGCGGCGAAACGGCACGACATCGTGGGAATTGATCTGGTTGAAGTGGCGCCCGACTACGACCCAACGGGCTCAACCGCCATTCTGGCCGCACAGGTTTTGATGAACCTGTTGGGCTTCATCTTTCACGCCCGCGCGTCTCACTAGCGTGCAAGGGGGCCAGCCCCCTCAGCGCATAGCGCCTCACCCCCGAGGTATTTTCCGCCAGAAGAAGGCGCAATCTGCCGCCCTGGAACCGGGCCATGTCGTTTGACACCTTTCCCCCGCGGTCGGGCTGACTATTGTAGGGAAAGGCAAGGTCACCGAGGCGTTTATGAGCACTGATCCACTCGTCGTATTTACCCCGTCCGGCAAGCGCGGGCGTTTTCCTGTCGGCACGCCGATACTGACTGCCGCCCGCCAGCTTGGCGTCGACCTTGATTCCGTCTGTGGCGGGCGCGGGATTTGTTCCAAGTGCCAGATCACGCCGAGCTATGGCGAGTTTCCCAAGCACGGTGTGACCGTGGCCGACGATGCCCTGTCGGAATGGAACAAGGTCGAAGAGCGTTACAAATCCAAGCGCGGGTTGATCGATGGCCGCCGCCTGGGATGTCAGGCCACGGTGCAGGGCGACGTGGTCATTGACGTGCCCCCGGAAAGCCAGGTGCACAAACAGGTGGTGCGCAAACGGGCCGAGGCGCGCGACATCGTCATGAACCCCTCGACCAAGCTTTACTATGTCGAGGTGGCCGAACCAGACATGCACGACCCCTCGGGCGATCTGGAGCGGCTGGTCGGCGCCATCGAGGCCGATTGGGGCATCAAGAACATCCACGCCGATCTGCACATCCTTCAGGACCTGCAACCGGTGCTGCGCAAGGGCGCGTGGAAAGTCACCGTCGCCATCCACCTCGGCGATGACGAAAACGCGCCGCGGATCATGCATATATGGCCCGGCTATTACGAAGGCGCGGTCTATGGCCTTGCTGTCGATCTAGGGTCCACCACCATCGCCGCGCACTTGTGTGATCTGACAAGCGGAGAGGTCGTGGCCTCCTCGGGTATCATGAACCCGCAGATCCGGTTTGGTGAGGATCTGATGAGCCGCGTCAGCTACGGCATGATGAACACCGGCGGCGCGGGTGAAATGACGGCAGCTGTGCGCGAGGGAATGAACGCCCTTTTCACCCAGATCGCGACCGAGGCCGAGATTGACAAGGGCCTGATCGTGGACGCTGTCTTTGTCTGCAACCCGGTCATGCACCACCTGTTGCTGGGCATCGATCCGTTCGAGCTGGGTCAGGCCCCCTTTGCCCTTGCCACATCGAACGCGCTGCGCCTGCGGGCCGATGACCTTGACCTGAACATCCACCCCTCCGCTCGGATTTACCTGCTGCCCTGTATCGCGGGCCATGTGGGCGCAGATGCCGCTGCCGTGGCACTCAGCGAGGCACCGGACAAGTCAGAAGACCTGGTTCTGGTGGTCGATGTGGGCACCAACGCTGAAATCCTGCTGGGAAACAAGGACAAGGTACTCGCCTGTTCCTCCCCCACCGGACCCGCTTTTGAAGGGGCGCAGATCAGCGCAGGCCAGCGCGCCGCCCCCGGCGCAATTGAACGGGTCGAGATTGATCCGGTCACCAAGGAACCGCGCTTTCGCATCATCGGGGTTGATCTGTGGTCCGACGAAGACGGGTTCGAGGCCGCCGCCGCGGGCACCGGGATCACCGGCATCTGCGGCTCTGGCATCATCGAAGCCATTGCCGAAATGCGGCTGGCCGGACTGCTCGACGCCTCGGGCCTGATCGGCAGCGCGGCGCAGACCGGGTCGGATCGCTGCGTGCCCGACGGGCGCACCCAAGCCTATGTCCTGCATGACGGCACCGCCATCGGCGGGCCAAAGATCACCGTCACCAACCCTGACATCCGCGCCATCCAGATGGCGAAGGCCGCGCTTTACTCTGGCGCGCGACTGCTGATGGACAAGTTTGGCGTGGATCAGGTCGACCGGGTCGTGCTGGCGGGCGCATTCGGCGCGCATATCTCGTCCAAACACGCCATGGTGCTGGGCATGATCCCCGACGCCCCGCTGGACAAGGTAACCTCGGCGGGCAACGCCGCCGGAACCGGCGCGCGCATCGCGCTCCTGAACCGCGACGCCCGGGGCGAGATCGAAGAGACGGTCCGCCGTATCCACAAAGTCGAAACCGCCATCGAACCGCGCTTCCAGGAGCATTCTCGTAAACGCCTCCGCCATCCCCAACTCCGCCGATCCATTCCCGATCCTGAACGGGATCGTCGACCTGCCCAATGTCAGCTTCAACACCGGCGGCGACACCGCAGGTGGTGGGCGCCGTCGCCGGAGACGCGCATGAGCAATGCGGAGCAGGAAGAGTTCTGGACCGATGCCGCCGGTCCGAAATGGGTCACGCAGCAGACGCAGATGGACACGCTTCTGGCCCCAGTGCTCGACCTGGTTCTGGACCAAGCCGCCCTTCGGCCCGGTGACCGGGTGCTGGATATCGGCTGCGGTACGGGTGTCAGTGTCGTGGCCGCAGCACGCGCGGTGGGCAGCCAGGGCCATGTGACCGGGCTTGATATCTCGGAAACGATGTTGGACCTGGCGGCGGCACGACTGCCGGACATGACGAACGCGGCACTTTTGAAAGCGGACGCTCAGACACACCGGTTTGATAAACCTTTCGACGCGATGATCTCCCGCTTTGGCGTCATGTTCTTTGACGACACGGTGGCGGCACTCTCCAACCTGAATGCGGCCCTTGCCCCGAATGGGCGGATGACCTTCGCGGCATGGGGGCCCGCGCCGCAGAACCCCTATTTCATGGTACCGGCCAAGGCGGCCGCCAGCGTGCTGGGGCCCATGCCCAAGACGGACCGCACGCTGCCCGGCCCCTTCGCGTTCGAGGACAGCACGCGGATACTGGCGCAAATGGCACAGGCCGGGCTGAAGAACACGGACGTTGAAACAGTCTCGGTCGACCTGACATCGGTGGGCGATGTAGCCGAGACCGCGGCGTTGATGATGCAGATCGGACCGGCAGAAGCGGCCGTGCGCCACCACGGCGTGGACGCCGAAGCCGCCCAACAGGTGCAATCCGCCGTGGCCGACGCCATCGCGCAATTCGACACCGATGACGGGCTGCGCATTCCGGCCTGCATCCACATCTACAGCGCACGCAAACCCGCTTGACGCCAGCCGCCCCCACGCCTATCCCAAGCCCCGAGCGCGGGTATGGTGAAAAGGTATCACGGCAGCTTCCCAAGCTTTAGTTACGGGTTCGATTCCCGTTACCCGCTCCACAACCTTACCCTTCAGGATAGTTGACTTCCGCCCATACCTTGAGTGCCCGGATATGGGGTAACAGGTCCGCACTGCGGTCTGTCAGGCTATACTCAACGCGCAGCGGCATTTCGTCGAACGGCTTCCGATGGACCAGGCCGTCGGCTTCCAATTTGCGCAAAGTTTGGGTCAGCATTTTCTGCGTCACACCATCCAAACGCCGCCGTAGAGCGCAAAAGCGTTCAGGCCCATCGGCCAGGGCAACAATCACCAACAAGGTCCATTTCTCTGCCAATCAGGCAAAGAACTGCCGCGATGGGCAGGCCTTGGCAAAGCTCGGCATCGAAGCCGGGCATACCATTTTGCTGGACAGTCGTACCCCGCCCGGTCAAAGAACAGGTCAGTCTGGCAAGTGCCTGCGCCGACAGCGACATGGTGATCCTCGCCATACCCTATACCGCAGCGCGGGACACACTGGTTCCACTCGCAGCTGCTATTGGCAACAAGATCGTTGTTGATGCGACCAATCCGCTAAATGATGACTGGAGCCCGCTGCAGCTTGGCGAGTCCACCTCGGCGGGTGAAAATGTGCCGGATTGGCTGCCTCAGGCGCGGGTGGTCAAAGCCTTCAACACCATCTTCGGGGACATCATGACAAAGTGAGGCTTGAACCGGGATGGCAGGGCCGCGACGGCTTTCATCGCGGAAAATGACGCAGACGCCGTGGACACTGTCAAATCGCTGACTGCGCGCATGGGGCTCACCCCGGTGGTGACCGGCCCGTTGTAGATCAGCCAGCACCTTGGGGCGATGGCGCATTTGAACATCGCGATAGCTGCGGGTCAGAACGGCGGGACAAATGCCGCCTTCCTGTACCACCAAGGTTGAAAGAGATGGCAGGCGGTCGACCCGCCTGCCACCGCTACAGATCACTATCGCGTGCGCATGCAGGTGTGGCCTTGATTTAGGAACCGTTTGGTCCACTTTTGCCCAAAAGGAGATGTGCACCGTGCCACACGTCAACACATGGCAAATCGCAACCGACCGCACGGTGATGAGGCGCGCGACCAAGATTGCTCTTGTCGTCGGCATCGTCATCGCGGTGATCAACCACGGCGATCGGATGGCTGCGGGCCAGATGGACGCCAGTGCGTGGCTGAAATGCGCGCTGACCTTCCTTGTGCCCTACTCCGTCTCCACCTACTCTTCGGTCATGGCCGTACGGGAGCGGCTGCAAAACCTCGGGGACTGATCCACTTTGAACATCCTGTTTGTGATGTATGACCAGCTGCGGTTCGACTACCTCAGCTGTGCCGGGCATCCGCATCTGCATACGCCGAATTTCGACCGGGTGGCGGCAATGGGCGTGCGTTTCACCAACGCCTATGTCCAATCCCCGATCTGCGGCGGATCGCGGATGTGTTTCTATACCGGACGCTACGCTGCATCTCATGGCGCCCACTGGAATGGGTTTCCCTTACGTGTGGGGGAACACACGTTGGGCGATCACCTGCGCAAGATCGGCATGTCCTGCCACCTGATCGGCAAGACGCATATGACGGTCGATGCCGAAGGGATGGAACGGCTGGGGTTAGACGCAGATAGCGTGATCGGCGTGCGCACCTCGGAATGCGGGTTCGACCCATGGGTGCGTGACGACGGGCTCTGGGCCGAAGGTCCAGACGGTTTTTATGATGAAAGGCGAAGCCCTTACAACGAATACCTCAAGTCAAAAGGGTATGACGGCAGCAACCCATGGGCCGACTACGCCAACGCCAGTGTTAAGGACGGACAAATCGCATCCGGCTGGTTCTTCGACAACACCGACCTGCCCGCCAACATCCGCGAGGAGGACAGCGAAACGCCGTGGCTCACCTCGGAAGCGATCCGTTTCATCGATCAGGCGACCGGCCCATGGTGCGCGCATCTTAGCTACATCAAACCGCACTGGCCCTACATCGTTCCCGCACCCTACCACGACATGTATGGCCCCAACCACGTGCCCGCCGCCACCCGCGCCGACGGCGAACGGATCAATGCGCACCCGGTCTTTGACACCTTCATGAACGGCCCCGTAGGACGCGCCTTTCAGGATGAAGAGGTGCGGGCCAAGGTGATCCCCGCCTATATGGGCCTGATCAAGCAATGCGACGACCAGTTGGGCCGCCTGCTCGATCACCTGGAAGCGACGGGCCAGATGGGCAGCACCATGATCGTGCTGACCTCGGACCACGGCGACTATTTGGGCGATCACTGGCTGGGTGAGAAAAACCTGTTCCACGACCCTTCCGTCAAGGTGCCCATGATCATCTATGACCCGCGCGAGGCTGCGAACAGCACCCGCGGCACCACATGCGATGCACTGGTCGAATCCATCGACCTCGCCGCCACCTTCGTTGAGGCCGCAGGTGGCACCGTGCCCGACCACATCATCGAAGGACGCAGCCTGCTGCCGTGGCTGCAAGGTGAGACGCCCGACTGGCGCGACTACGTGATTTCCGAATACGACTTCTCGGCTCAACCCGTCGCGGTGAAGTTGGGGCTGGAGCCGCGCGACTGCCGCCTCTTCATGGTGTTCGACGGGCGGTATAAGCTGATGCACTGCGCGGCCCCCGGCCTGCGCAACATGCTGTTCGATCTCGAAACGGATCCGGACGAGTTGATCGACCTTGCCAAGACCGACGCCCACGTTGCCATCGAAGCCCGCTTGCTCACGCATCTCCATGACTGGAGCCTGCGCATGTCGCAACGCACCACACGGTCCGAAGACCAGATCAAGGCAATGCGCGGCGCTTCAAACGGCAAAGGCATCCTGATCCACCTCAAGGACGGCACGGAAGTCGATGAAAAACTGACACAAAAGTATCGCGGCCCAGCCCGCCAGACCCACCTCAAGGACTGATCCAATGCATCGTCGCTTCTGCTTTGCCACGTTGGCAATCAGCGCGCTCGTTGCGCACCCCGTCATTGCGCAACCAGCCTACGACATGGGTGCCCTTCCCAAGGGCGCAACGTTCACGTGGCACGCGGACAACGGCAATGCCACGGTCAAGTACCTGGGCCAGAACGGCCCACTCTTCAAATTCCGCTACACCCGCGACGCCAGCCAGGGCCAGCCCGTCAAGGTCACCTCCTGGTCGGACCGTGCCGGCGACACGGTCAAGGCACGCGTTCCGAGCGGCACGGTCACCTTCACCCCACATGATTGCAGCATGACGCCGGGCACCTGTCAGTACACAGAATCCCATTCCCGCTATGGCAGGCGCAATGTTGTCTCTACCGTCACATTTAAAGGCGGCACCAGGCACTACACCAAGCATGAAGACCGGGTATCACCAGGCACTTTGTTTGAGAAAGGCACGGTCTGCATCGACCAATACGGCGTGGCGCTCGACCGAGACTATCAGCATTTCGAAAACGGTGCCGTGACCAAGACGGGTTGGACCCGGCGCAATCGCTGACTGATACGGCCTCTAGCCGATCAACACCTCGCCAAATTCCTCCCGCAGGTTCCGCTTGAGCACCTTGCCGGTCGCATTGCGCGGCAGCACGTCGGTGAACACCACCTTGTCCGGCACCTGCCACTTGGCGATCTTGCCTTCGAAAACAGCCAAAATCTCAGCTTCACTGGGCGCCTGCCCCTCAGCCACAACGGCGACCAGAACAGGCCGCTCGTCCCATTTCTCATGCCACGCACCAATCACCGCAGCATCGGCCAAGGCCGGATGCGCGATGGCAATGTTTTCCAGATCCACGGACGAAATCCACTCGCCCCCCGACTTGATGATGTCCTTGGACCGGTCCTTGATCGACAAATACCCATCCGGGTCCAGCGTCGCCACATCACCGGTGTCAAACCAGCCGCCGGTCAGTGTTTCGTCTACGGTCTTCTGGAAATAGCTGTCCAGGATCCAGTGCCCCCGCACCATCAGCGCGCCCTGTGCCTCTCCGTCATGGGACAATGGGTTGCCGTCATCATCCATGATTTCCAGCTCTACACCCCACGGCGGACGGCCCTGGTTCTCGCGCAGCTTGTGTTGCGCCTCGATCGGCAAGTCGGCGTGTTTGGCCAACGGCTGGTTGGACGAGCCAAGCGGCGACATCTCTGTCATGCCCCAGGCGTGGATCAGCTCCACCTCATATGTCTCGCGGAAGGCGGCAATCATCGATGGCGGACAGGCAGACCCACCAACCACGGTCCGTTTGAGCGATGTCAGTTGCGACCCGGATTTCTCAGCCTCACCCAAAAGCCCCAGCCAAATCGTCGGCACACCCAGGGCAATAGACACCTTGCACCCGTCAATCAGCTTTACCAGCGACGGCCCATCCAGTCCCGGGCCCGGCAACACCATCCGCGCGCCCACCTGCGCACAGGCATAAGGTGTGCCCCACGCATTCACATGGAACATCGGCACCACGGGCAGCACAACGTCGCGGGCCGAAAAGCCAATGCAATCAGGCGTGTTCGACGCAAAGGCATGCAGCACGGTGGACCGGTGGGAATACAGAACACCCTTGGGGTTTCCCGTCGTTCCCGACGTATAGCAAAGCGACGACGCGGTATTCTCGTCGAATTCCGGCCACGCGAAATCAGGTGATCCGGTGGCGATCAAATCGTCATAGAACTCCAGCCCCTCGATCTCCGCCGCGGCCGCCTCGTCGCGGCCTTCCATCAGCACCACATGTTTCACACCCGGGATCTTGTCGCGGATGGCTTTCACAAGCGGGACAAAGGTGCGGTCGATAAACAGCACCCGGTCCTCGGCATGGTTGATGATATAGATCAGCTGTTCGGGAAACAGGCGCGGATTGATCGTGTGGCAGACCAGACCGGCGCCTGAGACACCGAAGTAAATCTCAAGGTGCCGCCGGTTGTTCCACGCAATAGTGGCGCAGCGGGCATGCGGTTCAAGACCCAGCTTGAGCAACGCGTCGCCCAGCCGATGGGCATTGGCCCCAACCTGCCCCCATGTCGTCTCTTCCACGCCGCCACCTGTGTTCACAGACGTAATGGCTGTCTCACCATGATACCGCGCCGCGTGGTCGACCAGTGAAGAAATGGTCAGGGGGTAGTTCATCATTTGGCCAAGCATCGGCGCCTCCCGTTTTTCCTGTCAGAGCAACGCCTTGCCTGCACGGCCCTCCCCGGCCCCGCGCGTTCCTCCCTTGGGTCAACCCTGCCAAGGGGCGACGGCCCATGCAAGCGTGGCGTGCACGGGATGACGCAAAGACAAGGGGCCAGCCACCGGCCAGCCCCTCGTTCGAACGCCTCAGGCTCAGATCAGCCGCATTGCAGCGCCTTGGCGTGCTGAATGTGACCGCGATGCGCCTCGACATAGGCGATCATACCGGCCAACACACTCGGCTGCCCCTTGAACCCATGCCACGGCTTGAAATGCGGCACATGCAGGAACGTGGTCGGGTCACGCTTGAGCAGGTTGGCAAAGACCGACGCCACCAGACGGCCCCCGGCCCCGGTCAGCTTGCCATCACCCTTCTCCTTTGCCTCTTGCAGGCAATAGAACCACAGCGGCGTCTTGGTGATGCCCTTGGCCTTGAGGATCGCGGGCGGATCGATGGCATGCGTGCCAAGATGCGCCGCCATATGCTGACCGCTGGCCAGCTGATAGGTATAGCGGTCGCGCACCATGTTGCGCAGGGCCAGGTTGCGGGACTGATCCAAGGTCAGCGTTTCCTCGATATCCGCCAGTTCAATCGGCGCATGGACAAAGGGCAGGTTCAAAAGCGGCATACCCAGTTTCGGCCCCACCGGCCGCGCCTTTTGCGAGGCGACCGCCCCATTCATGCCAAAGAACTTGGCATAATCGATGTTCCCGCTTGTTGGCCTGCGTCCAAAGCCAAGGGTTGCAAACAGCCCCTTCGGATCGGCGCCTTCCGTCAACGCGTACTCGAATTGGGTGGTGGCATGACCAAAGCGATACCCGGCACCGGTGAACTCGACCGGCATGACGGGTGCATCCCAACCGAACGCATGGTTGTCCAGCGCCCAATCCAGACATTCCTGCTGGACAAAGGCAGGCAGCAATTCGCACCACACGATCCATTGGTAATGCAGCCGGATGAAACGACGGACCTCCTCAAAGTTGGTCAGCTTTGGGCTGACATGATCATGCCAGACATGTTTCGGCAGGCCCTCATGGGCGCAGGTCTTGATGTCCTTCGCATCATCGCCATCTTCAACCCGCTTGCTCATCAGGATGTTGTGCAGCTCGATGAAAATCGCCTGCACCTGCGCCACGAGGATGTTCTCGTCATTGCGCGGATCGCCAATCAGCGCCTTGCCCGCACAGGTCCGGGCCAGGTCACGCGGATTGTCTTTGCGACCAAAGACAAGAAACTGCTCTGCCTCGCCCTCACCATAAAGATGCGGTGACGCCTCCGGCCCCGCCCCATAGACACAGTCCAGATCAAGGCTCGGCGTCCGCACATTCGGGATGGTCGAAGGATCGATACGGGAGCCAAGGGCAGATGTCGCATCCAGCGTAATGTCGTGATCCACGAATTGGCCAAGAAAGGTCATGCCAGCATCCGCATGTCCGTCCTCGTTCTCGGTCACACCCATGGATTGGGCAAGCTCATCCAGCGCCGCAATGACATCTGCATGGTTGATGTTCTTGATGTGAACAGGGTTCGCGGACAAGACCCGCCCCAGTGTCTGCGCAAAGGGCCTTGAGGGTCCCTTGCCATGAATACACGTTTTGAAAAGTTGATCGAGCCGTGTCAGCCCGTGTTGTGTGCCAGCCATAATATTGGCCTCCGGTGCATGTTAAAGAAACAGAGCGCAAAATATGGCGCGCCCTGCGCAACATTATTACATCCGGACACAGCACCGGGTCAGGTCAGGCATTCCTGACCGCCACAAGTTTGGGCGAATAACCGCTCACCAAAGGCCAAATAACTCAGTTTTTTCGCAAGGATACAATCCTGAATTGAACTAAAAAACACCCCGTCTCCATAGAAATGGATCGCGTGGGGCGCCGTTCAGACCATTCGACAGCTGCTTTTAGCGGTGCGCATGCAGATATTTGACCAGCGCTTGGGTGGAGCCGTCCTTGCCATCTGCAGGCGCCGCCCCCTCGACAATGGGCTGCAACGCCGTTGCAAGTTCCTTGCCCAACTCAACGCCCCATTGGTCGTAAGAGTTGATGCCCAGAATGACGCCCTCGACAAACACCCGATGCTCGTACAGCGCCACGATCTGACCCAGGGTGAACGGATCAAGCGTGGGATAAATCAGCGTGGTAGACGGCCGGTTGCCGGCAAAAACCCGATGCGCCGCCTGACGCTCCAACTCGTCTCCCTCGAACTTGCCGGCAATCTTCGCGCGCGCCTCATCCAGCGTGCGCCCGCGCATCAACGCCTCGGACTGCGCCAAACAATTGGCGACCAGCAGGTCATGATGATGGCTCAATTCCGGCTCATGCCCCGCACAGGCCACCATGAACTCGCAGGGAATGACTGACGTGCCCTGATGGATCAGCTGATAAAACGCATGCTGTCCGTTCGTGCCAGGTGCACCCCAGACAACGGGACCACTCTCAACCGGAACACCACCTCCATCCATCGTCACCGACTTGCCGTTCGATTCCATCTCAAGCTGTTGGAAATAGGCAGGCAACTGCCCCAGCCGCTGATCATAAGGCAGAACGGCGCGTGACGCGTGCCCCAGCACCTGCCGATGCCAGATGCCAACAAGGGCCAGCATCAAAGGCATGTTTTCGACGCCCTCAGCAGCCCTGAAATGCGTGTCCATATCCTGTCCGCCGCGCAGGAAGGCACGGAACCCATCCGGCCCCACGGCCATCATCAGGCTCAGGCCAATCGGCCCCCACATCGAATAGCGGCCCCCGACCCAATCCTCGAAACCAAACACACGCTCCGCCGGAATCCCGAACTCGGATGTTTTCTCAAGGTTGGTCGACAGGGCCGCAAATTGCGCCGCCGGATCGCCACCATGATCCAGCATCCACGCCCGCGCCGTGCGCGCATTCGTCATGGTCTCGATCGTGGTGAATGTCTTGGACGCGACGATCACCAATGTCGTCTTCGCATCCAGCCCGCACAGCGTGTCCGCAATGTGCGCGCCATCTACGTTCGACACGAAATGGCAGCGTGGCCCGTCGTGATAAGGCGTCAGCGCCTGAACAGCCATGGCAGGCCCAAGGTCCGACCCGCCGATCCCGATATTGATCACATCGGTGATGGCACTGCCGCGGATCTCGCCTGCATAAGCCTCCATCCGGCCAAGCGTTTCCAGAACGCCCGGCATGACATCCTCGCCATCGACCAGAACCGGACCACCATCCAGGTTCCGCAAGGCCGTGTGCAGAACGGCCCGCCCCTCGGTCTCGTTGATCTTTTCACCGGAGAACATCGCATCACGCCGTGCCGCAACGCCCGATGTCTCGGCCAGGTCCAGCAGCATATCACGTGTTTCAGTGTCTATGTTGGTCTTGGAATAATCGAACAGCATGTGCTGCGTCTGAACCGCGAACACATCCGCACGCGCATCATCGAACAGGTCCAGAAGGGCGCGACCGGACACGGCCTCCGCCTTGGCCTTCAAAGCGTTCCACATGTCTCTTACTCCGCCCAGTGCACCGTCAGGCCGCTCATAACAGCTTTGATGGGCGCCTCAACCGGGTCGAGGCCCTCTGCGCGCTCCAACGCCGCCCGCTTCTCGGAGCCATAGATCACGAGATGCTTTGCCATCGCCCCCGCAAGGGCCGGACCTGAGAACGAGATCCGAGGCTCCTGCCCCGCAACCGACACCGGCACAACCAAAGGCGCGTTATCGGCCAGCATCGTGTCCAGCCCCACAGCCCCCGGAAAAAGGGACGCCGTATGCATATCCGCACCCATCCCCAGCAACAAAAGCGAGATTGGCATCTGGTCCGCCAATTGCTCGGACAGAGCCGGAGAGGCCTGTTCAGGCGTTTGCCCGTCCCTGTAGAACGGCACGAACTTGGCCTGCGCCGCACGGCTCTGGAACAACCGATCCTTCAGCAGCTTCGCGTTCGACCTGTCGTGATCCTCCGGCACCCAGCGCTCATCGCTCAGCATGACATTGACGCGCGACCAGTCCAGATCAGCCGCACACAGACTGTCAAAGATCGGGCCCGGCGTCGTCCCGCCCGGCACAACAAAAGAGGCTGAGGGATGCACCAGCAGGCAGTTCTTCAACTCGCTCGCCAGCGCATCGGCCAGTCCCATGGCCAGCAGGTCACGGTCAGGATACTCAACGATATTCATGGGGCCACCTTTCTCCACACTCTGGTGTCGCGGGCCAGAAGCTGAACGGCATCCACTGGCCCTTCGCTGCCCGCATCATAGGTCTTCGGCACTTCCCCACGCGCTTCCCATCCATTTATGATCGGATCGGTCCAGGCCCAAGCCGCCTCGACCTCATCGCCACGCATGAACAGGGTCTGGTTGCCACGGATCACATCCATGATCAAACGCTCATACGCATCGGTCTGATCCGCGCCATCCGCCCCCAACGCCTCGGCAAAGGACATATCCAGCGGCACATCCACCAACCGCATCCCCCCGGGACCGGGTTCCTTGATTGTCACGCCCAGCGTAATCCCCTCGTTCGGCTGCAACCGGATCGACAGGACATTGCGATGATCCGATTGCTCACCAAAGATCGAGTGATTCAACTCCTTGAACACCACGGTGATCTCGCTGGACCGGGCTTTCAGCATCTTGCCTGTGCGCAGGTAAAACGGCGTCCCCGCCCACCGCCAGTTGGAAATGCCCACCTTCATGGCAATGTAGCTTTCGGTGCGCGTGCGCGGGTCCCCCACCGCCTCGCGATAGCCGGGCTCGCTCTCGGACGCTTCATATTGACCGCGCACGATGTGATACGGCTCGACATCATCCAGCGCCCTGATCACCTTCAACTTTTCATCGCGCACCGCATCAGGATCGAATTTGGATGGCGGCTCCATCGCAATCAGGCACAAAAGCTGCATCAGGTGGTTCTGCACCATGTCCCGCATCGCGCCTGACTTGTCGTAATATTCACCCCGACCACCCACGCCGACCGTCTCGGCCACGGTGATCTGGATGTGGTCGACATATTGCGAATTCCACAACGGCTCGAACAGCATGTTGCCAAAGCGGACCGCCATCAGGTTCTGCACCGTCTCTTTGCCAAGATAGTGATCGATCCGGTAAATCTGGCTTTCGTCGAAATGCATGGCCAGGTCGCGGTTCAGCGCCTTTGCCGAGGGCAGATCGCGGCCAAAAGGTTTTTCCACCACGATCCGGCTGTCCGCATCGGTCAGCCCATGCGCGTTCAACCGGTGGGCCAGATCCGCAAACAGGCTTGGACCGACAGAGAAGTAATACGCACGCACCACATCCGGGCGGACCAGTTTCGCCAGCTCGTCCCAGCCCTTGTCGCCTCGGGCGTCGATCGTGACAAATTCCATCCGCTCCAGGAAACCGGCCAGCGTGCCTTCTTCACAGCTGTGGATCCCACCAAACTCTGCAATCGCCTCGGCCACGAAGTCGCGATAGGCCGCGCTGTCCATATCACCGCGTGCAGCACCGATCACACGGGCCCCCTTGGGCATTTGCCCTGCACAAAAACGGCGGAACAGACCCGGCAGAATCTTGCGGCGTGCAAGGTCTCCTGTGCCGCCAAAGATCACCAGATCAAACGGATCGACCGGGATAACGCGCGATACCATGGCAAGGCTCCCTCTTGCATGCCTAGAAAATGTTTGCGCTACCACTAGCAGATTCAAACAGATACTCAACGCCCGATGCTGCACCTGCATCACACGGTCACATATTTCTATCACAAAGCCGTCAATGGGACACAGTCCGCTTTCACCTTGCCCCCGCGCGACATAACTCTACCCTCGGACCGCACAGAAAAAGACGGAAACAGGCGATATGAAAGACTTGGCAAATCTGGACAAGTTCCAGGACCCCCATGTAACGGCCAAGGGCGAAGCGCGGGCAACGGTTGCGCTGACCCATCCCGAAACCCTTTGGTTCAACACCGGCACGCTGTGCAACATCGCCTGTGCCAACTGCTACATCGAAAGCTCGCCCACCAATGATGCGCTGGAATATATGACGGCCGATGAAGTCTCCAGCTATCTCGACCAGCTTGAAGACCGCAATTGGAACGTGCGCGAGATTGGCTTTACCGGTGGCGAACCGTTCATGAACCCCGCCTTCCTCGACATGGTCGAACGGTCGCTGGATCGCGGATACGATGTTCTGATCCTGACAAACGCCATGGCCCCAATGATGCGCCCAAAGGTCAAGGCCGGCATCGTGCCCTTGGTCGAAACCTATGGTGACAAGCTGACCTTCCGCATCTCGCTCGACCACCACGCAGCCGCTGTCCACGACACGGAACGCGGTGTCGGCACCTTCGCCAAAACCCTGCGCGGCGTGGATTGGCTGTCGTCCATCGGGGCTCGACTGGCTGTCGCGGGCCGGATCGAAATGGCAGAAGACGAAAATGAGGCACGCGCCGGATATGCCGCGCTCTTTGCCAAACACGGCTGGGACATCGACGCCCAGGACCCCGGCATGACGGTCCTCTTCCCCGAAATGGACGCCAATGTCGAAGTGCCCGAAATCACGACCGCCTGCTGGGGCATCCTGAACAAACATCCCGACGCGGTGATGTGTTCTTCATCCCGGATGGTGGTCAAACGCAAAGGGGCCGCAGCCCCCGCGGTGCTGGCCTGCACCCTCCTGCCCTACGACCCGCAATTCGAGATGGGCGAAACGCTCGCGCAGGCCGAGGCGGACGTCTCCCTGAACCACCCACATTGCGCCAAGTTCTGCGTTCTCGGCGGCGCCTCCTGTTCCGCCTGAGCGCGACGCATCCCGGGTCCGGCGGGTGGGCGAATTTGCGCAAGCAAAGAGTGCACGCGACGGACCAAAACCGACAAAGGTTAACGTCGGCACACACCTTACCAATGGGCTAATGGGCCCCGCGCATCCAAAAGACGCTGTTTTCCCGCCAAAATGTGGAGTTTCGAAAATTGATACCGAAATCAGGTCAAAAACGACCCCACAAAATACGCAGTTTGCGTCTCAAAACACGCAGTCTGGTCGATCAACCGCCCGTCGCACCGCAACGCGCGCTCCATTAACCTCTCAGTGCACCGTGAATTCACCCGTCACATTCCGCCACTCCCTAGGCGCGATCATCTTGCGATGGGTGAAGCGCACGGAATGCAGTGCTCCCTCAATCTCGGTCTTCCAGAAGTCGATGAATTTGAACAAGCGCGGATGGTCCGGCGCGAGGTCATAGTCCTGCCAGACAAAGGTGTTCAACACGTGCGTGTAATCCGGCATGTGGTAGATCATTTCGGCCGTTGTCAGGCCATATCCTTTCAACATCAGTTCCGTTTCGGTATCTGCCATGTTTCGCCTCCGTTTTTTGCCTTGTTGGTCTAGCAGAACGGATCGAGTATTAATTTTCAATAAAAACAGTATCTTGGCACCAGACACGGCAGACTGCTAACAACCATCGCCTCCGCACCATTGCACCCTATCTGCGCTTTCTGATAGACTGCACCGCAATATATAGCGCACGCGACAGAACGAGCAGATCAACGTGAACGACACGCCCCAACCTCCTGAAAACGATGATGAAATGATGCCCGAACGGCCAGCCTATGATGGCCCCTCGGTCTCGATCGAAGACGAAATGCGCACGTCCTATCTGGACTATGCCATGTCTGTCATCGTGTCTCGTGCGATCCCCGATCTGCGCGACGGCTTGAAACCAGTGCACCGCCGCATCCTTTACGCGATGCACGAAACCGGCAACACGCACGACAAATCCTACCGCAAATCCGCGCGCCCCGTGGGTGATGTCATGGGTAAATACCACCCCCATGGCGACAGCGCGATCTATGACGCCTTGGTGCGCATGGCACAGGACTTTTCGATGTCCCTGCCGCTCCTCGACGGGCAAGGCAACTTCGGCTCCATGGACGGCGACAACCCCGCGGCCATGCGCTACACTGAAGTGCGGATGGACAAACCCGCCGCCTTTGTTCTGGCCGACATCGACAAGGACACCGTTGATTTTCAAGACAATTATGATGGCAAAGACCGCGAACCAACGGTCCTGCCATCGCGCTTCCCCAACATGCTCGTCAACGGTGCGGGCGGCATCGCCGTCGGCATGGCGACCAATATCCCACCCCACAATCTGGGTGAAGTGGTCGACGCCTGCCTTGCCCTGATCGAAGACCCGGACCTGTCGTCCGAAGCCTTGATCGACTACGTGCCTGGTCCCGACTTCCCGACGGGCGGCATCATGCTGGGCCGCTCCGGCGCGCGCAAAGCCTATCTCGAAGGGCGCGGCAGCGTCATCGTTCGTTCCAAGACCCGTGTCGAAGAGCTGCGCAAAGACCGCTACGCCATCGTCATCGACGAGATCCCGTATCAGGTGAACAAGGCCACGATGATCGAACGCATCGCCGAGGCCGCTCGCGACAAACGGATCGAGGGGATTTCCCACGTTCAGGACGAATCCGACCGCAACGGCGTCCGCGTGGTGGTCGAACTGAAACGGGATGCGACCGCAGAAGTCGTTTTGAATCAGCTGTTTGAGATTCACACCAATGCAAACCTCCTTCGGCTGCAACATGCTGGCGCTGAACGGCGGACGCCCCGAACAACTCACGCTCCGGCGCTTCCTGACCTCCTTCCTCGACTTCCGCGAAGAAGTGGTGATCCGCCGTACTGCCTTCGATCTGCGCAAGGCTCGCGACCGCTCACACATCCTGTGTGGTCTCGCAGTGGCGGTCTCAAACGTGGACGAAGTTGTTGCCACTATCCGTTCCTCCGCCGACGCCGCAGAGGCGCGCGCCAAGCTGATGGAACGCCGCTGGCCCGCAGCAGAGATCGAAAGCTACCTCCGTCTCATCGACGACCCATTGTCGAAGATGCACGATGATGGCACCTATAACCTGACCGAAATCCAGGCCCGCGCGATCCTCGATCTGCGCCTGCAGCGCCTGACCCAGATCGGGGTCAAGGAAGTCACTGACGAACTTGAAGAACTGGCAGCTAAGATCAAAGAATACCTCGATATTCTTGGAAGCCGCGAGCAGATCATGGGCATCATCTCGAACGAGCTAACCGAGGTGAAGGAGCTCTTCGCCGTGCCCCGCCGCACCGAAATCGTCGATTGGTCTGGCGACATGGAAGACGAGGACCTGATCGAGCGCGAGGACATGGTCGTGACCGTGACCTCCGGCGGTTATATCAAGCGCACCCCGCTTGCCGATTTCCGCAGCCAGAAGCGCGGTGGCAAAGGTGTGTCGGGCATGCAGACCAAGGAAGAGGATGTGATCACCACCCTCTTCGTCGCCAATACCCACACGCAGCTTCTGTTCTTCACGACCGACGGGATGGTCTACAAGCTCAAGACATGGCGCTTGCCGCAGGGCGGCCGCACGTCCAAGGGCAAGGCCATCGTCAACATTCTGCCTATTCCCCAAGGGGTTAGCATTGCCGCCATCATGCCAGTCGACCGGGATGAAAAAGAATGGGACGACCTGCAGGTCGTGTTTGCCACCTCTGCCGGGACCGTGCGCCGCAACAAGCTGTCTGACTTCACCAACGTCATGCGCAACGGCAAGATCGCCATGAAGTTCGAGGATGAACACGCCGAGACAACCCTGATCAACGCACGCATCGCATCAAATGATGATGATGTGATGCTGGTGACAAATTCGGGCCGTGCGATCCGTTTCCCGGCAACCGACGTGCGCGTGTTCAACAGCAGGAACTCGGTGGGCGTGCGTGGTGTCAAGCTTAGCGGGTCGGACAACGTCGTATCCATGTCGATCATACGCCACTTCGATGCAACCAGCGATGAACGTTCTGCCTACCTCAAGATGCGCCGCGCCGTTGCCGGGCTTGCCGACGATGGCGAAGCATCCGACGAGGAAGAAACCAACGCCAACGCAACCATCAGCCAGGAACGCTATGCAGAAATGTCTGCGGCCGAAAACCTGATCCTGACGATCACGGCGCAAGGATCGGGCAAGCTCAGCAGCAGCCATGACTATCCTGTCCGTGGACGCGGCGGTTTGGGCGTGGCGGCGATGGACAAGGCCATGCGCGGCGGCGACATCGTGGCATCCTTCCCCGTCGACTTGGATGACCAGATCATGCTCGCCACATCCAAGGGTCAGTCAATCCGCGTGCCCGTGGATGGCATCAGCTTCCGCTCGCGCAACGCTGGAGGCGTACGCGTCTTCAACACCGGCAAGGGCGAAGAAGTCGTCAGCGTCGCATGGATCGCTGATCAGGGCGACGAAGAGGAAGAAGGCGGCGAAGGCTGATCTTCAGTTCAGCGGCGGCAGAACATCTTGTAACGGGATCGGCGTGTACCACAGCGTGTCGATCTCGGCCTCGCGCACGGCACCGCAGTGCGGTGTGTCACGCGCCATGTCCACGACGATGGCATAGCTCTCTTCCATTAACGGAATGTGTTCGGCGCAACTTGGGTACACATCCACGTCGTGCTCGCAAATGTGCGCCCGCAGCCGCTCTGCGCGTACAAATGGGCACAAGATATCTCGTTCAAAATCTACGCTTTCAGCGGCCTTGACCCACTGCGGTGTCGCACCATCCTTTTGGGCGTCATAGTAGGTCTGTACTTGCCGGGTTTTTGACAAAAGATACAAATCGAGCCCTCGAACAATGTCACTTTCATAGACAAGCGCGTTTATTTCGGCGTCTTCGTAAGCGTAGTACTGACTGAAATCGCTTTGGATATGCGCGCTCGCATATCTGTGCCAAAAGTCGCTTGAGTACGGTGCAGCATGAAGCCTGCGAACTGAAAAGTCGCGCTTCTGTTTGGCCAGCGCCTCAAGCCGCTCCGCCTTGTCCACCTCGCTTTCATCGCTGTTCACGCGCCGTGTCGTCGCGCTGCCATCTGCGTTAAAAACGGTGATCCACGGCAGTTCGAATTGAACATCCTCAACCATGTCCAAAAGGCGAAGATTGAGCGGGTCCATTTCAAGGAACGCAAGACTGCGCTCAAGATGAGCCCGTCGCATCTTGTTTTTCATGTTGCGGCGCTTGTGGTAGAGGCCGAAGCGGTTTTGGAACGTGCTCGCCCACCTGTCCAGATCCATCAGTTCATACAGATCTGGTTCCATGCTCACGAACGCACTTTCGATCCAGTCCAATTGAGCTTCGGACACCGCGTCATAGCCAAAATTGTTCATCATGTTTAGCAATCTGACCGTTACCATGTCCGGATTGTCGGGGTTGTAGTCCGGCCACTCAGCGATGTCCTGGTTTCTTACGTCGCCATAAACCGTCTGCCCGTACATCAGGCACAAGGTCCGCGCCTCGTCCGAGATCCGAGTGGCATATTCCTGGCAAAAGGTGGCTATCGCCTCCACTCCGTAGCGCCCAACAAAATCATATGCACGTTGCAAGGTGCCCCAATTCGGATGACTGTCCATGACACGATTCACAGCGGCGACAGGATCACCAACCTGTTTGTCATAGCCATACATGACAATCACAGCATCAGAGGCCGGGATCAGACCGGGTGCCGCGGCATAGGCAAACCGGGCATGCAGCACGCCTTGGTCCCGCATCTTGCGCGCGACATCATAGCTCCAACCGTTGCGGCTTGACGCGATGGCGCCTGCAGCATTCCAAAGGCTCCAGGCTCGGGCAATCCGCGCGTAATGATTGCCGGTGTCCCGGTTCAACCACTCCTTCACAAAGGTGGTTGTTTTCGGGTGGCTGCGCGACAATACGATAAACAAATCGCGCATGTCATCCGCGCTCAGATCATCCCGTTCAAAGCGCTGTTGTGCGTCTTTGATCAATGCCTGAACGGCGATGAAGTCACCGTCCTGAACCTTGTCAAAAAGCTGTCGATCAAGCGATGGCTCTGCACTTGCTGCAAAGCCAAAGACCATCAAAACCAACGCCAGAATTGCGCGCATCACAGCCACCTCTCAATACTGTCAAGAGTAGTATCGTGGCCGATTGCGACTCAGCTGGGCCCACACTTGGGCGATGCTGTGGCGCAGAACAGTTCTACAGCCTGTAGATGCCCGCGAACTTGTTCCGAAGATATGCGACCAGAGGCTCTGGGCCGGGGCTGCGCCCGCTGGCACGTTCGATCACCTCGCGCGGCTCATACAGGCTGCCATGGGTTTGCAAATTGTCGCGCAGCCACGCCGTCGCCGCCGATGTATCCCCTTGTGCCAGCTGCGCATCAAGGTCCGGCACGGCGGCACGCAAAGCCTCGTGCAGACACCCGGCATATACATTGCCCAAGGAGTAGGTCGGGAAATACCCGAACAATCCAACAGACCAATGCACATCCTGCAACACACCGTTTGACGGCTTATCGACGGCATATCCGAAATCAGCCTCGAACCGATCATTCCAAGCGGCTTCCAAGTCATTGACGCTCAGGTTCCCAGACATCAGCGCCCGCTCCAGATCAAAGCGCAAAAGCACATGCAGATTGTACTGCACCTCGTCCGCTTCGGTCCGAATATAGCCGTTCGAGACCATATTCACCGCAGCAAAGAACGCATCCTCCCCCTCGATCCCGAAATCCCCGAACGCATCCCGCATCTGACCGTAAAGCCACCCGGTAAAGGCACGGCTGCGGCCCAACTGGTTCTCGTAGATGCGGCTTTGGCTCTCATGCACCCCCATCGACACCCCGCGCCCAAGCGCGGTCATCAGATAGGCATCGTCGATGTTCTGCTCATAGCAGGCGTGCCCGACCTCGTGGATGGTCGAGTAGAAGCAATTAAACGGGTCTTCGGGGTTGGTGCGCGTCGTGATCCGCACGTCTGTGCCCGACCCGGATGAGAACGGGTGTACCGCCTTGTCGATCCGCCCATGGCCCATGTCATAGCCGAATGTCTTGGCCAACAGCGTGCTCAGCCGAAGCTGCACCACGTCGTCAAATGTCCCGGTGACTCCATCGGGCGCAGGGCGCTCCAGAATGGCCGCGCGCAGGGATGTCAGGGCGGGCCGCAGCGCCCCAAACATCACTTCCAGATCCGCGCCCGTGGTGCCCGGCTCGTAATCCTCAAGCATCGCATCATACAGATCGCCGCCATTGGCCAGCGCCGCACCTTCTTCGCGTTTGAGGGTGACAACCTCCTCCAGCACAGGCGCGAACGCCTTGTAATCATCCGCTTCGCGCGCCTCGGCCCATTTGCCTTGTGCCGTCGACGTCACCCGCGCGATCTGGGCCGCAAGATCGGCCGGCACCTTCGACGCCCGGTCATAGCTGCGCTTGATCTCGCGCAGCTTCGCCGCACCCACCTGGTCCAGCACGCCCCCTTCAATGGCGGCCAACCACTCACCCACCTGCGGATCAGTCCGACGGGCATGCAGAACGCTTTCCATCGCCGCCATTTCCTCGCTCCGTTGAGCAGCAGCGCCGCGCGGCATCATCGTCTCCTGGTCCCAGCCCAGACGCCCCGCAACCTGCCCCAAGGCCTGTGTCGTGTGGTCAAAGGCCAAAAGGTCGTCAAACGCTTTCATCAGGAAGTTCCTCGAATGGATGTGGCAATGGGATAGGCCGACAGGAAACGGGCGCGCAGGATCAGCGCCCACAGCACCACAGCCAGGAATTGGTGCAGGATCGCCACTTGCCAAGGTGCCCCATAAAGCACGGTCGCGATGCCCAGTACGATCTGCAGGCTCATCGCTGCAAAGACGGCATTGAAAGCAAAGCGCGTGTTCTCATGCGCCGATCTGCGTCCGCGCAACCAGACCACCACGGCAAAGGCAAACAGCAGATAGCCGGTCACGCGGTGGATAAACTGGACCAGCCCCGGGCTTTCAAAGAAATTCCGCCAGAAGGGTTCAAACACAAAGGCACTGGCCGGGAACACCTGCCCGCCCATCAGCGGCCAATCGGTATAGGACCGCCCGGCATCAATGCCAGCCACAAGCGCCCCAATCAGGATTTGCAGAAAGGCAAAGTGCATCAGGCCCGTCGACATCGAAAACAGCTTGGCCTCTTTCGACCGGCGCGCCTGCATCAGATCCCGCTCGGACCGACCAAGCAGGTAGGTATACCATGAAATGAAACCCAGAATGACAAAGGCAAGGCCCAGATGCGTGGCAAGCCGGTAGCTGGCCACATCCACCATGCCCTCGCCCTGCGTCACACCGCTGGCAACCATCCACCAGCCAATGGCCCCTTGCAGGCCACCCAGAACACCCAGCCCCAACAATCGCGGCGTCCAACCCGTGGGTATCTGGCGGCGGATCAGGAACCAGAAAAACCCGATGGCCCAGACCAGACCAATGACCCGACCCAACTGCCGGTGCCCCCATTCCCACCAGTATATGACCTTGAAATCGGCAAGCGTCATCCACTGGTTCTGGATACGAAACTCATCAATCTGCTGGTACAGGGCAAACTCCGCCTGCCAATCCGCTTCGTTCAGTGGCGGAATGGCCCCGGTAAAGGGACGCCATTCCGTGATGGACAGGCCGCTATCGGTCAAACGAGTCAACCCACCCACCGCGATCATCACGACCACGAGGGCGAAAAGGATCATCAGCCAGACCCGGATGGCACCGCGCGCACCGCCCCTGCCCTTGTCGATGACCCCGGTTTCAACCACCTGTTTTTCAGTGGTGCCAACCTCTTCGAAAATGCTGCGGTTCTTTGCCATTTCAGCCTCGGGTTTCTGTGTTGACGCGCAACCTAGGCCTGCCCGTACCCAAGGTCCAGCGTCACTGACGCGACGCCCAGCGGACCATCTGACGCAGCATGCCATGCAGGGTCTGTACGTCGGCACGTGTCAGCGGCATCCGGCTCCACAGATTGCGCAGGTTCATCTTCATGCTGGGCGCCTTGTGCTCGGGAAAAAGAACCCGGCCTCTTCGAGCCGTTCCTCGAAATGTCGGGCAAGATGATCGATCTCATGCACATCGGCCCAGTCGGTACCCGCCATTTCTGCCACGCGATGCTCAATCTCCGTACTGGCGCGCACCCACTCATACCCAACAAGCAAGACACATTGGGCGAGGTTCAGGGATGGAAATTCCGGGTTCACCGGAACGGTGATCAGCGCATTGGCCTGCGCCAGATCCTCGTTCTCCAGCCCCGCCCGTTCCGGGCCAAACATGACCGCCACGTGCTGACCTTCGGCAATTCGCCGGGCCGCATCGTGCATAGCCGCCTCGGGGCTGAAGATCTGCTTGGTCATGTCGCGCATCCGCGCCGTGGTGGCGTAGACGTAGGTGCAATCCGACAGGCTGGCCGCGACATCCGGATGCACCGTGGCCGCATCCAGCACACGGCCTGCCCCGCTGGCCATGGCCACCGCTGCCGGGTTCGGCCATCCATCGCGCGGATCAATGATGCGCATCCGGTCCACGCCAAAGTTCAGCATCGCCCGGGCCGCAGCCCCGATGTTCTCGCCCATCTGGGGGCGTGTCAGCACAAATGTCGGTGTCATGGCGCGCCATCTACCCCGTGACGACACACCCGACAATCCCTTTCACTTTGCAAAATAAACTCCCGCCGGAGGCATAAATCTTTTCATCCCATGTGTTTTCCGGCTAGAGCGACAACCAGAACAAAAGGACCACGCCAATGAGTGCCCCCGAGCAGCCGCAGATCTACCTTCTGACCCCGCCCGTGTTCGAACTGTCCGTGTTCCCCGATCAACTGGCCTCGGTCCTCGATGCCCATGACGTGGCCTGCATCCGCCTTGCGCTTGCCACCCGGGACGAAGATCGGATTTCCCGCGCCGCCGACGCCTGCCGCGAAGTGGCGCACGCCCATGACGTCGCCATCGTGGTGAACGATCACACGCAACTGGCCGAACGGCTGGGTCTGGATGGCGTACATCTGTCCGATGCCTCGAAATCGGTCCGCGATGCGCGCAAGGCGCTTGGCCCGGATGCAATTGTTGGCAGCTTCTGCGGCACATCCCGCCATGACGGCATGACAGCAGGCGAAGCCGGTGCCGACTATGTCGCCTTCGGCCCGCTCACCGGGGTCGGAGATGAAGCCACGGCAGAGCACGACCTGTTCGCCTGGTGGTCCGAGATGATCGAGGTGCCAATCGTGGCCGAGGGTGGGTTGACCCTCGACATCGTCAAGCGGCTCGCCCCCATCACCGATTTCTTCGGCGTCGGCGAAGAGATTTGGGGCGACGAGGATCCCGCCGCTGCCCTTGCCCGCCTGATGGACCCTCTGGGTTAAAGAAGCGTCCGCTCGATCACCCAATAGATCGCCACAACCGCGATGATCAGCGATCCGGTCATCGACCACGCCCGGAACATCACGTTGTAATCGGTGATCGTCTCCTCCTGCCCCTCAAGGTCAGAGATGCGCGCGGCACGTACGCCCAGCCACAGCGCGAACGCCGCCAAGGCAATGACGGTCAACTGACCCAGCTCAACCCCGACATTGAACCCGATCAGGGCCGGGATGAATTGACCCTCTGGCAGACCGAACTCCCCTAGCACGGACGCAAAGCCAAGGCCGTGCAACAAACCAAAGCCAAACACAATCATGGGCCGCCACCGGTTAAGACCACGGGCAAAGATGTTCTCGACCGCGACATAGACGATCGAGGCCGCAATCAACGGCTCAACGATACTGCCGGGCAGGTTCACCAGCCCCAGCGCGCCAAGCGCCAGCGTGACCGTGTGCGCCAACGTAAAGGCCGTGACCTGCCACAGAAGTGGACCCAAACGGGTCGACAGGAAGAAAAGACCAAGAACGAACAGGATGTGATCCAACCCCTTAGGCAGGATATGGTCAAAGCCAACCGGGACGTAGGCACCAAAAGTCTGCCAGCCAGACGCCTCATCCCCACCGGCAACCGCAATCGGGCCACTGTTCTCGCCACCACCAATCAGCCCGGTATAGGGCGCCTCTACCCCTTGCTGGCGCAGGATCAGATCCCCCGCACCGTCAGGCCAGGCCACCTGCAAAACGTTTGTCCCCGCGGGGACAGATCCGGTCAGCGCCACGTCGGAAATGCGCGCAAGCTCTTCATTTGGCACCTCGGGCACGGTCACATTTTCAAGGCTGAGTGCAACGGGCTCACCATTGGCGATCAGCAACGGCAAACTGTTCCATGTCGTCACCAGCGTAGAAACACGCGCCTCGACCTCTGCGCCACTCAATGCGCGCAAGGCGTCATAATCGCCCGCATTCTCGGCATTATCCGTATCTGCCACAACATCCAGATCGATGCCCGACAACTGCGCCTCGACATTCACGCGCACCTCAAGCCGCACCACACCATCCACAACGGTCAGGTCCGCAATCGTCGGCACAACTTCGTGAGCCACAGCCACATTGGACCAAATCGCCCAGCAAAGAGTTGACAACACCGCCCAAAGCCGCAGCTTCAAAGGCACTCGAACAAAGGCAGCCTGCATGTATATCGTCCGTCTTCTATTTGCTCTTTGGTGCGCCATCCTGACGACAAGCGCAACCGCTCATGAATTCTGGATTGAACCAGAGACGTATCAAGTGGAGCCATCGGGTAAAATCGTGGCACGACTGAAGAATGGTGAGAACTTCGAAGGCGTGAACCTGGCCTATTTCGAACGTCGCATCGAACGGTTCGACGTGGTGGTCGGTGACACCATACGCCCGGTCGAAGCGCGAATGGGTGACAATCCGGCCCTTGATGTGCCCGCACCTGTCGGTGGGCTTGTCGTGGTTGTGCATGAAACGACATCGTCTTTGTTAACGTATAAAGACTGGGCAAAGTTTCAGAAATTTGCCGATCACAAGGATTTCCCGAACATCGAAGCCCGGCACGCCAGCAATGGCTTCCCTGAGCCACCTTTCAAAGAACGCTACACCCGCCACGCTAAGTCCCTGATCGCTGTTGGAGATGGTCAAGGCGCGGATCGGGCACTGGGTCTGAAAACCGAATTCATCGCGTTGACCAACCCCTACGCGCCAGCGTTCGATGGCACCATGCGGGTGCAAGTCAATCTCGACGGTGCTGTGCGGCCAGACGTACAGGTCGAGGTGTTTGATCGTGCTCCTGATGGAAATGTTGCCGTCACCCTGCATCGCACGGACGACGCGGGCATCGCATCCGTTCCGGTGGAACCTGGTCACGCCTATCTGTTCGATGCCGTATCGATTGCGCCGATAACAGATGGCGGCGACGCCGTATGGGACACGTTCTGGGCCGCTTTGACATTCGCCGTCCCGACCCGGTGACCACATCCCCTTGCCTCTTCCCGCAGTGGACGGCACAAGGCGGGCATGACGCGCTCACATGACATTCTCTGCATCGGTTCCGTCCTCTGGGACGTGATCGGCCGCGCGCCGCTGGCAATGCGCCAAGGATCAGACGTGCCGGGCAGGATCACCCGCCTACCCGGCGGTGTTGCCATGAACATCGCCATGACATTGGCCCGTTTCGGCCTGACACCAGCCTTGCTGACGGCCATTGGCCGCGATGCTGAAGGGGACGAGTTGATTGCCGCCTGCACCGCGCGCGGCATGATCACGGACACCGTCTATCGCTCCGAAGACTTGCCAACCGACCAGTACATGGCCGTCGAAGGTGCCAATGGCCTGATCGCAGCCATCGCAGACGCGCATTCGCTGGAAAGCGCCGGAGCCAAGATCTTGCGCCCGCTGACCGATGGCACCATCGCAACAGATCGCGCGCCCTACACCGGCCTTGCAGCCCTTGATGGCAACCTGACACTGGACCTGCTGAACGAAATTGCGACCAGCCCGGTTCTTGCAAATGCAGACCTGCGCGTCGCCCCGGCCTCCCCCGGCAAGGCCGAACGGTTGGGTCCGTTTTTGACGCACAGCCGCGGCACGCTCTACGTGAACCTCGAAGAAGCGGGCCTGCTCTGCCAACGCGGTTTCGAAACATCCATGGACGCGGCCGAGGGGTTGCTGGACCGCGGCGCGGCCCGTGTTCTTGTGACAGATGGCGGCAACACGGCCACCGAAGGATCAGCTGACGGACTGGTCAGCGAAACGCCCCCGCAAGTGCTGGTCACCCGGATCACCGGCGCCGGTGACACATTCATGGCAGCCCATATCGCGGCGGAAGTCCGGGGGGCAGATCGCCCCGAAGCGCTGCATGCCGCGTTGGAAGCCGCCGCGATCTATGTTTCAGGAAAGACGCCCACATGACCCTGTTCACCCCCTCACCCGAAGTCGCAGATGCATTGGCCACAGGCGCGCCCGTTGTCGCGCTGGAAAGCACGATCATCACGCACGGCATGCCCTATCCGCAGAACCTTGAGGTCGCGCGCCAGGTCGAGGCTGACATCCGCGCGACCGGAGCGGTGCCCGCGACCATGGCCGTCATCAACGGCACATTGCATGTTGGCCTCACAGAGGCGCAGCTTGAAACACTGGCGCAGTCCAGGAACGTGGCCAAGCTGAGCCGTGCGGACATGGCAGCCTGCATCGCCAATGGCGGCACCGGCGCGACAACAGTGGCTGCAACGATGATCGCGGCCCGGATCGCGGGTATCTCAGTCTTCGCCACCGGCGGGATCGGCGGCGTGCACAAGGGCGCTGAAAACAGCTTTGATATCTCTGCCGACCTTCTGGAACTGGCGCAGACCCCTGTGACGGTCGTTGCAGCTGGCGCCAAGGCTATCCTGGACATTCCCAAAACGCTGGAGGTCTTGGAAACCCAAGGCGTGCCCGTCATTGCCTATGGGCAGGACGACATGCCCGCCTTCTGGTCACGCAGCGCAGGTGTTGCCGCACCCCTGCGCATGGACAGCGCCGCATCGATCGCCGCGGCCCACACGCAACGCGCCGTCATGGGCATTCCGGGCGGCCAACTGATTGCAAACCCGATCCCCGAAACGGACGAGATTGACCGGGCAACACTTGCCCCCATCATCGCACAGGCCGCACGGGACGCGGATGCACACGGCATCACCGGCAAAGGGGTGACGCCGTATCTGTTGCAACGCATCTTTGAGTTGACGGACGGGCGTTCGTTGACGGCAAACATCGCTTTGGTGCGCAACAATGCGCGGCTGGCAGCCGCCATTGCAACCGAATTGGGCGCAATGGGGCCAAATGCCTGAATAAAGGGCGGAAACCATTGTAGTGCCGGACACGTTGACTTACTTCTTCCGTGAACTTGCGCCGGGATCCTGATGACCACTCCTTTTGACCCCAAAGAGCCCAGGCAGCCTGGCCTGTTTTCCGGCTTGCGCGCCTCTTTTCTGACCGGTCTTGTGGTTATTGCGCCTGTTGGCCTGACCATCTGGCTGATCTGGACTGTCATCGGCTGGGTCGACGGGTTCGTCTGGCCGCTGGTGCCCACGGTTTGGCAGCCGGATCTGATCGTCAACTATTGGCTGAACAATCCACGTTTCATCGAGCGCAACGGCGCTGTTGTTCCGAACCCGGATTGGATTCATGTGAACGTCCGCGGCGTGGGCGTGATCGTCTTCCTTCTGTTCACGATCTTCGTCGGCTGGATCGCCAAGGGCTACATCGGCAATTCGCTGATCCGGTACGCCGAAAGCCTTGTGGGACGTACCCCGGTCGTGCGGTCGATCTATTCCGGGATCAAGCAGATCTCCGAGACCATATTTGCCCAATCCGAGCGGTCATTCGAAAACGCATGCCTGATCGAGTATCCGCGCAAGGGCATCTGGGCCATCGGCTTTATCTCGACCACCGCCAAGGGCGAGGTCAGCGAAAGGGCCGGCAACACCGGCGCTCTGCTCAGTATCTTTGTGCCCACCACACCAAACCCGACATCGGGCTTTCTGCTGTTTCTGCCAGCCGAAGACGTGATCGAATTGGACATGTCCGTTGAGGACGCTGCAAAGTTGGTGATTTCCGCCGGGCTGGTCTATCCCAATGGCAAGGATCCTACCAAACCGCCGAAGTGACAGGGACCACAGAAGTTCAACTGAACATTTCGGGCATATTCACGCTGTCACCATTGCCGATCCGGTCGAAATGCGCTGCCAGAAATTCCTCTGCTGCGCGCGCGCCCGCATCCCGCAACCGCCCCATAACAAAGCCATTCGGGACAATCTTGGTCGCAACACTCAGGTCGTTCATCAACGCATCGTCAGCAATCATGTGCATGTTGACCCGGCGCATATTGCCGCGCTCAATCGTCCCCTCGTCAATCAACCGCTTCACAAATGAAATGGCGCGCATCTCGCGCAGCAGGGACGAATTGAAGCTGATCTCGTTGATCCGGTTCTGGATCTGCTGCGGCGACCGTGGCAATTGCTCACGCTCCAGCGGATTGATGTTGATGACAACGATGTCGTCTGGCAGTGACGCGTCAAATAGCGGGAACAGCGCGGGGTTACCGGTGTAGCCGCCGTCCCAGAACTCCTCATCCTGACCGGTTTCACTGTCATAGACGGTGACGGCCTGAAACAGCGTCGGCAGGCAGGCCGAGGCCATGATGGCATCCGGCGTGACCTCTGCCTGTTTGAAAACCCGCAGCTTGCCGTTGCGCACGCGCGTCGCGTTGATGAACAATTGCGGACCGTCGTCGCAACAGACTTTCTCCATGTTGAACTTTGACACGATGTCGGTCAGCGGATTGCGATAGAACGGACCATATAGATATGGCGACAGCATCCGCCCGACCGCATCGCCCACAGCATAAGGTATAGAATTTTCAAGCGCCTGGGACACCTGTGCTGGGCCAAACGGCGCCATCCATTGCGCCATGCGCATGTCCTGCACGCCAGCCACCTGCCCCCAAAGCCAATCAAGGTTCTCGCGCGCGTCGTCTTCGCCGCCGATCGCCAGTCCGGCCTTGACGGCCGCACCGTTCAGGGCACCGGCAGATGTGCCCGAAATCCCCGCCACCTCGATCCGATCATCGGCCAGCAGAACGTCCAGCGCCCCCCATGTGAACGCGCCATGTGCTCCGCCCCCTTGCAGTGCCACGTTGATTTTCTTGCGCGTCATGGATCAACCCTTTGATCTGGTGGAGAGTGCGGGAGCCTCCGGCGGAAGTTTACTTGGCAAGATGAAGATGGATCACAGCGCTGTCCAACCGCCGTCAACGCTGATGGTTGTGCCGGTGATCTGGTCCGCCGCAGGCGAACAAAGGAAGACGGCGGTGCCACCCATCTGTTCCGTGGTCGCGAACTCCTTGGACGGCTGGCGCTTGAGCATCACGTTCTTGATCACCTCTTCGCGCCCCATGTCGTATTCCTTCATCGTGTCAGGAATCTGGCTTTCGACCAGAGGCGTCAGCACATAGCCCGGGCAAATGGCATTGGCGGTGATCGGCTCTTCGGCCGTTTCCAGTGCCGTGGTCTTGGTCAAGCCGACAACACCGTGTTTGGCGGCGATGTAAGCCGACTTGTACGGCGACGCAGTCAACCCGTGGGCCGAGCTGACATTGATGACCCGGCCCCATCCGGCGGCGCGCATCATGGGCAGGGCCGCGGCGGTGGTGTGGAAGGCCGAACTGAGGTTGATGGCAATGATGGCGTCCCATTTCTCAACCGGAAAATCAGGAATGCCTGCCACGTGCTGAATACCGGCGTTGTTGATCAAGATATCACATGCGCCCGCCTTTTCGATCAGGGCACGGCATTGATCCCCCTTGGACATGTCGGCCTGAATGTAGCGGGCGTTTGTCTCGGTCTCGTCCGCGATCTTCGTGGCCAGTGCATGGTCTTCGGCACGGTCGGTAAACGAGTTCAGGACAACGTCCGCCCCGGCGCGCGCCAGTTCCCAGGCCATACCCAGACCAATCCCCGAATTCGATCCGGTGATGATGGCCGTCTTGCCGGTCAGGGAAATTTCAAAAGCCATGGGCGGGATCCTTTCATCAGTGCTGTGCACATCCTGTCATGCTGCACTTGCGAAAGGAATGGCCACGCGGCCTGTCAGGCTGCGTTCCGCACAAAAAAACGCCAGCACGAAGCTGGCGTTAAGTTATTGAGGCAGGTTTCATACAGGCAAGAAACCTATCGAGCAGTGACTTCGTTATACGCAAACCCGCCCGAAGAGTCCAAGCTAAAAGTTTGATAATGCGTAAATGTCCGATGGCCGCTATTGTTAACAAAACAAGGGCGATCAAGGATTGTTTACAAAATGAGCAGGCATTTTTTCCAAATTGGACGCGCAAAAATCCATGCAACGGGTTTGATTCTTGCGGGCCTAGTATCGCTGGCGTCAACAGCACAAGCAGAGCCAAGCCATGGCATAGCTATGTATGGCGACCCTGCCCTTCCACCGGATTTTGTGGCCCTTCCGCACGCAAATCCCGATGCAATCAAGGGTGGTGCCATCACGCTCGCCAACACAGGCAGCTTTGATCTGCTCAATCCCTACATCCAGAAGGGCAACGCGCCCTGGCAGTTGCGCTTTCTGACCCATGAAAGCCTGATGGGTCGCAGCCGGAAGGAACCCTTTGCGCTTTACGGGTTGCTCGCCGAATCGATTGAGACGGACGAGGACCGGTCCTGGGTCGAATTCACCCTGCGCGAAGAGGCGCAATTTTCGGACGGCAGCCCCGTGACGGTCGAGGATGTGCTGTGGTCCTATGAAAAGCTGGGCACCGAAGGGCACGGTCGCTATCGCAGCCTGTGGACGCAGGTCGAAAACCTTGAACAAACTGGCCCGCGCAGCATCCGCTTCACCTTCAACACGGAAAATCGGGAACTGGCCCTGCTCGCCGGTATGCGTCCGATCCTTCAAAAGGCGCAGTGGGAAGGCAAGGATTTTGCCAATTCAACGATCAACGATGTGCCGATCGGCTCCGGCCCCTATGTGGTCAGCGGTTATGAGGGGTCGCGCTATGTCACGCTGACCCGCAACCCGGACTACTGGGGCAACGACCTGAACTTCCGCCGTGGCACATTCAACTTTGATGAGATCAAAATTGATTTCTACGGCGATGGCGATGTGGTGCTGGAGGCCTTCAAGGCAGGTGAGATTTCTGCATGGCGTGAGTTCAATGCCGAAACCTGGAACAGCGAGTATGACTTCCCGCGCGTCCAATCCGGTGATGTCATCAAGACCGAGATCGCCCACCAGAAGCCGTCAGGCATCACCGGCTTTGTCATGAACACCCGCCGCGCACCCTTTGATGACTGGCGGGTGCGCGAGGCCCTGATCACCGCCTTCAACTTCGAATATATCAACGACACGCTGACCGGCGGCGCACAGCCCCGCATCACCTCCTACTTCTCGAACTCGCTGCTGGCGATGGACCCGGGCGCCGCCAAGGGCCGCGTCGCAGAGCTTCTTGCGCCGTTCAACGGCAAACTGCTGCCCGGCGTCATGGAAGGCTACGCCCTGCCCGAAAGCGACGGCACCTTGCGCAACCGCAGGGCCTTGCGACGCGCCATCGGCCTGCTGGAAGAGGCCGGCTGGACAACACAGGAAGGCAAGTTGCGCAACGCTGACGGTCAGGCGATGCGTTTTACTATCCTGCTGGACCAGCAACGGACCGAGGACCGGGCGATTGCCAACCTCTACATCCAGGCATTGGAGCAGCTTGGCATTGACGTCACCGTTGACCTTGTGGACGGCGCTCAGTTCACGGCACGCGAAGACAGTTTCGACTTCGACATGACCTATATCCGTCGTGCCCTGTCGCTGAGCCCCGGCAATGAACAGTGGTTCTATTGGGGAACCGATGCCGCGGTCGAGGACGGCTCCGGCAACCTGATGGGTGTGCAGGACCCGGCCATCGACGCCATGATCACCGCCATGCTGACCGCCACAACGCGTGAGGACAGCATTGCAGCCACACGCGCGCTCGACCGGTTGCTGATCGCCGGGCGTTACGTCGTGCCGTTCTGGCAATTCACGACCGGCCGCATCGCTCATGTCTCAGAAATGAAACACCCTGAGGTGATACCGCTCTATGGGGACGGGCCGGACTGGATGCCTCAATTCTGGTGGTGGGACGCGAACTGATCTTCGGCCACTGACATGACACAGAAACTCTGGGCCGAAGGTCTGGGCACCGCGCTGCTTCTTATCGGCGTGGTCGGCTCCGGCATCATGGGCGAGGCGCTTGCAGGCGGAAACGTCGCCATCGCCCTGCTGGCCAATGCTATCGCGACCGGCTGCATGCTCTACGTGATTATCACCGTGCTTGGCCCGATCTCCGGCGCGCATTTCAATCCGGCAGTCACGCTGGCCTTTTGGTTGCGCGGCGACATCGCCACGCGCCCTGCCCTTGGTTATGGGGCTGTGCAGGTTGCGGGAGGCATTCTGGGCGTCTGGGCCACGCACCTCATGTTCGATTTGCCCGTCTTGCAGAGTTCCACAACCTTGCATCGGACCGGTCTCGCGCAATGGTGGTCCGAGGGCGTAGCCACCTTTGGATTGCTCTTCGTGATCTTCGGTGGCCTGCGTTCGCGCCCCGAGGCGGTACCGACTTTGGTCGCACTCTACATCACCGGGGCGTACTGGTTCACGGCCTCAACCAGCTTTGCCAATCCGGCAGTTACCATTGCACGCGGATTTTCCGACACGTTTGCAGGCATTTACCCGGGGCATGTTGCGGCCTTCGTCGGCGTGCAACTTCTGACCGCTCTGATCGCGCATCCGATCCTGCGCAAACTGCTTTTGATCAAAGGTTGAACTGTCACGAATTTGCAATATTGTCTGGCGCAGGGTGGATGTCTGGCCTGCAGTGGGACCTGCTGGCCGCCACGTGCAAGCACCGCACGTGGTAAACCAAAGGTAATCGGGGGTATACATGAACTGGAATGATCTGACCCGCAATTGGGCGGACAGCTACCACGCGCTGTGCCAGGAATTTCCCAAACTCGAAGCAAGCGCGATGCCCTTTCTCAAGGCAGATCAAGACCGCTTTGAAAGCTACCTCGCCGCAACCCACGACATGTCATTGAAAGAAGCGCAGGACGCATTTGACGCCTTCCTGTCGCAGCGCGCCCAGGCTCTGCATACCGCGTGATCGCGCTCAGGCGAGTGACGTTACCCACAAGATCAAAGCATCCTCGTCGCTGACGGACACCACATTGTGGCCCATCGTGGCATCGTAATACGCGCTATCGCCCCGCCGCATATCGACGGGTTCATAAAACTCGGTATACAGGCGGATGACTCCGGTCAGCACATACAGGAATTCTTCGCCATCGTGCCGCACCCAACCATCGAATTCATCCATCGACCGCGCCCGTACACGCGCACGATAGGGCAGCATCTGCTTCTTGGTCAGCGTCTCGGCCAGCAACTCGTGCTCATAGGTCACCGTGGCCTGAGCGTTGCCCTGCCCCGACTGCGTGACAACCATGCGGCCGTTGATCTGGCCCTTTTCCGGCGGCGTGAACAGCTGCGGCACACTGATCTCAAGACCAATGGCCAGCTTCTTGAGCGCCTCGTAAGTGGGCGACATCTGACCGTTTTCGATCTTGGACAGGGTCGACCGGGCCAATCCGGCCTGGTTCGCCGCCTGTTCCAGCGTCCAGTCGCGCGCCTTGCGCAACTCGCGCACACGTGCGCCCAGATCCAGCGGCTCGGCTGTTTCATCGTGGCCCGTAGAGCGGGCGATCTGGATCAGTGTCTTGGGATCTTTTCCTTGCATGACGACTTCTATAGGACGCAGGCCCAAGGCTTGCAACGCCGCCCATGCTGAGCGTAGTCAACAGCGGCCCAATGCCGCCCTGCCCGTTCCCGTTCAACATGGCCGCTCACGTCTTGGGCCGCGCCGACACCCAACCACAAAAAGTCGCGTTGTCCGTCGTGAACGGCGACCAAGCGACATCCATGACATACGAAACCCTGAAGCGCGCTGTGCTAGGCACGGGCGGCGGGTTTCTGGCGGTAGGAAGTGCGCCCGGCGATATCGTGCTGCTGCGCCTTGGGAACACAATCGACTTTCCCATCGCATATCTGGGGGCACTGGCCGTGGGTCTTGTCCCCGTCCCGACATCTGCCGCGCTGACCAGACCAGAGGTCGCGCGGATCGTGTCCGAGCTGCGCCCCCGCCTGATCCTACGGGATCCCGACGTGACAACAGCCCCCGGTGCGCCAGAGATTGGCCTGGCCACGTTGCAGGCCTTGCGCAACCATGCGCCAGCCGATTGGCACATGGGTGATCCTGAACGGTTGGGCTACATCATCTATACCTCCGGCACATCAGGCCAACCCCGCGCTGTGGCACACGCGCATCGCGCCATCTGGGCGCGGCAATTGATGCATGATGGGTGGTATGGGCTGCGCGCCGACGACACTCTGATGCACGCTGGCGCCTTCAATTGGACCTATACGCTGGGAACCGGGCTGATGGACCCGTGGACCGCTGGGGCAACGGCGCTCATTCCTGCCGCGGGCACACCGCCCGAGGCGCTTGGCCCGCTTCTCGCCACGCACAAGGCCACGATCTTTGCTGCCGCACCAGGCGTCTACCGCCAGATGCTGGATCGCGCCGCGCCGCCCGCGTTGCCAGATCTGCGCCACGGCCTGAGCGCCGGGGAAAAGCTGCCGCAAACCACGCTGGACAGATGGCGGGACACAACCGGCACTGACCTGTTCGAAGCCTACGGCATGTCCGAATGCTCAACCTTCATCTCGGCCAGCCCGGCACATCCTGCCAAGACAGGAACGCTCGGCCAACCACAGGCAGGACGGCATGTTGCAATCCTCGGCGACGACGGTCCGGTTCCGCGGGACACACCCGGCACCATCGCCGTGCATCGATCCGATCCCGGCCTGATGCTGGAATACCTGCACGCCCCTGACGACACCGCCGCCCGCTTTGACGGAGGCTGGTTTCTCACTGGCGATATGGGCGCCATGGATGAGGACGGGCAGATCACCTATCTGGGCCGTAACGATGACATGATGAACGCAGGCGGGTATCGCGTATCCCCGCTTGAGGTCGAGGCGGCGTTGGCGGACGCGCCCGGTCTGACCGGCGTTGGCGCTGCGCAGATCGAGGTGAAGCCCGGCGTCTTCATCATCGCCGCGTTCTACACCGCAGCCGCACCACTGGACGAGGACAGCTTGCGCGCCTATGTCGACACCAAGCTGGCGCGATACAAACAACCCCGCGCCTATGTTCACCTGCCAATGCTGCCCACCGGCGCAAATGGCAAGCTGGTTCGGCGGCGGCTGCCCTTGTTCTGGCCCAAAACGACGAAAGCCACCTGATGCCCGATTCGATCAAGCTCGATATCATGTCCGACCCGATCTGCCCGTGGTGCTATATCGGCAAAGCCCACCTGGATCGCGCGCTCGAAGCGCACCCGGACCACCCATTCGTGATCGAATGGCATCCCTTTCAACTGAACCCCGACATGCCCGCCGAGGGCATGGACCGACGCGCATATCTGGAAGGCAAGTTCGGCGGCAAGGACGGCGCGGTGCGGGCCTATGCACCGGTTGTCGAACATGCGGAAAAGGCAGGCCTCAAGATCGATTTCGAGGGCATGAAACGCACGCCCAACACGCTCGATGCCCACCGCCTGATCCACTGGGCCGGGATCGAAGGCAAGCAGACAGCAGCAGTGTCGTCCCTGTTCAAAGCCTATTTCGTCGAAACACGGGACATCGGGGATCACGATGTTCTGGCCGATATCGCCGACAGTATCGACATGGACGCAAGCGTTGTGCGGCGTCTTCTGGCCTCTGATGCAGACCGCGAGGATATCTCCACACGGGACGCGCACAGCCGCCAGATGGGCATCCAGTCGGTACCGACTTTTATCGTGGCCAATCAACATGCGGTACCGGGTGCACAACCGCCTGAACTTTGGGCAAAAGTGATCTCGGAATTGCGCGAAGGCGCAGCCTGATCTGCCCAATCGATCACAATTTTACCATTTGATAGATTTTCAACCTTAAGTCGTTGCCATTCTCGGTTTAGATGGTCAATGTGGCGCGCAATCGCGTCACCAGAAGCCGAGAAGGGCCGCATTAACCTTGACGAAACCCGAGGGACAACAACTGGGCAAAATCGAATTCATCACCTTGATGGCGATGATGTTCGCGACCATTGCGTTTTCCATCGATGCAATGCTGCCCGCCCTGCCCTCGATCGCCGACGAAATCGCCCCCGGCGGGGTTGCACAAGCCGCTCTGGTGATGACTTTTTTCGTGATTGGCATGGGACTTGGCACCTTTGTCACGGGCCCTTTATCGGATGCCATCGGGCGCAAACCCATCGTGTATCTGGGGCTTGCCGTTTATGCCTTGGGCGCGGTTCTCAGCTGGATCGCCCCCACGCTTGAGCTGATGCTTGCAGCACGAATTCTACAGGGTTTGGGTGCGGCGGGTCCGCGTGTTGTGTCCGCAGCCATCATTCGCGACCTCTATTCGGGGCGCGCCATGGCCAGCATCCTGTCACTGACCATGATGGTGTTCCTTCTGGTGCCTGCAATTGCTCCACTTTTGGGCAAAATCATCATGGACGCTGCCGGATGGCGGGCGATCTTCCCGGCATTCCTGATCTTTGCAGTACTGCTGCTTGTCTGGTTCGGCACGCGCGTCAACGAAACACTGCCACGGGCCAACCGCCGTCCCCTGCGCTGGCCGTTGATGAAAGATGCAGTGCGACAGATGTTTGCACACCGCACCGTACGTTTGTCGATCTACGTACAGACGCTGATGCTGATGATCCTCTTTTCGATCCTCACCATGGTGCAACCAATCTTTGAGACGTCCTTTGATCGGGCGGACAGCTTCCCGCTCTGGTTCGGAGCGATTGCACTTGCCTCGGGTGTTTCAAGCCTACTCAACGCGGCCATCGTGGGCCGGTTCGGCATGCGCAAACTGGTGACATGGGCCCTGACGGCCCAGGTCATTGTCTCAACCGTCTTTGTCCTGTGGATGATGGCGGACATGCCCGGCTTGTTCTGGTTCTACATTTTCTGGCAATGGGGCGTGTTGTTTCAGGGTGGGTTGACCGTCGCAAACTTGAACGCCATCGCCATGGAGCCGATGGGCCATATCGCGGGAATGGCAGCGTCGGTGATTGGCTCAATATCGACCGTACTCGGTGCCGCTTTTGCGTCGCCGGTCGGGTTGATGTTTGACGGCACGCCGATGCCCTTGGTGGCGACCGTCCTAATCGCCTGCCTCGTCGCCTCAATCCTGATGCAAATGATGCGCCGGGCCGAGCAGGCGATCGCCTAGGCTTTCGCCTTCTTCTGCTGCATGACCTTTTCCGCCAGATCGCAGGCAATGGCAAACGCGCCCTTGATCTTGTCGCTGTCCTTCTTCCAGTCCCGGCGCACGACAATCTTGTTGTCCTTGACCTTCGCCAGCCCACGCTGATCCTGAATGAAGTCCACAAGCCCCTGGGGTGAGGCGAACTTGTCATTGTGGAACTGGATTGTGGCCCCCTTCGGTCCGCCATCCAGCTTGGCAATCCCGGCCCGCTTGCACATGGCCTTGATGCGCACGACCAACATCAAAGTATTCACTTCCTTGGGCAACTTGCCAAAACGGTCGATCAGCTCGGCAGCAAAGCCTTCAAGCTCCACCTTCGTGGTCAATTCAGACAGACGGCGATAGAGGCCGAGGCGCACGTCAAGATCAGGCACATATTGCTCGGGGATCAGCACGGGCACACCCAGATTGATCTGCGGCGCCCATTGGCCGTCATCATCGACCATGCCCTCCATCTCGCCGGCCTTGATCTTGCCAATCGCCTCTTCGAGCATGGATTGGTAAAGCTCAAAGCCCACGTCGCGCATCTGGCCCGACTGCTCCTCGCCCAGCAGGTTCCCGGCCCCGCGAATATCAAGGTCCTGAGACGCCAGCGTAAACCCGGCCCCCAGCGTGTCGAGCGACCCAAGCACCCGCAGCCGTTTCTCAGCCGTCGCCGTCAGCTTGGCACGCGGCTTTGTGGTGAGATAGGCATAGGCCCGCGTCTTCGACCGCCCCACCCGGCCCCGAATCTGATACAATTGCGCCAGCCCGAACATGTCGGCCCGGTGAACCACCATCGTGTTGGCCGTCGGAATATCCAGGCCCGACTCCACAATTGTCGTCGCCAAAAGCACATCGAACTTGCCGTCATAGAAGGCGTTCATGCGGTCATCCAGCTCGCCCGCAGCCATCTGACCGTGCGCCACGACATAGGTCAGCTCGGGCAACTGCTCTTTCAGGAACTCCTCGATCTCGGGCAGATCACTGATGCGCGGCACGACATAGAAACTCTGCCCACCACGATAATGCTCGCGCAGCAGCGCCTCGCGGATCGTCACGGCATCGAACTCGGACACGTAAGTGCGGATCGCAAGCCGGTCGACGGGCGGTGTGCCGATGATCGATAGATCACGCACGCCGGTCAGCGACAGTTGCAAGGTGCGTGGAATGGGCGTGGCCGTCAGGGTCAACACGTGCACATCCGATCGCATCTGCTTCAGCCGCTCTTTATGGCCGACACCAAATTTCTGTTCTTCATCAATGACCAACAGGCCGAGATTGTTGAACCGTACACCCTTGGCCAGCAGCGCATGGGTGCCAATGACAATATCTGCCGTGCCCTTGCCCATACCGTCGCGCGTCGCCGACGCCTCCTTGGCGCTGACAAAACGGGACAGCTGCCGGACCTCGATCGGAAAACCACGAAACCGCTCGGCAAAGCTCTTGTAATGTTGCCGCGCCAACAGCGTCGTGGGTGCAATCACCGCAACCTGCACACCGGACATGGCCGCGACAAAGGCCGCGCGCATCGCCACTTCGGTCTTACCAAAGCCCACATCGCCACAAATCAGACGGTCCATCGGCTGACCCGCATTCAGGTCGTCCATCACGGCGGCAATGGCCGTCAGCTGATCATCTGTTTCCTGATACGGGAAACGCGCAGCAAAGGCGTCCCACATCCCCGGCGGTGGCTCCAGAATGGGCGCTTTGCGCAGCGCGCGTTCCGCGGCAATACGGATCAACCGATCCGCCATTTCGCGAATGCGCTCTTTCAGCTTGGCCTTCTTGGCCTGCCACGCGCCGCCGCCCAAGCGGTCCAGCAACCCCTCTTCATGGCCGTATTTCGACAACAGCTCGATATTCTCGACCGGCAGATACAGTTTGGACCGCTCGGCATATTCCAGCAGCAGGCATTCATGGGCAGCACCCGCGGCAGTCACCACTTCCATGCCCATATAGCGACCGATCCCGTGGTCCACATGGACCACCAGGTCACCGGGCGACAGCGACTGCGTCTCGGTCAGGAAATTCTCGGCCCGGCGTTTTTTCTTGGGCTGGCGGATCAGACGATCCCCCAGAACATCCTGCTCGGAAATGACGGTCAGTCCGGGCGCTTCAAACCCATGTTCCAGCGCCCAGACCACCAAGTGTAGCCCACGCTTGCCGATGCGCGTCGCGTTCGGGATCGGAACAACTTCGGCCAGCCCTTCGTCCTCGATCAGGCCCGTTAGACGTTCACGCGCACCTTCCGAGTAACTGGCAATGACAACGGGACCATCCGCCATTTTTGCTTTAATATGAGATGCCAAAGCTCCGAAAAGGCTGATAGATTCCGTTGCCGCTCAGGTGAGAAATTGCGCCCGATCCGCCCGCCTGAATCCGTGACACCCGGACCCGTCGCTTGGGGAAGCTGGGCAAAGGACAACACGCGAAAGCCTGCAACCGCGGCCTCCCATGCAGCATCATCGAGGTAGAGACCCGCCGGTGCAGCAGGCTTGTAAACGGAATCCATCTTGGACCGGTTTTCCATCGCCAGCCGCCGCGTCTCGTACTGGTCCTCGATACTCTCCCACCGCGCCAGCCGCGCCGGCGTCACCTGATCATCCAGCGTGATCGCGGCCCCGGGAACATAATCAAAGAGCGTGTCCAATCCATCATGGAACAAGGACAACCAATGCTCAGCCCCCTGATGCTTACGCCCCGCGCTCACCGCTTCATACAGCGGATCGTCGGTGCCAGCGGCACCAAACTCCAACCGGTAATTCTGCCGAAACCGCGTAACGGCTGCCTCATCCAGAATGACCTCGGACACAGGCGCCAGTTCCACCACGTCCAGCTTTTCAGTGGTCCGCTGCGTGGCTGGATCAAAACGGCGCGCACCATCCAGCACATCGCCAAACAGGTCCAGCCGCACAGGCCCCAGATCACCGGGCGGATAGATGTCAATGATGCCACCGCGAATGGCGTAGTCGCCCGGCTCCATAACCGTGGGGCTTTGCACAAACCCCATGCGCACAAGGAAATTGCGCAGCGCGCTTTCATCCACCCGGTTGCCGACCGTGGCCGAAAACGCCGCCTCGCGCAGCAAATCCCGCGCAGGCACACGCTGGGTCGCGGCGTTCAACGTGGTCAGCAGGACAAACTGCGCAGGCATACCGTGCACAAGGGCCGCAAGCGTCGCCATCCGCTGGGCCGAGATGTCTGCATTCGGCGACACGCGATCATAAGGCAGACAATCCCACCCGGGAAAGATCAGCACGGGCATGTCGGGCGCAAAGAACCGCAACGCGGCCTGCATTGCTGCCAGCCGCTTGTCATCGCGGGCCACGTGCATGACCGGCGTGCCCTTGGACACTTCCTGAAGGATCAGCTTGGCGTCAAACCCCTCGGGTGCGCCAGACACGGTGATATGGGTCTGCTCGGGCATGGGCGGCAATTCACTCGGCAGGGAACGGGATCAAGGGGCCTTCAATTGGGTCTTTCAACCAAACTGTCAACCGCCGAAAGGGCCAATCGACAGGTTCTGATACATGCCCCAAAGGGCAGTGATGAAAATCGACACCATGCCGATGGCCTGGACGATGGTCCGATGACGGGTCAGGCGCCGCCAAAGCGCTTCGCCGGTCGCCCGTTCATCCTGAATCAACCGTGCTGTCGACAGGTTCAATGCACCCACAATGCTCATGGGAAAGCCCAGCAGAAACAGGGCCTGTGCAAACTCGACCCGATACACGAATCCCAGCAGCGCAAGACCGGTGAGCAGGAAACAGGCCAGCCCAAGCAACCACAGCCCAGATACGCCACCGATGAACAGCAGACGATTTGTGTTGATACGGACCAAATCCTCAAGATCCTCGGCCGCCTGTCCACCATGGCGACGCGCCCGCGCCACCATGTCATATGGCACGCCCAGCACCCAATGGCTTGCTGTTGACCACACGACCGCCAGCGCAATCCAGAACCACAGGTTCGAGAACGAGCGCATGTCGATCAATTCAAAGATTGTGTCGTACCAGTCCACGCGCTGTCCCGTTGTCCCGTGTGCCGGGCCTTCTTGCCTTGGTTGACGCCCCTCTTAGCGCGGGCGCGGCGTGGTGCCTAGACTTGGCAAGCGCAAAAATCCATGCCACCCATGCACTGTCACCGAAACCGGACACTTTCCATGCGCCCCACCCAAGCCCCCTATCCCGCCACCCGCCTGCGCCGCACCCGTCAAAGCCCTGCAATCCGCGGGCTCGTGCGGCAGAATACGTTGACGGTCGAGGACTTCATCTGGCCCGTCTTCGTCCGCAGCGGCGAAGGCATCGAAGAGCCCATTCCCTCCATGCCGGGTGTCGTGCGCCGGTCGGTCGACAAGGTGGTCGAAGCTGCGCGGGAAGCTGCCGACCTGGGCATCCCCGCCATCTGCATCTTCCCCTATACCGGGCTCGAAGAACGGACCGAGGATTGTGCAGGCGCCTGGGACCCCGAAAACCACGCCAACCGCGCTATCCGCGCCATCAAAAAGGCCGTGCCGGACATCGCGATCATGACGGACGTGGCGCTTGATACCTACAACATCAACGGCCATGACGGCTTTGTCGAAAACGGCGGGATCGTGAACGACCGCTCGGTCGAGGCACTGGTGAAAATGGCGCTCAGCCAGGCCGAGGCCGGCGCCGACATCATCGGCCCCTCCGACATGATGGACGGACGTATCGGCGCGATCCGGCAGGCGCTTGAAGGCGCAGGCCATCAGAACGTGATGATCCTCAGCTACGCCGCCAAATATGCTTCCGCCTTCTACGGCCCGTTCCGCGACGCGGTTGGGGCATCCGGCGCGCTGACAGGCGACAAAAAAACCTACCAGATGGACCCCGGAAACTCGGACGAAGCACTGCGACTGATCGAACGAGACCTGAAAGAAGGCGCCGACATGGTCATGGTCAAACCCGGCCTGCCCTATCTCGACATCTGCCGCCGGGTCAAAGACAGCTTCGGCGCGCCCACCTTCGCCTACCAGGTGTCGGGCGAATACGCGATGATCGAAGCGGCCAGCGCCAATGGCTGGGTCGATCATGACCGGGTCATGATGGAAAGCCTGATGGCCTTCAAACGGGCGGGCTGCGATGGCATCCTGACCTATTTCGCACCAGCGGCCGCGCGGCTATTGGCAAAAGGCTGACATGTGTTTGACCAACTCAACCTCTGGATCATCGTGGGCGCTGCGCTGCTCGGTGGCTTGACCCCCGGCCCCGCGACCCTCGCTATCGCAGGCACATCCATGGCCCGGGGGCGCGCCGTCGGGCTCGCGCTTGCATGGGGCGTGTCCAGCGGATCAGTGATCTGGGCCGCAGCAGCAGCGCTTGGCTTTGGCGCGCTCCTGCTGGCAAACCAGTGGATCTTGGAAACGGTGCGCTATGCTGGCGCCGCCTATCTCGCCTGGCTCGGCCTCAAATCCGCCGGCGCGGCCCTGCATGACCGCCCTCTCGCACCGCGGGACATTGGCACTGCATCCTACCTGCGCTGCTGGATCCAGGGCGCACTCATCCACCTGACCAATCCGAAGGCGATCATGTTCTGGGGGTCGATCATGGCCATCGGCCTGAAACCCGGTGCAGATGCCAGCGGTGTGGCCGCTCTTGTCGGTCTTTGCATCGCAATCTCCCTCACGCTGATGACCAGCTACGCGCTTCTGTTCTCCAGCGCTGTTGCCACCCGCACCTACCTCAAGCTCAGGCGCCTGTTCGAAACCACCTTCGCCCTCTTCTTTGGCGCCGCAGCCTGGCACCTGCTCACACAGCGCAATACCTGAACACATCCTTCCTCGTTTTTAAAATCCCGGGGAGGCCAAGGGCCGGGGGCAGAGCCCCAAAAAGCACGGCAGAAAGCCGCGCACGCATCACCACGTAGTGACACGCACATGCAATCGGCGTATATTTGCGCATAAGCGCGGCCAAACCGCGCAAAACCAAGAGCTATACAGGCGGTTCAAAATGAATACGAATGGGATCTCGCGGCGTGCCTTCGCCGCAGGGGCGCTGGCCAGCACAGGCGTGTTGGCAGCATGTGGAAACGGTGTCGGCAGCCGCGGCAGTGCGCTGATTGACAGCCGCGTGGATGTCACGCTGCAGGAAATGTACCGCAGCTACCCGAACACGGTGGACCTGGCGCAAAAAGCCAATGGCATGCTGGTGATGCCACTGGTGACCGAGGCTGGCCTCGGCTTTGGTGGCGCCTACGGACGGGGCGCACTGCGCGTTGATAACGTAACGGTCGATTATTACTCGATGGTCAAAGGGTCCGGCGGCCTGCAGATCGGGGCACAGCAATTCGCGCATGTGCTCTTCTTCATGACGCCCGAGGCCCTTACAGACTTCCGCCGCAGCCCAGGTTGGGCCGCAGGTGCGGATCTTGAATACGTGGTATCCGACCAGGGCGACAGTGTGGCCGCAGACACAACAACGGCTCTGTCCCCCGTTTTGGCGGCCGTCTTTGCCCGTGCAGGTTTGCGCATCGGTGCCACGCTCGAAGGCACCAAATACACACGGATCATTCCTTAAATCATGGGTCGGTGGGCGGGCGCATTTGCGCAGCAAACAGTGCCGCCCATCGACAAAACACAGGGCTTCGCCCGTTCTACCCTCAAACGCGCTCACCTGAGCGTTTGCCGCTTACGCGGACCGGGTTTCACCCAATATTGCGCAGCCGCTTGAACAGGCTCGACGTGTCCCAACGCCCGCCCCCCATCTTTTGAACATCCTTGTAGAACTGGTCGACCAGCGCCGTTACCGGCAGGCTCGCGCCGTTCTCATTCGCCGTATCAAGGCAAATCCCAAGATCCTTGCGCATCCAGTCGGTCGCAAAGCCATGCTCGAAGTGATCGTCCAGCATCGTCTCATACCGATTCTGACATCTGCCACGACCCGGCAGCCCCTTGCGAAATCACTTCGACCACCGCACGGCCATCCAGCCCCGCCTTTTCGGCAAAATGCAGCGCCTCGGACAGTCCCTGCACGACGCCAGCAATGGCAATCTGGTTGCACATCTTCGTCATCTGCCCCGCACCGCTGTCCCCAATACGGCGGCACAGCTTGGCATAGGCCTGCATGATCGGCTCGACCCGGTCATAGGCGCCCTGATCCCCACCACACATGATAGACAGCTGGCCGTTTTCGGCCCCCGCTTGCCCGCCGGATATGGGCGCATCGACAAAACTGACCTGCCTCGCGTCGGCAGCCGCATACAATTCCGCCGTCACCTTGGCCGACACGGTTGTGTGATCGACAAAGACGGTGCCGCTGCCCATCCCGGCAAAGGCACCGTCGTCCTCAAGACACACAGATCGCAGATCGTCGTCATTGCCCACGCAGGCCATCACGAAATCAGCGCCTTCGGCCGCAGCGCGCGGCGTGGTCGCCATGGCACCACCATAGGCATTCACCCAGTCCTGCGCCCGGGACGCGGTACGATTGTACACCGTCACCTCGTGACCCGCCTTTTGCAGATGTCCCGCCATCGGAGCACCCATCACACCCATGCCCAGAAATGCCAGCTTTGCCATCCGTGATACCTCGCCATTTTGCGCAGCCCTTTGGCTTGCGCTTCTTCGCTTGCCTACCTAACAGTCGTGGCCCAAGCGTCAACGCATCGAAGGCAAGGATCACAGACGGCATGGCAGTGGTGTTTCAATGGTTGGTCCGCCTGACCGCGGGGGTGATCGTGCTCGTCGTTCTGGGCGTTGGCATGGTCTACTACCTCGCCGCACGTTCCCTACCGAACTACGATGCGCGCGTGCGCGTGCCCGTCATCTCCGCCCCGGTCGAGATCGTGCGCGACAACGCCAATGTGCCGCATATCTTTGGTGAAACAGACACGGATGTGTTCCACGGCCTTGGCTTTGCCCATGCGCAGGATCGGCTGTGGCAAATGATGATGCTCCGCCGCACGGCCCAAGGTCGGCTGAGCGAGCTTTTTGGCACCACAACGGTCGACATCGACAGCTTTGTCCGCCGCCTCGATCTCTACCGCCTGTCCGTCCAGTCGGTCGAGGCACAGGATCCGGCAACACGCGCCGCGCTCGAAGCCTACGCATCGGGCGTGAATGCGCGGCTGGATCAGATCAATGCCGAGGCGTTGGGACGCGGCGCACCCGAGATGTTCCTCTTCAACACGCCCCTCGCCCCTTGGCGGCCCGCCGACAGCATCGCCGTGGCCAAGCTCATGGGCTTGCAGCTTTCCGGGCACCTCAGCGAAGAAGTGCTACGCGCCCGCATGTCACTGGCGCTCGAAGACCCTGCCCGGCTGGCGGATATTCTGCCCGATGTCCCGGGCGAAGGCATCGCCAGCCTGCCCGAATACGCATCCCTCGTGCCCGGCGTGGAAAACGACTACGCCGCCGCCGAGGCGGAACCGCACCCCCTGTCCCCCTTCAGACCACGCGGCTTTGCCGGGGCCTCCAACGCCTGGGCCGCCGCTACAGCGCGTTCCGCGTCAGGCGGCACATTGCTGGCCAACGACCCGCATCTTGGCTTTTCCGCCCCCGCGATCTGGTACCTTGCACGGATGGAACTGGACTCCGGTGGTGTGATCGGCGGTACAATCCCCGGCGTGCCCGCGGTGCTCACGGGACGGTCTGACCGCCTTGGCTGGGGCCTGACCACGGCTTACGTCGATGATCAGGATGTGTTCATCGAGGAACTGAACCCCGAAAACCCGTCGCAGTATCGCACACCCACAGGCTGGAAAGACTTCGAATCCCGCGACTCCATCCTGCAGATCGCGGACGAGGATCCGGTCACGCTCACCCTGCGCTGGACCGACAATGGCCCGGTCCTGCCGGGCAGCTTCCGCAACCTGCGCACGGTCACGCCGCCGGGCCACGTGGCAGCCCTCAGTTGGACAGTCCTCAGCCCTCGTGACACATCCCTGACCGCCGCCATGGGCATCATGAAATCGCAAACCGTGGCGGAGGCAATCACCGCAGGTGAAAGCTACATCGCGCCCGCCCAGAACATCACGCTGGTCGATCGCGGATCGATCGCGATGAAAACCATCGGCGCCGTGCCCAAGCGTGACGCAAACCACCAAAGCCAGGGGCGCCTGCCCAGCCTCGGTTGGCTGGCCGAGAACCGCTGGCAGGGGCGCATGGCCTACACCTCCAACCCCGGCTTCGTCTCACCCGTGGGCGGCATCCTCGGCAACACCAACAACAAGACGGTCGACCGCCCCTTCCCCAACCACATCAGCTTTGTCTGGGGCGACACCCAGCGCGTCCAACGCTGGCGCCGCCTGATGCAGGCGCGCGAGGTCCACACGCGCGACAGCTTTATCGAAGCACAGCTCGACACCGTTAGCTTCACGGCACGCTCGCTGCTGCCCCTGATCGGTGCGGAATTGTGGTTCACGGGCGAAGCCGCCCCCGAAGGCACGCCCGAACGCCAGCGCCAACGCGCCCTCGCCCTGCTCGCCGAATGGAACGGTGAGATGAACGAACACTGGCCCGAACCACTGATCTACACCGCCTGGCTGCGCAAGCTGCAGGACAGGCTGATCCGCGATGAACTGGGGCCGATGGCCGACACGCTGACGCATGTCGAACCGCTCTTCATCGAACGGGTGTTCCGCAACGTGGAGGGCGCGGGCGTCTGGTGCGACGTACGCCAATCTGCGCCGGTGGAAACCTGCCCCGACATGGCCCGCCTCGCGCTTGACGACGCCCTGCTTGAAATCAACGAAACCTACGGCAGCCAGTTGGAAAGCCTGCGCTGGGGTGACGCGCACCAGGCCACCCACGACCATCAGGTGCTGGGTGACGTGCCGATCCTGCGCTACTTCGTCAACATCCGGCAATCGACATCGGGTGGGGACAACACGCTTCTGCGCGGTCTGACCAGGGGGACCGGCCCCGACCCGTTCCAAAACGTACACGGCGCGGGCTATCGCGGCGTCTACGACTTTGCCGACCCGAACTCCTCGGTCTTCGTCATCTCAACGGGCCAATCCGGCCACTTCCTGTCCCGGCACTACGACGATCTGGCCCAACTCTGGCGACGCGGTGAATACATCCCCATGTCGCTCGACGAAGGGCTCGCACGGGCGGCAGCCGTCGGGGTCACCCGACTTGAACCGCTGCAATGACAACGATCCTGTTCAACAAACCCTTCGGCGTCCTGTCACAGTTCACCGACAAGGGGACAGAAGGCTCCCCCCGCCCCACGCTCTCCAACTATATCGATGTGCCGGGCGTCTACGCGGCGGGGCGACTGGACCGGGACAGCGAAGGGCTGATGGTGCTGACCAGCGACGGCAGACTACAGGCCAAGATCGCACACCCGAAATACAAGGCCCCCAAGACCTACTGGGCACAGGTCGAAGGCACGATCACCAACGATGCCCTCGCGCTGCTGCGCCAAGGGATCACGCTCAAGGACGGCCCCACGAAACCCGCCAAAGCCCGCGCCATTCCCGCTCCGACCATCTGGGATCGCGATCCACCCATCCGGGTGCGCAAGTCCGTGCCCGACAGCTGGCTCGAGCTGACACTCACCGAAGGGCGCAACCGCCAGGTGCGGCGGATGACGGCACATGTCGGCTTTCCCACCCTTCGGCTGATCCGGGTGCAAATCGGCGATTGGCACCTTGATGACCTGCAACCGGGTCAGTGGCGCGCCCTGCGCTAACACGCTTGCCCGCACGGGACATTCGCGCATAGGCTCACGGCATTGCTTCACGCATTGCACATGATGCCATTATGAAACGCCTGCCTCTGCTCCTTTTGTGCCTGCTCTGCCTGGCTCTGGGCTTTGGTCTCAGCGCCACGTTCCAGAACGCAGCGCTCGTCCAAGCGACACGCGACCTCGCGCCAATGGTCGCCGCAATGCTGCTTGCGGGTTTGATCCTCGTCCTGATCGCGATCTGGACAGGCTATCGGCTTGCCGGACGCTGGGTGCGCAAGACGCTGGGCGCGCAAGAGCACATGACAGAAACGGAAATGGTCACGGGCCTCATCGACCACTTCACCACACCCGACGGCATCGACAACCCGACACCCCAGGATCGGCGTCACGCCGCCATGGTCAATCTCGGACTGTGGCTCGCCCGGCGCGAAGCCGTGCAATTTTCCTTCAACGCAACCGTGACAGTGGTGGGTGGGCTGGTGGGGGCGGCAACGCTGTTCCTGCTCTACGAACAGAACCAGAAATTCGACATCCAGAACGAACGGATCACCCTGCAGACAGACGCCAACATCACCCAAAGCCTCCTGATCGAAGGCGCACGCCGCGCCGCGCTTGCTGGCGACCTCACAGAGTTGCTGGCCGATATCCGAGACGTGACCGATCCGGCAAACAACCATCCGAATTGCCTTGAATCACAGCGATCTCCCTGCTGGATCATTGCCAACGAAAACGCCCCCGCGGCGCGCGTCGGACCCTCCGGCTTCCTGACCCTCTCAGGGAACGCGTTTCACGTTTCCTCGTCCGCAACACGCCATATCTTCTGGCGCGGTCCAAAGGGGCCGATATCGACTTTGACGCGCCCCTGCGCGATCAATTCGACTTTCCGACGGTCAGCCCGGAACGGGGCCAGATGCTTCAGGCGCTTGTCAGCGCCAACGTGGCACTGGCAGGTCTGGACTTCTCATGGGCGCAACTGGACGGCGCCGATCTGAGTGCCGCTGATCTCTCTGGCGCCAGCCTGTCCAACGCCGACTTCCGCGGCGCCATCCTCGGCAACGTCAAGATCATCTCGTCAAATCTGCGCGCGGCCAATTTCGAAGATGCCGTGCTGTTCTTTGCACAGCTCGACCGCACCTTTCTGTCCGGCGCCAACTTTTCCGATGCTTCGCTCAATCTCGCCTCCTTGAAAGAGGTCAACCTGTCCAAGGCGAACCTGCGCAACGCCGACCTGACGGATGCGAACCTGCAAGGTGCGGATCTGTTTCAGGCGGATCTCATCGACACGCAGTTGACTGGCGCGGATCTCACCGATGTTGATGCATCGGGCACGAACCTGACCGGGGCATGGGCATGGGCCGACGACCTGCCGACCGGAATGGCTGACATCTCCCGGATTTCGCTGTGCGTGTACCCGGGGGATGTGGCCTCGGTCACCCCGATGGCGCTCGATCGTCGCGGCAAGCCCAGCCCCTGCGTGGCGCCCGATGGCTGATGCCGCCGCACAGCGCCTTCGGATGTGGAAGCGGCGGCGCAAAACAGTGAGGGTCGGCGCGACACCACGGCGTCTGTTCGACGGCCCAAGACCGTATTCCTTGCCCGGCCGTTCACATTGAAAATTCTTATGTGAAAGCGGTGTGTTAACCCTTTCTGTTAACCATTTGCGACCGTTGCAGGCAAAATACGCAATTTGGGGCGCAAAACGCGCAGACTCCAGAATTCAGCCGATTTGGGATGGTTTTCGGGCCTCCGAAACATCGCAGTTTCTTAGGCAAAATATGCAGTTTGGCATGGTTGCTTTGGCGTGCGACCACGCAATTCACCACGGACTGCCCAGGTTAACACAGCGTACGCCGGGGCGGTCAAAGCCCGTCGAACCGCGCCTTCTGGATCGCCGTCCAGCGCACGTCAAACTCGAAACCGTCCTCACCCTGACGCTCGGCCTGCACCACGTCCTGCTCGAACAGCCACGCGCGTTTGCGGCCCTCGGCATAGGGCAGCACCAGCGTCTCTTCGGTGACGGCGCCCTGCAACGTGTCAGCCACATCCGCCAGCAGCGCATCAATGCCCTCGCCCGTGATCGCCGACATGGCGAACACGTCCTCGTCACGATCCGCACGCGCACGCACTGCATCGGCCTCGTCATCAGGCAACAGATCAATCTTGTTCCAGACCTCGACCATCTCGCGCCCTTCACCGACACCGAGATCCGTTAGGATGGTGCGAACATCTTCCGCTTGTGCCTCAGTTTCCGGATGCGAGATGTCACGGACGTGCAGAATGATATCGGCCGCCAGAACCTCTTCCAGCGTCGCGCGGAATGACGCCACCAGTTCAGTGGGAAGGTCCGAGATAAAGCCCACAGTGTCCGACAGGATCACCTCGGGGCCATCCTCCAGCTCGACACGCCGCATGGTCGGGTCCAACGTGGCAAAAAGCATATCTTTCGCCATCACATCTGCACCGGTCAGGCGGTTGAAAAGCGTGGATTTTCCGGCGTTTGTATATCCCACCAACGCCACAATCGGATACGGCACCTTGGCCCGCGCGGCGCGGTGCAGTGTGCGCGTCTTGACCACCTTGTCCAGCTGCCGCCGCAAGCGAACAAGTTGAGTATCAATGGCGCGGCGGTCGGCCTCGATCTGCGTCTCACCGGGACCACCGACAAACCCCAGACCACCCCTTTGGCGTTCCAGGTGAGTCCAGGCGCGGACAAGGCGCGTGCGTTGATAGCTCAGCGCCGCCATCTCCACTTGCAACACACCCTCACGGGTGGCGGCGCGGTCACTGAAAATCTCCAGGATAAGGCTGGTCCGGTCGAGCAGCTTGACCTTCCACGCCTTTTCAAGATTGCGCTGCTGCACGGGCGTAACCGGCCCGTCGATCAACACAAGCTCAACGTCGGCCTCTTTGATGCGCTCGGCCAGTTCCTCGATCTTGCCGGATCCGAACAGCAGGCCAGCGCGGACGCGCGGCAGCGGCACAATCTCGCTGCCCACCACCTCAAGCTCGGGCAGCGCATGGGCCAAAGAAATGGCTTCGGCCAGCGCGAATTTCGCTTCGCGCCGGTTAGGATCGGATTTGATATCGGGGTGGAGCACCCAGGCGCGGGTAAACTCCGGCAACTCACCCATCAAGAAGCGTCTTCGCCCTCATAGAGGCTGATCGGCTGGCTTGGCATGATGGTCGAGATGGCGTGTTTATAGACAAGCTGGCTTTGTCCATCCCGGCGCAACAGGACGCAGAAGTTGTCGAACCACGTGATAACCCCCTGCAATTTCACACCATTGATCAGGAAGATGGTCACGGGCACCTTCGTCTTGCGCACGTGATTCAGAAATGCATCTTGTAAATTCTGTCGGTCCGAAGCCATGTCGGTTAACCCTTTTTTCTTGCTAGGCCTGCGGATCAGACCGTCCCTCCGGACGGAGTATGTATTGGGGCTTGGGAAGATTCCAGCCCAAAAAACAGTCCGTTACGGACCTACCGCAAAGGCCCGCCTACCCGCGCCACAAATCGGGTGTGAAAAGGGCGATGATCGCAAGCGTCTCCAAGCGTCCCAACACCATGGCCGCGGTAAAGATCGCCTTGGCTGCATTGTTCAACTCGATCAATGCGATCGGTGCGTCCGTAGCCACCCCCAAAAGTGGTCCCGTGGTCGACAGCCCCGACACCGCAAGGACAAGGGCGGTGTCAAAAGCAACGCCCGTCAGGGTCAGCAAGATGGTGATCAACGCCAGGGTGAGCGCAAAGAGCATGAAGAAGATCCACGCAATGAACGCCCCATCCTTTTGCAGCCGTCGCGCGCGCGGCCCCGCGCTGCTGACAGACGACGGATGCACCAGCCGCTCCATCTCGCGCACGCCATTGCGATAAAGTGCAAAAACACGCAGCAGCTTGACGCCTCCGGCGGTGGTGGCGACGCCCCCACCGATCAGCGCCAGCCCCATCAGCAACAAACCCGGGGTCTCCAACCCAGACCACGCCTGTGCATCCACCCAATTGGCCGAGGCAAAGCCGGTCGTTGTCAAGAAAGACAGCACGGTGAATGCACTGCCCCAAAGCGCCCGCGCCGCGTCAGCCACATCACTTTCGGCAGCAACGTCAAAAGCCCCAAGGAAATGGCGGAGAAACAGGAAAACCGGCACCGCGATGACAACGGCCACACCGATGCGAAACTCCGGGTCCTGCACAAGCCCACCGGACTCCGCCGTGGTCGTGTCCGTTGAAAAGGTCAGACGCGACAGAGCAAACAGCATGAACAGCAGCATCACCGCCTCTCCCGCCATGCCCGAGCCGCCGCCACCCAGCCCGCCAACCGGCGAAATGCCGGACGTCGCCAGGATCGCCATCGCGTGGCACAAGGCAACAAGTCCGGCATCTCCGCCCGCCGCCAGAAGCACCCAAAGCAACATGGTCAACCCGGCATAGATCGGGATCAGGACAGCAGACACCTTGGCCAAACGCTCCCGCACTTCGGGGGCCGTCATGCCGATATCACGGCTGGCGCTGCGACCTGGTTCGGCCCGCGCCGTCACCTCGAACCCCCCAAGGTTCAGCGGGGCGAGAATGGCAGATGCCGCCACCCACATCATCAACCCACCCAACCAGCCGACAATCGACCGCCAAAGATGCAAGGTGCCATTCAACCGGTCCGGATTGTCGAACATGGTCGCACCGGTCGTTGTGATAGCGCTCACCATCTCGACATAGGCATTCAGAAACGTGGTGGTGCGCAGCCCCTCGTAGAAGGGAACGGCAAGGATGACCGGCAGAATGGTAAAAGCGCTCATAAGCGACAACAGCGGACCCAGGGTGCCATGGCGCGGATCGCGGCCCGCATGCGCCAGACCGATCAGTGCAAAGGTCACCAGCCCCAGGAGACCAGCATACAGAAAGGCCCGCGCCGCCACTAGATCGCGCACGATACCGCCGTAGACTGCGGGCACCAGCATGGCCGCCGAAAACACGCCAATCAGCAGCAGAAACAGCGGCAACCGCAGAACGGAGGCCCAGAACGGTTGCCGCGGCTGCGTGCGTCCCTGCATCAGAAAAAAGTCGATGGACACCTGCATCAGGCGCTCCACCTCTGGCACGTCGGTGGCCAGCGCAAAGATGGCGATCACGTCGCCCTCGTCGATGCGGGTGCTGCCCACGGGTCGGATCACGTCATCACCCTTGCGGACCGCCCCGACCAGAACCCCCTCGGGGAAGTCGATCTCGTTGATCTTCTGACCGGCAAGAGGTGAAGTCGACAACACCTCGGCCTCGATCACTTCGGCATCGGCATCCCCGATGGAATAGACGGACCGGACGCGCCCATGCCGGATGTGACGCAGGATGGACGACACGGTTGTGGCGCGCGGATTGATATACGCGTCAATGCCAAGGGGGCCCATCATCGGCACCAGCGTAGGGTCGTTGATCAAGGCAATGGCATAGGGACAGCCCTCGGCCTTGGCACGCACGGCGGCCAGCATGTTGGTCTTGTCATCATCGGTCACAGCCAACATGGCGTCAGCCCGCGACACGCCCGCTTCAGCCAACAGGGTCACGTCCAGACCGTCCCCGTTCAGTACGATGGTGCGCTCCAGCGCCTCGGCGGCCAGTTCCGCGCAACGCCGGTTACGCTCAATCACCTTGGCGCGCACGCGGCTCGCCCGCTGTTCAAGCGCGCGGGCGACGGTCAAGCCGACATTGCCCCCACCCACAAGAACCACACGCTCTTGCTTGCGCATGGTCTTGCCAAACACTTCCATGGTGCGCGGCACGTCATCCACATGGGCAAAGACATAGGCTTCGTCCCCCGCAAACAACTGGTCCGAGGCGTCAGGGGCAAACAGCACCCCGTCCCGCCGCACGCCAACGACGACAACGCGCAAGGTCGAAAACAGGTCGGTCAGCTGGCGCAAAGGTGTATTCAAAACCGGGCAATCTGCATCCAATGCAATGCCCAGAAGCTGGGCCTGCCCATCAATGAAAAGCTCGGTGTCGAATGCGGCGGGCGCGCTCAGACGTTGCAAGGCCGCAGCGGCCACCTCGCGCTCCGGCGAAATCACCACGTCGATGGGCATGTGATCCCGGCGATACAGGTCGGAATAGATGGCGGTCAGATAGGACTGGCTGCGCAGACGTGCGATCTTGCGGTTTACCCCGAAAACGGAATGCGCCACCTGGCAGGTGACCATGTTCACTTCATCTGAATAAGTCGCAGCAATGACCATGTCGGCATCCCGGGCGCCGGCACGTTCCAGAACGTCCGGATAGCTGGCAAAGCCCGCCACGCCCTGCACATCCAGCGTGTCCGTGGCACGACGCACCAGATCGGGGTCATTGTCGACCACCGTGACATCGTTGCGCTCGCCCGAAAGGTGGCGTGCAATCTGCCACCCCACCTGGCCAGCCCCGCAGATGATGACCTTCATCCATGTCCCCGTTTTGACGTGCCGCAACGCGGCACATTCAGCCTCTTTGCATGACAGAGAGGGCGCAGGGGGTCAACGTTTGCGCAAAACCTGCCGAAGGGTCATTCGTGAATTGTCAAATCTGGCAAGCTTGGGCAAGATTGGACCATGCGCGCCATCGTCACCCTTCTCGCACCTCTGGTGCTTTCCGGCTGCCTGCCGCTGTCGACTTACTATGCGGAAGGCGTCAGTTTTGCCCAGTTCGAACGGGACAACACCAATTGCGACGTGCGTGCTGTGCGCGATGCACCTGTTGCAAACCAGGTTCGTCAGGGGGCACCGATCTACGTTCCACGCCGGGTCTGCAACAAGGACGGGCATTGCTACAGCCGTGGCTACTGGATACCCGGTGATGTCTACACTGTTGACGTCAACGCCAATCTGCGTGCACGGGTCAAGGGCCAGTGTATGGGTGATCTTGGCTACCGGCCCGTCGAAATACCTGCATGTACCGAAGGGGTTGCAAGTGCCGCCCCACCCGGTCCATCAACCATCCTGCCCCGGCTCAATGCCCGCAGTTGCGCCATTCGGACCGGCGATGGCCGGTTCCGCATCGTTACCCAAGGACAATCATGACCACAGATCTCGCCCGGGCCAAAGCCGTCGTGCTGGCCCATCACGCCGCCCTCGGGCGCGCCGAACCCGGATGCTGCGCAACCACACTTTCGCAACATTTCCTGCCCGACACACTGTGGCGCGGTATGCACCCATTCCATGAACAGCACGGTCCCCAAGCGGTCGCTGACACGTTCTGGTCCCCCTTCCTGACGGCCATGTCACGTGTGCAGCGGCGCCAGGACATCTTCTTTGCCGGGCACAACCATCTGGATGAAGGCGGCGGCACATGGGTCGCATCCATGGGCCATCTCATGGGCCTGTTCGATGCGCCCTTCCTTGGTATTCAGCCCACGCGCAAGATCGCCATGGTCCGCTATGCAGAGTTTTCGCGGGTCGAAAATGATCGGATTGTCGAACAGGCTTTGTTTGTCGATCTCTTGCATCTGATGGCACAAGCGGGTCAGTACCCCCTGCCCGGCATGACGGGCGCGCAGCTGGTTCAGCCCGGACCGATGACACATGACGGCTTGCTGTTCGACAATCAGGACCCGGCCATAGGTCAGGCCACGCTCGACCGTATTCATGCAATGATGGACGCGATCACGCGGGCCAACACGACCGAGGATCCGCCCCTCCCGCAGGAAGAACTGGCCCGGGATTGGCACGATGACATGATATGGTGGGGGCCGACGGGCATCGGGGCCACCTACACGATTGACCGCTATATCGAACAACACCAACGCCCGTTCCGCACGCAACTTGGCGATCGCACATTCAACGGGCATATCTGCCGTATGGCCGAGGGGAACTACGGTGGTTTCTTCGGCTGGCCGAACCTCACGATGGAATGCACCGGCCCGTATCTGGGCCTGCCACCGTCTGGCAGGAAGGCGGACATGCGGGTTGTCGATTTCTATCGCCGTGACGGGGACAAGCTGGCAGAGAACTGGGTGTTCATCGACATCCTGCACTTCCTGAACATGCAAGGGCTGGATGTGCTGGCGCAACTGGATGTGCGCAAAGGTTAACGCGATTTAACCTTTGCGATTCTCAACCACCTGATTTCAAATGATTTTGCAAATCTGTCCCCGCGGGGACAGATTTTGAGCTTCGGTTGCGCTTAGCTTGCCTGCGCCTCTTCCTCATCCAGATGCGCCACGCGCGCACCAGCCTTGGACGAGGTTACAACCCCCAAAGACTTCAACTTGCGATGCAGGGCAGACCGTTCCATGCCAACGAAGTTCGCCGTCCTGCTGATATTCCCGCCAAAGCGATTGATCTGCGTCAGCAGATACTCCCGTTCAAACGCCTCGCGCGCCTCGCGCAGTGGCAAGGTCGCAAGGGCACCGGACAGAACCACGCGGCCCTCTTCTCCGGTAGGCTCCTCCGAGCCAGGCAATTCCTTCGCATCAATCGGACCGGTTCCGTCGCCAAGGATCAAAACCCGCTCAACCATATTCTTGAGCTGCCGCACGTTGCCGGGCCATATCATCGTCTGCATCAACGCCGCTGCATCTTCACTCAGATCACGCTTGGGCAGACCCTGTGCCGCGTTGCATTCGTCGATGAAATGCTCTGCCAGAACCGGGATGTCCTCGCGCCGCTCTTCAAGGCTTGGCACCGCAATCGGCACCACGTTCAGACGGTGATACAGTTCCTGCCGGAACGTCTCGGCTGCGATGGCCTCTTCCAGATCGCGGTTGGTGGACGAGATAACGCGCAAATCCACACGCACCTTGTCATTGCCACCCACCCGCAGGAATTGCTGGTCCACAAGCACGCGCAGGATCTTGGATTGTGTGCCGATGGGCATGTCCGCCACCTCATCGAAATAGATCACGCCCCCATGCGCCTGCTCCAGCAGGCCGGGCTCAACACCACGCTCGCCGCCCTCTTTGCCGAACAGAACCTCTTCCATGGTCTCAGGCGCGACGCCCGCGCAATTCACGGTGACAAATGGCGCGTCGGATCGGTTCGAATTGGCGTGGATGTAACGCGCGGCCACTTCCTTGCCCGACCCGGCAGGACCCGTCAGCATCACGCGACCATTGGACTTCGTGACCTTGTCGAGTTGTGAGATCAGCGCACGGAAACTGGCCGACGCGCCAATCATCTTCGCCTGGGCCACCTCGGGGCGACGCAGGCTCTGGTTCTCGCGACGCAAACGCGAGGTTTCCATGGCGCGGCGAATGACAACCAGCAACTGGTCTATATTAAAGGGTTTTTCGATAAAGTCGTAGGCGCCCTGCTTGATGGCTGCCACCGCGATCTCGATATTGCCATGGCCCGAAATGATGACCACGGGAACACCAGGGTTGTCCCGCTTGACCGCCTTGAGAATGTCGATCCCGTCCATCCGGCTGTCCTTGAGCCAGATGTCCAAGATCATCAGCGCAGGCTCCTCAGCCTCAATCTCGGCCATGGCATCATCGGAGTTGCCTGCAAGCCGGGTCGTAAACCCTTCGTCCTTGAGGATATCCGAGATCAACTCCCGGATATCCCGTTCGTCGTCCACGATCAGAATGTCACTCATACTGCTTCCTCTTCCTCAACTGCTGGTGCGGATGCCATGACGGGCAGCGTGATCACAGCCATGGCTCCGCAATGGGTTTGGCCCTCGAACAGGGCCGCATCTTCGAGGGTCAGGGTGCCCCCGTGTTCTTCGATGATCTTTTTGACGATTGGCAGGCCAAGGCCGGTGCCTTCGTCCCGGGTGGTCACGTAAGGTTCAAACAAGCTCGCCCGATCTTCAGGCAGACCGATACCATTGTCCGAAATTGCGATCACAGCACCGGTTGGACCGGTCTGCATGGCAACTTCGATACGAGGTGAATGCCCATTCGGAAATCCATTTTTCCCTAAACTTTCAATAGCTTCCCCGCCGTTCTTTACAAGGTTTGTAAGGGCTTGCGAAATCATGGTCGCATCCACTTCGGCGTAGATGGCCATATCGGGCAGATCGGCCACGATATTTACCCCTGGTTGACCGGATTGCTGCAGAACCACGGCATCCTGTACCAGTTTGGTCAGGTCATGGCTTTTGCGATCCGGTTCGGGCATGCGGGCGAATTTTGAAAACTCGTCGACGATGCGCCGCAGATCGCCCGTTTGACGTACGATCACATCGGTCATCTGTTCGAGGCTGTCGCTGTCCTCGCCCACCCTGGGGCTGAACTTGCGCTTGATCCGCTCGGCGCTGAGCTGAATGGGGGTGAGCGGGTTCTTGATCTCGTGTGCGATGCGGCGGGCAACATCGCCCCACGCCGCCATGCGTTGCGCCGACACCAGGTCAGTCACGTCGTCAAAGGCAACCACGTAGCCTTCGAGCTGCCCCTCGATACTGCGACGTGTCGCCATTCGGACCAGCAGGTTTTCGAGATGACCGCTGCGCGTCACCTTGACCTCACCTGTTGCCACCTCTTGTGGACCGGCCTTGAGCAGCGCAAAAAGCGCCGCGAATTCAGGGACTGCGACGGCAAGTGGCACAGCCTCGCGCCCTTCTTGCCAGTTCAGAAGCTGAGCACCGGAGCGGTTTACAAAGGTCACCCGTCCACTGGCATCCACACCAACCACCCCGGACGTCACAGAGCTGAGCACTGAATCGAACAAGCGCCGCCGCCGTTCGATCTGCTCGGTGTTGGCGAGCAAAGTGTGACGCTGACCTTTGAGCTGCCGGGTCATCTGGTTGAAATAGCGGCCCAGCATGGCGATTTCGTCGTCGCCTTCTTCCTCGCGCACCTGCACATCGAGGTCTCCGGCCCCAACCCGCTGCGCCGCACCTGTCAGGCGGCCAACCGGGCCTGAAAGACGCTCGGCGAACCACAAACCCAACCAGATGGCTGCAAGGATCAGGATGACCGCAAAGCCCAGATACAAAAGGCCGAATTGGAACAGCACCGTACCCCGTTCGCTTTCAAGCTGCTGATACAGCCGCACCGTTTCCTTTGTCTCGTCCAGCAGAGACAGGATTTCACCGTCGACCTCGCGGCTGACATAGAGGAAGCGATCCACGTAGCTGGCCAAGGGAACAAGCGCGCGGAATTCATTGTTGGTCCAATCCTGAATCACCAACCCGCCCGTATCGAGGGATTGCGAGATTTGATCCGTGGAGGGTCGTTCAAAATTGAAGAGGTAAGAGCGGTCGCCTCGGGCACGTAGTTCGCCCGTGCCATCAACCAGGAACGCTTCGCGCAGACCGCGTTGCACCTGCACCTGCCCTTCGCTTAGCACTTCGCGGTCACCGACCACCTGCGCCCCGCGCACCGTATCGATGTAGCGTCCAAGCGCCCGCGCATCTGTGATCAGGTCGGTCCGCTGTTCCGATTCGTATGCTTCGGCCGCGGCAAGCGATGCTCCGACCACGCGGCTGACGCGATCAGAGAACCACCCTTCAAGCCCGATGTTTACCGTCAGCCCTGCAAACACCGCGACGGTCACGGTTGGAATCAGAGCCAGCAGCGCGAAGACGCCAGCAAGCCGGAGGTGCAGCCGTGAGCCCGCTGATTTCGCCCGCCGCGCCGCAATGAGACGGGCAATCTGCGACAGCACCAAAGCGCCCAGAACAAGGACATAGACAAGGTCAGCAAGCAGAACGAGCCGCAAAGACAGGGCGTTTGCACCCTGATCGAGCGGTCCAAGAACAAGGAATGTAGCAAGGGCGAGGACGGGGCCGAGAAGCACAAGGCCCAAGGTCGCCGCATTGCGCACCCGTCTGCGTCGCCGCAGACGGCCGAGCGTCAACCACCAGCTGGTGCGTGTTCCGGATGCCACGTGGCCCGACCTCGATGATGTGGCACCTTCGGTGCCGTACCGCCATATCCAGTGATCCGGGGGACAAGTGCGCCCCATCGGCCACGGGTTGTGTGGCAGTATTACATCAACTTACGGCGGCGTGTCACCTCAATATCCAAATCTGTAATTTTCTTGCGCAACGTATTGCGGTTGATGCCGAGCAGGTCCGCGCATTTCGCCTGGTTCCCACCTGTCGCATCGAGGGCAATCTCGATCAGCGGCGCCTCAACCTCGCGCAGGATGCGTTGGTAGAGGCCCGGAGGCGGCAGCATGTTGCCGTGCAGGTCGAAATACCGTTTGAGGTGGCGCCCTACTGAGGCCCCCAGCTTTTCTGTATCGCCCGCACTGCGGATCGGTTCCAGCTCGGGTTGGCTGCCCAGCACCTGCTCTACCTCGGAGGCTGAGATTTCAAGAGCGCGGCTGGTGAGCCCGAGACGGCGGACTGCGTTTTCCAGTTGGCGGACATTGCCGGGCCAGGAATAAGTGCGGAAAATCTCGGCTGCGGCGTCTGAAAGTGCTCGGCGCGGCTGGCCGGTCTTTTCCCCCTGACCAGGAAGTGCTCTGCCAGAAGCGGGATGTCATCGACCCGTTCGCGCAGTGCCGGGACGTTCAGCGTGGCCCCGGACAGACGGTAGTACAGATCCTTGCGCACCTGCCCCGCTTCCATCGCGGCGGTCAGGTCCGTTTGCGAGGTGGCAAGGAAGCGTGGGACATATTCGCCCGGCGTGTCCATCATCCGCACGATGCGGGCCTGGATTTCCTCGGGGATGTCACCGATTTCGTCGATCAGAAGTGTGCCGCCCTTGACCCGTGCCAGCACCCGCGCAGGGCCTTCGAGGTCTTGCAGCTCGGCTGCCGTGACAGTGACAAACGGAAGCGTACGCCGATCGGAGAAGTCGTGGATGGCCCGTGCAATCAGGGATTTGCCCGTACCGCTTTCGCCCCAGATCAGCACCGGAAGGTCGGTGTTCATCACCCGTGCCACGACACGGTAGAGCGCCTGCATGATGGCCGTGCGTCCGACGAGAGGCAGTTCATCCGGACGGTCGCTGTTCTCTTCCCTTGCGGGCGCATGGGCCTTTTGCTCAAGCGCCTTTGCCGTGCGTTTCATCAGGTCCGGCAGGTCGAAGGGCTTGGGCAGGTAATCGTAGGCTTCGGCTTCGGCGGCTTGGATCGCTGTCATGATGGTGTTCTGCGCGCTGATCACGATAACGGGCAGGCCTGGGCGATCCTCGCTGATCTTGGGCAGCATTTCGAGGCCATTGCCGTCCGGCATCATCACGTCCGAGATCACAACGTCGCCCTTGCCCTCGCCCACCCAGCGCATCAGCGTGGTCAGGCTGGAGGTCGCGTGCACCTTGCACCCGGCGCGGGTCAGCGCCTGGGTCAGAACGGTGCGGATCGTGCGGTCGTCATCAGCGACAAGAACGGTGCCATCCATATGCTAGTCCTTTGTTTGGTCAGGGCCCGGTTGGGCAGATTTGGGGGCGCGCGGCAGGGACAGGCGAAACACCGTCTTGCCGGGCACGGAGGTGACTGAAATCCAGCCGCCGTGGTCGGAGATGATCTTGGACACGAGGGCAAGGCCAAGGCCGGTGCCGTTTTCCTTACCCGACACGAAAGGGTCGAAGATGTCGGCAGCAATGGCGTCCGGCAGCCCCGGGCCGTCATCGATGATCTCGACCTGCAGGGGCAAGGATTGACCGGCGCCATCGGCGCGGCGCAGGCGGAAGGAATGCTCAAAGTAGCTATGCAGGCGAATGGTGCCACCGCCTTTGCCCGCGGCCTCCGACGCATTCTTGAGCAGGTTGAGCACAACTTGCAGCAGTTTGTCCGGGTCGCCGTAGGCTAAAGGCAGCGAGGGGTCGTAATCCTCGATAATCTTCATCTCGGCCCCGAACCCCAGCAAAGCGGAGCGCCGCGCGCGATCCAGCACGTCGTGGATGTTCACCGGCTTTAGGTCGGGAGGCGAGAGATTGCCAAACTGCTCGACTTGTTCGAGCAGTTTTACGATGCGCCGCCCCTCTTCAACAATCAGGTCGGTCAGTTCCAGATCCTCGGGTTTGAGGTTCATGCTGAGCAGTTGCGCCGCACCCGTGATACCTGCGAGCGGGTTCTTGATTTCGTGAGCCAGCATCTCGGCCATGCCGATGGCGGATTTGGCGGCAGACTTGACCGAATGGTTCTGCGTCATACGCCCAGACAGCTCGCGGGGCGAGATCATCAGCACCATGTGATCTGCCGCACCGATCAGGGGGGCGATTTGCAGCGCGCATTGCAGGGGCGCGCGCCCACCGTGGCCCACATCCACGTCATTCACAAAGAGAGGCGTACCGTTCTTGCGCGCCCGCGCGAGGCTTTCTTCCAGAGGCGCATCCACGGCCAGTTCATCCCACAGCGGCAGGCCCTTCATTGTCTTGGCGGACGCGTTAAAAAAGCCCTCGGCCGCCGAGTTGATATCGACGATATCATCATGTGGCCCGATGATGATGACCGGCACGGGCAGCGAGGCCCAAAGATCCCCTGCACCGGTCATGCTGCTGCCACCCCGGTTTCGGGGCACAGGGCACGGGGCAGCAAATCCATCGTGGCCTTGGGCGTCTTGGCCGTCAGGACGGCACGACGCAGGTCGGCGGGTGTGCATGCGGTGTCCATGAACCAGCTTAGGTGCTTGCGCGCCACCCTTAGACCCAGCAGTTCGCCATAAAAGCGCAACATCCCGTCATAGTGGGCCATTACCATTTCGGCAAAGGCATCCCCCGTGGGCACGTTCGGTGCGGGCGTGCCGTACAGCGCGTGCGCAACCTCGGCCAATAGCCACGGTTTGCCCTGTGCACCCCGTCCGATCATCACTCCATGTGCGCCAGACTGATCCAACGCTTGCTTTGCCGTGGCGGCGTCCACGATGTCTCCATTGGCAATCACCGGGATGTTCACCGCATCAACCACCGCGCGGATCGCAACCCAGTTGGCGTTGCCCTTGTAGAACTGGCACCGCGTGCGGCCATGGATCACGATTTGCCGGATGCCCGCAGCTTCGGCCCGCGCGGCAATCTCGGGCGCATTCATCAAGGCGTCGTCCCATCCCAAACGGGTTTTGAGGGTCACCGGAATATCGACCGCATTCACCACTGCCTCGATCAGCGTCAACGCGTGATCCGGGTCGCGCATCAGGGCAGATCCGGAATACCCGTTCACCACTTTCTTGGCAGGACATCCCATATTGATGTCGATGACTCGCGCGCCCTGCCCGGCGACCATCTTGGCCGCTTCGGCCATCGGTGCCGCTTCTCGTCCGGCCAATTGCACTGCTGTGCCATCAGCCCCCAATCCCAACTCAGCCTTTTCGCGGCTTCCGGGGCGCGCGTTGAGCATATCGTGGCTGGCCACCATTTCAGACACGACCATACCGGCCCCAAACCGGGCCACGAGGGACCGAAATGGAAGATCGGTGATTCCGGCCATCGGGGCCAGCATCACAGGGGCTGTCATGTCGAGGGGACCAGTGGCCATACGGTTTGCCTAATCCTTGTGCGATACTGTCTGGTATTGCACGTGCGGGGTTTTCTCAATCACTGCAACGCTGTTTCCGCACTCAAGGCTGACGTGTTGCCTAAAATTTAGGCATAACTTCTGGTCATGGACAGGCCGCACATCTCCGCCTAGAGATCAAGAATGAGTTGGAAAACCCAAGAATGAAGCGGGCCGCCGCCGTGATTGTCGCTGCGGGGCGCGGTACGCGCGCCGGGGGGGACGTGCCCAAGCAATGGCAAGACCTCGCTGGGCGGCCAGTTGTGTCATATACGCTGGCGGCCTTTGCCAAACATGACGGTATCTCTCAGGTGGTACTGGTTGTGCATCCTGATGACGACACGCGCGCATCCAATTTGGCACCTGCGGACGTGACGATTGTTCATGGCGGTGCGGACCGTGCTGCGTCTGTAAAGAACGGGCTGGCATCAGTGCAGGACGCCGAATTTGTTTTGATCCACGACGTGGCACGCCCGATGGTCACGACCCGGACCATATCGGCCGTTTTGGATGCACTTGTGAAGACTGCCGGTGCTGCGCCGGCCCTGTCGGTGACCGATGCGCTGTGGACGGGTGCCGATGGTCGCGTGACCGGCACGCGGAGCCGCGACGGCTTATACCGGGCGCAGACTCCGCAGGGCTTTCACCTTGAGGCCATCCGCGCGGCGCACGCGGCCCATCCCGGCGGCGCTGCGGATGACGTTGAGGTTGCCCGTGCCCATGGTTTGGCAGTTGCCATTGTCCCGGGTGATGAAGACAATCTGAAAATCACACACCCGTCGGATTTTGAGCGGGCGGAACGGATCTTGCGAGGGCGCGATGGACATTAGACTGGGCAACGGATTCGACGTGCATGCCTTTGGCCCTGGCGATCATGTGACACTGTGTGGCGTGCAGGTCCCGCATGATCGGGGTCTTGTCGGCCATTCCGATGCCGATGTCGGCATGCACACGGTGACCGATGCAATTTATGGCGCCTTGGCACGTGGCGATATCGGACAGCACTTTCCGCCCTCTGATCCGCAGTGGAAAGGGGCCGCGAGCGACATTTTCCTGCGCCATGCGGTGGGTTTGGCACGCGAGATGGGATTCGAGATATCGAATGTCGACTGCACCTTGATCTGCGAAGAGCCGAAGATCGGGCCACATGCTGCAAAGATGCGGGCCGTTATGTCCGAGATCATGGAACTGGACATTGATCGCGTGTCGGTCAAGGCGACCACGTCCGAACGTTTGGGCTTTACCGGGCGCGGTGAAGGCATTGCCTGCATCGCCACAGCAGCGTTGATCAAGTCATGATTGCACGGATTTTGGGCACCGCTTGTTTTGTGGGCTACATGAGGCCCGCCCCGGGCACGTGGGGCTCGTTGATTGCGTTGCCGTGGGGCTGGGCCCTGCATCAACTGGGTGGCTTCCCATTGCTCGCTGCCGCAACGGCCATCTATTTTGTCGCCGCTTGGTGGGCCACTGCACAGATGACATCGGGCGGCGGCGACCATGATCCTTCCGAGATCGTGGCGGACGAAGTGGTCGGCCAGTGGATCGCCCTGTTTCCGCTGAGCTACGCGGCGTGGGATCGTGGTTTGGACATTCTTGTGATGTGGCCGGGTTGGATTGCCGCCTTCGTGTTGTTCCGCCTGTTCGACATCTGGAAGCCGTGGCTTGTCGGCTGGGCGGATCGGCGCGGCGATGCGCTTGGCGTCATGCTGGATGACGTGATTGCTGGCGTGTTTGCGGCCATCGGCGTGCTGGCCCTCGCCGCACTGGCGCACGGGGTCCTGATGTCATGAGCCTTGCCGCAGAAGTCCTTGAATTTGCGAAAGATCGTGGGGACATGATTGCCACGGCAGAGAGCTGCACAGGTGGCATGGTATCGGCTGCATTGACCGACATTCCGGGATCGTCCGCGGTGGTTGAGCGTGCGTTTGTCACCTACACCAATCAGGCAAAGATGGACATGTTGGGTGTGGCGGCAGCAACCCTTGAAGCCCACGGCGCTGTCAGCGAAGAGGTCGCGGCCGAGATGGCAGAGGGTGCATTGAAACATGCACCCGTTCAGCTGGCTGTATCGATCACTGGGATCGCAGGACCGGGCGGATCAGAGTTCAAACCCGAAGGGCGCGTGTGTTTCGGCATCGCCGATGCCAGTGGCGTCCGCACGGAGACGGTAGAATTCGGCGCCCAGGGCCGTGACAAGGTACGTATCGCAGCACGGGATCATGCGCTTGGGCTTTTGAAAGCCGCGTTAGTGCCGGCCTAAGCGCCGCTTTTCTCCTTGCCCTATTTTTGTGCGAATACCTCAAAAAATCGCACAAAATAGATGCACTAACAAAAATGCCCTTAAAATCAGCACGCCTGACCCCACGCGCCTCTTTTTTCCGCAGGCGCTGTCAGCCAGACGACCCCGCATATAAAAATTCCGGAGGGGACAATGAACGGAGCCGATACCGCCTGGATCATCGTGGCAACCGCACTGGTGCTGCTGATGACGTTGCCGGGCCTTGCGCTATTCTACGGGGGCCTGGTGCGCGCCCGTAATGTGCTGAGCGTTTTCATGCACTGCTATGCCATTGCCTGCCTGATGAGCATTCTGTGGTTTGTGGCTGGATACTCCATCGCATTTGGCGAGGGCGGGTCCGGATACTGGGGTGGCCTGGGTAAGCTGCTGCTCAGCGGTGTGGATGCTGAGAGCCTGTCGGGCACCCTGCCCGAGGTGCTGTTCTTTGCCTTCCAGATGACATTTGCCATCATCACGCCCGCCCTGATCGTGGGCGCATATGTCGAGCGCATCGGCTTTGGCTTTGTCCTGTTGTTCTCCGCCCTGTGGATGCTGTTGTGCTATGCGCCGGTCGTGCACTGGGTCTGGGGTGGCGGCATGCTGGCCGATGGCGGCATCTTTGGCGACGTTGGGGTCAAGGATTTTGCCGGTGGCATCGTGGTGCACGAAACCGCTGGCATTGCAGCCCTCGTTCTTGCTGTCTTCCTGGGCGCGCGCAAGAACCAGACCACACCGCCGCACAACCCCGGCATGGTCATGATGGGCGCTGCCCTGCTGTGGGTCGGTTGGTTCGGCTTCAATGGCGGATCGCAACTGGCCGCTGACGGTGGCGCCGCCATGGCTCTGACCGTAACCCACATCTCGGCCGCGATGGCATCGCTGACCTGGGCGCTGTGGGAAAGGATCAAGTTCGGCAAGGCGTCCCTTGTTGGTATGGTCACCGGGACCATTGCAGGACTTGCGTCCATCACGCCTGCGTCCGGCTTCGTTGGTCCGGTTGAGGCGATGATCATCGGTGCTGTCGCGGGCATTCTGTGTCAGGAAGCCGTGAATCTGATCCGCAATGTGGTCAAGATCGACGATACGCTGGACGTGTTCGCCGTGCACGGTGTTGGCGGCATCTTTGGCACGATCATGATCGCTGTCTTTGGTGTAGGCAGCTGGGCTGCGCAGCTCGGGTCGCTGGTCATTGTCGGTGTCTTCACGCTGGTCGTAACGGTCGTGCTGATCTTTGTCGTGCGCGCCATCACACCGCTGCGCGTGGATGAAGAGACCGAGGTCAACGGCCTCGACCTCGCCGTACATGGCGAGCGCGCTTACGACGTTAGCAGCTGAGCAAAGGCTGGCAGGTCATCGTCTTTGATGGCCTGCGCAATCTGATCCGCCCGTGCGCCCACCAGCGCGCGGGCTTTTTCGTGGATGCGGTTGGCGCGGGTCTCAAACGGAAGAGGCGTGTCGAGGTCATGGAAACGCTCCGCCCCATCCACGATCACACGCGCCTGCATTTCGGTCAGGTCATCGACAGGCGACACGGTCACCCGCCCCCGCCACGACACAAGTTGAGGATCTTGCGCACAGGCATCGGTAAAAGCGCTGATGTTGCCCGTATCCATGCCATACGCTGTCATGGCCAGAACATGGGCGTAGGAAAATTTGGCCCCAAGACCGGTATCAGGCGCAGCTTGATTGCAGACGGTCATCCACCTTGGATGGGTATGCACCTCAACCCTCGTCGCATCACGCAGCGGAACGTCACGAACCGCTTCAAGGGTGGCATGCAGCCCATGACAACAGGCATGGAACTTGTGGCTGACAGCGCCCATGCGCCAAGCAAACGACACCGCGCGCCCTGCCCCGTGATGCGTGTCACCGAAACCAAGCGCGCCTGCGAGGCCATCAGGGGCCGCGGTCATTCCTGCTTGCGCCCACAAAGCCGCCTCTACCCCGGTGCGCGCGGCCAGCCCCGCATTCAACGGTTTGCCCATTGTCCCGAATTGCGACTTCAGCCCCGAGGCCATGGTCGAACACAGACCAAGCGCGTGGCGCATCTTGTCGTCGTCAAGGCCCAGAAGCCGCGCCGCTGCCATCGTCGCACCGAAGGCTCCCGCCGTGGCGGTCTGATGAAAACCGACCTGGTAGTGATCCCTGCCCAGCCATAACCCGACCGCAACAGACGCTTCCGCACCCACGAGCGCCGCATCAACCATGTCTCTCATTGACGCACCCCGCATCTGAGTCACCGCCAGCGCAGCCGGGATCACCGCAACGGACGGGTGTCCAATATGGGCAAAATGCGTGTCATCGTAGTCCAGCGCATGGGATAGCGTACCATTGACCAACGCCGCCTCGGCCAACGCGCCACCGCGCCCGTCAAAACGTGTTGCCGGTCCCCCCGTGGCCAGCGTCGCAGCCCAAGTATCGAATGCTCCGTCACGATGCCCCGCCATACCGCAGGCGGCCCAGTCCAATAGGGACAAACGCATCACCGCGCGTACATCCTCCTGCGGTTCAGCCAGCGCGTAGGCCAGAAGCTGTGCGGTAATGTCCATACTTCCCTGTTTCAAAAAATCCTCCCCGAAGGGCCGGGTTCAACCGGGCCGGTGCTATCCATAAAGCGCGGCCGCACGCCTCTCGAACGCCCTGACAATGCGCTGCATCGCCTCGTTGAATACAACTCCAATGATCCCTTGCAGAATGGCGTTCCTGAACTCGAAGTCCACGAAAAAGGAAACGTCGCATCCGCCTTCGGCATCCGTGAAAGCCCAGTTGGATTTCATGTAGCGAAAGGGACCATCAAGATATTCCGTATCAATCTTTTTGTCGGCGGGATGCAGCACGACGCGAGAACCGAACCGTTCACGGAACACTTTGAAACTTATGACAAGATCCGCCTCCATCACCTGACTGTCCCCTTGCTGCGTGACTGTACGCACGCGCGCTGCGGCACACCACGGCAGGAACTGAGGATATTCGCCCACATCTGCCACCAGATCGTACATCTGTTGTGCGGTGTAAGGCAGGAAGCGGGTTTCGGAATGGGTGGGCATTGCGGTAAAGGTGACCTTGAACAAGCGTTGCGCAGGGATGTGTCGCGGTTGTCATGCAAAATCAAGGGGAAGCGCATGTCAGAGCGGCCATATGTCATAGACAGAATGATCTCGGCCAAGGCGATTGCCGCCCGGATCGAGTCGCTCTGTGGCGAAATACAGGACGAGTTTGCGGGCACTGACAAATTGGTGGTCGTTGGGCTTTTGCGCGGATCATTTGTGTTCATTGCCGATCTGGTGCGCGAACTGGACCTGCCCATCGAGGTCGATTTCCTTGAAGCGTCATCCTATGGCGACGGGATGGAAAGCAGCCGAGAAGTGCGCATTCTCAAGGACTTACGCGGCGCAATTGAAGGGCGTGATGTGCTGGTCGTCGAGGATATTGTCGACACCGGCTATACCATGCAGCACGTCATCCGGCTGCTGAAGGGGCGCAAGCCATCAAAACTGCGCACCATTGCCCTGCTCGACAAGCCGAGCAAGCGCGAGGTTGAGGTCAAGGCAGACTGGACCGGTTTCGAAATCCCGGATGAATTTGTCGTGGGGTACGGGATCGACTACGCGCAGCGCAATCGCAACCTGCCCTATATCGGCAAGGTCCGGTTCACTTGAACAGCAGCACGACCCCCTTCCGTTGCGCAGTGCCGTTCCTCAAGTCAGCCGACCGCGCGTAGCGTGTCGGCTCATTGCGGGCCGTAGCCGCAATCGCATCAATAGCGTCATGCAAATGGGCGATTGCCACTTCCTGGGTACGCGCGTCCAAGCCGGCGATAAGCACCTCCAGCTTTTGGATGGTTCCCATTGAATCTGTCATGGGGCGCACTCCCACGTGTGTCGTTCATTTTTGATATGTGAAGCAAGCGCGAAAGCTGTCAAGGTAAATTGACACGCCTCCGATTTCTATTTCGCCGCAGCGCTGAACAGTGCATGGAAATCGTGGACAGGCGCACAATAATGCAGTTCCTTGAGTGCACAGGTGAGCCTGTCACCACAGACAATTGATGCATACTGACTGTTGCGCGATACGCCTCGTGCGCACAGAGCCGAGTGTCAGGCGAGTTTTGCCTGTCGGGCTGCGCGCAACCGAGCGAAGTCATCACCGGCGTGATAGGATGACCGCGTCAATGGCGTCGCTGACACCATCAGGAACCCTTTGCCATAGGCTGCTTTTTCGTAGGACGCGAATTCGTCCGGATGCACAAAACGGTCCACGCGGTGGTGTTTCGGTGTCGGCTGCAGGTACTGGCCGATGGTCAGGAAATCGATGTCAGCGGCGCGCATGTCTTCCATCACCTGGATGACCGATTGCCGATCTTCACCCAGCCCCACCATGATCCCTGACTTGGTGAACATGGATGGGTCCAGTTCCTTGACCCGTTGCAGCAGACGCAGGCTATGGAAGTAACGCGCGCCCGGGCGCACCTCCGGGTACAGGCCGGGCACTGTTTCAAGGTTGTGATTGAACACGTCGGGCCGCGCTTCGACCACCACTTCAAGCACAGAAGGGTCGCAGCGGATAAAATCCGGCGTCAGAATTTCGATTGTTGTCTCCGGGCTGCGGTGCCGAATGGCGCGGATCGTCTGGGCGAAGTGATCCGCCCCACCGTCCTCGATGTCGTCACGGTCGACGGAGGTGACGACCACGTGGTTTAGACCCAGCTTTTCAACCGCATGTGCCACGCGACCGGGCTCGAACGCATCCAGCGCTTCGGGTGGCTTGCCCGTTGCGATGTTGCAGAAGGTGCAGGCGCGGGTACAAACCTCGCCCATGATCATCATGGTGGCGTGGCCCTGACTCCAGCACTCGCCCACATTCGGGCACCCGGCTTCTTCGCACACGGTGACAAGCCCGTTGTCACGCATGATCTTGCGTGTGTCTTTGTACCCTTCACTGACAGGTGCCTTGACCCGGATCCAATCCGGCTTCTTGGGCTGCGGATTATCAGGTCGCCGCGCCTTTTCCGGGTGCCGCTGCTCGGGGATTTTCAGGTCGCGCATGGATCTCTGCCAATTGGTTCAGCGTTAAACTTGTTCTAACATAAAGACTTTCCCGCTGAATACCACGTGGCGCATGGCCGCTATGCACAGAGTGTGGAAAAAGCGTTGCTTGCCCCCTTCAAAAGCGATGCCGAACGCCCAACACAAAGCCCGTCGATCCTGCATCAACTTCGAACACACCATATCCGTCAGAGCGGTGATGCAATCGCACAAATGCGGATCTGTTTGGGTCAGATAGCCCGAACTCAAGCTCGGCCATCCAATGGACGAACAGACGCTGGGACGCGCCATTGCGGTCGATCTCGACCTGTGGAATTTCGGAGGCATAGGACAATCCGAGACCGGCGGCAATCGAACGCACCGCCGTTTCCTGTTCCGGAACATACCGCAGGACAACCGGCACGGTTAATTCAAGAAGATCCTGACGTCCGAAATGCACCGCCAATTGCGCTTCGAATCCATACCGAAAGCGGCTGTCGCCAATTTGGCGATCCCATCCCAGCGCACCGCCTACGAGATGCGAGATCCGCAAACTGAACTTGCCCCGGGAGCAAGGCGTCATGCCATCTGTTTTCGGTCATAGTGCCGACAAACCCAGAAAAATACATCTGTCGCTCGGCGCGCGTTGCAGACACGCTGCACATAAAAAGAAGCAAAATCACCATCATCACACGGGCGTACGCACACAGCGCTATCGCTGATTGATGCATCCAAAACCTCCACCGCAAGTACGTTCAAAGTTTTAACGATGCCATCATGCTTCACCGCCCGTTGATTGTGACCAACCGCACCGGCGGGCAGGCGAGTCACACAGGAACAGAAACCAAAAAAATGGCGCTGCGGGGAGGACGCAGCGCCATTTGGTGGAACAGGCGCGGTTTTCAGCCGATCAAGCCGCCGCCCGGTCCCATCGTCTCGTCATAATGCTGTTTCAGGCGCATCAGGGCGATGCGCAGCACGATCTTGCCGGACCGGGCGGACCAGCCGAGTTGCTTTTCAGCACTCTCGAGCCCTTCCAGGTAACAACAGCAGCGCAGAACAACATCCGACAGGCCAGGACCGAGATCCCGCAAGGCCGCCGCAACACGCGTGCGGGCCCCTTCCGGCCCATTGCCGACACCGCTGTCCATGGCAAACCCACCGCGCCCGCCGCCCGTCAGGAAGCGGTCCCAGTTTTGGGCCACGCGGGGACCCATCTGGGCAAGTTCAAAGTCCTCGCGCAGGCGTTCACCTGCAGTGACAAGATCATCTGAAAGAAACGGTTGCCCCGCCTTGTCACGGCGGCGCGCCAATGCCGTCAGCGGAGATTCAGCGAGGTTGTAGCGTACCTTGCGTGGCTGGCCTGTATCCGTGTCGCGCACCGTACGCTCGCCCCATTGACGGTGCTGGTCTGCGAAGGGTGTTGCAGCCTCGGCAAAGCCCGGCTGCGCGTCTTCAACCTCTCCCATCATCTCGGCAAGGGCCGTACGGCCCGCGGGCGTGATGCGGTACCGCGTAATGCGCCCCGCGCTTTCCGCGCTGATCCAATCCTGAAGCGCCATCGCTTCGGCAATCTTGCGATCAACCACGGCAGTGCGCGTGCTGCTGCCGGTCACGCCATCGCGTACGACGACCGCCTTTTCCATATCAACCGCGACCGCGAGAACCGCCCTCGTTTCACAGAGCCGCCGCAGAATGCGGACAGAATCCTGTGTCATCATGGTGGTGTCTGGACCGTGGTCCCGCGCAAGAGCATTTTGCATTTCCGGATCATCCTTCATGGGCTGAGGTGCAGCCGACGAACGTTTCCGACCCAGAGAATTCCCCAATTTACGCAGCACTGCATCCACCAAAGGATCGTCGCGACGGGTTTCAAACCGCCGGATTTGGCGCAGTACGGTCGAGGCATGACAGCCCGACTTGCGCGCCAGTTCGCGGATCGGCAAACCGGCTTCGGTGTGTGCAAGGTAGTGTACGGCCCCGTCTGGAACCCAGGCAGGCAGGTTCAGGTCCGTCGAGCAGAGTACATCGCTGTGGCGCATAGCTGTTTTCCGTCCTTCTTCCCTTTTTGGGCCCCGAATGTCTTTGTTCGCATCGGGTTATCCACAAAAACATCCACACAACCTAGAGCTGCATTGATTACTGGATCGTTAACATTCATCGATATACGCAGCATTGTTTCCAAAAGATAAACAGTTGCTAAACGAACGTGCGCGGTCAGCTTGACGTGCGCAACACCCGTTCAGGTTGTGCAATGGTTTGCTTGCACTCACCCGACGGGGATCGGGTCGACATCAAGTTTAGGAGACCGGAAATGCAAGATATTCTGACAATGCTAAGCGCACTTCGTCGTCCACGCCTGCTGATGCGCGCCGCGCGAGATCGGAGCGGAAGACTATCGCCGAAACGCGCATCTGCCGCGTCTTCTGGGCTACGGACAGTTGCCCCGCCACGGTGCCGCACTTATGCGCCTGATGGAAATCGAAGGCGACCTGAATGCCCAGCGCGTCAATGACGATTCGTCCTACAGCCTGCTGCGCCACATCGACATCCTGATCGCGATTGTAGGCGAGGCGCGTACGCTGCGGGCAGCACAAAGCGACCCCGCAATCTGATCACATGAAACTGTCAGGCTCTGCCGCTTTCTTTTCGGCCACGTAGGCATCCAGCGCCTCGCACGTGGCAGGGTCCATGGCGGGTTGCTGGTAGTCCGACAGAAGCTTTTGCACCCGAAGCGTGGCCAGCGCGGCCGTATCCCGCGCGCCCTCGTCTTCCCAAGTTTCGAATGGCTTGTAATCCAGAAGGTCTGACTTCCAGAACGCTGACTTGAAGTTCGCTTGCGTATGGGCGCATCCAAGGTAGTGCCCGCCCGGCCCCACTTCTCGAATGGCGTCCATCGCCTGCGCGTTCTCGTCCACCTGCACGCCGGCAGCCAGATGGTGCAGCGTTCCAAGCTGGTCCGCATCCATGACGAATTTCTCGTAAGAGCTGACCAGCCCGCCCTCAAGCCAACCACATGAGTGCAGCATGAAGTTTACACCCGACAGAAGGCCCATATTGAGCGAATTGGCCGTTTCATAGGCGGCCTGCGCATCAGGCAGCTTCGAGCCGCAGAATGACCCGGCCGACCGGAACGGAAGCCCAAGCCGCCGCGCCAATTGCCCAGCGCCATAGGTGATGTGCGATGCCTCGGGCGTGCCAAAGGTGGGCGCACCTGAATTCATATCGATCGAGGTGACAAACGCCCCCATGATGACCGGCGCCCCTGCCCTGCACAGCTGGGAATACGCGATGCCTGCCAGCACCTCGGCCAGCACTTGTGTGAGCGTCCCCGCAACAGACACGGGCGCCATGGCCCCACCCACGATGAAGGGCGAGATAATGCAGGCCTGATTTGCCTGCGCATAGACCTCAAGCGCACCCATCATCACATCATCGAAGGTCATGGGCGAGTTGATGTTGATGAGCGATGTCATCACGGTGTTCTCGGCCACGAAGTCTTTGCCGAACAGAATTTCCGACATCTCGACCGAGATCGCGGGCACGGCTGGGTTCGGTGACAGATCCCATGTAGGGCTTGTCTGACAACGTCATATGGGCGTGCAGCATATCGAGGTGCCGCTTGTTCACCGCTACATCCGTGGGTTCACAGACGGTGCCGCCTGAATGGTGCAGCCATTTCGACATGTAACCCAGCTTCACGAAGTTGCGGAAGTCTTCCATCGTCGCGTAACGCCGGCCGCCACTGGCATCCCGAACAAAAGGCGGGCCATAGACGGGGGCGAGGACAAGACTCTTGCCACCCACCTCAACCGTACGCGCGGGGTTGCGCGCATGCTGGGTGTAGGACGACGGCGCCGTTTCGCACAGCTTACGGGCAAGACCACGAGGGATCCGGACCCTTTCACCGTCTACATCTGCGCCCGCATCGCGCCAACGCTGCAACGCGGCCGGGTTATCGGGGAAATTCACCCCGATCTCTTCCAACACCTTCTCGGCGTTGTTTTCGATGATTTCGAGAGCCTCTTCCGTCAACACCTCGAAATTCGGGATATTGCGTTCGATGAACTTCGCGGTCTCGAAGGACACGGCACTGCGTTCGGCCCGCCGTGCAGCGCCGCCGCCACCGCGTCCCCGTCTGCGTGTCGGTGCCTGTTCCATGCCGCATCCCCTTTTCACATGAATTGATGCCAAGGTGATTACCCTATCCCAAAACCAACGGCGCGCGGTTAGCGTCCATCAAGGGAAAAAAGCGACATCCTCCCTTCTTCTGACAAAAAATACGACGGGGTCTGGGGCAGAGCCACTGTCCGACGCTTGCCACCCCTGACACACATGCCTATTGCACGCACATGACCGACCAGATCCATGACCGCCTTCTCATCATCGACTTCGGTAGCCAGGTGACGCAATTGATCGCGCGCCGCCTGCGCGAGCTGGATGTCTATTGCGAAATCCACCCCTATCAGAACGTCGATGCCGACCTTATTCGGGACATGGCGCCCAAGGCCGTCATTCTGTCCGGCGGACCGGACAGTGTGACGCGTGACGGCTCCCCCGGGCGCCAGACGCCTTGTTCGATATGGGCATCCCAGTTCTGGGTATCTGTTATGGCCAGCAGGTGATGATGCAGCAGCTGGGTGGCCTGGTCGAAGGTGGAAAAATCTCTGGCGGTGGTGGCACGGCAGAGTTTGGTCGCGCGTTTGTTACACCAGAAGGACAGCTTAACCTGCTGGACGGCTGGTTCGGCGATGGCAAGGAACAGGTGTGGATGAGCCACGGCGACCATGTGTCCAAGCTTGCCCCCGGGTTCGAGGTCTATGGCACCTCGCCCAACGCGCCTTATGCGATTACCGCGGACACCACGCGCAACTTCTATGCCGTTCAGTTCCACCCCGAGGTGCACCACACCCCCAAAGGCGCGAAACTTTATGAAAACTTCGTGCGGTTGGCGGGTTTTGCCGGCGATTGGACGATGGGCGCCTACCGCGAGGAAGCAGTGCAGCGTATTCGCGATCAGGTTGGCAACAAAAATGTCATCTGCGCCCTATCCGGCGGTGTCGACAGTTCCGTCGCCGCGGCCTTGATCCACGAGGCTGTCGGGGACCAGCTAACCTGTGTCTTCGTAGATCATGGCCTGCTGCGCAAGAACGAGGCCGAAGAGGTCGTTGGCATGTTCCGCGACCACATGAACCTGCAAGTCATCCACGCAGACGAGACAGAGCTGTTTCTGGGTGAACTTGAAGGTCAGTCCGATCCCGAGACCAAGCGCAAGATCATAGGCCGCCTGTTCATCGACGTGTTCCAGAAATACGCGGACCAGATCGAAGGTGCCGAGTTTCTGGCCCAAGGCACGCTCTACCCGGACGTCATCGAAAGCGTCAGCTTCTCGGGTGGTCCGTCGGTCACGATCAAGTCGCACCACAATGTGGGCGGTCTGCCGGAAAAGATGGGACTGAAACTGGTCGAACCGCTGCGTGAGTTGTTCAAAGACGAAGTGCGCGCCTTGGGCCGCGAATTGGGCCTTCCCGATCACTTCATCGGCCGCCACCCCTTCCCCGGCCCTGGCCTTGCCATCCGCTGTCCTGGAGAGATCACGCGGGCCAAGCTGGATATTCTGCGCGAGGCGGATGCTGTCTATATCGATCAGATTCGCAAACACGGGCTGTATGACGAGATCTGGCAGGCCTTCTGTGCCATCCTTCCCGTGCGCACGGTCGGCGTGATGGGCGACGGACGGACTTATGATTATGCCTGCGCGCTGCGCGCGGTTACTTCAGTCGATGGGATGACGGCAGATTACTATCCTTTCACCCATGAATTCCTTGGTGAAACGGCGACACGCATCATCAATGAAGTTCCGGGGATTAACCGTGTCACCTATGACATTACGTCGAAACCTCCGGGCACCATCGAATGGGAGTAACGCTGGATGGGTTTCTGCGCTGTGCGTCAGAGGCAGAGGCAGCACGTGTGCGTGCAGCGCTGCCCGAGCACGTGCGTCTGACACGGGCCGAACCCGGCTGCATTCGATTCGATGTGTTGCCCACAGACGATCCGTTGGTTTGGACTGTCTCGGAAGAGTTTACTGATCCCGCAGCTTTTGATGCACATCAGTCTCGCGCCTCAAACTCGGACTGGGCAAAAGAAACAGCAGGTATTGCTCGCGACTACGCCATCAAGGGCATGCCATGAGTCCAGTCCTTAGGGCAGCGCTTTGGATGACAGGGTCCATCGCGTCTTTTTCGACCATGGCAGTCGCTGGACGTGAGGTTTCCGACAGCCTCGATACGTTTGAGATCATGATGTATCGGAGCGTCGTTGGCATCGTGGTCGTCTGTGCGTTCGCCTTGTCCACCGGTGCCTGGCGCAGCATCAAGACGGATCGCCTTGGTACACATCTGGTCCGCAACGTCGCGCATTTCACGGGCCAGAACCTTTGGTTCTACGCGGTCACGGTGATCCCACTTGCGCAGGTCTTTGCGCTAGAGTTCACCTCGCCTATCTGGGTGATTGTTTTGAGTCCACTGATATTGGGTGAACGGCTGACCCGCGTGCGCGCACTGGCCGCGATTATGGGGTTCGTTGGCATCCTGATCGTTGCGCGGCCCGACATGGCCGGGATCAACGCTGGTGTTATCACCGCAGCGTCCTCGGCCATCTTCTTTGCGCTCACGATCATGTTGACCAAGCGGTTAACCCGGCACGAAGGGATCACATCCATCCTGTTCTGGCTGACATCCATGCAGTTGGTCATGGGAATCGCCATGGCGGGATATGATGGCGACATCGCCCTGCCCGACCTGCAAACCGGGCCTTGGGTATTCCTGATCGGCTGCGCTGGTCTGTTAGCGCATTATTGCCTAACCAACGCGCTCTCAATCGCACCAGCAACGGTCGTGGTGCCAATAGACTTTATTCGGCTACCGACCATCGCAGTGATCGGGATGCTCGTATATGGCGAAGTCATTGATGTTTGGGTATTTGTTGGCGCGGCCGTGATCTTTGCGGGCAATTACGTGAACATTCTGGTCGAGATCGCGGCAATCCAAAGCGATGTGACCCGAATGTCACAAACTTATGACGCTCCGTCACGAGCGCTTATCTGCCCTAGCGTCAATATTGACGCACACCCCTTGAAAACGGCTTATAGTCCACCAAAGCGCACCCACTCGACATCCACATGTGCGCTGTTTTGGGAGGAAATAGTATGAAAACCCGTCTTTTGACGGTTGCGGCGCTGCTGGCGTCCACCGCATCCGCACACGCCGTTGGCCTCGACCGGTCCGGCCAGCGCATTGGCATCCTGTTCGAGGAAGGCAACCGTGTTGAGCTGAGCTTTGGGTATACTGATCCGTCCGTTGAAGGTCGTTCGCAGGACAATCCACTTTTGGGGCCACTTGCAGATCAGCCTATCGACAACGTCGGCGACAGTTTCCTAATTTGGAACCTGGGTTTGAAGTACGACTTCAACGATAAGCTGTCATTTGCGATCATCTCTGACGAACCCTATGGTTCGGATACTCTGTATCCAGGTTCATCAGCCTCAACTGTTCTGGGCGGCACCGGCGCGACAGTAGACAGCAACGCTGTGACGGCACTTGCTCGTTACAAGTTCAACGACAACTGGTCTGTCCACGGGGGTGTCAGATATCAGGAGGTTTCAGCCGGGGTAACACTGGGCGGCGCAGCCTTTAACGCAAGCCCCTCTCCCACTCCGAACGGGGTCAATGGGTACAGCGGCGTCTTTGAGTCTGATGGCGATGTGGGCTTTGTCCTTGGTGGAGCCTACGAAATTCCAAGTATCGCACTTAGAGTTGCTTTGACCTATAATTCCGGCACTACGCACCAGTTGAGAACAACGGAAACTGTACGCGGTATTCCGACTTCACTAGCAACCGGCGGTGCTGTACCTGATGTAACAACCACAGAAGTGGACACGCCGGAAACGATCAATTTGGATTTCCAAACAGGTATCGCTGCAAACACATTGCTATTTGGTAACATTCGCTACGCTCGGTATAGCGACACAGTAGTGCGGCCCGCGGGCTTTAGCGCATTGACTGGTGGGCGTGCTCTAACAGATCTGGAAGACGGTTACGACTTCGAGATCGGCGTTGGACGTCGCTTCAATGAAAAGTGGTCTGGCTCTGTCGCTGTCGGCTTTTCGACAGTAGGTGACGACAATCTAGTTTCGCCACTGGCACCGACGAACGGCTCGCGCCACATCGCAGTTGGTGCCAAATATGACGTCAACGACCAGTTCGCTATCTCTGGCGGTGTGCGTTACACAATTCTTGGCGATGCAATTTCGGCTCCCGGCGGCAATGCAGTCGCGGACTTCGACGGCAACAACGCGGTCTCTGTCGGCATCAAGTTCGCCTACCAGTTCTGATTCTGTCCCCGCGGGGACAATTCAGAAACCCCGCCCTTCTGGGCGGGGTTTTTCTTTGCGCAGGTTCCGGGTGGCAGAAGATAAGTCGGGCTGACAGGGTACGTCCATGAAAGCACAAAAACTCTCTCTGGACGCGCATGGTCCGAACTACTGCTTCTTGGTCTCATCTGGGGCGCTTCATTCTTGTCCATCCGCATTGCGCTGGATGAAATCGCCCCCCTCACCAGTATCGCACATCGCACCTTCTGGGCCATGTGCGCCCTGTGGCTCGTAGTCTGGTCCATGCGCCTGCCAGTGCCGCGCGATCCGCGCGTCTGGGTCGCTTTTCTGGGCATGGGTGTTCTGAACAACGTTATCCCCTTCGGTCTCATGGCTTGGGGGCAGCTTTACATTGAAACCGGTCTCACCTCGATCCTGAATGCGGCCACGGCCATCTTTGGCGTGATTGCAGCAGCACTCTTTTTTGCGGACGAGCGGATCAGTGCCCGCAAGGCAGTGGGTGTTGTCCTTGGGTTTTTCGGCGTGGCGACTGCGATCGGACTTGAGAACTTCAAATCCTTCGATCTGCGCAGCCTGGCCCAAGTGGCAATTGTGGCCGGCACAGTTAGTTACGCTCTGGCTGGCGTTTGGGGGCGGCACTTCCTGAGTGGTTTACGCCCGCAGGTCGCGGCGGCGGGCATGTTGACGGGGTCCAGCCTGGTAACAGTTCCGTTGGCTTGGATGGTCGATGGGCCAATCAGTCTGAACCTGCAAACCGATACGGTTCTGGCCATTGCCTACTATGCAATCATCGCGACGGCAGGCGCCTACCTTCTCTACTATCGCGTTCTGGCCATGGCCGGATCGGGCAATCTGATGCTGGTAACATTGGTCATTCCACCGGTCGCAATCATCTTGGGTTCAATTGTGCGGGACGAGGTACTGAACCCAAACGCCTTTGCTGGTTTCGCCCTGCTGGCGCTTGGGTTGGCCATCATCGATGGTCGCATCCTCACCCTTCTGCGACGCAGGAGCGTTGACCGCCCCACCCCTCGCGGCTAGGACAGCCCAAACCGGAAAACGGCGCGGGGACCTTGACGACAATGCTTTATCGCGATGCGGACAGCTGGCGGGCCGCTCCGTCGAAACGTGTGCTTGTTTTTGGCATGTCCGGCTTGGGCAAAACACATATGTCCACGACATTGCGCGACAGCGGGAATTGGTTCCATTACTCGATCGATTACCGGATCGGCACGCGCTACATGGGCGAACGCATCACCGACAACGCCAAGGCCGAAGCCATGAAGGTGCCGTTTCTGCGCGATCTTCTGATGTCCGACAGCATCTATATCGGCTCGAACATCACCTTCCATAACCTGAGCCCTGTTTCCACATACCTGGGAAAACCAGGCGACCCGGCCAAAGGTGGCTTGCCAATCGCAGAGTATCGCCGTCGGCAAGAGCAGTTCCGCCTGTCAGAAATCGCCGCGCTTAACGACACCGGCTATTTCGCTGAACGGGCACAGCAGCTTTATGGATACCCCAATTTTATCTGTGACACAGGCGGGTCGATCTGCGAATGGGTCGATCCCAACGATGACAATGACCCCTTGATGACCACGCTAAGCTCTGTTGCGCTTCCGATCTGGATCAAAGGGGACGAAGCACACACTGCCGCGCTGATCGCCCGCTTCGATAAAGCGCCGAAACCCATGGCGTATCAGCCTGACTTTTTGCTGGACTGCTGGTCCGAATACCTTGCCGAAACGGGTGAGGCCGAGGACAAGGTCGATCCCAATGCCTTTGTCCGCTGGACCTACGCCCGCGCGCTGGCACACCGCCAACCACGATACGAGATCGATGTCACGCTGGAGTGTGACAGTGACCGCAGACGACGTGGCCACCCTGAACGGCGAGGCCAACTTTAACGATCTGATCGCAGACGCACTGACCTCTAAACTGCGCAGCGGCTAGGCGACGATCCGGAACAGCTTCGTCGCGCGATCCAGCCAGTTCGCAGCAATCTTGAGCGCATTGGCCGCTTTTTCCAGTTTACGAAGGTCCGCCTTGGCCGCCTTTACCGCGGCACGCAGACGAGCGCCCGCAGTGGATGGCTCGCCTGGGCGCGGTGTTGTCAGCTCAACATACTGCGCGCGCCGCAGCTTGGTCATGCCGCTCCGGATATCTCGGGCCGTCCGCCGCAGCGCCTTTTTCTGGCTCAGATCAGGTTCTTCATCCGCGCGCTCCTCCAACTCGGCCGAGGCTGCACGTCCTACAATCAACAACTCTTCATAAGTTGCCATTCCAATGACATTTTTTTCATAAATCACCTATTCAAATAATCAGCCCTTGAGGGCCTGGACCTGTTTGACCAGCTTGCCAATCTCGGCCGCATCCGGTCGAGACTTTACCTGCTCCAACAAAAGTTGGTGTTGGCGCCAAATGGCCAGCAATTTGACTGACTGCGCCTTGGCCTTCTGCTTTTCAAAGCGCTTGAACTCTTGTTCATACGCCCGCACAGCGGACAGATATCCGGATGTACCCTGTGCGTCCGTCATGCGCCCATAGGCAGCATCCAAACGGTCGAAAGCGTCCAGCATGTCATCGTCACCCTTGATCTCGAAATGCGCGATCAACTCGTAGACGATTATGCGGATTTCAGGATGCGCTGTTGAGACGAGGCGCTCCAGAATAGCGCGACGACGTGCCTCAACCGCCGTTCCGAGCAGGTTGCCCAATGCGCCAAATTGTTCAGCATTTAGGGGTGCGTTCTTGGGCGCCACATTCACCGTTGCAGCAAACTCGGTCAGGCTTTTGTTGAAGGCATTGAAATTGGTGGTCACGTCACCGGCCACCGAAGACCCGGAAATCGCGGACAATGTCGCTGCATAGTCATGCAAGGTTTGTAGCCCCTCTTGCGCAAACTTCGCGTCGCCCCTCTTTTTCGACAGGGTGACCTTTGGCGTCAGATCACAAGGCGCAACCGCCTGATCATCTGGGACTGTGCTGAGATCCAGAGACAGCGCCACATCCTGACAGCCTAGTGGCGCGGCATAGATGTCGCGCCCACTGCGGGCAGCTGCTGCAACGGCCGCGCGCGTTTGCTCGGCAACAGCCCTATCAATCTCCGGTTCGGCAGACTTGGATGCAGCAGCGACTGTTTCTCCGAACGCCTTGACGCCGGGGCCAGCATCCGGCGCGTTGCAGGCAGATAGTGCAAATAAACAAAGGGCAATCAGGCAAAAACGTGCCATCGCAGACCTCCTGAAATCGAACTTTATAAAATATCGTCAACCATCGGTTGGACGTCACACCCCTGTCAAGGTTTGTTTACCAACGCCTACACATCTGGAAACCCGGGCCAGCAACCGCTATCTGATCGCGACCACTGTGAAAGATTGCGATCATGCCTATCAAATTGCCATCCACCCTGCCCGCCTATGACGTTCTGACGAACGAAGGCGTGATGGTGATGGACGATGAGCTGGCAAGTCATCAGGATATCCGCCCGCTGAAGATCGGGCTGTTGAATCTGATGCCCAAGAAGATCCAGACAGAAACACAGTTTGCGCGCCTGATCGGGGCCACGCCTTTGCAGATCGAGCTGACGCTGATCCGTATGTCGGACCACGAGACAAAGAACACGGCCGCCGCGCATATGGAGAGCTTTTACCGCCCCTTTCAGGAGGTGAAGGCGCAGAAGTTTGACGGGTTGATCATTACCGGTGCTCCCATCGAACACCTTGATTTCGAGGACGTGGATTACTGGGCAGAGTTGGAAGAGGTCATGGATTGGACCCAGACCAATGTGCACTCCACATTTGGTGTGTGTTGGGGCGGGATGGCCATGCTGCATCATTTCCACAGGGTGCCCAAACACCTGCTTGGGTCAAAACTGTTCGGCACGTATCGGCATGCGAATCTGGCGCCTGCATCACCGTATCTGCGGGGCTTTTCCGATGACTGCGTGGTGCCTGTCTCTCGCTGGACCGAAGTGCGCGCCGCGGAAGTCGAAGCCGCTGGCCTGCCCGTCTTGCTGGGCTCGGATGTAGCCGGGCCGTGCCTGATCGAGGACCCAGCGCACCGCGCCCTCTACATCCTGAACCATTTTGAATACGACAGTGACACGCTAAAACAGGAATATGACCGCGATCTGGCCAATGTTCAGGTCGAAGGGGCCGAGATCGCCCTGCCGGTCGACTATTTCCCCGGCGATGACCCGACGCACATGCCCACCAATCGGTGGCGCAGCCATGCGCATCTTCTCTATGGCAATTGGCTGTCTGAGGTTTATCTCACCACCCCGTATGACATGAACCGGATCGGCCAGGACCGCACCGATCTGCGGGGGTAAGGACATGAAAACGATGTTGGTTGTTTTGGTCGTGCTGGCCCTTGTCGGCGTTGGAACCGTGCAAGTCCTTGCGCAGAAGCGCGAACGCAATGCGGCAGTTCACTACCCGCCGCAAGGCACGTTGATCGACGTGGACGGCATGGCTGTGCATGTGGAACAAATGGGCAAAGGTCCGGACCTCGTGCTGATCCACGGAGCATCGGGGAACACGCGGGATTTCACCTTTGCCTTTGCCGATCTGCTCAAGGACCGGTACCGGATCACGATCCTCGATCGCCCGGGGCTTGGGTGGAGCGACCGTGCCGGGCCGCAATATGAGCGGATCTGGACCAATGCACACGAGGATCCGATCACGCAGGCGCGTCTGTTGCGTGCAGCAACACAAAAGCTGGGTGTCGAAAACCCGATTGTTCTGGGCCATTCCTTTGGGGGCGTCGTTGCCCTTGCCTGGGCTGTCGAGTTCGATGATCTGGCTGGCATTGTGTCCGTTGCTGGTGTCGCAAACCCTTGGCCAGGCACATTGGACTGGACCTATACGGTTGGCGGGACTGCCTGGGGCGGTGCTTTGGTGATCCCTCTGCTTTCCGCGTTCGTGCCGCAAACCTATGTCGACACTATTGTTGCAGGTATCTTTGAACCGCAGAAGGCCCCGGCCGGGTACCTGGACCACGTCGGATCGGCCATGACCCTGCGCCGCAACACCATGCGCGCCAATACGCGACAGGTGAACTGGCTGCGCCCGCACGTAGTCAACCTGTCCGCGCGCTACGACGAGATCACTGAACCCGTGGAAATCGTGCATGGGGATGCGGACACAATTGTGCCGCTGGACGTGCATTCCATCAAACTGCCCGATCAGATTGCTGGCGCCAACCTTACAGTCCTGCAAGATGTGGGACATATGCCGCACCACACGCACGCCAGCGATGTAATTGCAGCAATTGACCGCGTCGCTACCCGTGCAGGTTTGCGTTAAACGGCTGTGTCGCCCATATTACATGTTAAGAGCAGTAACTTGGGGTCTCGAACCATGAGCCTTCCCTTCGATGGCGCGATCACCGAATTCTTCGAGACCGGTGCGTCCGATGACATTCGGGACAAGCTTCGCACAGCGGACAAAGACGACATCCTGACACCCACTTACCCGCACGACGAAAGAATGAGCAGGAAGGCCTACGAGCGCGAGATGGATGCCCTGCAGATCGAACTGGTCAAGATGCAGAACTGGGTGTCGAACACCGGGGCACGCGTAACCTGTGTCTTTGAAGGCCGGGACGCCGCCGGTAAGGGCGGCACGATCAAGCGGTTCCGCGAAAACCTGAACCCGCGTGGTGCCCATGTTGTAGCGCTGTCCAAACCCACGGAAACCGAAGCCTCTGAATGGTATTTCCAGCGCTATATCCGGCGGTTGCCCTCGGGTGGGGAAATCACATTCTTTGACCGCAGCTGGTACAACCGCGCAGTGGTCGAGAAGGTTTTCGATTTTTGCACCACCAAGCAGCGCCAGCATTTCTTTGTTCAGGTCAATCCGTTTGAAAAGATGTTGGTCGATGAAGGTATTCACGTCTTCAAGTTCTGGCTGAACGTCTGCCGTGCCGAACAGTTGCGCCGTATTCTCGCGCGTGAGCGGGATCCGCTGAAGCAATGGAAACTGAGCTGGATCGACGTAGAGGGATTGAAACGATGGGATCTCTATACCGATGCCATCCGCGAGACTTTGGACCGATCCCACACCAGCCACGCGCCTTGGACCGTCGTGCGATCCGATGACAAGAGGCGCGCGCGGCTCAATGCGATCCGCACGGTTCTTCATGGGCTCGACTACACAAACAAAGACCCGCAAAACATTGGAAAGATAGAAAAAGGTATTTGCGGCGGACCGGATATCTGGGATGCCTAAACGCGGGTACCACCACGGTAACCTGCGTCAGGCCCTGATCGAAGCTGCCCTGCAGCTGATCGAAAACAAGGGGCCCACCGGGTTCACGCTGTCCGAAGCGGCCAAGCAAGCAGGTGTGACCCCTGCGGCGGTCTATCGTCACTATGAAGGGCGCGAAGACCTGATCGCGGAATGCGCACGCCAGGGCTATGGCATCTTTGCCGACTTGATGGAGCACGCGTACCAATCCGGGCAACCGTCTGCGCTCGCCGCCTTCGAGGCCACTGGACGCGCCTATCTTGCCTTTGCCCGCCGTTTTCCCGGCCACTATATCGCAATGTTCGAAAGTGGTATTTCGACCAACCGCACGCCTGAGCTTGCTGACGTGGTGACACGTGCCAATGCTGTCTTGGAAAAAGCAGCGGCGGATTTGTCTCAGCACATTCCTGAAGACAAGCGCCCCCCAGCCTCAATGTTCTCGGCCCATATATGGGCCCTGAGTCCACGGGGTGGTTGAGTTATTTGCACGCAACTCACCGGGCACAACATCGCCCTTCCCGCCCGAGGATTTGCTCGAGACAGGGATCGGGATCTATTTGCGTGGTTTGGGCCTGATCCGTCCCGACGACTGATGCGTCGCCCACGCGTTTGCGCGAGCGACGCATGCGCGCGGGCCTATTCAGCCGGCTCGCTTGTGTGCCGCGCCTCTTTCTCAGCCGCGTATTTGGCTTGTGCAGTCTCAACCGCTTTCATGTGAATATCTGCCAGCTCCGGACGCAGTTTTTGCGCGCGCACGGCCGCATTCATTGTCGCCAAATGCTGCCCTTGGAAATGCGGGAACACTTCACGCGCGATCAGTTCGTAGGACTTCTTGGTTGCTTCGAAGTTGGCCCAATTGTGTGCAAGCATCAGGTACGCGCCAAAGCCACCATTAGATTGCTTCCAGAGCCGATCAATTTGCGCTTTGCACATGTCCGGCGTGCCGATAGCGCCAAATCCACTGTCGTTGATGAAGTCGATCATCTCCTTTGCGTTCTGTCCTGGCATCGACATCTGCGGGAACGCCGCAATTTCCTGGAAATAGTTGAACCAGTGTTCAATCCCATATTCCACGTCGCGCCGCGCCTGTTCCGCTGTTTCAGCAATATGACAAAGGCCCACAAGGCGCCATTTCGAACGGTCAGGCGTGTGACCATGATGTTTGGCCTCTTCTTCAATCACGTCCCAATGCAGCGCCAGCGCATCAAACCCTGCAGCCGTTGTCGCCCCGATCGAGATCAACCCGGTACCGTATTTGCCAGCGAGTTTCGGCCCTGTCGGCGAGGCGACCGCGGCCGTCGCAAGGTCAAAATTGGAATAGGGTCGCAGATGCAGCCGTGCATCCTTGAGCACCCACCGATCATTCTCAAAATTGACCGGCTCGTCCGAACGCAGCAGTCGCGTGATCACGTCAAGCCCATCGGCAAGAAGGCCGCGCGTGTCTTTTTGGCTCAACCCAATCATCGCGGCATCGGTCGGCAGCGATCCGGGCCCAAGGCCCAACATGGCCCGGCCCCGCGTCAAGTGATCAAGCTGCACGATCTTTTCGGCCACCCAAAGCGGATTGTGATAGCTGACCGATACAACACCGGTGCCCAGCTTGATCCGCCGCGTGCGTGGCGCGGCTGTTGCGATCATAATCTCAGGGCTGGCTGAAATCTCGGAACCGGCAGAGTGGTGTTCGCCAAACCAGACCTCGTCATAGTCACAGCGGTCAAGCCATTGAACGAGTTCGAGGTCCTGTTCCAAAGCAAGAGTCGGATTAACCCCTGGTTTATGAAACGGGGCGAGAAAGATGCCAAAGCGCATTCGATCCATGGTGTTTCCTCCCTAAAGGTCACAGTTGTTTTTGGGTGACGTTAGGTCAGGTTATGGCAGGGTGACCCGTTCGCAAAACCAATTCTGGGTTGTAGGCCGACTTTTGCGGGTACGGGCCGTGCTTGCACTCAGGCCAGGCTCAGCGCGCTTTCGTCAGATTGTTGTCGACGTTCAATCGCTCAACATCGCCAAGTACCTTGATCGCATAGCCCCCGATATCGTCCAACTGGAACCCGTCGATCACGTCAAATTTCATGCTGATCGGTGACACGATTTTCATCGGACGGGCAAAGACCTGAAGCCGTGCGGCCATGTCCACGGCAGGACCAAAGACGTCATTGACGCACTTTCGCACCCCCTCGACAGATCCAGCAGGCGCCGAATAATACGCGCGCGCGGCGGACTGGGCGTAATCAAGTCAGGCACGACGCGTGTCCAGGTGTAGCAGTGGACGCTCGCCAAGACGCGAATGAAAGGGACCCAATTGACCGCCCCTTTTGCGCTGCATGTACCAAGAATAAATGCTTGGAGAACTGGAACCCGATGGGCGCTTTTGCCCCAATACGTATTGCTTCCTCGACAACGCCGATGCTGTTGGTCACGAAACCAGCAACCCACAGCCGAATACCCAGACTGGCGTGCTATGCACTACAATCGGGTTAACGCAAAACTGTTGCCTTCATGGTAATTCGCGGTCAGGTACGCGATGGTCCAGTCTTCTTTCACGCAGAACTCGGCAACGGCTTCGATGACACCGTACTTAAAGCCTTTGACCCAATTACCCATCGTATAATCATGCCCCGCTATGAACCCGCCGCGCTTAATCTTGCGGGCGTAGGCGTGCAATTCGCTAATCGTCACGCTGTATCCATGATCGCTATCGATGTAGATCCAATCGAAGTAACCGTCTTGGAAGTCTTCAACCGCATCGGTCGACAGCTTGCGCGTGATCTGGACCTTGTTTTCGTCGATTTGTGACTTGAATCTATCAGCCACCGCGTTGGCCTTGTCGTCGTTGTACCTGTCACTTCCCCAAACATCTACGATATGCAACTTGCGAGGAGTGTTCAGTTTCAAGATCGTTGCACTGAACTCACCTTCGTCAGCGCCCAATTCCGCGACAATTCCATTTGACGGCATGCGTTCCAGCAATGCCGCACGGTTCGGAACAATTCGCGCATTTTCGCAGTGCTTTGCCGCCAAGTCGTACACCGGGATCGAGTTTACTTTGTCCAACCGCCGCTGCTCAGCCTCGCGCAGAACGCGACGTTCCGTCCGCTTCACCGGGGGCAGGTTTTTCCAGAAGCGTCTAATTCCCATCTCTCTCTCTCCCAGTCAATGGCGTATCGAACACGATTAGATTGTTGTTTAACAAGTGAAAAAACGGCCGCAATACTTTGCGGCCGTTTTCGTTCTTTCGATCCTCGGATAGACAGCTTAACGCTTGGAGAACTGGAAGCTCTTACGCGCTTTGGCCTTACCGTATTTCTTACGTTCAACCACACGGCTGTCGCGCGTCAGGAAGCCGGCGGCTTTCAGTGCGCCGCGCAGGCTAGGATCATACAACTGCAGGGCTTTCGAGATGCCGTGCTTGACTGCGCCGGCTTGCCCCGACAGGCCACCACCCTTGACGGTGGCTGTCACGTCAAACTGATCTTCGACACCGGCAACCTGGAAGGGTTGGCGCAGAATCATCTGCAGCACGGGGCGTGCGAAATATGTGTTCAGCTCTTTGCCGTTCACGGTGACCTTGCCGGAACCGGGCTTGATCCAGACACGGGCAACCGCGTCCTTCCGTTTGCCGGTAGCATAGGAACGACCGAACTCGTCACGGACGGGCTCGCGCGGGGTCATTTCGACTTCGACCGGGGCAGCGTCGCCAGCGACGGCTTGCAGGTCTTCGAGTGTGTTGATTTCGTCAGCCATGCTTATGCGCTCCGGGTGTTTTTCTTGTTCATGGACTTCACGTCCAGAACTTCGGGGCTTTGTGCTTCATGCGGGTGCTCGGCCCCGGCATAGACACGCAGGTTGGTCATGATCTGACGGCTCAGGCGGTTGCCGGGCAGCATCCGCTTGACGGCCAGGGTCACAACGCGCTCGGGATGTGCGCCCTCAAGGATCTGCTCCTTGGTGCGCGACTTGATCCCGCCGGGGTGGCCAGTGTGCCAGTAGTGGTGTTCCTGGCGCTTGTTGCCGGTCAACTGGATCTTGTCCGCGTTGATGATGATCACGTTGTCGCCACAGTCCATGTGGGGTGTGAACGACGGCTTGTGCTTGCCACGCAAACGCATGGCGACGATCGAGGCAAGGCGGCCCAGAACAACGCCCTCGGCGTCGATCAGGATCCATTTCTTGTCGATGTCCGCAGGTGTTGCGGTATAGGTTTTCATATGAGTGAATCCCTTGAAGGGTGGAATTTCAGATTGCGTGGTTATACAGCAGGGCAAACCTGCGTCAACGGCAGGAAACCAGTTTTAAGCAAGCAAAATCAGTCTCTTAAAAATAAGGTATTATTATACCCCATTTCGCAGCATGGATACCCGCCGCTATGATACTCGAATTCGCACCACCTGCCCTCGCAGCCTTAGCGCTCCTGGTGTGCGCAACTATCGTAGGCGCACCTGCCATGCGCAAGCTGATCACGGTCTATGAAGCCAAACATGAGCTAAGGCATGGCTCTGCCGGATGGCTGCGGTCGATCCGCGGTTGGTCCATGGTGGCGTTCTGGCTGATGAGCACGTGGTTCGTCGCCACCATCATTGGCGACTGGGCCGTGCATGGAGACCTTGGGGCCGCGATTGATCGTGGCTGGCTGCGCCTACGCATCCTACTTGAGATCGCAATGGCCATCATGGAGTCCGATTGATGGATGACATCAGCGCCGCACAGTCCGAACTGCAATGCGCCAATTGCGCAGGGCAATGCATCTATGATCCGGCGCAACAGGCGCTGGTCTGCACCAGTTGCGCCACGCGGTATGGGTTGGAAACCCAGGACAATCATCGGGCAGCACAAGAGTTTGATTTCGATCCGGATACGCCAGAGGATGACCCGCCCGTACTGACCGAAACCCGCGTCCATCATTGCCAAACCTGCGGCGGGGACGTCGTGTTTGTCGGCCAAACCCTGTCCGAGCGCTGTTCCTATTGCGATGGACCGGTGGTGCTGGCGACCAGTGACACAGGGTATCAGACCAAGGCGCTCATCCCGTTTCGCGTGCCCGAACGCGATGCACAAGTGGCAGCCGTGGATTGGGTGGCGCGGCGTTGGGCCGCCCCGTCTGACCTGAAAGCCGTTGTCGCCAAGGCACGGGTGGCTGGCCTTTATGTTCCGTTCTGGACTTTCGACAGCGAAGAGGCCGTGAATTACTGGGCCAAGTACAAGGTTCGCAGGAACAAGCGGACAGTTACGCGAAAAACTTCGGGCGCACTGCGCATCAGTTTTGACGATCTGCTGGTTCCTGCCTCCCCCCACATCACACCGCTCATACGCGATGGCATCCTGCACGATTTCGAACCACGCCGCCTGCGCCCCTACCGTCCCGGCTACCTGGCCGGGTTCGGGGCCGAACGACACCACCAATCGGTGGCCGAAGGGCTGACCGCAAACGCAGAGGACAAGGACCTTCTGATCCGCAACCGGATCAAGGGACATGTAGGCAAGTCTGGCGTGCATGACGTGCGCTATATCACTGATACCACCGGTGTTCGGTACAGGCGCATCCTGCTGCCCGTCTGGATCCTGCACTATCAGTACAATGGCGACGCGATGAAGGTTGTTGTGTGCGGTATGCAAGGACGCACCTATGGCGAGCGCCCGTTTTCATGGGCGAAACTTACGGGATACGCGGCGGTGTTGTCCGGCCTGACAATAGCTTTTGGCCTCGCTTGGGGCGCTGGCGGTCTGCTTTAAACCCCGATCTGATCGGGCGGATTGTCCAGCAGGTCTCGCAACCTTTCGATGGCAGCTTCGAAAGACTGCAGGCTGACCCCTGCATTGATAGCGATGCGCACGGCATGCGGTGTACGCGCATCTCGGCAAGCATAGTCTTCAGCGGCACGGATGCCGACGCCTTGCTTTGACGCTGCTTGCACAAATGCGCCAGCCCGCCATCCTTCGGGCAACCGCAGCCATAGGAATGGGACATCCTTGCGCCAAGCGATGTCATAGCCGCCCAGCACATTTACCGCACGTTGAACATACGTGCCGATGCTCTTGCGCGCGCTTGCCATGAGATCAGGCAGTTCGGGGTGAACCAGCAGGGCTGCGAACAGGTCGGTCATCGGTGTGGCCAGACCAAAGAACGAATATTCGGCTGTGCGCCGCAGGACATTGGCCCGCCCTTTTGGTGCAACAGCAATTCCAAGCCGCAAGGCAGGTGTAATGGATTTGGAGATCGAGGAAATGTACCAAGTACGCTCTGGTACAATCATCCTATAACTGGGGGCCTGTGCCTGTCCAAGCCTGTAACAATCATCTTCAAGGATCTGCAGATCATGACGGCGCGCGACGTCGGCAAGCTCTTCGCGCCGGGCCCGTGGTGTGAAGCCACATGTGGGATTATGCACTTCGGGAGAGGTGCAAAATATCTGCGCATCATGCGCCTTGGCCGCCGCGTCCAATGCCTCCGGTATGACCCCTTGTGCATCCATTTCGACAGGGATCGTGTCAGTGCGCAGCAACTCGGCAGCACGCCGAAAGCCCGGATAGGCGAGATCCTCAACCAAAATAGCAGGGCGTCGCCCTTTCAGAAGCGCCTGAAGTATCAGGAGAATCGCGTTCTGCCCGCCATTGGCTAAAACGATGTCATCTGGTCCAAAAGATCCAATCGGCGCCCCGGCCAACCAAGCCGCCGAGGCTGTGCGCGCCTGCGCGCCTCCGGCCCGCGTCGGATAGTGCATCACCCCTGAGGGCGGGTCGTGGGCAACTTTCGCCAGAAGCTTACGGATCAGTGTCGCCTGCCCAACGTTGGGCAAATGAGGAGAGAACAGGTTGACGTCCCAAGTCTGCGCCCCGGAATTATGCGTGACACTATCGACCTCGATAGGTGCGTCTGAGAAAAGCGGCCCCTTTTCATCGGGTTGCGCAACGAAAGTGCCACGCCCCACCTCTGCCTTCAGAGTCCCATCATCCGTCAACAGCGTATACGCACGCGCCACAGTGCCAGGTGTAATACCAAGGCTCCAAGCCAGATCGCGCACGGGAGGCAATTTGTCCCCCGGTGTCAGATCATGGTCCGAGATACGCTGACGGATGACATGCATCACCGCCTTGTATTTCGGCCCTTGTCCATCCAGCAGATCAGGCGACCAAATTGTATCCATTACAATGTTTCCGTAGCGTTATCTGATTTCGCATTGTATCACATATTCATGGCAATATCGCCACATTGTGTCAATACAATTTAGGAGTTTCCCATGACACATTACATGCAAACGCCCGCCTCGCACCTGGCTTACCTGACTGCGCAGAACCGCATTCCGGCAACCTCGGTTGTCGCGCTGCGCATTGCGGTGATGCTGTCAAAATGGGCCGAACGTCGACGCAGCCGCCTGGCTTTGCGCCATTTGGATCCGCACTTGCTGCGCGACGTGGGGCTGACACCCGCCGAGGCTGAATATGAAGCCTGGCGCGTGTTCTGGCGGGCGTGACATCCCCGTGGCACCTGCCAGACCTCTTCCTTACGGCCGGGCTTGACCCGGCCGTTTTTTATTTCTGCAGATCAACACCTTGGGGTGGAATGGCGTAGGTCAGGCTGGCCCGCGCCACAGGCTTGTCATCACCCTCCGAGAACAATAAGGCATCCGTCACCGACAATTGCTTGCCCAGCTTCAACAAACGACCATGCGCGATCAGATCAACCCCGGCCTTCGGTTTACGCATGAAGTCGATGGAACAGTTTGTCGTCACAGCCAGCGCTCGCGGCCCAATATGGGCCAAAGTCACCATGTACGCCGTCACGTCCGCCAACCCGAACATCGCAGGCCCTGAAACCGTACCCCCTGGGCGCAAATGCCGGTCCTGCACGAGAAGCCGCAGAACAACCCCCTCTTCCGTCACCTCCTCGACATGGAACTCACCCGCAACTTCCAAGAACACCTTTTGTAGAAATGCGTTCATCTCGGGCGCGGTCATTACAACAGCCATGCTTTTCCTTCCCTTGTCCCTGCCATAGGGTGAGCCGCAAATATGTTGGAGGGCAAGATGACAATTCTGGAACGTGAGGTCACAGGGGCAGTTGCTCATCTGCGCATGAACTCACCTGATCGCCTGAACGCGCTATCGGGTGAAATGATCGCCGAATTGCATGGTGCTTTGGATGATGTTGCGAATGACAGTTCTGTGCGCGCCGTGGTGCTGTCGGGTGCGGGCAAGGCTTTTTGCGCGGGCCATGACCTGAAACAGATGACGGCAGGACGACAATCAGCCGATGGCGGCACAGCGTATTTCAAAGACTTGTTCGACCGTTGCGCCGCAATGATGGCGCGCATTCAGTCCCTGCCCCAACCCGTCATTGCACAAGTGCACGGCATCGCGACGGCCGCGGGGTGCCAACTGGTAGCAACCTGCGACCTTGCTGTCGCGGCACATGGGACACGGTTTGGGGTCAATGGTGTAAACATCGGCCTGTTCTGCTCAACGCCGATGGTGGCGCTGAGCCGCAATATCCCACGCAAACAGGCCTTTGAAATGTTGACCACGGGCGAGTTTATCGAGGCAGCACGTGCGGTTGAGCTGGGCCTTGTTAACCATGCCGTGCCGATGGAAGAGTTGGATGCAACGGCCCGCGACCTTGCCAACCGGATCGCTGACAAGCTGGGCAGCGCGGTCAAGATCGGCAAGCAGGCATTCTATGAACAGCTTCAGATGCCCATCGCCCAAGCCTACACTTATACAGGAGAGGTTATGGTCGCGAATATGATGAATCCGGATACGGTCGAGGGCATTGACGCGTTTATAGAAAAACGCCCACCAAACTGGTCACAATAACCCGGCAAAAGCGGATAAAATCCCGTAAGAGTTTTGGTTGTTTCCAAATCGTGGACCGACTATTTCCGATATACCACTAGCAATTTGGGCACAAATGAGGCACAAATTGGACAGGGTTAACAAACCAATGACATTTTTGGGTCGCCGAGTGCGGAAGGTCCCTCCAGGTCAGCCTCTCTCTGACCGACCATCCCCGCAGCGGCGACCCCAAAAATTTCCCTTCAAAATCGAACAATTTCTGGGCCCGCGAACGGGTGCGTTACCTATGTAACCGGCCCGCAATCACCAGGAGGCGCAACAATCACCGGATCCTCGGGGCTGCATGGCTCTCCGCTGATCGGATAACGGTCCGGTTCCTCGCACGCCTGCAAGGCGAAGAGTGCTGAAACCACGAAAGCGAGTCTGAGTAGTGTCATAGTCCTGTCCTGTACAATTGTGATCCCTGCATAGAGGCCGCCAACACCGGCCACATTGATCCTTATCAATTGCCAAAGCGGACTGAGCATGGATTGCGCGACCGACACGCATGCCCTACATCCCGCCCATGACAAAAATCCTTCATATCGTGGGCGGCGGCATGGCCGGGTCCGAAGCTGCTTGGCAGGCGGCAAACATGGGCGTCCAAGTCGTGATCCACGAAATGCGCCCCAAGGTCGGTACGTTCGCGCATCAAACCGGCCTTTTGGGCGAAATGGTCTGCTCCAACTCCTTCCGGTCGGATGACAGCGAGCAGAATGCCGTTGGGTTGCTGCACTGGGAAATGCGGGCCGCAAATGGGCTGATTATGCAAACCGCGGACAAGCACCGCCTGCCCGCGGGTGGCGCGCTGGCCGTTGACCGTGATCCTTTTGCCCAATCGGTGACAGACACGTTGATGGCGCACCCGAACATCTCTGTTGAATACGGAGAGATTACCGCCCTGCCCGATGACGGTCACTGGATCATCGCCACAGGTCCGTTAACTTCAACGGCGCTGGGTCAGGCGATTTCGGATGAAACGGGCGCCGAAGCACTGGCTTTCTTCGACGCAATCGCGCCGATCGTCTATTTCGACTCCATCGACATGGAAAAAGCGTGGATGCAGTCCCGCTATGACAAGGGCGAGACTGAGGAAGAGCGCACCGCCTACCTCAACTGCCCCATGGACAAGCAGCAATACGACGACTTCATCGACGCACTGCTGGCCGCCGACAAAACTGAGTTTCACGAGGGTGAGACCGCTGGCTATTTCGACGGCTGCCTGCCCATTGAAGTGATGGCAGAGCGTGGCCGCGAGACACTGCGCCACGGCCCGATGAAACCAGTGGGCCTCACGAACCAGCACCAGCCCGAGGTCAAGGCTCACGCAGTCGTACAGCTGCGGCGCGACAATAAACTGGGCACGCTCTACAATATCGTCGGCTTCCAGACCAAGATGAAGTACGGCGCGCAGGCCGATGTTTTTAAATGCATTCCGGGCCTTGAGAATGCACGTTTCGCCCGCCTTGGCGGTATTCACCGCAACACGTTCCTAAACTCCCCCACATTGTTGACCGCAGATATGCGCCTGAGGTCGCGCCCCAATATCCGCTTTGCGGGACAAATCACCGGTGTCGAAGGATATGTTGAATCCTCGGCAATGGGCCTGCTGGCAGGACGCGCTGCAGCTACCGAGATCCTTGGCGGTTCGTTGGACATGCCCCCGGCCACAACGGCCATGGGTGCCCTGATCACCCACATCACCGGTGGGGCCGACGCCAAGACATTCCAGCCGATGAACGTCAACTTCGGTCTTTTCCTCCGGTCGAGGGATTGCGAGGCGGTCGGCGTGGGCGCAAGGACCGCTACAAGGCCTACACCGATCGGGCCAAGGCGGATTGGCAGGCTTGGCTCGCCCCGCAGGCCGCAGCCGCCTAAATACTGGACTGATACGGCATCAGGCCTTTACTCTGTTGGCATGACTGGATTTTTGGACAAGGCCTATCAGGCACGCGACGCGACTTCGACCCGCGCGCTTTATGACGATTGGGCCGCCAGCTACGAAGCAGAAGTGGCCCAAAACGGATATGCGACACCAGGCCGTTGCGCCGAAGCATTGCGGAAGTATGTGGCCGACCTCTCCGCCCCGATCCTCGACTTCGGCTGTGGGACAGGTCTGTCAGGCCTGGCGTTGACGTTGGCTGGGTTCGAGGCCATCGACGGCGTCGACCTGTCTGCCGAGATGCTTGAAGGCGCACGCACCAAGGCTGTGTATCGGCACTTGGATCAGATCGAGGCAGACGGCGCGTTGCCAAGAGACTGCTACACGACTATGGCCGCGATCGGCGTCATTGGCGCAGGGGCCGCGCCCATCGACGTACTTCATACGCTGATGCGGGCGCTACCCAAAGGCGGTAAACTGGTGTTCTCTTTCAACGACCACGCGCTTGAAGATCCGGCAAACGAAGCCGGTGTGGCCGCGTGGACCGATTGCGGCGCGGGCCGTCTGCTGTTCAAGGAGCACGGGGATCACCTGCCCGGCATTGACTTGAAGTCCAACGTCTACGTGCTTGAAAAAGCGTGATCTTCACCACACGATCTCGCACCGTCGCCGACTGGCCCATTGCATCTGGGTCACGCCTATTCTGCCATGCTGGCGCATGACATGGCACGGGCGCAGAATGGCAATTTCCTACTGCGGATTGAGGATATTGATAAATCACGCGCGCGGACCCACTGGGAAAACCAGATCTATGACGACCTGCGATGGTTGGGCGTGACGTGGGACGGGCCGGTGATACGCCAGTCAGAGAACACGGCAGCCTATTCCCATGCGCTGGATATCCTCTGGGACAAGGGTTTGCTTTACCAATGCGACTGTAAACGGCGCGACATTCTTGACGCGGCACAAGCACCACAAGAAGGCGCCCCGACGCACGGTCCCGATGGTCTCATCTATCCCGGCACCTGTCGTCACGCACATCCGCGCACAGGTTCACGCCCCGAAACAGTTGCACTGCGGCTTGATCTATCGGCGGCCATTGCCCAGATCGGCGCCACACTCACCTATTCCGAAACTGGCGAGGACGCCGGGCAAATCCAAGTCACCAATCCGATGCAGAAGATCGGGGATATTGTTTTGGCGCGCCGGGACATGGGTACGTCTTACCATTTGTCCGTTGTGGTTGATGATGCGGCCCAAGGAGTGACCCACATCATACGCGGCGCTGATTTGGCAGAAGCAACTGGCATTCATGTCGTCCTGCAACACTTGCTAGACCTGCCTACCCCAATCTACCAACATCACCGCCTGATCCGGGACGATGCAGGCAAACGGCTGGCAAAGCGCGACGATGCGCGCGCGATCTCGAAATACAGGGCTGAAGGCGCCACACCGAACGACATCCGGCAGATGGTCGGGCTACCGCCTGCCCCGTGAAGCGGTGTCACTCCATCGGTGTCATCAGCTCGATCTCGGACCCACCTGTCACGTCTGTATAAAAACATGTCCGCCGCCCCGTGTGGCATGCCGGTCCAGTTTGCTTCACCAACATCAGCAGGCAATCCCGGTCGCAATCCACACGCAGCGACACAAGCTCTTGCACATTGCCTGAGGTCTCCCCCTTGACCCAAAACGCTTGCCGCGAACGTGACCAATACGTGACACGCGCGGTCTCCAAGGTGCGGGAAACCGCCTCGGCATTCATCCATGCCATCATCAGCACCTCATGGCTGTCCGCATCCTGCGCAATGGCCGGGATCAATCCCTGGTCGTTGAATTTCAGGCTGTTGGGATCGAAATCCGACATGGCAAAACCTTTTGCATCTGTGTCCGAGCCGACTATGTAGGGGGAAACGACTTACGACACCAGAGCGGAGGGGCCATGCCCGCCGATACCGACCTGATCAAGCTTTATTCCAGCCGCATCCTGGGCCTCGCCGCTGATATTCCGCATCACGCACGGCTGGCTGACCCTCACGCCACGGTTAAGAAGCGCTCGCCCCTTTGTGGATCAACCGTGACAATTGATGTGCAAGTGGAAGACGGGCGCATCACCGGCTTTGGTCAAGATGTCAAAGCATGCGCTCTTGGTCAGGCTGCAGCGGCTGTCACGGGCGGTGCCGTCATCGGTCGCACACTGGACGAAGTGCAAACGGCCCGCGATGCGCTGCGCGCCATGCTGAAATCTGGTGGCCCTGTTCCAGAAGCCCCCTTTGATGGGTTCGAAGTTCTGGAACCCGCGCGCGATTACAAGAATCGCCACGCGTCTATCTTGCTAAGTATCGAAGCGACAGCCGAAGCGATGGAACAGGCACTGCAATCCGATTGCGCCTGAGCGGTTACTGATTGACAGGATGCCGCCACGCCGCACGGCTAAAACTTGAAAAGTTGGCAAAAAAAGCGCCGCACATCCGGGCGGATGGCGGCGCAGGGAAAGCGTCTCTTGCGTGGGACAGATCCGGGACCCCGCGGCAAACGGGAGCGTTCAGGCGGCAGGCAGAGCCGGTGAAACGCGGGACAGCACCTGGGACGGGCGCGGTATGGGATCAAGCAAGATCGCAGGCAGAAACTCAGATCAAAGACGGCAGGTGCAGCGCAACAACCAGCATCACCGTCAGGGCAGCAGCACCTGCAGCGTCCTGAAGCAACGTGGCTTCGGCGCGGGAGGCGATATCCTTGATTTGGCGCAACGTGGTCATGTCGACATCTCCATCTTCGAGTTGCCCCTTTGTTCTCATATTCTTAACGATGCGTAAAGAACTTTTGAGAACATTTGCGAACTTTTCAGAACAAATCGCCTAACCTACTGAAATCAAACGGATCGCTTCATCTTGCCGCATAAGCCACAAGAGAACGCGCGCCGCCTGTCCCCGCGGGGACAAAAGCTCGGGGTCTTCAGTCAGCAATTTACGGGCATCTGACTGCGCAACCGCCATCAAACCAGCCTGCCGTTCAAGGTCCGCCACCTGAAACTGCGGCACACCGGATTGCGCCGTGCCGATCAGGTCGCCATAGCCCCGCATTTGTAAATCCGTCTCGGAAATACGAAACCCATCTTCGGTCTCACGCAGCACCTCCAGCCGCTTTTGCCCGGCATCTGACAGCGGCGCCTGGTACAAAAGCAGGCAAGTTGAGGCGGCGTCCCCCCGCCCCACACGTCCACGTAACTGGTGCAACTGCGCAAGCCCAAAGGTTTCCGCCCGTTCGATCACCATGATCGTTGCGTTGGGAACGTTCACGCCCACCTCGATCACGGTTGTTGCGACCAGCACACCTGTTTCGCCAGACTGGAACCGGGCCATGGCAGCATCTTTCTCTGCAGGTGGCATCTGGCCGTGAACCAACCCGACGCGCCCCTCGCCTAGCACCGCGCGCAGACGCTTGAATCGTTCCTCGGCTGCAGTCAGGTCCACCGCCTCGCTCTCTTCGACCAGCGGGCAGACCCAGTAGCACTGCCGCCCCTCGTCCATCGCGGCCTGCAAACGTGCAACCACCTCATCCATGCGGCCGGTGCTGACCATGGCAGTTTTGATCGGCTTGCGCCCGGGTGGCTTTTCATCCAGCACCGACACATCCATATCGCCATATTGCGCCAGAGCCAGAGATCGCGGGATCGGCGTGGCAGTCATCACCAGCACATCCGCCGCCCCACCTTTTTTGCCAAGTGCCAGCCGTTGCCGCACACCGAAGCGATGCTGTTCGTCAACAATGGCTAAACGCAAATCAGAGAACACAACGTCGTCCTGAAAAACGGCATGGGTGCCCACAAGGATCTGAATGTCGCCACGTGCCAGCGCTGATAATTTCGCGCGGCGTTCCGCGCCTTTGTCTCGCCCGGTCAGCAACTCCAGAACAACGCCGGCATCTTCGGCCAAGGGCTGCAAGCCTTCCATATGCTGACGTGCCAGGATTTCGGTCGGCGCCATCATAACGCCCTGCCCGCCTGCTTCGACGGCAATTAGTAAGGCCATGAACGCGACCAGCGTTTTGCCCGCGCCCACATCGCCCTGCAAAAGACGGTTCATGCGGGTGGACGCCGCCATGTCCCCGGCAATCTCGGCAATGGCGCGTTCCTGCGCCTCCGTGGGTGCGTAAGGCAATGCGGCGCGCACGCGCGTCTGAAGCCGTTCCGTGCCCTTGGTTTCGATCCCCACGGTCTGACGTTCGGACGCGCGCGCCAAAGCAAGGGTAAGCTGATGCGCCATCAACTCATCGTACGCCAGCCGCGTGCGCGCAACAGCATCCGGAGACAGGTCACCTTGCGCCTCAGGCGTATGCACCGCTTGCATTGCCGAAGAAAAATCGGGCCAGGTTTCTTGCATCAATTGCCCCGGATCAATCCACTCAGCCAATTCCGGCACACGGGCCAAGGCAGAGCGGGAGGCCTTGAACATGGTCTTTTGCGTGACCCCGGCCGTCAGGGGATACACCGGTTCAAACGGTGGGATATCTCCGGCCTCTTCTACGGGCAGAATATGGTCGGGATGCACCATGTTCGCGATACCATCGAACAATTCGACCTTGCCAGACAAGACGCGCGTGCTGCCGGTCGGTAGCACCTTGTTCAGGTAGTCGCTGCGCCCGTGGAAAAAGACGAGTTGAAAGCTGGTCTGCGCATCCTCCACATGAATGCGATATGCACCGCCACGATTGCGGGCGGGATGATGGGCACCCACCGTCACCTTCACCGTCAGGGTCGTGGGCAGTGCAGCCCCCTCAACCGTGTCGCGCATGACACGATCAACGCCCGTATGCGGCAAGGTGAACAACAGGTCACGCGGCGTAGAAATGCCCATATGGCCCAGGTTCTGCGCCGTCTTGGGCCCAACGCCGTCGAGCGTTTCAAGATCCGCAAAGAGCGGAAACAGGATTTCAGGGCGACTCATATCGACCCAATCAGATCCAGCCAGCCATCTTCATCAATGGTTTCAATGCCCAGATCCGCCGCCTTTTTTGCCTTCGATCCCGCACCAGGGCCAGCCACCAATAAATCCGTCTTCGCACTGACAGAACCGGAGACCTTGGCCCCCAAAGCCTCGGCCCGCGCCTTTGCCTCGGCTCGTGTCATCTTTTCCAATGTACCGGTGAAAACGACTGTCTTACCTGCGACCGGGCTGCCCGATGTGTTTGGGCGCGCTGCCTCTTCAATGTTCAAATGCGCGACAAGGCGGTCAATGCTCGCGATCTCGGCCTCTTGATTGAAGGTTGTGGCAAGCGACCCGGCCATGACCGCGCCAACACCGTCGATGCTGAGCAGATCCTCCCACGCCTCATTGCCTTCTTCGGCATTGCGCATTGCTGTGCTGAACGCGCCCCATGTTCCGTAGTGCGTGGCCAACAGGTTCGCTGCGGCCTCGCCAACATGGCGAATCCCGAGCGCGAAGATCATGCGCCCAAGCCCAATGTTGCGACGCTCATCAATAGCATCAAACAGATTTGCCGCTGACTTTTCACCCCAGCCTTCACGGTTCTTAAGTTGCTGCAGTCCGGCGCCATACCGGTCGCGTAGGGTGAAAATGTCAGCCGGTTCAGTAATCCACTTGTCGCCGTGGAATTGTTCCACCTGTTTCGCGCCCAGTCCGTCGATGTCGAACGCAGTACGGCTTACAAAATGCTTTAACTTTTCCACCGCCTGCGCCGGACAAATCAGCCCGCCCGTACAGCGGCGTACAGCATCGCCCGGCTCGCGCACGGCCTCGCTGTTGCACTCGGGGCAGCGGTTCGGCATGACATAGGGCTCTGCATCCTTGGGGCGCTTGGACAGGTCAACATCCGCTACCTTGGGAATCACGTCACCAGCGCGGTAAACCTGCACCCAATCACCAACACGGATGTCCTTGCCGTCGCGAATCTGTTCACCTTTGTTGTCACGGCCCGCGATGTAATCCTCGTTGTGCAACGTGGCGTTCGACACCACGACACCGCCGACAGTGACAGGTGTCAGGCGCGCAACCGGGCTGAGTGCGCCGGTGCGACCCACCTGAATGTCGATGGCTTCAAGCCGGGTCCAGGCTAGCTCTGCAGGGAACTTATGGGCCACAGCCCATCGCGGCGTGGTGGACCGAAAGCCCAGCCGGGACTGTAGCCCGAGGTCATTGACCTTGTAGACAACGCCGTCGATGTCATAACCAAGCGTCGCGCGCTCCTGTTCGATCAGGCGGTAATGCCTGATCATCTCTTCCGGCCCATTACACAGTCGGGTGAGCGGATTGGTTTGGAAACCAAGAGTGTTCAGCCGTTCGATGGCCCCCATCTGGGTATTCGCAAGTGGATCGGACAGCGCACCCCAAGCGTATGCAAAGAACCGAAGCGGTCGGGCACGTGTTATGTTGGCGTCAAGCTGACGCAGCGACCCGGCCGCTGCGTTGCGTGGATTGGCAAATGTTTTTTGCCCCGCGGCTGCCTGCCGATCATTCAGCGCTTCGAAGTCTGGGTGCGACATGTAGACTTCACCTCGCACCTCCAGAATCGCAGGTGCCCCTTTAAGCGTGCCAGGAATGTCGTCGATCGTGCGGGCATTGGCCGTCACATTTTCGCCCACGGCCCCGTCACCGCGCGTGGCTGCCTGCATGAGAACCCCGTCTTCATAACGCAGGGACAAGGATAGGCCATCAATCTTTGGTTCTGCAGTGTAGGACAGTGCCACATCCGATCCGAGGCCAAGATACTTCCGAATGCGTCCGTCGAATTCAGACACATCCGCATCGTCAAACGCATTTGAAAGTGACAGCATCGCAACGGCATGGGTGACCTTGGAAAACCCGTCGGCCACCGGCGCACCCACCTGTTCGCTTGGGCTGTCACCCCGTTTCAGATCGGGAAAATGCGCTTCAATCTCTGCATTGCGACGCTTGAGGCGATCATACTCGGCATCACTGATGTCTGGGGCATCTTCGGTGTGATAGGCAGCATTGGCGCGCGCCAGAATATCGGCCAGACGCGCAAGTTCCGCCACCGCCTGATCCCGAGTCATCGCGTCGATCTTGATAGTGTCCGTCACAAATCATCCCCTGCGCTTGTCGTGCCAAGAGATAAAAGCCGAAGCGCAAGTGGTCCAGTCATTGATGAACGTCTAAAGTTGAAACAAAAAAAGGGTCGCTGCACTACCCCGTGCAGCGACCCTTTTTCGGAGGGTTGTAGCTGCCTCTAGGCGCCCACGGCCATTGGTGTATTGTCTGCCATCTCTGCCGGCTCAGGATCGCGCAGCACGTATCCACGACCCCAAACGGTTTCGATGTAGTTCTGACCGCCTGTGGCATTGCTGAGCTTTTTGCGCAACTTGCAGATGAACACGTCGATGATTTTCAGCTCAGGCTCGTCCATGCCGCCATAAAGATGGTTCAAGAACATCTCTTTCGTCAGTGTCGTGCCCTTCCGCAGGCTCAGAAGCTCAAGCATCTGATATTCTTTGCCGGTCAGGTGGACCGTTTTGTTGTCAACACTGACTGTCTTGGCATCCAGGTTGACGGAGACATCGCCTGTATTGATGACGGATTGCGAATGCCCTTTCGAGCGGCGGATGATGGCGTGGATACGCGCAACCAGCTCTTCGCGATGGAATGGTTTTGTCAGGTAGTCATCAGCACCAAAACCGAAGCCCTTGATCTTGTTTTCCGTGTCGTCCGCACCGGACAGGATCAGGATCGGTGTTTCGACCCGGGCCAGACGCAATTGGCGCAGCACTTCGTGCCCGTTCATATCGGGCAAATCCAGATCGAGAAGGATCAGGTCGTAATCATAGAGCTTGGCCAGGTCGATCCCTTCCTCACCCAAATCCGTCGCATAAACGTTCAGGTTGGCATGGGTCAGCATCAGTTCGATGCTTTTCGAGGTGGTTGGGTCGTCTTCTACAAGCAATACGCGCATTCTTCGGATCTCCACACAAAGGGCGTTCAGGTGTTGAAGCAAACGTGAACCGAAAAGGTTAACCACACGTTACCCTTGATGAAGTCGTAACTTAACAACCTAAAGTTGTCTATATTTTTGTAGTGCTGTTGCCTTCAAAGCCTCCTCTCCGTGCGTCGAAACGGCGCGAACCCATTCGTGAAATTCCTCTTCGCTCAACCCATAGCGCTCAAGTGCCGCCTCTTGCGTGAGAAGACCGTACAACACGCCGCGCACCACTGCGGCCTTGCGCGACGCGACCCAGCGCCGCGTCGTGGCGGGAGGCAGGTCCGCTTGCGTCAGCACGGAACCATCCGGCAAGGTTACAGCACGTGGGCCATCCACTTTCTTCAAATACATCACACACCGCTCACTATTCATGTTTGCGCAGAGCTTGGTCGAATGCGTTTAATGCGCCGTTAAACGGGGCCTTGAGACTATTTCGGATTTTCATATATATGCGCCCAATCCCCTCGGAGATCTGCCATGCTTGACCAAAACGGTCCGCTCAATTCACTGGGCTTTGCCAAAGACCCGGCTGACACTCGTGTCGTCGTCGCCATGTCCGGCGGCGTGGACAGTTCAGTTGTGGCGGCAGAGCTGAAGAGCCAAGGCTATGATGTCGTGGGCGTGACCCTGCAACTTTACGATCATGGCGCGGCGCTCGCCAAAAAAGGCGCCTGCTGTGCTGGCCGCGACATTCATGATGCGCGCCGCGTGGCAGAGGAAATGGGCTTTCCCCATTATGTTCTCGACTACGAAAACGTGTTCCGCGACGCGGTAATTGATGAGTTTGCTGACAGCTATCTAGGCGGCGCGACGCCAGTCCCATGCATCCGCTGCAATGAGCGAGTGAAATTCAAGGATCTGCTTGAAACAGCTAAGGATCTTGAGGCCGATTGCATGGCGACCGGTCACTATATCCAACGTAAATTGGGCGCGCACGGGGCTGAGCTGCATGCAGCAGCAGATGCCGGACGCGATCAGAGTTATTTCCTGTTTTCGACCACGTCTGAGCAGTTGGACTACCTGCGTTTTCCATTGGGCCATCTGCCTTCCAAAGACGACACGCGTGCGCTGGCTGCAAAGTACGGATTGGGCGTGGCGGACAAGCCCGACAGCCAGGACATATGTTTCGTCCCCAATGGCGACTATGCGTCCGTCATCCGCAAATTGCGCCCCGAGGCTGCGGCCCCCGGTGACATTGTCGATCACACCGGGCGGGTGTTGGGCAGCCATGACGGGGTGATCAACTATACGATTGGACAACGGCGCGGTCTGGGAATCGGCGGCTTGGCGGATCCGCTTTTTGTCGTAAAGCTGGATGCCGAAAACCGGCAGGTTGTCGTTGGACCCAAGGAGATGCTGGCAACCCGCACGATTCCCGTGCGCGAAGTGAATTGGCTGGGTGACACCCGATTCGACAGCAAAGACGAGTGGCATGTGGCTGTCAAAGTCCGATCAACCCGACCACCGACCGACGCCATCATCCGGCCGATCAGCGCAACCGAAGCCACCGTTGAATTGGCTGCAGCCGAGGCGGGCGTGTCCCCTGGGCAAGCCTGTGTGTTCTATGATCGGGACAGCAGTCGAGATCTTTGGCGGTGGGTGGATCCACCAGGGTTAGTCCCTGCGCCTTGTCAGACGATGCTGCTTCCGGTTAACTGAACATACGTTCATATTTTGACAGGAGTGGCTCGCATGAAACTCGACACAACCATGGCGGTCGTAACGGGCGGCGCGTCCGGGCTTGGCGAAGCAACCGCACGCCACTTTGCCGCGCAGGGTGCGCAGGTAACACTGCTGGATCGCGACGCGGAACGTGGAACGGATGTTGCAAGCGAGATTGGTGGACATTTTGCCGAAACTGACGTGACGGACGAAACATCGGTCGCAGCAGCCATTGATTTGGCCCACAGCAGGATGGGCGGGCTAAACGCGGCAGTGAATTGCGCGGGCATTGCCGTTGGTATCAAGACAGTAGGACGTGATGGGCCACATCCCCTTCCCGCCTTTCAAAAAACGATCGACATCAATCTGGTTGGCAGTTTCAACGTCGCGCGTCTGGCAGCGGTGGCAATGACCGACAACGAACCCGAATCCGATGGTGCGCGGGGCGTGATCATCAACACAGCCTCGATTGCCGCTTTTGACGGGCAGAAGGGTCAAGCCGCCTACGCCGCGTCCAAAGGTGGTGTTGTGGGGATGACACTGCCGATGGCACGCGACCTCGCCTCATCTGGCGTGCGCGTAATGACGATTGCACCGGGCATCTTCAAAACCCCGATGCTGGCCGGGTTGCCCGAGGATGTGCAGGCAGCCCTGGCAGCCGATGTGCCAAACCCGCCACGTTTGGGTGATCCGAATGAATATGCACGTCTTGCAGCCTTTATCGTCGAGATGGGTTATTTGAATGGCGAGGTCATCCGCTTGGATGGCGCACTGCGGATGCGATGATGCGCACCGAGCGGGAAAAGATGGAAGCCGGTGAGTGGTACACCTGCCTTGATGATGCGCTGGAAGACCTGCGTATGGTGGCATTGAATGCGGTGCACGCACATAACCATTTGTCCCCGTCAGAGCGGCGAACACTTAGCGCGCCATTGCGCGCGCTTTTTGCCGAGGCCGGTACAAATTGCCTGATCGAAGCCCCCTTTCATTGTTCCTACGGTCGGAACATTCATCTTGGGGCCGAGGTGTTCATCAATAGCGGCTGCGTGATCCTCGACAGCGCCTCTGTGCGGATTGGAGACGGCACAATGATTGGCACAGGTGCGCAGATTCTGTGTGCGGATCACCATCGTGATCCAGTCAAACGGCGTGCCGGGATAGAACGGGCATTGCCTGTGAACATTGGCGCGGATGTGTGGATCGGGGCCGGTGCGATCATCATGCCTGGCATTACGATCAAGGACCAAGCGATCGTAGGCGCTGGCGCCGTTGTGACCAAAGACATTGCCGAAGGCGCAACGGTGGTAGGTATCCCTGCCCGTCCGACTTAGGCTTCGGCCTTCTCCTCAAGCATCAGCCACTCTTCTTCCGCGGCGTCCAGCCTGGTCTGTCGTTCGGTCAATGCCTCGCTTGCCTTGCGGAATTTGACCGGCTCACGAGTATAAAGATCAGGGTCAGACAACAACACTTGCAGCTTGGCCAATTCCGCTTCAAGCCGCTCGATCTCGGCTGGCAGCGCTTCAAGCCGGTGCTTTTCCGTAAAGGACAACCCAACCTTGGGCGACGGCTTTGGCTTGGCCGTGGCGGCCCCCGGTCTCTTAACTGCTTCAACAGATTGCAGACTTTGTTTCGGACCGCGCTGGGATTGGTAATCGCTCCATCCACCAGCATAGACAGTGGCCTTGCCATCCCCCTCCATCGCAATGGTGGTGACCGCCACACGGTCAAGGAAATCACGATCGTGGCTGACCAAAAGGACCGTGCCATCATACTGGCCCAGCAGGTCCTGCAACAAGTCCAGTGTTTCGACATCCAGATCGTTGGTCGGCTCATCAAGCACCAGCACGTTGGACTGCCGCGCCATGATGCGTGCCAGCAGCAGACGCGCCTTTTCACCCCCTGAAAGGGACCGCACGGGCGCACGCACTTGCGCTTCATCAAACAGGAATTCCTTAAGGTATCCAACGACATGCTTCGGGTTGCCCCGCACCATGACCTGATCGGCCTTGCCGCTGACCCGCATGTCGGGATCGCTTGTCAGACTGTCCCACAGGCTGGCATCCGGGTCGAGTTTCGAACGGGCCTGATCAAAAACGGCCAGTTCCAGATTGGTGCCCATTGTGACCGTACCGGTATCGGGCGCGACCTCTCCGATCAGCATCTTGAGCAAAGTGGTCTTTCCGACACCATTCGGGCCGACAAAGGCAATGCGATCACCGCGCTGCACCTTGAGCGAGAATGGTTCAAGGATCACCTTTCCATCGTAAGACTTTGAAATACCTTTTGCTTCCAACACCTTCCGACCGGACTTGGGCCCTCCGTCCAATGCCATCGCAGCCGCGCCCTGGCGCTTGATCTGAGCGGCCCGTTCGGCACGCAGGTCTTGCAGCGCACGCACGCGGCCCATGTTGCGCTTGCGTCGCGCGCTGATGCCTTCGACAGCCCATCGCGCCTCAGCCTTGATCTTGCGGTTCAGCTTGTGGCGGGCGGTGTCTTCTTCATCCCAGACCGTGTCTCGCCACACTTCAAACGCCTCAAAACCTTTTTCCTGGCGGCGCACACTTCCTCTGTCTATCCAAAGGGTTGCACGGGTGAGCTCACGTAGGAATGCTCGGTCGTGGGAGATAAGGACAAAACCGGCTCGGGTGGCCTTCAATTCAGCTTCGAGCCAGGCAATGGCTTCGATGTCGAGGTGGTTTGTCGGTTCGTCCAGCAGCATCAGATCCGGCGCTTCGGCCATCAAGCGCGCCAATGCAGCACGGCGGCGCTCCCCTCCGGAGGCAGTCTCCACCGGGCGCGCCGGATCGAATTTCAGCCCTTCGCCGGCCCGCTCAACCTTGTAGAGATCGGATGGTTCCAACCCGTGAATTGCAAAGTCACCCAGCGTCGCGAACCCTTTCATATCAGGGTCTTGCTCCATGTATCCGACACTCACGCCGGGGCCTGGGACGACCTCACCGCGGTCTACTTCGACCAAGCCGCCCATCACTTTCATCAGTGTCGACTTGCCCGATCCATTGCGACCCACAAGGGCGATACGATCGCCCGGTTGCACAACCAAGGAAAGATCATCAAAGACGGGATCGCCGCCAAATGTGAGCGAGATATCGGAAAGCTGAAGCAGAGGAACACGAGCCATAAGCGGGCAGCTAGAGGGTCAATCCGGGGGCGTCAACCGGGGTGTCACCCCCCGTGCAGCATCCGTACACCCCCTGTGCACCCCCAACGCGCGCTGAAATGCCTTGGTGCGCAACAGGGGCAGACCGCCTTGACTTATAAGCACTTTGGTCTCGACGTGCTAAAATCAGCCGATGACGGCGCGCAACAGCTTTTTTCGGGCCGGCGGAATGGACCCGATCTCGACCCCGGTAAAAACGTGCAGCGTGTTCATCTTGTCATCAACCACCGCATGGTCGCTGACCCAGCCGCCCATCATCAGATAGGTCCGCAATAAGGGCGGCATACGTAGCATCGCCTTTTTCGCGTCCGGCTTGCGGCGCAGGCGCGCGGCATATTTGAAGACTTTTGGCGCCTTGACACGCGGCAACCAACGTTTTGGGGCAAGGTGGCGGGCCTTGAGCATCGCGAAGGCATCCAGATACTCCGCCGTCTCGGTGCCCAAGAACGACGAACAGCCAAAAAGCAGTTCGACGCCTTCGTCATCCACATATGCGGTCATTGCCCCCCACGCGACGCGCAGGATATCAGGGTCTGCCGCAGCGGGGTCGACGCAAAAGCGGCCCATCTCGACCATTTTGCCGTTGAAGGCTTCAAGCGCGCTGAGCTCGTAATACTGGGCGGAATAGCTGTGCGAGATCGTGGCCCCGGTGAGAGGTAGCATTCGGAAACAACAGACAAGTGCACCGTCTGCGATTCGGTGGATCAGGATATGTGTGCACCGGTCGTCGAAGACATCTGCATCCGAAACCAGCCCAAAACAACGGGCGCGCAACATCTGGGCAGCTTCGATGTCAACAAGCCCCGCGGCTTGCCGTGCCACATACCGCCCTTTTTTCAACCCGATCATCGGTTCAGCCTCCTGCCCAAGCCATATGTGGCCCCGATAACATGGGGCACATGACGTGCGGATGAACCCGAAAGATCAGAGGACGCCCTCGGGACCGATGCGGCCGATATTGCCCAAAAGCTGACGCAGGAAGCTGATGTCTGTCACACCGCTTTCGGTCACACGACGCGACAAGGCCACAACCCGCCCGTCTTCAAGACCGAAGCGTTCAATGTTCTGCAACACGCCTTCTGCATCGAAGGTAATTGCCAGCACCTGACGCTCTACCACCTGCGGGCGGCGTGGTCCGAACGTGCGTACCTTGCTGCGAATGTAGAAATAATCGCCGCCTTCAAGGACACCACCTGCTGTTGGTGGCCCAACCACATCTTCGACCGATGCGCGTGTGTCGATGCCGACGACGAGTTCGGCAAGATCTTCCTCGGGTGGGACATAACCGTGATTGCGGAACGTGGGCGAGCATCCCGCGACAACAAGCGAGATGATCAGGGCAAGCCCTGCAGCGGATAGTGGTGTAAAGGTCGCCATCTGACCCCCCTTGTTATAAGCCACCCCTTGCTCAGGGCGCGTGGTGCTTTTATCTCGACTTACTCAAGCTTTGGCCTTGGTTCAAGAAACGAAAGCGATCCATGTCACAGACGCCCCCTTCCACCACTGCGCTACGCGTCAGTGGTTTGGCGCAAAACGCCGCAACACCGTTCCAGATTTTGCCGGATGCCAAAGCAATGGCAGCCTTGGCGGACGCATTGGAGTTGAGCGGACTGCGCAAGTTGCGGTTCGAAGGGCAGATCGAAGCCCATGGTGCAACAGATTGGTTGCTGACCGGCACGCTTGGCGCAACGGTCACGCAGCCCTGTGCAGTGACGCTGGTGCCAGTAACCACGCGGATCGATTTGCCTGTTCGCCGTCTGTATGTGCGCGACTATGAAGAGATCGATACGCCGGAGGCAGAAATGCCAGAAGATGACGAAGTTGAACGCCTAGGCACCTGGATCGACCCCGAGACCGTCATGATCGAATCCCTGAGCCTTGCCATCCCGGATTTCCCACGGGCCGACGGTGCCGAGTTGGGTGAGATGGTGCTGACCGAACCGGGTGTTGCGCCCCTGACAGACGAAGCTGCCAAACCCTTTGCCGGTCTGGCGGATCTGAAGTCGCAGTTGAGCGACAAAAAAGACGACTGATTTGCCCTTGCGTCCCGGCCAAGGATGCGTATTTTGCCGCCCTCACGAGATTTTGGGTTGGACATGGCGTGGCGCTTTGCCTAAACGCTGCTCAACCCGTACTTGGAAGACCAAACACCCGATCCGGGACCACGAAACACCTCGCATCCGCGCACGATACGCGGCGCTGCCCGAACCAAAGGCCCACTTCAATGGCTGTACAACAGAATAAAGTGTCGAAATCGCGCCGCAACAACCGCCGCGCCCACGACAGCTTGACCCCCGCCAACCCCAACGAATGCCCCAACTGCGGTGAGCTAAAGCGCCCGCACCATGTTTGCGCGGCATGCGGTCATTACGACGACAACGAGATCGTCGCCATGACCGAAGAGGTTGATCTGGAAGACGACGCGGCCTGAGTGGCGTCACAGGCGACAAGGCAAGACAGCGCGCAATGACGGCCCCTTCCACAGACCCGGCCGACGCGGCAGCAGAGCTTGCCTTTCCCATTATTCTTTCGGTCGACACGATGGGCGGGGACATGGGCCCCGCCGCAGTCGTTTCCGGCTGTTCGACATCTGCGAAAAAGAATCCAAAGCTGGGCTTTATCCTGCATGGTCCGCGGGAAGAACTTGAGACGCTGATTGGCCGCCGCAAAAATCTTGTGGGTCGATGCGTGATCCGTGACGCCGCGGGCGTTGTGACAATGGACGACAAACCCAGTCACGTGGTGCGTAATGGCAAGGGCACCTCGATGTGGTCCGCCATCGAATCTGTGCGCGCGGGCGATGCGGACGTGGCTGTGAGTTGCGGAAACACCGGCGCGTTGATGGCATTGTCGATGATCCGCCTGCGCAAGCTGCCGGGTGTGAACCGCCCCGCCATTGCAGTCCTGTGGCCCAGCCGGAACCCGCAAGGCTTCAACGTGATGCTGGACGTAGGCGCAGATGTGCGCGCCGACGCCGATGACTTGCTGCGCTATGCGCTGATGGGCGCGTCCTATGCCCGGAATGGCATGGACCTGCCCCGTCCTCGAATCGGCCTGCTGAACGTAGGTACCGAGGAACATAAGGGCCGCCCGGAGCTGAAAGAGGCATACGAACTGATTGGTGCACAGGCCGATGCCGCAGAGTTTGATTTCGTGGGCTTTGTCGAAGGTGGTGACATTCAGGGCAAGGTTGCAGATGTGATCGTCACGGATGGTTTTACCGGAAACGTCGCCATCAAGACCGGCGAAGGCACTGCCAGCCTGATCGGTGATCTTCTGCGGGAAGCGTTCAAATTCACCCCCCTGTCGCGCCTAGCCTATCTGCTGGCCTTTACGTCGATGCGACGGCTGCGCAAACGCATTGATCCGCGCCGTGTAAATGGCGGTGTTTTCCTTGGTTTGAACGGAACGGTTGTCAAATCGCACGGCGGAGCAGATGCTACGGGTGTTTCGGCGGCCATAAAACTGGCGGCCCAATTGTCCGAACAAGGCTTTAACGACAAGCTCGCCGCCCGGGTCGCCCGGGCCACGCAGCGGGCAGAGGAGAGCAATAGATGACGCTTCGTGCGGTGGTCCGTGGCGTGGGGCATTACCTGCCCGAACGCGTGGTCGAGAATGCCGAATTCGAGGCAACGCTCGACACATCCGATGAATGGATCTCGATCCCGTTCGGGGATCGAGCGGCGCCACTTTGCAACCGAAGACGACACGACATCGTCCATGGCAACAGCAGCGGCGCAAGCGGCACTTGCGGATGCGGGACTGCAACCGGATGACATTGACGCCATTATACTGGCCACATCAACAGCAGACCTGACCTTTCCGTCCGCTGCAACGATGGTGCAAGACAAGCTTGGGATGACCGGTGGTTTTGCCTTCGATGTTCAGGCTGTGTGTGCCGGCTTTGTCTATGCCCTGTCGAATGCGAATGCGCTGATCGTTTCGGGCCAGGCCAAACGGGTCATGGTCATCGGAGCGGAAACGTTTTCCAAGATCATGGACTGGACCGATCGCAGTACCTGTGTGCTCTTTGGTGATGGTGCAGGCGCTTTGGTTCTTGAAGCCCATGAAGGCGGCGGCACCGCGGCGGATCGTGGCATTCTCGCAACCGATCTGAACTCAGATGGTCGGCATCGTGACCTGCTTTATGTGGATGGCGGTGTGAGCACCGGCACAAGCGGCTATCTGCGGATGCAGGGGAACCAGGTGTTCCGTCATGCGGTGGAAAAACTGGCGTCAACGGCGGAAACAGCCATGGAACGCGCAGGTGTAACGGCGGATGAGGTCGACTGGATCGTGCCGCATCAGGCCAATATCCGCATCATCCAAGGCACGGCCAAGAAGATGGGGATCGCAATGGACCGCGTCGTCGTTACGGTTCAGGACCACGGCAACACCTCCGCGGCGTCCATTCCGTTGGCTCTGTCGGTCGGTCGTGCGAGCGGTCAGATCAAGGATGGCGACCTGATCGTGACCGAAGCTATCGGCGGTGGGCTGGCTTGGGGCGCTGTTGTGCTGCGCTGGTAGCGCGGCCCTTCCGCCATACGCGTCACCGCGACGACACCCGCAGCGCTTGAGGGCGAACACCAAGCGTACCTCGAAACGTATCTGCCAACGTCTGCTTGTTCTCGAGACCGGTGACAAATGCGATTTCATTGAGGTTGAAGCGGGTGTCGATTAGAAGTCGCACGGCCAAGTCCACGCGCATCCATGTCAGGAAATGCATGGGAGGCATCCCCGCACGCGCCTCGAACGCACGGCGGAATGCGTGACGGCCCATGGGGCTGAACTTGTGTAGCATATCTTCTGTGATACGTTCACCGATGCGCGCGCGCATCCACGTAACGATCCGCTCATATGATTTTTCGCTTAGCGCCTGATGTCGGCGTGCAAGTGCCTGCCCGCCGCGGCCCTCGTTACAAGGATCAGCGGCTGGTGGGATGGTGAGAATAGTCGGAACATCTTTGAGTACGGCAGCATGATGCGGCACGGTTTCTCCTCCCGGCATGTAATCATAGGTTGAATTCTACATTAAATCTTGTGACCAGTCTTTCGTGATTTGGTGACAGTTTTTTCACGCGATGCATTTTCCGCGGATTTTCGCCTATTCTCCGAATACGCTGCCGTTTGGCCGGGTGACCGTTGTGCCAACCAGCGGAAATGCAGAAAAAGCCGGCCAGACCGGCCATAAAGCGTACATCCGGTGTCGTGGCCAAGGTCTTGATATTGACTCGGAATTTCTCCGCGCCCTATGCTTTGCCAAAGGGGAGAACTTATGACTGACAAGACATTGACGCGCATGGATTTGAGTGAAGCCGTTTTCCGCGAGGTGGGACTGTCACGAAATGAAAGCGCACAGCTGGTGGAAAGCGTCTTGGATCACATGTCGGACGCGCTTGTGCGCGGCGAACAGGTCAAGATTTCATCCTTTGGTACTTTTTCAGTTCGGGACAAATCTGCACGTGTTGGTCGCAACCCCAAAACCGGTGAAGAAGTGCCCATCAACCCGCGCCGTGTCCTGACCTTTCGCCCCTCGCATCTGATGAAAGATCGCGTGGCCGTAGGCAACAAGTCCTGAACAGATGGCCAAGTCCGCGGACGCCTTTCGCACGATTTCGGAAGTTGCCGAGTGGTTGGGCGTTCAGACCCATGTTCTGCGCTTTTGGGAAAGTAAGTTCACCCAAGTCAAACCCGTAAAACGCGCTGGCGGTCGACGGTACTATCGCCCAAGCGATATGTTGCTTTTGGGTGGCATCCGCAAACTGCTGCATGACGATGGCCTGACCATCAAGGGCGTTCAGAAAATCCTGCGCGAAGAAGGTATGGCGTACGTCGCCGATCTGTCCCCTCCGCTTGATGCGGAAACAGACGCCCAGTTGGACGCAGATCTGGTAGCACGCATCGACGAAGATGTAACTCCGCCGCCTGTTGAGGCTGATGTATTGCCATTTGAGGTCGCGCAGGACCCTGCGGCTGCGTCTGTTGTGGCAGACGATGCATCGGACGATGATGACATTGCCGATGTTGACGAGCCGGAAGTGGCGGCGACGGATGCGCCTTTGCCCTCTTTCTTGCGCACTCAAGCACCTGAAGCCGGTGCCGAGACCTCTGATGCCGATCATCAACCCGGTCTTCCCTACCCGCCACTGGTCGAGGATGCACCCGCGCAAGATGAGGAGCAGGCGGACGCTGATGCCCCTGCCCTGACCGACGACATCGAGGAGCCTGCGCCTGAAGAACAGGTTTTGACGCCTGCGTCCGACGCTGCGAAACCAGATGATGCCGATGTGCCGGCTGAGGCTGAGGCTGAGGCTGAGGCTGAGGCTGAGGCTGAGGCTGAGGAAGCGAAGCTGAATTCTGCTGAGACACAAGCAGAGGATGACGCAACTGAAGACACGGAAGCGGAGCCCGCAGCTACGTTGCCGTCATTTCTGTCTGACTATGCGGAACCGGCCACAGCGGACGAAGATTCTGTTGCCGCGCAAGCGGAGGAAGCAGAGCCTGTTGCCGCAACCCCGAAGCCCAAGATTGTCAACGTGCCCGACGATCCCGACCCAGAGACCATTCTGGCTGCCCCATCGGCACTGAGTAAGGCAGCGGGCTTAACGCATCTGAGCGATGCACAGCGGAATATGATCCGCCCCCTTTTGACACAGCTGACCGCATTGCGCGACCAGATGGCAAGCAACCGGCGCGACCCGCGCTAAGAAGAACGCAAACCTCGTGCAATTCCCCCTTGCCCCCGGCCAGAAATCGGGTATGACACCCCACACGTCGGGCTATGGCGCAGCCTGGTAGCGCGTCCGTCTGGGGGACGGAAGGTCGCAGGTTCGAGTCCTGCTAGCCCGACCACTAAACACCGCCCCGGCGCTACGGGGTCACTGGCCGCAGGCCCCGCAACACGACACGAGGGGGCGATATGATCGGCGTACTTCCCGACACGGAACTGAAAGCGATGATGGATCGCGGTGAGATTGCCGCAGACCCAGCCGTGATTGATGCACAGGTCCAACCCGCTAGCCTTGATTTGCGTTTGGGTACCGTCGCCTATCGCGTACGTGCATCCTTCCTTGCAGGCCATGGTGCGCGCGTCAGTGACCGGCTGGCTGAATTCCAGATGCACGAGGTCAATCTGTCCGGCGGCGCTGTACTGGAAAAGGGCTGCGTCTATGTCGTGCCCTTGATGGAAGCGCTGGACCTGCCCGACGGGGTGCAGGCGGTGGCCAATGCCAAAAGCTCGACCGGGCGCTTGGACCTGCTGACCCGGACGATCACTGATGGCGGCACCGAGTTTGACCGCATTCCACCGGGCTACACCGGCCCGCTCTATGCCGAGATTTGCCCGCGCTCGTTTTCCGTTCTTGTCCGGCCCGGCATGCGCTTGAACCAGATCCGCTTTCGCGCAGGGCAAGCGGTGCTGAGCGATGGCGAGCTCAGCAAGCTGCACGATGATATGCCATTGGTGAACGGGCCCGCAGTCATTGACGAGGGTTTGGGCTTTTCCGTGGATTTGCGTCTGCCGGACACAACACTGGTGGGATACCGGGCCAAGCCGCACACAGGTGTGATCGATCTGGACAATATCGGCCATTATGACCCCGCCGAGTTCTGGGAAGAGGTGCACGCGCGGGACGGTCATATCATCCTCGATCCCGGCGCGTTCTACATTCTGGTCAGTCGTGAGGCTGTCCACATCCCGCCCGACTACGCTGCTGAAATGGCCCCCTACCTGGCCATGGTGGGCGAATTCCGGGTGCACTATGCCGGATTCTTCGATCCCGGTTTCGGGCATGATGCAGCTGGCGGCACCGGGTCACGCGGCGTGCTGGAAGTGCGCTGTCACGAGGCGCCTTTTGTCCTTGAGCATGGCCAGATTGTCGGACGCCTGATTTACGAGCGGATGGCGGCGCAGCCTGCGCAGCTCTATGGCGCGGGCATTGCCTCGAACTACCAAGGCCAGGGCCTGAAACTATCCAAGCACTTTGCTGCGCCCAACACCTAGCTGCCGTCTGCGGGCTCCGCTGCCGGTTCACCGTTCTGGGCAGCTGGTGGATCCGGCTTGAAGATACGCTTGCCCGCCGATTGGATGGAGGCAAAGGCGTCTTCGGCCATGAAGCCCGACAGGAACGCGATGAAGGCCACTGTGTAGGGGCTGAGTTCAACATCGTTGGCGGGCCCGCTGCCTTGTGTCAGCGCCAGCATGCCAGCGCCCGAGAACAGGAAGATGGCAATGGCTGCGGCAATCCCCTCGCCCACGTTCACGAAAAGCCGCGACAGGGTCAGCGTATCTGCTTCCCTTGACGAATAGTAGCGGCGCGAGAAGGCAACGACCGTGCCCAGCCCCCCGGATGCAATGGTCACAATCAAGGTCAGGAAGATGGTGGGAAAACTGACAAAGCGCATCAGGATGTCGGGAAAGATCGGAAAGTTCAGCGACAGTGCCGACAAGCGCGCGCGCGCAGGATCACCCGGCCCCAACGTATCCTGCAGCGCGAGTATCTGATTGTTGTGGCCGGTCCAACGTTGCCGCAGCTCGTCAATCTGGGCCTGCATCGCCTCCTTCTCGGCTTTGATGACGAGCGAGGCACTGTTTGCCGTTTCCACTGCGTCGGACAAAAGATCCAGCGTCACAAATGTCTGGTCATGTAGCGCGGTGAACCTATCCGTAGTGTCCAGATCGACATCGCTCTTTTCAAGCCCGTCACCCAGTGTCCGTATCAAGGTCCGCAACTGCAACTCCGCCGTCTTGGCGCGCAGGGTCGGTTGCGCCGTTGACACGGTGCTGTGCAAGGTTTCGAGCGTGGTGTCATAGACAAGCCGCTGGGGTCCAGCCAACGCAAACTGGTATTCCGACAGCTTGCCAAGGGTTGCGTCCACCTCGGCTCTCAAGGTCGACTTGGCAACGGCGATGGCGCCAAAGGAACGGCTGTGTCTGGCCTCGATATCGGACATCTTCGCGGCGTGAAGCTGAATGTCCCGCGTGACACCCGTCTTTGCGCGTTCCAAATCCTGTTCGCGCTTGATGATAAAAAGCAGATTGTCGATGTCTGACACCAACGCCCGGCTTTCCTGCGTGGCCGTTTGCGCGACAGGCTCAGCCTGCCAAGCTGTGCGATAGATGTAGCTGCCAAAGCCAATCGTGACGAACAGCACGAAAATGACGTACAGCCCGATGACTGTGACGCCCAATGAAACTGAAGATACAAAAATACTGGGCTTGCTATGTGCCATAATGAGTTCCCCCCAGAACAATGAGGGTTACGCTACGGCACTGAATTTATGCAATCAACGGTGGTTTTCCCCACCTTCACGCACGGTCTGACAACTATTGGACTATTTTCGTTCCGCTTTTGCAGCTTGCCGCGCCTGACGCGCTGCACGTCGCGCACGCCGTTGTTCCCGCACTTCAGCCTGCGTCGGGCCGTCGTGATCGTCCAGTTGAGGCTGCTGCGGCGGTGCCGACTGCCGACCGCGCGTTGCGCGGTTTACGCCAGCATCAATACCCTTGTTGATTGCCTTGCGCATGATGATCCGCATGATCATGTTGATGATCTGATTTGCATTCATGGGACTGCTCCGCCCTGTTCGCCTTGGTCCAATATAACGACAAATACGTCGAATTTCAGATCGAATCTTTTTTCAGTCTTCAAAAAGCTCGGACTGGCCCTCTTCGCTTTCGTCTTCCGGATCGGTCTCGGGGCCCGGAAGTGTTCCGGGCGGCGGGCGATTCTCCAGCAGGCCAGCGGCACGCAATTCCTTGAGGCCGGGCAGATCGCGGGCGTTTTCCAGACCGAAATGATCCAGGAAGGATTGGGTGACAACAAAGGTCACAGGCCGTCCGGGGGTCATCTTGCGCCGCCCAAAGCGTATCCATTCCAGTTCAAGCAGCTGATCGACGGTGCCGCGGCTCACGCTGACGCCGCGGATCTCTTCGATCTCGGCCCGGGTCACGGGTTGGTGGTAAGCGATGATGGCCAGCGTCTCGATTGCGGCTCGTGACAGTTTGCGCGTCTCAACCGTTTCCTTTTGCATCAGGAATCCAAGATCGGCGGCTGTGCGGATTGCCCACGCATCACCGACCTTCATGACCTGCACACCACGCCCCTCATAGCGCTTGCGCAGATAGACCAATGCTTCTGCCGCGTCGCAGCCGTGCGGCATACGTGCCTCCAATTCGCGCGTGGTAATGGGTTCTGTTGTCGCAAAGAGGATGGCTTCGACCATCCGTTCCTGTTCCGCCATGGGCGGTGCCTCGAATAAGCTTTCTTCTTGATCTTCAGGTGCTTCGGTCACGTTTCTCATCTCTCTTGCGCAGCTGAATGGGGGCGAATGTCTCGGACTGACGGATTTCCAAGTGCCCTTCCTTTACCAGTTCCAAACTGGCCGCAAAGGTGGCTGCAGTGGCCGACCGGCGCTTGGCCGGATCCATCTCCCAGCCCTCGGGCAGGTAGGACAGAATGTCGGTCCAATCGCCCGCAAAACCGATGAGGCCACGCATACGGTCCAGTGCCTGTTCCATGGTGAACACAGCGTCGCGGTCCATCACGAATGGCCGGAATTCATCGCGGGTACGGATACGGGCATAGCCCTGCATCAAGTCCAGCAACGTGGCGGTATACGTCACCTTGCGCACCCGTGTGACCATCTCGGATTGGCCGCGAGCAAAGAAGTCGCGGCCCAGCTGATCCCGCGCCATCAGTCGGGCGGCAGAGTCGCGCATGGCCTGCAGGCGTTCAAGCTGGAACGCCAGATGCGCGGCCAGTTCCTCGCCTGATGGTCCCTCTTCAGTCGGGTCGGGTGGCAGGAGCAGACGAGATTTCAGGAACGCGAGCCACGCGGCCATCACAAGGTAGTCGGCGGCCAGTTCTAGCCGCAGCTGCTTCGCTTTCTCAACGAAGGCCAGATACTGATGTGCCAGTTGCAGGACCGAGATTTTGCGCAGGTCGACCTTTTGCGTGCGGCTGAGAGTGAGCAACAGGTCAAGCGGCCCCTCGAACCCGTCGACATCAACAATCAGGGCCTCCGCCGCAAGGCGATCGGCGACCGATACGCGGTCTTCCTCGAATGTATCTTCAGCCATGCCCCACGCTTTTACCTGCCCCGCTCAAAAGCGCCTCAAGTTCGGCGTTGAGCTCGGCAATGTCAATGTCGTCGGGGGTTTGACGCGCCGCCAGAGCGGCTTCGGCCCGCGCTTGGGCGGCGTCCGTCATTTGACCAGCGGCATTCGCTGATGCAATGCGGTCGACAAGGGGGGCATTGCAGTGCAGGACCACATCACATCCCGCATCCAGCGCGCGGCGCGCAATCTGATCCGGTGTGCCATCCAGCGCTTTCATCCCGATGTCATCCGTCATGATCAACCCGTCAAAGCCGATATCGCTGCGGATCAGGGCCATGGTATCGGCTGACAATGTTGCCGGTGTTTCATCCACCGCCTCGTAGACAACGTGTGCCGTCATGCCCATGGGGAGGTCATTGAGTTCCCGGAACGGTGCGAAATCGGTCTCGCGTAGCGTGTCGAGGCTGACATCCACGCGCGGCAAGTCGTAGTGACTGTCCAAATCGGTGCGGCCATGACCCGGAATGTGTTTTAGCACAGGCAGAACACCGCCATCCAGATGCCCTTGCGCGGCGGCACGGCCCAAGGCCGCGATATCGCCCGGTGACGTTCCATAGCAGCGGTTGCGCAGGAAATCGTGGGTTTCCTTGACCACAAGATCAACCATCGGCGCACAGTTGCTGTCTATGCTGAGCGCTTTAAGCTCATGCGCTATATGCCTGTATCGCAAGTACATTGCGCGCTCGGCGTCATCTCCGGCGGCTTGTACGAAATCCAGAGGCGGCAACCATTCGGTCCATGTTGGGCCACGCATCCGCTGCACACGCCCGCCTTCTTGATCAATAGTGATGATCGCTTCGCGCCCAACCGCCTCGCGGAACTCGGAACACAGGCCATAAACCTGGTCGGGTGTATCGATATTGCGGGCAAACAGGATGAAACCGAACGGATCGGCATCGCGAAAGAATGCCTTTTCATCCTTGGTGAGACGCAAACCATCCGCATCGAGGATGGTCGCGCCAAAATTGCTCATCGTGTGACCACCGGGATGCAGTCCGCGCCTTCAGCGACAAGCGCCGAACAGAAGCGGCGTGCATCACTGAGATCGGCAAAGCCATGGGCGCGCAAGCGGTAGAATGTACGGCCACCTGACTGTGCTTGTTGCACGATCCGGTCCTTGCCCCGCAACAGATCGCCAAAGCGTCCCTGCATCTTGTCCCATTCGGACCGCGCCACCTCTGGGCTATCGAATGCGCCAAGCTGCACCAATCGCGTCCCCGACGGTATTGATGCGGCTTCAAGATCGCTTGTTTGTGGCTCTGCGCGGACCGTGGTTGCAGGAACAACTGTCTGCGGCGCGGAAGCTGGGCGCAGTTGGGGCCGTTTGGAGGCTTTTGGCCCTGGCCCCTTTACGACCGCCGGAACCGGCGTTGGCGTTTCCGGCAGATCAGCAGTTGTTACGCTGGCCAGCACCGGCTCCACCTCAGCCGGGTTGGCTTCAATTGTCTCGGCACCGCTGGTCAGCTGTCTGACCAGATCATCAATATCACCACCGTCAAGCGCAGTCGCCACATCCACTTGAGCGGCCTCAAGGCTGGCTGCGACGTTCAGCGGTTCGGGCTGTTGCACAGGCGCCACCGTTTGAGCGGGGATCGGCTGATCTTCTTCCGTCAGATCCACGGGGCGTGGGGCCAATGTGACCTGATCCACCGGGCCAGACGCTTCGCCTGCAGCGGCCACTTCGTTCACGGCAAGCCCAGTGTTGCGGGCCAGTTGGCCGCCCGGATTTTCAGGACGCACACGCATCTCGCCTTCGGCGGCGCGGACAACCGGGATGCCGGACACGTCACGCATCACCAGCTTGTAGCCCCACACCGACACCCCTGCGATCAACGCTAGGGAAACAGCGGCACCTGCGAAATTCGTAAGGTTCTTCAAGGTGTTCGAAGGTGGCGCTGATGTTCCCTGGTAAGCGTCATAGCCCCCGGGACCCGCGTCGTGGGAATAATGCATATCTGCCATCTGTAGCCTCATTGCCCGCACGGATACATGCCCGCGCAAGTCATCTTGTTGGTTGTGCCCGCCCGGTGGCGTGCCTTGGGATATGTGCCTGTGTGCCCCTATTGGCGGGACGTTAACGCAGCTCTTCGGCCGGTTTCACCCCAAGAATACCAAGGCCCGCTGCAATTACAACGGCGGAGGCACGCGCGAGCGCGATTTTTGACTGAGAGGTTGCGGCATCATCCTGCAGGAAGCGCAATTCGGGCAGTTCATTCCCCCGGTTCCACAAACCGTGGAACACACCAGCAAGGTCGTAGAGGTAGAATGCAATGCGATGTGGTTCATTGGTCCGGGCAGCCGTTTCGACCAGTCGCGGCCATTCAGCGAGCTTGGCGGCCAGCGCCAGTTCCGCCTCGTGATCCAGCTTGGACAGGTCAGCAGCGGCCAAGGTCGCGTCATCAACCCCAACACCTGCATCTACCGCCTTGCGCAGAACTGATTTCACCCGCGCATGTGCGTATTGCACGTAGAAGACCGGGTTTTCCTTGGACTGCTCAAGGGCAGCGTCCAGATCAAAGTCGAACATCGCGTCGTTCTTGCGCGTCAACATCATGAAGCGGGTCACGTCGGGGCCAACCTCGTCCACCACGTCGCGCAGAGTCACAAAGGTCCCTGCCCGCTTGGACATCTTGAATTCCTGCCCGTCCTTGAACAGTTTCACCAGTTGGGTGAGCTTGACGTCCAGCGGCACCTTGCCATCGGACAACGCACTGACCGCCGCCTTCATCCGTTTGACATAGCCACCGTGATCCGCACCAAACACGTCGATCAGCGCGTCGAAGCCGCGCTGCACCTTGTCGTAGTGATAGGCAATGTCAGGCGCAAAATACGTCCATGACCCGTCCGACTTCATCACCGGGCGATCGACATCGTCACCATGATCCGTGGATTTGAAAAGGGTTTGCTCGCGTGGCTCCCAATCTTCGGGCTTCTTGCCCTTCGGCGGCTCCAACACACCCTCATAGATCAGGCCCTTGCTGCGCAGATCATCCAGAGCAGCCTCGATCCGGCCCGTGCCGTACAACGACTTTTCGGAGTAAAAGACATCCATCTCGACCCCGAGCGCCGCAAGGTCATCCCGGATCAGGTCCATCATGGCTTCGGTTGCGAACTCCCGCACCTCGGCCAGCCAGAACTGTTCGCCCTTGCCAACAAAGGCATCGCCAACCTTGTTTTTCAGGGCCTCACCAACGCCAATCAGGTAGTCGCCGGGATATGTGCCATCCTCAAATGCAACCTTTTGCCCATGCGCCTCGAGATACCGGAGGTAGACTGACCGGGCGAGGACATCGACCTGCGCACCGCCGTCATTAATATAGTATTCGCGCGTGACGTCGTGGCCCGCGAAGTCCAACAGCGAGGCCAGCGCATCGCCAAAAACCGCGCCGCGCGTGTGACCGACATGCAGGGGGCCGGTTGGGTTGGCGGAGACGTATTCGACATTGACCTTTTGGCCTGCGCCCAGATCGGACCGGCCATAATCCGTGCCGGCGGCCAGCACGTCGCCAACAACCCCCTGCCAAACCGATGGCGCAAGCCGCAGGTTCAGGAAACCAGGCCCAGCCACTTCGGCACTGGTGATGCGGTCGTCTTCCGCAAGACGCTTGGCCAAGACTTCGGCAATGTCGCGCGGCTTCATCTTGGCAGGTTTGGCCAGCACCATCGCCGCGTTTGTCGCCATGTCACCGTGCGCTGCGTCGCGCGGCGGCTCGACCGTCACGTTGTGCGTCGCCAAATCGGCAGGCAATTCCCCCGCCTCAGCCATGGCGGCGAGGTTGGTCAGCACAAGGGCGCGGATATCGGCAAAAAGGTTCATGAGGGGCCTATTCATTGGATGCGCGGGGTGTATCACGCGCAACCCAAGCGTCAAGCATGACTACCTGATCAGGCGAGCGTGTTCCTGCAGGGCAAATCGATCTGTCATGCCCGAGATATAGTCGGAAACACTGCGGGCCAGCGCCACCTCATCCCGTGCATCGACATTGCGGCGCCATTCAGAAGGCAGCAGGTCAGGCTTGGACAGGAACAGCGGGAACAGATCGTTGATAATGCACGTCACTTCTTCGCGCTTCACCATGACCGAAGGTGCGCGGTACATGTTGGTGAACAGGAACGTTCGGATCTGTTGCAGATCTGCCCAAAGCGTATCTGAAAAGCGGACAACGGGGCGGCCAAAGTGGCGGATATCCTCGACCGACTGCGCACCGCTTTCAGCGAGCAAAGTCCGAGACGTATCGACCACATCCGTCACCATGGCGGCAAAGACACGGCGCAGCCCTTCATGGCGCCGCCGCATCGGATCAAGATCGGCGTGCATCGCATCAACCTCGGCAAAGGCTGCGCCGATCATGGGCAGGTGACAGATGTCAGCCTCGTCAAAAAGACCCGCACGCAGACCGTCATGCAGGTCATGGTTGTTGTACGCGATATCATCAGACAGCGCCGCAACCTGTGCTTCCGCACTCGCATGGGTGCCAAGTTCAAGGTCGTGTTCGGAATCGTACTCAGCCAGCGCATAGGGCAGATCACCCATGACCGGACCATTATGTTTTGCAATACCTTCAAGGGCTTCCCAGGTGAGGTTCAACCCATCGAAATCGGCATAGTGGCATTCTAACCGGGTCACGATCTTGATGGCTTGGGCGTTGTGATCGAACCCGCCATAGGGCTTCATAAGCGCCTGCAATGCATCTTCGCCCGTGTGCCCGAACGGGGGATGGCCCAGATCGTGCGCGAGCGCCACGGCCTCGGTCAGGCAATCGTTCAGACCCAGCGCACCGGCAATGGTACGCGCCACCTGCGCCACCTCGATCGAATGCGTCAGGCGTGTCCGATAGTAATCGCCCTCATGCTCAACAAAGACCTGCGTCTTGTGTTTGAGCCGTCGAAAGGCCGAGGCATGGATAATCCTGTCCCGGTCCCGCTGAAAGGGCGAGCGGAATGACATCTCTTCCTCCGGCCAGCGCCGTCCCCGGGCGCGGTCAGGATCAGAAGCATATGCGGCTGGCATTTCCGGTGATCCTTGTCGGCTGTGTCAACTGCGCATATATTGCACGCGCAGCACGATGAAAACCGTCCGGAGCACATGCAATGCAATTGCCACCCAAAGTCACCGAACGCGCCTTCGAACGCCTGGCCGAGATCGGTGCCGCCGATCAGGGACAAGCCCTGCGCGTGGCCGTTGAAGGGGGCGGTTGCTCCGGCTTTCAATACGAGATTGCGCTGGACGACCCCAAGGATGACGACCTTGTTCTGGAAGGTGCAGGCCAGAAGGTTGTCGTGGACACCATCAGCCTGCCATTTCTCGCCAACGCGGTCATCGATTTTTCCGAAGAGCTGATCGGCGCCCGTTTTGTCATCGAGAATCCCAATGCCAGCAGTTCCTGCGGATGCGGCACGTCCTTCTCCATGTAGTATTCAGGCGCGCGCAAACAGTTCGAAAAACGGTTCGAACTGCTTGGTAGATGCAATGGTCGTCTCCAGATCCAATCCTGCATCGTCATCCAGCAGATCAAAGATATAGTCGCACATTTGCCCCCAATCGCGGCAGCGCATCTCGGATGCGCCAAGCAGTGCAGCGGATACCGCTCGCAATGCGCTTGGCCGTGCGACACTTTGCTGAAAAACCGCCCGCCCTTGGGGCAACGGGCATCTTGTACCATCCAATCCAAGAACCTGCATCGCCCAGGATGCGACCAGATATTCATGGTACGCGTCCGAGGCTGTCCCGCATGGGTCTTCGACAACCCTGAAACCGGACATGGACCTGCGCACGGCTTTTATCCAGATGGGATCAGGCGCTTGTCCAGCCTGTCGCAGTGCCACACAGACCTCGGCCAGCAAATCGATATTTTGATCCAGATGGGCCAGAATCCCCACATATTCGAGGCTCTGCAACGTCGCGGCATCCAAGCACGGGTCGCGACGCCCGTATTCGGACAGGTAAAAAACGATATGCGTCAGCTCGTACGCGGCTTTCTTGTTGGGCAGCGCAAATGTCTCTGGTCGGGCGACAAACCCGCGCAAGCGGTCATCCAGCCCCGGATCAGCGGCTGTGCAGTCGACACCGCGACGGGCCAGCAAACGCCGTGCTTCGGCCCGTTGCAGATCACTGAGTTCGGCATCCGGCAAACCTTGGTGCGCAACCCACTGGCACAGCTCCTCCATCTGTGTGCCGGGCAACCCGAGGTCTTCGAGATCCAGACCGATGGACAGAAGGAAGCGATAGTATTGTGGAAAGAACTGCAGTCGCTCGGAAAGTGTCTTGTAAAAGTCCTGGTGAGGCAGCAGCGCCTCAGCACCCACTTCCGTGCCTGTACACTCCAGAATGCCAAGAAGCTCTGCATTCTCTTTCAGCCAAAACACATCATCCGGGTGTCGACGGTGCGTTGCAAAAAGTTCGATCAATCCGCCCGCGCGTTCGGTCAGGCGTTGTCGGCGCGGCGGGACGTGAAGCTCAATGACATTTGACATATTTGTCGTACCCCTTTGTCTGTTGTCTTTTTGTCCCGCCGCCCGAGGTCAGGACCCTGAAGAGAACAGATTTGTCTGTTCACCCTGCATGACCGCGCCTGTCTGAGCAGGCGCACTGCTGGTCGAAAAGAGTTCGACGCCGTCGCCAGCCGCAGTTTCACGGGCAATCGGTGCGCTGCTTGTTGAAAACATCTCGACCCCGTCACCTGTGACGACATCCCGTACGGTTGGTGCACTGCTGGTCGAGAACATATGAACCCCCTCGCCCATCAGTGTGTCCCGCGCCGTCGGCGCGCTGCTGGTCGAGAACATTTCAACCCCTTCACCAGAATGCAGGCCACTGATCAAAGTGGTGTCCAGAGCGAATTGTGTTTTGCGTTGAGCTGTCATAGCAGCTTCCCCTTTTCATCTTTTGGTTGTGGTGACCTAAGCGTTGCTCGTTAAAGAAGATTTTCAAAAGGAAATTTCTTGCTAGAAGCGAGTGGACCAAGGGTTATCCACATAAGGAAAATCATAGAAGCGTTTGCACGCTCCCGGCTTCAACCCAGAACATTTTTGGAACAAATTTTCTTATCCACAGCCCTGTTTTTGCTGCGGTTTTCCTGTATTGCGCTCAGCAATTCCCAAAGAATACCCCGAATCGATTAGTTAAGAAATAGTTAATTTAGGGGATCTGCACCCGCTATCATCGGGTCTTGCCCAGAGCGATAGGATGCGCGACACCGGAAGAGCAGCGCAAACGGGGGCAAACATGAAAATCGCAACCTTCAACATAAACGGCATCAAGGCCCGTATCGAAGCTCTCCCCCGATGGCTGGATGCAGCGAACCCGGATGTTGTGCTGTTGCAAGAGATCAAATCGGTCGACGAAAACTTCCCACGTGAGCTGTTCGAGGATCGCGGATATAACGTCGAAACACACGGTCAAAAGTCGTTTAATGGCGTGGCCATCCTGTCGAAACTGCCGCTAGAGGACGTGACACGTGGTCTGCCCGGTGACGCAGACGACGAACAGGCCAGATATATTGAGGCGACCGTCGTGGGCGACACTCAGGCCGTGCGTCTTTGTGGGCTGTACCTGCCCAATGGCAATCCGGTGCCTGGACCAAAATATGACTATAAACTGGCCTGGATGGAACGGCTGCGGCAGCGCGCGATTGCCCTGATGGTCGAGGAAACGCCCTTCCTCATGGCGGGGGACTACAACATCATTCCACAGGCCGAAGATGCCAAACGACCGGAGGCATGGCGCGAGGATGCGCTTTTTCGTCTTGAAAGCCGCACGGCCTTCCGGCGTTTGCTGAACCTCGGGCTGACCGAAGCGTTCCGTGCGCGCAGCTTTGGCCCCGGGCATTATTCATTCTGGGACTACCAAGCCGGCGCGTGGAACAAAGATGACGGTATCCGCATTGACCACTTCCTGCTCAGCCCGAACTGCGCCGATCTGATGATAGACTGTCAGATCGACAAGGCGGTGCGGGGCGAAGAAAAGCCATCGGATCACGTCCCGGTATGGGTTAACCTGGCGGCCTGACATCGCGCCGCCAACAGCGCCCTACATCAGCAATGCGCCCTTGGATTCCTCGGTGAAGACACGAATGTAGTCGCCTGGCGACGACGCCGCCCAGTACACCCACAGTCAGGTGGGCAGGTTCTCGTCAATCCAGACGTAGTCGCCCTGCTCTAACCCGCGCAACTCGGTGCTGAGATAGGTTACGCCCGTGTCAGCCAGAAAGTCGGTCGCCGCCATCGTGTCCTGAAAAGCCGCAACCCCAAGGATGGGCGCGTCAAAGTCAACATAGCCAGTGTGAATGCCAGACAGGCTGTCAAAGAACACATAGTGACTTGCCACAACTGTCCCTGCCGGAATCAGACCCTTTTCATTGCCGATATCCACCCGAATGGGTTCGACCAGCGTGATGTTCTGATCTTCGTCAAAACCGTATAGATTATCATCGTCGAACGTGTCTTCGCCGACGGCAAATGGGGTCTCTGTGTCCAGCAATACGAACCGTCCGTCTCCGCTTTGCTGGATGATTTTTCCTTGCAATATCTGGGCCGTCACCGGCTGGGTCACGAGAAGAGCAATAAGACAGGCAATAAACTGGCGCATCCATGAAACATGCCCCAATTCATACGTAGGCGCATGGGGCTTAAGTTCACGAGCACGTGAAGGCGCAAGACCATCGCTGCTCTGTTATGCCTCCAGTTCGGCATCCCAATACAGAAAGTCCATCCAGCTGTCATGCAGGTGGTTTGGTGGAAACTTGCGGCCCATGTTGCGCAGCTCTTCCGCTCCGGGCTGTCGCGGTGGCTTGCGCAGGGCCATGCCCGTACGGTGCAGCGCCTTGGAGCCCTTGCGCAGGTTGCACGGGCTGCACGCCGCAACCACATTCTGCCAGCTGGTTACACCGCCTGATGCGCGCGGGACCACGTGATCAAAGGTCAGATCCCCTTTGGCCCCACAGTACTGGCAGCGAAATTCGTCCCTCAGAAATAAATTAAAGCGCGTGAAGGCCACGCGCTTTTGAGGTTTCACATAGTCTTTCAGGACAACAACCGATGGTATTCGTATCTCGGTACTCGGTGACCGGACAATCTCGTCATACTCTGCCACGATGTCCACCCGATCCAGCCACGCTGCCTTGATCGCGTCCTGCCAGGGCCACAGCGACAGCGGGTAATAGCTGAGCGGCCTATAGTCGGCATTCAGCACCAAAGCGGGGTGCTGTTTCAACGCAGATGGGTTGCGTGTAAATTCCGTTCTGAAATCGCCGTCCATGCGTGACTCCGTCCTCGCCCTGTCTGCCCGTTCTGGCACCAGAGCGGGGATCCCGCCCCAGCTTTATGTGGAGACTATATCTTGTGGAAAGCGGGTTGCAAGTACCATGCGCACCACGAGATGTCGCTGCGGCAATAGAACGGTTTGGTAACGACGATATGACGTTTTTGTGCATCTCAAGCGGCGCGGCGCAGCTACTGTCCGGCAGCATCCAGCGGAGTGGACCAGCCTTCTGCACGGCATCCCTCCATACCGCCCAACGGATCGCTTGTTGCATCCTCACCGCCTTCGGCATCCAAAAAATAAATGATGTCCCGCACACCAACAGCAACGCACAGGGCCGGATAGCGTCGCAACCCATGGGCATAAGCCAGAACAATGCGCACCGTGTGAATGCGCCCGTCCCGATCATCGACCAAACGCAGCACACTCCATTCCAGTGCCGTTTCCGCATCCCCGGGCTGATCCGCAATCATCCGGCGCAGGGAGTCGTAGAAAATGTGATCCCTGTCCGGCACAAACGCATCGCGCCGTTCAATCACCCAGATATAGGCATCCACGTCGAGCATGGAGAGCGGTACCGCCTCCGGATCAAAGGCCCCTACCCCGTCATCCAAGGCATACAAATCACGTTTCAGAGTCGGCAGCGCATCACCATCCACGAGAACCGTCAACGGAGTTGCAGAAACGTCAGCGTCATTGGAGGACTGAGCAGTCGCGGACACGTACGACACTGCCATGGCACAGGCCAAGGCGCTTCCCAGAGTAAAGCGGATCAAAGCCCCAACTTGTCCCGCATAAAGGCCAATGCAACGCTCAACCCATCCGGCGCGATCCCATGCGCTGTGCCCTTCATGACGTGGGCATAGACATCCTTCCACCCCGCTCCCTGCAGGGCCTCGGCAGCCTGCGGCAAGGATTGCGGTGGCACCACGTCGTCCTGATCGCCATGGATCAGCAGGACAGGCGGGCGGCTGAACACCTCATCAGCCAGCAGTTCGGGGTTCAGCAACCGCCCCGAAAAGGCGGCGATCCCTGCGACCGGATCTTCGCGACGCGGTGCCACGTGCAGTGACATCATCGTGCCTTGGGAAAAGCCAAACAGCACCACCTGTTCGGGCAGCACGTCCTCGTCCACCATCAACGCATCGAGGAAGGCGTTCAAATCCTCGGCAGCGGCATTCAAACCGCGCTCGGCTTCTTCTTCGGATGACCCGTCGATCCACGGGATCGGGAACCACTGATAGCCACCGGGATAGCCCGGAATGGCCTCGGGCGCATCAGGAGCCACGAACAGCGTGTCCGGCAAATGCTCACCCAAGGGTTCCGCCAATCCCAGCAGGTCGGCCCCATTGGCACCGTAGCCATGCAGAAACACAACGATTGACCGCAATTCACCTGATTGCGGCTCAACCCGCCCCGCCTGCAACACCCGTGTCATGTGATCCCCTCTCGGCCCTTTGCGACCCGGTAGTAGGTGAAGAACAGCCGGGCAGCAACCGCCCGCCAAGGCGACCAATCCTCGGCCATCTGGCGCAGCACTTTTTCCTTGGGACGGTCGGGCAAATCAAAGATCAGGCGCGCGGCCTCCTGCAAGGCAAGATCACCCGGGGCAAAGACATCCGCCCGGCCAAGCGCGAACATGGCATAGATCTCGGCCGTCCAGACGCCGATGCCCTTCACCGCGGTCAGCGTGGCAATGACGTCGGCATCGGGTGCGTTGCGCAATGCGTCATAGTCAATCCCGGCCTCGGCCAGCGCCAAGGCATAGGCAATCTTCTGACGGCTCAGGCCTGCAGCGCGCAGACCGTCCTCTCCTGCCGCAATCACAGGCGCAGGCGCTACCAACCCGGCCTCTTGCATCCGCGCCCAGATTGCATTGGCCGATGCGGTACTTACCTGTTGGCCGATGATGGCATTGAGCAGTGCGGCAAATCCATCTGGCCGGCGCCTGAGCGGCAGAGGACCCGCCAACTCCAACGCATCCGCCAGCGCCGGATGTCGCGAAGCCAACCACGCAGCACCTTCGGTCACGTCTTCATTGCTGTCGATGATACGCCCGATCACAGATTATCCATCCAAGCCAGCAGCGCGTCCGTGTCGCTCACAAGCGGCGCGTTGCCTGTGTCAGGTTGCGCAATCAGGATCACCGGCAGTCCCAGCGTCCGGGCGGCCTCAATCTTGGGAAACCCGCTGCTCCCACCAGTGTTCCGCGCCAACAGCACATCAATTTCCAATTCTTTGAACAAAGCCACTTCTCCGCCCACGTCGAACGGACCGTTCCCAAACACGTAAGCGCAACCATCCGGCGCAGGATCGTCATGGCGGTGTAATTGTCGCAGGAAGACAGGCCCATCGTGATGCACCAACGTCTCTGCACTGTCGCGGCCAGACGCTGCAAAAACCCGCGCGCCTAACGGCAATGTCGCTACGGCCTGCGCCAGATCATCAACCTCTTGCCAGCGATCTTCAATGCCGGGCGTCCAGGCCGCCCGCCCCACTCGAACTCTCGGCAAAGCAGGCGAAAACCGCGAGATCATGGCAGGCAAAATCTCGTCAAACGGATGCGTCGCATCGACAACCACATCGGCACTCCGAACGCCAGCACGCAGGGTCGCAGCGCGTGGCAGATCCGCCACCACGGGCGCGCGCGACCAATAGACCTGCACGTCATGCCCCGCAGCCTGCAAGGCACGCACCGCAGGTTCGGTCATGGCCGACCCGCCCAGAACAAGGACCCGTGTCATGGCGCCACCCTAGCCCCTGTCGCCGGTGCGCAACCACCTGTGCTTAATCGCGCACTTGCCGCAGGTCGCGGCCAGGGATAGCCAGCACATATGACCTACGTTGATGACACCCGCGCCAAGCGCAACGTGGCCGTTCTGGTCGCGGCGCAGGCCTTCCTTGGCAGCCAGATCACCATGATGTTCGTGGTGGCTGGTCTGGCCGGACAACAGCTCACACCCTACGCCTGTTTGGCGACGCTGCCCATCTCGCTCATCGTGTTCGGGTCGATGACAACAGCGCCGTGGCTGTCGAACGTCATGCAGCGCTTTGGACGCAAGACGGGGTTCATCGTAGGCGCGCTTGGCGGGCTGGCCGGTGCCGCCATCGGGGTCTGGGCGCTGAGTATCGGCAGCTTCTGGCTGTTTCTCGCGGGCAGCTTCATGACCGGCATCTATATGTCAGCACAGGGTTTCTACCGCTTTGCAGCCGCCGATACGGCTTCTGACGCCTTCCGCCCCAAGGCGATTTCTTACGTCATGGCAGGTGGCCTGCTGTCGGCCATCATCGGACCGCAGGTCGTTGGTTATGTGACCGCAGACACAGCCGATGCCACGGTCACGCGCTACATTCCGATCTATTGGGTTGCCATGGGCTTCAACGTGATGGGCATGGCACTGTTCATGCTGCTTGATATTCCCAAGCCAGCCCCGCCGTCAGCGACAGAAGGCGCGGGACGCACGCGCAAGGAATTGCTTCGGGATCCGCGCATCGTGGTCGCCGTGATCTGTGCCGCCGTATCCTATGCGCTGATGAACCTCGTGATGACCTCCACACCGCTCGCCGTGGTCGGCTGCGGGTTTACTGAACCAGACGCGGCAAACGTGGTCACAGTGCACGTTTTGGCCATGTTTGCCCCGTCCTTTTTCACCGGCCACCTGATCTCACGCTTCGGGGCCGAGCGGATCATGGGTCTTGGCCTTGGCATCCTTGGCGTGGCTGGCGTTGTCGCACTTCAGGGCGTCGACCTCGCCAATTTCTACTGGGCCCTGTTCTTCTTGGGACTGGGCTGGAACTTTGGGTTCATCGGGGCCACCTCCATGTTGGCCGGGGCCCACTCGGCGCAGGAACGGGGGCGTATGCAGGGCATGAACGACCTGATCGTTTTCGGCGGCGTCACCTTGGCATCGCTGGCATCCGGCGGCTTGATGAACTGCGCAGGCGGGGACCCGGTCGAAGGCTGGGCGGCGGTGAACATCGCCATGGTGCCCTTCCTCGTTCTGGCCGGAGGGTCGTTGATCTGGCTTGTAATGCGGAAACGCGCAATCGCCGTGTAAGGCGCATCTTGATGCGCCACCCCGCAGGCTACAGCATAACGCGCCCCGTCACAGCGCTGAAACTCAGTTGCCAAGGACCCACGGTGGGCACACGCCCCTCAACCACCATGGCCGGGTCGCGCGCGATCTGATCCAACACGGACCGGACGCCAATCGCAGGCCAGAGCGCTGCCCGCGCCGATGTGGGCAATCGTGGAACCGTAAGGCGCATCCTGATGCGCCCAGCCAAGGCCGCAACACCGTCCTGAGTGCCATCAAGCAAGGGAATGCGGCCCGCGTCTTCCAGCTTGGGAACAGCCCGCAAAAATGCAACAAGCCCGGCCGCCAAGGCAACGGACCGCACCGAACTTTCCTGATCTGCAGGCGCCCCAAGACATTCTGCAGCGGTCCACATCAGGTGGCCCGCGGTCTGGTCGATATAGCGGTCAAAGTGCGCCTTATCCTCGAAGGCGTCGCGGTAAACATCCCAACGCCGCGCCGCCACGCTTTCGTCCAACCGCCGCGCCATGTCCGTCGTCAGCACCCCGGCCAAGGGCGTTGTGACCTCATGCTTGCGCACCATCTGTCCGTCCGCGATCTCCTCCAGCGCATCCCGCCACCATTGCAGACGCATCTCCGCAATCATCGCCTCTTGCGTCACCCAAGGCGCACGCGACACCTCCACATTCAGGGCATAGAGCGGGAACAAGATCGCGCGCGCCGACACCGGCGCTGCCATGACAGTCCGAAACCGATCAGGATCCCCTGCTCAACAATCCGCGCACAGGGAATGACCATCTCTGGCAGGCTCATTCCGGTGCCACGATCAGCAGGGCATAGGCGATCTCGTCCCGCGCAGCATGCCACAGGTCAATCTCGCGCTGGCATTCGGCCATGGCTTCCGCGATCACCGGATCGGTATTGGTCGCCTGCAAATGGTCAATCCGTGCCTGCATCGGATTATAGTATGCGAGCCAAGGCGCACCGACGATCATGCGATGATCCAACACGCGGTAACCGGCGGCAGAAACACGCGCCTCTATCCCGGCAAGATCGCTGATCTGCGGATATTCTTCCCAGAACGCAGCGGCATCGGCTGACAAAGGCCTCAAAGCAACCGGTTCTGAAAAAGCGACATGCCCCCCAGGTTTCAACGCATCACGCCACAGGGTCAGTCCTTCGGTCACGCCCAGAAAATACAGCGCCCCGGCACACCAGATCAGGTCATAGGTCCCACCCGGCTCGGCCATGCTGCCAAGCTCAACGCGCACACGGTCCCCGAACGGCGCAAGACGCGCTTGTGCATGGGCCACAAACGGCTCTGTCGTATCAACCGCCCTGATCCGCGCCTCGGGCAAAGCCTGCGCCAAGGTGACAGTGTCCCCCCTGTCGCGCAGCCTGCGTCAAACACGTCAACCGCGCCGGAAATGCCAATTCGGTCCAAGGCCCAATGCACGTCCTCCGGCGCACCCGGCCCTTCGCGTGGCAGGTCCTTGTGGACTTCCAGAAAAGCCGACCATTGTTCAGGGGTCATGTCGCACCGTCCCGTACCAGCTTCCACCGGATCGCATCCAGCAGCGCCTCGAACGACGCATCCACTATGTTCGCTGACACACCCACGGTCGACCATCGCCGCCCCTGCCCGTCCTCACTGTCGATGATGACCCGGGTCACGGCCTCGGTCCCGCCTTGCGTGATCCGCACCTTGAAATCGACCAGACGTATATCCTCGACATTCTTCTGATACCGGCCCAAATCCTTCGCCAGCGCCTTGGCAAGCGCATTCACGGGGCCTCGGTCAGTCCCAAGCTCATCCATGGATTCCGACACGGATAACATCTTCTTCCCATCAACCTTCACAACGACGACCGCCTCGGACAGGGATACCATCTTGTCCCGCTTGTTCTTGCGGCGCTCAATGGTCACGCGGTAGCGCTTCACCTCGAAAAATTCCGGCAACAGGCCCAACTCATCCCGCGCCAGCAGCTCGAACGACGCCTGCGCGGTGTCATAGGAATATCCGGCATCCTCGCGCGCCTTGATCCGATCCAGAATGCGCGGCAAGGCCGGGTCTTTCGCAGGCACATCCAGCCCCATCTCGGCCAAGCGCTTGCGCAGGTTCGACTGCCCCGCCTGGTTCGACATCGGAATGATGCGCGCATTGCCCACTGTATCCGGGACCACATGCTCATAGGTAGTCGGGTCCTTTAGGATCGCCGGCGCGTGCAAACCTGCCTTGTGCGCAAAGGCAGACGCCCCGACAAAGGCCGCCTGCTTCTGCGGCACCCGGTTCAGGATATCATCCAGCATCCGGCTTGTCCGTGTCAGCCCCGCCAAAGCATCCATCGAAACACCCGTCTCGAACCGGCTGGCATAGGGCTCTTTCAACAGCAGGATCGGGATGATCGAGGTCAGGTTCGCATTCCCACACCGCTCCCCCAGCCCATTGAGCGTGCCTTGGATCTGCCGCGCGCCCGCATTGACAGCAGCCAGCGACCCGGCCACCGCGTTTTCGGTGTCATTGTGGGTGTGAATGCCCAGACGGTTTCCATCGATGCCCGAGGCAATCACCGCCTTGGTGATGGCATGGATGTCATGCGGCAGCGTCCCGCCATTGGTGTCACATAGCGCAATCCAACGCGCACCTGCGTCATAGGCGGCGTGGATCGCCTCAAGCGCATAGTCCGGGTTGCTCTTGTAGCCATCAAAGAAGTGCTCTGCGTCAAAGATTGCCTCGCGCCCGTTAGCGACCAAATGGGCAAAGGTCTGGGCGATGTTGCCCGTATTCTCGGCCAGCGAGATGCCAAGGGCCTTTTCCACATGGAAATCATGGGTCTTGCCGACCAGACAGACGGCTTGCGTACCCGCGTTCATGACGGCAGCGAGGACATCATCATTCTCGGCACTGATCCCCGCACGCTTGGTCATGCCAAAGGCGGTGAAGGTTGCACGGGTCTTGGGCGCATCCTCGAAAAACGCGCTGTCGGTGGGGTTGGCTCCAGGCCAGCCGCCCTCGATGTAGTCAATGCCAAGAGTGTCCAAGGCTTGCGCGATCTGGTGCTTTTCAGGGGTGGAGAATTGGACCCCCTGCGTTTGCTGACCATCGCGCAAGGTTGTGTCGAAAAGGTATAGGCGCTCCTTGGTCACGGCGCGTCCCCGCTCTTCTCTGTTGCAGCCGTGGCGCCTGCGTCACGGCCAGCCCCCGAGCGCCCACCCAGGCGGGGGCTACACCCCCACCCGCGGCCGGGGACTGTCCTGTGTTCGGAGTAGATCATTCCAGCCCCTCCAGTTTTGAGGGATCGAAGCCCGCAGCAGGAACTAGCTCGACGCCAGCCTTTGACATGCGAACTTCCACACCGGCACTAGTAAGGCTGGCCTTCATGGCATCAACGGCGGAAAAGTCTTTCGTTTCCATCGCCTCCTTGCGAGCAGCCAACAACCTCGCCGTCCAGATATGCAATTCATCGGTGTGCGGTTCGCCAGCCCAAACTTCTTGCCACCATTTGCTTTCCAGTGGCCCCGGAATGCCCAATAGCTTCATTCCTCCGAGCAATGCGGTCAGGTTTCCCTCGCGATAGTATTTATGCAGCACCGCAATAGCGCCCGGTGTGTTCAAATCATCTTTCAATGCTTCAATCACTTCGACGGGCAAGTCCTGGGAGCCGATACGATCTAACGAATGGTACCATCTGTGCAGCGTGTCTTCCGCCTCAGCTCGCTTCTTCTCCGTCCAATCCATCGGCTTGCGGTAATGCGTCGACAGCATCACAAACCGGATCACCTCGCCCGGCACGCCCTGATCCAGCAAATCCCGCACAGTAAAGAAGTTGCCAGCAGACTTGGCCATCTTCTTACCCTCGACCTGCAACATCTCGTTGTGCAGCCACACTTTGGCAAACCCGTGACCCGCGCATTTCGACTGCGCGATCTCGTTCTCATGGTGGGGAAACTGCAAGTCATTGCCTCCGCCGTGAATGTCGAACGTATCACCCAGCAGATCATAGGCCATGGCGGAGCATTCGATGTGCCACCCCGGTCGTCCCCGCCCCCACGGACTGTCCCAACCGGGCAAGTCATCATCCGACGGCTTCCAAAGCACAAAGTCCATCGGGTCTTCCTTGTAGGGCGCGACCTCGACCCGCGCACCTGCAATCATGTCATCAACGGATCGACCCGACAGCGCGCCATACTCATCGTATTCACGCACCCGAAACAGCACATGACCGTCCTTGGCATAGGCAAAGCCTTTGCCTATCAGATCTTCGATCATGGCAACCATTTGCGCGATGTATTGGGTGGCCCGTGGCTCTTTCGTCGGGCGCAATGCTCCGAGCGCATCCATATCCGCGTGATACCATTCGATGGTCTCGTCCGACCGCTCGGCAACCAGTTCTTCCAACGTGCCCGATGCACCCGCCTCTTTCCGCGCAAGTGCAGTTGCGTTGATCTTGTCATCCACATCCGTGAAGTTCCGCACGTAAGTCACTGCACCTTCGCCATAAACATGGCGCAGCAGTCGGAACAAAACGTCAAACACCAGCACCGGCCGTGCATTGCCCAGATGCGCGCGGTCATAGACCGTGGGTCCGCAGACATACATGCGCACATTCTCAGGATCGAGGGGGTCGAACACCTCTTTCCGGCGGGTCGCAGTGTTGTAAAGCTGGATCGTCATGGCAGGGTCTCGCAAGGCATGAGTTCAGGCGCAGGGTTGGCGCGGGCCTAGCAATTCTGATCTGTCATGGAAACAAAGAACCGGCCCGCTGAAGAAATCAGCAGATAATGCAGCAAATGATGCAGATGGTCCGGGTCATAAATTGTCAGTAGCGCGCACGCCCGACATCGGTCAACCCTTGTTTCGGACTGCGGGCCCCGCCACACTCGCGAAATGACACTCGATGACGCAAACCGCATTTGCACCGCACTCCCCGGCGCGTGGTATCACTCCAGCGCCGACGGCGGGCTTGAGGCGTGGAAAGTCGGCGACAAGATGTTTGCCTGCTACGGCCACGCGCTCGACGGCATCTCGGTCAAAACCGCAGACCCCAACAGCGCCCAATTCCTGATCGAGATCGGGGCCGCCGAAAAGGCCAAGTACTTCCATCGCTCATGGGTCCGCATCCCTTTTGATCACCCAGGCGTGGACGCGCTAAAGGACCGCATCCACACCTCCTACGGCATCATCCGCAAAAGCCTTCCCAAGAAGGCTCAAGCCGAACTCGCCGCATGGCAGGACGACACCTGATCCTCCTTCATCTTGCCAAGTAAACTTCGGGAGTCTGGGGGCTGGCCCCCAGTCCATGTGTTGACATCCCCCGCCCCCTCTGCCCCCTTGGCGCCACTACCGCCAAGGAGCCAAACATGAACCTGTCCCAACGCATGCAAACCCTCACCGGCGGCGGTTCAGACGGTTGGGACGTGTTCATCAAGGCACGCAAAATGATCGCCGAAGGCACATCGGTGACAGAGCTGACCATCGGCGAACACGACATCCGCACGGCAACTCCGATCCTGCAGGATATGCACAAAAGCGCGCTTGGCGGGCATACCGGTTACGCCATGGTTCCCGGCACGGACACACTGCGCGACATGGTAGCAAAACGGACTAGCGAACGGACAGGCGTCCCCACAACCCGCGACAACGTACTGATCACACCGGGTGGGCAGTCGGCCCTCTTTGCCGCCCACGCAGCGGCCTGCGACCCAGGCGACACGGCGCTCTACCTCGACCCGTACTATGCGACCTATCCCGGCACGATCCGCGGGGTCTCCGCCATCCCACACGCGATCCAGACCCGGGCCCAAGACGCCTTCCAGCCCCGCGCTTCAGACATCGCCGCACACGCCCAAACTGCCAAAAGCCTGCTGATCAACTCGCCCAACAACCCAACGGGCACGATCTATTCCCGCGACACGCTTATCGGCATCGCCAAGGTCTGCATGGACAACGACCTTTGGCTGATCTCGGACGAAGTCTATGACACGCAGGTCTGGGAGGGCGAACATATCTCACCCCGGTCTCTGCCCGACATGGCAGAACGCACACTCGTTGTCGGGTCCATGTCAAAAAGCCACGCCATGACGGGGTCGCGCTGCGGCTGGGTGATCGGACCGGAAGAGGTGATTGCGCACCTGATCACGTTTGCGACACACACAACCTATGGCGTGCCCGGGTTCATCCAGGACGCCTCGGTCTTCGCACTGGATCAGGGCCCGGACTTCGAAGCCGAGATTGCCGCACCGTTCAAACGCCGTCGCGCCATCGCACAACGGGTATTGTCAGGCCAGAACATTATTGGCCTTATCCCGGCACAAGGGGCCATGTATCTGATGCTAGACATCCGCGCGACGGGGATGACCGGAGACGACTTCGCGAACGCCCTTCTGGACGAACACCACGTAGCTGTCATGCCCGGCGAAAGCTTTGGAGAAGCCGCCGCCGGTCACATTCGGGTCGCCATGACAATTGACGACGCCGACTTTGAACAGGCACTGCGCACGCTTACGGCATTTGCCGAAGCGCGCGCAGCCTGAGATCAGAACCGGATCGAACCGCGTACGGTCAGCGTCGTGGCATCCGCATCGACGCCCGAGCCGTCGATGTCGTCAAAGCTGTGCTCCAAAAGCTCGGCCCCGACGGTGTAACGATCATTGATCTGGTAGGCGACACCGATACCATAGAACTCGCCGGTCTCTGAACCGATCGACGTATCTACATCAGCAACACCGGCCGTGAAGTACCCCAGAGTGCGACCGAAATCGTAGCCGGCCTGCAACTTCAATCGGGCGACACTGTCAACATCCGCAGCCCCGTTCAGATCAATGTCGGTAAAGTCATAGTCAAGCTCACCGCCAAGAACGAACGTGCCGAAGTCATATCGGTACCCGACATGCGCACCGTAAAGAATGTCGTCACCATCCGCATCGCCAGATCCATCGACATCGCCATAACCCAACTGCAAACCGGCATAACCACCCGTCCAGTCGCCGCCAAACGTCTGTACCGGCGCGGGAGGCGGGGGTACAGGCGCCACAGGTTCAGGTGCTGGGGGCTCAAGGCTGCCAGCCAGAGCCGGGCTTGCCAGGGCCGTTGCCAACCCAATCGCAAAAATGCGCGTCTTCATAAGTCTGCTCCTTTTTTCGTGGCACAGCGCGGTCACGCGCCGCCCCGTACACAACTGTGCATGACGCGGCACAGTTCCAGTCCTCACGGCTCACAGTGCAGTGACTGCGCATCAGACCGCCCAAATCCACGCAAAGTTACAGCGATAAGCCGCGTGCAAGGTGTCGCAAACAGACAAGACAGGCGACGTTTCGCACGTCAGCGTGACGAAGAGTGACATGTTGAAACAAAGGTGACAGAGGGAGTCGCACGCCGTGCAGGGCACCTTTAGCAAGATTTCACTGGTGGCACGTACCATCGGGGCCGAACGCGGCCGGGCCGCGCGTGGGCGACCCGTATCGTCGTGATCTGACCTCACTCGATACCTCGCCACTTACCCACGGACCATGCAAATGAACGACCAATCCCCCTCTCGCTCTGGCGGCCGGGCCGCGCGCCGCGCCGCGCGCGCCACCGCCCTCCCCGACCATCTGCGCCCTGTGCGCCCCGGCCTTGAAGGCGGGCGCTACAATCCACTGACCGACGCAGAGGTTCAGCGCATCCACACGGCTGCACTGGACGCTCTCGAAACCATCGGCCTCGCAGATGCCCCACCGTCCGGCGTGGAGTACCTGACCAATGCAGGCGCGATCCTGGGCGAAGACGGGCGCATCCGTTTCCCGCGCGCACTTGTCGAAGACACCATTGCGAAGGCCAACAGATCCATCACCCTGTGCAGCCGCGACGGCAAGCACGACCTCGACCTCAGCGGCTCCCGCGTCCACTACGGCACGGCGGGTGCAGCTGTGCATATGGTCGATATTGACGGACGGAACTACCGCGACAGCACAGTGCAGGACCTGCACGACGCGGCGCGTATATGCGATGTGCTCGACAACATTCACTTCTGTCAGCGGCCGATGATTTGCCGTGACATCCCCGACACGGTCGAGATGGAGTACAACTCGGTCTACGCTTGCGTATCGGGCACAACCAAACACATCGGGACCAGCTTTTCCGAACCGCATTGCGTGGCTCCAGCGGTCGAGATGCTGCACATGATTGCAGGCGGGGAGGACGCCTGGCGCGCCCGGCCCTTTGTCTCCAATACAAACTGCTTTGTCGTGCCACCGATGAAATTCGCCTCTGAAAGCTGCCAGGTGATGGAGGCGTGCATAAAAGCCGGGATGCCAGCCCTGCTTTTGTCGGCGGGCATGAGCGGAGCGACCGCCCCCTCGACCATTGCAGGCGCCATTGTGCAAGCCGTGGCCGAGTGCCTCGCGGGCCTCGTCTATGTCAACGCCGTCAAACCGGGCGCACCTGCCATCTTCGGCACATGGCCCTTCGGCCTTGATCTGCGCACCGGGGCAATGTCGATCGGCTCAGGCGAGCAAGCCTTGTTGACAGCAGGCTGCGCACAGATGCACAGGTTCTACGATCTGCCCGGCGGCGCTGCTGCCGGTGCGTCGGACAGCAAGCTGCCGGACATGCAGGCGGGATGGGAACAGATGTGTTCCAATGTCATGGCGGGGCTGTCGGGGCTGAACATGGTCTACGAGGCCGCAGGCATGCATGCATCGCTTCTGGGGTTCTGCCACGAAAGCCTGATCCTGGGCGACGACATCATCGGTCAGGCCCTGCGCTGCACACGCGGGATCGAAGTGACGGATGAAACGCTGGCCCTGGACCAGATGGCGCAGGTGTGCATGGAAGGCCCAGGTCACTACCTTGGGACCGAACAGACGCTGTCGCGCATGCAATCAGATTGCGTCTACCCGACATTCGGAGACCGTACCTCACCCAAGGAATGGGCCGAACTGGGCAAGCCGGACCTCTTGGAGAAAGCGGCGGCGCGCAAGGCGGAAATTCTCGCCAGCCGCCCAGCGGCCGCACTCGAACCCATGCTCGATGCAGATATCCGCGACACATTCAAAATCCACCTGCCAAACGCCTGAACCAGAATAAGGAGGGACCACCCGGTCAGAACGGTCCCTCTTCCCTGTTTCAAAAAATCCTCCCCGAAGGGCCCGTCGGCCAAGCAGCCAATGCGTGGCAGGCCGAGGGCTCAGGCCTCCACATACCCAGCAAATGGCGTCGCGCAGCGTCCTTTGGATCACCGCGCGTTGCGTTAACCGCCCAACATCCGCCCGTTGGGGGTGTACAGGGGTGTACGGATGCTGCACGGGGGGTGACACCCTGTCACCGGCCTTCATCTTCATGAAAACAGGGTGAATCCACGGGCGAGATCCGCCCCTGCCACACCTCAAACAAAAATGAGGCCCGGCCCCTGGGGGAGACCGGACCTCACACCCCCACCCTTCACCACGCGGACAATGACACGCGGTAAAAGTCGGGTGTTCGGGTTAGCCGTCCGTGGGTGGCATAAGGCCGGCTTCTTGGGCTGCGGCGACTTCATCTGCATCCAGCGCGCCATCGGCGTTCAGGTCCATCGCGGTGAAAACATCGGATGTTACGTCGGGAAAGCTTGCTTGCACTTCGTCGATGGTCAGCACGCCATCCCCATTCGTATCAAGATCCGCTGCGCCCTGGGCCACTGCAAAGGCCGGGATAGTGAGCGCTGCTACGAAAGTCAGAGAAGCAATCTTGGTCATTGGTGAACTCCTATCGAGTTTGGTTGTTTGAGGGGCCTGTTTCCGGCGCCCTTGATGTACATGAGCACAAATTTCAGGACTGCACCCCCCTCCCGATCCCCACCCCTGCAACCGCGCAAGCGCCTGCCGATCCGGGCAATTGGCATGCGCGGCGTGCTGCCCAAAAAGGGGGCGCAGCGGGGATCGGCGAAAACCCCCGGGCTATTCAAGCGGTATGAGAAAGCCCAGCTTCGCAGCCATGACTCACCCCATCAGTCCCCGCGGCCTCGTACCACTTATCCCCCTGTTGACGCGGCGCGCGCTCAAGCTGGCGGGCAACCGCGCCGAGGCCGAAGACCTCGTACAGGACACGTTGCTCGCCCTGTGCCAACGGCTGCGCGACGGCGATCCCATCGACGACTTGTCCGCCTACGCAATGCACACACTGTCAAACCGTGCGCGGCGCGGGTTGAGACTGCAGACCACGGACAAGCTGAAGGATGATCACGCGCTGACAGAACCAGATGCCCTGCTGCGACTGGATTGTGCAGACACCCTTGCCGCGATCACAAAGCTGCCCAAACCACAGCGTCAGTTGATGGAACTCGTCGTTGCCGGAGAAACCTCGCCCCGCGCACTTGCAAACACCACGGACCTGCCTCTTGGCACGGTTATGTCGCGTCTCGCACGCGCCCGCGCAAAACTGCGGCTTGTCCTGGCCGAGTAAGAACAGAAGCGGTCGCCCCTCCACAGGGGCGGTGGGTGGGCGAATTTGCGCAGCAAAGAGAGCACCAACCGCATCAAAAGAAAAAAGGGGGACCAAAAGGCCCCCCTGTGAGTTTCGCCGTTCAGGCTCAATATGTTAACCGCCCGGTACTTTTCTGCCTGCGGCCTGAACGTCGTTAGGGGCGAGCGCACCCGCCCCGTGTAAAGGTGGGGGGACAAAGTACCGCCCCACCCTATTCCATCTTCGTCGGGAGCCAGACCGATCCAGCCGGCCCGGCCCCCTCGCGCCCCTTCCCCGGGGTGCGTAACTCTTAGCTACACCCGGACGTGCCGCCGCAGGTGTTGCACTTCATGCAAGTGCCGTTGCGCACCAGCGTGTAGTTGCCGCATTCGCCACATGCCTCGCCTTCGTAGCCCTGCATCTTGGCCTTGGTGCGGGCGTCCATGGTCGTGGTTGCCGCCGTCACAGTCGTGGTCGACACCGATGTCGCACCGTTCACAGCCACCTCGGGCACCAGCGTCTGCAATGCGACTTCTGCGTCCACCGTGACCCCTTCAGCCATGCCGCCCTGCAGCACCACCAGATCCTGAGGCAAACGCTTGCGCAGATAGCCGGTCGAGCTGATTTGTTTCAGCACTTCCAAGGACTTCGATGCTGCCGTCTCGGACAGTTCCGAAACGTTGGAAACGCCCTCTTCCTCGCCGCGACCGATATCGTCGAACGTGGCCCCTTCGGGTTTCACATGCGCCAAATCCGTGCGGTCAAGGTAGGACACAGCCAGTTCACGGAACACGTAGTCAAGGATCGACGTCGCGTTCTTGATGCTGTCATTGCCCTGGACCATACCCGCGGGTTCGAACTTGGTGAAGGTAAAGGCGTCCACGAACTCTTCGAGCGGCACACCGTATTGCAGGCCCACGGACACGGCGATGGCAAAGTTGTTCATCATCGCACGGAAGCCAGCGCCTTCCTTGTGCATGTCGATGAATATCTCGCCCAGATTGCCGTCCTCATACTCGCCAGTGCGCAGGTAGACCTTGTGGCCCCCAACGATCGCTTTCTGAGTGTAGCCCTTGCGGCGTTGAGGCATCTTTTCGCGGTGAGATTTCACAATCTCCTTCACGATGATCTTCTCAACGATCTTTTCGGCCAGCACGGCGGCTTTTTCGGTGGGTGCACCGCTTTCCAGCACCTCTTGGGCCTCTTCGTCATCCTCGACCAACGCAGCCGCCAAAGGCTGCGAGAGTTTGGAGCCATCACGGTAGAGCGCGTTCGCCTTCACACCCAAGGACCAAGACAGCTCATAAGCACGCTGGCAGTCTTCGATGGTGGCATCGTTCGGCATATTAATGGTTTTGGAAATCGCACCTGAGATAAAGCTCTGTGCAGCGGCCATCATCGTAATGTGGCTGTCCACGCTCAGGAAACGCTTGCCCTTCTTGCCGCACGGGTTGGCGCAGTCGAAGATGTGGTAATGCTCTTCCTTGAGGTGCGGAGCGTCTTCCAGCGTCATCGTTCCGCAGACGTGATCGTTCGCAGCGTCGATATCGGCCTTGGAAAAGCCCAGCGACTTCAGCAGGTCAAAGGTTGGGTCGTTCAGCTTTTCGGCCGGAATGCCCAGCACGCCTGTGCAGAACTCTTCGCCGAGCGTCCACTGGTTGAACACGAACCGGATGTCGAAGGCACTTTCCAGCGCCGCATCCACTTTCGCCAGTTCATTGGCACCAAAGCCATGCCCAGTCAGTGTCGTGTGGTTGATCGCAGGCGCATTACCGATGGAGCCATGGCCCACCGCGTAGCTGATGATCTCTTCGATCTGCGCCGAGCCGTAGCCGAGGTTTTCCAGCGCCGCAGGCACCGAGCGGTTGATGATCTTGAAGTAACCACCACCGGCAAGCTTCTTGAACTTCACCAGGGCAAAGTCAGGTTCAATCCCAGTTGTATCGCAGTCCATGACCAGGCCAATCGTGCCGGTTGGTGCGATCACAGTGGATTGCGCGTTGCGGTAACCGTTCTTCTCACCCAGTTTCAGCGCTTCGTCCCATGCGCCCATGGCAACGTCGATCAGACGTGGATCAGGGCAGTTGGCGTGATCCAGAGCAACTGGCTTCACCGCCAGTTTCTCGAACCCTTCGGTCGCGCCGTAGGCCGCATTGCGGTGGTTCCGCATGACCCGCAGCATGTGGTCGGCGTTTTTCTTGTAACCAGGGAACGGTCCCAACTCACCCGCCATTTCGGCCGATGTTGCATAGGACACCCCCGTCATGATGGCAGTCAGGGCACCACAAAGCGCGCGGCCTTCGTCGCTGTCATAGCCGTGACCCATGTTCATCAGCAGGCCGCCGATGTTTGCATAGCCAAGACCCAAGGTACGGAAGTCATATGAGCGCTGTGCAATCTCTTTCGAAGGGAACTGCGCCATCATCACGCTGATTTCCAGTGTCACAGTCCAAAGGCGGGAGGCATGCATGTAGTCCTCGACCTGAAACTGCCCGTCCTTGAGGAAGGTCAGCAGGTTCATCGACGCGAGGTTACATGCAGTGTCGTCGAGGAACATGTATTCCGAACACGGGTTCGAGCCACGGATTTGCCCGTCTTCGGGGCATGTGTGCCAGTCGTTGACAGTGTCGTGGTACTGGATGCCTGGATCGGCACAGGCCCATGCGGCATGGCCCACTTGTTCCCACAATTCGCGTGCCTTTACCGTCTTGGTAACCGATCCATCGACACGGCTGATCAGCTCCCAATCGGCATCCTTCTCGACCGCCGTTAGGAAGGCGTTGGTCACGCGGATCGAGTTGTTCGAGTTTTGGCCCGAGACTGAGCTATACGCTTCAGAATCCCAGTCGGTGTCGTAGGTCGGGAACTCGATGGACGTATGCCCCTGACGAGCGTAGTCCAACACGCGCTTGATGTATGTTTCGGGGATCGCAACCCTCTTGGCCGCTTTCACTGCACCCTTCAACGCATTGTTTTTCTTGGGATCGTAAGCGTCCGCTTCCGCACCATCCCATGTACCAATGGCTTCAAAGATGCCGTTCAGCTTTTCCTCGTGCATCTTGGAGCCTGCAACGATGGACGCCACTTTCTGCTCTTCGATGACCTTCCAGTTAATGAAGTCCTGAATGTCAGGGTGATCCGCATCGACGATCACCATCTTGGCCGCGCGGCGTGTTGTGCCGCCCGACTTGATAGCGCCCGCTGCCCGGTCGCCGATTTTCAGGAAGCCCATCAGACCCGACGACTTGCCGCCACCCGACAAGCTCTCGCCTGCGGCGCGGAGGCTGGAGAAGTTGGTGCCGGTGCCTGAACCGTATTTGAACAGGCGCGCCTCGCGGACCCACAGGTCCATGATGCCACCATCGTTCACCAGATCGTCTGCGACGGACTGGATGAAGCAAGCATGCGGCTGCGGATGTTCATAGGAGGATTTGGATTTGGTCAGTTTGCCGGTCTTGTAGTCCACATAGTGGTGCCCTTGGGCCGGACCGTCGATGCCATATGCCCAGTGCAAACCGGTATTGAACCATTGGGGCGAGTTTGGTGCAGCGCGCTGGGTCGCCAACATGTGGCGCATCTCGTCATAATAGGCGCTGGCATCTTCCTCGGTTGAGAAGTAGCCACCCTTCCAACCCCAATAGGCCCAGGCGCCTGCCAGACGGTCAAATACTTGCTTGGAGGACGTTTCACCGCCCATTTCGGCGCCGTCAGCCGCTTCGGACCGCCAAAGGAACTCGGGAACGTCCTTTTCTTCGACCTTCTGCAGTTTGGAAGGCACGCCAGCCTTGCGGAAATACTTCTGCGCGATGACGTCGCTGGCAACCTGGCTCCAGCTGCCCGGCACTTCCACCTCGTCCAAACGGAACACGACGGTTCCATCAGGATTGCGAATCTCGGACGCGGTCGTCACGAAATCAAGAGCCGCGTATGCGTCCTGACCGGCTTTGGTGAACTGTCTTTCAATCTTCATCGCGCTGCCTCATTCCCAGCTGGTGTTCCGAAAGGTGCGCCTGACGTTGCAGGGCCCGTTGTTAATGCCGGCACAAATTCACTGAACCACCCGCCAGACCCGGATACGTGTCTGCGAAATCCCCTAGTATGGCGGTGTCCCCTATCCCTCGTGCCCGACGCTTCACCTCTAGCGTTGACCACTAAATGTTGTGGTGAACCACCCGGCCCACACAAACTGACGTATAGGGAGGGTTCACGTCAACGACATTTTAAAAGTTTTTTGACATCTTTTTCCTTGACCGTTGAGGCCAACTTTGCGCCGCGGCGTCACGTGCGATTCACTTCGTTAACACCTCGGTGTTTCGGCAAAATTTCATCCACGGCATGCAGCCGAAAAACTCAAACCAATCTCACTACTTAATCCAGGCTGTGGATGCTTCACGTGAACTTATCCACAGTTAACGCGCGTCCAATCAGAAAGGTTTTGCCGCGCTGCGGAAAATATGATGAGGTCTGCATATCCCTGAGCAAAGGCACCCAAATGCGACCCCTTATACTCTGTTTCGCGGTCGCGCTGAGCGCCTGCGCACCACAATATGTAGAAACCGTAGTAACGGACGAACAAGATCTGCCTGTGCGTCGCGCAACATTTGCCGCGAATCCCGCGCCACTGGATGACGCGTTCCGCTCATCGTGCGACGCACCTGGGGATGAGCTGCTTGTTGTATCCCGCTCTGTTGTGCAATGCCGCATTCTACCCCCGCCCGACGTGGCAGCGTTTCTTGTGCTGCAATACGATGGCGCGCTCGAAGCGCCGACGCTGGTGGTCCAAAAAGAGACAGACAAAGACAACGGGGACTTCGTTGTTGAATTGTCTTATTTTGCTGAGGTTGTGCAGAAATCGGGCAACCCGAGACGCATCTACATCAAGCAGCGCGCGCTTGACCAATTGATGGATCAGTTGCTGGTCGCAACAGGCGGTATTGCATCGAATTAGGTGAAATGGTCGGAGCGAGAGGATTCGAACCTCCGACCCCCTGTACCCAAAACAGGTGCGCTACCAGGCTGCGCCACGCTCCGACCGTGGCGCTGTCTTAGACGGGGCAAACGCAATTGAAAAGCCCAAAGCGTGCAATCAACAGGGCCAAACCGCGATATCTTGATCAAAGCTGGGGTGCCGCATCTGCGCCCCTTCCTGAATCCCCATCATGCGCGCAAGGCCCCCGTTGATTTCGAGGACATGAGTAAGGCCATCCCCCCGGGAATGGGCGTCTCGTCCAGCGGGATCGCCTCGTGATGTATCTTGGTTACCGTTCCAGTCGGATCCACGAATAACAGATCAAGCGAGATCAGTGTGTTTCGCATCCAGAACGACAGCGGTTGCGGGCGGGGATAGATAAACAGCATCCCCTCGCTTGTTGGCATTGACGGTCTGTTCATCAGTCCAATGGCGCGCTCACGATTGGTATCTGCAATCTCAACGTTAAAGCGCGCCGAACCAAAATCACCACGGAGCCAAACAGTCGCATCATTGCACTTTGCTGCAACAACCTGCGCACATAGACACAAAATCAGTGCTGCAAATGCCCTATGCAACGAGCCGCGCATGATCAATCGCCCTTCTTGGTGAGCGCCGCTTCCCACGCCAACACTTCGGCCGCCATGTGACCGCGCTTTCCATCAATCACGCGCAACGCAAGCGCTTCGCCCGGCTGGAGGTCAGACAAACCGGAGCGGCGCAATACTTCGACGTGCAGGAACACGTCGTCTGCACTGCCGAACACATTGGCAAATCCAAACCCCTTACCCTTGTCGAACCACTTGACTCGACCCGGTTGTAACGGCGCATCCGTCACATCGTGTTGGTCCATCTCAGCAAGATCGGTAAGGGAAGACGAATCCGTATGGTCTGGCGGTTTTATCGATATGACTTCGACAGCCTGAACGCCACGCTCCGTATTTTGGGTGCGCACGTTTACCTCGGCGCCATCCGCCACCGAAGACTGACCAAAGTTTCGCAACACGTTTACATGCAGCAAAATGTCCGGACCACCTGAATTGGCCACGATAAAACCGAACCCCTTAACGGGATCGAACCACTTTACGGTCCCAGTGACCACATCCGTATCTTGAGTGTGTTCTGACACGACTTGTCTTTCTATGAGTGCATTATGCCGCATAACAAGACTTGCGCCATTTTCACCTCATAATTCAAGCATGAAATACCGTTTATTATTCAGATGCTTACATTTCACGCTACGTGAAATTCATGGGCTGAGCCGTGTCACTTGCCACCCAGAGCCAGGTTTTTCACGCTTCCAGCAGAAGCGATCATGCAATCGAAACGCGCCGTCCGCCCAAAACTCGATCTCAACCGGTGTGATCCTGTAGCCGCCCCAAAACGGGGGGCGGGATGGATTGGTGCCGTGCTGCGCCGTCACCTTCGCCACCGTAGCCATCAGCGCGGCACGACTGTCCAGCGGCGCACTTTGGTCTGACGCCCATGCCCCAAGGCGTGATTTCAATGACCGGGACGCATAGTAGGCGTCGGCGTTCGCTCCCTCCTCTTTCTCGACAATACCGCGCACCCGCACTTGCCGCCGCAGCGACTTCCAATGCATCACAAAGGCGGCCTTGCCCGCCTGATCCAGCTCTGCCGCCTTCGCGCTGGTGTAATTTGTATAGAAGACAAAGGCGTCATCCTCGACATCCTTCAACAACACCATGCGGACATTGGGCAAGCCGTCAACGTCCACGGTGCTGAGCGCGATGGCATTCGGATCGTTCAGCTCCGCCTCTTCCGCCTCGGCCATCCATGCACGAACAATATCAAAAGGGTTCTCACCAGCGAATTTGCCCGCTCGGTCTGCCATATCTGTCTCCTGTCGTGTTTTGAAACAGCTAGCCCTGCACGCAACCAGGTTCAACTGCCGCACCCTCTCTTGATGCGTGTTGGGCAATGGCATAAAGCTGGCCGCCAGACATAAAGCCAATAACGAGGGACGGGATGGGTAGCGACATGGCGAGCGATCTGATGACGGGCAAGCGAGGTCTGATCATGGGTCTCGCCAATGATAAATCCATCGCATGGGGTATTGCACGGACCCTCAGCGAGGCTGGGGCCGAACTTGCGTTTTCTTATCAAGGTGATGCGCTCAAGAAGCGCGTCGATCCGCTGGCCGCTCAACTGGGCAGCGACATCGTGCTTCCTTGCGACGTGGGCGATGAGGCATCGATTGATGCCCTATTCGAAGCACTGAAAGAGCGTTGGGACAAACTGGACTTCATCGTCCACGCCATCGGCTTCTCGGACAAGAATGAGTTGCGCGGCCGCTATGTTGACACAAGCCGCGGCAATTTCACACTGACGATGGATATCTCGGTCTATTCATTCACCGCGGTAATGCAGCGGGCCGAAAAGATGATGACAGATGGGGGCAGCGCCCTGACCCTCACCTACTACGGCGCTGAACAGGTCATGCCGCACTATAACGTCATGGGTGTCGCCAAGGCCGCACTTGAGGCGTCGGTCAAATATCTGGCCGAGGATCTGGGCAAGGACAACATTCGCGTCAATGCGATCAGCGCTGGACCGATCAAGACCCTTGCAGCCTCGGGCATCGGCGACTTCCGCTACATCATGAAGTGGAACGAGTACAACTCGCCCCTGCGGCGAAATGTGACCATCGATGATGTCGGCAAATCGGCGCTGTTCCTGCTCAGCGATCTGGGGTCTGGCACGACCGGCGAAAATCTTCACGTCGACGCGGGCTACCACGTGGTCGGCATGAAGGCGGTCGACGCGCCTGACATCGAAAAAGGGTAACGGATGAGCCTGACACTGGCAGAGCTTGTTGCCTTCAATACCATCCTGCTGGCTGCCTTGCTTTCACCCGGAGCAGCCATGTTGTTCATTACCAAGGCAACCGTGACAGGCGGCCGAGCCGCCGGGATTGCCACCGGCATTGGTCTTGGCACCGCGGCCGCGATGTGGACCCTCGCGGCATTGCTCGGACTTGAGGCTGTGTTCACGTTCTTTCCATGGACTTACACCGTGCTCAAGATCGGAGGGGCGCTGTACCTGATCTGGATTGCCATCCAAACGTGGCGACATTCGCGCGACCCGCTTGGGGATGCACCGAAACCGCGCGGACAAGCGATCTTGTCCGGAATGCTTTTGAATTTGGGCAACCCGAAATCGATGCTGTTTGCGGCGGCTGTGATCGTCGTTGTCTTTCCCAAAGGCCTAGCGGCGGCTGATATCGTGGCGATCGTCCTGAACCACTGGCTACTTGAACTGGCGTTTTATACTCTTCTCGCCCTTGCTCTGAGCACGCCGCACATTCGACGCGGCTATGTCAGCCTCAAACCCGTTTTCGACCGCATCGCGGCTACACTGCTTGGCGCGCTTGGCCTGCGCCTGATCCTGGAGAAATAACCAATGGCAGACCGCCTCCCCCATGAAAAAGGGTTCCACATCAGCTGGGATCAAATCCACCGCGACAGCCGGGCGCTGGCGTGGCGCCTTGACGGGCAAGGACCGGACAACGGTGCCTGGCGCGCCGTGGTGGCGATTACGCGTGGCGGCATGGCACCGGCGATGATCGTCAGTCGCGAGTTGGATATCCGCACTGTGGATACGATCAGCGTCAAATCCTACCATCACCAAAGCCAGGGCGAAGTTGAAGTCCTGAAAGCACCTGACGCAAACCTGATGGGGGATGGCACAGGCATCCTTGTCATTGATGATCTGGTCGACTCTGGCCGCACCCTCGAAGTGGTGCGCGATCACTACCCAAAGGCGCATTTTGCCACTGTCTACGCCAAGCCCAAGGGCGAGCCGATGGTTGATACGTTCATAACCGGCGTCAGCCAGGACACATGGATATTTTTCCCATGGGACATGGCGCTGCAATATGTCGAACCATATCGCGGCACCGATTAATCTCCGTCATCTTGCCAGATAACTACCGCCGGAGACTCCGGTGCTTTCAAAACGAGCGACCTCATGACCCTGACGCGCACCGCATCCACATTCGCTCCTCCGGTGATGGAGGCGCGGCGCTGGATTGAAGGCGTCAATTTCCCTGAAGACCGTCCGCTGATCAACGTGAGCCAGGCCGCTCCGGTCGATCCTCCACCGGATGCCCTGCGCCAAGCCATGGCCGATGCGGCTCTCACCAAGGACGACGCGCATCTCTACGGTCCGGTTCTAGGCATGACGGCCCTGCGCGCCGGATTGTCTGACCAGATCAACCGGCACTATGACGCGCGCACGACGGCAGAAAACATCGCCATCACCTCCGGCTGCAATCAGGCCTTCGCCGCGGCAATCGCAACGCTGTGCGAGGAAGGGGATGAAGTTATCGTGCCAACCCCATGGTATTTCAATCACAAAATGTGGTTGGACATGAGCGGGGTCGCCTCCGTGCCGCTGCCTGTCGGGAACGGTATGTTGCCGGATGTCGCCGCAGCAGAGGCTTTGATCACAGACCGGACACGCGCCATCGCACTGGTCACGCCGAACAATCCGGCAGGTGTCGAATACCCCGACAAACTCGTGCTGGATTTCTTCGAATTGGCAAAGGCGCGCGGAATTACCCTAATCGTCGACGAAACCTATCGCGACTTTGACAGCCGCAGCGGCGCGCCCCATACCCTTTTCCAGCAGGATGGCTGGGACGAGACGTTCATCCATCTCTATTCTTTCTCCAAGACATACCGATTGACCGGTCACAGGGTCGGCGCATTGGTCGCGTCCCCTGCGCGTTTGGCCGAGGCCGAGAAGTTCCTTGATACGGTCGCCATCTGTCCCGGCCAGATCGGGCAATACGCTGCCCTTTGGGGGCTTGAGAACCTTGGCAATTGGGTCGCCGGAGAACGGAACGAAATCCTCGTTCGTCGCACGGCCATTACCGATGGGTTTCCTGTGTTGGCGGACAAAGGTTGGGAGCTTATGGGGTTGGGCGCCTATTTCGCCTACATGAAGCACCCGTTCGATATGTCGTCGGCCGAGCTTGCCCCGAAACTGGTGCAGGAGGCGGGCATCCTATGCCTACCCGGTACAATGTTCTGGCCCGACGATGCCGTCGACGGACGCCAACAATTGCGCATCGCATTCGCCAATCTCGACGCCAGCGGCATAAATGACCTCTACACAAGGCTGTCAGCCCTGACCCTTTGAATCCTACGCGCTCTTGCCCGTCTCAGGCAGTGCCGTTAGACATCCTCAACCGCAACGACACCCGTTAGAAGGCGCACATGGCCAAGAGCAAAACATCCATCTCGAAAATCGCCGTTTGGATCCTTCTGGGCCTTTTATTCGTCGGTCTCAGCCTCGGCTTCGGTCTTGATGGTCTGGGCGGTACGATCCGCACCGTGGGCAAGGTCGGCGACAGGCATATCGACGTGCAAACCTACGCCAACACGCTGCAGCGCGAAATGCAGGCGGTCGGGCAACAGACGGGCAGCCCACTGACCTTTGCCCGTGCACAAGCCATTGGACTGGACCAGGCCGTTCTGGCCCGTCTGGTCCGCGCCCGTGCGCTGGACCACGAAGCAGGTGAAATGGGCCTGAGCGTGGGTGACGAAACGATCCGAGACGAAATCCTGAACATTCCGGCCTTCCGTGGCCTTGATGGTTCGTTTGACCGCGACGCCTATCGCTTCACCTTGGATCAGCAAGGCACCAGCGAGTCGGAGTTCGAAAATCAACTGCGCGAGGAAGTGTCCCGCTCAATCCTGCAAGGTGCCATCGTTTCGGGTGTCAGCATGCCTGAAACATATGCCCGCACGCTCGTGTCCTTCCTTGGTGAAACCCGCGACTTCACATGGGTGCGTCTGGGTCAGGCCGACCTTGAAACGGCACTGCCCGCACCCTCGGACGAGGTGTTGCGCGCGTATTACGACGACAACCTTGACGACTACGAACTGCCCGAAACCAAGCGCATCACCTATGCAGCACTGCTGCCCGACATGATCCTGGACTCGATGGAGGTCGAGGAAAGCACCCTGCGCGCCGAATACGACGCGCGGGCGGATCAATACAACCAGCCCGAGCGGCGCCTCGTTGAACGTCTGGTCTATCTTGATGCAGATGCGGCCGAACGCGCGGCGGCGCAGCTCGAGGTGGACGGCACCACGTTTGAAGCACTGGTGACGGAACGCGGGTTGGAATTGGCTGATGTCGACATGGGCGACGTGAACCGGCTTCAACTGGACGCAGCGGGTGAAGCTGTTTTCAATGCCGAGGTCGGAGATGTCGTTGGACCCCTTCCGTCAGCGCTTGGCCCGGCGCTGTTCCGTGTGAACGGGGTCCTGCCTGCTCAGACCACCAGCTTTGAGGATGCCGAGCCACAACTGCGCCAGGAACTGGCGCTGGACGCCGCACGGCGGCAGGTCGCCGTTCTGGCCGAAGAGTTCGACAACCTGTTGGCCGGAGGTGCCACGCTCGAAGAATTGGATGCGGAAACAGATATGCAGCTGGGAACCATCGACTGGTTCCCGGTCATGGGCGAAGGCATTGCAGCCTACGATGGTTTCCGCGATGCGGCGGTGGAACTGACCCAAGACGACTTCCCCGAAATCGTCCAACTGGACGACGGTGGCATCGTCGCCATGCGGATGGACGAACTGCTTCCGCCACGCCCTGCCCCGTTTGAAGAAGCGAAGTTGAACGTTCAAGGGAACTGGGAAGCGGAGCAGACCGAAGCCCGCTTGACCAAAAAGGCCGAAGCCCTGCTGCCCGCGTTGGAAGCTGGCGAAAGCTTTGCCAGCCAATCCTTGGACTCCATCGTTGAAACCGATCTGGATCGCAGCGCGTTTGTGCAGGGCACGCCACCCGCGTTCATGCCCGCAGTGTTCGAGATGGAGCCCGGCGACGTTCGCATCATCCCGGGCTATGGCGCGGTGCTGGTTGTGCGCCTCGACGCAATCAACGAAACCACTGACACACCGGAAGTGCAGGCGGAAACCGAAGCGCTCAGCGCCGAAATGGGCCAGCTCCTTGCCGGTGAAATCTTCAACATCTTTGGTGAAGACGTTGTGCTGCGCGCGGGAACGCAAATCAACCAGCAGGCACTGGACGCCGTGCACGTGAACTTCCCCTGATGGCACTGGTTCCCGATTTCGACAGCTTTGCCGCAGCCTATGCGGAGGGCCAGAACCAAGTGGTTTACACCCGGCTGGCGGCAGATCTGGACACGCCTGTGTCTCTCATGCTGAAGCTAACGGGTGCTCAGAAAGATGCCTTTGTACTTGAGTCCGTCACCGGCGGTGAGGTGCGTGGGCGATACTCGATCATCGGGATGAAACCGGACCTGATTTGGCGCTGCGATGGCGAGAAGTCATCCATCAACCGCATGGCCCGTTACGACACCGACGCCTTTGAGCCACTCGATGGCAACCCGCTGAATACGTTGCGCGTTTTGATCGAAGAAAGCCGCATCGACCTGCCCGACGATCTGCCACAAGCCGCCGCAGGTTTGTTTGGCTATCTCGGCTACGACATGATCCGGCTGGTTGAACGCCTGCCCGATGTGAACCCTGATCCGCTGGGATTGCCCGACGCACTGATGCTGCGCCCATCCGTCGTCGCTGTGCTGGATGGCGTCAAGGGTGAGGTAACCGTCGTGTCCCCCGCATGGGTCAGTGACGGCCAATCGGCCCGCGCTGCCTATGCACAGGCGGCGGAACGGGTGATGGACGCGGTCCGCGATCTTGAACGCGCAATGCCGGTCGAAACCCGTGATCTGGGGGACGCAAGCCCGCAAGCCGAACCGGTATCGAATTTCACCAAGGACGGCTACAAGGCCGCAGTGGAAAAGGCGCGCGACTACATCAAGGCGGGCGACATCTTCCAGGTCGTACCGGCGCAGCGCTGGACGCAAGAGTTCCGGGAGCCTCCCTTCGCACTCTACCGGTCGCTGCGGCGCACGAACCCGTCGCCCTTCATGTTTTACTTCAACTTCGGTGGGTTTCAGGTCGTCGGCGCAAGCCCCGAAATCCTGGTCCGCGTGTTCGGAAACGAAGTCACAATCCGCCCGATTGCAGGCACCCGTCCCCGCGGGGACACACCTGAAAAGGACAAGGAACTGGAAGCCGATCTGCTGGCCGACAAGAAAGAGTTGGCAGAGCACCTTATGCTGCTGGACCTCGGCCGCAACGACGTGGGCCGTGTGGCCAAGATTGGCACCGTCCGCCCGACCGAAGAATTCATCGTCGAACGCTACAGCCACGTGATGCACATCGTCTCGAACGTCGTGGGCGAACTGGCCGAGGGCAAAGACGCGCTTGATGCGTTCTTTGCCGGGATGCCCGCTGGAACCGTATCTGGCGCACCCAAGGTGAGAGCGATGGAAATCATCGACGAATTGGAGCCGGAAAAGCGCGGGGTTTATGGCGGCGGTGTCGGCTATTTCAGTGCGGGCGGCGATATGGATATGTGCATCGCCCTGCGCACGGCGGTTGTTCAGGACCAGAAGCTGTATATCCAGGCCGGTGGCGGCGTTGTCTATGACAGCGATCCCGAGGCCGAATTCATGGAAACAGTGCACAAGTCTGGCGCCATCCGGCGTGCGGCAGCGGATGCTGCGCGCTTTGGCGGCGGCAATCAGTGACGCACAGACTCGCGTGGCAATGGGTCAGAGCTGATGCCGCGTGACGCGTTCGAGCTGGGCGGCACAAGTGTTGCAGCAGGCAGCCGCGCATCGGTAGCCCTGCCCGTTTCGGATTTGCCGGATCACACGCCGGTTTCCCTTCGGGTCGAGGTTTTGCAAGGCAAACGCCCAGGCCCAACCATGTTCGTCAGCGCCGCTGTACATGGGGATGAGGTGATCGGGGTAGAAATTGTACGCCGTCTGCTCCGCACATCGCAGCTCGACAAATTGCGGGGGACTCTGCTGGTTGTTCCGATCGTAAATGCATTCGGCTTTCTGGCGCGATCCCGCTATCTGCCAGACCGCCGCGACCTGAACCGTTGTTTTCCCGGCAGTGCGAGCGGATCCCTTGGATCGCGCTTGGCCCACATCTTTCTGAATGATGTGGTTCTGCGCTGCGATTTCGGCATCGACCTGCATTCAGCAGCCGTTCATCGCACCAATCTGCCGCAAATCCGCATCACACCTGGCGACCCGATCACCGCGAAAATGGCGCGCAGCTTTGGTGCGCCTGTCATTCTGACGTCGTCCCTGCGCCAGGGGTCATTGCGTGGCGAGGCGGCCGAGCGTGGAACGCCGGTTCTGCTTTACGAAGCAGGTGAAGGCCTGCGCTTTGATGAGTTTTCTGTCCGCGTAGGTGTTGCGGGCATCCTCCGCGTCATGCGCGACCAAGACATGTTGGCCGCCAAGGGCATCGCACACCTACGGACCCCATCATTGACCTGCAATGGATCAACCTGGCTGCGCGCGCCATCCGGCGGTCTGCTGCGGACCTTTCGGGCAGAGGGCGACGTTGTCGACGAAAACGAGGTTCTGGCGGCTATTTCCGATCCATCCGGGTCGACGGAAACCGAGCTCGTTGCCCCGTCGCCCGGCATCCTGATCGGACGCGCCGTTTTGCCCATCGTGAACGAGGGGGACGCCGTGTTTCATCTGGCCGAGATCAGTCCTACGGCAGACGAAGACACGGTCGAGGCAATGACAGCCCAATTGGAAACCGACCCACTCTTTGACGAGGATGAGATTATCTGAGCACTATTGCGGTTGTTCGGCAAGTAACTGCAGAACAAATGACACCGGCGCAAGCGCCACGCGCTCTGCCCTGTCTTGCAAGCCCCACAACAGCAGGGCCGAGATTGTATCGGGGCGCACCCGCCCCACCATGATCACACCGCCCTCTTGCCCCGCACGGAAAGCTGCCTGATCCAAAAACCGGCGGATGACTGTGGGCGTCTGGCCCGCGCTATCAAAGTCGCGGAACACCAACCCCGTCGGCACACCGTCGCGCGCGGCCAGCTTTTGCGCCGTATTCAACCCTTTGGATTGCAGGATCAATCCGTGACCGGATGCCAAAACAGCCGCAGCCACCTGGTCAGACGCGTCGCGTGTTTCTTGCAGACCTGTGCCTGTCCCTTCCATCACTGCAACAGCTTCCGGCACGGCATCTATGGCCGCCGAAAGCGTCACCTCGGTATCAGAGGCCGTTGCACCCGCAGGCAGATCCAAAAGCGCCGCAACCTCGAACCCTTGTCCGCGGTACTCGGCGGCCCGCTCTGCTGCATCGGGCAGCGACGCCTTCACCGCGAATGTCAGCGGATAGGGAAAACTCTGCAAAGCAGCGAGGCCAACGCTGCCGCCGGTCAGATCTGCGCCCTCATCAATCAAGACAATGGACATCAAGGGCTTGTCTTCAGGGTTCTCGAAAGGCGCAGCATAAATCTGGATCGGAGGCCCATCTGCCGCTGCACCATTTGCCACCTCGTCCGTCTCTGCAAGCGGCTCCTCCGCACTGGGAGCGCGATCAACCAGGGACGTGGCAGGGCGCCCAATCGTGGGCCGTGCAATATCAGTCTCTGGATCCAGCGCCGAGGGAAGTGCTGCAGACCGTTCAGGTGCTGTTTCTGGATCAGCGGGTGTATCGACCCCGTCGGGAACGTCCGGCGCTGGCGCAACATCTGGCGCTTCGGGCGCGGCAGCTTCGGCGGTTGGTGTGTCTGTGCCGTCGGTGATTGCCGGTGCATCTTCGGCAAACGCGGTTGGCGCATCGGGAACCTGCGGCGCAGGTGGCTGCGCGGGATCTGTTGAAATGGACAGCTCTGTCTCACCGACGGGCGCTTGCGGCGCTTCGCCCTGTGGGCTGGGCTGCACCGGAGCATCCGTGTCGATTGCGACAGTTGCGCCTTCGCCAACCTCGGCCGGATCAGCCAGCCCTTCCGCCTGGCCGGTTTGCGGTACGGATGGTGTATCGGCACCCGCCGCTTCTGCGGCAGTCAGGTCATCGGCCTCCGGACTGTCGATTTGTGGCGCGTCACCATCCATGACCAGATCGGCATCGCCACGGGTCTGCGGCGTCTCGCCTGTGCCTTCCTGAGGTGCGTCAACACCCTGCGGTGCGCGCACGACTGCATCTGGCGCCGTCGGGCCGTCACTGGCAATAGACAAGGCCGCCGCGCCTGCAACGCTCACCACGCCACCCCACAAAATGCCGCTCAGAAAACCCCGTGCCATATCTGACCTCTTTGCCTGTCCCGCTGTGACCTCGCTTTGCGATGTGCCACAGCCTGCTCTTCGTGCCTGTTCGAAGGCCGCCCACCTCTTGACGCTGGCGGGCAAGCCTGAACATGTATGGCGCAACTATACCGGCCAACGCCCGCCCTTGGAACATCGAATACGCCCATGCTGCTGCTGATCGACAATTACGACAGTTTTACCTACAACCTCGTCCATTATTTGGGATCGTTGGGGGCGGATGTTCATGTCTACCGCAATGACGCCCTGAATGTGCAAGATGCGATGGCACTCAAGCCCGAGGGCATTCTTCTGTCGCCCGGCCCCGCAACGCCGGATCAGGCGGGTATCTGCCTTGCACTCACCGCGGCCGCTGCTGAAACACGCACCCCCCTTATGGGTGTATGCCTTGGTCACCAGACCATCGGGCAAGCCTTTGGCGGCAAGGTCGTGCGCGCGGACGAGATCGTGCATGGCAAGATGGGCACCATGCACCACGACAATCGTTCAGTGTTCAAAGGGCTGCCCAGCCCGTTCGAAGCAACCCGCTATCATTCGCTGATCGTCGACCGGGACAGCCTGCCGGATGAGCTGGAAATCACCGGCGCGCTCGAAGACGGCACGATCATGGGCCTCGCCCACAAGGAATTGCCGATCCATGGCGTTCAATTCCACCCGGAATCGATCCGCTCGGAACATGGGCACGCGATGCTGCAGAACTTCCTGGATCTGATGCCGGTGACAGCATGAGTGACGCACTAAAACCGCTCATTGATGCGGCTGCCAACGGTCCCCTGTCGCGCGAACAAGCCGAAGCCGCCTTCCAGATCCTGTTTGACGGCGAAGCAACACCCAGTCAGATCGGCGGGCTTCTTATGGCCCTGCGCACCCGCGGCGAAACCGTCGATGAATACGCAGCAGCCGCAGCAGTCATGCGCGCCAAGTGCAATGCAGTCACAGCGCCTGACGGGGCAATGGACATCGTTGGCACAGGCGGGGATGGCAAGGGCACTTTGAACATCTCGACCGCCACAGCGTTCGTCGTGGCGGGCGCAGGTGTAACAGTTGCCAAGCACGGCAACCGCAACCTAAGTTCCAAATCCGGAGCGGCGGATGCACTGACCCAGATGGGTATCAATGTGATGGTCGGCCCCGACGTCGTTGAAAAAGCGATCAAGGGCGCGGGCATCGGCTTTATGATGGCCCCCATGCATCACCCCGCCATCGCCCACGTGATGCCAACACGGGCCGAGCTTGGCACGCGCACAATCTTCAACATCCTCGGCCCGCTTACAAATCCTGCGGGCGTCGAACGACAACTGACGGGGGCATTTTCGCGCGATCTGATCCGTCCCATGGCCGAAACACTCGGTCAGCTTGGTTCCGAAGCTGCATGGCTGGTGCACGGTTCGGATGGCACGGATGAACTGACGATCACAGGCGTGTCCTGGGTGTCCGGACTGTCCCATGGCACAGTCACCGATTTTGAAGTGCACCCGGAAGAAGCAGGCCTGCCCACCCATCCGTTCGAGGCGATCGTAGGCGGCACGCCGGAAGAGAATGCCAAATCGTTCGCAGCCCTGCTGGACGGGGCGCCGGGCGCCTATCGCGACGCTGTCCTTCTGAATTCCGCGGCAGCACTCAAAGTTGCCGGCACCGTCACTGACTTGAAGGAAGGGGCCGCACGCGCCGCGGAAAGCATCGACAGCGGCGCCGCACGCGACAAGATCAATATGGTCGCAAAGATCACGCAAGCGGGTTGATGCTCTTTCATCTTGCCAAGTAAACTCCGGGGAGCGCGAGGGGCCGACCCTCGGACCCAACGCCAGAAAAAAGCGCAACAAATGACAGATACGATCCTCGACAAAATCAAAGCCTACAAGCTTGAGGAGGTGGCAGCCGATAAGGCGTCCAAACCGCTTGAAGCCGTGGAAGCGGAAGCGCGCGACGCATCCCCTGTACGTCCATTTGCGAAGGCTCTGCAGGTTGCCAACCGCGAAGCCTATGGCCTGATTGCCGAGATCAAGAAAGCCAGCCCATCCAAAGGGCTGATCAGGGCGGATTTTGATCCCGCAGCGCTCGCCAAAGCCTACGAAGACGGCGGCGCCACATGCCTGTCGGTCCTGACGGACACCCCAAGTTTTCAGGGCGCCAAAGAATTCCTGACACAAGCCCGTGACGCCTGCGCCCTGCCCGCTTTGCGCAAGGACTTCATGTACGACACCTATCAGGTGGCCGAGGCGCGCGCACTTGGGGCCGATTGCATCCTGATCATCATGGCGTCCGTCAGCGATGCACAGGCCCACGAGCTGGAAGAAGCGGCGTTTGAATGGGGCATGGACGTACTGCTGGAAGTGCACGACGCCGAAGAGCTTGAGCGTGCTGCGGCTTTGAAAAGCCCGCTCATGGGCATCAACAACCGCAACCTCAAGACATTCGAGGTGACGCTCGACGCCACCCGTACCCTGTCCAAACAGGTGCCCGCCGATCGGACCATCGTGGCCGAAAGTGGTCTCAACACACCGGCCGACCTCGCTGATCTGGCTATGTACGGCGCTCGAACCTTCCTGATCGGCGAAAGCCTGATGCGGCAGGACGACGTGGCCGCTGCCACGCGAACCTTGCTTGCCAACCCGCTCACTGCCGGAGGGGGCATGTAATGGCACTGACACATTTCGACGATCAGGGTGCGGCGCATATGGTCGATGTCTCGGACAAGGATGTCACCGACCGCATCGCCGTAGCCGAGACATGGGTGAAGATGATGTCGGAAACCTTTGATATCATTACCGAAGGACGAGCCAAAAAGGGCGATGTCATCGGCGTTGCGCGCCTTGCTGGGATTATGGGGGCCAAGCGCACCGCTGATCTGATCCCCCTGTGCCACCCTCTGCCCATCACCAAGGTGTCCGTCGATCTGACCCCTGACGTTGACCTGCCGGGTCTGCGTATCACGGCAACCGTCAAGACAACCGGCCAAACGGGGGTCGAGATGGAAGCACTGACCGCTGCCTCCACCGCCGCCCTGACCGTTTATGACATGGCCAAGGCCGTCGACAAAGGCATGGAGATTGGTGGTCTGCGCGTCGTTCTGAAAGATGGCGGAAAGTCAGGGCGCTACGAAGCGACATGATCACCGTCACCCAAGCGCTGGAAAACCTGTTCGACCTTGCAGACGAAATGCCGGTTGAACATGTGCCTCTTCTGGAAGCGGATGGTCGGGTTCTGGCGGAATCTGTCTCGGCGCGGCGCACCCAGCCGACCTTTGCTGCATCTTCAATGGACGGCTACGCGCTCAAAGCGGTCGAGGCAGATTTGCATGCGCAGTTCAAAGTGGTTGGCGAAGCCGCCGCCGGGCACGGTTGGACCGGAACGGTCGGCGCTGGACAAGCCGTACGCATCTTTACCGGTGCCCCTGTCCCTGCTGGCGCGGACAAGATTGTGATCCAGGAAGATGTCACGCGCAGCGGTGATCTGATCACGATCACGGATGATCCCGGCGCCAAGGACAACATCCGCCCCGCCGGCATCGACTTCGCTGAAGGGGACAAGCTGGACACTCCCCGCATCCTCGCCCCGGCCGACATTGCGCTTTTGGCGTCGATGAACTTGCCGCAAGTTCCCGTTCGGCGCGCACCGGTCGTGGCACTGATCGCAACAGGTGACGAGTTGGTTATGCCTGGCGAAGACCCCGGCCCGGATCAGATTATCGCATCGAACACGTTCGGCCTGGCTGCGATGCTTAGACGGCTTGGGGCGATACCCCGCCTATTGCCGATTGCACGTGACAGCGCCGCATCCCTGACAACCGTGTTCAGCCTGGCAAAGGGCGCTGATCTGATCGTCACCATTGGTGGCGCATCGGTCGGTGACCATGACCTTGTTGGCCATGTTGCGGGCGAGTTGGGTATGGAGCGCAGTTTCTACAAGGTTGCGATGCGCCCGGGCAAACCACTGATGGCGGGACGGTTGTACGGTACGCCCATGGTTGGCCTTCCGGGAAATCCAGTGTCCGCCATGGTGTGTGGTACTGTTTTTCTGGCTCCGATGATCCGCGCAATGCAAGGGTTGGGCCGGGCTCCCGCCACACGTCAACTGATGCCGCTCTCTGCGCCGCTTGGCGCAAATGGCCCACGCGAGCATTACATGCGCGGGCGGGTCCGGAATGGTGCCGTAGAAGATGCCGGGCTGCAGGACAGTTCATTGTTAAGTGTGCTGGCCAACGCAAATGCCCTTATCGTGCGCGCGCCAAATGATCCGCCCCGCAACGCCGGTGATCTGGTGGATGTGGTTGATTTGACCTGACCCGTTGACACAAAAGGGGAACGTCCGTAGAACAAACCCAAACAAAATGGGCTTGGAGGACGAACAGTGTTGACAAAGAAGCAGCTGGATCTGCTCGAATTCATTCATAAACGGGTGCAGCGCGACGGGGTTCCCCCCAGCTTTGACGAGATGAAAGAGGCGTTGGACCTGCGGTCCAAGTCGGGCATCCACCGCCTGATCACGGCGCTTGAGGAACGCGGCTTCATTCGCCGCCTCGCCCACCGCGCCCGTGCCATCGAAGTTGTGCGGCTGCCTGAAAGTCTGGGCGGTGCCCCGAGCGGCTTCCAGCCCCGGGTCATCGATGGCGACAAACCTGACGCGCCGCCCCCGGCTGCTGCCCGTCCTGTTGAGACCGCAGACGCGATAAATTTGCCTGTTATGGGCCGGATTGCCGCCGGGGTGCCAATCTCTGCAATATCAGAGGTCTCGCACTCCGTGGCTGTGCCCGGACAGATGCTTTCGGGACAAGGCGATCACTATGCGCTTGAGGTCAAGGGCGACTCGATGATCGATGCAGGCATCAATGACGGCGATGTCGTGGTCATTCGCGAAACATCAACGGCGGACAACGGCGACATCGTTGTGGCGCTTGTCGAAGACCACGAGGCAACATTGAAGCGCTACATGCGCAAGGGTGATACGATTGCGCTTGAAGCGGCCAATCCGGCCTATGAGACACGTGTTTTCCCCGTGGGACAGGTCAAGGTGCAAGGGCGGCTCGTTGGTTTGATCCGCACTTATTGAACAAGTGCGCACAACACGTGCGCCTTACTCATTGTGATCATCGCACAGAATATGTGTCGTAGGGCGGACCAATGGTCCGCCCTACTTGTTTGCCGCAACAGCCCAATTGTTTTCGAAAAGCCTTGTCAGTTCGGGTGGCGGAGTTTTCGTCCAGCCCGACCACATGCGATCCCCGGCAACGTCACGCGCTGTGCGAATACGCAAGCCGCCCCCGGTTTCCACAAACGCAATGGCGCCGGTGCGCCGCAGAATGGGTGGGGACAGCACAAGACACGGAAGGTTTGCAGCATCCACCAACTCCGTGTTGCTGACAACAATGTCACCCTTCGCGCACCCAGTAAATCCCGCAGCCGCGCGTTTGCCGCTCAGGTGCACGATCCGGGGGCCGCTCCCCTCCTTCCATCGCGCTGCGGCATCTTCCTGACCAATCCCCTCGCCATCGTTTTCCAACCAGTTGCGCGCGACAAACCCCGCGCCCTTCGCTTTGCTTAATGCGCGTCCCTCATCGGTCATGAGACCCACGATACCGCCGGTATCAGCCACCAGCACCTGTGGGCGCGATCCCGTTTGCCAAAGCAGGAAAGCCAGAGCGACGGCGGCACCCCCTGCAAAGCGCACGCGCCCCTGCCAAAGGATCACAAAGAGCATGCCCAAAGCCATCAAGGGCAACACGGCTGGACCCGGCCCCGCCACGTAACCCTGTGCCCCCTCCAACCCGGACACTGTATCGGCAACCCAAAGAATCCAACGCAATCCCAGCCCCATCAACCACAAACCGATGCCATCAAGGCCAACAGGTGCCAGCACCAGCGCCAAAACCGCCGCCGGAATCACAAGCGTGCCCATGAGTGGCACACTTGCGAGGTTCGCAATCAGCCCGTAATGCGCCATCGTGTTGAAATGCGCGGCACCAATCGGCGCTGTTGCAAGCCCTGCCACAGCCGAAGAGATCACGACCCCCAAAACAGGCTGCAACCATTTCGGGCCAAGCGACCAGTCAAGATCACGGATCCAGCCAAAGACGGCGACAAGCGCGGTGGTGGCGGCAAAGGACATCTGGAAACCGGGGCCCATCAATGCTTCCGGCCGCAGTGTCAGAACAATCAACGCGGCCATGGCCACCGCCCGAAGGCTGAGGGCACGTCGGTTGACCAGTACGGCGCAAAGAGCCACTGCCACCATGACAAAGGCACGCTCAGTCGCGACGTTTCCCCCCGACAGCGCAAGGTAGACCGAGGCTGCAATCAAAGCGCCCACCGCAGCCATTTTCCGGGCAGGCCAGTACAGCGCGACATGGGGAATCAAAGCAAAGAGCAGGCGCAACAAGCCGAACACAAAGCCCGACAGCAGGCCCATATGCAGCCCCGAAATCGCCAGCAAGTGCGCCGTGTTCGAAGCGCGCAGGTCTTGCAAGGCATCCTGACTGATCCCACTGCGGTCCCCCGTGGTCACAGCCGCCGCGAACCCGCCCACATCCCCGGGCAGGATCGCCCGCACATGAGTCGAAACCGACATGCGGATACGGAAGACGGTCTGGCGCAGATCGAATTCCGCCATGCTTATCGCAAGCAAAGGCACGCGGGTGTAACCGACTGCACCCAGTTCTGCGAACCACGCATGGCGTTGGAAATCGAAACCTCCGGGCTCCACCGGTCCACCCGGAGGCCCGAGATGCGCAGTTGTCATCACCCGCAAACCAGGTTCCGGCACAACACCCAGACCAGATTTGCTGTGCAACGAAATGCGCACCCGCCTTGGTGTCTCGGACGGGGCAACGCGGTCCAGCTTGACGTGATCCAGGGTCAGGCGCACAGCATCAGATGCACTGCGATCCATACCGACAATACGTCCCTCAACCGGCCCGTAATAGCGCCAGTCCAGCACCGGACCAGCCACGGAATGCGCCCGCCATCCGGCCAGCACAAAGCCGAGAGCAATCATGGTCAGAAACACGAATATAGGCGACATCGCCTCGCCGATGCGCCGAGAGACAAACGCAGCACCCGCCCCCACAGAACCGACACTCAGGATCAAGGCAACAGATGGCTCAAACCGCAGTCCGAAAAACAGCGCAATTCCACAGGCCATTCCAACCGGGCACCATCCAAACAGGTGGCCGCGCTGGATCAGCATCACGTGGCGAAATCCCAGGCCATGCCCCATGCTTGCCCCTCTCGCCCATGGTGAGTATCAGGAGCGCAAACCGTAGACCCACCGTGGTTAAACAAAGGTAAACACACACCATGTCACAACCCGTCGTCACCCGCTTTGCCCCTTCACCCACGGGGTTCCTGCACATCGGCAGTGCACGCACGGCGCTGTTCAACTGGCTGTACGCGCGGGGGCGCGGCGGAACCTTCCTGCTACGGATCGAAGATACCGATCGCGCGCGCTCCACCCCGGAAGCAACACAAGCAATCTTCGATGGGATGGCGTGGCTCGGGCTTGACCACGATGGCGAGGCGACCAGCCAGTTCGCAAACGCTGACCGCCATGCAGAGGTCGCGCATCAGCTTCTGGCAGAAGGCAAAGCGTACAAATGCTTCTCGACGCAGGAAGAGATTGCAGCCTTCCGCGAAACCGCGCGGGCCGAAGGCAAATCGACCCTTTTCCGTTCACCCTGGCGCGACGCTGACCCTGCCACACACCCCGATACGCCGTTCGTTGTTCGGATCAAGGCGCCTCAGGAAGGCGCGACCGTGATCCGTGACGAAGTGCAAGGCGATGTGACCATTCGGAATGACCAGTTGGACGACATGGTTCTGCTGCGCGCTGACGGCACGCCCGTCTACATGCTTGCCGTCGTGGTGGATGATCACGACATGGGGGTCACGCACGTGATCCGCGGCGATGACCACCTGAATAACGCCGCCCGACAGATGATGATCTATGATGCCATGGGCTGGGATGTTCCCGTCTGGGCGCATATCCCACTCATCCACGGGCCAGACGGTAAAAAATTGTCGAAACGGCACGGTGCGCTTGGTGCGCAAGAGTATCAGGTCATGGGGTATCCCGCCGCCGGTATGCGCAATTACCTTGCTCGCCTGGGATGGAGCCACGGCGACGACGAGTTCTTTACCGATGCGCAGGCAAAGGAGTGGTTTGACCTTGGCGGCATCGGGAAAAGCCCCGCCCGCTTCGACGTAAAGAAGCTTGAAAACCTCAGCGGTCAGCACATCGCGCAGACCGAAGACGCTGCGTTGCAGCAAGAAATTGAGAACTTTTTGAAGGCTGCGGGCAAGGAACCTCTGAAACAATCGCAGAAAGATGGGTTGTTGAACGCGCTACCCCACGTCAAGGAACGGGCAAAGACCTTGCCAGAACTGCTTGAAAAAGCGCATTTTGTTCTGACAGAGCGGCCAATCGCACCGGATGAAAAGGCATCAAAAGCGCTTGATACGGTATCCCGTAGTATACTGTCGCAATTGACGCCGCAGTTGCAAACCGTTACTTGGTCCCGTGACAGTTTGGAGGCGGTCCTGAACGATTTTGCTGCGTCACAGGACACGAAATTCGGCAAGCTGGCAGGCCCGTTGCGGGCCGCCCTTGCGGGTCGGGCCGTAACGCCTTCGGTCTTTGACATGATGCTGGTGCTGGGGCGCGAAGAAACCCTTGCAAGGCTTGAGGATGCTGCCGCCTGACGAGGTTCATCAATCGTTCATGGTGCGCAGTCTAACGATGGGCACGCGGGTCTACCGCGGCCCAAGGCGGGCATGCCCGCCACGCGACGAAAGGAACGACCCTGATGGCCGATACCCAAAAATCCGCAACCCTGACAATTGGTGACGACAGCTTCGATCTGCCAATCCACTCGCCCACCGCGGGCCCCGATGTGCTGGATATCCGCAAACTCTATGGCCAGGCGGGTGTGTTCACCTATGACCCCGGCTATACCTCGACCGCAAGCTGCGACAGCACCATCACCTTCATCGACGGGGACAAGGGCGTGCTACTGCACCGTGGCTATCCCATTGATCAACTGGCTGGCAAATCGCACTATCTCGAAGTGTGCTACCTGCTGCTCTACGGTGAATTGCCGTCAGCCGCACAATTGGAAGAATTCGAAAGCCTCGTGACAAACCACACCATGCTGCACGAGCAGATGGTGTATTTCTACCGCGGCTTCCGCCGGGACGCGCACCCTATGGCGATCATGACCGGCGTGGTTGGGGCGATGTCGGCCTTCTACCACGACAGCACCGACATCCACGACGCCCACCAGCGCGAGGTCGCCTCGATCCGCCTGATCGCCAAGATGCCGACGATTGCGGCCTGGGCCTACAAATTCTCGATCGGCCAGCCGTTCATCTATCCGCGCAACGATCTGGATTATGCGTCGAACTTCCTGCGCATGTGCTTTGCCGTCCCCGCCGAGGACTATGAGGTCAACCCGATCCTCTCCCGCGCCATGGACCGTATCTTTACCCTGCATGCCGATCACGAACAGAACGCCTCGACCTCAACCGTGCGTCTGGCGTCGTCCTCGGGTGCCAACCCGTTTGCGTGTATCGCAGCTGGTATAGCCTGCCTCTGGGGCCCTGCCCATGGTGGTGCAAACCAGGCCTGCCTCGAGATGCTCAAGGAAATCGGCAGTGTCGACCGCATCCCCGAATTCATTGCCCGTGCCAAGGACAAGAACGATCCGTTCCGCCTGATGGGTTTCGGCCACCGCGTCTACAAGAACTTCGATCCCCGTGCGACGGTGATGAAGCAGTCGGCCGACGAGGTTCTGGAGCTCTTGGGGGTCGACAACAACCCGATCCTGCAAGTCGCCAAGGAACTTGAAAAACAGGCGCTGGAGGATCCGTACTTCGCCGAGAAGAAGCTGTTCCCGAACGTGGACTTCTATTCCGGCATTATCCTCGAAGCGATGGGCTTCCCCACGTCGATGTTCACACCAATCTTTGCGATGTCGCGGACGGTGGGCTGGATCTCGCAGTGGAAAGAAATGATCGCAGATCCGCAGAACAAGATTGGCCGCCCGCGCCAGTTGTATCTGGGCGAAACGTCCCGCGATTACGTGGACATCGAAAACCGCTGATCCAAGGAAAAGCCCCGCCCAGTGCGGGGCTTTTTTTCGGTCAATTCAATCTGTTTTGCCGCATCGTTTCGTCGCCGTCGACAATGCTCATATCTGCTTGACAGAAGACGCACCACCGCTCCAAAAAAGACAAAACACTGGGGGGTGTTGTTATGGTAATTGGTTTTACTCTTCTGACGTTGCTGGGCATTGGCCTGATTGTTAGTCTTGTGGATGATGACGACGACAGTTCAAGCAACTCGGTCACAGATCCAGACGGTGTAGAAGTCACCGGCACCGAAGATTCAGAGATCATCAACGGGACAGAAGGGACGGACCTTCTGATCGGCGGCGGTGGTGAAGACCTAATCAACGGTGATGCATCTTCGGACACGATCGAAGGCGGCGCAGGTGACGACCGCATTGTAGGCGACGCTGGTGATGACCAACTTCTGGGTCAAGCGGATGACGATGTGATCATCGGCGGCGGAGGCGATGATACAATTGCCAGCGGCCAGGGCGACGACTTTGCACAAGGTCGCGGCGGCGATGACAGGCTGACCGGTAGTCTCGGTCGGGACTGGCTTGAAGGCGGCGACGGCAGTGACACCATTGCGGCCGGGTTCGGAGAAGACACGTTGGTTGGCGGTACCGGCGCCGATTCACTTGAGGGCGGCGGCGGCACTGACTTGATCATGGGCGGCGACTTGGCCGAGATCGACCTGTCAGAATTTGAATTGGCCGGTTTGCGGGATGGGACGCTGAGCTTTGTCGAAGCCGCCGGGCTAGAAGACTTGGACGACGTCCTGCTCAGCGTGGCTGACGCGGAAGACAACGCCGTCGATACATTGAACGGCGGGGACGGCAATGACGCTTTGCTTATCGGAAGCGGAGATATCGCAACCGGTGGCGAGGGCGAGGATGAGTTCGGGATTTTCGCTGACGCCCTGTCAGGAGATCAGGGCCCGAGCACGATCACGGACTATGTCCCTGGAGAAGACTTTATCTTCATTCTGGATGATCCAGATGCCGCGACACCAGCAAGCGTTTCTGTCCTGACAGCAGGTGACGACGCAATTGTCGCCCTGAATGGTCAACCTGTTACGATTGTGAACGGGGCAGCAGGATCTCTGTCAACGGACGACATCGGCTTTATCGCCGGTATCCCTGTCTCGGTTCTCGACCCCAACACAACGGTTCTGACCCGCGGGGGTGCTGATCCCGCGCGGGTCAGCGCCCCTCGAAACTCGGCTTGCGCTTCTCGACAAAGGCCAGCACGCCCTCACGGAAGTCACGGCTTTGACCGCAATCGCCCTGCTCGGACGCTTCTGATGCCATCTGCGCTTCAAGGTCGTTGCCCCAGCTTGCGCGGATCACGCGCTTGGCGGCGGCAAAGGCCTTGGTCGGACCATTCGCCAGATGCGCGACACGCGCCTTCCAGTGTTCTTCGAACCCCTCATCCGCCACGGCTTCCCAGATCATGCCCCATGCGTCCGCTTGGCGGGCCGTAATCTTTTCGGCAAACAGCGCGGCCCCAATGGCCTTGGCCATACCCATCGTACGCGGCAGCACATAGGTCCCCCCCGCATCCGGGATCAGGCCGATCCGGGTAAAGGCTTGCAGAAAATACGCGCTCTCTGATGCGATCACCACATCGCATGCCAATGCAAGGTTCGCCCCTGCCCCGGCGGCCGCACCATTGACCACAGCCACGGTGGGTACGGGACAGTCAACAATCGCATTCAACATCGGTGTGTATTCGTCGCGCAATGTGCGTTCCAAATCCAGGTTGGACGCATTGGCGCGATCCCCCAAATCCTGACCCGAGCAAAAGGCACGCCCGGCACCGGTCAACACCACAACGCGCGCCGTCTTGCCTGCATGGGTAACGGCCACCTCGATCTCCGCTCGCATCTGCGTCGTCAGCGCATTCATCACGTCGGGCCTGTTCAGCGTGATGATCGCCGCGCCATCTTCCATTGCGTAGGTGAGCGTCTCGTAATTCATGGCCGGTGTCCCTTCAGGTTCCGATCCTCAATATCAAACCGATCAGTTTAGAAAAGCCCCGACGCGCGGTCACTCGTCCATAATCTCGCGCAAACGACGGGTTTCCTCATCGCTCAACCCGGCTTCTGTGGTGACAGGCGCACGACTGCGCCCGCGCAAATAGCCAAAACCGATGCCAGCGGCCAAAAGGAACATCAGCGGCCCAGCCGCCCACAACATCCAGTTGGACCCGGATGTGCGGGGCGTCATCAACACGAACTCTCCGTAGCGTTCGACAAAGAAATCAACAATCTGCGCGTTGCTCTGTCCCTCCGCCACCTGCTCGCGAATGACCTGCCGCGCATCAATGGCCCACTGTGCATTCGACGATGCAACGGATTCGGACTGGCAAACCACGCAGCGCAGCGCATGATCCAACGAACGGGCGCGTGCCTCTTGCTCGGGGTCTTCAAGCATTTCCGACGGATCAAGTGCCAGCGCCGCCGTGCTCAGAACCATCCAGAAAAGAACGACAAGCCGCTTCATTCCGCAGGCACCGCCTGAACCTTGCGCGCCCCAACGGCCACACGGAAGCGTCGGTCGCTCAGTGACAAGAGCCCTCCCAGGGACATGAGCGCACAACCAATCCAGATCCAGTTGGTCAGCGGCTTGATATAGGTCCGCACAGCCCAACCGCCGCCCTGCTGGGCGTCACCGATCACAACATACACATCCCGAGCCAGATCATAATCGATCCCGGCTTCGGTCGTGGGCATCTGCGCCACCGGATAGATACGTTTCTCGGGGCGCAGCTGCGCAATCTCACTCCCGTTTCGTGACAGCGTGATAGAGGCCATCGTGGACAGGTAGTTCGGTCCTTCCACATCCTCGACGGCATCAAGGGTCAAATCATATCCACCGACATTGAATTGCTCCCCAATCTGGGCGACACGGATGTCTTCGGTTTGCCAAGCCGTCAGGCCCGCAACACCAATCATCGTGACACCCAAGCCTGCATGGGCAACCGTCTTGCCCCAATCCGCCCGCGGAAGGCGCCAGAGCCGGCCAAAATCAAATTTCTTCCCAGTCCGAGACGCAAGATCGACCATTGCCCCCATCACCAGCCACGCGCCAAGGAACGCACCCAGTGGGCCAGTCAACGGCTTGCCCGTGTTCATCGCCCAGGCCAACCCACCAAAGGCCAAGGCCAATACAAAGACATAGCGCAGCGGCCGTACCGCTTTCGAGATCTGCCCCCGCTTCCACGGGATCATCGCGCCGATCGGCAAGATCAAACCGAGTATCACCATGAAAGGCGTAAACGCCATATTGAAGAAAGGCGGACCGACACTCAACTTCCGGTCAAAAAACATCTCGGCCACCAGCGGCCACATCGTACCTACGAAAACCACAAAACAACTGACCGCAAGCAGCAGGTTGTTGGCAATCAGTGCACTTTCGCGGCTGACCATGCCAAACACGCCCCGCGCCTCCATGGTACCCGCACGCAGTGCAAACAGCAGCAACGCGCCTCCCATGAAAAAGCCCATGATCATCAGGATGAACACACCACGCTCGGGATCATTGGCAAAGGCGTGGACCGAGGTCAGCAAGCCAGAGCGCACGATAAACGTGCCGATCAACGAAAACCCAAAGGCAAGGATCGCCAGCAGGATGGTCCATGATTTCAGGCTCTCGCGTTTCTCAACCACGATGGCTGAATGCAGCAGCGCTGCCGCCAGCAGCCATGGCATGAAAGATGCATTCTCGACCGGGTCCCAGAACCAGAAGCCGCCCCAACCCAGCTCGTAATAGGCCCACCAGGATCCCAGCGCGATTCCAATGGTCAGAAAAACCCAGGCCGCCAGCGTCCAGGGTCGCACCCAGCGTCCCCAGGCCGCATCTACGCGGCCCTCGATCAACGCTGCCACGGCAAAAGAAAACGCCATGCTCAGCCCGACATAGCCCAAGTACAAGAATGGCGGATGGAACGCCAAACCCGGGTCCTGCAACAGCGGGTTCAAATCCTGCCCGTCAAAGGGCGGCACGGCCAAACGCAGAAACGGATTCGAGGTGAACAGAATGAAGGCAAGAAAAGCCACACCAATCGCCCCCTGGACCGCCAGCACCCGTGCGCGCAACGTGGGCGGCAGATTGTCCCCAAACCACGCGGCCATCGCCCCGAACAGGGCCACGATCAGCACCCAAAGCAGCATGGACCCCTCGTGATTCCCCCATGTGCCCGAGATTTTATAGAGCATCGGCTTTGCGGAATGGCTGTTCAGCACCACCAGCCGCAAAGAGAAATCCGAGACGATGAACGCCCACATGAGTGCCGCAAAGGAAAAGGCAATCAGCAGGAACTGCGCCGACGCCGCCGGTTCCGCAACCGCCATCCAGCGCGCATCGCGCCGCCATGCGCCGACCAACGGGACAACGGCCTGAACAATGGCAATCAGAAAGGCGAGGACGAGGGCGAAGTGACCGAGCTCTGTAATCATGTCTCGGTTATATGACGCCCTATGCCCGCCGCCAATGGGTATGCCGTTTATGTCGCATCACGACATCGCCAGAAACTGCGTTTCTTCTGACAATAAATACCACGGGGACGCCGCAGGCGGGGGCAGAGCCCCTGAAGAATGTCGTCGCGCAAGCGGCCTTTGGATCACGCCGCAGCACGCCACTCGTCAAGTGCCGCATTCTCGCCCCGCGCCAACGACGCGACAGTCAGCCGCGCATCACCGTCCGTCGCAGCCGCGCCAATCCCGTCATGACGCATCTTTCGCAGAGCCGAGACATTCTCCATCACCTGCGGAACATGCGCCATCGTCTGCACGATCTCGCGCTGAAACTGCTGCGCCTTCACCTGATGGCGGGCTCCGAAATAAAAGGACACAATCACCCCCAAGAGCCACCACAGCGGTTCCGGCACCAGCGCAATACCCTGCATACGTTCCGCAAACCACAAGGGCGCCACCATGGCCGACACGAACAATCCCAACGTGCCAAGGGCCAGTGCCGGGCGCGGCAAGCGGTTGATCCCATCCATCACCCGATCAAACACACCCACGCGCGGCACCGCAAACTCGGCCCCCAACTCGCGCATCGCCTGAATTTGAACCTCGTGCGCCCGCGCCGACCCAGCCTCGGCATTCTCCCGGAACACCTCAACCGTGTCCTTCACCACATTACGATCACCGCCAAACAGCAGCGCAAACAACTCCTGCATCAACCCCATGCCGCAACCCTTTCCCGAAACTGTGTGTCCGTCAGATGAAAGCGCGGCGCGATGAACTCCTCGGCCCGCTTGATCCAGCCGCCCTTCCCGCCTGCACGGCTGCGCGCGTATTTGCGGCTGGCGGGCCGATTGTCAGCGATGCGGAAGTAATAGTTGCGCCGCGCAATCCCGTAAGCATCAACCAGGTGATCAGGGGCGGCGTCATAGGCTGCGCGTGTGGCCCCGATGCTCTGAGGCCCCAGCGCCCCATCCACCACAACGGCATGCCCGATCGTATTCAGCAAACGCTGCAATATCTTGATCGCATTGGCACCGGCGTTGACATACATGTCAAAGACGGTGGCGTGCAGTGGTTCCGGCAATGCTGCAATTCGTGGCCGCTCGAAGTAATGCGTTACGAAAATATCCACCGCTTGCGCACGGCTCAGACGGCGCACATCGCGCACATCCACATCGCCATCCCGGTCCAGATCAAGACCCAAGCGCTCCATTGTGTGGATCGTGACACCAAACTTCGTGGCGCCGCCCGGATCATCCGGATCATTCACGAATCCGCCCTCGCGGCCCACAATCTCTTCTGCAATGTCTCGGACATTCTGCATCAGCCAGCCCTTCCCGTAGATATGATGGGAAGACTGCTGTGATGTCGGTTAACGGGCTTTAACTTGACCGAACGCTACGTGTCGGGCTCTTTATAGACACCTTGCGCCTTGAGCGCATCGACGACCTCGGCAGGCATATAGGTCTCATCGTGTTTCGCAAGAATTTCAGAGGCTTCAAATACGCCGTTGATGTACGATCCGGTCCCAACCATGCCTTGGTTCTCTTCAAAAAGATCCGGCAACACACCTGTAAACACAACGGGCACCGTTGCGCCGCCATCGGTCACTTCAAAGCGAATCGACTCGCCCTGGCCACGTATCAACGACCCTTCAGCGACCAGTCCGCCAATGCGGAACACCTCGTTCGGGCCAGGCGGTTCCGCCATAATCTGACTGGGCGCCCGAAAAAAGTTGATACCGTCGCGCATGGCATAGCCAATCAGCACCGTCGAAACCGTCAGTGCGACCGCCGCGAGGGCGATGATCTGGATCCGGCGCTGCTTCTTCAGACTTTTCATGGGCTCACATCACGGGAACAACGGGGCCACCAACAGCCCTTCAGTCTCTGGAATACCTAACATCAGATTGGCATTTTGCAACGCCTGCCCCGACGATCCCTTGGTCAAATTATCGAGGGCAGCAACAACCACCGTCCGCCCAGGCAAACGATCCGCCGCGACACCGATATGGCAGAAGTTCGATCCACGTACATGCCGGGTGCTGGGCACCTCGCCCATCGGCAGCACTTCGATGAACGGTTCAGCCGCATAGGTCGCCGCCAAAGTGTCATAAATCGCCTGTGCCTCGCCCTTCACATAGGCCGTGCCCAAAATCCCCCGGTTTGCAGGGATCAGATGCGGCTGGAACTGGATATGCACATCCCGCCCCGCAACCTTGGAAAACTCCTGGTCAAACTCGCCCAAATGCCTGTGCGCGCCGCCCGTGGCATAGGCGTGATACCCTTCGCTCAACTCGGCATGCAGCAAATTCTCTTTCAACGCCCGCCCCGCGCCAGACACGGCCGCCTTGAGGTCCAGAATGATGTCATCCAGATCAATCACGCCCGCCGAAATCAATGGCCGCAACGCAAACTGTCCCGTGGCAGCGTTGCACCCCGTGCCTGCCACCAACCGCGCGGCAGTAATTTCATCGCGGTAAAACTCGGTCAGGCCATAGACCGCTTCGCCCTGCATCTCGACCGCCGAATGCGGGTTGCCGTACCACTTCTGATAGGCCTCCGGGTCGCGCAGCCGAAAATCCGCGCTCAGATCAATGATCCGCAGATCGCGCGGCAAGCCCGAGATCACCTCTTGGCTCGTCTTGTGCGGCAAGGCACAGAAACACAGGTCAATCCCCGCCCAGTCGATCTGGTCAAAGGCGACCATGGGCGGCAGATCCAGATGACGTAAGTGAGGATAGACCTGCGCAACAGTCTGCCCAGCTTTAGAGAACGCACCCAAAGCCTTGATTTCAATGGAAGAGTGCCCAGCAATCAGCCGGATCAATTCAGCGCCCGTGTAGCCGGAAGCGCCCAGAATAGCGATGTTATAGGTCATGTCGGTCTTCTTGAATAAAGTGTCAGATCAGGCGGCTTCAAACGTGATCTGTCGTCGCAAGAATTGCGTGGCGCGCTGGCTGACGGTCTTGGGATCACCGGTGGTCAGATACCCCGACGCACCGCTGCCCATCTTGTCAGGGTGACGCTGCAGATAGTCGGCCAGGCTCTCGCCCACCAAACCGGCTTGCGAATACACAGCCACATCCGCGCCCAGCGCGTCCTGAAACTCGTCCTGCATCAGCGGATAGTGGGTGCAGCCCAGAATGGCAGCCTGCGGCTCGGGCATCTTACGCTTCAGCGCATCCACATGGGACCGCACCAGCGCATCCGCCAAAATCATGTCGCCATCTTCGATGGCATCCACAACGCCCCCACAGGCCTGCGCCTCAACATCGACGCCAATCGCCCGAAAGGCCAGCTCGCGCTGAAACGCGCGGCTCGCCACGGTCGCAGGCGTTGCAAAGAGCGCCACATGCTGCACCCCGACCTCGCGCGGCGGAGAATTGTCGCCCCACTGACGCTCGGTCAGCGCTTCGATCATTGGCACAAAAACACCCAGTACACGTTTGTCAGAGGGCACCCACCTTTCCTGCATCCGGCGCAAAGCCGCTGCAGAGGCCGTATTGCAGGCGAGGATCACCAGATCGCAGCCCGCATCGAACAGGCGCTGCACAGCCGCAGTCGTCAGGTCATAGATATTGTCGGCCGTCCGCACACCGTAGGGCGCATTGGAACTGTCGGCGAGGTATACGAAATCCACATCCGGCAACCGCTTTTGCGCAGCGTCCAGCACGGTCAAACCGCCCAAACCGGAATCGAAAATACCAACTGCCATGTCGCGCCTCTCGCGGCTCAGGTGCGGTGCCGCTCTTCGAACTCATATCCCAGGTCAAATATCTTCACCGGGTTCGGGTTCAGCTCATACGTGGCTTTGCGCAGGAATTCCATCATCTGTTTGGGGTGCTGCGCCATCGGGTTAAGCACATCCCTGCCGATAGGGTCCCCAATCACCACATCCACGGGCGTATCCACCCGCTTCTTGAACTCTTTGATCAGCAAGCCAAGGCGCAGCGTATTGTGCAGATGGCTGGCAATCTGGAACATGCGGCTGGTGTGTCCATCGAAGTATAGCGGCACAACCGTCGCCTCGGATTTCGCCACCATGCGCGCCGTAAAACTGCGCCAACCGGGGTCCATGGGCCGCGAAAACGGCTTTGCTGCCGTGCTGACAGTCCCGCCGGGAAAGATGCCAATCGCTCCGCTGTCGCCAAGATAGCGCAACGCCTCCTTGCGGGTCGCCACGTTCAGCGCCATCGCCTCACGCGTGTCATCAAAGCTGATTGGCAGTAGCACCTTGTTCAACTCCTCGGCCTTCTTGAAGACCGAGTTCGCCATGATCCGAAAGTCACCCCGGATGGTCGACAGGATATGTCCCATCATCAAACCATCCAGAATGCCATACGGATGGTTCGCAATCAGGATCAGCGGTTTGTCACGCGGGATGTTGTCCAAACTGCCCGCAACGACATTCAGCGATAGCCCATAGCGCTCCACCATTACGGCCCAGAAGTCACGGCCCGCCGCCACTTCGTGTTCGTAGCCCTGCGCCCGCTTGATCAGCCGCAAGCGCCCGGTCGTGTTCTCAAGAATACGGATCAACGCCCGCCCGCCCTTGGTCTCGGCCGAATGCGAATAGCTGATCTCGCGCGTGATCTCGCGTTGTTGACGGTTGGGCATAGTGCTCTGCCTGATGACGATACTAAGCACCCGTTTTACGGGGTGAGCATAATCCTGCCTAGCCCATATGACGCAGGTGTGACGCGATCACTCAGCCGCTTTGGACTGGCTCGGTCCCCCTGCCCGGATAACGGACAGCAACTCCTCACGCCGCTTGGCCGCCTTCACCTCGTTGGCCTGCTTGACCGGTCCAAAGCCCCGAATGTCGAGCGGAAGCGCTGCCAATGCCACAATCGCATCGCGGGTGCCTTCATCCAGCTTGGGCAGGACCGCCTTCATATCCGCCTCATACTGCTTGATCAGCGCGCGCTCCATCCGCCGTTCTTCGGTCCGTCCAAAGATGTCCAGCGGTGTTCCCCGCAAGCCCTTCAGCTTCGCCAACATACGAAAGTTGCGCATCATACCGGGCCCGTATTCCTTCTTCACAGGCCGCCCATCCGGGCCATCCTTTGACAACATCGGCGGGGCGAGATGGAATTTCATGGTGAAGTCGCCCTCAAACTGCTCCCGCGCCTTGGCCTCGGTTTCCAGATGCAGGCGGGCCACCTCGTACTCGTCCTTGTACGCCAGCAGCTTGTGATAGCCCTTGGCCACCGCCTCTTTGACAGCGACATCGTCAATACCGTCGACCAGCTTGCGATAGCGTTTCGCCAGCCGCTTGGATTGGTACTTCACCAGATGATCCGCCCGGAAGGCGATCTTCTCATCCAGCGATTTCGGCAACTGGATCACCTTGGGCTCCGCAATCCGCGCAGCCTCTTCCGCATGCAGCACCGCCCAGCGCCCGATATCAAAGGCGCGTTTGTTGCGCTCAACCGCCGCACCGTTCAGATCAATCGCCGCCACGATGGCGTCATGGGTCAACGGCACCAAGCCCCGCTGCCACGCCGCGCCGAAGATCATCATGTTGGAAAAGATGCTGTCGCCCATCGTGGCCTTGGCCAGATCGGACGCATCGAACATATCTACCCGGTCGCGCAACCGCGCCTCGAGCGCAAGGGATAGTCGATCAGACGGCAAGGCAAATTCAGTATCACGGGTGAAATCCCCGGTGATGATCTCGTGACTGTTCACCACCGCGCCCGTGCGCCCAGCGCTGGTCAGGCCAAGCATCTTGGCCCCGGCACTCACCACCAGGTCGCCGCCAATCAGCGCGTCACACTCGCCCGTAGCAACCCGAATGGCACTGATGTCCGCAGGATCATTCGCCAAACGGCAATGGATGTGCACCGCACCGCCCTTCTGGGCGAGGCCCGCCATTTCCATCATCCCGGCACCTTTACCGTCGATATGCGCCGCCTGCGCCATGACCGCACCAATGGTGACAACGCCGGTGCCGCCGACGCCCGTGATGACCACATTCCACGTACCCTTGATCTCGGGCAGCTCCGGCATCGGCAGGTCGGGCAGATGTAACTCGGTTGTCGCCGCCTTCTTCACCTGCGCCCCTTCCAGCGTCACAAAGCTGGGGCAGAACCCTTTGAGGCAGGAAAAATCCTTGTTGCAAGAGGACTGGTCAATCGCCCGCTTCCGGCCCAGCTCGGTCTCTTTCGGCACGATGGAGACACAGTTCGACTGCACACCACAATCTCCGCAGCCCTCGCACACATCCGTGTTGATGAACACACGCTTGTCGATGTCCGGAAAGGTGCCGCGCTTGCGGCGCCGACGCTTCTCGGCCGCACAAGTCTGCACATAAACGATGGCACTCACGCCTTCAGTCTTAGCAAAGCGCTCTTGAACCAGCGGCAACTCCGCCCGCTCATGGGTCGGCACACCCGTAGGAAAGCGCGAGACATCCACGTCTTCCTTTTCGTCATAGACAACGGCGACATGCTCACACCCCATCGCTCGGACTTCATCGACGATGCGGTAGGGATCAAGGCCACCCTCATTCCCCTGCCCACCCGTCATGGCAACAGCGTCGTTATACAGGATCTTGTAAGTGATGTTGGTTCCGGCAGCCAAAGCTGCGCGAATGGCCTGCACGCCCGAGTGGTTATAAGTCCCGTCGCCTATATTCTGAAACACATGATCGCGTGTCGAAAACGGCGCCTCGCCGATCCAGTTCGCGCCCTCGGCCCCCATATGGGTGTAGCCGATGGTCTCGCGGTCCATCCATTGCACCATGTAGTGACAGCCGATGCCCGCATAGGCGCGTGATCCTTCTGGCACCTTGGTCGATGAATTGTGCGGACAGCCCGAACAAAAGTAAGGCAAGCGCGCCGCAATATCCTCAGCATTGTCTGACCGGCGCGCCTCGTCCAGCTTGGCCAGTCCCGCCTTGATCCCATCGGTATTGCGGCCTTCCTCCAGAAGAATACCACCCAGCTTCTCGGCAATCAGGATCGGGTCCAGCGCCCCACGGGTCGGAAACAGCTCTTCGCGGTGCAGGCCACCGGCACCCCCCTTGTACCAGCCGTAAACGCGCCGCCCGCGCCGGTCGTCAAAGATGGCTTCCTTGATCTGCACCTCGATCAGCTTGCGCTTTTCCTCGACCACAACGATCAGGTCCAAGCCCTCGGCCCAGTCGTGGAAGCCCTGCATGTCCAGCGGGAAGGTCTGCCCGACCTTGTAGGTCGTGATGCCCAGCCGCTCGGCTTCGTTCTCATCAATGTTCAGCAGGTTCAGCGCATGGACCAGATCCAACCAGTTCTTGCCCGCAGCGACAAAGCCGATCTTGGCTCCGGGCTTGCCCCACATCCGCTTGTCCATGCGGTTGGCGCGGCTGAACGCCTCTGCCGCAAAGCGTTTGTGGTCAATCATCCGCGTTTCTTGTTCGGTCGGCGTATCCACCAAACGAATGTTTAATCCGCCCTCGGGCAGTTGGTAGTCCGGCACCTTGATGGCCATGCGATGCGGGTCGCCATCCACGACACTGGTGGCCTCCACCGTGTCCTTCATGGTCTTCAGACCAACCCACAGCCCCGAAAACCGGCTCAGCGCCCAGCCATAGACACCATAGTCCATGATCTCCTGCACACCGGCCGGAGAGACAACAGGCATGTAGGCGTCAATCAGCGCCCATTCGGACTGGTGTAACACGGTCGAGCTTTCGCCAGTGTGGTCATCCCCCATGGCGACCAGCACACCGCCATATTTCGACGATCCGGCCATGTTGGCGTGTTTGAACGCGTCGCCAGAGCGGTCTACCCCCGGCCCCTTACCGTACCACAAACCGTAGACACCATCGAACTTGCCCTCGCCCCGCAACTCGGCCTGCTGCGCGCCCCATAGGGCAGTCGCTGCCAAATCCTCGTTCAGCCCCGGCTGAAATGTCACGTCATGCGCGGCAAGCTGCTTCAGCGCGCGTGTCATCTGCATGTCCACAGCACCCAGCGGAGAGCCGCGATATCCTGTTACCAGACCGGCAGTGTTTAGCCCCGCAGCGGTATCCCGCGCCTTCTGCATCAGCATCAGGCGCACAAGCGCCTGTGTGCCGTTCAGCAAAACGGGGCTCTTTTCAAGATCGTACCGGTCGTTCAAGGAAATCTTCTGCGTGCTCATCGCTGGCCTCCCCTGCCGTGATCAGTCTTGCATATTCTCAGTTGAATAATAGGTCACACACGCTGACCTTACCAGAAAATTTTTCGTGCGTTCCCGGTTCCGGTCATGCAAGCGATGTGAAAAGAGACTATTTCGGATACGGTAGCGCAAACGTTACGAAAGTGGTGCAAATGGACTGGGATAAGTTACGGATATTTCACGCGGTCGCAGACGCGGGCAGCCTGACTCACGCAGGTGACAAGCTGAATCTGAGCCAATCCGCCGTGTCCCGGCAGATCCGCGGGCTCGAAGAATCGCTGAACGCCACCCTGTTCCACCGCCACGCGCGCGGCCTGATCCTGACGGAACAAGGCGAGTTGCTGTTTGACGCGACGACCGCGATGAACAAGCGGCTCGACACGGCAAGCGCCCGCATCCGCGACAGCGAAGAAGAAGTGTTTGGCGATCTACGCGCCACGACCACAATCGGCTTCGGCACGCTGTGGCTGGCCCCACGTCTGGTCAAGCTCTACGAACAATACCCGGACCTCCGCGTCGATCTCATGCTCGAAGAGCGCGTCCTGGACCTGCCCATGCGCGAGGCTGACGTGGCCATCCGCATGAAAGAACCCAGCCAGGCCGACCTGATCCGAAAGCGTCTTATGACGGTCAAGATGCAGGTGTTTGCCACACAGGCTTATCTTGATGCCAATGGCACACCCAACACGCCGGAAGACCTGATCCATCACCGCCTGATCTGCCAGAACGTGAACTCGGCCCAGGTGGGCGCAGGCAGCAGCCTCGTGCAGCACTTGCTGACCTATGAAGTGCGGTCCCTTCTGACAGTGAACAACTACTTCGGCGTATTGCAGGGGGTGCTTCAGGATCTCGGCCTTGGCATCCTGCCCGACTACGTCTCACTGGACGATCCGCGACTCGTCCGCGTGCTGCCCGAGATTGAATCTGCTGATGTGCCTGTTTTTTTGGCGTACCCAGAAGAATTGCGCCAATCCAAGCGGATCGCCGCCTTCCGGGACTTCGTGCAAGAAGAGATCATCGCGTACCGTAAGATGTTGAGGAAAAAAGAAAATCCCTGAGATATGCGAAAAATGCATATCTGCCATGCCTTTGCGCGTGCAGAAAGTGCCTTGATCGGGGGCATTCGCATCCCTACCTCGCCTACTGAAGATACACGGCGCATATCGCGCTATCTTCATACCTCCCTGTTGGACTTGGCCGAGCTTCGCGCTCGGCCTTTTTTTATCCCCGCGTTGCAACGAATCCCTTTTCCAGTCATGCCGGAAAAAAAGACTTTGCGCCGGGGGGCATATGCGTTTGATGAATTTCCTGCTGCGGACGATGGCATTCGTCCTCTCATTGACCATTGCCGTTGGCGCATCCGCGCAAGGCCTGCCCGTCACAGGAAGCAGCTCAACTTCCAGTGAAACAGTCCCAGATCTTCCCGACCCTCTGACCGAAGATGCAGCAAACGCCTTGATCTCGCGCCTGTCCGACACGCAAGTGCGTGAATTGCTGCTGGATCAGCTGAACGCCCAAGCTGTTCCGGAACAGGAAGACGCCGGTATTGGCGAATTCCTGTACCACCTAACGACAGGTGCGTTCGGCTCTATCATGGATGCGGTAGAACGCGTGCCGATCCTGTTCAGCAGCCAGGCCAAGGCATTTTCGAATTTCGGCAACTTCGTCGGTACAAATGGTCTCCTTGCGACCGCAGGCTTCTTCGTTCTGGTCACGATCGGAGCGCTGGCGATCGAACTGGTGTTCCGGCAGCTGATCCGCAAATGGCTGACCCTGCCCGAACAGGCAGGTCATGATGCTGACTTGCGGTCCACTCTGTCCCTGCTCTTTATCCGCTTGCTTAGCGAATTGGCAGCAGTGGGGGTCTTTATCTCAGCCGCGATCGCACTGACGAACCTCGTTGTGCCGCCCTACTACCATCCATTCATCACCCTGTTCGGCTTCAACCTTGTCGGCCTGCCCCGGTTGGCCATTGCAGTCGGGCGCTTTTTCATGGCACCGACAGCACCCGCCTACCGGATCGTGCACGCCACGGACGAGGTCGCACGCGCCATCGTCTTCCACATGTTCTGGCTTGCACTCATGATCGGGTTTGGCGCGTCCATCATCCCGTTTAATGCAGCCAATGGCGTGCCAGTGGGTGAATCCCGCATCGGCTTCTGGATCAACCTCTCGGTCCATGTCTACGTGGCGATCATTGTCTGGCGCTACCGCGACGCCATGGTACGCATGATGCGCGGCGCCGATCCTGACGTCAGCCCGGTCGAAGAGCGCATCGCGCGCGCCTTCCCCTATTTCGCCATTGCTACGGCCATAGGCACATGGTGGGTGGTCAACACTGTGGTCAGCTATGGCAACTTCGCGGCGCTGGCCAGCGCACCACACTACAAAACGATGACGCTGCTGCTGTTCGCGCCAGCCATGGACACGGCAATCCGCGGCCTGGTGCGCCGATTGGCCCCGCCCATGACGGGAGAAGGGGCGGTTGCCCAACGCGCATATGTCGCAACGAAACGGTCCTACATCCGCATCGGTCGGGTCATCGTGTTCGGTATCGTGCTGATCTCGATCGCAGGCTTCTGGGGCATGACACCGACAACGCTCGCCTCGGCGGGCGTGGGTGAACGCTTCGCAGCCAGCCTGATCGAATTCCTGATGATCATCGCCATCGGCTATCTGGTTTACGAGGTTGTTTCGCTGATCATCAACCGCAAACTGGCGGCAGAGCAAACCGCATCAGGCTACGACCCCGACACCGAAGACACCGGCGATGGCGGCGGCGAAGGCGGTTCCCGCCTGTCGACCGTGTTGCCCCTGATCCTCGGCGTCAGCCAGGCGGCCATCATCGTCCTGTTCCTCTTGCTGGGGCTCAGCAATATCGGGGTGGACACGACGCCGCTGCTCGCAGGTGCCGGTATCGTCGGCCTCGCCATCGGCTTTGGCGCACAGAAACTGGTGACAGACGTTGTGTCGGGTATCTTCTTCCTGGTCGATGACGCCTTCCGCACCGGCGAATATGTCGAGGTCGAAGGCACCATGGGCACGGTCGAAAAGATCTCGATCCGGTCGATGCAATTGCGCCACCACAAGGGCCCCGTGCATACCCTGCCCTATGGCGAAATCCCCAAGATTACCAATTTCAGCCGCGACTGGGTGATCATGAAGCTGCGCTTCACCGTTCCCTTTGGCACGGACCCCGAAAAGGTCCGCAAACTGTTCAAGAAGATCGGGCAAGACATGATGGCCCTGGATCAGTTCAAGGACGACTTCCTGCAACCCTTCAAATCGCAGGGCGTGTTCGAATTTGACGATGTGGGTATCGTGATCCGGGGCAAGTTCATGGCCAAACCCGGCACACAATTCGTGCTGCGCAAGGAAATCTACAACCGCGTCAACAAGGCGTTCGAAGAGAACGGCCTCGAATTCGCACGGCGCGAGGTGCGTGTGGCCATCCCAAACCTCTCGGATCATGACAAGCTGACGGATGAGGACAAGGCCACGATTGCTGCCGCGGCAACACAGGCCGCGCAAGAGGTGGCGGACCAAGCCCCCGCGGCAGAGAAGCCCGGGGATTGATCCGCCGACTCCATACGGGCCTGTCCTGAATTTTATTCAGTCACCTGAAATCGCATTCGGGTGTGTTTGCAGGCAATGATCGACACGTGGTCGTGATACTGCCTTTACGCGCGGGCTCAGATTACCATTTGGGGTGCAACAGGACAAAATAGGAGCCCGTTGTGAAACACATCAAAACCACCCTCGCCGCCCTCTCCCTGGGCCTGATTGCGACCGTTGCCCAAGCCGATCTTAGTCCGTCAGAGATCGAGAACATTAACGGCAAAAGCGGCATTCGCGTGTATTCCTCGGACGGTGACTTCATCGGGCTGACAAATGGTTTGCGGATCAAGCAAGATCGCACACGCCTGTTCCTGCTCCGACGCGCCGGGTCCATCTTCCGCGGGCGGGGCGATACCATAGTCATCACCACAAAAACCGATATGCTCACCCTACGTGACGGCGGTATCGTACTGGATGCGGACACCCGGCGCCTGCGCGTCAAAGCAAAGACATCGGGGCCAGGCGCCAGCCGCACGCTAACTGTCCATCTCTTGAGTTGATGAGTGCAGGTATTTTCGAAATCGGAAGTACAACCGACAATGCGACAACGCGGTGCGCAGAATTTGCGCACCCGATCACGCGTCAGCTTGCCAAAACGTGGTTAATTTTGGGTAAGGTGATCGCACGATGGTGCAAGCCGTTGATCCCACAGGACGATCAAAAAGCGATGAAAATACGCTAAACGAAACAAACACACTGTCCACGCGGAGACAAACCCTTTCCGCTCCCCGTCCCTGCTCTAAAGAGCGGACGAAAGATGGGGGACTCTATATGCTAAAACCGAAAATTACCGAAGATCTGATCGCCAATCACGGGCTCAAACCCGACAATTCGACCGACCCCCTGTCAAGCCGTCATCCAAGTACCCCGCATTCCAGCGAGGTTGCGCTTGGACCACAATAGTTTCCAATCAAAGTCGGTAGAATTCCGCTGCAACCGGTTGCAAGCAAAACCAGTAACTTACGGAATTTCAACCCCAGGTAACGCCCGCCATTCAACATAATTATATGGCATTCGCAATGACTTGCCGGTCCCGCGCCCATCAATTGCCCGATCAAACTCAACCGATAGGTCTAAAGCTCATCCGGTGACACGACCGTTGTCGGATTGGAAAACGTTCAAAAGGAGTACCATCGTGGCTTTAGATAATCTTTTGCTCAAATCAGAAGACGAGTTCAAATTCCACTCCGATCCCGCTGTTCTGAGCACCACACATGCAACAGACGCAACCTCCGCGTTTGACGCGGCCCTCAGCGCCCGTGGACTTGATACATCCCAATTGACCGAAAAACAGAGTGCAATCCTTTCCGACGCAAGTGTGGCCATCGAGTCAGTTCTGAAATCGGACATATCAACCGTGCAAGAGGCGCGCACTGTGCTTGGTGACAGTGTCGACTTCAACGCTATCGAGAACTTGCAGACCACAGATGGCGTTGCCCTCGCAGGTTTTGCCACCAAGGATGGCAAGATTTTCGTGAATGATGCCCTGACAGGCAAAGATCTGCGCGAAACACTTGTCGAAGAAGTGGCCGAGGCGGCTTACTACAAAGCCTTTGGCACCGGATCCGCAGGCGATTTTGGCGCAGAGGTCGAAGCCCGTGTTCAGGGTGGTGCCAGCGACGCAGAACTGGCCGCACTCGCAACCTCTGATCAGGACGACACTGTTCAAACGGACTACGGTGAGGGTCAGGCCAGGACCGTTGGCGAACAACTCGTCATGAACAACAATTTCGGCTCCATGGTTCAAAATCAAACAGCCCAGTTCAACAGTGAATCGGTATCGGTGAATTCGTTCGACAGCATAACCGGAAACATCTTCTACTCTGACGTGTCCGACACGGTTTACAACGACATGAATATTACCAACTCGCAGAACCTCGACCTCAACAACGACGGGATCGCGGACACGTACAAATATGTCGGCTTCTCGCCCTGGCAGGGAGCAACGTTTCGGGGAGTCGAGTCGACCGACGTCAAGAAACTGGTGCCAACATCAAAGTCTACAACGACCCTGACAGGTCAGGGTGAAAGTTCGACAACATGGGTTACTCGAGCGAATGAAACGATAACCACGTCCGAGGAATTCAACTGGAACAATAAGCTCGCCATCAACGGATCGGTCAAAGTTGGTGGTACTCCCTTTGGAGTTGGTGTTGACATTACAATTGGCGGTGAAGCGTCAACAGAAACAGGCGGCAGCACCACAACAGAACGTTCATTTTCGGTCGGCAGTGAGGTCCGCGAAACTTACACCGTCGATGGCGGGAAATACGCGCCGGGGACAACAGTGTCTTACGGCATGCACGCCGCGATTGGTGATGTAAATTATTACGAGTCCTTGCAGCATACATACGAAATCACCAATGCTGCGGCTGGTTCGAACAAATTCGTCGATATTCAGTCCACCCGCAAACACACAGAGACCGATCACTTGATCGATATCGTGGCAACTGATTTTAACGTGGCCAGCCCTCCTGTAGATGAGCTGTTCGGGTAAGCGACCAAAGAGGGCGTCAATGACGACGCCCTCCCCCTATCGGGCGCATGGTGCGTATCACATGTCAGGCAAGCCTCGACCGTGCCTTGGGTATCGTCCCCCTCGCCGTGTGTATGTCATTCGCTGCGACCGCATCCGATCGCGGGCCAGCCTGCCGGAAAAGAGTTAAATTCGAGCAAAGCAACCGCACGATGACCTAAGCGATTGATCCCTCGGAACGATCAAAAAGCGATGAAAATACTCTAAACGCAACGAACAGGCTGTCCCCGCGGGGACAAACCCTTTCCCCTGCCCCGTCCCTGCTCTAAAGAGCGGTCCAAAGCCGGGGGACACCACATGCCAGAACCGAAAATCACCGAAGATCTGATCGCAAGTCACGGGCTCAAACCCGATGAATACGACCGTATCCTCGAGATCATCGGACGCGAGCCAACCTTTACCGAGCTCGGCATCTTCTCGGCCATGTGGAACGAACACTGTTCGTACAAATCTTCCAAGATCCACCTCAAGAAACTGCCAACCACGGGTCCTCAGGTGATCTGTGGGCCGGGTGAGAACGCAGGCGTTGTCGACATCGGCGACGGTCAAGCGGTTGTGTTCAAGATGGAGTCGCACAACCACCCCAGCTACATCGAACCCTACCAGGGCGCGGCCACCGGCGTGGGTGGCATCCTGCGCGATGTCTTCACCATGGGTGCGCGCCCTATTGCATCCATGAATGCCCTATCCTTCGGCGAACCCGACCATCCCAAGACCCGCCAGCTGGTGCACGGCGTGGTTGAAGGCATCGGCGGATATGGCAACGCCTTCGGCGTGCCTTGCGCGGGTGGTGAAGTGCGGTTCGACCCGGCCTATAACGGCAACTGCCTCGTGAACGCCTTTGCTGCAGGCCTCGCCGACGCGGACAAGATTTTCTATTCCGCCGCCTCGGGCATCGGCATGCCCGTCGTTTACCTTGGCGCCAAGACGGGCCGCGACGGCGTCGGTGGGGCCACTATGGCCAGCGCCGAATTCGACGACACGATCGAGGAAAAACGCCCCACTGTGCAAGTCGGTGACCCCTTCACCGAAAAACGTCTGATGGAAGCCACGTTAGAGCTGATGCAAACCGGAGCCGTGATCTCGATCCAGGACATGGGGGCCGCTGGCCTGACCTGTTCCGCGGTGGAAATGGGCGACAAGGGTGGTCTTGGCGTCAAGCTGAACCTCAACGACGTGCCTGTGCGCGAAGAGAACATGACCGCGTATGAGATGATGCTGTCTGAGTCCCAAGAACGCATGCTCATGGTCCTCAACCCCGAGCTTGAGGCCGAGGCCAAGGCCGTCTTCGATAAGTGGGATCTGGACTTCGCCATCGTGGGTGAAACAATCGCCGAAGACCGTTTCCTTATCGAACATGATGGTGCCGTCAAAGCAGACCTGCCCCTGTCAAAACTCGCCTCTGAAGCCCCGGAATACGACCGCCCGTGGATGCCAACACCACCCGCCGAAGAGTTGGCCGACGTGCCCAGCATCGACCCCATCGACGGGCTCAAGGCGCTGCTGGCCAGCCCCAACTACGCCGCGAAGCAGTGGGTGTTTGAACAGTATGACACAATGGTTATGGCAGACAGCGCCCGCACACCGGGTCTGGGTGCAGGGATCATGCGTGTCCACGGCACCGACAAGTCCCTTGCCTTCACGTCGGACGTCACCCCACGTTACGTCAAGGCCAACCCGGTCGAGGGCGGTAAGCAGGCCGTGGCTGAAGCCTATCGAAACTTGACGGCAGTGGGCGCCAAGCCATTGGCGACAACAGACAATCTGAACTTCGGCAACCCTGAAAAGCCCGAGATCATGGGGCAGTTCGTGGGGGCGCTCGACGGGATTGGTCAGGCTTGCAAAGCGCTCGACATGCCCATCGTTTCGGGCAACGTGTCGCTGTACAATGAGACGGACGGCACCGGCATCCTGCCCACCCCCACCATCGGGGCCGTTGGGCTGATCGACCACCCCGACAACATCATCGGGGGCGACGTGCGCGATGGCCACGTTGCCTTGCTGGTCGGGGACTGCGGCGGGCATCTGGGTCAGTCGGCAATTCTTGCGGAAGTGTTTGGACGGACCGATGGGGACGCGCCACATGTGGACCTTGATGCCGAGAAGCGGAATGGCAATTTCATTCTTGAAAACAGACACTTGATCAACGCATGCACCGATCTGAGTGATGGAGGCCTCGCCCTTGCTGCTTTTGAATTGGCAGAAGCGGCAAACGTGGGCGTATGGATCGACTCCAGCGAGATGGGCAGCTTCTTTGGCGAAGATCAGGCACGTTATCTGGTAGCGTGTTCTTTCGACAAGGCCGAAGCCTTGATGATCGCCGCCGGCAAGGCGGGCGTGCCTATCGTTTCCGTCGGCAAATTCTCGGGCGACACGGTGTGGATGGGCAACAGCTCGGCCCCGCTGTCGGAATTGTCGGACATCTATCGCAACAGCTTTGCCGATACATTCGCGTGACCCTGTTGGGACGGCGAGACTTTTCGTACGAAAAATCTTGGCCCGGATCAGGCGGTGATCATTCGGAGCAAGCGGTCGCGGTCGCCGACATCGTCGCGCAGGGAAATCACCTGCGCCAGTTCTTCGATGGACGCTATGGAGTGACCGGCGCGGAAGCTGTCCACGTGGGGCAGCATGGCCGCGATTCCACGGGCACGAGGTGCAAAATCCTCCCATCTTAACAACGGGTTGACCCAGATCAGACGTTGTGCGGAGAGGTGCAGACGCTCCATCTGTTTTGCCAATGCATCCGGGTCGTCGCGGTCGAGACCGTCTGTGATCAACAGAACCACAGCCCCTTGCCCCAGCACACGACGGGACCAGTCGCGATTAAACGTTTCAAGGCAGGACCCAATCCGCGTGCCGCCTTCCCAATCCTGCGCTTCCGCCCCTGCGGCTTGCAGCGCCGCATCCACGTCACGCTGTGCCAGATGCCGCGTGATGTTCGTGAGCCCTGTACCGAAGGTGAAGGCGTGCACCCTGGCCCACCCCGCCCCTTTTGCGTTCGCCACCGCATGGAGGAAGTGCAGCACCACGCGGGAATACTGGCTCATGGAGCCGGAGATATCGCAAAGCGCAACAAGGTTCGGATAACGAACCCTGGGAGTTTTCCATTTTAAATCGCGCATCTCTCCGCCCTGTCGCATGGCGGCACGCAAGGTGCGGGCGGGGTCGATGCGGCCCATACCTGCGGCCCGCGTCCGGCGCGTGGGCATGGGATCGACCGGAAGCGCCATGCGAGCAAGCATGGCCTTGGCCTGCGTCATTTCCTCGGTGCTCATCTGCTCAAAATCGAGGGTTTTGAACTGTTCCTCGTTGCTCATGGTGAGCGAGGCGTCAATTTCGATCTCGGTCCCGCCCTCCTCCATCTCTGGCAGGTCGATGTCGTCGCCCGCGCCGTCAAGCAGCGCTTCGGCGGCGCGTTTCTCAGCGGCTTGTGCGCTACGGTCTTCCTGTACGCCCCGCACGGCAGGCAGCATGGCAGCCATCATGTGTTCGAGGTAGCGTGGGTCGCGCCAGTAGAGGCGGAAAATCTGGGCAAAGACCGCCCGGTGTTCCGGCTTTGAGACAAAGCAGGCGTGGAGTGTCCAATAGAAGTCGCGCTTTTCCGTGAAGCCCGCCTTGGTCACAGCGGTGATGGCGTCCATCACCCGCCCCGTGCCAATGGGCAGACCGGCGCGGCGCAGGGCGCGGGCGAAATGGGTGATGTTGCCCGCGAGCTTTGGGTTTTCGGGTAGATCGAGTGGTGCGTATTCAGGCATGCGGACGCTCCAGATGCCTACAAATCTTGTCTGCCGCGCTGTCGGCAGACAGGTTCGTGACGTCCAGCACGACGGCTGCAGCGGGAATAAACAACTTCTCTCGGCTTCGAATGGTTTTTAGCACTTCACCATCCGTCAGCTTGGTGCCTCCTGCCCGGGATGGGTCCGACAGACGACGTTGGTTTTCGTCAATCGACAGGTCCAACACAAACAGATGCAGTGGCGCGTTTCGGTGGCGCGCCAGATCAAGCGTTGGTTGGAAAAGGGGTTTTGCCGCCGGTTCATCCGCCAAAGCGTCGGTTAGAACAATGGGTACATCGTCCGGCAGCCGACGCGCATGGGCAAGGATTAGATTTCGGACTTCTTCGCGCATAGCGATGCTTTCCGGCGTATCGCGCGCATAGAGTGCTCGCGCGGCATCAAGCATCAGGTGATTGTGGATCAATCGCCCCCCCAAACATTCGGCCACACGCCGTCCAATCGCCTTCTTACCCGCACCAGGCCAGCCGCCGATATGGATTACGGGCGCAACCGACATCAGATCATGCCGGTTCCAGAGACGCTTTGGCCTCGTCCAGCAGGCGTTTGGCCTCCGACCCTTGCAGTTTCTGGATGTCGTCCTGGTATTTGAGGATTGCGCCAAGCGTGTCGGCGATAACTTCGGGGCTTAGGGTGAGTACATCGAGCGCAAGCAGGCATTTGGCCCAGTCGATGGTTTCGGCGACGCCCGGTTTTTTGAAAAGATCCTCGGTTCGGAGGCGCTGCACGAAGGCCACCACCTCGCGGCTGAGTTCGGCTGCCGCTTCTGGCGCGCGGGCCTGAAGGATCTCCATCTCGCGGTCAAAATTCGGGTAGTCGACCCAGTGATATAGGCAACGGCGTTTGAGCGCGTCGTGCACTTCGCGCGTGCGGTTGGAGGTGACGATGACGATGGGTGGTTCGGGGGCTTTTATCGTGCCCAGTTCCGGAATGGTAACTTGGAAGTCGGAAAGCGCTTCGAGCAGGAAGGCCTCGAACGGTTCGTCCGTGCGGTCCAGCTCGTCGATCAGCAGGACCGGCGCACCGTTTTCATCGGGCCGCATCGCGTCGAGCAGCGGGCGTTCGATCAGGTAATCATCCGAGAAGAGTTCGGTTTGTAGCGCCTTGCGGTCGGCCCCGCCCGATGCCTCCGCTGTGCGGATCGCGACCATTTGTGCCGGAAAGTTCCACTCGTAGACGGCCGAGGACGCATCGAGCCCTTCGTAGCATTGCAGCCGGATCAGCCGACGGCCCAACGAGGCGGCGAGTGCTTTGGCGATCTCGGTCTTGCCCACGCCTGCCTCACCTTCCAGAAACAAGGGGCGGCCAAGGGACAGGCTGAGGAACACGACGGTCCCAAGAGCGCGGTCGCAGACATACCCCTGGTCGGCAAGCATGGTCTGGACGGCATCGATAGAAGTTGGGGTTTGCATCGGGTTTCCTTCCTTGCGTCCAACCTGCATCGCTGGGCCGTGTCGTCAAGGCCTCCTAAAGTCCTGTCCGTTGACGGGATTCGCGGGAAATGGCATGGTGTTAACGTGTTAAGAATGAGGTTCGCGGCATAAGTCACCGGGACCCGATGCAGAGGCGGTGGGCAATGACCCGATCACGAAAGGCTGGCGTTTGATGCGCATTACGGCAGTGACCTGCGTGAAAAACGAAGGCCCGTTTCTGTTGGAGTGGATTGCCTTCAACCGCCTGATCGGCGTGACCGATCATCTGTTCTATTCCAATGATTGTACCGATGGGACCGATACCCTGCTGGACGCCTTGGCCGATCGCGGGTTGTGTCGGCATTTGCCGAACCCGGCAGAGGGGCGCAATTACCAGATGGAGGCGCTGAAGGATGCGCGCCGTCAGGACGTCGTGACCGAAGCCGACTGGGTTTGGGTTGCGGACGTAGACGAGTTTCTGAACATCCATGTCGGCGATCATACAATCCCGGCCCTGATCGAGGCCTGTGGTGATCCGCAGGCAATTTCGGTGACCTTCCAGTTTTTTGCCAATGATGGCGTCGACACGTTTGTTGATGCGCCGGTGATCGGCCAGTTCCATCGCTCGCACAATCCGGACCTTTGGTGTGGAGAGGCCGCGATTGAGGTCAAGTCGCTGGTGCGTCACGACTTTCCCTTGCAGTACTACGGCGCACATCGCCCGTTCCAGAAGGGCAAAGCCAAGCCTGCGTGGACCGATGGGTCGGGTCGCAAGGTGCCGCACAAGTTCCTTGTTGCCGCCAATCCACGCCGCATTCGCCGCTTTCCTGCCCATGGCGCGCGGGAGTTTGCGACCTTGAACCATTATGCTTTGCGGTCTTTGGATAGCTATCTGGTCAAGAATGACCGGGGCGATGTGAACCGCGAAAACCGCGCCTTTGACGATACTTATTGGCGGGAGCGGAATGACCCCGCCTGGGAAGACAAGAGCATTCAGCGCTATTTGCCTGATCTGAAAAAGGCGTTGGTGGAGCTGAAGAAAGACAAAGACATCAGTGCGCTGCATGACGACTGTGTGCAGCGGCATATCGCCAAGCGGGACGAGTTGCTGGCAATGCCGGAATACCAGGCAATGCAGGCACAGTTGCATGGCGCCTCGACCCTGCCGCCGCAGGAAGAAGCGATGTTGATCGACCTGGGATTGATGGAACCTGCGGCATGAGTTTGCGCGTTGTGAACCTTGGTCTGCCCAAGACCGGCACCACGACGCTGGCCCGTGCCCTGCGTCGGGCGGGGCTGCATGTGGCGGACCATCGCGTGCGGCCGCGCCAAACCAACAATACGCAGCTGCACAATGAATTTGTCGCCGATCTTTTTTATCGTGGATATTTCGAGACAGGTGATCCGGGCGCGTATTTTGCCGAATTCGACGCGATTTCAGAGATGAGTGTGCTGCGCGCGGGACGGTCGCTGTGGCCACAAATGGATTTCGGGCTGATCATGGCGATCCGCAAGCACAATCCCGGCGTCAAGTTCCTTGCTTCGAACCGCGATCCTTTCGAGATGTCGCAATCCATGTTGGCGTGGTCCGATCTGGGCACGTCGCGCCTGCCCGCCAACAACATCCCAGGCCTGCCGGAAGGGTTTGGAGAGACGAGCATCCAGCGGATGCAGTGGATCGAAGCGCATTACGCCCATCTTCGTGCGATCTTTCGCGATGATGATGATTTTCTGGAATACGACGTGGCCGACCCCGAAGCGAAAGACCTGATCAGCGGTTTCATCGAGTTGCCGGTGAACTGGTGGGGTCGGACCAATGTGAACAAGTTGAACGAGGTTGCCTGATGCGAATCCACCTGCATATCGGGTTGGAACAGGTGGGCGCAGACCGCCTGCAGAACGTGCTGGCCGCCAAACGGGACCAGATGATCACCAAGGGCGTGCTTTATGCGCGCAGCCCCGGAAACAAGAACCACACACGCCTATACATGGCGGTGACAGAGACCGCCCATGTCGATCCATTGCGTTACAACCGCGGCTATATCACCGCTGACAAACAGAAAGTTCTGCACGACACGGTCGCGGCTGATCTGGCCAAGGAAGTCGCGCAGTTTTCACCCGATCACCTGATCCTGTCCGCGTCGCAACTGGGTGTGAGCCTGGTGTCCAAATCCGAACTTGAGCGATTGAAGGCCCTGCTTGCGCCCTTGTCCGAGGACATTCGCGTCATCGCGCATATCGATGAACCTGCGCACCTGCTGGCCCGCCACTACCGGGAACAGATCATGGAGGGGCGCGGCGTCGCGCTTACCCAGGAACTGGAGCTGGCGGGCAGTAAGACATGGTGGGCCGACGCACTGGCGGCCGCGCCCCGGATCAATCCGCAGGCGGGTGTGTTCATCGAAAGCCAGGCTGCCCCATGCTGGCTGGACTACAGCGCCCTGGAACGGCACTGGAACGCTGTGTTTGGCGAGGGCGCCCTCACGTTCCGGGCCTATGATGCAGAGGTCTTTGCCACCGAAACGGTGACCGAAGAAATACGTGAGGCATTTCAGATCAAACCGGCCATTGGCAAGGCTGCGAAGGCGGATGTGCCTTTCGAACCATCTGCGGCGTGGTTGGCGCGCGGTCGGCAGTTGAACGACCTGATCCTGCAGGTGCTGGCGAATGAGAAACGCATTCTGCCCCGGCAGTTGTGGCGGTCCTTTGTGAATGAAATCAAGGTGGACGGTGATCCCATTGATCCCGCATCGCTATCCGCCATCTCAAAAACCTTTGCCACGCAGAACACCGCCATTGCCAAGGCACACGGGCTGCCTGCAGGCCTGTTCAAAGCACCGCGTGCAAAGAAGGCCTGGGAAGAGGCGGATCCGACACGCGGCTTCCGCGCTTCGCAATATCTGTTGGGCTTCATGTGGCGGATCGACAAAGCGACACAGGAAGAACGCAAGACCAAGGCGGCTGATCTGGCCCGCCTGAACGGAGCCCCTGCCCCCACACCACCGAGGCCGAACCCTGTGCCAAGCGATGGCCTGACAGACACGGCCCGCGCCTTGATGCCACCGCTGGCCGTGCAAAACTTTGAAAAGCTGCGCACGTCCTCATTTGCACCGCACAACAAGCTGGGCGCCGTCAACGAAGAGGAATTGGCCGCAGCCTACCCACCCATCGGCAAGCGCGATCTGCCCAAGGGGTCGACCGGCAATGTCATTGTCGGCTGCATGAAGAATGAGGCGCCCTATATCGTCGAATGGGTTGCCTATCATCGTGCCATGGGCGTCGACAATTTCCTGATCTACACCAACGGATGCGAAGACGGCACGTCGGAAATCCTGGATCGTTTGCAAGACATGGGCGTACTCCAGCACCGCAACAACGACAACTGGAAGGGCAATTCGCCCCAGCAATACGCGCTGAACCAGTCACTGAAAGAGCCTCTGATCAAGAACGCGGATTGGATCATCCATATTGATGTGGATGAGTTCATGAATGTGCGCACCGGCAACGGCACGTTGCAGGATTTCTTTGACGCAGTACCGGATGCCACGAATGTTGCCATGACTTGGCGGTTGTTCGGCCATAACGGCGTGACCGAGTTGAAAGACGAGTTCGTCATCGACCAGTTCGATCATTGTGCGCCAAAGTACTGCCCGAAGCCGCACACGGTCTGGGGCTTCAAGACGATGTTCAAGAACATCGGTGCCTACGAAAAGATCAGCTGCCACCGGCCGAACAAGCTGGACCCCAAATTTGCCAAGAAAGTGCACTGGGTGAATGGCTCGGGCAAGGACATGACCAAGGAAGTCGCCGAAAACGGCTGGAGAAGCTCAAAGAAATCAATTGGGTATGACCTTCTGCAGCTCAATCACTATGCCCTGCGCAGCGCAGAAAGCTTTCTGATCAAGCGGCAGCGTGGCCGTGCGCTGCACGTGGATCGGTCCATCGGGATCAACTATTGGATCCGTATGGATTGGTCCGATTTCCGCGACATCACCATCAAACGAAACCTGCCCCGCATGCGCACCGAATATGAGACGTTGATGCAGGATGCCGAACTGCGCAAGTGGCACGAATTTGGTCTGACATGGCATCGGACCAAGGCGGACGAGCTCCACGCCAATCCGGAGTTCCAAGACCTGTATGATCAGGCCCTTAAGGTCAAACTGACCGAGACTGAGCGGGTGGCCTATGCCCTCGCCCTCGACATGGAGAGTTGAGATGGATGGTGCACAGATCGAGCATGACGTGATCACGACACCGCGGGGATTGTTGTTCCCGCGCCATACGGATGTGCTGAAGCCACGCATTGCGGGCAGCTTGCGGCGCGGCCTTTATGAGAGGAAGGAAGGTGACGCGGTGTTGCGCGTCATCCAGCCTGATGATGTCGTTCTGGAATTAGGCGGCGGGGTTGGTTTCATTTCGACCCTTGTGGCCAAGAAAAGCCAAGCGGCGCATGTGCATGTCTACGAGGCGAACAGTACACTGGCCGCATACATCCGCCAGGTGCACGACGCCAATGGGATCGAGAATACGACTGTGCATCACGCCATACTGGGCAAGCGCAAGGGGACCAAGGACTTCCATGTGCGCGGCAATATCCTGGCTTCGTCCGTCGAAGAGACAAATGGCGAGGGCATCGTGCGCACAGAGACCGTAGATGTCGTGAATGCGGGGCAACAAACCAAGGCAATCAAACCCACAGTTCTGGTGTGTGACATCGAAGGAGACGAGGCGGATCTGCTGCCCGAGATGGACCTGAGCACCCTGCGCGCCGCCGTCATTGAACTGCATCCGCAATGGATCGGCCCTGAAGGTGTGAACGCGGTCTTTGGTGCAATGATGGGCGCCGGTCTGGCCTATTACCCCAAATTGTCCACGCAAAAAGTCGTCACTTTCCGCAGGGCCTGGCCGCTGAAGTGACACATCTTGCCCTTCTGACGGTCCGGAACGAGGCTGCGTTCCTTCTGGAATGGCTGGCCCATCACCGGGCTGTCGGTTTTGACGATTTCCTTGTGTTTTCAAATGATTGCGACGATGGCACCGATGCCATGCTGGATCGGCTGGCCGCACTTGGCTGGCTGAGCCATGTGCGCAACGACGGCCCCTACGACAAAGGCGGCATTCAGTTCACGGCTCTCAAGGCCGCCGCCAAGATGGATCAGATCCGACAAGCGGATTGGATCCTGCCGCTTGATATCGACGAATTCGTCAACATTCATACTGGAGACGGATCCTTGGCCGCCCTGCACGCTGCCTTGCCCGAGGCCACGGCCATCACGCTGACTTGGCGGCTCTTTGGCAACAATGGTCAGGTGCGATATCTGGACCAACCGGTGACGGATACCTTTCCCATGGCTGCACCAGAGATCCTGCACTGGCCGTGGCGCGCATCCATGTTCAAGACGCTCTATACGAATGACGGTACGTATCGCAAACCCGGCGTGCATCGCCCGCGCGATGCGGATGGCAGCAAGCTTGCGCAGGCCAATTGGTTCGACAGCCATGGACGCGCGTTGCCGGAACAGTTCAAAACCCGCCGCCTGTTTTCCAACTACGGGCAGCCGAATTACGGGTTGGCGCAGCTCAATCACTACCCGCTGGGAGCGATGGAAAGCTATGTTCTGAAAGCCGACCGGGGCCGCGCCGTGCATTCCGACGATCTGCTGGGCGTCGATTACTGGGTTGAGCGGAACTTCTGTACGGATGAGGACCGAACGATCAGCCGGTATGCGGAACGGCGCGATGCGCATCTGGCCGACCTGAAGGCTGACAGTGTGCTTGCACAACTGCACGACGACGCCGTAGCGTGGCGCAAATCAAGGTTCGATGAATTGATGCAACAAGAACCGTTTCGCGCGCTGTTTGGCCGCCTGCTGATGACGCCACCCACACGCCCCGTACCGCCAAAAGCCGCGCAATTCATGATCCAATACGCCAACCAGGCGCGTCGCTCGGCGCAATAGTCGCTCAAATTTTCCCCATTTTCGCCCCATTGCGGCGGTACCTCATCCTCAACCCGCGGTTCAAAGGCGGGATGTGAGGATAGAGCAATGCAGGACCAAGAGATTCCGTTCGAGCCGGATCTGGCCGATCTGCCGAAAGCTGAGTGGCTGTCACGCCTGATGCAAGCCGCTGAAGACCAAGGATTTTTTAAGCCCCTGGGGCGCAAGCATTTCGCAGCGCACATTCGGCGCGGCGACACGTTGGTCGTGACCTTCGAATCGGTACAGGGTATGCGCGCCCTATCAGAGCGGGCCGAGCCTTTGGGCTGGTCCATGGTGCGCGACAATGACTGGTCGCACCTGTGTATCGCGTCGGACGGTGACACGTGGTTTCGCGACCGGCACGTGATTGGTCTGTTCGATCAGCTGGTCGATGACGGTTTTTTCGACGACTTCGAAACGGTGCTGTTCTATGGGGCCGGTCCATGTGGATATGCCGCCGCTGCCTATTCCGTAGCCGCACCGGGGGCGCAGGTGCTTTTGATCCAACCCCAAGCCACGCTTGATCCGCGTGTGACGGAATGGGACGACCGATTTATCGAGATGCGGCGCACCGACTTCACATCGCGCTACGGCTACGCGCCAGACATGCTGGACGCCTGTACGCAAGCCTATGTGCTGTACGATCCGGTTGAAAGGCTGGACGCCATGCACGCCGCCCTGTTCACCCGCGCCGGTGTAACCCAATATCGCCTTCGCAATATGGGCGACACGATCCAGAGCGACTTAATGGCCATGAACGTGCTGCCTGACCTGCTTGAAATGGCCGCCGAAGGCACGCTGGATGATCTGCAATTCGCCAAGATCTATCGCGCGCGCCGCACCTATCCGGGCTATCTGCGTCGTGTTCTGGCTGCCCTCGACCGCAACGAACGGACCGAGCTGACCTACATGATGGCGCGCAACGTGGTGTCGCGTATGAAGCGGGCACCCCGGTTCCAGCGCCGCCTGGCCGAGATTGACGCACTGCGCAATGTCGCAAATGCCAGAAGTGCCGAGCCCGAGGACTAGAAACCCATGTCATGCCCATGCTAACGGCGGCGCATGACCACACTTACCATCGCCCGCCCCGACGATTGGCACCTGCATCTGCGTGACGGCGCAATGATGCGCGCCGTGCTGCCATGGACCGCGCAACATTTTGCCCGCGCCATAATCATGCCCAACCTCGTGCCTCCGGTTGTTACAGGTGCTCAAGCTGCTGCCTATCGCGATCGCATCCTGTCCGCCCTTCCCGACGGCATGGACTTTAATCCGCTGATGACGCTGTACCTGACCGAAGACACGGATGCGGATGACGTGGCCGCTGCGCACGCAAGTGGTTTGGTCAAAGCCGTCAAACTCTATCCGGCCGGGGCAACCACCAATTCCGCTTCGGGCGTCGCAAACTTCGACAAGGTGCGCCCGGTGCTGGAGCGCATAGCCGAGATTGGCCTGCCACTGTGCGTGCATGGTGAGGTCACTGACCATGATATCGACATCTTCGACCGTGAAGCGGTGTTCATCGACCGGGTTCTCGACCCAATCCGACGCACCACACCCGGCTTGCGCGTTGTCATGGAACACATCACCACGTCGAACGCGGTCGACTACGCCCGCGCACAGGATGAGAGCCTTGGGGCCACGATCACGACGCATCACCTGGTGATCAACCGCAACCACATCTTGGCCGGGGGTATCAAGCCGCACTACTACTGCCTGCCTGTTGCCAAACGGGAGGAGCACCGACTGGCGCTGCGTGCAGCCGCAACCAGTGGCGAGGCGCGGTTCTTTCTGGGTACCGACAGCGCGCCGCACACCGATGAGAACAAGCTGTTGCCATGTGGCTGTGCGGGTTGCTTCACAGCCCCCAACACGCTGCCCATACTCGCACAGGTGTTTGAGGAAGAGGATGCGCTGGACAAGCTCGAAGGCTTCACATCGCGCAACGGCCCAGCCTTCTATGGGCTACCCGCCAACGAAGACACCATTGCCCTCACCAAATCCGCCCCTACGCTGCCTGACCAAATTGACACTGACGATGGCCCGGTCACCGTCTTTGATCCCGGTTTCGATCTGACGTGGTCCGTCCAGTAACTTCCCTGTTTCAAGAAAATCCCCGCCGGAGGCTCCCGCCCCCTCCACGCAGCACAAAGCCCGAAAGCAAAGCGCCATGATCCCAACAAGCTACCCCACATCCGAAGAAATGGCCCGTCTGACGGCCCGCATGCTGCTGGAAATCAAGGCCGTGCATTTCAATGCGGCAGAGCCGTTCACGCTGGCTTCGGGCCTGCCAAGCCCGACCTATATCGACTGTCGCAAGCTGATCTCTTACCCGCGCATCCGGTCGACGCTGATGGATTTTCTCACTGTCACCGTTATGCGCAATGCGGGGTTTGAAGCGTTCGACAACATCGCGGGTGGCGAAACGGCGGGCATCCCTTTTGCTGCCTTCGTGGCCGAGCGGATGGCCCTGCCGATGACCTATGTTCGAAAAAAGCCCAAGGGATATGGCAAGGGCGCCCGGATCGAAGGGGACATGACAGATGGTCAGCGCGTTTTGCTGGTCGAGGATCTGACGACCGATGGTGGATCAAAGCTGAGCTTTGTGGATGCCATCCGTGATGCTGGGGCCACCTGCGCGCACACAGCTGTTATCTTTTACTACGGGATTTTCCCAGAGACCGAGAAGGTATTGGGTGATCATGGCGTGACGCTGCATCACCTGTGCACATGGTGGGATGTGTTGGCCGAGGCCAAGGCGTCCGGCGCGTTTGATGCGGCGACTTTGGGCGGTGTCGAGGACTTCCTGAACGACCCGCGCGGCTGGCAGGCAGCCCGGACGTAACGGAACTTTGCCGATACGGCTCCGTTTGTAGCTTTTCTACATGGTGTCTGGCTGTGGAACAGTGTGCAAAACCATGATTCTTTTGCACGGCGCCGGACAGATGTGGTATGCGTGCAGGACGCCATTGCCATATGTGGGAAAGTGTAAACCACGATTGTGGAGAATCCACCGGGTTTTCCACAGACTTGCTCCGGGTTTTCAACGCCTATGCGCTTGTGGCAAGACACCCGGAACGCGGGGACAATAAAACAACGAGCAGAGAGTGGGGCGATGAACGAGATTGCAGCAATCAATCCGACAGGGGTTGCGGTTCAGGATGCCGAGACCATGCCCCACTCGATCGAGGCCGAGCAGCAATTGCTGGGCGCGATCCTGACCAACAACGACATTTATGACCGCGTCGCATCGATCATCAATCCGACCCATTTCTATGACCCGGTGCACGCCCGCATCTTCGAGATTTCGGCGGCTCGGATCGCAAAGAACAACCTTGCCTCTCCTGTGACGCTCAAGGCGTTCATGGAGGAAGATGAGGGGCTGAAAGAGCTGGGCGGTCCGGCCTACCTTGCCCGCCTTGCCGGGGCCGCCATCAGCGCCTTTGCCGTACGCGACTATGCGCAGATGATTTATGATCTTGCCGTACGCCGCGACCTGATCCAACTGGGGCGCGACATCAGCGCCAAGGCCGCCAAGGTCGATGTCGCCTCGGAGCCCAAGGAGCAGATCGTAGAGGCCGAACAGGCGCTTTACAAGCTGGCGGAACAGGGCACATCAGAGGGTGGATTTCAAAGTTTTCTCAAAGCTGTAACGGATGCAGTTAATGTCGCCAATGCCGCGTATCAGCGGGAAGGCGGACTTGCGGGTATCTCAACTGGCCTGATCGATATGGACAAGAAGCTGGGGGGTCTGCACCCGTCTGACCTTCTGATCCTTGCGGGCCGTCCGTCGATGGGGAAAACCTCGCTCGCCACCAACATCGCCTTCAACATTGCCAAGGCCTACAAGAAAGGCCTGAAACCCGACGGCGCCGAAGGCGCGATTGAAGGCGGCGTTGTGGGCTTCTATTCGCTCGAGATGAGCGCGGAGCAGCTCGCGGCGCGTATCCTGTCCGAGGCTGCCGAAGTGCCCTCGGAAAACATTCGTCGTGGTGACATGACCGAGGCCGAGTTCCGGCGCTTCGTGGACGCAGCCAAACAGCTCGAAGCCTGCCCGCTCTATATTGACGACACTGCCGCGATCCCGATTGCCCAGCTGTCCGCGCGCGCGCGCCGGCTGAAGCGGACGCACGGGCTGGATGTGCTGATTGTTGACTACCTGCAACTGGTGCGCGGTGTGTCCGAAAACCGTGTACAGGAGATCGGCGAGATATCCATGGGCCTCAAGGCCATCGCCAAAGAGCTGAACATCCCCGTCATCGCGCTGTCGCAGCTTTCGCGTCAGGTCGAAAACCGGGAGGACAAGCGCCCGCAGCTGTCAGACCTTCGGGAATCGGGATCGATTGAGCAAGACGCCGACGTCGTCATGTTCGTGTTCCGCGAAGAGTACTACAAGGAACGTGAGAAGCCCGGCGATCACGATCTGGAAGCGATGGCCAAGTGGCAGGAAGAGATGGAGCGCCTGCATGGTCGCGCCGAAGTCATCATCGGCAAGCAGCGCCACGGACCCATCGGCACCGTCGATCTGAGCTTCGAAGGGCGCTTTACCCGTTTCGGCAACCTTGTGCAGCCCTGGCAACAGGGCGGCGGTGGCGACACCGGGTTCTGATCACAAGGACGCGCTGCGCGCGACACCAATGTTCTAGGGGCTCTGCCCCCGCCTTCGGCGTCCCCGAGGTATTTTTAGCCAGAAGAAGCTGTATGGCCGGGTTGTGATTGGACAGAGTCACGCTTGCCCGTCACAGTGACAGCATGCGCTTGCTTCTTGGTTTGTTGGTGTGTTTTGGCTCGGTCGTGCATGCGCAGGAGCGGATCGAGGTTGATGTCGAGCTGTTCCTCGCCGTTGATGTGAGCCGCTCGATGCAGCCTTACGAGCTTGAAATCCAGCGGCGTGGTTATGCAACCGCCTTACAGTCGCCTGAGGTACAGGCCGCCATCAATAGCGGTTTTCTCGGACGCATAGCGATCACCTATGTTGAATGGGCCGGGACACATGATCAGCGCATCATTGTACCTTGGACCGTTTTGGCCACGCCGGAAGATGCAGTCGCAATTGCAGGTCAGATCACAGCCCATTTTGACGATGCGATGCGCCGCACTTCGATTTCAGGCGCGTTGATGCATGCCGCTGAAAGCATTGACCGGAACGCATTTGATGGCTTGCGCAGGGTTATTGACGTGTCAGGGGACGGCCCGAACAACATGGGGCGTCCCGTCACCCTGGCCCGAGATGCCGTTCTAGCGCGGGGCATCACGATCAACGGACTGCCATTGATGACCCAAGATGACGGATTTACGTCCCGGTGGAATATTCCCGATCTTGATGCCTACTACACCGCATGTGTCATTGGCGGCACCGGTGCCTTTGTCGTGCCCGTTACGGATTGGGCGGAATTTGAGGATGCGGTGCGGCGCAAACTGGTCCTTGAAATTGCCGGACAGTCCGCGCGTCTGTGGCGTGCCCAAGCCACAGCACCCTATAACTGCCTGATCGGAGAGGAAATCTGGGAACGCAATCGCGACATCTTTGCGCTGCCTTAAGCCCATATCGCATTTTCCTCTTCACCAATGCGCGTCGTCCTGCCAAACAGCCGGTCATGACATCTGCGACCCTCTCTATCGACCTCGGCGCGCTTGTGCGCAATTGGCAATCCCTTGATGCACTCAGCGCGTGCGAAACCGGTGCGGTGGTCAAAGCCAATGGCTATGGTCTGGGTGCGCCTGTCGTGGGCCGCGCCCTTGTACGCGCTGGCGTGCGCAGCTTTTTTGTGGCCACAGCCGAAGAAGGCAACACGCTGCGCGGGGCGATTGGTCAAGGGCCAGCGATCTACGTCTTTTCCGGGCACATGGTTGGCGATACCAACGCGATCCGCGAAGCGGCGTTAACCCCGCTGCTTAACTCCGTTGACCAGATGCTGCGCCATGTCGAGGCGTTGCCGGGTGCGCCCTTCGGCATTCAACTGGACAGCGGGATGAACCGTCTGGGCATGGAGCCCGCCGAATGGTCTGCTGTACGCGACATTGCAATTGCCCAAGGTCCAGCGCTGATCATGTCGCATCTGGCCTGTGCGGATGAGCCTGATCACCCGATGAATGTAAGGCAATTGTCCGAGTTCCGTGCGATGACTGACGGTTTGGACATTCCCCGCTCTCTTGCTGCCACCGGCGGCACCATACTTGGCCCGGACTATCACTTTGACATGACGCGTCCGGGTATCGGCCTCTATGGCGGTCTGCCCTTTGCCGATGCGGCCCCGGTGGTCACGCTTGATCTGCCCGTCATTCAGGTTCGGGACGTCGTGCAGGGTGAAAGCGTCGGCTACGGCAACACTTGGACTGCCCCGCGGGACAGCCGCATCGCGACGGTCTCCGGCGGCTATGCAGACGGGCTGATCCGCGCGATGGGTCCCAAGGCGACGCTTTTTGCAAGCGACACGCCCTGCCCCGTGGTGGGCCGTGTGTCCATGGATCTGATCACGGCGGACGTTACGACACTGGATCATGATCCCACCGAATTGCAGCTTATGGGGCGTCATCAATCTGTCGACACGGTGGCTGATGCAGCCGGCACCATTGGTTATGAAATCCTGACCTCGCTTGGCCTGCGCTATCAACGGAGCCTTGTGGGATGAGCTGGATCGCAGCACTTGGACGGGCCACGCTGGGCCTTTTGGCCGCCATGGGCCGTGTGGCCATGTTCTTTGGCACGTCGGTCACCCACCTGTTGCGGCCCCCGTTTTATCCACGCGAGCTGGCCCTGGCCCTGCTGAATATCGGGTGGTTGTCCCTGCCTGTCGTCGGGTTGACGGCCATTTTCACGGGCGGCGCACTGGCGCTGCAAATCTATGCCGGCGGCGCGCGCTTCAATGCCGAGGCTGTGGTGCCCCAGATCGTTGCCATAGGCATGGTGCGCGAACTGGGTCCGGTGCTTGTCGGGCTGATGATCGCCGCACGCGTCACCTCCTCTATCGCGGCCGAGATTGCGACGATGAAAGTGACCGAGCAGATCGATGCGCTGGTCACGCTGTCGACCCATCCCATGAAATACCTGACAGTGCCGCGCGTGCTGGCTGCGACACTGGTTGTGCCGCTGTTGGTGGCCGTTGGCGATGTGATTGGCATCTTTGGTGGTTATGCGGTCGCCACGGGCACGTTGGGCTTCAACGCAGCGGCGTACATCCAGAACACGGTCGATTTCCTGCAAATGCGGGATATTACATCCAGCCTTGTGAAAGGCGCGGTGTTCGGCTGCATCGCCGCCTTGATGGGATGCTACTTCGGCATGAACTCAGGCCGGGGTGCGCAGGGCGTGGGCCGGGCGACCAAGGGGTCGGTCGAGGCCGCTGCAGTGCTGATTCTGGCCGCCAACTTCGTGCTCACGGGGGTGTTCTTTTCCGTATGACCCAGAACGCGCCCTCTTCCTTGTCCGTCACAGGCCCCGCCAGATGATCACACTCGACAACATCCATAAAAGCTTTGGCGACAACCACGTTCTGCGCGGTGTTGATCTGCATGTCGCGCGCGGCACGTCGATGGTGATCATTGGCGGCTCCGGCACCGGCAAGTCCATCGCGATCAAGACGATCCTTGGCCTTGTCACGCCCGAAAAAGGCACGATCACGGTTGATGGGCAGGATGTCAGCCAGACCGGAGATCGGGACGCCTTTCTGGCGCGGTTCGGGATGCTGTTTCAGGGGGCGGCCCTGTTCGACTCCCTGCCCGTTTGGCAGAACGTCGCCTTTCGACTGCTGCGCGGCAGCCTTGCGCGTCCGAAGGAAGAGGCGCATGAGATTGCCATTGAGAAACTGCGCCGCGTGGGGCTGACGCCGGATGTGGCGGACCGTCTGCCTGCCGAACTGTCCGGTGGGATGCAGAAACGCGTGGGGCTGGCGCGGGCCATTGCGGCAGAACCCGAGATCATCTTTTTTGATGAACCGACCACCGGCCTTGACCCGATCATGGCAGGTGTCATCAACGACCTCATCCGCGAGATCGTGACCGAGATGGGTGCGACAACAATGACGATCACCCACGACATGACGTCCGTGCGGACCATTGCGGATAACGTCGCGATGCTGCACGGGGGCAAGATCCGCTGGACAGGTCCCGTGGCCGACATTGACGGGGCGACCGATCCATACGTGGATCAGTTCATTCACGGGCGGGCAGAAGGGCCGATCGAGACCGTGCGCTGAGGCGTGTAGCGCTTGACACAGGCATTCCGGCGCGGCCACTTGCCGTCATGCATCGCTGGATCAACCTGTCCCTGCTTATCCTGTTCCCGGTCTCGTGGTTTGCGCCATTGCTCAAGGCCGGGCTACTGCCGCTTTTCAAGCTGAAAGAGATTTCCGTTCTGACCGGGCTTCAATCACTTTGGGGCACGGATGTCTTCCTTGCCCTAATCGTTGCCATCTTTGCCCTGGTGGCGCCGATGGCCAAGACCATCGGACTGGCGCTGCTGCATTGGAACATGGCCAGCCCGCGCCTTGCCCCTGCGCTGCGGATCATGGGGAAGCTGGCGATGGCCGATATTTTTCTGATCGCAATGTACATCACGGTTGCCAAAGGCATCGGTGTTGGGCGGCTGGAAGTGGCGTGGGGTCTTTACCTCTTTACCGCGTGCATTCTGGCATCGCTTTGGGTCGGTGTTCGAACTGAAAGGATTGCGTCCAAACCCATGGATTGATGCGAAACCGGAAACAATCCATATCGCGCTCTCACAAGTCACCACTTTTTGACTGTATTTTCCGACGCTTAAGGATATGCTGCCTAGATTAGTGCGTCTTCTGGGGGGAAGGCTAATGAAACAAGTAATTTTCGCAGCACAGGTTCTTGCTGCAACCATGCAACGGCTCGCGCTTTTTCTTTTCGCTGCGCTCGCACTTGGATTGATTGTCACAACTGGGATGGCTGCGGCAGGCTTTTGGCCGTGGATTGACCTTTCGGTTACTTGGAATGGCGCGCCGGTTGACCAAGCTGGGATGATTGCCCAGATCGGGCTGACTGTCCTTGCAGTTGCCTTGTGTTTTTTCCTGCCAACGAACATGCGCATCATGCAGCTTGAAAACTCGCACCGGCAATTCAGTGTTGGCGTAGATGACATCACCCGTGCCTATCACGCTGCACATCACGCGGATCGCAGCGGCACTTTTGGTCTGAGCGATGCGTTTGAAAGCACGCAGGATCGTCTGGCGTTCCTGCGCGATCATCCCGATCTGGGTATGTTGGAGCCTGAACTGCTGGAGTTGGCGGCAAAGATGTCCCATATCAGCCGGGACCTTGCCCAAGCCTATTCAGACACCAAGGTCGAACGGGCGCGGTCCTTCCTTCAGCAGCGCCAGTTCGAGATTGAGCAGTTCAACGACCGCTTGGAACAGGCCAAGGCGATCCATGGCGAGTTTTCGACCTGGATCAACCGGCTGGAACTGGAGGAGAACGTGGCACGCGCCCATCTTGAACGTCTTTTGGACGAGATGGAGCGACTGCTGCCCGAACTGAACCAACCTGCCACACCGTCAAAAGTCACCCAACTGCCCTTGCGCGCTGAATAGGGCTTGCCCGCCCACGCCGCCGCTGGCAGACCAACGCGCATGGTAAAAACCGGCACGACCTATTCCTGCTCCTCATGCGGCGCGTCCTTCTCCAAGTGGTCCGGGCGCTGTGACGGCTGTGGTGAGTGGAACACGATCAGCGAAGACACCGGCCTTTCTGCGGGCCCCAGCAGCAAGGGGCTGGGCACAAAACGGGGCAATACGGTCACCCTGACCGATCTGGCGACGCAGGAAACGCCACCACCTCGAGCCGAAAGCAAGGTGGCCGAGCTTGACCGGGTACTGGGCGGCGGTTTGGTTCCCGCTTCTGCCATTCTGGTCGGTGGCGATCCCGGCATCGGGAAATCCACCCTTCTGTTGCAAGCCGCGGCGCGTTTCGCCCGCAACGGCCTGAAAACGATCTATGTCAGCGGCGAAGAGGCAAGTGCGCAGGTCCGGATGCGTGCGGAGCGCCTTGGGCTGTCCGATGCGCCAGTACAACTGGCGGCAGATACCAACCTGCGCAACATCCTGACCACGCTCGAGGCCGAGGCGCCGGGGTTGGCCATCATCGATTCAATCCAGACCATGTGGCTCGACACTGTCGACAGTGCGCCCGGGTCGGTCAGCCAGGTTCGTGCCGCCGCACATGAACTGACGACTTTTGCCAAGCGAAAAGGCATCAGCGTCATTCTGGTTGGGCACGTGACCAAGGAAGGGCAGATTGCAGGCCCCCGCGTGGTCGAACACATGGTCGATACAGTCTTGTACTTCGAGGGCGAGCGCGGGCACCAGTTCCGCATCCTGCGCGCGGTCAAGAACCGCTTCGGCCCCGCCGACGAAATTGGCGTGTTCGAAATGACCGGCAAAGGACTGGCCGAGGTCACGAACCCGTCGGCCCTGTTCTTGTCCGAACGCGGCGAGCCGTCGCCCGGGTCCGTGGTATTTGCCGGGATCGAAGGCACCCGTCCCGTGTTGTGCGAGATGCAGGCCCTTGTCGCACCCTCCCCGCATTCCCAAGCGCGCCGGACCGTGGTGGGTTGGGATGGTGGGCGTCTTGCCATGATCCTTGCGGTCCTTGAGGCACGCTGTGGCATCCCTTTTGCCGGGCTTGATGTGTATCTGAATGTCGCAGGCGGCATGAAAATCAGCGAACCTGCTGCCGATCTGGCCGTCGCAGCCGCCCTTTTGTCTGCACGCGAGGATAGTGCATTGCCCGCAGATACAGTTGTTTTTGGGGAAATCAGCCTATCTGGCGCGCTTCGGCCTGCCCCTCAGACGGAAAACAGGTTGAAAGAAGCCCAAAAACTTGGTTTTTCGTCATCCATTGCACCCAAAGGCGGCAAAGCCCAAGGTGCACCGGGAATGACGCTGAAACGCTTCGGTGACCTGACCGGGTTTGTAGGCGACGTATTCGGCGCAGGCTAGACGCCGCACGGGCAGAACATAAGGGGCAGGACCATGGAAGGGTTCACCATCATTGACGGCGTAGTTGCCGTGGTCATCATCCTGTCGGCCCTATTGGCCTATGGGCGCGGGTTCGTGCGCGAAGCCATGGCAATTGCAGGCTGGATTGCAGCCGCCATTCTGGCATTCCTGTTTGCCCCGCGCGTGGAACCGCTGGTGCGCGAGATTCCGGTTGTGGGCGACTTCATCGCTGACAGTTGCGAGCTCAGCATTATTGGGGCCTTTGCCCTTGTCTTTGCTGTTGCGTTGATCGTGGTGTCCCTGTTCACCCCGCTTTTTTCATCGATTGTGCAACGGTCCGCTCTTGGCGGTATCGATCAGGGTCTTGGTTTTCTCTTTGGCGTGGCGCGCGGCATCCTTCTGGTTGCCATTGCGTTCTTTGTCTACGACACGGTGATCACCGGCCAGGAATTCACCATCGTTGATGAAAGCCGTTCGGCCGCCGTGTTTGGCCGCTTCACCGGGCAGATCGAAGAGCAGAACCCCGAAGAGGCGCTTGGCTGGATCACCCGCCAATACGAGAGCCTTGTGGGCGCCTGCAGCGAATAATTCGTCCCAACGAAGCGGGAATCAGACATTTCAAAGGCGCGGGCAGCACCGCCCGCACGCAATCATGGTTAAGCACGGATTAATCGCGTCGCCGTGATGCGGAGAGTGTGGGCCGCCTGCACCCCACTGGTGACTGTGGCGAAACAGCGCCCGGCTTTGGCCGTGGTTGTGACCAAAAAGCGGCAGATTTGTGGAGCGTTCTTGTCCCCAGAACACGAACACAAACTGACCCGAGGATACACCGATGTTTCTGAACCACGACGCCGCATTTGCCGACATTACGCCCATTAAAACACCGGCTGCCCCCCGCATCAGCGCAACAGTCACGGCACATACATTGCTGGAGACTGAAAAAGGATGGGCATCGGTTGACACGCTGCAGGCAGGCGACGCCGTGGCGACGCTCGACGGTGGCTTTGTCGAAATCACCGCGATCACGCGCCCCGACAGCACTGTACCGCTTGTGCATATCCCCGGCGGTGTCCTCTCGACCTGCTCCGACATCGCCTTGCCCGCAAATGCCCATGTTGCGTTGCACACCCCGGCCCGCTGGGTAGACGCCCCGGTGGTCTCTGTCCCGGTCAAGGCCCTTAGCGGCTGGTGTGGCATCCGCCCTACCCTGTTTAATGGGCCTGACCTGGCTGAGTTGCATTTCACGGACGAAGAGATGATCTATGCCCAGTCTGGTCTGCTGATCCACGCCGCACCGTCATCAGGCGACAGCTTCTTTTCCAAGCTCAATTACGGTGACACTCGCGCCATGCTGGCCCTGTCCGCTGGCAAAATTGGCCAACCGGACACGGTCGCTGCGTAATGCACGATCAATTGTGATCCTTTCGTGACAGGGGCAGTCTGTCTTGTTACACCGCGCCCATATCCCATTCACGGATTCGGAGCTGCCCCTTGTCCGACCTTGCCGCACACGCGCAAATGCCCCTTGCCCATCCCTTTGATGACGACAAACTCAAGGAAGAATGCGGGATATTCGGGGTCCTCGGGACAATGGACGCCGCGAATTTCGTGGCCCTTGGCCTGCACGCCCTGCAACATCGGGGACAAGAAGCGGGCGGTATCGTTGCCTACCACCCTGAACACGGTTTCAACTCGGCCCGGCGCTTTGGCTATGTGCGCGACAACTTCACCTCTCAGGCGGTGATGGAAACGCTTCCCGGCTCCCTTTCGATTGGCCATGTGCGCTACTCAACAGCTGGGTCCAAAGGGCAAACCGCGATCCGTGACGTGCAGCCCTTCTTTGGCGAATTCGCCATGGGCGGCGCGGCCATTGCCCATAACGGCAATATCACCAATGCCGACGCGCTGCGCCGTGAATTGATCGAGCGCGGCTCGATCTTCCAGTCTTCCTCGGACAGCGAATGCATCATCCACCTGATGGCCCGCAGCCTGCAGCGCAATATCCCCGAGCGGATGGAAGACGCGCTGCGCAGGGTCGAAGGCGCATTTTCGGTTGTCGCCATGACCCGCACCAAGCTGATCGGCGTGCGCGATGCGTTGGGCGTGCGCCCACTGGTGCTGGGCAAGCTCGACACCGGCTATGTCCTCAGCTCGGAAACCTGTGCGCTCGACATCATCGGGGCCGAATTTGTGCGGGAGATTGAACCGGGCGAAATGGTGGTGATCACCGACAAGGGTGTGGACAGCCGTTTCCCTTTCCGCCCGCAAAAACCGCGCTTCTGCATCTTTGAACATGTGTATTTCAGCCGCCCCGACAGCATCCTCGGCGGCAGGTCAGTCTATGAGACACGCGAAAACATTGGCCGCGAACTGGCCAAGGAAGCCCCGGTTGAGGCGGACCTCGTCTGCCCCGTTCCCGACAGCGGCACCCCTGCGGCCATCGGCTTTTCGCTCGAATCCGGCATTCCCTATGCCATGGGCATCATCCGGAACCAGTACATGGGCCGGACGTTTATCGAGCCAACGGAAAGCATCCGCAACATGGGGGTGCGTTTGAAGCTGAACGTGAACCGCGCCCTGATCCGGGGCAAACGGGTGATTTTGGTCGACGACTCGGTTGTGCGCGGCACAACATCTCGCAAGATCAAGGAAATGATCTTGGACGCTGGTGCCAAGGAGGTGCATTTCCGCATCGCTTCACCGCCGACGGCTTGGCCCTGTTTTTACGGCGTCGACACGCCGCAACGTGAAAAGCTGCTGGCCGCGACCATGAGCGAGGAAGAGATGTGCCAGCATCTGGGCGTCGACAGCCTGAAGTTCATCTCGCTCGATGGCCTCTACCGCGCTGTCGGCGAGACCAAGGGGCGCGATGCATCCAGTCCGCAATATTGTGATGCCTGCTTCTCGGGTGAGTACCCGGTCGAACCCGCCGACATGATCGAGAAGGGTTTTGAGATGAAGGCGGCAGAGTAATCGCTGCTGACATTTTGTGACATCAGTGCAGGCGATGGTTCAGTATGGATGTTACGCCTTCAGAGATTTTGAACCGAACCGAAAATTGGCCTGACGAGGCGCAGACACATTTCCTGCGTCTTCGCAGCATTGTGCATGATGTAGCGACCAGTGCCGACATCGGCCCTCTCGACGAAAGCCTGAAATGGGGGCAGCCCGCATGGCGGCCCAAACGCCCACGCGTCGGATCAACTTTGCGCGTGGATTGGTCGCCTGCAACGCCAAACCGCATTATGACATTTGTCGACTGCAAGACTGATCTGGCAGCGCAGATGGACAATCAGTACCCAAACCAGTTCCACAATGACGGACGGCGCGCGCTGGGGTTTGACCTTGATGCGCCACTGAACGAAGACGCGCTTTGGCACCTTGCCCACATCACGCTGACCTATCACAGGTCCAAGCGTCAGGGCTGATCAGCACGCCACCGCCGAATGTCCCAACGTCACTGGGCAAAGCATTGCGTATTTATGCGCGGGCCCGTTCACCTTGCCAAAAGGTCATGTTAGCCGCGCCCCTTGATTCATGGGGATGAACACGCAAATGGCCGAAGAGACAAACGCAACCACCGCAGATCTTGCGACCCAAAACGGTGTGCTACCGCTGCGCAACCTGCAGCTTCTGGGTGTTGTCGGGACACAAAACAGCCGCCGCGCACTCTTGCGAACGGCTGGAGGGCAAACACGCATGGTGCAGGTTGGCGACACGTTCCGCCATGGCACCGTCATTGCGATAGGCGAGGATCGGGTTGTCCTGGCAGGAGGCGTCGGCCAACGCACGCTTACTTTGCCCGGCCGGCCCAAGGCTGCCGCTTGACCCTTGGCCCGCCACAAGGCAAGAGCGGGCCATGACACAGACTGCCCTTATCACTGGTGCCTCCCGTGGCCTTGGCGCGGCCATGGCGTTGGCCCTTGCTCCGACGCATCACATCATTGCAGTGGCCAAAACGACCGGCGCACTGGAAGAGCTGGATGACCAGATCACTGCCAAAGGTGGTGCCGCAACGCTTGCCCCCATGGACATCGGCAATGACGCGGCAATGCAGACCCTGTGCCGTGGCATCTTTGACCGCTGGGGCAGCCTGGACATGTGGGTACATTGCGCAATCCATGCCGCCCCACTGGCCCCGACCAGCATGATCGACGCCAAGGACATGTCAAAGTCCATCGCGGGCAACGTGGCAGCGACGGCGACACTGATCACGTACATTGCCCCCCTGCTCGGCACATCTGGCAAGGCTGTATTCATGGATGACCCGGTTGCTGGCCAATCATTCTACGGCGCATATGGCGCGACCAAGGCCGCGCAGATCGCGCTGGCCCGCAGTTGGCAAGCCGAGACGGCCAAGACAGGGCCACAGGTGCATATCGCAACCCCTCAACCCATGCCAACGGCAACGCGTGCGCGCTTCCATCCCGGCGAAGATCGCTCCCCCTCGCCAATCCGGCGGACGAAGCAGCCCGTATCCTGTCCGAAATCAACGGTTGAACGAAGCAGGCAGGCATGACCCAATAGGATCATGCTGACCCGCCTCACCCGATTTGACCGGCCCCGACCGCCTGCGCGGTCCGGCACCCTGCAATCCATCTACGATGCGGCGGCAACAGGCTGGCAGGACGGCATTTCCAAACTGGGGTTTCTGTCTGCCTATGCTGATTTGATGTCTTCCGTTCCTGCCGTCAGAACCAGCGCAACGGTGCTGGACGTCGGCACGGGCACCGGCGCATTCGCACAAGCGTGGCTGAACGCACATGGTGCACCCGCCACGCTGACACTGACGGATATCTCGCAATCCATGCTCGACACAGCCGCGGCCCGTTTGCCCGGCGCCGCCACGATTGCAACCCCGTTGGGAGGGCAATTGGATCAGTTGCCGCCACAGGACGTCGTTCTGTGCGCCCATGTGATCGAGCATCTGGAGGACCCGCAAGCTGCCTTGGCTTGGTTGCATGATCAACTTGCACCCGGCGGAATGTTGGTCCTTGCCCTCTCTCGTCCCCACTGGTGTACGGCACTTGTTCGATGGCGGTGGGGTAATGCCGCGTACCACCCGGCACAGGCCAAAAACATGTTGGACGCGGCAGGATTTACCGACATCACCCTGCACCCGTTCAAGAGCGGTCCTCCCAGCCGCGTGTCACACGGATACATCGCCATTCGCCCGTAGCGGGTACGCAACGGTCCCATGTCGCTGTTCCAAAAAATCGCCATCGGGGGCCGCGACAGTTGCCCCGCGCGTGCGCGGCACATAGTAAGGCGCAAAGGGGCGACACATGCGCATTCTCATCACAAATGACGACGGTATCTCGGCCCCCGGCCTTCGGGTACTTGAACAGATCGCGGTCGACCTTGCCGGGCCGGACGGGCATGTGACCACCGTTGCCCCCGCCTTTGAGCAATCGGGCGTGGCCCACTGCATCAACTATGCGCGGCCCTTCATGTTCCAACAGATCGCGCCCAACCGGTACACGGTTGAAGGAAGTCCGGCGGATTGCGTCCTGGCTGGATTGCATCAAGTGCTGGAGGGTCCGCCCGACTTGATCCTGTCCGGTGTGAACCGGGGCAACAACTCGGCCGAGAACGCGCTCTATTCCGGCACATTGGGCGCGGCCATCGAAGGGGCGTTGCAGGGTGTGCTATCGATTGGGCTGTCTCAGTATTTTGGCCCCGCGAACCGAGAGCTGGACGACCCGTTCGATGCGTCTGCCACCCACTGCAAGACACTCGTTGAGCGGATTATTGCCGCCACACCCAAGGACCAACCCGGGTACCAACTGTTTTACAACGTCAACATCCCGCCCGTGGCGGCGGCGGATGTCAAAGGCACGCGGGTCGTGTCCCAGGGCCTGCGCCCCGGCGTGGGGTTCCATACCGAACAGACGCAGTCGCCCAGCGGACGCAACTTCCTCTGGATCCGGGGCGGCAACCAGCATGTCCCCACGGCCCCCGATACCGACGCTGCCGTGAACCTGGACGGCTACATCTCGGTCACGCCGATGCGCGCGGATTTCACCGCGCATGACATGCTGGACCAGCTTGGGTCCATCGCCACATGAGTGAGGACACCGATCTCGCGACGCGCAAGATGCAGTTCCTTTATGCGCTGCGGTCCAAGGGCGTGACCGACAAGCGTGTGCTTGGCGCGATGGAAGAGATCGACCGCGGCCCCTTTGTCCGCGGGCTGTTTTCCGAACGTGCATATGAAGATATGCCTTTGCCCATTGCCTGCGGGCAGACGATCAGCCAACCATCGGTCGTTGGCCTCATGACGCAAGCCTTGAATGTCAGCCCACGGGACAAGGTGCTCGAAATCGGGACCGGCTCTGGCTACCAAGCGGCCATCCTCGCCAAACTTGCGCGTCGGGTCTACACGATCGACCGGCACAGGCGGCTGGTGCACGAAGCGCGCGCGATCTTCGAAGAGCTGAACCTGCACACCATTACAGCAATCACCGGGGACGGGTCTTTCGGCTTGCCGGACCAGGCCCCGTTTGATCGCATCATTGTCACCGCCGCCGCAGAGGACCCGCCAGGCCCCCTGCTGGGTCAGTTGAAAGAGGGTGGGATCATGGTGCTGCCCGTAGGGCAATCAGACGCCGTGCAAAGCCTGATCCGTGTGCGCAAGACCGCAGACGGCCTAGAATATGACGAATTGCGCGATGTGCGCTTTGTTCCCTTGCTCGAGGGCTTGGGCAAAGACTGAAACTGGTGTAAGTAGCGCGCAACCGACAAGGCCCCCATTCACGAGGGGTCAGGCAGAGGACGACGCAGATGATCCCGACCCTACAGCGCCCCCGTGGGCCCCTGATGATTGCAACCTGCGGCTTGCTGGTGCTGGCAGCCTGCGAAGAGCCGCTGGATTTTGACCTGCGTGGTCTTGGTGGTGGTTTCACGACGGCTGAGGCGGCGCAGAACGCAACAGCGGACAGACCGGAACCGGACGACCGCGGTGTCATCTCCTACCCCAATTACCAGGTTGCCGTGGCCAAACGGGGCGATACGCTACAGGATGTGGCGACCCGCGTTGGATTGCCAGTGGCTGAGCTCGCAAGCTTCAATGGCGTAGAAACGGACGTGCCGTTGCGCAACGGCGAAATCATCGCCCTGCCCCGCCGTGTGTCGGAACCCTCACCATCGACCGGCGCAATTGGCACCGGCCCGATCCAGTCATCATCCGTGGATGTCACCACGCTTGCCGGCAACGCGATCGACAGTGCCGCGCCGACGCCCGTGGCGAACACGCCGACAACTACGCCCCTGCCACAAACCGGCCAAGAGCCAATCCGCCACCGAGTGGAACGAGGCGAGACGGCCTTTACAATAGCACGGCTGTACCAGGTGCCTGCCAAATCACTGGCGGAATGGAATGGGCTTGGCGCTGATTTCGCTGTGCGCGAGGGACAGTACCTGTTGATCCCCGTGGCCCGCGCGGCGGCACCCGACCGCGGTGCAGCAGTCGACAATAGCACAACCGCACCCGGCACGGGTACTCCGACCCCGCTGCCCCCCAGCTCGGCCAAGCCGTTGCCTGAAGATGATACCGCCAATCCGCCTGCCGCCACGCCAGACCCTGAAAAGCCCGTGGCGGATGTGGGCCAGACCAGCGCCTCCACCCAGTCCGGTGAAATGTCCCTTCCCGTTCAAGGGACGATCATTCGGGACTATGCCAAGGGCCGGAACGAAGGCGTCGACATCCAGGCCGCACCAGGCACGGCAGTCAGCGCAGCAGCCGGTGGCACCGTTGCGGCCATCACAGAAAGCGCCGAAGGCGTGCCCATCATCGTTGTGCGGCACCCGGACAACCTTCTGACCGTTTATGCCAACGTCACGGACGTGAGTGTTGCCAAGGGCGATACGGTATCGCGCGGACAATCCATCGCGAAACTGCGCGACACCAGCGACACGGCATATGTCCACTTCGAAGTGCGGGATGGTTTCGACAGTGTAAACCCGAACCCTTTCTTCGAATAAGGCGGACCTTGGGCAATTGTGGCTGATTGCCACTCACGCGGGTGAATGCGCCGCAATTGCCCCAAACATTCCCTGAATTCTCCGCAAACGGCGACGTACGGCCCTAACTCTGCCCGGTTGAGGGATCAGAAACAATCCAAAGAAACTAATTGGATTGGTTCGGGCGCATGCCTGTTTTTTATGGATACAGCTTTGCCCTGCGGGGTATTCAGACCACCGTTGACGGTGCGGCGAACAACTATGCTTTCGCCCCGTCCGGCACGTGGCGCTATACCGGCGACACCACGTATTTCGTGGTAAACGAGAACGACGGCGCGACAAACTTCAACGGCGACGGTGCAAACAACGAAACCGTTCAGGTTCAAGAGCGGCTCGGCGAAATCGGCCAGCAAACCGTCTTTATCGACGGGACCGAACGGCAGGTCATCTGGGACTACACCTTTACAGTCACGGATGGCACAACGACATGGCAGGTTGCCGTCATCGATGTCGACCTCAACAATGACAATGACCTGAACGATGGCGCGGACGCCTCGGCCACGGACGAGGACGGATACTACCTCGTCTTTCCCGATGGTATGCCGCCGCCCAACACCGACCTGACCGTTGGTGGCATCGTCGACAATGGCGAGCTTGTGCCCCACACCAGCTTGGGTGGCACGATTGTATGCTTCGCCTCAGGCATGCTGATCGAAACCCCCGACGGGACCCGCGCCATCGACACACTTGAGATCGGAGACATGGTGCTGACGGCCGATAACGGCCCACAACCGATTATGTGGACCGGCCATACGACGGTTGGCGCGACTGCCGATCTGGCCCCTATCGTGATCTCGGCCGGGACACTGGGCAATGACAGCGATTTGATCGTATCGCCGCAGCACGCGATCCTTCTCAGCGACTGGCGGGCCGAACTTCTGTTTGGTCAGGACGAAGTCCTTGTCCGCGCCAAGGATCTCTTGAGCATGGATGGTGTGTACCGCAAGATCGGTGGTCAGGTGACGTATCACCATATCCTGCTGGATGCGCATAACGTGGTGAAGTCGCACGGAATCTGGAGCGAAACCCTCTATCCCGGCTCAATCGCCATGGGCGCAGTCGGAGATCATGCCCGCTTGGAAATCGAACGATTGTTCCCGGATATCGCCAGCTATGGCCCGATGTGCGCGCCTTGCCTTAAAGGGTTCGAGGCACACCTCTTGGCGGCCTAGATAGCCACGCCTCTCCGCCCAGCCAGGTCACAGAAGTATTGCCATGCCACGCGCCCCGACCGTGACCCGCGCGTGGCTTGCCATTCGATGGCCTCTGCCCACAGCGTATCTTCGTCAATCGAAACCCCGTAGGCGGCACAATACCCACGGATCATCGCCAGATACTGATCCTGATCGCAGGCGTGGAAGCCCAACCAAAGGCCAAAGCGGTCGGACAAGCTCACCTTTTCCTCAACCGCCTCGGACGGGTTGATGGCGCTACCGCGCTCGTTCTCGATCATATCGCGCGGCATCAGATGGCGACGGTTCGATGTGGCGTAAAGGATCACGTTGTCAGGCCGTCCTTCGATCCCGCCATCCAGCACGGCCTTGAGCGATTTGTAGTGCTGATCATCGTGGCTGAAGCTCAAATCATCGCAGAACAGGATGAAACGGGCATCCGGCGCTTGGCGCAGAACATTCAGCAAACGGCCGACCGACGGCAAGTCTTCGCGGTGCAACTCAACGATCTTCAGCTGCCCGCACTCAACTTCAAGTGCGCCATGTATCGCCTTGACGAGACTGGATTTCCCCATCCCGCGCGCACCCCATAGCAGCGCGTTGTTCGCGGGCAGGCCTTGGGCAAACTGTCTGGTGTTCGCCAGCAGCGTATCGCGCGACCGGTCGACGCCCAACAGCAAGTCCAAGGGCACACGCGACACATGCGCGACGGGTTCGAGCCGGTCAGGACCTGTTTGCCAGACAAAGGCCGATGCCGCATCAAAATCGGGGGCCTCCAACGGCGCAGGAGACATCCGCTCAAGCGCCGCTGCAATGCGGTCCATGGGGTCGTCGATCACTTCAGGTCTTCCTCGGTCATGTCACCAAGGTCATCCTCGTCGTCAAAGTATCCTTCTTCACGCAGCTGCGCGTCACGCTTCTTCTCAACGCGGCGGACCAGCCAGATCGACACCTCGTACAGACCATACACCACCGTGAACAGGATCAGCTGCGTGATGACGTCGGGCGGCGTGACAACAGCGGCCAGCACCAGAATGCCAACCATCGCGTATTTGCGCACATTGCCGAGGCCCTCGGAACTGACCAGCCCCGCCTTGCCCATCAAGGTCAGCAGCACGGGAAGCTGAAAGCACAAGCCAAAGGCCATGATGAATTTCAGCGTGATATCAAGGCTTTCGTTGACCTTCCCAAAGAAGGTAATCGTCGGCCCTTCGTTTGCCGCCTCTGGCGTGATGACGGCGCCATCCGGCAAGGTTTCGGGATTGCCGAAGACAATAGCCAGAACCGACGACACATCTGCAAAGCCCAGGAAAAACGCCATGGCCAGCGGTGTCACAACGAACTGCGCAAAACTCGCGCCAAGCAGGAACATGACCGGCGACGCAATCAGGAACGGCAAGAACGCATTCTTTTCCTGCCGGTACAGACCCGGCGCCACGAATCGCCACATCTGAAAACCAATGACCGGAAAGGCCAGCGCAAACCCAAACACCATCGAGATGCGGAACAGCGTGAACAGATACTCTTGGGGCGACGTGTATTGCAGCGTGGGCGAAGGGTCGCCCAGATCGCGCAATGTATCGACGATCGGCTCCATCAGGAAGTTCAGCACATGCACCGCAATGAACTCACCCTGAATGGGGATAAAGAACACCGCAATCGCAAGGATGAACGCAATCACCGACCGGATCAGCCGCGTGCGCAGCTCGGCCAGGTGTTCGATCAATGGCGCTGTGCTGTCGTCGATATTTTCGGTCTGGCTCATCTAGCTCTCTTTCGGCGCCTGTGCTTCCAGCTCTTCGGCTTTTTTCAACGCATCTGCGGCCTCTTGGGCCTTGCGCTCGGCCTGTGCACGGGCGGTTGCGGCTTGGATCTTACGCGCGTTTTCAGCCCGCTCTGCCTTGTCCGCGGCCAGTTTTCCCGTCTCGCTCTCGGGATCAAGATCCGTCAGCGACGATGTCACATCGCGCGCCGCGTCTTTCACCCCGTCCATCGCACTCTTGACCGGATTGGTGGCGGTCTTGATCGTGCGCTGAATGTCTTTGACACCCGCCTCGTCCGCAGCCTGATTCATGGCAGACGAAAACTCGCGTGCCATGCCCCGTGCCTTGCCGACAAAGCGGCCGACATTGCGAAACACCATTGGCAGGTCCTTGGGGCCAATGACGATCAGCGCCACGATCCCGATGACCAGCAATTCCGCCAGCCCAAGGTCAAACATGGATCAGACCTTGTCTTTTTCGGACTCGGGCGTGATGTCCTTGGCCTCATCGGCCTGCGCCGCTTCCAGCTCTTCCTTGCCTTCGTTGATGCCCTTCTTGAAGCTGGTGATGCCCTTGCCGACCTCACCCATCAGGCTTGAAATCTTGCCCCGGCCAAACAGCACCAGCACCACAACGGCGATCAGCAGCAGGCCCGGAAGTCCAATGTTTCCAATTCCCATGGTGTCTCTCCCATCTCTGGCGACGGAATGCCGCCTGTCGGTTAGTGTTCTATGGTTTTGCCGCAGTTGCGAAAAGGCTGACAGCCGACTTGACGGTAACGAAGACGCCAAATCCTCAAGAAAATTCCTGTAGCCTGCAGTCAACTGACAGGTTAATGTCAGTTAGCTAACCTTAAACCCGGCGCATCATCGCTCGAACACAGGAGAAACCGATGCGCACACTGACAACCACCCTCTTTGCAGCCACGATTGCCCACGCAGCCGCCGGTGAAGGCACAGGCAGCGCGCACCCCGTCGCCGAAATCGTGACATTCCGGCTGGTCGACGGCACCGATCCGGCGTCTTTCATCTCTGCCGCAGATGGCATGGGCCCCTTTCTGCGCAGCACGGGCGCGATGATCACACGCACACTGTCGTCTGACGAAAGCGGCCTCTGGACGGACCATATCACCTGGACATCCCTCGAAGCCGCCAAAACGGCTGCAAACGAAATGTTCCAGCGGCCCGAGGCGCAGCCTGTCATGTCGATGATTGATCATGACAGCATCGACATGCGCCACGCCCCCATCCAGTTGCAACAGGAGTAACATGCGCCGCACCGACCGCCTTTTTGACATCATCCAGATCCTGCGCGACGGCAAGTTGCACAAAGCACAAGAGATCGCGGATGCCTGCGAGGTGTCGGTGCGCACCATCTACCGCGACATGGACACGCTGGTGGCCTCGGGCGTGCCCGTGCAAGGTGAACGCGGCGTGGGCTACATGATCACCGAGGCGATCAGCCTGCCGCCGCTTACCCTCACGACCGAAGAGCTTGAGGCGCTGAACCTCGGCATGGCGATTGTGGCAGAAGCGGCGGATGACACGCTCAAATCCGCGGCCCGCACGCTGGCCGACAAGATCGACGCTGTGCTGCCCGAACGGACCGTGGCCGAAGCTGACAAATGGAAGTTTGCAGTCTACCCGTTCGCAGACGCAGTGCGTGGCTTTGCCCAGATGCCCACCTTGCGGGCAGCGATCCGTGCCAAGCAGAAACTGAAGCTAACCTATCACTCCAAAGGCGACCGGATCAGCACCCGCACCATCCGCCCATTGCACATGGAATACTGGGGCCGCGTCTGGACCCTGACCTCGTGGTGCGAGCTACGCGACGACTTCCGCGTCTTCCGCGTGGACCTGATCCAGTCGGCCGAGGCATTGCCGGAAATGTTTGTGGATGAACCTGGCAAACGCCTGTCGGATTACGACCCGAACCTGTGATGAACAGAACCAGATTTTTCTCAGAAAAATCTCACCCCCGCACCGGCAGGAACACTTCGATGGCTGCGACAGCCATCACCGCGACATCACCGGCCACAGGCACATCCAGCCCGCCCTGTTCGGCGACCACCTCGACAGCCCCATAGGGCAACAAACCTGCGATCACATCGACATCCACAGCCTCGGGACGTGGCACAGCCACATGCACCACAACGCGCATCGTCTCGCGGTCCACACCCAACGTGCCAAAGATCGGCAAGGACGCGCCCTGCAAAGCCTGCTCCACCGCGCGCTTTGCCGCCTTCGTGTCATCGCGGCCATGCAGATCAACACCCTGCGCCATCTCGATGATCAACCGTTGCTCAGGCATTTGGCACCTCCACCGACACGATCAACGCCGCCTGCGCCATCACTGTCGGGTTTCCCTGCCCCTCAGGCCGCGCAACATCAAGACCGCCATGCCCGACGACGAAAGAGGTCTCACCATAGGGGAACACCTCGGCCAACACGTCGGTGTCCACCAGTTCAGGCTTGGCACAGCCGATATGCACTTCGATGCGCATATCCTCTTTGCCAACCCCCATATATTCCGCCAGGTTGATCGAATTGCGCCACAACGCCGCGCGCACAGCCCGCGCCGCCGCCTCGGTATAGCTGCCCCGGCGCAAGGACGTACCCAGGCCGAATTCCACAATCATCGGTCCACTCATTCCGCCGCCTCCGCGCTTGGAAATACATAGCATTTGTCGCGCCGGACGCGCAGCCACATCACGGTATCGGGTTGCGGCAGAAACACGCCCGGCACGGTGCTCTTGATCTGGGCAACCCCGTCATCCAGACGAAACTCCACAAGGCTCTCATTGCCCATGAACCGCGCCCGCACCACATGGGCCCGCGCCGCCGTCCCCTCCGTCGCCGTCGGACTGGGACCAATCCCCGCACGGTCGAAGTCGATCTTCACATGCTGAGGGCGAAAAACGATATCCACCTGCGTGCCATCCGCCACACCCGGGGCCAGGAAGTGACCAAAGGGCGTTATCGCCAAGGCCCCTTCAACAACGGACCGCAACCTATTGGCATCGCTGAAAAATGCAACAGACGCGCGATCCACTGGACGGGTATAAACATTATACGGTGCACCCTGCTGCACGATATGACCATCCCGCATCAGGGCAATCTCATCGGCCATGCGCATGGCCTCTTCCGGCTCGTGCGTGACCAACAAAACCCCTGTGTCCTCTTCCTTGAGGATCGCCAAAGTCTCGTCCCGAATACCGTCGCGCAACCGGTTGTCGAGGCCCGAGAATGGCTCGTCCATCAGCATGATGCGCGGACGAGGCGCCAAGGCCCGGGCCAATGCGATGCGCTGCTGCTCACCTCCAGACAACTGGTGCGGATACATATCGATGAAGCGCGACATGCGCACCCGCGCCAGCATCTCGACCACACGCGCGCGCTTTTCGTCACGACTGCCCGACAGGCCATAGGCGATATTGCCCTCAACGCTCAGATGCGGGAACAGGGCAAAGTCCTGAAACATCAAGCCAATCTCGCGCCGCTCGGGCGGCACACGAAAGCGCGTGTCACAGATCAGTTTGCCGTCGACATAGATCTCGCCCGAGTCCTGCATCTCGACCCCGGCGATCATGCGCAAGGTCGTTGATTTTCCGCACCCGGACGGCCCCAGCAGGCACGTCACCTGCCCCGGCTGGATCGACAGGCTCACCCCATCGACCACACGCCGCCCACCAAAGCTGCGCACAAGATTGCGAATTTCCAGCCGAGGTGCAGTCACGGCGTCCCCATACCCGATCAAAACAGTCGGGACGTATCAGGCCCGGCGCGCGCCCGCAAGCACTGCCGCAAAGCCGGCGACCAGAACGAAAACACAAATCACCAGCAATTGCTCGTACTTGTGACCCTCCGGCAGGACAGAGGCAAAGACAGGCCACGCGCGCCCGAAATAGGCCAAAGCCCCAAGCATGGCAGCGGCAAAGGCGAGCAGATAAGACCACGTTGGCACGCGCAAGCCCATCACCAGCCCCACGATCAGCACGGGTGTCAGGAACATCGACGCGGTACCGCTGACGGCCACGGCATCAAACAGCGTCGCATTTCCCCACAGGGTCAATGCCGCGCCCAACACCATGAACACCACCATCACAGCACGCCCGCCCATCAGCGTGCGCGGTGCCAGCGCCAACTCCTCAACCACCAACCGAGCCGAAGAGGACAAGGCTGAATCCAGCGTCGACAGGGCCGACACAAGCAGCGACAGCATCAAGAGGGCAAAGACCCACATCGGGAACATTGTCCCCCATGTGCCAATCAACTCGCCCTTATACTCTGCCCCCACAAGGCTTGCTTGAATGCCAAAGAACCCGAACCCGATGATGCAGAAGGTCGACAGCCAGAAGGCGTGCAAGAAAGACCGGCGCGTGGTCTCTTCATCCGCAATGAACCCCCGGTCCATCATCACCGGATCATGCGCTGGATAGGAAAACACCTGAAGCGCCGCAACAGCGAGCAACACCCACCCATTCCATGCGCCCGCCGTGCCCGAGGCGGTCAGCACAGCCCCCAGCGAAAAGCCTGGGCTCAGCACAAGGTAGAGGAGTGCAAGGCCAAACACGCCAAGAAAAACTGACATCTGGACGACATCTGTACGTAAGGCAGCACTCAATCCTCCCCACGCGGAATAGGCCAGCCCGACAACGGCCACGATCAGGATGGCCCACGTGCCACTACCCTCAATCACGGCACCTGCAATCAACCCAACCACCAACAGATTGGCAAACACCTCGGACAGCAGGCGCAGCGCAATGACAAGGTTGTAAGCCACGGTGCCGCGCGCACCGAACCGGTCGTGCAACCAATCCTGAACGGACATTGCCCCCTTCGCCCGCAACCGCGCGACGATGAAGCCACCGGTCAGAAAGCTGCCGTAGTAAGCGGTGTAGGCCAACGTGCCGGCAATCCCGTAGAAATAGCCAAGAATGGCGGCGTTCATCAGGCTGCGGGCAAAGATCCAGGTCGTGACCTGGCTTAGCACCAGCACCCACAAACCGGGTGCCTGCCCCGCCAACTGACCCGAATAAAACCCCTCGACCGACACGCGGCGCGGCGCCGCCAGCACGCTCGCCCCGATCAGGACAACAAAAAGTACAATCAATACAAATGGATCCATTGCTGCTCACCCCATTTCATTTGATCGCAGCGGTAACACTGACGTTTGGGGTTGGCCACGCATGTTGCACGTCTGCACCGGATTGTGAGCTGACGTTAGGTCGCGTCAATCGCCGATTGGATGCATCAACCGGGGATGGCAAGACTGCGGCACCAAAAAAACCAACAAAGGTACGGAACCATCATGAAACTGAAAGCCAGTGTGCTTGCCGCATGTCTCCTTGTGGCGGGCTGCGACTATGCCGAGGTCACGCAAGCACCCGTCGAGGTCAGCATGAAAACAAGCGGACGCCAAGTACTCGGATTTACAGAACCCACGATGCGTACATTCGTGCGCAAGGACGGCAATCAAAGCGAAGTTGTGGGCGCGCGCTGCACGTTTGACTCAGCCGAACTCACCGGCTCGGCCGTCACACCAGCCATTGTTCGCATGCCCATCTTCAAAGGGCAACCAACCGCCCTGCGTGTTGATTGCAAGGCACCCGGCCTCAGCGGCAAACAAACAGTCAACCCAGTCCTGAACGGCACCGCAGTGGGCGCCGCTTCGCCCGCCGGTTTGGTGGTTGGCCTTGTGACCGCTTCTATTGTCGCCGCGCAGGACAAGTGGTCCTACGGTGCCAACAACAGCATCATGACCATCAATATGGATCAGGCTGAATGATCATCAGGGTCGGTGGGTGGGCGAATTTGCGCAGCAAAGAGTGCACGCACCGACCCTAAACGATGTCGAATAACGCCTCGGCACGGTCCACTCCGTTCACTTGCACAACCAGCCCATGTGCGCCGGGATGCAATTCAAAGGTCGTCGCATTGGCCTTCAGCTTGTGTACCTTTTTCAGCACCAGCGGCTTGCCAGGCTTCACCTCCACCACCTTCAGCTTGAACACTTTTTCACCGGTTTTACCCCCGGGCCGCGCAAACCGGATGCGGTAGTCGACCAGCACGGGGGTTGCCTCCGCCCCCTCCAGCGTGACGGTGAATGCCAACCCCTCGCCCAACGGCACCTTTGGCGTGGCGACATCAACAGATACCGACAGGTGCGCATCACCGCGATAGCCCAGCATATCCATTGCGCCCGGATGCCCATCCTTGATCAGCGTCCGCAGCGCATGGCGGCGCATCCACGCGCGCTCTTTGGCGTCCTGCGTGGCTTGCGCCTCCCAGGCGGCCAGCCGCTCCAGCACGGCATCAGGCTCGGTCTTGGCCACGTCATTGAGATGATTGGCGACAGAACGGGTCACAAACCGCGTGGGATCCGCCTGCAAACGGTCCAACAGCGGCAAGGTCTGATCCAGCGTCAGCTCGACCTTTCGCGCCCAGGGCAGCTTGGGCCGCATCCCTTCACTGACCAACCGCCGTACATGGTAATTGTCGTCTCCGGCCCACATCTGCAGACGGGCCAGTGTTTCGTCCGTCCACCGGTTCAGGAAAGCACGAATGTAAAACTCCATGGAAAACCGTTGCGTGGCTTCATAGAGCAGGTCCAACGCGCGCTCACGGTGATCCTCCAGCCCGTGCCGGACCGCCAGCACCCCCGGCACTGCGTGAATGAAGCGCCCAAAATCGTCATCGCGCAGCGTGGGGTCAAGCCGGGGCGGCATCGCCGCCTGCAACTGGTCCGCCATCGTCGGGAAATCGGCCGCCAGATGCGGCTCCAAACAGTCCGCAAACCAATCCAGACACTCCATCAGCGACCGCTCGGCGATGCCCGACAGGGCAGCCACATGAAAAGCATCGCGGTCAAAGCCGGGAACGCCCGCTACAAACTCATCCGCCAAGTCACCCAAGGACTCCGCATTGAAAAGTTGGTCTTTCAGCGAAAAAGTCGGCTGCGCCTTGGCCATTGGGTCTATCCTTCAATGCAAAGATGGTTGCGTGCACAGTCCCAATAGCCCCGGGACGCTGACAGTTTTTGGCAGCAGAAGCGACCCTTGCCACTGGCCGCGTCTGCCGATGCGACCGCTCTTTATATTGTCGCCACAGTCGCACCGCCATCCAGCAACAGGTTCTGCCCCACGATAAAGCCCGCGTGCTGCGAACACAGGAATGCACAAGCCGCGCCAAACTCTTCGCGTGTGCCATAGCGGCCCGCCGGAATGGTGGCCGCACGCTCGGCTCGGGCTTCCTCCAACGTGATGCCCTTGGCCGCAACCACGCCCCCATCCAGCGCATCCGCACGATCGGTGGCATGAATGCCGGGAAGCAGGTTGTTGATGGTCACGCCCTTGTTCGCCACCTGCCGCGAGGTGCCCGCGACATAGCCGGTCAGACCCGCCCGGGCCGAATTGGACAATCCAAGCACGGGAATGGGGGCTTTCACCGATTGTGACGTGATATTCACGACCCGGCCCCAGCCGCGGTCCATCATACCGGGCACAAGGGCTTTGATCAGGGCAATGGGGGCCAGCATGTTGGCATCCAGTGCCTTGATGAAATCGTCACGGTCCCAGTCATGCCACATGCCCGGGGGCGGGCCGCCTGCATTGTTGACCAGAATGTCGGCATCACCAGCAGCCGCGACCAACGCGCCCTGCCCCTCGGCCGTTGTCACATCAGCCGCGACAGTCTGCACATCAACGCCGTGCGCCGCGCGGATCGCGTCTGCCGATGTCTCCAAAGCCTCGGCGCCACGCGCATTCATGACCAGATGCACACCCGCAGCCGCCAGCGCCTCGGCGCATCCCAGACCCAGCCCCTTGGACGAGGCGCACACAACCGCTCGCTTGCCTGCAATTCCAAGATCCATGATCGCTCTCCCATTCAGTTTTCACACCAACAGGTAACGGGACGTTCACTGATGCGCCAGTAAAAGACCAAATCGTTGACCGGGGGGCACAATTCTATTTAAGTGGGTGGTATATTACCCAAGTAGCAAATCAGATGACGAAGATCGCCCATACACCAGCGCAAAGCATGTCCGTCTTCCGCGCAGAAGACTTTGTGGTGAGTGAAGGCGCCAATCTGGGCGACCCTTTGACGTACGCGGACGATATGCTGCTGGATGATATTTATGCGCTGGCCGCGTCAGCCCAGCCCATGCGGCTGTCGACACATGCCGGTGACCCGGCTCACCTGACCGTCGCGGAAGGCAGCGAATGCGGCGCGCCCGGGGCGGCCATCCACCTCGATTGCGCCCTCACGCTCATGTCACCAGATGGGCACATCACGGACGCAATCGTACTGGTCGAAGTGGACGCTGCAGGCAATATCAATCAGGTCTACCTGCTGCCACTCGCCCGGCTGGCTCCGCGGATCGGTTACGCCCTTGTCGGCATCGAACGGGACGAAGCGCGTAGTAAACTTGCGCATCTTACCTGCGCCCGATTCACCCGCGGCACCCATATTACTATGGCCTCCGGCGCCCAAAAACCGATCGAAGACCTGGTGGTCGGAGAGCGCGTGCTGACGCGCAATGATGGTGTGCAAGAGGTGCGATGGGTTGGTCAATCGACGGTTCGGGCGACGGGCGACTTCGCCCCCATCCGCATTCGCGCAGGCACATTGAACAATGACCGCGACCTGATCGTTTCACCCGATCACCGGCTGTTCATTTACCAGCGCAAGGATCGTCTCGGCGCTGGCCGTTCCGAACTTCTCGTCAAGGCCAGGCATCTGGTCAACAATGACAGCGTAACGGTACAGGATGGTGGGTTCGTGGACTATTTCGAACTTCTGTTCGACACCCACCAGATCATCTATGCCGAAGGCATTGCGGCGGAATCCATGTTGATCGACACGCGGACAATGCCTGTCTTGCCCAAAGAGGTCTCATCGCAACTCACCTCGCACACCGACACGGGCCTGTCCGGCCTCGATGTGACCGAGACGCTTTTGGACCGTCCAGACGTTGCCGAATTGCTCAAACGGGCATCAACGCGCTGAAATCCGCCGACGCTTGACGCATATCAAGGCAAGCAGGCGTCGCAGTCTCCACATCAGGTTCAAGCACCTGAAACGGAGACATCAATGACCAAGCTGACCTCGATCCTTGTTGCCACAGACCTGTCCATCCGGTCTGATCGGGCCGTGCGCCGGGCCGCGCAAATCGCGCGTGAACATGGTGCTGCGCTGACGGTTCTGACGGTGCTGGACGATGCGATGCCATTGGAGATCATCGACACCCTGCACGCAAAGGCCCGCGCCACGCTGGACCGGTTCGTCACCTCGGTCTGCGACGGGGTGAACGTGACGATCAAGGCCGAACCAGGGGATCCCAGCGCCAACATCATTCGCGCCTGCACAGACGAGGTGGATTTGCTTGTCATGGGCACGCACCGTCAACGCCCGTTTCTGGACGCCGTGCGTGAAACAACGATGCAACGCATCGTACGGCGCATATCAACACCTGTTCTTCTGGTGACAGACCGGGTCGACCATGCCTATTCCACGGTTCTGTCTGCCTGCGACTTTTCCCCGGCCTGCAGCGGCGCCATGCGGATGGCACATGCCTTGGCCCCCACCGCCACCATTCACCCGGTGCACGCGCTGCACATCCCCTATTCTGGCATGCTGTCGCAGACCAAGGCCGCCGCCGACGCCATCGAAGCGTCGTTCCGACAAGAGGCAGAAAGTGCAGCAAAAGCTTGGATGCGCGGCGAGGACCTACCATCGGAGCAGATGGAGCAGCTCGAAATTCTGGCGGGCGTGCCCTACCCCATTCTGCGCCGCAAGGTGGACGCGGGCAACGTTGACTTGATTGCGGTGGGTGCCCACGGGCGGGTCGGCGCTGCGCGGAGCCTGCTTGGCTCACTTGCGACCGACCTCATGCGGGAACCCCTGTGCGATGTATTGATCGCAAGACCTTAACCAGCATTACAAAGACTGCTGAAAAAGCGCGAGAGACTTCGATGCGCCTCTCGCGCACATCATTGATGAAAGAAACAAACGGGTAAGCTCAGACCGAGTAGAAAAACTCTTCCCGCGCGATCTTCCCATCCGCAACTGTATACAGCGCCACTTCCTTCATGTCGGTGACCTCACCACTTTCCTTGTGCTTGGCCTTCAGCTCAAAGATCACGGCAAAGCGGTCGTCCGGGTGCAGCATCGCATCCGAAACCGAGGCATCCAAAACGTCGAACGTGGTCTCCCACCATTCATGCTTGCCCCGGATCGCCGGAATACCCTGCACCTCCCGCCCCATGCCATTGTCCATCGCTTCGACCGAAACGGCATCTGCGGCATAGAGCGCGTCAAGATTGTCGGCCGAGGTGTTGTTGCGGCAGCCTTCGACCAGTTTGTCGGCAATTTCATTTAGCGTCATGGCGATATCCTCGTTGAAATGAATATCCCAACCCTACGCCGTCCCACTGACAGTTTTTGTCACGACGGCTCAGGTGATCCCCATTTCCGCGTTCAGCTCTTTCATCCGCTTGTTCAGCGCATTCATCTCCAGTGACATCCGCGGCATCGGATCGTCCCCGACAAAGGCCGTGATCTGACCACCCATCAGTGCTGACCAATAGATGCGCAATACATCGTTCATCCGCTGGGAATAGTTTGGCCCCAACTTGCGAAACCACCTCACCATGTCCGCATCCAGTCGAATGGTGACGCGTGTCTTGTGCGGCTTGATGCCATCGAAGCTATCCAGACCGTTCCAGGCTGCCGGGATCGATTCTTCGATATGCTTGTACCGCATCTCGCCCTGATGACGGTCCAGCGTCACCATCAGGTCCAGTTGGGCTTTGCGTTGGCTCTGGTGCATGGCTTCGGCTCCTGATTGCGATCTGCGCACAGGGCAAGATTGTCACCAAAGGATTAACACGCCCTGACAGATGCGCGCGTTGGGGGTGCACAGGGGGTGTACGGATGCTACACTGGGGGTGACACCCTGCTGCTGACCCCGAAACATGCCGCGCTTGCCCCGGTTTAAGACCCCGGATATACGGCGCTCATGTTGGATAACCGCCCTGAATTGCCCCCCGAAATTGCCCGTCGCCGCACCTTCGCGATCATCTCGCACCCCGACGCGGGCAAGACGACCCTGACCGAAAAGTTCCTGCTGTTCGGCGGGGCCATTCAGATGGCTGGACAGGTCCGCGCCAAGGGTGAGGCACGGCGCACCCGTTCCGACTTTATGGCGATGGAGAAAGACCGCGGCATCTCGGTTTCAGCCTCGGCGATGTCCTTTGATTTCACAAGCAAAACCAACACGTTCCGCTTCAACCTTGTAGACACGCCTGGCCACTCCGACTTCTCCGAAGACACCTATCGTACGCTGACAGCCGTGGATGCAGCGATCATGGTGATCGACGGGGCCAAGGGGGTCGAAAGCCAGACGCAAAAACTGTTCGAGGTCTGCCGCTTGCGTGACCTGCCCATCCTGACCTTCTGTAACAAGATGGACCGCGAAAGCCGCGACGTCTTTGAGATCATTGACGAAATTCAGGAAAACCTTGCCATCGACGTCACTCCGGCCTCCTGGCCCATCGGTGTGGGACGCGACTTCATCGGCTGCTACGACATCCTGCGCGACCGCTTGGAACTCATGGACCGCGCGGACCGCAACAAGGTCGCGGAAAGCATTGAAATCAACGGCTTGGACGACCCCAAGCTGGCCGAGCACGTGCCCGAAGCACAATTGAACCAGCTCCGCGAAGAACTTGAAATGGCCCGCGAGTTGCTGCCACCGCTGGATGCCGAGGCGATGCTGCAAGGCACGCTGACACCGATCTGGTTCGGCTCGGCGATCAACTCGTTTGGCGTCAAGGAACTGATGAACGGCATCGCCAACTATGGCCCGCAGCCACAGGTTCAGTCCGCCCAACCGCGCCAGATTTCACCAGAAGAAACAAAGGTTTCCGGTTTCGTCTTCAAAGTACAGGCCAACATGGATCCCAAGCACCGTGACCGTGTGGCCTTTGTCCGCATGGCGTCGGGCCACTTCAAACGGGGCATGAAACTGACCCATGTGCGGTCCAAGAAACCCATGGCGATCTCGAACCCTGTTATGTTCCTCGCCTCTGACCGCGAACTGGCGGAAGAGGCTTGGGCCGGCGACATCATCGGCATTCCGAACCACGGCCAATTGCGCATCGGTGACACGTTAACCGAAGGTGAAGCTTTGCGTGTTACAGGTATTCCCAGCTTTGCGCCTGAACTGCTACAAGGTGTCCGCGCCGGTGATCCATTGAAGGCCAAGCATCTGGAAAAGGCGTTGATGCAATTTGCAGAGGAAGGGGCGGCCAAGGTTTTCAAACCGTCCATCGGAGCGGGCTTTATCGTTGGTGTAGTTGGCGCACTGCAATTCGAAGTACTCGCCAGCCGGATCGAGCTGGAATACGGGCTGCCCGTGCGGTTCGAACAATCACAATTCACCTCTGCCCGCTGGGTGAGCGGTGACAAACAAGCCGTTGATAAATTTTCGGAAAGCAACAAACAGCACATCAGCCACGACCACGATGGCGACATCGTCTATCTCACCCGTCTGCAATGGGACATCGACCGCGTCGCCCGCGACTATCCGGATGTGACACTGAGCGCGACCAAGGAAATGATGGTCTGACGACATGACCAACGGGCCGCAAATCCCGGTCCCGCAGCCGGTTCAAACAGACCCGACAAAACTGCGTTGGGGCATCGTGTCCACTGTCAAAGCGCCATTGCGCAAGGTGGCGGAATTCATCGCCTTTCACCTCGATCTTGGCGCCCAACGCATCCGCATCCATCTGGATGTGCCTGACCCATCCATCGCTGAACGGCTCGCACATCCACGGGTGCGTTTCACTCAATGTGACGACGGGTATTGGGAAGGCAAGCCCAGCCGTGCCCGGACAACCCACCAGAGGCGGCAAATGTTCAATGCCGCCCGAACCTACCGGATGAGCCAACTGGATTGGCTGATACATATCGATGTGGACGAGTTTATTCTGAGCCCGCACCCGCTTGCGGACCTGTTGGCCGCAGTTGAGTCCAATGCGTCACATATCGAACTGCAACCTGTTGAAATGATGGAGGGTTCCTCAGACCCGTATCACTTCAAACGCCCGGCCTCAAAGACGATCCGACGTACCATCTACCCGGTGTTCGGAGAGCACATCCCCGGCGGGTTCATCGGCACACGTTCCCCAAAAATTGCGGCACGCACCGGGTTGCCAAATGTCCGCCTAGGCATCCACGCGCTGCACCATGCCGGTCAGCCGGTTCCGGGGGCCGCACTGCTTCCGGGTGTCGAACTCGGGCACGCCCACGCCCCCGATTTCAAAACGTTTGAACGGCATTTGGCCTACCGCTTGTCAAAGGGCAGCTACCATGACCGCAACGGTGAAACGAACCTGCGGGGTCACCTCTTCAGGGCTTTGATGGATGACCCGGAACCCGACGCATTGCGCGCATTCCATACAGAGCTTTGTGTCCCTACAAAGGAGCGAATTGCACTTTTGAAGGAACATGGTTTGCTTCGCGTAGAAGCGCTGAACCTGGATGCCAAGGTCGAACGTTTCTTCGGAAATCTGGAGGATTGAGGGATGGTCAAGTGGGGTCTCTCAGCAACCATTCTTGCCCCGACCCAAGACATCCTGCGCTTTGCGGCCCATCACATCGAGCTGGGCGCGCATCGGCTCTACATCTATCTGGACGATGACAATCAGGACGCTTTCAACCATCTGAAAAAGCACCCGAAAGTGCGCGTTCAAACATGCAATGCCACCTACTGGAAGCAACAGAGTGGGCGTCCAGTCAAGCATCAGGTGCGCCAGACAAAGAATGCGACACATGCGTACAACCGGCGGCCTGAGGTGGATTGGCTGATCCACATGGATGCTGACGAATTTCTGCTGCCAGACCAGTCAGTGTCCGAACATCTGGCGGCTTTGGACACCAAACAACAACACGCCCGCGTCCGCCCGATGGAGGTGCTAGGCGGGTCTAACAACGCGCTCAAGGCATATCTGCCACCGGGTTCGAACAGGGCAAAGATCGTACGCGCGACTTACCCCACATTCGGCGCATATGTGAAAGGTGGCTTCCTCAGCCATGTTGCAGGCAAACTCTTTGTTCGTACTGGCCTCCCGGACATCCAGGTCCGCATCCACAATGCCTTTCAAAGCGGCCAGATGTTACCGAACGCTGTCGAACTGCCCGAGATCGCACTCGCGCATTGTCACGCCAAATCCTGGGAGGCTTGGCGGGCCACCTATGCATACCGGCTCGAAAAGGGGTCCTACCGCGCGGAACTCAAGCCTGCCATGACACCCGAGAAAGGTGGAATGACACTACATGAGATGTTCAAGCATCTGGAAGCGACTGAGGGCGAAGATGGGCTGCGTGCGTTTTATGACGAGGTGATCGGCGACAGCCCCGACATGCGTGCCCGATTGCAAGCGCACGGTCTCTTGCGCGAGGTCGATTTGAGCCTCGACGCCCTGATGGCCAAGCATTTCCCCAACGGCGCGGTTTGACGCGAAGCAGCGCCTTTGCTATGGACGCGCAGCATGTTGGGGCACGGTGCCCCCTTTGGGCCACTCCGGCTAACATCATCATACGCCGCGGGCCAAGTCAGTGTCCGCAACCAACGGACATACATGACAAAATTTTCTGATCTGAACCTGAATCCCAAGGTGCTGAAAGCCATCGATGAAGCTGGCTATGAAACGCCAACCCCAATTCAGGCGGGTGCGATTCCCGCCGCCTTGGACGGGCGTGATGTTCTGGGGATCGCCCAGACCGGCACCGGCAAGACCGCGAGCTTCACCCTACCCCTGATCACCGCGCTGGCCCGTGGCCGCGCCCGCGCCCGGATGCCGCGCAGCCTTGTGCTGTGTCCGACACGCGAATTGGCGGCACAGGTGGCCGAAAACTTTGACACCTACGCCAAGCATGTGAAGCTGACCAAGGCTTTGCTCATCGGCGGCGTCAGCTTCAAGGAACAGGACCTGCTCATCGACAAAGGTGTTGATGTACTGATTGCCACACCCGGCCGCCTGCTGGACCATTTCGAACGCGGCAAGCTGATCCTGAATGACGTGAAGGTCATGGTCGTGGACGAAGCGGACCGGATGCTGGACATGGGTTTCATCCCTGACATCGAACGCATCTTTGGCCTGACGCCTTTTACCCGCCAGACGCTGTTCTTCTCGGCCACCATGGCGCCCGAGATCGAGCGCATCACCAACACCTTCCTGTCGAACCCGGAACGTATCGAAGTGGCCCGTCAGGCCACGGCATCCGAGACGATCGAACAGGGCGTTGTCATGTTCAAAGGCTCGCGCAAAGACCGTGAGGCGTCCGAAAAGCGCAAGGTTCTGCGCGGCCTGATCGATGCCGAAGGCGAAAAGCTGACCAATGCGATCATCTTCTGCAACCGCAAGACGGATGTAGATATCGTCGCCAAGTCTTTGAAAAAATACAAATATGATGCTGCCCCGATCCATGGTGATCTGGACCAGTCACAACGGACCCGCACACTGGATGGCTTCCGCAACGGTGAGCTGCGTATCCTTGTGGCATCGGACGTGGCGGCGCGCGGCCTTGATGTGCCGTCGGTGAGCCACGTGTTCAACTTCGATGTCCCCGGCCACCCCGAGGACTATGTTCACCGCATCGGTCGGACCGGCCGCGCCGGGCGCGCGGGCAAGGCGATTACCATCTGCGTGCACCGCGATGAAAAGCAGTTCGACGCGGTCGAGAAGCTGATTCAGAAGGAAATCCCGCGCCTCGACAACCCGGTGAAATCGTCCAAACCTGCGACAACAGAAAAAACCGACGCAGAAGAAAAACCAAAGTCGACACGCAGCCGGTCGTCACGGTCAAAGTCGGAACCGAAAACCGAAACACCTGTCGAAGCCATAACCGAAACCAAGGCAGAAACGCCTCGCGAGGACACCTCTTCGAAATCGCGCAGCCGCTCATCCTCCAGCCGCAGCCGGTCGTCCCGCGATGATCGTGGTGGCAACAAGGTTGTTGGATTGGGTGATCATACGCCCAGTTTCATTGGCCTGAGCTTTGAAGAGCGTATGGCGAGCTGACCATCGCATTCTTATGAAGAAAAAGGCGGGCCTTGGCCCGCCTTTTTTTGTTCAGTGCATCCGACTGATCACAACCGTCACTTCGGGCTTCTTGCCGATCTCATCCTGCGCCGACTTGCGCACGATGCGCCGCAACGCTTCGGTCAAGCTATCATCGTCACGCAAGGTCTTGGCATCTGCCCGCCCAAGGAACTGGCTCAGGTCTTCTTCCAGCACCTCAACCAGCGCAGCATTGCTGCGCCCGGTCTCGGACAGGCCCATCAGTTCACACCATGGCTCACCGAGCGGTTCATCCTCTTCATCCAAGATCAGCGTGACCAGCACATGCCCGTTCAGCGCCATGCGGATACGGTCACGGACCACACCGTCCAACGCACCGATCTGCACGGACCCATCCAGATACGTCCGCCCGGTTTCGATATACTCCGCAACCTTCGGGGCATTGCCGCTCAGGTCAATCATCATGCCATTCACAGCAAGGACACCTGCGCGCCCCTTACCCTCGGTCAGCTTGACATGTTCCCGCAAATGCCGGTGTTCACCATGCATGGGAACAACGATCTGAGGGTTGACGATGTCCTGCAGGCGTTCAAGATCGGGCCGGTTGGCGTGCCCCGATACGTGGTAGAGACCCGATGAATCATCGACAACATCAACACCCTTTTCGGAAAGCTGGTTGATGATGCGGATCACACCACGCTCGTTGCCCGGAATGGTCTTGGATGAAAATAGGAACAGATCGCCCTCTTTCAGCTCCAACCCCATGTACTTGCCATTCGCCAGTTGGGCCGACGCCGCACGCCGTTCGCCTTGACTGCCGGTGACGAGCAGCATCAGGTTTTCACGCGGGATGTTCTTGGCATCCTCCGGGCTGACAACCGATGGAAACTCCGTCAGGACGCCAGTCTCAACGGCGGCCTCAATCATCCGGCGCATGGCGCGACCCAGCAGGACAATGGACCGCCCTGCCCGCTCACCCGCCTCGGCCAGCGTTTTGACCCGCGCGACGTTCGATGCAAATGTTGTGGCAACCACGATCCCCGCCGTGTGGCCACGCACCAGCTTTTCGATCTCCGGCCCCACCGAAAGCTCGGACCGGCCTGCATGCGGTGAAAAGATGTTGGTCGAGTCACAGATCAGCGCCTTGACCCCGTCCTTGCTCACATCGGCCCAAAGGTCTGGATCAAAAGGCTCGCCAACAACAGGTGTCGGGTCCAGTTTGAAGTCGCCCGAATGGATCAAACGGCCCTCGGGGCTGTCGATGATCAATGCAGCACTTTCGGGGATCGAGTGGGACATCGGCAGAAAGCCCACCTTGAACGGTCCTGCCTGCACTTGGTCCGGCCAACCGGCGACCACCCGCACTGCATCCTCGGGATGCCCATGCTCGTCCATCTTGCGCCGCGCGATGTTGGCCGTGAAAGGCCGCGCATAGATCGGTGCGCCAAGCTGGCCATAGGTATGCGCGACGGCCCCGATGTGGTCCTCGTGGGCGTGGGTGACAAAGATACCGTCAATGCGGTCCTTACGCTCCGCCAACCAGGTGATATCGGGCAGGATCAGGTCCACACCGGGCGTGCTGTCCATATCGGGAAAGGTCACGCCGAGGTCGACAACGATCAGCCGCTCGGCATCTTCGGGGCCATACCCATAAACATAGGCATTCATGCCAATTTCACCCGCTCCCCCAAGGGGCAGGTAGATTAAACGTTCACTGCTCATTGCTTCAGTTGTTTTCCTTGTTAAAGCGATGGATGACCGTCAGGCCATGCATCGTCAAATCGTCTTGAAAGTCGTCAAACAGTTTTTCTGTTTGCTGAAACAGGGGGGCCAGCCCTCCTGTCGAGATCACGCGCATCTCGCGGGCGCGCTCCGCTTTAATCCGGGCACATATCTCACGAACAAGGCCCACGTAACCCCAAAAGACGCCAGACTGCATACACGCCACGGTGTTCGTGCCCACAACGGCCTGCGGCTTGGTGATATCGACATGTGGCAGCGCTGCCGCTGCACTATGTAGGGCCTCAAGGCTCAAGTTCACACCGGGTGCGATAACCCCACCGACATAGGCACCGTCGGAGGCCACGACGTCAAAGGTGGTCGCGGTCCCAAAATCCACAACGATCAGGTCGCCGCCACACCGGTCATAAGCCCCCGCCGTGTTGACCAGACGGTCTGGACCAATCTGTGTCCCTTCATCCACGCGCGGCGGTGCTGGCAGTAAACAGTCAGACTTGCCCACAACGTAAGGACGGCAGTTAAAATAGCGGTCACACAGGACGCGCAGGTTGAAGACAACGCGGGGAACCGTGGATGAAATGATGACATCCGTGATGTCCACGTCCAGCTTCTGGAACTCCATCAGGGTCGACAGCCAGACATAGTATTGATCTGCGGTGCGCTGCCATTCGGTCGAGGCGCGCCATGTGGCAAGGAACTCTGTTCCATCCCAGATCGAGAAGACTGTGTTCGTGTTGCCGCAATCGATGGTTAGAAGCATCGTATGCCCCTTTTCAGAAATAGACGTCGCCCGCCGGGATGGTGATCCGACCCTTGGCCGTCTCTAGAACAAGTTGACCATCGCGGTCCACGTCCATGAAAGTACCGACATGTGTGTCGCGCGTCGTGCGGGCCGTGATGACCTCGCCCATTTTGGCCGCATGCGCGCGCCAAGCGGTGCGGATCGGGTCAAACCCATAAGTTCGGAATTGGTCTTCGTAACGCGCGTAGGCAGCCGCTAGCAAGTCCAGGAAGCTTTCCGGCGAGATATCCGCTCCAAGCGTCGGCTTGAGCGCCACGGGCGGCAGCGCCCCTTCTTCTACCTGAGATGCGTCAGGCGCTGCAGCAAGGTTTACGCCCACCCCAATTGCCAAATGAGTGACCCGCGCACCACTGCCAACGCTCTCCAGCAGGATACCGGCCACTTTGCCACCGCGCAGCAGCACATCATTGGGCCACTTCAGAGCGAACACATCCTCTCGACCCGTTGCGGCCACAAACGCATCGCGAAGGGCCAGAGACATGACAAAAGACCGCAAGGCAGCCTGCCCTGGCACCTCGTCCAACGGCAACACCAACGTGCCAGCAAAGTTGCCGGCCGGCATCGCCCAAGTCCGACCGCGACGCCCACGCGCTGCAGTTTGCTCCAGCGCCAAAAGCCACTCCGGTCCCGCCAGATCGGATGCGATACGCGCCGCCTCGCTCAGGGTTGAATCCACCGACGGCAGTACGCGCCGCCCATATCCTGAGGGCCAAGCGGTCATGACTTCCCTGTTTCCAAAAAATCCTCCCCGAAGGGCCGGTGTGTCAAAGGCGCACTAGTTCACCAAGGTCAGCGCAGCCGCGGCAGCAGCCCCTTCGACACCGAACATGTTGATGATCCCCAGCACCATGACGGCGGCCGATCCCATCAGCATCGCCCACAGGATCGGGGATTTGCCGCCGTTCAGGCGCTCTTCATCCGTGTCGCCAAAGTACATGTAGAAGACGATGCGCAGGTAATAGTAGGCACCAATCACGGATGCGATCACACCCGCGATGGCCAACCATGCCAGTCCGCCCTCATAGGCCGCGCGCAGCACATAGAGTTTGCCAAAGAAGCCCAGCATCGGCGGAACGCCAGCAAGCGAAAACAGCAACACCAGCATTGCCAGCGCCTTGCCCGGTTCGCGCTTGGAATACATTTTGAGCGAGTCGATCTCCACCACCGGCTGCCCGTCCTTCTCCATCATAAGGATGAAGGCAAAGGTACCCACGTTCATGGTCACGTAGATCGCCATGTAGACCAACATCGCCTGTACACCCAGTACGGTGCCTGCCGCCAACCCCATGAGGGCATAGCCCATATGGGCAATGGACGAAAACGCCATCAGCCGCTTGATGTTGGTCTGGCCGATAGCAGCGAAGGCCCCAAGGAACATCGACAGCACAGACAACAGCGCCATCACCTGCTGCCAGTCGGCCACCGCGCCGCCAAAGGCGTCATGCATCACCCGGGCAAACAACGCCATGGCTGCCATCTTGGGGGCCGTTGCAAAGAACGCTGTAACCGGCGTGGGCGATCCCTCGTAAACGTCCGGCGTCCACATGTGGAAGGGCACAGCCGAAACCTTGAACGCAAAGCCCGCCATCAGGAAGACGAGACCGAAAAGAAGGCCAAGCGACACACCCTCTTCCGCGACCTGCACAATGCCCGAGAACAATGTTGTGCCTGCATAGCCATAAACCAGCGACGCACCATAGAGCAGCAAGCCTGAGGACAATGCGCCCAGCACAAAATACTTCAGTCCTGCCTCGGTCGACTTCACGCTGTCACGACGCAGCGATGCAACAACATAGAGCGCTAAGGACTGAAGCTCGAGACCCATGTAGAGCGCCATCAGGTCACCTGCCGATACCATGGTCATCATGCCAACCACAGCAAGCACCACCAGCATCGGGTATTCAAAGCGCAGCAACCCGCGCTGCGACATGTAACCTTCGCTCATCAACAGGACTGCGGCGGCGGACACAAGGATCGTGACCTTGGCAAAGCGCGAAAACCCGTCATCAACGAACATGCCGCCAAAGGCGACATTCGTCCCCTCACCCGCAAACCCGATCCAGGCAGCAACGGCCAAGAACACGGCTGATGTCGCCCAAAGCAAAGGTGACGCGAGGCCGTCCTTGGACGTGTAAACCGCCCCGATGAGACCCAGCATGGCAAAGACGCTCAGCAGGATCTCGGGCAGGATGATGGTCAGATCAGCAGACATATCAGCGTCCTTAGTTTTCGGCGAACTGCGTCGCGGCCTCAGCCGCGGCCAGTGCCGTATCGTATTGGGTCACAAGGGCAGCCACCGACGGGCCAATGATGTCGAGGATCAGCGCCGGATACACACCCAGCAGGATCGTCATCACCACCAGCGGGGCAAAGATTGCCCGCTCTCGGCGGCTCATGTCGGTGATCGACTTCAGGCTTTCCTTGATCAGGTCACCCATAACCACCCGGCGATAAAGCCACAGGGCATAAGCGGCAGAGAAGATCACACCAGTGGTCGCCACCGCAGCCACCCAGGTGTTCACTTGGAACACCGCCATCAGCGTCAGGAATTCACCGACAAAGCCCGATGTGCCCGGCAGGCCTACATTGGCCATCGTGAACAGCATGAAGATCAGCGCGTAGGCCGGCATCCGGTTCACCAGACCGCCATAGGCGTCAATGTCCCGCGTGTGCATCCGGTCATAGATCACGCCAACGCAGAGGAAGAGCGCGCCTGAGATGAACCCGTGGCTAAGCATCTGGAAGATCGCACCGTCCAGCCCCTGTTGGTTGGCGGCAAAGATGCCCATCGTCACAAAACCCATATGGGCGACAGACGAATAGGCAATCAGCTTCTTCATGTCCTCCTGTACCAGCGCCACGAGCGACGTATAGACAATCGCAATCGCCGACATCCACAGCACAAGCGGGGCCATCACATCGGATCCAACCGGGAACATGCCGATCGAGAAGCGGATAAAGCCGTAGCCACCAAGCTTCAGCAGGATGGCGGCCAGCACGACCGACCCGGCCGTTGGGGCCTGAACGTGCGCATCTGGCAACCAAGTATGCACCGGCCACATCGGCATCTTCACTGCAAAACTGGCGAAGAAGGCGAGGAACAGCAGCGTCTGCATCCCGCCGACAATCTGAATGCCCAGCAAGCTGAACGTCTCTGTTCCGAACTGGTGGTTCAGCAGCGTCTCGATATCGGTGGTGCCCGCATCCGCATACATCCCGACCATCGCCACCAGCATCAGCACGGACCCGAGGAAGGTGTAGAGGAAGAACTTGAAGCTTGCATAGATACGGTTCGCCCCGCCCCAGATACCGATGATTAGGAACATCGGGATCAGACCGGCCTCGAAGAACAGGTAGAACAGCACGAGATCCAGCGCCATGAACACGCCCAGCATGAGCGTTTCCAGCAGCAGGAAGGCGATCATATATTCCTTGACCCGATCCGTCACGGACCACGACGCGGCAATGACCAGCGGCATGATAAACGTCGTCAGCATCACGAACAGAACGCTGATGCCGTCGACCCCCATCTTGTAGGTCAGGCCCATGATCCATGTGCCTTCTTCCACAAACTGGAAGCCGGTGTCGTTAGGATCAAACTCGAACAGGATGAACAGCGACGCGATAAAGGTAATCACCGTCGTGGCCATAGCCACCCACTTGGCGTTGCGCTGTGCCGCCTCATCCTCGCCGCGTAGGAACACGGCCAGGATCAGGGCCGCCAGCGCCGGCATGAAGGTGGTGATGGAAAGGATATTGTCCATCAGTTCGCTCCTCCGCTGAGCGTCATCCAAGTGATAAGGACCGCAATCCCGATCACCATGGCGAAGGCATAGGTAAAGATGTAGCCGGATTGCGCGCGGCCCGCGAGGCGGGTGAAGAAGGGTACAATGCCCATGCTCACCCCGTTGATGGTCCCGTCAATGACGTCACCATCACCCTTCTTCCACAGCTTCTTACCAATCCACATGGCGGGTTGGACAAAGATGAAGTCATAAAGCTCGTCAAAGTACCACTTGTTCTTGAGGAACAGGTAAAGCGGGCGCTGGTTCTCGGCCAACCGCTTCGGCAACTCGGGGTTCTTGATGTAGAACCAATAGGCCATCAGGAAGCCGATCAGCATTGCGGCAAAGGGTGAGGTTTTAACCCAGTACGGAACCTTGTGGGCGTCATCCAAGACGGTGTTGCCCTCGCCGATATAGATGGCGCCCTGCCCCGGTTCCCCGGCGAACATGTAGTGATGCTCGTCCTTCGCCTTGCCGTGGTCATCGGCTTTGTCTGCGACGTGATCATCGCCGTGATCTTCAGCCTTGGCATGATCGTCCCCATGGCTCTCTTCCGCATAAGGAATGCCATAGAACTTGGCGACCTGATCGGTGTGACCAAAGAACGACCCGTACCAAACCATCCCGGCAAAGATCGCACCGATGCTCAGAACCCCCAAAGGAACGATCATCGTCATCGGGCTTTCATGAGCGTGGTCATGGGTGTGCTTGTCGCCGCGCGCCTCGCCGTAGAAGGTCAGGAACATCAGGCGCCAAGAATAGAAGCTGGTGAACAGCGCAGCAATGACCAGCGCCCAGAAGCTGAAACCGGTGCCCGCCGCATAAGCGCTTTCCACGATCGCGTCCTTGGATTGGAAGCCCGCAAAACCAATCGGAATTTCACCCAGCGTGAAAATCCAGACGGGAATGCCAACACCAGTGATCGCCAGCGTGCCAATCATCATCGCCCAGAAGGTGTAGGGAATTTTCTTCCGCAGGTTGCCGTAGTTCATCATATCCTGCTCGTGGTGCATCGCATGGATGACCGAGCCTGCGCCAAGGAACAACATCGCCTTGAAAAAGGCGTGCGTTAGCAGGTGGAACATGGCCGCCGAATACATGCCAACGCCTGCTGCCACGAACATGTAGCCCAGCTGCGAGCAGGTCGAGTAAGCGATCACACGCTTGATGTCGGTCTGGACCAATCCCACCGTTGCGGCAAAAAAGGCCGTCGCAGCACCAAGGAAAGTGACAAAGGCCATCGCCTCGGGTGCGAACTCCATCAGCGGCGACATCCGGCAGACAAGGAAGACACCCGCCGTCACCATGGTCGCGGCGTGGATCAGGGCCGACACAGGCGTCGGACCCTCCATCGCGTCAGGCAACCACGTGTGCAGGAACAGCTGCGCCGATTTACCCATGGCGCCGATGAACAACAGGAAAGCCACAAGGTTTGCCGCATTCCAATCGGTCCACAGGAACGTCAATTGCGTCTCTGCCAGTTCAGGCGCGGCAGCAAACACATCGTCGAACTTGATGGAGTCCGTGAGGAAAAAGAGCGCAAAGATACCCAGCGCAAAACCGAAGTCCCCCACGCGGTTGACCACAAACGCCTTGATCGCGGCGGCGTTGGCCGACGGCTTGCGGTAGTAGAACCCGATCAACAGGTACGAGGCGACACCCACGCCTTCCCAGCCAAAGAACATCTGCACAAGGTTATCCGCCGTCACCAGCATCAGCATCGCGAAGGTGAAGAACGACAGGTAGGCAAAGAAGCGCGGCTTATAGCTTTCGCCCTCTTTCCACTGCGGGTCGTGGTCCATGTAGCCAAAGGAATAGAGGTGAACGAGCGACGATACCGTAGTGATCACGATCAGCATGATCGCCGTCAGACGGTCAAGGCGGATGGACCAATCAGTGCTGAGGCTCCCGCTTTCGATGAAGCGCAGAATCTGGATCTGCTCGGTCGTGCCGTCAAAAGTGATGAACACGATCCACGACAAGAAGGCACTCAGGAACAGTAGGCCAGTGGCAATCCAGCAGGCCGCAGCCTCGCCAAAAACACGCCAGCCGAACCCGCACAGGAGCGCGCCAACGAGGGGGGCAAAGAGGATGATGGTTTCCATATTTGTCTAACCTTTCAAACACTCAACCACACCGGCGGGCGCATCTTCCGCTTGTGTGTCAAAGTCTTTGCGATCCATCGCTTTTTGAAAGCGGCGCATTGAAATTCGAGGATACTTATCAAGCGTTGCGTTAATCGCGTCGTGCACAAGATCAATCCCGCGCTTGGTATCTGGCACAATGACAGACACCATCTTCTCATGTCTGGTATCCACCATGGCATAGGCTTGGCGCCAGATATTTTCTCGGTCCGTTAAACCCATCAAAACAACTTCCCGGGAATTGGTGAGTTGCCAGTAGCCAGTTCCAACGAACGTTCCGCTGTCCAATTGGCAGCCCGGAGCAAGATTTACTTGTAGATTTACGGTGGCTTCAGCGGCCGCCGGATGTGCACAAACCGTGCACAGACTTGTAATCAACGCTAGGTGTCGGAGCATACTGGTCAGCCCTTCATCACGTTGACGTCTTCGACGGCGATGGTGCCGCGGTTGCGGAAAAAACAGACCAGGATAGCCAAACCGATGGCGGCCTCAGCCGCAGCGACGGTCAGCACGAACAGGGTGAACACCTGCCCCACGAGGTCATCCAGGAAGGACGAGAAGGCCACGAGGTTGATGTTCACCGCCAGCAGCATCAATTCGATGCTCATCAGCAGGATGATCACATTCTTGCGGTTCAGGAAAAGCCCGAAGATGCCAATGACGAACAGCGTCGCCGCGACGGTCAGGTAATGCTCAAGTCCTATCATATCGTCCCTCCGGGGTGTGCCCCCGCTTGTCGTCTGTTGCAGGGCTCAGCCCAGCATGAATTCCGTCTTGTCACCCCGAACCTCGGGGTAGAGTGCGGCGCAGGCGCAAGGCTCTGCTTCCAGCGTGATGATGTTGATGTCTCGCGCGATGCCATCCAGATCGGCAGCCATGCGTTCAAAGGTGGCAAAAGCGCGTGCGCCAGTCTCGTGGCGTTCGATCAGGGCCAGCGCCTTGTCCGTCCGGTTGAAAGGCAAGCGGTTTCCCATGTTCTCTTCCTGTGTGCGGAAGGTGAGCGCCGTGCCAGGCGCACAGTCCACAACCGAGAAGGACGTTGCCGTCCCCTCCTGGCTCCACCAATCACGCCACATCACACGGGCTTCACCCAGATCGACATGATCCGCCTCGCCGCCATGGCTGATATGCGTGGTGCGGTCGCAATCGGTCAGTGACAAGGCCACAGCCTCGCCCCCAAGCATCGCGACAAATGCTGCAAGATATGCGCACCGGGTATTCAAGGATCAGAGCCCCTGCCCCGGTTTCACGTCCTTCAGCTCCATCGCCAGTGCCGGATCGCGCATCATCTGGGCGATAACGTCCTGTCGCTTCACGTCTGAACGGTGGCGCAGGGTCAGCACGATTGCACCCACCATGGCGACCAGCAGGATCAGACCCGCAAGCTGGAAAAGCAGGAAGTATTGGTCGTAAAGGATCATGCCAAGAGCTTCAGTGTTGTGGCGATCCACGGGCGTCACCTGCGCACGCAGACCTTCGGCGGCGGCGTTCGATTCCCATGCGCCAAAGGCCATGACGAACTGCATCAGGATTACTACAGCAATAAGCAGCGCAAGCGGCATGTACTTCGCCATCTCCGCCTTCAGCTCGGCAAAGTCCACGTCCAGCATCATCACCACAAAAAGGAACAGCACCGCGACCGCGCCCACATAGACAATGATCAAAAGCATCGCGACGAACTCAGCGCCCAAGAGCACGAACAAGCCCGCCGCACTCAGGAAGGATAGGATCAACCAAAGGACCGAGTGGACGGGGTTGCGGCTGATCACCGTGAACAGGCCGCCCGCGATCACGCTGATCGCAAAGATGTAGAAGGCAAATACAGTCATGTCTCGTCCTCGTCGTCACCCATGACCTCTTGGGCCAATGCCATCGCACGGGTCATGGCGGGCACACCGGCAAACATCGCCATCATGCCCAAAGTCTCGGAAATCTGTTGGTCGGTGGCACCCGCCTCGCGTGCGTGTCGCACGGTCTGGCGAATGGCCGTATCAGCCTGGGCACCTTGCATGGTCAGCCCGGCAAGGGTCAGCAGGAGCCGGGTTTTGGCATCCAGCCCATTCTCATTGAGTTTGTTGCCAAACCACGTCTCCATCAAATCCTTGGGCATGGTCGGCCACAGGGCCTCGAACATCTTGGGATCAAACCCTTTCGACGGATCGAACGCCGCCATTTGCGGAAACGCTTTGGTCATCTCCTGCATCTGGGCCAGCATCGCGGCAAAGGGGTTGTTCTTGTCATCTGTCATGAGCGTTGCCCCTCGAGACCTTCGATGCGGGCGGTCAGTGCATCCAGGCTATCCGCAATAAAATAGCGCGTGTTGTTGATGTCGCTGTGGATCAGATGCAGCTTGCGCACCAAATGGCGCAGAACCTCGACTTGAACGTTACCCGCCGCGCCATCGGCGAGACGCTCGATCTCAACCATCATGTCGGCATAGACTTGATCTACGTCACTGCGCAGCGCCTGTTCAGGGTCAGCCTCAGGCGCGTCGGGTGCGAAATCTGTCGCAAGGTCATGGACTTTCGCCGCGGCCTTCAAACGCGCGGCAAGATCAGCAACGCTTGCGCGCCACGTGCTCGCATCTTCGGTCTCGTCCCACAGTTCAGCCAGTTCTGAGCCCGCGGTGGTCACCCGGTCCAAAGCCGCAAGAGCCATCCCGACTGCGTCATCGTAAAACTTGAACGAGGCTTCGAGATCAAATGGCGCTTCGGCCCCGTCCTTCGGCTGACCCAAACACGCCGCAATAACCTCGGCTCCGGCCACCGCTGTCGATGCCAGATCCGCATCAAGATCACCCGCCGGTGCCTCAAACACTGCCTCAAAGCTTTCGCAAACAGCTTCTGCCTGCTCGAACGGCTGATCGAGGTTTTTCAACGTATCCAGCAGGTCGGCTGCCGTATCGTTGTCAAAGCTATGTGGTCCCCAGGCTCCCATCAGCGATACGGTGCATCCAGTTCAAGATTACGTGCGATCTCGGCTTCCCATCGCTCACCATTCTCCAACAGCTTTTCCTTGTCATAGAAAAGCTCTTCGCGGGTCTCGGTGGCGAATTCGAAGTTCGGACCTTCGACAATGGCATCGACCGGGCACGCTTCCTGACAGAAGCCGCAATAGATGCATTTGGTCATGTCGATGTCATACCGGGTGGTGCGGCGGCTGCCGTCCTCGCGCGGTTCAGCGTCGATGGTAATCGCCTGCGCCGGGCAAATCGCCTCGCACAGCTTGCACGCGATACAGCGTTCTTCCCCATTGGGATAGCGGCGCAGCGCGTGCTCACCGCGGAAACGTGGGGACAAAGGCCCCTTTTCGTGCGGGTAGTTCAGAGTGGCCTTGGGCGCAAAGAAGTACTTGAGCCCCAGCTTCATACCTTGCCAGAAGTCTTGCAGCAGGAAGTATTTGGCGGCGCGGCCGTAGTCGATCTGCGTCATTGCTAGTCTCCCTGTGTTCCGTCGTTAAGATGCATATACGCCCAGGCTTTGAGGGCCGAGACGACTTCCCCGGGATCCGCGCGGTCAAGCGCCCCGTCTTCATCGGTCGTTCCAATGGCGAACTCGGAACTTAGGAACGACACAAGGTCATCCAGATGGTGTTCCGGCGCTTCATTGATGGCAGTGGCCAATCCCATATCAGCCCCTACGGCCCAGCGGGCATAGATGCCCCAGAACCAATCGAACTTGGCGGCAAAGGCCACGAACACGACCCAGACCAGGCTGAAGGGCAGGAACACTTTCCAGCCCAAGCGCATCAGCTGGTCATAACGGTAGCGGGGCGTAATCGCCTTCACCATGGCGAAGAGGAAGAAGAAGAAAGCCATCTTCGCAACCATCCACAGCACGCCGTCCGGCAGGCCGGGGATCGGCGACAGCCAGCCGCCAAAGAACAGCAGCGACATCAGCGCGCACATCAGGAAGATGGCGATGTATTCACCCGCCATAAACAGCAGGAACGGCGTTGAGGAATACTCAACCTGATAGCCGGCGACCAATTCAGATTCCGCTTCCGGCAGATCGAACGGCGGACGGTTCGTTTCAGCCAAGGCGCTGATAAAGAACAGGAATACCATCGGCAGGTGCGGCAGCCAGTACCAACCGAAGAAGCCGTAGCCAGTATCTTGCGCGTTCACGATCGCGCCGAAGTTCAGCGACCCGGTCGACAGGATCACTCCGATGATGATCAAGCCAATGCTGACTTCGTAGGAAATCATCTGTGCTGCGGACCGCAGCGACCCAAGGAACGGATATTTCGAGTTCGACGCCCAGCCGCCGATGATCACACCATAAACCTCAAGCGACGAGATGGCGAAAACATAGAGGATCGCAACATTGATGTCCGACAGCACCCAACCATCGTTGAACGGGATCACCGCCCACGCCACCATGGCAAGTACGAAACTGGTCATCGGAGCGAGCATGAACAGGGTCTTGTCTGCGCCAGCAGGCACAACGACCTCTTTCACCACGTATTTCAGTGCGTCGGCCACGGTTTGCAGCAGGCCGTAGACACCCACCACGTTCGGCCCCCGGCGCATCTGCACGGCGGCCCAGATCTTGCGGTCACCATAGACCAGGAACAAGAGTGAGATCATGACGAACGCCACGACGGCCAGCACTTGGGCCAAGATCAGGACGGCGATGCCGCCAGGAGTGGTAAAGAAATCAGCCATCAGTCCTCACACCGTCGGTATTCCCCTCTCCGCACAGGCAGCGGCCACGACTTCGGCGTCGATGGTCTTGATCCCACGCGGGAGGGTTGGCGAAATCGTGTAAACAGCATCCGCTCTCCACACGCCAGCCTCTTCATTCACATTTGTGCGCAAATGACGCGCAAATCCCCAACCGCGGATCAACGTATATCCAGCGGCGACACATTCGGCGTAGTCCTCAACATCGGCTGCTGTCAGTGCGTTGGTCATCTCAACATCAAACTGCACAAGATCCTCGGCCAAGAGCTTCGTTTCGACCCCACGGTAGTCGGGGATGAACTGTTCAGCTGTCGGCACGGGTTCGCAGGCCATAAGCGGTGTCAGGGATATGAGCCAACTGGCCTTCATTCGGCGGCCATTGCCTCGGTCCGGCGCGCCTTGGCATTGGCGCTCAGTTCGGCCATCAACTGGCTGGCACGGGCAATCGGGTTGGTCAGGTAGAAATCGCTGACGGTCGAAGTCAGAACCCCACCTTCAATCTTGCCAGCTTCCAGCGCGTCGCCAGTATTTTCCGCAACCACATCCACATCGCCGAGGTGCGGATGGTCGCCCACCAGTTTCTGACGTAAGGCGGCAAGGCTATCGTAGGGCAACGTTGCGCCCATCTCACCCGACAGCGCACGCAGGATGGCCCAGTTTTCCTTGGCTTCACCCGGTGCAAAACCAGCGCGTTGCGCCAGTTGTGGCCGCCCTTCCGTGTTGACGAACAGCCCGCCTTCTTCGGTGTAGGCCGCCCCCGGCAGGATCACATCGGCACGATGCGCGCCGCGGTCGCCATGGCTGCCCTGGTAGATGACAAACGCCCCGTCACCGATTTCGATTTCATCGGCGCCAAGGTTGTAGATGACATCCGCTTTCTCAATGGCCGCCATTGCATCAGGGTTTGTGGCGCCAATATCCATCGCACCGACGCGGCCCGCTGCCGTGTGCAGGATCATCAGACCCGACTTGGTGCTTTCCGCCAGCGCCTGGGCCCCGGCAAGGATTGCCGCGCCATCACCCTGGGTCAGGGCACCCATGCCGACAATGATGATCGACGGCTTTTCCTGCACCTCTGAATGATCACGCTTGAGCAGATCATTGATGACGGTTGCATCTGTCCCGATGTGGTTCGCCTCATAGGTCAGGTCCGGCATCTCACCGATCACACCCACATTGGCGCCACGTGCCCAGGCCTTGCGGATACGCGCGTTCAACACGGGCGCCTCCAGACGCGGGTTGGTGCCGATCAGCATGATTGCTTCAGCTGTGTCGATGTCTTCAACAGCAGCCGTCCCGACATATGCGGCCCGGTTGCCCGAGGGCAGCTTCGCGCCATCAGTGCGGCATTCGACGAGACCGCCCTGCCCTTCGATCAGCTCCTTGAGCGCATAGGCGGCTTCAACCGAAGCCAGATCACCGACCAAACCGGCGAGCGAAGACGCGCCCTTGATCGCATCCGACGCTTTGCCCAATGCCTCACCCCAAGAAGCTGGACGCAGCTTTCCATTCTCGCGGATGTAAGGTCGATCAAGACGCTGACGGCGCAGGCCATCCCAAACGAACCGGGTCTTGTCGGAAATCCATTCTTCGTTCGTGCCGTCGTGGTTGAGCGGCAGGAAACGCATGACCTCGCGGCCCTTGGTGTCCACGCGGATGGAGGACCCAAGCGCATCCATCACGTCGATGCTCTCGGTCTTGGTCAGTTCCCAAGGACGGGCGGTGAACGCATAGGGTTTCGACACCAGTGCACCCACGGGGCACAGATCAATGATGTTGCCCTGCAGGTTCGAGATCCAATGTCTCGCCCAGATAGGACGTAATCTCGCTATCCTCGCCACGGCCCGTCTGGCCCATCTGGGTGATGCCCGCCACTTCAGTGGTGAAGCGCACGCAACGGGTGCAGGAAATGCAGCGGGTCATGTGGGTTTCAACAAGTGGGCCAAGGTCCAGATCATCCACCGCACGCTTTGGCTCACGGAAGCGGCTGAAATCGACACCGTAAGCCATTGCCTGATCCTGCAGGTCACACTCACCGCCCTGGTCGCAGATCGGGCAATCCAGCGGGTGGTTGATCAGCAGGAATTCCATCACGCCCTCGCGGGCCTTCTTGACCATGGGCGAATTGGTTTTCACGACCGGCGGCTGCCCTTCGGGACCGGGTCGCAAGTCACGCACCTGCATCGCGCAAGACGCCGCGGGTTTGGGTGGACCACCCACAACTTCCACAAGACACATCCGGCAGTTACCTGCGATCGACAGACGCTCGTGATAACAGAAGCGCGGAATTTCGATCCCCGCCTCTTCACAGGCCTGGATCAGGGTCATTGCCCCGTCCACCTCGATCTCGTTGCCGTCGATGATGATCTTGCGGAGGTCGCTCATGCGTCAGTTCATCCTCAGTAGGGCGCCGATCTGGCCGCCTGTATTGATTTCTGCGCGGCCAAGCGCACAGTAGCTTGCCGGTTGGCCAGCGGTCACGCCGCCTTGTTTCAGATATGCCCTGCGCTTTGCCTTCAGACGCTCCCGTTCAGCATCAGAATTGCGGTAGGCATCAATCTCTTCGTCCGAGTAGCCCAGGTTCCGGGCGCGGGCCTTCAAACCGTTCGCAACGCTCAACGCCCTGAACATGCGGGCCGAAATACTCGGGCAGTTCTTGCGGATCTCGTCCGCGATCCCAATCGCCAGAATGGTACCGTCGATTTCAGGCACATCCCGAAGGTGTGGCTTCGCCGAGGCTATCCCGGCAGTCAGGCTAAGGATCAGGGCCATGGTCATCGCGCGCATCGTTTTCTCTCCACGTACTGCATCACTTTGATGCCATGTGGGAAAGCAGGTCTGTGCTATGCAATAACACGGGCCGACACAACCCGTTAGGACGCAAAATGTCGCCTTGAAAACGGGTTGTTATCACGCTGGCGTGCAGGTGCCACGCAAGAGCAGCTTGTCCCCGGAAATGCGCAGCCTGCCGTCCTCGGCATCCGGCCCTTCGATCCATACGATATCAGAAGAACCGAACTGCTTGATGCAATAACGTACCGCTTCATACCGCCCCGCTTCACGTGCACCTTCAAGAGATGCAGATACGGGACTGACACCAATTTCGAATTGTTCGCGTTCCTTGTCCACCTTGCCCGAAGTTGCACGGAAAAACACGCCGTCAAAAGCAACGCGCTCCGAGCGCCGTTCTTGACAGGCAGACAGAAGCAAGGCCGCGATCAACAGCGCACCAGTCAAAAGTGTTGGCCGCATATCGGGCAATGCGCGGGTTTTCGTCTGGATCAATGCGGTCTCCTCCACCGGATCTTGGCCTTAGTGCGGCAGGTGATCCCAGCCAAAGGCAAAGTCAGTATTGCCATGGTTTTCAAGATGATGGAAGCGGTCGATTGCCTCTTTGATCGTGGGTATATGTCCTTCGGGAACCCACCACATGACAAAACGCAAACCCTGGTCGGGGTCGTACCACTCGCCCTTGCGGTCATAGAATTGCTTGTGAACGGTGTTGAATGTGAAGGCGTGCAGGCTTTCCACGTCTTTCCAGACAGATAGCGTGCTGGCCGTGCGTGGATTGCCACCCAGCGGGCCATTCGGGTCAAGCTGCGCCGCTTCCATCTCGTCGCCTTCCAGATGCCAGACATAGCCGGGGCTGCGACGCGCGATGTCATAGACACGGTCGAGGTTGTTTAGGAAGTCCGCCACGCGCGGATCTTCCCAGTCGTACTTTAGAGTGCCGATGTTGAATTCAGCGAGGTGCATTCACCAACCGATGCGCCTTCCAGGCGAGCAGTGCGTTCAAGCCGGAAACAAATAAGAGCAGCAGGCCAAATATCGAAGGATGATATCCAGCCTCCGATGCCCCCAAAGAGAATGCGAGGACAAAGGCGATAATCCAAGGGGCAATGGCCACCGACAGCGCTTTGATCGGAGCGAACCCATTTGCGCGCAACAAGTAGACATTGGTCGGGATCATCAACAGTACGCCGACGATGGCCACATAGATAAAGACAGTGCTTGTAGTCACTCCGCCGCGATCCGCTTGCCCGCAATCCGATCTTCGATCTCATCCCGGAAGTTCCGGATCAACCCCTGGATCGGCCACGCCGCCGCATCCCCCAGCGCGCAGATCGTGTGCCCTTCGACCTGCTTGGTCACGTCAAGCAGCATGTCGATCTCCTCGACCTCCGCCTCGCCACGCACCAGACGGTCCATCACGCGCATCATCCAGCCCGTGCCTTCGCGGCAGGGCGTGCACTGACCGCAGCTTTCGTGCTTGTAGAACTTGGACAGCCGCCAGATCGCCTTGATGATATCGGTGCTCTGATCCATCACGATCACTGCTGCCGTCCCCAGACCCGACTGCAGATCGTTCCGCAGATAGTCGAAGTCCATTATGGCGTCTTTCATCTTTTCCCCGCGAACGCAGGGCACGGATGAACCGCCGGGGATGACGGCCTTGAGGTTGTCCCATCCGCCGCGAATGCCGCCACAATGCTTTTCGATCAACTCTTCAAAGCTGATGGACATCGCCTCTTCGACCACACAGGGGTTGTTCACGTGACCCGAGATAGCGAACAGCTTGGTCCCGGCGTTGTTCGGACGACCAAAGCCAGAGAACCACGAGGCGCCACGGCGCAGGATCGTCGGAACAACGGCAATGGATTCAACGTTGTTCACCGTGGTCGGGCAGCCATAAAGGCCCGCACCTGCCGGGAATGGCGGTTTCATGCGGGGCATACCTTTTTTGCCTTCTAGCGATTCCAGCAGTGCGGTTTCCTCACCGCAGATATAGGCCCCTGCCCCATGGTGCAGGTAAATTTCGAAATCCCAGCCTGACCCTGCGGCGTTCTTGCCAACCAAGCCAGCGTCGTAGGCTTCATCAATGGCTGCCTGCAGCGCTTCCTTTTCCCGGATGTATTCGCCACGGATGTAGATGTAGCAGGCGTTAGCGTTCATAGCGAAGGACGCAATCAAACACCCTTCGACCAGCGTGTGCGGATCATGGCGCATGATCTCGCGATCCTTGCACGTGCCCGGCTCAGATTCATCAGCATTTACAACAAGGTAGCTGGGTCGACCATCACTTTCCTTGGGCATGAAGGACCATTTCAGACCCGTGGGAAAGCCCGCCCCGCCACGACCACGCAGGCCACTGTCCTTCATCTCTTGCACGATCCAGTCACGACCCTTCTGGATCAACTTGTCCGTGCCATCCCAATGCCCACGCGCCCGCGCACCTTTCAACGTGCGGTCGTGCATGCCGTAGATGTTTGTAAAGATACGATCTTTGTCAGCCAGCATGGGTGTTATCCTTTGCCTTGAAGCCCCGCGCGCAGGGCTGTCAGTTGTCACGACTCTTTTGCCAAATCCTGATGGCAACCACCAGAGACCAAATGAACGCAGCCAGTGCAAAAAGCAAAATCAGAATTTCGTAACGCGCGGGTAAACCAAGGCCCCGCACAATCACTGGTGCGAACACAGACAACAAAGCGGCCCCTGCAATGACAAGGGCCGCGATACGGCCCTGACGGGCCAGTTTCGGATCAAGCCGATCAGACATGCGTTAGTACACGTCGCCTTTACCGACCTTCTTGGAGAACTCGGTTTCACCGCCCTCGGCAAGAATCTTGGCCTGCGCGACCCAGTCGTCGCGGCTGACACGGCCCTTGAAACCCTGCAGGTTCTGATCAACCCAGGCCACCTCGTCGGCACCCCAGCCTGCAACCTGATCGAAATGATAGAAGCCCATTGAATGCAAAAGCGCCTCAAGCTTTGGCCCGACGCCCTTGATCTCTTTCAAGTTGTCAGGACCGCCCTCGCGTGCGGCGGAAAGCGTCTCGGGCTTGGTGCCATCGCCCGGCGCAGCGGCTGGCTCGGCGGCTTTTTCTTGGCCGCGGGTTTCTTGGCAGCTTTCTTCGCCTTTGGCTTTTCGTCGGCCTTCGGCTCAGCCTCGTATTTCCATTCGCCCTTGCGCGCCGCTAGATCAGCTTCGCCCGGCAACGGTGTCGAAGGTTTGATCTCCGGCTCGGCAGTTGCGGCGGTAGACGCTGCAGTGGCTTGAGCCGACGATTTTGCAGCGGGGCGCGGAGCCTCTTCCGGTTTCGCCGCGTCAACTGATGCTTCGCCGACCGCCGGTAGCGGTTTGCAAATGATCCAGCTGAGAAGCGCACCGGCGACGACAAATACAACGACGCCCATAAACACGCCCTGCATAAACGTCCAACCGCCCAGCACCATCAGCAGCATCGCTGCCAAAACACCACCCAGCAGCGCGATCAGCCAGCAGCCCACTGCGCAACTGATCATTCCCTCGTTCTTGTTCATAACGATACCTCTCCTGTTTAAGGATGTTATTCTTTATAGATATCGTCTTTTTTCGCGCGTTGGGAAAATTCTGTCTCTTCTCCCCGCGCGAGGGCCTGCGCCTGCGTGACCCAATTGTCACGGCTCACCCGACCTTTGAAGCCCACGAGGTTCTGATCCGCCCAAGCGACTTCGTTATCACTCCAGGCTGCGATCTGGTCATAATGGAACACTCCGATGCCGTTCAAAAGACCTTCGAGCTTGGGTCCGACGCCTTTGATCAGCTTGAGATCGTCCGCTCCGCCATCGCGTGCTTTCGAAAGCAACGTGGGTTTTGTCCCCGCGGGGACAGGGTTACCCTTTTGTTTTTCCTTGGATTTATTCTTCGTTACCGGTGCGTCCGCTTTGGGTTTCGCCTTGGCCTTCGCCACCTTAGCGGCAGGCTTTTCGTTGGCGTTGCTGGCATCCTCCGATGCGTTCGCCTTCCCCCATGGTGCCAGCAATGGCACCTCGGCCCCGTCGATACGCTTGACCGTGTCGCCAATGTCCGTCGCGAGCTGAACAGAGGCGTTGTATTTCGTATGCCCGCTGTCAAATTCCTTCAGGCTGGTCAGACCGCTCAAGGGCTCTGATGCATAGCGCCCGTTTTGCGGTCCAGGCGTCGGTACTTTGCCGTCGGCCAGTTCGTCAATGATCTCGCCCATGCGGGCGGCGGTCAGGTCCTCGTAATAATCCTTGCCGATCTGGGCCATCGGCGCGTTGGCGCAGGAGCCGAGGCATTCGACTTCCTCCCATGAAAACTTGCCATCGGCGGACAACTGATGGGATTTCGGGGCGATCTTGTCCTTGCAGACGGCGACGAGATCTTCAGCCCCGCAGATCATGCATGACGTGGTGCCACAAACTTGAATATGTGCCACGGATCCAACGGGTTGTAGTTGGAACATGAAGTAGAAAGAGGCCACTTCCAGGGCGCGGATATAAGCAAGATCGAGCATGTCCGCGACCGCTTCGATCGCCGGACGGGTCAGCCATCCCTCTTGCTCTTGCGCGCGCCAAAGCAGCGGAATGATGGCGCTGGCCTGACGGCCTTCGGGATACTTGGTGATCTGCGCTTCGGCCCATGCCTGGTTGTCCGGGGTGAACGCGAAGCTGTCTGGTTGTTCTGAGTGGAGACGGCGGAGCATTATGGTCTTCCCTTGGTCTGCGTGGAAACTGCGGGAGCCTCCGGCGGAAGTTTATTTGGCAAGATGAAGGTGGATCAGCGATCAATTTCCCCGAACACCACGTCCATGGTGCCGATGATCGCGGCGACGTCGGCCAATTGGTGCCCTTTGGAGATGTAGTCCATCGCCTGGAGGTGCAGGAAGCCCGGCGCGCGGATTTTGCAGCGGTAGGGTTTGTTGGATCCGTCGGCCACAAGGTACACGCCAAACTCGCCCTTGGGCGCTTCGACCGCACAATACACTTCGCCCTCGGGCACGTGGAACCCTTCGGTGTAGAGTTTGAAGTGGTGGATCAGCGCTTCCATCGACGTTTTCATGTCGGTGCGTGACGGCGGAGTGATCTTGCCGCGCGCCAGAATGTCGCCAGGGCAATCCCGAAGCTTGCCGATGGCCTGCTTGATGATCGACACCGACTGGCGCATTTCCTCCATGCGCACGAGGTAGCGGTCGTAGCAGTCGCCGTTCTTGCCCACAGGGATCTGGAAGTCGAATTCGTCGTAGCATTCGTAGGGCTGCGACCGGCGCAGGTCCCAGGCGAGGCCACTGCCCCGCACCATCACGCCCGAGAAGCCGTATTTCAGGATGTCATCCTCGGTCACGATGCCGATATCGGCGTTGCGCTGTTTGAAGATGCGGTTTTCGGTCAGGAGGCCGTCGATGTCCTCCATGAAGCCGGACATGAACTTGTGGGCCCATTCCTCGATATCGTCGAGCAGTTCGGGCGGCAGGTCCTGATGCACACCGCCGGGGCGGAAGTAGGCTGCGTGCAGGCGCGCGCCGCAGGCCCGTTCGTAGAAGATCATCAACTGCTCACGCTCTTCAAAGCCCCAGAGCGGCGGTGTCAGCGCGCCCACGTCGAGCGCTTGAGTCGTGATGTTGAGAAGGTGGTTCAGCACACGGCCAATCTCGCAGAAGAGGACGCGGATCAGGCTGGCGCGCCGGGGCACTTCGACGCCCGTCAGCTTTTCGATGGCCAAACACCAGGCGTGTTCCTGGTTCATGGGTGCGACGTAGTCGAGCCGATCGAAGTACGGCAGGTTCTGCAGGTAGGTCCGGCTTTCCATCAGCTTTTCGGTGCCACGGTGCAGCAGGCCGATATGCGGATCGCAGCGTTCCACGATCTCGCCGTCAAGTTCGAGGACCAGCCGCAGAACCCCGTGCGCCGCAGGGTGTTGCGGGCCGAAGTTGATATTGAAATTGCGGATTTTCTGTTCGCCTGTGAGGGCGTCGTCAAAACCCTTGGTGCCGTCCATCATGCGGTTTCTCCTACATTTCTCAGCTTATGCTTAGAAAACTAAGCATCGAAGGTTTTTTAAAAAACGGCATTACCGCGAGACCCAAGCCAGCTGCCGCAATCCCCGTATTGATCAGGTCAAACCACATCACCGCTTCTCCAGCTCTTGCAGCTTCATCGCCATGATCCACAGCAGCACGATGGTGCCCACGGGCAGGATGCAGAACAGCGCCCAATACTGGTTGATCCCGAAATGGGGCAACAGCTTGAACATCGGGATGATGCTTGCTGCGGCAATGAGGAGCCACCAGATCATGTCCACTACTTCGCCTCCGCTTCTTTTTCATCGCCGGGAAGGATGTATTCGGCCCCTTCCCAGGGCGACATGAAGTCGAACTGGCGGTATTCCTGAACGAGGCTGACGGGTTCGTAGACAACCCGCTTTTCGGCCTCGTCATAACGGACTTCGGTATAGCCCGTCGTCGGGAAATCCTTGCGCAGCGGATAGCCGCGAAAGCCATAGTCCGTCAGGATGCGCCGCAGGTCCGGGTGGCCCGAGAACAGGATGCCGAACATGTCGAACACTTCGCGTTCGAACCAGTTGGCCGATGGGTGAATGTCCACGATTGACGGCACCATCTGATCCTCGCGGATCGACAGGCGCAGGCGGATGCGGTGGTTCTGGTACATCGACAGGAAGTGGTAGACGACGTCGAACCGTTTGGCCCGGCCGGGGTAGTCGACGCCGGTGATATCTACGAGCGACGAAAACTTGCAGGTGCTGTCAGAGGTGATGAATTCGACAAAGCCAGTCAGGCTGGACGGGGCCACGTCGATGTTCAGCTCGCCATGGGTGACGTCCCACGCCAGCACGCAATCGGGGCGCTTGGCTTCGAGATAGGTGCCAAGTTCGGTCATTGCTTCGGACATGAGGACCCCCTAGCGGACGATGGTGCCAGTGCGGCGGATTTTGCGTTGCAGCTGCAGGATGCCGTAAAGCAGCGCCTCGGCTGTGGGCGGGCAACCGGGGACGTAGACATCAACCGGGACGATCCGGTCGCAGCCGCGCACCACGGAATAGCTGTAGTGATAGTAACCACCCCCGTTGGCGCAAGAGCCCATGGAGATAACGTAGCGCGGCTCGGGCATCTGGTCATAGACTTTGCGCAGCGCTGGCGCCATCTTGTTCGTCAGCGTACCAGCCACGATCATCAGGTCGGACTGGCGCGGGGAAGCGCGGGGCGCGGTGCCGAACCGTTCGAGGTCATAGCGCGGCATGGAGGTGTGCATCATCTCGACCGCGCAGCAGGCGAGGCCAAAAGTCATCCAGTGCAGCGAACCGGTGCGTGCCCAGTTGATGATGTCGTCGGTCGACGTGAGCAGGAAGCCTTTATCCTGCAGCTCGGCATTCAGGGCCTGCGCGGCGTGGTCCTTGTCTCCACCTACATAGGCGGGACCGGCGGTGTCTGTCATTGCCATTCCAGCGCCCCCTTCTTCCATTCATAGGCAAAGCCGATGGTCAGAACGCCCAGGAACACCATCATGGACCAGAAACCGACCATGCTCACATCCTTGAAGGCCACGGCCCAAGGGAAGAGGAAGGCGATTTCGAGGTCGAAGATGATGAACAGGATCGACACGAGGTAGAACCGCACATCAAACTTCATACGCGCGTCATCAAATGCGTTGAACCCGCATTCGTAAGCCGACACTTTTTCAGGGTCCGGATTGCGTACAGCAAGGACCACAGCAGCTAGGATCAGGACAAGTCCGAGGCCAATGGCGACGGCCAGAAATACGAGAATGGGGAGATACTCCCGCAACATCTCTTCCACGTTGGGCTCCTTTTCTTGGCGCGAGCGTGAGTGCGCCAGGTCAAGTGGCATGATTGGCTGACAACGGGTTTACGCGCGCCACCCGGCAGGGTCAATAAAGGCAGGTGCACGAAGACGCGGAAATTACCGGGTGATTTCGACGCAGCGTCTTCAGATAAATGTGATCGACGCGTCGCTCCTGCTCCACTCGGCGAGCGTCAGCCCTTCCTTCGGCGCGTAGAGCTGAACGTGCAGCGCCTGGCTTGGACGACCTGGCGCGCTGACCGATACCGCGCCGGACCTTGCGCCATCACTGGCGAGCCGCTGCGCGACGTGAGGCAGTGTCAGCAGTTCCTGATATGTAAGTTCCAAATCCGCCCGAAGTGCCGCATTGGCAAAGACCAGTTCGCCTGCATCATTGTGAACAGTGATGGCTTTGCCGCTTGTCTCGGCAAGCGTAGTCAGGATTGCGTCGTTTTCGGCCAGCGCATCACTCAGCGCCTTTTGCTCGTATCGCAGCATAAGGCGCTCAATTTTACTGCCGATCAGGTCAGCAATTGTCTCGAGATAGGCGAGCTCTTCATCACTCCAGATGCGCGGCGCACTTGAGAGCACGCACACGGCGCCGATTGGGTCGCCTTCGTTCAACCGAACAGGCACCCCCAGGTAAGCGCCTATGTTCAGGGTTGTCGTAACCGGCGCGTGGCGCCAGCAACTATGGCTTGGAACATCAACCACACGCAGCGGCGCCCGGATTTTCACCGTGTACGTGCAGATCGTGTCCTGCGCGGCAAACAGGCGATCTTCGAGCCGCGTTGACTTGGTCGAATGACCCAAAGCAAGGATCGCGTCGTCTTGCCGTACACTGATCATGCTTGTTTGGCAGTTCAGCTTCGTTTTTATGGCGCGCGCAAGTTTATCAAACTCGTCCGTATGGCTGAAATCAAATGCAAAATCTGCCATCTTTCTAGATCCACTACGCAACCCGTCATGCGCAGTATAGCGCAGCGTACTCAATGAGAAATATCGAAATGTTGACGCTAGGTAAAACAAAAACGATCCGAAGGGCTGACCCGCCCATCGGACTTTGCGTTTGCGTCCAACGATTGCACAAACGATTGCTTTGAGTCACGCAGCAATCACATCAGTATTATATCCGAGCCACCGCTGGCGCGTCTCAATTCATGGATGCTCTGCAGCTCTGGGTCGGCTTTCCAGGCTTCAGCGGCAGCGCGATCAGGAAACCGCAGGACCGCAAGCACGTCTGGCATCACTGGCGCGCCCTCAAGTGCAATCGGATCAGGAGAAGCCTGCACCACTTCCCCACCGTGGCGGGCAAGTGCATCAGCAGCCTGCTCACGATATTGAGCCAGGCTTTCCGGGTTTGTGATCCGCATCATAACGACGGCATGCGTGGTCATGGTTTCCATCCTTTGCTTTTGGAGTTTCCACATATCTTGACCACGTCCAATCTGTGAGGAAAATGAGAGTATTTGCGCAAACCATGTGCAAAAATGATCAATCGTGGCAGTGAGGACGAGGGCGACATGGATTGGAATGATCTGAAATATGTTCTTGAAACAGTTCGGCACGGCGGCATAAGCGGCGCATCTCGGTCGCTTGGGGTCAATCACGCCACCGTCTCACGCCGGATTTCGGCAGCAGAAGCGGCGCTTGGAACATCACTTTTTGACCGCCGCCCCTCTGGATATGTGCCCACACAAGCCGGCCGTGATGCAGCCAGCACCGCAGAAGCATTTGAAATCGAGCATGCCAGCCTGTCGCGTGCGATTGCCGCACGCGATGTTGCCCTGAGCGGTCCGCTGACCGTAACAGCACCCCATTTGATGGTGCAGTCTGTGCTTGCGCCAATCCTTGGCGATTTTGTGCAAGCGCACCCCGACATCGAGCTGACGATCATAGGCAGCATTGAAACGCTGAACCTTGCAGAACGCGAAGCTGACGTGGCCATTCGGATTTCAGACACCCCCGATCCGGATCTGGTTGGGCGGCAGGTTGCGGTGCAGAAATCCGCTGTTTATGCGAGCAAAGCCTATATCGCAAAGCTGGAAAGCGACCCAAATCGTTGTTTGCGGTGGTTGCGCTTTCTGCATTGGCAGCCGACGCCCAAAGAGGTGCTGACCATTTATCCGAACACGAGAACCTTTATGGCCCTTGATGACATGGTGGCCATGCTGGGGGCGATACGGGCCGATCTTGGAGCATCGCGTGTTCCTTGCATTCTGGGCGACACTGATCCGGACCTTGCCCGGGTGCCCGGCCTCCCGCTTATGCCTTACCTGCCTATATGGGTACTGACGCACGCAGATTTGCGTGCCGTGCCGCGCATCGCCACCTTTACCGAATTCGTCTCAACTGCGCTGCGCCGGAAACGTTCTGCCTTTGCCGGTGCGGACGAAGACTAGGCCCGCACCCAGGTTGCTTTGCGCTTGGCAAAGAAAGCGTCAATGCCTTCTGCGGCCTCTTCCGTTTCCCAGCGTGCTTTCAGTGCTGCAATGGACGTGGCAATCGTCTGGTCATCAATCCGGGGACCAAACTCCCGCGCCAATGCCTTGGCGGCGGCGACGGCGCCGGGTGCACAGTTCAGATACGGGGTCACTTCGTCCTCGACGGCTTGCATCAGGTCATTCGCCGGGACCGATTTGGCCAAAAGGCCGAGCTCAACCGCTTCGGATGCATCGAAGAGCCGCGAAGACATGAACACGCGCCGGGCGCGTCCTTCCCCCATCCGCGCGACCACATAGGGGCCGATTGTTGCTGGAATAATGCCAAGCCGAGTCTCGGTCAGTCCCAACTTAATGTGATCAGCCCCTATCGCCACATCGCAGACCGACGCCATGCCAACCCCGCCCCCAAAGGCATTGCCATGCAAGGCGCCGATGAGGGGCTTCGGCATTGTGTTCAATGCGTGCAGCATGTGGGCGAGCTTGCCGGCCTCGTGCGCTCTTGTGTCCGCATCCGACTGCATCTGCTCACGCATCCAGCCCAGATCGCCACCCGCGCAGAAGGTTTTGCCTGCGGCGGCAAGCACGACAACACGAACAGCGTCGTCGCTGCCCAGCACCTTGGCTGCCTTGTGCAGGTCCGCAATCATGGCCGCATTCATCGCATTGTGCTTGTCCGCACGGTCCAGCAGCAGCGTTGCAACACCGCGTGGATCGACAGTGATCGAAAGAGTGTCAGTCACGGTTCTTTTCCTTGCCTTATGCGGTATTGCGCATGCTGCGCGCCAACTCGGCAGCTTCTTCGATCAAGGTTTGATCAAGCCCGGTCTCGTATCCCAGACGTGTCAAATGCGCAGCCACCGCTTCAGTCGCAACATTGCCCGCCGCCCCTGGCGCATAGGGGCATCCGCCCAGACCACCAACGGCGGCGTCAAAGACCCGAACACCCAGCGCAAGAGATGCGTCGATGTTGTCGAGCGCCTTTCCATTGGTGTCGTGGAAATGCCCGGCAAGACGGCCCACTGGCACCACGTCACGCACGGCAAGCAGCATGCGCGCGACCGCGTCTGGCGTGCCCTGCCCAATGGTGTCCCCTAAACTTATTTCATAGCAGCCCATGGCGAACAGGCGGTCCGCGACGCGCGCTACTGCCTCGGGGTCAACCGCGCCGTCGTAGGGGCACTCCACCACGCAAGACACATAGCCGCGTACTGGCAGATCAACGGCGCGCGCGGCATCGATGACGGGGGCAAACCGATCCAGTGACTCGTCGATACTGGCGTTTATGTTGGCGCGCGAAAAACCTTCGCTGGCCGAGCCGAACACTGCAATCTCATCCGCGCCAGCGGTGCGTGCGTCATCAAAACCGCGCATGTTCGGGGTCAAGGCGGCATATCGGATGCCGGGTGCGCGGGTGATGCCTGCCAGCACCTCGGCGCTGCCCGCCATCTGTGGCACCCATTTGGGGCTGACAAAGCTTGCACATTCGATCCGCCGAAAGCCTGCAGCGCTCAGTTTGTCGACCAGTGCGATCTTGTCGGCAACCGGGATCTCGCCCGCTTCGTTTTGCAGACCGTCACGCGGTCCAACTTCGTAGATTTCAACCGCGTCCATTCATGCCTCCCAAGCAGGATAGAAGTCTTGATCATAGAGCCGGTCGGACACATCCGGCAAACTTGCCTGAAATGCCGGGCGGTCGGTGATCCGCTCAAACCAGCGCGCCAAGGCTGGATGATCATCAAAGGTGCGGAAGTACCGCGCCATATAGACAGCCTGCCCAACGGAAACATCCGCAGCAGAGAAACCTGACGTTAGCAGATAATCGCGTTCAGCCGACGGGTCACACAAGCGAGCCTCGATCGCGTCATAACACTTTCCCAGACGCGCCGCCTCAAGCTTCATGACGGTCGGGCTGCGCATTTTGTCATCGTAAAGTACGATGTGCTGCTGTGTCAGCGCCGCGGCGTGCTGGCTGACCGTTTCCGCAAAGTGCACCCAGACCAACCAATCCATGCGCTCAGGCGTGCCGGGGCTGCGGCCAAGACCGTCAGGGCTGAAACGCTCGCACAGATACTGTGTGATTGCACCGGTTTCGAACATGCGGTGACCGTCAATCTCAAGCGCAGGGACCCGCCCAGCGGGGCTGAGGTTCAAGAACTCCGGGGCGCGCAACGACTTGTCAAACGGGTGCACGTGGACCCGAAAGTCCAAATCCAATTCGTGCAGCAACCATAGCGACCGCATGGACCGGGTTTGGGGGCAGTGATGCAGCGTGATCACGCCTGATCCTCCAACCGCACCAGCGCAGCGCCAGCGACCACCTGATCGCCTGCGGACGCCAATACCTCGGCCACCGTTCCATCGCGGGCCGCCAGTAGGACGTGCTCCATTTTCATCGCTTCGAGAATGGCGAGCCTATCGCCTTCGGCCACAACCGCCCCCGGTGCAGCGAACACCGCCTTGACCAGACCGGGCATCGGTGCCTCGACCACATTGCCGTCACCCGCTGCCGTGGCGTTCACATTCAAAGGATCGACAATTTGGAACGCAATTCCATAGCCGTCAAAGACCGTGGCGATACCATCGGCAACGTGCACATCCGGAGCGAGTTGACCACCGATCGTCCATTGTCCCTGCCGTCGCTCGGCCAACACATCGGGTCCATCAATATGCCAGCGCTGCGTGTCCTGATCCAGAACCTCGACACAGCACTCCAATACATCGTCGCCATACATCAGCGGTACCGAGCGTCGCAATGGCTGCCAGAGAGTGAACCCGGCGTTGGAGACAACGCCATCCAGACCGGACACAGCCATCGCAGCCGCAATGGCGTGCCTTGGCTGAACCTCTGATAGCGTTGTCAAGACATCAATGTCGCGCGCAATCAGGCCGGTATCTACCTCGCCAGCCGCAAAGCCCTCGTGCCCCGCCAGCGCGCCAAGGAAAGCAAGGTTGGTCACCGTGCTCGCGACCTGTGTCTTTGCCAGTGCTTGCGACAAGCGTTTCAGCGCAATATCGCGCGTCGGCCCGTGCACGATGACCTTGGCGATCATCGGATCGTAATGCGCGCTGATCTCATCCCCTGCACGCACGCCGCTGTCAGCGCGCGCCATGTCCGGGAAACTCAGATGCGTCAGTGTCCCCGTTGCCGGCAAGAACCCGGCTGGCACATCCTCGGCGTAAAGACGTGCCTCAAAGGCATGGCCCGAAATCGCCAGATCATCTTGTGTGGCAGGCAAAGGCTCCCCGCCGCGACGCGCAATTGCCATTCGACCAGATCGACGCCGGTGATCGCCTCGGTCACCGGGTGCTCGACTTGCAGGCGCGTGTTCATTTCCATGAAAAAGAAGCCGTCTGGGCGCAGCGGGCCGGAGCCATCAACGATGAACTCAACCGTCCCTGCCCCCTTGTAACCGATGGCTTCCGCTGCCCGCACGGCGGCAGCCCCCATCGTCGCCCGCATCTCGTCTGTCATGCCGGGCGCTGGCGCCTCTTCAATGACCTTCTGGTGACGGCGCTGCAGCGAACAGTCGCGTTCAAAGAGATGCAGAGCGTTCGTACCGTCGCCAAAGACCTGCACTTCGATATGGCGGGGGTGCGTTACGAATTTTTCGACCAGCACATCCGGGTTGCCAAAGGCGGTCTGCGCCTCGCTTCGGGCGCTGGCGAGCGCGTCTGCAAAGTCGGCTGCACGTTCCACGAGGCGCATACCTTTGCCACCGCCGCCTGCAACAGCCTTGATCAGAACGGGATAGCCCATCTTGCCCGCCTCAGCCGCCAAAAGGTCATCGGACTGATCCGCGCCATGGTAGCCGGGCACAACGGGTACGCCCGCTTCGACCATCAGGGCCTTGGCCGCGTCCTTGAGCCCCATGGCCCGGATCGCTTGGGCCGATGGCCCGATAAAGGTCAGGCCCGCCGCCTCGACCGCTTCCACGAACTCCGGGTTTTCGGAGAGAAAGCCATAGCCGGGATGAATGGCTTGCGCACCAGTGTCTAACGCAGCTTGGATGATGGCATCGCCCTTCAGGTAACTGTCAGCAGGTGCTGCACCGCCGATGAGCGTAGCCTGGTCAGCCATTTGCACATGCTTTGCGGCGGCGTCCGCTTCGGAATACACCGCCACACACCGCACACCCATGGCCTGAGCGGTTTCCATGACACGGCAGGCAATCTCGCCCCGGTTTGCAATGAGGATTGTACCAAACATCAGCAATTCCTCACATCCGGAACACGCCAAAGCGTGTGTCCTCAATCGGTGCATTCAGGGCCGCAGACAGGCTGAGATACAAAACGTCCCGCGCTTTGCGGGGATCAATCACGCCGTCATCCCACAATCGCGCGGAGGCGTAGAGCGGATGCGACTGTTCCTCGAACATATCTATGGTCGGCTGTTTGAACGCGGCCTCTTCCTCGGCTGACCACGTGCCCCCGCCCCGCTCGATCCCGTCCCGTTTCACAGTGGCCAGCACACCCGCAGCTTGTGCGCCGCCCATGACCGATATGCGCGAGTTCGGCCATGACCACAGGAATCTTGGGGAATAGGCGCGCCCGGCCATGCCGTAATTGCCCGCGCCAAAGGATCCACCGACAAGCATCGTCACCTTCGGCACCGACGTGGTCGCCACCGCCGTCACCATCTTGGCCCCGTGGCGCGCGATCCCTTCGTTTTCGTATTTCTGGCCGACCATGAATCCCGTGATGTTTTGCAGGAACACCAATGGAATCTTGCGTTGCGAACACAGCTCGACAAAATGCGCACCTTTCTGGGCGGCTTCGGAAAACAGCACACCGTTGTTGGCGATGATGCCGACGGGCACGCCCTTGATATGGGCAAAACCACAGATCAGCGTTTCGCCAAACCGCGCCTTGAACGGATCGAAGCGTGAACCGTCAACGACCCGCGCAATCACCTCGTGAATGTCATAAGGTGTGCGCAGGTCGGCAGGCACGACACCAAGGATTTCCTCGGGGTCATAAGCAGGTTCCTCAACACTTTGCAGCGTGACGGCGGTCGGCTTGCGCAGGTTGAGGTTGCCAACGCTTCTACGCGCCAAAGCCAGTGCGTGCGCATCATCCTCGGCCAGATAGTCGGCCACACCAGAGAGACGCGTGTGTACGTCGCCGCCACCAAGGTCTTCGGCACTAACCACCTCGCCCGTGGCGGCCTTGACCAGTGGCGGCCCGGCCAGAAAGATCGTGCCCTGTTCCTTTACGATGATTGTCACGTCGGACATGGCAGGGACATATGCACCACCTGCCGTACAAGACCCCATGACGACCGCAATCTGGGGAATGCCCTTTGCACTCATCTGCGCCTGGTTGAAGAAGATGCGCCCGAAATGATCACGATCCGGGAACACCTCGTCCTGATTGGGGAGGTTCGCACCACCGCTGTCGACCAGGTAGATGCAGGGCAGATGGTTCTGTTCCGCGATCTCCTGAGCCCTCAAATGCTTCTTGACGGTCATCGGGTAATAGGTGCCACCCTTCACGGTGGCGTCGTTGCACACCACCATGACCTCGTGCCCCATGACGCGCCCCACACCTGCAATCACCCCGGCACAGGGTGCCGCGCCGTCATAGAGCCCGTGCGCGGCAGTCGCCCCAACCTCAAGGAAAGGCGAACCGGGGTCCAACAGGTTTGCCACACGATCACGCGGCAACATCTTGCCGCGACTGATGTGCCGGTCGCGTGACCGTTCGCCGCCGCCTTGCACCGCCGCGTGCGCCGCCTCTTCAACAACGCGCAAAGCGTCCAGATGCGCCGCGCGGTTGGAACGAAAATCGTCGGACCCGGTCAGGACCGAAGAGGTCAGGCGCATGGCAGAACTCCGTATGTAGAGAGATTGGTGGACAGAATGTCGCAACCGAAACTTGTCTGCGATTGATCTGGATCATCGCGAGAAATTGCCGCTTGGGCAAAAGATACGCAGGAACTCAAAAACAGGTGAAAAAAGAGATGAAACACACCAATAGATTCGTGATCGCCGCCTGCGCAGCGCTGGCTCTTGCCGGTGGCGCATCCGCTCAATCGAAAGGAGATTGGACCCTTGGTGTCGGTCTGGGTGGGGTTTTCCCCGACTCTGACAATGGGACCGTTGCCTCTCAAACTGCAGATGTCGATGACGGCTATGCGCTGACCATTACCGGTGAATACTTCTTTGCCGACAACTGGGGCATAGAACTTTTGGCCGCAACCCAATTTAAACACGACGTATCCTTGTCCACCTCGGGCGATATCGGGTCGGTCAAACACCTGCCTCCGACCTTGTCGGTCAACTATCACTTCCCCACTGATACCGCCTGGAAACCCTATCTGGGTATCGGTGTGAACTACACCACCTTCTCGGATGAATCCTCGCCTCTTGGCGACCTTAAACTGGATGACAGCTGGGGCGTCGCCGTGCAGGCCGGTGTCGACTATGCCATCAGCGATCGTGATGCGTTCCGTGCCAACATCCGTTGGATCGACATCGACAGCGATGTGACCTTGGACGGCGCAAATATCGGCACTGCCGAGATTGACCCGATCGTTCTGAACTTCGCCTATGTGCGGCGCTTCTAAAGTCAAGGCGCGCATCACTCCTGCACCTCGCGGATTGCGCGCGCCTTGAGCTCTTTACGAATAACCTTGCCTGTGACAGTCATGGGCAAGGCATCCAGAAATTCGATTTCCCTTGGATATGAATAGTTTGCGAGCCGGTCTTTGACGAAAGCTTGCAAAGACTTCGCATCCGGATGCCTGCCCAGTTTGGGCACAACGTAGGCTTTGACGATCTCAGTCCTCAGTGCGTCGGGCTTTCCTACAACACCAACTGTTGCAACGTCCGGATGCGTCAGCAGACAGTCTTCAATCTCAGCCGGTCCAATTCGATAACCGCCTGACGTGATAACATCGTCATCGCGTCCAACAAACCGGATATCGGGCCCGTCTTGTTGACCACGATCCCCGGTCAGCATCCACTCGCCTCGAAACTTGTCTGCTGTGGCCCCCGGGCGCTGCCAATACTCAAGCATCATTGATGGTGCGCCACGCCTGACCGCTATGTCGCCCTCACCTTCCGTTATGCTGCCATCCTCATCGATGATCGCCACATCAAACCCGGGCACCGGGCGGCCCATGCACCCGGACTTGCTCTCGTACTGTGCGGCGCAGGACGTCACCACCATGTTGCATTCCGTCTGGCCGTAAAACTCGTTGATCGTAACACCCAGCGCGTCCCGACCCCAGGCGAGCATTTCCGCGCCCAATGGTTCGCCGCCGCTGGCAACCGACCGCAATCCGCTAATCCGAGCGCCCTCGGCCTTCAACATGCGCAGAGCCGTTGGAGGGAAAAACACATTCCGTACAGATGCTTGCTCGATAGTTTTCAGGCAACCTTCCACGGTGAACTTTGGCATGCGTGCGGCGACAACGGGCACGCCCAAGGCAAGCCCCGGCATCAACACGTCAAAGAGGCCGCCAATCCAGGCCCAGTCGGCAGGCGTCCACAAACAATCACCCGACTGACCCAGCTCATCATGGCTGAGCGAGACACCGGGCAAGTGGCCGTCCAGAACCCCGTGCCCATGCAGTGCACCCTTCGGGCTCCCAGTGGTGCCCGACGTGTAGATAAGAACAGCCGGAGTTTTTGCCGTCGCAGATGCGAAAGGCACAGGATCACCCGGCATGCCCGCCTGATCCGCCTGCCAGCACCGGGCCAACTCTCCGACCAGTGCGGCACCTTCCCGGTCGGTCAGAACCAAGGAAACAGCCGCATCGCTGATACGAGACCGCAACGCGTCATGCTTGAATAACTTGAACAAAGGCACTGAAATCGCGCCAATTTTCCAGATCGCCAGATGCGCCGCAGCGCACCAAGGCGACTGTGACAACAACACGCCCACGCGATCACCCGGTCTCACCTCGGCTTGCAAAGCCCGAGCCAATCCATCCACCATCGCGGACAAATCGGCATAGGTCACGTCGATACGACCCGCTGGTGCGAGATCAATGATTGCGACCTGCTCGTCAGGATGCTTCAGGCACTGGGCAGCCATATTCACGCTCCGCCCTCCTGATCAACCAGAGAGACCCGCCCCCACCGGTCCACGGCATAAAGGGATGCGCCGCAACGCACAAAAAAGACGGCGCTGTCATCCCCGGGCCATCCCACGCATTCGCGACTGTCGCCGCCATGCGTTGCCACATGTGCATCGGCCACAGCCTCGATCACACCAGTCGCGTCCAGGTTCACCTGCCGCTGGCCCAGCCAGAAGCCACCGAGCGCAGCCAGAACAACCAAAGTGGCTGTTGTAATGATAACCTGGCGCGGCATCACATCATGGCCGAAACCAGCTCACGCCCCACCAGCATGCGCCTGATTTCCGATGTTCCCGCCCCGATTTCCATCAGCTTTGCGTCACGGAAAATCCGCGCAACGGGTGCATCGTTCAGGAATCCTGCGCCACCCATGGCCTGAACGGCCTGATGCGCCTGTTTCATGGCTTCCTCGGACGCATAGAGACAGCATGCAGCCGCGTCCTGCCGAGTGACCTCGCCCCGATCACAGGCCTTGGCGACTTCGTAGACATAGGCGCGGGACGAGTTCATCGCGGCATACATGTCTGCGATCTTTCCCTGCATCAATTGGAAGTTTCCGATGGGCTGACCGAATTGCTTGCGTTCGGTGACATAGGGCATGACCTCATCCAGACATGCCGCCATGATGCCCAGTCCGATCCCTGCCAGAACAACCCGTTCATAGTCCAAGCCAGACATGAGGACGGCCACGCCGTGCCCCTCTTGCCCAAGAATGTTTTCGAACGGGACCTCGACATCTTCAAAGATCAACTCACCCGTGTTCGACCCCCGCATACCAAGTTTGTCAAAATGTGGGGATGTGGAGAACCCGACCATACTGCGTTCGATCAGGAATGCTGTCATGCCCCGGGCACCGGCGTTCGGATCAGTCTTGGCGTAGACAACCAGCGTATCGGCGTCCGGTCCGTTGGTGATCCAATACTTCGTACCGTTCAGGATAAAGCGATCATTGCGTTTCTCGGCATGCAGTTTCATCGACACAACGTCCGAGCCAGCGCCAGCTTCCGACATGGCAAGTGCGCCGACATTTTCCCCGCTGACCAATCCGGGCAAGTACTTTGCCTTCTGCTCGGGGGTGGCATTCAGTTTGATCTGGTTCACACAAAGGTTCGAATGCGCACCGTAGCTGAGAGAGACCGAAGCGCTGGCCCGTGCGATTTCCTCGACAGCGACCGTATGGGCGAGATAGCCCATGCCCGCCCCACCGTCTTCCTCTGACACGGTAATGCCAAGTAGACCAAGCTCACCCATCTCGGGCCAAAGTTCGGGCGGAAAGCTGTTGTCCGTGTCGATCTTGGCCGCAATCGGTTTCACACGATCCTGCGCCCAACGATGGACCATATCGCGCAGCGCGCCGATCTCGTCACCCAGATCGAAAGTCATTGATGCGTGGAACATGGGTCCTCCCCCGATATTCGCCCGTAAATTGAACGCACGTTCAATAATAGCGAGGAAGGATTTCAGTGTCGAGTCCCGGTCAGTGGTCCACGAATTCCCGAAGACTCACGTGGCCATCGCCGTCGGCGTCCAGAAACTCGATGATCTCAGGGGCCTTGGCCGCGCTCTGCATCCCGATGGCCGCGCGGCATTTCGCACTTACCTTGGCCTCATCCAAACGATACGCCGCTTCAAGCTCGCTCAGTGTGACAAACCCGCTGTTGTCTGTGTCGGCATCAACAAAGTCGTTTGCTCTCTGACGTTCAAAGGCGGCTACGTATTCCTTCAGCGTCACTTCCCCGTCACCATTTGCGTCATAAAATTCCATATGCCCATCGGCCAACTTCTCGGGTGTGGCGGTCCAGCGTTCTTCCCATTGCGTGCCTTTGCACGCACGTGGAATGTCTGCCTGTGCAATTTGATGGGTCATGTCCGCCACAAGTTCTGCGCGGTCGACCACACCATCCCGATTGGTATCCAAGGAGCGAAAGTTGCCCTTGAAATCAGTTTTGGCTTCCGCTCCGGCAAGAGAGACGGCGATCAGGACAGAAGCGGTGAGAGCGGCCGGCGCACCGGCAAAGACGAATTTTCGCCACATGGGAACCTCATTGAATAAAAGATGAGGCACGGCATCTTCTGCAATCAGCCTGCGCAGGGCAGCGCTCATGGATTCGCCCCGCGCAGCCGCACGGGCTGCAAAGGCGGATTTTTCACTCAGGCTCACCCGAACTTCGAGGGTCTCAGACTTCTTCTCTGTGCGCATAGTCGATAGCTTTTGGTCAATGTCGTGCTGCTGAACATAAGCCGCACGGAATGCACCAAATGCTATCACCAACGTGCCGGGACGCACGCCAATTCGTGTCCGGACAAAGCATTTGAGCCCGCTAGAGCGGCGCCCATCCGCCTATTTACCCACGTTCAGGCCGTCATGCGATTGTTGATACGGGTGACTTCGTCCCGAATGATCCGGGCAATCAACGCGCAGTCTTCCAGACTGAACGTCAAGGGAACACGCATATCCACGATGCCCGCCAGCACCCGGTCACTGGCCGCCATCGGTTTTGAAGGGGCATAGCGCCAGCTGTCATAGCGACTGGTGAACGCAACCGGTTCTGCTGCGCCAAACCATTTCAATTCAACACCACGTGCAGCGCATCGGCTAATGACTTCGCGCACCGCGGATGCAGCCCAATCCAGCAAAAGAAACTGAATGGACGACCCAACAATCGTTTCTGCCTTGGGACGATCAATTACGGTCAGGCCGGGCGTGTCACGCAAACCGTCCTCAATCGCATAGTAGCGGTCGTTCCAGCGCTGACACTGCGTTGCAATATCCGCAATCTGTGGGCGCAGGATTGCCGCGCGCAAGTTGTCCATACGCCCCGAAATGTTGGGTGTGTGGTATTTGATGTCGTCGAACGCCTCTTTCGGCGGGGCGGCAAGGTGACGCTCGAACAGCATGTAGCTGCCGGACAGCATTACGGCCTTGGCCGCCAGATGCGGATCATCAGTGACCAGAAATCCGCCCTCACCCGAATTGACATGTTTATAGGTCTGGCACGAATAGCACCCGATGGCCCCATGCCGCCCCGAGGCGACACCGTTCCATGCGGCCCCCATAGTGTGGGCGCAATCCTCGATCACCGTCACATCGGCGGCATCGCACATGGCCATCAAGCGGTCCATATCGCAGATATGCCCGCGCATGTGACTGAGCAGAAGCACCTTGGCCTGGTCCAACTTGCCTTCGAGATCATCCAAGTCGATGGTCAGGCTTTCAGTCACCCCAACAAACACAGGCACGGCACCAAGCGATGCAATCGCACCAGGCACCGGCGCGAGGGTAAAGGCATTTGACAGCACCTTGTCCCCTGCCTGCACCCCGACCGCACGCAGGGCCGTCGCCATGGCATACCCGCCCGATGCCACCGCAAGGCAGTATTGCGCCCCGACCTCGGCTGCAAACTCCTGTTCCAGCAGCGCCGTTTCCGACAACTCGCCTTCGACCGTGTTGTATCGGTGCAAGCGGCCATGCCGCATAACTGCAATCGCCGCCTCAATCCCCGCTTCGGGAATGGGCTCTTGCTGGGTGAAGCTGCCTGTAAAATGCTCTGTCATGGTGGTGTTTGTGAGATGTGGCGCAGAACCCGTCAAGACATCCTGCTCTTATTTCATGTTCCGAAAGCGAACCTGCGGGATTAGGCCAGTGGGCGCAGCGCGGTGACAACGCTGGGCAGTGCGGCATAGTTGTCCAGCAACGCTTCGGGTTCCAAAGCCGCCATATCCTCGCCAGACGGTCCAAAAGTCACCAGCACCGATGGCACACCTGCTGCGCGGGCAGTGTTCCGATCGGTGTCACTATCACCCACCAGAATGCAGGTCTGCTGATCGACGCCCAAACGGCGTGTTGCCTCGAACAAAGGTTCTGGATCAGGCTTGCGTACGGGCAGTGTATCGGCCCCGACCAGGCTGCCGAACGCATCCCGCACACCAAGGTCCTGCATCAACTGTTCCGCCAACCCTTCAGGTTTGTTGGTGCAAATGCCGATGGCATAGCCCTGATCGGACAAGACCGCGATGGCTTGCATTACCCCGGGGTACAGTGTTGTGCGGCTGCTGATGTCAGCCGCATAGGCTTCGAGGAGTACGGGGTAGTATTTGTCGACCACCGCATCATCCATCTGCTCCACACGTGTCAGGCCAGTGCGCAGCATCATCCGCCCGCCCCGCAGCGCGACACCCGCATCGTCCGGCCCCAGAACATCACCCAAACCCATGTCGCGAAAACAGTGATTGGCTGCAGCCAACAGGTCCCCACTTGTGTCTGCCAACGTGCCATCCAGATCGAAAATCACCGCCGCCATACGTCGCCCCTTCTGGCGGATGACCGCCCATTCCTGTTGCAAGCCGAAATCTTCTTTGATTGCCACACGCTTGCGCCTTTGCGCCCAGCGGATAAACAGGGCCAAACAAAAATACAAAGAGAAAGCCATGAGCGTTGCACTAATCATCCTGGCCGCGGGCAAAGGCACACGGATGAAATCGGACCTGCCCAAGGTCCTTCATCCCATTGCTGGCGCCCCGATGCTGCACCACACGCTCAGGGCCGGATCAGCCCTCGAACCCGCACACACAATCGTGGTCGCAGGACACGGCAGCGATCAGGTGCGCGCGTCAGCGATGGATTTTGACCCAAGCGTTCATGTGGTACTTCAGGAAGAACAGCTTGGCACCGGCCATGCCGTGGATCAGGCCCGCGCAGCGCTTGAAGGATTTGAGGGCGACGTGGTTGTCGTCTTTGGTGACACACCCTTTCTGCAACCCGACACCCTCACCCGTATGGTTGAGGCCCGGCGCACCCACGATGTCGTCGTACTGGGCTTTGACATCGCCGAGTTGCAGCCCCGCTACGGACGTCTGGTCATGGACGGAGACCGGCTGGTCAAGATCGTCGAATACAAGGATGCCACCGAAGACGAACGGGCCATCCGCTTTACCAACAGCGGGTTGATGGCCTGTGACGCAAAGGTGCTGTTCGAGCTTCTGTCTGAGGTCACAAACAACAACGCATCAGGCGAATACTACCTAACTGCCGTGCCAGAACTGGCCAATGCGCGCGGACTGAAGGTCACGGCGGTGAAGTGCGATGAGGCCGAAACCCTGGGTGTCGACAGCCGCTCTGACCTAGCGGATGCTGACGCCATCTTTCAGACCCGCGCGCGCGCTCAATTGCTGGACAGCGGCGTGACAATGATGGCCCCCGACACGGTTTATCTGTCCTTTGACACCGTCGTCGGGCGGGATGCTTTGATCGAGCCAAATGTGGTCTTCGGCCCCGACGTGACCGTTGAAAGCGGCGCCACCATCCGCGCCTTTTCGCATCTGGAGGGGTGCCACGTGTCGCGCGGTGCGATCGTTGGCCCCTATGCCCGCCTGCGCCCCGGTGCCGAGCTGGCCGAGGATGTACGCATCGGCAATTTCGTCGAGGTCAAGAACGCGACACTGGCCACCGGAGCGAAGGTCAATCACCTGTCCTATATCGGCGACGCATCGGTGGGCGAGGCCAGCAATATCGGCGCAGGGACCATCACCTGCAACTACGACGGCGTCATGAAACACCGGACCGAGATTGGCGCACGTGCCTTCATCGGGTCCAATACGATGCTTGTGGCGCCTGTGTCCGTCGGTGATGAGGCAATGACCGGCTCCGGCTCGGTCATCACATCTGATGTGGAGGACGGCGCCCTTGCCATTGCCCGCGCGCCGCAAGTCGAAAAACCGGGTATGGCCCGCAAACTCTTTGAAATGTTGCGCGCCAAGAAGGCCCGTCAGAGCAGAGGCAGTTAAATGTGTGGAATTGTAGGCGTTCTGGGCGATCATGAAGTGGCCCCCATTCTGGTCGAGGCGCTGAAGCGGCTTGAATACCGTGGCTATGACAGCGCCGGGATTGCAACGATCAACGGTGGTGTCCTTGACCGCCGCCGTGCCGTTGGCAAGCTCGTGAACCTGAGCGACAAGTTGGTGCATGAACCCCTGGCTGGGAAAGCGGGGATAGGTCACACCCGCTGGGCCACACATGGCGGCCCAAGCGAGGGCAACGCGCACCCGCATCGCGCCGGTCCGGTTGCCGTCGTGCACAACGGGATCATTGAAAACTTCCGCGAATTGCGTGCCGAACTGGCCGACGCCGGGATCAGTTTCGAGACCGAGACAGACACCGAAACCGTCGCCCTGATGACGCATCACCACATGCAGCAAGGTGCCGAGCCGGTTGAGGCCGCGTTCAAAACGTTGGACCGGCTTGAGGGCGCATTCGCCCTCGCATTCCTTTTTGATGGGCAGGACGACCTGATTGTCGCGGCGCGCAAAGGCTCCCCCTTGCCATCGGCCATGGCGAGGGCGAGATGTTTGTCGGGTCAGATGCCATCGCGTTGGCCCCCCTGACCGATCGCATCACCTATCTGGAGGAAGGCGACCGCGCGGTTGTTACCCGCCAAGGGGTCGAGATCCGGGATGCTAACGGCACTTTGGCCAACCGGGCGGTACGTCAAATCCAGATCGATGCAGCCCGCGTGGACAAGGCCGGTCACAAGCACTTCATGGCCAAGGAAATCGCGGAACAGCCCAATGTTCTGAACAATACGCTTGCCAATTATCTGGGCAGCGATGGCGAAATCACCCTGCCCGACCCCGGCATCGACTTCAAAAACATTGAGCGGCTGACCATGGTTGCTTGCGGCACTGCATACTACGCCTGCCTGACCGCAAAGTACTGGTTCGAACAGATCGCTCGCCTGCCGGTCGAGGTCGATGTCGCGTCCGAATTCCGCTACCGTGAGCCACCCATCCCCGGCAAAACACTGGCCCTGTTTGTCAGCCAATCGGGCGAAACGGCGGACACCCTTGCCGCCCTCCGCTATTGCGACGGTAAGGCGGACAAGATCGTATCCGTGATCAACGTCCCCGAAAGCTCGATTGCCCGTGAAAGCGACCTCGCCCTGCCGATCCATGCAGGGGTCGAAGTTGGCGTGGCGTCGACCAAGGCGTTCACGTGCCAGTTGACTGTTCTGCTGATGTTGGCCCTGCGCGCGGCGCGGGACCGCGGAGAGATTGACACGGCAACCTTCGCCAATCACGTATCGGCACTGCGCAGCCTTCCATCTTTGATGACGCATGGCATTGACCGAAGCGCTGTGATGAAGCGCACGGCACGCAAACTGGCCGAGGCGCGGGACATCCTGTTCCTCGGACGCGGCGTCATGTATCCGCTCGCCTTGGAGGGCGCCCTTAAACTGAAAGAAATCAGTTACATACATGCCGAAGCTTATGCATCAGGTGAGTTAAAGCATGGGCCCATTGCGTTGGTCGACAAACATGTTCCGGTGGTTGTCATGGCGCCCAAGGACGGGTTGTTCGACAAAACGGTGTCAAACATGCAGGAAGTCATGGCCCGCAAGGGCAAAGTGGTTCTGGTCTCGAACGCGGCCGGTATTGCCGAAGCCGGGGATGGCGTTTGGTCAGAGATCGCCATGCCCGACTGTCCGGATATCGTCGCACCCATCCTCTATGCCCTGCCCGCGCAGTTGCTGGCCTATCACACTGCTGTCGCCAAAGGCACCGATGTGGATCAGCCCCGCAACCTCGCCAAATCCGTGACCGTGGAATGACCCCCGAAGAGGCACTGGATCAGATAAATGCGCATGCCGATGTCGAACGAGCAGCGGGCGCCAAAGCCTATCACAAGTCTGACCGGCTGCATTTGGGCGTGCCGAACCCGGTTCTGAACGACCTGTCCAAGCAATGGCGGCAAGGGCTGGACGTGCCAGCGCGCATCGCCTTGGCCGACGGGCTTTGGCAGACGGACGTTTACGAAGCGCGTGTTGCAGCCGCCAAGCTGTTGACGCAAGCGCGGATCCGGCCCGACGAGGATGCCTGGGCTCTGATCGCGTCATGGGTTCCCGACTTCGACAGCTGGGCCATCGCCGATCACGCCTGCATGGCGGGTCAAAGACGGCTTGTCGCTGACCCAACACGAGTGGATCAAGTCGAAGCCTGGACAGGCTCGGATCACATGTGGACGCGTCGGGCGGCTCTGGTCATTACCCTCCCGTGGACCAAGCAGAACAATCCCAAGCCGCAGGACATTGAAATACGTGACCGCGTACTGAGCTGGGCCGCAACCTATGTGCCGGATCAGACGTGGTTCATCCAGAAAGTGATTGCATGGTGGGTGCGTGAGCTTTCAAAACACGACGTCCCGCGCGCCACAGAATTCTTGGCAACACACGGTGATGCGATGAAACCCTTTGCGCGGCGTGAGGCGGGAAAGTACCTCTGAAAGCCTAGCGCTACGCGCCAAAAACATCCACTTCTGGCAATCCGGTCAAAGGCGCACCCAGCGCCTGCATCGCCTGAAGGGACAGGCGACTGCCTGCTGTGCTGGGTCCGTCAATGGGGATCAATGTGACGTCCACGGTCGTATTGGTTTCGGCATAGTACACGCGGCCACTCTGTTCGACCGACACCAGCGGCGTCTTCAACCACAACCCCGGTTCCGCCGCATTCCCAAGCGATGCAACGGTGCGCCCAAGTGTTCCGATCGACACCTCGGCCGCGTCATCAGGTGCTGCAGCAGATTGTTCATCAACCGCGTCGTCCGCATCAGTTTCCGCCCCTCCCGCCTGTTCATCAACCGGTTGCTCCACCGTTGGCGCGGGCCTGGCACCGCCCGCCCATTGGGGCAGCGCATCGCATGCCGCCACACTCAGAACGCAGACACTCAACATAAACCAGCGCATTCGCATACCTCGACTTTGGTCCATTGTCGCGCAATGCCCCTTGCAGGTAGGCCGCGCGATGCATACCAATTAACCTATGACAGCCCCTTTGATCGACCCCTTCCAGCGCGCCATCACCTATCTGCGCGTATCCGTTACCGACCGGTGCGATTTTCGCTGCGTATATTGCATGTCGGAAAACATGACCTTTCTGCCCAAGAAAGAGTTGCTGACACTGGAAGAACTGGACCGCATGTGTTCGACCTTTGTCGACCTCGGCGTGCAAAAGCTGCGCATTACAGGCGGCGAACCGCTGGTGCGCCGGGACATCATGACCTTTTTCAACGGCATGGGTCGGCATCTTGATGCTGGATCGCTCAAGGAACTGACGCTCACGACAAATGGCAGTCAGTTGGAGCGTTTCGCCAAGGAACTCTATGCTGCGGGTGTCCGTCGGGTGAACGTATCGCTGGATACTCTGGGCGAGGGTAAATTCGCCGACATCACACGTTGGGGCCGCCTGCCCCAAGTGCTGCGCGGCATTGATGCAGCTCAGGCCGCCGGCCTGCGGATCAAGATCAACGCCGTCGCTCTCAAAGGTTTCAACGAAGATGAGTTGCCGACCATCACTCAGTGGTGCGCCGAGCGCGACATGGACCTCACCTGGATTGAGGTCATGCCGATGGGCGACATCGGCAACGAGGACCGTTTGGGCCAATACTGGTCATTGAAGGATGTGCGCGCGCGCTATTCCGAACACTACACGGTCACGGATCTCGCCGAACGCACGGGTGGTCCCGCACGCTATGTCCGGCTGGAAGAAACGGGCCAAAAGATCGGCTTCATCACACCGCTCAGCCACAATTTCTGCGAAAGCTGCAACCGCGTGCGGATCACCTGCACGGGTGAGATATACATGTGTTTGGGTCAGGAAGATATGGCCGGCCTGCGCGCGCCATTGCGTGATTTCCCCGAGGACGACGGCCCGCTCAAGGAGGCCATTCGCGCCGCCATTGCCCTCAAGCCCAAGGGACATGATTTCGACTACTCCCGGCAACGGCTGGATGGGCAGATGCCCCGGCACATGAGCCACACGGGCGGCTAGGACGCCCATGCACCCCACGGCCCTGTTCCGGCTTTACCGCGCCCTCAGCGCGGTGGCCCTACCCTTTGCCGCGCGCTCTGCTGTAAACAAATTGCGGCGGGCTGGGGTTACCGTGGATCGCGCGCATGAACGGCTGGGACACTCCAGTGCTGAACGTCCGCTTGGACCATTGATCTGGTTTCATGGCGCTTCGGTGGGCGAAGCAAAATCGGTGCTGCCGCTGATCAAGCGCATCCGCGATGTGGCTCCGGATGTGCAAGTGCTGCTGACGTCGGGCACCGCCACTTCAGCCGAAGCTGTTGCTCCTCATCTGCCCACAGGCGTCCTGCACCAGTTCAGTCCCCTGGACGGCATGGGTCCCCTCAGCCGCTTTCTGAACCATTGGCGCCCCGACTTGTGTGTACTGGTCGAGATCCGAGTTATGGCCCAACCTGTTGGATATCTGCGCGCAACGGGATTTGCCCGTTGCCCTGCTCAATGCCCGTTTGTCAGATCGCAGCGCGGACGGGTGGAAGAAATTTCCAACCACTGCGTCCTATGTTCTGCGCGGGATAACCTGGGCGCATTGCCAGGACAGGCGGAGCCGTGACCACTTGCGGGATATGGGGCTCATTGAGGCTGAACAGGGCACCAACCTCAAATCCATCCTCGGAGCACCCCGCGTCAAACCGGAAGAGTTGGATGCGGCACACGGCGCGCTGGGAGGACGACCTGTCTGGGTCGCTGCATCAACCCATCCCGGCGAAGAAGAACAGGTGCTGGCCGCGCACAACGTTCTGCTGAAGTCGCACCCGAACCTGTGCCTGATCCTTGTGCCACGCCATCCAGAACGGGCCACCGATATCCTGCCCTTGATCCGTGAGGCCAACCTAAGCGTCGCACAGCGCAGCATGGGGCAGAGTTTGGACGCACCTACGCAAGTCTATCTCGCCGACACGATGGGCGAGACAGACCTTTGGTACGCGCTCAGTCCAATCGTGTTTCTCGGCGGCTCCTTCTCGGATGTCGGAGGCCACACGCCGTTCGAACCGGCGGCCGCACAGACAGCCATCGTTCACGGACCGAACTACGCAAACTTCGCGGAGGCCTACGCCGCTTTCCAGATGAAGGACGCGAGCGTGCAAGTGACAGACAGCGCCACACTCGCGGCAGAGATCGACACACTCCTCACCCACCCAAGCCGTGCCGCGCAACTGGCGACCAATGCCCGCCCTCTTGCCCCCACGGGCACCGAAGCGCTGGATGCGATTGCGCACCGCCTCTTCTCTCTGATGGATGGTCAGGCTATGGACCCCCATGCCTGATCTCGCTGACATCGACGTTATTGCCCCAAATTTCAAAAGACGGCTTTCGGGTGTCACCGCCACCGTCGCGCGGCTGGTGCCGCTGCAAGCGCAGTCCATCGCCATTACCGCCTGCGCCCCCGAAATGCCGGACGACGTACCAAACGTCCCATGGTCCCGCCTTCTGAACATGCCGCGCAGCGGTCCGTCCGGCGCTCGGGTCTGGCATGCCCGGCGCAATGTGGAGATGATCGCCGGCTTGGCCCTGCGCGGATTGCTGGGCAAGCGGCTCAAACTGCTGTTTACCTCAGCCAGCCAGCGCCATCACACCGGGCTGACCAAAGCGCTGATCGCACGCATGGACGCGATCATTGCCACGTCTGCTAAGACGGCCAGCTATCTTGAGCGCGATGCCACGGTTATCCACCATGGTATCGACACCAACACCTTTGTGCCGCATCCGGACAAGGCAGCACTCAGGTCAGAACTCGGGTTGCCACATGGTCCACTCATGGGCTGTTTCGGGCGCATTCGGGCGCAGAAGGGCACGGATGTCTTCGTTGATGCAATGATCCGGGTGTTGAACGATCATCAACGGGCTGCCGCCATTGTCATGGGCCGGGCCGTCGACAAGGATCAAAGCTTTCTCGACGACCTCAAAGCGCGTGTGCAGGCCGCTGATCTTGCTGATCGACTACTGTTCCTGCCAGAGGTTCCCGTCTGGGAAACCCCCGCTTCTACCAGGCCCTCGACATCTATATCGCACCCCAACGGTGGGAAGGCTTCGGCCTCACACCACTTGAGGCCATGGCCTGCGGTGCGCCCGCCATTACAACCCGCGTCGGCGCGTTCGAAGAGTTGATCGTTGACGGACAAACAGGCACGCTCATCGACGCTGGAGATGTGGACCAGATGGTGGATGCATCGACCGCGCTGCTGACCAATCCAGACAAACTAACCGAATGGTCGAACAACGCCCGTCAGCACATGGTCGACCACTTCCAGCTTCAGCAGGAAGCGGACGCAATCATCGCGATCTACAAAGAACTTCTAAGCTCCTGAAGGGACGGTGGGTGGGGCGGTCTGCCAGAGGCAGGAGCGTCACACGCCGTCACGACGCAATTGGTAACCGCTGCTCCACAATCTCCGCCCACCATGAACAACCCGCCGGAATCGCCTCGTCATTGAAGTTGTATTCCGGGTGATGAACCATCGCCGTGTCACCGTTACCCATAAGGATATAAGCCCCGGGACGTTCCTCCAGCATAAAGGCGAAATCCTCGCCTCCCATAACCAACGCAGCCTCTTCGCACTGCCCTGACACCGACCGCGCCACGTCAGCAGCAAATTCCGTCTGCTCGTCATGGTTCACCATCACCGGGTAGTTCCGGTTGTAATTCACCTGCGCCACACCACCAAAGGTGCTGGCAACACCCTCGCAGATCTCGACCACCCGCTTTTCAGCCAAATCTCGCGCCTCGGCACTCATCGTTCGCACAGTGCCCATGATCTGCACCGTCTGCGGGATCACGTTGAACGCCTTGGAAGACGTCTCAAACGATGTGATAGACACCACGATCCGGTCGATCGGGTCTGCATTGCGGCTTACGATGGATTGCAACATCGTCACCGCGTGAGACGCCATCAGCGTCGTGTCGATTGTTTCATGCGGCTTTGCGGCATGCCCGCCAAGGCCCTCGAACTCGATTTCGAGCAGATCGGTTGCCGCAAAAAACGGCCCCGGACGGATAGAAAACTCGCCCACAGGCCGACCCGGCCAGTTGTGCATGCCATAGACTTCGTGAATGCCCCACCGATCCATCATGCCGTCGTTGCACATCTCGCGACCGCCGCCGCCACCCTCTTCCGCAGGCTGGAAGATCACGACAACCGATCCGTCAAAGTTCCGCGTTTCCGAAAGATACTGCGCGGCCCCAAGCAGCATCGCCGTGTGCCCATCATGGCCGCAGGCATGCATGGCCCCGTCGGTTTTCGACGCATATTCAACGCCTGTCGCCTCATGGATCGGCAGCGCATCCATATCCGCGCGCAGACCAATGACCTTGCCCGATCCATCAGCCTTCCCTTTGATCACGCCCACGACGCCGGTGCGTCCGATCCCTTCAACCACTTCATCACAGCCAAAAGCGCGCAGCTTTTCGGCCACCAGCGCGCTGGTGCGATGGGTATCGAACAGAATTTCGGGATGCTGATGGATGTCACGTCGCCACGCAGTTATGTCGGCGTGCATTTCGGCAAAGCGGTTCTTGATGGGCATTAATGCGTCCTTTGTTTACTGCGCAGGCATACGTTGTTCGACCAGTTCCACGAACCAGCTGGCGCCTGCGGGAATAGCTTCGTCATCGAATTGATATTCGGGGTGATGCACCATCGGCCCATCTCCATTCCCCAGCATGATATAGGCACCGGGACAGGCATTTAACATGAACGAGAAATCCTCGGCTGCCATGATGGGCGGGATATCGGTAATTACGTCCCCGGCCACGGCGCGGGCAGCCGCCGCCGCATATTCTGTATGTTCATCATGGTTAATGGTCACAGGATACCCAACGGTGTAATCCACCTTGGCTTCACATTGGTAGGCTTGAGCTGTGGCGGTTACGATCTCGGTCACCCGCGCTTCCACGAAATCCCTCACATCTGAGTCCAGTGCGCGAACCGTACCGGTCATCCGTGTGACCTGTGGGATGATGTTGTGCGTGTCGATGTCGGAATGCAGCGCGCACACCGACACAACGGCCGAGGCTAGCGGGTCCACGTTCCGGCTCGCAATACTTTGCAAGCCAAGGATGATATGGGCCGCCGCCACGTTGGGGTCGATGGACTGGTGTGGCGCGGCGGCGTGGCCGCCTTTGCCCGTTACCGTGACCTCGAATTCATCGGCGGAGGCCAGCAAAGCCCCGGGCCGAATGGCAAAGCTGCCCGTGGGCAGACCCGGCATGTTGTGCAGACCATAGACCTCCTGAATGCCCCAGCGATCGATCAGCCCGTCATTGACCATCTCGCGCCCCCCGCCGCCACCTTCCTCGGCAGGTTGGAAGGCGAGCACAACCGTGCCGTCAAAGTTCCGCGTCTCAGCCAGATATTGCGCTGCCCCGAGCAGGATCGACGTGTGCCCGTCATGACCGCAAGCATGCATCTTGCCCGGGTGCTTCGACGCATAGTCGAGCCCGGTTGCTTCTTCGATCGGAAGTGCGTCCATGTCGGCGCGCAGGCCAACAACACGGCTCTTCGTGTCCGTACGTCCCTTGATGACGGCAACCACACCGGTCTTGCCGATACCCGTTGTGATGTCGTCAACACCGAAGTCTCGCAGCCGTTCCACAACGAAAGCCGCCGTTTCATGCACGTCGAAATCCAGTTCTGGATGCGCATGCAGGTGGCGGCGCCAGCCCGTGATCTCAGCGTGGGTCTCAGCAAGGCGGTTCTTGATGGGCATAGTGTGATCCTGTCAGACAGATGGGCCGAGGCGCATCTTGCTGCCATCGGAAAAACGGCTCAGGCGGAACCGTGTCAGATCATGACCCGGATCGTCGCCCATGACCAGAGCGGCCAACACCTTTCCCATACCCGGTCCAATACCGAAACCATGACCGCTCATGCCCGTGCCGATGGTCAGCCCCGGCAATGCAGCCACCCGGTCCACGACAGGCACGACGTCGGGCATGGTGTCAATCATGCCCGACCATGCGGTCTTGATCCGCACGGGGCCAATATCGGGGAACAGCGCGTGAAACCTGCTGGTCAATTGCGCAACCTTGCGGCGATTGGGTGCCGGGTTGAGAATGCGCATCTTTTCGAACGGGCTTGGACCATCGGCATCCCAACGGCGCGGCGTTGACCACGCATCGGGATACCCACGCGGTGCGGCTGGCAGGAACCGCGTGCCGAACGGATCGGCGCGCAATTGTGCCAGGTATTTCGGCAGGGCCCGAAATGCATCCGGGCCAACGAACAATTCGTGAAACCCACCTGCAGCAAGGGAATAGCCCCCATCCTTGCGCGGTCGGAATGCAATCCCGTCATCAGCAGCACCGCCGGGAAATACCATCGGCAGCGGATCCGTTGCAGCAACGGTCGCACGCACCGACAGCTGCGGTAACGCAATACCGTGACGGCGAAGCAGCAATGCGGACCAAGCGCCCCCGCAAGCACAACTTCAGGCGATGCGATCCGGCCCTGTTCGGTGACAACCCCTGCAACGCGGCCCGCCTGTATATCGAGTGTCCGAACCGCGCAGTTCTCAACAATGGTTGCACCTGCACGCGCGGCAACGCCCGCCAGCGCTGGCACGGCCACCCAAGGTTCGGCCCGCATGTCAGATGCGGTATAGAGCGCACCGGCATAGCCCCGCGACATTCCCGGGATAAGGTCGGCCACTTCACCTGCGCGCAGCAGGCGGCTATCCACATCATGCGCTGCGGCGTGGTGTATCCAATCGGTATAGCGCGCCATTTCGGCGTCCGTTTTCGCAAGATAGGTCACCCCACCTTGCGTCAGGCCGATATCGACATTGGTTCGCTGGGCCAGATCGCGCCACAGGCGGTTGGCCTCGACCATGATGGGCAATTCGTCCGGATCGCGCCCCTGCTGACGGATCCACCCCCAATTGCGGCTGGACTGTTCCCCGGCAATGCGGCCCTTTTCCAAAAGAACGACTCTTTGTCCGGATTCCGCCAGATACAAGGCAGTGCAGACGCCGATGACACCGCCGCCAATCACCACCACATCTGCCTCTTCCGGCGGTGGACCCGGCCACGTGATGGGTGTGGCGTCATGGATGGGGAAACCGGTCATGCCAAACCGATAGGTGTTGCACCGGGTTTCATTCGCCAAAGACAACACTGCACAGGCTCCGGACCGTTTCGCGCCTTGTGTCCCCGTGCCCTAAGCAAGGCGCGCCACCAGATCACGCATGAATGCGTGCCCGGCCTCGAACTGGGCGACGGTGATGAACTCGTTAGGCTGGTGCGCCTGCGCAATGTCGCCTGGTCCACAGACCACCGCAGAGTAACCGGCTGCCTGGAACTGCCCAGCCTCGGTTCCGTAGCTGACCACATGGGTGCCATTGTCGCCCGTAATGGCGCGTGCAAGTCCCTCGGCTTCACCGTCCTCTTCCGGTTTCAATGGCGGCACATCAAACCGGGTTTCGATCTCGACCCGAGTCTCGGGATGTATGGCTTTCATCCCTTTTTCAATCTCTGCAACATGGGCCAGATAACCCTCTTTCAGGGCAACCAAGTCATCCCCCGGGACTGCGCGAAAATCCATCGCGAAGTGACAGTCCTTGGCCGTGATATTGTGCGCCGTTCCGCCGTGCACCTGCCCGACATGCCACGTTGTAAAGGGCGGGTCGAACATAGCCGCCAGCGTCGAAGGTTCAGCCGCCATGTTCTCGGCATTCCGCTGGTTGGCAAAGTCGATGATCTTTGCACCCTCAAGGATCGCGCTTACCCCTTGGGGAAGCAGGGACGAATGCACTTCGAAGCCCACCACATGCGTGTCAAACCCCTGCCCGCCCTTGTGGCCTGTCACGGCTTTCATCATCGAAGGTTCGCCGACGATGACCGGACCACCCTTGGGCACAACACCTTGCATGGCCTTGATCATCGGTGGTGCACCCAAACACCCGATCTCCTCATCGAAGCTTAGCGCCAACTGCAAAGGTGTTTTTACACGCGCATAATGCGCCTCCACCAGCGCCCAAAGGGCAAGCGCATCGAACCCTTTCATGTCGCATGTGCCTCGTCCGAAATACTTTCCGTCCTTTTCGGTCACCACAAACGGATCAGTGTCCCAGGGCTGCCCATCCACAGGCACGACATCCGTGTGGCCGGACAGAACAATAGCCCCTTCAACCTCGGGACCGACATGGGCGTAAAGGGCCGCCTTGGGCTCTTCCGGGTGATAATACCGATGCGCCGAAATGCCGTGGTCGTTCAGATACCCCTCGACCCAATCCACCAAGGGCAAGTTGGTGTCGCGGCTCACTGTCGGAAAACTGATGAGCTTGGTCATCAGCTCAAGCGGCGTCATTCTGCGTGTCATTTGGATCCCGTTTGATGCGCGTTCAGCCTAGGCGTAGTGCTGACCTATCGCCAGTGCAAGAACTCCGGACTTGAGCCAAGGAAATGACCGATCACAACAGCACCACTTGCATCTTCTGTGCCATCATAGCAGGTCATGCGCCCGCAAGCGTCGTGCACCGCGATGATCAATGCATGGCCTTCATGAACCTTCGCCCACTACATCCAGGCGAGTTCATGGTGATCCCGCTGCAGCACATCGATCATTTCACCGACCTGTCCGACGATCTGGCGGCGCACATCATGGTGACAGGCCAACGGTTGGGACGGCGGATGATGCAGGTCTTCGCGCCCAAACGGGTTGGATACGTGGTGCATGGGTTCGGGGTTGCACATGCACATCTCAACGTTGTGCCCCTACAGGAAAGCAGTAACATCGTCTCGGCAAAGCACATCGTCCAAACAGACGCGGGACTGCGCATTGCCCACGATGCCGTGCCATTACGGTCACGTTCCGATTTGGATGACGATGCGGCGCAGTTCCTCCGCGATCAGTAACCGCTGTCTCGTCGTCAGGACGAAATGGCCCGGCTCAACCTCGTTGTACTCGGATGGCGCAGGATCATAATCGACCGGATGAATGGGTGATGGGATCGGCTTGAAATTCAAGTCTTTCTCGGCCTTGCGCTGGCGCGGATCAGCAATAGGCACGGCCTTCATCAAGGCTTGAGTATAGGCGTGCTGCGGGTTCTCGAAGACACGGGCGCGCGGACCCATTTCGACAATGCGGCCCAGATACATGACGCCCACATGGTGGCTGACGCGTTCAACCACCGCCATGTCGTGGCTGATGAAAAGGAAGGACAGCCCCAACTCTGCCTGCAACTCCATCATCAGGTTCAAAACCTGCGCCTGAACGGACACGTCTAACGCTGAAACGGCCTCATCCGCGATGATCAGCTTGGGGTTCAATGCCAGCGCACGGGCGATGGCGACACGTTGCCGCTGACCTCCAGAGAGTTCGTGCGGATACCGGCGCATGAAGCTGCGTGGCAGTTCCACCCGGTCAAAGAGCATTTCAACACGCTTGGTGCCTTCGTCGCCCTTGAACATACCAAAATTGTGCATCGGTTCGGCCACCTGATCGGCCAACTGCATTTGCGGGTTCAAGGACGCAAACGGATCCTGAAAGATCATTTGCATGTCACGCCGCGCCTCGCGCAAATCGCGATCGTTCAGCGCCATGATTTCGGTGCCATCCAGTACGATATGCCCCGATTGCGGCTCGACCAAACGCAGGATCGACCGACCCGCTGACGATTTGCCACAGCCCGATTCCCCAACCAAGCTCAGGGTTTGGCCCTTGTTGATGGTAAAGGACACATCCTCGACAGCGTGCACGTTCGCCACTGTGCGCCGGAAAAACCCACCCTTGACCGGAAAACGCGTGGTCAGGTTACGCACTTCCAGTAGCTTTTCATCGGTGCCGGGGATCGGGGCGATTTCACCCTGCGACCGGCCCAAAAGCTTCATCGGCTCGGGATAGGTCTTGCCTCGCATCTCGCCCAACTTGGGCACGGCGGCCAGCAATGCCTTGGTGTAAGGGTGCTGCGGATTCTCAAAAATCTCGGCGACCGGGCCTTCCTCGACCTTGTTGCCGCGGAACATGACAACGACACGATCCGCCATCTGCGCAACGACGGCCATGTCGTGGGTAATAAACATCACCGCCGTACCGGTTTCGCGCTTCAACCGGTCCATGAGTGCCAGGATTTCCGCCTGGATCGTAACATCCAACGCAGTCGTCGGTTCGTCCGCGATCAGCAAACGCGGCTCACACGCCAGCGCCATGGCAATCACAACACGCTGCCGCATCCCGCCCGACAGTTCGTGCGGGTATTGCTTCATCCGGCGGGCAGGTTCCGGAATGCGCACCTGCTGAAGCAGCGACAGGGCACGTTCTTCGGCCTGCGCCTTGTTCAAGCCTTTGTGCAGGCGCAAACCCTCGGTGAGCTGACGCCCCACGGTGAACACGGGGTTCAACGCCGTCATCGGTTCCTGAAAGATCATACCAATCTCGTTGCCGCGAATGGTGCGCATCAGGTTTTGATCCGTGTTGGCCAGATCGACGGCATCCGCTGCCTTGCGATCAAACAGCAGCCGACCGCCTGCAATCTCACCCCCACCGAACTCCACAAGCCGCATCAGTGACAGCGACGACACCGACTTGCCGGACCCGGATTCGCCAACGACACAAACTGTTTCACCGGCGTGGACCTCGAACGATACATCCTCGACACCGAGGACAGGGCCGTCCTTGGTTTGAAACTGCACGCGCAGATTCTGAATGTTGGCAATCGGCGACGTATCTGTGTGGTCGAGCATTCGTATCCCCGCAATCGAGCCTTTTCGGCTCAGGTTTTCCAAAGAGTGGGCGAAGGTACGGGCACTGTCAAACATAGACCTACGAAATTCATCGTTGACCGCACGCAACGCTTGCAATTTCCCCAAAAGCTGTTTCGATATCGCCGTGCGCTTGGGGGTCAAGAGTAAAAACTACGGGGAAACCGTAGGTTATCGCGTACACGTATCCTCCCCTCAAGCTGGATTTGCGCCATACTGGGTTTGGCGTGCATTTGACGAGCAGGCCAAACCTGCCGTCCAACAAGGAGTATGATATGACCCTCAAAACCCTTCTCATGGGTGCTGTGGCATCGGTGGCACTTGCCCCGGCAGCCTTTGCCGAGCGTGGCGCGGATGGCGAACTCAAGATCATCTACTGGCAGGCGCCATCGATCCTGAACCCGTATCTTTCGGGCGGCACCAAGGATATCGAATCCGCCTCCATGATCATCGAACCACTCGCCCGTTACGACGAAACAGGCGCCCTGACACCCTGGCTGGCTGCAGAAATCCCGACTGTCGGCAACGGCGGCGTGAGCGAAGACCTCACAACCATCACCTGGAAGATCAAGGAGGGCATCACCTGGTCTGACGGCACCCCGTTCACATCCGCAGACGTGAAATTCACCGCTGAGTATTGCATGCATCCCGAAGGTGGCTGTGCGCAGCTGGCATTCTTCGATGGCGTGGAGAACGTCGAAGCCTTGGACGATCTGACCGTGAAGGTCACCTTCAACCAACCAAAACCGAACCCGTATGGCCCATTCGTGGGTGGCCAGTCGCCGATCATCCAGGCAGCGCAATTTGCGGAATGCCTTGGCGCCAAGGCCCCCGAATGCACCGAAGCAAACTTCAATCCCATCGGCACAGGTGGTTTCAAGGTTGAAGACTTCCGTCCCAACGACGTGATCACCATGATCGCGAATGACAACTACCGCGATCCGGCAAAGCCCGCATTCGCAAGAGTGACGTTTAAAGGTGGTGGCGACGCGACCGCCGCAGGTCGGGCTGTGCTAGAAACCGGCGAGTTCGATTACGCGTGGAACCTGCAACTGGCACCCGACGTCATCGCCAAGATGGAAGAAGGCGGTCAGGGCAAGGCGGTCGCAGGGTTTGGCCCGCTGGTCGAACGCATTGAAATGAACCTTACGAACCCATCGCCTGATCTGCCTGCAGACACGCGTTCGACAGTGGCGGAACCGCACCCGTTCCTCAGCGACATCAATGTACGCCAGGCACTGTCGATGGCCATCGACCGCGCGCTGCTTGTCGAAGTTGGCTATGGTCAGGCGGGCAAGATCACCTGTGACCTTGTACCCGCACCGGACCTGTTCGCAGGCGGTGACCAGCATTGCTTTGAACAGGACATCGAAGGGGCCAAGGCACTGCTGGAGGAAGCCGGTTGGGTTGACTCGAACGGCAACGGGTCCCGTGACAAGGATGGTGTTGAACTCAGCATTCTGTACCAGACGTCGACCAACGCCGTCCGTCAGGACTTCCAGGCTCTGATCAAGTCATGGTGGGAAGAAATCGGCGTCGAGACCGAGCTGCGTAACCTGGACGCATCCGTGTTCTTTGGTGGTGACCCGGGCTCGCCCGACACGTTCCAGAAGTTCTACGCCGACGTTGAAATGTATGCCAACACCTTCAACGGCACGGACCCGCAGCAATATCTCGCGGCTTACCGTTGCGGCAACGAACCTCGCCCAGCAAGCCAGTGGCAGGGTGAGAACATCAACCGCTTCTGCGATCCCGAATATGATGCACTGATCGATGAACTGGCCCGCACGGGTGACATCGACAAACGCGCCGAAATCGCGATCAAGATGAACAACATGATCACCAAGGACACTTTCACCATCGTGCCACTTGTGCACCGTGGCCGCGTGTCCGCCCACTCGAACACACTGGGTGGCGTAAAGCTGAACGTTTGGGACAGCGAGATCTGGAACACTGCGGACTGGTACCGTATCAAGTGATCAGATTTTCGGGGTGGGCGGTATCGCCCACCCTACTTTCTGACCAAAAACAAAAAGACCTCCGCAAAAGGATTGGCCCCCTATGCTGACCTTCACAATCCGCCGGTTGATCCTTTCGATCCCGACGCTTTTGTTCATCAGCCTTGTTATTTTCCTGCTGTTGCAACTCGCCCCCGGCGACCCGATGGCACAGGTCCCGCTGACCGTCCCCCCAGAAGTCAAAGAGAAGATGCGCGAGGCGCTTGGTCTCGGCGCGCCGCTACATGTCCAGTACTGGAAATGGATGGTTCAGTTCTTTTGGATCGAACCGCAGGTGCTCATTGACCATTGGTTCGGCACATCCTTGGCCGAAGGCAAGCAACGCGTGATCTCGTGGCAGACCCGCAGCCCGGTCATGGACATCGTGGTGCAGCGTATCCCGCAAACACTCTGGGTGGTCGGCCTGTCCTATATCGTCGGCATCCTGATTGCCCTGCCCATCGGCATCTACTCCGCTTACAAGCAATACTCGGTCTTCGATCAGTCCGGCACTTTCATCACGATGATCGGCTTTTCGATCCCGCCCTTCTTTACCGGCCCCCTGCTGATCGTGATCTTTTCGGTCCAACTGGGCTGGCTGCCCTCGATCTATGACACGACGCACGTGGTCACCGACTGGGCCAGTTTCAAAATACAGTTCATGCAGATGGTCATGCCCGTAATGGTGCTGGCGCTGCAGACCACGGCTCAGATCAGCCGCTACATGCGGTCTTCCATGCTCGACAATCTCGGTCAGGACTATGTACGCACGGCGCGGGCCAAGGGCCTGCGCGAAGGTGTCGTCGTCATGCAGCACGTTCTGCGGAACTCGATGATCCCGGTCATCACCGTGATCGCACTTGGCGTTCCTTCGATCTTCGGTGGCGCCATCATCACCGAGAACGTGTTCAAGGTGAACGGGATCGGGCAACTGCTGCTGACAGCACTTTTTGCCAACGACATCCCGATGGTGATGACCCTGACCTTCATCTTCGCGATCCTGATCGTGCTCTTCAACCTGATTGCCGACGTGCTCTACGGCGTGCTTGACCCAAGGATCCGCTATGACTGATCAAGCAGCAGACCCCTATGCCGCGCTCCAGGACAAGGAGCCGCCAAAAGCCCCGCGCAGCCAGTGGAAGGATGTGTGGGACCAGTTCAAACGGCACAAGGGCGCGCTCTTTGGCGGTGGCTTCCTCGTATTCATCACCCTGGCGGTGATCCTCGGGCCATACATCTGGCAAGTCGATCCGCAAAAGCTGGATATCCGGAACAAGGATATGCGGCCCATCTACGTGGCCCTCTGGAATGGCGACGCCAAGGTCGGGTGGTTCCGGCCCTTGGGCACGGACAACCTGGGCCGTGATATCCTGGCCAATCTGATCGCCGGCGGGCGCGCCTCCATGGCCGTCGGCTGGGCCGCGATGGTCCTTGCGCTGCTGATCGGCACCTCCATTGGCGTGATCGCCGGGTATTTCAAAAAGGCCGACTTCTGGCTGATGCGCTTCACAGACCTCGTTCTGTCGCTCCCCATTCTGCCTTTGCTGCTGGTGGCCGTAACCCTGTTCCGCGAACCACTCAGGGCCAATTTCGGCCCCGAGGGCGGCATGTTCATCCTGATCGTAGGGGTCGTGGGCCTGACGTCGTGGATGCAAACGGCCCGCATCGTGCGCGGCGACATTCTGGCACTCAAGGAGCGCGAGTTCATCCTAGCCGCCCGCTCCATCGGCACCACGTCGGGCAAGATCATCCGGCGGCACCTGCTGCCCAACGTGATCTCTCCCATCATGGTCTCTGCCACACTTGGCCTCGCCACGGCCATCATCACCGAAAGTGCGCTCAGCTTCCTTGGCGTCGGCTTCCCGTCGGACTTCCCGACATGGGGCAAATTGCTGGCCGACGCCGTACAACGGATGGAGCAATACCCAGAGCGCGTGGTGCTGCCGGGCATCCTCATCTCGCTAACGGTCCTGGGTGTAAACTACCTCGGCGACGGCCTGCGCGACGCTCTCGATCCACGCATTCGCGGCCGCTGACTTCTTCTGACTGCAAATACCACAGGGGGGCGGCAAAGCCGCGGGGGCAGCGCCCCCTCCTCGGTTTCAGCCAATGTAGCACATAGGCAAAGGGACGGCGGGCGGGGCGCATTTGCCAACGGCAAACAGCGTCCGCACTCCGTCCCTATCGCTCCACCTTGCTCTTCAAGCGCTTGATCGCCGTCCAGACAAGGAACACCACCGGCACCGTGATCAAAGCGGTCATCAGGTTCTTTGACACACCTGTCGTCGCTTCCAGCGAGTAGAACAGGTACGATAGCAACGAAACCGAGTAGTAACTGATGGCCACGGCCGAAAACCCTTCGACGGTACGCTGCAAGCGCATCTGCAGATCCGACCGCCGGTCCATGCTTTCAAGAAGTGCCTGGTTCTGTGCAGACCGCTCCACGTCCACCTGTGTCCGTAACAGGTCCGCGGCACGTACACTGCGGTCCGACATGGCCGCCAAACGCCGCTCAGTGGACTGCACCGTTCGCATCGCGGGCTGATACCTGCGCATCATGAACTCGGCAAAGGTTTGACGTCCCTGGTAGCGATCCTCGCGCAAGGCTTCGATCCGCTCGTTCACAATCGCCTCATAGGCCCGCGTTGCCCCGATACGAAACGAAGATTGCGCCGACAGGCTTTCCAGCTCCGCGGAAATTGACAACAGCGCCCGCAGGGTCTCTTCGGCTTCCGCATGTTCGCCCGACATGCTCTCGACCAATTCGATCAACCTTGTGTCGAGTGCGGTCAACTGCGCACCGGTAGTGCGGGCGCGGGCAAAGCCCAGCATCGACATGGATTTGTATGTCTCGATCTCACACAGACGTTGTACGATCCGCCCGACGCGCCGCTGGCCCGTCTGTTCAGAAATGAAGGCGGCAAAGCGCATATTGCCATTCTGATCGATCCGAAAGTCTCCCGCGATGACAGCGGCGTCATCCAGTACAGAGCTGACGGCCAGGCTTTCCGGCACAAACCAGTCCAGCAAACGATTTTTGATCTCTGCCTCTTCCGGTCGCGGTTCAACCCGAATGAGGACCGATGTAAAACGCTGACCTGGCGCGGTCTCCAGCCATTCTTGCGGAAACGGTTCGAACGCACGGGCGTCAAAGGGGCGATCTTCGACCCCATCCGAAAAGATGGTGTAGGTCACAAACTCGGTATGCTGTTCCCACTTCAGCCAATGCCGCCCGATCTGCCCATAGTAGTGCGTGGCCCCCGGCTGCGGATGCGGTGCCCCGTGGCGATCCAACAAAGCCTGCAAGTGCGCCACGTCCTTGGCGCGGTCGCGGTTGACCGCCATCTCCGGCTGCTTGAATGCGACATAAGCCGCAGCACATGGTGCGCGCATGGACGGAAATGGGCGGGCGTGCAGCTCGTTTGCAAGCTGGTATCGCAACGGGTGATCTTCGATGGGGGCCATGACTGCTCCGATGATACGTTATGCCCAAATAAGCACAAATCGAACAAAGTCAACGCAGATTATTACTTCTTATCAACGACTTAATAGAATGCAATTGTATACCAAGACCGCGGATAGCAGCCAATTCCATGCGCGAACAAAAAAAGGCGAGCCCGAAGGCCCGCCTTTTCAAAACTGATATGGCACCTGTCGCGTCAGTCGATCATCGGCAACAACTTGTCGATGGACTGCTTGGCATCACCGTAGAACATGCGCGTATTCTCCTTGAAGAACAGCGGGTTCTCGATGCCGGAATAGCCGGTGCCCTGCCCACGCTTCGACACGAACACCTGCTTGGCCTTCCAGCATTCAAGCACCGGCATACCCGCGATGGGGCTGTTCGGGTCGTCCTGTGCGGCCGGGTTCACGATGTCGTTCGAGCCGATAACGATGGCCACATCCGTGTCCGGGAAGTCGTCATTGATCTCGTCCATCTCCAGCACGATGTCGTAAGGCACCTTCGCCTCGGCCAGCAGCACGTTCATGTGACCCGGCAAACGACCCGCAACGGGGTGGATCGCAAAGCGCACCTCCTTGCCCGCAGCGCGCAGCTTGCGCGTCAACTCGGCCACACCTTGCTGGGCCTGCGCCACAGCCATGCCGTAGCCGGGGATGATAATGACGCTATCGGCCTCATTCAGGGCCGTGGCGACGCCATCTGCTTCAATCGCGATCTGCTCACCTTCAACGGCCATCTGCTCCCCTGCCGGGCCACCAAAGCCGCCCAGAATGACAGAGACGAACGACCGGTTCATCGCCTTACACATGATGTAGGACAGGATCGCACCGGACGAGCCCACAAGCGCACCCACCACGATCAACAGGTCGTTGCCAAGGCTGAAACCGATGGCCGCTGCCGCCCAGCCGGAATAGCTGTTCAGCATCGACACCACGACCGGCATATCCGCCCCGCCAATACCCATGATCAGGTGCCAACCAATGAACAGCGCCAGCAGCGTCAACAGAACCAGCGGCAGCAATCCACCTGTAGCAAAGTAGATGATGGCAAGGATCAGCGACGCGCCCGCCGCAGCGGCGTTCAGCATGTGCCCGCCCGGCAGCTTGGTCGCCGCAGAGTCGACCCTGCCCGACAGCTTGCCCCAGGCCACATAGGATCCGGTAAAGGTCACCGCACCGATCCAGACACCCAGCACCAGCTCGATCTTCAGGATAGTGATCTCAACAGTAGTTTTCTTGGCAATCAGCTGACCAAAGGCCGACAGCGGCTCAAGCACAGCCTTTTCGACCGACTGAATCCACTGCCCATTGGCCAGCGCACCGCCCAGCTGCGCACCATTCTCGGCCAAGTGGTTGTCCACGTAGCCGATCATGATATGCGCGTTGAAGCCGATGAAAACGGCAGCCAAACCCACAAGGGCATGCATACCCGCCACAAGCTCGGGCATCTGCGTCATCTCGACCTTGGTCGCGAGTTGGTAGCCGACGACCGCACCACCCGCGATCAGCACCAGCGACAACAGCCACAGGCCCGATCCCGGTCCGATCAACGTCGCCACAACGGCGATAAACATGCCCACGATGCCATACCAGACGGCCCGCTTGGCGCTTTCCTGACCGGACAGACCGCCCAGGGACAGAATGAAAAGAACAGCCGCAACAGCGTACGCGGCGGTAGTAAATCCGAGTTCCATAGTTCCCGCCCCTACTTACGATTTCTGGAACATGGCGAGCATGCGCCGTGTCACGAGGAAGCCACCGAAGATGTTGATGGCTGCCATGAATATCCCGAATATCGCCAGGAACGTGATGACCCCTGAACTTGATCCGATCTGTATGAGTGCGCCAAGGATCACGATGGACGAAATGGCGTTTGTCACCGCCATAAGCGGTGTGTGCAGACTGTGCGCCACGCCCCAGATCACCTGGAAGCCGATGAACACGCTCAGCACGAAGACGATAAAGTGCTGCATGAAGCTGGCCGGGGTATAAAGCCCTGCGAGCAGCACCAACCCGCCACCAATGGCCAGCAAGGTGACCTGGTTCTTCGTCTGGGCCTTGAACGCCAGAACTTCTGCAGCGCGTTTTTCTTCAGGCGTCAGTTCCTTTGCCGCTTCCTTTTTCGGGGCTGCGGCAATCGCGGCCACCTTGGGCGGTGGCGGTGGGAACGTGACTTCGTTTGCGTGGGCGATCGTCGCGCCACGGATCACGTCATCTTCCATGTCATGGTTGATGACACCGTCTTTTTCCGGCGTCAGGTCCGTCATCAGATGACGGATGTTCGTGGCATAAAGGCTCGATGACTGCGTCGCCATGCGGCTGGGGAAGTCGGTGTAGCCGATGATGGTCACGCCATTGTCGGTCACGATCTTCTCATCCGCGACGGTCAGCTTGCAGTTCCCGCCCTTTTCCGCCGCGAGGTCCACAATGACCGAACCGGGTTTCATGGAGGCAACCATGTCCTCGGTCCACAGCTCGGGGGCCTCACGGTTCGGGATCAGGGCCGTGGTGATAACAATGTCCACCTCAGGTGCCAGCTCACGGAACTTGGCAAGCTGCGCCTCACGGAATTCAGGTGAAGAAACAGAGGCATATCCGCCCGAGGACGATCCGTCCTGCTGCTCTTCCTCGAAATCGAGATAAACGAACTCGGCCCCCATCGATTCAACCTGCTCAGCCACTTCGGGCCGCACGTCAAAGGCGTATGTGATGGCGCCAAGGCTGGTCGACGTCCCAATGGCGGCCAGACCGGCCACACCGGCACCGACCACCAGAACCTTGGCCGGTGGGACCTTACCGGCGGCAGTGATCTGCCCGGTAAAGAAGCGGCCAAAGTTGTTGCCCGCCTCGATGACGGCGCGGTAGCCCGCGATGTTCGCCATGGAGGACAGCGCGTCCATCTTCTGGGCACGGCTGATGCGGGGGATCATCTCCATCGCCACAACAGTGGCACCCTTCTTGGCGGCAGAGGCCATCTTGGCCTCGTCGGCCACGGGGCTGAAGAACGAAATCAGGGTTTGATCTTCGCGCAGGCGCTTCATCTCGGTCGCGTCAGGCGCGCGTACCTTGGCAACCACATCTGCGGCTTTCCAAAGGGCGGCCGCGGTCTTGACCACCTCGACACCGGCCGCCTTGTAATCAGCATCGGAAAACCCGGCCCCGGCCCCCGCCCCCGTCTCGACCACACAGTCGTGGCCCAGCTTTTGCAAGGCTGCGGCACTCTCCGGCGTCATGGCGACGCGGCGCTCTCCCTCAAATATCTCTTTTGGTGTTCCGATCTTCATTCGAAGAACCCCCATCCGTTCGTGGCAGTCAATTTCACGCTTAACCCAAAGGCGATGTGGCGCAGCGCCGTAAGCTGTCCACTACCCAACCCATCCCCGAGATACAAGAAGCGCCCCTGCGTCATAAAAGTAAGATTCGAAAAATTTCAGACCCACCTGCGCACTTTTTGTTCGTAGCGCGCAAACTCCGCTCTAAAAATGCGGCGCATCCGGTCCTCTTCCGGGATGATGAACTGGTGCTCGATCCACCAGACAAAGGCCGGAACCAACACCAGGGATGGAACCGCGTCAAAGCGAAGGATCAAACCCGCAAGAAGGAGTGTGTCGCCCAGATAGATCGGATTTCGGGTGCGGGCAAAAACGCCATCGGTGATCAAGCGCTGCGGTTCCTGGTGCGGGATCACCGTAGTCTTGTGCCGCCAGAACGCGCGCAACGCCGCTGCCATCAAAAGCAAACCCGCACCAATCATCAGACCTGCCATCATGTGCGTCACCGGGTGATCCACACTCATCCCAAACGGCAGATAGCGTCCTTGGCACCACGCCAGAAACACGCAGAACACAAGCCAGACCGGAGGGATATGCAATAGGCTGATCATTGGGCACACAAGAGAAGTGGATGTACCTGAAGAGAAAATGCGCGCCACTGTCAACGCCTTGCAAAGAAACCGCGACCAATGGCGCATTCAACCGGTGGATTGTGATTGATCCTTCAGCGCAAACGGCCCAATCTCGGTCCACTCCTTGGCACAAAAAGGAACACCATCATGACATCCGATACGTCCCTGACCGGAAAGCACGCTCTTGTCACCGGCGGTGGCACCGGCATTGGCCTTGCCATTGCGCACGCCCTCGCCCAGCGCGGCGCGCAGGTGACCATCACGGGCCGACGGCAAGAGGTCCTGGATGCGGTCGCGGGCGACGGACTGTGGGGTGCCGCCATGGATGTGCGGGACGAAGCATCGGTCGATACGGTGGTGAACGCGGCCGTGGCAGCACGCGGTCCTATCCAGATCTGCGTTCCCAACGCGGGCATCGCCGAAGGGCGAGCTTTACACAAAACCAAGCTGGATTTCTGGCGGAACATGATGTCCACGAACCTCGACGGCGCGTTCCTGACCATCCGTGCATGTCTGCCTGGCATGCGCGAGACCGACTGGGGCCGCGTGATTGCCGTCTCGTCCATCGCAGGGCTGCGTGGTTTGCCAGGCGGTGCGGCCTATTCGGCCTCCAAGCACGGGCTGATTGGCCTGATCCGCAGCCTCAGTGAGGACTACATGGGCCAACCCTACACCTTCAACGCGCTCTGCCCCGGATATGTCGACACGCCGATCGTGGACCGTAACCAGGTCGCCATAGCCGAACGCACCGGAATGAGCACAGAAGACGCGCGGCAGGTGATGATCGATTCCAACCGTCACAAACGGCTGATCGACGCCGACGAAGTGGCTGCTGCGGCGCTTTGGCTCGTCGGTCCGGGATCGCAAAGCATCAACGGCCAATGCATCCAGATCTCTGGCGGGCAGACAGCGTAAGGCGGATCCTGATCCGCCGATGGCGGAGGACATCTCCGCCTTACACATCAATTCATCGCGCAGTTCGGATGTCCGTCAGCGGGGCAAAGCCCCGCCTTACATGGCCGCGGTTCCCGCATCGTAAGGCGCACGTGCCGTGCGCCCCGCCGTTGGCAAAGGGCGGTATGCCCGACCAACAGGGCCGCCAGCAATATATCGCCCCTGCGCAATGGCTCGGTGAATTGACGAATGCGGCCAGTCTTCCGGGCGGTTCACCAAACCAACCTGCACAGGGGCCGAAAAAATCATATGCCTATGAGCCGCCAAATCATCCCCATCCCGTATGACATGTTCCCAGAAGCGGCGCTGCCACAGCCCTTTCTCGCCCGCACGCAAACGCAGCGCACCAACATCCTGCGGCGCGTCCACAGACCGGGAGAACAGGCTTTTCAGCATCCGCCAGCGGGTGGAAAAATCAGCATCCCCCTCGGGCAGCCGCCACAGGGTGTGTATGACATCTCCCAGCACAACGATCTCTTCGATAGAGAACGGGTACATCTCCCGCGTCTTGCGCATGGCGGCACGCAGCGGATCTATCTCGCGCAGAAACAGGTCGGTGCCGCGGCGCGCGGCGCGGGCAGTAAAGAAATAAGTGGAACCGGGGCAATCAGAGCGGACATAACGTGGCATGCCGCCACCCTGCCCGCCTCTTGGTTAACGGGCGTTTAAGCCGAGCGCAAAACCGGGCGCGCGCGCCCGCCATCCGCCCAATCGCGGCACGCCTCGCCAAAGGCCTCGAACAACGGGCGCGAAACGGGGTCGCACTTGGCATTCCACTCCGGGTGCCACTGTACCGAAAGGGTAAAACCGGGCGCACCGTCGATATAGATGGCTTCAGCCGTACCATCAGGTGCATGCCCATCCACCACAATACGCGGGCCAGCAGTCTTGATGCCCTGCCCGTGCAATGTGTTCGTGGGCACGGACTGGCGCCCCATCAGACGATGAAACACGCCGCCCTCGGAAAAGGTCACATCGTGGCGCAAGGCAAACTTTTCTTCCAGAGTCCCATCAGGGGGCATGCGATGGTTGTCGCGGCCCGGCAGATCACGGATCTCTGGATAGAGTGAGCCACCCATGGCCACATTCACTTCCTGAAAACCGCGGCAAATGCCAAGAAAGGGCTGGCCGCGCTCTACACAGGCACGGATCAGGGGCAAGGTCACGCCGTCCCGGTTCCGGTCAAACGCCCCATGGGCCTCGGTTGGCTCTTCGCCATACTCTTCAGGGTGCACATTGGCGCGCCCGCCGGTGAACACAAAACCCGCACAATGCTCCAGCAGATCGGAAATCCGCACCTTCGCAGGTTCCGCCGGGATCAGCATGGGCAAGCCTTCGGCCACATCTGCGACAGCCGACACGTTGATCAGGCCAGCCGCCTGCACCTCGTATTCGTCATTGATCACGTGGTGGTTCGAAATGATGCCGATGATGGGCCGGGCCATGGGGTCCTCTGCACTGGTTGCGTTTGACCTGATATACGCAGACGCCCGCCTCCTGAACAGAGAGACGGGCGCGCAACGACCTGTGCAAAAAGCCGCAGATGCGGCCGATGCCTAAATTTCAGCCACCAGCGACACGGCTTCGATGCCCACAACGGCAGCAACCGCATCGTTGTCCGATGTATCGCCAGTCACACCAACAGCGCCAATGACGGCCCCTTTCTTGTCACGGACCAGCACACCGCCGGGCACAGGCACAACCTGCCCGCCATAAACACCGTTCACCGCCGCCATAAAGTAAGCCTGCTGTTCAGCCCGCGCCATCTGCGCCGTACCCGCCATGCCCAGCATGACTGCGCCATAGGCCTTGCCTTGCGCAATCGCGAACCGACCGGGCGCCGCGCCATCCTCACGCTCAAAGGCCTGCACGTGGCCACCTGCATCAAGAACCACGACGGAAAGAGGCTTCAACTCCATCTCCCGCCCCTTTTCCAACGCTTTGCGAATAATAGTCCGCGCCTTGCGCAATGAAATCGACATGTCTTGTCTCCTGATCGGGGCCATCGCCCCAGTTTCTTCTGACTGAAAGTACGACGGGGAGCCCGAGGGGCAGCGCCCCTCGGTCCCACCAGTTCAAAACGCGGTTCAGGCCGTCTTGAACTCCAAACGGCGCGCATGCAACACCGGCTCTGTGTAACCCGATGGCTGCACCCGGCCCTTCAGAACCAGATCGCACGCCGCCTGAAAGGCCACGCCTTCAAAACCCGGGGCCATTGGCAGATACGCGGGGTCATCCACATTCTGACGGTCTACAACCTCCGCCATCTTCTTGAGGGAGGCCATCACCTGATCCTCACTCACCACGCCGTGATGCAGCCAGTTCGCCATGGCCTGCGCGCTGATCCGACATGTCGCGCGGTCCTCCATCAGCCCCACATCATGGATGTCCGGCACCTTGGAACAGCCAACGCCGTGATCCACCCAGCGCACAACATATCCAAGGATGCCCTGCGCATTGTTCTCCATCTCGCGGGCAATTTCTTCGGAGGAGAAATTGCGCCCCACGGCGACAGGAATGGTAAGCAGATCCTCAAGCGTGCCGCGCGCACTACCCGCTTTCAACGTGTCCTGGCGGGCCATCACGTCCACCTTGTGATAATGCGTGGCATGCAGGGTCGCGGCCGTTGGTGATGGCACCCAGGCACAGGTCGCGCCCGATTGCGGATGCCCGATCTTCTGCTCCAGCATCTCCGCCATACGGTCTGGCATGGCCCACATGCCTTTGCCGATCTGCGCCTTGCCCTTCAAACCACAGGCCAGACCGATATCGACATTGCGATCCTCGTAAGAGGCGATCCATGCCGCCCCCTTCATCTCGCCCTTTGGGATCATCGGCCCCGCTTCCATAGACGTGTGAATCTCGTCCCCGGTCCGATCCAGGAAGCCCGTGTTGATAAAGGCCACGCGCGCCTTCGCCGCCCGGATACACTCCTTGAGATTGGCCGACGTGCGCCGCTCCTCGTCCATGATGCCCAGCTTGACGGTGTTCGCAGGCAGGCCCAGCACCTTCTCGACGCGGGTGAAAATCTCGTCGGCAAAAGCCACCTCGACCGGCCCATGCATCTTGGGCTTCACCACGTACACCGACCCACAAACCGAATTGCGCAGCCCTTCTGTCTTCTTCAGGTCATGCATAGCGATCAGGGTGGTGATCATGGCGTCCATCAGCCCCTCACCCACCTCGTTGCCATCACGGTCGTGAATGGCCGGATTGGTCATCAGGTGACCCACATTCCGGATCAGCATCAGGCTGCGGCCTTTTATACTCACGGCTGACCCGTCAGGTGCGGTGTAGGCGCGATCACTGGCCATCCGGCGCGTGATCACCTTGCCCCCCTTCTCAAAACTCTCTTCCAGATCGCCTTTCATCAGGCCCAGCCAGTTGCCATAGGCCAGCACCTTGTCCTCGGCATCCACAGCCGCCACGCTGTCTTCACAATCCATGATGGTGGACAGGGCGGATTCAAGGTTCACGGCTGAAATGCCCGCAAGATCGGAGGCCCCGATCACATCGTTGCGGTCCACCACGATCTCAATGGCCAGATGGTTGTTTCGGAACAGAAAGGTCTGCGCCTCTTCATTCCCACCGTGGCCCAGGAATTGGGCCGGATCGGACAAGGACATCCCGCCCAGATCCAAAGCATTTTCAGACACACCCAAGGACGTCACCTCGGTCCACGACCCACCGTTCAATGGCACAGCCTCATCCAGAAACGTCTTGGCCCATGCAATCACACGCGCGCCACGGGCGGCGTCATAGCCTTTCCCACCGGGCAGGTCGCCCAGCGCATCGGTGCCGTACAGGGCGTCATACAGGTTCCCCCACCGCGCATTCGCGGCATTCAGCGCAAACCGGGCATTCATGATTGGCACCACCAGCTGCGCGCCCGGTGTCGATGCAATCTCGGGGTCCACATTCTGGGTCTCGATCTCGAAATCAGGCCCCTCCGGAACAAGATACCCGATCTCTTCCAGAAACGCGCGATAGGCCGCCGGGTCATGGTCCGCACTGCGGTGCGCTACATGCCAATCATCGATCTTGGCCTGCATGCTCTCGCGCTCGGCCAACAGGTCCCGGTTCTTTGGACCCAGATCGTGCACCAGTGCCGAAAACCCGGCCCAGAAATCGGCCGACGCAACACCAGTGCCCGGCAGGGCATGGGTTTCGATGAAATGCGCAAGGCTGTCCGCCACTTTCAAATCACTGCGGTCCACATAAGCTGTCATAGGATGCCCTCCTGGCCTTGGATTACGACTCATCGCAAGGCTTAGAGAAAAAGTTTCCTATCGTAAACATCATTGGTCAAAAAAATTTACCAATACCATTTTCCAGTCGAAAAGCGTAGCTTCATAAGACCTCAAACACAGACGCACCGCGCGTGAAAAATCCTCATAGGCGCGTCCGTTAGCTCCGGAAACGCGGTTCATCCTCGGGTCACGACCCCGCTTTCGATCGGCGCCGAAAAACACAGCACGCATATGCACCCAATTTTTCTTGCAGAACTCCAGGAATCCGGCTTCCCTTGTCTCACCTAACTGGGCAGCGGGGTGTCTTCCGGACTCGCCCAACGCCGCACACCGGCGTGTGAAATCCCCGCGAAATTGGATGCCCTTTGGCGTCTTTTCGAAATGTCAGCCCGCATTCGGATGCGGCTGCCTAAAACAGCGGGAGGTTTTTTTATGAAAACCGTAGGCGTAGTGGGACTTGGCGACATGGGCAGTGGCCTTGCCAAGAACCTCATTGGAAATGGGTTTCAAACCTGGGGCCTCGATCTGAGCAAAGATCGCATGGCCCAGTTTGAAGAGATGGGAGGAACCCCGGCACACAGCCCGGCAGAGATCGGGGCACAGTCGGACTGTGTCTTCGTGATGGTGATGAATGGCGATCAGGCCAAATCGGTTATTCTCGGCCCCGACGGGCTTGTCGCCAACATGTCCCGCGGCGGATCAGTCATCCTCACGGCCACGATAAAACCAGCCGAGGCGCAGGCGATCGGCCATGCCATGGAAGGGTCAGGCGTGCATCTGATTGACAGCCCCGTATCCGGCGGCTTCGCGGGCGCACAGAATGGAACGCTCACCATGATGGCTGCCGCCGATGCTGCGGTGCTTGACGCCAATGCCTCGGTCATGAATGCGGTCTCGGCAACCATCCATCATGTCGGCACCAAGGCAGGCGACGGGCAAACCATGAAGGCCTGCCTGCAAACGCTGATCGGGTCGATCTTTTCCGCCACGTTCGAAGCCAGCGCCCTAGCCGCAAAAGCGGGCGTACCCGGCGATGCCCTGTTGCGCGTCTTCTCGACCTCCGGCGCAGGCTGCGGCGTGGCAAACACGGCATTGGAGCACATCATCGACAGGCAATTCGAAGGCACGGGCAGCCATATCTCGACCATGCACAAGGACCTCACCATATCGCTCGAACTGGCATCCAATCTTGGCGTGCCCATGCACACCGCCTCGGCCGCCATGCAGATTTTCCACGCGGGCAAATCGAAATACCCGGACGGTGACAACTGGGTGTGCACCCGCGTGATCGAGGATATCGTCGGCGCCGAGTTGTACCGCAATCCGGAGGGCTCGACATGAAACTGGGGGTTATTTGCGACGGCATCAGCCGCGATCTTCGCCACGCTATCGACGTGATGGACGAATTTGACCTTGAGTATGCCGAGCTGCAATTCGTCGGCGACACAGAGGTGGGCGATCACTCAAAGGCAGAAATCGCCGAGATAGACAGCCTTCTGCGTGACCGGGGCAAGCCCGTGTCCTGCCTCTCGCGCCACATTTTCGCGGGAATGACAGCGGCCAACCGACCGGGTGATGCACTGCACACCCAACACATGGATGCGCTCAAACGGGTCATCGACATGGCACATGTCGTAGGTGCGCCGCTGGTCCGTATCATGACCCAACGCAAGGAACAGATCCTTTGGGGCAGTCATGGCGCCGAAAAATGGAATGTCGCACACGGGGTCTGGGACACGATGCCGCCGCTGATCGCGCCAGCCGTTGAGCTGGCAAAATCCGAAGGGGTGGTTCTGGTTGTAGAAACAGGCAATGGGACGCTTGTGAACTCCTGCTACACGGCGCGGAAACTCATTGATGATCTGGATGCCAAGGACACGCTGAAGGTGCTTTGGGATCCAGGCAACAATTGCTGGTGTCATGAACGCGCCTACCCCGATGGCTATGAAGAGATGCGCGGGGGCTACCTGGGCCATGTTCACATAAAGGATGTCATGGTCGACACACCGCGCGCCACGCTTGAAGTGCGCCGCGTGGGTGAAGGCCAGCTCGCGGAGCAGTTTGAACCGATGGCGAATGCCATGCGGGACGATGGCTATGACGGCGTGATTTCCTTTGAAAGCGTGTACCATCCCGGCAATGGCAACTTCGAAGACGGCTTTCGACTATGTGTCGACAAGTTCAAAGCGATTTTTGCCTAGACCAAGTTGCGGAGGGCGGCTTCGCTCGTCGGACACGTATCACGGCATAGGGCAAAGGATTGGCCCGGCCCTACAATGTAGCCTTGGATCAAACCATGCGTCGCTCGGCTCAACGCCGGGCGGCGCCGCCTGACAACGAAAACAGGCAAGCTCACCAAGCCCCTTCCGCGGTCGGCGACGTCTTACAGGGCGATCATCACTGCGGGGCTCAAAGGCGCTGAATCCACCGAACAAAACGCCGCCCCGTTTCGGGGTGTAGTGTGCGTTCCAGGTGGTTAAAATCCACAAAACGCACCGTGCGATGGGTCAACCCGTTGATCCATCGGCACTTTCACAAAATCATGAAAATTCAATGAGCTGACCGAAAAGCGTGTCCCCGCGGGGACAAATCGGCTCAAGGCCTGTGCAGCACCTTTGTCCTCGCCTCTCGACGGCACCGATCCGAGCAGTACTTCACCTCGTCCCAGACCTTTTCCCACTTCTTTCGCCACGTGAACGGACGGTCGCAAACCAGGCATGTTTTTTCGGGCAGATCGGCCTTCTTGCGCATCCGACCCATCAGAAATCAAACCCCATCTGCCGGCTGTCCTTGGCTGGCAAAACAGACGCCTTGCGCCACTTTGGGGCGCGGTCGTCGACAAAATGCCCCTGCGGGTCCTTGCGGCTGGCATGCTTGTGCACAACGCGCTGCGCCTCTTCCCGAAACGCCCCACCACGACGCACGGCCCAGACCCTTTCCCGCGCTTCGCGGGCCGCCTCCGAAACATCCACAATAGGCGCTGGATAGGCATTGCCTAGCAACGTCCCCGCCCCCTCCCATGTCCATGGCTCCTGCAAGAACGCATCCGGCACGGGTGCCAGTTCAGGACACCATTTTCGTGTGAACACGCCGGTCGGGTCCTGATCCTTCCCCTGCTTGACCGGGTTATATATGCGGACGGTATTCATGCCCGTGGTCCCCGATTGCATCTGGCTTTGCGGCCAATGAATGCCCGGCTCAAAATCGGTGAACTGCCGCGCCAGATGCAGCCCGGTCACCCGCCAGTCGAGCCAAAGGTGATAGGACGCAACAGCCATCAACATCGACCGCATCCGAAAGTTCATCCACCCCGTCGTCGCCAGATATCTCATGCAGGCGTCGACAAATGGCATCCCGGTCTCGCCCTTCTCCCAGGCTGCGAGCTGCTCCGCATCAGGCACTTTTGGACGCATATCCTCGTAGGCCGAATGCAGGCAAAGGTGTTCCAGCGCCGGTTCGTCCTCGAGCTTCTGCATGAAGTGATCCCGCCACGCCAACCGCGCCTGAAAGGACTTCAGCGACCCGCCCCACCCTTCCCGCGTGCCCTTCACCTCGCGCTGTCGCGCTGCAGCGGCCTGAGACGCCTCGCGCCCCGACAAACAACCGAACGCCAAGTAAGGGGACAGCCGGGAACAGGACCACTCACCGGTCACAGGTGACGACATGTCCTTGCGATAATGCTGCCCCCGCTCCGTCAGGAATGACCCCAAAAGGGACAACGCCATCTGACGCCCACCAAGCTGCCGTTCCGGACAATGATCACCTGCCACCAAGGGCAGCACATCATCCGACGGCACCACAGGTCCCGTCATCCTCGCGGGGACATCCACCTGCGGCTGTCGCAGAAAAGCGTTGCGCTGCTTGGCCCACCCGTCTCGACCATTCAGACGGCGGACCACGCCGGACTGCGCCAACTCTTCCCAAGCCACACTGTTGTCGCGACACCAGGCAGCCACCTCGCGATCCCGGGCAAAAGTCCAAGCACTGCCCGTTTCCTCGTGACTGATCACCGCGTCAAATCCAAAACGCGCATGAAGATCGGCCAGCACATCCACAACACGTCCCACCCGCACCACCAAAGGCACGCCAAGCCTTGAAAGGGCACTTGACAGATCATCAACGCTTTCACGCACAAATGCGAACTGACGGCCCGACACATCCGGCTCTGCCCAGTATTCCGGCTCAAAGACATAGAGCGGCACCACATCCCCCCGCGCCGCTGCCCGTGCAAGCGCCGGGTGGTCTGTCACCCGCAAATCCCGTTTGAACCATACGACTGTTGTCATGTGCCAAAAGCTAGCAGTGAACACATCCTTGCCAACCCGCCCGCGACACTCTTGCCGCTGCCGCGCCATCGGCCTACCGTCCGCGCAACTCCGGACCACAAAGGCGACCCCATGCGCGACGCATCTCCACAGACGATCTACCTCAAGGACTACACCCCCTTCGGCTACGTTGTGGAAGAGGTGCATCTGACCTTCGATCTGGCCCCCTCGGCCACGCGGGTCACATCACGCATCAAGTTCTCACCAAACCCCGACGCCACCAACAAGACGTTTTTCCTGCATGGCAAAAACCTGTCGCTGATCGCGGCAAAGATCGACGGAGAGGCGGTCAAACCGAAGCTCACAGACGAAGGGCTGACCTGCGACGTGCCCAACGTGCCCTTCACATGGGAGGCGGAGGTGCAAATCGATCCTGCGGCCAACACGGCGCTTGAAGGGCTGTACCTGTCGAACGGTATGTATTGCACCCAATGCGAGGCCGAGGGGTTCCGCAAGATCACCTATTACCCAGACCGGCCCGACGTGATGTCGACTTTCTCGGTTCGGGTCAACGGACCGCACCCTGTGCTGCTGTCAAACGGCAATCCGGTGGCGTCTGGTGACGGTTGGGCCGAATGGCATGATCCGTGGCCCAAACCGGCTTACCTCTTCGCACTGGTGGCCGGTGAACTGGTTGCCCATCGCGACAGCTTCACCACCATGGAGGGGCGCAAGGTGGACCTGGCCCTTTACGTCCGTCCAGGGGATGAGGGCAAATGTGCTTTTGGCATGCAGGCACTGAAAGATTCAATGAAATGGGACGAGGACGTCTATGGCCGTGCCTATGACCTTGATGTCTTCAACATCGTGGCCGTGGACGATTTCAACATGGGCGCAATGGAGAACAAGGGGCTGAACATATTCAACGCCTCGGCCGTTCTGGCCTCGCCCGAAACATCGACCGACACCAATTTCGAACGGATCGAGGCGATCATCGCGCACGAGTATTTTCACAACTGGACCGGCAACCGCATCACCTGCCGGGATTGGTTTCAGCTGTGTCTGAAAGAAGGACTTACGGTGTTCCGCGACAGCCAGTTCACCGCCGACATGCGGTCGGAACCGGTGAAACGCATCAGCGATGTGATCGATTTGCGGGCGCGCCAGTTCCCCGAGGATCAGGGGCCGCTTGCCCACCCAGTGCGCCCCGAAAGCTTTCAGGAAATCAACAACTTCTATACCGCCACAGTCTATGAGAAAGGGGCGGAGGTGATCCGCATGCTCAAGACGCTGGTGGGTGATGAGGGATATAGCAAAGCGCTCGACCTCTACTTTGACCGTCACGACGGCGACGCGGCCACGATCGAAGACTGGCTCAAGGTGTTCGAGGATTCCACGGGCCGTGACCTGACGCAGTTCAAACGTTGGTATTCACAAGCCGGCACACCACGGGTCGCCGTCACGGACAGCTTTGACAATGGCACATATACGCTGACATTCGAGCAACTCACTCCACCCTCTGCCGCAACTCCGGAACCGCAGGCGCAGGTGATCCCGATTGCTGTCGGCCTGTTAGGTCCAAACGGGGACGAGGTTTTGCCAACCCAGGTGCTGGAACTGACCAAAGACAGCCAAAGCTTCAACTTTCCGGGGTTGGGTGCCAAACCAGTGCCATCGATCTTGCGCGGATTTTCGGCGCCCATCGTATTGGAGCATACCCCCGACCACGCATTCCTGCTGGCCCACGACACCGACCCGTTCAACCGCTGGGAAGCCGCGCGCAACCTTGGCAAAGCATCCCTGATCAGTGCGGTGACAAAAGGCAGCGCGCCCGACGCCAAATGGCTCGACGGGGTGGCGGGCCTGCTGATCGACGACACGCTCGACCCCGCCTACCGTGCCTATTGCCTGGCCCTGCCCGGTCAGTCGCAATTGGCCGCCGACCTGCATGCCAACGGCACAACGCCGGACCCGGACGCGATCTGGGATGCGTGCGAAAGCCACCGACAGGCGCTGGCACAACGCGCGTCGGACGCCCTTCCCGACCTGTACACACGCCATCAGGTGCACGGCCCATATGCCCCAGACGCAGAGCAATCGGGGCAGCGCGCATTGGGGAACGCGGCGCTGTCCCTCCTGACGCGGCTTGATAGCGGGGACATGGCACAGGCCCAATTTGACGGCGCCACCAACATGACCCAGCAATTGGCGGCCCTTGCCTACCTGATCCGCGCGGGCCGCGGCGATGCGGCCCTGGCCCAGTTCGAGGCGCAATGGAAGCATGACCGCCTGGTGATGGACAAATGGTTCGGGATGCAGGTGATCGAGGCCAAGCCGGACGACGCCGCCGACACGGCCAAGGCGCTGACCAAACACACCGATTTCAACTGGAAGAACCCCAACCGGTTCCGCGCGACCCTGGGCACCTTTGCCGCCCATCACGCCGGTTTCCACGCCAAGGATGGCTCGGGCTACACCCTTCTGGCGGACTGGTTGATCAAGCTTGATCCGGTGAACCCGCAAACGACAGCGCGTATGTGTTCCGCCTTCCAGACCTGGCGCCGTTATGATGCGATCCGCCAATCAATGATCGGCAAGGAGCTCGAGCGTATCGCATCCACCCCGAACCTGAGCCGCGACACGACCGAGATGATCACGCGTATTCGCGAGGGCTGATCCGCCTTCATCTTGCCAAGTAAACTTCGGGGGCCCGGGGCAGAGCCCCCGGTCCTTACATTATAACCGAGCCGACAATGGACATATACGACGTAACGATCCCCCCTTTGAAGCGGCTCACCGATGCGGTGCAGCGCCTGCTGTCGTGCCTTGACGATCCGGTGCAGCTTGAGGCACGGCTGGCCCCCGACAGCTTTTCCGCGGCCGAGCATTTCTGCGTGGCCTTGGGCTACGTCGCGCGCACAGTGATGCCAATGATGGGCGATGAGGTGCCCGAGATGCCGATGGACACCGATCCGGGCGCAATCCTCGCGCTGGCCCACGACATGCGTTTCCTTCTGGATCAGCTGGACAGAGGCGCGTTCGACGGCGCCGAGGAGCGTGAGATTTCTCATATTGCCGGAGAGGCAGCCCTGACCCAATCGGGCCGCGATTATGCTTTGCTCTATGCCCTGCCCAACGCCCAGTTTCATCTGACCCTTGCCTATGCCACCGTGCGGATGGCCGGTGCAAAGGTTGGGAAGGGTGATCTGGATGGGTTCCACATCTACGGTCCCGGCACCAGTTTCGTGTCCGACACACCCCTGAACTGATTGAATTCGAAAGGTTATTCCATGTCCAAACGCCCTGTCTGCCTGATCACCGGCGCGTCCGCCGGTATTGGTGCCGCATGTGTCCGGCTTGGTGCTGCAGACTATGATTTCGTGCTGGCCTACCGGTCCGATCTGGGTGGCGCGAATGCTGCAAAGGCTGCCGTTGAAGCGGCTGGCGGCACGGCCATCACCGTGCAGGGCGACGTGGCAGAGCCCGACGACATCGCCCGCATCTACCAGGCCGCCGACGATGCCTTTGGCCGTGTCGACGTGCTGATCAACAACGCAGGCATCGTAGATCAGTCCGCCACGTTGACCGATATCGACCATGCCCGCCTGACACGTATGATGAATGTCAACGTGATCGGCGCGATGCTGGTCGCAAAGGAGGCTGTGATACGTATGCAGGCGCAGGGCAGCGGCGGCGCGATCATCAACGTTTCCTCTGCCGCAGCCCGGTTGGGCTCGGGCAATCAATACATCGACTATGCCGCCTCCAAGGCCGCCATCGACACCTTTACCAAGGGGTTATCAGACGAAGTGGCGTCAGATGGTATTCGCGTCATGTCTGTCCGCCCCGGACTGATCGACACAGAGATCCACGCCAAGGGCGGCCAACCGGGGCGCGCGCAAAAGCTGGCCCACATGGTGCCCATGCGCCGCGAAGGATCGGCCGAGGAGGTGGCCAAGGCGATCCTCTGGCTGGCGTCGGACGAGGCAAGCTATGTGACCGGTTCGACCCTTGACGTGACCGGCGGGCGATGACGCCTTACCGGTATGAAACAAACGGGCGTAACCGGCGGACGCTGGTTGCGCTTTTGGTCGTGTGGTCCTTGATCCTTGCGGCCATAGCATTGCTTGACGCGTCACTGATCCTCATGGCGCTGATCGCGCTGTGCACGGCGCCCGCGCTTTATGATCTGGTCTCCGGGCGCAGCGCAGGCATCGCTTTGGCGTCAGATGGGCTAAGCTGGTTTGCAGGGCGCCGCACCGGAGAGATCACGTGGGACAAGATCGACCATATCCGCCTCGACACCCGTCTCGATTTCTCGGTGCGGACCAGTGCAGTGCTGACCTCGGGACGCAAGGTGCGCGTCCCACTGGAAGCGACCCCGCCTGCAGACACATTCGAAACCGTGCTAACAGACCGGGGGATTACCGTGAAACGGCACCATTTCTCGCTGCTGGGATGAGGTGGTTCTGCGCCCTCGCCGCAAGCCTCTGGCTGTCCGCCTGCGCGGTACAGGAAGCCAGCCCTCCCACTGACCCATTGCTCTATGATGCAAGGGCGCTGGCACAGGCAGATAGCGTCGTGATTGGTATCCCCGGCGCAATGACGTCGATCCGCGTGTTGCGCCCCATCGATGAATTGGAAACCAGGGACCGGGCCGTCGCCTATTTCCGCCTGCCAGGGTTTGACGGCCGTCCTGCAGATGAAAGCATCGTCCTCGATCGCGCCGCGGCACGGATCGCGCGCCTTGTTCAAACCCATGATCTGAAACGCATCGACCTGATCGGCCATTCCACAGGTGCGGTGATCGCACTGGAAGCGGCCAAGGACATTCGCGCAGCCTCTCCGGATGTCGAGGTGCATGTCATCGGCATCTCGACTGCGCTGCCCGCACCACAACCCGTGCTGGCAGGGCTGCGCGGCGCGGCTGGAACTGCCGCCGCAGCGGCCCGCGCCCGCAGCCTGAACCCGCGCAAGGTGTGGCTCGAATACTATCGCCGCCTCGCCTATGGTCCCGATGTCGATACGCGCCCGGAAACGGTTGAGGCTGCGGACGCATTGGTTGCCGCCAATGACGAGCGAATCCAGTTGCCTGAAAACGGGCTTTATCGCCGTCACACCCGTGACTTGCGGCGCTGGACGAACCCCGATCCCGAAGCATTGGCAGGGGCGGATATCTCTTTTTACCACGGGGCCGTCGACCCGGTCTTTCCACCGCGCCCGACGCAACGCTTCGTCGACACGCTGCCCGATGCGCGCGCCACCTTCATCAATGGGCACGGCCACCTGATCCTGCTCACCTACCCACAAGTCTGGGATCACATCGCATCAACACTGACCCAGGCTTCTTCTGACTGAAAATACCACGGAGCGCGAGGCAGAGCCTCGCACCAAAACAGCCGCCGGAGGGGGCTGCAAAACATCGTGTGCGCCCGACAGGGCGCGCCGCTTAGTCGGTCACCACCGTCAGAGCAGGTCTGGACACCGGACGGACCGTATCCAAGGGCGCGCAATAGCGTTGGCGTTTGAGCCAACCTGCCATGTCCGCCCGTTTGGACGAAGATCTCATCGGCCCCCAATCGGCGGCCACGCCCTTGCCGCCACGCCCATAGATCACCCCGTCCCGGGGGACGGTCGTGGCCATGATCCGCACAGCGCAACTGAGGTTCGCAGCCCCGTTTTTCAGCGCCTCACCCGTCCCTACATTGCAGCCATAGCCGCGTGCTGTTGCAGGCAATATCTGCAAAAGCCCGTACCATTTCCCGCCGCCTCCGACGGCACGCGGTTTGTAGGTGCTTTCATACTTGGCCAAGGCCGACATGAAACCAAGCCAGAACGCACGGCGGTCATCATCATTGGCAACGGGATAGCGCGGACACCAATCCTTGATGTCTGAAGGCACTAGGTCCACCAGCGGTTTGCCATGCCCCTTGAGCGCGGACAGGGCGGCGCGATTCCACAGAACATAGCCTGGCTGATGCGTCCATCGGGTACGTGGTACGTCCCCCGTTCGAGCGGGCGGGCGCAGCCCGGCATAGGGATCACTGTCCTGCCCCTTTGAAAGATTCGGCATCAAAAGGGCAGTTGCGAGGACAAGCAGTATGCGCAGACCGGACATGACGGCAAATATGCGCGTTTCCTACCAACTCTGTCCACCCAGCGCATGGGTTCGAATCCGCGCTCTGTGGCCGCGTTGGCAACAATCTGCCCGCATGTCATGCATTGATAAAACCAGCGCGCGAGTTTGCCAAAAATGACTACATACAAGGCCTGAACTTGTCCCGGCTTCGCCCCTTTTGTGACCCATTTTTCGGGCAAGTTTGATGCTGTAACGAGTAGCGGACAGGTAACTATGGCTTTTGCAGAACGCCTCAGGGCGCCATGGGCGCATATTCGCAACATGCTTGCGGCGCCACATTTCACCATGGCCTCGGATGGCGTTCTGCAGATGGGACACGAGGCGCCCGATGTATCCGACCCGCTTTCACCCTGCCAAGCCGAAACACCCGCTGGAAAACTGTCGATCCCCTGCCCCAATCCGACGGCAGAAGAACGCGCACGCGACACCCATCAGGCGCGCGGGTTGAAATTGGCTCGCCTTGACGAATGGTCCCGGCTGACAGCCGAAATCACCCGAACCGACAAAGCCAGGCAAAAGACACTGGGCGGCACGCCTGTTGCAGATCTATTGGCCTTTGGTGCGCGCGCGGACGTGGTGAGCGCGGCCGAACATGCCCTGATTTCCGGTCGCCCCGATCCGGGTGCGCCCCTTTGGCTGGAATCGAGGCGCTGGAGAGGGTTCTGGCAGAGCACTCTGCAAACCCAGTCATCGCAACCATCGTGGCGCAAACACACATGGATCTGGGGTGGGCCTGGCGCGGTACGGGCTGGGACGTTGAAGTACCGACACGCAATCGCGAGGCGTTTGCCGCCCATTTTGACAGGGCAGCCGACATCCTGATGGATTTCGACGCGAGAGAACATGCTTCGCCGCTGCTTGCTGCGGCGCATTGTGCCTTGATCACCGGACAGGGCGGCGCGACGTCAAGGGTCGTGTCCAACTACGAGACCTGGATTGATCTGGATCCAAAGAACCCCCGCGCATTTCGGGCGATGGGCACCCACTTGCTGCCACGCTGGAGAGGTTCATACGCGCGTCTGGACGTCGAAGCCCGCCGCGCCGCCGGTCACAGTTTTGATTTGTGGGGGTCCGGCGCCTACGCTTGGGTGATGTTCGATGCAATCGCCCAAGACAGCGAAGCCTGTGCACGGCTTGATCTGGATTTCTTTCTGGATGGTCTGAATGACATTCTGAAACGCAGCCCTGATCAGCATACGGTCAACCTGATTGCGGCCTATTGCGCCAATACGATGGGTGCAGCACCCACGGGGGATGACGAAACGGATTATATCCGCATTCAGATAGCCGCGGCCGCCGACGAGGTTGTGCGCGAGCATCTGACCGAAGTGCACCCGATGGTCTGGGCCCACGCCGCCCGCGGGTTTGACAACGGGTTGCGCGTGCGCTGTGCAGACCGGTTTGCCGCGTCAGGCCACGCCGATGCCTTGCGCTATCTGACCCAGTTGTTTCGCCGCGAATTGGCATCGGGCAAAAACGTGGTTTTCACTGACCACGGCCCCGAGCTTCAGTCCTTCTAAACCCGGCGTGCCGCGCCTGACAGAAGTGCGCGAGAGTAGACTTTGTGCGCGCCGATCAGGCTGTGAAACACCGGTCCAAGTGTCAGCTTGCCAGACTTGGTGCGCAGCGGGACCACGATGGATCCAAACCGCATGCGATCCTCTGTCACCATCAGCCAGGACATCGTGCGCCCTGCCCGGTCCGCCATCAGAATCTCGGCCGGAGTGCGGCCTTCGACCTGCCACACCGCGAACCGGTCTGTCGTTCCCTTGGCAAGCGCCTCTGCCTCGGCATCTGTTGACGCCTGCTGCGCTAGCAAACGCAGAAGCACCCGTTCTGCCTTGAACAAGGGTTGGGTGTAGAAGGCGTATACAAACGTCTCCAGTGACACCGGCGCTGAAACCGGTGTCTCAAAGCAATCGGTATAGTGCGCCTCTTTTTCAGCGTAGGGCGCGATCAACGTGCCCTGCGGCACCGGGATTTCATCAATCTTCATGGCGCCAGCTTGCATGATACGCCCCTTCTGCAAAGACGCCGCATCGTCGCGCCCTCTTGCGAGCGCTGCAGCAGCGCATTACACCGCGCGATAGCCCCTTGATGCAGATCGGTGAGACCATGCTTGACCTGACCTATGACCTTCCCAAACCCAAAGTGATTTCCGGTGCCAAGCACGATTGGGAACTGGTGATCGGGATGGAGGTGCACGCGCAGGTGTCATCCAACGCCAAGCTGTTTTCAGGTGCGTCGACAAAGTTCGGCGCCGAACCCAACTCAAACGTTGCCTTTGTGGACGCGGCCATGCCGGGCATGTTGCCCGTCATCAACGAATATTGCGTGGAACAGGCGGTGCGCACCGGGTTGGGGCTGAAGGCCGAGATCAACTTGAACTCGGCCTTTGACCGCAAGAACTATTTCTACCCTGACCTGCCTCAGGGTTACCAGATTTCGCAGCTGTATCATCCCATTGTGGGCGAGGGTGAGGTGCTGGTCGAATTGGGTGACGGCACCGCGCGCATGGTGCGGATCGAGCGTATCCACATGGAGCAGGACGCAGGCAAGTCGATCCACGACATGGATCCGAACATGTCCTTCGTGGACCTGAACCGTACGGGCGTTTGCCTGATGGAAATCGTCAGCCGCCCCGACATTCGCGGCCCCGAAGAGGCCGCCGCCTATATCGTCAAGCTGCGCCAGATCATGCGCTATCTCGGCACCTGCGACGGCAACATGCAAAACGGCAACCTGCGCGCGGATGTGAACGTGTCGATCTGTCACCCCGGTCAGTACGAGGAGTACCAGGAAACGCAGGACTTTTCGCATCTGGGCACGCGCTGCGAGATCAAGAACATGAACTCGATGCGCTTTATTCAGCAGGCGATCGAGGTCGAGGCGCGGCGTCAGATTGCGATTGTCGAGGCCGGTGGCTCCGTCGATCAGGAAACACGCCTCTATGACCCGGACAAGGGCGAAACGCGGTCGATGCGCTCGAAGGAAGAAGCGCATGATTATCGCTATTTCCCCGATCCCGATCTGCTGCCGCTTGAGATCGAGCAGGCATGGGTGGATGACATCGCCGCCTCCCTGCCCGAACTGCCGGATGCCAAGAAGATCCGGTTTATCGGGGATTTTGGACTGACCGACTATGACGCATCCGTGTTGACCGCCGATGTGGATACGGCAGCCTACTTCGAGGCCGTTGCCGAAGGTCGCGATGGTAAGCAAGCCGCGAACTGGACGATCAACGAGTTGTTCGGCCGCCTGAAGCGAGATGACGACAAGGGCATCACCGACAGCCCCGTGTCCCCGGCCCAGTTGGGCGGCATCATCGACCTGATCGGCAAGGGCGACATCTCGGGCAAGATCGGCAAGGACCTGTTCGAGATCATCTATACCGAGGGCGGTGACCCGGCTGAGGTCGTCGAGGCCCGTGGCATGAAACAGGTGACAGACACCGGCGCCATCGAAGCCGCCGTGGACGAGGTGATTGCCGCCAACCCCGCGCAGGTCGAAAAGGCCAAGGCGAACCCAAAACTGGCGGGCTGGTTCGTGGGTCAGGTGATGAAGGCCACGGGCGGCAAGGCCAACCCCAAGGCGGTGAACGAAATCGTCGCCAAGAAGCTTCAGGGGTGATGCACGCGGGCGGTCACTGGCCCGCCCGCGCCCATACTTAGCGTTTTATAAAAACGGCTGGCACCAGCGTGGCCGCCGGACCATACGCAATACGTCCGACAGCGCGATTGGCATCCCAGCTCATGGCGTGGAACATGCCAATCTCGCGCTGTCCGCGCGCGAATACAAATGACCGCTGGTTCCGGGTACGCGGCATTGTCGTATCGTAGAGCACATTGCCCTCAAGAATGCGCGGCTGACCTTGTGCCGGGTCATATCGCAACTCAAACGTGCTGACCGGGCCGCCCGCCCCGGTGTGGACGTCCCATGTGCCCTGCGCGCGTTGCCAGTCGATGCCGGACACGCGTGCCGGAGCCTGTGGTGCATCGACATCGTCACGCCACATATACCCGCCATAGACTTTCCCGTCCGGGTCGCGATGCTGGCCACTGGCAAAGCTCGCATCCTCGGTCAGGGTGTAGTCGAACGTTCGGCCCGTGAGCGTATCATAGCGCGCATTCGGATTGTCCTTGTCGATGTAGAAGCGGATACGATTGCCGGACATCGCGCCGTTCACCCGGTATGCCGTGCCGTTGGCGTCAAAGTATGTCCCGATGCGCCGATCCTGCAGGTCGTCACGGGATTTGGTGATGCTGGTCATCACACCCGGAACCTTGTTGATGTCAATCACGCCGCGATGCCCATCAAAGATGATGTTCCAACGGCCAACAAAAGCCGCCTCGCGCCACGGTTTCGGTTCGACGACCCCAGTGATGTAACCAGCATTGACCAGATTGCCCCGCATGAACGCGTAGGTGAGATAGGTAAACCCGTCGGACCGGGTGGCACCGTTCGATACCCCCCAACTGTTCTTGGCGATGAAGTAGTGGTTGGCAGGGTTCGGGTCTGTCTTGTTATAGCCGACAAGCAACATGGCATGACCGGCAGGAGGACATCCGCCCGGGCAATCATCTACCAGGATCGTATCGCGCGACCCTGCGGTCCGGATGACGCCGTTGCCGTTGGTGAACCCGCCTGTCACCTCTCGGTTTTGGGCAAGCTGCCCCTCGATCTGGCGGATGGCAGCATTGACGCCGTTTGCAAAACTGATGTCTGTGTACCCGGTTCCAGCATAGTAACGCGGCGCTTCCAGCGCTTCGCGCGGCCAGATACCGCTGGTCAGGTTGAAATTGTTCATCGTGCGCTGGCTTTGCCAAAACGGTGCATTCCAGCGGTTGGCGACCCGTGGGTCGTCGTTCACCGTATAGCGGTCGCGGTAGGGCCAATCGCGTTCTGTTGGCACTTTGATACCACTCGACAACAGTTTGAGCGTTTCGGTGGCAGTGCCCCCGCCCGCATAGGCCAATTGGTTCTCGGTTTGAGCGGCGGTCCCTGCCGCAACATTGGTCCACCGCGTCAGCCACATCGTCTTGATCGCGCTCCGCGCAAAGCTTTCGGACAGATCAACGCGGATACCGCGCCGCAGATACGCGGCCTCGATCGCGGCGATGGCCGCAAAATGGGTACATGTATTCTGGTTTCCTTGATTCCGAATGCCTGTCTGCTGTGATCGCAAGTCGACACTGTTTTGGGCAGATACGGCCGTCCCCAATCCCAGAAGCACAACCACAAAACCAAACACAATTCTCAATCGCATCTATTCAAACCTTTCAAAGATAACAAAAAATACGATTGAGATTTACCGCCTGCGCAGCGTTCGACAATCCCCCCAAACGGAGGGTTCCACCATTGCGTGTTGTTGGTTAGCGTGCCCGATTCAGTCTTGTTCGACCAACAGGCGGGAATAGTGCATCAGTCCCGACGGGCGGAGCGCCGCCTCGACCGCCGCCCAGTGGCGCAGGTCCGTGTCCGACGGCGCAATATCCGCGACAGACCGCTGCCCATCCACGCGCGCAACCAGCGGCGCAGCCTGTGTCGGGATGTCGAAGTGAAAGGATGCCCCTGCCGTGTCGATGGTCAGGCCCTGCCCTTTTGCCAGATGGTTGGCCACCGCTGCGGCATCCATGTCGCGCAAGTGCGGCACCGCATCGGGCTGGCCCAGTGGCGGTGCAATCACCTGTCCCTTGGGATGGGCATAGGCGATGTGGGTTTTGAACGTGCCGCGCAGGTCTTCGGCCAATTGCATATCGGCAACCGGGCCAAGGCCGCTTGCATCGTCCAACAACGCTGTCGGATCGTAGAGCATCGCCTCGGGCGCGCCCGCATAGTCCAACCCGGCAGCGTTTAACGCCTCGATCAGCGCCGTGATCGTGAAGGGGCGATCCTGGCTGTGGAGCAGCAGATCATAGAAACCCACATCCCCGTTCTTGTGATCCACAAGGCGTTGATTGCGCTTGAACGGGTGTGCGTCCGGCAAGCGATCAAAGACGCGCTTGGCAGCTTTCAGTTGTTTCTCGGGCGGCAGGGTGTGCAGTACTGTGTTGAAGGCATCTTGCAGCGGGTAAACGCCGGACCGCCCGTGGGGGGCATAGACCATGAGGCCAATGCCGCCATCCGGTTTAAGGAAGGGCACCCGCAAGCGCATCGAACCCCGCCTGCGGATCTGGCAGGTGATGCAACACGCCGCAGCAATCGATGTAATCGAATGGACCGTGGTCGCCTGCATCAAGCAGTGACCCAGTGACAAAGGTAATACCGCGCAGTTTGCGCACCTCTGCCCGCTTCTCTGCAATCCGACGCGAGGCCTGTGACAGATCGAGATAGGTGATGTCATAGGGCCGCCCGGCATCCGTCAGCTTCTGCGCCAGTTGGATCAGGGCATCGCCTGTCCCGCCCCCGGCAACCAGCGCCTTGAGGGGCTGCGACCAGTCCCGTGCCCCGCCCCAGAGCCAGTGGTCCATTTCAACCGGCAACGACGGCGACCCGGTGATCAGACGTTTGCGTTCGTCCGTGGGTTTACGCTCGGGGTAAGGAAACGCCTCGTATTGGGCGCGCACGGTGTCGGTCATGGCATATCCATTCAAACAATGGTTTTCAGCTTTACCACCCCTGCCCGCGCATGCAATCCGGTAGGACGCGCCAGCAGGAGGTCACATGCAAGCCCCGTTTCAATCGACCGTGATGACGGTCAAACCCGAGTGGATCGACTTCAATGGCCACCTGAACATGGCCTATTATGGCGTGCTGTTCGACATGGGCGCGGACCAGATGTTCAAACACTTCGGGTTCGGCCCGGATTATCAGTCACGCACCGGCAACACGACCTATGCGGCCGAGTTCCACGTGCGTTACCTGCGCGAACTGCATGTGAACGATCCGGTAATTGTCAGCTATCATCTTGTGGATTTTGACGACAAGCGGCTGCATTCCTTTCAAGAGCTACGCCATGCGGACGGGTGGCTGGCGGCGACGGGAGAAACCATGACATTGCATGTGGACCAATCAGGTCCACGCGTGGCACCGATGCCCGGCGACGTGCTGGCGCGGGTGAAGCGCGTCGCGGACGCACATGCGGTTCTAGACAAACCAGAGGGTGTGCATGCCAGCATCGGTATTCGCCGCACCTGAGCAGCGGGCTTTTCACGCGACATCTTGCCAGATATATCCGCGCGAAACATGACAAGGGGACAGATCGTGTCAGGTTGGGAATACAAGGTGGTGCCCGCCCCCACCAAGGGTGTGAAGGGCAAGGGCGTCAAAGGTCCGGAAGCGCGGTTTGCACATGCGCTTGAGGCAATGATGAACGATATGGGCCGTGAAGGTTGGGAATTTCAGCGCGCTGAAACGCTGCCTTCGATCGAACGGTCCGGCCTTACAGGCAGCACAACGGAATGGCGCAACCTTCTGGTGTTCCGTCGGACGGTCAGCGACCCGATTGACGAGTTTGAACCCGAGCTGCTTCCACCGCCCACCGAAGCGTTGGAAACGGAAGCCAGTACGACCGATGTCGAAACAGAGGACGAGCGTGTAGATGCGACATTTGCGCCCGGTGAAGGCGCCACGCAGATGGCATCTGACAATGGCGTCGAGGAAACCAGTCCGGTATCTGGCATGACCGCGTCGCTCAAGAACCTGGCAAACCAGCGTGGCAGTGCAGACGCAAAGGATTAAAGCTTCTTAAACATCCAGATCCAGCGCAAGCGCATGAATGCGCCCGATCAGCTCGGGTCCAAGCGCTGTATGCACGGCACGATGACAAGAAACACGATTTTTCCCTTCAAAAACAGAACTTCGCAGCATGACATTAAAGTGGCTCTGCCCCGCAGCTGGCGCCCCGGAATGGCCTGCATGACTGGCGCTGTCATCGACCACGACAACCTCGCGCGGATTGAACGCGGCGCGCAGCTTGTCTTCAATTTCTTGCCGAACGGTCATTTCACCTGACATTTTTTTCATTCACCCCCTTCAATCTCTGTCCGCAGACTCTAAACTTGTGGGCCTGAGTCTGGAAAGGACCCCTTCCCATGCCCAAACACGATCCATTTGGTTTTGATATGTCCGTGTCTTCTGCAAAGAAGAAGAACCCGCGCGGACGCAGGGGTATGTCAGGCGCGTCCGAAACGTCCACTCGGGTGTGTGATCACGAGGGTTGCGAAGAAGCAGGCAAGTTTCGCGCGCCCAAAGCGCCGGATGTGCTGGATGATTTCTTCTGGTTCTGTCAGCAGCACGTGCGCGAGTACAACACCAAGTGGAACTTCTTTGACGGCACGACCGAGGCCGAGATCAACGCCCAGCAGTCCAAGGACAAGGTGTGGGAACGCCAGACCAAGCCTATGGGCGACCCCGAAGCGCGCGCGTGGGCACGCTTGGGCATCGAGGACCCGCACCAGGTGCTGGGCAAGAACGCGACGCAGAACCCCGGTCGCGGTGGCTCTGCTGCGGCCCGTCGTTTGCCGCCCACTGAAAAGCGCGCCATCGAGATCCTGGACGCCACGGCCGATGCGACCAAGGCCGAAGTGCGCAAGGCCTACAAGGCGCTCATCAAGGTGCTGCACCCCGACATGAACGGCGGAGATCGCAGCCAGGAGGAGCAGCTGCAAGAGGTTGTGTGGGCTTGGGACCAGATCAAAGACAGCCGAAATTTCAAATAGATACCTGCCTTTCCACACGCAAGACGACATGAACAAGAGCCGCCGACAACACCCAGACGGCGGCGACCACCCAACTGGTGGTGATGCCATCGCCGACGGCCAAAAGGCCCAGAGGAGCTGCCTCCGTCATGGCAGTGACGAAACCACCGGCCACGCCGTAACGCATATCGGCTCCTGATAGGCCGAACGGCACCGCAGCGATGGCCGCCCCTAGTGCGGTGGCGACCGGCCAGGCCAAGATGCAGATCACCACGCCTATCAACCCACTGCGGCCCAATGCGCTGGCCAGGATGGCGCCTGCGCAAGCCGCACCAAAAACAGCTGTCAAAGTCAGAAGCCATGTTGGTGGCAGAAAGCGCGCCAAATCGCCGCCCCACAGGCTCATGGCTTGCGCTGTTGCACCACCACCTATGCCGGTCAGGATGGCGCTGTGCATTCGAATGGAGGGTTGGATGAAGCATGTCACGATGAGATTTCCTTTGTTGACGATCCCAATGTGACCAAGGGTTGTGCAGAGACTGATCTGCTGCTTGTGCAGGTCTTGCGCAATTTCCAGGGCTACCCGCCCCCTTCCCCTTGCCCTTTCCGGCTATATGTTGCACCACGATCAGCGCGCCCATCCGGGGCGCGTTTTCTATGCTGAAGGACAATTTGAGATGGCGGACGGTGGAATGGACATCAATGCAAAACCAACCGAGGAAATCTCGGTCCGCGAAGTGTTCGGCATTGATACGGACATGGTGGTCAAGGGTTTTGCAGACCGGACAGAGCGCGTGCCCGAGTTGGACAGCACCTACAAGTTCGATCCCGACACCACGCTGGCGATCCTTGCGGGCTTTTCCCACAACCGTCGTGTGATGATCCAAGGCTATCACGGGACGGGCAAGTCGACACACATCGAACAGGTGGCGTCGCGTCTGAACTGGCCTGCGGTCCGTGTGAACCTCGACAGCCACATTTCCCGCATCGACCTGATTGGCAAGGATGCCATCAAGTTGAAGGACGGAAAGCAAGTCACTGATTTCCAAGAAGGTATCCTGCCCTGGGCCTTGCGCAACCCCACCGCCATCGTGTTCGACGAATACGACGCGGGCCGCGCCGACGTGATGTTCGTGATCCAACGTGTGCTGGAGGTGGACGGCAAGCTGACGCTTCTTGACCAGAACCAGGTGATCAACCCCCACCCCTATTTCCGCATCTTTGCGACAGCCAACACGGTCGGTCTGGGCGATACGACGGGCCTGTATCACGGGACACAGCAGATCAACCAAGGCCAGATGGACCGCTGGTCGCTGGTGGCAACGCTGAACTACCTGTCGATCGATGCCGAAACGGCAATCGTACTGGCGAAAAACCCGCACTACAACACCGCCGAGGGTCGCAAGACCGTCAAGCAGATGGTGACCGTTGCCGACCTGACCCGCACCGCATTTATGAACGGTGACTTGTCGACCGTGATGTCGCCTCGGACGGTGATCTCTTGGGCACAGAACGCCGAGATTTTCCGTAACGTGGGCTATGCGTTCCGCCTGTCCTTCCTGAACAAATGCGATGAGCTGGAGCGGCAGACAGTGGCCGAGTTCTACCAGCGTCTGTTCGACGAGGAACTGCCGGAAAGCGCGGCGAGTGTCAGCTTGGGGTAAGACTTCATGCACGTAACGGCCAAAGTTGGGACGGCAATCTGCCTTATGTTAGCCGCTGCTTGCGAAAATGCTCCAGAATCGGAAAAGCAAACTGCGTGGCTTGCAGAAGTTCCTCTACGACAGCAGGTTCGGTCAGGAGCAATCAACGAGTATGAAACCTACCTGCAGTGCATGGCTGTATCCAGGGTTTTCATCGACTCCATTGGTACGTTTGATCTGGCTGGGCCATTGCCGGATCCAGACGCGACACTCACTGCTTTAAAAACCTACTCGGACTTTAAAGCTCTCGCAGAGCAACCTAAGTTCCACCCATCCAACTTCGCCGAGGCTGGTCGCAAAAGACGTGTGAAAGAAGGTTCTGAAACCTTTTCAAAGAATTACAATAAGATCATCGATGCCAGCAGCGTGAAAGTTACCGTCACCGGACAGGCGCCAAGTGTACTGGCAAATGACAGACGTTTTTGCGCATCTGTTCGATCACAACAGTCTCAAACGCTGGTGCAACTCAAGCCGGGTTCGTAGAATTTGAGAAGCTTTGGCCGTGTAGGAGTAAGCGCATGCATATTGGCCTAATCGGAGGCATCGGACCTGCGGCGACCATTGTGTATTACCAGCGCTTGACCGATGCTATGCGTGCGCTGGTTGCACCTTTGGAACTGACCATTGTCAATACGGAGGCCTCGACCTTGCTTGCTAACAATTTGGCCGGGGACACGGCGGCGCAGGCGCAAATTTACGTTGGTCTCATTAAACGGCTGAAGGCGGCCGGTGCCGAGTGCGCGGCCATCACGTCGCTGGGCGGACATTTCTGTTTTGACGAGACTGTTGCGTTGTCAACATTGCCTTTGGTCAGCGCGGTAAGCCCACTTGATGCATTCTTTGCCGCAAATGGCTTTGAAACGGTGGGATTGCTTGGAACGGGCGTCGTCATGCGTACGCAGTTGTATGGCCAGCTTGAACGCACCAAGGCCGTTACGCCGCAAGATATCGACGGAGTTGGAACGGCCTACACCGACATGGCCTTGGCTGGTGCCTGCACAGACGAGCAACGCGCCTTTTTCATCGAAGAAGGGCGCAAACTGGTCGATGCGGGGGCGCAAGCTGTTGTGTTGGCTGGCACCGATCTCAACCTTGCTTTTGACGGGCGCGACTTGGGCTATGAAGTCATCGACGCGCTTGATATCCATGTGGATGTGCTGGTTGCCCTTGCGACCGGGCGCGCCACCCTGTCTGACCATTCCGTAGGCGGTTCTGCATGAGCACCCAAAACGACAACCCCGCCGATCCCTTCAAGAAGGCCCTCGCCGAGGCAACCAAGGTCATGGCGAATGATCCCGAGTTGAACGTCTCCTACTCTGTCGATCCAGCGGGGGTGTCGGGCGATTCCATGCGGTTGCCACAGGTTTCCCGTCGTATGACCCGCGAAGAGGTGTTGCTGGCCCGTGGGACCGCCGACGCACTGGCCCTGCACCGCCGCTATCACAACGGACAGACTCATGCGCGCTACTCCCCTCAAGGAGAGATGGCGCGCGATCTATACGAAGCCATGGAAACCGCCCGATGCGAGGCGATGGGTGCGCGGGACATGCCGGGCACTGCCGGCAACATTGATGCCAAGATTGCCAATGAAGCCCTGCGCAAAGGCTATGATCAGTGCAAGCAAGCCTCTGACGTGCCCTTGGCTGCCGCGGCCGGTTATCTGGTGCGCCATCTGGCAACCGGTCGCCCCCTGCCGGCCGGGGCTGAGAATGCCATGGAGCTGTGGCGCGGCTTTATCGAGGATCAGGCCGGCGGCACGCTGGAAAACCTTGGTGACATTCTGGACGACCAAACGGCCTTTGCTCGTTTTGCGCGGCAGGTGATCACGGACCTCGGTTATGGTGATCAGTTGGGTGACGATCCTGATCAGCTGGACGAGGATCAGGAAGACCAGGCCGAGGAAGGCCAGGAAGAAGAGCAGGAACCCGACAGCACTGGTCAGGACGATCAGGACGAAGAGAACGCCGAAGGCACACCTGAAAGCTCGCAGGACGAGACGCAGGATGCCTCAGAGGCCCAGGTGTCCATGGATGACATGGCCGATCAGGAGATGGGCGAAGAGGCGGAGATGCCCGAAGGCGAGGCGCCGCTGGAGCCCCCTGCCCCGCAGCCGGTGTCCGAGGCTGATCCGGACTACAAAGTTTACCTCGACACCCATGACGAAGAGATCGGCGCCGAGGATCTGGCCGAGCCGGTCGAGTTGGAACGGCTGCGTGCCTATCTGGATCAACAGTTGGAGCCTCTGAAGGGTGCCGTGAGCCGTCTGGCCAACAAGTTGCAGCGGCGTTTGCAGGCGCAACAGAACCGTAGCTGGGAGTTCGACCGCGAGGAAGGAATTCTGGACGCCGGGCGTCTGGCGCGCGTGGTAGCGAACCCGACGACGCCGCTGTCCTTCAAGGTCGAAAAGGATACTGAATTCCGCGATACGGTCGTCACGCTGCTGCTCGACAATTCTGGGTCCATGCGTGGGCGTCCGATTTCAATTGCGGCCATCTGTGCCGACGTTCTGGCCCGCACGCTTGAGCGGTGCAATGTGAAGGTTGAGATCCTCGGCTTCACCACCCGCGCATGGAAAGGCGGCCTTGCCCGTGAGGCGTGGCTGAACGATGGACGCCCCAGCCAGCCCGGGCGTCTGAACGACCTGCGCCATATCATCTACAAGTCCGCCGATGCGCCCTGGCGCCGGACACGGCCCAATCTGGGGCTGATGATGAAAGAAGGCCTGCTGAAGGAAAACATCGACGGTGAGGCACTGGAATGGGCGCATCGCCGGATGGCGGGGCGTCCCGAAGCACGCAAGATTCTGATGGTGATTTCGGATGGCGCGCCGGTCGATGACAGTACCTTGTCCGTGAACCCGGCCAACTATCTGGAAAAACACCTGCGGGATGTGATTGCGATGGTCGAACGGAAGAAAGCCGTTGAATTGTTGGCCATCGGGATCGGGCATGACGTGACCCGCTATTATGACCGCGCGGTGACCATTACCGATGTCGAACAATTGGCGGGGGCGATGACTGAACAATTGGCTGCGCTGTTTGACAGTGATCCACGTGCGCGGGCGCGTGTCATGGGGATGAAGCGCGCGGGTTGAGATCGACCCTTCGGGGAAAGTTTTTTAGCAAGATGAAGGTGGATCATGTTCCAGAGCTTTGAGGTCACTTCACGCCCCGAACAAGGTCCACCCCGTTTGGCCGCGCTGCGCGCTGAATTGGACACCGAGGGTCTGGACGGGTTTCTGATCCCGCGCGCAGATGCGCATCAGGGCGAATATGTTTCGCCACGCGATGAACGGTTGGCATGGTTGACCGGATTCACAGGCTCTGCCGGGTTTTGTGCCGCCTTGCGGGACGTGGCAGGCGTATTCATTGACGGGCGGTATCGCACCCAGGTGAAGGCACAGGTCGCTTCCGACTACACCCCTGTGCCATGGCCCGAGGTGTCCCTCGCAAGTTGGCTGAAGGACCAGCTGCCCGAAGGCGGCAAGGTGGGTTTTGACCCCTGGTTGCACACGCCGGGACAGATCGCGCAGGCAGAGGACGAGCTGAAAGGGACTTGCATTGAACTTGTGCAATGCGAGAACCTTGTGGACCGCATCTGGGATGATCAACCCGCACCGGCAGCAGAACCAGCCAAGGTGCATCCGCTGGACTTTGCGGGCGAGTCCCACAAGGACAAGCGCACACGGCTGGCCCGGACGCTTTCGGACGCAGGTGCAAAGTCGGCCGTCATCACCCTGCCCGACAGCCTGTGCTGGCTGTTGAACATCCGTGGTTCTGACATTCCCCGCAATCCAATTGCGCAGGGCTTCGCCATCCTGCACGCCTCAGGGGCGGTCGATCTGTTCATGGATGCGATCAAGCTTGTCGAGGTGCGCGATCATCTTGGGGATAACGTGACCTGCCATGCGCCAGACAGCTTTCTGAGTGCGCTCGCTGATTTGGAGGGGCCGGTGCGCCTTGAAAAATCGTCGGTCCCCGTGATCATTGCGGATGCCATCGGGGATCGCGTGCAATGGGGGGACGACCCCTGTGCCCTTCCCAAGGCCTGCAAGAATGCCGCGGAGATTGCGGGCACTGCCGAAGCGCATTTGCGCGATGGTGCTGCAGTGGTCGAGTTGCTGGCGTGGCTGGACCGACAGGCCCCCGGCAGCTTGCGCGAAACGCAGGTTGTCACGCAGTTGGAACAGTATCGTCGGCGCGACAACGCCCTGCAGGACATCAGTTTCGAGACAATCGCGGGGACCGGGCCGAATGGCGCCATCATGCACTACCGCGTGACGGAAGAGACAGACAGCACGCTTGAGAATGGTCATCTGATCGTTCTGGACAGCGGCGGCCAGTATCTGGACGGCACCACGGACATCACACGGACAATTGCCATTGGTGCCCCCCCGACGAGGCGCGCACCGCATTTACCCGCGTGTTGCTTGGCATGATCGGCATGTCCCGCCTGATCTGGCCGGTCGGACTGGCTGGACGGGATATCGAGGCGATTGGCCGGGCCCCTTTGTGGTATGCGCACCAGGATTTTGATCATGGGCTTGGTCATGGTGTCGGTACGTATCTTTCGGTGCATGAGGGACCGCAGCGCCTGAGCCGCCTCAGCACCGTGCCTTTCAAGCCCGGCATGATCCTGTCGAACGAGCCGGGATATTACCGGGAAGGTGGGTTCGGCATTCGGATCGAGAACCTGATTGTCGTGGAAAAAGCGGAGTGTCCACCCGGCGGCGACGCCCATCGAGAGATGCTCAGCTGGCGGACACTGACCTTCGCGCCCATTGATCGGCGATTGATCGTGCCGGACATGCTGGACGCAACGTCACGTACGTGGCTTAACGCCTACCACGCTGAAACTATTGAGAAAATTGGCCCTCGCGTATCGGATGAAACCCGAGAGTGGCTCACGCAGGCTTGCGCGCCCCTGTAAGTCTGGCCGCGGTTTCATTGATCTGTTACACCTGCCCTTCATCACGGCAAGAACACTGACGACAGGAGGCGCAGGCATGGCTGATCACATCAAGATCCGCAAGGCACCCGGCACATGGACAGTACGTGCAGGAGGGGCCGTTCTGGGCGAAAGCAGCAATGCGCTTGAGCTGAGTGAAGGTGACTATCCCGCCGTCATCTATTTCCCGCGTGGTGACATTGCGATGGCGTTTCTTGATCGCACAGACAAGACCACCCATTGCCCGCACAAGGGCGACGCCAACTATTTTTCCGTCGTCACAAAATCTCAGACGTTGGCGAATGCTGTCTGGACCTATGAGGACCCCAAAGGCGACGTTGCGCGGATCAAGGACCACCTTGCTTTCTACGGCGGCAACGGCGTCACGGTCGAGGAAATCTGATTAGCTATGCTCTTCTGCCGCGGTGGCGGCGAGCGCGCGGTTGTAAGCCTTCAGCGCATCGACGTGGAACAACGCGCCCTGCAATTCCGGGGCCGCGTTTTCGCCCGTCAGCGTGACCACCGGAATGAAGGGCACCATTGTGCTGTCAAAAATCGGCAACGCGGCTTCCAGCGTCGCGCTTTCATCGACATAAATACCGTCTGAGATCATGTCCCAGCAGCGTGCTTCGTCAGCCATGCGGGCATCGCCCGGTTTGCGCATGACGGACCCGACCCGGAACATTGCCAAAAGGTAGGCCTGCGGGCCAGCGGCAAGATGCACACCCCGCCGTTCCAGTTGGGTCAGGAAGAAAGACCGATCCACAAGCCGCGACGACAGCGCTGTCGACATGGATACAGCCACCATCACGGCAAGCCCCGTTTGCCAGTCGCCTGTCAATTCGAACACAATCAGCGTCGTGGAAATCGGCGCGCCCAAAACGGCGGCGGCCACAGCCCCCATACCTGCAAGCGCGTATAACGTGACGGACCCCGATACATCCGGGAAAATCCCCGTCGCAACAAGCCCGAAGCTAAGCCCGGTGAGCGCCCCGATCATCAGCGAGGGAGAAAACACACCGCCCCCCATACGCCCTGCCATGGTGATGGCGACCGCTGCAGTTTTCATCACGATGAACACCATCACCTCGTTCAGGGCAAGTTGCCCGGTCAGAGCCATCGATGTGGTTTCATACCCCACCCCGATGATGTGGGGATAGAAAATTGCCATCCCACCCAGCAATGCGCCAGCCATTGCGGGCCGTAGCCAGCGGGGCATCCCAGTTCGACGCTGAAACTGTGACGCAAAATCGTCCGTCCAGAAGATGGAACGCATGAGAACCACCGACACCAGACCGCACAAAAGACCAAGAATAAGGAATGCAGGCAGCTCTTGATAAAACACAAGTTCGTTTGCTTCGGGCAGCCTGAACTCTGTCACATCGCCAAATTCCAGACGGTTGATGACGGTTCCGGCGACCGACGCGATGACGATGGGGGCAAAGGCATGTACCGCGAAATGACGCAGCACCACCTCAAGGGCAAAGAGCGCCCCGGCGATAGGCGCATTGAAGCTGGCAGAAACGGCGGCGGCCACAGCGCAACCAAGCAAGTCGCGCCCCGTGACGCCATCCGCCTTGATCCAGCGACACACCTTGGTCGAGATCACAGCGGCGATGTGCACCACTGGCCCCTCTCGTCCTGTCGAACCACCTGTAGAGAGTGTGATGAAGCTGGCGAAAGCGGAGGCCACCCCTGCCCGCGTGCTGACACGCCCATCGCGCAGGGCAGCCCCTTCGATCACGTCCGCAACGCTGCGGGCAACGGCATCCTTGGTGAAATTGTGCAGGATCAAACCGGTGATCAATCCACCGACAATCGGAATGACCAGAATCCAGTACCACGGCAGGGACGACGCGAATGTGTGCAGGTATTGCACATCCTCGGTCCCGTACAGAAATGCCTGCAGCGCCTCGATCCCCTTGCGGAAAAACAGGGCCGCAAATCCGGCAGCAATCCCGATGGCAAGCGCGATGAACCAGAACTGGATTTGACTGGGACCGCGGCGGCGCAACACATGCCAACCATCCTTGCAGGCGGTGACTGCAAGGTCGAGTTGCTGGGACAGAACAGATCGGTCGGGGGCGGACATGAGGCCGGGCTACATAGATACGTGGCTGCTCAAGGGTTACGCCCTTTGCTGCGCCTGCGAAAGCCCTCGCACCATCACAGAGCGGCGACTGTGACCTTAACCGCTCAGCAGCGCGCGTGCTGCGCCACGGGCTTCATCCGTAATCGTGTCGCCCGCAAGCATGCGCGCAATCTCATCCACGCGCTCAGGCGCCGCAAGCGGCACAACCTGCGAGGTGGTCATGCCGCGCAACACCTGCTTTTCCACGCGCCAGTGGTGTGCACCCAATGCCGCCACCTGCGGTGAGTGGGTCACCACCAGCACTTGCCCCGTTTGGGCAATCTGGCTCAACCTGCGGCCCACGGCATCAGCCGTCGCGCCGCCAACCCCGCGGTCAATCTCGTCAAAAATCATGGTGAGGCCAGATTGTTCGCGCGTCAGGCACACCTTGAGGGCCAGCAGAAAACGGCTGAGTTCACCGCCCGATGCAATCTTGTTCAGGGGGCCAGACGGTGCACCCGGGTTCGTGGCAACGGTGAACGCAACTGCATCGCGTCCGTCAGGCCCAGGCTCATCCGCAGTGATCTGGGTTTCGAAAATCGCCCGCTCCATCTTGAGCGGGGCCAGCTCCGCCATCACGGCCTTGTCCAGCGCCTTGGCCGACTTCCGACGCGCCGCGCCAAGTTTTTCTGCTGCTGTGTCATAGGCCGCTTCGGCCTCTGCCAAAGCCAATTGCAGGCGGCCCAGATCGGCATCCCCTGCGTCCAGCGCAGACAGTTTTGCGCGCAACCCATCCGCAAATGTGGCCAGGTCATCCGGGGACACATCGTGCTTGCGCGCCAACCCGCGAATGGCGAACAACCGTTCTTCGGTATCCTCCAGCTCGGTCGGGTCAAAAGTCAGATGATCCAGTGCGGATACGATACCGTCCGTTGCCTCGTCCAACTCGACCATCGCACGCGCCAATGCGGCAAGGGGCGCATCAAGTTGGCCCTCGGCCTTGTCAGCAACACCATCAAGCCAGCGGATGGCATCACTCATGGCCCCTTCGGCCCCGTCATGGCCCAGTATCTGGTGCGCGCGCTGCACATCTTCGCGAATGCGCTCAGCCCCTTGCATCAATCGGCGTCGGGTGTCGAGCTCGGCCTCTTCCCCGGGCTGTGGATCAAGAGTATCCAGCTCAGCAACCGCGTGCCGCAGGAAATCCCCTTCATCCCGGATGGCCGCCATCGCCGCTTCGGCTGCGGCCATGGCCTTACGTGCCTGGCCCATTGCCCGCCACGCTTTGCGCGTCTTGCTGCGCGCAGCATCAAGCCCCGCAAATTCATCCAGGATAACGCGGTGACCGCGCGGGTTCAGCAAACCACGGTCATCATGCTGGCCGTGCAATTCGATCAAAGTGTCAGAGAGCGCACGCAGCACTTCACCCGAACAACGCCGGTCGTTCACCCAAGCCGTTTTGCGCCCATCCACAGTATTTATACGCCGCAGGATCAACTCGTCTTCGGCTGGCAATCCCGCCTCATCCAACACGGCCCGCGCGGGATGATCATCGGGCAGGTCAAACCATGCTGTCACCTCGCCCTGGGCAGCCCCCTGGCGCACCAGATCAGCACGACCGCGCCACCCCAAAACGAAACCAAGGCTGTCCAGCAAGATGGATTTGCCCGCGCCTGTTTCTCCGGTCAACACGTTGAGGCCGGGCTGGAACTGCAATTCCAGCCGGTCGATAATCAGCATGTCGGAAATATCCAACCCGCGCAGCATTAACAGACCCTCATTAAGGTCGACAGGCCCCGCCCTAAGATCAGAGCCACCGTCCCCGGATCATCTGTCGATAGATCTGCGACAGCCAATTGTTTCCGCGCGCGTTCGGTTCAAGACCTTGACCCGTCAGCAGGTTGAAGCTGTCCTGATACCATTCCGTGGCTTGGAAGTTGTATCCAAGGATGGCGCCAGCGGTCTGTGCCTCATCCGTGAGGCCGAGCGACAGATAGGCTTCGACCAGACGGTGCAACGCTTCGGGCGTATGGCTCGTAGTTTGGAAATCCTCGACCACAACACGGAAGCGATTGATCGCGGCCGAAAAGTTGTCGCGGCGCAGGTAATAGCGACCGATCTCCATCTCTTTCCCGGCCAAGTGGTCGAATGCGAGATCAAATTTCAGGATCGAAGATCTGGCATATTCACTGTCCGGGTAGCGTTCGATGACCTCACGCAGCGACTGCAACGCCTGGAAGGTCAGCCCCTGATCCCGGCCAACTTCGTCAATCTGGTCATAGTAGCTCAGCGCAAGCAGGTACTGGGCATAGGCCGCATCATCATCATCCGGGTAGAAATCGATGAAACGTTGCGCGGCGGACCTGCTGTTCGGATAATCCTTGTCCCGGTGATGGGCAAAGGCCTGCATGATCAGCGCCCGTCGCGCCCAGTCAGAGTATGGGTAAAGCCGTTCAATTTCCGAGAAATAGAAGGCTGCTTCCGGCAGCTCTCCCTGTTCAAGTTCGAACTCGCCCCGCTCAAATATCTGCTGTGCGGTGAAGTTTTCGAGCGGTACTTCCTCACGGTTGAAAAAGCCGCCTGTGGTTGGTCGCCCGCTGCTGTTGCCGCAAGCCGCAACAAGAGCGGTTATCGTTACGACAGCCGCGAGACGCGTCATGGATTTTACGCGGGTCATTCCTTGCCACCCCCAAGATGCTCAGCACCGCCCATTTCAGGCTGTTTGCCCGTCTCTAGCACAAAGTTTCGGGAGGATGAAATGACGATTTGTCCGGATGGCGCGGATCAGGCGACTTCAGGGATTTCATCCCATACCAAGCCCGATCCGGGCAGGCGCGCCGTCATCTCAGCGTCGCAGGTCACCATGCGCACAGCGTCTGGTGTTGCGAACAGTTCACGCAGCAACTGATTGGTCAGCGTATGGCCAGCACGCGTGCCCGTATAGTGGCCAATAATCGGCGCTCCGGCCAACGCCAGGTCACCAAGTGCATCCAGCATCTTGTGGCGTACAGGCTCATCCGAATGGCGCAAGCCGCCCGGGCTCGATACCCGATCTCCGTCAAAAACAACCGCGTTCACACCGGGCGTACCGCCCAGGGCCAAGCCGTTGGCCTGCATCTGTTTTACGTCATCCTTGCGGCAGAAAGTACGGCTGTCGCTCAGTTCGCGCGCAAAACTGCCATTGGACATGTTCAGAGACTTCGACTGGCGCCCGATAGCTGCATCCGCGAAATCAATATGGAAGTCGATCCGCACAACATCCGAAGGCGCAATGGTGGCTGTCGCATCCCCTTGGGTGACAGTGACCGGCTTCAGCACTTCGAACGCGCGCACACGCGCAGGCAGACGACGCAGACCGCGCCGCATGATGCCACGTACAAACGGCAGAGCCGAGCCATCGACGATTGGCACTTCCGGGCCGTCAATTTCGATCAGGGCGTTGTGGACACCGCAGCCTGCAATGGCAGCCATGATATGTTCCACGGTCCCAACAGACACACCCGCCTCATTCACGAGTGTCGTGCACAAAGGGGATTGGCGAACCACGTCGTAGCGCGCCGGGATCAGCGCATCGCGATCCGAGATGTCAGTACGTCGGAACCAGATGCCATGTTCCGCCATGGCCGGACGCACAGTCAAACGCGCAGGTTTCCCGGAATGCAATCCGCATCCGGTAAAAACAACTGGTCCTTTGACGGTCGTTTGCACGGGGCCCACCCATTACAGTTTCATGACATCGCCAGAGCTAAGGTGGCACGGGCAAACACTCAACTCACTCTTTGCAACGGTATGAAACATGGATGTAACGACTGCGCAGCAATGCGCGCATGCGTCAGTAAGTATTTGGAAAGTATAAATTAAAAGGGCTGCCTCAAGGCAGCCCTCATGCCGGTTTGTGACCGGTTTTTAGTTTGCTTGGCGCCGCAGGAAGGCCGGAATTTCAATCCGTTCCTGATCTGGGTCAACCGCTTCGGCTGGACGAGGTGCCGGTGCGGGTGCCGGAGCCGCGCCATTTCCCTGCACCGGAGGCTGCTGACGCGCAGGACGTTCTTGCGCTGCCGGTGCGCCTTCGGCAGTGCCGGTCATGCGATTGATCAACGAGTTGATACCGAAGCGCGGTTTCTCTGCAGCCGACGCGGCAGGCTGTGCGGGTTGCGGTGCAGGAGCCGCAGCAGGTGCGGCTTTTTGCGTGGCAGCGCGCAAACGGGCCAATGCCTCGGGCGATGGGGTGCCGGGCGCAGGTGCGCGAGGAGCGACGAATTCTTCTGCGGGTGTGATTTCCGGATCCGGCTTCGGTTCGAACGCAGCCACCTGCGGTTGGTAGGCGGGCGGGGGCAGATCATCCCCTGCCGCGGCTGGAGCTTCATCCGCAAAGATGTCCTCGGCCATGTCCTGTGCTGCCACCTTTTGAACGTCCATCTCCTGGAACAGCGATGGTTCTTCTGCCGCCGCTGCAACCGGGGCTGGCGCAGGTTCTGGCATAGGATCTGCTGCCGGAACATGCACAGTTTCTTCCGACATGACGGTCTGGCTGAGCGGTGCTGCCATGGAGCGGCGCGGCACAGGGATTTCGCTGTTTACGTCGGATGCGTCAATGCCTGTCGCAACCACGCTTACGCGCATGTTGCCTTCCATCGCTGTGTCGAGGGTCGAACCCACGATGATGTTCGCATCTGGATCGACCTCTTCGCGGATGCGGTTGGCCGCTTCGTCCAGTTCGAACAGGGTCAGGTCGTGTGCGCCGGTGATGTTGATCAGAACACCCTTCGCACCGCGGAGCGAGATTTCGTCCAGCAGCGGGTTCGCAATGGCCTTCTCGGCGGCCTGGATTGCGCGATCTTCGCCATCCGCTTCGCCTGTGCCCATCATGGCCTTGCCCATTTCGTCCATCACGGCGCGCACGTCTGCAAAGTCGAGGTTGATCAGGCCAGGACGCACCATCAGGTCAGTCACGCCCTTAACACCTTGATAAAGCACGTCATCAGCCATGCTGAACGCTTCGGTAAAGGTCGTTTTCTCGTTCGCCAGACGGAACAGGTTCTGGTTGGGGATGATGATCAGCGTGTCGACCATCTTTTGCAGCGATTCAACGCCATCCTCGGCCTGACGCATCCGCTTGGCGCCCTCGAATTGAAAGGGCTTGGTCACGACGCCAACGGTTAGAACACCCAATTCGCGGGCCGCTTGCGCGATGATCGGCGCGGCCCCAGTGCCGGTGCCGCCGCCCATACCGGCTGTGATGAAGCACATGTGCGCGCCAGCCAGGTGGTCCACGATCTGCTCAATTGATTCTTCGGCTGCTGCGGCCCCCACGGATGCGCGCGCCCCTGCGCCAAGACCCTCGGTCACCTTGATACCCAACTGGACCCGGTTGGTCGCGGCGGACTGTTGCAGCGCCTGCGCATCGGTGTTGGCAACGACGAATTCGACGCCATCCAGTTGTTTTTCAATCATGTTATTGACGGCGTTGCCACCAGCACCGCCAACACCAAACACGGTGATGCGGGGTTTCAGCTCGTCATGTCCGGGCATGGAGAGGTTGAGGGTCATAGATCGGTTCCGCCTGTCTGGTTTGCCGCATTCGCGGGTGTTTTTGTGCCTAAATCCCCGCAATCTTAGCGATTCAACGCCCCAACGTCACCCACAAATCGCAGTTTCACCGCAAAATATGGCCATATTCGAATGATGATCCGCAAAATTTCGCCGAAACATGCACATCTTGGGTCTCAAAGCGGCAATGACACAAGCAACACAACAGCGCGCGCCGCGAGGGCGTGCAAAGAACGGGTTTGGGTGCAAACTGCTCGGTCTGCCATGTGTTGCGGCCTGCCATGTGCCGCGCGCCTCTTTCGGGCGTTGGACGCAGGGTGGTCCATAACGCCCTGACAATCAAGCGATTCCCTAGCTCAGCGGCACCTCCGGACACCCCAGATCTTGATCGTTGAACCGCGCCAATTGGCTTTGCCCAAAGCTACGCCCCAGACCAAAGACCATAAGAGTCCCCTCTGTGTCGTAAGGCACCCAGCACACCCGCTCGGTCTGGTCTAGATCACGGTAAAGGAAGCAGACCTGCCCGTCGGGCGTCGTGATTTCACCATATACGCATCTGTTTTCGCGACCGCGCCAAACGGAAAGCCTTGGGGATAGGAACTGCTCGACGCCAACCAGATTGCCTCGGCTGCGATCATAGAACGAAACTGTTTTACCCGTGACCCTTGCCAGAAACTTTTCGGGGGCGATCCGCTGTTGGGCCGTGCCCGGTTGCCCAAACAGCACCACCAGCACAATCGCGAATAGGCGGTCGCCTACCAATTGTCGCGGAACCATTTGACCGCGCGGCGCAGCGAGCGCGCAGGATAGCGATCAGCAGGAATATCGAAATCCCACCATTCGTCTTGCGGATGGGCTGCAAACAGGGCCAGACCAACAGCCGACGCAAAGCCGGGCCCGGTCGCCGCCTGCGGCAAACCGTGAACACGCAGAGGCCGGCCCAGACGCACCTGCTGGCCCAGGATTTTAGAGGCGAGACCGTCAAGGCCGGGGATCTGGCTACCGCCGCCAGTTAGTACAATCTGCTGGCTGGGAAGGTGATCAAACCCGGCAGCATCCAGACGGGCGCGTACTTCCTCCAGAATCTCTTCCACACGGGGGCGCATGATTCCAATCAGTTCGGCCCGAGACGCCGTGCGACGATCATGTTCATAGTCACCGGTATCACCACCGATTTCGATCATTTCGCGGTCGTCCATACCGGTGGCGTGCACGCCGCCATAGAACGTCTTGATCCGTTCGGCATTGGCCATAGGCACCTGCAAACCCATGGAAATGTCGCTGGTCACATGGTCCCCGCCCATGCGCACCGCATCGCCATAGATCATGTGTTTCTTGATAAAGATCGACACGCCCGTCGATCCACCGCCCAGATCAATGCACGCAGAACCAAGCTCTTGTTCATCTTCGACAAGCGCCGCAATCCCCGACGCGTAGGAAGACGATGCAATACCCGCCAACTCCAGATCACAGCGCTTGATACAATGGGCAAGGTGCTGCACGGCTGATGCGTCAACCGTCAGCATATGAAGATCAACGGCCAATTCATTGCCCAACTGGCCGCGCGGATCAGACAGGCCCGAGCGATGATCGAGCGCGAAGTTCACAGGCTGCGCATGCAGCACCTCGCGTCCTTCCCCGTAGTCCGGCACATCGCAGCGCGACAGCACGCGCGCCACATCCTGTTCTGAGACGACACCGCCCTCAAGATCAAGCCGCGCATCAAGGCCATAGCTGCGCGGTTCAGCCCCCGCAAAACATGCGATCACGTGATCCACGCGGATACCGGCCATCTTCTGTGCAGCCTGCAACGCAGTGCGAATGGCACGCTCGGTTTCCTGCATGGCGCAGATCTCACCAAAGCGCACCCCACGCGACCGGGTTGTCGCGGCCCCGATGACCCGAAAGCCGGATTGCCCGGCCAGCGAACCGATCTCACCCTCTTCGCCCAGTTGGTTCGTGCCGTCAAAACGCAGAACCAGACAGGCAATTTTCGAACTGCCGACATCAAGGATTGCCACGACACCCCGCTGCATCGCGATCTTGCGCATGTTACGCATGCTGCGCTGGCTGGCATAAAGGTCGGTCATCACTACTACTCGGTCCCCGGGGTCAACTGTCTCGATACGCCGCCATTCGGCGGTGGAATTGTCTGTCATGCGCACGGTCGGGCGATCCTCCAAACGCAGGTCGATGCGGGCGATGTCGCGCTTCAACACCTCGTCCACACCATCAAGGGCAATCACCCGCTCCAGCGCCTGCACCGCACCGTCTGCGGGCAGCATGATGCGTTGGTTGCGGTCCAAAACGACGTCCCAACGCCGGTCACCCAGGCGGACAAGCCCGCGCATCCGGTCACCAAGCGGTGCGCCCGCTGCGATCAGCTTCATGGCCTCATCCACGTGGCTCGCGGCTCCCTCCCCCGCGATCACGGGCAGATCGGGACGCAGCCCACGCCGTGCAATCGGTCGAACCAGTGCTCCGGCGTCATCAATCAGGGTCAAACCCTCGGGCTTGCGCCAGATGGCAATGGGAACCCGGGGCGTGATGTCCACCTGCAAGACACCGCCCGGGCGGATCCGCACAGAGGCTTCCTTGACCGGGGGCATCTCGCGCACCGTTGCGCGGATGGTTGCCGGATCAAGGTCAAAGGAGGAAATCGGGAAATCGAGCGGAACAGCCGTGCGGATGGCTTCGGACAATTCAGTGTCCGCGCCATCAATGGCCATGAGGTTCACCATGAATTCCGGGCGTTGTTCGATGCTCGCACGGGCCTCGGCAACCGTGGCATGAATGGCGGCCTGGGTGTCAGGATTTGACAGCCACCATGTCGCGGCACCAAATGACAGGACAAACGGCACGCCCGCGCGCAGCATCAGCCGGATACCGGGCGTCAGCATCAACCGCTGCATCCGCCATGACCAGCGCGAAGGTGCCGGGTCGGCGCGCTTTACCTGTTGCATGACGCATCCTCCACCATCCAGGCACAGAACTCGCCAAAGGACATGCCCGCCGCCTGCGCCTGCTCGGGCGTCAGCGACGTTGGGGTCATGCCAGGCTGCGTGTTGATTTCAAGCAGGATCAAACCTGTGGCGCCCTTGCTTTCATCCCAACGGAAATCGGTGCGCGTCACACCTCGGCACCCAAGCGCCTGGTGCGCGCGCAACGCATAATCCTGACACATGTCGGCAATTTCAGAAGGCACATCCGCCGGGATCACATGGCGCGATCCACCGGGTTTGTACTTGGCGTCGTAGTCGTACCAGCCATCGGTGATGATGTCGGTCACACCCAACGCGCGATCCCCCATCACGGTGGTGGTCAGCTCGCGCCCATGCGCGAAGGCTTCGACCATGACCTCTTCGGGCATGTCGTCACTCAGGCGCGGCGGGCTGTTGGCCCCCTCGTTGACGAGGTAAACACCAACGCTCGACCCTTCATTGTTGGGCTTCACGACATAGGGCACCGGCATAACATGATCGGCCATCACGTCCTCTTTCGATCGGATGACACTGTCGACAACCGGCAAACCAACTGTACGAAAGACGTCCTTGGTGCGCTGTTTGTCCATGGCAAGCGCCGAGGCCAGCACCCCGGAGTGCGAATACGGGATACCCAACCATTCAAGAATACCTTGGACACAGCCATCTTCGCCCCAACGGCCATGCAGGCAGTTCAGGACCGCATCAGGCGATATTGATTGCAAAACGGAAACAAGGTCGGGGCCGGCATCGACCTCAACCACATCATATCCCATGTCCCTCAGCGCGGCTGCGCAGGCCTGTCCCGTTGACAACGACACCTCGCGCTCAGCCGAGGGGCCACCCTTTAACACCGCCACTTTGGAACGTCTGCTCGACTGCCCCAACATGTGCCTCTAAGTCCCGGGGTCCTTTTGCGAACCCTCGATTTATACGCCGATTTTCGGCCTGCCTTGCGCGTGGAACCCTATGCCGGATCACCAATACGCATGATTTCCCATTCTAGCGTGATGCCACTGGAATCGTAAACCTTTTTTCGCACTTCTTCGCCCAATCCTTCGAGATCGGCGGCGGTCGCCTGCCCAGTGTTGATCATGAAGTTGGAATGCTTCTCGCTCATCTGCGCCCCACCGCGCCGCGCGCCACGCAGGCCCGCGTCATCGATGACCTTCCAAGCCTTCAGATCGTGCACATCGTCGTCCTTCCCGGTGGACGAGAACCCTGCCGGGTTACGGAACGTGGACCCTGCGCTACGGTCCTTGGTGGGCTGGGTCGCATCGCGTTTGGCCAATTGGTCCGTCATGCGCGCATGCAACTCTTGCGGGTCGCCCTTGGGCCCGCGCAGCGTCACATGGGTCAGGACCGCGCCCTGGGGCAGGTCGGTTTGGCGGTATTGGAAGTTCAGGTCGCTGGCGTCCAAGGTAGTGATCGTGCCATCCCTCAGCACGATGTGCGCCTTCACAAAAACATCTGCCGTGTAGCTGCCATAGCAGCCCGCATTCATGCGCACAGCACCACCGATGGCACCCGGAATGGTGCGCAAAAACGTCAGATCAATGCCTGCATCCGCTGCTTTGCGGGCGACATGTGCATCAAGTGCCGCCGCCCCTGCCGTGACCGTATCACCCTCCACTTCGATGCCGTTAAAGCCGCGTCCCAGACGGATCACCACGGCCCGCAGGCCGCCATCGCGCACGATCAGGTTGCTGCCAACCCCCATGGGAAAGACCGGGGCAGACGGGTCAAGGGCAGAGAGAAACGCGCTCAGATCCTCGATGTCAGCAGGTTGGAAAAACCAATCCGCCGGGCCGCCAACACGCAACCAGGTCAGGCCGGACAAGTCCTTGTTCGGGGTCAGTGTGCCGCGTACGGCTGGCAGGTCATAACTCATGCCGCTGCAATGCCGCCATGGGTGGAAGAGGTCAAGTCGCCTTGGCGTGACGGCGGATCAAGCCGCAAAACACAGCGCCGCCCAGCAACCCGGAGGCCATGGGCAATGCCACCAAAAAGGTAGCAACCACCACAGCAAAACCATCACCCGGAAGCGTGGTGGGCGCCAGACTGACCCACAAGACCGCCGAGGCCAGCAGAATGAATACGGCTGCCAAACTGCGCAACATGAAACGCGAGGCCATCGACCATCCAGCTACAATACCCAAACCAAGCGCCGTAAGCGCAATTGCATACATCATCGGATCACCCTCCCTTTGATCCAGCGGCTCAGGTAGATGACCGGCCACCGCAGAATGCTCATCCCCGCGACCATAACGACAAGACCCAGCCAGGGACCATGCTGCCACGTGACGTAACCGATAATCGGAATACCAATGGCAATCAGCGCATACGCATTGGTCCAATGGTTGTCCCGGCTTGGCATCATGGCAAGCACGTTTGCCGCGACGCCCCAAAGGCACGCAAGTATCAGGGAAAGGCTCATGAACGGAGCTCCGGCGGAAGTTGAGGATTTTGGCCACGGGCCTTGGCCAGGAAATAGCGCAGCGGGTTGCGAAACATCGACACAAACGCGGCAAGAGCGAGGGCACCCGCCCACCAGGCAACGCTGATGCCAACCCACAGGATCAACGCAGGCGCTACGATCAAGAGAGTGACACCAGGAATGTATTGATGGCGCATGGGCAGCATCGCGACAACCGTCGCGGCAAAGACCCACCCGATGCACGCCCAGATCAACATCAGCCGCCCCCTCCAAAGCGTTTGCCAAGCGTCCAGCCCAACATCAACGCCAGCGCTGCCGGACCGGCAAAGAACAACGGTGACCCCGGCGTACCTGCAAACAGATTGTACAAGCTGAGGATCACGCAGAGCACGATCAACGCACCCAACACCATGGGCAAGTTACGCATGCGCAGCAGGATACCGACGGGCATCATCAACAAGCCAAAGATGATCGCGAGGGTACTCACGCAGCCCCCTTGTGCAATCTCGTGGGCAAGCCATTGGCCCATGCGCTGATCGACCCGGCCCCAAGGCACACGACCATATCACCGGGACGCGCCTGTTCGCGCACCAACCGTTCAAGATCATTCTCGTCCACGACGGCGCGGGCGTGGCGGTGGCCATGACGGATCAGGCCCGCAACCAGATCATCGCGGCTGGCCCCTTCAATCGGGTCTTCACCCGCGGCAAAGATGTCCGCGATGCCCACAACATCGGCATCATTGAAACAGGAACAGAAATCATCGAAATGATGATGCAGCCGCGTATAGCGGTGCGGCTGGTGAACCGCGATCACGCGGCCCGTTGTCGCTTGGCGCGCAGCTTTCAACACGGCAGCAATCTCCGTTGGATGATGGCCGTAGTCGTCGATGATCGTAATGCCTTCAACCTCGCCCACGCGGGTAAACCGACGGTTAACGCCGCCGAAATTGGCAAGAGCGGTGCGGATCTCATCCGCCTTCATGCCCAGATGGCGGGCCACGGCCACAGCGCTCAAAGCGTTCGACACGTTATGATCGCCGGGCATCGGCAGGCTGCAACCCTCGATCACCTGATCCTCAGCCTGCAAGGCAATGTCGAAATGCGCCACGCCATTCTCATAGGTCAGGTTCATGGCCCGCACATCGGCTTGCGCGTTGAAGCCATAGGTCGTCACGCGGCGGTCAGTAATCTTGCCAACAAGGGCCTGCACATCCGGATCATCGGTGCAACACACCGCCAGACCATAGAACGGGATGTTCGACACGAAGTCATAGAAACCCTTGTGCAGCGCCTCTTCGGTGCCCCAATGCTCCATATGCTCAGGGTCGATATTGGTCACGATGGCAATCGTCGCGGGCAATCTGTTGAAGGTGCCGTCGCTCTCATCCGCTTCAACCACCATCCACTCGCCATCGCCCTTCCGGGCGTTCGAGCCATAGGCGTGGATGATGCCGCCATTGACGACTGTGGGATCAAACTTGCCCTCGTCCAACAGGGCCGCAACCATGGTTGTGGTCGTCGTCTTACCGTGGGTTCCGGCCACGGCGATGTTCGACCGCAAGCGCATCAGCTCGGCCAGCATCTCGGCCCGCCGCACGATGGGCAATCCGCGCGCACGGGCGGCGTCAAGTTCAGCGTTTCCCGGCTTGATGGCGGACGAAATCACAACCACCTCGGCCTGTTCGACATTCTTGGCATTCTGCCCGACAAAGATATGCGCGCCCAATTCCTGCAACCGATCCGTGATCGGCGTGCGTCTAAGATCCGACCCCTGCACGACATAGCCGTGGTTCAACAGCACCTCGGCGATGCCAGACATCCCAATCCCGCCGATACCGACGAAGTGAATTGGTCCCACATCTCCGGGCAGTTTGGTTGCGGCATTCATTGTCAGGTCCCTTTCTGGGCGAGGGTTTCGACCATGTAGACAAGCTGTTCGGTGGCATCCGGTTTGCCCACGGTCAGCGCGGCGTTGGCCATCTGCAACGCGCCGTGAGGATTGTCCAGTACAGCGTTGATCTGTTCCGCCACGTTTTCGACGCTCAATTGGCTTTCCGGGATTAGAATTGCAGCACCTGCATCCACCAGACCACGGGCGTTAGCCGTCTGCTCGTCCCGAATGGCTGCGGCCAATGGAACAAGGATCGAAGGCCGTCCGATGATCGAAATATCCGCCACCGAAGACGCACCAGACCGCGAGATAATCAATTGCGCCTCGGACATCCGGCGTGGCACGTCGTGGAAGAAAGGCTGCACATCGGCATTGATGCCGTTTTCCGCATAGAAGGTGCGCACGCGGTCTTCATCTTCGCCGCGCGCCTGATGGCTGACCCGGATGTTACGCAAACGGTCCATGGACAGGCTTGCAATGGCAGGTGGGATGACATCGGATAGGATGCGCGCACCCTGACTGCCGCCGATCACCAAAATCTCCATAGGGTAGTCACCTGGGGCGATGTATCCTGCCCCTGCCCGCTCCAGCACCGCGTTGCGCACGGGGTTGCCCACATAGGTGCCTTCGACACCTTCGGGCAATTCCGTGGGCCAGGTTCCACACGCAACGGCATCCATGCGCTTTGCAAACAATTGGTTCACACGGCCCAGCACACCGTTCTGCTCATGTATCATACGTGGAACACGCAGGATCGCGGCGGCGGCAAGCGCCGGAATGGTCGGATACCCACCAAACCCCACGACAACAGCCGGCCTGTCCCGCAGCATCTTGATCTTGGCTGCCGCTATGCCCGCAGCAATACGAAACGGAACGGCAATCTTGGCCAGCACCCCGCCACGCGCAAAGGTGGCCGAGGACACCTGTTCAATCTCGGTCGTGTGCGGGAACCCGCCCGTATAGCGGGCGCCGCGCGCATCCGTGCTCAGCTTCACCCGCCAACCGCGCGCCAGCATCGCCTCGGCCAAAGCCTGGGCCGGGAACATGTGACCACCGGTGCCACCGGCTGCGATCAGAAGAAGCGGCTGTTTCGTCATCGACGGCGCCCCAAAAGATCCGAAATCTCACCTTGCGGGCGGCTTCGGGTAAAGGCCAGCAGCATGCCGACGGCAATGCCCGATGCGATCACGGACGAACCACCATAGCTGACAAAGGGCAGTGTCATGCCTTTGGCAGGCAACAGGCGCACGGCGACACCCATGTTGATCATCGCCTGAACACCAAACATGCAAGCCAGCCCAGTACCCGCAAGGCGGATAAACGGATCACGCTCGCGCACCAACCGCATCAGCGACCGCACGACAATACCGGTGTAAAGCGCGATGATGCACAACACGAGGATCAGACCGTATTCCTCGGCCGCCACGGCAATGATGAAATCTGTATGTGCGTCAGGAAGTGACCATTTCACCTGCCCCTCACCAACACCAACACCAAAAAGCCCGCCCTCCTGGATCGCATTTGTTGCATATCCAAGCTGAGTCCGCGGATCGACATCAGGGCTTAGAAAGCCATCAATACGACGGGCAAAGTGCTCCGAATTGGAATAGGCAATGGTGCCACCAAAAACGACCAGCCCGGCCATGCCGACCAGCAGGATCATGGGCGCACCGGCCACGAAATACATCACACCCCAGCCAAACAGGACAAGGCATGCCTGCCCAAAGTCAGGTTGCAAGGCCAGCATCAAAACGATCGAGACACACAGTGCAAAGGACCACGTGCGCCCCGGCGGGCCGTTCAGCTCTTGGCTGGCGGCCAGCATCCACGCAGCGGCCACGACAAAGCCCGGCTTCAGAAACTCGGACGGCTGAATACTGGCAAAGCCCATCGAATACCAACGGACCGCCCCTTTTCCAAAATCCGTCCCAAAAAACGGCAACAGGGCGAGCGCCACAAAGGACACCAAGAAACCCAACACCGCCAAACGGCGCACCACGACCGGTGACATCATCGACGTGATGATCATCAGGATCAGCGCAACCGATCCAAAAAACGCTTGCCGCGCCACATAGTGAAAAGGAGGAAAGCCGTTTTTCTCGGCCAATGGAACCGACGCCGCCAGCGCCAAAAGCAGGCCAATAGCGAACAGAAAAAGGACACAACTCAGTGACCACTTGTCAACGGTGCGCCACCATTTTGGAAGAATCGGTTCGCCGTCCCGCACCGGGACCGCGCCATAGACCATCTCAGTCATGATCTGCCGCCTTGCTGCCTGTACTGCCTCACGCCCTTGGTTGATCCAAGGTGCTGCGCGATACCATAGCGGCAAATTATCACGCGGGCCAGCCTTTGTTTACTGGCCCGCCAGCGGGGTTATGCCGCCTTGTGTGTCCCGCGGATCGGGTAGTCATTCGAACGCACGAATTTGACACCGTTCAGCACGCTTTGCAGATCGGGGCGCAAGAACGGGGCGTTCGAAACATCGACCATTTGAATGGCGCCATCACCGTTCACAACAAACAGGCCTGGCTCGGGAAACGGTTGGTCGGTTTCCTGCGGGCTGCGCGGATCAGATATGTAGACGCCCAGCGTGTCCATCTGCGTCACGCTCAGCCCATAGCCCATGGCCAGGCTCAATTCCTTCTCATCGACCATCGCTTGTGCTTTGTTCTCCGGATCACCGGATACAGTCACGACATCCACACCCAAGGCGTTGAAATCACTCTCAAGCTCTTGCAATTGGGCGAGGTATTTCTTGCAAAGCGGACAATGCAAACCGCGATAAACAACAACCAACTGCCAGTCGTGCCCGCCCCTCGGCGTTCCAAGGGACAACGTACCGCCACCCAATCTGGCGACATCAAGTTTGGGGAAAGCACTCCCTGCGGCCAAAGCTGTCATTCTGCATATCCTTTTCTTTTTGCAACATTCTTCTCGACCTAGGAAATGCAAAGGCCCACACAACCCCAAGAGCTTGACCCTTTATGTGCGATGCTGCACGGGGACGTCATGGAATACGACACGCTTGTCATAGGGGCCGGAGCTGCGGGCATGATGTGCGCAGCACATGCAGGGGGCGTGTGCTGTTGATCGATCACGCCAAGGCCCCCGGCGAAAAGATCCGCATCTCGGGCGGCGGACGCTGCAACTTCACAAACCTCTATTGCGACGCACATGCGTTCATCGGCCAGAACCCGCATTTCGCCAAGTCCGCGCTGGCCCGCTACACGCAATGGGACTTTATCGACCTGATCGACCGGCACGGCATCTCGTGGCACGAAAAGACACTGGGCCAACTGTTCTGCGACACCTCGGCCAAGGACATCATCGCCATGCTGCGCGGTCTGTTGCAGCAGGCCGGTGCTGAACTGCACCTGCAAACGTCGGTCACCAAACTGGCCAAGCGCGACGGCGGCTTTGTCGCAACCTTGCATGACGGGCAAAACATCAAGGCCCGGCACATCGTCATGGCAACGGGCGGCAAATCCATCCCCAAGATGGGTGCCACCGGCTTTGCCTATGATATCGCGCGCCAGTTCGGGCACCGGGTGACCGAAACCGAACCTGCCCTTGTCCCCTTCACATTCCCCGACCGCCGCTTTGCCGACATTTCGGGCGTCGCATGCCCCGCCCGGGTCACGGCAAATGGCACCAGCTTTGATGAAGCCATGCTGTTCACCCATCGCGGTCTGTCCGGTCCGGCCATTCTGCAAGCGTCCAGCTACTGGCATTCGGGTCAGGACATCACGGTGCATCTGGCACCCGAGACGGACCTGACCAAAATTCTCCGCGACAAACGGCAAACAGACGGAAAAAAAGCACTGACAACCGAACTGGCCCGCCACCTGCCCGCACGGCTTGTCGACCATCTCAGCACTCAAATGGATATGTCGGGGCGTCTGGGTGACATGTCGGACGCGCGGATCAAGGCACTGACCCACGACCTGCAAAACTGGCTTTTGACGCCGGGTGGGACAGAGGGGTACCGCACAGCGGAAGTGACGCGGGGCGGGATCGACACCGACCAGATCAGCTCGAAAACCATGGAGTCGCAAACCACCCCCGGTCTGTTCTTCATCGGTGAAGCATTGGATGTCACCGGCTGGTTGGGCGGGTACAATTTCCAATGGGCCTGGTCATCGGCCATGGCAGCCGCACGCGCCATCGAGAATTAATCCAAGCCCGAAAGAAGCCGCAAGGCGCACCCAAAATCAAAATGGAATGCGCCGCAGGCGCGCCTTTGGATTACAGTCGTTTCGTGACTTCGGCGACGAAGTCCTCGCCGCGGCGTTCAAAGCTGTCGTACTGATCGAAACTAGCCGCCGCCGGGGCCAGCAAGACCACGTCCCCGGCCTCTGCATCCTCCATGGCAGCCGCAACAGCAGCCGACATGCTGCCGCACACTTGCGCCTCGACATTCAGTTGCATTGCGAACTGTGCCGCTTCGCGTCCGATGACATAGGCCTTGCGCACACCGGATGCCGCATCATTGAGCGGGTCAAGCCCGCCCTCTTTCTGCAATCCGCCGCAAATCCAACGAATGTTCTTGAACGCCGCAAGCGCCTTGGCCGCGCTGTCCACATTTGTGGCCTTGCTGTCGTTCACGTACCTGACACCATCCGCCTCGGCGATGGTCTGGCTGCGATGCGGCAAGCCTGCAAAACTGTGGAACGCCTGCTCGATCACCTTGGGGGCCACACCAACGGCGCGCGCGGCGGCATAGGCCGCACAAGCGTTCTGGTGATTATGTGCACCGGGCAACCCTGCAACGTCGCGCAAATCAATCGACGCCACCTGCCGTCCTTTGCGGTACTCGGCCAGAAACCCCTTCTTGGCAAAGACCTGCCATCCCGGGCCGGTCAGCTTTTCGGCACCAGACACGCGGATCACGCGATCATCGCTTGGCCCTTCGCTAAGCTGCCCTGCAAGGGATCGTCCTTCGTCCTCGTCCACGCCAATGACGGCCCTGTCCGGGCCACCTTCGGCAAACAGCCTGCGCTTGGCAGCAAAGTATCCGCCCATACCTGCATGCCGGTCCAGATGATCGGGCGACAGGTTGGTGAACACGGCCACATCTGGTGTCAGGCTGCGCGCCAAATCGGTCTGGTAGCTCGACAGCTCCAGAACCACGATCTCTCCATCATGGGGCGGATCGATGTCCAACACACCACGACCGATATTGCCCGCAAGCTGGCTGGGACGGCCCGCGACTTCCATGACATGATGGATCAGTGCACAGGTCGTCGATTTGCCGTTGGATCCGGTCACCGCAATCACACGCGGCACGGTGTCAAAACGGTTCCATTCGGATGTGGCAAAGGACTGGAAAAACAGCCCGATGTCATTGTCGACCGGCACACCGGCCGCCCAAGCCGCCGCAATCACCGGGTTTGGCGACGGATAAAGATGCGGAATGCCGGGGCTTACGATCAGGCGCGCAACATTGTCAAAAGCACCGCCTTTCTTGAGGTCAAGGCACGCAAACCCTTCGGTTTCAGCCTTGGCGCGGGCGTCCGGATTGTCGTCCCAGCAGATCGGTGTCGCCCCACCCGCCTTCAGCGCGCGCGCCGCAACAAGGCCGGAGCGTCCAAGCCCAAGAACCGCCACACGCGCACCGTTCAGACCCTGCACCGGGATCATTGCGGTGCTCCTTGGGGGCTCTGCCCCCGGCCTGCGGCCTCCCCGAGGTATTTTCAGCCAGAAGAAGGATCATCACCACGCCTTTTCCCGCCGGTTGCGAAAGAACTTCCCGGTAACATCAGCAGGCGCGTCCAGGGCAAGCCAGATGCCTGTATCGGCGCCCTGCTCAGGCGTCCCCGGTGCAGCAGCCCCTCCCATGCGCGTATGCACCCAACCGGGGCACATCGCGTTGACGGTCACTCCCGGCGGCAGATCGCGCGGCAGTGCAAAACTCAGCGCATTCAGCGCCGCCTTGGCCACACCATATCCACCGGGACCTTCCATACCTTCGTCATAAGCGCCCCAGCCCGAGCTCACATTGATGATCCGCCCCTGCCCAGCCTGCTCCATGTGCGGCAGACACAGAAGGATCAGCTCGAACGGTGCATGGAACATCACCTGCATAGACCGCCGCAGACCTTCGGGATGGCGCACCATGCTGTCCTCGATCAGAATACCTGCATTGTTGATCAGGATGTCTACACCACCAGCGGCCTCAATGGCCGGTGCAAAACTGGCGGCGTCCTCAAGATCAAGATGCACCCAATCGCAGCCCAATTCGGTCGCGGCCTTTGCCCCGGCCTGCGCATCTCTTGCCCCGATCACAACGTCGCATCCCCGCACCAGCAGGCCCTGCGCCATGGCATATCCGATCCCTCGGTTGCCGCCGGTGATCAGCGCACGGGGCACTACCGCACCTTCAACGTGGCGAGACCGATCATCGCAAGGATCAGGGAGATGATCCAGAACCGGATCACGATCTGCGGCTCGGCCCATCCCTTTTTCTCATAATGGTGATGGATCGGGGCCATCAGGAACACCCGCTTGCCCGTGCGCTTGAAATACAGGACCTGAATGATCACGCTCAGCGCTTCGACCACGAACAGGCCACCCACGATGGCCAGAACCAATTCGTGCTTCGTCGCAACGGCGATCGCGCCCAAAGCACCACCCAGCGCCAAAGACCCGGTGTCGCCCATGAAAACGGCCGCAGGGGGCGCGTTGTACCACAAGAACCCAAGCCCCCCGCCAAAAAGAGCGGAGGTAAAGATCAAAAGCTCGCCCGTGCCCGGCACGTAGTGCACATCCAGATACTCGGTGAAATCAACCCGCCCAACGGCGTACGCAATGATACCCAGCGTCCCACCCGCGATCATCACCGGCATGATGGCCAGCCCATCCAGCCCGTCCGTCAGGTTCACGGCATTGGCAGCACCGACGATGACGATGATGGCAAACGGAATGAACAGTATGCCCAGATTGATCAGCGCGTCCTTGAGCACAGGCACAGCCAATTGGTTCTGTAGATCGTCCGGATGACTGATCGTGGCAAAATAGGCAGCAATGCCAGCAATCAGAAACCCAAGCAAAAGCCGTATCTTACCGGGCACACCTGCCGTGGTTTGCTTGGACACCTTGGCATAATCATCGGCAAAACCGATCAGGGCGAAGGCAAGCGTAACCCCCAGCACGATCCACATGAACGGGTTGTCCCAGCGCGCCCATAACAGCGTTGAGGTCGCCAGCGCGCCAACAATCAACAGCCCGCCCATCGTTGGCGTCCCGGCCTTCGAAAAGTGCCCCTCGGGACCGTCATCGCGGATCGGCTGGCCCTTGCCCTGCTTGCGCCGCAACACCGCAATCAGCGGACGGCCAAACAGAAATCCAAAGACCAGAGCCGTCAGAAACGCGCCCCCGGCCCGAAAAGTGATATAGCGGAACAGGTTGAAAAAGTCCCCGCCATCCGAAAGTGCCGTCAACCAATAGAGCATGCCTGCCTGTCCCTACGCATTATTTTGTGGGTCTTCGCCCTTAACCATCGGATGGCCCATTTTGCGGATCGCGTCAACGACCAGCGCCAGTTTCATGCTGAGCGAGCCCTTGACCAGCACCACGTCCCCGCTGTCCAGCCGACGCCGCACCTGTCCTGCCATCTCATCTGACGTTTCGGTCCACTGCCCCTGTTTGTCCGCAGGCAACGCCTGGTGCAGGTGCTTCATCAACGGGCCAACGCAATGGATCACGTCAATGGCTGACAGCGACTGCAATTCGGCAATCTCGGCATGCATCGCGGGGCCTTCATCGCCCAGTTCCTTCATGTCACCGACAAAGGCGATCCGCCGCCCCTTGCTGACGCGCCCGATGTCATGGGTCACTTCCGCTGCCGCCAATACCTCAAGTGCCGCGCCCATCGACGTCGGATTGGCGTTGTAGCTGTCATCGATCAGTTCAAGCGTCATATGCGTTTCAACCGGATCCAACACGACAACCTCTCTCGCACCACGCCCTTGGTACGGCGACCACCGGCCCAGCGATTGCGCCGCAAGCGCCAGATCCGCACCAAGCGCCTCGGCTGCGGCCAACGCACCCAAACCGTTCATGGCATAGTGTCTGCCCACCGCGCCGATCTTGAACAGCAGCGGAACGTCATGCGCCTCGGCCTGCACCACGGTTGTATCGCGTTGCAAATCCACAGATTTCAATTTGAAATCAAAGCCGTGTTCACCGAAGCCAATGTCGCGGCGCTTGGCATCATGCGCCTTGGCCTGCAGGATCGCGGCGGTTGAGCAATCGTTGTTCAGCACCGCTGCACCGCCATACTCCAACCCATCAATGATCGATGCCTTCTCGACCGCGATCCCTTCGATATTCTCGAAGGCTTCCAGATGCGCAGCCGCCACGGTTGTAATCATTGCGACATGCGGGCGGGCCATCTTTGCCAAGGGCGCGATTTCGCCGGGATGGTTCATCCCGATCTCGATCACGGCATATTCCGTATCCTTGGGCATCCGCGCCAAGGTCAGCGGCACGCCCCAGTGATTGTTGTAACTGGCGACAGAGGCATGGGTGCGCCCCTGATCCGACAGGATCGCGCGCAGCATTTCCTTGGTCGAGGTTTTGCCAACGGATCCCGTGATGGCGACCACACGGGCCTCCGTGCGGGCACGTGCCGCAACACCCAGCGCCTCCAACCCCTCCAGAACATCCTCGACGATCAGCAAAGGCGCATCATCGGCCACACCGTCCGGAACATGGGTCACAAGGGCCGCCGCGGCCCCGCTCTCAAGCGCTTGAGCAACAAATTCGTGCCCGTCCCGCGCCGCCTTGAGCGCCACAAACACATCACCGGGCTGCAAGGTCCGCGTATCGATCGAGACACCCGTGGCCGTCCAATCCGTCGTGGCCTGACCACCCGTTGCGGCAGCAGCCTCGGCTGAGGTCCAAAGCGTCATGTCAATCGTCCTTCCAAGGCAGCCACTGCCACGCTGGCCTGTTCCACATCGTCAAAGGGCAACACATCATCGCCAACCACCTGGCCCGTCTCGTGCCCCTTGCCCGCAATCAAAAGCGCGTCACCAGGGCCAAGCGCATCCACAGCGCGCAGGATCGCCTCGGCCCGGTCGCCAACTTCAGTCGCGTCCGGACACCCTTCCATAACGGCGGTACGGATCAACGCGGGATCCTCGCTGCGCGGGTTGTCGTCAGTGACAAAAACGATATCCGCATTCTCGGCCGCGGCCTGCCCCATCAATGGGCGCTTGCCTGCATCCCGATCACCGCCCGCGCCAACAACGGCGATCAGGCGGCCCATGACATGGGGGCGCATCGCCTTGAGCGCCGTCTCAACCGCATCGGGCGTGTGAGAGTAGTCCACGAAAACGGCAGCACCATTCTCGCGTGTTGCGGCAAGCTGCATACGCCCCCGGACAGTTCCCAAATGCGGCAATGTCTCAAAGACCTCGGCAGGTTCGGCGCCACAGGCAATCACCAACCCGCAGGCCAGCATCACGTTGTCGGCCTGAAAACCGCCGATCAGGGGCAAACGGGTGGTATAGGCCCTGCCTTCGTATTCGAACCGCACATCCTGCCCCGTGGTGTCAAAACGCTGTGCTGTCAGGCAAATGTCACCGCCGTCGCGGCCAACGGCCAACACCGTTTGACCGCGTGCGCGTGCAATGGCGGCCATGTCCACGCCACGCGCATCATCCATGTTGATCACAGCCACGCCATCCTCAGGCAGCACGCGCGCAAACAGGCCGGCCTTGGCATCAAAATACGCTTCGAACGTGTGATGGTAGTCCAGATGATCCTGGGTAAAGTTCGTGAACCCAGCTGCTTTCAGCGTCACGCCATCCAGCCTGCGCTGATCAAGGCCGTGAGATGAGGCTTCCATCGCCGCATGGGTGATCCCATTGGCCTTCGCTTCTGCCAAGGTGAGGTGCAGCGTGATCGGCTCTGGCGTGGTGTGAGCAAGCGGAGCGGTCCAAGCGCCCTCAACACCCGTTGTGCCAAGGTTCACGGCGGCCAACCCCATCTCGATCCAGATCTGGCGCACAAAGGTCGATACGGATGTCTTGCCGTTGGTCCCGGTGACGGCGACCATCACATCGGGCTGACCACCAAACCACAGGGCGGCGGTTCGGCTCAGCATCTCGCGCGGGGCATCGGTGACGACAACCGCGACACCCTCCAGCCAGTCAGCGGCCAGCGCGGCCCCTTCGGCATCGGTCAGAACCGCCGCCGCGCCCATGCGCACCGCGTATTGAATAAACTCCGCCCCATGCACGCGGCTGCCCGGCATGGCGGCGAACAGGAACCCGTCCTTCACCTCGCGGCTGTCCACGGCAATGCCGGTGATATCGGGATTGGCCCCACCCCGGGCGGTCAGGCCCAGCGATGAAAGTGATCGTGCCTGCGCGCCCATATTGCTGGCCCTATGGTTCGGATGCGAAATGCACCTCAGTTGCTGCTGGTCAGCGTTATATCAGCGAGAGTGACAGGTTCAACGCTTGGGCGCAGGCCCAGAAGCGGCGCGATCCGGCCAATCATCTCGGCGGCGACAGGCACCGCCGTCCACCCGGCGCTGCGGCGCGGTTTGTCTCCGCTCGTCTCCACCGGCTCATCCAACGTCACGACCAGCACGTATTTGGGATCATGCGCGGGGAACATCGTGGCAAAGGTCGCGATCACCTTGTCGTCGTAGTATCCACCGCGCGGCTTGGGCTTGTCGGCGGTGCCCGTCTTGCCACCCACGGCATATCCCGGCACTTCGGCCATGCTGGCCGTACCATCTGTTACCACCTTACGCAGCATTGCACGCGCAGCGCGGGCGGTGCCCTCGCTCATCACTCGTTCGCCGAAACGGGGGCCATCTTGCTTGAGGATCGTGGGCTTGACCATGCGGCCACCATTGGCAATGGCCGCATAGCCTGCCGCAAGGTGCATGGGCGAAGACGACAGACCATGACCATAGCTCACCGTCACAGCGCTCAGGTCGGTCCAGCGTTTGGGCAGCAGCGGCTTGCCGGTGCGCGCCTCCACGATCTCGAAATCCGTGGGCTCGAAAAAGCCCATCTTTTTCAGGAACTCCTGCTGCCGCTCCTTGCCGATCTGCAACACCAGGCGGCCCGTGCCGCGGTTCGACGACTTCACGACGATGTCGGCGACGCTCAGCTTGCCGTAATTCTTGTTGCGGAACTCCCCGATGCGGAAGCCACCCACTCGCATGGGACCCGCGGTGTTGATGATAGTCGACGGTGATACAATACCCAGATCCACGGCTTGTGCGGCCGTGAAGATCTTGAACGCCGAACCCAGCTCATACACCCCCTGCACCGACCGGTTAAAAAGCGGGCTGTCGCTCTGATCACCTTTCGTGGCCGGTCGCGGGCGATTGTTGGGGTCGAAATGCGGCAACGACACGACCGAGATGACCTCGCCGGTGTGCACATCCATCAGAACCGACGACGCGCCCTTGGCATTCATCAGCCTCATGCCGCCATAAAGCACACGTTCCGCCGCCGCCTGCACCGTCAGGTCCAGCGCCAGTTCCAGCGGCTTCTGCCCGTTGGCGGGGTCGCGCAGGTAGTCGTCGAACTGCTTTTCGACACCGGCAACACCGATCACCTCGGCCGCACTCACACCTTCCTTGCCGAAACTCGCCCCGCCCAGAACATGGGCGGCAAGCGTTCCGTTGGGATAAAGCCGCATGTCCCGCGGACCAAACAGCAGCCCGGGATCGCCGATCTCGTGCACGGCCTGCATCTGTTCGGGGCTGATTTTCTTGCGAATCCAAAGGAACTTGCGCTTGCCGGTGAAGTCCTTCAGCAGCTCCTCCTCCTTCAGATCGGGGAAGATCGCGGCCAATCCCTTGGCAGATGCCACGGGGTCCACCATTTGCGGTGGCTGGGCATACAGCGCATGGGTCTCAAAATTCGTTGCCAGCAAACGCCCGTTCCGGTCCACGATGTCCGCACGGGCCGCTGAAATGGCCGCCCCTTGGGCACTCGCACGCGGTTCAACCGGTTCGGACGTCGCCAGCACACCCATGCGTACAGCGACGGTCACGAAGGCGCAGAAAAAGAACAGGCCCAAAACCAGCAAACGCCCTTCGGCGCGCTGACGCGACCGGTCGCGCATTTCCTCGTGACGGGCACGCAGGTTTTCACGCTCGATCGCCTCGGTGCTTTCGCCGGCAGCGCGTGCAGGCAGAATGCGGGCCAATGGGCGCAGAGGCGTGCGGGTCATGGCTGCTCTCCATCCTCGGGCAATTCACCGGACACTTCGACCGCATTGTCGATGACCAGCAGCGGGGGCGCAGGATACGCAACCTCATCCACGTGACCAAACTGGTCAGGGCGGAAGGGCATCAGGCCAAGCCGATCAAAGTTGATGTCGGCCAGATCACGCAACCGGTCCGGACGGTTCAGATAGGCCCATTCGGCCTTGAGAACGGCCAGCCGCGAATGCGCCATGCGAATGTCGCGATGCAACCTGTCCGTCTTGGACAGCACCTCTTGCGTCGCGTAGTTCTCGCGATAGGCCCAGAAAGCCAGGCCAATCACGGCCAACGTGGTCAAAATATACAAAACCGTGCGCATCAGATGGCCCCCTTGACCTGCGGCATACCAATACTCTTTGCGTCAATCTCTCCGGCGGGCGCATCGGTGCGCACCGCCACCCGCAGCTTGGCCGACCGGCTGCGCGGGTTCATGTCCAGCTCATCCCTGTCGGGCCCAATAGCCTTGCGGGTCTTCAATTCGAACTGCGCGGGTGCGGCCTCGACCTCGGGCGCGTAACGATTGGGGTTGGCTTGCCGCCCCCCCGCGCCGTCATGAAACGTTTGACCATCCGGTCCTCGACCGAATGGAAGGTCACAACAGCCAGCTTGCCGCCGGGTTTCAATGCCCGCTCTGCGGCCATAAGTCCCTGATACAGCTCATCATATTCGTTGTTCACCGCAATGCGTAGCGCCTGAAAGCTGCGTGTGGCAGGATGCGATTGACCGGGCTTGGGACGCGGCAGGCATTTCTCGATCACGCCCACCAGCGCCATTGTCGTGGTGATTGGACGCGCCGTGATGATCGCCCGCGCAATACGGCGGCTCGCCCGCTCTTCTCCGTACTGAAACAGAATATCAGCCAGCACGCCTTCATCGGCTTCGTTCACGATATCCGCAGCGGATGGCCCATCCTGCGACATGCGCATGTCCAGAGGCCCGTCTTTCATGAAGGAAAAGCCGCGCTCAGCCCGATCCAGTTGCATTGAACTCACACCAAGGTCCAGCACAACACCGTCCAAACCCGCGCCATACTGATCCAGCTTGGAAAACACACCGGGTTGCATCGTGATACGGTCGCCATAGGCATCCGCCCAACCGGCGGCCATCTCGAACGCAAGCGGGTCGCGATCAACGGCGATCACCCGATCGGCACCCGCCTCAAGCAACGCGCGGGTGTAGCCCCCGGCGCCAAATGTGCCATCAAGCCACGTGCCTTCAATCGGCGCACATTGCTGTAGGATCGCGTCGATCAGAACCGGAATATGTGGCCCCCCAGCCATTCCTAGTCCATGTCCCCGTCAAGGTAGGCTGACGGGTCCAGGTCCGGATCGAACCCATCATCGTCCAGCGCCGCTATACTCTCGTCATAGGCGTCGGGCTGCCAGATCTCGAACGTATCGCCCGAAGATATAAAGCGCGCCATGCCATCAAGACCGATTTTCTCGCGCAGCTTGGCGGGCAGCACGATGCGGCCCGTGTCATCCACGACGGTTTCGATGGCCTGCGCGCTGTACAGCCGCTCCATCGCCTTCCGCTTGGCGGACCCTCGTGGGAATTTGGAAATCTTGGCGTCCACCTCGTCCATGGCTTCAATCGTGAAGCCTTCAAGGTAACCGCGGGTCGCGCCACCATAGACGATGATCACACGGGGTGGCAGGCCGTCAGTCCAGTCGGGGTCGCAGGCTTCGATCACACGACGAAACGAGGCCGGGATAGACACCCGCCCCTTTGCGTCCACCTTGTGGTCGCTTTCGCCTCTGAACCTGCGTGCCACTGTTTGGCCCGTCCCTATTTCGTTTCCGCGCCCCAGCGCTTCAAATTCGTTCCCCAGTCACCTGCGCCCTCTTGCCGGGGCTTGTGTTTCCCGCCACCCTTCGGGGGCGAGAAATGGAAACGGCGGGTTGATCTGCTGCCACTGATCAACCCGCCGCCCTCGTCCCGTCTCGCGGGATGTCCAGCTGCGCGCGCCACCTGGGGGGATGTCTGCTCGCTCGCGCGCCGGATCTCTGGTCTGATGAAAGCGAGGTGCCTGTATGAAACCTGCTAGAGTTTTGTTTTTTGCTTGGGGTCGTTTGTTGCCCCGTGCTCGTTCTCATCTGATGTCATTAGGTATGACGTGGGAAAACATGGGAAGCAATGGTTTTTTGCGGCCCCCGGGGATAGCTGCGCATCTATATGTAAGCCCAAAATCCCATATTTAAGCCTAAAACCGATTAAAATGCCGCTTATCATGTTGCTCACCGGAAATCAGACACAACATGTAGACCTCACCCACCCGATGCGGCATAACCCATAAATTCCCAAAAAATTTCACCACAACCACAACACCTGCGGATGTTTTTATTTTGTTCTCACACAATGCAAGCAATAAACACAGAATTGATCTGAATCAGATCAAGTTTGATACCGTTTGACCATGAATTCCCATGATCGTGGCGCCATATTCTTCCGCCACCCATGAAATCCCTTGCGCACCCTCCCGCAACACGGCAACACGCAGCGGGTATCCGACACAGGAGCAGACATGTCCAACGCCGTTCGCATCTTCACACACGCCTTCACAATGGTCTTCCACGATCTCGGCGCCACGCTGCGTGCCACCTATGTGGGCGTCAGCCTTGTCGCGCTGTCGGTTGTCCTGTTCCTGACCCTGACACCAAACATGTTCGGCTCGATGATGCTTGCGACCGAAACGGACGCGTTCAACCCTGATGCATTTGGCAACGCAGGCGCCGCAGTTGTGGCAATCCTTGTTATGGCTGTTGGCTACATCATGATGGTCGCCGCCTGGCACCGCTATGTGCTTCTGCCCGAGGGGCAGCGCGACGGTGGCTTCACGCCGGGCGCGGGTATCGTGCTGGGCTATTTCGGGCGCAGCCTTCTGTTGGGCATCATCGTCGGCATCGCTGCCATCCCGCTCTTTGTGCCTTTGGGCGTCATTGCGTCGACGGGCAATGACATTCTCACAAATCTGGCCGCGATCCCACTGTTTGCCATTCTCGGCTGGGTGTTGTTGCGGCTCAGCCTGATCCTGCCGGCCTGCACGATCGGCAAAAACATGAAGATGTCCGAAAGCTGGGCCGCGTCCCGCCCCCTGTCGGGTGCAATCATCGGGCTGACCATCATTCTCGGCGTCGTGGACTTTGTCCTGAACCTCGTGATCAGCGTCCTGCCTGCGCCCTACATCCTGGGCGTGGTCAGCGTGATCACCTCGGTTCTGTTCGCGCTGGTCAGCGCAAGCATCCTGACAACTCTATATGGCATTGCCGTCGAAGGGCGCGAGGTCTGAACCACCCAGCTCAGGCCATCCCACCCTTGATCAATCCATCGGCAATACGGGCGTAGGCTTGGGCCATCGGCCCATCCCCCACGGCCACGGGCGTGCCCCCGTCCCCGGCCAAACGGGTCTCAAGATCAATGGGCAATGCGCCCAAAAGCGGAATACCCATCTTTTCCGCCTCGGCGGTCACACCGCCCTGGCCGAAAATCTGATGCTCTGATCCGCAGTCCGGACACACAAACATCGACATGTTCTCGATCAGCCCCAAAACAGGTGTCTTGAGCGTGGCGAACATGTCCAGCGCCTTGCGGGCGTCAATCAATGCGACATCCTGCGGTGTGCTGACAACAATGGCCCCGGACAGTTCGGACTTGGTGCACAAGGTCAGCTGTACGTCGCCAGTGCCGGGCGGCAGGTCGACAAGTAAAATGTCCAACTCACCCCACTCGACCTGCCCCAGCATCTGTTGAAGCGCGCCCATCAGCATGGGGCCACGCCAAACCACGGCCTTGCCTTCTTCCATCATGAACCCGATGGACATCAGCGTTACGCCATGGGCATGCAATGGAATGATGGTTTTGCCATCGGGCGACGCCGGCCGCTTGTTTACCCCCATCATCCGGGGCTGAGACGGACCGTATATATCTGCATCCAGCAGCCCGACCTTGCGTCCCTGCTTGGCAAGCGCCACGGCCAGGTTCGACGACACGGTGGATTTACCGACACCGCCCTTGCCGGATCCGATGGCAAGGATGCGTTTGACACCTGTGGGCTTGGTGGGTCCGTCCTGTGGCTTTGGATGTCCCCCGATTTTCAGGCTGGGCGGGGCCGCAGGCTTTTTCGCAGGACCATGTGCCGTCAACGCAACGCGCACGTCGCCCACGGCTTCCAACGACCGGACGGCCGCCTCGGCAGCGGCACGCACGGGTTCCATCTTGGCCGCCAGTTCCGGGGTGGGTGCCTCGATCACAAACTGCACGGCATTGCCCTGCACCTGCACCGCGCGAATCAAATCCCGGCTGATCAGATCACCACCGTCCGGCATTCCCACGCGCGTCAGCGCGTCCATAACAATTTGCTTCGTGACAGCCATGCTCGATTTCCCCGCTTTATGGTGAAAGAAATGGCATAAATTTCGCGTCTTACAAGAGCTTGCAAACCGCCCCGAAGCAAACGCCGCATCCTTGTGCACATTGCCTAGGCTTTGGACCTCAACCCCATGCAATTGCTGCATAGCAGCATTGAATTGGTGTGTATTGTGCACCCGCAGCATTGGCTTATATTCAGGTCAACGAAACGAGCATGAGGCAAAGAACATGGCCTATTACAATGATGTAGCACGTCGCAGCGACCTGGTCGAACGTACCCTCGGCACGGTTGCCCGCGTGTTTGAAGCTGCTGCAGAGCGTCGCGCAAAACAGCGCATCTTCCGCACCACGTTCACCGAGCTGAACGCACTGTCCAACCGCGAACTGGCCGATTTGGGTCTGCACCGGTCGGAACTGAAGCGCGTGGCTTGGGAATCTGCGAACGACCTCGCAGCCTAAACAAGGAATACACGGATCAGATCGCCCCTCCTCCTCCCTGGGGCATCTGAAATTGGCGGCGGCGCCTTCCTCCTCCCTGGCGTCGCCGCACTTTAACACCGCAATACATCGCACTTTCGGTCTTCCTCCTCCCTGACCGACGCGATGTTGCAAGAGCGGCGGCATTCACCTCCTCCCGAATGTCGTCGCACGAATACCGCACCAAAAACGGTGCAGAGATTGTCAAACCGGTCCTCCTCCTCCCTGACCGGATGGCATGACGAAGGCGGCGGCCCCCTCCTCCCTGGGGACCGCCGCTTTTTTATTTCCACATTCAAGAAACTCGTTCGCAGATGTCACACACGCCCGACCTGCCACGTCATCATCATGACAATGGCAAGGATACAGTCGCATGGTGCGTGTTCTCTGGATCGTAGGGATCTATTATTTGGCCTCGGGCGTCTTGATGTGGACGCAGCCGCAGTTCTGGTACGCCAACACCCCCGGTGTTGCGCCCATGGGTCCGTTCAACCTTCATTTCATCCGCGACATAGCACTGGTGCTTGGCGTCAGTGGGCTCGCCATCCTGCACGCCGCACGCACACGGTCACGCGATGTCCTGATTGTCGGGTTGGGCTGGCCCGCGCTGCACGCCCTCTATCACCTCGCGATATGGGCCAATCGCGGCTTTGCCTTTGACATGATCGCCCTCGTCAACCTGTTGGGCATCCAGCTTCCGGTCTGGACAAGCCTTGCAATCGCTTTCTCAATGCAACCCAAGGAGCAAACCTCATGATCCGCGCATTTCTTCATTCCGGCGCCCGCCGCTTTGGCAAGCAGTTCAACTACAATACACAGTACATGCACGACTTGATCGACATCGACACACGCGCAGGTCTGCGCCTGACCCTGTTTCAAAAGGTCAGCGCCTATGCTGGCCCCAAATCCGCACATCATGTTCGGATGGGGGCCATGGTCGGCTCCGCTGTCGAGGGCGATTGTGGACCCTGCGCGCAACTAACCGTCGATATGGCCCTGGCCTATGGCGCACGTGCGGCAGACATCCAGGCAAGCCTGAACGGCGCGCCCGATGCGGCAGGTGACTTCGGCCTCGGCTACCAGTTTGCCTGGGCCGCGATCCGGGGCGACGAAACCCTTGACGCGCTGCGCGCCCGGATCGAAACGGCGCATGGCCCGCGCGCCGTTGTTGCAGCGTCCTTTGCCGCTGCGTTCACCCGCGCCTACCCCGTACTCAAGCGCGGCATGGGTCACGGCAAACTGTGCCAACGGCTGGATGTGAACGGCACGTCCATCACGCTCACCGACCCGGTTGCTGCATGACGTGGACCGACCAATTCGAAGCACAGCGGCCGATGCTCACGGCCCTGTGCTACCGCATGCTCGGCGAACGTGCCGCCGCTGAAGACGCGGTTCAGGACACGTGGTTCAAATGGGCGGCAGCGGATCATACAGCCATTCGAACGCCCGCCGCATGGTTGCGCACAGCCGCAACACGGGTTGCCATCGACAGCCTCCGGCGGGCCAAGACACGGCGCGAGATCCTATGTGGGGCCATGGTTGCCCGAACCCCTGATCATCGATGAAAACACCGCCGAAGACAGCTTTTCCCAGGCGCAGGACTGTGAACTGGCGCTGCTCTGGATGATGGACACGCTGCCCACCAGCGAACGCGCCGCATTTGTCCTGCGCGAGGCGTTCGATGCCTCCTATGCCGACATCGCCCAGACACTGGACAAATCCGAAGCCGCCTGCCGCCAACTGGTCAGCCGCGCCCACCGTCGCGTCGCACAATCCTCCCCGGACCTGACACAACCAGCGGGCAAGCGGGCCGCGCAGATCAGCGGCTTTCTCGCCGCCATCGTCAGCAATGATCTCGACGCCGCCAAATCATATCTGGCCGAAGACGCCATCGCGATCTCGGATGGCGGGGCCAAGGCCCGTGCGGCCCGCCGTCCGCTCATCGGCCCGGACGATATTGTTCTGGTCTCGCACGCGGTCACGCTGAAACATGCCGGTGTCCTCGTGCCCACACCGGTCACCGCAAATGGCCAGCCCGCGCTGCTGATGACCGAAAACGGTCGGGCTGAAACACTGTTCACTGTGGCATTGAACACCCAGGGCCAGATCTGCTGGATGTTCACAATGCGCAACCCGGACAAGCTGCCACACATGATCGCGAACCGGGTCGGCGGGCGGGCGCCTTTGCGCCAGCAAACAGAGCCGCCCGACGGCAAAGCTTTCAAAACAGTTAAGCCCTCCGCGCAAACGTAAACAATGGGCAAGAATGACCGGATCGTTAACGCGGTCCGGCCAAGCAAAACACGCAGTTTCGGCCCCAAAATGCGCAGTTTGGCAAAAACGCCACCAAAACACGGGGTTTTACAGGGATCAAAATGTGCAGTTTCCGGCGAAAAACGCGCAGTTTACCAGATCGAAAGGACCGCACGGCGCGTTAACCGCGCCGCGCCACACCTCTAAAACGGAATGTCATCCGTGCCGGATATAAAGCGCGAAACAACCTTCTTCGTGCCCGCCTTCTCGAACTCCACTTCCAGCTTGTCACCCTCGATCCCGATGATGACGCCGTAACCGAACTTCTGGTGAAACACCCGCTCCCCCATGGTGAAAGCCGACACCGCATTCAGATCAATGACCGTGTTCCGGCTTTCCTTGGGTTGGCTCATGGGCCGCTCACCGGCCCGCGCCTGCAACCGCTTCCAGCCGGGCGAGTTGTAGACATTCGCGTCCGCCGCCGCCTGATGCAACCGCGACTCGCCCCCCATATTTGGGGCTGCAGCGCCAAACCCACCCCCATATAGGCCCGGTGGCGTCAACACATCCACATGATCCTCGGGCAGCTCATCGACAAAGCGCGACGGCATGGAGGATTGCCACTGCCCGAACACCCGCCGGTTGGCCGCAAAGGATATGGTGCAAACCTCTTCCGCACGGGTGATCCCGACATAGGCAAGGCGGCGTTCTTCTTCGAGCCCCTTGATCCCGCTTTCATCCATCGACCGTTGCGACGGGAACAGCCCGTCCTCCCACCCCGGCAGGAACACTTGCGGGAATTCCAAACCCTTGGCGGCGTGCAGGGTCATGATCGACACCTTCGCCTCGGCATCCTCGCTGGCGTTGTCCATGACCAGCGAAACGTGCTCAAGGAATCCTTGCAAATTCTCAAAGGATTCAAGGGCTTTTACCAGTTCCTTCAGGTTCTCCAGCCGGCCAGGCGCTTCGGGTGTCTTGTCATTCTGCCAATGGGCAGTGTAGCCGCTTTCGTCCAGAATGATCTCGGCCAATTCGATATGGCTCACTGGCGGTGGACCGTATTCGACACGCAGCGGCGCTACCCCCTCGTCAATTACGGAATCGTCCTGCGCCACTTCAATGCGCGGTCCCCGCAGCTTGGAATTCCAGCGGGCAATCCCATCCACAAGCGCGCCCAATTCCTTACCGCCCTTGCCTTTGATCAGCCCCTGTTCAACGGCCAACCGCGCTCCTTCCACCAATGGCACACCATTGGCCCGCGCCGTAATCTGAATGGTCTGTTGCGCCTTGTCCCCCAAGCCGCGTTTGGGCGTGTTCACGATCCGCTCAAAGGCCAGATCATCATCGGGCGACACGACAACTCGGAAATAGGCCATCGCATCCCGGATCTCCATCCGCTCATAAAAGCGCGGGCCACCGATGACGCGATAGGGCAAGCCAATGGTCAGAAAACGATCTTCAAACGCGCGCATCTGATGTGAGGCGCGGACCAGAATAGACATGTCTTCCAATGACATAGGACGCACACCTCGCGTGCCCTTCTGCGCCGCCTCAATCTCTTCCCCGATCCAGCGCGCTTCTTCCTCGCCGTCCCAGTGACCGATCAGGCGCACCTTCTCGCCCTCGTCCTTGTCGGTCCACAGCGTCTTGCCCAGACGGTTTTCGTTGCCATCAATGACACCGGATGCCGCCGCCAAGATATGCGGGGTCGAGCGATAGTTCTGTTCCAGCCGCACCACATGCGCGCCGGGAAAATCCTTTTCAAACCGCAGGATGTTGCCCACCTCGGCCCCACGCCAGCCATAGATCGATTGGTCATCATCGCCGACACAGCAGATGTTCTTGTGCCCCTGCGCCAACAGCCGCAGCCACAGGTACTGGGCGACGTTGGTATCCTGGTACTCGTCCACAAGGATGAACGCGAACCAGCGTTGATATTGTTGCAGAATATCCGGGTGGGCCTGAAAGATGGTGACCATATGCAAAAGCAGGTCGCCAAAGTCGCAGGCATTCAGCTCGACCAGACGGCGCTGATACTGGGCATAAAGATCAACGCCCTTGTGATTGTAGGCCCCCGCATCCGCCGCGGGCACTTTGTCAGGTGTCAGAGCGCGGTTTTTCCACCCGTCGATGATGCTGGCCAACTGGCGCGCAGGCCAACGTTTGTCATCGATATTGGCCGCCTGAACCAGCTGCTTCAAAAGGCGAGATCTGATCGTCTGTGTCCAGAATTGTGAAATTCGATTTGAGGCCCACAAGTTCGGCATGGCGGCGCAAAAGCTTCACGCAAATAGCGTGGAACGTGCCCATCCACGGCATGCCCTCAATCGGCTGCCCAAGCATCTGGCCCACGCGATTTTTCATTTCGCGCGCCGCCTTGTTGGTGAAGGTGACGGCCAGAATCTCGTTCGGACGCGCCCGCCCCGTGTTCAACAGATGCACGATCCGTGCGGTCAGCGCCCTGGTTTTGCCTGTACCCGCGCCCGCCAGCATAAGCACAGGGCCATCCAGCTTTTCTACCGCCGCGCGCTGCGCCGGATTGAGGCCGTCCAGATAAGGCTGCGGGCGCACTGCCATGGCGCGTGCGGACAGAGAGGCCCCTTCAAAGGCGTCAAGATCATCAAAACTGCTCATGCCGCAATGTATCGCGCCTGCACTCAAAGGAAAAGACTGATGTTCACGCGATGTTCCACCGCTCTTAACCGCTTTCAAAACCGCAGTTCGGAGGCTCCAACAGGCAGAGCATGCGTGAATTCAACGGCTTGCAGCGCCGCACCCCCATGTCCATAGTCGCGCGCATGGATCTGAACAGCCGCTATCCCGCCCTCAGCGACCTGCGCACCCGCGCACAACAGCGAATCCCGAAATTCGTTTGGGAGTATCTGGACAGCGGCACGGGCGACGAGGCCACGCGCCGCCGCAATCGCACGGCGCTTAACCGCGTGGGGCTGCTTCCATCCATCCTACATGGCGAATTCGAGACCGATCTTTCAACGAACCTTTTGGGACAGCAGCGCGCCCTGCCTTTTGGCATCGCCCCCGTCGGCATGTCGGGACTGATGTGGCCCGATGCCGAACGCAATCTTGCCCAAGGGGCCGCACGTTTGAACCTTCCCTACACCCTGTCCACGGTCGCCGCTGCATCACCAGAAGATGTCGCCCCTGTTCTGGGCAAGGACGCCTGGTTCCAGATGTACCCGCCACGTGACGAAGGCATTCGCAAGGACATGCTGGACCGCGCCCGTGCCGCCGGGTTCAAGACATTGGTGCTGACCGTCGATGTGCCCGTGGCATCCCGACGCGAACGACAAACACGATCCGGCATTACCAACCCACCCCGCCTGACCCCGCGCCTTATGGCGCAGATCGCCATGCGGCCAGCATGGGCCATGGCGATGGCGCGCAAGGGCATGCCGCATATGCGGATGCTGGATGCCTATGCCACTGCAGCGACCAAGAACCTACCCGTCACGGCACATGTCGGATACCTGCTGCGCACGTCGCCAGACTGGGATTACGTGTCATGGCTGCGGGATGCCTGGGATGGGCCTTTCGTGGTCAAGGGGGTGATGCGTGGTACGGATGCCGAACGGCTCGAAGGGCTTGGCGTCGATGCCATCTGGGTCTCGAACCATGCCGGTCGGCAATTCGATGCCGCCCCCGCCACAATCGAAGTGCTTCCAGCGGTCCGACGCGCGACACGCCTGCCCATCATCTTCGACAGCGGGATCGAAGGCGGGCTGGACATCCTGCGGGCCATGGCGTCGGGCGCTGATTTCATCATGCTGGGCCGCGCATGGCATTATGCGCTTGCCGCCCTTGGACCCGACGGGATCGATCATCTGACCCACATTCTGTCCGAAGACTTGAAGGCCAACATGGGGCAGCTTGGAGCGCGCGCGCTTCAGGACCTGCCCAAACCGTTTTTGCACAGCTAGAACCTTCCAGCACAAGCCGACCGTCGGCAAACTCCGCATGGCGTATTGGCAAACATCCAGGTCAGTGACCTGCCTCTTTTTGCGTGACAATGAGAGTGCAGTTTTTGTTCAAACAAATGCTGGCGACTAGGTCAGCTGCTCCATCGGCCACGCCGGGCACCTTTTCTCCTGCAGGGCCATCTACCCACAACCACGTATTGTTTGCGTCACGTAAACGTCATAGAGAATGCCGCGACTGCAAAATACGGCCCCGGGGGGAACTTACATGCCCGACTTCAAGAAAATTCTCATCGCAAACCGGGGTGAGATCGCCATCCGCATCATGCGGGCCGCGAACGAGATGGGCAAAAAGACGGTCGCCGTCTTTGCCGAGGAAGACAAACTTGGCCTGCACCGTTTCAAGGCGGACGAAGCCTACCGCATCGGTGAAGGCCTCGGCCCCGTCGCCGCCTATCTCAGCATTGACGAAATGATCCGCGTCGCCCGCGAAAGTGGGGCGGACGCGATTCACCCCGGCTACGGCCTTTTGTCGGAAAACCCCGATTTCGTAGACGCCTGCGAGAAAAACGGCATCACTTTCATCGGCCCCAAATCCGAAACCATGCGCGCCTTGGGCGACAAGGCTAGCGCCCGCCGCGTTGCAGTTGAGGCCGGTGTGCCCGTCATCCCTGCCACGGAAGTACTTGGCGACGATATGGATGCGATCCGCAAAGAGGCCAAAGAGGTCGGCTACCCCCTGATGCTCAAGGCATCGTGGGGCGGTGGCGGCCGCGGCATGCGCCCGATCTTTGGCGAGGATGAGGTCGAGGAAAAGGTCCTCGAAGGCCGTCGCGAAGCCGAGGCTGCCTTTGGCAACGGCGAAGGCTACCTGGAAAAAATGATCACCCGCGCCCGGCACGTCGAGGTGCAGATTCTCGGCGACAAGCATGGTGGCATGTACCACCTCTTTGAACGCGATTGTTCTGTCCAGCGCCGCAACCAGAAAGTCGTGGAACGCGCGCCCGCACCCTACCTGACTGACGCGCAGCGCGATGAGATTTGCCAGCTTGGCTACAAGATCTGCAAGCACGTGAACTACGAATGCGCAGGCACTGTTGAGTTCCTGATGGATATGGAAACCAGCAAGTTCTACTTCATCGAAGTGAACCCCCGCGTGCAGGTCGAACACACTGTGACCGAGGAAGTCACCGGCATCGACATCGTCCGCGCCCAGATTCTGATCGCAGAGGGCAAGCCGATTGACGAGGCGACCGGTAAGGCCAGCCAAAAGGACATCGTCCTGACCGGCCACGCGTTGCAGACCCGCGTCACGACGGAAGACCCACAAAACAACTTCATCCCGGACTACGGTCGCATTACAGCATACCGCTCCGCCACAGGCATGGGCATTCGTCTGGACGGTGGCACGGCCTATGCGGGCGGCGTCATCACCCGCTACTACGATAGTCTACTGACCAAGGTGACGTCCAAAGGCCCAACGCCCGAGATCGCCATCGCCCGCATGGACCGCGCCCTGCGCGAATTCCGCATCCGGGGGGTGTCCACCAACATCGCTTTTGTCGAAAACCTGCTGAAACACCCGACCTTCCTGTCGAATGAATACACAACCAAGTTCATCGACGAGACACCCGAACTGTTCCAATTCCCGCGCCGTCGCGACCGCGGCACCAAGGTGCTGACCTATATCGCCGACATTACTGTGAACGGACACCCAGAGGTCAAAGACCGCCCTCGCCCCCGCACGGACATTAGGGACCCCAAGCCGCCATCGCTGCAGGCCGACCCGTCTCACCAGATGGGCTCGCGCAATCTGCTCGAACAAAAGGGCCCGCAGGCCGTCGCTGACTGGATGAAATCGCAACAGCAACTGCTGATCACCGACACCACGATGCGCGACGGGCACCAGTCTCTGCTCGCCACCCGGATGCGCAGCTACGACATGATCAAAGTGGCACCCGCCTATGCCGCCAACCTGCCACAGCTGTTCTCCATGGAATGCTGGGGTGGTGCGACCTTCGACGTGGCCTACCGTTTCCTGCAGGAATGCCCGTGGCAACGCCTGCGCGACCTGCGCGAGCGTATGCCCAACCTGATGACACAGATGCTGCTGCGCGGGGCCAACGGTGTGGGCTACACCAACTACCCCGACAATGTGGTGCAGGAGTTTGTGCGCATTGCGGCCGACACGGGCATCGACGTTTTCCGCGTCTTCGACAGCCTCAACTGGGTCGAAAACATGCGCGTCGCCATGGATGCAGTGCAAGAGCAGAACAAGATCTGCGAAGGCACGATCTGCTACACCGGCGACATCATGGACCCTGACCGGGCCAAATATGACCTGAAATACTATGTCGACATGGGCAATCAGCTGAAAGACGCAGGCGCCCACGTGCTGGGGCTGAAGGACATGGCGGGCCTCTTAAAACCAACCGCCGCCACGCAACTGATCCGCGCTCTGAAACAAGAGGTTGGTCTGCCGATCCACTTCCACACACATGACACGGCTGGCGTGGCCGTTGCGACGATCCTCGCCGCAGCCGAGGCCGGCGTGGATGCTGTCGATTGTGCCATGGATGCGCTGTCGGGCAACACATCTCAGGCCACGCTCGGCACGGTCGTCGAAGCGCTGCAACACACCGACCGCGACACTAGCCTTAACATCGACGCGGTCCGTGACATCTCGGATTACTGGGAAGCTGTCCGCGCGCACTACACGGCGTTTGAAAGCGGTATGCAGGCCCCCTCGTCCGAAGTGTATCTGCACGAGATGCCGGGCGGTCAATTCACCAACCTCAAGGCACAGGCCCGCAGCCTCGGGCTGGAGGAGCGCTGGCACGAGGTCGCCCGCACCTATGCGGATGTGAACCAAATGTTCGGCGACATCGTCAAGGTCACGCCGTCGTCCAAAGTGGTCGGCGACATGGCCCTGATGATGGTGTCCCAAGGGCTGACCCGCGACGAGGTCGAGGATCCAGACAAAGAGGTCGCCTTTCCCGACAGCGTCGTGGACATGATGCGCGGCAACCTGGGCCAACCTCCGGGCGGTTTCCCGCATGGCATCCAGCAAAAGGTGCTCAAGGGCGAGGAACCCAACACGGCACGCCCCGGCGCGGATGTGCCCCCCGTCGACCTTGAAGACACGCGCACCGACCTGTCCGGACAACTCGAAGGCAAGGCCATCGATGATGAGGATCTGTCGGGCTACCTGATGTATCCCAAGGTCTTCCTCGACTACATGGGCCGTCACCGCACATACGGTCCCGTTCGAACCCTGCCAACCAAGACGTTCTTCTACGGCATGCAGCCCGGCGACGAGATCACGGCGGAAATCGATCCGGGCAAGACGCTCGAAATCCGCTTGCAGGCTGTTGGGGAAACCAACGAAGACGGCGAAGTGCGCGTGTTCTTCGAACTCAACGGCCAACCGCGCACGATCCGCGTACCAAACCGTCTGGTAAAGTCCCAAACCGTGTCCCGTCCCAAGGCGGAAGATGGCAATGCAGGTCACGTGGGTGCCCCGATGCCCGGTGTCGTCGCCAGCGTTGGTGTTACGGCAGGCCAGGAAGTGTGCGAAGGCGACCTGCTTCTGACCATTGAAGCCATGAAAATGGAAACCGGCATCCATGCTGAGCGCGACGCGGTTGTAAAAGCCGTACACATCTCGGCCGGGGGCCAGATCGATGCCAAGGATCTGCTGGTCGAGTTGGAGTGACCCCACCGCTCGGCGCATGGGGGCTGAAAGGACAACCTGTGCCCCTGCCGGGCGGGCATCGCAACACAGTGCTGCGCACTGGGCAGCACGTGCTCAAATCAACGCGGCGGTCAGAGGCAGCCATTGCGTGGCTCCTGCCTGTGGCACGCCATGCCGAAGTTTTCGGACTGAAGGTGCCTGCGCCTCTTCGGTCAAGCCTCAACACCTTCGTGGTTGATGGCTGGACATGCGAACCTTTCTGCGTGGGAGGCCCCACACCTCCAAAGGCAATTGCCGACAAGATCACACGCCTTCAAAGCACTGCTGCTGGCCTGCCTCAACGCGACGGGTTTGCATCCGCACGCGATCTTGTAACCGCAGAGTCCGGGGGTGACATCGACCTGGCCGAAATGCCACCGGATCTGGTTATCCAACTCAGGGCAGCCTGGTCGGCAATCAGCCTCGAAACCACCCTTGTGCATGGCGATCTGAACCCGAACAACATCCTGACGGACACCGACGGCACGGTCACGTTGATTGATTGGGATGAAGCACGTCGCGATCATCCTCTCTTTGACACGGCCACCTGGTCAGAAGCACAGACCCCCATCATCAAACGGGCAGCACTTGCATGGGAAATCGCGTGCTCATGGCTGCTCGAACCCGCACATGCAAGAATGCTCGCTTCTTCTTTCACGTCGCCATGAAATCTGGTGAGTTTGAACCCACAATTGCAGCTTCCCCGGATCAGGCTTAGATGAGGCTCACTCCGCCTGCGCGCGACAGACAAACCCGGTACACACATGCACATCCAATCCTTTTCCATCCTCGTTCCAGACTACGAAGCTGGACTGGACTTCTTCTGTGGCACGCTGGGTTTCGACTTGATTGCCGACATCGACCAGGGGCGCAAACGCTGGGTCGAAGTGCGCGCACCCGGCGCGCAGACGTCAATCATTGTCGCCCGGGCGGACGGCCCGGAGCAGGTCGCGAGCATCGGCACCCAAGGTGGTGGGCGGGTCTGGTTATTCCTGCACTCGGATGATTTTGCGCAAGACCATGCGCGGCTGATGGCACGCGGGATCATCTTCGAAGAAGAACCGCGGCACGAGGCATACGGAAGCGTGGCGGTCTTTCGTGACCCCTTTGGCAACCGCTGGGACTTGATCCAACGCGCCTAAAGCAGTGTCTCGACCTGCGTTTCGACGATAGCAGCGGCATTGGAAAGCGCGGAACCAACCAGCTCGATCCCAACGTTCACATGATGTCTCAATCGTGGCTCTGCATCGCCAGAGGCTGCACACCCAAGGACAATCGCAAAGGCGAGCGTCAGTGATTTCATGGCGGACAGGCTGAGGTGCATCAGAGATCCTTTCTGCTGAGCGTGTTCTGAACAAGTGAAGGAATGACGGTGACCGCACCCTGCCCCGCAACGCCGAAATCAAGGAGCAGGGTAATTGCCCCCTGAGGCGGTGTGGCAAATGTCAGGGTCGCACTCACCGTAACGTCCTGCGCAAAACTGACGGTAACTGGCCCATCGAACTGCACGGATGCGCCCGGAACGGCTATCGCCTGCAGGACCAATGGACCACCCAACCTCGTGAGGGTCAGGCGTATGTCCACTTGGGGTCCCACCATGACTGCCCGCTCGACCCGAGCCATCATCGCGGGACTATGCGGCCCATCATGTGCTTCGGTCGCCAAAGGAAAACCACAGACCGAAAGCAGGGCAAGTACCGCAATTATGACACGTGAGTGGCGGATCATATGACTTGAACGCAGGGTCATCGGCCTTCCGTCGCCTGTTCGCAAATTTTTTGCAATCTTGTCCATTTTCCCCTTGCAGCGCGAGGCGGGTAAAAGTATTCCACACCTCACCCAAGGAAGCGGGCGTAGCTCAGGGGTAGAGCATAACCTTGCCAAGGTTAGGGTCGGGCGTTCGAATCGCCTCGCCCGCTCCAACATCCTCCTATATTGGAGTGTCAAAAAGGCCGCCGCTTGGCGGTCTTTTTTGTTTCTTAGGTGATGGTCGAAACGGCATCTGGCCAAGCAACACTCAGTGATAGCGACCAAATACAACTGATCGCTTGCCCTCTGGCGATGTGGCAGGAGCGCCCTAAATGCTTGATGCCATCTGACAAGCGGACCCGTTTTCAGAACACCTTGAACGTCATAGTTGTCAGCGATCGTTCGATGCCATCGATATCCAGCAACTCATCATTGATGTATTTCCCAACATCCTGACCCTCCGGGATGTAGACCTTCATCAGCAGGTCATAATCACCCGATGTCGAATAAAGCTCGGAATGGATTTCACGCAGCGCAATCTCTTCGGCGACTTTGTAGGTGGAACCGGGGCGGCAGCGGATCTGGATGAAGACACAAGTGGTCATGGGCATGGCCTTGGGCAACTGCGGTGCATATCCCCGTAGTGGCACGTCTGCACAGGTGCCTGCAAGCGTGATGGTCCGCCCCTTGGCGGCGCTGTCCTGCCCGCCTATAGAGGCACGCGAACACCCTAGGCAGGAGGCCGCGTGATGCGCAGCACCACCCTTACCCGCACCACCGCCGAAACCGATATCTCGGTCTCGCTCAACCTGGATGGCACCGGTCAATACGACAATGACACAGGCGTCGGGTTCTTTGACCACATGCTGGATCAGCTGGCGCGCCACGCGCTGATCGACATGAAGGTGCGGTGCAAGGGGGACCTGCATATCGACGACCATCACACGGTCGAGGATGTCGGCATTGCCATTGGACAGGCGCTGAGCCAAGCCGTTGGAGACAAAAAGGGAATTCAGCGCTACGGGTCCTGCCTGTTGCCCATGGATGACGCCCTTGTCCGGGCAGCACTGGACCTGTCGGGGCGGCCTTTCCTTGTGTGGAACGTGGACCTGCCGACGCCCAAGATCGGGACCTTTGACACTGAGCTAGTGCGCGAATTCTTCCAGGCGCTCAGCACCCATGGCGGCATCACGCTGCATGTGGACATGCTGCACGGGATCAACAGCCACCACATCGCTGAGGCGGCCTTCAAAGCCGTGGCCCGTGCCTTGCGCGTGGCCCTTGAGGTCGATCCGCGTATGGCGGACGCCATCCCCTCGACCAAGGGCAGCCTATGAGCCTGACGGTTCTGATCGACTACGAGAGCGGCAACCTGCACTCCGCCGAAAAGGCGTTTGAGCGCATGGCGCGCGAGGCGGATGCGGGCACGGTCGTTGTCACCTCGGACGCGGATGTGGTGGCCAAGGCCGACCGGATCGTGCTGCCCGGCGACGGGGCCTTTCCCGCATGTGCAGCGGCTTTGCGCGGTTCGGGCGTGTATGAAGCACTTGCCGAAGCCATTGAAAACAAAGGCAGACCCTTTCTGGGCATCTGCGTTGGCATGCAGTTGATGGCGGCGTGGGGGCGGGAATACAGCGACACGCCCGGATTGGGCTGGATCGACGGCGAGGTCGTGCACATCACGCCTTCAGACGCGACCCTGAAGGTGCCGCATATGGGGTGGAACGACCTGGTTCTGGAGGCGCAGCACCCCGTGTTTGAAGGGGTTTCGACGGGCGATCACACGTACTTTGTGCACTCCTATCATTTCGAAGTTGCGGACCCTGCCATGCGGCTGGCCCATGTAGATTACGGCGGAGATGTCACCGCCGTTGTCGGGCGGGACACGATGCTGGGGATGCAGTTCCATCCGGAGAAGAGCCAGGATATCGGCCTGCGCATGATCCGCAATTTTCTGACCTGGGCGCCCTGACATACAAACTGTTTCGGGCGGGTGAGTCGCTGGGTTGCATTTGCCTTGTTTTCATGGAGATTGACGCCTCAAACGGGGTGTCACCCCCGTGCAGCATCCGTACACCCCCTGTACACCCCCACCGGGCGGGTGTTGGGCGGTTAACGCAACGCGCGGTGATCCAAGGACGCTGCGCGACGCGATTAATGTTTGAATGGGGGCTCTGCCCCAAACCCCCGAAGTTTATCTGGCAAGATGAAGACAGATAGTTATGCAATATAACTATCGAACTCAGCCAGGTCGGGATGCCTTTTCAGCAAGCCCGGAAACACCCTGGCGGCGGGCCAGTTCATCCATCACATCCGAAAGGGCGACGTCACGCGATGCCAGCATGACCAGCAGGTGGTAGAGCACGTCCGCTGCTTCGGACGTCAGGGCGGCTTTGTCATCTTTCACCGCTTCGATGATGGCTTCGACCGCTTCCTCGCCGAACTTCTCGGCGCATTTCTCGGGCCCCTTGGCCAGCAGTTTGGCCGTCCAGGAACTGTCGGGATCGGCCCCTTTGCGGGCTTCGATTGTTGCGAAGAGGTCGTCCAGCGTCATGTCAGCCTCATCGGGATACCGGCGGCGGCCATGTGGGCCTTGGCCTGGGCGATGGTGTAATCACCGAAGTGGAAGATGGACGCCGCCAGCACGGCGGATGCTCCCCTTCGGTGACGCCATCAACAAGGTGATCGAGCGTGCCGACGCCGCCGCTTGCGATCACGGGGATCGGCACGGCGTCAGAGATGGCGCGTGTCAGGGGCAGGTTGAACCCTGCGCGTGTCCCGTCGCGATCCATGGAGGTCAGCAGGATTTCCCCTGCCCCTTTTCGGCGGCGGTGCGGGCAAAGTCGACTGCGTCAATGCCCGTAGGTTTGCGCCCCCCGTGCGTGAAGATGTCCCAGCGCCCCGGTGCAACCGTTTTGGCGTCGATGGCGCAGACAATGCACTGGCTGCCGAATTGATCAGCGGCGCGCGCGAGTACATCCGGGTCCGCCACGGCGGCGGAGTTGAACGACACCTTGTCGGCCCCTGCCAACAGCAAGGCTCGCACATCCGCCACCGTCCGGACACCACCACCCACGGTCAGCGGGATAAAGCACTGTTCTGCCGTGCGTTGCACCAGGTCGAACATCGTGCCACGGTTTTCATGGGTTGCGTGGATGTCTAGAAAACACAGCTCGTCCGCGCCTGCGGCGTCGTAGGCGCGTGCGGCCGCGACCGGATCACCGGCGTCGATCAGGTCGACAAAGTTGACGCCCTTGACTACGCGGCCATCGGCAACGTCGAGACATGGTATGATGCGGGTTTTCAACATGCGCGTCTGGTAGCGTGGATTTGACAGCGGGGAAAGGGGCTCTGCCCCGAGCTTGCAGCCTCCCCGGAGTTTATCCGGCAAGATGATGGAGTATTTCCGCCCATCATGGCCCATTCACGGAAAGGTGCATGGCCTTCGCTCGCGCATATGACAGGTTCGGGTTATTGCAAACGAGGAGACGCATGATGCGGATTTTTATGGCTCTGGTGATGAGCGTTTTTTTGGCAGGTACGGCAATGGCTGGTGACAACGGGATTGTTCGCAAGGAATCCGCGAAGAGTGTGGGCGAGACAATGGATGCGCTCCAGGCGGCCCTTGAAGGGGCTGGGCTGACTATCTTTGCCCGCGTTGATCACGGGGCTGGTGCGCAAGGTGTGGGCGAAGACATCGGTGCCTCGGAGTTGCTGATCTTTGGCAATCCCAAACTGGGCACGCAGGCGATGCTGGATGACCGGACATCTGCATTGTTCCTGCCGATGAAAATCGCGGTGTTTGAAGACGAGACCGGCAAGACCATGATCGCCTACGAAGACCCGGCGGCGATGTTGGGCAAGCTGGGTGGGGTGGCCGACGATGCCGCATATGTCCAGACCATGACCGGCGCGTTGGGTAAGTTCACCGATGGTGCTGCGCAATAAGCGCTAGCCCTTGAGGGCCGCGAGCGCTGAGGCAAGGTCGATGGCCCCATCGTAGAGCGCGCGGCCCGAGATGGCGCCTGAGATCACGCCTGTCGCCTTGAGCGCCGTCAGATCATCCAGTGACGACACGCCGCCACTTGCGATGACGGGAATGTCTACCGCTTCGGCCAAGGCCTGCGTGGCAGGGATGTTTGGCCCCCCCATGGCTCCATCACGGTTGATGTCGGTGTAGATGATCGCGGCCACGCCTGCATCCTCGAAGGATTTGGCCAGATCAGTGGCGTCCACGTCTGTCTCGGTGGCCCAGCCTTTGGTCGCGACCTTGCCGTTCCGCGCATCGATGCCCACGGCGACGTGGCCGGGAAAGGCTTTGGCCGCCTCGCGCACGAGATCGGGGTTTTCGACCGCCACGGTGCCAAGGATGACCCGATGCAGGCCCTTGGACAGCCACGTTTCGATTGTCGCCATGTCCCGGATGCCGCCGCCAAGCTGTGCGGGCACGTCACAGGATTTCAGGATCGCCTCAACAGGGGCTGCGTTGACAGGCTCACCTGCAAAGGCGCCGTTGAGATCGACAAGGTGCAGCCATTCGCATCCAGCCGCTACAAAGGCGCGCGCCTGTGCCGCCGGATCGTCGTTGAACACGGTAGCCTTGTCCATGTCCCCATGTACGAGGCGCACGGCCTGGCCGTCCTTGAGGTCGATGGCGGGGTACAGGATCATGTTGTCAGGCCTTTCACTGTCTGTTCGCCTCCTTGCACCTATCGTCAAGATTCGCAACGCGACCCAAGGTCATTCTTGCCATATCGCAGCCGCATGGCTCAGAGTTCCGGCCATTACGGAGGAGACACTCATGAAACATCTCATTGCAGCCGCATGTGTAGCCGTTGCGGGCGCAGGTATGGCGTTGGCAGAGCCCGCAACCGGCACGTGGAAAACCGAAACCGGTGACAGCGGCGCTTACCTGCACGTCAAGATTGCCCCTTGCGGGTCAAACGTGTGCGGCACCATCACCAAGGTTGTGAACAGCGACGATGCGTCGTCGTTGGGCAAGCCCATCATCTGGGACATGAAGTCCAAGGGCAACGGCAGCTATTCCGGTGGCAAGATCTGGGCTCCGGATACGGACAAGACGTACCGGTCCAAGATGTCGTTGAACGGCAACGCGCTGAAAGTGTCGGGCTGTGTCGGTCCGATCTGCCGCGGGCAGACCTGGACGCGCTTGAACTGATCCCATAGGCACGTTTTGGCCCATGCCCCGTGCCCTTTGGGCGCGGGGTTTTTCATACCTGATCCCCCGGTTTGATCCCCGTCCATACGCGCGAAAGCCGGACCGACCAAGACGCCCATCGGGGTTCATTACGCTCTGTGGTACAATGCGGTGTACCATGACACATCTGTTGGCCAAATTCGTCGTGCCCGCCGCAGCCTTGTGGCTGGGCATTATTCCTGCTCCGGCGACATCGGGACCGGAGGGCGTTTGGCTGACCCCACCCGACCGCAAGGGCCAAACCGCGCATGTGGATGCCAAGAAGTGCGGCGTCGCCTATTGCGGGACAATCGTCACGGTCTTTGCCTCGTCTGGCGAGCCGATCAGCGCTGCCACTGTCGGTCAGCGTGTGTTCTGGGACATGATCGGCTCCAGCAACGTCTACGAAGGCCGCGCTTTCGTGCCAGCGCACAATCGCAATTACAACGCCAGGATGCGGGTCAATGGCAATCGGATGACGGTGTCGGGTTGTCTGGGCCCCGTTTGCCAGAGTCAGATCTGGCTACGTGTGCGCTGAACGGCACTTCTCTCTAAAGGCTTCGCCTGCACACGACGTGATGTATTGCGCCCGCTTTTCGCGAATGTGGTGTCCGCCCAGTGGGAACTGATGAAAACAGAAAAACGGCTAGAGCCGGGATGAGATGATGCCGGTGTTGAACCCGCCCATCCGCAGCTCGCCGAACAGGCGCTGATACTCGATCTTGGGGCAACGGTTCTGAATAACCGTCAGATCCGCCGCACGCGCCTTGGCAGTGGCTTCGGCATGTGCCACGCCAATCTGCATCCAGATCGTTTTCAGGGTTGGAATGCGGGCCATGGCGGTGTCCACGATCTCGGGCACCGCTTCGGATCGGCGAAAGATATCGACCATGTCGACGGGGTCATCGAACAGAATCGAAATCAGGGACGATCTGGCGTCCAAACAGCGTTTCACCCGCGTAGACGGGGTTCACGGGGATCACGGTGAACCCTTTTAGCGCGAGATACCGCGCCACATAGTAGCTGGGCCGCACCGGGTTGGTGGACACGCCCACGACTGCGACAACCTTGGTTGCCGTCAGGACCTGTTTCAGATGTGCATCGGTATAGGTTTCGGACATGATTTCCCCCTGTCCGGTCACGTTCCCAAAAAAACGCCCCGATCGCAAAGCGAAAGGGGCGCGGAGGTGCGGAACGAGGGACAGTGAAATAACCTACAGGAGTTCCAAACCTGTGGTTCACCTTTAAAGATATGATCGCTCACGTCTTGCAAAAGACCCTCTCGCAAATCTGTGAACGAAAACTTAAAGATCGGATTTGGCCGGCCAGCCGCAGCGCAGCGCTCAGTCAAAAATGTCTTCAATAATATCAAACGCATCGTCGAAAATATCCGCCCAACGCGACTTGCGCTTCTTGTACTTTTTCTTGCTGGGTTTCGGCCTGTTTTTTTGGCGAATGGCCGAGGGTCGCACGGTTTCGCGGTCACCTGATCGCTTTCTGGGCAACATCTTCAGGTCGTGCAGCGGGGCACCGCAATTGGAACATGCCAGTTCGTGGCGCTCGCGCCCTGTCAGAACAAGGGCGGCACGGGTGCCGCAATAGCAGCAGGTGGCGATCTTCGTGGGGTGGGCGATGGTCGCCTCCTATGCGTGGTCCTTGGAGGCATATAGGGCAATCGCAGCCGCATTTGAGACATTGAGCGAGCCAAACCCACCTGCCGCGTCGATTTTCACCAGCGCATCACAGGTTTCGCGGGTTTTCTGGCGCAGGCCGGGTCCTTCGGCGCCAAGGACCAGCGCGACGGCACGATCCTTTTGACCATTCAGGGTCGTCTCAATCGTCGCGTCGGCCTCTCCGTCCAGTCCCAGCACCATGTAGCCCATGCCCTGCAACTCGACGATGGCATCCGCCAGGTTGCGCACCCGCACGTAGGGTTGGCGTTCCAACGCACCGGAAGCTGTTTTGGCCAACGCACCAGTTTCAGGCGCTGCGTGATGGCGCGTGCCGATGACGGCGGACGCCCCCAACACCTCGGCCGAGCGCAGAATCGCCCCCACATTGTGCGGGTCCGTCACCCGGTCCAGCAGGATCAGACGTGGCGCTTCGGCCCCGATGGCCACATCCGCAAGGCTGCCCCAGTCCAGCGGTTTGACCTCAAGCGCTGCCCCCTGGTGAACCGAGCCGGGATCAATCGGCGGCTTGAACTTGCGCGGGTCAATGATGTCCGGAGTGATCCCCGCGGTCAGAATGGCGTCTTCCAGCTTGTTATGAGCATTCAGCGTCACCATCAGGCGCAGTTTTTCGCGCTTTGGGTTCAGCAGCGCGTCGCGCACCGCGTGCAAACCGAACAGCCAGACGGTTGCTGCCGCGTCCGCCTTTTTCGCCTGTTCCTTTTCGACGACCCATTTGGGTTTTTTCATCTTTGCACCTTTGGCCCTTGGGGTCTGATTTTGTGCCTTGACCCTTGATATACGTCCCGGTAATCACGCGCTCACGCCACCGGGGTTCAGGCCCTAATGGCGTAGTGGGCGACAGGCCGCAAGGTGTGGCAGGGGACTGTAACTCCCTCGCGGAGACGCACGCCTGGTTCGATTCCAGGGTCGCCCACCATTCAAACCGGCAGCTGTGCTACAAAATTGATCCGGGGGATCAATTTTAGGTTTGAATGCCAAGCGGCTGCGCTGCGCGGCAGGCCCTCCAACCATAGACCGCCCGCTATGATCCAGACACCCGAGGCACCAATGCCTTGACCAGATCTTTCATGTCGAGCTGACCCACGACCTCGCCTCCATCCGTCACTTTGTAGACGTGGTTGGTATCCCCACCCGTCAGCGCGATCATATCTTCGAGGTTGCGGGAGGCCTCGACCTCGCCATCGAACTGATCACCTGCCAGCGGGCCCATCACCGACCGGACACGCAGCACGCGGGCGCGGTTGATGTCACTTACGAAGTCTTCGATGTAAGGGTCTGACGGTGCGAGCAAAATGCCCTGAGGCTCGCCCTGCTGGACCACTGCGCCATCCTTGAGGATCACGAGGTGGTCTGCCAGTTTCAGCGCCTCGTCCAGATCGTGCGTGATGAAGACGATGGTCTTGTGCAGTTCCTTTTGCAACTCAAGCAGCAGGTTCTGCATGTCGGTGCGAATGAGCGGGTCAAGGGCCGAGAATGCCTCGTCCATCAGCATGATGTCGGTGTTGGCGGTGAGCGCGCGGGCGATGCCGACGCGCTGCTGCATCCCACCCGACAGATGCGAAGGATAGCGGTCTTCGAACCCCTCAAGTCCCACACGCGCCAGCCATTTGCGCCCTTCGGCATCGCAGGTCGCCTTGTCCGCCCCCTGCACACTCAGCGGCAGTTGCGCGTTTTCCAGCACGGTCTTGTGCGGTAACAGGGCAAACTTCTGGAACACCATCGACATCTGTTTTTGCCGCAGGCCGCGCAGGGCCGCTTGCCCCATCTTCATGACGTCCTGACCGTCAACCAAAATCTCACCCGCTGACGGGTCGATCAGGCGGTTGAGATGCCGGATCAGGGTGGACTTGCCCGAGCCAGACAGCCCCATGATGACCGTGATCTCACCCGGCTGCATATCGACATTGATATCCTGAAGGCCCAGCACGTGCTTGTGCTTTTCCAGCAAAGTTGTTTTGTCCATACCGGCCTGGACATGGGACACCATCGCCGTGTCATCGGGACCAAAGATCTTATACAACCCGCGCAGGGACACTTTTGCAGTCATGTCAGCGTTCCTTGCGTCCGGTGTCGACACGGGCGAGCGCGGCCTTGGACACGCGATCAAGGATCACGGCCAGCAGCACGATGCCCAGCCCGGCAACGATGCCCACGCCCAGTTCCAGGTTGCGGATACCCCGCAGAACCAGCACGCCGAGGCCAGGGGCCGAGACAAGCGAGGCAATCACCACCATGGCAAGGCTCATCATGATGGTCTGGTTCACGCCTGCCATGATGTTGGGCAGGGCCAGAGGCAATTCCACCCGGCTGAGTTTTTGCCATGCGGTCAGGCCAAAGGCGTTGGCCGCCTCGATCACGTCGCGGTCCACCAAGCGAATGCCAAGGTCCGTCAAGCGGATCACTGGAACGATGGCGTACAGGATAATAGCGATACCGTAGAGCTTTGATTCCGTGACGGAAAACAGGAAGATCAGCGGGATCAGGTAGACGAAGGTGGGTAGTGTTTGCAGCAGGTCTAGGATGGGCACGATGGTGCGCTGCGCCGTATCCGATTTGGACATGCCGATGCCGATGGGCACGCCAAGCAGGACAGAAAGGCCGGTACAGACAAACACGATAGCAAGGGTTTGCATCGCCACCTCGTAGTGGTCGATGAAGCCGAAGAACAGCAGGACGAGGGCCACGAAAGCGGTCACGGATCTGGAGCGGCTGACGACCCATGTGATCAGCAACAGCGCGGGAATCATCACCCACCAGGGTGCGGATTGGAACACCCAAAGCGTGCCGTCGAGCATCCAGCTCAGCGGCTGCGTGATGGGATCGAGGACGAATTTCAGCTCGGACCGGATCGACAGGAACCCCCGCTCGATACCGGCCGTCAAGTCGCGGGTCTGGCCGATGCGCCCGCAGGCCTCGTGCAGCACGTCGAGGGATGGAAACGGCAACCCGCCCTCTTCTGCCACCGCGTTGTTGCCGCTGCTTTGGGCCAAAAGTTGCGCCATGGACATGGGCGCATCTTCCTTGCCCACGTCGCACCAATCCCGCAGGCCAAGGCCGTCGAAGATGCCATCATAGGCTGCCATGTCGTTCCCCAGTTTCTTGATCTTGCGCCCAAAAGGGGGCGAGGGTTGCGCCGGGGCGGACCCCGGCGCCCGAGCTTATTGCAGCAAAGCCGACAGGTTGCCGCGGGCCTCGTCGTTCAACCAGCCACCCCAGACATCCTTATAGGTCGTCAGGAAGTACACGGCCGCCTCTTCGTTCGAGGCTTCGTTGGCTTCCTGCCACGCCAGCACCTCGCCCATCTGGGCGTTCGTGAAAGTGACATTGCCCATCAGCGCCGCAGCGTCCGGTTCCCGGTCAACAAAGGCTTGCGTCGCGGCCGTCACCACGTTGGACACCGGATAGGCCGACAGGCCGGGTGTGGCGCAGTCTTCCAGACCGTTGCAGGTGTGGGTTTCGGCGTCATAGGCGGGCATTTCCACCTGAACCATCGGGTATTTGCCCAAAACCGAGGTCGGCGCCCAGTAGTAGCCGAACCATGGCTCTTTCGCCTCATATGCGGCGGCGATGGCCGTTGCCAACGTCTCGCCAGAGCCATGCTGGAAACGCTCTACGCCTGCATCGGCCAGACCCGACGCTTTGAAGTTGTTGCTGTTGGTGATGTCACAGCCCCAGCCCGACGGGCAGTCGTGGAAGCGGCCTCCGACCAGTTGCGGGTTGGCCTTGATGCCGTCCAGCGTTTTCAGCTCGGGATGCGCTTCGGCCAGGTAGTCCGGGATCCACCACGCCTCAACCCCGCCATCGGACAGGACCTTGGACAGCTCGACCAGTTTCCCCTCGCCGCGCAAGTCTTCGTAGACCTCGGTATAGCTGGTCCACAGCTCGGTCAGGATGTCGGGTTCACCCGTTTCTGCTACGGATGCCATGGCAGGCACGGTGGTCGTGGGCACGACGGTGACGGAACAGCCATAGCCCTGCTCCATCAGGAACTTGGCAACGTTGGTCACAACGGCGGCCGAGGCCCAGTCCATTTCCGTGATCGACACTTCGCCACACTCGGCGGCGGCGATGGATGCGGCAGAGGTGCCCAACATCAAAGTTGCGGCAAATGCGAGTTTTTTCATGAGTTTGCTCCCTGTTCTGGCGGTATTTTCGCAGAAGATGGGCCAAGTGATAGACCCAAACCGGCACGGACTTACAGTCCAAACCCGCCTGTGCCGCGAATTTGGGCGCGCTGGTCCGCGCACTATGATCACAATTTCGCTCTGTCCGGCAAAAGCGGCAGTTTGCGCTTGGGGCAAACGGGATCAGCTTGTTAGGGTCAGTGCGGAACGACAGAACTGACGCAAGGACGACACCCCATGGACGTGGCACAGGCCCTCGTGATGGCGATGCAAACATGGGGGATGATCGGCGCACTTGTTGCGGCCGTGTTCCTGACCATCGGGATCGACCGAATTGATGAAGATGCGCGCGGGGCCTATGTTTTCCGCCCGCTCCTGATCCCCGGCGTGCTGCTGATCTGGCCCATTGTCCTGTGGCGTTGGTGGCAGATTGAAACCGAACGTGCCGCATGGGCCAACCGCTATCGCCCGGTGCGTGCCTCCTATGGTCTGGCGATCATCGCCATGAGCATAGGCATCTTGATCATTGTCATTGCTGGCCTGAGCGTGCGCCAGACCTGGCCCGCTGACATTGCCCCCGTGCAATTGACCGAAGGGGCAAGCCAATGAGCGTCAAGTATATCCCCGTTCAGTGGAACCCCAACAAGTGGGTCTATGACGCCGTGATGCTGGCGGGTGTCGCCGCGTTTCTTTGGGTGTTTCTGTACCTCACGCCCGGCGCGCTCAGCCACGAGTGGCCGATCAACCCGCAAATCCACAATGCCCGCGCCTTTGGCGCTTGCGCCTTTGTCATGTTGACCGTGATCTTGTGCATTGGCCCTGCCGCCCGACTGGACAAGCGGTTCCTGCCCCTGCTCTACAATCGCCGGCATTTCGGGGTGATGACAGCCTTCGTTGCCCTGACGCACGCGGGCTACATCCTGAACTGGTACTTCGCCTTCTCCAGTTCGGACAAATATGTCGGCCTGCTCTATGCCAATTCCAGCTTTGGCCAGATCGCGGGCTTTCCTTTTGAAATATTTGGCATATTTGCGTTGGTCTGTCTGCTGATCCTTGCTGCGACATCCCACGACTTCTGGCTCAAGTTCCTGACGCCACCGGTGTGGAAACGGCTGCACTACCTGATCTATGCGGCCTATTTTTCGGTCGCGGCGCATGTGTCCCTGGGCATTTTGCAGGATCAGCAGAACCATGTGTTCACGGTACTGTTCCTTGTTGGTGCTGGGGCAGTCATCGTCCTGCATCTGGCTGCATGGCTGCAGGAACGGTCCGAGGCGGCTGCCAAAGACGGTGCATGGGCCGAGGTGGCGCGCATTAATGACTTCCGGGAAGGCTATGCCAAGATCGCAAAGCTTGCGACCGGCGACCGTGTTGCCGTCTATCTGATGGAGGGCAAGCTGAGCGCCATTTCCAACGCCTGTGCCCACCAGAACGGGCCGCTGGGCGAAGGCAAGATCATCGACTGCCTTGTCACCTGCCCCTGGCACGGCTTTCAGTATGACGTGCGCAATGGACGCTCACCTGCGCCCTTTACCGAAAAGGTCCCCACCTACCGCGTCCGCGTGATGGGCGACATGGTCGAGGTGCACCCGGACGCCAATCCGCCCGGCACATATGTGGAACCAGTCCCCCTGCCCGAACCCGAACCGGACCTGCCCGAGGAAGGAGCCACAGCATGAGCGAGAAGCCATTCTTCGTCGGCTACCTGCCCGCCCCCGGCCCCTTGAGGACATTCCTGCTGACGGCCTGCATCCTGTTGATTTCGGGCCTCGCAGGTGCGGGTTTCCTGATGGGTGCCGCACAGGACGACCCCGGCCCCGGTGCCTTCCGCTTCGACTATGGTCGCCAGACCGTCACCGGCGTGGTCGAGATGACGCCCTATCCCGTCATCCACGTGACCGAGGGCAACGACCGGATCAAGCCCGGCGACAGTTTCATGATGACGGCGGGCGGCAAATCCGGTGTCGACAGCCGCGCCATGCCCCTCAACGGCCAACTTGCGCAGGTGTCTGGCATCGTGCTGGAGCGTGGCGATCTTTACATGATGCAACTGCGTGGCGGTCGAAACGGAATACAAGCGGCCGAGGGCGATGCCCCGAACATCACGCCCGAACCACAGGGCCGCTGGAAACTGGCGGGCGAGATTTGCGACGGCAAATGCCTTGCAGGCGCCATGCGCCCGGGGCGCGGGCTGGCGCACAAGGCCTGTGCCAACCTGTGCCTGCTGGGCGACGTGCCACCCATTTTCGTGTCGACCCAGCCCGTGCTGGGCGAAGAGTTTCTGCTGGTCGTCGGCCCGAACGGCACGCGCCTGCCGCGCGAAGCCTATGACCATGTGGCCCAATTCATTACCGCCGAGGGCGAGATCACCAAGCACGGTGATCTGCTGATCTGGGAAATCGACGTGGACACCATCGAGGTGACAGAATGAAGCGCATCCTCTGGCTGATCATCGCGGCAGTAACGGCGGCGATCCTGTTCTATGTCTCCCGGTTCTGGTATCTGCGCCTGTGGCCGCGCGATGGTCTGTTCGGCGTGGATGCGCTGCGCCCGCAGGGCGGGCTGGTCGGTCAATGGCTGCGCGGTACGGATTTCGCCCCGTTCGAGCTGCTGATCTGGGCCGTGGGCGCCTTCGTCATCCTGACCGGCCTGCAAAAACTCTACGATCTTTTGAACCCACCCCCAGAATGACCGGATCTGGGGCTTTTGCCGTTCCCGTCTGCCGCGTATAGTGCCGACAAAATAGCGAAAACGCATATCGACAGGCACATGGCACGCAAACCCAAGACATCGGCACCGCCAACGTTCAACATTGCCCTTGTGGGCCAATCCGGGCGGCTTGGTTACGAGGCGCTGCTGTTTGTTGCCTCCTTGCGCGCCAAGAGCCCCAACTTCGCAGGCCGCGTGCTGGTGGCAGAGCCGCAGCCCGGGCCGCTGTGGCCCAAGGACCCACGCATGACCGGCGATGTGCGCGAAGCTTTGCAAGCGCTCGGGGCAGAGATTGTCAGCTTCCAGAACCGTCATTTCGGCGCACTCTACCCCTATGGCAACAAGATCGAGATGCTGACGGCTTTGCCAAAAGGCGAGCCGTTTGTATTCTTCGACAGCGACACGCTCGTTACAGGCGACCTGACCACCGTGCCATTCGACTTCGTCTACCCATCGGCGTCGCTCAGGCGGGAAGGCACGTGGCCACAGATCGAGCTTTATGGCCCCGGTTACGCCGAGATCTGGAAATCCCTCTATGACCGGTTCGGTCTGGATTTCGAATCCAGCCTCGATACCACCGAACCTGACGAGTATTGGAAGCGCTACCTGTACTTCAACGCAGGCTTCTTCTTTGCCGCTTGCCCGCATGCCTTTGGCTCCCGCTTTCTGGACTATGCATTGGCGATCCGCGACACGCCACCGGCGCCGCTGGTCTGTCAGCCGCTTGATCCCTGGCTTGACCAGGTGGCCTTACCGCTCGTGATCCACAGCTTTGGCGGCGGACGTGACAGCGCCGTGCATGGCCTGCTGGACGGAAGCGTCACCTGCCACTATCGTATTTTCCCTCTTCTTTACGCACGTGAAAGTCAAAACGTGATCGACACCCTCGAGGAAGTCACAGCCCCAAACAAGATCAAGAAAGTCCTCAAAGGCTACGATCCGATCAAGCGGATGGTCTTTCAGGGGCGCGGTGCCAAGGTCCGTGCCTTGTTCGATCAGAACGACATGCCACGGCGCGAACAGGCCATCCGCAACCGGATCAAATCCAACGGGTTCTGGATGCGCTGACCGGTTACGCTGCGTCAAAAACTTTGCGCGCGGCAATTTTGAGACAAATTGCGCCATTTTCCCCCTTACATACGTACGCGAGGATATTAATTGCTCAGTCAATAAAAATTGATCCCCACATTCGGATGGCTGAGATGACGCAATCCCTTACACGTTTTTTGACGACACTTTCGCACGCATTCTGCAATGATCGGTTGGACCTGCTGACCGATCACTTCACCTACCCGCTGCCACTTTATACACGGGGCGAGTTGCTGGTTTTTGGCTCATCCGGTGTGCTGATGGAAGCCCTCGAGCTGTATCGAAACGTGGCCCGCAAATCCCGCATTGCCCAAATCACGCCGCGGGTGGTCGCCACGGGTATCCCGAACAAGGGGTATTCCCAGGTCTGGACGGAATGGGATCACTTCGATGAGGCGGGCACCCTGAAATGCACCAGCCAGGTGCGCTATGCGGTATTTCAGGACAGGATGGCCCTGCATCCCAAGATCGAGATGATCGACTACACCTCCATCGGGTTCCCAGAGGTCTGCGCGTCGCTACCCCTGATGCAGACCGCCTAAGGGAACGCGAACGCGCCTGCCCTTGCCCACATCCGTTGCATTGCCTAACCATGCAGGCAATGCAAATGACCCGGCGGTCCCCGCCGGAGGTGGGAGAGAAATATGACCGACGGCCCCAAATACGGCTTTGACACCCTTCAAATTCATGCGGGCGCGCGGCCCGACCCGGCAACGGGTGCGCGGCAAACACCGATCTATCAATCGACCGCCTTTGTCTTTCGCGACGCAGAACACGCTGCCGCCCTCTTCAACCTGCAAGAGGTTGGCTACATCTACTCTCGCCTGACCAACCCCACCGTTGCCGTTCTGCAGGAACGGATTGCAACGCTCGAGGGCGGTGCAGGTGCTGTCTGCTGTTCGTCCGGTCACGCGGCACAGATCATGGCGCTGTTCCCGCTGATGGCCCCTGGCCTGAACGTGGTCGTATCCACCCGGCTCTATGGCGGGACCATCACGCAGTTCGGCCAGACCATCAAGCGCTTCGGGTGGGAAGCCACCTTTGTCGACTTCGACGATCTTGATGCGGTCAAGGCCGCCATCAATGACAAGACCCGCGCCGTGTTCTGCGAGGCCATCGCCAACCCCGGCGGCTACATCACCGACCTCGACGCCATTTCAGCTATTGCCGATGCGGCTGAAATCCCGTTGGTCGTCGACAACACATCGGCCACGCCATACCTGTGCCGCCCCATCGAACATGGCGCAACGCTGGTCGTGCACTCGACAACCAAGTACCTGACCGGCAACGGCACTGTCACAGGTGGGTGCGTTGTGGACAGCGGCACCTTCGACTGGTCCGCCAATGACAAGTTCCCGTCGCTCAGCCAGCCCGAACCTGCCTATCACGGCCTGAAGTTCCACGAGACATTCGGCCCGCTGGCCTTCACCTTCCACGGCATTGCCATCGGCTTGCGCGATCTGGGCATGACGATGAACCCCCAGGCAGCGCACTACACCCTGATGGGCACCGAAACACTGTCACTGCGCATGGACCGGCACGTCGAGAATGCGGTCAAGATTGCGGAATGGCTCGAAAAAAACGACCGTGTCGATTACGTCACCTATGCAGGCCTCAAATCCTCACCCTATTTTGACCGGGTGAAAAAGATCTGCCCGCGCGGCGCGGGTGGCCTTTTCACCTTCGCGGTCAAGGGCGGCTACGACGCCTGCGTGAAGCTGGTGAACGCGCTGGAAATCTTCAGCCACGTGGCGAACCTTGGCGATGCAAGGTCGCTAATCATCCACTCGGCCTCGACCACGCACCGCCAGCTTACGACCGAACAGCAACGCGCCGCAGGGGCCGCGCCCGAAGTGGTGCGGGTCTCTATCGGGATCGAGGATGCAGACGACCTGATCGCGGACCTGGATCAGGCCCTGTCCAAAGCCGTCAGCTGATCCGGAAAACACAGGGGTGCAGCGGTTCACGCTGCGCCCCTTCTCTGTTTAAGGAAAATCCCGGGGGAGGCTGAAGGCCGGGGGCAGAGCCCCCTGAAAAATGTCGTCGCGCGCAGCGCGGCTTTTGGATCAAGGCTCGAGCGAAAAGCTCATCGACACACGCGCCGTCACGGCCAATTCGCCCGCTGCAATAGGCACATCGGCAGACCGCGCGGCTGCAAACATCTCGGGTCGCGCCGTTTGCCCCCCTTCGCTCAGGCTCAGCACGGGGCCAAGGGTCACACCGGCGGCCTCACTCAATTGCGCCGCCTTCTCCATCGCATCCCGGACGGCAGCAGCCCGCGCTTCGGCCTCGGCCGCACTTGGGTCCTGCAACTGGAATTGCAATCCGTTGAACGTATTGGCCCCAACCTCAAGCACCTGATCCAGTACACCGCCCAAACCATCCAGATCCCGCACGCGCACGGTCACCGCATTGCGCGCTTCAAAGCCGGTGATCTGGCGGTCGGTCGAGTCAAAGCCGCTCCAGACCGGATTAACGTTCAACTGCGACGTCTGGATGTCGCGCGCCTCGATCCCCTGTTCTGACAGCACTGCAATCAAGGCCGTCGCATCGGCACTGACTTTGGCCATCGCATCGCCTGCCGTTTTGTCGACATGCACAACGCCCAATGAAATCATGGCCATGTCGGGGGCAACAGCCACCCGACCTTCACCCGACACGGACAACACGGGTCCGTCATCCTGCGCGGCAACCGCGCCTGCCACCATCATCCAGATCGCGGCACTTACCAAAGTCAGTTTCATAGCAATCTCCAACGTTAATATTGTTCCAACATTTCCCGCGTGGGTCGCACATGCGCAAGCCGGTCACGCGGCTTTTTCTTTGCATGGGCAAAGACCTGCTTTATTCTTTGTGCAACCACCCCCAGTGTTCCGTTCGGAACGCACAGTTGTTATGGGCAAACTATGAAGCCTGAATTTGCGTTATCCTTGTCCTTTGACGGGATCCGACTGCTGCACCGCGCGGCAGGAGGATGGCGTGAAGTGGGTGCAGTGGATGTCGGCACCGACGACCTGACCGGAAGCCTTAAGGCCCTGCGCAAACAAGCCAACGAGGTTAAGAACAAACGGGTCCGTACAAAGCTGATTGTTCCGGACAATCAGATCAAATATCTGACAATCGAAACCGGAGACATCGATCCCGAAGCGCGGCGCGAAGCAGCGAGAGACGCGCTTGACGGTGCCACCCCTTACGCTGTTGATGCGCTCGCGTTCGACATCTCGGTCGATGGGGACAAAACGCATATAGCGGCCGTTGCACGCGAAACCCTGTCCGAGGCCGAAGCGTTTGCCGTCGAGCACCGCTTTCACCCGGTCAGCTTTGTCGCGGCCCCCGAGGGCGACGGGTTTCTGGGCGAACCATTCTTTGGTCAAACGGCGCATGCAGACAATGTTCTGGCCGAAGGTACAGAGGTCGAGCCAGACGGTATTCGCGTCGTGATCGTCTCGCACGAGCCAGAGCCAGAGCCAGAGCCAGAGCCAGAGCCAGAGCCAGAGCCAGAGCCAGAGCCAGAGCCAGAGCCAGAGCCAGAGCCAGAGCCAGAGCCAGAGCCAGAGCCAGAAATAGCTGCGTCGACGCAGGATGCAACCGCCGATGACAGCGCGCCTGAACCCGCGCAGACGGCCAAGGTCGACACACCCGCACCCACCGCGAAAAGTGCGCCGGAACCTGAAGAAAAGGCCGCACCTGGTGACCGCAAGATGTCCGCGGCTCACAACAGCGAAACGCCTCCTTCAAAAGACATCGACGGGGCAAAGGACGATGTGACATCGCCGCCGGACGTCGCGGTGGCCGACAAGCCTGACAAGACTGATCCACAGGTTCCCGCCGCAAAGAAACCAGAGGCCAAGCCGAAAGCCGCAGAAGAAAAAAACGTGAGCGAACAGCTTACGCTGCAGGCCAAGGATATTGTGCCCGAGACCGAAGAAGGTGAGGCTGCAACAGCCCCGGCATCAAAGGATGAAGCGCCGGACGAGGCGTCCGCTCTGATGGGGTTCGCAACACGCCGCCGCGCGACGACAGACGGCGCGTCCGCGGCGCCTCTGGGTGGTGTCACCCGCGATGCCCCGGCACAGCGCCCCGCACCCCGCCTGAACGTCGCCAGCGCGGCAGCAGTCAAGGCGCCTGCCCTCAACCCACAGCAGTCAGCAGCCAAAAGCTTGCGCGCAGCCCCTCCCATTGAAGATCTGCTACCCGAAACACCACCGACACCACAGAAGGCGCCCGCAGAGAAAAGCGGCTTCCTGTCTCGGCGAAAGCCCAAACGGATACCGCCCGCCCCACCCTCGATCCAGCAAGCGCCCGCGCTGGCTGCGCGTGTAAGATCACCTGCGGAGACAGTGGCAGCGGCGACAGATGCCGAAGCGCAGCGCATGACCGTTTTCGGCGCACGGGCAGATGCGCAAGTGGGGGGTAAACCGCGCTTTCTGGGCCTGATCCTGACGGTCATCCTGCTGGTCTTTCTCGCCGGTGTCGCGGCATGGGCCTCGGTCTTTCTCGACGACGGTCTGGCCAAGCTGTTTCCCAAACGCGAACGCACCCTTGCCTCGACCCTCCCCGCTGATGTTCAAGGGGCGTTGGCCGAGGATGTGGGCGCGACGGTTGATCTGAAACCTACGGAGCAGACAGGTGACGAGATGATTGTCGTGTCGCTGAACGAAGGGATCAGCGACGATGGTCTGACAGCCGAAGATGCCGCCGTTCTGGACGCGCTGCGGGATCGGCAACCCAATCCAACCGAGCAGGAAGAAATCGACAGTGCCGCGCTCGAAGCGCGTTATGCGGTCACTGGGATCTGGCCAAAGGCACCGGAAATTCCCCCGTCGCCCTCCGACCTGATCGTGCTCGAAGACCTCTATGTGACCGGCATCGACCCCATCAGCCCGGCACTGGATGCAATTGCCGTGCCTAGCACCCGGTCTTACCTGACCGACGCGGCCCTGCCCGAGATCACATCGCCACCGCCACCGGGCACGCGCTTTGCGGTGGACGACAATGGGCGCATTGTCCCGACCGAGGACGGCGCACTCAGCCCCGATGGGTTTACGGTATTCTTGGGGTCACCCCCACTCAAACCACCCGCAGCCCGTCTGCAGCAGCAGGAAGCGCCAGAGACAAGCAGTGACACGCCGAACACCGCGGCGCTTGCACAGGTCCGCCCGCAGGCCCGTCCGACCGATTTGGTCGAACAGAACGAACGCGCAACGCTGGGCGGTCTGTTGCGATCCGAACTGGCCCTGCTGCGACCCCGCCTGCGCCCTGCCGCCCCCCAAGACGCGGAACCGGTTCAGGACGTCGACACCACCGACCTTGCCGAAGGCGTTGTGACGGAACCGATCAGCGCGCTCGCCGTGGCACAATCCATCCGGCCCGAGACGCGACCCAGAAACTTTGATCGCGTCGTTGCCCGCGCCAGCCGCACGGCCACCGCGTCAGCACCGCAACGTGTGGCCGCTGTGGCCCCCAGAACGGTCACGCCATCCATTCCCTCGTCCACATCGGTCACCCGCGAAGCAACCGTGCGCAACGCCATCAACCTCAGCCGCGTCAACCTGATCGGCGTCTATGGCACACCGTCTAACCGCCGCGCACTGGTCCGGTTGAAAAACGGTCGCTATCAGAAGGTCAAGGTGGGTGACCGCTTTGACGGCGGGCGCGTGTCCGCCATCGGCGACAGCGAGTTGCGGTACCAAAAGGGCAACCGCAACCTCGTCCTGAAGATGCCAAAGGGTTAATCGGAAACCGATAGGGTTTCCGCGCTTGTAGTTTTTGTCAGAAAACGATCGCGTGGCGCTAATCGGCCACCAATTCACCGCTGTTGATCTGCTCCTGCTCAATGCTCTCGAACAGCGCCTTGAAGTTCCCCTCGCCAAAGCCATCATCGCCCTTGCGCTGGATAAACTCGAAAAAGATCGGGCCAATGACCGTCTTGGAGAAGATCTGCAGCAGGATCCTGGTCTCGCCCCCGTCGACGACACCTTCGCCATCGATCAGGATGCCATGTTTCTTCATCCGTTCAATCGGTTCTTCGTGGCCAACAACCCGATCCTTGGACAGATCGTAATAGGTGTCTGGCGGCCCCGGCATGAACTTCAACCCATGTGCGGCAATCGCATCGGTGCTGTCATAGATATCGTCTGACCCCACCGCGATGTGCTGAATACCTTCGCCCTTGTATTTTTTTAGATAGGCCACGATCTGCCCGGTTTCGCCCCGGTCTTCGTTGATCGGAATACGGATGCGCCCACAGGGCGAGGTCAGCGCACGGGACAACAGGCCAGTAAACTTGCCCTCGATGTCAAAGAACCGGATTTCCTTGAAGTTGAACAGGTCCCCATAAAACCGGAACCACTTATCCATGTTCCCCTTGTGCACATTGTGAGTCAGATGATCGAGGTAGAAGAACCCGACACCGCGCGACTTGGACTGCGCCAGCCATTCATATTCGTCATTGTAGGGCGAGGTGTCATAGTACTGATCCACGAAATAGATCAGACTGCCGCCAATGCCGTAGATCGCGGGCACATCCAGCACCTTGCCATCCCCCTCATACGGTTTGGCCCCAAGCTGCACCGCCCGCTCAAAGGCATGCTGCGCATCTACCACACGCCAGCCCATCGACGGCGCGCAGGGTCCATGCTCTTCTACAAAGGGCGCCGCGAAACTATCCGCCTCGGCATTCAGCACGTAAGTGATATCGCCCTGCTGCCACAGCTCAATGTTCTTGGTCTTGTGCTTCGCAACCTTCGCATACCCCATCCGGGCAAAGAGCGCGCGCAACTCTTCCGGCTCGGGATGGGCAAACTCGACAAACTCAAACCCGTCCGTGCCAGCGGGGTTGTTTGCAGAAATGGTCGATTTCGATGCGTTGTGCGGGAACGGGCCCATGGAGATGCCTCCTTGTTCAGGTTTGATGCAAATATGAGGCCTCGGGCGCGCGGTATCCGCGCATAATGCTGCATAGAACTTTCAATCCACGCGCCTTTCGCGCATCATGTGGGCAAAACCAGACCGAACCCCGCACATGCTTGATTCCATCGACACCCGTCTTCTCGCCGCCCTTCAAAAAAACGCGCATCTGACGGCGCAAGAGCTCAGCACCATGCTGCACTTGTCGGCCAGCCAGGTGGGGCGCAGACGCCAGCGGCTCGAGGCTGAGGGCTACATCGAAAGCTACGTCGCGCGTCTGGATGCAAAACGGCTCGGTTTGAACGTTCAGGGATTTGTGCAGGTGCAGCTATCCGTGCACGGGCCAGAGCATGCCGCCAGCTTCGCACGTCTGATCGACACGCAGCCCGAGGTGACAAGCGCGTGGACCATGACGGGTGAGGCCGATTACCTGCTGCGGGTCTACTGTTCCGACCTGACGGCGCTGAACACATTGATCCACGATGTGCTTCTGCCCCATCCCGCCGTCGCACGCGTGCACAGTCAGATCGTGATGGATCAGCTCAAACGCGACGGACCGCTGCCAACCTGAGGCCCATAAGGATCACGACAGCGCCCCCATCTGCCGTGTCCCCGCAGGGCCGGAACCACGATCGCACCCGGGCGCATAAGAACGATTTCGCCTATTACCGCCGCGCATCCGCAGCACCCCAAAGCCAATTCAAGCCAAGTTGTTCCCCTCGCCTTGTATTTCCCGAACGCCGAGGCATCTTGAGAACAGACCGAAACGTACAGGGTCCATCATGGAAAGTTTTCTCTACCAAGCTTCGATCTACCTGGCCGCCGCAGTGATTGCCGTGCCGCTGGCGTCGCGCTTGGGGCTGGGGTCCGTTCTGGGCTATCTGGCGGCTGGTATCGCCATCGGTCCCGTTCTGGGACTGGTCGGGGCCGAAACCGAAGATCTTCAGCATTTCGCAGAATTCGGCGTGGTCGTGATGCTGTTCCTGATCGGTCTGGAATTGGAACCCAGGGCGCTCTGGGACATGCGGCACAAGCTGCTGGGCCTGGGTGGGTTGCAGATCGTTCTGTCCGCCCTGGCACTGATGGGCGTCGCCATGGCCTACAACCAGCCATGGGGTATTGCGCTTGCCATCGGTTTGACCCTGTCACTGTCTTCGACCGCCATCGTCCTGCAAACCCTGTCTGAAAAGGGGTTGATGCAGACCAGCGGCGGGCGATCCGTCTTCTCGGTCCTGCTCACACAAGACATTGCGGTGATCCCGATCCTGGCCTTCCTGCCCCTGCTTGTGGTGACCCTGCCGGTACAGATCACCGGGGACGGCTCGATCACCCGCGCGGTTGGCGAAGACCATGGCGATCACGGTCATGGTGCCACGATGAGCCTCGTTGAAGGCTTGCCCGCCTGGGGTGTCACGCTGGTGACAATCGGTGCCGTCATTGCCGTGATCCTCGCCGGTGTATTTCTCACTCGGCCCGTGTTCCGGTTCATCCACGCGGCCCACCTGCGCGAGATGTACACGGCCCTTGCCCTCCTGATCGTCGTGTCGATCAGCTTCCTGATGATGCTTGTCGGCCTGTCCCCCGCTCTTGGGGCCTTCCTCGCTGGTGTGGTGCTGGCCAGCTCGGAATTCCGACACGAGCTCGAATCCGACCTTGAACCCTTCAAGGGTCTGCTGCTGGGGCTCTTCTTCATCACGGTCGGCGCGGGCATCAACTTCGACCTGCTGTTTCGCGATTGGCCCGCGCTCCTTTCGATGGCGATCCTCGTGATCGGGATCAAGGGCTGCCTGCTCTACCTGCTGGCCGTCTCCTTTAAAATCCGGGGACGCGACCGCTGGCTCTTTACCCTCGGCCTCGCCCAAGCGGGAGAGTTTGGCTTTGTGCTCGTGGCCTTCTCGGTCGGTCAAGGCGTGATCCCGCAAGGCGTGGCTGAAACACTTCTGCTCGTCATCGCGCTGACCATGCTGATCACCCCCCTGCTCTTCATCCTGTACGAGCTGCAATCGCGTCGAGATCGCCAAGCGCGGGGTCGAAATCGAAGCCGACGAGATTGACGAAGACGGCCCCGTGATCATCGCGGGCATTGGCCGATTCGGGCAGATCGTGAACCGCCTGCTGCAAGGCTCCGGGTTCAAGACGGTTGTTCTGGACCACGATATGGAAACCATCGCCCTGATGCGCCGGTTCGGGTTCAAAGGGTTTCTGGGCGATCCCAGCCGCCCCGATATCCTGCATGCCGCCGGGCTCGACAGCGCACACATTCTGGTGGTCGCGCTGGATGACAAGGATGCGTCCACCCGGCTCGTCGCCTATGCTCGCAAGACACGGCCCGATATTCACATCATCGCACGAGCCTATGACCGGGTGCACGTTTACCGGCTCTACCAGGCAGGGGCGAATGACATCGTCCGCGAGATGTTCGACGGCTCGCTGCGCGCCGGACGCTACGCGCTCGAAAATCTGGGCCTTACGGAATACGAAGCTGCCGAAGCCGAGCGGGTGTTCTATGCCCATGACCGGGATGCGGTCCGCCAATTGGCCGAAGTGTGGGACCCCAACATACCTGCATCCAAAAACGATGCTTATGTCGAACGTGCCAAGTCGCTCGAAAAGTCGCTCGAAGCGGCATTGTCTGCACGACAAGAACAACCCAAACGCGCCTGACACGCCGCGTTACCCAGGGTTGGCGGGTGGGCGAATTTGCACAGCAAAGAGAGCACCCGTCAGCCGTCAGACACGCCCGCCTCGGCAAAGGTCGCCATACCGGAATGGCAGGCGATCGCCCCTTTGAGCACCCCCATGGCCAAGGCCGCACCGGACCCTTCACCAAGACGCAGACCAAGGGACAATAGCGGCGCCTTACCCAGAGCATCCAGCATCCGGCCATGTGCCGCTTCGGCGCTTTCATGTCCCGCCACCACGTGATCCAGCGCATCCTCTTGCGTCTTGGCAAGGCACGCAGCCGCAGCGGTACAGATGAAGCCGTCCATGATCACTGGAATGCGCAAAGCTCGGGCGCGGGCAATGGCCCCGACCATCCCGGCCAGCTCACGCCCGCCCAGACGCATCAGTACGTCGAGCCCGTCTGTCGCGGCAGCATGCAAGGCCACCCCGTCCGCAACAACCTGCATTTTGAGCGCCAGTGCGTCGCCCTCGACGCCGGTGCCACGCCCAGTCCAATCACCAGCCTCGCCACCAAACAGCTTGGCCGCGATAGCCGCGGCCGAGGTTGTATTGCCAATCCCCATCTCTCCGACCATCAACAGGTCCGCATCCTCGGCAACAGCATCCCAGCCCGCCCGCAAAGCGTCTACAACCTCGGCCTCGGTCATGGCCGGACCTTGGGTGAAATCAGCGGTTGGCCGGTCAAGATCCAGCGCGACGACGTCCATGCGCGCGCCAAAAGCCTTGGCCAACTGGTTGATCGCAGCCCCACCCTGTTCGAAATTCGCAACCATTTGAACGGTCACTTCCGGCGGAAAGGCGGACACACCGCGCGCAGCAACGCCATGGTTGCCAGCAAAGACGATGACCTGCGGCGCATCAATGGACGGGCGCGCATCGCCCCGCCAGCCCGCATACCACTGCGCCAGATCCTCAAGTCGGCCCAAAGCCCCCGGCGGCTTGGTCAATTGCCCATTGCGCTCTGCCGCACCTGCACTGGCGGCGCTGTCAGGACCGGGCATATCGGCCAATAAAGCGCGCAGCGCATCCAAACTTTCAAAACTCATGGGTCTTGTCCTTGCCTGTTCGTCCCACGCTCTTTACCCAATCGGAACGTACCCGCAAGTCAGGACCGGACATGGCACAGAATGATTCCGACATTGCCCTTGCGGCACGCCTTTGGGACGTGCCGGCCGCTCTGGTCTTGCTGACGCGCCTGCCCATGCCCGCACTGCCCGATCATGCCTTTGCCCACGGTGCTCGGGCCGTGTGGGCCTACCCGGTCGTCGGCTTGGTCTTGGGCGGCCTCCTTGCACTGTTCGCCGCTGTCCTGAATGGACTGGGCTTGAGCGCACCAATCGTCGCCGGTTTGACACTCGGCGCCCTTGTCATGCTGACTGGCGCAATGCACGAGGACGGGCTGGCCGACACGGCAGACGGGCTCTGGGGCGGGCACGACCGCGAACGGCGGCTCGAGATCATGAAGGACAGCCGCATCGGGGCTTATGGTGTGTTGGCGCTGATCGTCGTAATGGGCCTGCGCTGGCTGGGACTGGCCGAGGTGTCATGGACCGGGTTGATCGCCGCGATGATGCTGAGCCGCGCGATGATGCCGCCGCTCATGTTGGCCCTGCCCCACGCGCGCAGCACAGGTCTGTCCCATAGCGTGGGGGCGCCGAATATGGGCGCCGTCGTGGTTGCGGTCCTGATCGGGAGTGTGGGTGCAATACTGCTCGCTGGCAGCGCAGGTCTCATGGCCGCCCTTGCTGCGGGTGCGGTCACCCTTGGCGTCGGGCTGGTGGCAAACGCCAAGATCGGGGGACAAACAGGCGACATTCTGGGCGCGACACAAGTGATGACCGAGATCGCGGTTCTGCTCACCCTGGTGACAATGTCCCAATAGAAAACGTGCCCCCGCAGGGACACGTTTTTTGTCAAATCGTTGCGACTTTCGTCAGCCGGTTCTCAGGCAGCGATCCGGCTGCTCAGGACGTCGCCCACTTCCTTGGCGGCAGCAATCTCGTCCCCGCCGGATACGGCGGCCACTTCGCGGGTCAGACGCTCGAGTGCCGCTTCATAAAGCTGACGCTCGGAATAGCTTTGCTCGCGCTGGTCGTCGGTACGGTGCAGGTCGCGGACCACCTCGGCAATGGCGATCAGATCGCCCGAGTTGATCTTTTGCTCGTATTCCTGCGCCCGGCGGGACCACATGGCGCGCTTGACCTTGGCCTTGCCTTTAAGGGTTCTCATGGCCTGGCTGATGACATCGGGGCTGGACAGTGCACGCATCCCGATCTCGGTCGCCTTGTTGGTGGGCACACGCAGTGTCATCTTGTCCTTCTCGAACGAGATGACGAACAATTCCAGTTCGATACCTGCCACTTCCTGCTTTTCCACGGACGTGATCTGACCCACACCGTGCGCGGGGTAGACGACGTATTCATTGGGGCGGAAGTCGAGTTTCTTAGATTTTGTCATTCCTGATCCTCATGCGACTCCGGGTTGGCCAGCCTTTTGACAGTCAAAACCGCATCAGGCGGGGCATGCGCTGCCACGTCTTGGTGCGGTTCGGGTCAAAATTTCAGTCAAATCTGTCGCGTTGGCGACGGATCAGGGCAGCGTCCATCTGTCTGTTGCTCAAAGAGTATATCACAAAAAACGGGCTCTCGGAAGTTTACTCAAAGGAAACTTTCGGAAGCCCCTGATTTTCCAAGTCATTCCGTCTCGATTTCAGGGCAAAGAAACCACCCCAAAGCGATTCGGTCACTTAGCCGCCCTCGCCCGGATTTTCCGAAAACATATCCATCTTACCCTCTTTGCCGTCCATCTCTTCGGCGGTGGGCAGCGGGTCCTTCTTGGTGATGATCACCGGCCACATCTCGGAATACTTGCGGTTGAACTCGACCCACTTTTCCATGTCCGGCTCCGTATCGGGGCGGATCGCGTCGGCGGGGCATTCGGGTTCGCACACCCCACAGTCGATGCATTCATCGGGGTGGATCACCAACATGTTCTCGCCCTCGTAGAAACAATCGACCGGACATACCTCGACACAGTCGGTGTATTTGCAGGCAATGCAGGCGTCGTTGACGATATAGGTCATAAGGGGTGTCTCATCTTGTCGGGCATAGCTTAGCTAAAGGAGTGCAGGCCATCATTCAAGATGGCGCGACCGGGAAAGATCAGCTTGCCGCCTGTCTTTCTTGGTCGGGCGTCCTTTTCCTTCGAACCTTGGGTTTTCCGGAACAGGCGTTTCCTTGGGCGGCGGTGGCGGGGACATATCATTATAAAGCGCCTGCGCTTCGGGAGCAGGTCCCCGGCGTGTGCCGATGGCTTTGACCTCGATTACCCGGACCACACGACCTTGTGAAAAGGTCAGCACATCACCGGGACTGATCGTGGTCGATCGCTTGGTGACCCGATCACCGTTGACGCGCACGTCACCAGCGGCAACACGCGTGGCCGCCAACGACCGTGTCTTGAAGAAGCGCGCAAACCACAGCCACTTGTCCAGCCGCAGTTTGCCAGCTTCATCAGCCACTTATTTGTCGTCCTTCAACCCCATAAGGGCTGCAGCAAAGGGGTTGTCGGGGTCAATCGCCTTTTCCTTCTTCGGCGGTCGGCTCGAGAAGTTCTGAGGTTTGTTGCCGCCATCACGACGCGGACCTTTGCCCTTGGGCTTGCCACCTTTGGGGCCGCCTTTGCCACGTGGTTTGCCGCCTTGTTGCGGACGGCGATTCCCGGCGCTGCGACCCCAGGTGAAGGTATAGAAGACCTCCATCTCTGGCCCGGCGGCTTCCTCGTCACCATCGGCGACCGGAACGTCTTCCGAATTGGCTTCGGGCGCTTCCACAGCCTCGGCACTCTCCGTTTGTGGCGCTTCAGTCTTTTCGGGCATTTCGGCCTTTTCGGGTGTCTCCACCTCCTCAGCCGCAGTTTCAGCGGGTGCGGCCTCGGCTTCAGGTTTCGCATCGGCCGTCGAAACTGCGTCAGCAACTTTGACCTTTTCGCGCTCACCTTTCTCCGACTTGTAGCCCAGCCCTTCCATCAGGCCCGAGAATTGTTCAAGCGTCATGCCGGTGATCGACAGCATATCGGCCTTGGCCTCGAACCCGCCGCGCGAGATCCTCGGCGCGCAGCATGTCGGCCAGCCGCTCCAGCATATCGATGCGGATCGCACGCTCGCCCGCATTACGGTAGCCCGACATCGTGTCCACACCCTGTGGGCCATCCGCCATCGCGGGCACGGTGACCAGACCGGGGGCGGAGATTCAGGGAATTCAGAAAGCCCATTTGCCAATGACCACAGCACCAGGCGCAGGCGCGTGGGTGCGGGTTTCAACAGCAAAGGCATGAAGATGGTGAACTGACCAAAGCGGATGCCGTGCTTGCGCAGCAGCCCGCGCGCATCCTGATCCAGCGCTTTGACGTCATCGGCGACGGCGGCGCGGGGCAGCACGCCCAACCCCTCGATCATCTGGAAGGCAAAGCCCTTGGCCAGACCGGCCAGCGCCTCATCCTTCTGCATCGCAATCAGCGGCTCGAACAACGCAGCAACCTTGCGGTCGATGAAATGTTGCAGACGGCGCTGCACCTTCTGCGCAACCTCGGGACCAGCAACATCATCCACGAACACCTCGACCATGGGCTTCAGCGGGTCCTGCCCCGCCACCAGCTTGCCCACGGCAGAGCTGCCCCACATCAGGCCGCCCTGTTCGGTGAAATCCAGTTCGGTATCCGGCGCATTATAGAACCTGTCGGCCCGCAGGTGGAAATGCGGCGCCAGCGCTTGCAGCGCGGCGGTCTTGATCGTCTTGGCCTCGGCCGCCCCCGCCCCCTTGTCCTGAGAGAACCGGAACCCGTCCAACTTGCCGACGAACTCGCCTTCGACAGTCACTTCACCTGCGTCATTTACTTCGGCCACCATGGCCTCCTTCTGGCCTAGCCGGCGCAAGAGCACGCTCGTGCGCCGGTCTACAAATCTTTGAGTCAGTTTCTCGTGAAGAGCATCTGACAAGCGGTCTTCTACATGGCGCGTCTCGTCCCGCCAATGGCTTTCGTCGTCCACCCAGCCTTTGCGTTGGGCGACATAGGTCCATGTGCGGATAAACGCCAATCGCTTTGATATGGCATCGATGTCGCCATCGGCACGGTCGATCCGCTTGATCTGCCGCGCCATCCAGTCATTCGGGATAGACCCGCGTTCATGCAGGTAGCGAAAGATCACGTCAAGCAACGACGAATGCTCCTGATGAGAGATACCCCGGAAATCCGGCACGCGGCATACATCCCACAGCAGGCGAACCGATTGGGCATCGGTGCATCGGGCCGTCACCTCGGCGCTTTCAGCGAGCGATTTCAAGACCTGCAGGTCGTCGGCCTCCCGTGCCTTGACCAGCACCTCGTGATCCGACGGTGCCTCAAGGCTGCGCACCAGTGCGTCGATGGTGCCGAATTGTAGGGCATGGTTGCGCCATTGCAGCTTGCTGAGCGGGGTAAAGCGGTGGTCCATGATGGCCTGCGCAACACCCTCATCCAGCGGACTGACATCGCCCGTGACGCCAAACGTCCCATCCTTTTGCCCCCGCCCCGCCCGGCCCGCGATCTGCGCCAATTCATTGGGCGCCAGCGCGCGCATCCGCCGCCCGTCGAACTTGGTGAGCGAGGAAAAGGCCACATGATCAATGTCCAGGTTCAGTCCCATGCCGATGGCATCGGTCGCGACCAGGAAATCCACCTCGCCGTTCTGGTACATGTCGACTTGCGCATTGCGCGTGCGGGGGCTGAGCGCGCCCATCACCACAGCCGCCCCGCCCTTTTGACGGCGGATCAGCTCGGCGATGGCATAGACATTATCAACCGAGAATCCGACAATTGCCGACCGGGGCCGCATGCGCGAAATCTTTTTCTGACCGGAATAGATAAGCTGCGACATCCGCTCGCGCCGCATGAACTGCGCCTCGGGCACAAGGGCAGAGATTGGACCGCGCATGGTGTCGGAGCCAAGAAACAGCGTTTCGTGCAGGCCGCGCGCCCTGAGCAGCCGGTCGGTAAAGACATGACCGCGCTCGGGATCGGCGCAAAGCTGGATCTCGTCCACGGCCAGAAAATCACAGCCCATGCCCTCGGGCATCGCCTCGACCGTACAGACCCAGTACTGCGTGCGGGGCGGGACAATACGCTCCTCCCCTGTCACCAGCGCCACGACAGACGGGCCGCGCAGCGCAACGATGCGGTCATAAACCTCGCGCGCAAGCAGGCGCAGCGGCAGGCCAATCACACCTGTGCGGTGGCCCAGCATCCGTTCGATGGCATAGGTGGTTTTGCCTGTGTTGGTGGGGCCGAGAACGGCAACCACCCGCGCGTCGCCCGACATGGGCTGTCCCCCGGTACTTACAGAGTGCGGCCGATCCCTTGGGCTTTCAGCTGCTCAAGCGCCTTGGTGGCGTTTTCATGGTGCGGATGCAAGTCGAGAACCTGTTGAAAAGCCCGTTCCGCGCGCACGTTGTCCCCGAACTCCTGAAACATGACGCCCAGACCGAACATGGCATTGTAATTGTCCGGGTTCAGGGTCAGCGCCTTTTCAAGGTCACTGATCGCCGGGCCATAGAGGTCCTTCATATAAAAAGCAGTGGCGCGCGCGTGCCAGCCTTCGGCAAAATCAGGAGCATGATCAATCAAGGCGGTCAGATGCTCGATCGCAATGTCCGGCTTCTGTTCCTCGAGCGCGTCGCGTCCACGACGCAGCAGCATATCAAGCGACGTGGAGCCCGATTGCGACCACTCCCGCTCAATCTCGCGCGTGAGCCGCGTGGCTTCGGCCGGTTCAGCGTCCTGCAAAGCCTGCAACTTCTCGTCAAGCGATGATTGCGCCAAGGCGGGTAAGGAATTCCCTACTGTCAGTAAAAGTGCCGTGACGACAGGGTAGAGTTTACGCAAGTGAGTGCCCATAACAATGAATGTAACAGGCCGGGCCGCAAATTCCAGAGACCGTACCCGTCCACAGACCAAAAAGGGCATCAAAGATGAGTGACACAGTGACCGAGGCCGTGGCCGTCTTGAACGAAAAGCTGGCTGGCGCAGATTTCACCGGCACCGCGAAATTCGACATCGAAGGCGAAGGCGCCATCATGATGGACGAAAATGGCGCACGTGCCGCCGATGAAGAGGCCGACGTGACCCTGTCGGCAGACGCAGACACGTTCCGCTCCATCCTCGAGGGCGACACGAACCCGACATCTGCCTTCATGACGGGCAAGCTCAAGGTCGATGGCGACATGGGCATGGCCATGAAACTGGCGTCCGTGCTGGCCTGATGACCCTGTCAGCTGCCCCCTTTTCACCGATGTGCATCCTGCACCGCTGGACGGCACCGCCTACTGGGTGACCACAGAGGACGGTGTGCGCATTCGGTTGGGCGTTTGGCAGCCTGACGCGGCCAAGGGGACAGTCCTGCTGTTTCCCGGCCGCACCGAGTACATAGAGAAATACGCGCCGTCGGCAGGTGAGCTTGCCGAGCGCGGCTTCGCGACTATCAGCATCGATTGGCGTGGTCAGGGTCTGGCCGACCGGATGTTGGACGATGCCCGGATGGGCCACGTTCTTGCGTTTTCCGACTATCAGCATGATGTGACCGCGATGGTCACTGCAGCCCGGGAACTGGGCCTGCCAGAGCCATTTTTCCTGCTGGGGCATTCGATGGGCGGCTGTATCGGCCTGCGCTCGCTCTACGAAGGGCTGCCTGTCAGTGCTGCCGCCTTTACCGGCCCGATGTGGGGCATCCGCATCTCGGCCCACCTGCGCCCGGTCGCCTGGGCCTTGGGCCGCATGATGCCTGCCATCGGACAGGGCCACCGCCTGCCGCCTGGCACCATCATCGATTCCTACGTTCTGACGGCACCGTTCGAAGACAACCTGCTCACCACCGATCTCGAGATGTTCGACATGATGCGCGACCAGTTGCACGCACATCCTGACCTCGCCCTCGGCGGCCCCAGTTTCGTGTGGTTGCGCGAGGCACTGGATGAAACATTGGCCTTGTCGCGCATGGCGGCCCCGAAACTGCCTTGCGACACCTTCCTTGGAACAAACGAGCGCATTGTCCATGTGGGGCGCATCCACAACCGCATGGACAGTTGGGAAGACGGCAACCTGCACTTGATCCACGGCGGTGAGCACGAAGTGCTCATGGAAGCTGCCAAGGCCCGCACGGGCATCTTTGACACCATGACCGCCCGTTTCGCCGGCGCAGCCTGAGGCTGGTCTGACCCTCCAGACATGCTAGGTTCGCTCACATGAGCGGCGCACTGACCTTTACCCCCGCAGGCATCTACTGCCCCGCAGGTGATTTTTACATCGACCCGTGGAAACCGGTGAGCCGGGCGCTGATCACCCACGGCCACGCAGACCATGCGCGCCGGGGGATGGAATCGTATCTGGCCACTGATATTGCCGCGCCAGTAATGCGCCACCGCCTCGGCGATGTGTCCATAGACACAATTGGTTATGGCGAGCGGTTACAGATCGGCGGCGCAACCGTGTCGTTTCACCCGGCTGGACACGTGCCCGGCTCAGCCCAGATCCGAGTCGAAGTGGAGGGCGAAGTGTGGGTCGCTTCAGGCGACTACAAGATGGTGGATGACGGCCTCTCGACCCCGTTCGAACCGGTCAAATGTCACCACTTCATCACCGAAAGCACGTTCGGCCTGCCCGTCTTCCGCTGGCAGGATCAGGCCGTCATCGCTGCGCAAATCAACGATTGGTGGGCGGGGTGCGCCGCAGCAGGCAAAACCGCCTTTCTCGGCTGTTATGCGTTGGGCAAGGCGCAACGGCTCATGTCCATGCTGAACCCCGACATCGGCCCGATCCTGACGCACACGGCCATCGAGAACACCAATGCGGTAATGCGGGCACAGGGGATTGCACTGCCCGACACTGTGCAAGCCAGACCCGACCTGAACCCCAAGGATCATCGGGGCGCAATTGTTCTGGCACCGCCCTCGGCGCTCGGGTCCGCGTGGGCGCGCAAATTCGGAGCGCAAGAAAACGCCTTCGCCTCCGGGTGGATGGCTCTACGCGGCATCCGCCGGCGGCGCGCAGGCGACCGCGGCTTTGTCATCTCGGACCACGCGGACTGGTCTGGTCTGCTGTCTGCCATCACGGATACAGGGGCAGAAAACATATACGTCACACATGGTTACACGGAAATATTCACGCGATATCTGAATGATCAGGGTTGGAACGCGCAAGTACTGCAGACCGAGTTCGGCGGCGAGGATGCTGAGGACGAAGCGGCATGAAACGCTTTGCCGCGCTGTTCAACGCCATCGACCAATCCACAAAGACAACGGTCAAGGTCGCGGCCTTGGCAGAGTATTTCCAAGAGGCCCCGGAAGAAGACCGCATCTGGACCATCGCCATCTTCTCGGGCCGACGCCCCAAGCGCGCGGTCAACACCACGCGCCTGCGCGAGTGGGGGGCCGAGGTGGCGGGCATCCCGCTGTGGCTGTTTGAAGAGGCTTATCCCATTGTCGGTGATCTGGCGGAAACCATCGCACTGGTCCTGCCCCCGCCCGACACTGAAACGGATCACGGATTGACGCATTGGATCAATGCGTTGCGCGACCTCTCTCAAGTCGAAGAACCGGACCGCAGAGCCTTCGTTCTCGACGCCTGGGCCTCGCTCGATCCCACTCAACGCTTCCTCTTCAACAAGCTGCTCACCGGCGGCTTCCGGATCGGCGTCAGTCAGAAACTTATGACCCGCGCATTGGCCCGCGCCACGGACAAGGACGAGGCCGAGATGGCCCATCGTCTGATGGGCGATTGGGACCCGGCCACAACCACCTGGGCACAGCTGATCCTCGAAGATGACCCCGCCGCCAATGCCTCGCGCCCGTACCCGTTCTACCTCGCCTACGCGCTGGAAGATGAACCGGAAAACCTGGGCGAACCAAAGGATTGGCAGGCGGAATGGAAGTGGGACGGCATCCGCGGCCAACTCATCCTGCGCGACGGCAAACATTTCGTCTGGTCCCGTGGCGAAGAGCTGATGACCGACCGTTTCCCCGAACTGGCCCGCGCCCGCGACTTTATCCCCGACGGCACGGTACTCGATGGTGAATTGCTGGCATGGGGCGACGGCGCTCCACAAAACTTCAACGCCCTGCAAAAGCGGATCGGGCGCAAGACGGTGCCCAAGAAGCTGCTGAGCGAAGCGCCGGTGATCCTCTATGCCTACGATCTACTCGAATGGGGCGGCGCGGACCTGCGGCAAACACCACTTCAGGACCGCCGCGCAACCCTCGAAACCCTATGCGCCTCACTGCCCGATGACGCGCCGGTCAGGCTCTCTCCCACCGTGCCGTTCGACAGTTGGGACACGCTCGCCCAAACCCGCGCCACCGCCCGCGACGCCCAGGCCGAAGGGCTGATGCTGAAACGCAGCGACAGTCCGTACCTGACAGGCCGCAAAAAAGGCGACTGGTGGAAATGGAAGCTCGACCCGCTCACCATCGACGCCGTGATGATCTATGCCCAATCGGGCCACGGGCGGCGCGCAAACCTGTTCACTGACTTCACCTTCGCCGTCTGGAACGGCAATGACCTCGTCCCCTTCACCAAGGCCTATTCGGGCCTCACCGACGAAGAGTTCCGCAAGATCACCGCATGGGTCAAAAAGAACACCCAGCAACGCTTCGGCCCTGTCCGCCAAGTCACGCCCCACCACGTGTTCGAAATCGCGTTCGAGGGCATCCAGGCCTCTTCCCGCCATAAATCAGGGGTGGCGCTGCGCTTTCCTCGCATGTCACGGTGGCGGCACGACAAATCCGTGCAAGAGGCCAACAGCCTCGACGACCTGAACGAGATGCTCAAGACCTATGGATAGCGCCCCGCCGCCGCCTGCACCAACAACCCCCGAAACGGCACTGCCCACAGGCGCATGGGACGCCCATGTGCACCTGCTGGGCGGCCCCGAACACCCCCTCTCGCCCACCCGCGCAGAAAACCCGGCCAAAGGCATCGACTTCGATGGCTGGCTCACCCGCTACCGCGCCCACCTGGACGCGCTTGGCTGCTCAAACAGCCTTATCGTCCACTCCATCCTCTACGGCACCGACAACACCGTGACGCTCGAAGCGGTGCGCGCCATGGGCCGGGGCTTCAAAGGCGTGGGCCTTCTGCCGGATGGCGCACCGACACGCGACATCAGGCAGTTTGCAGACAACAAAATCGTCGCCGTCCGCCTGAACTACGTCCACGGCGGCGTGCTCACATGGGACGGAGCCAAGGCCATGGCGTCCACGCTGGCCGATCACGGGATGCACATCCAGATGCTCCTGCACGCCGACCAGCATATCGCGGAGCTGGCCGACGACATCCGCGCCCTGCCCGTCCCACTGGTCATCGACCATTGCGGCTGGCCCACCGACCTCAACCCGAACACAACAGCCATCGACACCCTCTGTGCCCTGCTGGCCGAGGGTCACGCCTTCGTCAAACTCTCCGCTCCCTACCGGCTGAAGGACGACATCATCCAAACCCACCCGCTGATGCGCCGCCTGATTGACGCCAACCCAGATGCCTGCCTCTGGGGCTCCGACTGGCCCCACATCATGCTGAACGGCGCGCAGATGCCCCACGCCGCCACACTGGCCGACAACCTGTCATCCATCACAACTGAAGAAGAACGACAAAAGATCTTCCTCGACACGCCCAACCGCCTCTTCACCCCTTAGCCTTTCTTCTGGCCAAAAATACCTCGGGGTCTGGGGCAGAGCCCCAGCCGGTCGCCGCGCACCGGGCGCGGTGAACCCCTTGCTCCTCCCGACGACGCCCCATACCTATGGGCGCAACACGTAACCAAAGGTGCCGACACATGTTCCAACTCCCCTTCCCCGTTCGCGACGCAAACGCCTCTGCCGGGGATCAGCCCTTGGGCAACCTGCCCGAATGGAACCTCGATGACCTTTACACGGGCGAAAATGCCGCCGAACTCAAACGCGACCTCGACTGGCTGGAGGACGCGTGCAAGAGCTTTGCCGCCGACTACGAAAATAAGCTCGACCAGTTGGACGCCAAAGGACTGTTGGACTGCATCCAGCGCCAAGAGCGGATCAATCAGGTTGCCGGTCGCATCATGTCCTATGCGGGCCTGCGCTATTACCAACTGACCACCGACGCAGACCGGGCCAAATTCATGTCGGACATGCAGGAGAAGATCACCAACTTCACCACCCCGCTTGTGTTCTTCACACTGGAACTCAACCGGCTGGAAGATGACCACTTGAGCGGCCTCTTGGACAAGAACACCGACCTCGCTCGCTACAAACCGGTCTTCGAGAAGATCCGAGCGATGAAACCCTACCAACTGTCCGACGAGTTGGAGAAATTCCTGCACGACCTCGGTGTCGTGGGCGATGCATGGGAACGGCTCTTTGACGAAACCATCGCGGGCCTGACCTTCGACATCGACGGCGAGGCGCTGAATATCGAAGGCACGCTGAATTTCCTCACCGACCCCGACCGCAAAAAACGGGAAACGGCGGCGCGCGAACTGGCCGAAGTGTTCTCGGGCAACATCAAGACCTTCGCCCGCGTGCACAACACGCAGGCCAAGGAAAAGGAAATCCTCGACCGCTGGCGCGGCATGCCCACCGCCCAGACCGGGCGGCATTTGTCGAACCAGGTCGAACCCGAAGTGGTCGAGGCGCTGCGCAACGCCGTCGTCGCGGCCTATCCCAAACTCAGCCACCGCTACTACGAACTGAAACGCAAATGGCTCGGCCTCGAGAAAATGCAGGTCTGGGACCGCAACGCGCCCCTGCCCATGGAAGACCCCCGCATCGTCAATTGGGACGAAGCGGAAAAGACGGTGATGGACGCCTATAACGCCTTCGATCCGCGCATGGGTGAGCTGGCAAACCCGTTCTTCAAGAAGGGCTGGATTGATGCAGGCGTAAAGCCGGGCAAAGCCCCTGGAGCCTTCGCCCACCCCACGGTGACGGACGTGCACCCCTACGTGATGCTCAACTACCTGGGCAAACCGCGCGATGTGATGACCTTGGCGCACGAACTGGGCCACGGCGTCCACCAGGTACTGGCCGCCGGTCAGGGCGAAATGCTGTCCTCAACGCCCCTGACGCTGGCCGAAACCGCCTCCGTCTTTGGCGAAATGCTGACCTTCCGCAAAATGCTCGACGGGGCAAAGGACGACGCCCAGCGCAAGGTCATGCTGGCCGGCAAGGTCGAGGACATGATCAACACGGTCGTGCGCCAGATCGCCTTCTACGACTTCGAATGCAAACTGCACGAAGCGCGGCGCGGCGGGGAACTCACGCCTGAAGACATCAACGCCATCTGGATGAGCGTACAGGGCGAAAGTCTCGGCCCGGCATTCGAATTCATGGACGGGTACGAGACCTTCTGGGCCTACATCCCCCACTTCGTCCACTCACCCTTCTACGTCTACGCCTACGCCTTCGGCGACGGCTTGGTGAACGCGCTCTACTCGGTCTACGCGGAAGGCACCGAAGGGTTTGAAGACAAGTATTTCGACATGCTGAAAGCAGGCGGCTCCAAACACCACAAGGAACTGCTGGCCCCCTTCGGCCTCGACGCCTCGGACCCGAAATTCTGGGACAAGGGGCTCAGCATGATCTCTGGCTTCATCGACGAACTTGAAGCGATGGAAGACTGACAGGGTCCCGGCGGGCGGCCCTCAGCCGCCCACCAGAAACGCCCTCATCACGCGCTCGGCCTTATCCGGTTCATCGCGGTGCACCCCGTGTCCGCACCCCTCGAACATCTCAAGCGTCGCATTGCCACCCACGGCCCGCGCAATCTCCTCCGAACAGACCGGCGGCGTGACGGGATCAAGCGCACCGCCAAGGACGAGGGTCGGGCATGTGATGCCGGAAACCTCGCCGCGCATGTCCATGTCCTTCATTTCGTGACCAAAAAAATGGACCGCAACCTCGGGCCGCTGGATCGCCCGCTTGCGAAAGCCTGCAGCATCGGGGTTTTCCGTCTGGCTGTACAGCGGCAGGCATATCTGGGCATAGCGATCAAAACGCTCCTGCGACGGGTTGGAAAAGAACTCGTTCGCCATCTCCGCGGCCGCATCGCCACCCAGTCTGCGCATCATATTCATGGTCTCGTCCAGACGGAATTGCGCACAGGTGGAGGATAATATGAGCTTGGAGGGCCCATCGGTATGCCGCGCACCATAGTGCATCGCGACCATGCCACCAAAAGACTGTCCAAAGACCACCGGCCGCTTGATGCCCACCAAATCACAAAATGCGGCTATGTCATCGGCCCATTGGTCAAGCGTCCATGTCTCGGGATCACCGGTTGATCGCCCGCTGCCACGATGATCCAGATAGATCACCTGAAAATCATCGGCAAAACGGTCAAAATAAGGGCGCAAGGTCGAGTGGTCGAAACCTGGCCCCCCATGGAGTACCAGCAGCGTCCGCCGCTCTTGCATTATGTCGGGGCTAAGCTCCAGCTGGGCGCCAACAGTATCAAAAAAATTCGGGCAGTATCGAGTTGAATATACACGCGAACCATACTCTCTAATCGTTTGAAACTTCAGATTGCCGCCTGCCGCGCGGCACTAAAAATCCTCTTTTCTCAATGGCATTAGACAAGTTTTACTTTAATTGGCTGTCCTTCGACCCACGCCGATTGATGCCGCCACGCTGGACACGAATGGCATCCCGCTCAGCAACACACTCTACGCATAATTTGACTCCGGGCACGGCAATGCGTCGTGCTTCCGGGATTGGTTCATCGCATTCGGCGCAATGGGTCAGACTTTCGCCAACGGGGGTTTTGCGGGCCTGCATCCGCGCAAGCTCGTCCGAGATCGAGGCCTCGATCTGTTCAGACACAGCGCCGTCCTTGGCCCATCCCCCTGCCATGATCCCGCTCCATATTACGACCCAAAAGAATCCCCAAAAGAGGGCCGATCAACCACTGGTAGTTTTGGCTTTGGAAAACACCGCGTCAATGACCTTCTGCGTGCCACGCGCATCTTCAAGGTGCCAAGGGTATGGTGCACCATCACGAACATGCGCCGAAAACGCCTCGACCTGCAGCACATAGTGGTCCACACCGGGAAACCGTTCTTCGGTCACCGTTGCACCGCCCGCACCGCCATGTACGTTGCGCTGTAACTCAAGCCGCGCCGTGGCAAAGCGCGCCGGGTTGAACGGCGCGGTCAGCTTGATCACACCGTCAGAGCCGACAAAGGTCATCTCCTGAACGGGATGCATGCGCATCGAGTTGACCCAATGGGCAGAAAAGCCAGGGAACCGGGCCGACACGCGGGCCAGCACATCCACGCCATTCTCGAAATCCACATCGGCATGGGTGATCTCGTCCGGGTCCTGGCCGGTCAGCCAACGGGTGCAGCCATAGGTGTAAACCCCGATGTCCGGAATACCGCCGCCACCCGTCTCGGGCCGGTTGCGCACATTGCCGGGTTCGCTGGAATTGTCATAGCCGAACAGGCCCTCAACATGGATCAGCCGCCCAATGGCCCCCTCTTCGTACAAGGCACGTGCGCGCTGCCACTGCGGGTGATGCACGATCATGTAGGCCTCGGTCGCAAAACAGCCCGACGCCTCGCGCGCAGCGATCAGCGCCTCATACTCAGCGGCGGCCATCGCCATCGGCTTTTCACACAGGACGTGTTTCCCAGCCTCCAGCGCTTTCAATGACCATTCCACATGCAAGTGGTTGGGCAGCGGGATGTACACTGCGTCAATTGCAGGATCGGCCAGCAATGCATCATAACTGTCATGGATCCGCAGGCCCGGACAAAAGGCGGAAAAGCCCTCGGCCTTCGCAGGTGATGAAGTAGCCAGGGCCGTCAATGCGGCCCCCTGGGCCGCGTGAATGGCCGGGGCCATGTCATTGAGAGCAAAGTTGCTGGCCCCCAGAATACCCCACCTGATCGGATCTTTCATGGCCATCTCCCTCTCTGCATCCAACACCGTTTGCGCTACCATATCGCGCCATGATCCCGGCACAAGGCGATGCCTGCCGCACCGTCAGTCTGGCACGCGCCACATGCACGGTCCTATGATACCATCCAGCCAAGGGAGGATACGTCATGCGTTGGATCAAACGGGGCCTGATCGGGCTTCTGGTTCTGCTGGTTGCAGGCGTTACGGCCTTTCTGGCCATCGCGCCGGGACATGTCGAACGCAGCCGCAATGCAGTTGTCGAGCACGATCCCTACCCCGTGTCGGACGCCGCACAATCACTGCATGACAGCCTGATCGTAGGCGATTGGCACGCCGACAGCCTGCTCTGGAAACGCAGCATCGAAAAACGGGCCGATCGTGGCCATGTCGATGTGCCCCGCCTGATCGAAGGCGGCGTGGCGCTCCAGGTCTTTGCCGCCGTCACGAAATCCCCTGCAGGACAGAATTACGAGGCGAACTCCGCCGACGCCTTCGACAACATCACGCCCCTTGCCATCGGCCAGCTCTGGCCGCCCCGCACATGGGGGTCGCTAGCCGAACGCGCAATCTATCAGGCCGAGCGTCTGCACAAGGTCGCCGCCAAGATGCCCGACCGGCTGACGGTCATCACCGCGCGGGACGAGCTGGACGCGCATCTCGCCGCCCGTGCTGCGGGCAGCCACGCCGTGGGTGGTTTGCTGGGCATCGAAGGGGCGCACGCGCTCGAAGGGGACATGGCCAATCTCGACCGGTTGGAAGAGGCCGGGCACCGCATCATCGGGCTGCAACACTTCTTTGACAATGAGCTGGGCGGCTCCCTGCACGGCACACGCGACATGGGCCTGACAGAGTTCGGGCGCGCCGTCGTGGCCGAAATCGAAGCGCGCGGCATGGTACTGGACCTCGCCCATGCAAGCCCGGCGGTGGCGCAAGATGTGCTGGCCCTCACCGACATGCCCGTCATCGTCAGCCACACCGGCCTACACGGCTTCTGCCCCGTCACCCGCAATTTCGAGGATGACATCATGAAGGCCGTCGCCGCCAGCGGCGGGGTGATCGGTTTGGGTTATTGGGGCGACATCCTGTGCCGCAACGCCACGCCCGAGGCCATCGCCGCCATGATCGTCAAGGCAGTGGACACCGTTGGCGCCGATCACGTCTCGCTCGGGTCGGATTTCGACGGCTCGGTCAAGACCGCCTTCGACACGTCCAAACTGTCCAGCCTGACCCATGCGCTGCTCGAGGCGGGTCTCGACACCGAAACCATCGGCAAGGTCATGGGCGGCAACATGGTGCGGGTGCTGCGGGCACGCTTGAACTGATCACTCCAGATCGCGCGCCACGCGGAACCCGATATTGGTCTGGCGCCGGTTCACGGGCACGGGTTGCCGTGTCTCCGGTGCGGCATTCTTGATCGGGTCATCAAACGACCCACCTTTGAGCGTCCCGCTCTCGCACCCCTCCAGTGCGCGCGGCAGGGACAGGTTGCCCCGCCAGCAATCGGCCACCCATTCCCACAGATTGCCCGCCAAATCGTGCAGGCCATTGGCATCAGCCGGGTAGGACGCGACCAGCGCCACGCCCGGATTGCCGTCATTGCAGGACTGGTTGCGCCAGCTGAATTGCGACGTCGCATCGCCGAAATTGCCCAGCGCACAGACCACATCTGCATCGTTGTTGAGGTCACGGTTGAACCCTTCCTCCGCGATCCGATGCTTCAACTGGCGTTCCAGCAACAGCTCGAACTCAGCCTCGGTCGGCAGGCGGTAGCGCGGCCCGTCGGTCTGCTCGTTCAACCAATCAACATACCCCATCGCATCCCTGCGACTGACGCAGGACACGGGATGATCGCTGCTCAGGTCACTTCCCTGGTTAAAGGCCTGTGCAGTCTTGCGCAGCTTGTCGCCTTCCTGCCAGTCAAAGCAACTGGGCCCCTCGGACGTCTTGCCATCGACAAAGGCAACGCCCGTGTCCTCCGCATAGGCCCGGAACTGGCCAATGGTGACCTCGGTGGCCGAGATAAAGAACGGCGCAACCTCCTCAGTGATCGACGGGATCGGATCATCGACAGGACGCGGGCCATAAGCCATCGTTCCGCCCGGCACGCGGATCAACTCCGGGCACGTCTCACAGGGTCGGACACGTATGTCCTGCGGCGGAAGGGGCGCCGGTGTCGCGGGCTCTATTGCAGCCCGCTCCGTACGCTCGATCGCCATCACTGTCTCGGGCAGGCTGTCCTGCCCGGACACATCCCCATCACCCTGCGGCTGCGCCAACCCGGCAAGGGCGGCAATGATCGCGCGGCGCGTGACGTCATCGGCCTGCCCGCTCTCCTCCAGCCCCTGGTCACGCTGGAACAGAACCAAGGCCACCTGCGTCCTCAGGTTCAAAACACCTGTGACGCCGCCAGTGTCATAGCCAAGATCAATCAGCGCCTGCTGCATCTCGGCAACGCCGTCCGACACGGGCGGATCACGCTCGGGATCGTCCTCGGGGGCGAACGCGGCAGGAACGGGAAAGAAGAATGCCCCATCTGATCCGGTCAAATCCCGGATCTGCGGCGTGATAGACCGCTGCCAGCCAAAGCGCGTGCGCAGACGCGTCACCTCCTGACCCAGATAGGATTTCAACTCACCGACCGAGACCAGATTATCCTTGCCCAGCGCGTTTGTCGCATCCGCCGCCCCGCGCAACCCGTTGAGAAGGGCATGGGTAAAGACAGAGCCGCCCAACTGGTCTACCGCGATGGTCTGCTCATCTGCACGCCCGGCCGTGATCACGTGGCGCGCGGGTCCGCCCAACTGGGCGCGGGTGATATCCGCCAGATCGGACTGCGGGGCCGACCCCACCAAACCGGAAAAGCAGCTGTCCATCAGGTACAGCACCTGATGCGCGATGATGTAGCTGTCCCAATCGGCGATATCATCCATCGACACCATGGTCGAAAACCGGCCCTTGCGGCTGGTTTTCAAGGGCAGAAAGCCGCGAGCACCCGGCCCCTGACCCAATGTCTCTCCATGTCCGGACCAATAGAACAGGAACCGGTCATTCGGCCCGACAAGCTGGCGGAAATCATCCAGCATCAACTCTTCTAACCGGTCCTTGGTAACCTTGTCGCCGGTCAGGATATGCACGTGGTCAAAGCCCGCCTCGTCGACAAGGTAGTCCCGCATGCGCAACGGGTCCTTGGCGGTTGGCAGGTCGGTGAATTCATCAAAATCGCTGACACCAACAATCAGGGCATAGCTTTTCTGCAGCTCACCGAACCCGGCGCGCACCAGCAACCGCTCGGTGACGGACCGGTCGTCCGGGCGTATCGTGGCCTCGTCCAGACCATCCGTTTCCGCCCAAAGCGGTGCGGCCAACAGGGCCAGACCAACCGCCAGCCGCCAGATCATTCGGCCTTGGCTGCCTGGCGCTTCTGCTCCAGCTCCAGCTCCTTGGCCGCAACCTCAAGCTGCGCTTTGCGATAATCGGTCCACTTGCCCAACAGGCCAAAGACGGCGGCACCCAGCGTTGTGACAGCGCCTGCAACAGCCGTGACGGCAGCGGCAATGTCTCCGCCAGTGTCGGGACCTTGCGGCACGACACCATCCGGCGTCTCTGATAGCAGAATGGCCTCTCCTGCATCCGACCCGATCAGATACCCCAACAACGCCAGCCCGATCAGGCCCATGATCGTAATGACGCTCCATCGTTTCAAGATAAGCATGGCGACCCCGCCCTTTGATGAATGAACTCAAACAATAGGCAAAGCCTACTTCAAGTTGCTCTGTTCTCAAAGCGCGGCAAGAAAAGGGGCCGAAACGAAAACACCCCGCCGAACCCGGCGGGGTGTCTCAATCATGTGTTTGCGCAGGATCAGGCCGGGGTCATAAGCCCCTTGGCCTTGGCGATCTCGCGCATCTTCTTTTGCAGCTTTTCAAAGGCGCGCACCTCGATCTGGCGAATACGTTCACGGCTCACGCCATACTCACCCGACAGATCCTCAAGCGTCACAGGCGCATCTGCCAGACGGCGCTGGGTCAGGATGTCCTTTTCGCGCTCATTCAGCACGTCCAGCGCCTCGGCCAGCATCTCGCGGCGCACTTCCAACTCATCGCGCGCCTCGTAATCGCCTGCCTGATCCGCCGTTTCGTCTTCCAGCCAGTCCTGCCACTGCATGGTGCCTTCGCCTTCGGACCCGACGGTCGCGTTCAGCGACGCGTCGCCGCCCGACAGGCGCCGGTTCATGGAAATGACCTCGGCCTCGGTGACGCCCAGATCCGTCGCAATACGCTTGACGTTTTCAGGCCTCAGATCGCCCTCTTCCAATGCGCCAATCTTGGCCTTGGCCTTGCGCAGGTTGAAGAACAGCTTTTTCTGGGCGGATGTCGTGCCCAGCTTCACCAGCGACCACGACCGCAGGATATATTCCTGGATCGACGCACGGATCCACCACATCGCATAAGTGGCGAGGCGGAAACCCTTTTCCGGGTCAAAGCGTTTGACGGCCTGCATCAGGCCCACATTGGCCTCTGAAATCACTTCGGCCTGCGGCAATCCATAGCCGCGATAGCCCATGGCGATCTTGGCCGCGAGCCGCAGGTGACTTGTCACCATCCTGTGGGCGGCACCTGTGTCTTCTTTTTCGACCCAGGCTTTTGCCAGCATGTATTCCTCTTCCGGCTCCAGCAGGGGAAATTTGCGGATTTCCTGCATATAGCGGTTCAGTCCGCCTTCCGGCGTGGGTGCGGGAAGATTTGCATAATTAGCCATAATGTCCCTCCAGTATCCCCGTTTCATGTTTAGGGGCTTAACATTCCATATGGGACGGCGACCGACCGCATACAAGAGGCGGGTGTCGTCGCGCTCCCAATATCGCATGCAGAACGGCGGTTTTGCAGGGCTCAAACCGTGCAGTCACGCGCATGTGCTGTTCATTACAGGGTTATGTAAAGACCGTCTGACCGAGCGGTTTTTGGGCGCTCAAGCCTCCAAAACGGCCAGCAAATCGGCAAAATCCCGCGGCAACGGGGCTTCGAACCGTAACATCTGACCGCTCACGGGATGCTCGAATCCCAAAACAGCAGCATGCAACGCCTGCCGCGCAAAACCGGAAACGGCCGCAGCAGCGGCTTCGGACAGCGCCCCACGGGCCAGTTTGCGCTTGCCGCCATAGGTTGGATCGCCAATCAGCCCGTGGCCAGCATGGGCCATGTGCACGCGGATCTGGTGCGTGCGCCCCGTCTCAAGCCAGCACTCCACCTGGCTCAACACGGGCGGCGTGCCATAACGCTCGACCAACCGTGCCCGCGTGACAGCGTGACGCCCGCCCTGGAACAACACGGCCTGCCGCTGCCGGTCGGTCTTGTGGCGCGCAAGCTGCGTGGTCAGCTTCAACACGTTGCCGGGTTCAAAGGACGCCCCTTTCACACCGCGCAGGCGCGGATCGTTCCCATCAGGGACCCCATAGACAAGCGCGCGGTAATAGCGCTCGACCGTATGCTTGGCGAATTGCGCAGCCAGCCCGTGATGGGCCGCATCGGACTTCGCCACCACCAACAGCCCGCTCGTGTCCTTGTCGATCCGGTGCACGATGCCCGGACGTTTCATGCCACCGACACCAGACAGATCATCGCCGCAATGGTGCATGAGCGCATTGACCAAAGTCCCCGAGGGCGATCCCGGCGCCGGATGCACGACCATCCCCGCAGGCTTGTTGACGACGATCAGGTCATCATCCTCGAACACCACATCCAGCGGGATATCCTCGGCCCCGATATGGCTCTCCTCAGCGGCTTCCACGGTCACCTCGACCACGGCCCCCTCGACCACCTTGGCCTTGGGGTCCGACGCAACTGTCCCATCCACGGTTACAGCCCCATCCGCCAACAGCCGCGCCAAACGCGTGCGGGACAGGGCCGCGCCCTCTGGCACGTCGCGGGCGATGGCCTTATCAAGACGCGCGGGCGGATCAGCCGCAATGACAAAGGAGACGGACGTGGACGACATGGACACCCCAGAAATGCCGGCCAACCTGACCTTTCTGCGGCGGCTGGTGACGGTGTTGACGATCATCATGATCGGGGGCGTTGTAACGGTGGTCGCCCTGCTTGTCATCCGGCTGAATGCCGACCCCGCGCCGCTCCCCCTGCCCGATCAGGTCACGCTACCTGACGGCACGACGGCCACGGCTTTTACCGTTGGATCGGATTGGTTCGGGATCGTAACGGAAAACGATGAAGTCTTGATCTACGATCAGGTCACCGGCACCCTGCGCCAGACCATCACCCTGGACTGAGGTTTTGTCTTGGTGAAATGGAAGCCAAGGCAAACCATGGAACACGCCGCAAGGCGCTCAATTGGATTGCGAATGGCAGCGCCTAGATGTTCAGGGGTGTGAGGCCGCGCGTTTTCTTCGAAAACACTCTCACCTCACCGTCACTTTCTTACTTCGTTCGAAAGTGCGGATGGTACCACCGCCCCGGCTCGAACGGGGGACCTCCTGATCCACAATCAGGCGCTCTAACCAACTGAGCTACGGCGGCACTGCGCGTCAAATACCTATGCCGCCGACCGATTGCAAGACCATCAAAAGCGATAAACCCACGTCTGTTCCACCAAATCCTGTCCAAAGGAATGGACAGGTTTCGATGCCACCATATCCCACCCCGTACGGGCATAAAGGGCACACGCCGCCTCGTGGCTTTCATGGGTCCACAGGGTCATCCCGGCATATCCGGTGTCGCGCGCAAACGACATGCATTGATCCAGCAGCATCCGCCCTGCACCCCTGCCCCGTGCCTCAGGCACAAGCAGAAATAGTCGCAGCTTGGCCGTCGTTTCATCGTGGCGCACACAAAAGATCGACCCCAAAGGCTGCCCATCCGCCTCGGCGATCCACCCACGCTCGCAGGATGCATCATGCTCGGCATTGAACGCCTCAAGGATGGACCGAACAAGCGGACCAAAGCTGTCATCGAACCCAGCTTCGCGCGCATAGAGACCGCCGTGCTGATCAACCAGCCAATCGGTATCCTCGGGGCAAAACGGGCGAAGGGTCACATCTGTCATGGCGCAACCATGGCTGACGCCTTCTTGCCTTTCAATCCCGATCGGGCTAGCACCCGGCTTCAACTTCCGCCGGAGATGACCATGGGCATCAACAAAGAAAGCGACATCGAAGCCAACCTGCAGATCGGCCCGACCGACGCGGGCATGGTGCGCATCTATGTAGAGGCGAAAGGCGTTGAAATTCCAATGGATTTCGACCCCGAAGAGGCCGATGAAATCGCGGATGAGATCAAGGCGGCCGCCAAAGCTGCCGGGGCCATGAAACGCTAACGCCGCGTACGGTGCGCTTGTTGTGCTCCGTCCTTCGCGGCGCCGTTTGATGCCATCATGTGGGCGCAGGGTGCCAGTCTTTTCATCCAACGGTGACGTTCAGCGCGTCAAAACCCTTCGAGAATCGCTGATCACAGACGACCGCAGACAATCGATCAGAAGCGAATGTCGTAGCCAGCCTTCAGGCCGTAGTTCTCCGGGGCATACGTCCCTAAACCTCCCCAAAAGCTGTCGATCGCAATCGAGCCGCCCGCCTGGGTCGAAAATCTGATGCCCAAGCTCACGCGACCGCTACCACTGCGCTGGCCTGGCAACGCCAACGCATCGTGCCCAAAGCGGCGGGTCGATGTCCGCGAGAATGCGCCGCCCCCTGTCAGGATGATGGGGGCGCCGTTCACCTCACGCAGCGTGTGGCGAAACTCCAATCCCAACTGCATCTGGCGCTGTTGAATGCCTTGCACCCCAAGCGGATCGCTCCCGCGCGGCAACACATCATCCGTGGCGTATGACGCCAGAAAACTCGGGGTCAGGGTCGTAACGCCGTAGCGCAGCTGACCCGTCAGTTTCAGTTGCGCCAGACCGCGCCGCGTGTCCGGCCACAGCGCGCCATCACCGGAACCGCGGATGCTATGAGAGGCCCGCCCCCGCAAAAGACGCCCTTCGACAAACAAAGGCTGATTGGCGTGGCGCGCCAGGAAATAGGACCCGGCCATCACGCCCCCGCCCGCCCTGTCGGACTGGGCACCCGCCTGCGACAGGTAATCCGCCTCGATCATGCCGCCAACAACAAGCGTCGGCGTGACATAGGTATGCAGACCCATCGCACCAAATCCGTATTTGACCTTCCGTTTACCGTTGTCGTCCCACCGCCCGCTCGCCCGCGCCCAAAGCGGCGCATCCACACCACTGGAAAAATGCAACACGCCGCGATCGTCTGTCACATCGGCGTTCATGGCACCCGATCCGACACCTGACAAAAGCGCCGCCAGTTCCGGTTGGTGCCGGATCAGGTTGTCCAACCGTGTTTTTTGCAACTGATGCATAAGCCTACGGGTCTCGGCCGTATCCGCCCGACTGCTCATGTCACCCATCCCAAACAGGGCCACAACTGCAATCAAAACAGTGGGCAAAACGCATCTGGCAAGTGACACCGCCATCTGCGGAAAAGCAGCCAGGTACATCGCTTTGGGGACATGGATCACGTTCATCACATAGGCCCTTGGCAGAGCGGGGTCAGACAGGATGTGGCGAAGTCGTTTGGCCGCTCAAGCAGAGGACCGGCACGTGCATATTTACATATGCGCCGATTGATCAGCCACCCAAAATTTCGCAACAGCCAGACAAGGGCTGCTCAGCGACCGTCAACATGCGAAAAAAATCGCCGCGCAAACCTGCAACTCTACAGGTGGCCACGGTAACAATACCCGGTCAGGACCACCCCAGCCCAGCCCCCGGATCACGCAAGCTCTGCAACCGCCGCGCGGCGTGTGTGGCGAACTTCTGGACCATCACCTTGCGCCGCGCCGGTGCCAGCTTGTCCTCGGGGGCCATACGAATGATCTCGGCATCATAGGCATCCGCAATCATCAACCCGGTCCCCTCCGGCAGCAGATCAACAGGAAAATCCCCGTCCACGGCCCAAAAGAAACGGTCGCACCACTCCAGATACCCTTCCCACTTGTGGTCGGACATGAAATCTGCGCGGCTGGACTTGCACTCGATCACCCAGATCTCGCCCTTCGTCCCCAACGCCATAACATCGACCCGCAAACCACGGGCGGGCACCAACTCCTCGACCGCCGCAAGACCAAGGCTGGCCAGATGGCGCGACACGCCCCGGGCCAGCAACTGGCCAGGCATCATCGTGGCGGGATCAAGTGTGGTTTGCATAGCATCAAGAATATGAACAAAACCTGAACAAACACAAGAGCGGGCTTTCCCCTTGGCGCTCCGCTGTCCTGCGCCTACCTTTAGCCGACAGCACGAAGGGACCGTTCATGAGTGATGAGACACGCCTGACCCAGGGGCAGGCCCGCGGGGTCCGCTACGCCCGCGAGCTTGAGGGGCACCTCGGTTGGCTCGACACATTCTCGGGCACGGCACTTGGCGTGCTGGCCGTCGCGTCGGGCATCTACACCTATCTGGGGGTCTCGTCCCTTCTGGACGAAAACGGCGCCATGTCGGTCTTTGCTGCCATCGCCTACTCAGTCGCCGTGTCGGTCGGCATCTTCGTCTTCTGGTCCTACATGATGCGCCTGTTTCCCGCCGTCCGCTCGGCCCGCGCCCGCATCGGGCTGATCGTGGCCATGGGCGTCGGATCACTTGCCATCGTGGCCATGTCATCCTGGCTCAACGCCGCAGCCCTCGCCGGATCGGCTGCCGTCGAACAGCACCTCGCCAAAACCGTGCAGGACTACCAGAACAGCCTCGAACGCGCGCACGAAGTCGCGCTGACAGGCCAATCCCTCGAACGCGACGTGGCCCGCGTCCGCCAGTCATTCGAGGATCTCTCCGAACAGGAAGCCGCCGGCGCACTCTCGGGCCTCGCAGGCCGCGGCGCCGTGTTCCGTGTTTTGCGCCAGAAAGCCGCCGAACTCTCCGGGCTCGAAGGGCAAATCAGCGCGCAAACCCCGCTTGTCGAAAGCGCCTTTGCCGAGGGCAACGTGATCCTCTCCCGCATGCGCGCGCTCACCGTCGAACCCGGCCCGGTCGAGGCGCGCAGCGTCGAATTCTCGGAACAGGCGGTGCGGCTCGCGGGCCTGATCACGCAGATCCGCCAGCTCTCGGTGGCCCCGCTTGTCGAACGCGCAGCCCAGGACCTTGCCGCCTCGGTTGTCCTGCCCGAGCTTGACAGCACAACCGAACAGGGGCGCACCGATCAGGCAGCGACCATCACCTCGGTGCTCGAAGTGCTGGCCCAACGCGCCACCACGCTCGAACGAGCCGCCCAGACGGTACAGGCGCTGGAACCAGCCACCGATGTGACCTACACGCCGATCTCCTCCGCCGACGCGGTCATCCTCTACGCCCGCAATTTCGTGCCCTCCTGGGCAGGGGCCATCGCCATCGACCTGTTGCCCGCCGTCCTGGTGTTCATCCTGGCCATCACCCAATCCGCCATCCGCGGCGGACGCGAAGGGGCGGCGGTCGAGGACACGTTGACACTGGCCGAACTGCGCGCAGCCATGGTGGCCCTGCGCGACGTCGAAACCACGATGACCGCGCCGCACAAGATCGACACACCCGAGGTGCCGAAACGGGTCGCCGAATGACAGAAGCCACGCAAAAACAACGCAACCCCATTGCCCGCACGCTCATGGGGGTGCTGATCTTCCAACTGGGGATCGGCGCATTGCTCATTGTTGGCGACATGCAGGGGCTGCGCCTGCCCTCCTTCGGCCCCGACGCACCCCGGCTCACCGAACCCGTGCGCCCCGGCGACCAACGGCGCACCTTCCGCCCCGACCGCGACCGCCCCGTCACCCAACCCGCCCGCGATCCCGGCGAATTGCCCAACCGACTGGTGCTGACACAGTCCAGCGACACCACCTACCGGCTCGAGGGCGAGATCAGCGCAGGCGACGCCGACCGGCTCGCGGACCTTATCGCGCAGGCTGACCCCGCCGCCGAAACGCTGATCCTGCAAAGCCCCGGAGGGTCGGTCCATGATGCGCTCGCACTGGGGCGCGTGATCCGGCGTGAAGGGATCGGCACCCAAATGCTCGCAGGCGAATTCTGTTATTCCGCCTGCCCCTACCTGCTGGCCGCCGGCACCACACGCACCATCGACACTGACGCCTCGATTGGCGTGCACCAACACTATTTCGGCCAGAACACCTTCCTGCCCGCCGCCTTCGCGGTCGAAGACATCCAGCGCGGCCAGGCTGAGGTGATGACCTACCTCAACGAGATGGGAATCGACCCGCTTGTCATGCAGCACGCCCTGTCGACGCCACCAGACCAGATATATGTCCTGCTGCCGGACGAGCTGGAAACATACGGATTTGCGCAATCTTCTGAATAGCTTAGCGCGCCCAACCTGCGCACTGATATAAGCATCTTGACATGATACCAAAAGGTATCTCATTAATATGATACCAAATGGCATCATATGTGAGACACCCGATGAAACCCCTCGCCCTCCTCCTGCTCGCAGCCACCCCCGCGCTGGCTGACCCCGCAATCACCCTCACCCCAGCGGGCGCGCTCGACTGGGAAACCACATCCGAAGGCGTCGCCTTTGCCGCCCTCTCCGGTGACCGCTGGACCGAAGCCTACTTCGCCATGGTCAAACTGCCCGCAGGCACGACCAGCCCGCCCCATGTCAAAACCTTCAACATGTACGGCGTGATGATCGAGGGCGAAATGACGCACACGGCCCTCGGCGCAGATGCCGCCACCACGGTTGGCCCCGGCGGCTATTACGAAGTGCCCGCAAACATGCCCCACGTCTCGGCCTGCGTCTCTGACAGCCCCTGCATCACGATGCTCTATCAGGACGGCGCGTTCGACTTCCTGCCGGTGACGCAATGACGGACCCGACCCAAAACGCCTTCCGCGCCCTCGCCGACCCGACCCGGCGCGACATCCTGCGCATGCTCTCGGGGCAAGACATGACCATCGCCCAGGTCTCCGACCGCTTCGACATGACACGCGCCGCCGTCAAAAAACACCTCACCGTGCTCAGCGACGGCGGCCTCATCACGGTCGAAGCACGCGGCCGCGAACGCATCAACACGCTCAATCCCGCCGGGCTCGCCCCGGTCTTCAGCTGGCTCGAATTCTTCGACCGCTTCTGGGATGACCGCCTGTCCGATCTTAAAACCGCCATCGAAAAGGACCTCCAATGACCGATGCGACCCTGCAGAAAACCATCTTCCTCAAAGCACCGCGGCAGATGGTGTGGGACTATCTTACCCAGCCCCAACATCTCGCCAAATGGTTCCACGCCCCCAAAACCCCCATGACCGAGGGGGAGAAGCTGGAAATGTACGGCACGACCAGCGGCAACCTGTTGATCTGGGGCAAGGTGATCAAGGCCGACGCGCCCGACTACCTCGAATACACGTTCACCGTCGGCCCGATGGGCGATGCGGTCAGCACGGTGAAATGGACGCTCTCGGACGTCCCGGGCGGCACGCAACTGGCGCTGACACACGAAGGGCTGCCCCAGGGCGAAGCCGCCTTCGGCCTCATCCTCTCGCTCGACAACGGCTGGGATGAACACCTCATGCGCATGCGCAACGACATCCATGGAGAGGATTGATGGACTACACCGCCACGATCACCACCAGCGCGCCACCCGAACAGGCCGCGCGTCAGATTGCCGACGATCTTGAACTCTGGTGGTCCACCCGCGTGGACCGCCGACCGGGCGGCTTCACCATCCGCTTCAACACCAGCCACGCCACCTTTGCCATCGATCCCGGCAGCACGGCGCAAAGCTTCACATGGACCTGCACCGACGCCCACATGATCATGGAGGGTGTGGACGATCCGGCCGAATGGAAAGGCACCCGCCTTGTCTGGCGGATCGCCCCCGCCCCGGGCGGCAGCTCGGTCACGCTGACCCAGGAAGGGCTGTCGCCGCAGATCGCCTGTTTCGACATCTGCCAACGCGGCTGGCAACACTTTTTCGAAGACAGCCTGCGCGATCACCTGAACGGCGAAACAGCCCGGCCCGAGACCAGCCAACCTGCGGCATAAGGTATCGCGTTAACCCGTCCGCGCGCCTCAAATCTGGCGCGCGGAACAAAATGCGCATTTTCGGGCTCAAAATGTGCACTTTGCCAAAACCGGCGTAAAACAGCTCCGTTTTGACCCGACCGAAATACGCAGTTTGCCCTCCAAACATCGCAGTTTGCCCAATGCGCGGCCCCAAATCCGCCGCGAAACGGCGCCCGAACCCACGATTAACGCAGCGCACGTTCCAAACGTGCAGATCCACCTTCCCTGTTTCCAAAAATCCTCCCCGAAGGGTCGATCAGCCAAGACGCCGGCCGCATCCACCTTGTCCCGGACGCCACACCCCCCTATGTAGCACGGTGGCGGGTTCTACCCTTCTCGTGACAGGTTGCATTCCGGTGGCCTTAAGCAATTCCGAGGGAGCTGGCTCTGTCCGGGCCGTGGTCCGGTTACCTGGCGCCCACCTGTATATACAGGTCCTCGGGAATGAGAGAACCAAACGGTTGTGGTGGTCCCGTCACCTTACCCCAACATCTTGCGCTGCACCTGCGCACAGCACCGGTTCGTGGCCGCGGATTGCGCGCTGCACGTCCGGGCCTATCTTTGCCTCAACGCACAGATGAAAGGAGACAACCATGTCCCTGAGACCGACACTCGAAACCCGTCAGGCCCAGCCCACACTCGAAGGCGCAGGCGTGCACCTGCACCGCGCATTCGGCTTCCAGGACCCATCAGAACTGGACCCGTTTCTGCTGTTTGACGACTTCCGAAACGACATCCCCGCGCATTTCGAAAAAGGGTTCCCGTGGCACCCACATAGAGGAATAGAAACAATCACTTACGTGCTGGAAGGCACGGTCGAACACAGCGACTCCCTCGGCAATTCCGGCACGCTGGGTGCGGGATCCGTACAATGGATGACCGCCGGGTCTGGCATCCTCCACCAAGAGATGCCGCACGGCAACGCACGCGGTCAAATGCACGGCTTCCAGCTCTGGGGCAACCTGCCCTCGGACCAGAAAATGACGGCCCCGCGCTACCAGGACATTGCCGGGTCCGACATCCCGGAAATCATTGACGATGACGGCACCCGCGTGCGTGTGATCACAGGGGAATTCTGGGGCAAGAAAGGCCCGGTCGACGGCATCGCCGCCGATCCGCAATACCTCGATATCTCGGTCCCGGCCGGCGTTAAAAGAACGTTCCGGATCGACACCTATCGGCGTGCGTTTGCCTACGTGTTCGAAGGTGCAGGCGCCTTTGCAGATGCATCAACCCCTGCGGGCGTCCTTCTGGAAAAAGAGATTTCAGGACAAGAGGTTAACATCCGCGACCTGTCCGGCGACCGCACTCTGATCCGCTTTGGAACCGGGGACGAAGTGACCGTACAGGCAGGCCCGAACGGCATCCGCTTCCTGCTGATTTCCGGTGCACCGATCAACGAACCGGTCGCATGGCATGGGCCGATCGTAATGAACACGCAGGAAGAATTGCAGCAGGCCATGCACGACCTGCGCAACGGCACGTTCATCCAGCCCGCGCACTAGGATGAAACGGGACGGTGGGCGGGGCGACTTTGCCAACGGCAAAAAGCGTCCGACCCGCCGTCACGCCATCACGGCTTTGCGCACCATGTCCCAGTACTGGTCCTGCACGTCCGCAAGGCTCAAACGCCCCTCGTCCCGGAACCACGTCGTCACTCCGGTCAACATCGCAATCACGGCGAGGGTCGCGATCTTCGGGTCCGCCACTTCGAACACCCCTGCATCCGCACCATCCTGCAAAATCCGTTCCAGAACAGCCTCGTAGCGCCCCCTCAGCCCTTCGATCTCGGCAAAGTTCTGCGCCTCCAGATTGCGCAATTCCATATACGCAATGAATACGGCGTCCGGTCGTGCGTGGTGAAACTCAATGTGAAACCGCACGAAGGCTTCAAGCTGATCCACCGGCGCATCCGTATCCATGACCGGCACCGCATCAAGCAACTCAACCATGTGATCACGCATTAAGGCAAACAAAAGGCTCTGCTTGTCTGGTGTGTAATTATAGAGCGCCCCTGCCTGCACCCCGACCTCTCCCGCGATTTGGCGCATGGAAACAGCAGCATAGCCGTGCCGCGCGAACAATCGCAGTGCCGCTTCGCGAACGCGCGGACCGGTGATGTCGGAATGTGAGCCAGTGGTGCGAGCCATGGGCAAGAATTATCTGAACGCATGTTCAAAACCAAGCCGCGCTTGCACGATGCAAGGGCTTGGTGCATCACATAGGCAACACCAGATTTGCGGAGCGTCTCGCCTATGCGCGCAACGACAGCCCTTCTTTGTCTGACCCTGACTGCCTGCACGCAGTTTCCCGAGTTGGACAATACAGTCTCCCCCGAAGTCGAAGCGTCGGAGTTCCCTGCTCTTGTGCCGCTGGAGCCGCTTCTGGCTGGTGCAGCACCGGTTGTGAGCGATCCGGTTGAGACCACGAAAACCCTTGAGGCACGTGTTGCTGCACTCAGGGCCCGTGCACGCGCACTGCAACAACGCAGTATAGTCGACCCCGCCACGCGAGCCAGGATGCGCGCACGCTTGGGTTAAGCCCTACAAGCAAGGGCAATTGCACCCGGCCCACGAACCCGTTACATCGCCCGCGATGACCTATCGCTCAAAGGACTCCAACATGAACGCACCGCTTCGGCTTGGCATTGCAGGGTTGGGCACCGTCGGGATCGGCGTGGTCAAGATTATTCGCCAGCACGGCGCGCTGCTGGAAGCGCGCACAGGTCGCAAGATCGAGATCAGCGCTGTCTCCGCCAGGTCCCGCGACAAGGACCGCGGCGTGCCATTGAATGGCTATGCATGGGAAGACGACCCCGTTGCACTCGCCACCCGCGACGACGTGGATATCTACGTCGAATTGATGGGGGGCACGGACGGCCCGGCCAAAGCATCCGTTGAAGCGGCCATTGCGGCGGGCAAGGATGTGGTAACAGCCAACAAAGCCATGCTCGCCATCCACGGTCAGGCCCTCGCCGAAGCCGCTGAAGCAAAAGGTATCAGCCTGCGCTATGAGGCTGCCGTTGCAGGTGGCATCCCCGTGATCAAGTCCCTGACGGAAGGACTTGCCGGCAATGAGATCACGCGCGTCGTTGGGGTTATGAACGGCTCGTGCAACTACATCCTGACCCGCATGGAAAGTGCCGGCCTGACCTATGAAGAGGTCTTTGCCGAGGCTGACGGGCTTGGATATCTCGAAGCGGATCCGCAACTTGACGTCGGTGGCATCGACGCGGCGCACAAGCTGGCGATCCTTTCGTCGATTGCTTTCGGCACCCGCGTGGATTTTGACGGAATCGAGCTTGAGGGCATTGAACGCATTAGCATTGACGACATCCGACATGCCGCCGACATGGGCTTCAAGATCAAGCTGCTGGGTGTCGCCCAAAAAACCGGGCGCGGATTGGAACAGCGCATGATGCCGTGCCTCGTGCCCGACACGTCGCCCTTCGGCCAGTTGCAGGGCGGCACCAACATGGTCGCCATCGAGGGGCATGCTGTAGAACAAGTCGTTCTGCGCGGCCCCGGCGCAGGCGAAGGTCCCACAGCGTCCGCAGTGATGGGCGATGTCTGCGACATCGCCCGTGGCTTCACTCTGCCCGTCTTTGGTCAACCCGCCGGAACGCTGGAAACTGTGCCGCGCGCAGCATCCGTCCTGCCTGCGCCTTACTACCTGCGCATGGCGTTGGTCGACAAACCCGGTGCGCTCGCAAAAATCGCGACCGTTTTGGGAGAGGCCGGCGTCAGCATCGACCGCATGCGGCAATACGGCCACAGCGACACAACCGCCCCTGTTCTGATTGTAACCCACACCTGCACACGCGCAGCCGTCAACGAGGCGATCAACGCGATGCAGGGCACCGGCGTCCTTGCCTCGGACCCCGTTGTCTTACGCATCGAGTCCGTCTGAAACTTCATACCTCCCCAAAGGATCAACTAAGATGACAGCCACCGCACAATTCCAGGATCGCATGCTTTCACTGGGCCTTGCCCGCGTGTCGGAGGCCGCCGCGCTTGCTTCGGCCCGGCTTGTTGGCCACGGGGACGAAAAAGCCGCAGACCAAGCCGCGGTGAATGCGATGCGAGAGCAATTGAACATGCTCGACATCGCGGGCGTGGTGGTCATCGGTGAAGGCGAACGGGACGAGGCGCCAATGCTGTTCATCGGCGAAGAGGTTGGGACGGGCACCGGTCCCGGCGTCGATATCGCCCTTGATCCGCTCGAAGGCACGACCCTTACGGCCAAGGACATGCCCAATGCGCTGACCGTCATTGCGATGGGCCCACGCGGCAGCATGCTACACGCGCCAGACGTCTATATGGACAAGCTGGCCATCGGCCCGGGTTTTGCCCCGGACACTGTCACGCTGGATATGAGCCCATCTGAACGTGTCGAAGCTCTTGCCAAGGCCAAGGGATGCTCGGCATCGGACATCACCGTGTGCATCCTGGAGCGTCCGCGCCACGAGGCCGTGATCGCAGCAGTACGAGGCACCGGCGCGTCGATCCGCCTGATCACGGATGGGGACGTTGCAGGTGTGATGCATTGCGCTGACCCGACCACAGGCATCGATATGTACATGGGCGAAGGTGGCGCGCCCGAAGGCGTCCTGGCTGCTGCGGCTCTGAAATGCATGGGTGGACAGATTTATGGCCGCCTGCTTTTCCGAAATGACGACGAAAAAGGCCGTGCGGCCAAGGCCGGGATTACTGATCTGAACCGGATCTACACCCGGGACGAAATGGTGACACAGGACGTTATCTTTGCCGCAACCGGCGTCACCAGCGGATCGCTCTTGCACGCAGTGCAGCGCGAGCCCGGTTGGCTGACATGCGAGACACTGCTGATGCGATCCAAGACCGGATCGGTCCGCCGCATCAACTACCGGACGCCAACGCATACGGTTTGACGTGCGGGGCGGACGACACGTCCGCCTTACGACATTGTTGCCACAGGTGCGCCCGCGCCTAAACTGGCGCAATCTTGCGCGAAGGGGAGGCGCTCTGTGGCATTCTTGGGGATTGAACAGTCACTGACCGGACGGACCTGGATCGGCCCGGACGTCTCGACCGAACGTGCTGCCGAAGCCCTGGCGCAGCATACGCAATTGCCCCGCCCTGTCTGTCAGATCCTCGCCCGCATGGGCGTATCCGCCGAAAGGGCAGAGCCCTACCTGTCCCCCACCCTGCGGGATCTGATGCCTGATCCGCGTTCCTTGCGCGACATGGAACCTGCCGCCACCCGGCTTCTGGACGCCGTGCAGAAACGTCAAAAAATAGCAGTCTTTGCAGATTACGATGTGGACGGCGGCAGTTCTGCCGCATTGTTGATCACGTGGCTCAGAGCGATGGGGACAGCCGCAACGCTCTATGTGCCCGACCGCATTGACGAAGGATACGGCCCAAATGACGAGGCGATGGCGCGGCTCGCCGCTGCGCATGACCTGATCATCTGCGTCGATTGCGGAACCTTGTCGCATGGCCCGATCGCCGCGGCGGAAGGGGCAGATGTGATCGTTTTGGATCACCATCTCGGCGCCGAAACGCTGCCCGACGCCTATGCAGTGGTAAACCCGAACCGGCAGGACGAAGATGGGGCATTAGCCCATCTTTGCGCAGCAGCTGTTGTGTTTCTGGCCCTGGTCGAAGCGGGTCGCCAGTTGCGAGAAGGGGGAAAGCAAGGGCCGGACCTCATGGCCATGCTCGATCTCGTGGGTTTGGCGACCGTGGCTGATGTTGCGCCCTTGGTCGGTGTCAATCGCGCCTTTGTAAGACAGGGGCTCAAAGTGATGGCTCGGCGTGAACGCGTTGGACTGGTTGCCTTGGCCGATATCGCTGGCCTTGATACCGCGCCTACACCGTATCACCTCGGTTATTTGCTCGGGCCACGCATCAACGCAGGTGGGCGCATCGGACAGGCGGATTTAGGTGCGCGCCTCTTGGCAACAACCGATCCACACGAGGCGGCAGCGCTGGCCGAGCGCCTCAATACGCTCAACGCTGAGCGGCGCGAGATCGAAGCACATGTCCGCGCCGAAGCCATCGCGCAATGCGAAACACGCGGCGCGGATGGCGCCTTGGCTTGGGCTGCGGGTCCCGGGTGGCACCCCGGCGTGGTCGGTATCGTGGCATCGCGTGTGAAGGAGGCAACCAACCGCCCGTCGATCGTCATCGGGGTCGAGAATGGGATCGGTAAGGGATCGGGCCGATCTGTGTCGGGCATTGACCTAGGTGCGCCCATTCAGAGGCTGGCAGCCGAAGGTTTGTTGATCAAAGGCGGCGGGCACAAGATGGCCGCGGGCCTTACGGTCGAAGCGGATAAGATCGAGCCAGCCATGGAGCGTCTGTCGGATCTATTGGCCAAGCAAGGTGCGGATGCTCTCGGCCCCGCGGACCTGCGCCTTGATGGCGTGTTGATGCCCGGTGCGGCCACCGTCGAGTTGCTGAACCAGATTGACGCAGCGGGTCCGTTCGGAGCGGGCGCCCCTGCGCCGCGCTATGCATTTGCGGCGATGCGAATTCTGCAAGCCCGGCGCGTGGGAGAAGCACATCTGAAGCTCACTTTTGGAGAACCCGGCGGGGCACGTCTGGATGCCATCGCGTTTGGTGCTTTCGACGGTCCATTGGGCCAAACGCTGATGGATCATGGCGGCGCACCATTCCACCTGGCGGGTCGGATTGAGGTCAATTCTTTCCGCGGTCGACAGTCCGTTCAACTGCGGCTCGAAGATGCCGCTCGGGCGTGACATCAAAGGCGACAAGCATTCGTCAGAAATATCGCTAGTCGGACGTTTTTTCCGCTTGCGCAACATCGTTGAATTGCCTATCTGAGCGCTCACACCAGCGCTGGCCCGTTCGTCTATCGGTTAGGACGCCAGGTTTTCAACCTGGAAAGAGGGGTTCGATTCCCCTACGGGCTGCCAGTTTTCAATGCTTTGTCTTGGTTTTGAGGGGTGTTTATCCCCTAGGCCTAACGCGCCGCGTTGGATGTTGGTCATCTTGGACACTTGGAGATGACGTCGGCACCCTGCACTGGGTTCGGCGGGCGAAGCGTCACGCATCGTTCTACCTCACCTCCTTATCTAGTAAACATCGCCCACGTAAATCCCTCGGAACTGGCCGAAGCAACAGACAAGCTGGATCAAGCGTTGCTTGCGGCGTCCCGCCCCACCGGGGGCACCAGGTTCTGAGCATTCTGTCGCAAGGCTGGTATGTAATGAGTCTGTTGTCCGCGGCCACCATGTTTGGACGCATAGAGCGCGACATCGGCATCATCCATGACTTCTGCCACAGACTGTTCGGATTCCGGATCAAATATGGCTGACCCAATACTTGCCGAGATGCGACATAACTCGCCCTGAAACGGAATTGGCTGTGACAGTCGCTGAATGATTCTGACGGCCAATCCCCTCCATCGCATCGCCATCTTTTGCGTGGGGCAGAATGACGACAAATTCGTCACCGCCAACACGCGCGACGGTGTCACTCTCCCGCGTTTCTTCGACCATGACCCGCGCGACCGTTTGCAACACGTGATCACCGGCTGCGTGCCCAAGCGTGTCGTTCACGGCTTTAAACCAATCCAGATCTATCTGCATCAAGCCAAAGCGCGTACCCCAATCCATATGACGAGCAAGCACGTGATCCATTGCGCGACGGTTCTTGAGCCCGGTCAATGTATCAGTGAACGCCTGTTCTTCTGCAGCAATCATTGCGCCTTGCAGACGCAAATTGAGTTTGCGTGACGCCTCCATTGCAGCTGACTTGGCTTCAACCAGATACAGCATCTCAATTGTAAGGTCGGTGGCGGCAAAGTCAGAACTGTTAAGAGCATAATCCGACACGGCATCAACCACTGAGATGCCAAATGACAGGTTCACAATGCTTTGCCCCTCTTTCAGCCCGGCAACCAACAGACCTTTGACCTCGGTCTTGGGGGCGTCGCGAAACTGCAAGTGAAGCTTGGTACCCGCCGTGGCGCGCAGACCATCGATAGAGGTGATTGCACGTGGCCGCCTCAGGTCGAAGATTTCGAGGAACCGCCGACCGATCATTGGACTGTTGGGACGCAACTTCTGGAGCGTGGGACCGGCATGCACCACATGCCCAGTTGGCCCTAGCACAAGATGCATTGGGCAAAGCACATCCATCGCCTGCATCAGTGCAGCCTGATCCATCATGATGCCCGCGCCCCCAAATCAAAAACACGCCCCTCTGCGAACTCGGTTTCAACCAAGCTTACCGAAATCGTCTCGATGCCATTGCCACGCCCAGTGTGTTCGAGAAGTGCAAGAGCACCATAATCATCCGCCATTGTCCGCAGAATACCCATCATCACATGTCCGTACCCATGAATGGGGCTTTCGCAGATCAGGCTGAAATGCGTCGGAGAGTGATCGTGCAACTCGATCCGCGGCAGATCTAGATCAGAGACAGCAAGACGGGCACGATCCGGCAAATCATCGAGCGAATGCAGAAACTCAACAAATGTCACGCCGCCAAAACGGAGCAGTCGTCGTAGCGCTTCGACATTGGGATGGGACACCAGATATGTACCCATATCTTCCATCACGTCGCTGCGCGGCCGATTCAGAATTTGACTGATGGCATCCAGAATACGCGGTGTAATGTCGTCATCATAGATCAACATCGACTCGAACTCGACAAAGTCGAGATCCGCAAATCGGGTCGCTTCGACCCACTTATCCGCTCCATAACTGTCTGTTACGAAACACTGAATTGCCCGATTGATCAGTCCATGCATTGCACGACGTTCCCATTTCCACGGGAGCACCATGCGCAATCAGCTCTAAACAATCCTCTAACAGATGCAATTTGACCTAGTTTTTGGACCCAAAAGGCTCAAAAATCTGTCGGGGCTCCACCTTCGGCTTTGCGACGCGCCACGAAATCGGCAAGTTCTTCACGAATGCACACCTCCATCGCCGGCGCCTCGAAACTTGCGACAATCTCCTTGAACAGCCGGTGCGCCCGCTCAGGTGTCCATACGGCACCGGCTGCCTCCCACCCTTCATAGTTCTTCCAGTTGCTCAGGAAAGGTTGATAAAAGGCGGTGCTATAGCGATCCTGCGTATGCTGGATGCCAAAGAAATGCCCTTCGTTTCCTACCGATTTGATGGCGTCCAGCGCTATGTCATCCGTGCCTGTTCCTACAATCGACGGCTCCATATAGCGTTGAATCTGCTGAATAACTTCGCAGTCCATGACGAATTTCTCCGGACTCGCGATCAGCCCACCTTCAAGCCATCCAGCCGCGTGATAGACCATGTTCGTTCCGGACTGCACCGCAGCCCACAAGCTGTTCGAGGTTTCCCACATGGCCTGCCCATCCGGCACGTTGGCTGCGCACACGCCCGACGATCGCATCGGCAAGCCGTAGAACCGCGCCAGTTGGCCCGTCATCTGGGTTGCACGCATGTATTCAGGCGTTCCGAATGCGGGCGCGCCAGACTTCATATCGACATTCGATGTGAACGTGCCAATCGCACAGGGCGCACCGGGAGCCACATATTGAAAGAGCGCAATCGCACACAGTGCCTCTGCAATGGACTGCGCCACGGCGCCTGCCATAGTGACCGGAGCCATCGCCCCCGCTAACGTAAACGGTGTCACCACAACCGCTTGACCACGACGCACCATGCGGAGGCAGCCATCGATCATAGGGTGATCATGCTTGAGCGGAGAGGTCGAATTGATGTTGGTATACATCCGCGGAGCCGCGTCAAATTCTTCGTGGCTCAACCCGCTAGCAATGCGGACCATCTCCATCACGTCTTCCACACGCTCTTTGCCAAGCGAGTATGCGTGCATGGCTTTGTCAGTCAGTGTGAGCTTGTCATAAAGCACGTCCAGGTGCCGCACGCTGGCGTGAATATCGACCGGTTCAACAGGGTACCCACCCGCGAAATGGATGCAGTTGAAATACTGGGTGAGTTTCAGAAGGTTGGCGCACATCTCGCGCGTACCGGGCACCTTTGTGCCAATTTCCATGTCCCAGTAGTTGGGCGGTGAGGACACGTTACCAAAAAGCAAATGCTTGCCACCCACGGTGATCGCCCGGTCGGGGTTGCGTGGTGTAATGGTGAATTCGGATGGTGCCTTGCGCACCATTTCCATCACAAAGTCACGGTCCATGCGGACAATATCGCCGTCAACACGGCACCCAGCGTCGCGCAGAATGCCAAGTGCCTCCTCGTTGAGAAACTGAATGCCGATCTCTTCAAGGATCCGCATGGCCCCGTCGTGGATTGCCTCAACGCCTTCGGGACGCAAAGGCTCCACCGGCGGATCGGTAATGACGGGCGGATTCCATGGCATCTGTTCAATGACAGCCGCACCCCTGCGGGCCGCCGCCCCGGCCCTGCCGCCGCCACGCGTTCTGCGTCGTGTCGCCGTGTCTGGCATCGTATCGTCCCTTCGACCTGCTTGTGCAGAACACGACACCGCAGCCAGCTGTTTGATACATCTCCGTTTGCGACCGGCTGTGTCGTTTTTCTCAGTCGAAGTGGCGAATTTGTGTTCGTCAGACCGTCGCCAATTGGTCAAGCAAGTCCGGCAGCGCACCGATGTCAGGCAAAACGATGTCTGCATGCGGGACCAACGCTTCGAGCGGCGCCATGCCTGTCAGAACGCCAACGGTCCGCATCCCGGCCGCTCTGCCGGCATGCAGATCATGGGTGCTGTCCCCCACCATAACGACTGTTTTCGCGGCAAGCCCGGTCTCTGCGCAGAACGCCAGCAACTGTCCTGGCGCAGGCTTGCCACCAAAACCACTGTCGCTGCCTGCGATGAAGTCAAAAAAGCCATCCACACCTGCGGACTGCAAATGCGCGCGGGCGGGCGCTTCGGCATCATTGGTGGCAATGCCCAGCGCCAGATCGCGCGCGCGCAACGTGGTCAAAAGCGGCTTGAGGGGAACAGCCTCGGCCTGAGGTGCACGCGCCGCTTCTTCGTTAAGAAGCGCCACCAGTTCATCAAATGACATATCCGGAAAATGCATATCCAGTTCAGCCGCAATTTCGTCGGGCGTGCCTGCAATCACAATGCTTTTGGGTAAGAACTGAGCGCGTAAAAGATCAAAACCAATCGCCGCGCCCGCCCTTTGCGCACGCGCTTCGTCTCCACATGCCGCGCGACGCAAGAACGCTGCGGCCCAAGCTTCCCACGTGGTGGAAAAATCAAAAAGCGTTCCATCCTTATCGAAGATGATCCCACGAACAGGAGATCCAGATACAGTCACGTCCAATGAACTTCTCCGCCACCAGGCAGATCCATACGTGCTCGCGTGGGTGTGTCGTAAGGCAAACCGTGAGCATCGCAGAATGCAGCTACCCAAGCGTCATCCATCATTATGAAATCCAGCAAGGCCCCTAAAAAGGCTGGATCACCCACTCCAGCCCGCATGTCCGTCTCGCTGGCACCGGTGGCGCCAAGAAAGACGGGCAGCAACTCTTCGTTTCCAGCCATCCAGGCAACGGCCTGCAAACCGACAACTTCGGCGGATTCTTGCGAATGGGACATCAAGTTTGGCCTTTGCAGTCTTATGGAAACGCTTTGTTAACCTAAACAATCAAAAACCTAATGCACGGCTTTTGCAATGAATTGGAAGCGTCTCATGCACGGTAAGGTCCTCGTTATCGACCCAATTGCGACAAACCGCATTGTGTTGCGTGTCAAGCTGGCGGCCAGTCACTACAACATGCTCCAAGCCGGTTCGATTGCAGATGCCATGCAAGTTCTGGCGCAGGATACACCCGACCTGATCCTGTGCGCGGGAACTCTTCCTGATGGAGATCCGCTGCGGCTGCTTTCTCGGATCTGCAAGATGGGATTGGCCGGAAAGATGCCGATCATCGCATTGAGTTGCGCGGACAGCGAATCCGAACGCTTGCGTTTGCTTGCGGGAGGCATCGACGATGTACTTCAGAAACCAATCAATGACGCACTGCTTCTGGCCAGAACCCGGTCGATCATTCGCGCCTATGCAACTGCAAGCGAATGGACCCTGCGCGAGGGCACGTCGCGCGCGCTGGGATTTGGGGAAGAGATAGCGACGTTTTCGCCGGCGCAGACTTTACGCATCGTTGCCGAGGACAGAGCCGCTGCTGCCCCCTGGATCACAGCACTATCTGACCGTATCAATGCACGAACCGTATTTGCCAAACCCGCCGCAGCGGTGTCGGAAGCGGAGCCAGGATGCACACCCGACGCATTTGTGCTGGTGATCGGACCGGATGAAGGCCCGCAGATGTTGCAGTTGCTGGCAACGATCCGCAGTCAAGCCAACACACGTCACTGCGCAATTCTTGCGGTGTTGGACAGTGAGTATGTGACGCTTGGTGCGCAAATGCTGGACATGGGCGCCAATGACTTGATGCGCTGCACCCGGTCGTCCGAAGAATTGGCGCTGCGCCTCGAAGCATTGCTAAGCAGGAAGATGGTGACCGATTCACTACGCGACACCGTGCGTTCGGGCATCGAAGCGGCAGTGATCGACCCGCTCACCGGTTTACACAATCGCCGCTATGCAATGCCGCACCTGTCACGCATTGCAGAGCGTGCGACGCGCACGGGCAAACCCTATGCGGTGATGATTGCGGACATGGATCATTTCAAGCGGATCAATGACACGCTCGGCCACGCTGCGGGGGATGCCGTTCTGGTCGAAACGGCGCGCAGGTTGAAAGAGAACCTGCGCGCCGTTGATCTCGTGGCGCGGATCGGAGGTGAGGAATTTCTGATCGTGCTTCCCGGCGTTGGTCTTGGAAACGCCCGAAGGGCCGCCAAACGGCTCTGCCAGATCATCCAAAATACCCCCTTCGAGGTGCCCGACAGGACGGCCCCAGTCGATGCCACGATCTCGATTGGGATGACTGTGATTGATCCGGTGAACGGGACTCACTCGACCGTCGCGCAAAAGCCCGAGGCACTGCTCGATCGCGCAGACAAAGCGCTCTACGGGGCGAAAGCGAAGGGGCGCAATCGCGTTATCCTGAGCCGTCCCGCCGCGTAGGTTGCCGTCGCACAAAATCGGAATGCATGTTTCCGTATCGAGATGCGCTTGCTGCGACAGTTACTGTTGTCAGTAAGAGTATTCCGAAAACACCCGGCTAATGTCACCGTTCCAATCACCATGGTAGCGATCCAGCAAATCGTCTGCCGGAACCTTGCCGGTCTCAACACTTTCCTGCAGAGCGTTAAGAAAGTGGGTCTCGTCCGGAACCAATCCTCCGGCCCCAGGACGCGCCCGCGCCTTCAGACCCGCATGTGAGATTGCAACCGCTTCGCGCGCAAGGTCGTGCATTTTCACGCCGTTCACCTCAGCCTGCAGCCCATCGACCGAAGCCGCCACATGCAAACCGCTCCGTGTTTCAGCGTCGAGCCCCTTGACCAGGTCCCAGGCCGCATCCAACGCAGTCTGGTCATATGTCAGCCCGACCCAGAACGCCGGCAAGGCACACAAGCGACGCCACGGCCCCCCATCAGCCCCGCGCATTTCAATGAACTTTTTGACCCGCGCCTCGGGAAAGGCGGTCGTCAGGTGGTCTGCCCAATCGCTGAGTAAGGGCGTCTCGCCCGGCAGTGCTGGCAGCTTGCCGTTCAGAAAGTCTCGGAAGGATTGACCTAGCGCATCGATGTATTTGCCGTCTCGATATACGAAGTACATGGGCACATCGAGTGCATATTCGACCCAGCGTTCAAACCCGAAGCCTTCTTCGAACACGAAGGGCACCATGCCGGTGCGTGCCGGGTCAAGATCGCGCCAGACACGGCTGCGCCAGGACTTGTGGCCGTTCAGCTTGTTTTCAAAGAAGGGCGAATTGGCAAAAAGCGCTACGGCCACCGGCTGCAAAGCCACGGCCACACGCATCTTTTGTACCATGTCCGCCTCGGACCCGAAATCAAGGTTCACCTGCACTGTACACGTCCGACGCATCATCGTCCGACCCATCGTGCCGACCTTGCCCATGTAGGCGTCCATTAGCTTGTAACGCCCTTTGGGCATCAGCGGCATTTCCTCGTGGCTCCAGATTGGTGCTGCACCAAGACCGATGAACCCCACGCCAATCTCGTTGGCGATGTCCATCACCTCACGCAGGTGCTGATTCACCTCGTCACAGGTCTCGTGGATCGTCTCAAGCGGCGCGCCGGACAACTCAAGCGCCCCACCGGGTTCGAGAGAAATGTTAGCGCCATCCTTTTCCAAGCCAATCAACTTGCCGCTCTCGCGCAACTCACCCCAATGGTGGCGGTCGCGCAGTGCGCTCAGAACCGCCTCGATCGACCGTGCCCCTTCGTAAGGGAGCGGTTTCAGTGTGTCGCGGCAGTAGCCGAATTTTTCGTGCTCGGTCCCAATACGCCAGTCCGCCTTCGGCTTGCATCCATCAACCATGTATTGGACCAGCTGATCGTGATGTTCGATTGGCCCGCCGCCGGACTGAGGGATGGACATGGGGCGCTCCGCTTTGCGTTTGTCTGAAGCTGCAAGGGATGGGGCGAATTGCCCGAGGTGTCAATGCGCTGGGGACGTGCGTGAAATCACGGGGCCGTGCGCATCCACGCGCAACTGGTCATCGCGCGTCACGGTCTCACGCCCGCCCGCGTGGCTCCATGTGCGCAAGTGTCGGCGCGCTGCGTTCCCAGATCAGAACCGACGCGTCTGGTCTGGAACGCAATTGGGCCAGCATCCGTTCGGTTTTGAGCCCAGGCAGCGCGGCGAATGCATCAAACAACTCATCTGCCCCATCAGCATCCACAGGAATCATAAGTGGCGGCTGATGAGTTTGATCAAGGCGCCAATGCGCTGGCGACTGCGCGCCGTCCAAAGTCAAGCGTTGCACTTCACGCATGGATACCGATCCACCACTAAGCGGCCCAAAATAGGTGACCTCGCCCTCATCCACTTGAACGGTGCCGAGCCCTCCACCCGCCCCGCGAAAACGCCCGCGTTGCAGACCGACCATGATCAGCGCGCCGGCCCCGACCAGCATCACCGGCGCGATGTATCCCAGAACACCGCGCGCTTGCGCCAGCCACCACAACGCCAGGATCGCCAGCGCGATACCCGCCAGAACTTCACGCCAACGCCAAAGTGTGGCCTTTGCCTCAGGTCGAAAGAACATCCATTACCCCACAATCGTCCTTGGTGTGTTGAACATGACCACGCGGTATGTGCCAATGCGGCGAAACCCAATGGCAGCATAGGCTGCCTCGGCCGCCTTGTTTGCCGCAAACAGGATGGCGCAACGCACACCATTGTCCCGCGCCTGCGCCAATTGTGCCGCCACAACCCGGCGACCATAGCCCCTGTTCCGAACTGACCGAGGCACGAACACGCCACCGACCTGGATCGTGTTTTCAACAGCGGCGTTCACTGATGTCATCGCAACGGGTTGCCCTTCGCTTTCGAGTATCTGCACCAATCCATCAACCAGAGCACTCTGCACGCGCCGTTCAATATCGACCTTGGAAAACGGCAGACCCGTTTCCTTGCCATAGCTGCAGAACCAGTTCGACAGAATGTCGCCATCCCCCGAACACACAGCACGCAGCGTGTCGTCTCCAGTTGCCAGATCGTGCAAATCAAGGACAAGCAAGGGCTCATCCTCCACAAGATCATCTTGGTCAGGCAAAAGTCCCAGCGCTGGCAACACATTGCCAACCTGATCCGAGGCACCGCTCATGCCCAAAACGTGGCGACCAGCCCAGAAAGGGATCAAGGTTGCAAGATCAGGCACGCGATCTGGCATCTGCACAAGAAGGTAACCGGATCTGGTCAGACCAAACACCGCGCGAATATCGTCGTCTTCGCGCCACAGAATGTAATCCGTTGCATGCGCCCCTTCCCTATTGCCGATACCGCACTCTGCAAGATTGGAACGCAGAAACATGGATGTCTCTGAATACCGGGACAAGAAACGTTCAATGGCATCGGCATCTTCGGGCCCGGCGCGGCAGTAACGGGTGGTCACCGACCCAGTCACCGCCAATCCCCAAACCGTTGTTGCCACACCGTCAGCGCAGCCACGGCCGCCGTATCAGCACGCAGGATGCGCGGCCCGAGCTGCACCGCATGTGCGTTGTCCAGTGCATGCAGGCGCGTCCGTTCCTTGTCTGAAAATCCGCCCTCCGGACCGATCAGGATCGCCCATGGCCCCGAGATGTCCGGCAACCCGGAACTGTCCCCCGCCCCTGCCAAGGCCTCATCGCAGAACATCACCTGCCTGTCGCCAAGATCGGCCAGCACCCGGTCGAGCCGGGCCATGTCAGTCACCTCGGGCACATAGGTTCCGCCGCATTGCTCTGCTGCCTCAACCGCATGGGCCTGCAAGCGATCACGCTGCACGCGCCCCGCATTCGTGAAATCGGTCTGGACCGGTACGATGCGCCGTGCACCCATCTCGGCCGCCTTTTCGACGATGAAGTCTGTCCGTGCTTTTTTGATTGGGGCGAACATCAGCCACAAGTCCGGGGGCATTTGCAGTGGTCGGGTCTGAGCCTCGCACAGAAGTGTACCGCCGCGCTTGCCAGCCTCGACCACTTCGGCCCGCCACTCACCATCCTGCCCGTTGAACAGCGAGACCGCTGCCCCACCGGTAAGGCGCATGACGCCAAAAAGGTAATGGGCCTGTTCCCGCGACAGGACGACGGATTGCCCCTGCCCCAACGGGTGTTCTACATAAAGGCGGATCTTCGCATCACTCATGAGCCCCTACATATGACCAACACGCAGCCATCACCAGACGGACAAGTCGCCGACGCAGTGTCGGGCAACTGGGTGGACACGCTGGCCCCCGCCTGGAGCCGCCCCTACCTGCGCCTGAGCCGCGCGGATCGGCCCATTGGCACATGGCTGCTGTTGCTGCCTTGCCTGTGGGGGCTGACGCTTGCAATGATCCACGATCAAAGCCCACGCTGGGAAGACGCATGGGTCGCAATTGGCTGTGCGTTGGGGGCCTGGTTGATGCGTGGAGCAGGCTGCACGTGGAACGATATCACCGACCGTGGCTTTGACGGACAGGTCGAGCGCACACGGTCGCGCCCCATCCCTTCGGGTCAGGTCACCGTGCGTGGTGCCGTCATCTGGATGTGCCTGCAATCGCTCATCGCCTTTGCCATCCTGCTGACCTTCAACAGCGCTGCCATCTTGCTGGGCATCCTCGCCCTGCTGCCGGTCGCCGTCTATCCGTTCGCCAAACGGTTCACATGGTGGCCGCAGGTCTTTCTTGGGCTGGCCTTCAACTGGGGCGCACTGCTGGCATGGACCGCGCATACCGGGCAGCTGGAAGCACCGGCCGTTGTGCTTTACCTCTCAGGAATCGCATGGACGCTGTTCTATGACACGATCTATGCCCATCAGGATACCGAGGAGGACGCCCTGATCGGTGTCAAATCAACAGCGCGCCTGTTTGGTAACGGCACGGCCCAATGGCTACTCAGGTTTCTGATGGCGACAGTGGGCCTGATGGGGATCGCGGTGATCTTTGCCGCACTCGACGCGGCCAATGTGCTGGCAATGGTGCTGGCGCTGGGGGGACCATGGGCCATGGGCTGGCATATGGCATGGCAACTGCGCGGGCTGGACATCGAGAACCCCGCCAAATGCCTGCAACTGTTCCGGGCCAATCGGGACACGGGCGCGATTCCGCTGCTCTTTTTCTGCGCAGCCCTGCTGGTATGATTGAACCCCTGCTCCAAGCCGCGTAAACCGGGTCGCGCTACTGACCTTAGAAAGGGTTGCATGTAATGCGTTTGTCGTCCCTTCTGATCGTTGTCACCACGTTTGCCGTGGCGGCTGTGCTGGCGTTAGTGACGGCCAATCTGTCGGTAAAACTGATCGAGGAAACCTCGGAAATCGGCGTCCGGGATGCGCTGGATGAAGCGAGCCTGACCTGGGCCGAGGTTCAAGCAGACGGTTTACAGGTCACGCTGGCAGGCATCGCACCCACGGAAGCCGTGCGCTTTGCCGCTCTGTCCACGGCAGGTAGCGTTGTTGACGCCGCTCGTGTCATCGACGAGATGGAGGTCGAGGCTGCGGCGGCCATTGCACCGCCCCGCTTTTCGGCTGAAATCCTGCGCAACGACGCGGGGCTGTCCATCATCGGTCTAATCCCGGCAACAACAGATCGAACCGCCGTCATCGACCGCATCACGGCCATTGCAGGCGACCTGCCGGTGACCGACCTGATCGAGGTAGCAGACTATCCGGCCCCAGCAGGCTGGGAAGATTCCCTTGGCTTTTCACTTGCGGCGATGGAGCGATTGCCCCGTGCCAAAGTGTCGGTCATAGCGGGCCGCGTATCGATCAAGGCCATCACCGACAGCGCCGAGGAAAAGGCGCAGCTTGAAACACAATTGAACCGCGCCGCCCCACCCGGATTGCGCGTGGCGTTGGACATCGCGGCCCCGCGCCCCGTCATCACGCCGTTCACGCTACGACTGGTCAAGGACGAGAACGGAACACGCTTTGATGCCTGTTCCGCCGACACAGAAGCCGCACGGACACGGATTGTGACAGCGGCCCTCGAAGCCGGACTGACCGGTTCTGCGACCTGCACCGTTGGCATGGGTGTGCCCAGCCCGAAATGGAGCACCGCCGTCATGCAATCCATCGGGGCCTTGTCCAAACTGGGCGCAGGCTCAGTGACGTTTTCCGATGCGGACATCACCTTGATTGCCGCCGAGGGCACGCCGCAAGCCGATTTCGACCGCGTGGTCGGCGAATTGGAGAATGAGCTCCCCGAGGTGTTTGCACTGTACGCCAAGCTGCCCGAGACAGTGGACCCCAACCAGGGCCCACCCGAGTTCGTCGCCACGCTCAGCCCTGAAGGCCTCGTTCAACTGCGTGGTCGGATTTCGGATGAAAACCTCCGCTCGCTCGTGAACAGCTATGCGCAAGCTGCTTTCGGCACTGACAGCGTCTATACCGCGACGCGTATCGTCGACGACCTGCCGTCGAACTGGCCCGTTCGCGTGCTCACTGGGCTTGAGGCTTTGTCACAGCTTTCGAACGGCGCTGTGACTGTCACGCCTGACACACTGACAGTGTCCGGTAACACGGGCAATCCAAAGGCCAGTACCAACATCGCCTCGCTGCTCGCCTCGAAACTCGGCGAAGCAGAAGAGTTTGACATCCGTGTCATCTATCAGGAAAAACTCGACCCCATTGCCGCACTTCCGACGCCAGACGAATGCGAGGCAGAAATTGCGACGATCCTATCATCTTCGAAAATCAGGTTCGAGCCAGGCAGCGCAACCATCGATGCCAGTGCCCTTGGCACCATGGATGATATTGCCGAAGTGCTGCGCCAATGCGGTGATCTGCGGTTGGAAATTCAAGGGCATACAGACAGTCAGGGCCGTGAAGAGATGAACCTGAACCTCAGCCAGGCGCGGGCGCAATCGGTGTTGAACGAATTGCGCGCGCGACGTGTGCTCACGTCCACCTATTCGGCCAAAGGATATGGCGAGGCCGATCCTATCGCCGAAAATGACACCGAGGAAGGGCGCGAGGCCAACCGGCGCATCGAATTCAAGTTGATCCGCCCAGCCCCTTCCGCGCCGGAAGGTGAAACAACGCTGGAAACCCTGGCCGGAACAGGCGATACAGAGGCGGGCACAGAGGACAGCGCCGAAGGACAGGACGATGAGCAGAACTGAGTTTGTCATCGCGACAGCTATCATTCTTTTCATTGCGTTTTGCCTTGGCTGGTTCGCCAACTGGCTGATCCATCGCTTTACCCGTGTCGCAGCCGGGGATGTTGCAGAACTGGACCGCATGAGCCAGGAACTGCACGAAGCCGAAGAGACGCGCGATCAGGCCATCACATACCTGCAGCAACGCGAGGCTGAGCTGACCAATCAACTAAGCCAGACCGAGGCCGAATTGCGTGCCGCCATGGACGGCTTGCGCGATGCGCGCCACGAGACGGAAGAGCTGCGCGCCTGGATTGATCGACAGCAAGCGAGCTGACGCGCGGCGCGGATCAAGATCCGCCTTACAGGATGGTTGGTAAGGTGGATTTCAATCCGCCGCTCCTAAGCAATCTTGAGGGCTTCTCATTCGCCTACTGTCGTCAGACGGATCTTGATTCGCCATTACCAGCGCGTAAGTGCGTCTTCGTCTTCATCCCGCGCCGCGACCCATTCTGCACCATCTTTGGTGATCTCCCGCTTCCAGAACGGTGCACGGGACTTGAGGTAATCCATCAGAAATTCGGCGGCCTCGAACGCATCCTTGCGGTGCCGCGCGGCGGTGGCGACCATCATGATCATCTCGCCCACATCCAACCGCCCGTGGCGGTGAATCACCAACGCATCCTCAAGTGACCATCGGATCACGGCCTGGTCCGCAATCTCGGTCAGGGCGGCCTCGGTCATTCCGGGATAGTGTTCGATCTCCATCGTCTGCAACCCGCCATCCACATCCCGAACAATGCCCGTGAACGTGACTACAGCGCCAGATACAGCGCGACCTTCGGCAAAACCCGCCGCCTCGGCCCCGAAATCGAAAGGAGTATCCTGTACCACGACGCGCATAACGCTAGCCGCCCGTCATCGGAGGAAAAAAGGCAACTTCGCGCACACCGTCCAGAGGCGCATCAAACTCCGTCAACTGCTGGTCCACTGCCACGCGCAGGGCCGTGATGTCGGCAAAAGCAGCGGCATAGCGCTCTTCGCGCCCACGCAGTTCGTCCACAAGGTCCATGACAGTTGTAGCCTTAGTTTCGACCGCCTCACGGGGAATGCCAATCCGTTCGCGGACCCAGGCGAAATAGAGCACGTCCATCCTTGTCACCCTTTCAAATGCGGCATGGCCTTACGGAAGTAATCCCAGCCGGTGATAAAGGTAAGTGCGGCGGCGATCCACAGCAACCAAAGGCCTATACGGCCCGACCAATCAGCGCCGGCCAGTTTCCAAGACAGCCCCATGTGATCCGGTTCGTCGCCATTCAAGATGGCGCTGACCATAGCTTGGTCCATGCCCCAGATCGACATGCCAAAATAGTGCTCGAACACCCCCTGCGAGAACAGCACCGCAATGGCGATCATCTGAAGCGTCGTCTTCCATTTCGCCAGTTTCGTGACACTCAGCGTTCCAGCCGTATCGCCCAGATACTCACGCAGACCCGACACGAAAACCTCGCGGAAAAGAATCATTGTCGCGGGCAAGACAAGCCAGGGTGACCAACTGGAAAAACCGATGATGACCATCAAGGCAATCACCACCATCGCCTTGTCCGCAATGGGGTCCAGCATTGTGCCCAGTTTCGTCTGCTGCCCCCATGCGCGGGCAAGGTAGCCGTCGAACCAATCAGTGATAGCGGCGCCCACGAACAGGATCACGGCAAGGATGTCGGCGTAAGGTCGTGTGAAGTAGAGGAACATGACCGCCACAAGCGGGGCGGCGATCAATCGAAGAGTTGTGAGAGTGTTCGGGATGTTCCAAGTCATGCGGCAGGTCTAGCGTGAACTTGCAGGAGCGGGAAGAGCCGATGGTTCATGTATCAAGCCGCACTGCCAAGCCTTACTGATCATGGAAAAAATCGTAGACCTTTTGAGCCAACCCTTCTGACACGCCGTCCACTGCTTTGAGGTCGGCAAGGTTGGCACGGCTGACCGCCTTGGCCGACCCGAAATGCGCCAGCAGCGCGCGCTTACGCGACGCACCCACGCCGGGAATATCATCCAACGGGTTCTTCATATTTGATTTGGCCCGCTTGGCACGGTGCGTCCCGATGGCAAAGCGGTGCGCCTCGTCTCGCATACGCTGCACAAAATAAAGCACCGGATCATTGTGGCGCAGCGCAAACGGGCGTTGGCCGACACGGTGGAACTCCTCTTTGCCGGCATCGCGGTCCACACCTTTGGCCACGCCGACCATCGGGATATCCTCAACACCATGTTCGGCCATGATCTGGGCAACGGCACTCACCTGCCCTGCCCCACCATCAATCAACAGCAGGTCCGGCCACATGCCCTTGGTCCGGTCGGGGTCTTCGGACAGCAGCCGTTTGAAACGGCGGTGCAGCACCTCTTTCATCATCCCGAAATCGTCGCCCGGCGTCAGATCATCCCCCCGAATGTTGAACTTGCGGTAGCTATTTTTCATGAACCCGTCCGGGCCAGCGACAATCATTGCACCGACGGCATTGGTGCCCTGGATGTGAGAGTTGTCGTAGACTTCGATCCGCTCGGGCGGTTGAGACAACTCAAATGCCTCTGCAAGCCCGCGCAGCAGTTTGGCCTGCGTCGCGCTCTCGGCCATCTTGCGGGCCAGGCTTTCGCAAGCATTGCGCAGTGCGCTGTCGACGAGTTCTGCCTTTTCCCCGCGCTGCGGCACCAGCAACTCAACCTTACGGCCCAGCTTCTGCGTCAACGCCTCGGCCATCAGATCGGGGTTTTCGATCTCGTTTGACAGGATCAATTGCCGGGGCGGTTCCTTCGTGTCGTAGAACTGGCCTAGGAACGCTTCGAGCACTTCCGCCGCGTCCACGTCGGCCCCCACGCGCGGATAGAAATCGCGGTTGCCCCAGTTCTGGTTCGCCCGGATGAAAAACACCTGCACACACGCCTGTCCGCTATCCATGTGAAGGGCAACGATATCCGCCTCAGTCACACCGCGCGGGTTGATACCCTGTGCCGATTGCACCTGTGTCATCGCACGGATACGGTCGCGCATGGCAGCAGCGCGTTCAAACTCCATCTCTTCCGATGCCTGCTGCATCTGATCTGCGAGTTTTGCCTGAATGTCAGTGCTTTTACCGGACAGGAAGCGTTCGGCATCCTTGACCGATTGAGCGTAGTCGGCTTCCGAGATCAGGCCCACGCATGGTCCCGAACACCGCTTGATCTGGTACAGCAAGCAGGGGCGCGTGCGGCTCTCGAACATAGAGTCGGTGCAATTGCGCAGCAGGAACACCTTTTGCAGCTGGTTCAGCGTGCGGTTCACCGCACCTGCGCTGGCGAAAGGTCCGTAATACGCCCCCTTCTGCTTTTTTGCCCCGCGATGCTTTTTAATCTGCGCATAGGCGTGATCGCCCGTCACAAGGATGTTCGGAAAACTCTTGTCGTCCCGCAGCAGCACGTTGAATTTCGGCTTGAGCTGCTTGATCAGATTCTGTTCCAGCAACAACGCTTCGGTTTCCGTCCGCGTGGTCAGGAACATCATCGACGCGGTCATCGAGATCATGCGGGCAATCCGACCGCTATGACCTGAGGGCCTTGCGTAGTTCGACACCCGCGCTCGCAGGTTGCGCGCCTTGCCCACGTAGAGCACCCGGCTCTCACGGTCGAGCATCCTGTAGACGCCGGGGGATGAATCCAACGTCTTGAGATAGCCCTGGATCACCTCGTGCCCGACGGGCGCGGGGTGTGCAATTTGGGCGTGTGAGGAGGGCTCGTTTTTCTCCATGCGATTCGTGCTGTCTTTCCTGTTTTGGCTGCACTTATTTGACTGGCCGATCAAGCATACTTGCATCCACGGATCATGTGGATAAGTGTGCGGGTAACTTCTGGGCGTTCAGGTTTTTTCTTTGTTTTTTGGGCGTTTCGCTGAAATGCCTAATTTTTAGGCACATATGTAACGCATTGTTTTCACGTATATTTTTATTACATAAGCAACAAGTCACTGAAATCACAGGGCTTTTGGTAACAGTTTTGTAACCAAAATGAATCCAGTGCAAAACTCACCTAGCGTAACCTACTCGACCCCGATCACATCAGGCGTTTCCCACGCCAGGTGCTGTCCCCCGTCGACACACAAAAGCTGCCCCGTGATGCCCGGTGAATCGAGGAAGTATCCCAAAGCGCCAACAATGTCCGCAGGGTTTGATCCACGCGACAGCACAGTTGCCGCCCGTTGCTTGGCAAAATGCTCGGCGCTTTGACGCCCGCCTTGTAGTGTCGGCCCCGGTCCAATCGCGTTCACACGAATACGCGGTGCCAACGCCCGTGCGCTGGTCTGGGTCAGCGCCCAGAGCCCCATCTTGGCGATGGTGTAGGTCATGAATTCGGGCGTCAGCTTGCGCACACGTTGATCCACCATGTTGAGGATCAGCCCGGCCGCGACCGGCTCATTCATATCGTCTTGCGTGGGCATCAGCCCCTGGGCCGCCATGGCCTGTGTCAGTACGAACGGCGCGCGCAGATTGCTTTCCATGTGCCGGTCCCAGCTGTCCCGGGTGGCGCTCTCTATGGTGTCGTATTCGAAGATGGAGGCATTGTTCACCAGGCAGGTGATCGGACCACCCAGCGCATCCACGGCGCGTCCGAACAGCGTTTGTGTGTCAGCCTCGTCCAGCAGGTTGGCTTGCAAGGCAACGCCACGCTGCCCCTTGGCTTCGATCTGTGCGACTGTCTCGCGCGCGCCCTTGTCTGAGCTGGCGTAGTGTACAGCAACGTCATATCCACGCCCCGCCAGATAGACTGCCATAGCCTGGCCCAGGCGGTGCCCTGCCCCTGTTACTAGTGCGCGCGTCATCGCGCCCTCCCTCTTTGAAATCAGCTTAGTACGATAGCCAGATAGGTCAGATAGAGGACGGTCAAGATCACGCCCCACACCCGGGTGATATCACGGCGCATGTAGACAAACGGCACCAGCAGGATCGATGCCCCCAGCATGACCCAGAGGTCGAACCTTAGGAACGCGGAGTCCACGGGGATCGTACCGACAAAGCTGGCCACGCCAATAATGGCGAGCAGGTTGAACATGTTCGATCCGATTACATTGCCCAAAGCGACATCCGCCTGCCTGCGCAGTGCGGCCATAACGGTTGTGGCCAGCTCAGGCAGGGACGTGCCCACAGCCACAAGCGTGAGACCGATCACCGTGTCACTGACCCCGTACATTTTGGCAATGATCGTTGCATTGTCGACCAGCAAATCCGCGCCCAACGGCAGGCCAATCAGGCCAAGGATCAGAAAAATCGCAATACGCCAGCCAGGTAGATCTGGATCCACCCCTTCAATTTCTTCTTCATCTACCGTGGCATCGGCACAGGCAGCACGGTGACCGCTGGCTTCGCGCGCGGCATCCCACAGCACGAATGCAAGCGCGGACAGCAAAACGATCGCTGCGATCCAGTCAAATTTGCCGCGGAACGCCAATGCGATGAACAAAATCGACGCCGCAATCATGAAGTTGTAGGTCTTTTTCGTTTCGCATTCGGAGGTGTGCATTGTCGCCAGCAGAGCCGGAATGCCCAAAACCAGAAGGATATTGGCCGTGTTGGAGCCCACGACATTACCGATGGCGATGCCCGGGGCGCCTTCCAAAACAGCTTGAATGGCGATCAGAAGCTCAGGAGCAGACGTCCCAAATGCAACAATTGTCAGGCTTACGATCAGTGCAGGCACGCCAAGGCGCAACGACAAGTTCACGGCCCCCTTGACGAGCGAGTCCCCCGCCAGCAGCAGGATAACGAGGCCAAGCCCGCTGAGAAGCCACGGCATTGCAACCGCCATCAGGTTCCACCCCGTCCACAACTGCACTTGCCCTTTCCAATCCGATACCGTCCGCAAGCACATTTGGCAGCTGCCAATCGCTTACCCCGATCCAGTGCAGTTTCCCAAAGACGGCCAACACCGCAATGAAGGCAAGGAACAGAAGGACGATCTTGGACATCATGACTTACAGTCCAAACCGGGCGTAGGCCGCGCGTTCTTCGATGGATGACACGGCGTCCTCCATCAGATGCGCCCCCAATCGGGCAAAGAAAGGACGTCGTACGCCATACTGGCGGAACTTCACCTTGTCGCCAAACCGGTCCTGCATCATGGGCTTGAGGTGCCCGATCCCGTCAATCAGCCCCAACGCCTTGGCCTTTTCCGCCAACCAGACTTCACCCGTAAACAAGTCGGCTTCGGCATCAAGCTTGCCCACGCGGCGGGCTTTCACATGCTCGATGAAATTCGTGTGAATGTCGTTCAACAGCCCCTTCAGACGCTCAACATCTTCGGGCTTTTCCGGACGGAACGGGTCCAGCATGCTTTTGGACTTGCCTGCCGTATAAACCCGGCGTTCAACACCCTGTCGTGTCAGTAACTCATGCGCACCGAAACTAGCAGAGATCACGCCAATGGACCCGACCACTGAAGACGGATCCGCATAGATTTCATCCGCAGCTGCTGCCAGCCAATATCCACCGGACGCGGCCACATCCTCGACGAACGCGATGACGGGCACATCTTTTTCAATAGCGAGCCTGCGAATGCGTGCACCGATCAGCGAGGATTGTACCGCACTGCCGCCGGGCGAATTTATTTCGAGTGCGACAGCAGCGGGCTTTCCCCGGCTGAACGCCTTTTCAAGGGAACTGGCCAGCGCCTGATCGTTCAGCGTGCCGCGCGACCCACCGGCAATGACCCCTTGCAGTCGCACAACGGCGACTGTCGGGTCGGATTTCATGAAAGGGATCCAGCGTTTCATCCAAGCCCATGTAGAATGCAGCCCCACACAGAACAAGGCCGCAATTAAAAGGAGTTGCGCGTCGTAACGTTATTGCCGAATGCGCCAACCCGTCTTAAAGATCCACCAGACCGCCCCCAGGCAAAGCGAAGTGAACACTGCGATGGCCACCAGGGATGTCAGTATCGGCACATCCTCGACACCGAAGAACGCCCAGCGGAAACCCGAGATCAGATAGACAACTGGATTGAACATTGAGATCGTCTGCCAGACCGGCGGCAACATCGAGATGGAATAAAACGACCCGCCAAGGAACACGAGTGGCGTCACGATCAGCAGCGGCACCAGTTGTAACTGCTCGAAGTTGCCCGCCCAGATGCCGATGATAAAGCCAAACAGCGCAAAGCTGACGCACGTCAGGATCAGAAATGCGATCATGGCTGCGGGGTTCAGTATCTGGATATCCACGAAGAAAAAAGACGTGATCAGGATGATGATCCCGATAAACATCGCCTTGGTGGCAGCCGCCCCGACATAGCCCATCACGATCTCAAGAAAGCTGATGGGGGCCGAGAGCAGCTCGTAAATTGTCCCGATGAACTTGGGAAAGTAGATGCCGAAGGACGCGTTGGAAATGCCTTGGGTCATCACCGTCAGCATGATGAGGCCGGGCACGATGAACGCGCCATAGCTGACGCCCTCCACCTGATCTATACGGCTGCCGATGGCGGCGCCGAACACCACAAAGTAGAGGGATGTAGACAGCACAGGCGAAATGAGGGATTGCGCGATGGTTCGGAAAAAGCGCGCCATTTCAAAGACGTAAATAGCACGGATCGCAGTCCAGTTCATGCCATCTCCTCCGGCTGGTTGACCAGTGAGACAAAGATATCTTCAAGGCTGGATTGACGTGTGACAACATCACGAAGCTGTAGGCCCGATGCCTGAACGTCGGTCAGCAGTTTGGTGATACCGGTGCGTTCCGCATTCACGTCGTAGCTGTAGATCAACGTCCAACCATCATCGCCCAGTCTCAGGTCATAGGCTGCCAAGACATCGGGCACGGCGTCCAATTGCGTTGTCAGCTGAACATCCAGTTGCTTCCTGCCCATACGGGCCATCAGGGTGTCCTTGTCTTCGACCAACAGGATTTCGCCCTTGCTGATGACACCAACCCGATCCGCGATGGCTTCGGCCTCTTCGATGTAGTGTGTGGTCAGGATCGTGGTGACGCCATCCGCCCGCAATTGCTCGACAATTTCCCACATGTCCTTGCGCAGCTCCACATCGACACCCGCCGTGGGTTCGTCGAGAAACAGCACACGGGGTTCATGGGCCAGTGCTTTGGCGATCAGTACGCGACGTTTCATGCCACCCGACAGTTCGCGGATCTGGTTGTCCCGCTTGTCCCACAAAGACAGGCGTTTCAGGATGTCTTCGACCGCGCTGTCCTTGCGTCCCTTCCCAAACAGGCCACGGGAAAAGCGCACCGTGTTGACAACCTTTTCGAACGGCTCCAACGCGATTTCCTGGGGCACCAAGCCGATCAAGCTACGCGCCTGCCGGTAGTTGTTGAGGATGTCATAGCCCGCAACCGTCACCGTCCCCGAGGTCGGCATTGTGATGCCGCAAACCGTTGAAATCAAAGTCGTCTTGCCTGCGCCATTGGGGCCAAGCAGGGCAATAATCTCGCCTTCTTCAATGTCCAGATTGACGCCCTTGAGCGCCTCGAAACCGCCTGCATAGGATTTGCGCAGGTTCTGGATACTCAGGATCGTCGCCATGAATACTCCGGCTCATTTCGGATGGATCAAAATTATTGGATGGCGCAGAATTATGCTGCGCGGGAACGCGGCACCAGCGCGCCCACGCACAGCCGCATGTGCACCGCTAGTCTTTGCCCGTCAGGCGGCCAAGCCAACCCTTCTTTGGCGTATCTTCTGCTTCGGCTTTCGCTTCAGGTGCGGCCGGCCCTTCCAATGCGTCCTGCAGGTTGGTGAAGAACTGATCGGCCATCTTCTTGGCAAAACCGTCGATGATGCGACTGCCAAGCTGGGCCAGTTTGCCGCCCACTTTCGCCTCAACATCATAGGACAGCTCTGTTCCGCCATCGACCTCTGTCATGCGCACCTCGGCGCCGCCCTTGGCAAAGCCAGCGGCACCACCCTTACCTTCGCCAGTGATTGTAAGGCTTTGATTCTCAATCATTTCGGACAAGGTCACTTGACCTTTGAAAGTCGCCTTAACCGGGCCGACCTTTTGGGTCACGGACGCTTCGAACCCGTCTTCGGGGGTCCCTGTCACCTCGGTCGCGCCGGGCACGCATGCCTTGAGCACTTCGGGGTTCAGAAGGGCTGCATAGACCTCGGACGGGGTGGCTGCGATCTGGCGGGTATCGGACATTTGCATGAGGAGGCTCCCTTGCTCTTTGGCCCGTGATACCGCAGCGCATGCATTTGCGCTATGCGCTATTCGCAAGCCATTCGGTTCCATGCTGTGATAGGGCTGAAAATATGGACAACGCGCGTCAGAACATCGCTGGGCTGGGCATTTTATGCGTGCTGATCGGTATGTTCTGCATCTCGATAAATGACATGCTTATCAAGCGGTTATCGGGTGAGTATCCACTTCATCAGATTGTCTTTGCCCGCTCTGGCATCGGCATTCTGTTCAGCCTGATCATCGTTCAGTACGAAGGTGGCTTTGGCATTCTGCGCACCAACACCCCATGGCAGCACGCGCTGCGGGGCATTCTGATTGTCATTGCCAACATGACTTTTTTCGTGGGGCTGGCGGTGCTGCCACTGGCAGATGTGACGGCCCTGTTCTTTGTCGCACCCCTGTTTATCACATTGTTATCTATACCAATTCTGGGTGAACGGGTTGGTGTCTTGCGACTGTCGGCGGTGGCCGTTGGATTTGCTGGGGTTGTCATCATGCAACGCCCCTGGGCGGATTCTGATACGCTTGAGGTGAGCCGGGTTGTGTTGCTGCTGCCGGTGCTGGCGGCCCTGACTTATGCATTGAATCAGATACTTACGCGGAAACTGGGTGTGGCCAGCAAGGCCAGCGCGATGGCGGTTTATATCCAGGCGACCTTTGTCATCGTATCCTTGGGCTTTTTCGCTGTCGCCGGTGATGGGCGGTATGCCGAAGGCGCGACAAACGGATCGGTGATCTTTCTGCTGCGGGCTTGGGTCTGGCCGCAAGGTGCTGATATATGGGTCTTTTTCGGATTGGGCGTAAACTCGGCCATCATCGGATATTGCCTGAGCCAAGCCTACCGCCTGACCGATGCGGCAACAGTTGCACCCTTCGAATACGTTGGTCTGCCCCTGGCCGTGTTCTGGGGCTGGGCGGTATTTGGGGATTTGCCGGTACTTGAGGTCTGGATCGGCATTCTTCTGATCCTGGGCGCAGGTCTGTTTGTGTTTCTGCGGGAACAACAAAAAGCGCGGGGTGGCGACCGGCGGCCTGTCCGGGGACGCAATGGTTAAGGCACCGCGCGGTGCGCTGATGCCGCAAAACTGCGCATTTTGAGGCCAAAATCGCGTATTTTACCCCCCACGAAAATGGGGGTTTCGCGCCTGTTTCCGAAAAACCGCGCATTTTGCGGCCAAAACTGCGCATTCTCCTCGCGCAGAGTGCAGTCACACCCTGTTAACTTTGCTGCCGCGTTAAGGTTTGCGCAGGTCCGATAACTTTTGGGTAAGATCTAGCCGTCGACCTGGATCACGACCTTGCCCGTCGCCTTGCGTGTCCGCAGCAGGTCGAGCGCTTCGTTCGAGCGGTCCAGCGGCAGTACATGGCTGACATGGGGTTTCAGCTTGCCTTCGGCATACCAGCCAAAGAGCACCTTGAAACTGTCGGTCAACACCGATGGGTTCACCCGCATGTAGCCACCCCAATAGAAGCCGAGCACATGCAGGTTCTTGACCAGCAGGTAGTTGGCGGGGATTTGAGGGACAGTGCCAGAGGCGAAGCCAAGGGGCAGAAGGCGCGCCTCGGGGTTGCAGGCGCGCAGCGCCGCATCAAAGAGGTCGCCGCCGACAGGGTCATAGACCACATCCGCACCTCCCAAAGCTTTCACATCCGCCTTCAGATCACAGATGTCGCTGTCGAGCAGGTGATCGGCCCCTGCATGAGACGCAATTTTCAGTTTGTCGGCGCCCCGGGCGCAGGCGATCACCTCTGCCCCCATCAGCTTGCCCAGCTCGACGGCGGTGAGGCCGACCCCACCCGACGCACCGAGCACGAGCAGCCGTTCACCCGGTTTCAGGTGCGCCTTGTAGTCGAGCGCGACGTGGCTGGTGCCATAGGCCACGAGGAAGGCTGCCGCATCCACCTCGGTCATGTCATCGGGGATGGGCACGCAGATGTTGGCGGGCAGCGCCGCATATTCGCCCAGCCCGCCAAAGCCCGCATAGGCGGCGATGCGTTGGCCCTTGGTCAAGTGCGTGACGCCCTCGCCCAATGCCTCGACAGTGCCGCACATTTCCATCCCGATGGTGGCGGGGAGTTGCGGTTTTTCCTGATAGGTCCCCTTGACGATCAGCGTATCGCCGAAGTTGAGACCGCAGGTGTGGATGCGCACCAGCACCTCGCCTGCCTTGGGGGTTGGCGTATCGATCTGGCGCAGTTCGAGCTGCTGCCCGAGGGCGGTGACTTGCATGGCGCGCATTGTGGTTCCCCTAGTCTATTGGTCGTCCCGACCGATTTGCCAGACCACATAGCTGATCTGCACGGCCCCGAACAGGAGGCCATGGAAGAACCAGAGGATGAAGAGGATCAGGAACGCATCGTCACTGCGTGCGGCACGTGTGTGAATGCCCGCAATGTCAAGCAACCAGATGCCCGTGACGAACACGGCCGAAAGCGCAAATCCCACAGCGGTGCTGTTCAGGAACAGGCGGATCAGGGGGTTGGGTTGCTCAGGCTGCATATCCCAATGGTAGCGCGCTTCGTCAAAGACGCCAATCCGGAACACTGCCGCATGGGCGCCGCCTTGCCAATACGCAAGGCGGCCAGGATGTTTCGCCCCCTGCGGGATCAAACCATCATTGGCACCTGTCCCTAGTTCGCTTCACCATGGGCAGAGCTGAACAGTTTCGGGTTGAAGCCCAGTGTTACTTTGCGACCCAGCGACCACAACGCCATCTGGAACACCCTGTAGGGCTTGTTTACTTTGATCTCAATCGTTCTGACGCCCGCGAAGTTTTTGCCGTAGCGGATGTCATCGATATGTTCGGATGCGATGTGCAGGCCATAGGGCAGCACCTTGATGCCCGCGCGATCAATCCTGATCTCTTTGAAGTTCCGGGCGAGGCTGTAGGTCGTCAACGCCAGGATCGGGCTGAGCAAAAGCGCAATCAGTGCCTTTATGTTTTGCATGTCAGAACTGGACGGATCCGCAAAAACATGGACCGTCGCCAGCGGCGTCAGCATCGCCACGCCGAAAAAACACCAGGATACGAAGGTGAAGACACGGTTGTAGTGATAGCGCCCCGCCTCTTGTTCAAGGAACATATCGGGCGTTGTCTTCGACGTTGGGTCTGTGGCCATCTTGCATTTTTCCAGTCAGCAATGAGCGTGTTGCAGACGTGTTACCGCGGAAAAAAGACAATTGTTTGGCGAAATTTTCCCGTTTGATTAGAAAACTGCGCTGTGGCGCATGGAGCGGCTGCTGGGAAATGACGGGCCGGGCCCCTGAGTCCTTGACGCTTGCTACGCCAACCCCAACTGTGGCTGCATGTTTCCAATCCGTGACCACAACCCTTCCGGACGCACGCCCTATGTCACCTACGCCCTGATGGCGATCAACGTGGTGGTGTTCCTGAGCTATGTCAGCCTGTTTGCCGATGAGCGCGCGCTGAACCGTTTCTTTTTCGACTATGCCGCGATCCCCGCGCGCATCTTGTCCGGGGACGGGTTTTCGACGCTGCTCACCTCCATGTTCCTGCATGGCGGTTGGTTGCATCTGGCAGGCAACATGCTGTTTTTGTACATCTTTGGCGACAATGTGGAGGACGAAATGGGGCATATGCCCTTCCTTGGTTTCTACCTGACCACCGGGATCGCGGCGAGTGCGATCCACATTCTGTCTGCCCCGGGGTCGGTGGTGCCGGTGGTGGGTGCGTCGGGGGCCATTGCCGGTGTGATGGGCGGGTATTTGTTGCTGTTTCCCAAGGCGCGTGTCGACATTCTGCTGATCCTGATCATCATCTTTCGCATCTTCCCCATTCCCGCCTGGATCATGTTGCTCATATGGTTCGGCATGCAGTTTGTGGGTGGCGTCGGCAGTGATCCGAACGGCGGTGGTGTGGCGTATTGGGCGCATGCAGGCGGCTTTGTCGCGGGCATACTTCTGACCATTCCGGTCTGGCTCAGGCGCGGGGGGCCCGCATTCTGGCAGCGCACCGCAGGGCACCCGCCCCATCCCGAGGCCCGTTATGCGATGTCTCGCATCCCCAAGGTGCGGCGATGAGAGCGTCATGCCATTGCGGTGCCGTCGTGCTTGAGGTCACGTTGAGCGACGGTTTGGCGAGTGCCGGGCGGTGCGATTGTTCCTTCTGCCGCCGCCGGGCCGCGCCCGCCGTCACCGCGCCGAAGGATGGCGTCAGGATCATAAGGGGCGCGGAGAACCTGACGACGTATCAGTGGGGTACAAAAACGGCCAAACACCACTTTTGCAATGTCTGCGGCATCTACATGTACCACAACCGCCGCTCGAACCCGGACGAGATCGGGGTGAACATGGGTGCGCTTGACGGGGTGAACCCGGCGGACCACGAACCGATCCCGTGGCATGATGGGGTGAATCACCCGTCGGATGCGGCTCCGGATAAGAAGCCGGAGAGCCGCTAGACTGAGGTCCGATCGACGCGCGACTTTAAAGTCTTACACGCGAATGATCTTGGCCAGGGGTGCGAACATGTGTTCGTTGGCACAGATGATCTCGCCATCTTCTAGGATGCTACCGCCTTCGGTCAGGGGCTCGACCAGCCCACCCGCTTCACGCACGATCAGCAAGCCAGCGGCCAAATCCCACGCGTTCAGGCGCCGTTCCCAATAGCCGTCATAGCGACCCGCCGCGACATAGGCCAAATCCAGCGCTGCCGAGCCAAAGCGACGGACCCCGGCGCAAGTGGGCATCAGGCGTGCCAGTTCCTTCAGTGTCTCGGGCAGATCGGACCGCCCGCCAAAGGGCAGCCCGGTGGCAAACACGCTCTCGATCAGCTGTCGCCGCCCCGACACGCGCAACCGGCTGTCGTTCATGAAGGCACCGTTGCCCTTTTCGGCGAAGAACATCTCGTCCTTGGCCGCGTCATAGACGACGCCCGCCACGACCTGACCCTTGTGTTCAAGCGCGATGGATACGGCCCAATGCGGCAGACCGTGCAGGAAGTTCGTGGTGCCATCCAGCGGGTCCACGATCCAGCGGCGCGTGGGGTCTTCGCCGTCTTCCTCGCCGCCCTCTTCGGCCAACCAGCCATAGTTCGGACGTGCGGTGCGCAGCTCTTCCTTCAGGATCTCTTCGGCGGCGAGGTCGGCCTTGGACACAAAATCGCCCGCGCCCTTCATCGACACCTGCAGGTTCTCCACCTCTCGGAAGTCCTTGACCAGCGAGCGACCTGCCTTGCGCGCGGCCTTCATCATGATGTTGAGATTTGCGCTGCCTTGCATCGGGATGCTCCGGAGATGGGAAAGATCAAGGGCGCGCTATACGCCGCGGATACACGGTTGCCAAGGGGGCACGGGACTGATCGACTGATGCCAACAGGAAAGGATACACAATGCCCGACCAAATGCAGCACATCACACTCACCAGCCGCCCCACGGGTGCCCCGACACCAGACAACTTCGCCCTTAAAACTGCCCCCATCCCGGAGCCTGCGCAAGGTGAGGTTCTTGTCCGCGTCCACTACATGTCACTGGATCCGTACATGCGCGGGCGCATGGACGACGCTCAGTCCTACGCGGCGCCTGTACCGATCGGCGGCACGATGGAAGGCGGCGGCGTGGGCGAAGTGCTGACGTCCAACGCTGACGGCTTTACGCCCGGCGACATGGTCTTGGGCATGTTCGGCTGGGCCACCCATGCGGTGGCTGACGCCAAGATGCTGCGCAAGTTGGACCCGAACATGGGCCCGCTCACCGCAGCCCTCGGCGTCCTTGGCATGCCGGGCTTCACCGGCTGGCACGGACTGATGGAATACGGGCGGCCCAAACAGGGCGAAACGCTCGTGGTCGCAGCCGCCACAGGCCCCGTCGGCTCCATGGTCGGCCAGCTTGCCAAATCCCTTGGCCTGCGGACCGTCGGCATTGCAGGCGGCGCAGATAAATGCGCACTCGCAACTGACACGTTCGGCTTCGACGCCTGCATCGATCACCGTGCTCACGCAGATGCCCGCTCGCTCCGCGCCGCGATCAAAGACGCAGCCCCCAAGGGCATCGACATCTACTTCGAAAACGTGGGCGGCAAGGTTCTGGAAGCAGTCATGCCACTGATGAACCCACATGGGCGTATCCCGGTCTGCGGTATGATCTCGTGGTACAACGCCGGGGGCTTGGGCGCCGGGGCCGACACACCGCTGTCCGCCCCCGCACTCTGGCGGCCTATCCTTGTCAAATTCCTGTCCGTCAACGGCTTCATCATCTCAAACCATTGGGACCGGCTGCCAAGCTTTTTGAAAGAAGTCGCCCCCAAAGTCCTGAATGGCGAGATCAAGGTTGTTGAAGACATCGCCGAGGGGCTGGAAAACGCGCCTGCGGCTTTCATCGGCCTGCTCGAAGGAAAAAATGTCGGCAAACAGATCGTCAAACTTGTGTGACATGGATTGTTGGGTCGGTGGGTGGGCGCATTTGCGCAGCAAACAGTGCCAGCCCCGACCTCACGCCGCCTGAAGCTTTCGCGCTTCAACGCGCGCCAGATCAAGCAACTTACCCATATACGGTTTGCCCAGATCATCATCCCGCACCGCCGCATACAGCCGCCGGGTCAACCCCTCCTTGGTCAGCGGACGAGTAACGTAGTCGCTCGAATACTTCACCTCTCGCACCACCCAATCGGGCAATACAGAAACACCGCGATTTGACGCCACCAACAGCAAAATCACCGCCGTCAACTCGGCCTGCCGCACCGCCGCAGGTTCCACCTTGGCCGGGATCAGCAATTGGCTGAACACGTCCAGCCGGGTGCGTTCCACCGGATAGGTGATCAAGGTCTGATCCCGAAAATCCGCCGCATCAACATATGGTTTCTGTGCCAGCGGGTGGGATGATGCAGCTACAAAAACCGGCGCGTAATCAAAGAGTTCGACAAAGGTCACCCCAGGCAGATTTTCAGGGTCCGAAGACACCACCAGATCCACCTCCTCCTTCATCAGCGCGGGCAGTGCATCAAAGGCAAGGCCCGGGCGAATATCGACATCCACATCCGGCCAGCTTTTGCGAAACATTTCGAGCACCGGGAACAGCCACTCGAAACAGGCGTGACATTCGATGGCGATATGCAAGCGACCCGAGGACCCATCGCGCAAGGAGGAAAACTCCGCTGCCGCTGCCTCGACCTGCGGCAAGACCTGTTCGGCCAACCGCAGCAAGCGCAGGCCCGCCGCTGACAGTTTCAACGGCTTCGAGCGGCGCACGAACAGCTCCACACCGGCCTGATCCTCCAGCCCCTTGATCTGATGGCTCAGCGCTGACTGGGTGATGTGCAACTGATCCGCGGCACGTGCCAAGCCACCGGCTTCGTGAATGGCCTTGATCGTGCGCAGATGGCGAAACTCGATATGCATACGGAACTCATGTTTATCTTGAGAGTTATGAATTTGCCTCAAGATACGCATCAAGGCATTGTGCAACAAGCCCAAAGGAGCCTGCCGCATGCCCACGCCCAATGTCGCCCTGTCGTTCGAGACGTTTCCGCCCAAATCCCTAGACGCTTCATTCCATCTGTGGGACACGGTACAGGCGCTGACCCCTCTGAACCCGCGCTTTGTCTCCGTGACCTATGGCGCGGGCGGCACGACACAGTCGTTGACACAGGAAGCCGCCCGGACCCTGCGCAAGACATCCGGTCTGCCGGTTGCAGCCCACCTGACCTGCACAGGGCAAAGTCGTGATGATGTTTTGCGCACTGCAGAGAAATACGCAGCCAGCGGGGTCAAGGACATCGTGGCCCTGCGCGGCGATGCACAGGGCGGCGGCGCCTTCGCACCGCACCCAGACGGTTTTACGGACAGTGTCGATCTGATCCGCGCCTTGTCGGATATGGGCCAGTTCACCATCCGCGTGGGCGCCTACCCGGACAGCCACCCGGACGCGGCCTCGGCCCAGCAAAACATTGACTGGCTGAAGGCCAAGATTGAGGCAGGCGCGTCCGAAGCGATCACCCAGTTCTTCTTTGAGGCCGACAGCTTCCTGCGCTTCCGTGATGCCTGCGCGGCTGCCGGCATCACCGCGCCCATCACGCCAGGTATCTTCCCCGTGGCCAACTGGACGCGCGCGCGCAGCTTTGCAGAAAGATGCGGCACGCCCATTCCGGTGGCGACTGCAACCGCGTTTGACCGGGCCGACCGCGAAGACCGGGCACAACTCTTTGCCCTGACCCACTGCGCCGATCTGTGCGACACGCTCATCACCGAAGGGGTGGACAAGCTCCATTTCTACACGCTCAATCGTCCCGACCTCACGCTCAAAGTCTGTCGCGCCCTTGGCCTCGTTCGGCCCAGGCAAATGCGCAACGTCGCCTGATCGACTTCATATTGCCAAGTAAACCCCGGAGGCTGACCGCCTCGCTCATTTGTCACTAGACCAATCGGTCTGATCAAACTACCGTTCCGGCAAAACAAGCCGGAGACAGACATGCCCCGCCTCGCCCAAAGCATCACGGACCTGCCCAGCCAGGACGAGCTCCTGTCGATGTCTGGCCTCGACTTCATGCAGGGCATTCTGGACGGCACCGTTCCCGGACCACCCATCGGCCACACGTTGGGATATGCCCTACATGAAGTACAGGACGGCCTGGTCACCTTCCGCGGCACGCCGGAATTTGACGTGACCAACCCGATGGGAACTGTCCATGGCGGTTGGTACGGCACGCTTTTGGACAGTGCGATGGCTTGCGCCGTGATGACCAAGGTGCCCGCCGGATCGGTCTACACAACGCTTGAATACAAGATCAATCTGACGCGCGGCATCCCATTGGGCATGGAAATCGCGTGTATTGGGCGTGTCGATCACGCGGGGCGCAGCACAGGTGTCGCGACGGGCGAAATTCGCGGTGTCGACGATGGCAAGCTTTATGCCACGGGCTCCACAACCTGCATCATCATGAAAATGCGCTGACCCACCTGGGACGGTGGGCGGGGCGAATTTGATCCGCTCAGGATCAAAGAGCGTCGGCCCCCGTTCCACGCAGATCGGCCACCCATTCCGACCAGGATCGTGGTGGTGGGGCCTGCGTCAAAGAGGGGTGAACACGCTCTGACGGGTCCAGCCCAGCGCGGCGCGGTTTTCGGGTGACAAACCATTTGCCGAAGCCGGCAAAGGTTCCCATGGATGGCGCTTCGGCATCTTGCGGGAACCGCGTGGCCCACCCTTCGGGCAAGGGTAAGCCACAGGCGTCCGCCTGTTCCAGCATCCAGACCAGCGGGATATTGGCCAGCGGGCGCGATGCGCGCCGCGCCGAGAGATGCCCGCCAATGTCACCGTGCACACCGCGAAACCACATCTGGACCAGATGCCCGTCCCAATCCTGGGTGGTGTCCCACATCACGGGGGCATAGGCGACGCGGGTTTCGTTCCGGGCCACCGCGTGAAACCCGTGTTTCACGGACCTGCCCAGTTGATGGTTGTGAAACGCATGGCGCGGCGCACTCAGCCGCCACAGGAACGGCATGTTCAGCCCAAGGGATTTCACGGTATCCCACACCCCGATCATCTCGATCTCGACCTGCGCATGGCAATTGTTTCGCGCGAAAATACGCGCAGCATCGCCGTCAGGGCTGCACTCGTAGTGGCGGTAGACGTCGCGAATGTTGCGCTCTGTTGCCGCCTCTGGCTTCAGCAACCCCACACGATCAATGATCCCCGCCAACGACCGCACGGCATAGGCCCCGCGCGAATATCCAAGCAGGAACACCTTGTCCCCGGGCCGGTAGCGCGAAGAAAGATAGCCATAGGCGCGCCGGATTTGCCGATTGATCCCGCGGCCGAAGATCACGTCGCCGGCCTTGCGCCAATGTGACCATTGCAGACCCGGTTCGTAATAGAGCGACACCTCGCTGCCCATCTCTCCGAGCAGCTTGGCCGTCAGCCCGGCATTGGTCTCATCGCCGGGTTCCAGCGTCGACATGGTGCCATCGATGATGATGACATGGATCGTCTGGCCCCGCGTCGGCGGGGCCACTTTTGGCAAGCCTGCCCCGAACCGGTTCTTCAACCAGTTCGAGATGGCATTATTCAGCCGCGATCCGAGCATCTTTCATCAAGTCCCAAACCTTCATCGGTGTGAATGGCATATCCGCCTGCCGCACGCCGTGCTCCCACAGCGCGTCCTGCACCGCGTTGGACACCGCAGCCAACGCACCGACCGTGCCAGCCTCGCCACATCCTTTCATGCCCATGACATTCGCGGTTGACGGAACCGGCTCTGACGTAAACCCGATGTAAGGAACGTCATCGGCGCGGGGCAAGGCATAATCCATGAACGTTGCCGTGAGCAATTGGCCGTCCTCATCGAACTGAACATGCTCTGTCAGCGCCTGTCCGATGCCTTGAACAACCCCGCCATGTACCTGTCCTTCGGCCAGCATCGGGTTGATAAGATTGCCAAAATCGTCAACGACAGCATAACGGTCCACGGCCACGACACCCGTGTCGGGATCCACAACAACCTCTGTAACATGACAGCCGTTGGGGAAGCTGCGCGCCTCGAGCTTGGTGCGCTGTTCATGCACCAGCAGGTCCTCGCGCCCCTTCTCGCGGGCCATCTCGGCCACCTCGAGCATGGTCGGCGTCATGTTCGACCCCTCCATCCGGAACTGCTCATCATCAAAGGAGATATCGGAGGCAGGCACCCCCTCTTCCTCGCTCAGGAACGCGACAAACGCCTCGCGCATCACATCCACCGTCGCCAGTGTCGCGGTGTTCTGCACGGTCACGGACCGGGACCCACCCGTGCCGCCACCCTGCTTGATCCGGTCACTGTCCCCTTGCACCACGTCGATCATGTCCACCGGAATTCCGGTCTGATCAGCAAGGAACTGGGCATAGACCGTCTCGTGCCCCTGCCCGTTCGATTGGGTGCCGACATAAATGTTCACACGGCCCTCTTCTGTGAATTCGACCTTCGCACTTTCGGCAGGATCACCCAGAATGCTTTCGATATAGTAACACAGGCCCAGACCGCGCAGGCGCCCCGCTGCCGCATCGGCAGCTTTGCGCGCGGCAAAGCCGGGGATATCCGCCTCTGCCTCGGCACGGGTCAGCACCTTGTCGAAATCGCCCACGTCATAGGTTTCACCGACCAGCGTGTCATAGGGGAACTGCGCGGGCTTGATGAAGTTGATGCGGCGCAGTTCAAGCGGGTCCACACCCAATTCACGCGCTGCCCGGTCCATGGCGCGCTCAAGAATGTAGATCGCTTCGGGCCGCCCTGCGCCCCGGTAGGCGTCCACCTGCGTGGTGTTGGTGTAGTAGCCGACAGAGCGCAGATACGCTGCGGGCATGTCATAAACCCCGGTCAGCACGCGGCTGAACAGCTGCGTCTGAATGGCTTGCGCATATTGCGAGTTGTAGGCGCCCATATTCGCTTCGGTGAACACGCGGTAGCCGATGATGCGATGGTTTTCGTCAAAGGCCAGTTCGGTCAGCGAGGTCAGATCGCGGCCCGCATTGTCCGACAGCATCGCCTCGGTCCGCTCGGACATCCAGCGCACGGGACGCTTCAGGGTGCGGGCGGCATGGGCCACGACGAAATATTCCGGGTACATCATCCCCTTCATCCCGAAACCGCCGCCCGTGTCCGGGTTGGTCACGCGGATATCGTCTGCAGGAACGTTCAGCGCCTTGGCCAATTGGTCTTTCGGCCCCCACACGCCCTGCCCGTTGATGGCCACATGCACGCGGTTCCCTTCGGGCTCCGCATAGCAGCCGCGCGGCTCCATCGAGTTCACGATGACGCGGTTGTCCCCCACATCCAGCGACACGATGCGCGCCGCTGCGTCAAAGGCCGCCTGGGTCGCCGCCTCGTCACCCATATGCCAGTCATAGGCCACATTGTCCGGTGCTTCGGCGTGCACCACCTCGCCACCTGACGCCATATCCATCTTGGCGGGCAGATCGTCATAGTCGAGCATGATCATCTCGGCCGCGTCACGGGCCTGCGCCAGTGTTTCGGCCACGACAACGGCAATGGGCTCGCCCACAAAGCGCAAATGGCCGCGCGCCAGAATGGGCCGCTCAGGTGCCGCACCATCCGTGCCATTGCGATTCTTGACCGTCGCACCCTGCATTCCAACGTTCATGCCTGCCGCTTCGAGGTCCGCCAGAACATAGACGGCATGCACTCCGTCGGCCTCGCGCGCGTCGCTCACATCCAGTTCGGTAATCACAGCATGCGCGACCGGCGACCGGAACACGAAGGTCTGCAAAGCGTTCGCCGGGGCAATGTCATCCACATAGCGCCCCTCTCCGGTCAAGAACCGCACATCCTCGCGGCGTTTCACGGGCTGGGATTTGCCAAATTTTTCCATGGGGACACTCCTGTCTGCCGAGGGGCATTGTCACGGGCGAACCTATCGCGTGCACACGCAGTGTCCAGCACCAGTTGCGACGCCGATTTGCCCGCATCCGGCACCGTAGAGGCCCGCACGCGCGCGCCGACATCGCCGACCCAGCATCCGTGGCCCTTGCTGTCGCGAAACAGCTCGATCTTTGATCCCGACGAATACCCCAACGCGACATTCGGCTCCGGCACGGTCAAGATCGCGGGCACCCACAACTTCGGCGACTATCAGGTCACCAAACGCAACAACATCCCGATGGGCGCAACGGCGCGCATGCCGTCCAACGGCAAGCCCCTTATCAACGAAGCCACCTACGCCCAAACATTCGACGAATGCCTGATCTTTTTGCACCCGATCACACCCTTCATCATCGATAGCCTGTGGCAGCAAAGGCACGGCCCAAGCAACTGGTCCACCTTCACCACCGATCTGGTCAACAGTGAAGCCGACAGATAACTCAACTGGGTGATCAAACTGATTGAAGCCATCCGCTTCGCCCCCGCGCAAATTCATGTGCCCGCCAGTGCTAACATTCCTTGCCTGCTCAAAGGGTTCGAGCCACAGATCCAAACCTCCTAAAAACGCAACAAGGCGCTCCGTCAGCGCTTCGCCAGGCTCAAAACGGAGACACAAGCCTCCCCAAAGGCACCGTCGCGCTCGCCGTCTCCGGCGACACCTTCGGCCTGCCCATCGCTGACGTCATCGACGTGGCGAAAAAATCACACCTCAAAAACTCCAAGGAGCCCCCACCCGCCTCAAAGAACTCTGATCCTTCTTCATCTTGCCAGACAAACTTCGGGGGTTTGGGGGCAGAGCCCCCATTCAAAAAACCAATCGCGTCGCGGCTTGCCCGCGTCCGAAAGAAAACGGGCCGACCCGGGATCACCCCGGATCGGCCCTTTGCTTCAGTCCTGCAGCCGGACGATGTCCCGCATCAGCCCCTCGGCCCCGTTGTGTACGGTCAGCCGCTCGACCTTGCCGGCAATCGTTTCCAGCGCTTCCAGCTCTTTCAGTCGCAGCATGACGGGATGTTCCGCCATGACCTTGGCCGTGTTGAGCAGCGACCGTGTTGCGTTCGTTTCCTCGCGCCGCCGGATCACGTTGGCCTCGGCCTCTTTCTGGGCCGCAACCACCTGGTTCAGGATGTCCCGCATCTCGCCGGGCAGAATCACGTCCTTGAGCGCGATCTCACCCACCTCGATGCCCAGGGCCGCCATGTCGGTCCGCACCTGAGCCGCGGCATCCGCGCTGACCGACACCTTGTCGGCCAGCACCTCGTCCAGCGTCAGGGCCCCAAGGGTTTTCCGAAACGCCAGTTGCAGCGACAGGTGCAGCGCACCGACAAAGTCCCGCGCCTCTGCCACCGCCCGCATAGGGTCGGTCACCCGGTAGTCGGCCGACAGGTTCACCCGCAGCGACACCCGGTCCCGGGTCAGGATCTCCTGCCCGCTGACCTCATGGGCCTGCCACCGTGTGTCGACCAGCTTGACCCCGTGCTTCCGGCCCAGCATCCAGAACCAGTGCGTGCCCGAGGGCAGCTGCCGCGTGACAACCCCGTCAATCGACAGGATGCCCACATGACCGGCCGACACCTCGGTCGAGGTCAGCGCCCGGGTCAAACCCGACCGCATGAGCCGCTGCGCCAGCGCAACAGGCACCTCGTGACCCTCAGTCAGGTCAATCCGATCCACCGTCCACGGCCCTGCATCGGTCCAGACAAAGGTCCGCTGATCAGGTGTCACCACCTCGAACGCCCGGCCATCCCGGTTCAGGATTGCCACCTCATCGGTTCCGGTCCGCACCTCAGTCAGGTACGCATGGGCCAGATCGGGCCGCGTTTTCACAAGCGCGTCGATATAGTCCGACTTGAAGTGAGGTTCCGACATGTCGAACCGCAGTATGTCGGTGTTGCGCCGTGCAATACCGTGCCGTCCGGGCCCGAGGATGGTGTCAAACCGGCCCTTGCGCATCACCAGCGCCCGCTCGGTTTCCGTCAGGGTCAGCATCCGCCGCCCCATCATAAAATCTATCAATGTCATGTCGTGTCTCCTTCATATCTTTCGGATCATCGTCGTCGCAAAGCGCGAACTCCTTCTTGGTTTCAGAGGGTTGCAGCCATCATGGCTGACAGTTGTGAAGCCCCATCACGGGCGGGAAAGACCCGGAGCCGCCCCGCGCCAAAACCAAAGGTGGGACCGCGACGAGAGGACGTCTGAACACCGGTCGGGGCATGGGGTGGATCGAAATCCACCCGGCCTGGACCTGCGCCCGCGCGCCATCAGTCACGTGCCCGACCCGAGGTCAGAGCAGGTGCGGATCCCTTGGCGCAATGCCCGAAGCCATCATGCCGCGAGGTCCGCCCTGCTGGGGCAACCCCGGATCCAAAAGTGTGAGAGCCTTTGACAGCCCTTGTGGGAGTCGAACCCAAAGTGTTTCCACTTTACCCATGGTCGTTGTGACGGGAGTCGAACCCGCGACACTCAGATTCGCAGTCTGATGCTCTACCGATTGAGCTACACATCGTGCGTGGACCTAAACCACGTCCCTTTGGTCAACCCGGCCCTGGCATACGAGGTCGGCAGCGCCGCCCGCACCGGAAGAGTGATCACCTCTTGCCGCTAGGGTCCGACCTGAACTGTCGGGAGGCGCTGTATCCATGGGACGCGGGATCTGCTCAACAGTGGAAATGACGCTGCGGAAACCCTGTGGCCGTAGCGCAACAATATTGCGCACTTGCGCAACAAATGAAAAGGAAAGGGTGAGATTGTGGCCTCGTAGCCCTGCAAACGCCCCTGACCACGGCACAAGATTTCGTCTTGCTCGACAAGGCTCACGGATCGCGCCGCTCGTCGGTCACAAGAGGCGCCTTTGCCCCACCATTCAAAGACAAGGCCGACCGGCAGGCAAATCGCCGCATCGTTTGGTCCTTCCGGGCGGTGCCTTACACACCACGTCCAGAGCGTTTTTTAGGTGATCCACCGCAAGGTCACCCTCTCGCCCGTCGTGCTGCAAATGTCAGCATAGTGAACACCCTGAGACTTTCCATCGCTTGGGAGGTTTCAAAGCGGTAGAGTTGCTATGCAGCATTCGACATTCAACCTCCCCCTGTTTCAGGGCTGAAAGGGCGCAGCATGGCAAAGAGCTTCAATCCACCAGATGTCTGGAGCCCGTTCGGGGCCTTCTCACAATCCGTCATCTCGGGTGGCGGAAAGACGATTTACCTCAAAGGACAGGTCGCACTTGACCGTGACGGCGAGATTGTCGGTGACGGTGATATGTCGGCTCAGGTGACACAAGTCTTGCACAACGTGGCCGACATCCTTGGTGCGATGGGTGGAAAGATGAGCGACATCGTATCCCTTCAGCAATTCACGACGGATATTCAGGCGTTCATGCAGTGCGGCGAGATCAGGGCGAACTTCTTTGAAGCGCCCTTTCCTGTGACAACCACTTTGGAAGTGTCGTCCCTTTATGATCACAGACTGCTGATCGAGATCACCTGTATTGCTGAGATCCCTCAGGACCGCTTCATCCTGCCTGAAACCGCGCAGGAGATGCATCAATAGCTCAATTTAATGCGTTAATGCGCGATCCGGCTTTCAGTTTTGCGAAAGTCGAGCGTCACAGCATGTGTCGCACGCGCCAAGCGCGTGCTTCATTCAAATGTTGCGCGCCTGTGGATCAGCCGGTTGGCAAGTGCCCAATGATCAGAATGTCTGACAGGCGGTACTTGCCTCGTGCCATTCATCTGCGTGCAACCAAGGAATATGCGCGCCTGCGCTTCAGGTTTTGAACACAGGTGGCCGTTTCTGCATCTGCGCCGCGACAACCTCCATCTGCTCGGGCGTGCCCATCAGTCCCGCCTGCGCGCGGCTCTCTTCCAACAGGATGTCGTCAGGCGCGTGCGTCTCTGCATATCCGATCAACGCCTTGGCCGCCCGCAAGGCAGCTGGTGATTTCAACGTCAGCGCCTCAGCCAGTGCCATCGCCGCTGCCAACGGATCATCCGCCAGTTCAGTGACCAGGCCCCAAGCCTCTGCCTGCCCAGCTGAAATCGGTTCTGCCGTGTAGGTGAGCTTGCGCATCACATCCGACCGCAACAACCGTGGCATCAACACCATGCCGCCCATATCCGGCACGATGCCCCATTTCATCTCCATCACCGCGAACCGCGCATCGGGTGCCGCGATCCGAATATCGGCGCCAAGCGCCAGCTGCATCCCGGCACCGAAACACACGCCGTGCACAGCGGCAATGACGGGCACGGGCACGCGGGTCCAGACCATGGACACCTCTTGCCACTGGTTGGTGGTTCCGCCCCCGTGGGTGCGCGGCATCATCAAATCAACCGGGTCCTTGCCGATCATGGCGCCCAAGCCGCCGATGTCGATGCCTGCGCAGAACCCTTTGCCTTCGCCCGAGATCACGCAGACGCGGGCGTTGCTGGCCGCCACCTCGTTCCCGGCGGCGATGATCCCGTCAATCATGGCCTGATCCACCGCGTTCATCTTGTCCGCGCGGGTCAGGCGCACATGGGCGATGTGGTTTTCGTAGGTAACGGATACACGATCTGACATGGGCAATCTCCTTTGACAGCGAGAGAAGCGCAAACCGGCATCCCATACCAGCAGAACGTAAGGGCATTGCCCGCCATGGCGTGCCGCGCTACCCCTCTCGATATGACCGACCTTCGCCTGACCCCGCTCGCCGCCAGCCTGCCCTCTACCGTGCCCTTTGTCGGCCCCGAAGCACAGGAGCGCGCACGCGGTGCCGCGTTCGAGGCGCGGCTGGGCGCCAATGAAAGCGTCTTTGGCCCCTCGCCCAAGGTTGCCGAAGCCATGGCGGCAGTGGACCTCTGGAAATACGGCGACCCGGAAAATCACGATCTGCGTCAAGCACTTGCCGCACATCACGGGATCGATGCGCAGCATATCATGGTGGGCGAAGGGATCGATGGCCTGCTGGGTTACCTCGTGCGCCTTTTTGTGGGGCCGGGTGACCATGTCGTGACATCGCTGGGCGCCTACCCGACCTTCAACTACCACGTTGCGGGCTATGGCGGCACGCTGCACACCGTCCCCTATAGCGACGACCATGAAGACCCCGAGGCGCTGTTTGCCAAGGCAGCAGAGACCGGCGCGAAGCTGGTTTACCTCGCCAACCCGGACAATCCCATGGGCACGTGGCATGATGGCAAGACGCTGGAACGGGCGCTGGATCGATTGCCCGATGGCTGCGTTCTTGTTCTGGACGAAGCCTATATCGAATGCGCCCCACCGGGCACGGCGCCGGAGATCGATCCGGGCGACCCGCGTGTGATCCGCATGCGCACCTTTTCCAAGGTCTATGGCCTTGCGGGTGCGCGCGTCGGCTATGCCATCGGGGCAGCCCCCCTGATTGATGCGTTCAACAAGGTGCGCAACCATTTTGGCATGAACCGCGCCGCACAGGCCGGAGCGCTGGCCGCGCTGCAAGATCAATCCTATTTGGGCCATGTCCAGGAGCAGATTGGCGGGGCGCGCGACCGCATTGCCCGGATCGCAAGCGACAACGGGCTGGCCGCCCTGCCCTCAGCCACCAACTTTGTCGCCATTGATTGCGGTGCGGATGGCGCTTTTGCCAAGGCCGTTCTGGACGGGCTGATCGCGCGCGGCATCTTTGTTCGCATGCCCTTTGCCGCGCCCCAGAACCGCTGCATCCGGGTCAGTTGTGGCACGGCTGAAAACCTCGATGCCTTTGCCACGGCGCTCCCGGCCGCTCTCAATGACGCGAGAAAGGGCTGACAGGGCGGTTTGCCGTATTATAGTCGACGGGGAGAACCCGGAGGCCGCAATGGACGATCACAACATCGGAACCGCGCCCAACTACAAAAACGCCTGCATCGTGATGTTCGGGGTGAACATTACGTGGATCCTGGTTGCGATCTGGGCGATCTGGGGCCTGATTGCGGCAATGCTGCTTGGTCTGGGTGTGAACCATCTGATTGAGCGTGGCAAAGTCTGGGCCGCGCAGCGACAGGCGGCGTCCATCCGCAGAGGCAAACAGATCTGAAGACCGCGCAGCGCATGCGCGGTGCTGTCCGGGTCGGCTAGTCCAGCCTTTTTAGTTCTAGAATGATCTCGGGGCTGCGGTCGTCAAATGCTTCCCCGTTCCAGTCCCCGCTTACCGAATGAACGGGCAGGCCCGAGCGCGCTGCCAACCCCTTGATGGCAGACAGAGACGGGAAACGCAGGCAGCTTTGCGTGGAAAGCGCCTCGTCCCCGTTTTGGAATGTGTAGCTCTCGGAAAAGGTGACGAACTCACCTTCGACCGATTGGACATCATGGGTAACTTGCAGAATGCGCCCGTCCGCAAGTGTCTTGGGCGGCCCGGCATGTTCCGGGGTCCAGCGCAGCCAGGGCTTTGCCCCCGGGTTCCGGGTTTCGAACCAAAACGAAGCACCCGGTGCCAGACGTTGCGCCATGTTTTGAAACAGGCCCATGATCTGATCGTCGCGCAGCAGACACTGGAACGCATGCCCGGTCATGATGGCGGCATCGAAGCGCATGTCTTGATCCAGATCGGACACCTCACCCACAACCCAACGCACATCTTCAGCTCCCGGTTTGGCCCGTGCGGCAGCAATCATCGCGCCGGCCGGATCGATGCCAGTGACAGCGTAGCCTGCAACCGACAGTTCGATCGCGAACGTCCCTGTGCCGCATCCAACATCAAGAATGCGGCTTGGCGGATCAGGCAACCGCGCGCGGTAGAAATCAAAATCATGCCGCGACGCGTTCACGGTGTCATAAAGCTGTACGAGCGTCTGTTCCTTGTAGTGTTCATCCATATGCTTTGCCTGACCATCGGCCTGTTGCTGTTGTACACTTTGCCCGGGGCGTCCGCATTCAGACGTCAGCGATCACTCCAGCCGCAGCGTCCAATGCGCCGCGCCCATGTGGAACGCCCAGAGCCGACAACCCGGCCTCGATCCCGCCGAGCAGGCCCATGATCATGTGTCCGTTCACATGCCCCATGTGGCCCAAGCGGAAAAAGCCGTGCCACGCCGGGTCACCGGGAGGTGCCATGCCCAGCCCGATCCCAAGTGTCAGCCCAAGGTTTTGTTCGGTCCAATCACGCAGCGCGGTGGCATGTGGGCTTTCCAGCCGCAGGGCCGTGACGGCACAGCTGCGGTGCGTGCGATCCACGACGTTCAGCTCAAGCAGGCCGTCCTCGCCCCACGCCTCGCATGCGGCCCAGATTGCGCGGGCCAGTTTGGTATGGCGCGCCCATATCGCCTCCATCCCCTCGGCATGGATCATGTCCAAAGCGGTGCGCAGACCATAGAGGTGATGCGTGGGCGCGGTGCCATTCCAATACATGTAGAATTCTTCGGGATTGGCCCGGGGTGACCAATCCCAGTATTTGCTGACACGTGGCATCGCGCGGCGCATCGCGTCAGCCTTATCATTGAAGAAGACGAAGGCCATGCCCGGCGGGACCATGAGCCCCTTTTGACACCCCGCGACCATCACGTCAGCGCCCCAGGCGTCCATCTCGAATGCGTCGCACCCCAGTGACGCAATGCAGTCGGCCATCAACAGGGCGGGATGCCCGACCTCATCCATCACCCCCCGAAAGGCGGCAACATCGTTGCGCACCGAGGTCGAGGTATCGACATGAACGGCCAGGACCGCCTTGATCTTGTGCGCTGTGTCCGCGCGCAACGCCTCGGCAATCTGATCCATGTTCCACGGCGCGCGCTTGCCGAAATCGAGGATTTGCGCCGTTGCGCCCAGCCCCTCGGCCATTTCAGCCCATCCATGCGCAAAACGGCCCGTCGCAGGCACCAGCACGGTGTCGCCGGGCGCAATCACGTTGGCCAGGGCCGCCTCCCATGCCGCGTGGCCATTGCCGATATACATGGCCAGGTGCCCCTGGGTTCGGGCCACAGCTTTGAGATCTGGGACCAGACTGGCCGCGATATCCACGATCTCGCCCGCGTAAATGTTCGGCGCGGCGCGGTGCATGGCCTGCAAGACCGCGTCAGGCATCACCGAAGGGCCGGGAATGGCCAGATATTCACGCCCCGAACGACCTTTGGATGGTGATGTCATGAATGCTCTCCGCCATGTAATTGACCGGCGCACCGTAGCGTGCAGCGTCCCGGCGTCAATCGGTCTGCTGCGCTTGCCCCCCAGCGCGCGCCGCGCTAGAGCTTCCATCCAACGTCCCTTACCGGAGCGCGGCGTAACGCCGACAGACACCACGCGTGACAGAGCCCAAAGCCCCCTTCACCCCCACCGAAGATTCCCGCGAGCTTCTGAGCTGGATCTGGCGCGGCTATCTGAAGAAACACAGCGGCCTGATGAGTGTGGCGGTTATGTTCATGCTGATCGAAGGATCCATGTTGGGTGCCCTGAGCTACCTGATGCAGCCCATGTTCGATCAGGTATTTGTTGAGGGTGATTCAGCCATGCTGGTCTGGGTCGGCGCTCTTGTCGTCGGCATCTTTATCGTGCGGGCCACGTCATCGGTTATCCAAAAGCTGATCCTGACCCAGGTGGCGCTAAAAACATCGGCCGCTCTGCGTATGGACCTTCTGGACAGGATCATGCTGCAAGACGGCGCATTTCACCAATCCCATCCACCGGGCTATCTGATCCAGAGGGTACAAGGTGATGTTGGGGCTGTGGGCAATGTGTGGCGTGCGATCATCACCGGCGCGGGGCGTGATTTCCTGGGACTGATCGTCCTTCTTGGCGTAGCAATCAGCGTCGACCCGATCTGGGCGATGCTGGCGCTGATTGGTATCCCGGTTCTGGTGCTTCCGGCAGGCATGGCCCAGCGCTACGTCCGCAAACAGGCCCGCAAATCGCGCGACCTGGGCGCCGGCCTTTCGACCCGTCTGGACGAAGTTTTCCATGGGATCGTTCAAGTCAAGCTGAACGCGCTTGAAGCCTATCAGGCGCGGCAATATCGCGGGCTGACACGTCGGTTCATAAAGACACAGACAAAGACTGCATTTGGCGGGGCCGCCATCCCGGCTATGATCGACATCATTTCAGGCGTCGGGTTCATGGCCGTGATCTTGTATGGCGGGTCCGAGATCATCTCCGGCGAAAAGACCATCGGCCAGTTCATGACATTCTTTACGGCAATGGGGTTTGCCTTTGACCCAATGCGGCGACTTGGGGCGATTTCAGGTCTGTGGCAATCGGCTGCCGCGTCCATCGAACGGGTCAAGGAATTGATGGATACGCCGCTGGCGTTGACATCCCCGCCGAACGCCAAGCCTGCACCGGTTGGTGTTCCGGAAATCCGCCTTGAGAATGTCGAACTGTCTTATGGTGAGGCACCGGTTTTGCGTGGTGTTTCTTTGACAGCCAAGCCGGGTCAGACAACCGCCCTCGTGGGCGCATCGGGTGCCGGGAAATCCACAATCTTCAACGTGCTGACACGGCTCATTGATCCAGGAGCCGGAGCCGTCTTGATTGGCGACACCCCGACAACCGAAATGAACCTTGAAGCGTTGCGCGGCCTGTATTCTGTGGTCACACAAGAAGCGCTGCTGTTTGACGAAACACTGCGGGAAAACATTTTGCTTGGGCGCACCGACGTGAGTGACGAGCGCCTCAAGGAAGTGCTGGATGCCGCGCATGTCACCGACTTCGTGGAAAAGCTGCCCGACGGATTGCAAACACATGTCGGCCCACGCGGATCGGCTTTGTCTGGCGGGCAGCGGCAACGGGTGGTGATTGCGCGCGCCCTGCTGCGCGACACGCCCGTCCTGTTGCTGGACGAAGCAACCTCGGCGCTTGATGCGCAATCTGAAAAAGTGGTTCAGGACGCGCTTGATCGGTTGTCCGCGGGGCGCACGACATTGGTGATCGCTCACCGGCTTTCGACGATCCGCAGCGCGGATCAGATCATCGTCATGGATCGCGGTGAGGTTATGGACACGGGAACCCATCAAGAGCTGCTGGACCGCGGCGGCATCTACGCCGATCTCTACCGCCTGCAATTCAAGGATGGCAAAACAATCATCGACGCACCGCTGTCTGACGTGCTGGGCGATCGGGACGAGAACAACGCATCAAAGGGCCTGTTCATGCGGCTGAGGTCGCGCTTGTTCGGCTAACGTCGATAAGCAGCCGCCAGCGCCTCGGGATCAGCACCAGCCAGGTATCGGGTCAGCGTCCAGAGATTGCGTGCCCCGCGGCGCACCCATCCCTGACGGCGGTACTTCTCGGCACTGGTCACGGCTGTCGCGTCAAGCGGGACAAGCTGGCCGCGCAAGGCACGGGCGAGTGCCACATCCTCCATCAGCGGAATGTCGGGATAGCCGCCCACACGGGCGTAGAGATCGCGGCGGATCAACAGGCACTGATCCCCGTAAGGCAACCCAAACAGGCGTGCGCGCAGGTTGGCCCACGCGGCCACCGCGCGGCCGCCGCGATCAAAGCGCAGCTTGAAGTACGCCGCGTCCCGTTGGCCCAGATGGGCCGACACAACCTCGGACCAGCCGGGCGACAGAACGGTGTCGGCGTGCACCACCAGGAACCATTCTGCCCGGGCAGCCTCGCATCCGCGACGTAGCTGTCCGCCCCGCGAAGGTGGACCCGTCACGATGTTGCCCCCCCAGGCATCCGCGCGTGTCAGCGTGTCATCGGTTGAACCGCCATCACTCACAACCAGCTCGGCAATAAGGCCTCCATCCACACCCTCCATCAAGGCGGCAAGGGTTGGACCCAGTGCAGCCTCGGCATTCAGTGTCGGAACGATGACGGAGATCGGCGCAGGCACTTCGGCCCCTTTCGGATGGAGTTCGCGCTGCTATATGACAAGAGGAAGATCGAAAAGGAACACCCATGTCGCGCCGCCATATCTTTCGCCTGTCAGGGCCTGACACGCACAGCTTCCTGCAGGGGCTGGTGACCAACGATGTGGACGGGCTGGCCGACGGATTGGTCTATGCGGCCTTGCTGACGCCGCAGGGCAAATACATCTCTGATTTCTTTCTGGCCGCCGACGGGGACACGGTGCTGCTGGATGCGCATGAAGATCATACCGATATGCTGCGTCAGCGGCTGAGCATGTACAAACTGCGCGCGAACGTCACGCTGGAGGATACAGCGCTGCACCTGCACCGCGGGCTTGGGGATACTCCAGAAGACGGGCTCGCAGACCCGCGCCACCCCGATTTGGGTTGGCGCGCCTATCGTGATGCGCCACAGGCCGAGGACGACACGGATTGGACAGCGCTGCGTGTTGCGCACCTGATCCCTGAAACAGACGTGGAGCTCACGTCCAATACCTTCATCCTTGAGGTCGGGTTTGAGGCCTTGCACGGCGTGGATTTCCGCAAAGGTTGCTATGTCGGACAAGAGGTGACCGCCCGCATGAAACACAAGACGACCCTGCGCAAAGGTTTGGCACAGGTGGATGTGACCGGGGATGCCGCGCCGGGGACCGAGATTTTGGCGGATGGCAAGGCTGCCGGGACGCTGTTGTCACGGGCCGGAGATCGGGCCATCGCTTATCTGCGTTTTGACCGGGCCAAAGGCACCATGCAGGCCGGGGAAGCCACCGTTACGCGCAGCGACGGCTGAAGCGGCTTCTTTCAAGTCTGGCGTACCTGCTGCAATCAACCAAGCCTGCGGGTCAGAAACGCGTCGATCTGCACTCGCACGGTCTCTGGCATTTCCAGTGGCAGGTTGTGCCCTCCATCAAGCTCAAGCAGTTCTGAATCGACGATCCCTGTTGCAAGCGCGTTCATACCCCGACGGGTGGCGCGGTTGCGCGCGCCGCGGATCAGAAGTGTTGGAGTCGCGATTTTACTGAGCCGACCCCGCCCGTCATAGGCCGCCGCGGCGCGCATCTGATCGGCAATCGCCTCAGCGCCCCAATGCGGGATTTGCGCACGCAATTCCCGAGCGACGGTTTTTGGCTCCCCTACCCCGGTCAGACCGGCGAGACGGCGCGGCGGGATGCGTTTTAGGACCGCCGGAAGGACACGCCCTGCAAGGCGCCCCGCAAACGTATCGACAACCGTTGGGACAGCTTCGATCAGGATCAATGCCGCAGGCCGGGTGCGCGCGGCCAGTTCCAAGGCAACCATCCCCCCGAGAGAGTGCCCAACGAGTACAGCGCCGTCGGGTGCGAGGGGCTGCAACATGTCGGCATATGCTTCGACACGCGCATCCGTTTCGACTGCGGGCAAGTTCGGTGTCTGGGCCAGAGGCAAACCATCAACGACCTTCCGCCATGTTGCGCAGGTCAGGCTGGCACCATGTAGCCAGAGGCTTGGCCGTATCATGAGAGGGGAGTGCGCTGCGTGCGTCATGGACTGTTTTCGGGACACCGTTTTGAAATGGCCGGGCTCATGTTGGTGATGCGTGCCCCGCACATGCATTGCATGCAGCTATTGCAGGCTTTTCGGGATGATCAACGACCTTGAGCAGCTGTGGCAGATACCCGCGCAGTGAGTTGTCAAAGCGACCGCGTCTGGAAACGAACGGCACAAACAGAAAACGGGGCGCTGTGCGCCCCGTGTAGCCGTCTATAAAGGCTGATGCAGACGCCTCAGGCGCGTTCCGCGTATTCCATCGTTTCGGTATTCACGATGATGTCTTCGTCCTGCCCGACAAAGGGCGGCACCATCACCTTGACCCCATTGTCGAGGATTGCGGGCTTGAACGAGTTCGCCGCGGTCTGGCCTTTCACAACCGGCTCCGTCTCGACGATCTTGCAGGTGACTTTCTGCGGTACGGTCGCGTTCAGGGCTTCTTCTTCGTAGAATTCGACCACGATGGTCATGCCGTCCTGCAAGAACGGGCGCCGGTCGCCAAGAAGTTCGGCAGGCAGTTCGATCTGTTCGTAGGTGTCGGCATCCATGAACACCAGCATCCCGTCATTCTCGTACAGGAATTGTTGGTCCTTCTGCTCGAGCCGGACCCGTTCAACCTTGTCGGCGCTGCGGAAGCGTTCGTTCAATTTCGATCCGTTGCGCAGGTTGCGCAGTTCGACCTGGGCAAAGGCCCCACCCTTGCCGGGCTTGACATGATCCACCTTTACCGCGGCCCATAGACCATCGTTGTGCTCAAGCACGTTTCCGGGGCGGATCTCGTTTCCGTTGATTTTTGGCATGTGGCAAAACCTTGACGAAAGGTTGATGAAAAGTTGTTGGTCCCTATATCTCGCGTAGTGGGTCCCGGCAAGACAACGACATACTGTGCTGCGTCAGCAGCTAGGCATGCATTTCATGCAGGGCAGCCATGCAAAAACAGGGTATCCGAATCGGAGCAGTTCGTCCATAACGGGCGCCACGCCGGAAAGACAAGAGCAAGAATAAAGGAAGGACGACGAATGAAAGATTTCGTTGACGGCACTGCCTTTAACAATGAGCAAGGCAACCGTGCACGCAAACTATTCGCAGCCGTTGTGTTGGCTGCACTCGACGATGCAATCGCCGACGACAAGAAATATGGCAACGGGCCAGAGCAGATCGCCCGCTGGGCACGCTCGCGCGACGGGCGCGAAGTGCTGAGCTGTGCGGGTATCGACCCGAACGAACGGGTTGTGGAAGGCCTGATGGAATTCGTGGGCAAAGGCGTCCGCACATCTGTCGCCCTGAGCCGCGAAGAATCAGAGCGCCGCAATGCGGCACAACAGGCCGAAGCGGCCTGATCGCAGCCATCGCTGCTACAAAGAGAGCGCGCCCTACGGGGCGCGTTTTCTTTTGCTTATCCGTTTGAAAAGAAAAACAGCCACTGGCGTACAACCCAAAGCTCGGCGAGCAACAGGAGTACGACGCAGGCAATGCCCCATATTGGCAGCCCCCTGCGCCAAAGTATCACGGCTGAAAATGTGGCAAGCGCGGCTTCGATCGGCGCAATCCATGCGGCACCGTGGCCACGGTCCCAGTAGCTGATGGGGCTTTCGAACACCCACCAACTGAATGGCCAGAAATGCGGTCGACCATCGTCGTGGTGCAGTGGGAAATCCAGGAACACATGCAGCAAGGCCGCACCGGTCAAAGCGACAGCCCATGGTGTCCGATGCCAGCAGGCCAAACCGAACAATACCCCCCAAACGACAAACGAATTGTCGATGGCAAACACGGTTTGCCACGTGTTCGAGAAGTAGAGATCGTTAAAGACAATCGTTGGCGGAATCCCCAGAACGAACAAGGATACACCTGCCATAATATAGAGCGACAGGTCCGGCAGGATTGCCCCAACAAAGGCAGCGACAAGGATTTTGTGGTGCGTGCGTCCACCAAATACAGCAGCGCCAACAAGTAAATGAGCTGGCGTATTCACGACCGCTCAGGACAGCGAAATAGGCTGAACGCTGGCAACTCTATTCCAGGTCTTGCGCGGCAAGTGCCCTGTGAATCTCACGCCGAACCAGTTTGCGCACATTGCGTGTGATGCGTTCGCCCAATGCGCCCTGCAGCTCTTCGCGCACAATGTCACTCACCAAGTCACGAAGTGCCTCTTCATCCAGCACATCTTCGTCGCTGGAGAATATCTGCGCGCCCTCGACATTGGCAGTCTCTGTATCCGGTTCAACGTCAACATGCGGAGACGGATCCGGGTTGCTCACCTCTTCATCCGCATCTTCCCAAGCAAGAGCGGGTGGCTCCGTTCCCGCATTCTCTCCATCCCCAGCCATGTCCGGCTCGAATTCGTCAGTCTGTCCGGCAATCAGCGTCTCGAGCGCTGCAATCTTTGCGCTGAGTGTCGTCGCCTCATCGTTCAATGTCGGCTCGGCCTCTGCTGTCGCAAGTGCATCCTCGTCATCGACATCGTCAAATGCATCCTGAATGGACATGAGCGTGTCCTGATCCAGATTGACCGCATCAAGTGCTATGGGATGTTCTTCGGGCGCAGAGGTGTCTTCGTGCTTGTCCTCAACGTCATCAAGAGTGGTTTCATCGCCATCATCACTGCCCTCGTCAGGGGCCTCATGCGTCAGTTCGAACGCAGGCGTTTCGTCCTCAGGCAGATCATCCTGTTGGGCTTCCGGAACCTCTTGGTCAGCGATATCGGTGACATCATCGGCCGCGGCCTCGTCCACACTGTCGCGTTCCTCTTCGACATCGTCGGTCACGCGCAGCGCAGGCGTCAGGACCAGCCTGTCGGATGACGCTGCCGCTTCGCTCTCCGGCGCTTGCCGGTTGTCATCGGACACCAGACGACGAATAGACGCCAAGACGTCCTCCACCTCGGTGTTGGTCATTGGATCAGACATGTCAAAGTACCACTCTCAACCTCGGCCTCAGCTTACCCTGCGGGTGAGAGTCGCACAATACTATGCTGAAAACCTTAATCGTCTACTTGAAGTGCCCGAAGTACCCGGTCCAGTTGTCTACCCTGCCTCGATCGCTTTGCAGGACCGTCTTTGACCAGGTTGTAGTAGGCCGTCGGATCATACAGCTGCACCGGTAGCTGCAGACGTTGCGCTGTCAACAGCCCCATCGATTCCAGAACCGAATATGCAGCGATGTATTGATCAGCCTGCGCCGCGATGCGGTTGGTTTCCGCATCAAGCAGATCCTGTTCGGCGTCCAGAACGTCCAGCGTCGTCCGGGCCCCCAAGGTTGCCTCTTCGCGCACACCTTGGAATGCGATGCGGGCCGCGCGAATTTGGCGTTCGGATGCGGCCAGGCTGGCCCGCGCCGCTTCAAGATCCGAAATGGCATTTACAACGTCCTGCTGCACGCCATGACGCACATTGTGAAGGTTCCCGCGGGACGCATCCCGTGATGCCATTGCCTGTCTCTCGAGCGCCGAAAGACTACCGCCCTGATAGATTGGACCGGTCACCTCGACCCCAATCGATCCGGTTCTGCCACTGTCCGGATTGCCGAAATCTTCTTGAACCCCCAAAGCTCCCTCTAACGACACGACCGGCAATGTATCTTTGACGGCCGCTGTGACGAGCAACTCACTCGCAGACACTTGCCGACGCGCGGTCTCCATATCCGGGTGGTTGCGCACGGCCACAGCTTGGGCTGAAGCAACGTTTGTCTCGGTACGCGGCAGTCCAGGCAGTGGCGATAGCTGTGACGGGCGCCGCCCAACAACATTGGTGTATTCTGCCTGCGCCTGGATCAGATTGCGCTGTGCATCCGCTAGGTTGCTGCGTGCCTGTGCCACGGCAGCCTCGGCCAAGGACACATCGGTACGCGCCACTTCGCCCACTTCGAAACGGTCATTCGCAGCACGCAGTTCTTCCTGCAAAAGGCGCAGGTTGTTCTGGCTCAGAGCGACGAAATTCTGCTGTCGTCCCACGTTGATGAAGGCGGTCGCCGCGCGCAAAAGCAGCCCCTGTTCGACATTCAACAAGGATGCGCGGGTGGCAAGTACTGTCTCTTTTGTCGCCTCGACCCGCGCCCGGTCGGCACCGCCGTCGTACAATTGCAATGATGCACTCAATGCCAGAATGACATCTGTGGATTCCGCACTTCCCGAGATGCCGGCCTGGCTGGTCACATCCCCAAATTCCTGCGTGATGCTGCCGGTCCAATTTATGATGGGACGCAGTGCCGACAGTGCGATCGGCACATCCTCGTCCGCCGCACGCAGCAAGGCACGGTTCTGATCAAGCAACCCGCTGTGCGTGTATGCACCAACCATGGCGTCCGCAAGCGTATCGGCGGTCACCTGTGCAGAACCAAGACCCAGAACAAGTGTTCCTGTCACCGCTGTTGTACTCAGAAATCTCCGCGCCAACTTGCCTATCATCTCAACCTGCCTCTTGGTGATCCAACTGCCCGATGTTTTTCGGACTAGAGCGTAAATGCGTCTTGTTTTTCAAACCCCGGTAGAACCGGAGCCCCTGCGTTAAATGCCCGGCGCCACGACATCGCACCGTCTATCTTGTATCCGATCCGAACCTCTCCCAACGGACCGTCCATGAACAGGGCCGCAATGCGTCCACCGTCTTTCAGTTGAGAGAGTAGTTCACCCGGCACTTGGGTCACGCCCCCTTCAACAACAATTACGTCGTAGGGACCGTGTTCTGCTGCGCCGACTTCTAACGCCTCGACATGCGTGATGACGTTGTCGATACCCGCAGACATCAGCGCATCTTGCGCCTCCGTCGCCATGGCTTCGTTGTCTTCCAGCGCGACAACGGCTTGGGCCATATGCGCAATAACCGCCGCCGAGTAGCCAAGCGCGGATCCAACATCCAGCACCAGCTCGTCAGGAGCAATATCCAGCGCATCCAATATCTTAGCCAAAGTGCGCGGCTCAAGCAGAACGCGCCCTTCCCCAAGATCAAGGTTTTCGCCCATATACGCGGTCTCGCGCTGCGCGACCGGAACAAAGTCCTCGCGCTGGACAGTCAGCATTGCGTCAATGATCGGAAACTTCGTCACATCAGAGGGACGGACTTGCGTGTCTACCATCATGGTGCGCCGGGTCGAGAAGTCGGGCATTACAGCTAAACTCATTCGTTCAGGTTCTTTTGCTTACATGTGCCACAGTCAGCGCGCGTGGGCAACGCAGCAGGTGGCCAATGGCGTAGAATTCCAGCGCATCGTGGCCAGACAGCCTTGCACGGCCCGTTTTAATGGTCTATCGCCGCTCACACACCATGGACGGCGAGTTGGCGGAGTGGTGACGCAGCGGATTGCAAATCCGTGTACACCGGTTCGATTCCGGTACTCGCCTCCATTTATTTTCAAGCACTTAGCTTTCTCCTATGTTGTGCCGCTGCAGGGCGTTTACAGTTGCGTTTACAAGTTCACAGAACTCTTACGTCCCATTGCCGCTTGCAACTTAGCCAAAACGGCCATCGACTCACTCGGCGAGACAGTTGCATAGTATTCAATAACTTGAGCGGCATAGCGAACGTACCACCCCATGTAGTTTGCGATCTCAGCCAGCGTCAGGCCCGCGTTGAGCAACCGTGTCGCGGCAGTCCCGCGAGTATCGCTTAGGGTTTTTTCACGACCATCTTCCGCCGGTAAGACCCCCGCGATGCGTCGCCATTCAGTGATCTTGTTAGATGCCCACCGTGCCGACAAGGGCCGTCCAGTTTCTGATACCAATAGGAATTGCTGACCTTGATGCCCAGCCGATCCTGCAGCTCCTGCTCCCCCGAGTGAAAGGGTGACGTTTCGCGATCCCAACCTGCCAGTTCCATTGGCTCATCCTCTTTTCAGAAACCTGACACGACGGTGCCAGTGTTATCAAAAAGATATGAGATGGCCGCTGTCAGCTAAATAGAGCTTGTACGTAATGAGTGTCAGCCAAATGCGAACGATCTAAACGCGCTATACTGAGATGTTCTGATGCGCCAACTCCAAGAATCGCTTAAGCGCATTTGAGCGCACGCGGTTTGGCGGTGTCACGGTGTACACGCCACCTTTCATCAAAGACCAATCCGACAGCAGACGTTTCAACCGCCCTTGTCGCAAGTCGCCTTTCAGCAAAAAGTCCGGAAGCACGGTATAGCAATACCCGTTCATGACATGGGCAACCATTGCCAGTGTGATGTTGATCTCGGAAATGACGTTCGGAGATACAGCCTTGGATTGAGTGTCTTTCTCGAACACCCATTCTGTTCTTCCGGACATGACGCTGCTCTGGACGAAAGGAAGATCCGATAGGTCCTCCGGTTCGCGGATATTGGCACGCGCGGCTGTTGTGGGCGAACAGATGGCGATCACTTCAAAGTCCAGCAATTTGCGCGCCAAGTTGCTAGAGTCGGTTAACCAACCAATTCGAAAGGCAAGATCAAAACGGTCTTCAATGATGTCGACAAGACCATCTGACAAATGCAGATCCACCATGACTTCGGGATAGGTGTCCTGGAATTTGGCCAGAAACGGAGCAACATAAGAGACCCCAAAATCCACTGGGGCCGTAATGCGTAAAGTGCCCTTCGGTACCCTGTCCCTGTCTTGAACACGTTCAAAGGCATTGTTGGCCTGTGTCAGCGCTGATTTTGCATCCTCATAGAACTGCCGCCCCGCCGCGGTCGGTTGAAGGTGACGTGTATTGCGCAAGAGCAGTGGTGTTCCGACATCCTCTTCGAGCCGCTGAAGCTGTTTGCTGACCACAGCTTTGCTGATCCCAAGCGCCTCAGCGGCACCGGTGATTGTGCCAGCATCTACAGTGGCTACGAAGTGACTTAGGCGATTCAGGTTATATCGACGGCTCATACCAAACTGTTAGCTTTTCACTGACAGTGCTTCAATTCACTTTGCCTTATGTTGACGAAAGCAGCGGGTTACCTGTGGTGAGAACCAGACAGGAGGCTCCGATGCCAGACGAAAAACTCATAGTGATTTACGACACATTCTGCGGCTGGTGCTACGGCGCATCCCCCGTTTTCGACGCCTTGATTGAGACGGATGCTGAGGTGGAAGTCTTGCACCGTCATCTTTTTCAAGGTGCGTCTGCTCCCAAGATGAGCGAAGGAAAAGGCGCGCAGATCCTGCAAACCATTCCTCATGTCCAGGCACTGACCGGACAGGTGTTTTCGGAAGCGTTCAAATCAAAGATCGCTCTTTCAGAGACAGAAATACTGGAATCCGGGCTGTCAGCACAGGCAGCTGCCTTGATCCATGACCAAGGTCCGCAAAAAGAATTTGCCCTTAGGCGCCGCTTGGAAAACCTGCACTTTGGCGAAGGCATGTCCTCGTCCAATCGGCAGGCCATCGTGGATGCCTTGATCGCAGAAGGTGTCCCAGCCGATCAGGCCGAGCGTGTCGGTACACCAGAACTCGCCGCCGAAGCCGCTAAGATTTCTGCCCAAGCGCAAGCATGGATGAGCGCGGTTGGCTCACACGGCGTCCCGACAGTCCTCAGAGTAACAGATGATGACTTCACACAGGTTGACCATCAATCGTTTTACGGCCGGGCCAAGGCCGTCCCCTCAAACCCCAAAGAACTAGAAACCGTCTAGCGACAATCGAAAGGAGCAAGATATGACTTCCTCAACCACCAAAACCGTCGCCATCTTCGGTGCAACCGGCGCTCAAGGTGCCCCCGTTGTCCGCGAAGCTTTGGCCAAAGGCCACACCGTCCGTGCGATTGCGCGAGATGCAGAAAAGATCAAGGCCACCCACCCCGATGCCATCGCCCTTGCCGCAGATCTGGCTGATGAAAATGCTGTTGCAGAAGCCCTTCAAGGTGTTGATGCGGCATTCCTGCATTTCCCAATGCCCAGCGGTCCGGACGATAGCCAAAATTGGGCCGCGGCGTTTTTTGGCGCAGCGCACAAGGTTGGGTTGCCCCTGCTGGTCTTCGTGACCGGCGGACCGTCAGGCGACCGCTTCCCCTCTTCGGTCATTGTCGATGCCACAACCCAAGGAATGGGTGCGGTATTGAACTCCGGCATTCCTTCAATTGTGCTTCAATCCGCAGTGTATCTGGAGAACCTCCAGCCCGAGATCTTCCTGCCGCTCCTCCGCTCAGAAGGCAAATTGGATTATCCGCCCGTCGGCCCCAACATGAAGATGCAGTGGACCTCTCAAAAGGACCAGGCGACTTTGGCTGTGGCGGCCCTTTCCCGTCCTGATCTGGCCGGACAATCGTTCGAGATCGGCACACCCGATGCGTTGACCGGTACTGAGCTGGCAGGCCTGATGGGGAACTGGCTGGCGCGCGACGTCACATTCGCCCCCATGACCCCGGAGGAGTTTGGCCAGCGTGTTGGCGACGCATTAGGGAGCCCAGGCGCTGCATTTGCCCTTGGCGATCTTTATGGAGCAATTGCGAAACTCGGCGGTGACACAATGGCCATCGATACGAAGGCACTGGAAGCCACCTTTGACGTGAAACTCACCAGCGTCGCGGATCACATCAAAAGTTGGGGCTGACCGGCGGCCGCTTCCAAGTCGTTTCGAAAGTCTGCGAAGACTGACGGCGCAGGCTTCCCCCTGCCCCGTCACGCTCCCAGCGGATGTGCCTCCCCCAAGTTCTGAATTCGCGATCTCTCGCAAGCGAGCCAGTCAGAATGCAGCCAAAACTCCGGAAATAGTAGCCACATGGCGAAATAAAGCAGTTCACGAGCCGCATATTATTTTGCTGTCAAGCTTCATTATCTCGAACTCGAACCGCGCGATCTGCGCAAATAACACTAAGAAAGGAAGTTCCAATGTCACGCATACCCACGCCCGCAACCATCGAAGATGCTCCCGCAGGCAGCCAGGAGTTGCTGAACGGTGTCAAGCAAATGCTCGGCTCTGCACCGAATGGATTTCGCCTGATTTCCAACAGTCCCGCTGCGCTGGAGGGATACCTTGGCCTTAACGGCGCTCTTGGTAAGGGTGAACTTGACGCAGCGACGCGTGAGCGCATCGCCCTCGCAATCGCGAACCACAATGGCTGTGACTACTGCAACAGCGCACACACATATCTGGGCAAGAACCTTGTCAAATTGGATGAAGACGAGCTTGCAGCAAACCGGAAAGGTTCATCCAACGATGCGAAAGCCGACGTGGCTGTGCGTTTCGCGCTGAAGGTCGCGCAAAACCGAGGTCAGGTTGACGCACGCGACGTCGATGCCGTTCGCGCGGCCGGATATTCCGATGGCCAACTCGTCGAGATTGTCTCCCATGTCGCGATCAACGTCCTGACCAACTACATGTTCGAGGTTTTCGACGTCGAAGTCGACTTCCCGCACGTGAAAGCGTCTCGGGCAGCCTGACGCGCACGCACTTGCGCCTGGGAAAAAGTGTACGCGGCCAGATCAAATTGACCGCGTACACATTCCACTCGGCCCAAGCTCGATTGTAGACCGCCATGAAACGTCACATTGCCCTGGGGGTCCGTACACCGTTCGTCAAAGCGGGTGCAGAATTCGCAACCCAAAACTCCCCCGCGCTGTTGATCCCCGTTTTGCAGGCCATGGCGCGGCGCGCGACACCCGACTTCGTCGCTTGGGGCCAAGTGATCCAAGCGCGTCTGTGTCAAATATCGCACGGGAAGCATGGCTCGAAGCCGGGCTTGATCCACGTGTTCCCGGATTCTCTTCCGTGCAGGTTTGCGCTGCCTCGATGATGGCAGAAGCCCTGGGTTCTCATACCGTCGTATCGGTCTGCGCGGATGGCGGCCAAGGGTCGGTCATCCTGCTTCGCAAGCCGGACCTTCGATACATTGTCCACATACCCAAACCGAGGGTTTCTCATATAAGGGAGTACTAGACATGTCTGACCTGAAGACTGAAAATACGCCGCGGGCGGTGCAAGTCCAAGCTTTGGAAGAAATCGTCATAGCGCAGCGCAAGGAGATTGCCTTTCTCAAAGACCAGATCGAGACGCTCGAACGCGGTCATTGGGTCAATGAGGCATGTGGAGATGATTTGTGGGATCTTTGATGCTGCGGGAATGAGCGGCTCAGATCGCCATTTGAATCTGTGAGGCTCCAGAGATTGCAGACGCTTTGCCTCTAACCTCGCAGCACGCTCCGAACACAACGAGATATGCAGCCAAATCGAGATTTGGCTGCATCAGATCATAACACCAGGCAGTGCGCACGGTCGAGAAAAGCTATTCGATGCCGCGTGCTTTCAGAAATTCGATGGTTGTCTCGGCGATGAAAGGTCCATCTTCTTCCAATGGAAAATGTCCGGTGTCCAGCATGTGTATCTCGATGTCTTTCACATCACGTGCGTACCCTTCGGCACCGGGAGGCGTGAAGAACGGATCATTTTTGCCCCAGGTCACCAGAACTGGCGGTTGGTGTTCCCTGAGATACGCTTGCCATGCCGGATAGGCCTCGATGTTGGAGGTGTAGTTCGTCAGCAAGTCCAACTGGACCTTATACTGCCCGGGGCGCTGAACACGCTCGTAATCCATCAGCCAATTGTCGGGGAGGATGCTCTCGGGGTCACGCGTGCCGTGGGTGTATTGCCACTGTAGCGCCTCGACCGTGAACAGGTTGGCCGCGACCATTGCGTCAGCCTCGTCGGTCCGGTTTTCCCACAGCGCCTGCAAAGGTTCTGTTGCAGCCTGGCTTACGCCCTCGATGTAGGCATTGCCGTTTTGAACCAGCAGAGCGGAAACTCTCTCGGGGTGTTCTAAGGCAATCCGGAACCCAACAGGCGCGCCATAGTCGTGCATGACAATTGAGTATTCTTCGATGCCACGTTGCTCAATGAACGTATCCATGACGTCCGCAAGATTGTCGAAGGTGTAGGTAAAAGTGTCGGGCGTCGGGAAGTCGCTTGAACCAAAGCCCGGATAATCAGGTGCGATGACATGATAGTCGTCACTGAGGTCCGTGATCAGATCCCGGTATTGGTGAGACGAACTTGGGAAGCCATGCAACATGACGATGCTGGGTTTCGAAGGATCGCCTGCCTCACGATAGAAGATCTTGATGCCCTCCACGTTCTCATAGCCATAGCTTGTCGGACCCGCATGTGCAGACCCGGCGGTGATCATCATGGTAAAGGCGAGTGCAGCGCCCGTCATGCCCCACCCTGCGATGGGCAGCGTCTGGTGCATGGTGACGGTCTTACTGTGTGAAGCGATGGATTTCATGGTCTGTCTCCTCGTTGGATCTGTGTATTGAGCCCAAGGATAAAAGCCCCTATTGAATGGGTATATGGAACATATCGAAACATAATGATCGGATTTTAGATCAATGAAGCGGAACGAAATGAGCGACATCTCGATCTTTGTGGAGGTCGCTCAAGCGAATGGCTTTCGTGCGGCCGCTGACCGACTTAACCTCGGTGCCGGTTCGGTAAGCGAGGCGGTGCAGCGCCTTGAAGATCGCCTTGGTGTCCGCCTGTTCGATCGTACCACTCGGAAAATCTCCCTAACCACCTTGGGTCAGCAACTGTTTGAGGACAGTTTGCCAGCGATCAACGATCTGGAAAGCGCCCTTCGTTCACTTGATGATGCGAAAGGAACGGTTGGAGGTGTCCTGCGCCTCAATGCGCCCAAGAGCAGTGGGCCGTTTTTCCTCGACAAGCTGGTGTGCGAATACTGTGCCCTCTATCCCGATGCGAGTGTTGAACTCACATATGATGATCGGAAAGTGGATCTTGTCACATCCGGGATCGATGCAGTCATCCGCTTTGAGCATATGCTGGAACTTGACACTCATGCCGTTCCAATCGGACCTGACCTCGACATGACCGTGGTTGGAGCCCCTGAATATCTCAACACACGTGGCACGCCGCACGTCCCTGATGAATTGCTGGAGCATGACGGGCTTTACTTTGCGATCGGGAGCGCACGAAATCCGGCACCATGGGTTTTCGGTAACGAAGGAGAAACTTACTCGGTTGCGCCGAAACGACGGGTTGTTGTGAACAACATCAACACGCTCATAGATTACGCCAAGTCAGGCATCGGACTTGCCTACACTTACACATTCCCCGCCAGGCCTTTGATTGAAACAGGACAGCTCGTTGAGGTTCTGAAAGGCATGGTACCTCCCCGCCCAAGACACACGATCAACTACCTTACGAAACGTAATATGCCGATGAGGCTCCGGGCGTTCATCGATCTGGCAAAGAACGCAAAGTAGTTCAGTAGAAAATATTGTCAGCCCTTTCGGAAACTCGGCTCAGACTGATGGTCCAAACGTTTCGAAGTGAATGTTTGAAGCTGGCACGCCGCCGGCCTCCAAATCGCGTTTGATCTCGGACAGGAAGCGCGCTGGACCGCACAGCATGTAGTGCGCGTCAGATCCAACTCCCAATTCCAGCAGCGAACGACCGGTGATACGGCCCCGCTTGTCAAAGCTGTCTCCATCCTCTGGTCGGCTGTAGAACACCTGTTGTTGCGCCGCCGGGTAGTCCGCGAGAAGCGCATCGACATCCTCGCGCAGGGCATGTTCTTTGCCATTCCGGGACCCATGGACAAACCAGACAGGGCGCGACCCGTTTGCCGCTTTGGCGGCGTGCAGCATCGCAATCATCGGCGTCACACCAACACCGGCGCTGACAAGAACCAAGGGACATTTGCCGCACGGAATGACAAAGTCACCAGCAGGTTGTGAGGCCTGGATGAAACTGCCCTCACGGATCTGGTCGTGGAAGAAACGGGATACGAGCCCCTTGTCCTCGCGCTTGATACTCAGGCGATACCCGTCGCCCGCGCCGGGCTCACCGGACAGCGAATAGCTGCGTTTCGAAACGCCGACCTGACCGGGGATTTGAACTTCGATAGGCAGATGCTGTCCGGCCTCAAACGGAGGCAGGCGTTGGCCGTCGGCAGAGCTCAAATAGAACGACGTGATGTCATTTGATTCCGCCACACGCTTCTTGACCCTCAGGCGGTGGAGCAGATGATCCTGCTTCGTCCACCTCAACGCAACGGCTCCAGGGCGCTCGACGACTGCATCAATCTCGACATTGATCATGCGCCACGCGTCGAAGTCATGTGAATTTTGAGGTTCCCAATCAACGGTCGCGCGCCCCGTGACGTGCAAGAGAGTCCCGGTTTCGAAATCGACGAAGACAAGGCCGATCCGCGGATCGATCAACAGATTGCCGATCGTATTGAAGAAGTTGTTTCCCGCGTAGTCAGGGATATGCAGATGACCCGAGTCAGAGACACGCACGAAACCCGGCGCACCGCCACGGTGCGAGGCGTCATAGCCGCGCGAAGGGACGTCGTCGCCACTTTGATGACCAGATCCAATGAACATCGTATCCGCGCTTTGAACCAAGGCGATCTGCGAAGGGGTCAGTGTCGTGCCTGCAATCGCAAGTTCGGGCGCGCCGCGCTCGACACGGGTCCAGGCCCGTTCATGGATGTACTGAGGGCAATTGCCAAAGGTCTGACTGATGTCGATCTTGTAACCACTCTCCGATTTTCGGGCACGCCCGCTGAACCGGTTCCGGCGACGCGTCGCAAGCTCAATCCCGATCACACCGATATCCGTTCCCGCCTCAAGCGCTGCTGCCAGCGGATCGCCGTCGTCCACATCGGTCGCCAGGGTCAGTGACTTTGCATCGGGCGATTGGATGAACCCATCCTCACCGTCAACCAGTGTAACCCAGGTCCGACCTTCGGTATCCGCCCCTGCCATGACCAGAAAGGGCAGTGACGTATGGAACGCACGATGTTGCTCGGGCAGGTGGTCACGGATAAATCCGCCTGCCCATTGGGCGACGTCCTCTACCCCGGCCCTCGATTGGGCCTCTATCTCACCTGCGTGAAATGGATTTTCAGAGATGATTTCAACCATGACACAGACCTTTCTCGTGAAGGATGGCAGCTGGCGTAGGACACGCCAGCCAGCGGCGGTTACGCCAGTTCGGGAATGGGCGATGTCGCCATGCTGACGAACTTCGGCTCCGCCTCAACCCGTGCCAGCCAGGCACGCACGTTCGGATAAGGCGCCAGGTCAACGCCCCCTTCAGGGGCATGCGCGATATAGCTATAGCCTGCCACATCCGCGATGGTGATTGTCTCCGTCACCAGCCAATTTCGACCGTCCAGATGGGCCTCCATCATTTTGAACAGGTCGTGCGCTTTCGTCACGGCTGCGGAGTGATCCAGATCTACGCCAAAGACCTTGACCAGACGGGCCGCGCAAGGTCCGGAATAGATATTGTCCGCAGCTACCGTAAGCCAACGCTGCACCTCGGCCGCTTGTTTCGGACCCTGCGGCATCCACTTTGACTCCTTTGCGTAGGTCTGCACGAGGTAGACCAGGATCGCATTGGAGTCGGCCATCGTGTAACCACCGTCATCGATGGCAGGGACCAGCCCGAACGGGCTGATCTTGAGATATTCCGGAGCCTTGTGGGCGCCGTTAGCCATGTCCAGATCGATGGTTTCATAGGGCAGGTCCAGAAGCGCCAGCATCAGTTCGACGCGATGGCAATGACCGGATTTCGGATTGCGATAGAGTTTGATGGGGGTCATTTTCTTTCCAGTTCTTCTTCAAGACTAAAGGCCAAGGTCGCTCAGACCCGGGTGATCATCGGGGCGACGGCCAAGCGGCCAGCGAAACTTTCGCTCTTCTTCGGTGATAGGCTTTTCGTTGATCGAGGCGTGACGACTGGCCATGTAGCCGTCCTCGTCAAACTCCCAATTCTCGTTGCCATAGGCACGAAACCAGTTGCCGCTGTCGTCGTGATATTCGTAGGCGTAGCGCACAGCGATGCGGTTGTCGGTATAAGCCCACAGCTCTTTGATCAGGCGGTAGTCGAGTTCCTTGTTCCACTTGCGGGTCAGGAACTCTTCGATCTCAACGCGACCTTGCGGAAATTCCGCCCGGTTTCGCCATTTACTGTCAGGTGTGTAGGCCAAAGCGACCTTCGATGGATTACGTCCGTTCCAACCGTCTTCGGCCAGTCGAACCTTTTCGATTGCCGTCGTTTTGCTGAACGGTGGAAGCGGATGGCGGGGTGGTTCCTGCGTCATGGGATGATCTCTCTATCTCAAATGCTCATAGCGCTGAGCTGCGCTTACACTCTTGATAAAACATGCCAACTGTCGAATTAATGCGTTAAATGTGAAACTCATTATTTCGCAAAATGACATATATCTGTAGGAGCCTTGCCCCATGGATCGCATCCAAAGTCTTGAGGTCTTCATTGCTGTCGCGGAGGCAGAAAGCTTTGCGGAGGGTGCACGGCGTGTCGGGCTCAGCGCCCCATCGGCGACTCGTGGCATTAACTCATTGGAAGCCCGGCTCGGCGCGCGGCTCTTTACCCGCACGACACGCCGGGTCCGGCTGACAGAGGTTGGACAAGCCTATCTTGAAGATGCGCGGCATATCCTTGACCAGATGCAGGCCGCAGACGATGCAGCAAAAGGGGCCGCCACGAATCCGGTGGGCAAGCTCCGGATCACTTGTTCCAACGAGTTTGGTCGCATCTACGTCGCACCGATCCTTACTGAATTTCTAGACACCCATCCGGGGGTCAGCGCGGATGTTCTCATGGTCGACAGGATTGTGAACATGGTCGAAGAAGGGTTTGATTTGGCCGTGAGGATCGGCGAGTTGCCCTCGTCCGGACTTGCAGCCGTGCGTGTTGGCCAGGTGCGGCGGGTCGTCTGCGGAACACCAGGCTATTTTGAAGCGAACGGCATCCCTCAAACGCCAGCAGATCTGCAAAAGCATCAGATCGTTGCAGCCTCGCCTGTCAGCCCGACGAATGAATGGCGCTTTGGCCAAGACATGCAGGATGGCGTTCGGATCAGTCCGCGCCTGACAGTCAGCAGTGTCGCCACAGCCATATCGGTGACCAAACGTAGCTGGGGGATATGTCGTGTCCTGTCCTACCAGGTCGGCCCGGATCTGCAGGACGGCACATTACAAACCGTGCTGGAAGAATTCGAACCCGCGCCCCTCCCGATCCACCTTGTGCATGTCGAAGGGCGTCGGGCGCCTGCCAAGATCCGCACTTTCATCGAACTCGCGAAAGATCGCTTGCGGGCGACCTCAGTACTGAACTGACTATCGTGCGTGGTGAACCACCCTCACAATAAGGTTCCCGTCTTCCCAATGTTCAACACCCCACCGGCAGCAACTTCGACATAGACACCCATATCCATATGGCCGAGCTCTTTGCGGAGCAGATAAGGAACCTTCACGTCGCGTTCCGCTGTCTTCGGATTCACCTCGGTCGCCGCGCAGCGCTTTGTTCTGGACAGGATACGAAACGTCACATCTCCAAACGCCAATGTTCTGTCGACAGCGTCCAGTTCCGCATAGGGTGGCAATCCATCAATCACAACATTTGCCCGGAAGCGGTCCGGGTGCAGCTCCGTGCTGATCCGTTTTTCCATGTCGCGCAAAGAGTTGAGGTTCAAGACAGAGATCGCGTTCATCATCTGCGGAGAGACAACGGATACATCCGTAAATCGATGCGGGGCGGATGATACGAATGTGGGCGGTTCTGTGTCGGGCAAAGCCAAGTGATCGTGCAAAAAACGGGCAGCGGCCTCCGCCTGTACCGGATCTCTCATGTCGAACGTCTTAGGTGATTGTCCGTCGGAAACATCCAGTATTTCGTTCTCATCGTCGAAGGCGGTCTTCAATCCCGCAAGTCCCGCGACCTTTAGCAGAACGACAAAGCGATCTTTGGGCAGGGGTTTGGGATCTGTGGGATCAAAACCTGAATTGAACCGAGCAAACCCAAACAGGCGATCACCAGGGAACCCTTCACCCGCACTTAGCGTGACGGTTTGCAGTCGCTCCGCCGACAGACCTTTGACCGGATATCTGTTCAATTCTTTGATCGTTACATGTGCGTCGGGCATCGTGCTCTCCATCGTATGAGACGCAGGCACCCAAAGCGCCTGCGCCTGGAAATCCTATGAGATCATAGTTCAGTTCCGGTCTGCCTGTGACAAGCGCTTCGACAAGAAGTTCCGAATGCGCAGGGCAATGACATCACCATCCTCTTCGAGCGCGAAGTGCCCTGTATCAAGGATATTGTAGTCCACATCGACAAGGTCGCGCTGATAGCCCTCGGCACCGGCAACCGGGAAATACGCGTCATTCTTGGCCCAGACGATCAGCGCAGACGGCTGGTGTTCGCGCATGTATGCCTGCCATTCAGGATATTTGGTGACGTTGTTACGGTAGTCGTAAATCAGTCCAAGCTGGACGTCATGCATTCCGGGCCGACTCATGGCCTGGTGATCCAGCAACCAGTTGTCCGGCAGGATTCCATCGGGATTGCGAGTGCCGTGGGTATACTGCCAGCGCAACCCTTCAACACTGAAAATGTTCGGGATCAGCGTTTGCTCGTATTCCGCATCGCGCCCGTTTTCCCAAAGGTAGGTCACAGGCGCCCATGTCTCCGGGTTCACACCCTCTTCATAGGCGTTCCCGTTCTGAATGATCAGAGTCTCGATCCGTTCGGGATGGACGGTCGCGATGCGAAAACCGACCGGAGCACCGTAGTCCTGAAGATACATCGAAAAGGTGTCGACACCCTTTTGCTCCAGGAATGTGTCTACTGTTTCGGCAATGTTGTCGAACGTGTAGGTGTAGCTGTCAGGTGACGGAAAATCGCTCGCGCCGAAACCGGGATAGTCGGGCGCAATCAGGTAGTAGTCATCAGACAGTTCGTCCAACAGATGACGGTACTGGTGTGAAGAGCTTGGAAAGCCGTGCAAGAGGACAATCGCAGGGTTTTCCGGGTTTCCCGCTTCACGGTAGAAGATCTTGACGCCGTCCACCGTCTCGTAGCCGACCTGCACGTCGTCGGCGGAAGCGGACGACGTCATCAAGCTTGCAAGCGCGAGGCCCGCTGCTGTGAGTGTATGTTTCATAATATTCTCCTTTGGCTGGCTCGTTTTCCGTACCCAACGCAATGGGGTTGGCAGTGATGAGAACGAGCGGTTCTGTCATGCCAAAGAAGATATTCTTATTGCTTTTAGAAACTATCGGGATAATTCGAATTTCATTATTTTGTATTTTGGTAGTATTTGGTCACCACCTTATCAGCTTAGCTTTTCTAAATTGCGCTACGCCTCGACATCACAACATCAGTCGGTTCGCGGGACGTGGCCCTGCCAGATATCTTGGCGGTGCCACATGCTGTCTGAAGTAACGGGCTGGGCCCGAATGGTCCGCAGTCACTCCAGCCCACATGTCTGGACTTCGATCTAGGTCATGAGCGCACGAATATGATCTACCGTCTTGGACATCACGATCTGTTTGAATTCTGCCTCAAAGGTCTTGAGATCGTACACGGAGTCGATTTGACCCAATAGCTTCCCCTCATTCGTTAGGACGAGAATTGTCGGATAGGATTGAATGCCAAGCGACGCGGATAGCGCGTAACTCTCCGCGACCAGAGATGTGTCTTCGGTGGCGCCGACGATTGTGTCGGTATCCAGCCTGGGAAACCCGTGTGTTGCGCAAATCTGGTCATAGGTTTCTGCGACATTGAGGTCCCTGCCCTCTAGGAAATGCACATCCTGAATGGCATGTGCAAATTCCAGCGTCCGATCGGGCGCCAACGCTTTCATTTGAAGGATGGCATGGCTGGGGGCGCCGAAATGCTCAGCGGAGCATCCTCACAGTGCAACATATCCCGGAACGGTTGCCCGATGGCGCGTCCCGTGACCCGGGTCATATCAACCTCGGCTTGGGCGATGTAATCGGCCATGTCGGCATAGCTGCCCACACGTTCCCCTTTGACCAACCCACCAGGAACAACGTCGATATCAACATCCGGGTGTGCCGCAGCAAAGGCATCCAACGTTGGCGTAAAGCCAAAGCACCAACCACACAGGGTGTCGTGCCCATAGATGATCTTGATCTTGCTCACGAGAATCTGCTCCGCTTTGGAACAGCCTTAGGCGGCTGTTCCCATGATTTCGGCAACGGACTGGATTTTCGGGAAACCTTCCAAGGCTTCCAGACGTGCCAGCCATGCTTTGACATTGGGGTAATCCGCCAATGAAACACCCGCTTCCTCGACAGCAGCAATGTAGCCATAGTTCGCCATATCCGCGATGGTCGGCGCGTCTCCTACCAGCCAGTCATGCTGGGCCAGGCGCGGCTCGAACATGGTTTTCATCAGGCTATTTGTCTTCTGAACGGCGCCGTCATAGTCGATTGGCACACCAAAGAATTTCGAGATCCGGGCGCCACAGGGCCCTTCGAACACTTCCTTAACGCTTGTGGCCAGCCACTCCTGGATCAGGGCAGCTGTGACCGGATCAGTCGGTAGCCATGTGCGGTCCGCGTCGTATTTCATGGCAAGATAGGTCAGGATCGATGTGGAGTCGCGCAAGATGACATCGCCATCGACCAGCGCGGGCACCTGACCCAGCGGGCTGATTTTCAGGTAGTCGGGTTGCTTATGGGCGCCGCTTTGCAGGTCCATGATGACGACGTCGTGCGCGACATTCAGCAGTGAAAGCATCGCAGTAGCCCGGTGGGCGTGACCGGACAGAGGGTGAGTATAGAGCTTCATGAAACTATCCTTGTTGGGTGAAGTGAAGGCGATGATCTGACACCCAGTCGGCAAAGGATGTCAGTTTGAGATCGAACCGGGCCTCGATCTCCGAGGGGTCGGTCAGAAAACCGGGTTGGAACTGATCCGGGTGGGCCTGCACGCCGCCATACATGCCCGCGATCATGCCAGCGACACGCGCTCCGGCCATAATCGAAAGTTGTGCCTCGAACGCAGCGGGCGTCATGACGTCATAGGTCAGGTCCCGCCCCAGCACCTCGCCCATGATGTGGGCCAGATCGTCGCCGTCCAACGCGGCGGGCCCGCCAAGGCGCAAAACCTCGTTGGGCAGGTCGCCTTGCAATGCTTTATCCGCGACGCGGCCAAAGTCAGCGGCAGCACCCCATTGCATCTCGAAAAGTGCCGGGGTCGGATAGACCAGCTTGCCCTGCCTCAGCCCTTCCATGGTCCAGGGCCCCAGCAGGTTTTCCATATAGGTGATCGGCACCAGCCCGAGGAAGGAAAACCCATCCTCTTGCAATGTGCGCCACAGCACAGCCCCGGGATCGGTGGTCGAGGACGGGTCCATGATCGGCCCGCCGGTATTCCAGACAACCCGCGTGATCCCTGCGTCCTTCGCGGCCCGCAGCGCATTCAGGCCATGGGCCTTGCGGTCATCATTTGGGTCGGTGATCAGGGGTACGTGCAAAAACAGAGCGTCCTGCCCTTCGCTGGCGCGGCGCAGCGCATCCAGATCGGCCATGTCGCCCGTGAACGCATCAACCCCTGCGGCTTGCCAACGCTCTGCCCCCTTGGGGGAGCGTGTGAATGCGCGGACCGCATGGCCTGCGTCGACCAGCGCTTGGGTGCCTGCGGACATCTGGGCGCCGTTCGCGCCGTAAGCGAGGATTTTGAGAGGCATTGCTCGGCTCCTAGTGCTGGCTCAGGTCGGGACTGACGGGCGATGTTTCGATGAATTGCCACCTCAGCCCAGTGGCGGCCTTACGGCGGGTCACACTCGTGATTGTGACCTGCAACAGACGCAAGGCACCGGGATGGGCTGCGGCTGCGTCAGAATCTTCGATCAGCGCAGCCGTGCCGTGCATGTGTAGCTGGTCGCCCGTTTCAAAATCGATGAACAACAGGGCCGCATCCGGGTTCAGCAGCAGGTTGCCAAAGGTGTTGTAGAGATCGTTGCCGCGGTAGTCAGGGATCGTGATCTGGGTGGCACTGTCCACCGACACAAAGCCCGGCTGCCCACCACGATGATTGACATCGACCCCCTCATAGGGCGCGCCAGAGCCGTCCTGCACATAGGATGCGATAAAAAAGGTGTCCGACTTGCCGATCAAGTCGATATCGGCGGCTTCCAACAGAGGCTGCGGCGTCACAGTGGCCGGCGCAGGGGCCACGTTACGGACAGAGATATCCCGCAGACTGATGTATTTCGGGCAATTGCCATAGCTCTGAACAGCCGTGATGCTGATCTGCCCATCATCTATCGCTGACACGCGCCCGTGCATCCGGTTGCGCCGCCGGTTCGACAAATCCAGCCCCAAGACGCCGACCGGCTGGCCGATGGCAAGCCCATCAAAGGCAGGCAATCCAGCGCGGTCGTCTGTCCTGATGGTCAACGTCTTGGGGTCAGGGGAGGATGCAAACCCTTGGGGTCCAGTCAAGATCGTGGCGTGGGGCAGGCCCGCCTGATCCACCGTGCCCAGAAAGATATATTCCAGCCCTTCAAAAAATTCGCGGTGTTGATCCGGCATGTGATCCCACATCAGGTGCTTGGTCAGCACATCGATCTTTTCGCGCATGCCAACCTGGTTTTGCAGGCGCAGCTCACCTTCGTGGAAATGTTTGACGGTCATGGCAATCCTCCGGTCGTGTGGTGATCAGGACAAAGCGGGTGGGCCGTTCGGGCAATCGATCAGGTAGCCCCAGCCGCCGTTTTCAAGCTTTTTGGCCACTTCTGTGGACTGCCCTTCGGCCATGAGCGAGCCATCTGGCGCAACAACACTCCAATTGGCGCGCAGCAGGGCGACATCGCCGTTGATCACCTCGCAGAACACATCGCTTTTGATGGCCGGCTTGAGCTCAATGAACTCCTCAAACGCTTTGCGTGCACCGCTCAGCCCCGTGAGTGGTGGTTGATCAGACGGAAAGAAGATCTGGCAGTCGGGGTGAAACATGGTGGTGATACCGTCAAGATCGCCTTCCTGGAGATAGGCGCTGACGCAATCCGCGATGTCGCGGGGACGTTTTGCAATGTATTGGGACATGGGTAAGCCTCTGGTTGGTTTGGATTAAAAGTCGAAGGAACCGGCGTCGCGCACGTCATCGGGCAACCAGGTTTCCTGAATGTGCAGCCACGTGACGGGGCTGGTCATTTTCATCAAAACGCTGGTGACGCGGGCATTCTTGTGGGCCGACTGCGTGGCGCCGACCTGCCATTCGGTATAGGTCGCCATGATCAGATCCCCGATTTCCTGCCGGATGGTGACATCGCGGATCTGGATGCGGAAATCGGTGTTCGAGCCATAGCCGCTGTCGAACCCGCCCTTGAGCATCTCACCTGTCAGGATGTGTCCTTCTGGCGGGATGAAGATGACGTTGTCATCCAGATGCGACAGGAACTTGGGTGCAAGCTGTGCACGGTCCACGGTACCGTTGAACCACCGGGTGAAGAAATCATGCAAATCAACGATTTCCTTGGTGACGATCTCAAGCGCAGACATCTCGAACTCCTGTGAAATTCCGACTGGGGAGAGAGGCGGCCGCGCCTTGTCTGGCGCGGCCAGCGCGGTTCATTGGGGACCGTTGTTGTCCATGTCGAGGATCATCTTCCACGCACCGTTTTCATCCCGCTGGTAAACCAGAGCCAGACGGCCTTCGGGGCTGCGCACATCGCCGGTGTCGCGCATCTTCATGGTGCCATAGAAGCGGCCCACGACGACAACGGTGTCGCCAAATTCGGTCAGGGTTTCGATGTCGAAACCGGATGTGATTTCCGCCGCCGCGATGCGGGGGTTGTATTTGTCACGGATGGCTTGTGCACCGACAGTGACGGGTTGGCGTTCATTCACGGTCACGGTGTCGGGGTGCACAGTGCTGACCATCTGCTCGATGTCGCCGCCGTCCAGGCCGCCGTTCCAGGTGTTGATGACGGCTTCGATTTCTGTACGTACGCTCATGGGTCTACTCCGTTGTCTGAGGGTTGTGAGCTTTGAAAAACTGGCCGACGATGATTTCGTCAATTTCGGCCAGAAAGGCTTGGGTTGCGGACCGCTCCGCGAATTGAGGGGTCACGCGTTTGGCGGTTTCATGATCCGGGAACGTGAAGATGTCGGTGTAAAGCGTCGGTTTGTTCGGGTCGACGGACACCAGCGTTTCCCAAGACGTGACACCGTCCAATGCCACAAAATCCTTGCGCGCAGCCTCGCGGACCGCATCAACATGCGCGCTGTCCTTCATCTTCAAAACGAAAATCTCAGTGATGACTGTCATGGCAAGCTCCTTGTTTCTGTGGCTTGCCATGAAGTTAGGGGACTGGTAGCGTAAGGATAACCCGCCCCTTTCCTGACATAGTGATCGGAAAAACAAACAATGAGTCGGAACAGCTTCGGAGATATCCGCGTATTTGTCGAAGTTGCTCGTCGTGGTGGTTTCCGCGCCGCCGCAGAACATCTGAACCAAGCCCCCGCGTCCGTTAGCGAGGCTATTCAGCGTTTTGAAGACCGGCTAGGTGTCCGGTTGTTCGAACGATCCACGCGCGCGGTCGCGCTGACGCCAATCGGCGAACAGTTCTATGAACGCAGCCTGCCAGCCGTTACCGATCTTGAAGGGGCGATCAACGCCTTGGACGAAGAAAAGGACAAGGTGAGTGGGACATTGCGGATTTCGGCCCCCTATAGTGCGGGGCCGTTTTTCCTCGACGATCTGATTGCCCGTTTTGCAGCGGCCTATCCGACCGTTCAGACAGAGATCATCTACGATGACAAAAAGGTGGACCTGCTGACATCCGGCATTGATGCGGCGATCCGATCCCAAACCATGATGGCCCCGGATACGCACGCGGTTCCAGTTGGACCAGAATTGAACATGACAATTTTGGCCGCCCGCAGCTATTTGGAGCAACGCGGGACCCCGATGCATCCGAGCGATGTGATGGAACACGACACCATCTGTTACGCCTTTGGACAAGGTGATCGGTTGGCTCCATGGGGCTTCAAGGGACCGGATGGATCATACGTTGTTCAGCCAAAGCCAAGGCTTGTCGCAAACGATATGCGCTCACTTTTGCACTATGCCTCACAAGGATTGGGGTTGGCTTATGTTTACCGCGAAATTGCTGCGCCTTATATAGCGAACCATGACTTGATCGAGGTGCTCAAGTCTCATCTCGCACCGATGCCTCGCTATTCGATCAACTACCAAAGCAAGCGACATATGACGCGTCGATTGCGGGCATTTATCGATTTGGCAAAGGCAGGAACGTCCTAGTCCGAAAAGCAGATGACGCAACTCAGTGCGCGTCAATATGTGGGCGGTGACCTTACCCCAATTGGTCCAGCAGAGCGCGGTAAACCGGGCAGCTGACGCAAAACGCAACTCTGCTAACCAGGCACTCGATGGAAGAAAATTTCATCAATGGTCCGATAAGCCAGCCCTGTTTCGCATGGACTGGCTTCGGCCGGGGTTACGTATCCACTTCACTGTCGACCTGCGGTATTGCTATTGAAAATATTGCGGCGTCTGCCTGGGAATACGCAGCGCCGGATAGCGGCGATCGCAATGATGCGTGCGCACGCAGCGGAAAACTCGAATTCACAGGTCGGGTTCAGCGCCGACCTTGGCTGCATAGCAGGATACCCGCCGCCGGCTGTCTCCAACGATGTCGTTCTTCGGCTCTAAGACGACCTTGAACATTACGTCAGATTGCTGCGATACGGCCCGTCACACGAGACATTCGCTGCGTTCGCAAAGCCGAATACCAAAAGAACATACTAGATGCGGACAAAGCCGTCCTTTGCCTGAGTTCGCAGAAGGTTTGCTTTTTTAGCACCAGTCGATACCGCGATTTCATGGAACGATGATCGTGAGTGTTTGGAATTGTCCGATAACACCAACGCATAAGTTGTCGATCGATTGCAATGACCCTAGCCCATCAGGAATCTGACCCGTCCGCATTGGTATCAAAAAAAGCATCAAACGCACGACGCGCTCTTTTTGAGGTAACCCGCACATAGTTCCTCGTTCTACCTGAGAACTCAGGAATGACACTCTCGAATACTGCCGCGTCTTGGGTGGATAAAGCCAACGGCGCATCCGCGCTATTGCCAAACTCCGTCTTTTCCTCACTGGTAAAGATCACGGCAAACACCAAATCCGATGCCAAAGACTCAACGACAGTCGTTTTCTCTTTCACACGTTTTAGAGACTCCGAGAGAGCTTCGCGTGTCTCCCGTGGCATCAAGTAGGCGGCCATATTGTTGATCCCCATTGTTTCCCAACCAGCTACAAATGCGTCAAATTGTTTCCACAACCGATGCACGAATCATGTTAACCATGTCCATTGTTTTTTCAACGTGGGGGCGTTTGTAATGCCATTGGTTTTGGATTGGGCGACCATCAGGGCGCCTTCGGCAGACGATGTTGTCATAACGGATGGCACAGATTCGGTAACTGTCGATATCGATTCCGATAATCCGATTGGGCGAGGCGATTGGATTTTCAACCGAGGTGCTGGGGGCCACATTTCAGCCGCGAGTAGTTTTACGACTGATCCACGCACTTCAACTTTTTCATTCGATGCGCCCGTTGAGAACATGAGCTTCGAAATCTTTGACGTCGATGCCGTCGGCACTCAATTTCAGGACACTGTTCAAGTGCTTGCGTTTGACGAAGACGGGAATTCCGTTCCGATAACGTTTTCTGATCTGGAGGCGTATCATGTGCTGGATGATGCAAACACGGTTCGTGCAACCGGTGCGTCAAGCGGAGGGTACAACACAACCGGTGCGCCAGACTCGGTTACCGTTACAATCGATCAACCGATCGTTCGCTTGGAAGTGTCTTTCCTCAGGGCTCCGGGGACGTCCCGGACGGGTCAAGTTGGCATAAGCGACATTGCCTTTGACGTCGTGTGTTTCGCGCATGGAACTCAAATCCTTACGCAGAGCGGGCAAGTTTCTGTTGAGAACATCAAGGTCGGAGACCTGATTGTCACGCGAGACAACGGGTACCAAAAGGTCAGATGGATAGGCTGCAAATCATTTACGCGCTTCGATATCTTGGAGAACCCACATCTTGCACCAGTCCGTGTCCGTGCCGGGGCACTTGGCCCAAACAATCCTGAGAATGACCTTCTCGTTTCACCACAGCATAGAATTCTGTTGAGCGGCCCCAATGCAGAACTGATGTATGGGAGCTCAGAGGTGCTGGCTCCTGCCAAAAGCCTTGTTGGTGACCCAGGTGCTGCTGAAGTATGCGACCCAGGTGCTGTCCACTACTACCACATACTATTCGATCAACATGAGATTGTTAATTCGGAAGGCGCATGGACAGAGAGCTTTCACCCGGGGTCTTTTGGTCTTGGCGTGCTGGACGAAAAACCAAGGGCTGAGCTGCTGGAGGTTTTCCCGGAACTGAGTGCATTCGACGGAAGCTATGGGCCGGTGGCGAGACGATCGCTTACTGTGAAAGAAGGCCAAGTACTGCTATTCAATTAGCTTTAATCGCCTCATATTTGTGTTTTGAAGTGGCACGCTGACGAGCGCGCAGTTTTGCTCGAAACCTCTGCATACTGGTCCTTCGATCCTTCGGCATCATTCGATGAAATGGGCTCAAAGCCGCAGTTCAGGCATTTTCGTAACCTGCGCTCCCTAGAGCCCAGAACTACTCCCAAATTCTGCATCGCAAGGACTATCAGATGCGTTAGCGTGCTTTGCCTGAACGAAGCGCCTTGAGATCCTCACCAAGCATGTCGATGAAACGACGGACACGTGGCTCCAGCAGACGCTTGTGGGGATAGAGTGCGAGGATTGGAATCTGGCCATGGCTGAGCCGAGGCAGAACCCGCTCAAGACGGCCCTCTGCAATGTCGGACCCAACCAGAAGCCGTGGTAGCAAGGCGATACCGAGACCATCCAAAGCCGTTGCACGCAGGGCTTCGGCACTGTCGAGTCGCAGGCGGACCTGACCCTGGGCGCGGACGCAGGTGCCGTCTTCCTCTTGCAGATGCCAGCCCTGCCGCTCGCCGCGGCTGGCAAACTGAAGCAGATCGTGACGCGTGAGCTGTTCGATGTTCAAGGGACGGTCACGCCCATCAAAATAGTCCGGGGCCGCACATAAGATCGCTTCATCCCGCATGAGTGTCCGCGCAATGAACCCCTGGTCGGGCGCGCTCACACCGATCCGGATCGCAAGATCAAAGCCCTTCTCGATGATGTTGTCGACCCGATCCGACAGCGCCATCTCGATCTGTGTCTCGGGCCAGGTTTCCAGATACCGGCGCACCGTCGGCAGCAACAGTCTGCGTCCCAAAGCGTCAGGCGCCGTAATGCGCAAAACACCGCGCGGAACCCCACTGTCACTGGCGATACTGCTGTCAGCGGCCTCGATCGCCCCACGAATGGCCTGCCCATGTTCATAGAGGCGCTTTCCCTCCTCGGTGAGATCCAGCGCGCGTGTATTCCTGTTCAAAAGCCGGGCGCCATATCCTTCTTCAAGACGTGCTATGGCCTTCCCGGCAGTCGAGCGCGATAGCCCAAACATCTTGCCCGCTCCAACGAAGCTTCCGGTCTCAACCACCGAAAGAAAGAGGAGGATGTCATTCACCTTCGATCCGATCATGTTAAATTGTAGCATTTTGATCGGGACTGAGACGAACATAATTCGCCACTCGCAATGTCTAAGTCTTTTGCCATGACAATCGGCAAAGGAGGCAGATATGTCCGCTTCAATTGATCGTATGAACCCACCAGCCCTGCCGGACTCCGGGAAGGTCGGGTACTCGCAAATCTCGATTGTGCGTCCTAGCGCGCTGGCCTTCGTGTCAGGTCAGGTGGCCTGGCGACCTGACGGAACACCCCCACCGGCGTCTTTGGCCGAACAGACCGCTATCGTCGTCGAGAACCTGAAAGGAGCGCTCGAAGCCCTTCAGGCATCGACCGACGGCATCGTCCAGATGCGCATCTATTTAACCGATCTGCGGGACGATACCCAAGACATCGCCATGGGTGGCATCCTGCGGTTCCTCGATGGCGCACAACCAAGCCTGACCGGCATCGGCGTGGCCGCCTTGGCAGGTCCAGATCTTCAGATCGAGGTGGAAATGGTGGTGCAAGTCGCGGCATGACCAGAGCCTGGGAAACGCGCACCCCTGACATCCCGTACACGCGACCAGCCCGTCATCGAAGTGACGCGGGGTTGGCCTGGGCCGATATGCGCTTTTGGAAGGGTGTGATGATCCATAGCTCGCCAACCACTGCATCAAAAGGGAGCTGTCACGTACTTGTAAACTCAGCGAGCCGCCAAGCTAGTGCGGCGGGTTACGGTTGGCATGCATCTCTTGCACCCGCTCAGGCCATGTTGATCTGATGTAAGCCAAAATGTCCCAAATCTCGTCGTCAGAAATGACACCTTCAAAGGCGGGCATACCGCTGTTGAAATCGGTGACGCCCCGGGTTGCCAGAGCACCTCGACCGCCAAGCTTTGTGTATTCAAACAGAAGCTGATTGTCGTGGTGCCAGGTATGCCCTGTCTCGTCATGAGGCGGGGCCGGCAATACGCCATCATCATTCGGTGATCGCCAATTTGGCTGCCCTTCAAGGTTCGCTCCATGGCACGCGGCGCATTGCGCTTGGTAGAGCGTTTGACCCGCGATGATATCGCGGTCCAACAACTCATGATCGGCAAATCCCGGAGTTCCCAACACCAAAAAAATTGCCGCCAGCCGTCTCATACGACCTCCACCCATGTTCGCATGCCCCCGACTGCGTGACTGAGCATGTGACAGTGCAGCATCCACTTGCCCGGGTTGTCGAAGGTACAAAGGGTGTCGCGGCTCTGGTTGGGAAATACCAGCGTAGTGTCTCTGAGATCTCCTGAGCTGCCGTCTTCACCCAACTCATAGAAATGGTGACCATGTAGATGGATGCCGTGCGGGAAGGACGTGTCGTTCACCAATGTGATCTTTGCCGTCTCGCCTCGTTTGAATGCCCCAAAAGGCGCAGATTGGAGATCAGAAACATCGTTGAAAGCCCAGATGTTGTCACCGCCGTGACGCCCACCCATCGCACCGCCCATCATACGCAACGTCAGATGCTTGCTGGGATCAGCGGCCGCAGGAATGGCATGTGAAGGCAAAGCAGCGATGGGTGCAGGTTGACGGGCCGCATTCATTCCTTCGGCTTCAATAGTGCCAAGCTCATAGGGGCCTTGCCTGCTCATCATGTCCAGCTTCACCGAACCTGACACATCGAGAACAAGATCGACCCGCTGCGCGGGCGCCATCATGATTTGATCGAACGCGCGTGGTTCACGTAGGGCCATACCGTCCAAGGCAACGATGCGACCCGTGGCCCCGGTCACCGCAAGTGGAAAGATCCGGTTCGTTGCTGCATTGATGAGGCGAAGTCTGATCCGATCGCCAACCCTGACGTCGCTGGGCGAGAAGAACGCCCGGGCAAATGTGCCCAGAAGCCCCGCATGGGCGACGCTATGGCCGTCTGCATATTCCTCGATCAGAGCACCGTCCCGCTCCATCAACCAGTCGGAGAGTATGGCCGTGATGTCATGATCCACATCGACTGGTTCATCGTCTTCAACGATCAGCGGCCCCATCATCCCCCGGGCGACTTGTTCGTGAGAGATGTAGTGAGAGTGATACCAGAACGTGCCAGCATCAGGCGGCACGAAGCTGTAGGTTTTGGTATCGCCTGGATCAATGATGTTCTGGGTGAGGACCGGCACCCCGTCCATGCTGTTTTCAAGCCGTATGCCGTGCCAATGAACAGCGGTGCCTTCCTCCAGGCCATTTTCGACATCGATGGTCACCCGTTCGCCACGTCGCACACGAAGTTCCGGACCCGGCATTGAGCCGTTGAAGCCCAACATGCGTGTTGTTCCGTCGCCGGCTGGCAGGACCTGACTTGTGACCTCTTCGGCCCGCAGGCGATACATCGACGATCGCGCAATGGCTTGACGCGGCAGCAACCCAATAGCGGCGGAACTGGCAAGAAATTGGCGGCGGTTCATGGCAATCCTCACGATGGCAACGTCAGTACAGATGTCAGAATGGCGGTCGTCAGCAGGATAGCAACGACCGCAATCCACTCAAAAGAGATGGAGCGGGATAGATGTTCAGAGGCCTGGGCTTCACCCGCCATCAGCTTGGGAACAAAGCGCACCTTGTTTAGGGCTGCGAGGCTGAGCAGAACCCCCACCAGCAACACCTTCACGATCAGGGCCTGCCCATATCCCGTGCCGAGAAGCGCATTGATTGATCCAACGAGGATATAGCTCATCACCAGCCCCATCAGAATGAGCAGGGGAACAAAGAATACAGCCAGACGGCCAAAGCGTTGGCCGAGGTCAGCGGTCTCCGGTGCAGCCCCGACATTTGCCAGCCGCCTCAACGGTGTCAGGATGCCAACCCACATTGCCATGGCGATCAGATGGATCAGCAGCAGGGCATCCAGCCAAATCAGTTCGCGGTCGGGAATATGCCCAACAATGGCGAATGACCAAAGTGCGAGTAGACCACCCAGCGCCGATGCCCAAAGCCCGGGACGACCAAGCGGAAGTCCGACGATCACGAGTGCCAAACCAACGAAGCGATAGGCCAGGGCCGTTCCTACAGGGGTCGCCCAAAGCAATCCCAACATCTCTGGATCGGTCATGCCACTGGCATCACCCGTCAGCGCGGCTCCGCCTAGCAAAAGCCCAAGCACCGCAGCGACCAGACCAACAGCAGCAAAGATGCTGGCAAAGGTCCTGACGCCCGAAACTTTGAACATGACAACCGCAAAGACTGTCCCTGCGGATGTCAGCACCCCAAGGTACAGCAGCAACTTCGTGGCCATCGTGGCCAAACCCCAGATGCCCGGCACTATTCCTCTACCGTAAAGCTGAAGGTCCCATTCATGGTGTGACCATCGTCACCAAGGCCACGCCATTCGATCTGATAGGTTCCCGCACCCATGGATTGCATCGGGATTGTGTAGTCCGAAACGAACCCGTTGAAGCCATCCAGGTCGAGGTCAGCTTCATGCGCTGCGTGGGTCAGCGTTACACGGGTGAGACGAACGTTGCCTTTGAAGTCCAGGACGATCTCACTTGGGACTTCTTCAACAACGGCCTCATTCACGGGGACTGTAGATTCCAATGGTGAATGCGCAGCCGCTGCAGTTGCCCAGATCAATGTGATACTGGTCAGGAGGGTCTTCTTCATTCTTGTTCCTTTCAGAGCCATCAGTTGATGCCGTTGGCCCGTTGTACTTCACGAATATACGCCGTGATCATCGTAACGTCTCCACGGTTGAGACCTTCGATCGGAGGCATGCTTCCGAAGGGCCAATGATGCCCTCTAACACCCATGGTGACGGCCCGTTGAAAGCTCTCATCGCCGTGGTGGCTCGGTTCATAGATGATGTGAATCAATGGAGGCGCGACTCCATCCTGACCAACTGCATTGGTGCCATGACAGGTCGCACAATTCGCTTCGAAGCCACGTTTGCCGATCTGCGCATTCACAGAGAGAGTGTCTGGAAGAACGATGTCCGCCAACGCCTTGTCAGCGACAGCAACTTCGGCTTCTTGCGATGGTGTGGGTTGGTCGGTGCCAGGCCAAAGCACGTATCCCACGAAACCGACGGCGATGGCTGCTGTGATTGAGAGGGTTGTCTTCATTATTTTTCTTGCTTCTTGCTCGTCTTCCCATGGCTACACCTTCCAGTCAGTGGAGGGTCAAACGGTATCAGATCACAGTTTTGAGAGCATCCAGAGTGCCATGCCGACCATCATCAATGCAGCGACAGAGAAAAGCGCCACAGGTTTATGAATTGTGGCATCTTTCGCTTTGGGCGGCTTGCCCACATCCGCACTCAGATCATCGAAACCACCAATGCGTTCCCCATCGAGGACTATCTGCGGCCTGGTCTTGATCCCATGTTGTGGGAACCCAATCCTTCCAGTAACTGGAATGTCAAGCATCGCCCCGATTGAACATTTCCGCAGCATCCAAGCAACTTGAAGAGATCGAAGAGTAGCAACGGGAATTACAGCCACTGCAGGACAGACCCACGTATCTGGTCGCGTCATGCCAACGTGATCACCGACCAGACTGTCCGATAATCGACGACTTGGGATGATACCCTGAAAGAAAAAAATACATTTTGCATCAATCAGTTGAATGTCCGCTCTCAGGACCCAATGGCTGCCATTTCCCCTCGTCCGAATGCGATGTAAACCACTTCACGACGTCCAACACAGCCCCGTTGTGTTTGGCCGTGCGCTGCATGAGGAGGTAAAAGTCGTTTCCTCCGGCGGTCCACGCCTCTCCGACTTCGACCAAACGACTCGCCTCAAGGTCATGCGCCACCAGAAAACGGCTCACCAAGGCCACGCCTTGCCCAGCGATGGCAGCATCAACCGCAAGCGACGTTTGGCTTAGTCGAAGACCTCGGGACGCCGCATCGTGAAGACCCATACTGGCAAGATACCTCGGCCAAAGATCATGGGTATCATGTATCTTCGGTTGTCTTGAGAGGATATCGGGATCAAGCGGCTCCTGTCCGTCGCCCGCAAGCTGAGGCGCGGCAACTGCAACCAATTCCTGTTTGAACAGCCTGGTAACCTGCAGCGCAGCACCAAATGGTGGCGACCCTTGGCGAATGGCCAAGTCTATCCCATCACTGTGGAAACTGGAGACTTTCTCGGTCGCCATGATCCGCAAGTCGATATTCGGATGGGCTTCGGTGAAGCGTGGCAGATTTGGGATCAACCACTTGGCTGCAAAGGTTGGCGTGACACTGATCAAAACTTTATCCGGCTCCGGCTTCAGGTCAGCCGTTGCGGCGCGGAGTTCTGCAAAGACGGCTGCAATGCGGGCGTGATAGACGCGACCGATTGTCGTGAAAGCCAAACCCTTTGGCACCCTGTCAAACAAGGTGGCGCCAAGATGCGCTTCAAGATGACGGACGTGCTGAGCCACAGCGCCTTGCGTAACGCCAAGCTCGTCAGCAGCTGCACGAAAGCTGAGCCGGCGTCCGGCAGCATCAAAGGCGCGCAAACCGTTCAGCGGGGGAAGTTCAGACATGTGGCAATAGTATTTCTACTGCTATGAAATATCAAATCTAATTCGATCTCCCTTTTCAGCCGAATTAGATATCGCAAGGCGAAACAGAGGAGCACGAGATGTCTGTAGTAAAAGTAGCGCTGGTCACGGCAGGCGGAAGCGGCATGGGCGCGGATGCCGCACGCAAACTCGCGGCAGACGGCTTCATGGTCGGCATCCTTTCTTCTTCCGGCAAGGGGGAAGCGCTTGGTATCGAACTTGGTGGTTTTGGTGTCACAGGCTCCAATCTCGATAGCGATGCGCTCACCGCGTTGGTCGAGGGTGCTATGGACCGTTGGGGACGCGTCGATGTGTTGGTCAACTCTGCTGGTCACGGTCCGAAAGGCCCGGTCCTGGAAATCAGCGACGAGGACTGGCATCACGGGATGGAAGTCTATCTGATGAATGCGATCCGACCGACCAGGCTCGTCACGCCAGTGATGCAGGCACAAGGTGGCGGCGCGATCATCAACATCTCGACATTTGCGGCGTTCGAACCCGATCCGCTTTTTCCCACATCAGGAGTGTTCCGGGCCGGACTGGCGGCATTTACGAAGCTCTATTCCGACAAGTACGCCCCAGACAATATCCGCATGAACAATGTCCTTCCGGGCTTCATCGACAGCTTGCCCGAAACGGAAGATCGCAAGGCGCGTATCCCCATGGGTCGCTACGGGTATGCGGCTGAAGTTTCCTCTTTGATCTCGTGGCTTGCCTCTGAGAACGGCAGCTACATGACAGGGCAAAACCTGCGCATCGACGGCGGGCTGACCCGTGCCGTCTGAAGCCGTTGTCATCGGCTCGTCCCGGGATCGGCTTGTGTTTGCCGTCAAATGGGGGGCATCTGCGGTTCAGATCATGGGCTACACCGCCACCGGGTTCGGTTGGACGCCGTGGAATCTCTATCTGTTTCTCGTTGGTGTCATTGGCTGGTTCGCGGTCGGAGCATTGTGGAACGACAAAGCGCTGATGCTTGTCCACCTTGTTGCGCTTGGCGCAATGATCGCAGGTATGACGAGCAGCTAGAACGCGAAAGCCGCCACAGGAACGCACGCACCACCCCCAGAAAAACGCCACGAAACCGCCGACAAGCGCACGTGGCCTTTGCACAACCTCTTCCACAGGCTACCCTCCACTCAGCAGTCAATAAAAAAACAGGCAACGCATGCATCTCACCCGCAGAACTGCCCTTCTCGGTCTTGGCGCCGTGACCCTCTCCGCCTGCGCCACGACCACCACGGCAACACGCATCGGCAGCAGCAGCACGGGCCTGCCAGCAGACCTGCGCCCCACCCCCAACGCCGCCTACGACGCATGGGTCGCCAGCTTCCGCGGCAGGGCCGCGAGCGCAGGCATTTCACAGTCCACGCTCAACGCCGCGTTCCGTGGCACCGGCTATTTGCCGGGCGTTGTGCGACGCGACCGCAACCAGACCGAATTTACCCGCACGCTCGAAGATTACCTGTCCATCGCAGCCTCGGACGAACGCGTGTCCAAGGGTCGCGCTGCCTATGCCCGCCACCGCAGCACTCTGAACGCGGTCGAGGCGCGCTATGGCGTACCCGCCAATATCGTGACCGCGATCTGGGGGTTGGAGAGTTTTTATGGCGAACGGCGCGGCGATGTGCCGGTGATCTCGGCCACCTCCACCCTTGCGTTTGACGGACGGCGCGGGGCCTTCTTTGAAAAGCAATTGATCGAGGCGCTGCGCATCCTGCAATCAGGCGACGTGAGCCCGGCCAACATGACCGGCTCCTGGGCCGGGGCCATGGGACACACGCAATTCATCCCGACATCCTATCAGGCATTTGCCGTGGATTTCACCGGCGACGGACGGCGCGATATCTGGTCAGATGATCCCTCAGACAGCCTGGCTTCGACCGCCGCATATTTGTCACGCAACGGCTGGCAATCGGGCCAAAGCTGGGGACGCGAAGTAACGGGTGACGCCGCAGGCACCGTGATCCAGCCCCAACCCGGCGGGCCACGCTTTGCCGTCACGCGCAATTTCCGGGTCATCAAGACGTATAACAACTCCGACAACTACGCGATTGGTGTGGGCCATCTGGCCGACCGCATCGCTGGCGGCGGCCGCTTGCGTGGCAGTTTCCCGCCCGACCGATACGGATTGACCAAGGATGACCGCGTCGATCTGCAGCGCCGCCTGACAGCGCAAGGGTTTGACACGGACGGCGCAGATGGTGTTCTGGGGCCAAAGTCCCGTGCGGCGATCAGCGCCTACCAGACCAGCCGCGGCCTGCCCGCCACGGGGGATCCATCGGTTGAGTTGCTGCGGTCTTTGGGCGGCTAGATCGCGCCGCCCGTCCTCGGCGCCAGCATGGGTTGCGCATGGTTAATTTCTGCTTGTGTTACAGTGCGTTGTCGCAAGCCCTTAAAAGGGCACGAGGATCACAGACCGATTGAAATCTTGTGGATGGACCGAACAAGCTGTCCCCGCGGGGACAAATCAGCTTGCGGTTGTCACACGCGCACTCAACCGCAATGCATGGGACGCGTCATCGGCCGCAACGGGCATCACCGGATCATAGGCCGCGCGGATCAACACCGCGACGTCGGGCCGCAGCACCGTCGCCTCTCCCGCAACAGCCAACGGCGACCGGTCACGGAAGGCCAGATCGGACCACAGCAGCATCGACTGCACCACCTGGCTCAGAGCCAGCGTCTCCGCGGGGACCTTGCTAAGATGCTGGTCCATCCGCAGGAACACAAAGCAGGCTTTGATCGCACCCGCCTTATCAAACCGGAAGATCCGGTATTGGTTCGCGTCGGCCTTTTGCAGCCGCGTCACCAACGGCTCAAGATCGGGTACAAGCCTGTCCAACCCCGGAACCTCGGGCAACTCGGCCCAGTCGGAAAAGAAGAACCACATGAAGTTCGACCCCAGTTCGGGATCCGTCTCAGCCGTCTCGTGACCCGCCAACTGGCACACCGCCTCAACCGCGCCCTTGATCGTGCCAAGGGTTTCGTCCTGCACCCCAAACACCACAGGTGCAATCGGACGACCCCAACGGGCAAAGGCATAATCACCGCTTTCCCGCCTGAACAGCGCTTCAATATCATCTGCTTTCATATGCATATCCTAGTCGAACAGGTCGCCCGATGATTTCGGCGCCTCAAGCCCCAGATGCCGCCACGCCCGCTGCGCCAGCATCCGTCCCCGCGGGGTCCGTTGGATCAGACCCTGCTGGAGAAGGTAGGGTTCGATGACCTCTTCCAATGCATCACGGCTCTCGCTCAGCGCCGCACTCAAAGTCTCGACGCCGACCGGTCCGCCGCCATAGTGGTCCGCCATAAGTTTCAGATACCGACGGTCTGCACCGTCCAGCCCGAGATGATCCACACCCAACCGTGTCAGAGCGGAATCCGCCAGCTCCCGCGTGACGCGGCCATCGCCATCCACCACGGCAAAATCCACCACCCGTCGCAACAAGCGTCCCGCGATCCGAGGGGTGCCACGCGCCCGGCGGGCGATCTCGCGGGCGCCGCCTTCATCGGCAGGGGCACCGAGGGTGCGGGCGTTGCGTTCAACAATCGTGAACAATTCGTCTTCGGTGTAGAACTGCAACCGAGTCGGAATGCCGAACCTGTCCCGCAAGGGCGTCGTCAGCAGACCCATGCGGGTGGTGGCCCCCACCAAGGTAAAGGGCTGCAACTCGATCCGAACCGTCCGGGCGGCCGGGCCTTCACCGATCACGAGGTCTAGCTCGAAATCCTCCATCGCGGGATAGAGGACCTCTTCGACCGCCGGGTTCAGACGATGAATCTCGTCAATAAACAACACATCACGCGTTTCGAGATTGGTCAGGATGGCAGCCAGATCACCGGCTCTGGCCAGCACCGGGCCGGAGGTCATCCGAAAGTTGACGCCCAACTCGCGCGCCATGATCTGCGCCAACGTCGTCTTGCCCAGACCGGGCGGGCCGTGAAACAGCGTGTGATCCATCGCCTCGCCCCGCTGCTTGGCGGACTGGATAAAGACACGCAGGTTGGCGCGGGCCTCGGCCTGCCCCACGAAATCCTCAAGAAGCTGTGGACGCAGCGCACGGTCGAAACCGCCCGCATCATCGTCAGGCATCGGCGCTCCGCGCAGGGTGGGATCAGAGGCGTCGGTCATCATCTTCCTTCGTAAGGCGGACGTGTCGTCCGCCCACCCCTACCCTTTCGGTGCCAGAAGTTTCAACGCCGCACGGATCAGGGCGGGCGTGTCCGCGCCCAGGTCCTCTCCGGCAGCTTGGGCGACGGCGGCGGCCGCATCGGACGGGCCGTAGCCGAGATTGCCCAGAGCCGAAAGCGCATCCGCCTGTGCAGAGGACGGCGGAGCAGAAGCTGGCGTGGGTTCAATCACCTCGGCGGCAGCTTCGGCAACGGCATCGCCGGTTGCTTCGGCCACCGTGCCGCCCATAGCCATGACCGACGGAGCCTTGTCCTTGAGATCCAATACAATCCGTTGCGCGATCTTGGGACCGATGCCCTTGGCCGCTTTCACCGCGTTCCAGTCGCCCAAGGCAATGGCGCGGCTGGTGCCGTCTGTTCCAAGCGTGCCGAGGATGGCGAGTGAAGCTTTGGCCCCTACCCCTTGCACGGACATGAGCAGGCGGTGCCATTCCTTTTCCGCAAGCGTCGGGAAGCCAAAAAGCTGCATCAAGTCCTCGCGCACCACGAGGTCAGTGAACAGCGCACAGGCCTGACCTACCGGTGGCAGCGCCGCCAGCGTCCGGTCCGAGCAATAGACGATGTAGCCCACGCCGCGCACGTCGATCAGGATGTGATCACCAGCTTTGTAGTCAATCCGACCCGAGAGTTTCCCGATCATGCACGCGCCCTCGCGACGGCAGCGGCTAGCCCCTGCCCCGCACCGTGATGGGCGTGACAGATGGCAATGGCAAGCGCATCGGCTGCATCCGGTCCGACGATATCGACGCCGGGCAGTTGCACGCGGACCATGTGCGCCACCTGCCGCTTGTCAGCATGGCCCACGCCCACAACCGTTTTCTTGACCGCGTTCGGGGCGTATTCGCCCACCGACAACCCTGCACGCGCCGGGGCCAGCATGGCGATGCCCCGCGCCTGTCCCAGCTTCAGGGTGCCTGCGCCATCCTTGTTCACAAAGGTCTGTTCGACGGCTGCCGCCTGCGGGGCGTGGTCGGCGATCACGGCGCTGAGTTGGTCAAACAGACTGAGCAGGCGGAAGGACAGGTCATCGCCCGTCGAATGGCAGATGCCGTTGGCAACGTGGCGCAAGCGCGGACCGTCGCAATCGATGATCCCCCACCCCATATGGCGCAAGCCAGGGTCGATCCCCAAGATTCGCATGATGTGCTGCCCTCGCCCGATTTGTTTTGGCTTTTTACGGTCAGTAGCACGAAACGCGAACATCCGCCAAGAGGTAAGGCGCACGTGCCGTGCGCCGTGTCCGTCAGTAGAAGCTTTGCGGGTCGATATCGACGGCTAGCCGCAAGTCACCCCTGAGCCGCAGCTGCCCCACCCATTGCGCAATCGCCCCTTGCAGCGCGACACCCTTGCCCGCTTTGACCAGCAGCCGCACCCGGTGCCGTCCGCGAACGCGGGCAATGGGCGCAGGCGCAGGGCCAAGACCTGCGCGCCCACCCGGGTCAATGCGCTGGTGTTCCGCGCCAGTGCGTTGGCGGCGTCGAACACTTGTGCGACGTCCGGACCGCTGAGGATGATCCCCGCCATCCGGCCATAAGGCGGCACGCCTGCCGCCTCGCGTTGCGCGGCCTCAGCCCGCCAGAACCCTTCCTCGTCCCCCGCCAGAATGGCGCGGATCACCGGGTGTTCCGGTTGATAGGTCTGCAACAGTGCCGTGCCCGGCTTTTCTGCACGGCCCGCCCGGCCAGCCACTTGCCGCATCAGTTGGAATGTCCGTTCCGCGGCACGTAGGTCTGACCCTTGCAGGCCAAGGTCTGAATCAATGACGCCTACCAGAGTCAGGTTTGGGAAATTGTGCCCCTTTGCCACCAGTTGCGTGCCGATGATCACATCAGCAGCGCCTTCGGCGATCCCTTCGATCTCGGCCTTGAGCGCACGGGCCGAGCCGTACATGTCTGAACTCAGCACCGCCACGCGGGCATCCGGGAACAGTTCGACTGCTTCCTCACCCAGTCTTTCGACACCCGGGCCTACGGGCGCCATCCGATCTTCGGCCTCGCAGGAGGGGCAGATGGTTGGCATCGGTTTCGTCTCGCCACATTGGTGGCACATCAGACGCTTGAGAAACCGGTGTTCGACCATGCGCGCATCGCATTGATCGCATCCGACCTGGTGCCCGCAGGCCCTGCACAGGGTGATGGGGGCATAGCCGCGCCGGTTCAGGAACAACATGGCCTGTTCGCCTGCCGCCAGCCGCGCCTCGACCGCGCGTTTCAGTTCTTCGGAGACCCAGCGGTTCGAGGGTAGTTTTTCAGCACGCATATCGATGGTTTGCATCGTGGGCATGACCGCAGGCCCAAAGCGCGCTTCGAGGTCCAGCCGCGTGTACTTGCCGCTTTCAGCGTTCGCCCAGCTTTCGAGCGACGGCGTGGCAGAGGCCAGCACCACCTGCGCCCCGAGCAGCGAGGCCCGCAGCACGGCCATGTCGCGCGCGTTGTAGAGTACCCCGTCTTCCTGCTTGTAGGAGGTATCGTGTTCCTCATCCACGACGATCAAGCCGAGGTTCTGATAGGGCAGGAACAGGGCTGAACGCGCGCCGATCACCAGTTGCGCATTGCCCTGGCCCACCATGCGCCAGATACGCCGCCTTTCGGTCATGGTCGCACCCGAGTGCCATTCGGCGGGGCGCGCACCGAACCGTTCCTCGACCCGTTTGAGGAATTCGGCAGTCAGGGCGATTTCCGGCAGGAGGACAAGCGCTTGCCGTCCTGCGCTCAGGCAGGCGGCGACAGCTTCGAGGTAAACCTCGGTCTTGCCCGATCCGGTGACACCTCGCAGGAGCGTTGTTCCGTAAGCACCGGATTGCACGGCCTTGGCGATATGCCCTGCTGCCCTTGCTTGATCCTCCGTCAACTCTTTGCCCGGTCGGGCGGGGTCCATGGGCGGGAATGGCAGATCACGGGGGCTGTCTTCCTCGGCGACAGCGCCTTGCTTCACCAGCCCCTTGATGACGGAGGATGTGACGCCCGACAGCTCTGCGAGCTCTTTAAGTGTGAATGACAAATCACCGTATTCGCTAAGGAATTCTAGCGCGCGGCGGCGAGCATCCGTCATCCGATCGGGTTCGGATGGACCGCGGCGGTAGACCTTGCGCATCGACGGTGGATCGCCCAGCCCCGGTGCGCGGGTGGCGAGCCGCAGCATGGCGGGCATGGGTGTGAGCGTGTACGCTGCGGCCTTTTCCAGGAAGGCGCGCATCTCGTCCCGCATGGGGGCGGCGTCCAGCACCCGCAGGACTGACCGCACCTTGTTGTAGTCATAGTCGCCCTTGCCGGCTCCCCACACCACGCCGAGCACTTTGCGGGGGCCAAGTGGCACCTCGACAAAGGCGCCCAGATGGCAACCCCCTTCGGGCGCCTTGTAATCCAGCGCCCGGTCCAGCGGTTGCGTGGTCATCACGGCCACCAGCATGCCTTCGTCAAAAAACGAGGGCGTCATGTTAGCGCCAACATATGAGGGGTTCAGTCTTCACCCGCCATGAGGTAAAGCCATCACAAGCAAACGCCAAGCCATCAAGGGGACCGCACATGAAATTCTTCGTAGATACTGCCGAGATTGATGCCATCGCAGAACTCAACGACCTTGGAATGGTCGACGGTGTCACCACGAACCCTTCGCTGATCCTGAAATCAGGGCGCGACATTCTGGAAGTGACCAAGGAAATCTGTGATCTGGTTGACGGGCCGGTGAGCGCGGAAGTGGTCGCGCTGGAAGCCGACGCGATGATCGCTGAGGGGCGCAAATTGGCCGAGATCGCTGAAAACATCACCGTCAAGCTGCCGCTGACATGGGACGGGCTGAAGGCCTGCAAAGTACTGTCGGGCGAAGGCAAGATGGTCAATGTCACGCTCTGCTTCTCGGCCAACCAGGCGCTGCTGGCGGCAAAGGCCGGTGCCAGCTTCATCTCTCCTTTCATCGGACGGCTGGACGACATCCACATCGACGGTCTTGAGCTGATCGAAGACATTCGCACAATCTACGACAACTACGGGTTCGAAACGGAAATCCTTGCGGCATCGATCCGGTCGGTGAACCACATTCAGGACTGTGCCAAGATCGGTGCCGACGTCATCACGTCGCCCCCGGATGTGATCAAGAAGTTGGCAAACCACCCACTGACAAATGCTGGCCTTGATGCCTTCATGAAGGATTGGGCCAAGACGGGTCAGAAGATCCTTTAACTCAGATCTCTCTGGCCCGTCTCAGCATCACCCGAAGCGCATCCGGTTCCAAGGGAAAAATCCCGGGTCCGGATCCGTGAGTGGTGGCTTCGCGTGTGTGTTCCATGGGGCGGATATGGACGGACAAAAATTCCCGTTCACGGGGAGAAAATCGTGCCCCTTCCCCAGTCGTAGCGTCACTTGGCAACATAACGCTGCCTTCTGAACAATTATTCCAAGTTCAGGGCAGATTTCGCGAATCCGCTGTGTTATGGAAGCGGCCAAGAAAAAGAACAGGTACGGTATGAGCAGCCAGCCCAAGATTGACGACGCCCTGCGAGAGGCGATCATTACGCGTCCGGACGTCATTCTGGACGACAAGGATTTGATGCATGCCCTGATCGCCGCGAACGAACGTGCGATGGGTGGCAACATTGTCGATCTGCGTGGACTGGCGATGGAACGGCTTGAGGCGCGATTGGACCGTCTTGAGGATACGCACCGTTCGGTCATTGCTGCCGCCTATGAAAACCTGGCCGGGACCAACCAGATTCACCGCGCCATTCTGCGGATGTTGGATCCGATGGAATTCGAACCCTTCCTGCGCGATCTGGGTGGGGAAGTGGCTGAAATCCTGCGGGTGGATGCCGTCAAACTGGTGCTCGAATCCGTGCAGAACGACAGTGATCCGGCCGTCCAACGACTGGGCGAAGTCCTGAGCGTGGCGGAACCCGGTTTCATCGACGACTACTTGACCGACGGACGCGGCGGCAATGTGCGCCAAGTCACCCTGCGCCAAGTGCAGGATGCTGACCCAGAGATCTACGGCGATGACGCAACCTGGATCCGGTCCGAGGCGTGTCTGAAACTTGACTTTGGCGATGGCCGCCTGCCCGGCCTTCTGGTGATGGGCGCCGAGGACCCCCACATGTTTGGCCCCCAGCAAGGCACTGACCTTCTGGCCTTTTTTACCGGCGTGTTCGAGCGAGCCATGCGGCGCTGGTTGGGATGAGCCTGATTTCCCCCGCCGCCCGCGACGCGCTGGAAGGTTTTCTGGCGCATCAACGTGCGATCAAGGGGGCGGCTGAGAACACCGTCACGGCCTATGGCAATGACATCACCGAATTCCTTGCTTTCATGACCGAGCATTCGGGACAGACACAGGGCCTTGGGGCCTTGGCGCGTATTGACACACGCGACATGCGTGCATGGATGGCCCGCACACGCGCGGGCGGAGTCGGCGCGCGGTCGCTGGCGCGCAAGCTGTCGGCAGTCAAAGCGTTCTACAAGTGGTTGGCTGCGCGGGAAGGCTTTGAACCCACTGCGGTGCTGAGTACGCGAGCCCCGAAATTTACCAAAAGCTACCGCGCCCGCTGGACGAGTCGGCGGCGCGCGAGTTGTTGGACATCACCCCCCTGCAATCGGACAAGCCGTGGATCGGAATACGAGATACCGCTGTTCTGACCCTGCTTTGGGGCTGCGGATTGCGCATATCCGAGGCCTTGTCCCTGATGGCAGGTCAAGCGCCCCTGCCCCAAGTCCTGCGCATTGTGGGTAAAGGCGGCAAGGAACGGATTGTGCCGGTGATTGATGCGGCCCGTGACGCTGTTGAGGCGTACATGTCCGCCTGTCCTTATGACCTGCCCGCTGACGGACCACTTTTTCGCGCTGTGCGCGGGGGGCCTTGGCCCCGCGCGCCATTCAGAAGGTGATGGCCAATGCCCGCATGCAATTGGGTCTGCCAGCCAGTGCGACACCTCACGCCATGCGCCACAGCTTTGCCACGCATCTGTTGAATGCGGGCGGCGATCTGCGCGCGATTCAGGAACTGCTGGGCCACGCGTCGCTCTCGACCACGCAAGCATACACGGCGGTCGATACGGTTCGGCTGATGGAAGTCTACGCCAAGGCCCATCCGAAGGCGTAGGCGCCCCACCCTCACGGTAATGTGCATAAAAGGTGATCGCGCCTAGGCTATGCGCGGGGCCGTCCTTCCGTCAGCATGCCGTGGCATACAAAACCAACACGGAGGGGACGCGGAACATGCTACGCAAGCTAACATACGCAGCCGTTTTTGCGATCACTGCTGGGGCAGCCAGCGCAGAAGAATGTACAGCCATTACCGTCGAGGACGCTTTTGACCTGACAGAGGATCAGATCGGCGTGCTTTACGACTGCCTTCAGGCGAAGATGGCAACCGGCTATGCCAAGGAAGGTGACGAGATAGGCACCAATTATCGCAGTTGGGCGGCAACGGCATCGCGTCCGGCCGTGGCTGGACCGCATGGCAACCGCCTGCTGAACACATTTGCCAATGACGTGGCCGCCGAACAATATCTGAAGTTCGAGGAAGAAGGCTTTGAAATGCCGGTGGGGTCGATCCTGGCCAAGGAGTCGATCACTGTTTCGATCAAGAAGAAAGCCGCGCGCCCTGGCCCGCTGTTCATCATGACCAAGGTGGGTACAGATGAAGCGCCCGACACCGCCGGATGGCTTTATGCCGGGCTGCAACCCAACGGCAAGGTGATGAAGGTCAAGCAGAGCTTTTGCCATGACTGTCACGCAGGCTGGGAAGCGCAGGACTATCTGGGTTACCCGCTCGAAGAAGTGCGCCTGGGCCAGTAGCCGGCACACGGGCTATTTTTTGGCCTTGCACCTGACCGCGCCGACCCCTTCGGCGCGGTTTTGCATTTGCAACCCTGCGCATCATGCAGCATGACAGGCAAATGACACTGCAAATGCGCGCGTTGAGCGTTCACCTTCTGACGGCCACCGGCGCCGTGTTCGCAATGCTGGCCATGCTGGCTGCCGTCGAGGCGAAATGGGACCTAATGTTCCTGTGGCTTGTCGTGGCCTTTTTTGTGGATGGTATCGACGGCCCCCTTGCCCGAAAATACAACGTCAAAACCAATGCGCCCGAGTTTGACGGCGTTTTGCTTGATCTGATCATCGACTATTTGACTTACGTTTTCATCCCGGCCTTTGCGCTGTTTGCATCCGGCCTGATGGCAGGCTGGACCGGCTGGGTGGCCATCATTCTGATCACCTTTGCTTCGGCCATGTATTTTGCCGACACCCGCATGAAAACAAAGGACAATTCGTTCTCGGGCTTTCCGGGGTGCTGGAACATGGTTGTGCTGGTCATCTTTGCCCTTGAGCCGAATTTCTGGGTCTCGCTGGCGCTGGTGAGCGTGCTGGCTGTCGGAATGTTCCTGCCGATCAAGTTCATCCACCCGGTGCGCACCGAACGCTGGCGTTGGTTAAGCTTGCCAATGGCGCTGGCGTGGACCTTCTTTGCCGGTTGGGCGGCCTGGGTCGACTTCCACCCAGAAAGCTGGGCGCATTGGGGGTTGGTGATCACGTCACTGTATCTGGTTTTTGCCGGGATGGCGCAGCAGCTGATCCCGCAACGCTAGATAAGGAAACCGCCCTCGTGGCGCAGAAAGGCCACCTTGGTTTCAACCCCGCCTGCCCCGGAAAACCCGGTCAGCCCTTTTGCGCCCATGACGCGGTGGCAGGGAATGATGATGGGGATGGGATTGCCGCCGCAGGCCTGACCGATTGCCTGTGCCGGCACTCCAAGCGTCTTGGCAATGTCGCCATAAGTGATGGTTTGGCCAAAGGGGATCTTGGACATCTCGGCGCAGACATCCCGCTGCAGTTGCGAGCCGCGCACGGCGATTGGCAGATCGAATGTCTCCAACTCACCGGCATCATAGGCTTGCAGTTGCGCGACCGCGGCATCCAGCGCCTCGGACCGGTCGGCGCAGCCGGACACGCCCCATGAGACGCGAATGATGGCGCCCTGATCCTCGGTTACTGTCAGGTCCCCGAATTGGGTATGCACGTCCGCCTGTTTCATGTGTGTAATGTGGTGCAGTCAGGGACGTCTCGCAATCCGAAGCTTGCGGAAACCTCGCGTTAGAGGGCACTGACCCTGGTATGTTGCGAGTAGGTAGGTAGGTAGGCGGAGATGCGCCCTATGGGCCACACGCCGTCAACGTGAGACGTGCGCGCCACCCCGAGAAGGGATGGCGCAGAGACTTGTTATCGCTTGAGCGCGCCAACGCCGGAGAAGCGGAACGCTTCCTGTTCCAGCGCGTCGATCTCTTCCGCGCTCATCTGATCATGGGCCACGGTGATCCGGCCCAGGAAGACGAAGGGCAGCTCATCCGCGCGATCCTCAAGATCAGCCTTGATGGCTTCGGCTGTAGCAGCACCCACGTCGTCACCCATGCGCATCGGTGTCGCATCCAGCTCGCCACGGCGAATGGCGTCCAGCTCAAGGCCCGTGCCGCCCCAACCGGTCGAGAAGATCTCCTTCTCTTTGCCAACTGAAACCTGCGCCTCAACCGAGCCCATCGCCATCGCGGTGTTCGCGTTGTGGATGATCGTGGCTTCCGGATACGACTGCAGGATCAGCGATGTGCCGGCAAAACCACCTTCGCGCTGATACTCGCCATAATGTTCATACACCGTGGTCCAGCCCGCCTTTTCTTCGACGCAGGCTTTGAAATCACCTGAACGCTGGTTGTCGGTGATTCCGGGGATGCCGCGGTTCATCGCCATGGTCACGCCTTCGCCCAAGCGCCCGATCATGTAGTCGCACATGGTCAGGGCACCGGCAGCGGACGAGAAGTCGAACCAGGCCGCTGGCTGATGCTCAAGCTCTTTCAGCGGTGTGTGGAACGCCCAGACATATGTTGTCAGGTCGTCTTTTTCCGCCGCCAGCTTCGCGATGTTGTCGCCCTGAATGGCCAGTTCCGACGGGCCAAAGACGACATAGTCATAGATGTCTTTGTCCAGCACCACCTGGTTGGCATAGGTCGTTTGCAGCGAGTGTTCGATCTGGCGTGACGCAAACTCGGTTGTTTCGTACTGAATGCCCAGTTGGTCGAGACGCTTGGTCATCGCCAGATAGTTGCGCGCCCAGAAGTCCGAAGTGTCGGACGAAGGGTAGATCAGCGCGATCTGAATGGGTGCGTCCTGCGTTCCGCTGAACTTCACCGCTTCGCCGCCAACGACGGCTTGCATGGCTTCCAGCTTGCCTTCGGCGTTCACCTCGTCAGGCACCCAGTGGTCACGGTCTGCGATATCCGGCAGTTCCTTCAGCGGCAGGGTTGCATGGCCGTCGGCCAGTGCCATTCCGGCCATCGCTGTTGCCACGAGGGCTGTGGTTGCTAAAAATCTCATCTTGGTTCCTCCCTTTGCAATGAGAGCGGGGCCAAATCGGCCAGGTCGGGGCTGCACCCTCGGCCTGGCCACCCCGCATTGGCCGGTTTATCCGCTTGGTGCGATATCCCCGGCAAAGACGCCTCCGATAGCTAAAAGAGCTATCAGGGCGCCGATCAGTAGCGCAGAAAAGCGCACCAATTTCTGACCTTCCGATGTTTTGAGATCGGCGAACCAGCCGCCTGCCCCATCACGGTCCTTCTTCTGGATCCAGGCATAGAGCGCGACCGAGCTGATGATCACAAAGCCCGACGCCACCGGCTGCCAGAAAAACTCGATGCGCAGCGTCACCAAAGCGTTCAGCATCATGGCAAGCAGCAGCACGCCTGAGAACGATCCGATGATGGACGCGCGGCCACCGAACAGGGATGTGCCCCCCACAACCACCGCCGCGATGACGTGCAGATTGAAGAACGGTGCCATCGTCGCCTGAATGGCGTTCTGTTTGCCGGTCAGCATCAGACCCGCAAGCGCGGCGCAGGCTCCGCACAACACATAGGCATAGACCTTGTGACGCTTCACGCCGATGCCTGTCAGTTCCGCCGATTCCGGGCTGGAGCCGATGGCGACCGTGTAGCGGCCAAAATGCGTGCGCTGCAGGATGTAGTAACCCGCCACCATGGTCAGAATGCCGATCACCGCCGGTGTGGGGATGAAGAACGGCGTCTGACCACGACCCATTTCCGTCAGGATGTCGGGGAAACGTGCCAGAACCAGACCTTTGGCCAACAGCAGCGCAAGACCTTTGTAGACAAGGTCCATTGCCAGTGTGCCGATCAAATCAGGCACGTTAAAGCGCGTGATCACCAGACCGTTGATCAGGCCCAGAAGGGCCCCGATGGTCAGCGCAATAGGAATACCGACGTAGATCGAAAACCCATATTGCTTGACCAGAAACGCCATGATGATGGCCGAAAGCACGGCCACCGACCCAACGGAAAGGTCAATGCCGCGTTGGGTGATGACAAAGGTCATCGCCATCGCCATCGGCATATAGAGGGCCGCGTCCTGTAGGATCAGCTCAAGATTGCTGATCCGATAGAACCGATCGGGCGACGCTACGGCCATGAACAGAAAGATGGCGGCAATCATTGCCATCGGCGCGATGACCGCCATGTACGGCTCAAGCCGTTCGCTCAGCGGTGGCTTGTAGTCTGTGTCAACTGCGGTGTTCATGCGGCGTCCTCCTTGGCACCAACGATCATGCCCAACACTTCCTGGGTCGAGCTTTCAGCGGTGAGTGCCACGCCCACGCATTGGCCGCGGCGCTGCACGTGAACACGGTCCGCAACCTCGAACACATCATCAAGCGAGTGGCTGATCAGGATCACCGCCAAGCCTTGGGCTTTCAGTGCCTTGATCAATTTCAGGGTCCGCGCGGTTTCCTGCGGACCCAAGGCGGCAGTGGGTTCGTCCATGACCAGAACCCGCAGCCCCTCGTGATAGACTGCGCGTGCAATGGCCACGGCCTGGCGTTGACCGCCTGACAGACTGTCGGTCGGTGCATCCAGTGATTTCAGGCGCACGCCCAGACGCTCCATCAGGACCCGTTCGGTTTCTGACCGCATCTTCTTGTTGTCGAGCACGGTGATGCCGAACACTTTCTTGGTCAGTTCATTGCCCAGGAACATGTTGGCGGCGGGATCAAGGTGGTCGGCCAGGGCCAGCGTTTGATAGACGGCGTCGATCCCTGCCCTAGCTGCGTCTGCGTGGTTGGAGAACTCGACTTTTTCGCCGTCGATATAGATGTCGCCCTCGGTCGGCTGGTAGACGCCTGTCAGCACCTTTATCAGGGTCGACTTCCCGGCGCCGTTGTCGCCGACGATCGCCAGCACTTCGCCCGCATAGGCGCTCAGGTCGACATTCTGCAGCGCGGTCACGCCGCCGAACCGTTTGGTTATTCCGCGCATCTGCACGAGTGGCGTATCAGCCATATCTCTTTCCTCCGGTGGCTCGGATAGATCGGGCTGCGCACGCGCCCAAAATATTCGGATTAAGGTGCGGGGCCAGACCTTGCCGTCCGACCCCGCGGGGGAGAACTATTTGCCCCAGATCGTGGCGTAAGCGTCCCGGTAGGGGATGTCGGGGTCGAACTGGTTGCTGTCGCCCAACTTGGCCAAACCTTCAGGCGTCACAAGCGCAGGTGACGTGACATAGCCCGAGCACGCCTCGCCCTGGATGGCGCGGTTCAGCTCGTCCACCAGTTGCCAGCCTTGCAGGTTCAGAGGCTCGGCCACGGTGATGGCTTGATAGCCGTTGGACCGGATACGCTGGAACGCAGCCTCTGATCCGTCGCCAGCAGAACCGGCTTGCGGGCCTGCATCAGGCGCAAGGCCCGCAGCGGCCAGCGATGGTCCCATGAAGTCAAAATACAGGTCATTGATGGCCAGTGCGTGTGTCCAGCTGTCACCGTATTTTTGCAGCAGCGATGTGGTCAGCGGGCCCATGCGGGTGGATGTATCGGCAATAGGAGTGTCCACATATTCCAGGACCTTGCCGCCCGCAGCCTCGACCGTTTCCTTCAACCGGTCCGCCTTGTCGATGGCGATCTGGTAGGTGGAGTCGGTGAAGATCACGACACCGATATCCTCGCCGCCGTCTTGGATGGCCCATTCGGCGGCCACTTCGGACACTGTCATAGCGTCGGTCGACACGTTGGCAAAGATACCACCAGGCGCGTCGCAACCAATTTTTGGGCCCGAGTGCCACGCGACCATAGGTACGTCTGCGGCCACCACGCCTTCCAAGGCGGCCTGCTGTTCCACGGCGTCAAAGCCGTTGATGATGATGCCGTCGGCCTTCAGCGCCAGCGCTTGACCAATCGCGGCTGTACGACCCTGAATAGAACCGGCGCCGTCCAGCACGCGAACTTCCCAACCGATTTTCGCTGCTGCCTCTTCAACACCTGTGGTCACGCCCAGGATACCGCCGTTTTTCAAATCACCTGCAACGACAACGATGGATTTGCCGTCCGCCGCTGCGGGTCCGGTGGTTGGGCCATCCCAATCTGCTGCCAGTACCGGCACGGCAGTCATCATTGTCGTGGCCATCAACCCGGCCATGAATGTACGTTTTTGCATAGTTTCCTCCCTTTGCAATTTTGTGCTCAGCGCTTGTCTGCACCTTTTTTGCGCTGTGCGTATCCTGCGATGCCGATGGCAACCAGCAGGGTAACTCCGTTAAAAAGCGGCTCGACCCAGAAGGAGCCGCCGAATTGTTGAATGCCTGAAATACCCACGGCCAGAATGACGACACCCACAACGGTGCCCCAGACATTGACCCGTCCGGGTTTGATCGTGGTTGAGCCCAGGAAGGCCCCAACGAGCGCGGGCAGCAGGAACTCGAGCCCCACCGACGCCTGTCCGATCCGCAGTTTCGCGGCCAGTAGCACACCGGCCAGAGCGGTCATGGAGCCGGACGCGACAAAGGCGCCAATCACGTATTTCCGCGTGGGAATGCCGTTCAGCTGTGCTGCCCGCTGGTTCGCACCAATGGCATAAAGGTACCGACCCACAGGCGTGTATTCGAGGACGATCCACATCACGACCGTGATCACGACCAGGTAGTATGCGGTGATGGGCAGGCCAAAGACGAAGGTGGTGTTCAGGGCATAGAACCCGTCGGGCAACAGCCCCACCATCTGCCGACCGCCCGTGTGCCACAGCGCCAGCGCATAAAGCACTGTACCGGTGCCCAGCGTCGCGATGAAACTGTCAATCTTGGCGACCTCAACCAGCAGCCCATTCAGGAACCCGGTCAATGCCCCCAGCAGAAGCACAATCGCAACGGCTATGGGCCACGGAAGGCCCAGCATGGTTTGCAGGCTGATGGCAAGGATGTGCCACAGAACGATACCGTAGCCCACGGTCAGGTCGATCCGCCCCGCTGCCATGGGGATCATCGCCCCAAGCGACAAAAGCGCGATGATTGCTTTGTCCGAGATGATGGAGCGCAGGTTCAGCATCGTCGGGAACGTATTGGGCAACAGGACCGAGAACAGGCCAATCAGGAACACTGTCAGAATGACCAGACCGTAGACCGGCAGGAACCGCATCAGACGCTTGCCCATGGGCAGTCCTTTGAGTTCGGCCTTGGTCGGCTCGAGTGCGCTGGATTCAAGCGACTGCATTCGCACCGCCCCCTTCTGTCTTGATATTCCCGGCCGAAGCCGACTGGATCAGATTTTCAGTTGTCAGCCGTGTGCCGCTGAGTTCATCGACAATCGCCCCTTGGCTAAACACGATGGCCCGGTGGCAAATTGAGGCGATCTCTTCAAAATCGGTGGACATGATCAGGATCGCGACCCCGTCACCAAGCGCCCGGTTAAGAAGTGCATAGATCTCGGATTTGGCCCCCACATCCACACCCGCCGTCGGATCCTCGCAGATCAGAAGTTTGCGCTTGGTGGCAAGCCAGCGGCCAATGACGACCTTCTGTTGGTTGCCGCCAGACAGCGCCTCGATCGCGAGGGTCGGATCATTCGGTGACAGGCCCAACTCGGCCCCGATGATGGCGGCCTGTTCGGCCTCGACCCTCGGGGACAGCATGTTGAGCAGTTTGCGGCCAATCCCATCGGGGTTGAGAAAGGTGTTTTCCCGGATCGAAAGGCTCATGGCGACGGACTCTTCGGTCCGGTCCTTGGCGACCAGCCCGACGCCGGAATGCAGCGCTTTCTGCGGGTTCGACAGGTCGGGTTGCACCCCACCCAGCGTCACCTCTCCATCAAAGGGCACAAGTCCAAAGAGGGCACGCGAGATGGCCTCGTGCCCTGCACCACGCAGGCCCACAAGGCCCAGTACCTCGTTCTTTTGCAGATCGAAATCCAGTTTTTGCATCCCCGCCACTTCGAAGTTGCGCAGGGACAGCACCGCTTCACCAATAGCATCCGTCGCCTTGACTGTTTCACGGGTCTTGCGGCCTACAATTTTCTGCACCAGCTCTTCGGGCGTGGTGTGGTCGATGCTGCGCACGCCCACCATCGCACCGTCGCGCAACACTGCCACGCGGTCTGCAATCTGGAAAATCTCGTCCAAGCGGTGGGACACATAGATCATCCCGACGCCCTTTTCCCGCAGGGGCCGGATGGCCGCGAACAGCCGTTCCACCTCATCCGCGGGCAGCGATGCGGTGGGTTCGTCCAAAACCAGAAACTCGCTGTCCACGGCCAGCGCGCGGGCAATCGCCACCAGCGATTTCTCGGTCCGTGTCAGGTCTTCAACCCGCGCGGTCGGATCAAATTCGGCATCCACCTTGCGGAGCGCTTCCACGGCAAAGTGTTCGACGTCTTTCCAACGGATCAGCCCATTCTTGCGAGAGAAGCCCAGAGCGAGGCCGATGTTTTCAGCCACCGTCATCCATTCGATCAGGCCAAGATCCTGGTGGATGAAGGCCACCTTCTGCCGCTCGCCAAACCCTGCTGGTTTGTGCTGGTACGGCTCACCATCAATCAACACGCGACCAGCGTCTGCCGTATGGATGCCACCAAGCACTTTGATCAGAGTCGACTTGCCTGCACCGTTTTCTCCCAGAAGGGCCACGATTTCGCCCCGACCCACGGTCAACGAAACATCCTTGAGCGCATAGGTGCCGCCAAAATGCTTGTCGATGCTGTCGAAAAACAAACCTGTCTGCAGGTCTGGCATGGCGTCTCCTCCGGGGTGCCGGGCCCCAACCTCCCCGTTGAGTTACCCGTAACATTCCGCTAGCATCAGGTCAGAGCACACGCTCTGTCAAGGCTTAAGTTACCCGTAACGTAAGATGGCGCGAAACGTGGAAAAGAGCAGTAAGAACAACAAAGTAAGCCTATCTGAGGTCGCACAGGCCGCAGGTGTGTCGAAGATGACTGCCAGCCGGGTTTTGCGTGGTGAAGGTGGGTATTCGGAAAAAACGCGTGTCAAGGTGATGGAGCAGGTCGACGTCCTTGGCTACCTACCGAATCGTTTGGCAACCGTGTTTGCGGGCGATCAGAACTCGACCTTTATCGGCGTGTCGATCCCGGATTTGGGAAACGAGGTTTTTGCCCAGGTCCTCGAAGGGATCGACCGCAAGTTGGGTACCTTTGGATACCAATCCGTTCTGGGGCTCACGCAGCACACCCAGCAAGAGGAAGAAAACTGGATCAGGACAGTTTTGTCGTGGCAACCGGCGGGCCTCATTCTGACCGGTCGCTACCACTCGCCCCGCGCGACGGACATGTTGCGGAACGCGGGTATTCCTGTGGTCGAGATTTGGGATTTGAACTCCAGCCCCCTCGACATGAGCGTGGGCATCAACCACTTCGACAGCGGTTTTGATATGGGGCGCTACCTGACATCGCTTGGCTATCAGAACATTGGCTATGTGGGGACGTCGCATGACACCGCGAACGCGGCAACTGAGCGACTGAATGGCTTCTGCAAGGCGGTCGAGGGTGCCGGCGGAGCAGTGGTAAAGCAGCTTTGTCTGCATGATACAGCCACCTACTACCCGGGCTTTTACGGGACAGAGCAGTTGCTGGCCGCGGCCCGCGATATCGAGTGCATCTTTTATCAGAACGACGCGATGGCATTTGGCGGTTTGCAGTATTGCGCGGCCAAGGGGCTATCGGTGCCGGATGACATTGGTATTGCCGGATGGGGTGACCTGCCGATTGCATCGGTGATGAACCGGCGCCTCACCTCTTGCCACGTGTCACATCTGAAGCTCGGCCAGAAAGCGGCCGAGATGATGATGGGGCGCCTGACGGACGAACCCGTACCGAGCTGCACCGATATTGGCTTTCGCCTGATCCCCGGATCGACGGTTCGCAACAGCGGGGTTTAGCGCGACATTTTACGGCACGGGTATTCGCTGAATGCCCGCACCGCCCCTTGCGGTTTGACTACGCCGCCCGATCAACCTGAATCTTACCATTGTGCAGGAAGCAGACTTTGTCGAAGGCCGACAGATCAAGCGGGTTGGGCAGACGTACATCTGATGCGTCCGGCATAGGTTTGCCGCTCAGGTCAAACGATCGGTCGATTTGCGAAATCACCACGCAAATCGCACCGGTGGCCTTCACATAAGCCCGCAGTGAAGCGATCTGGTCCTGCAGGTTTGGATTGGTGCGCCTTTGATCAAGGAGTTGAAGGTAGTCAATTACGGCCACAACAGGTGTGTGGCAGCGCTCAAGCCGGCTGACGACATAGCCGCCCGATATTTCATCCGACGTATCAACGTCAACGGTCTTCTGCGCAGATGCCTGGTCAATGCCTAAATCTGCAAACCGATCTGCAACGGCTGGCTCGTGGTAATCGAGGGTAAAGAAAAACCCCTTCCGGCCCAGAGTTGCTGCCATTGATGCCAATTCCAGGCCAAGAAGCGTTTTGCCGTGTCCGGGCCGCGCACCCAGGAGCATGAGGTCGCCTGCGTGGAGCTGGGGCAAGACGATTTCGGCGGCGCGCGCTTTTGGCAAGGATGAAGTCAGATGCCCCCAGCTTTGGAAGCCTTCGGAAGTTGCGATCTGGTCCAGCGCTTTGTGCAACGGCGTACCAGTCTGGCGGGCCAACAGTTTGGCCTGTCGCTTCAAATGATAGACAGGAGCGGAAATGTGCATCTTTAGTCCTCCTCTTTCGAGCTGCTTCCGCAATCCCTCCTTATGCACGCGCTCGAACGAGACAGGTTCAAATGACTTCGCTCTACATGACAAATGCTTCCCAGATGGAGGGTGGAGGCCCGAGCAAGGCCTGATCCAACTGTGTCCCAACAGATCGCAGAATTCAACATCGTAAGGGTGCTCGACTGGGACATCATGCAGCGCATGAGGCAGACCTTGGGGTTGCTGCGGCCAAGTCCGTTCTGATCACTGTTGCGCGCGCAAAAAACCCACCGGACCTTTCCGCGCGGATTGCTTACAAGCAATGCTCAAGGATTTGATCCACCACCTCATCAAGCGCCGCTGTGCCATCGATGACGGTACCAAACGCGGGGATGTCCTGTTTCGTTTTGTGCAGTGTCAGGATGTACTCTTGCTCCTCCGCCCGCCCGCCGAACGCGTCGCGATCACGTAGCGCAAGCCGTCGTTGCAAGGTTTCTTGATCCACGTCCAGCACAAAGACAGCATCAAACAAATGGATGACATCGGCGTAGTTCCGGGAACCACCGCAGAAAAATGACATTTCAGAACCTTTGGATGCCGCTTGAGACCTGACCTTGTCCACATCCCATACATGCTGGCCATGCATCCATGCCGCGCGCTCGACACTGCCCTCGGGACCGGCTTCGGCCAACGACGGCTGTTGTGAGCGTGTTTCGTCAGGGATTAACTCTCTGTCGCCGTCAAGCGCATGATATCCGCGCCTGCGCAGTTCGTGGCACACAGACGTTTTGCCGCTGCCCGAGACACCTTCGATCAGATAGTTACGTTTCCCCATGCCTACGACATATCCTGTGATGCGGGGATGAAAAACACATGTGCTCCCGCGCACATACCGTGCCCTCGCCAAGGCCGTGCAAAAGGCGTAATGGCAGGTTATGGCCCAGCACATTACCCTTGACGACGCAAGCAGTCTGCCCGCTTGGCGTCGGCCCATTGCGCTTTTGTTCCTAATGGCTTTTGCCATGCCCATCGGGTTCTCTGTCTGGCTGGCGCTGCTGAACAACTTTGTTGTGGATGCAGCCAACTTTGACGGGGCCGATATCGGTCTGTTGCATGCGATCCGGGAGATTCCGGGCTTTTTGGCCGTCGGCGTCATCGTCGTCATCATGTTCATGCGCGAACAGGTACTTGGGCTGATGTCACTCGTGATGCTGGGCGTTGCCACCGCCCTGACGGCGCAGTTCCCGCAAATGGGTGGTATTCTGGCGCTGACCTTCATCAGTTCGATTGGCTTCCATTACTACGAAACGGTGAACCAGTCGCTGCAATTGCAGTGGCTGCCCAAGGATCGCGCCCCGCAGATGTTAGGCTGGCTGCTCGCTGCCGGATCAACGGCCACGTTCCTCGTTTACTTCGTCATCATGGTCCTGTGGGAGCCTCTTGGGCTGACCTACAACGTTGTCTACATGGTTGGTGGCGGGATCACGGCGGCCATCGCAGTCTTTGCCATGCTGGCCTATCCCCAGTTCGAAGCCCCTACTCCGCAACTGAAAACCTTCGTGTTGCGCAAGCGATACTGGCTGTACTACGCCCTACAATTCATGTCGGGCGCACGGCGGCAGATCTTCATGGTCTTTGCAGGTTTCATGATGGTCGAGAAATTCGGCTTCCAGGTGCATGAGCTGACAGCGCTCTACCTTATCAACCTGATGGTCAACATCCTGGTTGCACCGGTTCTGGGGCGCATCGTGGCACGCTTTGGCGAGCAAAAGGCGCTGGTGTTTGAGTATACCGGCCTTGTGTGCGTATTTCTGGCTTACGGCGGTGTCTACTTCATGGGGTGGGGGTTGATGATCGCTGCCGCCCTCTATGTTCTGGACCACATCTTTTTCGGATTGGCGCTGGCGCTCAAAACCTATTTCCAGAAGATCGCGGACCCGGCAGACATCGCGCCAACGGCCGCCGTGGCCTTTACGATCAACCATATCGCTGCCGTGGGCCTGCCGGTACCATTGGGCCTTTTGTGGCTATTGTCGCCCGGGGCGGTGTTTATGTTGGCTGCAGGTATGGCCGCAACATCGTTGTGCCTTGCCCTGCTCATTCCGCGCCACCCGGTGCCTGGCCATGAAACCCGACTGGGTGCCAAACTGCCCGCCCCTGCAGAGTAGCGCGCCACTTGCCGCCTGCCATGGTGGGCGCTAAGGCTCCGGCAACAGACGGAGACTGACATGACCACATGGACCGCCCTCACAACGCTTGAAGGCAAGGCACAGGCGGACGCGCTTGGCGCGGCCCTTGAGAACATGGCACCGGAACCAACCGGCATCGGTGTGTTCGAGGTCGAAGATGGCAGCGGACTGTGGGAAGTGGGCGCCTATTTCACGGACCAGCCGGATGACACCGCCCTTTTACTGCTCACCACCGCCCTTGGCGCAAAGCCGTTCACAGTTTCGGAACTGCCGGAAACCGATTGGGTGGCCCATGTGAAGCGCGAGTTGGCGCCAGTCGAGGCTGGTCGCTTCTTCGTCTATGGCTCACATGATGCCGACCAGGTGCCGCCGGGCAAGCACGCCCTGTTGATCGAAGCGGCGATGGCCTTTGGCACCGGACACCACGGCACAACGTTGGGCTGCCTGAAAGCGCTGGATCGGTTGGCAGATGGCGGATTTCGGGCAGAACGCGCGGCCGACATCGGCTGTGGCACCGCTGTGCTCGCCATGGGTGCTGCAGCGATCTGGGATGCGGACATCATTGCCAGCGATATTGATGCACAGGCCGTCGACGTGGCGCGGGCCAACCTGAAAGCCAACGGTATGGAAGCCAAGGTCAAACTGGCCGAAGCGGCAGGCTTTGATCACGCGGACCTTTCCGGCCCATTTGATCTGGTCTTTGCCAATATCCTCAAAGGGCCGCTGATCGCATTGGCACCAGAGTTGAGAGCCCGCCTCGCCACAGGTGGATATGCGATTCTGTCCGGAATCCTCAACGAACAGGCTGACGAGGTTGCTGCGCACTATATCGATCACGGAAACAGTCTGGCGCACAGGGAAGAGATTGGAGAGTGGACGACCCTCACCCTGCATAAAAAGCCATGATTTGTCAGAATTTTTAGCGGCTTTTGACGCATTTGCCTAGATTTCGCCACAATTGAGGCGCACCTTCTACGCCGAAATCGGTGGGGGCCATTTCGATGTACGAGGCTGCCATGGTTGAAACTCGCCAAAACTTTGAAGAGCGCTTGACCACACTTGGCCGCAAACACGCGGCCTTGGGAAATGGGTATACGACAACACTGCGGGGCGATGGGCTGATTGTCCTCAAGCCCAAGCGCCGTCTGGGTCGCGGCTTTCCGATCAGAGGGCTGCTCGCGCTTGTGATAGGGTTCTTCGTGTTCAAGGGACTGATGCTCGCCTCTTTGGGCGACATCACTTACAACGAGCGCGTTGCAAAGCTGCAGCAGGGCGGTCATCTGGAACAGTTCAGCTCTCATTTGATGCAGATAGACCCGGTGACACAGTTTGCCGCAGGCTTTCTTGAACCCTTCGTAGACTGAACTGACAGTCCCTCCAAAAGAAAAGCCGCGGTGCCTGCTCTCAGGCCCGCGGCTTTCGCTCTTGTCAGAGCGCGTCCAAAGGGGAGGATTGGAACGTCTTAGTGGCGGTTTGCCACGTCATCGATGTCGCCACGGACCAGACCGATGTCTTCAAGCTCACGGTCAGTCAGGGCGTTCAGGGCGTTGCGGGTCAAGCGGGCATGGTTCCAGGCGGCCACTTGGGCAACCAATTTGGAAAACAAGCCGGAGAATTGGCCTGCAACAGGTGCAGCGCCATATGCGGGGCGGGTGGTGTCGAAAGCAGCCATTGCAGCAGTCCTTTTTTCGATAGATTGTGCTGATCTTGTCAGCGTTGTGCTGCTCATTTAGGCGCGAAAAAAACACCGTTCAAGCGGTGAAAAGTCATATGTGGTTTGCGTTTTTTGCATGTCGAAGATTTAGACGTAACACATTGAAAGTATTTCCAATAAAATAACACTGCAGCCAAACATGGGAAGCTGACGACGGAATCGGGCTGCAAAAAGGCCGTCCGATGGAGTTGCACAGCTTCTTGGAACAGTCGGCTTCGCGAGTTGGTATGTGGAAAATCCAATCTGCGATCCCGAGAGATGCTTCATCCCATCACAGCGTAGTTGCAGATGTGCAAATCAATGTGCCTGTCGCCGCGAACACCCTTCATTGCCGATCCAGACGGTTGAAAAACTCGTTGCGAACCCGTAGATTTATGGCATCGAAGTGGAGAGTTTATGTCCCGGTAAGGCGGGGAGGCAGCAGTCCTCCCAATGCAAAATCAGCGACCATCTTGTTTCGCCAACCTCTGGCGGACCGATGTTGATGTTTGCCCGCATTTTTCCCTTACCGCTTAAAATCATGCCCCGGCATGATCGAGACATGGAACTCCTTCACAATGACACGTGACTATTCACAGTTTTTTCCCCCATCGTCCGACCTGAAAGCCGAAAAACGGCCTCAGTCCCCCCTCGCCTTGCTTGGCTGGCGACCCTTTTTCGCCCAACAAACAGATGTTGACGAATTGACGCAAAGCCCCCCTGTTCGGGTCGTCGAAGTCCATCGAAATGCGTTGAATGTTGTCGGGGACGGCCTTGATGACATCATACCACCCACCGAAGGCATCACCGTCGGCGACTGGTTGATGTTTGACCGTGATCATCCAAAGTCCAGTCGGGTCTTGCGACGCAAGAGCCTGATCAAGCGGCGGGCGCCCGGCACGGATCGGCGCGAACAGTTGATCGCGGCCAATGTCGATACGGCCTTTGTTGTCACGTCCTGCAATCAGGATTTCAATGTCGCGCGGCTTGAACGATACATCGCGCTTGCCTTTGAGGCACAGATCACGCCAGTCATCCTCCTCACAAAATCCGATCTCACACCCGATCATCAACACTACATCGACGCAGCGCGCTCGATTTCCCCTGACGTGGCAGTTGTCGCGCTGGACGCAAGAGGCGACGCGCCGCGATCCAAGCTGGCGGACTGGTGCAAACCGGGGGCGACTGTCGCGTTTCTGGGATCATCCGGTGTTGGCAAATCGACCTTGACCAATGCGCTTTTGGGAACCGAAACGATCGAAACGCAATCCATTCGGGAAGATGATGCGAAGGGGCGGCACACGACGACACGGCGGCAACTTTTTGCGACGCAAGATGGATGTCTGGTTCTGGACACCCCGGGCATGCGAGAGCTGCAACTGACCGACGCCGCGTCGGGTATTCAGGACGTGTTCTCGGACATCAACAATCTGTCCACGCAATGCCGATTCAACGATTGCAAACACGAAACGGAACCCGGATGCGCTGTGCTGCAAGCGATAGAAAACAATGAGATCGACGCCGCGCGGCTTGGACGGTGGCGCAAACTCGTGGCCGAAGACGCATTCAATTCGGCCACCCTGTCCGAGCGCCGCGCCAAGGACAAGGCATTCGGAAAGATGGTGCGCGAGATCACGAAGCAGATAAGCAAGAGGAGGTAGTCGGATGCCACAAGACAAGTCTGGTCAGATTGTCTGGCACGATCTCTTTTCGGCAGACCGACAACGTTCAATGACTTTTTATGAACGTGTCGCCGGGTGGTCCTTTGCCGTCGAACATGCCACCGATTTTGCATGGGGTGGCGGTCAGGTGGACTTCGTTTTGGCGATGTTGGCAGACGAAGTCGGGGCAGGCTTTATCGAAACCCCCGAAGGAATGTCAGACGGCTGGATTGCCTATGCAGAGGTTCCGAATGTGGATTCTGCCAGCAAGTACGTGGAACCGCTTGGCGGCGAAGTTATCCGCGCCCCGTTTGACGTTCCCGGTGTTGGACGAAATGCGCTTGTGCGTGATCCGTTGGGTGCCGTGGTCGGGATCTCACAGTCTCAACATGCGTTTCCGATACCTGCACGACAGTTCGGCAACGAAATCTATCTATCTGGCACGTCCGAGTTCCCAACGCAGTTCTATTCGGAAGTTTTTGGCTGGTCAGTGAGCCAACCGCACGACCCGCAAAGGGGCGGCGCGGTGATCTCTAGCCTGTCAGGCAAATCTGTTGCACATCATCTGCCGGGACTGTCCCAGACGGATGTGCAGGCATCGTGGGTGCCTTGCATCAACGTGGTCAACACGGCCAATGCGCTGCGAGCGGCCAAGGCGTTGGATGCCAGCCAGCTTTCGAAATCAATCTTCGAAAGCATGGGGGAGTGTCGATGTCTAATACGTGACCCAGACGGCGCTTTATTTTGCCTGTCGGCAGGTGGATAGGACCTCAAGCATCACGAGCCGCCAAAATCTGCGAGGACTTTCGCAAGGTCGTACGGACACAGGGGCCTTTCCCTGTGTCCGCAAAAGGTCGTCGGTGTCCAACGTGGATCTGCGAAGATCCATCGCGCACAAGGCAAAGCGCTTTTCGCCTATCCCAGAGCGTCCTCGCACCGCCCACAGACACCTTCGTGCCCATGCGTGCCCACGTCGGGCAGCACTTTCCAGCAACGGGCGCATTTCGCGCCGTCTGCCTTGGCAAAGACCACCGCCACGCCGGGCACTTCGGGCAAACGGAATGCGTCTGACGGCGCGGGATCCGTTGTCACGTTGATCTGCGACGTGATGCAGATATCTGCAAAGGGCAACGCGGTCAGAGACGCCGCGAGATTCGCATCCTCGACATAGACAACCGGGGCAGCTTCGAGCGATGCGCCGATGACTTTGTCCGTGCGCTGGATTTCCAGAGCCGCCGTCACCACACGCCGCGCGCTGCGCACGCCCGTCCATTTCACGGCCAGCGCATCGTCGCGCCATGCAGTCGGCGTTTCCGGGATATCGGTCAGGTGGACCGAGCTATCATCACCCGGATAACGCTCCAGCCAGACCTCCTCCATCGTGAACACGAGGATTGGGGCCAGCCATGTTGTCAGCCGATGATAGAGCAGATCAAGCACCGTGCGCGCCGCACGCCTTTCCGGCGTATCACCGTCGCAATACAAGGCATCCTTGCGGATATCGAAGTAGTAGGCCGACAGATCCACGGTCGCGAAGGTGAACACGGATGAGAACACGCGCTGGAAGTCGAAAGCCGCGTAGCCTTCGCGCACTGTCGCATCCAGCTCCGCCAAACGGTGCAGCACCCAGCGTTCCAGTTCCGGCATGTCGTCAGGATCAGTGCGATCCGCCTCGGTGAAGTCCGACAGCGAGCCCAGCATAAACCGCATCGTATTGCGCAGGCGGCGGTAGCTGTCGGCGACCCCTTTCAGGATCTCCGGCCCGATCCGCTGGTCGGCGGTGTAATCGGTCTGCGCCACCCAAAGCCGCAGGATGTCGGCGCCGTATTGCTTGACCACTTCGTCAGGCACGATGGTGTTGCCGATGGACTTCGACATTTTGAAGCCCTTCTCGTCCAGCGTCATGCCGTGCGTCACCACGTTGCGGTAAGGCGCGTGGCCCGTCGTGCCAACCGATTGCAGCAGGGACGAATGGAACCAGCCTCGGTGCTGGTCGGTGCCTTCCATGTAGACATCGGCCACACCGTCCTCGGTGCCGTCCTTGCGATCACGCAGGACAAAGGCATGGGTGGACCCTGAGTCAAACCACACATCAAGGATATCTGTCACCTGCTCGTAGTCGTCGGGGTTCACGACACCTTCGAGGAAACGCTGCTTGGCGTCTTCGTCGTACCAGGCGTCGGCACCTTCCGCTTCGAATGCCGACGTGATGCGGCGGTTGACTTGCGGATTGCGCAGCAGGAAGTCTTCATCCGTCGGCAGCGCTCCCTTCTTGGTGAAGCAGGTGAGCGGCACACCCCAAGCGCGTTGACGCGACAGCACCCAATCCGGGCGCGCCTCCATCATGGAATGCAGGCGGTTGCGGCCCGATTGTGGCGTCCAGTTAACGTTGTCGATTTCGGTCAGCGCGCGTTCACGGATCGTGGTCCCATGCGTGTCCTGTCCGTCGCCCACAGGCTTGTCGATGGCGGCAAACCATTGCGGCGTGTTGCGGTAGATCACCGGCGCTTTCGAACGCCAGGAATGCGGATAGCTGTGCTTGATCTTCCCACGCGCCAGCAGCCCACCTACTTCGGCCAGCTTGTCGATGACGGCGGCGTTGGCGTTACCCTCTTTCCCGTTGGGTTTCAGGATCGCCTTGCCGCCAAAGAACGGCAGGTCGTCCCGGAACCGCCCATCGGGGTTCACGTTGTAGGTGATGACCTGTTCGAGCATGCCCAGTTCACGATAGAGTTCGTACTCATCCATCCCGTGGGACGGCGCGCAATGTACAAATCCGGTGCCTTCGGTATCGGTGACGAAGTCGGCGGCGCGGAAGTCGCGGATGTCGTCCCATTCGCCATTTGCATCCTCGGCGCCCTTTAATGGGTGGGTCAGGCGCACTTGGCTCATCTCGTCAGCCGTGACATCGCGCAGGCGACGATACATGCTCTCATCAAGCCGCGCGCGTCCCAGCACGTCAGCTGCAAGATTGTCGGCAAGGATGTAGCGGTCACCGATATTGGCCCAGCATTCCTCGGGGCGTCCGGTGACTTCGTACAAGCCATAAGAGATGTCGGGGCCATAAACGACCGCCTTGTTGGACGGCATGGTCCAGGGCGTCGTGGTCCAGATCACCACTTGAGCACCTTCCAGATCGCCCAACGGCGCGACATGCCCTTTGGTGTCTTCCAGTGTGACCGCGGGCAGGTCCTTTGCCGCGACCACCTTGAACTTCACCCAGATCGTGAAGCTGTCCTTGTCGTGGTACTCGACCTCTGCCTCAGCCAGCGCGGTCTGTTCCACAGGCGACCACATCACGGGTTTGGAGCCCTGATAGAGCGTGCCGTTCATCAGAAACTTCATGAACTCCTCGGCAATCACCCGTTCAGCATGGAAGTCCATGGTCAGATAGGGTTCGTCCCAGTTGCCGGTGATCCCCAGCCGCTTGAATTCCTCGCGCTGGATGTCGACCCATCCAGCCGCAAAATCGCGACATTCGGCGCGGAATTCGTTTATCGGCACCTCGTCCTTGTCGCGGCCCTTCTTGCGGTATTGTTCCTCGATCTTCCATTCGATGGGCAGACCGTGGCAGTCCCAGCCGGGGATGTAGCGCGCGTCGCGGCCCATCATCTGATGGGACCGCACGATCATATCCTTGATCGTCTTGTTCAGGGCGTGGCCAATATGCAGGTGCCCGTTCGCATAGGGCGGGCCATCGTGCAGGGTGAACGGTTCCCGTCCCTCCTTCTCCCGCAGACGGTCATAGACCCCGATCCGCGCCCACCGCTCCAACCATCCGGGCTCGCGCTTGGGCAGACCCGCGCGCATCGGAAAGTCGGTCTTGGGCAGGTTCAGGGTGTGTTTGTATTCAGGGGTGTCGGCGCACATGGGTGGCGTCCTTTGTCGGTCGTATGTCTGGCAAATGTCGGTGGTGCGGTGCGAGTGGTCTCAAGCACCTTTACCCGGCGTCTCAATGATTGGTCAGAGCGCCGGGGATATAATTCGCTGAATGATGATCTTCCGCATCATGGCGGCCTTATAAGCGCGGTCTAGGGAAGCGTCCAGTGGGCCAAGATGCCTCATTTCCTGTTAACCCCAAATGCCTAGGGTGACGCAAACGCGCGTCAAAACGGAACGGGACATGAAGATCGCAATTGCAGGGGCAGGCATCGGTGGCCTGGCTACAGCAATCCTGCTGCGTCAGCGCGGCGCCGAGGTGACTGTGTTCGACCAGTTTATTGCACCCGAGCCTGTGGGATCCGGGTTGGTCATTCAACCTGTCGGGCAAGCGGTTCTGGGAGCGTGCGGATTGCTCGACCGGGTCGTGGCGAACGGCAACCGTTTGACCCGGATGCTCGGCCATGAGGCAGACAATGGACGGCGTGTGCTGGATGTCTGGTATGACCGGCAGAAGGGCGACAATTTCGGGCTTGCCCTGCATCGCAACGCCCTGTTTTCCGCCCTGTGGGACGGAGCCGTTACCGAAGGCACCACGATGCACCTGAACGCCAAGGTAACGGGTGCAGACGGCGGATGTCTGGAGCTTGAGGGCGGGGAAAAGGCAGAGGGCTTCGACCTGATCATCGATGCGCTTGGTGCACGTTCGCCCCTGACGCCGATACGTTCGACCCAGCTGCCCTACGGCGCATTGTGGGCAAACGTGCCATGGGCGGATGGTACCGATCTGCCGATGGATCAGTTGCGCCAAACCTATCGCAAGGCCAGCAACATGGTTGGTGTGCTGCCCATTGGCACGCCACCCGATGCGACCGGACCGATGGCTGCCATCTTCTGGTCCTTACCGAGCGATGGATACGCCGCATGGCGTGCCGCGGGTCTGGATGCGTGGAAAGAACAGGCGTCCAGGCTTTGGCCAGCTTTTGCTGCCTTTGCCGATCAGATCACTGATCCCCATCAATTGACCATGGCGCGGTACGCGCATGGCACACTCAGGGTGCCTTATGGGCGTGGCGTGTTGCATATAGGGGATTCCGCGCATCGCGCCAGCCCGCAACTGGGCCAGGGTGCCAACATGGCGTTGCTGGATGCCTATGCACTGGCACAAGCCCTTGGGGCGCACGGACCAGAGGCCGCCCTGCCCGTCTACGCCAAGGCAAGGCGCTGGCACGTCCGGGTCTACCAGGCGATGAGTTGGGCCTTCACCCCGCAATACCAATCCGACAGCCGGTGGTTGCCGGTTTTGCGTGACCGGCTGTTGTTGCCGGTGTCGATGATCCCGCCAGTACCGCGCATCCTGTCCCACCTGGTTTGCGGCACGTTGCTGCCTGCGTTCTCAAAGGGTGATCCGCTGCGCTAATCCGCAGGTTCGGATTTGCCCTGTGCCCAACGATTGAGCCACGCGAGCCCGGACAGCGACAGGCCGAGAACCACAAGGGACAACACGCGGGTCAGCCCCTCCAAACCGGAAATGTCGATCAGGAACACCTTGGCCACCGCCAGACCAATCACGGTCAAACCTGCGCGACGCAAGGCCGTCGCATTGCGGGCAAGCGATTGGTAGAACAGCACGGCGCCCGTCAGCAAGATCGCAACCGTGTAGCTATAAAGTTCCGGCTGCAAAAAGCCCTGATCCAAATCCATACCCTGTGCGCCTTGCCAAAGGTGGCGCACGGTCGCAAAGGCCCAATACACGGCGACGCCGACCGCCACAGTTCCCAGCCCCCAGCGCAACACCCGATGCCGCAAGCGCCACGCGCCAAAGGCAAGAAGAAGCGCGGGAAGCAGATAGGCCGGGATCAACGTGTTCAATAAGGGTGGTCCCGCCACGTCGTCGCCCCACCCATCCAAAAGTGGTGAAAAGACGGTCAAACCAAGCGCCAATGCGCCAAAACCGATCACGCCAAACACAAGCACCAACCCACCGCGAACCAAGGCCAACACGCCGCCCAACCCTTCGATGCGCAAAAGCTGCACCAGCATCAGGCCCAACCAGATCACGGCAAACAGACCCAACGCCCAATGGGAGTCGGTGTTGTGGCCGGGCAGCACATCATCAAGGAAGCGGATGAGTAGCAATGACACCAACATCCCCGCCGTCGACCACGCCGCCGTGTCCAAGATGAGGGTTGCGGTTTTTCGGACCATCCCGCGCAACAACACCATGGCCGCGATAAAGGCAGCCAGTGACCCGGCATAGGCCAACACCATTTCCCAAAGCGGGGCGTCCAGTGCCCAGAACAGCCCCGGATCGCCGACCAAGCGCGCACCGACCGCCGCAACGCCAATGGCGATGAACACTTGCATGAGTGGCAATTTGAACTGCCGATCCAGCCAAGCAGCGACCAGCACAGTCACTGCCAGCGCAACGGTCAGCGCGGCCAGCGACAGGATCAAGACAATAGCGAAGGTGATCGAAGCCAGCGCGGACAACACAAACATGGAGGTCCGTGTGCGATCCGGTGCGTCAGCACGGGCAAAGCGCAAGGCAAAGCTGACCATCATGGCCGCCATAACAATGGCATGAAGGGCCCAGGCATATGCCCCAATTGTCTCGGCGGGCCTCCATGTCAGTTCCAGTACAACCGCAAGAACCGGCGCGACCAACGCACCTCCCATCCCCCAGGCGAGGGACAGGCCCGGGCGCATGGCTCTTTGCGCTGCAACCGCACTCAGCACCATTCCAACACCCCACAGGAGCGAGACGGCGAGCGGGAAGTCAGCCTCTGGATTTGTGTCGTAGGTGGTCAGGAACGCGGTGATGACTGGCCCCAGTTCGACCCCTTCAATCGCGATCACGGCAATGACCGCAGCAACCGGAAGCAACACCAACTCCTGCAGCGCAGGTGCAGACAACGTCCAGTAGACAATCGCGATCGCAAAGATCACGAGGATGACGGCAGCCATCCAGAATGGTTCGGCCCCCGCGCTCGCGCTCCAACCCAAAGAGCCGGATGTGACAAGCACGGCTGCAAGTGCAAGCAATGTTGGGAACTCTGGGCGGTCACCTTTCGGATCCAAAAGGAATGCTGAGACAAGGGTGCCGCCGTGATCGGGCCGGAACGACCGCGCCGGGACCAGGATCGCCAACACGGCGAGGATCGCGACATAGGCCTGAAAACCCAGCACCATGGACTCGTCACCGCTCAAAACGGTCAGCCAACCCATTGCAAAGCCAAGGCCGACACTCAGCACCGACACCCAAGCCCAGCGTCGGATCGTATCAATCCCAAGCCCGACGGCGGCAACGACACCAAAGTAAACGTACAGCCAGGGGCTCGCAGGCACCGTGCTGCCCACCAGAAGTGGGGCTGTGAACGCACCTATAACCCCGACAGCCGCCAAAAGCGGACCGTTAAGCCAGCCCAGTCCAACACCCAGAAGCCCAACCGCGGCCATACCCGCAAATGCAACCTCGACCCCGATCAGTTCATAAAGCAACCGCGCGGCGGCAATGCCGCCGAACAGGGACACAAGCCCCGCCCCGGAGAACACTGATGGAATATAGGCCGTGGCAACATCCGGGCTGTCCCCGAACCGTCGGCGGATCACCTCGCCCCCGGCGATCAACGCCCCGCCGAACGCAAGGGCCGCAAGCACGCGGGCGGTTGGCGGGAACAGGTCGTTTTCAATCCCGTATTGCACCAGAAACAGCCCCGCCAACGCCAGCGAAACCGCAGATACGGCATAAAACCAGTTGGCGATCAGCCACGATCCGAACAGTTGCAGAGGCGTCGGCCCTGCAGGTTCCACAGGTTTAGAGGCCATCTGGGCCTTCCGTTCTGCGACAACCCGCGCGGCGGCTGGTTCGGCTGATTTCGGTTCGGGCTCAGTGGTCTCGGCGGTGTCCGCGTCGGACTGGTCAGCGCCCTTCTCGGGTGTCTCCCAAGGCGATGGCCCGGTCTGTGCCGTGCCCGCTCTGGCCGGGATTGGAGCTTCGGGTGACCGACCTGCCAGCGCACTCTCAAGATCAACGATCCGGCTGCGCAGGCCGCTGACGGCGACCAAGAGATAGATAACCGCAATTGGAATCGCGAGGATTATCAACCCTCCGAGGACAAGCATCCCTTCCATATCCATCCCTCACACCCATTTTGGCATGAGGATAGACCACAGTCGTCCGACACAAAAGGCAAGGTTTTCCAGACCTTTGCAGGTCGGCCTTGCATCACCATGGAATGCTGTTGCGTCAGTCGTCCGTAATATGGGCCCAAACAGCAGACATCACCACAGATCCTTCACCCACGGCACTCGCCACCCGCTTGACAGAGCCTGCACGCACATCGCCGACCGCGAAAATGCCAGGGCGCGAAGTTTCATAACCGGTGACAGCGCCCACATCCGGTCCGGTTTTGACAAAACCTCTGTCGTCCAATTCGACCAGATCAGACAGCCAATTGGTGTTGGGCGCGGCCCCGACCATGATAAACAGCGCCTTGGTGTTCAATTGCCAGCTTTGACCACCGCGCCGGTCATGGATGGTGATGGCATCCAGCCGATCATCTCCATGCAACTCCTTGACCTCCGTGCACAGGTGGATGGTGATCCTCGGGTGGCTTTCCAAACGTTGTAACAAGTAGTCCGACATTGAGGATGACAGGGTTTCGCCACGCACCAGCACGTGCACATGTTTCGCGGTCCGCGCCAGAAACATGGCCGCCTGTCCAGCCGAGTTGCCGCCTCCGATCACCGCAACCTCTGAACCCTTGCAATAACGCGCTTCCACATCCGTTGCTGCGTAGTAGACGCCATTGCCTTCCATCTCTTCAAGCCGCTCAAGCGGCAGACGGCGGTATTGCACACCCGTCGCCACAACGAGCGACTTGGCCGACACCCAGTCGTCATTGTCCAACTTGATGTGGAACAGATGCTTTTCGCACTGCATCAGTTCGGTCGCACGGACGGGCACGGCAAAGCGTGTGCCGAACTTCATCGCCTGCACCTCGCCCCGGCCCACAAGGTCACCGCCCGAGATGCCGGTGGGAAAGCCCATGTAGTTCTCGATCCGCGACGACGTGCCTGCCTGACCGCCAATGGCAAGGTCCTCCAGCACCACCGCACACAGCCCTTCGGCCCCGGCATAGACCCCGGCCGCAACACCCGCGGGCCCACCGCCCACGATGGCCAGGTCATAGACGTCTTCCTTGCGCAGCGACATATCAAGGCCCAGTGTCGCGGCGACCCCACGGGGTGTGGGCGGATCAATCACCTGATGCTTGGCAAAAACCACCGCCGGATGGGCGCGATCGATACTGCATGTGTTGGCAAGATCGTTACCCTCGGTGCTGTCAATCTCGACCTCAACAAACGGAATGCGATTGCGCGAGGCGAAGCTGGCAATGCGTCGCACATCGCGGTTCACCTCGCCACCGATCAAGGTCAGCCCGCCTTCGGACATGTCCAGCATGCGGCGGCGCCGCGCGGCAAAGACAGTAATCACGATGTCCGACATCTCGGGAACGTCCGACATGAGTTTCAGCATCTCGTCGCGCGGAACACAGAGCAACTGCGTGTCCTGCACCGCGCGCGCGCCCATGAAGGCATGACCGCCGTTCAGAAACGCCAGTTCGCCAAAGAACTGACCGGGACCAAGCGTGGCAGTCCCGTAGCGTTTGCCACTGGACGAATTTACCGCCTCCGTTTCTCCAGACAAAAGATAGTGGAAAGTGTCGATACGCTCCCCTGCCCGTTGGAAGTATTCGCCCGCCTTGACCTCCATCACGGTTCCAACACGGCGCAGCGCATCCACATGCTCATCGGTCAGTGGTGTGCGCACCATTGTGGCAAGGTCGGGGGCAAAAGTTTCCATTGTCAGTCGGTTCCTTTGTCTCTTTGGCTCTGAAATAGACCACCAAGCGCCTGTTTCACGAGGCGGCGTGCCTTGGGCCTGTCACCAGGGAGATAGGTCAGTGGCCGGCACACTTCCATGGCGGCCACCCCGACACGGGCTGTCAAAGCGCCGTTTACCAGGCCTTCGCCAAATCGGCGGGACAATTTGCCTAAAATTGAACCACCTAAAACGGGTTCCAGCATATCATCGCCCACAGCAACGGCCCCCGTTGCAACCAGATGCGCCATCACGGCACGGGTCAGGCGCCAGCTGCCCAACACCCCCCCGCGCCCGCCGTAAATCTCGGCTATGCGCCGGATCATGCGCAGGTTGGCGGTCAGCGCCGCGATCACGTCGGCGAGTGCCAACGGAACTAGGGCTGTAACCGTGGCAACCTGACGTGCAGCAGCTTCAACTTCCCGCTCAGCAGCCTTGTCCAACGGGGCCACAAGCGTGTCTTCGGCCAATTTGAGCAAGCCGGTCGCATCCATCTGGTCGCCACGCAACTCGGCCAGACGCGCGCGTCCCCATTCCGTATCCGGCCGCGCGCGATACAGCCCATCAAGCCGGTCGACCACCACGCGGGCGGCGGCAAGATCGTTCTGTTCGGTTGCCTGCGCGGCCGCGTGGCGCAAACCGTCCAGCCGTGCAAGCCGCCGAAGTGCCGCCAGTTCCCGCAAGCAGATGATAAGTAGGGTTAGGACAAAGGCCCCCAACAGCCCGGTAAAGGCCCAACCCACAACTGGCGCGCGAGCAATCCAACCGGTCACGAACTCCCAAGCAGCGGCGCTCAGAACCGCCGTCAGCACTGCGCCCGCCAACCCCCAGAACAAACGACCAAGCCGCGAAGGTTTGCGCGCTACGACACGGGCGGCCAGTTGCATCGCCTCGCCCCGCGGAGTGGCGACGGGGATGGGGTCGGGCACAGGTGGCGCCTCTGCCACTTTCGGAACAGGCTCCTCATCGATCTCGATCAGTACCGGACCTTTGGCCATCACGTATTCCTTTTGTACCAGTCGTAGCGAATGTCGGGCAAACCTTCGTCGTTGCGTGCGCCGTCGGTGCGTTCCGTCTCGGCAAAGCCGTGCCGCAGGTAAAACCGTTGCGCGCCCCTGTTGGCCTGAAAGGTCCAGAGCGTCAGATAATCCGCGTCGGCTTGCATCCGCGCCAGTAGATCAGCACCAATGCCCTGCCCCTGTGCACTCACATCAACATAAAGCGCATGCACATCGGCCCCGTTGCGCGCCGAAAAGGCGCGGACTTGCCCACCGCCTTCAGCCACTGTGACCCAACCCTGTTCGATCATGTGCCCAGCAAAAGAAAGGTCCTCGGCCCGCGTATGAATGCGCGGCATCCAATCTGTCCCATCAATGAAGCCCGACAGGATCGCACCCACCGCGCCTGCATCCGTTGGCTGGGCCGCCCTGAGCAACACACTCACAGCCTGTCCCCGAACAGGAACTGTGCGGCGCGGTCGAGCCGGATGTGCGGCGGGCCATCGCCCGGGCGCAAAGTCAGAGGCGCCGGGGCAAACCGCATCACCTTGTAATCACCATCCAGCCAATCCTGCGCCCCATTCGCTGCCGGCGAAAGGATATGCGCCGGGTCATCCGGCAACGCACCGGGGTAGAAGGCTGCCTGTTTTCCGTTTTCGAGCAAGGTACCCCGCACAACGTCGAGAGGGCTGCCATCATGTTGCACGGTCTCTTCCGTCGTGGCACGCAGCGCAGCAAGTGCCAATGCCTGCGTGTCTGCCCCGGCAAAGCGCGCACGGTCGCGGGCGTCGCGCGTTAACGCCTCCATGATGGCCGTCAGGCGGGCGTGTTGGCTGTGATGCAAATGATCGGCCTTGGTCGCGGCAAACAGGATTTTCTCCACCCGTTTGCCCCGGAACAGTTGGCTCAGGAACGCATTTCTGCCGGGGCGGAAGGCAGCCAGGATTTCGGACATGGCGGCCCGCATGTCTTCGACAGCAGCTGGTCCATTGTGGATGGCACCAAGCGCATCCACCAGCACGACTTGGCGGTCGATGCGGGCAAAGTGATCACGGAAGAATGGGCGCACCACCTGCGACTTGTACGCCTCAAAGCGCCGCGCCATTTCACGCCGCAAGGACCGCCGGGGCGCATCCCCGGGCGGCAGCGGCGCAAAGGTCAGGACCGGAGACCCGGCCAGATCGCCAGGCAGCAAGAAGCGACCGGGCGTGCAATCGTAGTACCCTGCGGCGCGGGCCGCGTGCAGGTATTCTGTGAAGGCGGCGGCAAGTGTTTTGGCCTGCACCTCGTCCAGTTTGCCCCCGCCATCCACAGGGGCAAGAACCGCGCGAAAGTCGGCGGCGCTGTCGCGTTTTTCAAGGCGAGACAACACGGACGCGGACCATTCGTCATAGCTTTGATCCAGAAGCCCAAGATCCAGCAACCATTCGCCCGGGTAGTCGATGATATCGAGATGCACGGTCCGGGGGCCCTGCAACCCCGCCAGCAAACCGTTTGGCTTAACCCTCAGCGACACCCGCAACTCGCTGACAGCACGCGTACTATCGGGCCAGCTGGGCGGATTGCCGGTCAGCGCGCCCATGTGCGCCTCGTAATCGAAGCGCGGCACCGTGTCGTCGGGTTGCGGTTGCAGATAGGCGGCGGCGATCCGTCCTTCGCTGGCGGCCAGCAAGTGCGGCATCCGCCCCTGATCCAACAGGTTCGCAACGAGCGACGTGATGAATACCGTCTTGCCTGAGCGTGCTAGCCCGGTCACCCCCAGCCGGATGGTCGTGTCACCAAACAGGTCCGCCCCGGTATCGTAAATGCCCTGGGCTACATCTAGCACGCCATCGGCAATTGTCGTCAGAACCACGTGCGGCCCCCTTCATGTCTTGGAGCCTATGTAAGGTGTTGCATGGTCCCGCACCAGTTCAGTGTCGCCAGGGGTGTGAGTGCGGGAGCCTCCGGCGGGGATTTTTTGGAAACAGGGAAGGCAGGACCAGATGCGCGCCGTTGCGGGAGACTGTGTTTGGAGTTAGGTGGGCTTTCATGCCGCGCTATGCCCTCAAAGTCGAATATCATGGTGGTCCTTTTGCCGGGTGGCAGCGACAGGCGGATCAACCGTCTGTGCAGGGCGCGATTGAAAGCGCGCTGGCTCGGCTGGAACCCCGGGATCACACCATTGCCGCTGCCGGGCGTACCGATGCGGGCGTCCATGGGCTGGCGCAGGTCGCACATTGCGACATGGAAAGGGACTGGGATCCGTTTCGCCTGTCCGAAGCGCTGAACCACCATTTGAAACCGCACCCGGTTGCGATTGTCGCCTGCGCCCTCGTGGCGAATGATTGGCACGCACGCTTTTCTGCCGTTGAACGCCGCTACGTGTTCCGCATCCTGATGCGCCGCGCGCCTGCAACGCATCTGCGGGGACTGGTCTGGCGTGTCAACAACCGTTTGGACGCAGATGCCATGCAGGCCGGAGCGGACCACCTGGTCGGGCGGCATGACTTTACCACCTTCCGCTCGTCCATTTGTCAGGCAGACAGCCCGCTGAAAACGCTGGATCGCTTGGATGTCACCAAAGTGGACGGCGCGCATGGGCCCGAGGTTCATTTCGATGTGCGGGCGCGATCCTTTCTCCACAACCAGGTGCGCAGCTTTGTTGGCACGTTGGAGCGTGTGGGGGCCGGAGCGTGGCGTCCCGATGACGTCAAGGATGCACTTGAGGCATGTGACCGCGCCGCGTGTGGACCGGTCTGCCCGCCGGATGGACTGTATCTTGCCGGAGTCGGCTACCCGGACGATCCGTTTGCCTAGTCCAGTTCCATCAGCCCGGCACCCGCACCGCCAGATCGCGACGCATCACTGTCAGGCACATACGTCTTGGCGGCCAGAACATCCAACTGCTTCGAAAGAGATGGATCGAGGTGAAGCCGTTCCGGGCGCGTCCGTGCACTGGGTTCGGACAGCGAAAGACTGATCCGCACCTTTGGCCCCGCGATATCCAGTTCAGCCTTGCAGGGCAAAGCAGCCAGCCAGCTGACCAGCATGGCGCGGGTTCCGGCATCCTCTTCCATTGCATCGACGGGTCTGGCCGTCACTGACGCCGCTTCGACGATCGTTTCAACCCTGTGTGCCAAGGCAACGATTTTCTCGGGCTTGGACAAAGCCGCAGCGACAGCGCCCTGCGGACCTTCATCAGCGATATGGCGGGCCAGCATTGCGCCAAAAGCCAGCGCCTGGGCGGGCGGCACCCCTGCTCCGCTGGCGGCTTTGACCCCCAGCGTCTGTACTTCGGTCCATGACATGTTCATTGCTCCATCGCCGGAAGCCACCAATCATCCATCTCGGGACGTAGTTCATCCCCAAGGGGTGCGCCCTGTGCCAGCGTGATGCGGGTCCACAGGTCGGACTTTGGGTCGAACTTTGTCGCACCAAAGAAACTGAGCTTGCAACGCAGCATATCAATGGGGCGACAGGTCGCAGCAATCAGATTATCGTGGATTTCTGCGTAAGAGTAGCGGTTTAGAAGGGCGACCCGATTGATGGCATGGGCGTGATCAGGATGTTGTGCCGTGAATTCCGACACCGGCAGCGCGGCAGTTGGAAGATCGGCATAAAGCTGTGCAACACGGCGCGCGATGTCCAAAGGTGTTTCCAACTCGGCTCCGGGTTCGGCAAAACGGTCGCCCAGTCGCGGTTCCAGCTTGGCCTCGCTCACGTACCAAAACCGCCGGCATTGGTCGGCGTCCTCATAGTCATGGGCAAGCGCCCAGCCCCATTTGGCTTCGATGGCAGACTTGAGTGCTTCAGTATCCGCAAAAGGCACGATCAGAGGCCCGAACCGATCCCCCATATCTTGCGCCAGGTCATCCACATCTTCCGGGCAGACTTCGATCAATAGCGCGGCTAGAAGTTCTTGTAGCGTGTCACTTTCACCTGCCGCTGCGTTCCAAAGCGCGGCAAAGGATCGCTCTGCAGGCACCGCATCAAAATGATGGGCAAACAATGCCCAATCCTCTTCCAGCTGCCGCAGAATGCCATTGTGATCCTCGGCCGGGACAATCCAATCCACCAGATGGTGCTGCGCCCGCATCGCGAGCATTCTCAGCCGCGTGGCCTGCACATCAGTCATCGTCTCGCGCGCCAACACGCGGGCCAGAGCCGTTTCACGCGCTTGCATCCAATTGTGCAGCAGGACCGGGTGGTTCACCAGGAAAGGTGCCATGCCCAGCCCGGTCGCATTGCCGATACCGATGTGCCGCGCAAGGTTCGGATCAAGCGCTCCGCCGCCCACATGCTGCACCAGATCAAGCGTGAAGTGCCGGATCAGGTAGACGGTCAGCATTTCGGCGGCAAATGGGCCCTCAAGCCCGGGGCGATCCGCAATCAACGTGCGATCTGCAATGCCGAACTTGCCATTGCCATAAACCGCCGTCGTGCGCATTAGGTAGCCGATGTCACAAATCATCTGGGGGTCGGGTTGTTCCCCTGCCCGCAGGGCTGCAACCGTTGCGTCCCACATGCGGACAGATTTGTTGGCCCGGCTGAGTACAAGGTCACGCGGGCTAAAACGTCCCGCCTCTTGCTTTGGGGCCTGTATGGCAATGCGCGCGATGTCATCCGATGAAGCGATCCCGTCAAAGAGGACAAAGGCGGCATCCCATGCCGTTGCGATCACCCGATCACTGCGTTGGTCTGTAGGCAGGTCGTTCGAGATTGCGACCAACGAATAGGTGCTACCACCCAAATCAACGGCATAGGCGGCCTGACCATGGCCTTCATCCGACACATTCCAATGAATGCGCCGAACAGCAGCGCGTTCTGTGCACAACCGCCGGACTAGCACGCGCAAAAAGCTGAGCCTTGTGGGCATCATTTGTCCCATGCGCGCAAGGCGCATCACCGTTTCAGGTGGGCGCAACGGCTCTGTATGCGGGACATGATCTTTCATGTCTTCAATAGGGCCAAGAGTCGGCCTTGTGGCAAGTCATTTTGCGCAATTCGGCCCGTTCATGCAGGCCGCGGCATGGCTCTGGCAATCACATCGCCTGTTGCGTGTATTTCTTCAGCTCGGCCCGGGCCACCTGACGGCGGTGCACAGCATCCGGCCCATCAGCCAGACGCAACGTGCGTTGGTGCGTCCATGCAATGGCCAGCGGTGTGTCCTGACTGATCCCCTGCCCGCCGTGCATCTGCACCGCTTCGTCAATAACCTTGAGCGAGACACGCGGAGCGACCACCTTGATCTGGCTGATCCAAGGGGCAGCGGCGCGTGCATCGCCCTGATCCATCATCCACGCGGCCTTGAGGCACAGAAGCCGGGCCATTTCGATCTCCATCCGGCACTCGGCAATGATGTCGTAGTTGGCACCCAGCTGGGCCAGCGGCTTGCCGAACGCCTCCTTGGACAGCGACCGTTTGCACATCAGCTCAAGTGCTCCTTCGGCCTGACCGATGGCACGCATGCAGTGGTGGATGCGACCCGGCCCAAGGCGGCCTTGTGCAATCTCGAACCCCCGCCCTTCACCGAGAAGGATGTTTTCGGCAGGCACGCGCACATTCGTGAACCTGATATGCATATGCCCGTGCGGTGCATCGTCATGGCCGTAAACCATCATGGGGCGCAGCACCTTGATCCCTTCTGTCCCCGCGGGGACAACGATCATGGATTGGCGCTTGTGCTTGGGCAGGTCGTCACCGCCTGTTTTCACCATGACGATATAAACCTTGCAGCGTGGGTCTCCGGCACCGGAAGCCCAGTACTTCTCACCATTCAGAACATAGTCCTCACCATCCCGCACACAGGACATCGAGATGTTGGTGGCATCGGACGACGCCACGTCGGGTTCCGTCATCAGATAGGCGGACCGGATTTTCCCTTCAAGCAAGGGCGCCAGCCAGTCGGACTTCATCTTGTCGGTTCCGTAGCGCTCGAACACCTCCATGTTGCCTGTGTCGGGGGCCGAGCAGTTGAACACCTCGGCGCCGAGCGGTGTCTTGCCCATCTCCTCGGCGAAATGAGCGTACTCCACGGTCGAAAGCCCAAACCCCTTGTCGCTGTCGGTCAGCCAAAAATTCCAAAGCCCTGCGGCCTTGGCCTTGGCTTTCAACCCTTCCAGGATGTCAGTCTGCCGGTCGGTGTATTGCCACCGGTCGCCCTTGGCGACTTCGGCGGCGTATTCCTCTTCGAGCGGCATGATCTCATCCCGGATCATGGCGGCCACCCTGTCCAGGAGGTCACGGTTCTCGGGGCGTAGCGTGAATGACATATCCATGATGATCTCCTCCTGATTTCAGGTAGGGTGGCGGATCAACCGGACCGTGTCCACCGGGTCATGGAAGTGACGCTAGGGCAATTGATCACGCTGCACGCAATCCAAGGATGTCGCGGGCCTGTGCTGGGGTCGCGACGGGGCGGTCATGCTTGGCGCAAACATCAACCAACCGGTCGACCAACGCCGCATTCGAGGGCGCGAGGGTCTGCTTGTCGAGACGCACATTGTCCTCAAGTCCGGTGCGCGCATGTCCACCCGCGGCAACGGCCCATTCATTCAGCACGATCTGGTTCGCCCCGATCCCCGCCGCGCACCATGGCGCGTCTGGAAACAGGCGCTGAACGGTTTGCACATAGAAATCAAAGACATGCCGATCTGCAGGCATCGCATTCTTAACCCCCATCACGAACTGGACATAAGGCGTATCCTTGATCTGACCCTTGGCATGCATCTCCGCCGCCTTGAGAATATGGCTCAAATCAAACGCCTCGATCTCGGGCTTTACATCATAGGTGATCATTTCGGTCGCCAACCAATCAACAAGATCTGGCGGGTTCTCGTAAACCCGCGTCGGAAAGTTGTTCGAGCCCACCGACAGCGATGCCATGTCCGGGCGCAGCGGCAGCATTCCGCCACGCGCCTGTCCCGCACCAGACCGCCCTCCGGTCGACAACTGTACGATCATACCGGGACAGTGCTTTTCCACGCCCTCTTTCAAAAGCGCGAACTTGTCGGGATCGGATGTTGTGGAGCCATCGTCATTCCGCACATGCGCGTGACAGATGCTCGCCCCCGCCTCGAACGCGGCATGGGTGCTTTCAACCTGTTCCGGCACTGTGATCGGCACCGCCGGGTTGTCCGATTTTTGGGGGACCGAGCCCGTGATAGCGACACAGATAATGCAGGGGTCGGACATGGGGCGCCTCGTTCTGGATGCTTCGTAACATCGTCCCTGAAACCCGGCGAAACGTCCAGTGCGCCCGCGCACGGAAACTGTGTGCTCAGTGTGGCCCATTCTGGCGCAAGCAGCACTCTTGATACGGCAAACGCCTGATTATTCGACAGGATTTCACATGAAACCCACCAATTGCGTCGTTTTTGTTGCGACATTGCGTGGAATATGCAGGCTAAAGGTCATGTCCGGAAGACCCGCGTATTTCGACGAGATGTTTGGCCACGGCACAGCCGCACGTGCCCCCTATGCCGATTACTCCAAATGGTTCGCGGACGAAGACACCGCCCGCCTACTCTCCAAGTCAGAGGAAGCCGAAGCGCTGTTCCGATTGATCGGCGTGACCTTCAACGTCTACGGCGATCCAGACGCCACCGAACGGTTGATCCCTTTCGATCTGGTGCCGCGCATCATCGCCGCCCGCGAATGGGCCAAGGTGGCCAAGGGCATCGAACAACGCGTGCGCGCGCTCAACGCCTTTCTGCACGACATCTACCACCGACAAGAGATCTTGCGCGCAGGCCGCCTGCCTGCCGAAATGATCGCGCGCAACGATGCTTTCCTGCCTGAGATGATCGGCGTCTCGCCCCCCGGCGACATCTATACCCATATCGTCGGCACCGATCTGGTGCGCACCGGGGATGACGAGTTCTTTGTTTTGGAAGACAACGCGCGCACCCCTTCGGGTGTAAGCTACATGCTCGAAAACCGCGAGACGATGCTGCACATGTTCCCGGAGCTGTTCAGCAAGATCAAAGTGCAATCTGTCGGCCAGTACCCACGATCATTGCGCAAATCGCTTTCAGCCTGCGCACCGGATGCCTGCAATGGTCGCCCGACCATTGCCGTCCTGACACCGGGCATCCACAACTCGGCCTATTACGAGCACGCGTTCCTTGCCGATCAAATGAGCGCCGAACTGGTTGAAGGGCATGATTTGCGCGTCGTGGACGGGCGTGTGGCGATGCGGACCACACGGGGCTACAAACCTATCGATGTACTTTATCGCAGGGTGGATGATGAATATCTCGATCCGATGAACTTCAACCCGGACAGCGTTTTGGGTGTACCCGGCATCATGGACGTCTATCGCGCCGGTGGGATCACGATTGCCAACGCACCCGGCACGGGGATCGCGGACGACAAGGCGATCTACAGCTACATGCCGGACATCGTCGAATTCTACACCGGCGAAAAGGCAATCCTGCAAAACGTGCCGACGCATCGCTGTTCGGAACCGCAGGCCCTGAAATACGTGCTCGACAACCTTGCCGATCTGGTGGTGAAAGAAGTGCACGGCTCGGGCGGTTACGGGATGCTTGTCGGCCCTGCAGCATCGAAGAAAGAGATCGAGGACTTCCGCGCCAAGCTGGAAGCCACGCCCGGTAACTACATCGCCCAACCGACTTTGGCCCTCTCCACAGTGCCGATCCTGACTGATGCGGGCCTTGCGCCGCGCCACGTGGATTTGCGCCCCTTTGTCCTTGTCTCGCCTGACCGGATCGACATCACGCCCGGTGGGCTGACACGTGTGGCCCTGACCGAAGGGTCGCTGGTCGTGAACTCGTCGCAGGGTGGCGGGACCAAGGACACCTGGGTGCTGGAGGAGTAGCGCGATGCTGGGCAAGACCGCAGGCGGGCTCTTCTGGATGTTCCGCTATCTCGAACGGGCCGAGAACACCGCACGTATGATCGACGCGGGGCTGCGCATTTCGCTGACGCGATCGAGCGCTGCAGAAAGCGAATGGACGTCAATCCTGTCCTCAACCGGCCTGAGCGCAGCATATTCCGAGATACACGGCGCGCCCGATGGCCCAAAGGTGATCGACTTCCTGCTGCGCGACCCGAACAACCCCGGCTCGATCATGGCGGGGATCGAAGCCGCGCGCATGAATGCCCGGGTTGTGCGCACGGCGCTCACCCGCGAAGTGTGGGAGGCGGTGAACGAGTGTTACATGGTGCTGAAGCGACTGTTGGCTCAGCAAGTCCAAGACCGCGATCTGCCGCGGGTGCTGCAAGTGATCCGTCAACGCAGCGCTTTTGTGCGCGGGGCGCTGCACGGCACGATGGTGCGCAACCACATCTACAACTTTGCCCGGATCGGCACCTTTTTCGAACGGGCTGACAACACGGCGCGCATCCTTGATCAGAAATACTATATCTTGCTGCCCTCGGTCCGGCTGGTGGGCAGCCCATCCGACAACGTGCAGTGGGACACGATCCTACGCGCCACATCAACGACACGGGCCTACCAAACCCTGCACGACGGAGAGGTAGACCCCAAAGCGATCGCAAAGTTCCTGATCCTTGACGGTCGTCTGCCGCGCAGCCTCGCCTTTTGCTATGGCAAGATCGGCGACAACCTCGGCTACCTCGAGCAGGAATACGCGACCCGGCACACCTGCCAATCCCTCGCCGACGCGCTTTGTTCGAAATTCAAGGCGCACGACATGAACGCCATCTTTGACTATGGTCTGCACGAATTCATCTCGGATTTCCTGCGGGACAGCGCGGCCCTGGGTCGCCAGATCGAAATTGACTACCGATTTATTGAATGACCCCATGCGCCTGAACGTTCTTCACAAAACCCACTACACCTACGACGCGCCTGTTCCATACGGGCTGCAGCAGGTCCGCCTGCGTCCCAAGTCCCGCCTTGGTCAATTGGTCGAAGAATGGCGTATCGATGTGACCGGGGGGCAGGTAGAGGTGTCGTTCGAAGACGAGCACGCAAATGCAGTTGATCTGGTCAGCTTCGCGTCGGGCCAGACCGAGATTGAGATCACTTGTGCCGGCATTGTCGACGTCGAAGACAAGGCGGGTATTGTAGGACCGCAAGGCGGATATGTTCCCTTGTGGCTGTTCCGGCGCAGTACGGTGCTGACCAAACCGGGTGAGCACGTGCAGGCGTTGGCAGACAGCGCGCCCGCAAACTGCAGCGATCTGGATCGGCTGCACGCCCTGTCCGCCCATGTTCTTGAACAGGTGCCTTACTCAACTGATCAGACGGCCTCTGACCTCACGGCAGAGGCCGTGATGGAGGCAGGTCATGGTGTATGCCAAGACCACGCCCATGTGTTCATCACAGCGGCCCGCGTGCTCGGGTTTCCTGCCCGCTATGTGTCGGGATACCTGATGATGGATGATCGGGTTGATCAGGACGCCAGCCATGCCTGGGCAGAAGCCCATGTCGAAGGCTTGGGCTGGGTGGGGTTCGACATTTCCAACGGTATCTCGCCCGACGCGCGTTACGTACGAGTTGCCACAGGCCTCGACTATCGCGGGGCCGCCCCGATCTCCGGTTTACGTTATGGTAACGCTAGGGAAGATATGTCTGTGACCTTGCAGGTACAGCAGCAATAGCGCAGATTTGCCGCGACTCGGGGCGGGGACACACAAGATATGACCTATTGCGTAGGGATGCGGTTGGATGCCGGACTGATCTTTATGTCCGACACACGCACCAATGCGGGCGTCGACAACATCTCGACCGTGAAGAAGATGCACACTTGGGAAGTGCCAGGTGAGCGCGTCATCGTGATCATGACAGCCGGAAACCTTGCGACCACACAATCCGTCATCTCGCTTCTGGATGAGCGTTCAAAGGCCCCGGAAGATCGCAGCCCGTCGATCCTTGAAGCGCCGTCTATGTTTCAAGTCGCGAGAGAGGTTGGGCGGACGCTGAAAGAGGTGATCCAATCCAACGCAACAACGGGCATGGAAGCCGATGGCGCGTTTGGCGCAACCATGATCATCGGTGGGCAAATCAAGGGATCGCCGCCCCGCCTCTTCCTTGTCTATCCCGAAGGGAACTTCATCGAAGCTTCGGATGACACGCCGTTTTTCCAGATTGGCGAAGCGAAGTACGGCAAACCCATCATCGTCCGTGCCCATGATCCGGCCATGCGTTTTGAGGATGCGGTAAAGCTGCTCATGGTCAGCTTTGACTCTACCATCAAGTCGAACCTGTCAGTGGGCCTGCCACTTGATTACTTAACCTATGATCGCGACAGCCTGTCTATCACCCATGCCGAGCGGATCAAAGCGGATGACCCCTATTTCCAGACGGTTTCGAATGGATGGGGGCAAGCGCTGAAGGTCGCCTTTGATCAATTGCCTGAATTTGCCTTCAAGTGATCCCGCAGGCGCTGCGCGACGACATATTTTAGGGGGCTCCGCCCCGCCCTGCGGGCTCCCACGTGGTATTTTCAGTCAGAAGAAACTTCTAGTGCATGTCCGGCGGCAAGTAGTTGCGGATCGAGCTGGTTTTGCGGCTGTGGTTTTGGTCGATCTCTCGAAGTTCAAGTGACAGCATGAAAGGCTGATGCGCCATGTAATCTGCGGTGAAGGCCTTTGCCGCCTCAAAGACCGCATCCGTTGCCAGCGTTTTCTGGTCCTCGGTCCGCCCTGCAGCCAACCGGATCACAATGTCGATGAAACTGTGATTTGGATCACCATCTGCGACGACGCTGTGTTGTGCAGCATGTGCGCGCACCCGAATGCCCGCCGCGGGAAACACACCTGTCGCCGCCGCTGCATCCTTTAGCGCAAGGCAAAGGCCGTGCATGTCCAGTTGATCATCAAGATTGGCGGAATAGTCGATCACGATATGAGGCATGTGCGAACTCTGTGCCCCCGCCCTATCGTGCGCAAGCCAAAAGCGCGTCGATGTCGAGATGGGTTTCGAGATGGTCCGCCAATGCATCGAGCGTGACCTCCACGGTATCAGCGTAGGATGCGTTGCCGTGGTTCAGTCCGAACCTCGCAAGCCAAGCCCGCCGAAAGCCATCGTCGCGAAACATACCGTGCAGATAGCTGCCCGCAATCCGTCCATCCGCACTGATCGCACCTTCGTTCTGACCAGCAACCTGCGCAAAGGGACGCGCGCGGTCAGGTCCTTCGCTGCGTCCGATGTGAATTTCGTATCCTTTAAAAGCTTGCCCTGTTGGCACATGGACCGCCTCGATGGTGGTCAAACGCTTGTCATCGGTCATCATGGTCTGGACATCCAGCAATCCGATCCCATCCGTGGCGCCGGCCGGCCCTTCAATGCCTTCGGGGTCATCTACCACGCGACCCAGCATCTGGAACCCGCCACAGATCCCTAAGACAGCCCCACCGCGCCGCGCGTGGGCACGGATATCCTCGTCCCAGCCCTGGTCCCGCAGAAATTGTAGATCGCCCCGCGTCGATTTGCTGCCCGGGATGATCACCACATCCGTGTCCGCAGGCAACGGTTGGCCCGCATGCAGCATGGTCAACCGCACCCCCGGCTCCTGTGCCAACGGGTCAAGATCATCGAAATTCGCGATACGGGACAGCTTGAGGCACACGATGTGCAAGCCATCCGGGCGGCGCGGTGTCGCGATATCCAGCGCATCCTCTGCTGGCAGTTTCCAGGCATCCGAAAACCAAGGCACCACGCCAAAGCCACGCCACCCTGTGTGTTTTTCAATCAGGGCGTAACCATCGTCAAACAGGCGCGGATCACCACGAAAGCGATTGATCAGAAAGCCCTGGATCAGTGCGGCGTCTTCCGGATCAATCACAGACTGCGTTCCCACAACCTGCGCAATCACCCCGCCACGGTCGATGTCACCGGCCAGGATCACCGGGCAGTCGGCGGCGCGGGCAAAGCCCATATTGGCGATGTCGCCCCGGCGCAGGTTCACCTCGGCCGGGCTGCCTGCCCCTTCGACGAGCACTAGATCGTGTTCCTGCTTCAACCGACCAAAGCTGTCTAGAACATGCTCCATAAGCTGCGGCTTCAACGCCGCGTATTCGCGGGCCTGTACGGTGGTCACGCGCTTGCCCTGCACCACGACCTGGCTGCCCACATCCGTCTCAGGCTTCAGAAGCACCGGGTTCATGTCGGTATGCGGTTCCAACCCGCAAGCCATGGCCTGCAGCGCCTGGGCGCGGCCAATCTCGCCCCCGTTGGTCGTCACGGCGGCATTGTTCGACATGTTTTGCGGCTTGAAAGGGGCGACGGACAGGCCTCGGCGCTTTGCCGCGCGGCACATACCCGACACCAGCATCGACTTGCCGACATTCGAGCCCGTGCCTTGAAACATGAGGGCTTTCGCCATGATACCTCCATCCTGACATCGCAGAAATGCCAGATTCGTCGCGCAAGCTGATGCGACGATCACTTACATGACACCACACAAACGAAACGGAAAGATCATGTTGGATTTCACAAACACACCCGAACGCCGCAAGCGCGCGGCCAAGGCGCGGGCGCGCAAAACAATGATCCTGATGGGGCTGGCAATCGCTGTGCCAGCAGCAGCTTGGGCAATTGATCTACAAAGCCTGCGATTGCTGACAAGCGGCTGAGGGTTTCAGCCATCTCTTCATGTTCGGCGCGCACTTGCGAAGAGCAGCAGCGCAGCAATGCAGAGTGCGATTTCGACCGCAAAGGTCCAATGCAGTAGGAATGACAACACCCAATGCGCTTGGGTGGCAGGCACAATGACAAGCGGCGTGGCTTCATCCAAAACTGGCCAAGCCCATGCGACTTTGCCAGCGATGCTATCAAGAGCAAGATGTAGCAGCGCACCCAATCCAAGGCCTACAACAACGCTTCGCCGGATAGTGACACCGATCAGAAGCACAACCGCCCAGACCAATGGTCTATGTGTCAGATAGTCGTGGTGATGTGTCTGCTGACCATCGACGAGGAAAAACCACAGGATATCCACGTCCGGAATCACGCTACCAACGATAACCCCCGAAAAAACGGTGGTCGCACCCAAGGCAGCAAATGCCCGCGCAGCGAGATAGCCAGCGGCCAAATGGCCAACGATCACATTAAAACTCCACGCCCTTCTGCGCCTTCACGCCCAGATCTTTGAATGGGTGCTTCACCAACGTCATCTCGGTCACGAGGTCCGCAGCCTCTATCAGTTCGGGCTTCGCGTTCCGGCCTGTCAGCACCACATGCGTCATCTCGGGCTTTTCTGTCATCAGGAAGTCCACAACCTCGTCGATGTCCAGATAGTCGTAGCGCAACGCGATATTGATCTCGTCCAACAGAACAAACTGGACTTCGGGGTCCAGGATCTGCTCCTTGGCAATCTTCCAGCCGTTCTCAGCCGCCGCGATGTCCCGCTCGCGGTCCTGGGTTTCCCAAGTGAACCCCTCGCCAGAAACAAAGAAGCGGCACTCATCCGCGAACCGATCCCGCAGGAACGTCTTTTCCCCCGTATCCCAATTGCCCTTGATGAATTGAACCACCGCACACGGCATGCAGTGTGAAATACAGCGCATGATCATCCCGAAGCCAGACGAGGATTTGCCCTTGCCCGGCCCGGTGTGGACCATGATCAGGCCCTTTTCCTCGGTCTTGGTCTCCATCATCTTGTCGCGGGTCGCCTTGATCTTTTTCATCTTGGCGTTGTGGCGTTCGGTGATGTCGTCCATGGCGTCCTCCGGTATCTGTCGGGCAAGTGGTGCCACTATTTGCGCGGCGCTGCCAGAGGCGTTTATTGCAATCACCCCACGCGGTCCAGAAACGGCGCAAGACCATCGCGCGTGTCATCGACGAAATGGTAGGCCTGCCAGCCCCGCGCCTTTGCAGCCTCGACGTTCCTTTTTGAATCATCCACCAGCACATGTGCCGAAGCAGATACGCCGGTCCAATCCTCGATCAGCGCGAAATAGGCGTCCTCGGGCTTCGCACACCCCATGCGGCCAGACGCAAAGACCCGCTCGACCCGTTTCGCAAATCCCATCTCTGTTTCGATATACGCCGCCCGGCGCGCTTCGTTGTTCGTGCCAATCACGTGGCGGAATGATGAATGGTCCAAGTGTTTCAAGACTGCCGGGTCGAGACGTGCATCTTTGGTAAACCAATACGCCAGAAAGGCATCTACATCGATCTCTTGCTCTAACTGGGCGATCCACCCAGATACGGCATCGCGCAGGTCCCGCTCACCGCGGATGATGGCCGAATATGCTCGGGTCGGAACAGATGCTCTTGCAAGCTTTCCACCGGAACGCCCCAATCGTCAGAGAGCGCGTCTGCCCAGACAAAACGACCATCCACGATGTTGCCGTTCAGAACACCGTCGAAATCCCAAACAATAAAGCGATCCGCCATGACAAACTCCGAAACCTCGAATTTGGCCAACCGTAACGCGACGCCCCATGGTGCACCATCGCGTTCCCGCTTGACTCTGTTTCGCGGCCCGCGCACTACGGTCGAGTTGGTGCTCGGGGTCCGCTCCGGGTGAAAAGGGAATGCCGCGCAAGATTTTCGCAGAAAAATCTCGCAAACGCAGCCGCCCCCGCGACCGTGACCGGAGAGGTTGCCCCACGCCACTGGCCAAGCGCCGGGAAGGCAGGGTAGCCGACAAGGGAGACCTTGATATCCGCAAGCCGGGAGACCTGCCAGCAGACGTGACGAAACCGGACGGGGTGTGCCGGGTGTCGGGAACCAACGGCCCCCTCGCCGCCCGCCATCTGCCATGCTGTCCCCTGACAGGGAAAGAACATGGCCGATTTGCCCCCCGTGGAACTCTTGGTCTGCGTGAAATGCCGCCGCGAGTTGGAAGTGCCCAAGGACGGCACCCGCCCTGGCGAAGCGCTACATGCCGAGCTTGCCAATCGCACCATGCCCGAAGGCGTGACCCTGAAGGCCGTTGAATGCCTGTCCAACTGCTCCTCCGGCTGCTCGGTCGCCGTGCGTGGTGGCGCGCAGCGCTGGACCTATGTCTACGGCAACCTGATGGAAGACCGCGACGCCGACATGGTGGTTGAAGGCATCGGCAAATATGCCGCCACCTCCGATGGCATCGTGCCGTGGCGCGAGCGCCCCGAACACTTCCGCAAAAACTGCATCGCCCGCATCCCCCGCAGGAGTTCTGAATATGTCTACACCGCACCGAAACCCCAACCTGAACAAAGTCCCCGTCACCGTCATCACCGGCTTTCTCGGCTCCGGCAAGACGACCCTTGTGCGTCACCTGATGCAAAACCCGCAAGGCAAGCGACTTGCCGTGATCGTCAACGAGTTCGGCGATGTGGGCGTGGACGGCGAGATCCTCAAAAGCTGCGCCATTCCCGACTGCCCGGCCGAGAACATCATGGAGCTGGCCAACGGCTGCATCTGCTGCACCGTGGCCGATGACTTCATCCCGACAATCGAGGCACTGATGGCCCTCGACCCGCAGCCCGAACACATCCTAATCGAAACCTCCGGCCTCGCTTTGCCCAAACCGCTGCTCAAGGCGTTTGACTGGCCCGATATTCGCAGCCGCATCACCGTGGACGGTGTGATCGCTTTGGCCGATGCCGAAGCCGTGGCTGCGGGCCGCTTCGCCCCGGATGTGGCGGCCGTCGACGCCCAGCGCGAAGCTGATGACAGCCTTGATCACGAAACACCCCTGTCCGAGGTGTTCGAGGATCAGATCAGCTGCTCCGACATCATCCTGCTGACCAAACCCGACCTTGCAGGACCCGAAGGCATCGCCAAGGCCAAGGCGGTGATCGAGGCCGAAGCCCCCGCCCCCTGCCCGTTGTCGAAGTGGCCGAAGGCGCGGTTGACCCCCGCGTGATCCTCGGGCTGGAAGCCGCCGCCGAAGACGACATGGACGCGCGCCCGTCTCACCACGATGGGCATGACGACCACGAACATGACGACTTTGAAAGCGTCATCATCGACATCCCCGAAGTCAGCGACCCCGCGGAACTGGTTGCCCGCATCGAAGCGATGGCCAAGACGCAGAACATCCTCCGCGTCAAAGGCTACGCCGCCGTCGCTGGCAAGCCCATGCGTCTGCTTGTCCAGGCCGTCGGTGCCCGTGTCCGCCACCAGTTCGACCGCCCGTGGGGGCCGGACGAGGCGCGGCAGGGCCGTTTGGTCGTGATTGCCGAACATGACGACGTGAACGAAGCAGCCATTCGCGCCGCCCTGGTCCAAGTCACCGAAGCCGCCGAGTAACGAAACCGCCCCAAGGCCCCAGCCATGCATGTCGTCTTCCGCGAAAGCCACGGGCTCGAAGAGACCGAGACACCCACCGATCTGGGGCAGACGCCTGCGGATCTGGTGGTGCTGTCGTTCTCGGACAGCGACCTTGGCGCCTTCGCGGCGGCATGGCACCGGGCGGACGGCAAGCTGCCCACGGTACGGCTCGCCAATTTGGTGGGCCTCAAGCACCCTCTGTCCGTCGACACCTATGTCGAACAGACACTTGAAGGGGCCAAGGGCATCCTGATCCGCCTGATCGGGGGTGTGCCCTATTGGTCCTACGGGTTGCAACAGGTCGAAGCACTGTGTCGCGCCAAGGGCATCGCGCTGGCTGTCCTGCCCGCCGATGGGCGGCCCGATACGCGGCTGGATGAAATCTCGACCCTGCCCGTATCCACTCTCCGACGCCTCGCGCATCTCTGTGACACTGGCGGCGCAGTCGCGGCGCAAGCAGCACTTGCACAAATGGCGTTGGCCTCCGGTCTATACGCGGGTCCTGTCAAAGGCTCCAAGGCGCTGCCAACCGTCGGTGCATGGACACCCGAGGATGGCGTGGCCTGTCCGCTGGTGCATGGCGCTGATACCCGCCCCCTGATCATCGTGACCTTCTATCGCGCCTATCTGTCCGCTGCGGACCTGTCACCGATCAAGGCGACGTTCCAAGCCCTGCGCGCCCGTGGCTTCAGCGTGCTCGGCCTCTTCGCGCCTTCGCTCAAAACCCCGGACGCGGCAGCTTGGATGGCCCGCCAGATCGCACATCTGAAACCCACCGCCATTGTCAACGCCACCGCCTTCTCCGGCATCGGCGCAAACGGCGCGTCACCCCTTGATGCGGGCGATGTCCCGGTCTTCCAGATCGCACTCGCCACGTCCACCCGAGAGGCCTGGGACGAGGCAGAGCGCGGCCTTTCCCCCACCGACCTCGCCATGCACGTGGTTCTGCCCGAGGTGGATGGCCGCCTGTTTGCCGGTGTTGCGTCGTTCAAAGAACCGCAGCCGCGCGACGACGACCTGCAATTCGCCCGCTATGCGCACAAGGCCGACACCAAACGCATAGAGATGGTTGCGGACCGGGTGAAAGCGTGGACAGACCTTGCCACGACCCCGGCGAAGGAACGCGCCCTCGCGCTTGTGCTCAGCACTTACCCGGGCAAGGACTGGAACATGGCTCATGCCGTGGGTCTGGATGCGCTCGCCTCGACCGATGCGATCCTTGCCGACTTGCAAAACACGGGCCACAATACCGACCTGACACCCGTCACAAGCGCACTCGAAACCGAGACGATCACTTGGCCGCTCACCGACTACAAAGCAGCGCTGTCAACTCTACCCCAATCGCTACGAGACGACCTGTATGCTGCATGGGGCTGCGCCGACAATGACGCCGACAAGGGCCACTTCCACTTCCCGGCCACCCGCCGGGGCAACGTCCTGGTCGCCCTGCAACCAGAACGCGGCACACCCAACGCGCGGGACGACGACTACCACGACCTCAGCCGCGTTCCCCGCCACGCCTATGTCGCTTTCTACCTCTGGCTCCAAAGCCAAACCCAAGCCCTGATCCACATCGGCGCGCACGGCACGCTCGAATGGTTGCCGGGCAAGTCCGTTGCGTTGTCGGATAAATGCTGGCCCGAGGCGCTGACCGGCACCCTGCCGGTCATTTACCCCTTCATCGTGAACGACCCGGGCGAAGCCGCCCAAGCCAAACGCCGCATCGGGGCTGTCACACTTGGCCACCTGCCCCCCCGATGAAGGACAGCGCCACACCCGACAGGTTCATCCGGCTCGAAACCCTGCTCGATGAATTTTCCAACGCCGATGGCCTCGACCCCAAGCGCCGCGACCGTCTGCAAGACGACATCCGGGCCGAGGCGCAGGCCATCGGGGTCGAAAATGACCTTGGCCTCGACCGCGCCAGCTGTTCGGCAGAGGCGATCACCCGCATCGACCGCTTCGTCTGCGATATCAAGGAAAGCCAGTTCGGTGAAGGGCTGCACATCTGGGGTCAAGGGGCTGACACCGAGCGCAGCGCCTTGATCGACGCGCTCAATGGCAAGCGCATCGCCGGTGGCCCCTCCGGCTCCCCCATCGTGGGCGGAGCGACGTGCTGCCCACGGGCCGCAATCTCTACACCACCGATCCCCGTTCGGTCCCAACCCGCGCCGCCTATGCCCAAGGCGTCAAACTGGCCGAGGAATTGGTCCGCCGCCACTTGCAGGAAGAAGGCGACTGGCCCCGTGGCCTGATCGTCGACCTTTGGGGCTCCGCAACGATGCGCACGGCGGGTGAGGAATTCGCGATGGCCCTGCACCTTCTGGGCGTGAAACCGGTCTGGGACCAGGGTTCCGAGCGCGTCTCCGGCATAGAAGTGCTGCCCATTACCGACCTTGACCGTCCCCGGATCGACGTCACCCTGCGCGTCTCCGGCCTCTTCCGCGACGTATTCCCCACGCTCTCGGCCCTCTTTGCCCAAGCCGTCCGCGCGCTCAGCCAACGCGACGAGGCTCCCGACTGGAACCCCTACGCCGGCACGATGCCGGATGCCCGCGTCTACGGCCCCGCTCCCGGCAGCTTTGGCCTTGGTATGGGCGGAGACATAGAGACGTTCACCGAGGACGCCCGGGTTGCCGCAGGGCAAGCGTGGCTCGCAGCCAGCGCCTATGCCCTTGACGGCGCAACGGCAACGAAGGATGAAGATGGCATCCGCGCACGCGTCGCCGCAGCCGACAGCTTTGTCCACCTGCAAGACTTGCCAGAGACAGATGTCCTGCTGGCCTCGGACTACGCCGCGCATGAAGCCGGGTTCGCTGCTGCCCAAGCGGTGACCGGAGGCAACGCCGCCCTTTATCACCTCGACACGACGCAACCCTACCGCCCGCGCGCGCGTACCCTGCCCGAGGAAATCGCCCGCGTCGTTCAGGCCCGCGCGACGCAGGCCCAGTGGCTGCGCGGCATGATGCGTCACGGCTTCCGCGGCGGAGCCGAGATCGCCGCCACGCTCGACCACATGGCCGCCTTTGCCCATCTCGCGGGGGTCGTCGGCCCCCACCTCTTCGACGCATACCATGACGCCACTCTCGGTGACCCCGAGGTGGCAGCCTTCCTGCAAGACGCCAACCCCGGCGCGTACCAGGCGATGCAGGACCAGTTCGCAGCACTCGACGCCGCAGGCCTCTGGCACACCCGCCGCAACTCGATCCGCGCTTCGCTCGAGGCGGCACAATGACAGTCAAAGGCTGGTGCCCCGGCGCATGGCGCCCGATGATGTCAGGTGACGGGCTGATCATGCGTATCCGCCCTCGTTTGGCACGCCTTACCCGCGAGCAGATCCTCGGCCTCTGCGCCCTGTCGCTAAGCCATGGAAACGGCATCATCGACCTCACCAGCCGCGCCAACTTGCAGATGCGCGGCATTGCGGAAGACCAGCACGGCAACGTCCTGACAGCCCTCCAACACCTCAACCTGCTCGATGCCACGGCCGAAGACGAGATCCCGGCGCAACATCGTCGTCACGCCCATGTGGCAAACGGGCGACCTTACCACGCGTTTGCACGCGGCCTTGCTCAATGCCCTGCCCGACCTGCCCTACTTACCTCCCAAGATGGGCGTTGCCATCGATGCGGGAACGGGCCCCGTTCTGTCCGACACGTCCGCCGATTTCCGGTTTGAACGGGCGGACACAGGCGATCTCATCCTGCGCGCTGACGGTGCACACAAAGGCAAGCGCGTCTCGGAACAGAACGCCCCAACAGCGCTGATCAAACTGGCGAAATGGTTCGTCGCATCCGACGGCGTCGCCGCGGGCCGGATGTCCAAGCATCTGAAAACCAGAACGTTTCCAGACACGTGGCAGGATACTAAACCATCGCCCGCCACGGGTTCCATCACCCCCGGCGCGGTAACCGGCGGATTTGTCTACGGCGCGCCTTTTGGCAGCATCGATGCGCGTGCCATGACCAGACTAATCCAGGACAGCCAAGCGACCGCCCTTCGCGTCACCCCCTGGCGTACCTTCTTGTTGGAAGACGCACAGCCCTGCGATACGCACGGATTTGTCACCAGCCACACCGATCCGCTCCTGCGCATCCACGCCTGCCCCGGCGCGCCCGCCTGCAATGCCGCGACCGTCGACACACGTGCCCTTGCCCAACAACTCGCGCCGCATCACAGCGGAACACTCCACATCTCGGGCTGCTCAAAAGGCTGCGCCCACCCGCGCCCCGCCACCACCACGCTCGTAGGTCGCGACGGCGCGTTCGACCTTGTAGAGAACGGCCATCCGTGGGATGCCCCCCGCCAACGCGGCCTCACGCCAAACGACCTCCTGACCACGGCGAGCTAATATGCCCTACGAATATGAAACCAATGGCGCGGCCATTTACCTGCAAAGCTTCGCCACGATCCGGGCCGAGGCCGACCTCGCCCACTTCGACAAGGACGAGGAACAGGTCGCCGTCCGCATGATCCACGCCGCCGGCATGGTTGGCCTCGAACAGCACTGCCGCTTTTCGCCCGGTTTCGTCCCTGCCGCCCGCGCGGCATTGGAAAACGGCGCACCGATCCTTTGTGACGCGCGCATGGTGAGCGAAGGGATCACACGCCCGCGCCTGCCCGCTGACAACAAGGTGATCTGCACACTGCACAATGATGGCGTCCGCGAACTGGCCGCAGAAATGAGCAACACCCGTTCCGCCGCCGCCCTCGAGCTTTGGCGCCCCCACCTTGACGGCGCGGTCGTCGCCATCGGTAACGCCCCCACGGCGCTCTTTCACCTTCTGAACATGCTCGAGGACCCCGACTGCCCCCGCCCCGCCGCGATCATCGGCTGCCCGGTTGGCTTCGTCGGTGCGGTCGAAAGCAAGGACGCGCTCTGGGCCGACCAACCCGTCCCCTGCTGTATCGTGCAGGGGCGACTGGGTGGCAGCGCGATCACCGTCGCCGCGGTCAACGCCATCGCGAGTCGAAAAGAATAATGGCCGCCGCCCCCGGAACCGTGCACGGCGTGGGCCTTGGCCCCGGCGCGCAGGACCTGCTCAGCGTCCGCGCGGACCGGCTGGTGCGAAACGCCCAACACGTGGCATTCTTCCGCAAGGCAGGCCGTCCGGGTCAGGCACGCACCATTGTCAACGGCATGCTCGCCAACCATGCCGTCGAGTTCCCCATGGAATACCCGGTCACCACCGAAATCCCGCTGAACGACCCACGCTACAACGAAATCCTCAGCGCATTCTACGCAGACTGTACCGCCCACCTGCGCCAACTCGCCGAACAAGGCGAGGATGTGGTTGTGCTGTGCGAGGGCGACCCGTTCTTCTACGGCTCCTTCATGCACCTCTACACGCGGCTCGAACCACATGTGCCAGTGCAGGTCGTGCCCGCCATCACCGGCATGTCCGGCGCTTGGACAGCCACCGGTGCGCCGATCACGTGGGGCGACGACATCCTGACGGTGCTGATGGGTACGCTGGACGAAGACACTCTTGTATCTGGCATGGAACAGGCCGATGCACTGGTGGTGATGAAGATCGGGCGCAATATCGACAAGGTGCGCAGCGCCCTGCGCCGCGCAGGCAAATTTGAGGACGCCTATCTGATCGAATACGCCGCCATGCCCAAGCAAAACGTTCAAAAACTGTGCGAGGCCGAGGGGAAAGTAACCCCTTACTTCTCGATCATCGTTGTGCACGGACAGGGCCGCCGCCCATGACCGGCTGGGTGCGCATTGCGGGCCTTGGGCCGGGGGATGACGCCCTGATCACGCCCGAAGTCACGGATGTGCTGGCTCAAGCTACCGACATCGTCGGTTACATCCCTTACGTGGCCCGCATCGCGGAGCGACCCGGTCTAACCCTGCACGCCTCCGACAACCGCGTCGAAATTGACCGGTCTCGCCATGCTTTGGAAATGGCAAGCGAAGGCAAGAACGTCGTTGTCGTCTCTTCAGGTGACCCCGGCGTTTTCGCCATGGCCGCCGCCGTTTTTGAGGCGGTCGAGGACGGTCCAGCGGACTGGCGCAATCTCGACATCTCGGTACTCCCTGGCATCACTGCCATGCTCGCGGCCTCCGCCCGCTGCGGCGCGCCGCTGGGCCACGACTTCTGCGCGATCAACCTGTCCGACAACCTCAAACCCTGGAGCTTGATCGAAAAGCGCCTGCGCCTCGCAGCCGAAGGCGACTTTGCCATGGCCTTCTACAATCCCCGGTCCAAATCCCGGCCCGAAGGGTTCGTGCGCACGCTCGACGTGTTAAAAGAAGCATGTGGCGATGACCGTCCGGTGATCTTCGCCCGCAACGTGACGCGGTCCGATGAAGAAATAAGAATTGTGCCCCTGTCTCAAACCACGCCCGACATGGCGGACATGCGCACGATGGTCATCATTGGCTCGTCCCGCACCCGGATCATCCCCCGCGACGGCGCACCACTTGTCTACACCCCAAGGTCGACGCCCGAATGACGCAACCAATCCATCACTTGCGCCACAGAATGCGCCTCTTGCCTGTCCGGCACGGCCGGTCGGTCGATCATGATCACCGGCAGGCCCAAGGCGCGGGCGGCGGCGATCTTGGCATAGGCACCGGAACCACCAGCATTCTTGGACACAACCAGATCAATGCGATGCTCATGCATCAGCGCAAGGTCGTCAGTTTCGGTAAACGGCCCGCGCGACACCAGCACATGGTGATCGGGAAAGGGCGGCAGGTCTTTGGGTGGATCGACCAGACGCAGAAGATAGAAATGCTGCGGGTTCGGCGCGAACTCCGCCAGATGCATCCGACCGACGGCCAACATGATGCGGACGGCGGGTTGGTCCAGGGCGGCGACGGCCTCGGCAATATCGGGCACATGGGTCCAGCGATCCCCGGCCTGCGCCGCCCACGGTTTGCGGGTCAGCGCAATCAGCGGCACGCGCGCCTCGGCACAGGCCGCCACCGCATTTCGGCTCATCTGCGCGGCAAAGGGGTGGGTTGCGTCAATCAGATGGGTAATCTGTTCGTCGCGCATGTGCGCAACCAATCCGTCGACCCCGCCAAATCCGCCGATACGCTGGGGCAAAGGTTGGCGCTTGGGCCTCTCGACACGGCCCGCAAAGCTGACCATACCGGCCAGCCCCGCTTTTGCGGCAGCGTTGGCAAAGGCGGTGGCTTCGGTCGTACCGGCAAGGATCAGGAGGTTGGCGCGCATGTCTGACCCTTGGTTGACCATCATCGGCATAGGCGAGGACGGGGTTGCCGGTCTCAGCGCCGCAAGTCAAGCCGCTCTGGCGGCGGCTGAGGTCATCATGGGGCCGCAACGCCATCTGGATCTCGTGGTTAACAACCCCTTAAGCACAAGTGTCCCCGCGGGGACAGATCTCATCCCATGGCCCGTCCCCTTTGCTGACGGCATCGCCATCCTCGCCTCCCTGCGGGGACAGAGGGTTGCAGTGCTGGCCTCGGGCGATCCGTTCTGGTTCGGCGCAGGCTCCGTGATCGCGCGCAGCTTCGGCCCCGACGAATGGACCGCCCGGCCCGGCCCCTCCTGCTTTTCCCTCGCTGCTGCACGGCTCGGCTGGCCGTTGGAGAACACCGCGTGTCTCGGCCTGCATGCCGCGCCGATGGCCCGGATGCGACCGCATCTCGCCCGGGGCGTACGCCTGATCGTGACGCTGCGCGATGGGGATGCCGTGCCAGCGCTTGGCAACTACCTGGACACTCAAGGCTTTGGCGACAGTATTCTGCATGTGATGGAGCATTTGGGCGGGCCACAGGACCGCCTTACGCAACAACGCGCCGACACGATCACCGGCACATTCGAACACCCGCTCTGCGCTGCTGTCGAAGTGGCGGGCGATGGCCCTGCCCTGACCTCCGCATCAGGCCAGGCCGACGACACGTTCCAAAGCGACGGGCAAATCACCAAGCGTCCAGTGCGCGCCATCACCCTGTCCACATTGGCCCCGAAACCCGGCGAGCATCTTTGGGACATCGGCGGTGGCTCAGGTTCGATCGCGCTGGAGTGGTTGTTGGCCCATCCCTCGACCACGGCCAACACGGTAGAACCACGCGCCGATCGCGCCGCGCGGATTGCACAGAACGCACTGGACCTTGGTCTTGATCACCGGCTGACAGTGATTGAGGGCGCCGCACCCGACGCCCTCGCGGGTCTGAAGGAAGCACATGCAATCTTCATTGGTGGGGGGCTGTCCAAACCCGTGCTCGATGCCGCCGTTGCCAACCCAGCCCGCATAGTCGTCAACGCCGTGACACTCGAGGGCGAGGCTCTGCTGAGCGCGGCGCAGGCCATCCACGGCGGCGACCTGATGCGCATTGCGCTCGGCCACGCCGCACCTTTGGGCCCGAAACGGGGCTGGGCATCGGCCTATCCGGTTGTGCAATGGAGCCTCGAGCGATGATTGTTGCAGGGTTCGGGTTCAGTACGCAGGCGACCACAGACAGCTTTGCCGATGCGTTGGCACAACATGCGGATGCCCCCGATGCGCTGGCGACTCTGGCAGAAAAGGCGGACAGCCTGACCGCATTTGCGAAATCTATGAACCTGACTGTCGTCGCAGTCACCCAAGACCAGGCCGCAGGCCAGACAACGCACACCCAATCGGTCCGCAGCAGCACCGAAAAAGGCACACCGAGCGTGGCCGAGGCCACGGCTCTTGCCGCCGCAGGCCCCGGCGCGCGGTTGATCAGCACCCGCACAATATCCCAAGATCGCATGGCCACCTGCGCCATAGCCCAAGGACCAGACACATGACCGTACATTTCGTTGGCGCAGGCCCTGGTGCCCCCGACCTCCTGACCCTGCGGGGACGCGACCTGATCGGGTCCTGTCCTGTCTGCCTTTACGCAGGGTCGCTGGTGCCCGAAGCCATCCTCGATCACTGCCCCGAGGGCGCAAAAATCGTAAACACGGCCTCCATGGACCTTGATGCCATCATGGTCGAAATCGAAGCTGCTCATGCAGCAGGTCATGACATCGCGCGGCTGCACTCAGGAGACTTGTCCGTATGGTCCGCTATGGGTGAACAATTGCGGCGGATCAAGGCAGCGGGCATTCCATTCACAGTGACGCCCGGCGTGCCCTCGTTCTCTGCGGCGGCGGCAGCGTTGGGCGCGGAACTGACCCTGCCCGGCGTCGCTCAATCCGTTGTGCTGACCCGCACACCGGGCCGCGCCACATCCATGCCCGAAGGTGAAACGCTGGCGAACTTCGCGGCGACCGGCGCGACGCTGGCGATCCATCTGAGCATCGGGAATTTGGATCAAGTCATCACAGACCTGACACCGGCGTATGGAGCGGATTGCCCTGTGGCGGTGGTCTACCGGGCAAGCTGGCCAGACGAGCAGATCATCCATGCCACGCTGTCCACCTTGAAAGACGCCATGAACGACGGCATCAGCCGCACGGCCCTGATCCTTGTCGGACAGGCCATCGGGGCCGAGGGGTTCGACGAAAGTTGTTTGTATTCAACGGACTACGACCGCCGCTACCGCCCGCAAAGCGCGGACAGTCCATGGGCCAGCTGGAGTCATGGCGATGACTAATGGCCTTATGATCTCAGCCCCCGCGTCAGGCACGGGCAAGACGACGGTGATGCTGGGCCTGCTGCGCGCGTTGCGCGATGACGGATTGGTCGTGCAGCCCTACAAGAGCGGGCCAGACTATATAGACCCGGCCTTTCACCTTGCAGCCGCCGGGCGTGCCTCGTTCAACTTCGATACATGGGCGATGGACGGCAACCTGCTGGGCGGCGTCGCGGCGCAATCACAGGGGGCCGATATCTGCGTGGCCGAAGGGTCCATGGGCCTGTTCGACGGTGTCGCCACGCGCGGCCAGTCGGGCTTTGGGTCGAGCGCCGAAACCGCACTCGCCATGGGCTGGCCCGTTATTCTGGTCATCGACGTGGGCGGACAGGCCCAATCGGCAGCGGCCACAGCGCTGGGGTTCAAAAGCTACAACCCAGACCTGCCTTTTGCCGGTGTGATCCTGAACCGGGTCGCCAGTCCCCGGCACGAACGGCTGACCCGGTTGGGTATGGAACGCGCAGGAGTAAAGGTTTTGGGCTGTCTGCCCCGGCGCGGCGATCTGAAGCTGCCCGAGCGCCACCTTGGACTTATTCAAGCGGTTGAGCATCCCGATCTTGAAGCAGCGATCGCGGGATACGCCGACTTCCTGCGCGAAAACGTGGACCTTGATGCGATCAGGGCCGTGGCGCAAGCCGGTCCGGCCCTTGATACGCATCCGCTGCCGACACCACCCGCGCAACGGATAGCATTGGCTCGCGATGCCGCGTTTTCCTTTACCTACCCGCATCTGCTGGAAGGATGGCGGGCGGCGGGGGCCGAAGTCCTGCCCTTTTCTCCGCTGGCCGATGAAGCGCCCGAGCCAGACGCCGATCTGGTCTGGCTGCCCGGCGGCTACCCCGAATTGCATGGTGGCACACTGGCGACAGCACACACGTTCCTTTCAGGATTGCGCAAGCACGCCAAGACCAAGCCGGTTCACGGTGAGTGTGGTGGTTATATGGTTCTGGGTGCCGGTCTGACCGACAAGGACGGCACGCGGCACGAGATGGCAGGTCTGTTTGGCCTTGAAACCAGCTTTGAAAAGCGGAAGTTCCACTTGGGCTACCGCCGCGCGGTGCTGGACGCGCCCATGCCTGGCTTTGCCGCCGGTGCAGCGCTGCGCGGGCACGAGTTTCACTATACAACAATCCTTGACGAACCCGATGAGCCCTTGGCCCAGGTATCTGACGCGGACGGCAACCCGGTGCCTGAGACCGGGTCGCGGCGTGGCCATGTCACCGGCACGTTCTTTCACCTGATCACCGGGGAAACGGCATGACCGGGTTTGTCAGCTTTGTGGGATCCGGTCCCGGCGACCCCGAGCTTTTGACGCTCAAGGCCGTGGATCGGCTGAAGCGCGCGGATGCTGTGCTGTTCGATGACCTGAGTGCGGGTCCCATCCTCGGCCATGCGCGCAGCGGTGCAGACCTTGTGGGTGTGGGCAAACGGGCCGGACGCCCATCGCCCAAGCAGCACCATGTCAGCCAGTTGCTCGTTGACTACGCAACCGAGGGTCAGCGCATCGTCCGGCTGAAATCCGGCGATGGCGGCACGTTCGGGCGGTTGGAAGAAGAAACAGAGGCTCTGAAGGCCGCAGGCATCCCATTCGAGATCATTCCCGGTGTGCCGTCAGCCTGTGCGGCTGCGGCGGCAGCAGGCATTCCGCTGACCCGGCGGCTGACAGCGCGTAGAGTTCAATTTGTCACCGGCCACGATGTGCGCGGCGCCTTGCCCGAGGACCTGAACATGGCGGCCCTTGCCGACGCGCAGGCCACAACGGTTGTGTTCATGGGTCAGCGCACCTTTCCCAATTTTGCGGAGATGTTGATGCAGGCTGGGCTGCCCGCTGATACACCCGCGCTTCTGGCCGAGGGTGTGTCCACCGACGCGCAGAAGCTGCACCGCACAACGGTTTCGGAACTGGCCGAGGAACTGGGCCGGGGTGTTAGTGATGCCCCTGCCCTGATCTTGTACGGCGCGCTTGCGGAAAGCTGAGCGCGCCCTTTCCGCGTCGTCAAATGCCGCATCCGGACTTGTCCCGCTGGGGAATCATTGTAAACGTGGATTGACGATGGTGGCCCCGAAAGGGGTCTGAAAAGGGAACCGGGTGAAAATCCCGGACTGCCCCCGCAACTGTGACCGGCGAGCGGCCCGGCATGAACCACTGGCCCCAAGATGGGGTTGGGAAGGTCCGGCCCCGCAGCGACCCGGCAGTCAGGAGACCTGCCATCGACAAATGAAACTTGCCGGGTCACCGGCCATAATGCCGCCGGGGTTGGTGGCGAGGAGACAGAGAGATGCATATCGAACCGGGCGTCGTGGATGGCGCGAAAATGGCACTGGCCTACGGCACTGCCGCAGCTGCCGCGGGCTATTCCTTCAAACTGGCCGCCGAGGACCTGAAACAGCACAGCGTGCCGTCCTTCATTTTGCGCGCCGTGATGGCGACCGTGGGCACGTTCGTGTTCTTCGAAGTGCTGCCGCATTTCGCTGTTGGCGTCTCTGAGGTGCATTTCATCCTTGGCACAACCCTGTTCCTGCTGCTCGGCCCTGCCGCCGCTGCCTTCGGCCTCGTGTTCGGCCTGCTGATGCAGGGCACGTTCTTTGCCCCGTCCGACATGCCCATGTTCTTTGTCAACATGACCACCCTGCTGTTCCCGCTGTTCGCTGTACACGCGCTGGCCAAGCGCATTGTACCGAACGCAACGGCCTATGTGGATCTCGACTATGCCCAAGTGCTGAAGATGTCCGCCGTGTACCAAGGTGGTGTTGTGGCCTGGGTCGCGTTCTGGGCGATCTACGGCCAAGGCGTCGGTGCCGAGAACATCCAATCTGTACTGGCCTTCGGTGGTGCCTATCTGCTGGTCATCCTGATCGAGCCCATCGCCGATCTGGCCGTTCTGGCGGGCGCCAAGGCGCTGCGCGGCACGCAAGGCAGTGGCATCTTCACCAACCGACTGCATGACGCGGCTTGATCCCGCAACATAGGAATAAGGAAGGGGCCGCCACCGCGCGGCCCTTTTTACACCATGACCCAGCTTTTCTTGATTGGCATCGGCACCGGAAATCCCGATCACCTGACGGGAGAGGCCCGGCGCGTGATGGCCGAGGCCGATCTGTTTTTAATTCCGCACAAGGGGGACGGCAAATCCGATCTGGCCGATCTGCGGACACAGATCATTGCCGATCTGCGCGATGACGCGCCTATCGCCCTCTTTGACATGCCTGTTCGGGATGACAGCCTACCCTACATCGCCCGCGTCGACGCTTGGCATGATGAGATTGCAGCGCTTTGGACCGCCACTATGGCGCAATATCCCGCCGCCCGGAAGGTCGCGCTGCTGGTCTGGGGTGACCCGTCGCTTTATGACAGCACCCTGCGCATCGCGGCTCGATTGGACCCATTGCCGGAGGTCCGTGTGGTGGCCGGGATCACATCGATACAGGCCCTGACAGCGGCTCATGCCATTCCGCTTAATACCCTGAACGCGCCTGTCACGATCTCGACCGGGCGGCGTCTGCGCGACCACGGCTGGCCTGACGGATGCGAAACGCTGGTGGTGATGCTGGATGGCGATTGCACCTTCAAGACTCTTGATGGCGACGCATACGACATCTGGTGGGGGGCCTACCTGGGCATGCCGGAACAGATCCTTGATCATGGGCGATTGGCCGATGCCTCGGACCGCATTGTGGAGCGCCGCGCCACGGCCCGCGCGGCCCATGGCTGGATCATGGATACCTATCTGCTGCGAAAACTGCCTGAAAAATAGGCGATCCGCACAGGAATAGAACGCAGGCCGGGGTCAGAGGCTGGCCGAACACGTTTCGCAGTGGTCATATCGAAGGGTATGAACGACCACGAAACCGAATGACTGCCCACCTGCCCCTGACTGCTGCCACAACCTGCGCGCAACCACGCGCCATCGGGTCAGTGCGCCTATCGACCAAGCCGGTGGGAGGGCAAACGGTCATTGACGGACTGTATCAGAAAGGCGCGGCCAAGGTGGTCTTTCCGCGCGCCACCCGCGGTTTGACGGCGGTGCTGTTGAACACCTCCGGTGGTGTGACGGGCGGGGACAGGTTTGATTACGCAGCCACTGCCGGGGCCGGCACGCATCTTACGATGACCACGCAGGCCTGCGAACGCGCCTACCGCGCGCAACCGGGCGAGGTCGGGCGGGTCGAGACCCGCCTTACCGCCGAAGACGACGCAACGCTTTGGTGGTTGCCGCAGGAAACGCTGATCTTTGACGGCTGCGCCATGACCCGGCGGCTGTCCTGCAATCTTGCCCCAACCGCCCGTGCCTTGATCGTTGAGCCGATGTGCGTCGGCCGCATCGCCATGGGCGAAGACACGGTGCATGGCCATTTTGCGGACCGTGTATCCATTACCCGCGACGGTGCGCCTTTGGTGCTGGATGCGTGGACGCTGTCGGGCGATATGACGGCGCAGATGTCGCGAGCCGCCATCGGCGGCAGGGCCACGGCCATGGTCAGCCTGACCTACATCGCACCAGACGCCGAAGCACATCTGGCCCCCATCCGTGCCCTTTTGCCCGACACCGGTGGGGCCAGCCTGCTGACGGATGACACCCTTGTTCTGCGCACGCTCGCCCCCTCGGGCTACCACCTGCGCAAGACGCTTCTGCCCATTATGGACCACCTCACCGGTGGTCACCTGCCCATCTGCTGGAGACTTTAGCCCATGCAACTCACCCCCGCGAAAAGGACAAACTGCTGGTCGCCATGGCCGCCGAGGTCGCGCGCAAGCGGTTGGCGCGCGGCGTCAAGCTGAACCACCCGGAGGCCATCGCGTTGATCACCGATGCGGTAGTGGAAGGTGCACGCGACGGGCGCTCGGTCGCCGACATGATGGAGGCCGGTGCACAGGTCATCACCCGCGACCAGTGCATGGACGGCGTGCCCGAGATGATCCACGACGTGCAGGTCGAAGCCACCTTTCCCGATGGCACCAAGCTGGTCACCGTCCATAATCCCATCCGCTGACAATCCCCGAAGGAAAATCCATGAAGACTCCGCTTGTCCCCCTCGCCGCCCTGCTGCCCATGGCCACCCCGGCCTTGGCGCACTCAGGCGCTCACGCGCACCCGCATGGATCGGAGCCCTGGATCGTTGCCATGGGCCTCGCGCTGATCGTCGGGGCGGCATTAGCGGCATGGAGGCGCAAATGATCCCCGGCGAAATCATCACGGCAGACGGGAATATCGAACTGAACACCGGTGCACAGGCCATCACGCTGCATGTGGCGAACACAGGCGACCGTCCCGTGCAGGTCGGCAGCCACTACCATTTTGGCGAGGCCAACAGCGCGCTGGAGTTTGACCGCGAGGCCGCACGCGGTATGCGCCTGGATATCGCGGCGGGCACCGCAGTGCGGTTCGAGCCGGGACAGGCCCGTGACGTACAGTTGATCCCGATCGGCGGTGCGCGCAAGGTATACGGGTTTAACCAGCAGGTGATGGGCGACCTTTGAGCAGGGCAAACCCTTAGGGAGGAAAAGACGATGTGTGATGTATGTGTGATGAACGCGGTGAAAGAGCGGATGCTCTCGCGCCGGGACTTTTTCAAGACCAGCGCGGCGATGGGCGCGGCAGCGACAGTGGGCATGACGGCGGCACCCGCGGCCATGGCTGCGGGCCATGGCGGTGTGGTCGATATGTCCCACAAGCTAAGCCCGGACTTTCCCACCTTCTTCGGCGTACCCGGCATCTCGATGGAGCAGCAATTCAACTTTGCGGAACACGGATTCAACCTAATGAACCTGGCCATTAACGAGCACACGGCGACCCATATCGACGCGCCGCTGCACTTTTCCGCAGATGGCACATCGGTGGACGAGATACCGGTGAGCGATCTGGTCATCCCACTCTGTGTCGTGGATATCGCGGCCAAAGCGGCAGAGGATGCCGATGCCCAAGTGACACCCGATGATCTGAAGGCATGGATCGCGGCCAATGGCGACATTCCCGACAAGGCGTGCATCGCCATGCATTCCGGCTGGGCAGCGAAGTCCGGCGATGCGGCAGCCTATGTCGGTAATGACGCCGATGACGTCAAACACTTCCCCGGTTTCCATATCGAGGCAACGCAAATGCTGCTCGAGGAAACCACTGCCGTGGCCATGGCTGTGGATACACTATCGCTCGACCATGGACCGTCTCCTGATTTCGCCACCCACTACGCGTGGTTGCCATCAGGCCGCTATGGGATCGAGAACCTGGCCGGTCTGGACAATGTGCCCGCTGCCGGGGCGACGCTTGTTGTTGGCGCGCCAAACCATATCGGCGGCACCGGCGGTCCGGCCCGCATCTTTGCAATGATCTGATGGCGACGGTACCGCTCATATCGGACGAGGAGGCCAGCACCGAGGTGCTGGCCGTCTTTGACGACATCCGCGCGATGCGTGGCACGGATTACATCAATAACTTCTGGCGGGCGTTGGCGAATGATCCGGCGCTGCTGGCGTCCACTTGGGCGCGGTTGAAAGAGGTGATGGGTCCGGGGGAACTCGATCCGCTGGTCAAGGAGATGCTCTATATCGCCGTGTCCGTGGCGAACGGGCGTGAATACTGCATCCACTCCCATACCGCGGCGGCCAATGCCAAGGGGATGACGCTGGCGCAGCATGGAGAGTTGATGAGCGTTATCGGCATAGCGATGCAGACCAACGGGCTGGTGACAGCGATGCAGGTGCCGGTGGATGAGGTATTTGAGGCATGATCTGTCACGCACCGAACAGAGGATCACGCCCGGCTCGAGGGTGGGCGTATCACGCCCGCCCTGTGGGGCGGGTCGGGCGTGATCCGGTCCGCTGCGCGGCCCGGGTGCAAACCTCAAAACCAACCACGGTATTTTGCGATGATGACGGTAAAGAAAATCGTGTAGGCGATGGCCTGCAACCAAAATTCAATGCTCGACATAGGGTGCTTTCCTTTTTTCAATTGGCGATGATGTCATTGAACAGGTGCGAGTATTGGCGAGCAATGCACGGCACTTTCCCTACCAAAATCCGAGAAAGCCAATGACTTTCAGATACTTATGGATCTGCAATGCACGGGCATTTCTGAACGCAGCAAAAGGTTGACACATGCCCACATCCATCTCCCGCCGCGACTACGCCGCCATGTTCGGCCCCACCACGGGCGACAAGGTGCGGCTTGCCGACACGGACCTGATCATTGAGGTTGAGCGTGACCTGACCGCCGAGGCAGCAGGTCAAGCCTCCACCGGCGGCAGCGGTGACAACGCCATGCTCTATGGCGAAGAGGTCAAGTTCGGCGGTGGCAAGGTCATCCGTGACGGGATGGGGCAGTCTCAAGTCACACGGGCGGACGGCGCTGTCGATACCGTCATCACCAACGCGCTGATTGTGGATTGGACGGGCATCTACAAGGCGGATGTGGGCTTGAAGGACGGGCGCATCGCTGCCGTGGGCAAGGCGGGCAATCCCGACACGCAGCCGGGCGTCAACATCATTATCGGGCCGGGAACCGAAGCCATCGCGGGCGAGGGCAAGATCCTGACGGCCGGGGGCTTTGACAGCCACATCCACTTCATTTGCCCGCAGCAGATCGAAGACGCCTTGCACTCCGGCCTCACCACCATGCTGGGGGGCGGCACCGGGCCTGCGCACGGGACACTCGCGACCACGGTCACACCGGGCCCTTGGCATCTGGGCCGTATGTTGCAGGCCGCTGATGCCTTCCCCATGAACCTCGCATTTGCGGGCAAAGGCAACGCCTCCCTCCCCGCCGCCTTGGAAGAACAGGTCAAGGCAGGCGCCTGTGCGATGAAACTACACGAGGATTGGGGCACCACCCCTGGCGCCATCGACTGCTGCCTGTCAGTCGCAGACGACATGGACGTACAGGTGATGATCCATACCGATACATTGAACGAAAGCGGCTTTGTCGAAAACACCGTCGCCGCCATGAAAGGCCGCACCATCCACGCCTTCCACACCGAGGGCGCAGGTGGCGGGCACGCGCCGGACATTATCAAAATCTGCGGGGAGGAACACGTCCTCCCCTCCTCCACCAACCCAACGCGCCCCTTCACAGTGAACACGCTCGAGGAACACCTCGACATGCTCATGGTCTGCCACCACCTCGACAAATCCATCCCCGAGGATGTGGCCTTTGCCGAGAGCCGCATCCGGCGTGAGACCATCGCCGCCGAAGACATTCTGCACGACATGGGCGCGTTCTCGATCATCGCATCCGACAGTCAAGCCATGGGCCGCGTGGGCGAGGTGCTGATCCGAACGTGGCAGACGGCGGACAAGATGAAGAAGCAGCGCGGCGCGCTGCCCGAAGAAACCGGCGACAATGACAATATGCGCGTGCGCCGCTACATCGCCAAATACACGATCAACCCGGCGATTGCGCACGGGATCAGCCACGAGATCGGGTCGATCGAAGTCGGCAAACGCGCGGACTTGTGCCTGTGGAACACCGCGTTCTTCGGGGTGAAGCCCGAGATGGTGCTGCTGGGCGGCACCATCGCATGCGCCCAGATGGGGGATCCGAACGCATCCATCCCGACGCCGCAGCCGGTCTATACCCGTCCCATGTTCGGGGCCTATGGCCGGTCGGTCGAACGCTCCGCCGTTACGTTCGTGTCCGCCGCCGCGCAAGCCGAAGGGATTGGCGCTTCGCTGGGTTTGGCGAAGGACACGGTTGCGGTTCAGAACACCCGGAACATCGGTAAGAAGGACCTCAAGCTGAACGATGCAACACCGCATGTCGAGGTGCATCCTGAGACTTACGAGGTGCGGGCGGATGGCGAATTGCTAACCTGTCAACCGGCAGAGGTTTTGCCGATGGCGCAGCGGTATTTCTTGTTTTGAGGCGAACCAGCCCTTATCCGTCACGCCCGGCCTCAAGCCGGGCAGCCCCCGACCGCCCCCATGGGCGGGGGCTACTCCGCTACCCGCGGCCGGGGGCTACCCTCGCCACGCTGAAGAAATCTGAAATCATGCGCCTCAAGAAATGCGGCTATGCGTGCGCACATCTGACCGCGCAGCAAAACATCGCCTACATGCCAGAAGGAGAAACAAAACAGGTGTCCCATGACCCTCTTTCAGCGGCTCGCTGCCTTCATCAGTTCCATCAGCCTACCGCATGGCGCGCTGGCGCAAACACAGGCGGTCTACGCCCTGACGGATGCGGAACTGAAAGCCCGCGGAATAAAGCGACGCGATGCGGCGCATCAGATCATGATCAACGGGGATTGGTCGTAAGCGCGGGGGTCACCCCATGCTGACAGCCCAACACTACCACAGTCACACTCACGGTCAGGTGAGCGACCACGTGTCGCTCACCTACGAAGACCGCTTTCTGCGGCGCAAAGTCCTGACACTTGCCTCCGGTGCTCAGCTCTTGGTTGACCTGCCCCAGACCACATCGCTCGACCATGGCGGTGCGCTCATCGCCACGGACAAATCCGAGATCATGATCGAGGCCGCCCCTGAGCCCCTTCTGGAAGTCACCGGCGAAAACCTGCACCGTATCGCGTGGCACATCGGCAATCGCCACACCCCTTGCCAGATCGAAGCGGATCGCCTGCTGATCCAGCGCGATCACGTCATGGCCGACATGTTGGCCAAAATCGGGGCAACCACACGCGAAGTGGTGGAACCGTTCACCCCCGAGGGCGGTGCCTATGGCCACGGGCGCACCCACGGGCACGATCATTCACACAGCCACACATGAGCCACGCGCTGACACTCATGCAATGGCTGTCGCCCGCCTTCCCAGTGGGCGCGTTTGCTTATTCGCATGGGTTGGAACAGGTCATCGCGGATGAGACGGTCACGGACGCCGAAACGCTGCAAGACTGGCTGGAGGCGCTGCTCGCCCATGGCTCTGGCCGTGTGGATGCGATCCTGCTGTCCGCAGCTTATGACGCGGACACACCGGCACATGTCGATGCAACGGCCCGCGCTTTTGCCGCCAGTGCAGAACGGCTCAAGGAAACCGACCTGCAGGGCGCGGCTTTCTGTGACACCGCCCGCACCGTCTGGGGGATCAAGATCACGGGCCTCACTTATCCCGTTGCCGTCGGCACTGCCGCCCACGCCATGGACATTCCGCTGGCCGATGCCCTGCCGCTTTATCTGCACGCCTTCGTGTCGAACCTCGTTTCGGTCACCCAACGCGCCCTGCCCCTCGGCCAAACTGACGGCCAGCGGGTGCTGGCAGCCCTTGCCCCCACCATCGCTGCCACCGCAAAAGACGCGCAGGTGACACCGCTTGACGCATTGACCTCCACCAGCTTCGCCGCCGACATCACGGCCATGCGCCACGAAACCCTCCAGCCTCGGATCTTTCGCACATGACACAACTCAACGGCCCCCTTCGCATCGGCATCGGCGGTCCCGTGGGCGCGGGCAAGACAACGCTAACCGCCGCCCTTGCCGCCGCCCTCAAGGACCAGCATTCCATTGGTGTGATCACCAACGACATCTACACACAGGAAGATGCCGAGGAACTGATGCGTCGCCAAATCCTGCCACAAGACCGGATCATCGGCGTTGAGACCGGAGGCTGTCCGCACACGGCCATCCGCGAGGATGCATCGATCAACCTTGCTGCCGTGGCGGAGATGCGGGACCGGCACCCGGACGTCGAAGCGATCCTGATCGAAAGCGGCGGCGACAACCTCTCGGCCACCTTCTCGCCAGAGCTGGCCGACATCACGCTCTATGTCATCGACACTGCAGCGGGCGAGGAAATCCCACGCAAAGGCGGGCCTGCGATCACCAAATCCGACCTGTTGATCATCAACAAGACGGATCTTGCACCCCATGTGGGGGCCTCGCTTGAGGTTATGGAACGGGACGCAAAGCGGATGCGGGGCACGCGGCCTTTCGTCTTTGCCGCCCTACGCCATGGCAAGGGGGTGGAGGATATCATCACGCATATTCGCGCCCTGTCCGGCTTGGGGCTGACGCCAGCGTAAAGTGCACTGTTTCGGCGCGGGACATGCTGAAAACGCCCAACCGCTCACCTGAGTGAGCCGTAGAAGGCACTGACGCTTCGAGGCGATCAGTGCCTTCGGGTGTCAGGACAGCTTCGACAGTTTGTCCTGCAACTCGGCCAGTTGTTTCTTGATGGCGTCAAGGTCTTCGCCACCATCCTTGTCCTCGGCTTCAGGTGCAGGTCCGGACGCGCCCCAGCCAGTGCCCAACCCACCTGTCATGGCCTTCATGAATGCCTCCTGCTGCGCCTGCATCAAATCGAAGCCAGGCATCTTGGCCATGGGGTTCATGGCATTCATGTTTTCCATCACCTTGCTTTGCCCATCGCGCAACATTTCGAACGAGGCTTGAAGGAATTGCGGCACCACGGACGCCCCACCGCCCATGTAGCTGCGCACCAAATCGTTCAGCACATCCACTGGCAGAACGCTCTCGCCCCGGCTCTCATGTTCGGCGATGATCTGCAGCAAGTATTGGCGGGTCAGGTCGTCCCCGGTCTTGAGGTCCACAATCTGCACCTCGCGCCCGTCGCGGATGAAACCCGAGATATCCTCAAGCGTCACGTAGTCGCTTGTTTCGGTGTTGTAGAGCCGCCGACTGGCATAGCGCTTGATCAACAATGGTGCTGGTTTGTCTGTCACGTGCGTGATCTCCCCGGTGCCGCGTGCTGCAACGCAGCTTAGGCGCGACATCACAAAAAAGAAAGGGTGTGTGCACGTGCGGCAATTCAGGCGGTGAAAAGCCCCTAAACATACGGATCTGTATTTTCAGTCAGATACACTGCAAGGGCCTTCTCAACCGGGGTCGCCTGGAACTCCGGCAATGCTGCACGCAGCTTGGCCCCGTCAATCGCATGTGGTCTGCGCCACAGGTATTTCATTTCGAACACCTCACGCATCAACGGCGACCACAGCCCCATCAGCCAGACCCCGATCCACGGCAGTCGCGACACACGCATTGGCTTGCCAACAATCCGTTCCACATGGGAGATCAGTTCATCTCCGGTCAGGGCATATCCGTCAAAGGAAAACTCCTCGAACGGGCTGAACTGATCCCGTTTCTCCGCAAGGCCCACCATGGCCCGCGCCATGTCCGGCAAAAACGCCCAGGCATGTACGCAGTCCCGCGGGCCGGGATAGGTCAGCTTGCCCTGCGACGCCTTGGGCGCGATGTAGCTTTCGAACCAATTCCCCGACTGCTGGGTATCAATGAAATCGCCGCCGCGCAGCACGATGGTCCGGACCCCGCTGTCGCGATAGGTCTGCTCCATACGAATGCGAGATCCCGCCCTTTCGCGTATTTGCGATCCACGGCGTGTCCTCCCGCAGCACAGGCGGCAAGAGACGTCCGTAGTTGTAAATGTTGCCCGGGATCATCACGGTTGCCCCAACAGCGCGGGCCGCCGCAATCACCGCATCGGTCAGCTTGGGAATGGTCCGCGACCATTGATCATAGGGTGGGTTCACCGCGTTCACGATCACATCCTGCCCCACGCAGACCTCCTGCAATGCCTGTGCGTCCGTCGCGTCCACCTCAACACAATCCGCGCCGCTGAGGCCGCGACCAGCCCGTGTCACAGCCCACCCCGCCTCTGCAAAGGCCTGCGCAGCCGCGCGCCCGAACCGACCCTTTGCACCCAAAATAATGACTGATGCCATGTGTTCGTCCTCTCGATCTCTGAACTGAACCCTATCTAGAGGAACGAAATTCGAATATGATCCACGTCAATTCAAAACAAACCATCCATAAATGAATAGATGACCCAACCAGACTGGTCGCAGATCCAATCCTTCGCCGCGGTCGCTGAACATGGCTCACTCTCCGCCGCAGCAAGGGCGCAGAACAGCAGCCAACCCACGCTCAGCCGCCACATCGCCCAGCTCGAAGCGACCTTGGGCACCCGCCTTTTCGATCGCTCAAGCGGCGGAATGGTCCTGACCGATGAGGGGACAGACCTGCTGGCGCATGCCACCACAATGGCCGACGCCGCCGCCCGCTTTGGGACGGACCGCGATGGACATGGAAAAGAGATTGCAGGCACAGTTCGACTGACGGCCAGCCATGTTGTCGCCAACTTCATCCTGCCCCCGATCCTTTGCGAGTTGCACGCCACCTATCCGGGGATCAAGATCGAAGTGATTGCGTCCGATACAACCGAAAACCTGTTGCGACGCGAGGCGGATATCGCATTGCGCATGTACCGCCCAACGCAACCGGACATGATCGCCAAACACATCGCGGACCTGCCGCTTGGCGCATATGCCGCGCCCAGCTACGTCGAAAAGCATGGCGCGCCAGAAACGTTGAACGACCTGATGCACCACAGCATCATCGGCTATGACCGCAGCCCGCTGATCATCGACGGCTTTGCCCAGCGCGGGTTTAAGGTAGGCCGCGACTTCTTTGCCTTCCGCAGCGATGACCAGGTCCTGTGCTGGCACATGGTGGTGGCAGGATACGGCATTGGGTTTGGTCAACGGCGCGTGGGCGACGCGGATCCACGCGTGGTTCGAGTATCAAAGGATATGGATGTGGGCAGCATGCCGCTCTGGCTCACGGCCCACCCGGACCTGCGGCGCATCCCGCGCGTGCGCCGGGTCTATGATTGGCTGGCCAAACACCTCGCCTAACCACAAAAGAAAAAGGCGGGCCACTTGGGGCCCGCCATAGTCACCGCGCCTTTCAGGGAGGAAAGTTGGCGCGATATATCGTGTGCGATTACTTCGCAGCAGCTTTCTTGGCAGCGGCGGTCATGTCACCGGTCGCTTTTTTCACTACGGCTTGCGCGTCTTCGCTGATGTCTTTGCCTGCGGCCATCATCAGTTCAACCGTGTCCATTTGGACTTTCTTGGCAACCTCAGCGAAAGCGGCCATGTGCTCGGCTGTCACTTCAGCGTAGGACGACGCGAAGTCGGTCATCGCTTTGGCGTAGTCGGCAGGCTCTGCTTTGGCTTTGGACATGTCGCCCAGTTTCGCCAGAGTTTCTTTGGTCCACTTCGAGGAGATTTCGGTGGACTTTTCAGCCGCGTCGATAGCGACGTGGCTCAGTTTTTCGTTCAGCGACGTTGCTGTCTTGAGCGCGTCTTCCATTGCCGCTGTGTCGACGGGGAATGCACCCATCATGTCTTTGAACATTGCGGTCATGTCTTGTGCTTGCTTGGCCATTGTCTTCAATCCTTGTGAGCGCTGCGGGCCCATCCCCACGTTTCTGCGTCTGCACAAGACATACATGCTGCAGTGCAGCAAATCAAGTCTTTTGCTGCACTGCAGCAAAAATAGCTTTCCGTTGCGGAAAGGACGTGGGAAATCAGGACCTTGCCTTAACTGCCACATAGGACCCGGGGGCATCTTCCAGCACGGGATGGGCAGAATCACCCGGTTTACGTGCATTCACCATCGCCCCGCCCCGCTTTTTCAGCCAGGCGCCCCAGCGCGGCCACCAAGACCCTTCATGGAAATCCGCAGCCTTCAACCACGCCTCGTGATCCAGGCTCATATCTTCATTGGTGTAGTGCCCGTACTTGTTCTTGCTGGGCGGGTTCACGATCCCCGCGATGTGACCCGATTGGGTCATTATGAACGTCTTGTCCTTGGACCCCATCTGCTGCACGCCGCGATAGCTGTCTTTCCAGGGTGCGATGTGATCGGTCTCGCATGCGATGGCACAAAGCGGCACGTCTATGTCGCCCAACTCAAGATGATGCCCCATCAGGTCGAACCCACCCTCTGCCAGCTCATTGCGCTGACACAAGCCACGCAGATACTGCATCGCCATCTTGGCAGGCAGGTTCGCCCCGTCCCCGTTCCAATACAGCAGATCAAATGCAGGTGGCGTTTGGCCCATCATGTAGCTCTTGATCGCGGGCGTATAGACGAGGTCGGTGGACCGTAGGAAAGTGAATGTTCGCGCCATGATGACCGAGGGCAAAATACCCTTGTCCTTTGTCTCCGCTTCGATCCCGTCAATGAAGTCATCGGTCAGGAACGGCGTGAACTCTCCCTGATCACCGAAATCAGTCAGCGCAGTAAAGAACGTGGCGGACTTGATCGACTTGTCCTTGCGCTGTTTCAGCAGGCTGAGGGTTAGGGACAGCGTGGTGCCAGCGATGCAATAGCCAATGGCATTGACCTGCTTCTGGCCGGTGATGGCCTTGGCCTCGCGGATCGCGGCCAGATATCCGTCCTCGATGTAGTCTTCCATCCCGACCCCGGCATAGGTCGCGTCGGGGTTCACCCAGGACACGACAAACAGCGTGTGCCCCTGTTCGACAATCCACTTCACCAGCGAATTCTGCTGTTTGAGGTCCAGGATGTAGAACTTGTTGATCCATGGCGGGAACAGCACCACCGGTGTCTTGTGCACCTTCTCGGTGGTGGGCGTGTACTGGATCAGCTCCATCATCCGGTTGCGATAGATGACCTTGCCCGGCGTGGTGGCGATGTTGCCGCCCAGCTCGAACGCCTTGTCGTCGGCCAATTTCACGATCAGTTCGCCGTTATTGGCCTCCAGATCAGAAATCAGGTTCTCAAGCCCGTCAATCAGGCTTTGACCCTCGGTGGCCACTGCCTTTTCCAGCGCATCCGGGTTGGTCGCCAGAAAATTCGTGGGCGCCATCATGTCAACGATCTGACGCGAGAAATAGGCGAGGCGCTGCTTCTCCTTCGGATCAAGGTCCGACACGCCCTCGACCGCTTGGGTAACGGCGTCTGCGTTGATCAGGTATTGCTGCTTGACGTAGTTGAAGTAGGGATGCGTGTCCCACAGCGGATTGGCAAAGCGGCGATCCTTGGGGCCGGGATCGACCGGGGCTTGCAACTTGCCCGATGCCAGCGCCTGCTGCGCCTCGACAAAATGGGTCACGGATTTCGACCAGAACTGCAACTGGTGCTCCAGCACCTTGGCCGGATCGCGGAAGGCTTCGTGCCAGTACGCGGTGGCCGCCTTTGTGAACAGCTCCTGATTCGGCCCGTCGAGTGCAGCATTATGCGTGCTGCGGTGCGTCAAAACCTGGGTGAGTCGTTGCGTCAACTCCTCAACCTTACGGAGATTACTATTCAATTTATCGAGGTTTTCCCCCGAGACAGCACCACCGGTTGTGTCGTTGGTTGTCATGTTAAGGTCTTCCCCGTAGTGTTCGCACGTGCAGCAATGTTTGCACGCGGCAGTCGCCGCTTATTTATGGTCGCATGTTTCAGGGGGCAAAGCGACAAACCGTCCGACGCGGGATCGTGCGTACCCGCCCCAAAGTGAAGGAAAGCGCCATGCGCTACATGATCAGCTACGACTTCATGGAAACCATGCGGAACACGAACCAGTGGCTGGGCGCCACGGCCCGTGCAATTGGTGCCTACCCCGCCTTTGCCGCCCTGCCCAACCCGGCGCTGCAAATGATGTCTGCCTGGGGTGAGGTGACGGAACGCACTTTTGAACGAATGGTCGCCAAACCCGACTGGGGCATTCGCACCTTCACATGCGAAGATGGCCGCGATCACCTTGTGAGTATCGACAAGGTGGTTGAAAAGCCCTTTGGCGATCTGATCCACTTCAACGTGTCCGGTCGCGAGACCCAGCCGCGGAAAATCCTGCTCGTGGCACCCATGTCAGGCCACTACGCCACGCTGCTGCGCTCGACCGTCAAATCGCTGCTGGTCAATTGCGAGGTGTATATCACCGACTGGCACAATGCCCGTGACATCCCCGTGAGCGCTGGCAAGTTCGATGTCGAGGATTACACCCTCTACCTTGTCGACTTCATGCGCGAACTTGGCCCCGATACGCACGTGATCGCCGTCTGCCAGCCCGCACCGCTGACGCTCGCCGCCACCGCCTACCTGGCCGAGGAAGACCCAAAGGCCCAGCCCCGGTCCCTCACCCTGATCGGCGGTCCAATTGATCCCGATGCCACGCCGACCGAAGTGACCGACTTTGGCCGCCGCGTCACCATGGGCCAGCTTGAGGAAACGATGATCCAGCGCGTGGGCTTCAAATACCCGGGCGTCGGCCGCCTCGTCTATCCGGGCCTTCTGCAGCTGGCCTCGTTCATGTCGATGAACGCCGAAAAACACTCCAAAGCCTTTACAGACCAAATCGGGCGCGCCGCGCGGGGCGAAACAAGCGACCACGACAAGCACAATCGCTTCTACGACGAATACCTCGCCGTGATGGACATGACGGCCGAGTTCTATCTGTCCACCGTCAACCGCATCTTCAAACGCTGCGAGATTGCCAAGAACATCTTTTCCGTAAACGGCAAGCAGATCGACATCGGCAAGATCACAACTGTCGCGGTCAAAACCGTTGAAGGCGCGAATGACGACATCTCGGCCCCCGGCCAATGCGTTGCCGCGCTCGACCTTTGCACCGGCCTGCCGGACGAGAAGAAGGCGAGCCATGTGGAACCCGGCGCGGGGCACTACGGCATCTTCGCGGGCAAAAGCTGGCGCAACAATATCCGCCCTCTTGTGCTTGAGTTCATCGACGCGAACTCCCCCAAGACACCTCCAAAAAAAGCAGCGAACAAGAACAAGGCTGCGTAGGCAATGGCAGGCGCGGATCTTCCCTTCGCCTGTGACTGCGGGACATTGCGGGGCACTCTTCTGGGCGTGTCCCCCACAAACGGCACCCGCGTCGAGTGCTATTGCCACGATTGCCGTGCGACCGAACTTTATGCCGGTCAGCCCGACCCGGCACCGGGCGGTGTACAACTGTATCAAACCGTGCCGGACCGTGTGCGGTTCGACGCGGGCAAAGACCAGCTCGCCGTCTTCTCCCTCTCTGACAAGGGGCTCCTGCAGTGGCAAGCCCGCTGCTGCGGCGCCATCCTGTTCAAAACGATGCGCACCCCCAAGATGCCCTTTGCCTCGTTCCGCACAGACCGGCTTGAGGATGACAGCGCACTTGGGCCAGTCGTGGCCCGGGCATTTGTCCGCAAACCAAACGGCAAACGCGGGCATGAAGGCGGTCTGAAATTCATGTTCGGTTTCGCCAAACGTGCGCTATCGCGGCGGATCACGGGCTTATGGAAACAGACACCGTTTTTCAATGCAGACGGAACGCCCGTCCGGAACATCCACGTGGTGTCGGATAAGGAACGTGCCGGACTTTATCCGAACCGGGGTTAACTCTTTCTAGAAACCCCTCATGCGTGACCATGATTGGTGCATCGCAGACATGAATTTGAGGTTCTGCTTGTCGCCTCCGCGGCGGCTCCCCTTGTCGGATGACAGCCTAAAACCACAATTCAATCACTGAACCACATTGTGGTAAGCAGGCGCCAAACTGCCCGTCAAACTCTTCTGCTGTCGAAGAGTAAGGGGGCGGCCAAACATCCACTGACGTTAAGCTGTGTTACGGGTCAACGGGTCACGCCGGACTGCTCGACGCAAAAGGCACACCACGATAGGCGCAGCGGCCGGCCACCCATGTCCCCTGCACGGCCGGAACAGACACTTCCGGCCAGTCGACCAGAACAAGGTCGGCACGCTTGCCGATTGCGATCTCGCCGCGGTCGTTCAACTTCATCGCTCGTGCCGGACCGGTTGAGATCAACGACCAAAGCGCGTGGCGATCCGCACGGCGCTCTTCATCAAGCTTTGCAATGGCGGCCAGCATGGCAGGGTAAAAGTAATCCGAGGCCAGTGCATCACACAGACCCGCCTCGACCATGTCGCCCGCACTGAGAGAACCGATATGGCTGCCGCCCCGCGCCGCGTTGGGTGCGCCAAAGATGATCGGGTCGCCGCCTGCGCGCGCGGCTTCTGCGGCTTCCAAAACCATCGGGAATTCGGCCACATCGGCACCAATGGCCCGGAAATAGGCGCGGGTTTCGTCGCGCGTGTCATCATGGCTCAGCATCGGTGCGCCCACCGCACGGCTCATCTCGGCCACTTTGGCGATCATATCAGGAACCGCGCTGCGCCGGGTCCAAACCTCGCCCAGAAGCGCGATGTAGTCGTCCTCGCCCAACCCTGCACGACGGGCCTTTGCGACGGTCCGCTTTTTCATGCGGTCATCATCCAACGCGGCAACAGAGAAATCGGGGGACAACTCGAACGCACGTTCCTGGATCGGGACATCGTAGCCGCGCATCACCATGGATGTGTGATCGTTGAAGGCGATCGATGGTAACAGCGGCCCTGCAAGTGCCCATTCGATCACGTCCAGCGCCTCGAACGCAAAGGTTTCCCAGCGCAACTGCACCCGGTTTTCCACCGTCAGCCGGGGGGCCAGATCGCGCATGGCCTGCATCAAATCGCGTCCACGATGCACATCGCGCAGCCCGGGTTCCCACCCAAGGGTGATTGCGTGGTAGGCTGTTGCGATGCCGTTCGTAGCAAGCTGCCGGTCCGTATCAATCACCGCCGTGTCGGTCGGAAAATACACGCCCGGGCGCGGCATCAACTGCCGCTCGAACGCATCGCCATGCACATCGATCAGGGCAGGCGCAAGGATCAGACCGCGCGCATCAATCACCACGCCTTGCGCGGGGCCGCCGATCTCGGCGATCTGGCCCTCGGTGACTGTTACGCTGGTTTCAGCGATACCATCCGGCAGATAGACCTGCGCGCCTTCAAAGGTGATCATCTACAGCCGTTCCATAGTCAGGTGCCAATGGTATGAACCCGGTTTTCCGGGCTCGCGGTGTTCCAGCTTGCGGCACGCAAAGCCTGAGAACAAGCTCTCTCGTCCCTCCTGCACCCGCCCTGCGTGGCGCAACCGCCGGATTATTGAGCATAAGACGTGTGCTGGACGCAGTGCACGTCCAGGCCATTCAGGTTCTGCACAAAAGGCACGCAGAATTTGGCCGATACTGCGGCGTCTTGAATACAACCAGTTGGAGAAAAAATCGGCCTCCGATACTGTCACTCTATTGTTCAAAAACTTTCACAGTTTGATGAGAACACAACATCCAAGCGTCTTCCTAAAGGGGAATCGATATGAGCCGCCACTATCGTAATTTTGAATTCGGATCCTGGAGCGATGATACCCTGACGGGCACGGATGGACGAGACTACATCTTCGCATTTGGCGGAAACGATACCATCACGTCGGGCGCTGGAAACGACCGGATTTTTGCCGGTTTCGGAAATGATGTCATAAACGGCGGCGCCGGAAACGATCGGATCTTTGGTGGCTTTAGGTTTGATACGGCACAGTATGCCGGATCGATCGACGACTACTCCATCAACGTACGAAGCTGGTGGGGCCCAACCACCGTGACCTCCATCGACCCGAGTGTTGAGGATGCGGGCCGCGACACGCTTTACAGTGTCGAGGCCCTCTATTTTGCGGCAGACGACTATACCCTTTTCCTGAACGGTGAGAACAACGCCGTTCTTGCAGGCGACGACGAAGTTGCGACTTCAGAAAACACGACATTGACCATCACGGCCAATGCGCTCTTGGACAACGATCGCGAGTTCGACGGGGATATGATCGAGATCACCTCCGTTTCGGCCGTCAGTGCAACCGGTGCGCAAGTCACGCTCAACAACGGCGAAATCAGCTATGAACCGGGTACAGTCTTTGACTATTTGGGCGCGGGTGAAACCGCTACGGACACGTTCACCTATGTCGTCGATGATGGAAATGGCGGCACAGACACTGCCACCGTCACAGTTACAATCACCGGCGAAAACGATCCGGTCATCGCGGGTGATGACACTGCAACCGTCAGCGAAAGTGGCGTCCTGACCATAACGACGGCCGCTTTGCTGGCCAATGATACGGACGCGGACAGCGATGCGCTTGAAATCACGGCCGTTTCGGAAACCAGCGCCTTGGGCGCCACGGTCAGTCTCGTTGACGGCGAGGTGACGTATGATCCGGGTTCAGTGTTTGACAGCCTCGGTGCCGGAGAAACCGCAACCGACACATTCACCTACATGGTCACTGATGGCAACGGCAGCACAGTAACGGCGACAGTCACCGTCACAATCGAAGGTGAAGGCGAAGCGCCAAACCTGCTGACTGTCGACCAGATCTGCTTGATCGAAGGCAACAGCACGTTCCAGGCCGTCATAAATGCGGACGATCCTGACGGCGACACGCTGAGCTTTTCCCTATCAGGCGATGATGCCGAGTTGTTCACAATCGATGCGGAGACCGGTGCCATCAGCTTTGTCGCACCGCCGGAGGTGGACAACCCGCTCGATGCCGGCGGGGACAACATCTACGACCTTGAGCTGTCAGTTTCGGATGGCACCGAAACCACCACCCGCAGCGTCGCAGTGCAAGTCATCCCCGCCCCTCAAACGGGCGGCAGCGGAACCAGCACGATTGCATTCGACATGGTCGGCAGCGCATCGCTGGGCCTGCTCGATTTCGTCAACTCCGCGCCGACCTTCTCTAGCCCCGGGGACGGGTTCGGCTTCTTTGAGGCAGGTGCTGGCTCTGTACCGTTCAGCCTCGTTGATGACAGCGCCGGAAGCTTCCCGGGCGACAGCCTCGGCATCATAGACAGCAGCACCAACACCGATGTGTTTTTCGGGGCCACCGATACGCAAAACAGCGACAATGATGGCGATGTCACAGCCACGTGGTCCTTCGACATCGCAGGCGAAAGCGATCTCAGCCTCAGCGTCGACGCGGGCGCCATGGGCGACTTCGAAAGCACCGACAGCTTTGTCATCACCTACAACATCGACGGCGGCGCAGACATTGTGCTGTTCGAATTCGTCGCGGATGAGGATGCCTCGCAGGACTACACGTTGGCGAACGGCAGCGTCGAAACACTGGATGACCCGCTGACAGTGGCCGGAACGGGCGAGGTGTTGTCCAATGCCCTGCAAACGCTCAGCGCCGATCTGGCCGGCACAGGGTCCGTTCTCAACGTCACCCTGACGGCCAACACGGATGGCGGATCAGAAGCGTTTGCCATCCAGAACCTCGTGGTCGAAGCGGCAACACCCGCCGGGCCCCAGATCGTCGCATCGACCCTGACGGGCGGCGCGGATGTGAACCTGATTTCCTTCACAAACAACGCGCCAGACTTTTCCAGCGCTGGCGACGGGTTCGGGATCTTCCAATTGGGCACAAGCGGATCCATACCGTTCAGCCTTGTTGATGACAGTGCCGGAAGCTTCCCGGCCGACAGCCTTGGCATCATCGACAGCAGCACCAACACCGACCCGTTCTTTGGCGCGACAGATACGGTCAACAGCGACACATCCGGCCCGGTGTCCGCCACATGGGCCTTTGACATTTCCGGCTTCAGTGATCTGTTGCTGTCGATTGACGCGGGCGCCATGGGCGATTTCGAAAGCTCTGACAGCTTCAGCTTCACCTACAACATCGACGGCGGCACCGAGATGTCCTTGTTCGACTTCGTGGCCGACGAAGCCGCGTCTCTCGACTATACCCTCGCGAGCGGAAGCGTCGAAACGCTCAGCGACCCTCTGACCCTTGCCGGGTCGGGCGAGGTTCTGTCTAACGTGTTGCAAACCCTGACCGGATCAATCGGAGGCACCGGGTCCACCCTGAACCTGACATTCACCGCCGAAACCGACGGCGGGTCCGAGGCATTTGCCTTCCAAAACCTTGTGATCGAAGGCACCGGCGGAACAGGAGAACCCGAAGCCCCCACCTATGCCGTTGAGGCGCTGAGCGGCGATGTGTTTGAAGGCGACGACGGCGTGACCGAAGTCAGCTTTGAGATCACGCGCGACGGCGACGTGTCCGAGGCAGGAAGCGTTGAGTTCACCATCGGCGGCGATGTCGATGCAGAGGATTTTGGCGGGGCGCTCCCGACCGGCACCGTGGAGTTTGCGGAAGGCCAAACCTGCGCCACGGTCACATTTGAAGTGACGGGCGACACCGTTATCGAAGACGATGAAACCTTCACCGTGACCCTCACCAACCCAGTGGGCGGTGACATCGTGACCCCAACGGCGTCGGTCGAAGTGTTGGACGATGACGACCGGGTGCTGATTTCCGACATTCAGGGTGAAGGCGCTGAAAGCGAATTGGTGGATCAGGTCGTGACGGTTGAAGCGATCGTCACCTACGTGACCGAGAACGGGTACTTCCTGCAGGAAGAGGACGCCGATGACGACGGCAACGCCCTGACCTCTGAGGGGATCTTCGTTTTCACCGGGGGAGAGAACGAACCGGCCGTTGGCGATCTGGTCGTGACACGTGGCGTGGTCGACGAATTCTTTGGCCAGACACAACTGTCCCAGGATCGGGTGCAAGTCGTGTCATCGGGCAATGCGCTTCCAACCGCAGCCACCGTCTTGCTGAGTGGTGCCGCGCAGAACTTTGAGGCCATCGAAGGCATGCGCTTTACACTCGACAGCGGTGTCGAAGGCGAAAACATCACGGTGATCGAGAACTTCAACCTTGACCGCTTTGGCGAAATCACCGTCTCGGCGGGCATACAGACCCAACCAACCCAGATTTTCGATGCGCAAACCGAAGGGGCAGACGTTGCGGCCCTGGCCGAAGAGAATGCAAACAACCGGCTGCTGATCGACGACGGTGTGTCAGAGCAGAACCCGGACGAGTTCCAGTACATTGCCAACACGACAGCTGGCGACAATGGCAATGGTTTCCTTGATGCAGGCGATACCTTTATTGAGGATGGACCGACTTTGCGCCTTGGCGCAGAGCTTGACGGGCCGACCACCGGCGTCATGAGTTTTGGCTTTGGCGAATACCGCATGCTGGTCGAAGGGACGCTGGATATCGACGAAAGCACCAATTCCGGAGCGCGCGAAGAAACAGCACCGGACGTTGGCGGAAACATCCAGGTCGCATCGGTCAACGTGCTGAACTACTTCTCCACCTTGCGTGGCGAAGGCGGTTCTGGCCCGAATGGTCTGGACCCGCGCGGGGCCTCAACCGAGGCCGATCTTGAACGGCAGACCGACAAACTGGTCGACGCGATCACAGGAACCGGGGCAGAGGTTTTCGCCCTGCAAGAGATCGAGAACGGCGGTTTCGGAGCGGACTCGGCCATCGCGACCCTGGTCGATGCGCTGAACGTGGAAGCGACGGACACCGGATCAGGCGCCAACTACGCCTTTGTCGATCCAACAACTGACGCAGGCTTTATCGGGACCGATGCGATTACAACCGGCATCGTCTATGACGCCAACGCTGTGTCGGTTGTGCATTCCGAATTCCTCGCGTTTGACGAAAGCTCGGCCGCGACAACCTTTGCCTTGGCAGAGGTCTTGAACGCTGTGGTGCCGTCGGATGCTCAAGTTGGTGATTTCCAACGGAACCGTCCTGCGGTTGCGGCCACGTTCGAAGACAATGAAACTGGCGAGACGTTCACAATCGTTTCAAACCACTTCAAATCGAAAGGCCCAAGCGGGTTGGACGATCTGGTCGAAGCTGCCCAAGACTATCTGGACGGCGGCGGCACGGACATCACGCAGGCCGATATCGATGCGCTGATCAACGACCCCAATTACGACCAGGGGGACGGTCAGGCGTTCTGGAACCAGGTTCGCGCCGACGCCGCGGCCGAGGTCCAGACCTGGATCGAAAATGACTACATGGGCGGTGGCGTGTCCAACTTCATCATCATGGGCGATCTCAACGCCTATGCGCAGGAAGATCCGGTGCAATCGCTTGCCGATGATCCCGGTCTGGTGGACCTGATTGATCAGTTCATCGGCCAAGACGAAGCATACAGTTTTGTCTTTGACGGTCAGCGAGGTTCTCTTGATCATGCCATCGCCTCGGATGACATGGCCGGATTGATCACGGGCGCAGCCGAGTGGCACATCAACGCCGACGAACCAGACCTGTTGAACTACAACTCAGCCTTCAACAACGCGAACTTCTTTGAGGACAGCCTGTTTGCGTCGTCCGATCACGACCCGCTGATTATTGGTATCAACACCAATCCGGATGACATTCTGGTTGGGTGAGCGAACAAATTTGACGCGTGCGCCTTGAAGTCTTGGCGCACGCGGATACCAGACCACGACGTTTGGCAAGGGTCTTGATACACAACGCGATGCCTCTTCGGCGGATTTGAGTAGAAGAGGCTTCGCTTCCACGCCCGGGCATTGAGCGTGCGATCACCCGCACCTGCAGCAGTCGTTTGTGCTGCGACGACACGCAATGCAAATCCACAATGATTCAGATGGGCTCGGAGAGACACTCAGCCGGATTGCACAAAACCCGCGTCTGGGCGTACCAACTTAACAGTCCAATATGGGGTCTTTGCGACAGACTCAATTCCAGCCGTCACAATGCCGCCCCCCTTCGAGGGTCAGTCTGCCTCGCCACCGGTTAACATGCACATATCACACCGTGCGCAGGGCCAACCTTTTCTTTCTCCCGGACAATCCCGAAGTCATTGAGAATTCGTCACTGGACCGAACAGGGTGTCCCCGCGGGGACAAACCCATTCTCAACGCAAAATCAGCGGCTGTTTCAACCAGTCTCGCAACGCTTGTGTCGTCTCCGCTGGCATCTCCAGCGTCGGCAAATGCCCCGCGTCGTCCAACACTTTCAGCTCGGCTCCCGGGATCAGTTCCGCCATGAACGTATGCCGTTTGACCGGGCACAATTCATCATGCGCACCACACAGAACGAGGGTCGGAACCTTGCACTTGCGCAGTGTCCCCTGCTGGTCCCGGCGACGTTGCAAAGCGCGGGACTGGCGGACGAACACTTCCGGTCCAAGAGCGGATGCCATGTCCATCACGAGGTCGAGGATCTCGTTCCGGTAGGGACCAGGCGCGAGGTAGTTGGGCTTCATCTCGTCCCGCATCACCTCGTGCATCCGCCCCGTCCGGACCTTCACGATCTGCGGCTCGCGCGCGGCGGCAACCTGAGGTGTTTCAGCCAGCGGGTTGGTGTCCATCAGCGCCAGTCGGGTGACGCGGTCCGGAGCGCGGCGCAGGATTTCCATTGCGACGATCCCACCCATCGACAGCCCCGCCAGTGCGAAACGTTGGGGCAATTCGTCGAGCAGGCCGCTTGCGATCTCCTCGATCCGTTCCCCGCGGGTTACGGGCGAGACCATCACCGAAAATTCGGAGGACAATTCAGCAATCTGCGGCCCAAAGAGCCGCGCGTCGCACATCATTCCGGGAAGAAAAACAAGGGGCTCAGCCATGCCCCTGCCCTGCCATTCGCGCCATCTGCTGCCTGCTGATTAACGTTTTGTTTACCATGACCTGCCACGCGGGCGGCGGCAAGCCCTGCCGGTCCGTCAACTCTTGATCTGGTCCCAAAAGAGACCAAGGTGCCGGCTGACAATCTCGTTGTAGCGGTCGCTTTGCTTGAGTTTCGCGAGCCCCGCGTTGAAACGATACAGATGCGCTGTTCCCCGCCAGTGCTTCTTGGAAATCAACACATGCAACCCCTCGATCGACACGGGCCGGGACAAAGGTGCCACCTTGTCCGTCAGTTCCATCTCGAACATCTTTTGCACGCCAAGAAATTCATTCAAGGCCACGGCGTCCACGTCACCAGACACAAGCATCTTGAAGCAATCGTCAGGTGTGGCGGGTTGCGCCAGCGTGACCAACCCATCGCTCAGCCAACGGCGGTCGGCGCGATCCAGATCATGGGTAAAATACCCGGCAGGCCGACACAGGGTTTTCCCGTGCAAATCCGCGTCCTGCGCAAACGTGAACCGGTCCTCGGCTCGAGCAAACAGCAGGATGACCAGATCGACAAGCGGTTCGGAGAAATGGAAATTGGCGCAGCGTTCGTTTGCCGGATTGCCCGCGCAGTCCGGTTTGAACCACGGGAACCCCATGTCAAACTCCTTGCTGTCGAGCATGGGAAAGAGATGCTTGGACCAGTCATTTTCCCATTCGATGGAATAAGTCAGCGGGTTCGGCGTCGCCTCGAACGCGGCGTTGACCAGTTCGGTCAACATCCCCTGCCCCGGCCAATCCAGATCGGTGAAAGGGGCATAGTTCGAGGCGGTGACCAGCTTGATCTCAGCCTCGGCCTCTTGTTGCAGGGGTTTTGGGTCCGCCTGAACGGTCGGCGTTGGAGCCTGGTGTTGTGCGGCAACTTCGGGGCACGGGATCGTCAGTACCGTGCCTGCGGGCAGATCCAGCAGGCTGCCACCCTGAATGTCCGGGTTGTTGTAGAAGATCAGCGACCAGCGTGACAGATCGCCAAGCTGCTCTTCGGCAATCGAAAACAGCGTATCACCCGGCGCCACGACCAGAGAAGGCTGGCATGCCATGGCCGCCGAGCCAAACCCGAGGCACGCAGCCGTCGAGAGAACGAGACGACGCAACATCAGAAATCAGCCCAGATCTTTGACATATGCCGGTCGATCACCTGCTGGTATTCGCCGGAAAGCTTGATCGCATCCAGCCCACCGTTGATGGTCGACAAGAGCGCGTCTGCATTGGGGTGATCCTTATGGACAAGGACGTGCAACCCTTCGATAGACACCGGGCGGCCCTGCACCACTTCGACCTGATCCTTTAGGCCCAGATCCTTGATCGCGGCGCGGCCCGTGAATTCGTTCATCGCAACGGCGTCCACCTCACCTGCGACCAGCATATCAAAGCATCCCTTCACGGTCTGAGGCTGCTTCAAAGTGATTTTGCCATCGGTGATCCAACGCCGGTCAGCGCGGTCGAGATCATGGGTGAAATACCCTGCCGGACGGCAAAGTGTGCGCCCCTCGATATCGCTGTCCTGCGCAAAGGGGATGGGCCGGGTTTTGTCCACAAAGAGCAGGATCAGCATCTCGAACATCGGGTCCGAGAAGTGGAAATTCGTACAGCGGTAATTGTCCGGGGAGCCTGCGCAATCGGGTGTGTACCAGGGAAAAGCCATGTCCATCATGGCGTTGGTCATCAGCGGATCGAGGTGCGATGACCAGTCGTTGACCCAATGCACACGGTAGTTGTCATTCGATTGCGAGTTGCGCATCGCCGTGTGGACGACATCCGTAATGAGCCCTTCGTTTTCAAGGGCTTGGTCGGTGAAAGGGGCAAAGTCACCTGCCGTTACGATATTGATCGACTGTTCGAGTTTGCGCCGTGTGGGGGCTGTCGTCGCCGTCTGTATGACGGGAGCAGTGGTTGTCGTCGCGCCGGGCAGTCCGACCGGCAAACCATCGATACAGCCTAGCCGCAGCTCCATCCCGACCAGTAGGGCATTGCGGTTCTCGCCGATGACGGACAGGTTGTTGCGGTGCACCTCTGTCCACTTGGTCGCGTTTTTGTATTGCTGGTCGGCGATCACGGACAGGCTGTCGCCCCGTTCCACCGTGTAGATCCCACCGCATGCCTGTGCCGCAACCGTTGTGGCCGACGCTGCGAATGCCAGCGCCGCCGCCCCCAAGAATCGTTTCATTGCCTGTTCCCCCAGGTGTATTGGGGAGCAAAATCCCTTATTTTGCTGGGCTGCGTCAACTCACAAACCAGATGTGGGGGTAAAGTATACCAATTGACAGGTTTGGCAGCGCACCCACTGCATCATGGGTAGGCGATTCCGCGGAACGGTGGGAAATCGGCATACCGGCGCTGTCTTTGCTTCAGCGGCTCGGCAGGGTCGTTCCCGCGTCGCAAGAGCAGCCCCTTGGGCGCGATGTAGCTGCCGATCATGCGGTGTGGGTTTGGGCGCCAATCGAGGTTGAAGGCGCACAGCTTGGGAAAGAACCACATGCCTGAATAGGGCAAATGGTCATGGATCCACCACGCCAGATCGCGCCAGTCGCGCCCCTGATCATATTGATCCGTGAACCAAGGGATCGCCAGAGACGTGCCTGCAATGGCCTTGTCACCTTTCCCCCAATCCCAGATGTGGCATTCGATCGGGTTGTCATTGCGGGCGCAGTTCAGCCTGTTTTCATTGCCATACTGATTGAGTTCCGGCGAGCGGTAGCCGGAGCGGATGGCGAGACGGCCAAAGGTCTCTTCCAGCGGGTCAAGCAATTCGGTGCTGAGCTGTTTGCCGTTGGCGATGGCAAGGTCCGGGTCGCGGGGCAGGTTCTGAATTTGGTGATAGTTACCGATCTCTGAATAGAGGAAATCGCGCATGTAGAAGTGTTTCGAAAGCCGCACGCGACCAAGGTTTTCAAGGCTCCACATGCTGGCAGGGCGGCGCATTAGGCGGCCCCGTTCCATTGGAATTCGCCATTCGGTCCAAGCGGGGAGAATGGGTTGTGGGCGATTTCCCAGACGTGCCCTTCGGGGTCTGCGAAGTAGCCGTGGTAACCGCCCCAGAACACGTCCTGAGCCGATTTGAGGATCTTGGCCCCAGCCTCCTCCGCGCGCGCCAGCAGTGGGGCGACATCAGCCTTGTCCGGGACATTGTGTGCGAACGTTGCAGCGCCATGACCAAGGTCATCGACCGGCACACCAATATCGTCCGCGAGGGCCTGAAGCGGGTATAGCCCGAGCGTTTGCCCAATCAGGTCGAAGGCGATGACCCCATCGGGGCTGTCGACCCGCCGCCAGCCCAGCGCCTCGTAGAACGCCGCCAGTTTTTCCATGTCGCGGGCACCGAGCGTAATGAGCGAGACGCGTTGGTCCATCTTAGTTCTCCAATGTGGCAATCCAGTCGAGCATACCCTGAACCGTTGCCATGTTCTGGCCAGAGGACATGATATCGCCCGCGATCACATGGCTCTGCGGATCGTCCTGCGCACCCATGGTCGGGTTGACCGTCTGGGTGGGTGCACCCCACCCTTGCGCGACTTGCGCCGTCAAGTCCGGGCGGACGACTTCGTCGGCTTCCGAGTACCAGAACAGCGCCGGGATCGTTTGGGTGCTGTGATCCATGTCGGCGACCGCGTCGATCAGGGCTGCCATCGGCATGACGGCGACGCTTAGATATTCGGTTGTCCAGTATAGCCCATGTTCTTCGTTGCGCGGTGTAAAGCTGCGCCGGTCGCCTGCCAGCGGGGGCAGCCAGTGGCGGGCGGCGGGCCAGCTGAGCAGTTTGGCGAGCGGATTGTTGAGACCGTAATTGGGCGAGACGAGGATGATGCCCGCGACGTTTTCCATCAGGTCTGTGTCTTGGGCCGTGGCGGTGACAAGTGTGCCGCCGGTGGAGGTGGACAGGATCAGCACCTTGGTCCCAGCTTGCCGGGCGGCGGCCAGCCCTTCGGCAAGGTCGTTGACCCAACCTTGGACCGTGCCTTCGGCAAGGGCGTCGCTGCTGCGTCCGTGGCCTTGAAGCCGGGTGTAGATCAGGTTTGCGCCCAGCGCGTCGGCGATGCGGTCAGGGACGGGGCGGATTTCTTCGGACGTGGCAGAGAAACCGTGGATATAGAGAATGGACCAGTCGGTTTTGGCCCCCGCGTCACCGGCCCAGACGATCCGCTTTTCGGTGCCGGGGGTGATGTCGTCAAACTGGCTTTCGACACTTGCAAAATGTGCGCCGAGGTCAGGGTTGATGTCACTTATCGTGGGGGTCAATGGAGCTTTTTCGTAGGGGCCTAAGAGCCAAAGACCCGCGATCAGCAGGACGAGGATGAGGAGGATGCGGCCGAGCGCCTTGCCGAAGGTTTTCATGCGCTCTCCAGTATGTCGGTGATGGCGTCTTCGATCAGGCCGAGGCAGGGACCGTCGGAGAAGCGGTGATCGGCGCCTTTGACCAGGTTCAGCCGCATGTCGGGGCTGTCGGCATGGTTCAGAAGGCGGACAGCGGTTTCGGTGGAGACGGCGGTGTCGGCGGTGCCCTGGAGGCAGCGCACGGGGAACGGCAATGGCAGCGGGTCGCGTAGGACCAGTTGGTTTCGCCCGTCTTCGATCAGGCGTTTGGTGATGATGTAAGGTTCCATGTAGTCCGAGGGCATGGCGATCTGGCCCTCGGCTTCCAGCGTTGCCTTTTGCGCATCGGTGAAAGTGGCCCAGTATCCGTCTTCGGTGAAATCGGGGGCTGCAGCGATAGTCACCAGCCCCGCCACCCGATCCGGGTGCGTGCGGGCAAAAAGTAACGATTGCCAGCCGCCCATGGAACTGCCTACGACGATCAGCTTGCCGTCGGTCAGGGTGTGCAGGGCGTAGGCAGTGTCTTCGGCCCAGTCGCCAATACACCCCTCTTCGAAGGTGCCGGAGCTGATCCCGTGACCGGAATAGTCGAACCGCAGGAACGCCCGGCCCTGGGCACGGCACCAGGCTTCGAGGTGGATGGCCTTGGTCCCTTCCATGTCGGATTTCAGACCACCAAGGAACACGACCCATGGCCCCGTTCCTTCGCTCTGATGATAGGCGAGCCGCCGCCCTTGTGGCGTGTCGAGATAGTCTGGTCCGCTCATGTCCCCTCCCCTTCGTTTGGCGGATCATCTGCAAGCACGCCGCATCTGTCCATCCTGACGCTGGGGGATTTTTATACGTGACCACCTTGTCACGTGACTAAAGGATCACATATAGATGTTATATGGATGATCTGTTCAAAGCCTTGTCAGACCCCGCGCGCCGCACGCTGTTGGACAGCCTGAGGGATCGAGACGGTCAGACCCTGCAGGATTTGCAGGGGCTGCTCGACATGACCCGGTTCGGTGTCATGAAGCATCTGGGTGTTCTGGAAGAGGCCGGGCTGATCACCACGAAAAAGGTGGGGCGCTTCAAGCACCACTACCTCAACGCCCTGCCCCTGCAGGAAGCGATTGACCGCTGGATCGACCCCTATCGGGTCAAACCTGCGGCCCGAGCGGTACTCGACCTCAAACACCAGCTTGAAGACGAAGGAGACCCCGAGATGTCGAAACCCGATTTTGTGATGGAGACGTACATCAAGACCACGCAAGACCGTTTGTGGGATGTGCTGCTGGATGAAGATGCGATCCCGCATTACCACTTTATCTGCAGCAAGGCGACGCGCAACGGTGATGCCATCACCATGCACCTTCCCGATGGTTCACCCATGCTGACCAACCGGCTGCTGTCATCCGACCCGAAAAGCCGCCAGGAATGGACATTCGAGCCGCATTGGGACCCCACCGCCGACATTCCCGCCAGCCGCGTCATCTATCTGCTGCGGAACGAAGGGGAGTTCATCCGTCTGACCATTGAGCACTATGATCTGGGTATACCTGCCGTGCCCGGCGAGGGTGTCGCGGATGGATGGGTGCGCTGGGCGGCGGGCCTGAAAACCTGGCTTGAGACAGGCGAGGATGCCCATATCGGCCCCATGGACACGGCGGAGGCGTAGGAGATGGCAACCGAGCTTATCATCCTGGGCGTGCTGGCCGTGATGGCAGCGTCCCTGTGGATTCCGTACATCATCGGGGTCAATACAGCGCCCGAAGGGTCAATCCCGGCAGATGCGCCCGATGGCTTCATCATCCCACCGGATCCGAATGTACACCGCCCCTGGGTCCGCCGTGCGTACCGGGCGCATTTGAACCTGCTGGAGCAATCGGTGCCCTTTGCCATTCTGGTGCTGTTGATAGATCGGGTTGACGGCTTCACCGCCCTGACCGCGTGGACAAGCGTTGCGTTCCTACTGCTGCGCGTCGCTCATGCGGTGGGATACATCACAGGCACCGCCCGTTTCCCAGCCAGACCGCTGATCTTTACCGGCGGTTGGGTGTGTTGTCTTTTGATGGCCTGGGCATTTTTTGCCGCTTAATGCCGGTCCGCGCCCTTGACGGGCGCGGATTTGCCGGTTTCAGTGCATCCATGACCAACCGCATTGCACATCACTATTACTATGGCACGCATTCCCTGCGTGCTTTTGGTGTGCCTGCTTAGACCACCCAAAGCCGCGTTCGAGCGGCTTTTCCCCTGCCTTCCCGAACGCGGCGCGTTTGACAAGAAGGAGGCAGAGATGCCCATCACCATACGAAAGATGACCGAGGACGACGTGCCGGAGGTCGTGACCATGATCAACGGCTTGGCCACGTGCCACGACGATGTGCCGGATATTGACGCGGAACGCTTGGCCCGCGACGCGCTGGGATCGCATCCGTGGGCCACAGTTCTGGTGGCTGATGGCGGATCGCAGTTGTTGGGTTATGCCGCTCTTTTGCCCATGGCGCAGCTGCAATTCGGCGTGCGCGGCATGGACATGCACCACCTGTTTGTTTGCCGAGATGCACGGGGCAACGGTGTAGGCGCGGCGCTTGTGCGTGCCTGTCAGGCAGAAGCGCGAGAGCAAGATTGCAGTTTCATGACCGTGGGCACGCATCCCGACAATCGCAAGGCCGGCCGCTTCTATGAACGCGAGGGGTTCCTGCGCCGCAGTGGCACAGGCCCACGTTTCAGCCTGCGGCTGGATCAGCCGCCGACATAAGGTCCTTTGGCGGGGCGGTAGAATGTCTTTTGATTGTGTAGCCGCCCCAGCAGATCGTGGATCTGGCGGACATTGTCATTGGCGGCCTTTTCGGCAAGGTCGTCATTGATGGCAGCGTTTTTGGACGCGCGCAGCGCATCCTCGATCAGGTCCAGGTCTTCAACGGACAACTCAAACGTCTTGTTGTACTTGGGCACTGCGCGTTCCTCTCGCGATCAGAAGTTTCCGATAGTGAACACCCTTGTAATTAAGGATCTGCGCGGGCGCGTCCAGTGCAAACAGTCGCAAATCGACAGTTTTTTGTCGCTTTTTCGGCATGCCTTTGTATGCCGGACTAATGGCGCCTCAAAATGTGGCGGCCCTTATGCCATGAACCTTGACGACATCGGCCCACCCTGTCACATCGCCTTATAACATAACCTAGCAACCGGGCGTTCCGTGGGCGCCAAACTGACGAGGAAGCCGATATGGCCAAAGATCAGCACAAGATTTCCCTTACTTTTCCCGACGGCAATGCACGCGCCTATGACGCGGGCGTAACCCCTGCCGCCGTGGCCGAGAGCATTTCCAAGAGCCTGTCCAAGAAAGCCATTAGCGCGACCGTCGATGGTCAGCACTGGGACTTGCAGTGGCCCATCGATGCAGATGCACAGGTCGCCATCCACACCATGCAAGATGAGGTGCAGGCCAATGAGCTGGTCCGCCACGATCTGGCCCACATCATGGCGCGTGCCGTGCAGGAAATCTGGCCCGACACCAAGGTCACCATCGGGCCAGTGATCGAGAATGGCTGGTACTACGACTTTGACCGGGAAGAGCCGTTTACCCCGGATGATCTAGGCCTCATCGAGAAGAAGATGAAGGAGATCATCAACAAGCGCGATCCCGTCACCACCGAGGTGTGGGATCGCGATGTGGCGATCAAGTATTACGAGGACCGGGGCGAGCCCTACAAGGTCGAGCTGATCGAGAGCATTCCGGGTGATGAACCGCTGCGCATGTACTGGCATGGCGACTGGCAGGACCTGTGTCGCGGGCCGCACTTGCAGCACACCGGGCAGGTGCCGGGCGACGCGTTCAAGTTGATGTCCATCGCTGGTGCCTATTGGCGCGGGGATTCCGACCGTGCTATGTTGCAGCGCATCTATGGCGTGGCCTTTACCGGTAAGGAGAAGCTGCGCGCGCATCTGAACATGCTGGAAGAGGCCGCCAAGCGCGATCACCGCAAGCTGGGTCGCGAGATGAACCTGTTCCACATGCAGGAAGAGGCACCCGGCCAGGTTTTCTGGCACCCAAACGGCTGGACGATCTATACCGAGTTACAGGACTACATGCGCCGGAAACAGCGCGCTGGCGGCTATAATGAGATCAACACGCCTCAGGTCGTTGACCGCAAGCTCTGGGAAGCTTCGGGGCACTGGGACAAGTACCAAGAGCACATGTTTATCGTCGAGGTCGAAGAGGAACATGCCAAGGAAAAGGCGGTCAACGCGCTCAAGCCGATGAACTGCCCCTGCCATGTGCAGGTGTTCAATCAGGGCCTGAAATCCTATCGCGACCTGCCGCTGCGGCTGGCCGAATTCGGATCATGTTCACGCTATGAACCTTCGGGTGCGCTGCATGGCATCATGCGCGTGCGCGGTTTCACGCAGGACGATGGCCACATCTTCTGCACCGAAGATCAGATCGAAGATGAATGCGCCAAGTTCATCAATTACCTCGCCGATGTTTATGCCGATCTGGGCTTTGAGAAGTTCGAGATCAAATTCGCCACGCGCCCCGAAAAGCGTGTGGGCAGCGATGAAAGCTGGGATCACGTTGAAGGCGCGCTTGAAGGTGCGATCAAGGCGACCGGTCGCGAGTTCACGCTGGAGCCGGGCGACGGTGCCTTTTATGGCCCCAAGCTCGACTTCTATCTGACCGACGCCATCGGCAGGGTCTGGCAGTGCGGCACGTTCCAGGTCGACCCGAACTTGCCCGAGCGACTGGGGGCCACCTATATCGCCGCCGATGGCAGCAAGCAGCGCCCCTACATGCTGCACCGCGCCTGCCTTGGATCCTTCGAACGGTTCGTGGGCATCATGATCGAAGAACATGCGGGCAAGTTGCCGTTCTGGCTGGCCCCGCGCCAAGTCGTCGTTGCGTCGATCACGTCCGAGGCGGATGACTATGTGGCAGAGGTTGTCGAGACCTTGCGCGCGGCGGGCGTGCGGGCCGAAGCCGATATTCGCAACGAAAAGATCAACTACAAGGTCCGCGAACACTCTGTCGGCAAGGTGCCGGTCATTCTTGCTGTCGGTGCCCGCGAGGTCGAGGAAAAGACCGTGTCCGTCAGACGCTTGGGTGAAAAGCGGACAAGTGTGCATCCTTTGGCAGAGGTTGCGGCGCAACTTGGCGTCGATGCCACGCCACCGGACATGCGCTGACACCTGCGCCTGCAACATCTGCACACCGCATTGCAACAATTGGGCCGAAATCTGCGTGGATTTCGGCCCTTTTTCTAACAAGTGATAACGGCTCTGTGACACACCGGCTCGTGAGTGGTAACTTCCATCCAAGCCGACCTATGTAAGGCTCACGACCGTACTGTAACCGATATCCGAAAGGGACGTTGAAGATGTCGAAGACGATGAAATCCGTTGCGATTGTTGGCGCAGTTGCTGCCGCAATGACCGCACATTCCACAACCACTGCATCCGCTGCAGGCAAAGAGAAATGCTATGGCATTTCGCTGGCTGGCGAAAATGACTGTGCCGCAGGCGCTGGAACCACCTGCGCCGGCACGTCGACTGTAGATTACCAGGGCAACGCCTGGACACTTGTTGACGCAGGCACATGTGCCGAGATCGAGCTGCCCGCACTGGCCGACGGCACACCGCGTCAAGGTTCGCTGGAAGAACTCGACCGCGACCTGCCCGCATAAGGCGACGTCACACGCCTTCGCCGGACCTAAACAGGTCCGGCGCATCTGTTTCCAACGACGTTCTGGAGGCTCAGACATGCTGGATGCGACATTGACACCGCCTCGCCTGCCATCCGCCCCCGGCGTTGGCTACAAAGCCCAGCATTTCACCGAACTGCGCACCGCCCCCGGCCCCGTCAAGTGGCTCGAAGTGCACGCAGAAAACTACATGGGCGACGGTGGACGCCCACATGCTCAATTGCGCGCACTACGTGATGACTTTGCTATCTCTGTGCATGGCGTGGGTCTGTCGATCGGTGGCGAAGGCCGCCTTGATCCGGATCACCTTGCCCGTTTGAAACATCTTGTCGGCTGGCTGGAACCCGCCAGCTTTTCCGAGCATCTGGCGTGGTCCACCCATGGTGCCGAGTTTCTGGATGACCTGCTGCCCCTGCCCTATACCGACGCGACCCTGACCCGCGTTGCGGATCACATCGACGAGGTGCAAGAGACACTGGGTCGTCGGATGCTGCTTGAGAATCCGTCGAGCTATCTTGCCTTTGCCGAAAGCACGTGGTCCGAGACGGATTTCCTTGCTGAACTGGTGCGCCGCACAGGCTGTGGCCTGCTGCTGGATGTGAACAACGTGTTCATCTCAGCCACCAACCTTGGCTACACGCCGCAGTCATATCTGGATGCCTATCCCCTGTCAGCTGCCGGCGAAATCCATATTGGCGGCCATGACGAAGACGAGGATGATCATGGCGCGCCACTGTTGATCGACAGTCATGGGCGCGAGGCCGCAGAGCCTGTTTGGGCCCTGCTGAATCATGCGCTGGCAGGCACGGGCCCTGCCCCCGTTCTGGTCGAATGGGACAATGACGTGCCAGAATGGCCCATCCTGCGCACCGAAGCTGATCGCGCCGCGGCCGCGCTGGCCACGATCAACGCCGGGTAGCGCCATGGCAGCCTCGCAATCCGACTTTCGCGCGGCCATCCTTGATCCGGACAGTCCAGTACCGGACGGCCTGACTGACGGAGATGGGCGCCCCACGACCCGCCGCTTTTCGGTGTATCGCAACAACGTGACAGTCGCCCTGATCGACGCAATGCGCACTGGTTTTCCGGTTCTGGTGAAGCTGTTGGGCGATCAGAATTTTGACCAGCTGGCCCGTCTGTTTGCGCGTGCACATCCGCCTGCGTCCCCGCTGATGATGCACTATGGAGATGTGTTGCCTGCGTTTCTCGATAAGTTCGAGCCGCTGGCACATATCGGCTATCTTTCGGATGTCGCACGACTGGAGTTGGCGGTGCGCCAATCCTATCACGCGGCGGACAGTATACCGCTGGACGCGGCCCGACTGGGGGCAGTCGACCCCGATGTCTTGATGCGCACCCGCCTTCGGCTGACCCCTGCCGTGCAGATATTGTCATCCCGCTGGCCGATCCTGGATATCTGGCGGTACAACATGGAAGACGGCGCGCAGAAGCCGCGCGGGATTGCCCAGTCTGTATTGGTGACCCGCACGGAATTCGACCCGGAACGCCATGCTATCTCGGACGCGCAATTCGCATGGCTGAGTGCCATCCGTGCAAATACCACATTGGAAGAGGCCGTAGATGCGGCCACGGAAATGGACCCCGAATTCGACCTTGGCCCGTTGCTGACCCTTCTGATCCAGCACAACGCCCTTACTGACATGATCACCCCAAAGGAATGACCCAATGACCGCCCTTTCCCGTCTACATACTGCGATCTTTGGCCCGCTTGAACGCGCTGACTGGTTGCTGCCGACGTTGGCCCGTTTCCTGTTTGCCGCAGTGCTTGCTGTGTATTTCTGGGTCTCCGGGATGACAAAGCTGGGCGACGGGATCTTTGGCATCTTCCAGCCTTCGCTGGGCGCCTATGCACAGATCTTTCCCAAGGTAATGGAGAATGTGGGCTACGACGTGACCCAACTGAGCCTGTATCATTGGGCTGTGGTCACGGCAGGCACGGTTGCAGAATTCGTATTGCCCTTGCTGATCATCGCGGGTTTGCTGACGCGCCTCGCGTCGCTTGGGATGATTGGCTTCATCGTGGTGCAATCGCTGACCGACCTGAATGGCCATGACAAATGGGGCGACGGGCTGGTTTTGGGGGCTTGGTTCGATGCGCCATCAAACAGCCTGATCATGGACCAGCGTTCATTGTGGGTGTTCCTGCTGCTGGTGCTGGTGGTCAAGGGGGCCGGGCCGCTGTCCTTTGACCGCGCCCTTGCCCCGAAACCTGCGCTTGCCGAAGCCTAGGCCACGCCGAGCGCCGCCTGCACATCTTTGGTCCATCCAAGGTGCAGAGTGTCGCCATCAGCGACCAACGGCCGTTTCATCAATGTGGGGTGTGCTCCAAGCAAGTCTTGCGGCGTTCCCTGACGCTCAGCGTCCGACAGGCCGCGCCATGTGGTGGATCGCGTATTCACCAGCTTGTCGCCAAACTTGGCAAGAGCCGCAGCCATCACATCTGCGGGCACGCCATCGGCCCGCACGTCCACAAAACGCGCCTCTGACAGCGCCTTGATCGCCTTGCGACAGGTGTCGCATGTTTTCAATCCGTATATTTCCATATCCACCTCTGCCCTTTGCGTTGAATTAAGCGGCAACCCGCGCGGATTACACCCCTCAACCTTGAATTTCGCGCCATAAGTGCAATCTCATTAAGTGGCGGCAGCGTCTGGATATTGCTGGCGCGATGACGGCCCCTGGCACGATGTTCCGCGTTTGGGGGAGACTGCAAGGTAAAGGAGGCACGGGAACATGCCAACTGGCACCGTGAAGTGGTTCAACACCACGAAAGGCTACGGATTTATTGCTCCGGATGAGGGCGGCAAAGACGTTTTTGTACATATTTCAGCCGTCGAACGGTCCGGGCTTACCGGGCTGGCCGACAACCAAAAAGTCAGTTTCGAACTGCTGGAAGGCAGGGATGGGCGCCAGATGGCTGGCGAGCTGAAACTGCTCTGACCCCCTGACACAGGCGACAAAGCGGCGCACGAGCCTATCCTGCGCCGCTTGCATTGATGTACGCGGTGATCAGTTGAACGTGCAGCCCTTGGTGCCAACCGGGCAGCTGCTTTGACGGACGCGATGCCGTTTCTTGGCTGCTGCGTGGGCCAGTGCCTGTTGGTAGCTGATGTCCTGGTTTGGACGGCCACAGCAGATGGTGCCATCGATTGTCACAGGTTGCAGACCTGCCGGGCAGTAATTGTGCTGGCTGTGAAAGGCGTAAACCTTGGGGCCGGCTTGGTCCTGCGCCAGGGCCGCCCCTGCCCCGAGAAGCACAAAGGCCGCAGCGGCTGTCATCACTTTGGTGAATGGCATATCTTCCCTCATTCCTTCAACACACCACGAAATCTATGCAAACGATGCCGTTTGGCTGATCACAAGTCCAGTTTTTTTGGCTGATCACACCACCGCACGCATGATTTACTCGGAATTTGCCGGTTTGTGGCTAGGCTGGAAACAGTCACTACAACCCACGGGTATTCCGATGACCGAGTTGATGCGCCTGCTGTCCCTCTACTACGCGTGCGAAGTGTCGGCGGAAACGCAGTTCCCGTCCCCGACCGAATGGGCGCGCTGCATGGGGCATTACCACGCGGTGAAGACCCATTTCGCAGGCGATCTGACTGGGCCGTGGGCTCAGATCGAAGGGTATCGGGTCTGGAAAATGTGGGAAGATCAGAACGGTGCGCTGGTGGCGCAGTTGCGGGACCGCGCGGCGCCCTAGGTCGGATTTTCCGTTTCTTCCCAATGCTCTCCCATCGCGACGATGCATGAGGTGCCGCTGGCATAGCGCACCACCATGGCCCAATCGCCACGCGCATCCGTCCACACTTCCATCATCTGATCCGGGCTGCGCATGCCAGAGGCCGTGCGGGCCGAGCGGAACTGTTGTTCCAGCTTTTGCTGCATCTGCTTGGTGGGGGCGCAAAGGATCTCGGCAATGGGTGTGGGTGTGGCCGCGGCGGGGCTGGCCAGAAGAGTGAGAAGTGCTGCTGCTCTGATCATGGACCTAAAGTAACAGTTTCATGACGCTCTGTGGATAAGTATTTCGTCAAGTTTGGTGAAAAGCGGCGTCAAACCTCACCACGCGATGAACGCGGCGTGCCTTGTGTTTACCCATAGAGATGGGGTGCGATGCACGGCGGGGATCAGGGAGGAATTGGGGAAAATTGCATACTTTCATTGAGAAACTGCGTATTTTGATGCGTCGGATTTCCGGGGGAAATTACGCGTTTTCCGGAAAGTGCATGTTTTGGCGGCGAAACTGCACATTTTTGTGGAAGGCGCGCGGATGCGGTCGGATGCAGGGTTAACGGGGCGCAGGTTTATTGGGTTTTGGGTGGGTTTGAGATGAGGGCGCGGCGGGATGAAATCCCGCCCTACGGTTGGTTGATACGCCCCGGTATGGCGGGATTTCATCCCGCCATGCGACGTTGGGTTTTGGCGCGGAGCCGGGTCAGCGCCGGGCCGCGGGTTGGCGCTGCGACGGTGATGCGGCGCGGTTTATGGTTGTGGTGTGAGTGAGTCTGGTGGGGCGGTGCGCTGGTGGTGATGTAGCGCCAGCCCGGGGGCGGTCCGGCGCTGGCACGGCGGCCTTTGGCCTTGATTCCGTGCCGGGCAAATCTGCACAACCTTCTAATTCGGGTTATTCGACCACTTCGTCAATATACCAAAGTTCGCTATATAGGCAGCAAAACGTTCGTCCTTTACGAGAAGAGGTCCATCTCGGGACGAAATCGACGGCCTCTCGTCCGTGCGTGCAATGAAACGAATTTCACGTTCCACTGAAAAGGTGGGCCTTTTGGTGCATAGGAGCTTTACTATATCCGAATCACTCAGTGAACTAGGTGGATCCAAAATATCCATTGCACGCCTTTCAGGCTGGAAACTCCAGTCATACGTGACGTCTGAGACGTAAATGATTGGCGCATCTTTATCGACTCTTTTGTATTTCTCATGTTTGCGGAGCGCATCATCTAGAATGTTAATGAATACTTCGGTCTCCATTGTCCAATAGCGCTGTAGATCCGGGTTTCCAGAATAGCCAGTTTCTTTATCTCCATACATTACTTTCGCGTGGTGTGATGGATTGTGTGTCCCAATAGAAGCGCAAAAAACCCAAGCATTCATACTTAGTGCCGACACAGAGTCGCCAACATACCAGTTCGGCGGAAGGCTACCAAAATACTCTGCTCTAGCTTTCGACTCTTCCAAAAAACGTCTTGTTCTATCTCCGACGTTGTAATCTTTTGGGAGATTAATACTTGGATTTGCCGAAGTGTCGGACAAAATTGGAGGCGTTGAAGTCAAAGCACGGATGCCTTCATATGCATCCCCGCGGGCGTCGAGACTACCATCTATTTCCGCGCGTCTATACTCGTTGGTATTTCCCAATTTAATTGAGCCAGCGCTCACATATCCTTGGTCTTCGGCTTTGTGATACTTTGTAATAAGCTTTGGGAGTTCGCTCACTCCAGAATGCCAATAAACTCTCTCCATTCGCCTTTACTCATTCCTGAATTCTCCTGCGTGACCTCTTCACCTTTCAGCATTCTCTGAATACACGCAAGAGCTGTAGCGCTTAGTGTCGCCCCACCCATCCGGTAATCCTCAAACGCCTTATACGCCGCAGGCACCCAATCCTTGACCATCTCGCAGATTGCATCGGCATAGACCCGGATTTCGTATTGGGCGTGGGCGTCCGCGCGCAGCCGCAGGAAGTGGAAAAGGTTGTGCAGGTCCACTTTCCAGTACCATTGGGTGTAGATGTTGGCGGGCAGGTTCATGCGGGCAAGCTCGCGCGCGAGGCCCTGTTGGCCGTCTTGGGAGATCATCTCTTCGTAATGGTCATAGGACCGCATGGCGTCGTCGCGCAGGTAGTTGAGGACGCGTTGGGCCTCTTCACCGGTGAGCGCTTCGCCCCTGCCCTGGTTGTTGACCACCGATTGGGCGGCAAGCGCGTCAGGTTCGGGGATGTAGAATTCGCGGTCGAGGATCGAGTAGCGGGCCGAGTATTCGTTCACGTTGGCGGTGCGGTGACGGATCCACTGGCGGGCGACGAAGACGGGCAGTTTGACGTGCAGCTTGATCTCGCACATCTCGAAGGGCGTCGAGTGCCAGTGGCGCATGAGGTAGCGGATCAGCCCTTCGTCGTTCTGGACGGATTTGGTGCCCTTGCCATAGCTGACGCGTGCGGCCTGGCAGATGGCGCTGTCGTCGCCCATGTAGTCGATGACGCGGACAAAGCCGTGGTCGAGCACAGGCTGGGCTTTGTAGAGATGCGCCTCCATCCCCGGGACGGTGGCACGGAGCGTGGGCTGCGTGTGGCTGCGCAGCTCTTCGATTTCGGCAAGCTGTTCGGGGCTGAGCGGCATGGGGCGCGTCCTTTATCCACAGAATCTATCAGGCCTACACCTTATATTGTGGATTGGCTGATGAGAACCGCTAGATCGGGGTCGTTTTTTGGCAACGGTTCACGGGCGGTGCGAATCAGTACGATTACGAAACCGTTGACTTCTGGGGGGTTACGGCGCTTTCTTGCCACAAAAGAGGCAGGACATAGACCGCAAAGGTTTTCAGGCATGAAACGGATAGTAGCAGTGTGCGCACTGACCGCTCTGGTGGCGGCATGTGGCAATGGCCCTCGGGAAACCGAGGATGAGACAGATAATGGCGGAACTCCCACGACGCCAACGGATCCCACGGACCCCCTTGCCGTTCCTGAGGCCATTGCGGGTGATCTGGAGGCCATCAGTTTCAATGCAGCCACCAACACGTTGACCGTCACTGGTCTGTCCCAGGACGGTGTTCCAATCGCGAACGAATACAGACATATCTCTACGAGCTTTGTAGACGGATACGAGACCTTTACGGGCCAGAATGACGGGGTCGGGCGTCACGCCACCGCATTTGTCGCCAGCAGAAATGGCGTACAAGCCGGCGTTGTTATGACAGGTCCTCAGTTCAATACATTCTTCGGCGGTACATTTTTTGAGCGCACCGGCTCATATGCACCGCCAACGACACCGGAAAGCCGCTTTGATGTGACATATTACGGCAACTACGCCGCCGGACTGAATACTGCGGGTCCGGTCACAGACCTGCTGCCGACGACCGGTGTAGATCCGGATGTGAACACACCGAGCCAAACCGCATACGTTCGTGGACTGATGTTCATCAACGTTGACCTGAATGATATGTCGGTTGAAGGCGAGGTCTATGACCGGCTTGCCCGTACTGCCGTTGGCGACTTCGATCTGCCCGACATTGTGTTGGTGGACGGCACCCTGACCGGCGACGGTGCGTTCAGCGGTAATATTGAACAGGATGAATCCGACCCCGACTTCCCGATTGATAGCTCATCAGACATCGGAGACTTTGCGGGTGTGATCGGAGGACCGTCCGGGGAATTTGTAGCAGGCGGGACGCGGGTCACAGACTTCACTGACAGTTTCGACGGGGAAATCGAGCACGGCGTTTTTGTTCTTGACCTTTGTGTCGAAGGGAACACCGACCCGATCTGTGTCAACGCGCTGCAACCATAAAGCCTATGAAGCGCGCGCTTTTGGCCGCTCTGCTGACGCTTTGGGCGTCAGCAGGTGCGCCGGACACCAAGGCAGACGACAGCCAGACATTCACGGTTGAGCAGGCCCGCATTCTGGCGCGCCAGGCGCTTTATGCCGGGCGCTTTGATCTTGCGCGGGATGTCGCGACGGTGCTGGTGCGCGCCGATCCTGAAGACGCTTATGCCCATGGCGTCTTGGCGGCGGCCCATTCGCTCCTGAACGATCCCAAAGAGGCTCGTTCAGCAGCTCGCCTATCCTACAGACATAGCGAAACGCCCGCACAAAAGTTCGGCGCGGCCCGAACAGCGGCAAGCATTGCCTTCCAACAGGAACGCCCGACGGCATCGCAGGTCTGGCTACGGCTGGCCGCGACGCATTCCGAGAGCCCCCAACAGGATGAGGTGCTATCGCGGGACTACGCCAAGGTGCGCAGGGCCAATCCGCTGCGGTTCAACATCAATCTGTCGGTTGCCCCATCCGACAATGTGAATAACGGCACCGATAATGTGCTTGAAGTGATCAACGACGTACCGACATTGGGCGTATTCAATGGCAGTTCGCGCGCCTTGCCCGGGACTGTCGGCACCCTGGATGTTCAGCTGCGGTACCGCATCGCGCAGAGCAAAAAAAGCCAGACGTCGGTAATGGGACGCCTGTACACGCGACGGGTCGATCTGTCGAAAAGTGCCGAGGACATTGCTCCGAATGTGGAAAACAGTGATTTCGCATCGACTTATGTCGAAGCCGGGATCGATCACGCGCTTGCGCTTGGCGCGCCGGGGAATTCCTTGCGCCTTGGTGGCGCGTTGGGGGCCAGTTGGTTCGGGGGTGATCGGTCATATGATTTCTTGAAGTTGAACCTCAGCCGCGGAATCAAATTGTCGCCTTCAAGCAATCTGACGCTCCGCACCGGTGCCGAAAGACGCTTTTCCACACGTGGAACAATTCGCGACACTGACGTGGTGACTTTGGGTGCGACTGTGAGCCACAAACTGAAAAGAGGCGACAAGGTCAGCGTTGGCTTGACCGTGCAAGACGTTACGGGTGACTTTGTAAATGCCGATTACCAGACAGCCAGCCTGCGTGCGAACTATACATTTGGCAAACAACTGGGACCGATCCAGATTTCGACTGGCCTGACATTTGGTTACACGGATTACGAGGACTACCGTCTTGTTCGCACTGTGGACGGTGGGCGCCAAGACGAAAGCCTGTATGGTGACGTATCCCTGTTCTTTGCCGATTATGATTTCGCGGGTTTCGCACCCACGATCCGCCTTCGCACGGGCCGCAGGTCGTCCAATGTGAACCGGTTTGAGATCGACGAAACCACCATCACTCTGGGTATCCAATCAAAGTTCTGAGAGGTGCTGGCCCCTTTGGGGCCGTGTGTTAGGTTAGGACGACATCAATCCCCTGACGGAGACCGCCCACATGGCACTGACCTATCTGCATACAATGGTCCGGGTGAAAGACCTGGACGCCTCGATGGCATTTTACAAACTGTTGGGCCTTGAGGAGACGCGGCGCCATGACAGCGAGGGCGGTCGGTTTTCGTTGATTTTCATGGCCCCGCCCGAGCAGCCGGAATGCCCTGTCGAGTTGACCTACAACTGGGATGGCGATGAAGGCTTGCCCGATGACAGTCGTCATTTCGGACACCTCGCCTACCGCGTCGATAATATCTACGAGACGTGCCAACACCTGATGGACAATGGTGTGACCATCAACCGTCCGCCGCGTGACGGGCACATGGCCTTTGTCCGGTCGCCTGACAACGTGTCGGTCGAGCTGTTGCAGGCCGGCGATCCGCTACCCCCGGCCGAGCCATGGGCCAGCATGGAAAACACAGGCCATTGGTAAGAATTTCGGCCGTTTTGGCCATCTGCGTCGCCGCATCCCCCGCGGCGGCGTGTCGGTTGGCCTTGCTGTTGGCCCTTGATGTGTCATCATCCGTCGACGCGACCGAGGACCAGTTGCAGCGGGGCGGCCTGGTGGCTGCCCTGACGGCCCCCGAGGTGCGCGCAGCTTTCTTTGCCGTTGATGCGCCCGTGGCACTGGCCGTGTACGAATGGTCGGGGCGGTACAATCAGGAGGTTGTGCTGGACTGGACCCTGATCGACAGTCCCTCGGCGCTGCTGAGCGCTGCCGAAACCGTCGCCGCGAGCAAGCGGTCCCACAACGAGTTCCCTACGGCGATGGGCTATGCTCTTGGTTTCGGGGCCGAAATGCTGGGGCGTGCGCCGTCCTGCCTGTACCGCACCATTGATATGGCCGGAGACGGGCAGAACAACGAAGGCTTTGGCCCCCAACTTGCCTATCGCGAGTTTGCCTTTGACGAAGTGACGGTGAATGGTTTGGTTGTGAATGCAGCCGAATTTACATCGGAGACCATGTTGATCGAGTTCTACAAGCGTGAGGTGTTGCGTGGCCCCGGTGCCTTTCTGGAGGTGGCGCAGGGGTTTGAGGACTACGAGCGTGCGATGCGCCGGAAACTTGAGCGCGAGCTGACGCCGCCCGTGATCGGTGCGCTTGACCTGCACCGCAGCGACGGATGATCCGCGCGGCACTTATCTGGGCCGCGTGCATGGCCGCAACAAGTGCCGGGGCCGAGACGGCCTGTCGTCAGGCACTGGCGTTGGGGCTGGATGTGTCGGGATCGGTCGATGCCCTGGAGTATCGTTTGCAGATGGATGGGTTGGCGGCTGCTCTGGACAGCGGCAAGGTGCGCCAGGCCCTGTTGCAGGTGCCGTCCGCGCCTGTGCATCTGCTGGTTTATGAATGGAGTGGGCCGGAAGACCCGGAAGTGATCCTGCCCTGGACAGCGATTGACAATACGGCAGTTCTGAATGCTGTGATCGGTCAGTTGCGGGCGACCGAGCGGCGACAGGCCAGCCCCGGCACGGCGCTTGGTCTGGCCATGCGCGAGGGCGCGGCGCATCTGGCGCAACGTCCGGACTGCTGGAAGCGTACGTTGGACTTGTCGGGGGATGGCAAGTCGAACCTTGGTATCCGCCCCGTGGATGTGAAGCCTGAGTTGGAAGATACCGGCATTACCATCAATGCCCTGGTGATCGGGGTGGACGCGCCGGGCATGGGAGATGTGCAGCAAGGCGAAATCTCAGCGCTTTCCACCTATTTCCAGAACAATGTGATTGTTGGATCGGACAGCTTCGTTGAAACCGCGCTGGGTTTCGAGGATTACCCCGCCGCCATGGCCCGCAAGCTGGAACGGGAACTGGAAACGCTAATCCTTGGGGCAGCGTCCCTACCGTCAGGGCCCGGTATTCCGGGCCAAGACGATCAATAGATATAGCGGATCTGGTCTGTCCAATACCGTTCCATGCGCTTGAGCGACGCGGTGATGTCAATAATCCCTTCGGGGCCAAGCACGCCCTTGGATTGCAGGCCATCTGCATGGCGCAGGAACAGTTCGTTCACCACGTCCCGGATCTTGCGCCCCTTTTCCGTCAGGCGCACCCGGACAGACCGGCGGTCAATTTCGCACCGCTGGTGGTGCATGTAGCCCATTTCGACCAGCTTCTTGAGGTTGTAGCTGACATTCGAGCCCTGGTAATAACCGCGGCTTTTCAATTCGCCTGCCGTCACCTCGTTGTCGCCGATATTGAACAGCAGCAGCGCCTGGACCGCGTTGATTTCGAGCACACCGACCCGTTCGAATTCGTCCTTGATCACATCAAGCAGCAAACGGTGCAGCCGTTCGACCAGCGATAGCGCCTCAAGGTAACCCACCATGAAGCCTGCGTTGGAAGCCGTTTTGTCGGCCATGCCTGGGACCTGGCCGATAGGGTCCTGAATGCTCATCCGTTTTTCTCCGACATCATCTGCTCTGGCCAGAAGATGCGGTTGATTCGGAAATATTCAGTTAAATGCGCCGGGGCCCTTATTTTTAGGGCTGAAACGTGCGTGACACCGCACCGACCAGATCAGCGAGATGTGTTGGCGCAGCCTCTTGCCCGGTCACCCACCGATACAGATCCTGATCGTTCTCGTTCAGCAAGGTGTCATACACGTCCAGTTCGGCATCCGTCATATCCGCCAGATGGCGCCCGGCATAGGTTGACAGGATCAGGTCCATTTCCTTGATCCCGCGGCGCATCGATCGCATGTGCAGCCGCTTCAAGCGATGTTCACGCGGCTCGTCAGACATCGGTTGGGGTCTGCATCGCGACGCGCAGCTTTTTCTCAAGCCGACCCAGTTGTTCGGCGCGCGCCAGCATGTCCGAACGCATGTCGCGCACTTCGGTCAGCAGATCACGCATATCGGCGGTCAGCGGCTCTTCGACCACGGGCGCGTCGAGCCCCTCGCCTTCGCCATTGATCAACCACATCATCGAAACATTCAGCAAGCCCGCCATCATCGACAGACGGTTGGCGCGCGGCTCACTCAGATCGTCTTCCCAAGCACGCAGTGTCGCCAGCCGCACGCCAAGACGCTTGGCAAGCTGCTTTTGGGTCATGCCGGCCTGCTCGCGTGCGCCGGCCACTCGGTCACCGAATGTTGCCGCTTCGGCGCTGTACCAGTCCTGCTGATCGTCCATGGGATTGCTCTCCTTCTCGGCGCTGGCGCTTGATCGCGCGGGTTACGCCGCCTATGAGGGTCTCGATAACGTCCTAACGCCCCGAGGCCAACATGACATTCCTTTCCGCGACACTCGACCGCGTTAAACCGTCCCCGACTGTCGCCCTGACAGGCCAGGTGGCTGCGCTGAAAGCGCAGGGCAAGGATATCATCGGCCTTGGTGCTGGTGAGCCGGATTTTGACACGCCGCAGAACATCAAGGATGCGGCCGTGGTGGCCATCGCGCTTGGCAAGACGAAGTATACTCCGGTTGACGGCATTCCAGAGCTGAAGCAGGCGATTGTCGAAAAATTCAAGCGCGACAATGGTTTGGACTATAGCCCGGCACAAGTGACCGTCGGTACGGGTGGCAAACAGATCCTGTATAACGCGCTGATGGCGACGCTGAACGAGGGCGATGAGGTGGTGATCCCTGCCCCTTACTGGGTCAGCTACCCGGACATGGTTCTGTTGGCAGGTGGCACGCCGGTCATCGCCGAGGCATCGCTTCAGACCGGGTTCAAGCTGACCGCCGATCAGCTGGAATCCGCCATCACCGACAAGACAAAGTGGCTGATTTTCAACTCGCCCTCTAACCCGACCGGTGCGGGCTATACCCGCGAGGAGTTGAAAGAGATCACCGACGTGCTGATGCGTCACCCCCATGTCTGGGTGATGACGGACGACATGTACGAACACCTTGTTTATGATGACTTCGAGTTCACGACCCCAGCCCAGATCGAACCGCGCCTCTATGACCGCACTCTGACCGTCAACGGGGTCAGCAAAGCCTATGCCATGACCGGCTGGCGCATCGGTTATGCCGCGGGACCCGAAGAGCTGATCAAGGCGATGCGCAAGGTGCAGTCGCAATCCACGTCGAACCCCTGTTCGGTCAGCCAATACGCCGCAGTCGAGGCCTTGAACGGCACGCAAGAGTTCATTGCGCCCAACAACGATGTATTCAAGCGCCGCCGTGATCTGGTGGTCGAGATGCTGAACGCCGCAGAAGGCATCGCCTGTCCGGTCCCGGACGGGGCGTTCTATGTCTATCCGTCCATCGCGGGCTGCATCGGCAAGACATCAGCCGCAGGCACAAAGATTGTCGATGACGAGGCATTTTGCACAGCGCTGCTGGAAGAGACCGGCGTTGCGGTCGTGTTTGGTGCCGCCTTTGGGCTATCGCCAAACTTCCGCGTCAGCTACGCTACGTCGGACGAGGCCCTGAAAGAGGCCTGCACCCGCATCCAGACCTTCTGTGCGGGGCTGAGATAACGAGGGTTGGCATATGGGCGCGGAGCTTCCTGACTATTACTTCCGTGTACGCGAGAACGGAGCGGCGGTGTTTCGGGTGGATACCGAGAACCGGCAACGCCGGATCGAGATGGACCAGATCGCGGTGGTCAACATCCGCAATGGCGAGATCAAGCCCCATGGCGATCGCACCCTGTCGCCCGACGACCTGGCGCGGATCGAGGCATGGATGAAAAACCGGGCCCAGGTGCTGGCCCATCGCGACATTGACGACATTCACCGCGCGATTGACTACCTGAACCTGACCACCCACTGGGCGCAAAGCCGCGCGACAGAGGATCAGTTAGAAGACGTGACTGACGCCCTGCTGCTGGCGATGCACGATCTGAGATCCGTACTGGTGCGCAAGAAGGCAGACCGCCTGATGAAAGGGACGAAAGGCTGATACGGTCCGTCGCATCCGCTCGGCGGATAGGCACTGAAATTATGTAATTTCTTAAGACAAATTTGATCACTTTCCGCCGACGATATGCGGCGGTGTAGGTGATGCTAGGCAATGGAACGGCTTGGCGGCACTGGCTGGATCGATCAATCAGCCAGGAGACATGCAAATGCCCCAGCCACCCATCGCGCCGATCACACCCAACGGTCTGGAGACCATTGCAGAGCTTGTTGAGGCAGAACCGGGCCTGATCGCAAACATTTATCCCGAGGACATCCAAGGCGGCGCGGACGCCGCGCGTCAAATGAACGAAGTGTTCGAAACGGCGATGACCGCCACCGGCGTCAATACCGACGGCATTTTGACACCTGAAGATTTGTACATCCTGTCCGCATACATTCAGAACAACGCTGCCCTTTATGCGGCGTTCATTGAGGGACACGGCGACGACGAGGGCAACGAGGAAACCGGGTTTCACCTTGTTCAAGGTGATGGCGGTGCCTTGGAGTTCCGGGGGCGCGACTTCATCGATACAGTGGCTGACGCGATCTACCACCTCGGTTTCGACATCGTTGATGGCCGGTTCGAAAATGAAGACGGCAATGAGAACGAGCGCGTCACCGATGTTGCGGGGTGGATAAATTATTTCGTCAACGGCGAAAGCCGGGTGTACGGCACGGACGCCGCCGAAACCCTGCGATCCGGCGACTACAGCTTTGCCTTGGCAGATGCGGCACATGAAATTTTTACCGCGGGCGCTGGAAACGACCAGATTTGGGCAGGGGCTGGCGATGACACGGTGTTTGGCGGCGGTGGCAACGACACCTCGGCCGGTGGTGACGGCGACGACTATCTTAATGGTCAGGTCGGATTTGATGAGATGTGGGGTGAAGGTGGCAACGACACCCTGCTTGGTCAAAACGGCGAAGACAGGCTTGGCGGCGGTGAAGGCGATGATTTCGTCAACGGCGGTGCGGGTAATGATCGCTTGTATGGCAACGAAGGTGACGACACGATCTGGGCCGGCATAGGCAATGACGTGCTGTCTGGCGACATAGGCAATGACAGTCTGCGTGCGGATGGCGGCAACGACACCCTATGGGGCGATGAAGGCAACGATGTGCTGTTCGCTGGCCGCGGCGCGGACAATGCCCATGGTGGCAGCGGCAACGACACTGTTCTGGCTGGCGCGGGGAACGATAGTGTCACTGGCGGTGATGGAAATGACGCGTTGCGGGGTGCAGGCGGTTTCGACACCTTGCGCGGAGGCGAAGGCGACGACGACATCAACGGCAATGGTGGCAATGACTCTATCAGCGGCGATGAAGGCAATGACCTGCTGAGGGGAGAAGCCGGGCAGGACACGCTGCACGGCGGAGAAGGTGACGACACAATTTACGGTCAGGGCGGCGATGACAGCATCCGCGGCAACGACGGGAACGACCGGTTGATCGGATCCGGCGGCAACGATGACATGCACGGCGGTGATGGGATCGATGTTTTGTCGGGTGGCACAGGCAACGACACCGTATCTGGCGGCGATGGAGCAGATCGCGTCGCGGGAGGCGCCGGGGCTGACCTGATCCTTGACTACGAAGACATCGAGGCACGCGATGTATTTGTCTTCAACCCGGGCGACAGCGGCACGACAGATGGCACGATGGACGAGATCAGGGGCTTTACCTCCATCATCGACAAGATCGACCTGACCGCCTTTGGGGGTCTGACATTCGTTGAGGGTAACACGTTCTCGGGCACACGGGCCGAGGTGCTGTTTGACGGCGATTTTGTGCAGATCGACAGTGATGGTGATGGCGCAGTCGACGAGATGATCGAATTGGTCTGGGTCAATGCGGTCGAAGCGGCGGATTTCATTCTTTAGACACAGTGGAATTGAGAGAGGAACGGGGCTTGTTCACTGCCCTGTCCTTTTTCATTGGGCCGAGACAGATCTCTGTCCGGTAATGCGTCCCAGTCGCGGCACGGACACCGTCCAGAACCGCAGCATGAGCGCCACGCCGGCGCAGGCCAGCCCAAGCACAAGGCCCAGCCAGATGCCCGGACCACCCCAATCCAGTACGAACCCAAGAATGTAAGAGGCGGGCATTCCAACCAGCCAATAAGACACCCCGGCAAGGACCATGGGCACCGTTGTATCCTGCACTCCGCGCAACAGGCCCAGCGCGATCACCTGCGCGCCGTCCACCAGCTGGAACAGTGCGGCGAGTGCCAGCAGCAGCACTCCGATTTCGAGAATCTGGTTCCGCGCGGGTTCATCACGGTCCATGAACAGTGAGATCAGAGGTTCAGGCAGCGCGATGAACAGGACGATCGTGGCAACGGCCATTCCAAGGCTCATCACGATGACGGTGCGGGCGCCGCGCAGCATGTGGTCCAGATCACCCCGGCCATAGGCGTTGCCTGCCCGGATCGTTGCAACATTGCTGAGCCCGAGATGCACCATGAAGGTGATGGACGCCAATTGCAGCGCGATGTTGTGCGCGGCGAGCGGAATGGTTCCGAGCCACCCCATCATGAACGCAGAGGCCGCAAACAGCCCGACCTCGCTGAGGTTGGTGAGACCGATGGGCAGCCCAAGGCGAAACACTTTGCCCAACATCTCCCAATCTGGACGCCAGAGCCGTTTGAGCAGTTGGTGTTCGGGAAGCACGATCAGCGCATAGCCGATAACACCGATCACCATGACGAATTGCGTCACCAGCGATGCCACCGCCGCGCCTGCGATCCCCCATGCCGGCGCACCCCAGTTTCCGAAGATGAACGCATAATTTGCCAACGCGTTGGTCAGCGCAGCCGCCAGGGTGATCCAAAGGACAATCTGGGTCCGTTCGAGCGCGGCCAGATAGCTTTTGAACGTCATGACGAGCAGGGCCGGAATGATCCCCCAGCCCGCGATGCTCAGGTATTCGGCCCCGAGGGCCGCCACCTGTTCGGTTTGTCCCAGCGCCAGCAACACGCTTTCGGCCATGACCATGACCGGCAAGGCCAGCACCGCAAAGCCCAAGCTCAACCACAGCCCCATGCGCGTGGCACGGCGCAGGTTGGTTTCGTCCCGCTCGGCATGGAACGATGCGACCATGGGCATCACGGCCCAGGCAAAGCCTGAGCCCATGAGGAACAAAACAAAAAACAGGCTGCCTGCAACGCCCTGGGCCGCGAGTTCCTCGACCCCGTACCAGCCCAACATGACGGTATCGGTCACGCCGATTGCAATCTGTCCGAGGTGCCCACCGATCAGCGGCAGGCCAAGGGCAAGGATTGCACGCGCATGCGCGCCATATGACATCTTTTGGGTGGACATGTCCCACCCTTACGCCTGCTTTTTGTGCAAGAAAAGCCCCAGCGTCACACGGGTGACGGGATGCCGCCCTTCCCCCTTAGAGCAACGGCCAAACGAGCGTTGTCGCAACGAGTGCGATCAATGCGCCGGCCATGATCTCGATCACACCCATGGCGCGGATGCTGCCTGCACCCGACCAGCCCGAAAACGCCGATTCCCGTGCGCTGACCGCGACAAGTGCCACAAGGACCGTGACGCTGGCCGTCCCCAACCCCATGACCAAAGCCCCCGCGACCCCTGCCCACGGGATGCCGAAACCAAAGCAGAGGATCAACAGGAACACGGCCCCGGTGCAGGGCCGTATGGCGATAGAGCCGATGATGGCAATCGCATCCCGCCATGAAGACACCGAAGCCGCCTGATCGACGCTGGGTCCATGTGCGTGACCGCAACTGCTGCAATGCCCATTCTCGTCAATGGAATGCAAAACGACGCTGCGCGCACGGCGCATGCCGCGCACCATCAGCCAGAGCCCGACGAGCGCAATCGCCATGTAACTGGCGGGGGCCAGCACTTTTTCGGCCGCGTCCGTCAATTCGCTGCGGCCCCATCCCAGAACCCATGCCCCGAGCGCCACCAGCAGCACCGCCATCAGCGCCTGCGCCAGGGAAGATGCCACCGCCAGCCATGACAAGCGCCACGCGGTCACCTGCTCGGCGGCGCCGTAGCCCCCGATTACCAGCTTGCCATGTCCCGGCCCGGCCGCATGAAAGAAACCGTAGGCTGCGCAAACGCCCATCAGGGCAAACCATGCGCCCGGCTCCCCTGCCCGGACGGCGCGCAGACCACCCGCAAGCGCCGTTTGCGTTTCACGCTGCTGGGCGGCGGCCCATTGACCGATATCTGCCATGCCGCCAAAGCCAAAGAGCCAGAGAAGCGCTGCGGCACAGGCCAGAAGAACCCCGATCCTTAGCCCGCGCATGACAGCGTGACCTTGTCAGCAAAGGACTCACCGACTTCCGGATAAGACTCTTCGGCCTGAGCCGTTGGCGTGGCGTACAACAGCTCTTCCACCAGCGTATACGCCGCATCAAGGTCAGCGGGCTGGATTGTTGCGGTACACGGGCCATCCATGGCGACCGGGCCGATCAAGTGATACGCCGTGTAGAATGTCGGATCATATGCCTTGAGGATGACCCCCTCGGCCGGACCACGGGCGGGTCGAAAATGCGCGGACGTGATCCGCCCATCGCTGACCGAGACGCCCCGTCCGGACGGCTTTCCAAGCGCCACGGAGGTTCCGTTGCGCGTCGCGTAGCTGTCCCCTTCAAACCCTTCGATCCATTGCAGGTCGAAACCATTCAATCGGGCCAGCTCGGCATCCGTGAGTTCGGCATCGCCATCTGGATCCAGTCCCAGATCTGCCATCAAAAGCATGGAATAGAACTCGTCATAGGTCCAATGCACCTCGACGCCTTCCAAAGTGCCATCGGCACTGACCACAACCTTCAGCTTGGTATCGACGAACACGTGCGGATGGGTCGACGCCGCATTGGCGGACAAGACCAAAGCCGCGGCAACGGCAAGAGATCGACGAAATGACATTGCCCAGATTTAGGCAAGGCGGTGCGCCGCCTCAACCCCGATTTGCATATTGCGCGACAGCCCGCCCGGTTCGGAGGCGTTGTTACACAGATCACCACTTGCACCTGAGGGTGGCTCTGTCACAGTAGGAAAAGCATTACCATAGGTTGAATCTATCCAAAGGATGCCCCCATGACTCTCTCACGCGCAATAGGTCCGGCGCTGGCCGCAACCCTGACCACGGCTGGCGCTTGGGCGAACTCGATTGATCAAATTCGCCCGGACGCACCTGCATTGGCGCAGTACGGTGCCTTCCCAATCGGTGTGCAAACCCTTGACGTGACAATTCCCGACAGCATCGATGTCGTGAATGTTAAGGGCAAGACCATGCCCACCTATGATCGCCCCCTGACACTGGAAGTCTGGTATCCGGCAGCGGAGGGGACAGAGCAAGGCGGCACATACACCGCCATCCTGCGTGACGGAGCAACCGAGGTCACGTTGAACGGTCGCGCCGCGCGAGATGCACAACCTGCAAGCGGCACCCGTTTTCCCTTGGTGATCATCAGCCATGGGTATCCCGGGAACCGTTTCCTAATGAGCCATTTGGGCGAAAACCTTGCATCCAAGGGGTATGTCACTGTGTCGATTGATCACACGGACAGCACCTATTCCGACCAAGCCGCGTTTGGATCGACCCTGTACAACCGCCCGTTGGACCAAGCCTTTGTGCTGGATCACATGGCTGAATTGCAGGGGCCGTTGGGCGACATCATTGATGCCGATCATACAGGCGTCGTGGGCTATTCCATGGGTGGCTATGGTGCGTTGATCTTTGGGGGTGCGGGTGTCACCCAAGCCTCGACCGAGTTCAGCTGGGGGGCGCCGAATGATCTGCTGGAGGCGCATCTGGCCATGTCCGACAGCCACGAGGCCCTGATGGATGACCGCGTCAAAGCGATCATCGCCATTGGGCCTTGGGGCAACAACGCGGGGTTCTGGGATACAAGCGGGACGGCTGGCCTGCGCGTGCCCACGATGTTTATGGCAGGCGGGGATGACGATGTTTCCGTCTATGACGCCATGCGGGAGCTGTTTACCGGCGCGGTGGGCGCGGATCGACACTTGCTTACGTTTGACTATGCCAATCACAACGCCGCGGCCCCGATCCCGGCCCCCATAGAAAGCTGGGAGCCTGTTGAGGGTCTCGATTTCCTTCCCTTCGAGCACTATGCCGATGCGGTGTGGGATACGACGCGAATGAATAACATCGCCCAGCACTTCGCCACGGTGTTCTTCGATCTACACCTCAAGGGTGATGCGGCCAAGGCCGAGTATCTTGAGCTGGTGCCCGATTCCCGCAACGGGCTGGTTGACCTTGATGATGCGGGCAACCCGACCGAGGATCATACCTATTGGCAGGGATTTGCGCCGCGCACGGCCAAGGGTCTGCGGTTCGAAACGCTGCCAAAGGGTCAGTGATGGACGTCACCACACGCGAACTTGGCGGGCACACGTTCACGGTGAGGACATGGGGGGACCCGGCGCATCCGATGATTTTGATGCTGCATGGGTTTCCCGAATATGGCGGCGCGTGGGATGAGATCGCGACACGTCTGTCTGATCGTTATTACTGTGTAGCCCCCGATCAGCGCGGGTACGGTGCGAGCTATGCGCCCGATGATGTTGGTGAATATGCGACGTCGAAACTGGTTGGTGACATGGTGCACCTTATCACCGATCGCGGCCCCGTGATTGTCATGGGCCATGATTGGGGCGCCTCTGTCGCCTATGGCCTGGCCATGTTCCGACCCGATTTGGTGTCGCACCTGATCATTGCCAACGGTGTGCACCCGGTCCCCTTTCAGCGCGAGATGGCGGCGGGTGGAGCACAATCCGAGGCATCCCAGTACATCAACTTCCTGCGCAGCAAGGGGTCCGAAGATACGCTTGCCGCAGATGATTTCGGGAAGCTTCTCAAGCTGTTCTCGGCCAAGATGGACATGAGCTGGCTCGCCGGTGACAGGTTGGACGCCTACAAGGCCGTGTGGCGGCAATCAGGGCTGCGCGGCATGATCAACTGGTACCGCGCCTCGCCTCTGATCGTGGCTGACCCCGGCGTGCCCGTAGAAATGCCCGACCTGCCCCTGGATCGGCTGAAGGTACATTGTCCGCATCTGCTGGTCTGGGCAGATGGCGACACGGCGCTGTTGCCAATATCGACGGAAGGTCTGGAAGACTTCGCACCGTCGCTGACCCGCGCGCATGTTTCCGGTGCAGACCATTGGCTGTTGCACCAACAACCCGACTCTGTCGCGGATATCGTCTCCAACTGGCTCGGCTGATGTCTTCCCAAGTGGCTTTGATCGCGTCATAGTTGTCGCATTTCAAAGCACGGAGACATTTTCATGAGCCATAGTTACGATATCAAGCTGGCCGCTCAGATGGCCGAAGCCTCCTACAAAGGCAGAAGCAATGCTTCATTGGCAAACGCGTGGCGGGACAGTCTGGACGAAAATGACGTTCAGGCGATCTTCCTCAAGGGAGACATCCTGCTGATCCCCGGATCGAATTCGGTGATGGATTACCTCAAGTACAACCTGCGGGTTCTGAACATCGGCGGCAAGCGATACCGGCTGGCGGATGATGACACGGAACGGGGTGCGTCAGGCACCGTGTGGCATCAGGGGTTTCTGGCCCATGCTAAATCGATCTTTGATTGGCTGCAAAAGAAGAACCACCGCCCGAAATATATCATCGGTCATTCGCTTGGGGCGGCTGCAACGCAAATCCTTGTGCGTACCTATGGCGTGCCCGGTATCGGGTTCGCCGCCCCGCGCCCGCGCCGCAGCCCCGGTGCCATCAAGCATTCCAACCTGTGCCTGTGCATCAACCGCGACGATGACGCCGTGTGCAATCTGCCTGGATCGTTTCACCATATGGGGCACGTCCACAGGGCCCGCGCACGCCGCTCAGTCTTTGGCCCGGATCACAGTATGAAGCACTACCGCAAGGTCATTGACGAACAGCAGACGTCGGGGCATCTACGGGCACACTGGCCGAGTTGATACGCTCTTCCCCCGTCTGACCGGCTCTGGCATAGTGCGCTGCAACCAACAAAGAGCAGCAGCCATGTCCGATCTTCTTGCCGGGGCCAATGGGCCTTCTGACTACGATGCCTCCTCCATTCAGGTGCTGGAGGATATGGAGCACGTGCGCCTGCGCCCGGGCATGTATATCGGGGGCAAGGATGACCGCGCACTGCACCACATGGTGGCCGAGATCATCGACAACTCGATGGACGAGGCCGTGGCCGGGCACGCCACGTGGATCGAGGTTGAGTTGCACGAGAACGGTCATGTGTCCGTGCGTGACAACGGCCGCGGCATTCCAACCGATCCGCATCCCAAAGACCCGTCCAAAAGCGCGTTGGAAATCATTTTTTGCACGCTGAATGCGGGCGGCAAATTCTCGGGCGACAGTTACGAAACATCTGGTGGTCTGCATGGGGTCGGGTCCTCCGTGGTCAACGCCCTGTCCGACCATTTGCGCGTGGAAGTGGCGCGCAATCGCGAGCTGTTTGCCATGGAGTTTTCCCGTGGCGTCCCACAGGCGCCATTGGCAAAGATCGGTGCGGCACCCAATCGGCGCGGCACGTCCGTTACCTTTCATCCCGATCCGGAAATCTTTGGGTCGCTGAAACTGAAACCCGCCCGCCTGTTCAAGATGGCGCGGTCCAAGGCCTACCTGTTCTCGGGCGTGGAAATCCGCTGGAAGTCGGCGATCGCCGATGGCGATACGCCGCAAGAGGCGACATTCCACTTTCCCGGCGGGTTGTCCGACTATTTGACCGAAGCGTTGGGCGGCGCCACCACCTATTCCGACGCCCCTTTTGCCGGGTCGGTGTCCTTTGAGAAGTTCAAGGTGCCGGGCAAGGTCGAATGGGCGATCAACTGGACGCCCAGCCGCGATGGGTTCATCCAATCCTACTGTAACACCGTGCCCACGCCCGAGGGCGGCACACACGAAGCCGGGTTCTGGGCCGCGATCCTGAAGGGGATCAAGGCCTATGGCGAGCTGGTGAACAACAAGAAGGCCGGCACCATCACGCGCGAAGACCTGATCACGGGGGCTGGCGCACTGGTATCCTGCTTTATCCGCGAACCTGAGTTCGTGGGACAAACCAAGGATCGCCTTGCCACGGTCGAGGCGCAACGCATGGTCGAAAACTCGGTTCGCGACCACTTTGACAACTGGCTGGCCGCCGACACGAAATCCGCCGGCGCCATCCTTGATTTTCTGGTCCTGCGCGCCGAGGAACGGCTGCGCAGGAGGGCCGAGAAAGAAACACAACGCAAGTCCGCCACTAAGAAACTTCGGCTTCCCGGCAAATTGGTGGACTGCTCTTCATCAACACGCGATGGCACGGAATTATTCATTGTCGAGGGCGACTCGGCTGGCGGGTCGGCCAAGATGGCACGCGACCGCAAGACCCAAGCCCTGCTGCCCCTGCGCGGCAAGATCCTGAACGTGCTGGGCGCAGCCTCGTCCAAGCTGGGCTCGAATGCCGAGATTTCGGACCTGACGCAGGCGCTTGGCGTGAGCCTTGGGGCCAAGTTCAACATCGATGATCTGCGGTACGACAAGGTCATCATCATGACCGACGCGGATGTCGATGGCGCGCATATCGCGGCGCTGCTGATGACGTTCTTCTACACCCAGATGCGGCCCATGATCGATGCGGGCCACCTGTACCTGGCTTGCCCGCCTCTGTTCCGTCTGACGCAAGGGGCCAAGCGGGTCTATTGCCTGGACGAGGTCGAGAAGACCACGCTGATGGAGAGCGGTCTGGGCGGCAAGGGCAAGATCGACGTGTCCCGCTTCAAGGGTCTGGGCGAGATGGACGCGAAGGACCTGAAAGACACCACCATGAACCCCGCGACGCGCAAGCTGATCCGCGTGTCGATTGACGAGGATGAACCGGGTGAGACCGGAGACCTCGTGGAGCGCCTGATGGGCAAGAAGCCGGAGATGCGGTTTCAGTATATTCAGGAGAATGCGCGGTTTGTGGAGGAGTTGGATGTTTGAGAGGATCAGTTCCAACTGGTCTCACTTCAAGTACAATTTAACATGGGATGATTATGCGACCTATTTAAATGGTCACGTGGCGAAAGCTTCTGCGTTCGTACCTATTCTCGGGTACATACTCATCTTCAACGATTTCATTGCAGAAGAATTCACATTCAAAAATCTGACCAATGACTTGCGTACTACAGTATTTCTTGATCCAGATGCGAGACTCAGATTTCTATTTGTCGCGTTCCTTTTCTTGGCAATGGCTAATGTTTGTTACCGCCTTCTTAGGCCACATGCTATGAAGCTAGGAGAAAGTCTAGAAGAGTATACGAACTACTTCTTCACATACGCACCTTCTCGACACTTCCTGCAATTACATAATGAAATTCGACATAGCGGTTTCGACCCGTGGACCCAAGATGGGAAGTATTATGATGACGACTGGGAGCTATTCTGGCGGGAGGCACAATGGTCGCACAGCGGACAGAATCTGCTGCACAACTCTACTCGCATAGAAGATCTTCCTGATTATTCCAGAGTTGATTACGAACTAGCCAAGCGAAGACATAGAAGTATTTTATTATCCATTCTTTCTGAGACTTATTTTCGAGAAACCAGGAAGAAACGCCCCCAGTTAGCTCTTTGCCTAACTTTCGCAACTATTGGTTATCTGCTACTTCTAATACCCAGTGCAGATCTCACACTTAGAGTAGTTCAGATCATTCTTTTTGAATGATGCAGCGCGACACTCCAACAGAGCTACTTCATTAGCAGGCAAAGGTACCCCCGTCGACGGACCGCGGTGCGGTGATCCGACCTCTCCGCAGCAGAGCTTTATGGCTGCCACGTACATCTTCGATCTGAACGACGCGCCTCCACCAACCATATCGCCGTGCCAGGGGGCGGCCCGGCCCCTCTCGCGTATTGCTACGCAATACGCTGCCGGTCTACGCGCCTGCCTTGCAGGCGCTTGGATGGGCCGACGCCTGCGGCTTGAGTCCGCCCTTGTAAGTGGAATGGACGCTGACCCTCTCGGGCGACGCGCCCGCTGTGCGGGCGCTGGGAAAAAGCGGAGGCTTTCGCCTCCGCCACCACTCGATACGCGAAGCGGGATACACCTCGATCCGCTTCGTCCTCGATATGCCTCAGATCAGGTTAACGAGCGCTTACCCAAGCAAGGCACTTTCTGGGCGTTGTAACGGCGGCGGAGGACCAACTTGTTAAAAGGGGGAACCAAAAGGGCCCTCCGCCGCGCTGATCCACCCCCGGGACGTCCAGATCACCGGGGGCAGGAACGTCTTAGACCGTGGCGCCGACGATGACCCACAGGCTCATCATGGCAGCAAAGCCAAACACGGTCGGAATGATAACCTTTTCCATCACTACTCTCCTTTCCAGGCAGGCCGGGAACACGTGAGTGGTGGCCTGCGGTGCGATCCGCGGAGAAGGCCCCCGCGATGATAGGAAAGAGGTGGGCGCGGAGGTTTGACACAAAAACCCCCTGCCCCATCACCTCTGATCACGGAGATGCGACAGCGGCGCGAGGTATCGCGCGGTTTCAAGCCTTGATCCCGGCCCCGTTCTGCCCCCTACTGCGGGCATGATCCTGCGCCTGTTTCTGATCCTGAGCCTGCTGGCCGCCTGTGGCCGTCCGCTGACCGATGCCGAACGTGCTTTCGCAGACAGCATCCATGGCGATCAGCTGAACCATCAGCGGGTGCGCCTGATTGACGGGGCGCCGACCCGCGCCGTTACGTTCAAGCGCAAAGCCCGGCCCCGGACCACCTGCCGTGAGCGTATCCTGCCGCCCCCGACCAGCGACACGATCACCGCAAAACCGGCGGCTGTTGCCCTGTGGCAGAACGTTCTGTTCGACAAGGACTGGTATCTGGACGATTACGTCCCCGCCTATCCGCAAGAGATCAACCTGATCGCAGCCATGCTGTTGGCCCATGAGTTGACCCATGTGTGGCAGTGGCAGAACCGGGAGATCACTGGATACTCCCTCTCAAGGCCGCGCGCGAGCATCGGTTCAGTGACGATCCCTACCTCTTTGACGTGTCGGCGGAGCGGAAGTTCCTCGACTTTGGATTTGAACAGCAAGGGTCCATTGTCGAGGAATTCGTATGCTGCCGGGCGCTGGACCCTCAAGGCGGGCGGACACAGCGCCTGCACGCCCTGATCTCACAAGCGATGCCCGTCTCCCCCCTGCCGCAATCACGGCAACATGACGTGCGCTTGCCTTGGGATGGCGTGCAGGTGAACGGGATTTGTGCGTAATCCAAATCAGAAAGATGGAGGTGCCGGAATGGCCCAATATGCCGTGATCATGCTGCTGGCCGGTATCGGCATCCCAGTCTTGGCTGCGCTGAATGCTGCGCTTGGCACGCGATTGGGCAGTCCGGCGGCCGCCGCAACGGTTCTGTTTGTCATCGCCTTCGGGACGGCAGCGGTCGTGTTCGTCCTGACGGGCGCGCAGGGGCTGTCCAAGTTGTCCACGGCGCCAAAACACCTCTTTCTAGCGGGTGTTCTGATCGCCTTCTACGTGCTTAGCATTACCTACATCGCCCCACATTTTGGCATTGGGAACGCCGTATTCTTCGTGCTGCTGGGCCAATTGATCTCAGCCGCGGCGATTGACCATTTCGGGTTGTTTGGCGCGCAGGCGACGTCCCTTGGCATGGCCCGCATGGGGGGCATCGCCCTTATGGCCCTGGGCGTCTGGTTGACCCAGCTCGCCTGATTCAGTCCGCGAGACCAGCCAGTTCTTGCGCTTGGGCCCATGCGACCGGGTCCACGTCGACGGGATCAGCCAAAACGCGGTTCTGGCCGGGCAGACGACCAGCGCTGTCTTCGGCGAGGAGCCCTTCGAACTGCGCGAGGCGGTCCATAAAGGCGCCCGATGTGCTGGGGTCGATCAGGATGTAATACTGCCCAAGATCATGCGGTGGTCCCTCGGGCGCTTTCAGAGGCTTCACATCCCGGCTGAGCACACCGCCTGTCAGACCGGCGGTCAGCAGTTCAGCCATCAGCCCAAACCCCCAACCTTTGTATCCGCCGGTCGACACAAGTGACCCGGCCAGCGCAGCCTCCGGGTCGGTCGTAGGATTGCCATCTGCATCAACGGCCCATCCTTCGGGTATGGCCTCACCGGTGGCCTTGGCCATGGTGATCTTGCCCAGGGCGACCGTCGTGGTCGATTGATCGAACTGCATGGCCAGGCCGCCCTGTCCGTCCGGTACAGAAAAGGCAATCGGGTTGGTGCCGATCATACGCGTCTTGCCCCCGGGCGGTGCCACGATGGGAGAGGCATTTGTCATGCCCAAGCCGATAAATCCGGCGCGGGCGATCTGTTCGGTGAAATATCCCAGCGCAGTGCAGGTGTGGGCGTGGCCGACGGCGAGGCTCGCAATGCCGAATTGGCGCGCTGCGTCCAGCGCAGGGGCCAACCCGTATGCAAAAGCGGGTTGGGCGAGATCCCATCAGTGCGTCGACATAGATGGCGGCCGGGCGCGGTGCGGCCACCACGGGCACGACGTCACCTTTGACCCGCCCGGTGCGCAGCTGCTGGCAATAGCTCTCCAAATAATAGAGGCCACAGATCCGGTTTCCGGCTGCTTCGGCTTGTGCAACAGCGCGCGCCACCTCTGCCGCCGGAAAGGCTCCGGCGCCATGCGCCACCAGTGCCGCTTGCACGGTGCGCTCAATCTCCGCCGTCGAAACTCCCGGCATCTTTCTTTTTCCCCCACGGTCATTGCCGCGAGATCAAGACAGAGCAAACCCGAACGCAGCCGTCAAGCTACGGTTTTCATTCCGGCTTTCTGAAACCGTTTTGAAAAGAAGCAATTGGTCGCTGTTTAGAGAAACACGAGTATCATGGCGTAGCCAAGTGCCCGGCGTCCAGCCGAACCGTGCGGTCCATACGTGAGGCCAATTCCAGATTGTGCGTTGCGATCAAGGCAGACAGCCCCGTGTCCCGCACCAGCGTCATCAGCGCGTCAAAGACCTGATCCGATGTGGCCGGATCAAGGTTGCCTGTGGGTTCATCCGCCAGCAGCAGGGCCGGACCATTGGCAAGCGCCCGGCAAAACGCAACGCGCTGTTGTTCGCCCCCGGACAACTCGGCCGGGCGGTGCGTGGCACGGTCCGCGATGCCAACCTTGTCCAACAGCGACAACGCGCGCACCTCTGCATCCGTTCTGGACGTTCCTGCCGCCAATTGGGGCAACGTGATGTTTTCAATGGCCGAGAATTCAGGCAGCAGGTGGTGGAACTGGTAGATGAACCCAACCTCTGCCCGGCGGGCGAGCGTTCTGCGCCGATCCGATTGCCCGGTCATATTTTGATCATTCAATGTCACGGTGCCCGCATCAGGCGTGTCCAGCATGCCCGCGATGTGCAGCAATGTGGATTTCCCGGCCCCCGAGGGGGCGACAAGGGCAACCACTTCGCCTCGCTTCAGATCAAGGTCCACACCGCGCAAGACATCGACCTGACCCGGAAGGCCAGCACTGTAGGTCTTGGTGATACCGTTCAGCGACAGGACTTGATCACTCATAACGCAACGCCTCGACCGGGTTCATGCGGGCGGCACGCCGCGCCGGGAACAGGGTCACAAGCCAGCTCAGCGTCAGGCTCAGCACCGCTGCTGACAGCACATCACCCGCCGATAGAACCGCAGAGGGAAAGATGAACCCCCGGCCTTCCAGATCTGTGACCCCATTGCCAGTCAACATGTTCACCAAGCGGTAGACATGTTCGATGTTGGCAGAAAAGAGTGCCCCCAGCGCGATACCCAGCACCGTGCCAACCGTGCCGACCCATGCCCCACACAGAAAGAAGATACGCAGGATTGATCCCTGGCTTAGCCCCATTGTGCGCAGAATGCCGATGTCGCGCCCCTTGTTTTTGACCAGCATGATCAGGCCCGAGACGATGTTGAGCGCGGCAATCAGCACGACGATGGCAAGCACGATGAAGATCGCGTTGTTCTGCAGTTCAAGCGCGCGCAGCATCCCGCCAAATCGGTCCTGCCAGGTCCAGCTGTAGGCGCGGTCACCGGCCACCTCACGCAAGGCATCCACTACAGGTGTCAGGTTTTCCGGCTCAGCAAGGCGCAGGTCGATCTGGTCCACCACACCTTCCCGATTGAAAAAGCTCTGTGCCTCGGCCAGCGGCAGGTACATACGCGACTGGTCCATGAAGGGCTGCCCGGTCGAAAAGATGTAGACAACCTCATACGCCGAAATGCGCGGCGTGATGCCAAGCGCGGTCCGCGCACCGTCAGGCGAGATCAGTTTGACACGGTCGCCGATGCCTATGCGCAGCTGTGCGGCAAGCTGCGACCCGACGGCCACCCCTTCGTCAAAGTGGTCGAGCGTGCCCTGTTGTCCTTCCGCATTTGCCACAAGCGGGTATTCGAGCAGGTCAGCGCGGCTGATCCCATAGACATCCGCCGGCGCATTGCTGCCCCGAAAGCTGCCCATGACCTGCGCGCGGACCAGCGGCGCCACATCGTCGACACCTTGCAGCGCCTCGATGCCTGGCAGGATGTCACTATAGTTGGGGATCGTTGTATCCGGCGCACGCCCGTCTTCTTGTACAGCGACATAGCGCAGTTCGATATGGGCGTTTCCACCCAGCATCGCATCCACGAAATCTGCGCGCAGGCCCGCGCGCACCGCAAGGGTCGCAACAAGCGCAAAGACGGCGAGCGTGATGCCGATCAGGCTGATCCAGGTCATGGTGCTGACCCCGCCTTCGGCGCGCCGGGCACGCAGGTAGCGCCAGGCGATCATCCACTCGAATGGGGCAAAGGGGGCTGTGGGTTTGGCCATTTACGGCTCCTGCTCGGGTTGGGACGAGATGTGGCGGGGTCCGCCCCCAAGGTCAAGTCCCGCGCGCAGGTTGCCGCCGTCCGAAGGGCCACAGCAAGAGCTTGAGCGCCGCCCAAACCGTCAGGAGCCCGGTGAGAAGGCCGGTTGCGGCAAATATCCCCCCGGCCGCCGTCAAGGGCACCGCAGGTTCGAAACTGGACAGGGCGGCCGCGGCCACTTCGGTATCTCTTGATCGAGCCACGTAATACGTGCGGAGGAGGGGACCGGCGCCATTCAGCGCAATCAGGTCCATGCGCAGTTGGTCATAGCGACCAAATGTGCGTGTCATGTCCGCCCTCCGACGATCCAGAAACGCCGTGCCATGCATCTGTGCAAGCGCCGCCGTTCGGGTCAGTCCCTCGGCTTGAGCAGACGCATCGAAATCTGCCACCACTTGGGCCAGTGCATCCACTGCTCCGCCAAGACGTTGGCGGTATTGCTGCGAAAACTCGGGCAATTGCGACGCGAGCGTACCGCCTACTACCCCGCCCGCCAGTACAAGCACGCGCAGGATCATGGACGCTTGCCATAGACAGCGGCACTGAGCGCCATGTCCAAGCTCCCCATGGCGTCCCCGTCCAAACAGGCGTCGTAAAGAGCGATCACGCTGACCTTACCCTCCCAAATGACGGCAAAGCTGCCGATGTTGAGACGTCCGGGAAAGCACAAAGCCCCAAAGTGCCAGAAGTTGTGACCATCCTGGAAGGGCCGGAACACCATGCCCATGCCGTAATAGGCACCGCCGCCCAGCGCGACATGTGGCAGGGCAAAGGGATCGTTGGCAACGCGGCTGCCCGGTCCGAAATGCGTCTGGAGGAATGTCAGGTATCCGTTGGGGTCCGACGCCAGACCGCCCCAAGGCTGGAACACGCCGGCCCGGTCTCCGGGTTGAATGCTTGCGGGCAAGTCCAACAGGTCGCGACACGCGCCAAAATAGGACATGCCCGTGACGTCTTCGATCACCAGCCCCAGCAGCGCGTAGTTCTCGTTGTTGTATTCGTATGCGCCACGGGTTCCGGTCTGCGTGGGCCGGGCATTCACCAGATCCAAAACTTGCGCGCTGAAATGGCCATTCTGCTCCGCGGTCTGACCAAGCCACCCGAGCATGGCCAATTGGGTAATATCAGGAGCCAGGCCCGACGTGTGCGTGACCAACTCTGCCACCGTCACATCCGGCGCGGGACTGACGAAATCCCGCAAGGAAGCGGACCATTCAAGACGGCCCTCATCCACCAGATGCAGAACGCATATGGCAGTTATGGACTTGGATACGCTTGCCAAGTCGCCCGAACGGATCACCCCGTCAGCATTGTCGTTGTACAGATCGACGTTCCAGGTGCCGTCCGCCCCGACCACGCCAGATGCCATCATGCCAGACGTACCCTGCGCGGTCAGCCAGTCTGCAAAGGCGGACTCAAGTTTGCGGTGAACGGAAGCGGGTGTGGCGTCATCGCTGCTGGCAAGCGTGGGCAGTGCCAGCAGCGCCGCACATAAGACCAACCTGAAAAGAGCCTGCATTTGCATCAGGTTATCACAACCCCGCGTAAATCTCCGCCACTTTCTTCACGGCTTCTTCTGGCGGCAACTCTTCGCTTTCGCCTGTCCGCCGCGAGGTCAACTCGACCACGCCGTTCTTGAGACCACGCGGCCCAACAGTGATCCGCCACGGCAGACCGATCAGGTCCATGGTGGCAAACTTGCCGCCCGCCCGCTCATTCCGGTCATCATAGAGCGGCTCGAGCCCCAGTGCCGTCAGGCTGGCATATAGCGCATCACAGGCGGCGTCAGCTTCGGCGTCGCCCTGTTTCAGGTTCACAATACCGCAGTGATAGGGCGTCACGCCTTCGGGCCAGATGATGCCGTTGTCATCATGGCTGGCTTCGATGATGGCGCCCACCAAGCGGCTCACACCAATTCCATGGCTGCCCATGTGCACCGGTACCTGCTTGCCATCCGGGCCTTGAACAACCGCGTTCATCGCCTCGGAATATTTTGTGCCGAAGTAGAAGATCTGCCCAACCTCGATGCCCCGTGCCACGCGTCGGCGGTCTTCGGGGATTGCATTGAACAGCGCTTCGTCATGGGTTTCGTCCGTGCGCGCGTATTTCGAGGTGAACTCCTCCAGCACCGATTGGCACTGTTCTACGCTGTCATAGTCGATCTCTCGATCACCAAAGGTCAGGTCAGTGACAGCGCTGTCATAAAAGACCTCACTCTCGCCCGTATCAGCCAGAACAAGGAACTCATGCGTGTTGTCACCGCCGATGGGGCCGCTGTCTGCGCGCATGGGTATGGCTTGCAGGCCCATGCGTTCATAGGTGCGCAGGTATGTGACCAAGTGACGGTTATAGGCGTGCAGCGCATCCTCTTTCGTCAGGTCGAAGTTGTAGCCGTCTTTCATAAAGAACTCGCGCCCCCGCATCACGCCGAAACGCGGGCGGATCTCGTCGCGGAACTTCCACTGGATGTGGTAGAGCGTCAGCGGCAGGTCTTTGTAGCTGCCGATATGCGAGCGGAAGATGTCTGTGATCAGCTCTTCGTTCGTGGGACCGTAGAGCATGTCGCGGTCGTGCCGGTCCTTGATGCGCAGCATTTCCTGACCGTAGTCATCATACCGTCCGCTTTCGCGCCACAGATCCGCCGATTGCAGCGTGGGCATCAGCATGGGGATGTGACCCGCGCGCACTTGTTCCTCGTGCACGATGTTTTCCAGCTTGCGCAGCACCTTGAAGCCCAGAGGCAGCCAGGAATAGATACCTGCGCTTGATTGCTTGATCATCCCTGCGCGCAGCATCAGGCGGTGGCTGACGATCTGCGCCTCGCTGGGGTTTTCCTTCAGCACGGGCAGAAAATAACGGCTCAAACGCATATGCGCGCTCCCTCACAAGATTTCGACCTGATTAGGACAAAGGCGGCACACCCGCAACGGCCCCTTGGACCGTTTGGGAAAATCCTGACGCGTCGCGCCATTCCATCGCATGCATCAAAGCACGCAACCGCCCCCTTGAAGAAACGCGCAAAACCCCGCATCTGTTAGCACAACTCAAGGAACGGAACACACTATGGCACTGCCCGTCCGCGAACAATTCAAGTATTGGGGGATCGCGGCGGCGATCTTCTTTTTTCTGCTTTATGCGCTTGGGGACCAACTGCTGCCGTTCTTCCTGGGGGCGGCCATCGCGTATTTTCTGGATCCGGTGGCGGATTGGCTTGAAGCGCACGGGTTCAGTCGCGCCATCGCGACGGGCATCATTACCATCAGCGCCATCATCATCTTTGTGGTTCTGGCCTTGCTGGTGATCCCGACACTGATCGAACAAGCCATCCAACTGTTCAATGCGGTGCCCCAGCTGGCCCGAGACCTTGGTACATTCCTGACCGAACGTTTCCCGAGCCTGTTGGACGAAACCTCGACCGTGCGGCAAAGCCTGAATTCACTGGGTCAGACGATCTCGGAACGAGGTGGGCAATTGCTGGAAACGGCGCTGACGTCCGCGGCCAGTCTGATCAATGTCATCGTCCTGTTTGTCATCGTTCCGGTTGTCGCGGTGTATCTGCTGCTGGATTGGGATCGGATGATTGCCCGCGTGGACGAATTGCTGCCGCGCGACCACGCGCCGGTCATCCGTCGCCTTGCTGGTGACGTGGATAAGACTCTTGCCGGGTTTATCCGGGGGATGGGAACCGTCTGTCTGATCCTTGGCGCCTATTATGCAATAGCGCTGATGCTGATCGGATTGCAGTTTGGTCTGGTCGTGGGGTTCGTTGCGGGCTTGCTGACCTTCATTCCCTATGTCGGTGCCATCGTTGGTGGCTGCCTTGCCGTTGGGCTGGCGCTGTTCCAGTTCTGGGGCGAATGGTGGTGGATCGTGGCTGTGGCCGGGGTGTTCCAGATCGGCCAGATCGCTGAGGGTAACTTTCTGACCCCGAAACTCGTTGGCAACAGTGTGGGCCTTCATCCCGTCTGGCTGATCCTGTCGCTGTCCGTTTTCGGAGCGTTGTTTGGCTTTGTCGGCATGCTTGTTGCTGTCCCGATGGCCGCGGCCCTTGGCGTGCTGGTCCGCTTCCTGATTGAGCAATATCGAAACAGCAGGCTTTACACCGGCGTCAGCGGTGCATCCGAACCAAAGGCCGAGGAATAGTCCAATGGCCCGACAACTTGGGTTTGACCTGCCGGTGCGTGTCGCACTGGGGCGTGACGATTTTCTGGTTGCGCCGTCCAATGCCATTGCGTTGTCCATGGTCGATGCGTGGCGTAACTGGCCGCTGAACAAGCTTGTCCTGACGGGACCCGAAGGGGCAGGCAAAACGCATCTCACCCATGTGTGGGCCGCGGATAGTGGCGCGCAGATTGTTGCAGCCGCAGCATTGGACAATGCCACCGTTGATGCACTCTTTGACGGCCCTGTCGCCGTTGAAGATGTCGATCAGATTGCACAAGACATCGACCGGCAGACTGCTCTGTTTCATTTGCATAATGCACTCCAGGCATCGGGCCATCCGCTGCTGATGACCGGGGTGACCGCCCCCAACCTGTGGCGTTTGTCCCTGCCCGATCTGCAAAGCCGCGTGGACGCGGCGGGGCATGCAGCCCTTGATGCGCCGGATGACAGCCTTCTCGGTGCGGTGCTGGCAAAGCTCTTTTCCGATCGTCAGCTCACACCTCGACCGGACGTGATCCCATATCTTGTCACGCATATGGAACGCAGCTTTGCCGCCGCACGCCGGATCGTTGCTGACCTGGACGCAGCCAGCCTTGCGCAGAAAAAGCCGGTTACGCGAAACCTCGCCGCCGTGTGTCTGGACAATCAGGTGTGATCCGGCGGATACTGTCACCCAACCTTTACACCCCGTCGACATAACCCGCGCATGACCAACGCCGATTTCCTCGGTTCGGATTTTCCCGAGCCGGTTTCCCTGCCAGACCTTGATACAACCGGCCCCGGCCGCTTCTTCAACCGTGAGCTCAGCTGGCTTGGCTTCAATTGGCGGGTGTTGGAAGAGGCTGAAAACCCACGCGTCCCCCTTCTGGAGCGGCTGCGTTTCGTGTCGATCAGCGCTGGCAACCTTGATGAGTTCTATACCGTGCGTGTCGCGGGCCTGCGCGAGTTGGCCATCGCAGGCAGCACGACGCCCGCGGCCGATGGTCTTACGCCTGCTGAACAGTTGGTTCTCATCAACGAAAACGCGCGTCAGCTGATCCTGCATCAAACCAAGGTTCTGGCCGGCCTCACGGCCGAGATGGAAGAGCGCGGTATTTCAATTCTGACGCGCGATGACCTGACCGAAGATGACACTGAATACCTGTCAGAGGTGTTTCTGAACCGGGTCTTTGCTGTTCTGTCCCCGCTGGCGATTGACCCTGCACACCCGTTTCCGTTCATCCCCAACACCGGACACGCCCTTGCCCTGCAACTTGAGCGCGCCAAGGACAAGCGTGCCCTGCAGGCGCTGCTGCCCATTCCCGGACAGATTGACCGTTTTGTGGCGCTGCCGGGTCAGGGTCATCGGTTTCTGCCCCTTGAGGAACTGCTTGTTCTGAACATCCCAAGCCTGTTTCCCGGCTACAAACTGAAATCCCACTTTGGGTTCCGGGTGCTGCGCGACAGTGATCTTGAGGTCGAGGAAGAAGCCGAAGATCTTGTCCGTGAATTCGAAGTCGCGCTCAAACGCCGTCGTCGCGGCGAAGTTGTGCGTCTGACCCATTCGGCCGGAGCACCCGAAGCCCTCAAAGCGGTCATCATGGAAGAGCTTGGCGTCAGCGACGCCGAAGTGATTGAGGTTGAGGGTATGCTGGGCATGTCCGACCTCAGCGAGCTGGTGCTTGATGATCGGCCGGACCTGCTCTGGCCCTCGTTTACCCCCCGCGTGCCCGAACGGGTCACTGATTTCGAAGGCGATATGCTGACGGCCATCCGGCAAAAGGACATGCTGCTGCATCACCCCTACGAAACCTTCGACATGGTGGTGCGTTTCCTTCAACAAGCCGCGCGCGACCCGAATGTGGTGGCGATCAAGCAGACCCTTTATCGCACCTCCAAGAAATCACCCATCGTCGAAGCCCTTTGCGAAGCAGCGGAGGACGGCAAATCCGTCACTGCACTTGTGGAACTGAAGGCCCGCTTTGACGAAGCGGCCAACATTCGCCAGTCGCGCCGCCTGGAACGTGCGGGCGCCCATGTGGTCTATGGATTTCTCGACCTCAAAACCCATGCCAAGATCAGCACCGTGGTTCGACGCGAGGGCAAGGAGCTGGTCACCTACACCCACTACGGGACCGGCAACTATCACCCGATCACGGCACGCATCTATACCGACCTGTCACTGTTCACCTGCGATGCCAAGCTGGGACGCGATGCAACCAAGGTGTTCAACTACCTCAGCGGCTACGCCCCGCCCGAAGGACTGGACAACCTCGCGATTTCACCGACGACGCTGAAGCCACGCCTTTTGGAGATGATCGCCGCCGAAGCTGAGTATGCACGCGCAGGCAAACCGGCTGAAATATGGGCCAAGATGAATTCGCTGATCGACAGTGAAGTGATTGACGCGCTTTACGCCGCCAGCCAGGCGGGCGTGAAGATCAGCCTTGTCATCCGGGGCATCTGCGGGCTACGTCCGGGCATCAAAGGGTTTTCCGAAAACATCCGGGTAAAATCCATTGTCGGTCGCTTCCTCGAACACAGCCGTATCGTGTGCTTTGGCAATGGTCGTGGACTGCCATCAAAGAAGGCCCGGGTGTTCATTTCCTCCGCGGATTGGATGGGGCGCAACCTGAACCGGCGTGTGGAAACTCTGGTCGAGATCGAGAACAACACCGTCAAGGCACAGATCGTGAGCCAGGTGATGGCGGCCAACCTTGCCGATGTCGCGCAAAGCTGGGTGATGGCACCGGATGGCACGTTCAAACGCCCGGATTTGCCCGCTGGCACCTTCGCGTTCAATTGTCACCGGTTTTTCATGGAAAACCCGTCGCTCTCCGGACGGGGATCAGCAGGTGCCGCGGACGTGCCAAAGCTGACCCACACCGAAGATTAACGCTCCCAAGGGTCGGTGGGTGGGCGCTTTTCGGCGCAAGCCGAAACAGAGCCACCCAGCCGACCAGATCATTGACGCACGTAGCAAGCTGGTCCATCAACGGGCGTAAACAGATGCCACGGGGGGGCCATGAACGTTTCTGTTTCGCCAGACGCAGGCGACGGTGGCCTTTTTGGTCGCCCGCTGTTTGACGACCCGTCCGCTCGCGCCCTGTCCCGAGTCGGTGTGGTTGATGTCGGATCAAACTCTGTTCGCCTTGTGGTTTTTGACGGGGCAGCCCGGTCCCCTGCCTATTTTTACAATGAAAAGATCATGTGTGCCCTCGGCGCTGGACTGTCCGACACCGGGCACCTGAACCCCGAAGGACGGGTGCGCGCCCTCGAATCCCTCAGACGCTTCCAGCGCCTTGCCGAAGGTATGGGCCTATCCGACCTGTCTGTCGTTGCAACTGCCGCGGTGCGCGATGCCACCGACGGTCCTGACTTCTGTGCGGATGTACTGCGCGAAACCGGATTGAATGTCCGCGTCATAGACGGACGCGAAGAAGCTCGATTGTCGGCACAAGGCGTCCTTTTGGGGTGGCCCGGCTCCTATGGCCTTGTCTGCGATATCGGCGGCTCTTCCATGGAACTGGCAGAAATCTCGGACGGGATCGTGGGCAAGCGTGTCACCTCTGACCTCGGCCCCTTGAAACTGCAAACAGTCAAGGGCGGAAAGAAAGGGCGGCGTAACCATATCAAGGCCGTCATGGAACATCTGCAAACCGAGATGGGTCTGCAACGCGACCGCCTGTTCCTTGTGGGAGGCTCATGGCGGGCGATCGCGCGGATCGATATGCATCGGCGCGGCTACCTTTTGAACGTACTGCACGAATACCGGATGTCACCGCAATCCGTGCAGCGCACGGTCAAATACATCAAGGAACACGACAATCACGATGCGCTGCGGGGCGCATGTGGCATCTCCTCTGCCCGGATGACCCTGGTGCCATTGGCCGCCGAAGTGCTCGCCCGGCTGGTCAAAGCGTTCCGCCCCAAGGACATCGCCGTTTCAAGCTACGGCATCCGCGAAGGGATGCTATATGAACAGATGCCGCAACGTCTGCGCGACCGTGACCCCTTGATCGAAGCGTGCCGCTTTGCAGAAGCCAAGGATGCGCGCATGCCGGGTTTTGGCAAGCTGCTCTACCAGTTCATCGAACCGATCTTCAAATCGGCCCCCCTGCCCCGCAAACGCCTGATCAAGGCCGCGTGCCTTCTGCACGACGTCAGTTGGCGGGCGCATCCTGACTATCGGGCCGAGGTCTGTTTCGACAATGCCACGCGCGCCAATCTTGGTGGGCTCAAACATTCGGAACGCATTTTCCTCGGTCTCGCCCTCCTGCACCGATACACCAACAAGCGCGAAGGCACCCATTTCGAGGGGCTTTACGATCTGATCGACGAAAAGATGCAGCGTGACGCAGAGATACTGGGCAAGGCCATGCGCTTTGGTGCCATGCTGTGGATGGAGAAAGACGCGGAGCGGGGCGAGTTTCGGTGGTTTCCCAAGAAACGGGAATTGGAGCTACGCCTGTCCGCTGACGCCATGCCCCTGTTTGGCGAAGTGGCCGAGGCCCGGCTGAATTCGCTGGCTTCGTCACTAAATGCCACTGTAACGGTGAAAAAAAGACGGCAGCCCTAAATGTCGATCTGGGCGTCGGGGTCGGGTTCAACCTCCAGTTCCTGCGGCGTTTTGCGACGGATGATGATATCACCGTTCTCCAATATCTCGGGCGGGTGATAGACGCTCCAGTCTTCGACCTCTTCAAGAAGATCGCGCAAGGCGGGTCCCATCTGGGCCGTGAAGTCACGCAAGGCAGGGCCAAACTCTTCGGCCATACCCTGCAGCCCTTCCATCGCAGGCTCCATCTCGCGCATCAGCCCTTCCATCAGCATCTGTGCGCCGCGTTCCATCAGCGATAGACCACGGTCCTCTTCGGTTTCCTGGGCAGAAACGGAAGTGGCGGAGATGACCAGACAAAGGGCAACACTGATGTGTTTCATAGGCCTCATATGGGCACTATAGCACGATATCCAAACTCACCGGAAAATGATCAGAGGCGGTGACAAGCGCATCCCGTAGTGCTGAGTGTGCCCAACAATCCGGGTCATCAAGTGGATGCCAGATACGCCAAACCGGCTCGTGCCCCGCGAGATCGGGCGAAACCATGATATAATCCAAAAGCGCCTGAAGATACCGCTGCTCGGGTCTGATCCAGAAACGGGCCGTTGTCGGCATTGCCCCCAAACGGCGTTGCAACGCTTGACGCGCGTGGGGGTCAAAAAGAGCGGTATCACCCGTTCCCATGATGATTTCTACCGACGAACGGCCAAACAGGTTCTCGTATTCGTCCAACCCTGGCCCGTCGTTCAGATCACCCATCAAGACCACCGGATGCCCATCCCCGAGAAGTCCATTGATCCGCGCGCGCAACCAGATTGCTTGCGCCAGCTGTTTGCGCCTGTTGGCGATCGATATGCGCATGACTTCATCGCGATTGTTCGCACCATGCGGAGCTTTGGACTTCAGATGCGCACCAATCATACGCAGCGACAGGCCTTGCGCCGTTTCAACCTCGAGCTCAAGCGGCGGTTTGGAAAACACAACGTCGTCTTGTGTCGCGTCGATATCCAGATCGATCCTGAAGCGCTCATCGAACCGGGGTGCATCCTGATGGATCAATGGATCATGAAGCACAGTCAGCACATCAGGATCATAGAGCAGCGCAATCTCCTGCTGCGTGTCATTCGAAAAGCCAATGACTGCCTCGCGGGCGCGTAAATCCGCAAACCGGGCAAAGGTCTGGAGCGCTTTGATCGTATCCCTGTTGCGGCTGTTGTCAGGCGCCTCAATGACCATGACGGCATCCGCATCAAGGGCACGGAACACAGTGCGCAACGCATCCGTTTGGGCCGCCCGCGTTACATCATGGCGCGACGACCAACCGTCATCGTTGAGAAGCTGTCCATCCTCATCGAACAGGCTGTTCATCCACTCAACATTGTAGGTCGCGAAACGCATCAATCACTGCTGCCCAAAATCTCTTCCCAGGCACGATTGATATCCATCATACGCTTTTCGGCCAAGCGCACCGCCTCTTCGGGCACTCCACGGGCCATCATGGCGTCGGGATGGTTTTCGCGGACCAGCTTGCGCCATGCCTTGCGGATATCTTCAAGTGCCCAACCGGGATCAACCCCAAGGACCGAGTAAGGATCAGGCGTCGCATCCGGCACAAATCGCGCCCGAAGTGCACGAAAATCAGAGTCCGAAATGTTAAAGATATGCGCCACTTCTTCCAGAAACGCATCTTCGTTCGGATGATAGAAGCCATCCGCCATAGCAATGTGAAACAGACCTTCGATCAGGTCGGTCAGCGTTTCGGGTTGGCTTGAGAACATCGCGTGGATGCGCGTGGCGTAGTCTTCGAACCCGGCCACGTCCTGCCGGGCAAGGTTGAAGACCTTTGCAGCCCCCGCTTCGTCCTTGTCCGCAATGTGAAACACTTCGCGGAACGCCGTGACTTCGTCCCGCGTGACCTGCCCGTCCGCCTTGGCCATCTTTGCGCCGAGCGCAATCACCGCAATGGCAAAGGCCACGCTGCGTTCGGGTGGCGCGCGCAGCTTGTCAAAAACCTCCGCCAGACCTTCGCCTGCGGTCAGCGCTGCCAGCGCGTCTGATATGCGAGCCCATAGAGACATTGGGCGAGCCTATACCCTATCCTGCGGCTTGGCGCTGGCACTCACGGTCGCACCCAGTTGCTTTTGCATCAGGATCAGATCCAGCCAGATACCGTCCTTGCGGCCGACCTCGGGCATTCTGGCAACCGTGTCGTATCCCATGGCTTTGTGGAATGCAACGGCCGCCGGGTTTACGCTGCTGATCGCAGCCACCGTCACATGATGACCAGCATCGCACGCGCGGCCTTCCAAGGCCGACAACAATGCCCTGCCCCATCCCTTGCCACGCGTGTGCTTTGCCAAAAAGACGGTATGTTCAACCGTTGCTGCGTATCCGGGACCACCGCGAAACTCACCATAGGTGGCAAATCCGCCCTTCTCCGGCAGCACCAGCACCACGCGATCCCGGATCATGGTTTCGATCTCGGCCACGGTTTTCAGTGTCGTGGTGAACGTGATGTGCGTGTGCGCGATCACGTCATTCCAGATGTCCGTGATCCAGCGTGCATCGTCTGGTGTTGCGTCTCGGATCACAGCGAACGTGGTCCATTCGGCGTATCAAAAACCGCATGCAAAGCAACCGGTCCAACCTCTACCGCAACCCGATCATCGCTCAGGTGCCGGGCAAGCGCAGCTGCCAAAGCTTCACCATCAGGATGCACCAATGTGAACCGGCGCAGACGCACACCCGTTGGCTTCAGGTTGGCGGCGGGATGTACACCCTTGGGCCATTCGATCAGGGCGGGCCACAGATTGTCGAATGGGGTTGTACCGTCGGCCGACACCGCCATGCGCCACGACAATGCATCGCGGCTGACGGCCACGGGCGCCCCTGCGCCGTCCGGCATGTCGGCAAGGGCCGCGTCCATATCCTGCACGGCACAGGCCCAGTTGGACAGGGCGGCATCACCCACATACCGGTCCAGATCATACCACCGTGGACGGATGGGTGCGGGCACCGCCGGGTTCGGCGCGATGGCTTCAAGATAAAGTCCATCTTCCAGCCCCATCAGCGCGTTATGCGTCTGAAACACCGCATGCGCACCGCCGGGCTGCATGCAAACACCCAGCGCATCCTCGACATGGGCGCGCGCGGCGCCCAGATCGGTTGATCCGACAACAAGATGGTCAAACAGCATCGGGGCCTCCTGCTCCGCGTTGGCGGACGGTACATCGGGTTCCAGGAGTCGATGTATCGCAGCCCTGTAAACGGAAATGAAGAGGCTTCGCTGTTCGATGGTGGACGGTATACATACGCCTCGGACAATCCGCCCGGTGCCGGGGTTATCAGCGCCCGCTCAGAAGACAGGAGCAACGGCCGCCTCGTGCGAGGCGGCCCTCATAGATCAGGCGGCAGCCTCGCCACCCTGCAGGATGTTCAGGATGTGTTGCGCGGCATCCGGGATGTTGGTGCCCGGACCAAAGATCGCCTTGACGCCTGCGTCATAGAGATACTGGTAGTCCTGCTGTGGGATCACACCGCCGCAGATCACGATGATATCTTCGGCGCCCGCGTCCTTCAGCGCCTGCACCAGTTGCGGGGCCAGCGTCTTGTGCCCGGCGGCCTGCGAGGAAATCCCAACAACGTGCACGTCGTTGTCGACTGCATCCTGCGCGGCTTCGGCCGGGGTCTGGAACAGTGGGCCGACATCCACGTCAAAGCCGATATCGGCAAAGGCTGTCGCGATCACCTTGGCACCACGGTCGTGCCCGTCTTGCCCCATCTTGACCACCAGCATGCGTGGGCGGCGGCCCTCAACCTCGGCAAAATCTTCCACCGATTTCTGAATGGCAGCGAACCCTTCGTCGCCCTCGTAGGCCGCACCATATACACCAGCGAGTGTTTTCACCTCGGCCCGGTGGCGCCCGAATTCTTTTTCCATCGCCATACTGATTTCTCCCACCGTTGCACGTGCCCGCGCCGCGTTGACTGCGGCCTCCAAAAGGTTGCCGTCCGCTGCGGCCACGGCGCTCAGCGCATCAAGCGCGGCTTGGCACCCCTCTTCGTCTCGTTCCGCCCGGATGCGCGTCAGACGTGCGATCTGACTGTCGCGCACCGCAGCGTTGTCGATATCGAGGATGTCGATCTCGTCCTCTTTCTCGAGGCGGAACTTGTTGACGCCTACGATCACCTCGTCGCCACGGTCGATCATTGCCTGACGCTTGGCCGCGGCTTCCTCGATCCGCAGCTTGGGCATGCCGGAACCCACGGCCTTGGTCATGCCGCCCATCCCCTCAACCTCTTCGATCAGCTTCCAGGCCTCTTCCGCCAGATCGTGGGTCAGCTTTTCGACATAGTAGGACCCCGCCAGCGGGTCGACGACATTGGTCACGCCCGTCTCGTTCTGCAGGATCAACTGCGTGTTCCGGGCGATCCGGCTGGAAAACTGCGTGGGCAGTGCGATGGCTTCGTCAAAGCTGTTGGTGTGTAGCGACTGTGTGCCGCCCAGCACCGCACTCATCGCCTCGAACGCGGTACGGACCACATTGTTGTATGGGTCCTGTTCCTGCAGGCTGACACCGCTGGTCTGACAATGGGTGCGCAGCATGGAGGACTTGGGGTTTTTCGGTTCAAACTCAGACATGATGCGGTGCCACAGCAGTCGCGCGGCGCGTAGCTTGGCTGCTTCCATGAAGAAGTTCATGCCGATCGCAAAGAAGAACGACAGACGGCCCGCGAACTTGTCAACGTCCATGCCACGGGCGATGGCGGCGCGCACGTATTCACGCCCGTCCGCAAGGGTGAAGGCCAGCTCCTGCACGAGGTTCGCGCCAGCCTCTTGCATGTGGTAGCCCGAGATGCTGATCGAGTTGAACTTGGGCATGTCGCTCGAAGTGTATTCGATGATATCCGCAATGATCCGCATGCTTGGTTCGGGCGGATAGATATATGTGTTGCGGACCATGAACTCTTTCAGAATATCGTTCTGAATGGTCCCTGACAGGGCCGCGCGGTCCACGCCCTGCTCCTCGCCCGCAACGATGAAGTTGGCGAGGATCGGAATAACCGCGCCGTTCATGGTCATCGACACCGACACCTTGTCGAGCGGGATACCGTCAAACAGGATCTTCATGTCCTCGACACTGTCGATGGCCACACCGGCCTTGCCGACATCGCCTACAACCCTTTCGTGGTCGCTGTCATAGCCGCGGTGCGTTGCCAGATCGAAGGCGACCGACACCCCTTGCTGACCCGCATCCAGAGCGCGACGGTAAAAGGCGTTGGATTCCTCGGCCGTGGAAAAGCCCGCGTATTGGCGGATGGTCCACGGACGACCCGCATACATCGTGGCCTTGACCCCACGGGTGAACGGGGCCTGACCGGGAATGGTGCCAAGGTGATCGACATCGGTCAGATCATCCTCGGTATAGATCGGGGCGACATTGATGCCTTCGAGCGTCTCCCACGTCAGATCATCGACCGGACGGCCGCGCAGCTCGCCCTCAGCCAGGTTCTGCCATTCGTCTTTCTTGGTCGTCATGTCCTTGTCCTCTTGTCAGCGGGCCATGCGGCAGGGTTTGCCCCGCTCCTCTCTGGCCCAAATCCTCTGTCAGTGTTGCTAGTCCGTCGGCACCGGCGGTGAGCCAGTGGATGTCATCCATATATGCCTCGCGCAGTGCTGCTGCGGCGGCGGGATCAAAGGGTGTCCATCGGGGTGACAACCCACTGATCCAGTCCGGGTTGTCGCCCCGGTCTGCAAGTATGCTGCGCAGTTCCGGCGCAGTGGGCGACCGATTCAACCACGTCTCTGCCGCGTTGCGCGGACCGTACAGGCCGGTTGCAGCACGGAACATGGCATCCGGTCGACCTGCCGTGCGTTCAAACGGCACGACGACAATTTTTGCGGCCGGTACTGCGCAGGCAACGTCAACGATCACATCACGCCACGTGCGCGGGCCGAACGCCACACGACCCAATTGATTAGGCGCCGGCAGAGAATGCCCCCGGGCGACGCAGTAGGACGCGGCGGAACGCCAATAATGGTTCAATGCGCGCACCGACAAAACGACCGTGTCTATCTGTCCGTCAAAGGCAGCAGCATAGCGGGACATGCGCTCACCGACATCGTTGTACAACGACCGAGCACGCATATTGCGGCGCATCGTGCCAAGCATGTTTTCATCGGAAACGATGAGTGTCGTGGTCCCGGTGCGTTCAGCTTTGTTCATCTGCAGCAAGACGCGTCCGCGTGCCCGACGTGCCGACCGCGTTCCAACGCCGGCACCGGGCTGAATACCTGAAAACAACCCCTTACGAGTGCGCAACGGACCCCAGAAACCGATATGGCGGGTGCGCATGAAGTCGCAATTTCGGCGGACATAAGCCTGGAAAGAGGTGGTTCCGGTGCGATGCGCACCGATATGCAAGATGACCTTCATGCCGTTCGTGTCCTTTTCCATGGCCGCACATCGCCCGGCAAAACCCCGGCGATCATGGTTAAGGCGTCGCACGCAAAGGCTTGCCGAGCGATTAAAGCTAAAATTGACGCGAGCAGCCGTCGTAATTGCCGAAAAAGCCGCTACATTGGGGAAGGCAGGAGGGCAGATGAAACACGTATTACCCATTGTTCTGGTTGGTCTTTTCGGCGGCTCGGCTGTCATTGCGGAAAGCGGAGATACGGCCGCATCTTCCATCTTCATCACAACCGATGTGCAGGATTTGAACGAATTCGTCTGGGAAAACCGGCCTATCGTTGTCTTCGCTGACAGCCCGAATGACCCGAACTTCCGCCAACAGATCGAGTTTCTGGAAGAACGCGCCGACGAGTTGGCTGAGCGCGATGTGGTTGTACTCACGGACACCGATCCGTCGAAAGACAGCGCCTTGCGCCAGAAATTGCGACCGCGTGGTTTCATGATGGTGCTTGTCAGCAAGGATGGCAGCGTATTGCTACGCAAACCTTTCCCCTGGAGTGTACGCGAACTGATGCGCAGCATTGATCGACTGCCGAGCCGACAACGCGAAATCCGCGAAAGACGGGAGTCTGACGGCTGAGCGATTGGGTCCACTGCTGTGAGTTTTTGAATGTCACAATCAACGGACCCGCGGAAAGTAAATGCATCCCACGGCTTGGCTGAAGACCAGCCAGTTATGTGGGACGCAAAACTCACTCGAATTCCATGATCACATCGTCAACAGCCAGACTATCGCCCGCGCCCGCGTTGATCTTGGACACGATGCCTTTCTTCTCGGCGCGCAGGATATTCTCCATCTTCATCGCCTCGATCGTGCATAGGGCCTGACCCTCTTGCACTTCGTCGCCTTCGGCCACATCGACCTTCACAACAAGGCCGGGCATGGGGCAGAGCAGCATCTTGGATGTGTCCGGTGGCGTTTTCTCCGGCATCAGGCGAGCCAATTCAGCCTGGCGTGGCGAGCGCACGTGAACCTTCAGGTCCGCACCGCGGGTGCGGATGCGGAAGCCCCCCGACACCTTTCCGACTTTTAAAACCAAAGGCGCGCCATCCACCGTCATCTCGGCCAATTGATCACCCGGCGTCCAATCGCCAGACACACGCAGGGCCGACCCGCCCTCGAAGGCCACCGTTGCACCCTCGTGGTCTGCGTCGATAACGACGTCATAGGACAGACCTTGGAGGCTGACATTCCAGTCCTTACCCACCTTGCGCTCGTGATTGTCCATGCGGCCCGACACGCGTGCGCGCCGGATCTCGGCCACGCGGTGCATGGCAGCACAGGCAGCCGCGACACGGCGCAGGTTCTCTTCACCCAGTTCGACCCCTTCGAAACCATCGGGATATTCTTCGGCAATGAAGGCGGTTGTAATGTCACCCGATACAAACTTCGGATGGTCCATGACAGCGCTCAGGAACGGCAGGTTGTGGCCAATGCCCTCAACCTCGAAGCTATCTAGCGCAACGCGCATTGCTTCGATCGCTGTGGCTCGGTCCGGACCCCATGTGCACAGCTTAGCGATCATCGGGTCGTAATACATGCTGATCTCGCCGCCTTCGTAGACGCCGGTATCGTTGCGCACCACGATGCTGTCCGGCGTTACACCGGGAGTGTAGCTTTCGGTCTCGGCGGGCGGACGATAGCGCGTCAAACGGCCAATCGAGGGCAGGAACCCGCGATAGGGGTCCTCGGCATACAGCCGATTTTCGATGGCCCAACCGTGCAGCTTGACGTCATCCTGCGTGATCGACAGCGTTTCGCCAGCCGCGACGCGGATCATCTGTTCCACAAGGTCAACGCCAGTGATCAACTCGGTCACCGGGTGCTCCACCTGCAAGCGCGTGTTCATCTCAAGGAAGTAGAAGTTCTTGCTGCCATCCACGATGAACTCGACAGTGCCCGCACTGGCATAGCCCACGGCCTTGGCCAGAGCCACGGACTGTTCGCCCATGGCCTTGCGTGTGGCTTCATCCAGGAAGGGCGACGGGGCCTCTTCGACCACCTTCTGGTTCCGGCGCTGGATCGAACATTCGCGCTCTCCCAGATAGATGCCGTTCCCGTGGCTGTCGCACAGCACCTGAATTTCAATGTGACGTGGCTGGGTCACGAACTTTTCGATAAAGATACGGTCGTCACCAAAGCTGTTGGCCGCCTCGTTCTTGGACGACTGGAACCCTTCGCGGGCCTCCTCATCGTTCCATGCGATCCGCATCCCCTTGCCGCCGCCCCCGGCCGAAGCCTTGAGCATCACGGGATAGCCAACCTCGTTCGAGATCTTCACAGCTTCGTCGGCATCCTTGATCAGCCCCATGTAGCCTGGCACCGTGCTGACACCGGCCTCCTGCGCGATCTTCTTCGAGGTAATCTTGTCGCCCATTGACTCGATCGCACCTTTGGGTGGGCCAACAAAGGCGACACCAGCAGCATCCAAGGCCTCGGCGAACTTGGCGTTCTCGGACAGGAACCCATAGCCGGGGTGCACAGCCTCAGCGCCCGACTGCTGGATCGCATCCATGACTTTGTCGATGACAATATAGGACTGGTTCGCAGGCGGCGGGCCGATATGGATGGCTTCGTCGGCCATCTGGACATGCAGCGCCTGCGCATCCGCGTCGGAATAGATCGCAACGGTGGGAATACCCATCTTGCGCGCAGTCTTGATCACGCGGCAGGCGATCTCGCCCCGGTTGGCTATCAGGAGTTTCTTGAACATGGGGCCTCACTTCTTTGGGTCCTGGAACGCAAAACACCGCCCTGCCCGAAGACAGGACGGCGTTCCGCGTGTGATCTGAAACCGCGCGTCAGACGCGGGAAAAACTTAGCAGCGGCTTGGGTATCGGTCGCAATAAAGCACGTTTGCACCGGCACCAACGGCAGCGCCTGCAATCGCGTTGCCTCCGAGCACTGCGCTTCCGACGCCACCGGCGGCACCGCCGAAAACAGCCTGCTCGCCGACTGTGTCACCACAGGCCGCCAGCCCAAGGGCCGCGGCAGTGACAAGAACAAGGGCTTTGATACGCATGTTGGTCTTCCTTTGTTTGACACCTTCTTGGTGTGACAAACGCCATATGGGATCAACGATCCCGGACAAGACTCGGAAGAATGCGCATCGCATTGCCGAAACGCGCGGGTGTTGGCGCGGGGTTGCCGACGATCACGTGCACTTGCGTTGCACGTCGTGATATCACGCCCCGTGTCCGCGCGATGCAGCAAAAAAGGTGGGCAGCATAATGTCTTGCGACATTCGCTGCCCACCAGGGGAAGGGGTACGGAAATGGTACACGTCGCCGCAGATAACCTGGGGAAGCGGCTCCGTAACTATACGGTTGCATGGTTTTTTATCACGTAGGAAGGGCGAGGATGGCTCTGGGCGGAAATGAGCCGGGTTTCGCCAATAACGGGAATTGGATGGCGAAAAAGCGCCGAAAGTTGCACGATTACCCATCGCAATTCTCCCCGAATGCGTCAGGAAATGAAGCACGAGCAATACCTTCGTCGATCTGCAAAAGCGCTTCATAATCAGCGGGATCGAAGGGGTCTGTTGCCGGAATCACCTCGCGACCAAACAGCCACGACAGCCGACCGGCATCCAGATTTCCGCGCTCGAACGCTTCGGCCCCAAAGTGCGTCCAAAGGGCAGCCATAAACGCCACATCGGCCCGCCGATCAGCGGGTTTGCGATCGGCAAAGCGCTCGCGCCGCTGAAGCGGTGTCACACCCTTGGGGTTCGGACGACGAATGGTGAATTGGAAATCAGTGCCCGTCAAACGACCGGGAAAACCGCGATGTTTCAGCATGTGCTGCCCCCCGCGGCAAAGGGGTATGTCAGGGCGGGCTGAAACGCCCGCCCTGTGAAATTACTTGAACTTGCCGGTGTGGACAGGCTCTTGGCTGATGGGCTCAGGCTCGACAACCACGAAATCGTCGTCGTTGTTGTTGCGGCCGCAGGCTGCAACCAGAACCATGAGGCTAACCATGCCCAAAACTTTGATGCTCTTCGACATCTGTCTCTCCTGTAGTCAACTTCCAGGCACGCGAAAAAACGCACCCGATGCGAGGTAAGGCGATCATAAAGACCGCTTAATCCGCCTATACGTGATTTTCCGGGCGAATGATATGGTGGCACACAGGCTTGCGCGGGTTGTGGCCTCAATGCCGCATATGCAAAAATCCGCCGGTGCATCAAAACGCCTCCCAAACACATCCATCCGCCCCGGGACGGAACGCTTCGAAAAACTGGGTCGCGTCTGGATCAGACGTCCCAAACGGCACCGGACGGTCCATCAGCGAAATGACCACTACGTCAGCCGTCAACTCGAAATCGGTCATGTAAGTGAGCGCAAAGCCATCGCACAATGCCTGAAAGTCATCCTCGGCTTTCGCGTAGCTGACCGTGCCCACATCCTTGGCAATCTCCGGTGCGATGAACCGGAACCGCACCCAGCTTTCCGCTCCTACAGCATCCAGCAGAACCTCGGATAACGACACCGGCTGGCCCGACGGCACATCTTGGGCAGAAGCAGATGTTACAGACAAACAGACGGCGTATACGCAGCCCCGGACCCATCCCCGATTGCGGGTCCGGGCTCCTCCCTCCGGGGCTGCTGTGCGTGCGGTGATAACCCGTCGCACTGTGCTATTCAGCGGCCGTCCGCGCATCATCGTGCATCTTCTTCTTGCGTTGTAAAGTCTGCAGGCGACGTGATTTCAATCAATTCAAGGTCGTCGGAGTGCCGAACTTCACGATGCACGATGCCCGGGGGTTGCAAAACGCAAGAGCCTTCGCGCAGCACATGCTCGCCCTGCCCTTCATATTCAAAAACCACCCAACCGCGTGTGATATAGACCATCTGAAAGTCCAACTCGTGGCTGTGCCACGTTCCCGGACTTTCCATACCCGGCACAGCGCGAATGACATGGGCACCGTAGGCACCCTTCGTCGCCTCGGCGATGCCAAGCTGACGGTACTCAAAGAACGGACGCAGCCCAGCGCCTTCGAACGCACTGTTATCTGCATGACTGATGGCAAACGCCTGGTTTTTCCAGAGACTCATTTTGCACACCCTGCGGAACGCACCCACCGGGCACGGTTACTTGGGTCATCCAGAACGGCTTGGGCACGCGCGGTGACCGCTGTGGTGACAGGAACAGCAACACGCCCACCCGCCATAACCTGCCAACCCTCGGCGATCTGCTCCAAGCGCACCACAGGCGAAAATCCTCGCAGCATCTGAAGCGCTCGCCACAGATCTTGCCGAATCTGATGCGCCAGTCGAACGGCTCGACCACTCGGCAGCACCGTACTCACCGTAAAATCAAACCGCGGCGGAAGATGACGACACAGGGTCACGCCCGCATCGTCCTTCAGGATATGCCAACCGGACCGAGCCATCAGAGCGGGATATTATCGTGTTTCTTCCAAGGCATCGGCGTCTTCTTGTTGCGCAGCGACGCAAAGGCGCGGCTGACACGTTTACGGGTCGAGCGCGGCTGGATCACCTCGTCGATGAAACCGCGCTCGGCTGCCACAAAGGGGTTGGCAAAACGATCTTCGTAATCCGCTGTATGCTGCGCAGTCTTCTCCGCATCCCCCAGATCGGCGCGGTGAATAATCTCGGTCGCGCCTTTCGCGCCCATCACCGCAATCTCGGCCGTGGGCCAGGCATAGTTGAAGTCGGCCTGCAAATGCTTGGACGCCATCACCACGTAGGCGCCACCATAGGCCTTGCGCGTGATGACCGTCACCTTGGGCACTGTCGCCTCACCGTAAGCAAAGAGCAGTTTCGCACCGTGCTTGATCACGCCGCCATATTCCTGCGTGGTGCCGGGCAGGAAGCCGGGCACGTCGATCAGCGTCAGGATCGGAATGTCAAAGCAATCACAGAACCGGACAAAACGGGCCGCCTTGCGGGCGCTGTCGATGTCCAGAACGCCCGCCAGCACCATCGGCTGGTTTGCCACCACACCCACGGTGCGCCCCTCCAGACGGATGAAGCCTGTGATGATGTTCTTGGCGAACTCTTCCTGCAACTCGTAGAAATCGCCCTCATCGGCCATCTTCACGATCAGCTCTTTCATGTCGTAGGGCATGTTCGGATTGTCCGGCACCAGCGTGTCGAGACTGCTTTCGATCCGGTCAGGCTCGTCAAAGAATGGACGTACCGGCGGCTTTTCCCGATTGTTCAGCGGCAGGAAGTCAACGAGGCGGCGCACCTCGGCAAGTGCTTCAACGTCGTTGTCAAAGGCCGCGTCAGCCACCGACGACTTCTTGGTGTGGGTCGAGGCGCCACCCAACTCTTCCGCCGTGACCTGTTCGTTGGTCACTGTTTTGACCACGTCAGGGCCGGTCACGAACATATACGAGCTGTCCTTGACCATGAAGATGAAGTCGGTCATCGCCGGAGAATACACGGCACCACCGGCGCATGGCCCCATGATCACGCTGATTTGCGGCACGACGCCCGAAGCCATGATGTTGCGCTGGAAAACCTCTCCATACCCGGCAAGGCTGTCGACACCTTCCTGAATACGTGCACCACCCGAGTCATTGATGCCAATGACGGGCGCGCCATTCTCAACCGCCTTGTCCATGATCTTGCAGATCTTGGCCGCGTGCGTCGCCGAAACAGAACCACCAAGAACGGTAAAGTCCTGCGAAAACACATAGACCTGCCGTCCATTGATCGTGCCCCAGCCGGTCACAACGCCGTCGCCTGCAGGCTTTTGATTTTCCATACCGAAATCGGTGCAGCGGTGACTGACAAACATATCGAACTCTTCGAACGAGCCCTCGTCCAGCAGCAAATCAATCCGCTCGCGCGCCGTCAGCTTGCCACGCCCGTGCTGGGCATCGATGCGCTTTTGTCCGCCGCCAAGACGCGCGTCCGCGCGCCGTGCTTCCAATTCGGTCAGAATATCTTTCATGCTGTCCCCGCTGGTGGTTTCGGGCCTTATACAAGTGCATTAGCCGTCGGTTGAAGCGTCAATCAGAATATTTGCAAACTTTTCGCAATAGCCTTTGTGCAAATTGCAAATCAGCAAATCACATCACCCTGTGCGCAGCTGCACTGGACAGTTCACTTTCCCGCGCATACCTCAACCGACATGCAAGCGCCGCCCAAGGTCCGCTTTCTGGACCGCACAACCCCGCCTCATATCGCAACGCTGATCCTGCTGGCCGGGGTCTCGGCCATGGTCATGAACATGTTCCTGCCCAGCTTGCCAAATATGACAGCTTATTTCGACACCGAATATCGGCTGATGCAGCTGTCGGTTGCGCTGTATCTTGCCGTGTCCGCAATCATGCAAACCATCATTGGACCCATCTCGGACAACCTTGGTCGGCGCAAGGTGCTTATGTGGGGCATCGGACTGTTCATGCTGGCAACGCTGGGCTGCATCTTTGCCCCGAATGCCGAGATTTTTCTGTTCTTCCGTATGTGTCAGGCCATCATCGCCGTCGCAATGGTGCTCAGCCGCGCCATTATCCGCGATCTCTATGACCAGGATCACTCCGCCTCGATGATCGGATACGTCACCATGGGTATGGCAGTTGTGCCAATGATTTCGCCGGGAATAGGTGGCGTTCTGGACGAGGTGTTCGGTTGGAAATCCGTCTTCTGGTTCTTCTTCCTGACCGGCGGCCTGCTCTTGTGGCTGGTGCACTCTGATGTGGGCGAAACGGCTCAACCCTCCTCAAAATCTCTCGTCGGTCAGTTCAAGGAATACCCCGAGCTTCTGCGCTCACCCCGTTTCTGGGGCTATTCACTGGCGGCTGCCTTCTGCTCAGGATCGTTCTTTGCCTATCTGGGCGGCGCCCCCTTTGTCGGAACCGAAGTGTTCGGGATGTCACCGGCACAGCTTGGCTTCTTCTTTGGCGCACCCGCCATCGGCTACTTTATTGGCAACGGGCTCAGCGGCCGGTTCGCCACACGGTTCGGCGTGAATCGACTGGTCCTGTGGGGGACGCTGGCCAACGCAGTGGGCACATTCCTGTCACTGGCCATTTTCCTCGCTGGTGCAGGCACGCCCGTGTCATTCTTCGGGATGATGACCTTTGTGGGCCTCGGCAACGGCCTGGTGATCCCCAACGCAACCGCGGGCATGCTCTCTGTCCGCCCGCATCTGGCGGGCACAGCATCAGGTCTCGGCGGGGCGATCATGATCGGCGGCGGGGCCGCGCTCTCTGCGCTCGCAGGCTTCCTGCTGACGCCCGAAACCGGCGCATACCCGTTGCTCTATATCATGTGTATCACAGGCATCTGCGCCCTGATCGCGATTGGCGCAGTCTACCGTCGCGAGCGTCGTCTGACCCACGCATAGTGGTTGCGCTGAGCGCTTTGCAAAACTAGCCTGCGCATACTGCAAAACTGCAAAACGGACACATCATGGCCGCCCCAAAACTCTATGCCGGAGCAAAGCTGCGCGAGGTGCGCACGCGCGTCGGCCTCACGCAAAAGGACTTTGCCGCCAAGCTGGGCGTGTCCCTGCCCTATCTCAACCAGATGGAAAACAACAACCGGCCCGTCAGCACAACTGTGTTGCTGAACCTCGCACAGGAATTTGGGCTCGATGTAACCGAACTCAGCTCGGGCGACGGGGAACGGCTGGTGTCGGACATGCGTGAGGCATTGGCGGATCCTGTGTTCTCCGGCGATATGCCGCCCCTGGCCGACCTGAGACTTGCGGCGTCCAACGCCCCGGCCCTGGCCCACGCCTTCCTCGATCTGCACCGCGCCTACCGGCAAACCCACGAACGGCTTGCGTCACTGGACGAAGCACTTGGCCGCGAAGACGCCCGCGCCCGCCCATCGCCATGGGAAGAAGTGCGCGACTTCTTCCACTACTGCGACAACTACATCGATGCGGTGGACAGGGCTGCGGAACATTTCGCCACTGCCGAAGGCACGGACCAAAGCATTCGCCAAACTGCCGTGGCCGCACTGGCCCATATCGGGGCCGACGTCACCTTTGACGACACGGACACCCTGCGCCACTACGACACCGACAGCAAAAAGCTGACCATCTCGAACCGTGCCAACCAGGAAAGCCAGACCTTCCAAATGCTGTTGCAGGTCGCCCTGCTGCAACAGGACAAGCTGCTCGAAGCAACGCTCGACTTCGCCCGCTTCCAAACGGACGAGGCGCGCTCCATCGCCAAGATCGGCCTCGCCAACTACTTCGCGGGGGCCGCGCTCATGCCCTACACCCGCTTTCTGCAAGCGGCACAGGACACGCGGCATGATCTGGAACAGCTTGCAACCCGGTTCGGAGCCTCCATCGAACAAGTCTGCCACCGGCTGTCGACACTGCAACGGCCCGGCGCAAAGGGCGTCCCCTTCTTCTTCGTACGGGTCGATCAGGCAGGTACGATCACGAAACGCCACTCCGCCACACGCCTGCAATTTGCACGTTTCGGCGGCGCCTGCCCGCTCTGGAACGTACACCGCGCCTTTGAACAGCCGGGGCACTTCCTGCGCCAATTGGCCGAAACACCGGATGGGGTGCGCTACATCAGCCTCGCGCGCGACGTATCCAAGACCGGAGGACGGTTTGGAGCGCCCACACGCCGTTACGCAATTGCACTGGGTTGCGAGGTCAAGCACGCGGGACAACTGGTCTATGCAGACGGGATGGACATCACCCGCACCGAAGCTTTCGAACCCATCGGCATCTCGTGCCGGATCTGCGAGCGCAAGACCTGCCACCAGCGCTCGGTCCCTCCGCTCGAACGGCAATTGTCCGTCGATCCCGATACGCGCGGTCTGCTGCCCTACACGGTGAACTAGGGGCAGTTGGCCCCAACCCTCAGTACGACGCGGCGCGCCACCCGGCCCGCAATGCCGCCGCCTCGGAACAGAACCACCGCTCCCCGCTGGCTTCGTGGATCTCTGTCTGCTGATAAAACCTCTGGCCCGGCATATGAAACACACGCCCATTGTCGGAAATGTTGCCCTTGATCGCACAGGACGGATGCGGCGGCACACGGCCTTTCGCCTGTGCCTGCCGAAACTGTGTGGGCGATTGCAACTGGAACGCATGCAATCCCCGACCCGCGACATACGCGGCCTTTTCGTCCAGGTCGTATTCCAAACCGTAGCGGCGGTAGGCAAAGGCCCATCCCTCGCGCACGATATGCCGGCCCATATCCACGCCTTGCATCGAACATCTGGCCACCACCCGTCCGTAGCGATCCCTGTCCACATGATCACACGTGGCGCGCCGCCCCTCAAAGGCTTCCACAACCCGCGCCGTGGCCCAAGCACCGCAAGCAAAATCGGCACCTTGATCGGTCTGGCAAAGCTGTTCCTGCTCCGGCGCATCAATGGCGTGCAGCCGGACCCGGGTCTCTCCCACATCCACGGTGTCCGCATCAATGACACGCACCACACCACGCAGATCGGCCCACGTCAACGCGGGCCATACCAAGAGAACAAGCACCAAACAAAGTCTTAACATTCCCTTTACTTGGAGACGTCACGCCCAGACTTCAAACGGTTTGTTCAGCAATACTTAACGCTGCGCGGTCTCCCACTCAGGATGCACCCACGGCACGTCGTTGCTGCGCGGCAGATGACGTCCAAGAATATGATCACTCATCTTCTCGCCCGTCACGATGGACGGCCCGTTCAGATTGCCATTGGTGATGCGCGGAAAGACCGAGCTGTCGACAACGCGCAGGGCATCGACACCAATGACGCGCCCTTCGGGATCGACCACGCTCATCGGATCATCAGCGCGCCCCATCCGGCACGTCCCGCAGGGGTGATAGGCGCTCTCGGCATGTTCCCGGATCGCGTCGTCCAGCTCGTCATCACTCTGATACGCAGCACCCGGCTGAATCTCGTGTTTCACGAACGGCGCAAAAGCGTCCTGAGCGAAGATCTCGCGCGTGAGGCGGATGCAGGTGCGAAACTCGTCCCAGTCCTGCTCCGTGCTCATGTAATTGAACCGGATCATCGGATCGTCGGCAGGGTTGGCGGATCGCAAGGTCACAGCCCCGCGCGACGGCGACCGCATCGGCCCCACATGGGCCTGAAATCCGTGCCCCTCGGCCGCCGCCTGCCCGTCATAGCGCACGGCCATGGGCAGAAAGTGGTACTGGATATCCGGATACGCGATGCCTGCCTTGCTGCGGATGAAAGCAGCACTTTCAAACTGGTTCGACGCGCCCAGCCCCGTGCCAGTGAATAGCCACTGCGCGCCAATGAACGCTTTGGAAAACAGGTTCCAGTGCTTGTAGAGCGTGATCGGCTGTTTGGAGGCGTACTGAATGTACATCTCCAGATGATCTTGCAGGTTTGCCCCGACACCCGGGCGATCCGCCACAACGTCAATCCCATGCTCGGCCAGATGGGCAGCCGGACCAATCCCCGACAGCATCAGGATCTTGGGCGAGTTGATAGACGACGCAGCCAGGATCACCTCGCGCCGGGCCCGTACCACCTTGCCACTCGCAAGGGCAACGCCCACGGCCCGTTCGTCTTCCATGACCACACGTTCGACCAGCCCACGCACCAGATCGCAGTTGGGCCGCTTCAGCGCGGGCTTGAGATACGCATTCGCCGCCGACCAGCGACGCCCCTTGTGCACCGTCTGCTCCATGGGACCAAAGCCTTCCTGCTTTTGCCCGTTGTAATCATCGGTGACCTCGTAGCCGGCCTGCCGCCCTGCCTCGACAAAGGCGCGGAACAGGGGGTTCTTGCGCGGCCCCCGTGTGACATGCAGCGGCCCCTCGGCACCGCGCCATCCCGCATCGCCGCCATGACCATTGCCGTTCCAGCTCTCCATGCGTTTGAAATACGGCAGCACATCAGCATAGGCCCAGCCATCGGCCCCGCTCTCCGCCCAATGATCATAGTCCAGCGCATGCCCGCGCACATAGACCATGCCGTTGATGGACGAAGACCCACCGACCACCTTGCCCCGCGGACAGACCAGCTGGCGTCCACCCAAATGCGGCTCCGGTTCCGACTTGTAGCCCCAATCGTACCGCTTCATGTTCATCGGATAAGACAGCGCCGCAGGCATCTGAATGAACGGCCCGGCGTCCGTACCACCATGCTCGATCACAAGCACCGATTTTCCGGCCTCCGCCAGCCGGTAGGCCACAGCACAGCCGGCCGACCCGGCACCTACAATGACATAATCTGCTTCCATGTCTCACCTTCCGTGATTCCGCGGTGGGTCAAGGATGCGCAGCACCGCGCATGCGCGCGGCTTGTCCTTGAGGCATCGGGGAATCGCACTCATCATCGAACAGGTGTCTTGAGGCGCAGATCGCGCCCTCAAGCACCTCTCAGCAAAAATCCTTCACATAAACACGCACGCCCAGGTCACCCCTTGTCCGCCCTTTTTCGGCAAGACGGGGTGGGTGGGTGGGCGGCTTGCCGAAAAAGGGCGTTCTCAAAACGGCGCCTCCAGATCGCCCATGCGCACATAGACGGATTTCACCTGGCTATAGTGCTCAATGGCCGCTTTGGAATTTTCGCGCCCCACACCCGACGCCTTCACCCCGCCGAATGGCGCTTCGACCGGCGCGTCATTGTACGTGTTGATGTAACAGGTGCCCGCCTCGAACCCGGCAGCCACACGGTGCGCGCGCGCCAGATCACGGGTAAAGACGCCTGCGGCAAGACCAAACTCGGTGTCATTGGCACGGGCCATCACATCACCCTCATCCTCGAAATCCAGCACCGCCATGACGGGGCCAAATATCTCTTCGCGAGCAATGGTCATGCCATCGGTCACGTCGGCAAACACCGTTGGTTCCAGAAAGAAGCCATCACGCTGCAGCCGATTGCCACCGCAGACCAGCCGTGCGCCTTCATCCTGCCCCTTGGCGATGTAGCCCTGCACGATCTCCATCTGGCGTTCACTGACCATCGGACCAAAACTTGTCGCAGGGTCCTGCGGATCGCCAATCACCGCCTGCCCCAACCGCTCGGACAGCCGCGCCAGAAATGCCTCCTTGATGCCTTTCTGAACAAACACCCGCGTTCCGTTGGAACAGACCTGCCCCGAGGAATAGAAGTTGCCAAGGATCGCCCCCGATACCGCATTCTCAATATCGGCATCGTCAAAGACGATCATCGGGGACTTGCCCCCCAACTCCATGGTGACATGCTTCATCTCGGCCGCCGCAGCAGCATAGACCTTACGCCCGGTCGGCACCGAACCGGTCAGCGACACCTTGTCGACACGGGCGTCCGTCACCAACGCCGCGCCCACGTCGCCCAGGCCTTGCACCACATTGTAAACGCCAGCAGGCGCACCCGCTTCATGCAGAATCTCGGCGACCTTCAAGGCACAGAGCGGCGTGGTTTCCGACGGCTTGAACACCATCGTGTTGCCGCAAGCCAGCGCAGGCGCGCCTTTCCAGCTCGCAATCTGGGTGGGATAGTTCCACGCCCCGATGCCCACACACACACCCAAAGGTTCGCGACGGGTATAGACCCAATCCTCACCCAACTGGATATGCTCGCCGGTCAGGGTTGCGGCCATGCCGCCAAAATACTCAAGCGCATCCGCGCCAGAGGTCGCATCTGCAACGCTCGTCTCCTGATAGGGCTTGCCGGTGTCATAGGTCTCCAGCACCGACAGCTCATGGTTGCGTTCGCGCATGATGTCGGCGGCACGGCGCAGAATGCGGCCCCGCTCGGTTCCAGTCATGGCCGCCCATGCTGCCTGTGCGCCGCGTGCAGCCTCCAGCGCGCGATCGACGATGGCCGGTGTCGCGGAATGCACCCGGCCAATCACCTCGCCGGTCGCCGGATAGATCACGTCAATCGGTGTGCCAGCCGTGTCTTCAACATATTCGCCGCCAATGAAATGGCTCGCTGCCGGTTGGGTTTGCATTCAAATCCTCATGTGTTGAATGGGGCGGCGGGACAGGCCCACCGCCCCCGCGATGTCTATTCTGCCGGGGCCGCGTGCACGCTGCTCAGGTCATCCAGCGTATCACGGCGCATCAGCACCCAGGCAAGGCACGCCAGGTAGATGCCAATGACGGCGGTGCCGACCCACTGGATCTGCAACCACTGGCCTTGGAACAGCAGGGTCAGCACGAACAGCAGGGCGGCATTGCCCAGCACGTATTGCACCTTGCCAAAGCGGTCGGCAGTGACGTTCAGGTTGTCGGTGTAAAGCCGGATCAGCGAGTCAAACGAGTTGATCACGAACAGAATACCCACAACGGTCATCGACCAGTTGACCAGCCCGGTCATGTCGATGGCGTTCAGGTGATACCAGTAGGCCACCGTGAACCACACACCCAGCGGGATCGACGGGAAGATCAACAACGCCGCCAGCAGCTGCCACGTGGTCAGACCACCCACGAAACGCGACGTGAACTGCCCGATCATGATCGACCACGCAAACCACCAGAACAGGTAGAATTCGTGATAATCGGTCAGCGGGATGATGAACTTGTGTATGTTGGCAAAGTAACCGCCGATGTTGCTGCCCGTGGACAGGAACTCACCAAAGCCCATGCGGCCGTTGACCCACATGCCCGCGATCAAGGCAAAGAACACAAGGGTCGATGCGACGGACAGAATCTTCACATATTTGATGTCCGTCGATGAATACGATGCGGCAAGGATGACACCAAAGCAGATGATATAAAACGCCGGGATCACCGTTTCGCCGTCGCCAACTTCGGGGATGTAGTAGGGCATGTAGATCAGGAACAGCGCACCGGTGAAGGCACAGGTCGTGATGATGACCAGGTTGTTGATCAGCTTGACCAACCCGTTCTCAAAGAACTTCACCCGCGGCTCGATGGCGCAGAAATAGAATGCCGTCAGAAAGTAGAACGCCCAGATCAGAAAGCCCCAGAACCCGAACTCAAGCGCCAGCGGGTTCGTGAAAGCATAGGCAGGTTCCGTCGCCGTGTCGGCATAAAGCGGGAAGTCAAAGGCAATCGGAAACATGATCAGGCCCACATCAAGGCCCGAGGTGAACAGTATTGCAATGAACACGAACAGGCTGACGGGCTGCGGCCCGGTCAGTCGCACATTCCAGTATTTGATCGTGATGAATGCCACCAGCACAAAGGCCAGTAACACCCCGAAAGATATAATCGTCGTGAGCATAGTTAAGGTCCCTCCTTGTTGACCCGTTGGCTTTGGCGCCTTTTTGTTGATCCATCGCCACCCCGCACCAAGGGCCTTCATGCAATGGTTTATTCTCCGCGCGGAAAGCGCTGATTTTCCTCTAGAATATTCAAATTCATGTGGTTGCGCATGTAACGCTCAGACGCCTTTTGCAGCGGTTGGTAGTCCCATGGATAGTAGCCACCCTCGCGCAGCGCCTCGTAGACCACCCAGCGGCGGGCCTGACTGGTCCGCACATCTGCGTCAAAACGGTCCAGATCCCAGCGCGCGTCCGCCTTGGCCTGCAACTGGGTCAACGTGCCCTGATGGGCCGGCACATCCGCAAGGTTAGTCAACTCATGCGGATCGGCCTCAAGATCAAACAGTTGATCGGGGTCCAGCGTACAGCGGTTGTACTTCCACTTACCATAGCGCAGCGACACCATAGGGGCGTATGACGCCTCGGCCGCGTATTCCATCGCCACCGGTTCGGTGCGCTCAACACCCTGCCCCTGCGGGACCAGCGATTGCCCGGCGGTCCACGGCATCACCTCGGACATGTCCACGCCCGCCAGATCGCACAAAGTGGGACACACATCGATATTGCTGACCGGATCCGCCACCAGCCCCGGCGCCATCGACGGGGCAGAGATCATCAGCGGCACCCGCGACGACCCTTCATAGAAGGACATCTTAAACCACAACCCGCGCGCACCCAGCATGTCACCATGGTCGGACACGAACAGGATGATCGCCTCCTGCCGTGTGCCCTCCAGCGCCTCCAGCACCTCACCGATCTTGTCATCGAGATAAGAGATATTAGCGAAATAGGCGCGGCGCGACCGACGGATATCCTCGTTCGAGATGTTGAAGTTGTCGCGATCATTGGCATCAAGGATGCGCTGCGAATGCGCGTCCTGATCCTCGTAGGGAGTCGCGCCGACCTCGGGCATCAGATGCGCGCAGTCTTCGTAGAGATCCCAGTATTTCTTGCGCGCCACATAAGGGTCGTGGGGGTGTGTGAAGCTGACAGTCAGGCACCAGGGCCGCGCGTCATGCCCGCGCCCCAGATCATAGATCTTGCGCGTGGCGTGATAGGCAACCTCGTCATCATATTCGAGCTGGTTGGTGATCTCGGCCACGCCCGCGCCTGTGACTGACCCCATGTTGTGATACCACCAATCGATCCGCTCGCCCGGCTTGCGGTAATCCGGCGTCCAGCCGAAATCAGGTGGGTAGACATCGGTGGTCAGACGCTCTTCGAAGCCGTGCAACTGATCCGGTCCGACAAAATGCATCTTGCCCGAAAGGCAGGTCTGATACCCCGCACGGCGCAAATGATGTGCATAGGTGGGGATTGACGATGGAAACTCGGCCGCATTGTCATAGACGCCCGTGGCACTTGGCAACTGGCCTGACATAAACGCGGCCCGCCCCGGCGCACAGAGCGGCGAGGCGGTATAGGCATTGCGAAAACGGGTCGACCGGGCGGCCAGCCTCTTGAGGTTTGGCGCATGCAGCCAATCCGCAGGCCCATCCGGGAACAGCGTACCGTTCAGCTGATCCACCATGAAAATCAATATGTTGGGCTTGTTCATTGATATCGCCTCGTCAGCGTATCAAGGGCCCGCAGCGCTGTTGCCTTGGCAGAGTCACCCGACTCATCCTTGGCCAGTGCGGCGCGCAGATACAGACCATCAATCAGCGCACCCAACATCTCTGCATCATTGCGTGGGTCCGCGCCGATCCCGCGCAACGCATGGGTCAGGTTCGACCGCAGGCGCTTCTGATACAGCATCAAAAGACGATGGGTTTCCGGGTGTGTGGTGGCATGGGCATAAAGCGTCATCCACGCAACGACGGTCGCGGGCGCAAAACTGGACGGAGCAAAGCTGGCTTCAATCAGCGCTTCGGCCCGCGCGCGCGGCGTGCGGGCTTTGGACAGGGCTTCCAGCACCTCGGCTCTGTAGTCGAGTAAGATCTGCCCCATGGCAGCAAGGAAAATCTGGTGCTTGCCGCCGAAATAGTGATGCGCCAGCGCCGACGACATGCCCGCCCGTTTGGCGATTTGGCTCACGGTCACATCCAGCGACCCGGCCTCTCCGATCTCGGCGATCGTTGCCTCTACCAACGCCGCCCGGCGGATCGGTTCCATCCCCAGTTTCGGCACGCGCATCCCCTTTTCCAAAGATGCGGCGCAAGTTGCAGGTTTTTTATTGATCAGTCAATCAATAAAAATATCAGAGCTTGGTTGCGGGGCTGGGCGGCGTGATCGGGCGACGCTTCAACACGGCCTCGCGCCATGTGATGAATGACACAGCCGCCAGGATCAGCGCCCCGCCAAGGATCACCCAAATGTCCACCGGCTCGGCAAAAACCACCGCACCTAGCAACACGGCCCACACAAGCTGCAGGAAGGTCACAGGCTGCGTCACGGTCACGGGTGCCGCGGCAAAGGCCATGGTCATCGTGTAGTGCCCCGCAGTCGCAAAACAGGCGACCAGAAACAACAGACCCAACTCGGTCGCAGTCGGCATCACCCAATTGGCCAAAGCGAAAGGCGCCAGACATACGGTCACCACGATCGAGAGCATGGCAACTACCACCGCAGGCTTCGCCTCATCCGCCATGATCTTGGCCAACAGATATGAGCCCGCAAAGCTCACCGCGCAAAACAGCATAGCGATATGGCCCGGCGCGACCTCGCGAAATCCGGGGCGCAGGATTACCGCCGTCCCGACCAGGGCTACGACGATGGCCGCGATCCGGCGCAGGGCGAGACGCTCGCCCAGAAACAGCGCCGCACCGATGCTGACATAGACGGGCGCAAGGTAGTTCATCGCCGTCACCTCGGCGATGGGAATGCGTGTCATGGCAAAGAACCACAGGATCACGCCGCCGGTGTGAAAAACACCCCGCAAGGAAAACAGCCGCCACTGCCGGGCCGTCAACCGCGCCTCTCGCAAGGCGGGCAACATGGGCAGCAGAAATACAAGGCCCAGCAAGTAGCGCAGAAACGCCGCCTCAGCCGGTGGAATACGGTCGCCCATATACTTGACCAACGCGGTCACCGCGACAAAGCAGAACCCGGTCACCAGCATCCAGACGATGCCGACCAGCGGACGAGATGGGGAAGAGGTCATGCGCGCATGAACCCCGAAACTTGGGCAAAGGGCAAGCCGCTAAAGCAGTAGAAGTTTGAGCGCGATGGCCCACATGGTCAGAGCGATGATTCCGTCCAACACTTGCCACGCGCGCGGGTTTGCAAAAAGCGGCGCCAGCAGCCGCGCGCCATAGCCCAGAGAGAAAAAGAACGTAAAGCTGGCCAACACTGCCCCGACACCAAAGATCAAACGGTCAGGATACTGGGAAGAGATCGATCCAATCAGCACAACGGTGTCCAGATACACATGCGGATTCAACCAGGTCAGGGCCAGCACGGTCAGAATCGCGGCACGCAGGCTCTGGGTGTTTTCGCCTGCAACGTCCAACACTGCGCCCCCTTTCCATGCAGACCGCGCGTTCCGCCAGCCATACCAGATCAGGAAGGTCGCCCCGCCATAACGCATCAGCGGCTCGAACCACGGCACCGCCTCTGCCAAGGCACCAAAACCCGCCACCCCGGCGGCAATCAGAACGGCATCACAAGTCGCGCAGGTCAGACACACCCAGAACACGTGCAGGCGCCGCAAGCCCTGCCGCAGCACAAACGCATTCTGTGCTCCGATCGCCAAGATTAGCGACAAAGACAGAAAAAAACCGGGAAGGAAGGACGCCATGTGACTGCTCAAATTGCAAGACGTCCAGACGTAGCCAAATCAACTGCAGTGCGCAAGCCTGCCCGAGCTATACACTTTTTGCACATCAGCCTTGCAAAAATGTGAAGAGCATATTTCGGAAACAGTCCCTATATCCCTCCGACCGGCGTGCAACGACATGCCTTACTACTGCCAGCAGCTGTCAACTGATGCGGGTATCACGTTGATCTGATCTTTGATGATTGGCGTATGACCTTACAGACCCCATATGCTGGTCAACGATAACAAGGATGAAATCCGATGCTTGACGATACACATACCGTCGATCTGACCAAGCAGGACCTCGAATTGATCGAGGCCGCGCTGCAAACACAGGAAAAGATCCTGTCGGTGCAAAGCCGCGCCGGCGGTGCTGCCGCGCGCACGCGCTTGAACGATCTCAAAGGGCTGATGCGCCGGTTGCGCCGTCAGACCCCAGCCCCACATGCCGACAGCTCCCAAAGCTGGAGTCAGGTCGCCCGCCAGCTGTTCTTCTGATCCGCAGAAGAACAGCCCATAAGGCACAAGAACAACGCCGCCCCCGCGACAGGGCGGCGTTTTGCTTTTTAAGGGGCAGCCTCAAAGCAACTCAAAACAAAGCGCCGCCCACCAGAACGTCCCGTCTTGCCGACTGCCGCCCATGCGCCATACTGCGGATGAACCCCATGTATTCGAAAGGCGCCCCATGCTGACCATCTATGCCTTGACCTGGATCGGCGTCCTCGCTGCGCAAATTTCACCCGGACCAAACCTGGCAGCGGTGGCCTCTGTCGGTCTGGCGCAGGGTCGGTCACCCGCCCTATTCGTCGTTGCTGGCATAGCATCCGGCATGCTGGTCTGGTCAGCCGCGACGGCCCTCGGCCTCGGCGCATTGATCGAGGCTGTCCCCCTCTCCCTGCTCATTCTGAAAATCGCAGGCGGCAGCTACCTGCTCTATCTCGGGATCAAGGCCGCGCGCGCCACACTGCGCGGCAGCAGCCCCACAACGATCACACCCAACGCACAACCGCTCGACAGGCAATCCGCATGGCGGCGGGGGCTGCTTGTCGTGCTGACCAATCCAAAGGCCGCATTGATGTGGGCCGCTGTTGCGTCCTTCCTGTTTGGCCAAGGCTTGAGCGCGCTTCACGTTTTAGCCTTTGGCCCACTCGGCGCACTGTCCGGTCTCGTGATCTACGGGACATATGCGCTGCTTTTTTCCACAGGGGTTGCGATGCGTGGTTACGCCCGGTTCTCAGCTTCAGTCGAAGGCGTGTTTGCCGCCGCCTTCAGCGCCATGGGGGCAAGCCTGCTCTGGTCAGGCCTGCGCGAAACACAAAAATAGCGGGGCAGCCGCGCGCGCCCCGCTATTCAGAATTTGCCATTTCAAAATGCGGTCAGGCTAGTGTCTCCCTAGCCTTCCAGCTGGGCCATCACTTCGTCACTGGCCTCGAAATTGGTGGTGACGTTCTGCACGTCATCATCGTCTTCCAAGGCATCAATCAGCCTCATCAACTTCTGCATGCCTTCCAGATCCATCTCGGTCGTCGTGGTCGGGCGCCAGATCAGCTTGGTGGACTCGGACTCGCCCAGATCCCCTTCCAACGCGCTGGACACTTCGTTCAGGTCGGTATCCGCACACCAGATCACGTGCCCGTCCTCGGTGCTCTCCACATCCTCGGCCCCCGCTTCGATGGCCGCCATCATCACGGTGTCCGCATCGCCCGCCTCAACAGCATAGCTCACAGCGCCCTTGCGCTCGAACATGAAGCCGACGCTACCGGTCTCGCCCAGGTTCCCGCCATTTTTGGTAAAGGTCGAGCGTACGGTCGATGCCGTCCGGTTGCGGTTGTCGGTCATCGCCTCGACAATGACCGCCACGCCATTCGGGCCATACCCCTCATAGCGGATTTCTTCGTAATCCTCGCCCTCACCCGCGATCGACTTCTTGATGGCGCGGTCGATATTGTCCTTGGGCATCGACTGCCCCTTGGCCTCTTTCACGGCCAGACGCAGGCGCGGATTCTTGTCGGGATCAGGGTCGCCCATCTTGGCGGCGATTGTGATCTCTTTCGACAGTTTCGAAAACAGCTTGGCGCGCAGTTTGTCCTGGCGCCCCTTGCGGTGCTGGATGTTTGCCCATTTTGAGTGGCCGGCCATGCGCGCCTCCTGTCTCGTAAATTCGGTGGTCCGGGCGTCTATAGGACATCGGCAATGGGCGGGGCAAGGCCACCCTGTGCGCGCACGCAGCCCGCCCGTGCGTAGCGCGCGCCCTACGCTCTGTTAGCTTACCTTCAAACAAGGCGGAGACGACAATGGGCGTGATGATCGAAGGCAGGTACGAGGCCGAAGACCCCGGTCCCGGCACCACAAGAAACGGGGCCTATGAACGCGCCAAGAGCACCCTGCGCGACTGGATCACGACAGACGGCCCCTTCACGCCGGACGCGGGCCGCTACCACCTCTTTGTCGCGTGGAATTGCCCATGGGCGCACCGCACGCTTCTGGTACGGGCTGTACTGGGCCTGCAGGACGCAATCAGCATCAGCATCGCAAAACCGCGCCGCACCGATCAGGGTTGGGTGTTTGATAGTGAAGGAGAATACGCCGACACCGAACTAGACGCACAAGCGGTGCATCAGGTCTACGCCCGCCAGCGTCCGACCTACACGGGCCGCATAACGGTGCCAGTGCTCTGGGACAAAGACACGCAACAGATCGTCTCGAACGAAAGCGCGGACATTGTGCGCATGCTCGCAACGACGTTCGACACCAACCGCCAACTGTGCCCGCCACAACATGTGGCCGAGATCGACCGCTGGAACACCCTGATCCACGCAAAGATCAACAACGGTGTCTACCGCGCGGGTTTCGCCCGCACGCAAGAGGCTTACGACACAGCCGTGACTGACCTCTTCAACACGCTGGATGATCTGGAACAGCACCTCTCAGCGCACCCTACGCTCGTGGGCAACCAACTGACCGAGGCCGACCTCCGCCTCTTCCCCACCCTCACCCGCTTTGACGTCGCCTACCACTATGCGTTCAAATGCAACCTCGCCAAACTCAGCGACTACCCCGCGCTCTGGGACTATGCCCGCGCCCTATACGCCCTGCCCGGCGTGGCCGAGACGGTCAAACCGGACATCTACAAGGCGGGCTACTTCTCTCAGTCCGAACTGCGAAACCCGCTCGGCATTGTCCCCGCGGGGCCAAAGGTCGACTGGTCAGAACCAGCGACACGCAAAATCACCCTTGGCCGCCCCACATAGCAATACGTCATAATCAAACTGCTTCATCTTGCCAGATAAACTTCGGGAAGTTTGAGGGGCAGAGCCCCTCATTCAGTTAATCGCGTCGCGCAGCATCCTTTGGATCACCGAACGTTGCGTTAACCCGTGCCCCGCCGCCCGATGGTGGTGTACAGGGGGTGTACGGATGCTGCACGGGGGGTGACAGCCGGTCTATGACGTCAATCTCCATGAAAACAAAGTAAACACGCGCACCGAATCGCGCCGCTCAGAAACAACTGGCACCCCTGCCCCCGCGCCCCTAACGTGCCCCGCATGACCACAGACCAGATTATCCTCTTCTCCCTCTTCGGTGCCGTCTTCGGCCTGCTGCTCTGGGGCCGCTTCCGCTATGACATCGTCGCCTTCTCCGCCCTCATGCTGGGTGTCGTGCTGGGGGTGGTCCCAAGCGATGATGCCTTCTCCGGCTTCGGCCACCCGGCCACTCTGGTGGTGGCTCTGGTCCTCGTTGTCTCCGCTGGCCTGGTCCGCTCCGGCGCGGTCTTCCTGATCACCCGCACCCTCGTCGATGCCAGCCGCTCGCTGGGGGCGCATATCACTCTCATGGGCGCCATCGGCGGCGTGCTCTCGGCCTTCATGAACAACGTCGCAGCGCTCGCCCTGCTCATGCCCGTGGACATCCAGACCGCGCGTAAAGCCGGGCGTTCCCCCGGCCTTAGCCTCATGCCTTTAAGCTTCGCTACAATCCTTGGCGGCATGGTCACACTGATCGGAACACCGCCCAACATCATCATTGCCTCCATCCGCGAAGACAGCCTTGGCGAGCCTTTCCGCATGTTTGATTTCGCCCCGGTGGGCGGCGTTGCTGCCATCGCTGGGCTTGCCTTTGTGGCCCTGATCGGATGGCGCCTGATCCCCGCCCGGGCCGATGCCACCGCCGAACTTGAGGATATCGGAAGCTACATCGCCGAACTGGTTGTGCCAGAGGACAGCAAGCATATCGGCAAGCGGTTGGCTGAATTAGAAACGGATGCGGACAAGGCCGACGTGGCCCTTGTGGGCCTCTTGCGCGACGGCAAGCGCCGCTACGGTCGCGCCCGCAACTCCGAACTGCGCGCAGGCGACGTACTGGTGATCGAGGCCACGCCAGACGCGCTGGATGAATTCCGCGCAGCCATCGGCCTTGCCGTGGCAGATGCGGATCGGGAAGAGAAGTTGAATGCCGCAGGTGAAGGTGTTGAAATTATTGAAGTTGTCGTGACCGACAGCAGCCGTCTGGTGGGCCGTACTGCACAATCCGTGGGCCTTGCCTGGCGGCACAATACCGTGCTTCTCGGCCTTTCGCGGGCAGGTGTGCGTGTAACCCGGCAGATCCGCCAGACCGAAATCCGAACTGGCGATATCCTACTCCTGCTGGTCCCTCGCGACACCGGAAATGATGTCACCAACTGGCTGGGCTGCCTGCCGCTCGCAGAGCGGGGTTTGTCGGTCACGGCAGATGACAAGGTTTGGCTCGCCATCGGGCTCTTTGTCGGCGCGGTGGCCGCCGCCAGCGTCGGCCTGCTCTACCTGCCCATCGCCCTTGGGCTTGTTGTCGTCGCCTATGTGCTGTCGCGCATCGTGCCTTTGTCAGAACTCTATACCCACATCGAATGGCCCGTCGTCGTACTGCTGGGGTCCATGATCCCATTGGGGGCGGCCCTTGAAAGTTCGGGCGGAACCGAACTGATCGCAGGGTGGCTGGTTAATCTGACCGAAGGTCTGCCCGCATGGGCCGTCCTGACAGTGCTGATGGTGGTCACGATGAGCCTGTCGGACGTACTCAACAACACCGCAACCACCATCGTGGCTGCCCCCGTGGGCATTCAGATGGCGCAAACCCTCGGTGTGTCCCCCGACCCATTCCTGATGGCAGTCGCGGTCGCAGCCTCGTCGGCCTTCCTGACCCCGATCGGACACAAGAACAACACGCTGATCCTTGGCCCCGGCGGTTACCAGTTCGGCGATTACTGGCGCATCGGCCTGCCGCTCGAAGTGATCGTGGTGGCTGTATCTATCCCGGCCATCCTCGTGTTTTGGCCGCTTTGAACACACGCCTGACAACGGCTGACCAAGGGTCAACGTTGCACGCTGCGGACGCACGCGTCTAACGTGTCCCGCAGGGAGAAAGACTATGGACATATTGATTAACGTGGTGCTGCCACTGTCGCTCGCCATCATCATGCTGAGCCTCGGCATCGGCCTGACCTTTGGCGACTTTGGACGTGTGTTGCGCACCCCAAAAGCCTTTACAATCGGTGCGGTGGCGCAGGTCATTCTATTGCCCGTGGTGACCTATATCACCGTCCGCGCCTTTGGCCTGGCCCCCGAAATTGCTGTGGGATTCATGCTGCTGAGTTTCTGCCCCGGCGGGGTGACGTCAAACATGATCTCGCGCCTGGCCAAGGGGGATGTCGCCCTGTCGGTATCTCTGACCGCCGTGATCAGCCTGCTCAGCATCATCACCGTACCTGTGCTGGCAGCATGGTCCGTCGTGCACTTCATGGGTGACGCTGCGCCCGACGTGTCCGTCACGTCGCTGGCCATTGCCATGTTCCTGATCACAACCCTGCCGGTTTTGATTGGGGTTCTCATCCGCCACTTCGCCACCAGCTTTGCCACGCGCATCGAACCGCTGCTGACCCGGATCGCAACCGTCTTGTTTGTTGTCATCGTCCTCGCTGCCCTCGCAGGCAACTGGCAGTTGTTCGTCGATAACCTCGGCACGTTGGGCCCGGCCCTGATCATCCTGAACGCCCTCCTGTTGGCCTTGGGTCTTGTCCTGGCGCGCGCACGCGCCTTGCCGTGGGGCCAGTCCAAGACCATCTCGATTGAAACAGGTATCCAGAACGCCACGCTGGGCATCACTCTGGCCGCCCTGATCTCTGGCCAGTCCGAAGGGTTCAGCGCCATGGCTTTGCCCTCAGCCGTGTATGGCATCACAATGTACATCGTCGCCGCGCCGTTCGTGGCGTGGTTCCGCAGCCGCTAAGGGAGAGAGTGATGGATCAGGCAGACGCCATTGTCGTGGGATCGGGCCTTGCCGGTTTGGCCGCCGCTGCCGACTTGGGCGACCGGGGCAAGCGGGTCATCATCGTGGATCAGGAGCCCCGCAGCTTTCTGGGCGGTCAGGCCTTCTGGTCCCTTGGTGGTCTCTTTATGGTCGACACCCCCGAACAACGGCGTATGGGCATCCGCGACAGCCGCGAACTGGCCCTGAACGACTGGATGGGCAGCGCGCAGTTCGACCGGGATGAAGACGAAATGCCCCGCAAATGGGCCGAGGCCTATATCGACTTTGCGGCCGGAGAGATGCGGCCCTGGCTGCATTCCATGGGCCTGCGCTGGTTTCCCATTGTGGGCTGGGCCGAACGCGGCGGCAGCTATGCCGACGGACATGGCAACTCGGTCCCCCGCTTTCACATCACGTGGGGCACCGGCCCCGGCATCATCGAACATTTCGTGCGCCGCTGCGAAGAGCATGAGAAATCGGGCCTGATCCAATTCAACTTCCGACACCAGGTCGACCGGATCGACATGGAAAACGGCACGGCCAAGGGGGTCAGCGGCACAGTTCTGGCCGAAGACGGTGCGGAGCGTGGGCAGAAGACCAACCGCAATGCGGTGGGCGAGTTTGCACTGCGCGCACCCTCTGTCATTGTCACTTCGGGTGGGATTGGCGGCAATTTCGACATGGTGCGGAAAGTGTGGCCCACCGACCGTCTGGGTCCCGCGCCCAAGGACATGGTGGCGGGTGTGCCCGCCCATGTGGATGGCCGCATGATTGGCATTTCCGAAAATGCAGGTGGGCATGTCATCAACGGCGACCGCATGTGGCACTACACCGAAGGGGTCAAGAACTGGGACCCGATCTGGCCCAGCCACGGCATCCGCATTCTGCCCGGTCCCTCATCGATGTGGTTTGACGCGGAAGGCAACCGGTTCGCTCCCCCGCCCTACCCGGTTTCGACAGCATGTCGACCCTGCGCGATATCCTGGCAACGGGCTATGACTACAGCTGGTTCGTGCTGACCCAGAAGATCATCAAGAAGGAATTTGCGCTGTCGGGCTCTGAACAGAACCCGGATCTGACGTCCAAGAAATGGTCCGAGGTGATCAAGCAACGCGTGCTGTCCGGCAAGAACGCGACAGCTCAGGTTGAGGCGTTCAAGGAACGTGGCGAGGATTTCGTTGTCGCCAATGACCTTGCGACCCTCGTGCGTGGTATGAACCAGGTGGCAGGCGGCAACCTGATCGACGAGGCGAAACTGCGCGGCCAGATCGAAGCGCGGGATGCGCAGATCGACAACCCGTTTTCCAAGGACGCCCAGATGATGGCCATCCACGCCGCGCGGAACTACCGCGGTGATCGCTTGCTGCGGACGGCCAAACCCCACAAGTTCCTTGATCCCGCCAATGGTCCCCTGATTGCCGTCAAACTGCACGTTCTGACGCGCAAGACGCTGGGTGGGCTGCACACCACGCTCGACAGCCAGATGATCGGGGCCAATGGGCAGCCCGTGCCCGGCCTGTTCGCCGCGGGTGAAGTGGCGGGCTTTGGCGGTGGCGGCTATCACGGCTACAACGCACTTGAGGGCACGTTCCTTGGCGGCTGCATCTTCTCGGGTCGCAACGCCGGTAGGTCGCAGTCAATCGCCTGACGGCCCACCAACCCTTGCTCTGTGTGCGGGGTGCAAATGCACCGGCGCTTCGCCAAAGAGATGCGCAACGCCAGCATCATCGAACATGGCCCAGCGGGCCGCGACAAGTTGAAAATACCGCGTCTCGCACCCCCATGCATCGCGTGAAAAGCGCGACCGCCAAACCCCTTCTACCCGCATGGGCAGCTGGATCGTATCGATCCCCTCTTCACGCCAACCAGGGGTTTTCGACCGCGTCTGAAACAACATCGACCGCAGCCGCGCCTCAAGCCCCTTGGCCTGTTTGGCCCTCCGCCCGGCAAATAGCACCTGAATGGCAGCCCCATCGCGCACAAAACCACGCACGACCAGATCCTGCCGGTTGTTGCGGTGAATCTGTGGCACAAGCCCAACGGTGATCCGCCGCACCGGCGAGCGGAACAGCCCGTTATCCTCGTAAGCGGGAGTGATAAGATGCGCAGGGCGGCGAAGGTCGGGCATGGACTGTGCTTAGGTTGACTGTCCCTCGGCATAGCACTGACGTTGTTAACAGTCCCTTGCCATCACAGTGGCCAAATAACGGGGATAACGGCAGACGCAAGCAACCCAACGCTCAGGTTCAGTGGGATACCAACGCGCATGAAATCCGTAAATTTATAACCACCGGGTCCATAGACCAACATGTTGGTCTGATAGCCAATGGGCGTTGCGAACGACGCGGACGCGGCCACCATCACAGCCACAACCAATGGACGCGGATCAATCCCGAGCGCCGAAGCGAGCCCAATCGCAATCGGCGTGACGACAACAGCAACGGCATTGTTGCTGACAAGCTCGGTCAGAACAGAGGTCAGCAAGTACACTGCCCATACAATCAGGAAGGGCGGCAGAACCATCAGGCCGGGGGCAATTGCATCGACAATCAATGAAACCGCCCCCGTCGCCTCGAGCGCCGCCCCGATTGCCAGCATGGCAAAGATCAGCGCCAGCAAGCGGCCATCGACAAAGGAAAACGCCTCGTCCGCGTCAATGCAACGGGTGATCAGGACGACAGCCACCGCCAGAACCGACAACATCAGGATTGGCGCCACACCAAACGCGGCAAGCACGACGATACCAAGCAAGGCCAGAAGCGCGATGGGCGCATGGCTCCGCCGAAACTCGCGCTGCGAGGGTTTGGAGACATCCACCATGTCCATGTCTGCCGCCAAACGCTGAATGTCTTCGGGCGCCCCTTCCAGCAGCAGCGTGTCGCCCACCTTGACCACCAATTCATCCAACTGCCGCCCGATGTTCTGGTTCCGGCGATGCACGGCCAAGGGATAGACGCCATAGCGGCGGCGCAAACGCAATGTCCCCAGCGACCGACCCACCATTCTGCAGCCGGGGGTAATGAGCACCTCGACCGTTGTGGTTTCGACCGCCCCAACTTGATCAATGCGCTTGAGTTCCTTGTTGCGTTGCAGGCTCAAAAGCTCGGTCATCTGCGTGCGCAGAACCACGCGATCCCCAACCCGCAACTCCACCCCCTGCAGATTGCGACGCAAGGATTCGTCCCCGCGGATCACATCGACCAGACGCACGCCATCGCGCTTGAACAGCTGAACGCCCGTGACCTCGCGCCCCACAAGGTTGGAGTCCGGCGGGATCACCGCCTCGGTAAAGAACTTCATTCGGCTGCGGTCACTCAATAACCCCGCCATACTGTCCCGATCCGGCAGCAGCATGGGACCAAAGAACCGAAGATAGATCATGCCCCAGATCACCAGAATAATGCCCAGCGGGGTCACTTCGAAAATCGTAAAGGGCTCCATTCCCTGGGTCCGGGCCACCCCGTCCACCAGCAAGTTGGTCGAGGTGCCGATCAGAGTAAGCGTGCCCCCGAGTATCGCCGCATAGCTGAGCGGAATCAGCATCTTGGACGGGTTCAGCCCCATTGTCTTGGCCAGTTGGATGATGACCGGAATCATGACCACAACCACCGGCGTGTTCGACACGATGGCCGAACTGAAGACCACAAAGGTCATCAACAGGACGACGGCAATCGCCGGGTTGGTGCGGGCCTTCCGATCTGCCAGCCCTGTAAAAGCATCAAGCGCACCCGTGCGCACAAGCGCACCCATGATGATGAACATGGACGCAATGGTCCAAGGTGCCGGGTTCGACAGCACTGCAAGGGCGTCATCGTAGGGGAGCGCGCCGGTGGCCAGCATCAGGGACGCCCCGCCAATGGCAACCACCTCGGTCGGAAAGACTTCGCGCAGAAACAGCACGAACATCACGCCGACGACCACTAGTGTCAGAATGGCATTGCCTGTTTGCGAAAGCTCGATCAGCCCCATAGGCACGGCCCCTGTTCTTGCGCATGTCAGCGCGCACTGTCCCCCAAGGGACCAGCCTCTGCAACCCGTGCGCGACGTGGTTGGACCAGAAACATGCCCACCATCATCAAAGCGAGCGCGCCCCACACTGTCGGGGCATAGGCTTCGCCAAGGATCAAGCGCGCCCAGAACACGCCGAAAAGCGTCACGAGAAAGCTGACCTGAACCGCAAAGACGGGTCCTGCGCGCCCCACCAGCCAGACATATCCAGCATAGACCAGCACATGCGTCGTTGCACTGATGGCAAGCGCGATATCCGGGGCTGCAAAGGGTGGGCGCGGATCAATCCACTGCCCGCTGAACAGGGCCAGCGGCAAGGCGATGATGGCACCGACAATGGATGCGCCCCACAAAACCTGTATGGCGTCGAGGCCCGCAGTGCCCCAGCGCGCGACATAGTTGCCCTCGAACGCATAAAACAGACCTGCGATCAGCCCTACTCCGACCCAAATGACAGGGATCGCACCCGTCATCGCGGCGTTGGGCAGCACGATCACAAGCACAGCGGTCAAACCGATCAGCAACCCGGCAAATCGCCGCCACTCAAACCGGTCCAGCCCAAGGGTCAGCGCGATGGGAAAAGCCCAGATCGGAATCATCGACAGCAGGATCGACATGATGCCCGATGGCAGGTGCACCGCAGCCTGGTAGCTGGCCGAGTTCGGCAACACGGATCCAATCAAGGCGATGACAAGATAGACGCGAAGATGCGCGCGACCCCGCGGCAGCCGCACACCGCGAAGTAGCCCCAGCACCGTCATGACCACGACCCCAATCGCCAATTGCCAGAACAAGAGGCCAAAATGCTGGTAGCCGGTGCTCACCGCGATCTTGGTCAGCGGCATGGTTAGGCCCCACCCTGCCCCTAACAGGATCAGGACGGCGATAAAGCCCAGCGCCGCCTCGCGTGTCATGGACGGCTGGTTTGCAGCAGACCACCCTCGCGCACCATTTCGATACGCGTGGCCCGGCCATCATTCCCGGTTTCGACATACACACCCGACAGGGTCGCGGAGCCAAGGGCGGGCTGAAACCGTTCCTTGGGCATGCCGGTGATGAAACGGCGCAGCGGCTCGTCGCGTTGCATGCCTATGACCGAATTGTAATCGCCACACATGCCCGCATCAGTCAGATAGGCGCAGCCCTTGGAGAGGATCATGGCGTCAGCGGTGGGCACATGCGTATGGGTACCAACCATCAAGCTCGCGCGCCCGTCGCACCAATGGCCCATCGCCATCTTCTCGGACGTTGCCTCGCAATGGAAATCTATGATGATCGCGTCCGCCTGCCCGCCCAGCGGATGAGTGCGGAAGACGGTCTCGAGCGCTGAAAACGGATCATCAAAGGGGCGCTTCATAAAAACCTGCCCCAAGGCCTGCGCCACCAGAACCTTCTTTCCGTTCCGCGCCGTGAACAGGCGCGCGCCCTTACCCGGTGCCGCCTTGGAAAAGTTGAGGGGGCGGATGATGCGCGACTCTTCCTCGATAAACCGCAACATGTCCTTTTGGTCAAAGGCATGATCGCCCAGGGTCACGCAATCCGCCCCGGCCTCAAGCAGCAGCTTGGCATGCGCACCGGACAGTCCCATGCCAGAGGTCGCGTTCTCTCCGTTCACCACGACAAAATCGAGGTTCCAATCGGTGCGCAAGCGCGGCAGATGGTCGGTGATCGCCTGTCGGCCAGCCCGGCCCATGACGTCACCCAAGAAAAGCAAATTCATACGGCCCCATATGCCTCCATATGGCAGAACGGCAAGTCCAAAGGCACGACCTGTCCCATTCCCTGTTTCCCCAAAATCCCGGGGGCGGCGCATCAGCGCCGGGGGCTGGCCCCCTCCCCACCTCAATCACTTCCGTCTCCGTTACGATCATGTCGAGCGTTTGGTCCGTAGGCTCCAATGGCAGGTTTATCATTTCCTGCACACCATAAGCGAAACCGATGGCCAGGGTCGCACGTGTCGCACGCAAGCCTTCAAGTGTGCGGTCATAGAACCCGCCACCATACCCCAGACGCCCACCCGCGCGGGTAAAAGCCACCAAAGGCACAATGACAATCTCAGGCTCGAACAGGTCTTCGACCGCAGGAATCTGTGCCCCGAACGGCCCCTCTGTCATGGCACACCCGGGCGTCCACTTCGAAAACACCAACGGCAGTCCCGCGCCCCGAATGACCGGCACAGCCACAGGGCCATGCGCAGCCGCCTCCGCCATCACGGGCAGCGGGTCAATCTCGGATCGGATCGGCATGTAACCGGACAAAGGCACTCCGCGATACCCCGCCAACACGGATGACAACAGGCCCGACGCCCCCCCGGCGTCGAGGTCAAAGGCCGCCGTGCGCGCAGCAAACGCCTGTTTTCGGATCGCGGCCTTGTCCTCGGTCAACGACATGAAGGGCCTCCATCGGGACGGCGGGCGGGGCGTCTTTGCCGCAGGCAAACAGCGTCCGACCTCGTCACAACAACACCAAGGCAGCAAGCCCAAGGAAGGCAAAGAACCCCACCACGTCCGTCACGGTGGTCACGAACGCACCCGATGCCAACGCCGGATCGATGCCAATGCGGTCCAGGACGATCGGAATGCCGGTCCCGGCCAGACCCGCCACCACCATGTTCACTACCATCGCCGCCGCAATCACGTAGCCCAGCGCAGGTGAGCCGAACCAGATCACCCCGACAATCCCCATCACAACGGCAAACACAGCGCCGTTGATCAACCCCACCAGTACCTCGCGTCGGATCACGCGCCACACGTTCGCGCCGGTCAAATCCTTGGTGGCAATGGCCCGCACCGCCACCGTCAGTGACTGCGTCCCCGCATTGCCGCCCATGGAAGCGACAATCGGCATCAGCACAGCCAGCGCCACGATCTGCGCAATCGCCATCTCGAACTGGGCAATGACCATCGACGCAAGGATCGACGTGACAAGGTTCACGGCCAACCAAGGGATGCGCCGTTTCGTTGTTTCGCGCACACGGTCCGACAAGGCGGATTCCTCACCCACACCAGCCAGCCGCAGAATGTCTTCCTCGTGCTCTTCGTCCAGCACGGCCATCGCATCGTCGATCGTGATCAAACCAACCAGCCGCCCCTCGTCATCGACAACCGGGGCCGAGATCAGGTGATACTGGTTGAAGGCATAAGCGACATCGCTTTCATCCTGACCGGCCGGGATGACCTGAAAGGTGTCTTCGACCAGATCGGCCAGTGGCACCTCCCGGCGCGACCGCATCAACTTGCCGAGGGTCACATTGCCCACCGGATGCAGGCGCGGGTCAATCAGCACGATGTGATAGAACTGCTTGGGCAATTCCTCTTCGTTCGCACTGCGCAACCGATCAATGGCCTCGCCGACCGTCCAATGCTCGGGCGCCATGACAACCTCCCGCTGCATGAGGCGACCTGCGGAGTATTCGGGAAAAGCCAGCGACTGTTCGACCAGTGCCCGGTCCGTGTCTTCCAGCACATCCAGAATCTGTTCCTGCTGCGCGTCGTCCAAATCCTCGATCAGGTCAACCACGTCATCACTGTCCAGATCGCGCACGGCATCCGCAAGAACGGTGGGCTTCAGGACCGCGATCACCTCTTCCCGGATCGACTCGTCCAGTTCGCATAAGATGTCGCCATCGAACTCGCGGTCATACAGCCGGATCAGGCGCGACCGGTCAAAGGCGTTGATCTGTTCCAGAAGGTCGGCGATGTCCGCTGCGTGCAGCGGCTCCATCAACTTGGTCAGCTGGTCGCGGTCTTCGATGTCGACGGCATAGAGGATCGCGGAAACATCCTTGCGTTCAAGGACATAGGCGTTCTCGTCGGTCGTGGGATCGATCACGTCGGTCTGATCTGACATGGCGTGCGTCTCCCTTTCCGTCGCGTCGTGGGCGACCATAGGGCGCGGCCCTTGTGCTGACAATGGGCCGGATTTCGCTTTGCGCCCTCAGCACGCCCCCGGCATAAGACAGCCATGACAGATGCATATCTTTTGACCGGCCATGTGCTGACCTTTGACGGCGACCCGTTCATCCGACCATGGCACGAAGCCGTCCACGTTCTCGAAGACAGCGCCGTCCTGATTGAGGGTGGTAAGATTGCCGCCATTGGCAGCGCGGCACTTACGCAAGGCGCGCAAGCGACACGCTATGAATATCCCGGTCACCTGATCTGCCCCGGTTTCATCGACGCCCACGCGCACTATCCCCAGACGGCCATCATCGCATCCTGGGGCAAACGCCTGATCGACTGGCTGAACACCTATACTTTCCCTGAAGAGATGCGGTTTGGCGACGCCACCTATGCCAATGAAACAGCGGATCGCTACCTGGACCTGCTGCTTGATCACGGCACCACCTCGGTTGCAAGCTTCTGCACGATCCACCCCGAAAGCGTGGACGCCCTGTTCAGCGCCGCAGCAGACCGCAACATGGCCGTGGTCGCTGGCAAGACCTGCATGGACCGCAATGCCCCGGGCGGGCTGCGGGATACGGCGCAGACGGCCTATGATGACAGCAAGGCATTGCTGCAGAAATGGCATGGTCAGGGCCGCGCCCGCTATGCGATCACACCGCGTTTCTCTCCCACCTCGACCGAGGATCAACTGGACGCCCTGGGCGCTTTATGGGCCGAACACCCAGACGCGCTGATGCAAACGCATCTGAGCGAACAGGTGGACGAGATCGAATGGGTGCGTGGCCTCTACCCGCAGGCGCGCGACTACCTCGACACCTATGAACAGCACGGGCTTTTGGGCGAACGTGGCCTCTACGGTCACGCGATCCATCTTGAGACGCGTGAGACCGACCGACTGCGCGAGGTGGGGGCAGGCCTCGTCCATTGCCCGACGTCCAACACTTTTATCGGCTCAGGCCTGTTCGATCTCATGGGCCTTGCCTCTGGCGGCGTGCGCACGGGCCTCGCGACGGACACAGGCGGTGGTTCATCCTTCTCAATGCTGCGGTCCATGGCCGCTGCATATGAGATCGCACAGTTGCGCGGGACCGCCGTGCATGCTGCACAGCTTCTGTGGCTGGCGACAGCAGGATCGGCCCGCGTGCTGCACCGCACGGACGAGATTGGCAGCATCTCCCCCGGACTGGCAGGTGACCTGTGTATTCTCGATCTTGCCTCGACCCCAGCCATTGCGCAGCGTCATACACGGGCCGAGAGCATTTGGGACGCAGTGTTCCCGACGCTCATGATGGGCGATGACCGCGCCATCGCGGATGTCTGGGTGGGCGGCACGCGCCGCAGCTAGCAGGGCGCTGCCAGCACCATAACCCACAGGTTGCCCGGTCCGCGGGCCAGGCCGACTGCCTGCGCTTTGCGATGCAGGATGTTGCGCCGGTGCCCGCGTGACCCCATCCATGACGTCATCACCTCGGCCAAACTGCGTTGACCTGCGGCTATGTTTTCCGCGCCAAAGCAATAGCGATAGCCGACACGATCCAACCGCTGACCAATGTCTGATCCATCCGAACCTGTATGCGCAAAGAAACCAGCGGTCGCCATGTCTTGTGCATGTGCACGGGCCGCGGCCTCAAGCCTGCTGTCATAGATAAGTGGCGCGCGGTTTTGGGCGTCACGCTCGGCGTTGATGGCGGCCAGCGCTGTCGGATCGGCAGCTGCGGCGGCAGCCATCAGGATCAGGGCAATGAACAGCAAAACATGTTTCATAAGGTGGCGCTCAGGTTTCGGGCCATCTCATTCTGCCGCGCGATGACCTGTGACAGATCAATCGTCGTCATCTGACCATCCCGCACAACCTGTCTCCCTTCAACAAACAGATCACGCACCGTCGTTGGCCCGGCCAGCAGCAAAGCCGCCGGGTCCCAACTGCCCGCTGCTTCGATCCCGCTGACATCCCAGATAGCGACATCCGCGCGACACCCAACCTGCAGCCGCCCGCACTCAGGCCGTCCCAGAATGTCGGCCCCGCCCCGCGTCGCAATCTCCAGCGCTTCCTGCGCGCTCATCGCATCCGCACCCTTTGCCACCCGTTGCAACAACATCGCCTGCCGCGCCTCGGCCACCAGATTGCCCGCATCGTTGCTGGCCGATCCATCAACACCCAGACCCACGGGCACGCCCGCATCCCGCATCGCCCGTACCGGCGCAATACCGGACCCAAGGCGGCAGTTCGAACACGGGCAATGCGCAACACCCGTACCCGTCCGGGCAAACAGGTCGATTTCTTCAGCATCCAGCTTCACGCAATGCGCATGCCACACGTCCGGGCCAACCCAACCCAAATCCTCGGCATATTGCCCGGGCCTGCATCCGAACTGTGCCAAGGAATAGGCGATATCCTCGTCATTCTCGGCCAGATGGGTGTGCATCATCACGCCCTTGTCACGCGCCAACAGCGCCGCATCGCGCATCAGCTCGCGGCTGACAGAGAAAGGCGAACATGGCGCCACACCCACCCGGCACATGGACCCGGGCGCGGGGTCGTGAAAGCTGTCGATCACCCGCACCATATCGTCCAGAATGGCTACTTCATCCTCGACGAGCATATCCGGCGGCAACCCTCCCGCACTCTCACCAATGCTCATGGCACCGCGTGTCGGATGGAAGCGCAACCCGACTTCACGCGCCGCGGCGATCGTGTCTTCGAGCCGAACGCCGTTTGGATAGAGGTACAGATGGTCAGACGACAATGTGCAGCCGGACAGCGCCAATTCGGCCAACCCGATCTGGGCCGACGTGAACATATGATCAGGCGTGAACCGAGCCCAGATGGGATAAAGCGCCTGCAACCAGCCGAACAAAAGCGCGTCCTGCGCCTGCGGCACGGCGCGGGTCAGGGTCTGATAGAGGTGATGATGCGTATTGACCAGGCCCGGGGTGACAACACAGCCCGAACCGTCCACAACCTCTGCAACCGCCTCCAGCCCATGCCCGATCTCGGCCACTTGCCCGTCCTGCAACAGCACATCGGCATCCCGCAGAATGCGACGGTCATCGTCCATGGTCACGACATATGCCGCGGACCTGATCAGGGTTGCCGTCACAGATGGCCCGCCAGAATGTCCAGCGCCGCGCGGTGAATATTAGCATTCGCGGCAGCAACCACGCGGCCACCCTCATGCACAGGCTGACCTGACCAATCCGTAACAATCCCCCCGGCCGCCTCAATAAGACCGATTGGAGCCTGAATATCATAGCTGTTCAATCCGGCCTCGATCACCAGATCGATCTGACCCGCCGCCAGAAGAGCGTAAGCGTAGCAATCCATCCCATAGCGCACCAGCTTGACGCCCCGCGCCACGGCCTCGAACCCGGCACGTTCCGCTTCGGTACCAACCTCGGGGAACGTTGTGAACAGAACCGCATCGGTCAACGGACGTGACGCCCGCGTCGCAAGCGCGTGTTCCCCCAGCGGGCCGCGCATCTGCGCACGTCCGTCAGCCCCCAGAACCGCTCCCGAATGTAAGGCTGGTCGATCATGCCAAGAAAAGGGCCGGTCGCGTCACCAACGGCGATCAGAACCCCCCAAGTCGGCGTCCCCGATACAAACCCGCGGGTGCCATCAATCGGGTCTAACACCCATGTCAGACCACTAGAACCGGAATGCGCACCAAACTCTTCACCTAGAATAGCATCGTCCGGACGTCTGTCCGCCAACACCGCGCGCATCGCCTGCTCTGCCGCGCGATCCGCAATGGTCACCGGATCATACCCATCAGACGCCTTGTTTTCGTCATCAAGGTCGCGTGCCCGAAAGTGCGGCAGGATGGCCGCAGCGGCCGCATCTGCCATGGCATGGGCCACTTCGGTCAAGTCAGAAATAAGAATGCTCATGCCAATCGGGTGCCAGAGTGGCACCCGTGACGCAAGCCCGGACTACATCGAAAAGGTCAGGCGACGTCGCTCAGAACCCGCGCAAGTTCGAAAAGGCGGCGGCGCTGTGCTTCAGGGATCGCGTAGTATGTACGGACCAGCTCCATCGCCTCTTTGTCGCTGAGCATATCGGCGGGAACAGCTCCGGTAGCAGCGGCCTGGCTGACATCTTCTTTCAGACCTTCGAAGAAAAAAGCCGCCGGGACGCCCATCGCTTCTCCGATATCCCACAGACGGGAGGCGCTGACGCGGTTTGCCCCGGTCTCGTACTTCTGAATCTGCTGAAATTTGATGCCAACCATGTCAGCCAGCTTTTGCTGGGTCATCCCGATCAGCCACCTGCGCTGCCGGATACGCTTGCCGACATGTACGTCAACCAAATGTGCCATAATGTTCCCAACCCTGTGATGTCGCTATGGGCGCGCTTTGCGCCCATCAGAATGGCGCGTGTCGTTCTCTCGCGCCGTGTTCAGTGGCGTTATACTACGTATCACACACGTAATTTTCAATAAAAGATACCCGCTTGACGGGAATTGTGTGCGCGGCTTTCAGCCATAAGGCGTGTCGCCGTGGGTGATATTGGCACCGCGGGATGCATGCGCATCGAGGGGGCCAAACGGTGCCAACGTCAAAATAAAAGTCAAATTCTCTATACTTTTCAAAACACTAAACCAAAATACTTACAACTCCCGGCGATCCGCCAGCGCGGTAACGCGTGATGATTGCCAAAGTAACCACAATTTTATCCAGGTCAGCAGGAACGACAGACATGCGCTTCTATGGGCCGAATTCCGCCCAATCGCCCCCCCGGTACGCCCCGATGTCAGCGGTTCGCGACCGCGCGCAAGGTCGTGGCATCTGGTGCCGCAAAAGCGCGACGCAGGAAACCGACAAGCGCGTCATGCACCTCGTTCACAGCCCCACCTGCACCATACAGATTGATGCTGTGCATCGGCAGGTCAGGCAACGCCCCCCCGTGTTCGATCCGATCCAGATGCGGCGGTTCAGTACCTTCGATCATGGTATGCACGGCAAGATCCGCGCTGACCGTGGCCTCGATCGTGCGGTCGCTTTCAGTCTCGACAACGACGTCCCAGGGGATGTCCGCGGCGTCCAATCCTTCAACGACCCGCGGGCGGAACGTGCATTGCCGCCCAAACGCCAATTTCAACGGCCGTTGCCGCCAAGCGGACCCCCCAGGGGCCCCAACCCAGCACAATGGCTTTGTGCACAGTTGCTCTCCTCCAGCATCCATACCCGTTTCCGTCGTCAGGATGATGTCACAGGCACCCTTGGCGAACTCGGCTTTCAAACGTCGTGTATAAGAGCTGTCCAATTGCACCTTCACACGCGGGAAAGCCGCATGGAACTGCTTCAACACGCGGGGAATGGCCGGGTAAACGATGTCGTGCGGCACACCCAGCGTGATCTCACCTTCATAAGCCTGATCGGTCAGACGGGTGATCACCTCGTCGTTCAACGCTACCATGCGACGTGCAAAGACCAGCAACTGCTCGCCCGAGGCGGTCAGCGCGATGGTCCGACCGGATCGGTCGAACAGGTCAAGGCCCAATAATTCCTCCAACCGCTTCAACTGCATCGAAACCGCCGACTGGGTCAGATGCAAAAACCCTGCGGCACGGGTCACCCCACCGCTTTCGGCGACCGCGACAAACGACCGAAGCGTCGTGATGTCCAAGTTTCTCACATCACACTCCTTGATACTTCACATCAAAAACATTCGCTTTAAGAATGTGCCATATTCCCCCATATACATCAAGACACTTGATTTGACCCCGGTCATTCATCACGGAATTAGAAAGGACAGCCCGATGGCATTTACCGACATCACCACCCGTCACACCAATATGAAGCCTGCGGCACGTCGCCTTCCGACGCTAAGCATGATCCTTGATGTTTGGAAATCCCGCCGCGCCCTTGCCCGCCTGGATGCACAACGTCTGGACGATATCGGCATCAATTCAGAGCGCGCTACACGCGAAAGCGCAAAGCCGATCTGGGACGTTCCTGCCACATGGCGTGACTGATAACCCGGCGCAGTCCATGCGCGGTGTGCGGCATTTATGACAAAATTGGTCGGAATGTCGCATCCAACCGGCAGGAAAGCCCTTAAAAACCCTTGAATGAAAGGGAAACTGACCCGATATTTAGCACAACGCGGGCGTAAATCCGCGACCGGCGGATCAGCCGCCGGAATTGGTATCAATTTGGAGGTCAGTCATGGCTGAGTTGAATACGATCCGGTCCGCGGCCGGTACACGCGCCGCCCAGATCGATGCGGGCCTACGCGCGCATATGAACAAAGTGTATGGGACCATGTCGGTCGGCATGCTCATCACCGCATTGGCGGCATGGGCCATTGCTGGCCTCGCTGTCACATCCGACCCGACAGGTGCAACCGTTGCCCTGCGAGAAGGCCAGTACCTGACGGGCCTCGGCACGGTGCTGTACACCACGCCGCTGCGCTGGGTCGTCATGTTTGCACCACTCGCCTTCCTGCTGTTCGGCTGGGGCGCGCTGATGCGTCGTGGCTCTGCAGCCGCCGTGCAGCTTGGCTTCTTTATCTTCGCCGCCGTCATGGGCGTGTCGATGAGCTCGATCTTCCTGGTCTTCACGCCGTTCTCGATCACCCAGACCTTCCTGGTCACCGCGATCGCTTTTGCCGGTCTGAGCCTCTATGGCTACACCACCAAGAAAGACCTGAGCGGCATGGGCACCTTCCTGATGATGGGTGTGATCGGCCTGATCGTGGCGATGATCATCAACCTGTTCCTGCAATCGGGCGTGATGATGATGGCAATCTCAGCCATCGGCGTTTTGATCTTTGCGGGTCTGACAGCGTTCTACACGCAGGACATCAAGAACACCTATGTGGCACATGCCGCACATGGTGATCAGGACTGGCTGGACAAAGCCGCCATTGATGGCGCGCTCAGCCTCTACATCTCGTTCCTGAACATGTTCCAGTTCCTGCTCATGTTCATGGGCCAGCAGGAATAGCCTGCACATACAGACACACGAAAAGGCCGGTCCAAGCGACCGGCCTTTTTTATTTCAAAGGGGGGATACATGACAGTGATCAAGCGCGGCATAGCCCGCACGGACCGTGGCAAAACCGACGATCCGCTGGGCCCTTACACCGCCGAGTTGATCAGCGATACGGGCGGCCTTACACAGTTCGGGGCGTTCATCGAAACGCTGCCACCGGGCTCGTCTTCTTCCTACAACCATTGGCACGCGACCGAGGACGAGATGATCCTCATGTTATCAGGCACCGTCACGTTGATCGAGGACAACACCGAAACCACGCTCACGGAAGGGGACGCCGCGACATGGACCGCAGGCACGCCCGTGGGCCACAACCTGCGCAACGACAGTCGCGCCGACGCGCGCTATGTCGTGATTGGCACGCGCGCGCCACAGGACCGTGTCACATATCCCACGCTGGACCGTGTCCTGATCAATGACCGGACAAGTAACAGCCGCCGCTACGAAACGCTCGATGGCAAGCCAGGCACCAAACCAGGCTAGGCGGTTACAAATCGCGCAGCATTCGCACAGACGGAAACACGATCCCGCTCTGCAACTGCACGTCGATGGGTCCAGCTTCCACGAACCCGACGGCTGCATAGAACGGCACCGCCGTCCGCGTGGCCCAGCATTCCATCCGTTTGACCCCGGCGGTGCGCGCCACATCAAAGCAATGTGACATCAGCCGCCGCCCCACCCCACGGCGCAGCGCCCGATCATCGGTCACAACGTGTCGGATATGGCCCAGGCGCCAATCACGTTTGTCGCGCGTCCATCCACCGGCCCCAAGGACCGCTCCGTCCTCCTCGACCACGTAATACGTGCCGCACACCAACAGCTCTGGCCGCGCGCGGCTGATGATGGGCAAGGCTGTCACAAGCACAGAGGGCGGATAGTCCGCCTTGAGCAGCTTTGGATAGGTCCGCGCCAACAGCGCATCGACAGCAGCCATGTCTGCCTTGGTCGTGGGTCGGATAATCACGTGAGCCTCCAGAAAAGAAAAAGGCCGCGTCCTTGCGGCGCGGCCTTGGAAATCACGAAGGATGGGCGATCTTACTTGATCTTGCCTTCCTTGTATTCCACGTGCTTGCGCGCCACGGGATCGTACTTCCGTACGACCATTTTCTCGGTCATGGTGCGCGCGTTTTTCTTGGTCACATAGAAGTGGCCGGTGCCTGCGGTCGAGTTCAGGCGGATCTTGATCGTGGTTGGCTTGGCCATCTGGTGTCTCCTGCATCGCCAAATAAGCCAAGTCGGCCCGCTGGCGGGAAATTCGTCTAGAGGTGGGCTTTTACCCGCGTGCCCCCCCGAGTCAACCCCGCGCAGGCCGGGAACGTAGGGCGAAGTCCGATTTTTCCGTATCCCCCCATCTCACCGGCAATATCCCGGTTGATTCCACTCCGAAAACCCGCCCGCGCATTCACTTTAATGTGCCGATCGTTCCAACTGCTGGACAGGCGGGCTGCTGCATGCCCATCTCGGGACCATGCTTGACCCACTCAGCGATATCCTGACCCGACTCACGCTCAAGGGCACCTTGTACTTTCGGACGTCCTTCACCCCACCCTGGGGTGTGGCCGTGCCCACGCACGAGAAGGTCGCGCGCTTTCACTTCGCCCACCGCGGGGACTGTCGGGTGCGCATCAAACCGTCTGGCACGACCGTCTCGCTGGCCCAAGGCGACCTGATCATCATCCCGCACGGGGCCGCCCACGATCTTTTCAGCGGGCGGCATGACAAGGATACCGTTCTGCCACTGGAAACGGTGCTGGAAAGCTCGGGCTACAGTGGTGAAGGTGTCCTGGTCTATGGCGGCGCCGTGGATGACAGGGACACACAACTCATCTGCGGCCACTTTTCATTGGCGGATCACGCAACGCATATGTTGCTGAACCAATTGCCGGACTACATCCTGATCCCCAATTACGGGGAAAGCGCCGGACGCTGGATGGAAACTTCGCTGCGGCTGATCGCCGACGAAACCGGGCAGGACAAGCTGGGCAGCGACCTAATCGCCCAGAAAATCTCCGAAGTGATCTTTGCCCAAGCCCTGCGTACCTTCATCGAAACAGATGCGGCCACGCAAACGGGCCTCGCCGGGTTTGCCGATCCGCATATCTCGCGGGCACTCATGGCGTTTCACAAACAACCCGCCGAAGGGTGGAGCGTCGAAAGCCTCGCCCGCGCTGCCGGACAGTCGCGCACCGGGTTCGCGGTGCACTTCGCGCAAAAGATGGGGGTGACGCCGCTGCAATACCTGACGGACTGGCGGATGCAGATCGCACAGCAGGACTTGATCACGCAGAACAAACCCATCGCCGAGATTGCGCGCGACGTCGGGTACGCTTCGGATTCAGCATTTGCACGTGTCTTCAAACGCGAAGTTGGACAAAGCCCAGCCGCATTTCGGAACGAACACATCGAAAAAGCGCGCCAGATCGCCAGCTAGTCCAGAAATTCGAACGATCGGTCAAGAAAGCTGAACGTTCGAAAATGGAATTTCGACGCAAAGACGCACATCTTTCTTTCATCACAGCGGCACAGATCGCCGCCTCGATTTCGAAAGGAAAACTTATGTCACTGCGCTTTGTCAGCAAGGAAATCCACGCCTATCTCGACTACCCCGTCGCCGTTGGTCTGATGGCGATGCCCGGCCTCTTGAGTCTGGGGCAATCGCACCCCATGGCCTTCTGGCTCTCGGTTGTCACCGGTGTTGCGGCCTTTGTCCTGACGGTGCTGACCGACCACCATCTCGGTCTGATCCGGGTCCTGCCCTACAAACTGCACCTCGCCGTCGATGGTGTCGTTGGTGGCGCATTCCTCGCAGCGCCGTTCCTCTTCGGGTTCTCCGGCCTCGACGCCGCTTACTACTGGGTCCTGGGCGCAACCGTGGCTGTGGTGGTGTCTCTGCACAAGGCTGATACCGCCGAGCCGGGCCTGCTCTAAGCGCCCCCACCCTAAAACCTTCTCTCCCTCTCACAACCTCCTCTTTGGCATGGCAGCCGCTGCGCCAAACCAACCGGGCTATGCCCAACACCCCTCGAAACGAAAGGAAAACCCATGTTTCGTACTCTCACACTTGCCACCATCATCGCAGGCGCCGCAGCGCTGTCCTTCACCTCGCAAGCCATGGCCGCAGATGAATACAATGTCTCGACCGGTATCACGGCTGCCGGTGCTCCCCTTGGCCTGCACGGTGTTGATCCCGTAGCCTTCATCGCATCGGGTGATCCGGTCGAAGGTGTCGCCGCACACACGGTCGTCCATGACGGCGTTGCCTACCGCTTTGCATCCGAAGCCAACCTGAAGACATTCAAGGCCGCACCGGCAGAGTACCTGCCGCAAAACGGGGGCTTCTGTACCTTCGGCGTGTCCGTGGGCAAGAAGTTCGACGGCGATCCCGACTATGCCGCCGTGATCGACAACAAGCTCTACGTCTTCCTGAATGCCGATATCTTCGAAGCATTCAACAAGGACCGCGCCGGAACGATCTCCAAGGCAGCTACGCAGTGGACGGACATCCGCAGCACGCCGGTCGAAGAACTCTGACAGAGCGTTCAATTCCAGTCGGACCCGGTCGTGTTCGGATTGGATTGAATACCGAGGGCAAGTGCGCAGGCACTTGCCCCTTTTCGTGACAGATGATCGTGCGCGGAGGGGCTGTAAGCCGGATTCTGTCTAGGCAGGTTGCCCTGCCCGAGATGACCATTCATCTTGGGATGCTGTTGCCAACATCCCTCTAGCTGCCAACCCGGACCTGCTGGGGCAGAAGCGGCCCCGCTGGTTGCCCAGCGCGCGGTCCCTATTTGGCATTGCTCCCGGTGGGGCTTGCCGTGCCCGGTCTGTTGCCAGCCCGGCGGTGGGCTCTTACCCCACCGTTTCACCCTTACCCCGCATGTGGGGCGGTTTGTTTTCTGTGGCGCTGTCCGTCGGGTTGCCCCGCCCGGGTGTTACCCGGCACCGTTGCTTCTGGGAGTCCGGACTTTCCTCGACATCTCTGCCGCGGCCATCCGCCCCTCCGCGCCGGTTGCCCTTACGTGCGGGAGCGGGGGCGCGTCAATGGGGTCCTTGGCCCATGTTGTCGGTGTGGGAGCCTCCGGCGGTGGTATTTTCAGTCAGAAGAAACATGGAGCTCAAGTCCACATAGCCCTGTGTCCGATCGGAGTGAAGTCTTCCGGCTCGATTGGGCCAGCCTTGAAGGGCCTGAAGCGCAAGCGCACAGCCGCCAGCAGTGTTTCGGGATCGGTATCAGCGGTGTAACCGGCCAATCTGGCCAGCTTTGCAAAACTCTCAAGGTCTGGATCGCCAGGGCCACGATCATGTCCCCGCCGTGCGGCAAGCCCCTGTGTCTCAAGGCGCGCCCAATCGAACCAGGGGCCGGGGTCGAACTTGCGGCCCGGCGCCATATCCGAATGACCAATGACATTGGCGCATGGGATATCCCAACCTTGCAAGATCATGCGCAACAGCACCTCAAGGCTTTGCATCAGAGGTTCGGCAAATGGCCCCTGCCCGTCATTGTCGAGTTCAATACCGATGGAGCGCGAGTTCATGTCAGAGAGGCCCTGCCACTCCCCTTCCCCCGCATGCCACGCGCGCAACCCTTCCGGCACCAGCTGAGTGACGCGCCCAGACCTGCAGATCACGTAATGCGCCGACACCTCAGCTTCGGGGTCGCACAGGCGTTCAATTGCAGCCTCTGCCGTTTCCATCGCCGTGTAGTGCAACACGACAAAGCGCGGCGTCAGACCGTCACGCCGCGGGCCGCAATTCGGCGAAGACTGCCAGTGGCGGATCAGTTGCCAGCCGCCCGGCGGAACGGCGCCGGGTCCCAACCGCAGGCATACCCATCCCCATCGGGATCAATGCCGCGACGGTCACGCTCGGGTCCACCACGGGCCAGAAAGTCAATCTGCGCCTCGTCGGCAGAGCTGTATTCCGCACAATTGCGCTGGAACTTCGCGGCCGAGCCGACGCTGAACCGGCGATGCACACGGGTGCCTTTGGGGTGCCGGGTCTGCAACGCGTATTGCACCACATTAGGCTGCGTGCTGCTCGCACGTGACGGCAACGCGGTTGGTTGCACCACCTGGTACTGCTGGCGGTTCGCCTCCAGACGTGCAGCATCGCTTTCGATACTTTCGCGCGATGCCACGGCATCAAAACTGTTCTCGTCCGAGATACCGGGATTGTTCAGGATCACGGGTGCCGCATTCGACGGGCTGGCATTGAGTACCGCCTGTCCAGAGTTGCCACGTGCCGCTGCCGCATCATTCTGGGCCGCGATCTGCGCCAATTCCGCATCCAGGCTCGCCGGGTTTGACACCGCACGTGGCGTTGTGCGCCCTTGCGCAGTGGCAGTAGGCGCAGGGCGTGTAGCCGCCGCAGACGGAGTACCAGATGCTGGCGGCAGCGATTGAGCGCCCACTGCCGGGGCCGCGGGCACCGCTGCCGACGCCAATTGCGCATCACGTGCCTCGCGCGCCGCCAAGGTGTTGGGATTGTCGAAACCAACGCCGCGGCCCGGGTTAACAACGCCGCCCCCGCTGTCGGGGACAACAGGCTGACAGGCCGATACAGCGACTGCGGCGCCGAGGATCAGGAAACTGCGAAATAGTATCATCTGCTCTACACTTCTTTGGTACAGTCGAAGTGGACTACCACCATTTCTGCGGTTTTGCCACAAACCCGGCTCGGGCCTCCAGCGCATAAGCGGTGTTCAGCAAATCACCCTCTTCCCATGGGCGGCCAATCAGCTGCAGGCCCAGGGGCAGCCCTTGGGCATCTGTCCCCGCGGGGACAGCGATGCCCGGCAGGCCCGCCATGTTGACGGTGACAGTGAAAACATCGTTCAGATACATCTGCACAGGATCATCCGACGCCTCGCCCAAACCAAAGGCCGCCGACGGCGTCGCAGGGGTCAGGATCGCGTCGATCCCTTGGGCGAACACATCCTCGAAATCCTTCTTGATCAGGGTCCGCACCTTGCGCGCGCGGTTGTAGTAGGCGTCATAGAAACCTGCCGACAGCACGTAAGTGCCTATCATCACACGGCGTTTCACCTCGTCACCAAACCCTTCCGCACGGGTCTTCTCATACATCTCGGTGATGCCATCGCCCTGGTCCAGCTTGGCACGATGCCCATAGCGCACCCCGTCATAACGGGCGAGGTTCGAGGACGCCTCGGCCGGTGCAATCACATAGTAGGCAGGCAGCGCATACTTGGTGTGGGGCAGCGAGATATCAATAATCTCCGCCCCCGCATCGGCCAGCATCTCGCGACCCTGCGTCCACAGCGTCTCGATCTCTTCGGGCATCCCGTCCATGCGGTATTCCGCCGGTATGCCAATCTTCTTGCCCTTGATGTCGCCGGTCAGCATCGCTTCGAAATTCGGCACCGGCAGATCTGCGCTGGTCGAATCCTTTGGGTCATGGCTGCACATGGCCTCCAGCATGATGGCCGCATCACGCACCGACTTGGTCATCGGCCCCGCCTGATCGAGGGACGAGGCAAAGGCCACCACCCCCAGCGCGAACACCGCCCATAGGTCGGTTTGATGCCCGTGATGCCAGTAAAGGCAGCAGGCTGGCGGATGGATCCGCCGGTATCAGTACCGGTCGCAGCAAGGCACAGGTCGGCTGCCACGGCGCTGGCCGACCCACCCGACGACCCACCGGGGGTCAAGGCTGCATCATCATTGCCGCGACGCCACGGATTCACCGCGTTGCCATAAACAGACGTCTCGTTGGACGAGCCCATGGCAAACTCGTCCATGTTCAGCTTGCCCAGCATCACCGCACCCGCATCCAACAGGTTGCCGCTTACAGTGCTTTCGTACTCAGGCAGGAACCCTTCCAGAATGCGCGACCCGGCCTGGCTCGGCACACCTTTGGTGCAGAACAAGTCCTTGATGCCAATGGGCAACCCGCACATATCCGGCGCATCGCCCGCCTTGATCCGCACGTCCGCCGCCTTGGCCTGATCCCGCGCAATCTCGGGCGTGTTGTGGACAAAGGCGTTCAGCGCACCCGCGCCGTCGATCTCGGTCAGGCATGCCTCGGTCAACTCGACAGACGTTACATCGCCGTTGCGCAGCGCGTCACGGGCGTCTGCCAGCCCCAGCTTGTTCAATTCAGCCATTACTCAACCACCTTCGGCACGGCAAAGAACCCCTCACGCGCATCAGGCGCGTTGGCCAGCACCTTGTTCTGCTGCCCGCCATCCGTCACTTCATCCACACGGCGCTTAAGGCGCTGCGGGGTCACGGATGTCATGGGCTCCACGCCCTCCACATCGACCTCGCTCAGCTGCTCGATAAAGCCAAGGATGGTGTTGAATTCGGACGCCAGCGCCGGAAGCTGGTCTTCCTCGACCTTGATCCGGGCCAGTTTCGCCACACGGGCGGCGGTGCTTTGATCGATGGACATGAAACCCCTCGTGTTCTCGTCAGTTCGGGCAATAGCGAAGGGATGGACCACCTTCAAGCCTTGGCCCTTGCCCCACCGGACCAATCGCCACAGATTTGAACAGGAAGGAGACCCCATGAAGCTCAAACTACACCATGTGAACCTTGTGACAGACGATGTGGCGCGGATGGACGCGTTCTATCGCGACACCCTCGGGCTGGACCGGGAAACCGACGGCCTGCCCACGCTGGAAAAGAAAAAGGGATATGCAGGCGACGTTGCCTTTGTCACCGACGGGGCCATCCAGACTCATCTTGCGCAAAAGGACCCGCTGGCGGGGTTCCGGTCAGGGCAGATGGTCAACCCGGTCAGCCACGGCCACATCGCCTACCGCACCGACGATTTGGCTGCGTTCAAGGCACATCTGGACGCACAGGGCATTCCCTATGCCGATTGGGGCAACCAGGCTGTCGAGGGCTGGGACCAGATCTTTTTCTACGACCCGGATGGCAATGTCATCGAAGTGCATCAGGTGTCCGACACGACTTGATTGCGTCCAGCTATGGACGACACGTAGCGGCGGTACACCTCGATCATCCAGCCCAACATGATGCCGTTCAGGATGTGCCACAAGAAATGGGTGCCCAGCGGGATCTGTGCACATAGCATTTCATCCACAGACCGTGCCGTCAGGGACAGAAACAGGATCAAAGCCCCGATGACAAAGCCCCGCGCCAAGACCGGGGCACGCCGCCACAACAATACGGCGTAGATCAGGATCAGCACCGGAACAGGGATGTATCCCGCCGACACGCCCAGCACAGGCAACCCCTGGAACACCGGCACGGTCAGCGCGGCATAGGGGATGAACGCCGCCGTGGCCGCTCCGGCCACCCAAGGCCGCATCCCCCAGACATCCCGGTTCACGGCAAACAGATAGACCAGAATGAACACACCGATCGGCGCCACATCTGCAATCGCCGCCCAGACCTGCGCATGGGTGTGAAACAGGTAACTGCCGATCCCGATCAGGCCCAGAACAACCGACAACGCCCGGGCCATCGGCACACCCGCACTGCGCCGCCACATCCAAAGCGCCGCAATGACAAAGGCGGCGTTGGTCACGGCATTCACCGGTTCAGCCCAATATCCCGGACCCAACCGTTCGCAATACCCGTCGATCTCACGCAACAATTCCATGACCCGTCACCTACGATGCCCCGCCAGCAGGTCAAGAGACAAAGCGGGAGAGCACAGCAATTGGTTATGCGTCATAATCAATGCCCGCGGTCTTGAAACGGCGTGGCCGTTCAAGGCACCGTGCGTTGCGTTAACCCTACCCCTACCGCACGTTGGGGGTGTACAGGGGGTGTACGGATGCTGCACGCAGGGTGACACCCTGCCATACGCCCTTAACCTCCATGAATACCGGGTAAACCCCGGCGCGAATCGGCCCCATCTTCCCTGTTTCAAAAAAATCCCCGCCGGAGGCTCCCGCACTCTCAATTCGACGCTAAACTCGCCCCAAAGGGAGGACACGTTATGAACATCATCTGGCTCGGCCACGGCAGCTTCCGGATCGAGATTGGGGATCAGATCCTGCTGATCGACCCATGGTTCAACGGCAACCCCATGCTGACCGAAGACCAACATGAAACCGCTATCGACGGCGCAACCCATATCCTCGTGACACATGGCCATTTCGATCATACGGCAGATATCGTCGGGATCAGTCAGAAGACGGGCGCGCCGGTGTCAGCGGTCTACGAGTTGGGCAAGCTGCTCTTTGCCCAGGGTGCGATCGAAGGGCACGCCTTTGGCCGTGGCGGAACAATCAGTATCGGAGATGTCACGGCAACCCTCGTTCCGGCCTCGCACTCCTCCTCCATCGGCGCGGACGACACCATGCGGTACGCAGGCCAGGAATGCGGGTTCATCCTGCGTGGCGAAGGCAAGACCATCTACGTCTCGGGCGACACCGACATCCATGCCGACATGGACTGGATCGGGGACTACCACAGACCTGATATCGGCATCCTGTCTGCGGGCGGATACTTCACCATGGACATGGCGGGTGCTGCATATGCCGCCCGGAAGTACTTCCACTTCGACACCGTAATTCCCTGTCATTACAAGACATTCCCACTTCTCGAACAATCTGCAGAAGTGCTGCGCAACGGCCTGCCGGGGGTCAAAGTGATCGAGCCGGAAGTGATGCAGCCCATCACGCTCTAAGGCGGTCAAGAACTAGCGGCGCGACGCAAAAAAGTCCTTCAACAAGGCTTCGGCCTCTGCCGCGCCGATGCCGTCATAAACCTCGGGCACATGGTGCGCCTGGCTGTGTGAAAACACCCGCGCACCATGGGCAACCCCGCCCGATTTGGGGTCGGACGCCCCATAATACACGCGGCCAATCCGTGCCGCCGCAATGGCCGCCGCACACATGGCGCAAGGCTCAAGCGTCACATACAGGCCATGGCCCACCAAGCGCTCAGATCCCACCTCTGCACAGGCTGCGCGGATCGCCAACATCTCGGCATGGGCCGTTGGGTCCGACATCTCGCGGGTCCGGTTCCCGGCCCGCGCCAAGACCTGTCCCCGCGGGGACACCACGACGGCGCCCACAGGCACCTCGCCCCGCGCACCTGCCGCGCGCGCCTCATCCAGCGCCTGATCCATGAACGACCGAAACTCCATGCCTTCCCCTGCCACGCCGCTTGCCCCGCGCGCAACCCACCGCTATGGCCTGCCCATGACCCAAGACACCCCCAAAGGCGATCGCATCGCCAAGGTTCTGGCCCGCGCGGGCATTGCCAGCCGCCGTGGCGCGGAAGAGATCATCACTGCCGGACGCGTCAGCGTGAACGGCAACCGCATCGACAGCCCGGCCCTGAATGTCACGCCTTCCGACAAGATCACCGTGGACGGCAAGCCGCTGAGCGCGCCCGAGCCGGAGCGGCTGTGGCTCTACCACAAACCTGCGGGCCTCGTGACCACCACGAAGGACGAACAGGGGCGCAAGACCATCTTTGACGCCCTGCCCGAGGACATGCCCCGGGTGATGAGCGTCGGTCGGCTCGACCTCAATTCCGAAGGGCTCTTGCTGCTGACCAATGACGGCGGGATCAAGCGCAAGCTGGAACTGCCCTCAACCGGTTGGATGCGCCGCTACCGCGTGCGGGTGAATGGCCGTCCCACCGACCCGCAGCTTGAACCACTGCGCAAGGGCATCACGGTTGACGGCGAACGCTTTCAGCCCATGCAGGTGACGCTCGACCGGCAACAAGGTGCTAATGCATGGCTGACCGTGGGCCTGCGCGAAGGCAAGAATCGCGAGATCCGCCGCGCCATGGACAGCATTGGCCTTGCCGTGAACCGCCTGATCAGGGTCAGTTATGGCCCGTTCCAGTTAGGGGAACTGAAACAAGGGACTGTCGAAGAAGTGCGCCGCCGGGTGATGCGCGACCAATTGGGCATGGAACCGGAACCGGCCGCGCAACCGGCCAAACCACGCGGCAAACCGCGCCGGACGCGCAAACCGCGGTAGACATCCACCATTTGCCGCTCCCCATTTGTGACGCGAGACTCAAATAATTCCCCTTGCGCCTGTCATTTGCGCGTCACACCCCTATTGCAATGATGGACATGCGCGCGCCTCTAGTGCTGCATCCGCAAACCGGCTATATGTCTCATAGCCAACAGGGACTTACGGGATGGAGCCAACCGTTTTTCAAAAGATCGCATTCGCGGTTCTGATCGCGCTGATGTTCGGCGTGACAACCGGCTTGCTTGGGGGCTTTGACGATATGGCGCAGCGCTATGGCGGCAAATTCAGCCCCGATCCCAAAGACACGCCCACATCCAAAGAGCGTCCCGCCTTTGACAAGGCGCGCGTTGACCCCGTCGGTGCCCGCGCGAACCTGATGTTCCTGCCCGCCGTGCCCATGGTGTTCCTGGCGCTGAATGACGGGGCGACCGGGCTGATAACGGCCCTTACCTCTGCCGCCGCGCTGACCGGTGGCGCGTTCATGCTGCGCGAGGGTCTCAAGGCCGAAGCGGCATATGTCGCCCGCAAGGTGGCCCGCCGCCCTGCCCTGCCCCGCAAGATCCTTGCCGCCCTCCTCGTGGGCCTCGGAATCGCGCTGGCCGCCTACCGGTCCGAGCCAGGGATTGTCGCGCCTGTGCTCTATGGCCTCGCAGCCCTTGGGCTGCATCTGGCGGCTTTCGGCATCGATCCCTTGAAATCAAAGGGTATGGAAGGTGTCGATACCTTCCAGCAAGACCGCGTGGCACGTGTCGTCGATGGCGCCGAGGAGCTGTTGACCGACATGCGCGATGCGATGAAACGTGCACAGGACCGCAAGATGGAACTGCGCCTTGACCAGTTCCAGACCACCGTTCGCGACCTCATCCAGACGGTTGAGGAAGACCCCCGCGACCTGACCGCCGCCCGCAAATATCTGGGCGTCTACCTGATCGGCGCGCGTGACGCGACGGTCAAGTTTGCCGATATCTACGGCCGCAGCCGCGACACACAGGCTCGCGTCGACTATGCGGCCCTGCTGGACGATCTCGAGGAAAATTTCGCGGCGCGCACGCGCAAGCTTCTCACCGAGGATCGCACCGACCTCACCGTCGAAATCGACGTGCTGCGCGACCGCTTGCAGCGCGAAGGCGTGCGCGTGTCGCCCGCCGATGACATATAAAACCAAAGGGGGCATACATGTCCGAAACAGTTCGTCAAAAAGCCGAAGCCGCACTTGCGCAGGTTGAAGAGGTGACAGCCGTCGTGCTGCCTGAACCTGCCGAGGCCACCGCCATCGTACCGCTGGAACAGGCCGACGCGCCCGTGGGTGCAGAAATCCGTGCCCGTATGGACGAGATCGACATGGAGGACACGCAATCCATCGTGTCCTTCGGGTCCGCCGCCCAAGCCGAGCTGCAGGAAATCAGTCAGGCCATGTTGCAGGATGTGCGCAACAAGGATGTCGGTCCAGCGGGCGACAGCTTGCGCAACATCGTCACCACCATCCGCGGCTTTTCCGTATCCGAATTGGACGTGCGCCGCGAACGCAGTTTCTGGGAAAAACTGATCGGTCGCGCGGCACCTTTCGCCAAATTCACCGCCAAGTTCGAAACCGTGCAGGACCAGATCGACCGCATCACTGATGACCTGCTGGCGCATGAACATACGCTCCTGAAGGACATCAAGTCCCTCGACCTGCTCTATGAAAAGACGCTGCAATTCTATGACGAGCTGGCGCTTTACATCGCGGCGGGCGAAGAGAAGATCAAGGAACTGGACGACACGATCATCCCCGCGAAAGAGGCAGATGTGCAGGCCGCAGCCGAGGATGATCAGGTCATGGTCGCACAGGAACTGCGCGATCTGCGCGCCGCCCGCGACGATCTAGAGCGCCGGGTGCATGATCTAAAACTGACGCGGCAGGTGACAATGCAATCCCTGCCCTCGATCCGGCTGGTGCAGGAAAACGACAAGTCGCTGGTGACCAAGATCAACTCGACCCTCGTCAACACCGTGCCTCTGTGGGAAACGCAGCTGGCACAGGCCGTCACGATCCAGCGCAGCGCCGAAGCGGCCGCCGCCGTGCGCGACGCCAACGACCTGACCAACGAATTGCTGACCGCCAACGCGGCCAACCTGCGCGAAAGCAACAAGATGATCCGCAAAGAGATGGAGCGCGGCGTCTTTGACATCGAAGCGGTTAAGCAAGCGAATGCAGACCTGATCGGCACCATCGAAGAGTCGCTGCAGATCGCAGACGAAGGCAAGGCCAAGCGCGCCGCAGCCGAGGAAGAGCTGAAGAAGATGGAAACCGAACTGCGCGACACGCTGGCCTCGGCCAAGGCCCGCAAAGACGGTGTTGGCGACAACGCTGGCACCGCCGTTCCGGGCTGATTTCGCCACGATGGCAGGGACACAGACCAAAAGCAGGATCAGAGTATGGGGCGGCCTTGTCGCCCTGGGTCTGCTTGCGGCCTGCGATCTGTTCATGCCGGTGGAACCCGTGCTGACGCCCAAGGTGCGGCCAGCCGGTCTGGTGCCCCCGCCGGTGCCTGACGTGCAGGCCACATCGCAGGAAAGTGCGGCTTTGCGCGCCTACCTCGCACAGGTGCAATCCAGCCAGCTGACCGCTGGATTGCTACGACAGGACGGCGGCGGGCCTGATACGCCCTTTACCTCTGACATGCTGGCGCGCAACTTCGAAGAGATCGTGTTCTTCAACGAATACGCAGGTCCTGGCATACGCCCTGGATCGTCCAGCGCCCTGCGCCGCTGGTCTGAGCCCGTGCGCATCGGGATCGAATTTGGCGCATCAGTACCGCCCAGCCAACGCACGCGCGACACCAATGACGTAATCGCCTACGCACGCCGGCTGTCGCGGGCGACAGGCCACCCGGTCTCGGTCTCCAACAACCCCAACTTCCTCGTGTTCTTCGTCTCGGACGATGATCGAACAGACACACTGAACGCTCGGGCAACAGACCTACCGGGTGTAAACCGGGTCAACCTTGGCCCGGTGCGTGACCTGCCGACCGACGCCTATTGCGCGGTGGCGGCTTATGCCAGTGGGTCGGAACGGTCGACCTATACGGCCGCGGTCGCCGTGATCCGGTCGGAAAACCCCGATCTGCTGCGCCTGTCCTGCATTCATGAGGAACTGGCCCAAGGGCTGGGCCTCGCCAATGACAGCCCGGACGCGCGCCCCTCAATCTTCAACGATGATGACGAATTTGCGCTGCTCACGGACCATGATGTCCACCTCTTGGGGATGCTCTACGACGACCGCTTGCGCCCAGGCATGGGCCTGGCCGAGGCGCGTCCGATCGTGCGCACCCTCGCCCGTGAGGTAACGGAGCCTGGGCTGTGACAATCCGAACCGCTGCCCTTCTCATCCTTCTACCGTTGGACGCCCAAGCGGGCCCCGGCGCGGTGGACTGGATCACGACACATACGCAACAGCCCCTGAAAGAAACACGGATCGGAAGCTACGATCCGGATGGTCCGATCATCGGAGTGGACAGTCTGACTTACGAGCCAAGCTATTCCTGGCCATACATTGATGTGCCCGACGGGCCTGCGGATTTTCACGCCTTTTTCGATGACGAAACCGGACGCGTGTCCAAGGCCGCCCTGATTTTTTCGGATGCGGACCCCAGCTGCGGCAAGGATCTGGCAACCATGCCAGTGGACACAGGTACAGGTGCCTTTCTGGATCGCAAGGCCGCCGAAGCACTCGATAGGATAGCAACAGAAACAGGCGACCTCTATGGCGGCTTTATGGAGCCGCAAATCGACGGCGCTCACAGCTTTGCCAAATTCCTGAAATTGCCCGGTGGCCATGTTTTTCCGGCCTTTCAGACCGGGTGGGGTGACGGCGGTTATCCAGTGGCCAGCTTGCACGCATCGGATGGTGCGATGGTTGCGATCTACGCAGATTTCATGGGTAAGGACGCGGACGGGAACTGGTTGCTGCCCACCCCTTGCACCTCAACCGGGGGCAGCGAATGAGCTGGCCTCGTTTCACCAATCACCCCTTCAAGGCCACGTATCCTTGTGGGCAACACAGGCAGGAGTAATCCAATGGGCATTTTCGACTTCCTCTCCGGCGAATTCATCGACGTCATCCACTGGGTGGACGACAGCCGCGACACCATGGTCTGGCGGTTCGAGCGTGAGGGCCACGAGATCAAGTACGGCGCCAAGCTGACGGTGCGCGAAGGGCAATCGGCGGTCTTTGTTCACGAAGGGCAACTGGCCGATGTGTTCACCCCCGGTCTCTACATGCTTGAGACCAACAACATGCCCATCATGACGACGCTGCAGCACTGGGATCACGGCTTTAAAAGCCCGTTCAAGTCCGAGGTGTATTTCGTCAACACAACCCGGTTCAACGATCTGAAATGGGGCACCAAGAACCCGATCATCTGCCGTGATCCTGAATTTGGCCCCGTGCGTTTGCGCGCCTTCGGCACCTATTCGGTCAAGGTGGCTGACCCCGCCCGCTTCCTGGTCGAGATCGTCGGCACCGATGGTGAGTTCACCATGGACGAGATCAGCTTCCAGATCCGCAACATCATCGTGCAGGAAATGTCGCGCAGCCTTGCCAAATCGGGCATTCCGGTGCTCGACATGGCGGCCAACACCCGCGAGCTGGGACAACTGGTCGCCAAGGAAATCAGCGCACAGATCGCTGAATACGGCCTGACCCTGCCCGAGCTCTACATCGAAAACATCTCACTCCCCCGGCGGTCGAAGAGGTGATGGACAAACGGTCCTCCATGGGTGTGATCGGAAATCTGAACGAATACATGCAGTTCCAAGCGGCGGAAGCGTTGAGCCGCGACGGTGGCGATGCAAGTGGTGCGATGCAAGCGGGCCTTGGGGCGGCCATGGGCATGCAGATGGGCCAAATGGCATCCAGCGGTCCGTGGGGCGCACGTCAACCTGCTGCAGCCGCACCACCCCTCCGCCGGTCGAACATGTCTGGCACGTGGCCGAAAACGGCGAAACCAATGGGCCGTTTTCCAAAGCCCAGTTGGGGCGCATGGCCGCCGCAGGTGAGCTGAGCCGCGAGACCTATGTCTGGACGGCGGGTCAGGACGGCTGGATGAAGGCCGAGGACGTGACCGAGCTTGCCCAACTCTTCACCATTCTGCCCCCGCCCCCTCCGCCCGGCGCGTAAGAAACGGTCCTAGCCGCGGTCGGCAACGCGAGCTTGATACAGAATCAAGTTCGCGGATCAGACCCAGTCCATTGGGACGGTCGCTGCGGCGACAGAATTCGGACCAGATATCGCCAAATGGCAGGTCCTTGAATTCCTCGGTCATGGTCAGCCGCGTCGTGAAGTCGAGCGCGGTTTCGGCCTGCCGCAACCGATCGAAGGGCGTCAGCAGCGCACGCAACAGCGCCTTCTGCATGTTGCGTGTTCCGATGACCCAGGCCGCCGTACGGCTGATCGTGGCATCAAAGAAATCCAGCCCGATACGCGTCCGACCCAGCAGGTCGGCACTGACCAACTCATGCGCCATGGTCAGGATATCGTCGTTCAGCAGGATCACATGGTCACTGTCCCACCGCATCGGGCGCGAGACGTGCAGCAGGATTTTATCCAGCGACAGTGCCACCGCACTCAGCTTGTCCGCTATGTTCTCGGTCGGATGAAAGTGCCCCATATCAAGGCACAAGAGCGTGCCCTTGCGTATCGCATAGCCCAGATAGAATTCGTGACTGCCCACGGTACAAGCCTCGACCCCGATCCCGAACAGCTTTGATTCCACCGCGTCGCGCATACCTGACAGCGGCTGCACCAGCATCTCATTCAACGACGCCTCCAGCCGTGCCCGCGCAGCCATGCGATCAACGGGAATATCCTTGTACCCGTCGGGCACCCAAATGTTGTTGATGCACGGCGTCCCAAGAGCCGCGCCAATCTGCGCTGCGATCTCTCGCGTGCGGCGCCCATGTTCGATCCAGAAATCGCGGATACCCTGATCGGGGTGCGAGAGGGTCAGGTTATCGTCCGCCTTCTCATGGGCAAAAAAGGTCGGATTGAAGTCGAGGCCAATCGCCTGCTCCATTGCCCAATCAACCCAGGGCGCGAAATGACGGTATTCAATCGCGTCCCGGTCGGGTGCCTCATCCGTGTCCATATACATGGCATGCAGGTTCAGACGGTGCTTGCCGGGGATCATCGCATACGCAAATTCCAGATCGGCCCGTAACTCGTCGGGCGTACGCGCGCGACCGGGGTGATTGCCCGTGGCCTGAATGCCGCCACCGGATGTGCCTGTCTTGGGTTCGAACCCAACCACATCGTCCCCCTGCCAGCAGTGCATGGAAATCGGGATGGTCGTGAGCTGGCGGATCGCCGCTTCGGTATCAACACCCCACTCAGCAAAGACATCCCTTGCGCTGTCGTACCCCATCTGCCCCTCCTACCGCGTGAACGCCTGCACGTTTCCGGCATCCACGTTCAGGATGTTACCCGTAGATTTCGACGAAGTATCGCAGGCAAAGAAATAGCACGCCTCGGCAATGTCCTCGGGCAGAACCGAGAGTTTGAGCATGGAGCGTTGCCGGTACATCTTCTCAAGCCCCTCCTTGTCGGTACCATAGGTATCCGCCCGCTGCTCCAACCACTCGCCTTCCCAGATTTTCGAGCCGCGCAATACGGCATCGGGATTGACGACATTGACCCGGATACCGGCCTCCGCCCCTTCCAGCGCAAGACATCGCGCCAGATGGATTTCCGCCGCCTTGGCCGTGCAATAGGCCGAGGCGTTGGGCGACGCGGCCAAGCCATTCTTGGACGCGACAAAGACGATTGAGCCCCCCATGTCCTGCACGCGCATGAGCTTGAACGCTTCACGGCTGACCAGAAAGTAACCGGTGCTCAGGATATCCATGTTCCGGTTCCACAGTGCGAGCGTGGTCTCTTCCACCGGTGCGGATGACGCTATGCCTGCGTTTGATACCAGAATGTCGATACCACCGAATTCCACGGCAGCGTCCGCCATGGCGCGGATCACGGCCGGCTCGTCCGTGACATCCATGATCGTCGCGCGCACCACATCCGCACCGTGGGATTGCACAAGCCGGTCCTTGACGGCCTCCACCCCCTCGGCATTGATATCGGCCAGCATCACGCACGCGCCCGCGCGCAGATACTGCTCGGCCGTGGCTGCCCCAATACCGCCCGCACCGCCGGTGACCAGTGCCACACGTCCCGCCAGCGATTTCGGCTTCGGCATACGCTGCAGTTTGGCCTCTTCCAAAAGCCAGTATTCGATGTCGAACGCTTCCTGCTCAGGCAGACCCTGATAGGTGCTGACCGCCGACGCGCCCCGCATCACGTTGATCGCGTTGATATAAAACTCACCCGAAATGCGGGCCGTGGCCTTGTTGTTGGCAAAGGTGATCATGCCAACCCCGGGGACCAGGTAGACAACCGCATTGGGGTCGCGCATGGCCGGACTGTCGGGGCGTTTGCACCGGTCATAATAGGCGGTATAGCCATCGCGGTAGGCTGCGACTTGCGCGGGCAGGCCCGCCAACACCTCGTCCACATTCCCCTTTGCCGGATCGAAATTGATCACCAGCGGGCGGATCTTGGTGCGCAGAAAATGGTCAGGACAGGATGTGCCAAGGGCCGCGAGGGACGGCATGTCACGCGCATTGACGAAGTCCAGCACAGCGTCACTGTCGTCGAAATGCCCCACCATATGCTGATTACCGCTGACGAAGCCGCGGATCGCGGGCATCAACTGCGCGGCGACAGCACGGCGTTCCGCCGTAGGCAAACTGTCGTGCACCGCTCCACCGAATGCCGGCACACCATCCGTCTTTTCGCTCAACCAGGCCGTCGCGACATTGATGATATCAATGGTCGTGTCATAGCAGGCCTGCGCCGTATCGCCCCAGGTAAAAAGCCCGTGGCTCTCAAGCACAACGCCATCAGCCTCCGGGTTGTCCTTGCAAAACGCCTCAAGCCACAACCCAAGCTCATATCCCGGCCGCTTCCACGGCAGCCAACCAATCCGGTCGCCAAAAATATCCTGCGTCAGCGCCTTCGAATTCTCGGACGCGGCAATCGCAATGATGGCGTCCGCATGTACGTGATCGACATGCGTGCGCGGCACATAGGCGTGCAGTGGCGTGTCGATCGACGCGGCGCGCGGGTTCAGACGGAAGGTACAATGGGGCAAGTAGCCAACCATTTCATCCTCGAAATAGACCCCGCGATACAACGACTTCAAGGCGTGCAGCTTGTCCATATACAGGGTCGCAAAACCGTCGCGCGTCATCGACCCGATGTCACCGCCCGACCCCTTGACCCAAAGAACCTCGACCTCTTGCCCGGTCAGCGGATCGGTTTCCATGACCTTGGCCGAGGTGTTCCCGCCACCATAGTTCGTCACACGCTTGTCTGCGCCAAGGATATTCGACCGATACAGCAGCAGCTCGGATTCGCTCAGCCCCGCCGCCGCATTGTTGTCCCAACGGTTTTCAAGCAGCTGATCTTCGAAGGTTTTCAGCACGACATCCTCCCGGTCCGGCGGCCAGCGGGCAGCTCACCACCCATAGCGTGTGTGATCAGATTGCGGCACTATGTCAATCATTTTCAATCATTATCAATCTCAAAATGCACATTAATGACTGCTATTGATTGTTTGTGATTGACAGAATCTTCAGAATCTGCACAGGCTTTGTCAACGGGAGGCATCATGCACGAAAAAGAACGGCATAGGATCATTCTGTCCGCGGTACAGGACCGGCCGGTTGCGACCGTTGTTGAACTCTGCAACCTGACCGGCGCGTCCGAGGCGACCATCCGCCGGGACATCGCCACGCTTCACATTCAACAGAAGCTGCGCCGCGTGCGCGGCGGCGCCGAGGCGATCAATCCGCCGCAGTTTGTCGGGCTGGCCGGACGCACCTTTGCTGTCAACGAAACCATGCGGACCTCCGAAAAGCAGGCCATTGCCCGGGCGGCGGTGGACCTTTGCGAAGACGGCGATTCCATCATTATCAATGGCGGCACCACCACCTTTCAGATGGTGCACCCGCTGGCGACGCGCCGCTGTCAGGTGTTCACCAACTCGTTTCCGATTGCCGAACATCTGCTAAAGCATTCGAAAAACACAATCATGCTGTCGGGCGGAACGATCTACCGCGAACAAAACATCATCCTGTCCCCCTTCGACAATGACGTGACGCGCAATTTCTATGCCAAGCGCATGTTCATGGGGGCGCAGGGGCTTGGCCCGCTTGGCCTGATGGAAGCGGATCCCTTGCTGATCCAGGCAGAACAGAAGCTGATTGGGCAAGCCGACGAACTGGTCGTGCTTGTCGACAGTTCAAAATTTGAACAGCGGTCCAGCCTCGTGCTCTGCCCGCTCAACCGCATCACCACTGTCATCACGGATGAAGGCATCTCGGACAAAGCGGCAGCCATGCTGGACGCTGCGGACGTGACGCTGGTCGTTGCCCAACCGGGCAGCGGTCAGGAGGAGGTCTCTTAACCGGCCTCGTGCAAAAGACAATTTGGGAGGATTGAAATGAAACGTAGGACATTTACGTCGCTGGTTGCGGGCCTCAGCCTGGGCGCAAGCCTGCTGGGCACAAGCGCCATGGCGCAAGACAACATGCGTATTGCTTTGGTGGTCAAAGCGCTTGGCATCGGGTTCTTCGAAGCCGCTGCCGAAGGCGCGGAAGAGGCCGCAACCGAACTTGGCAATGTCGAGATCATCTATACCGGCCCCACCGACACGACAGCCGAAGGCCAGATCGAGGTGATCAATTCCCTGATCGCCCAAGGCGTCGATGCCATCGCGATCTCAGCCAATGACCCAGATGCGCTGGTGCCAGCCCTCAAACGCGCCATGCAGCGCGGGATCACCGTGATCTCTTGGGACTCCGGTGTGGCCGAGGACGGGCGGCAGATGCATCTCAACCCGTCATCGAACGCCCTGATCGGCAACATGATCATCAAGCTGGCCGCCGATCACCTGCCTGACGGTGGCGAAGTGGCCGTGCTGTCCGCCTCAGCCACCGCAACGAACCAGAACATCTGGATCGAAGAGATGAACAAGGTGATGGGCAACTATCCCGGCATCAACGTGGTGAGCACGGTCTACGGCGACGACCTGGCCGACAAATCCTATCGCGAGGCGCAGGGCCTGATGCAGTCCCACCCCGATCTGGATGCCATCATCGCACCCACAAGCGTCGGGATCGTCGCCGCCGCACAAGCCGTCGCCGATGCCGGAAAAGCGGGTGAGATCAACGTGACAGGCCTGGGCCTGCCCTCCGAGATGGCGGGTGCCATCGAGTCAGGCGCGTCCAAATCGTTCGCGATCTGGAACCCGATCGACCTGGGCTACTCGGCCACGATGATCGCCCACGCGCTTGCCACCGAAGCGGCAACCGCCGAACCGGGGTCCGAGATTCCGATGGGGCGCATGGGATCGGTCACGCTGGACGATACAAACGCGGCCGCCATGGCGGACCCGTTTGTCTATGACGCCTCGAATATCGACCAGTTCAAGTCGATCTTCTGATACTCCCCCTGGCCCCGGCACGGTGCAGCACGCATCGCGCCGGGGCATTTTCCGGCGGACCCCAGACCCGATGCTGATGCAATCAGAAACCGATCTTTCCGGTCCATCGAAGGGCAACGCCATTCCGGTCATCGCACTTGAGGGCGTGACCAAGCTGTTTCCCGGTGTCAAAGCCCTGTCCGACGTATCGTTGCGCCTCTATCCGGGGCAAGTGACGGCCCTCGTTGGCGAAAACGGCGCGGGCAAATCCACGGTGGTCAAGATCCTGACGGGCATCTATCAGCCCGATGGGGGCAGCATCACGCTGGATGGCACGGCCATCGCCTTTCCAACACCGCAGGCCGCCGGGGCGGCAGGCGTCACCGCCATCCACCAGGAAACTGTCCTGTTTGACGAATTGTCGGTGGCCGAAAACATCTTTCTCGGCCATGCGCCGCGCGGCCGGTTCGGCCTGATCGACACCGCCGCCATGATGGATCAGGCGGCGGATATCCTGCGCGGCATCGGCGCTGCAATTGATCCGACGCACAAGCTCAAGGATCTGGGCATCGCCAACAAGCACCTTGTAGCCATCGCACGCGCCCTGTCCATCGACGCCCGTGTGGTGATCATGGACGAACCCACCGCCGCCCTTAGCCAGAACGAGATCGAAGAACTCTACGCGCTTGTCGAAACGCTCAAGGCGCAGGGCAAGGCAATCCTCTTCATCAGCCACAAATTCGATGAGATTTTCCGCATCGCAGATCGCTACACTGTCTTCCGCGACGGTGAGCTGGTTGGAGACGGCATAATCAGCGCTGTCACCGAAGCCGAACTGGTCAAGATGATGGTGGGCCGGGATGTCAGCCAGATCTTCCCGACCCGGACACCGAATATCGGAGACGAGGTTCTCGCGGTCAAAGGATACGCGCACCCCACCGAGTTTGCGGACATAACGTTCACCCTGCATCGTGGCGAAATCCTTGGGTTTTATGGTCTCGTGGGCGCGGGCCGATCCGAGTTCATGCAGGCGCTGTTCGGGATCACCCGCCGCTCTGGCGGAACTACAACAATCGACGGTGCGACCGTCGACATCCGCTCACCCGCTGATGCAGTCGCCAACGGCATCGTCTACGTCCCCGAAGATCGCGGCAGGCAGGGCACCATCGGCGCGCTGCCCATTTTTCAGAACGTCACCCTGCCCTCTTTAGGCCGCACATCCCACTCCGGGTTTCTACGCCTTGCCGAAGAATTCAAACTGGCGCGCGACTACACCGAACGGCTCGACCTGCGTGCAGCCTCGCTCGACACGCCCGTGGGCAACCTGTCAGGTGGCAACCAGCAAAAGGTCGTGATCGCCAAATGGCTCGCCACCCAGCCCAAGGTCATCATTCTGGACGAACCAACCAAGGGCATCGACATCGGATCGAAGGCAGCGGTGCACGCGTTCATGGCTGAACTGGCGGCCCAGGGTCTGGCCGTCATCATGGTCAGTTCCGAAATCCCCGAAGTCCTTGGTATGTCGGATCGCGTCATCGTCATGCGCGAGGGGCGGATGGCGGCAGAGCTTGGCGCCGATGACATGACCCCCGAAACGCTGGTGCGCCATGCCGCCGGGATCAAGGGGACGCTGCCATGCTGAAACGTCTTCTCACCTCGCGCGAAGCGCTATTGGCAGGGGCAATCATTCTGTTGCTCGCGGTCATCTCCACACGGTTCCCGGCCTTCGTGACGCCGCAAAACCTCGGCAACGTGTTCAACGACACGTCCCCGCTGATCCTGCTGGCCATCGGGCAAATGATCGTCATCCTGACAAAATGCATTGACCTCAGCGTGGCGGCCAACCTCGCCTTGACGGGGATGGTTGTGGCCATGCTCAACGTGGCCATGCCCGGCCTGCCCGTTCCGATCATCATCGCCATCGCCATTTCACTGGGGGCGGTCTTGGGCATGGTGAACGGCATCCTTGTCTGGAAACTCGCCATTCCGCCCATCGTCGTGACACTAGGGACAATGACGATTTTCCGTGGTCTGATCTTCGTGATTTCTGACGGGAAATGGGTGAACAGTCACGAGATCGGCGACGGGTTCAAAGCCTTCACCCGCGCCACATTCCTCGGCCTGCCGACCATGAGCTGGATCGCCATCCTCGCCGTTCTCCTGTTTTCGATTGTGATGGCGCGCACGACGCTGGGCCGGGCATTCTATGCCGCTGGGGGCAATCCCCATGCCGCGACCTATGCAGGCATCGACGTTGGGCGGACGCAGTTCTGGGCCTTCACCATCTCGGGCGCGCTTGCCGGGCTGACCGGCTATCTCTGGGTGTCCCGCTACGCGGTGGCCTACGTCGATCTTGCAGGCGGGTTTGAATTGGACGTTGTCGCCGCCTGTGTGATCGGTGGCGTCGCAATCATGGGCGGGATCGGCACCGTGATGGGGGCCATGCTGGGCGCGCTGTTCCTCGGGGTCATCAAGAACGCACTGCCCGTGGTGGATATCTCGCCCTTCTGGCAGCTCGCCATCTCGGGTGGCGCGATCATCATCGCGGTGGCGCTCAATGCGCAAGCAAACCGGGAAAAGGGGCGCATCATCCTGAAACGCGCCGAGCATGCCACATGACCGACAGAACACGTTTCATACCGGACCGGCTGCAATCGCCGCTCGAACGGCACCTGAAAAGCTGGGAAAGCCTGCTGATCCTTGTGGCCGTCGCGGTGTTCATCGCCAACAGCTTTGCCTCCCCCTACTTCCTCAACGCCTGGAACCTCAGCGACGCGACCTTCAACTTCACCGAAAAGGCGATGATTGCCTTTGCCATGGCACTGCTGATCATCTCGGGCGAAATTGATCTGAGCGTTGCATCCATCATCGCACTCGCCTCAACCGCCATGGGGGCGGCCGTTCAGTTCGGGGTGGATACACCTGGCCTTGTGTTGATCGGGCTTGGGGTCGGACTGATTTGCGGGGCGTTCAACGGGTTTTTGGTGACAGTCATGGGCCTGCCCTCCATCGTCGTGACCATCGGCACGATGAGCCTGTTTCGCGGCATCAGCTATATCGTGTTGGGCGATCAGGCCTATCGCGGCTATCCACCCGATTTTGCCTTTTTCGGGCAGGGCTACGTGTTCTGGGTGATCTCTTTTGAATTTGTGCTGTTCGCCATCCTCGCCCTGATCCACGCCATCCTGCTGCACAAGACGAATTTCGGGCGTGCTGTCTATGCCATCGGCAGCAACCCGACAGGCGCGCTGTTTTCCGGTATTCGCGTGGCCCGCGTGAAATTCACCTTGTTCCTGCTGACAGGCCTGATGTCCGGCATCGCCGCGGTCTGCTTGACCTCCCGGCTTGGCTCGACCCGTCCCTCCATCGCCTTCGGGTGGGAGCTTGAGATTGTCACCATGGTCGTGCTGGGCGGCGTTAGTATTCTTGGCGGTTCAGGTTCCATCCTCGGAGTGGTGATCGCAGCCTTTGTCATGGGATTGGTGACCTTTGGTCTGGGTCTGCTGAACGTGCCGGGTATCGTGATGTCCATCGTGATCGGCGCGCTGCTGATCTCGGTCATCGCGCTGCCACGGCTCTGGCAGAAATGGAGAGGGTGAATGGAGAAATACGCCTTCAGAATGCGCCTGAACCCCGGTTGCCGGGATGAATACATCAAGCGACATGATGATATCTGGCCAGAACTGGTCGCCCTGCTGAAACAGGCAAGTATCTCGGATTATTCGATCCACCTGGATGAAGAAACAAACTGCCTTTTCGGCGTGCTCTGGCGCAGGGATGATCACCGAATGGATGCCCTGCCCGGCCATGACATCATGCAAAAGTGGTGGGCACACATGGCCGATATCATGGACACCCATCCCGACAATGCCCCGGTCGCAGTGCCCCTGACGCCCATGTTTCATATGCCATGACCCGCACCCACGTCGCCGTCATCGACATCGGCAAGACCAACGCCAAGCTGGCCCTTGTCGATCTGGACACATTGACAGAACTGGCCGTGGTCACCCGCCCAAACACGGTGATCCCCGGACCACCCTGGCCGCATTTCGACGTGGACGGGCACTGGGGTTTCCTGCTGGACGCGCTTGCCCGGTTTCACGCGACGCACCGCGTTGACGCGATTTCGATAACGACCCACGGCGCATCCATCGCCCTGATCGGACAGGACGGCGGGCTCGCTGCCCCGATCCTCGACTACGAACATACCGGCCCGGACGCCCTGAACGAGGCGTATAATGCAATTCGTCCCCCCTTCGCAGAAACCGGCACCCCAAGGCTCAGCGGTGGTCTGAACATCGGCGCGCAACTGTTCTGGCAGTTCGATACAGATCCCGGACTGAAGGCACTGACACGCCACATCGTGACCTATCCACAGTATTGGGGCTATAGGCTGACAGGCATCGCCGCAACGGATGTCACGTCACTTGGGTGCCACACCGACCTGTGGAACCCGTTCAAGGGACAGCCATCATCCCTGGTCGCAAGGCTTGGGATCGAACGGCAGCTCGCCTCCACCCGCAAACCAAACGCGGTGCTTGGGCTCATTTTGCCTTCCATCGCACAACAGACCGACCTGCCGCATGACACCCCAGTCTATTGCGGCATCCACGATTCCAACGCCTCGCTTCTTGCACATCTGGTGGCACGCACCCCACCGTTCAACGTTGTGTCAACCGGTACATGGGTGATCTGCATGACCATCGGCGGGGACACGGTCACACTCGACCCCACCAAGGACACGCTGGTCAACGTGAACGCCCTTGGTGACCCTGTGCCGTCGGCCCGGTTCATGGGGGGCGCGAACACGACATCCTGATGCAAGGCAACAGCGTTGAGCCGGATGACACAGACATCGCGACCGCACTCAACGAAGGCCCCATGCTGCTGCCCGCCATCGTCTCCGACACCGGCCCGTTCCAGGGCATGTCGGCCCGCTGGGTCGGCACAGAGCCTGCGCCCGGAACAGGCTTGCGCAGCGCCTGTGTCAGCTTCTACCTGGCACTGATCACCTCCCACTGCCTGACACTGACCGGACACCAAGGGCCGGTGTTCGTCGAAGGACCGTTCGCAAGAAATACCAGCTACCTGAAAATGCTGGCCTCAGCGACCGGGACAGCCGTGCACGCCATGACCAGCACCACCGGCACCAGCGAAGGCGCCGCCTTGCTGGCCCGCATGACGGACAGCTCGACCGAAGCGTTGCAGACAGAACCGACCATATCCGCCGCCAAAGACCACGCCGCCTACGCGCGCAGATGGTCAGACCTTGTCGGCGGGCACTAAGCCGGTAACACAGTCCCCATTCGCAAAGGTCCCACATCAACTTTCACTGACAGAACGCCGCTTGCATGTAGCGTTCCTGATCCGGCAGCATTACGCTGGCGGCGAAACACTGAACGGTTGATGGTACCACCCACGCACCGTTCCAATTGAAGGAACAGACATGCGCCGAAAGGCCACGATTGCGCTTCACTGGCTCACCTTGGTGCTGCTGATCCTGCTGGTGGCGGGCGGGCCAATCCCCGTCGTGGCGTGGGCCTTTACCCTGTCCGGCTTGGCCATGTGCCTGCTGGCCGTGGCGCAGGGGGTGATGAACGGTCCCGGTCCAAAACTCGAAGGGGCCCTGCGCCGCGCACATCCATGGCTCAGCCGCGCCATGTACGCCGCCCTTGGCGTCGTGGCTGCGCTCACCGCGTGGTCGCAACTGGGCTGCACATGGTCAGGTCCATCCCTGCCCAACCTCTATTTCTACCTCATGTCGGCCTCTGCCCTGCACGCCATCTTTCACCTCTGGCGGCACACGGCGCTTGGCGATGGAGCCTTGCGCCGGATGACACCAACTTCAATGCACAAACTGCTATGACCGATCTTCACGACCTAGGCGGCCCCGCCGGACTCGCCGACCACCGCTTTCCCTGTGACAATTGCGGCGCGGACTTCCGCTTTGATCCCGGCGCGGGGCAGCTGGTCTGCGACCATTGCGGCAACACTGCACATATGGACAGCGACGCCCCCCGAACAATCGCGCCCATTGCCGAACTGGACTACCGTGCCGCCCTGAACGCCGACCTGCCCGCGGCAGAGATTGAGGAAACGCGCGTCTCGAAATGCCCCAACTGCGCGGCCCAGGTCGAATTCAACGCCGACATCCACGCCACCGAATGCCCGTTCTGCGCCACGCCGGTGGTGACGGACACCGGCGCACACCGGCATATCAAACCACGCGGCGTTCTGCCCTTTGCCATGACCGAAGCGCAGGCGCGCAAGGCCATGACCGACTGGCTGGGTGGGCTGTGGTTTGCCCCGAACGGGCTGCAGGACTACGCACGCAAGGGTCGCGCGATGCAGGGCATCTACGTGCCCTACTGGACCTTCGACGCCGACACGCGCAGCGCCTATACAGGCGAACGCGGCACCGTCTATCACGAGACCAAAACCGTTATGCGGGACAGCAAGCGCCAACAGGTGCGCGTGACCAAGGTGCGCTGGCGGCGCACACGGGGCAAGGTGGCCCGCTTCTTCGACGACGTGCTTGTACTGGCCTCGAAATCCCTGCCCAAACGGTTCACCGACGCGCTTGAGCCATGGGACCTGAGCGCGCTTGAACCCTATGCGCCCGAATTTCTCGCCGGTTTCCGCGCCGAAGGCTACGCGGTCGAGCTGGAAGACGGGTTTGAAGAGGCACGCGCACGCATGGACCGGGTCATCGCGCGCGACGTGAAGTTTGACATCGGCGGCGACCGACAGCGCATCCATTCCATCGACACGAAACTGGGGGCCGTGACCTTCAAGCATATCCTGCTGCCCGTCTGGCTCGCCGCGTACAAGTACCGCGGCGAAACCTACCGCTTCGTCGTCAACGGGCGCACGGGGCGCGTGCAGGGTGAAAGGCCATGGTCCGCGGGCAAGATCGCCGTCGCGGTGATCGTGGGCCTGATCGTGGCCGCAGCCATCGGCGCAGTGGTGGCCCTCCAACAATGACCCAATACGACACCCTGAACGACATTCTGTCGGACCGCTTTTCGTGCCGCGGCTTTCTGATGGACCCTGTCCCGCAAGACACAGTTGCCCGGATCATATCTGCCGCGCAAAAGGTGCCAAGCTGGTGCAACGCGCAACCCTGGCAGTTGATCGTCACGTCAGGCGCCGAAACCGACCGGTTCCGCCATGCGCTCTATGCCGCGGCCAGCACAACCGCCCCGGCCCCCGACATGCCCTGGCCCGAAGGGTACCCGGATGTCTATGGCGACCGCCGCCGCGCCTGCGGCTTCCAGCTTTATGATGCCGTCGGCATCGAAAAGGGGAACCGCGCGGCCTCTGCCCGTCAGATGATGGAAAACTACCGCCTGTTCGGCGCGCCGCATGTCGCCATCGTGACCAGCCCCAAGGTGCTCGGCCCCTATGGCGCCATGGACACGGGCGGCTTCGTCACAGCCTTTTGCCTTGCCGCGCAGGCCTTGGGCGTCGCCACGATCCCACAAGCGGCGATTGCGGCACAGGCCCCCTTTGTCCGCAGCCATTTCGACATTCCCGAAGATCGCCAGATCCTCTGCGCCATCTCCTTCGGCTATGCCGATCCGAACCACCCGGCCAACAGCTTCCGCACGGATCGTGCGGACGTGGCAGATGTCATGGAGTGGAAGGAATGAGGGCGCTTCTGCAACGTGTGTCCGAAGCCTCCGTCACCGTGGACGGCGAAACGGTTGGCAGATGCGGCCCTGGTCTCCTGATCCTTGTCTGCGCGATGCCGGGCGACACCTATGACACGGCCAAGGCGCTTGCGGCCAAAGTGTCCAAGCTGCGGCTCTTCAAAGACGAGGCGGGCAAGATGAACCTGTCGATCCTGCAATCAGGGGGCAGTGCCCTTGTGGTCAGCCAGTTCACGCTTGCCGCCGACACCTCGCGCGGCAACCGCCCCGGGTTCTCGGGTGCAGCCAAGCCGGATGAGGCCGAAACACTCTACCTGCAATTTGCCCGCGCCCTAAGCGATCTTGGAATCGAAACGGAAACCGGTCAATTCGGCGCAGATATGTCCGTGGGATTGACGAATGACGGGCCCGTGACAATTTGGCTGGACACTAAGGCTGGTTAGCTTGAAATCGTCCGCGGTTCGGGACAGAGCGCTATTTCACCGCGTTCACTCGAAGGTCTGCTCCGGCAGAATTCGCAATTGCGGCAAGGCAATATCTCCTAATTCTAATGGGGGTTCTGCCATTCCATGATCAGTTGGCAGGGAGCGTTGTTGTAGGCGTCTTCCTTTGGGTCCGCCGGTTGCAGAACTGCTGGTTCATCGAAGTATTTGAGCGTCATGCCTCATTCCAATAGCTGGGTCATGTAGAAGGACAGCGGCCGATGCCAATTAGTGACGGCGATACCTTTCCATTCAACGACTACAGATTGAGGCTCTAAATAGCGGTGCACAACGAATTCACGGCCACCGTCAGGCAAGATGCCAACCACCACCCTTGATGTCGCCGGCAGTTGCGAAAACCTGTCAGGTTTGCAATCAGAAACTGCCCAATGGAGCGTAAGACACGAACAACCTCGTCGAGCGCGGCTTCGATGCCCTAAATGTCCAGAAGGCTGAGGTAACTCACAACCAAGTCGAAGGTATCTGCGTCGAAAGGCAATGCCTCTGCGGCATCCTGCGATACGATTGACCAGCAACACCGGGGTTTGGTTGCGGGAGGGCATGGCGGATTGCAGGATTGGTCGTGGAAACATCAAACTTATCTGCCATTCATGCACTCGGCCCAGCTTTGAACAGGGATCATCGGCCAGACACGACCGCTGAATCCGAAGCACACGTGGACAATTCGGGTTCGGCTTGAGCTAGCCGACAATCATCGCGATCTGGCGCTGTTCAAAGTGGCAATCGACAGCAAGCTCCCAGCCTGTGATTTGGTCATACAAGAATGGACAGCATGGTCCGGTATCTCGGCGCTGAGTTTGGTGTGACGTTATCTGATGCGTGTCCTTGCTATTGATCGAGAAGAGAAAGCCCACATTTGTAACTTCGACGGCCGATACAGAGCGTATCGCAACCCAAATGCCGGCAAAGGATGTCTCAGCAAGCGCTTAACAGTACCCACGCCTTGCTTACTTTGCCCGCCGTTTCGGAACAGCATTCCCTCCTTTTGATGCTTTCGCCGCTGTGGCGCGTGCCCGGTTCTTCTTGCTGCTGGGCTTGCCCTTCGGAGGAGGAGGGCCTTTTGGTGCATCGCCCCGTGATTTGGCACCGCTATCTTTGCGTTTATCGCCACGGGTTTTCTTGCCAGGGTCAGTTGCTGCATTGTCGGTTGCCGCTGTGGGTCCACGTCGCCGTGCCGGTCCGTGAGCCGAGGTGTTTGAACCGTCGGCCTTGGTTTGCTGGTTCGCCGGTTTTGCAGGCTTGCGATCTTCGGGCTTGGGTTTCCGACGGCGCGGCGTTGGCGCGTCATTCCAATCCACGGGCGCAGCGTCGTTTTCGGCAGATCGTGGTTTGTTCTTGAACGAGCGGTTGGATTTTGGCCGTTCAAAGGTGGGCAGGTCGGGTACGCCATCCAGGCGCACAACGTCCTTGGAACCTTCGATTTTCATGTCGGGGCCAATGGCCACCAAGAAGCCCGCAACACTGCTGTCCCGGATTTCGACATAAGACACATCATCGGCAATGCGGATTGCGCCGATGTCGTCCTTGGTGATGTCGCCCGCCTTGCACAGCATGGGCAGCAAATGCCGCGGCGATGCGTTTTGATTGCGCCCTTCAGAGACCGAGAACCAGACACTGGGGCCAAAGGCAGCGCGCGGTTTCGGCGCCTCAGCTTTCACATCTCCCAGCTCTTCGGGGGCGGAGTGGCGTGTTTTGTACTGGCGCAAGTAAGCCGCCGCGATCTGTTCGGGTGTGAACTTTTCGACCAGTTGATCGACTGATGTACGTTCGCTGTCCGCAATCTCTGCGTGCCAGTCATCAGCGGCAAACATCCGGGCCATGTCGCGCTCAGTGACCTCTTCGGCAGACGGGGCGGTGCCCCAATCGGCGGTCAGCTTGGCGAGCTTCAGAATACGCTCTGCTTTTTTCCGCGAAGAGGGCACCACGACCAGTGCACTGACCCCCTTGCGGCCCGCACGTCCCGTCCGGCCAGAACGGTGCAGAAGGGTTTCGTGAGTCTTGGGCAGCTCTGCGTGGACCACCAGATCAAGGTTTGGCAGGTCGATCCCGCGCGCGGCGACATCGGTGGCGACGCATACTCGGGCGCGTCCGTCGCGCATGGCTTGCAAGGCGTTCGAGCGTTCGCCCTGGCTCAACTCTCCGGACAGGGCGACAACTGAAAACCCGCGGTTGGACAGACGTGCCGTCAGACGTGCAACCATGGCCCTCGTGTTGCAAAACACGATCGCATTTGGCGCCTCATAATAGCGCAGGACGTTTATGATCGCGTTTTCGCCGTCACGCGGGGCCACCATCATTGCGCGGTATTCAATGTCGGCGTGTTGGGTCCGTTCACCAACGGTGCTGATCCGTTCCGCATCCCGTTGATAGCGTGTTGCGAGGTTGGCAATCGCACGCGGCACCGTGGCCGAAAACAGAAGGGTTTGGCGCTCTGCCGGTGTCTCATCCAGAATGAATTCCAGATCCTCGCGAAACCCGAGGTCCAACATCTCGTCCGCTTCGTCCAGAACCACGGCGCGGATGGCAGACAAATCAATGGAGCCACGCATGATGTGATCGCGCAACCGCCCCGGTGTCGCCACAACGATATGTGCACCCCGCGCCAATGCGCGTCTTTCGTCACGCATGTCCATGCCGCCAACACAGGATGTCAGGAAGGCACCTGCGTCTGCATAGAGCCAACCAAGCTCCCGTTTCACCTGCAGTGCAAGTTCCCGCGTCGGGGCAATCACCAAGGCCACCGGCGCGCCAGATGGCCCGAATGTGTCCTCTGGCCCCAGCAGTTCAGGCGCAATGGCAAGGCCAAACCCGATGGTTTTTCCCGAACCGGTTTGCGCCGAAACCAAAAGGTCGCGACCAGCCAATTCGGGTTCTGTGACGGCCTGCTGGACCGGGGTAAGCGTGTCGTAACCCTTGCGGGCCAGCGCGTCGGCGATGGTTTGTTTCACGGCGGCGTTTTCTTTGTCTCGGCCCGGCGATGTGAGTGCTGCGGTATTGCAGGCGGTGCATCAGCCAAGGTTAAAGACCGCCCCTTATCGGGTGTCCGTTCCATTGTATAGACACGCGGACCCGATTGCGATGGATTGACGCCACGTGCCGATGTCGTACGTCTCCGGCCCATTTTGTCGGGCCGGAGACAAGTCATCTGGATTTCGGGACAGCTAGGTCCATGCCCCGACGGTCAACGCGACCGTGCCAGAGCTGATATTGTATGTGGTCTTTGATGGCACCTGTGGACCGGAATATGTACCCATCGGGGTTTCATCCATGGAAAAGCCATAGGCTGCACCGCCCAGCATGATGGGTTCTGTGCCCTTCGTCCGATGATCGTCACCGTTCACGTCACTGCAATGAAGGAATTTTGCGTAGAGGTGACTGGGGGCAGAATCGCCATACCACGTGGTAGGATTGTTCCAGGCCGTGGTGCTGAACTGCGCGTCCTCTGTGAGGAAGGCGTCGGCATATGTGCCATTCATAACGACGCCGCGACAGATGGCTTCCCAAATCGTATCCTGAACCAGCATCGCTTCGCTTTCGCCGATGATGCCGGGCGTCAACGTGTCGGTGAAGGCCTGTTGGAACACGTACTGTGCGCCCTGAAGGTCATTGGGGGAATTGATAGGGTCGGCGCCCAGCGGGTTGTAGAAGTAGTATGTCTTGTCACCTTCGGAATTGGTCAGTTTGTAGGCCAACATCTCTGTGTTTGTGTGCGGGTTGGTGTGGGTGATGCAGGAGCCAGAGTAGATATTGCCGGGATCGCCGGCGACCGGGACGCTGATGGCCAGTGTGTTACCTGCGGCAAAGAAGGCTTGCAGCGTAGAGGTCCAATAAGTTTGCAAGCCGCTTGTGGTGGAATTCACATAGTTCCTCGTACTTGCCGCCAGAAAGTCATTGGGATCTGCGATAGCAAAGAATTGCGTGTCCACCATGGGCGGTGTGTATGTGCTGTTTGGCATCGCGCCATCGTACAGCAGATCGGAAAACGCAGAAGCCCCCGGAATGCCGGATTGATTGGCGAGACATGAGGTGAATGCCTCTCCTATCTGTTTGCGAGTTACACCGCTTTGTGCGCCATAGCTTTGTGCCGGGTTGTTGCCATTCGCAGGTACGGAGAAGCGCAAGTTCAACCCAAAGCCATTTACAGACGAAAGGTCAAAAGCTGCGTTCATTCCGAATTCGAACACGTCATACGGACCCCCGGGGGCGACGCCGGGTGCCGGAAGATAGGGGTACTGCGTGTACATCAGGACGTCGTCATAGACACCACTGCTGTTGGCGATGAGGTCCAGCGCAGCCGGAGCGTTAGGGCAGGCTGTGAACAACAGCCGATCATCGCCGTTGGTGCTGTCAGTCAATACAACGGAAGGGATGCTGGACACCTCGTAAAAAGATAGAGTTTTGGTACCAGCCGCGAGCGGACCGAATGTACCATCGCTGCCCAGAACCTTGAAATCTGCGCTGCCGCCATTGATCCAGCCAGCAACATAAACAGTGCCGGTTAGCGCGGTCAGGCCAGAGCTATCTGTAAGGGTGATTGTGATACTCGACATAATATCCTCGGAACTTGTTAACAAAGAAGCCTGTTAAAGACATCTTGGATACGTGGATCACACTGGCGGACAGAACGTCAATCTGAAGTTGAATTGTATGTTTAAAAGTGGAGCAATGGATATTGCCAGTTGCGGGAATGTATGCCGCTGCTGGAAGTCCCCCTGAATCTGAAGCTGGCGTGCCAACCAATCAATGGGCCAGTGTGATAAGGATACACATTGGTCAGCGGTTGCTTGCGTCATTGTCGCCGAAACGAATGACTGCTTTCCGCCCATTCTGCAGAAAAACAACGTGTTGCTGGCGCAAAAAAGGCGCATCTGTAGCAAAGTGGGTGGCACGCGTTGGTCAAAACCGCTGCAATACTTGAAGCCTCCGCGCTTCTGGCCAAGACTGCGTTGTTGAGAGACAGATGACCGACGAAATCTGCTGCAAACTCAGAAAATCCAAGTGCTTTGTATCGGCAGGCAACGAATTCTGAAATTGGCACTGCTGCGTTGTTCTTAGCGGGGATACCAGTCGCTACCATAGTAAGCAAATGAAGCTGGCAGTGCCAAACAGCCATACAAGAAAAAGGTCAGACTGACCCGCGCTAGCGTTGCAATTGCGAGAACAACCAACTTGTTTCCCGTTGAACCAAGTGGAAATGTTGGCACCAGAATGGCTGGGAATCCCGCGTTACAACAAAGGTCAGCTGCAGAAAGCTCGGGACTGCAGTAGCACCGGTCGCCTAAGCAAGTTGCGGCACACCGAGAGGTAAATGACCAGATCTGATTGAACCTCTTGTGTGACCTACCACATCTTACTGAGTTGCCTGTTCAACCCTCCCTTCATGCTGCACATGGCTTTGAGCCTGCAACGCCAATGGACAAACGCGGATTGCACTTCAAGCGTATCCATCAAATCGCGAACACGGATGGACAAAGGTTTTGAGACAAACTCATGCGCGCTAAGCAGATCGCAAACCCTACGCCGGCTGACAGCGTCGCATCGTGTCCTCTGGTCTCCAAACTGCTTCCGATGGCGACATAGGGTTGCACATTACCTTTGGTTCCGAAAGTTAGGATCAAGACTTTCGCCACTGCTTGCACCTCAAATGAAACTGCTCGTTTGACCGGCACGCTATGATAGTCAGCTGGGGTCGTTCCACTCGATCTCAACTGGTAGTGATGACGCGGTTTGCAATCCTGTGGCGTCGCCATCATCCCCAACGACTGTAACACTTACAGTGCCCATAGAGGCGGACACATAGGTGATCTGCTCGTCAGGTTGGAGAAACCTTTTGGATTCCAACTCATCGCGAATAAAGAAATTGACCACACCTTCGTATCCTGAAGTTCCGTTCAGAAACGCACCGGACCAAAGGTATCGAATGATCCCCCGGGTCATCTGCCGCCAGCTCGGAGGCATGAAAATAACTCCTTCGGGTGTACCTGACATCAAAACCTGACCCCGGGCTATCCTGCGATCCTCTATCAAAGTATGAGCGCGTCCCTGATAGACGAACCGGGTTGACGTCGCATCTGCCAGCACCCGTTCGGTCAGTTGACGAAAGTCGAGGATCATTTCGCCTCCGCGTGCATCCTGACGTAGTTGACCGTTGCGGAAGGTGACGATCCGTTCGTTGTCGACAAAGCTTTTCCAATCATTGGGCACCACCAGAAAGCCGCCGGTGGGAAAGAAATCAGGCCCACTTTTGGCATCGCTGAACCCCGAACCTGAATCGAAGTTGTCGACGTCGATCATCCGGGACAACACCGCGCGATCGGTAAAATCACCGCAAAGAAACAGACCCTTTTCCGCCTCGTCAAAGTCATCAATGGTGGCAATGCTGCGGTCGAATAGCATGCACAGCTCAACCTCGTAATCGAGCAGCACCCCAGGGGCGTGTGTCACTTCCGTGACCGGTGGGGTCGGTTGGCCGAACTTTGGAAAGTTAAATACGGATTGGCTTTGGGTTTCCTCCGCGTGCTCTACAAAATTGGTGCCTGAGGCCACATGCCGGTTCCCGGAACCGGCAACAGACAAAAGCCCATCGAACCCATAGGATTGCGTCAGATCGGCGTTACCGGGTTCTTGCGCCTGACGAAACAGGATTGCGAGCTGCCGCTCTCCAACGTCCCGCATCGCACCAAATAGATCTTTGGTGTTTTCTGCACCGTGCTCGGTCAGATCAATCGCGGAAATCTCCGCTCCGGACAGGTTCGTGACCAAAAGCGGAGCGGGCCTCCCTGCCTCGTCTTGTGTAAGCGCAAGTGTAAAGCCTTGGGTCACGGGCAAAATGGCGGGCTTCAACATCTCTGCTTCGGCTGAGATAGGGTTGGTGCGCTCAGGGTCGTCCTGGATGCCGAAGACAAGCGCGATCGGGATTAGAGCTGCCAAAACAGGGATGTACAGAACAGGTCTCATGTCGAACCTCGATGTATGTCATGGAATAACTGGCGTCGGATGCGGCGACCGTTTGACCCGCCGCACCAACCAGTGATCAAAAGCGAAAGAAAACGCCGGTCGAGATCCCTGTCTGAGCGTTGTCGAAGGAAATCGGGCTGTCCTTTGCGTCGCCCAGCAGTTGAGAGTGCTCCACACTCACAAAAAGCCCGGTTCGGGATGTCAGGCTATAGGAGGCTTGCAGTTCAATCCCGACGCGCTCGAAACCCGACCCGGCATCATAGGCGGTAAATGAGGATGCCGCAGCCTCTTGCCCGCTGACACCATAAAATGCGCTGGCATATGATGAATCGGACCAAACCAGAAACGGTTTGGCCGAGAGCTGCAAGCGCTCTCCAAGTGTCCGGCCAAACTCTGCTCCAACGATGGCGCGGGTTCCTTCATGTCCGTCGCTGCTGATCCCATGGTTGATTTCCAGTTCAACAGCAGCAACACCCACTTGGAATTCCATGTGCGCTGATATGAAGGCGCCAGCTTCCACATCCCGCAGACCTGTCAAGCGAGCGTCGTCCTCTGCCAATCGTTCGTTGAAATCGTAGCCAACGGAAAAGCCAAGCGACAAATTCTGTGGCCCCGAATTCCTGAGCGCATAGAACCCAAGCCCACGTTCGTTCAGAAAGTAGCGGTCACGCCAGGTCAGATCGATAATCGGAATGATGCTCGTCTCGTCTTCGTCCGATCCAGAAAACTCCGGTGCCGAGCTTAACCCGATACCGATCACACCTGACAGGTCACGTCCAGTTTCATCTGCAAAAACCTGCTGCCCGTACAGTGCTGCCAACACCAGCGCGCTGTAAAACGGCAGCGAAATTTTGTAAGGTCCCGACATGGGAGCATCCTCTTCTTAGTGTTTGATTTGTCTTGCGATGCGCCCAAACAATTGGCGCGCGCTCAAACAGCGAAAGATGGAGGGGCTTGAGAACAACAAGTTCTCGAAGTCGTCCCAAAAATGCGTCAGCGGTTGGCAGCCATTCACGAACGGTCGTTTTGTTACCGTTCGCGAATTTGCCATTCTAGCTTGCGTGGCGACTCCGTACGTTGGGCGAATTGAACCGCCAGATGAGAACCAAGTGCGATGCAAAATAGCGACAACCAAATTGATAGGGACGTACGCCAGCTTTCGACAGTGTTGCTGACGCTTTTCGGCTCGCAAGACACCTCGTGGCGACAGCTCACCAAATACTGCGTGGCGTTTTCAGCCGTTGGTGGGCTTGTGATTACAAGCCTTGATCCTCTTGTAACCGCGCAATTTCCGCTTTGGCTGTCGGCGGTGCATTGGTTCACCCATCTTTTTGTGGCTGCTTGCTTGCTCGCAGGTACGACGGCGCTCGGCGTTCTGTTGGGTGCAAAGATGCCATGGCCACTGATCCTTGCCGTTTGCATTTTGCCATTTCTACTCGTGCCGTTTTCCTTGGCTGCCGAGGCCCTGCTTGAAGGTGTGCGCTTTACTGGTATCACGGCGGCTGGTGCTGGCCGGCTCTACCTGTCGGAGCTCATGGCTTTGGCTCCGCCGTCTCTGGGACTCTCCGCCCTGGTCGCCATATTTGCCTATCGCGCGGCGGACATTGCTGAGCGATACCGGAAAGTCATGAGATCTCGACATCTTCCCGAGCCCACATTGCGCAGCGTCTTGCCCTCTGTTCCCCACAAACTGGGTGATGACATCATGCAGGCCGAAGCGCAGGATCACTATGTCACCATCACAACCACCCAAGGGACTGCGACACTGAAACTGGCCTTTGCTGATTGCGTGACCGCACTCAGTACCTTCCGAGGGATACAATGCCACCGGTCGCATTGGGTCAGGTTCAAGCACATCAAAAAAATTCGTCGCTCTGGCAGCGCTTATGTCTGCACCCTCGACGATGGCACCGAAATCCCGGTCAGCAGGCGCCGCTACGGAAATCTAAAGAAGATGCTATAGAGGGAACCACTCTTTACAAAGGATGAGTGACCGTGGATCAAGGATCACTCCGGCGCCCGGTATCAAACAACAAGGCGTTTGCCGCGGACATCCGACAAACACCCTTTCAAAACTTGTGATCTGCTACAAACGCCCTGAAACTTGTCACTTTCAGATCGGATTTGCGGTTGTAAGGAATGCACATATGGAGGGCGTTGGAGGCAAATGCCGCGTCTGGGAACAGCTCAACAAGTCTGCCCGAATGAATGTCCTCATCCACGAGTTGATTGGGAAGCTGAGCGATACCTTCTCCGGCCAGGGCGGCGCTGTGAATTTCTGCAACGTCCGTCGAGATGAAATTCCCGTTGAAGTTCTGAAAAACGGCTTCGCTTTCCATCATGTGTCGCCATTGAAAGATCGAGTGATCAGATGGAAACCGGAAGTTGAGGCAGTTGTGGTCTGCCAATGATGCGATCGTGGCAGGTACTCCAAACATCTCGATGTATTCAGGTGACGCCACGGTTCGAAAATATATATCCATCAGTTTTATCGCGATCATGTCCAGATGCTTGATCCGTCCGGTGCGAAAATACAGATCAACCTCGCCTGTTGTGACGTCCGGCGCGCTGTCATTCAAACGCAGATCAACGCTCATCTTGGGATATGCGCGCAGGTACTTGCGCACCATTTCGGCCAGATAAAGCCGCCCGAACAGGATCGTCGACTCGATAGACAACACGCCAGACGGTTCCGCGCGATACTGCGAGACCGCGCTTTCGGCGCTTTCGATCTGGTCAAGTGCGGACTTGACGCCCTGCACATACGTCTCGCCCGCTTCGGTCAAAGACATGTTGCGCGCGTTTCTATTCAAGAGCTTTACACCCAAGGCGCTTTCCAGAGCGGCGATATTCTTGCTGGCCCCACTTCGCGTGATGTTCAGCGCTCGTGCCCCGTTGGCGATGCTACCACCTTCGACAGCAGCAATCAGGGTACGCGCAAGGTACACTTTCGTTTTCAGCGCCATTTCCAGCCCCTTTGTCAACCAAATCGACACCTTTGAGTGAACAACCCGCGTCTTCTTTGTCAACGTTCGCCGATCTACTTTTCTGCAGCAGCAAAGTGAGAAGGGAACCTTGCCATGCGGTACTACGCACTTGAGCCGGTCGGCAGCATCAGAAACCTGACGATGCGGCATGGGGACGTCCCAGCTCCCAAAAACGAAACTGATGTGATCGTTAAGATCGAAGCCGCAGCTTTGAACTACAAAGATCTTGTCCTAGCGCGCGGTGTGCTGCCGCTCGACAACGGCGGTGCCGAGCATGTGCCGCTGTCCGATGGCGCCGGGCGTATCGTTGCAAAAGGCTCTGGCGCAATCGGACTGGAGATTGGTGAACGGGTTGTAGCAGCATTCTTTCCAGATTGGCGCGATGAAGACCCAAATGGCGATGAGAGATCGCTTGGGCACCAACGCCCCGGCATGCTGAGTGAATTTGTCAGGCTGCCCGCGCATGCTCTTGTCAGAATCCCATCAACTCTCAACTTCGCCGAGGCAGCGTCGTTCCCATGTGCCGGAGCAACCGCCTGGAATGCATTGGTTGAAAAGGCAGCATTGCAGCAGGGTGACACTGTATTGACCATGGGCACCGGCGGCGTTTCGATGTTTGCGTTGCAAATCGCGAAAGCCATGGGTGCCACCGTTGTATCGTTGACCGGCAGCAAGATGAAGGAAACCGTTCTGAAAGAAACCGGAGCGGATCACGTCATCAACTACAGACAGGTCAAAGACTGGGACCGTGCAGTGCTCGAACTAACGGGAGGGGTGGGTGTGGATGTCGTTGTCGAAGTCGGTGGCGCTCCGACGTTTCAACGGTCCCTAAACGCAGTTGCCTTCGGGGGGCGTATCTCGGCAGTCGGGGTTCTTGCCGGCGTCGAAGGTGCGGTAGATCCGACAAGCATCATCTTCAAATCCATCACGTTGAACGGGATTTATGTTGGAAGCGCGCGCATGCTCAGAGACACAATGGCCTTCTTCGACAGCAATGGCTTACACCCCGTTCTGGACGAGCAACGATTTGATTTCGAGGACGCGCGAGCCGCATTTTCGCGGCTCGACGCTCAACAGCATATCGGCAAGGTTGTCATTGACGTTGCTGGTTCAAACACGGCCAAAAAAGAAACCATTGCAAAACACCCAACTGAAGTTTGAGCCGAACCGGGAAGCCTGAGGAAGCAAAGCTCACGAAAATAGTCGAGACCCAATCACATGATCAAGGAGCATGATCTCATGACGACCGGACACATAATGATGGCGATGACCCTAGACGGCTTTGTGGCTCGCAAAGACCATTCACTCGACTGGTTGATGAAGCAGAAAACTGACGGAGAAGATCACGGCTTTGCAGAGTTTCAGAGAAGTGTCGACGTCATTGTCATGGGCAGCGGTTCGTTCAGAACCGTTCTGGATTTTGAGCAGTGGCCATACGAAAAACGGGTCATCGTGCTCAGCAAAACACTTGATCAGCGGGATATTCCCACGCCACTAGTAGAAAAGGTCGAGATCAGTAGCCTTGCGCCCCAAGCACTTATGAGCTCCTTGTCCGCGCGGAATTTCAAACGTGCCTACGTCGATGGCGGAGCCGTGATCCAATCCTTTCTCAAGGCGGGGCTCATTTGCGACATGAAGATTACGATCGTCCCGATCTTGATTGGCGAAGGGATCCGAATTTTCGGCGACCTCCTGCACGATATCGATTTGAATCTCGAGGGTTCAAAGCAATTTCAGTCCGGTTTGGTGGATCTGACCTACAGCATACAAGACCGCGGGACATGACGGATAGCGCTTGAGCGCTTCAATTGGCTACACGACCGCGATCAAAAAGCTGATTGTTACAGTTCAAGCGAAGCTTGCAACGATCGTGCCGCCGACAAAACAGGACGTTCGACACCGGTCAATCTGAACTGCGTGGCGTGCGGCTTGACGAAACAGCAACGTCGACCGCAGTGAATGCGGTTCACATCGCGAGATGGTCATTCTCCCTCGTCCCTTGACCGCCTTTGCTTCCAAACTCCGAAACGATTGCCGATGACCAACCCCAACCCGAGGCCAAGCGCGATCCACGTGCTGGCGTCGCCGAAAGCAGCGCCGCCGAGGATGCCGAAACACGCCCCGAAGGCAACTCCGAGGCGTGTGTAGTAGGATATCTCTTTCCTAGGGCCGGAACTGTTCATCGTGCATTTCCTTAGCTGGCCTGAGCAGTTTACTTGGGCCGAACGCCGGGCCTGATGATCAGAGCCATGCCCGCATCAATTTGTTTTTTCCTGATCAAGTGCATCAAGATCCTGCAAAATCGCCCGTGTGATGCTCTTGCGCTTGAAAGCGTCGTCACCCCCCTTGGGCATTTCAATGTTGAGGGCGAAGAACACCGCCCCTCTGGGCGTTTCAACCCAACCGACCCACCAGCCGAGGTTCCCACTCGATCGTACACCCCAACCTGTTTTGGCGCGCAGGACCCAGTTCAAACCAGCCTCATTGATCATCAGAGCCTTAACAAGACGCTGATCAGCCACCGAAAACGGCAGTTCGTTGTGGTAAAGACTGCGCAGGAATGCCACCTGCTCCAAGGCCGAGATACGCAGCGTGTCATCGATCCAGAATTCATCCACCTTGCTGCCGATGGTTGCATTGCCATACGCCGCGCGCTGTAGGTAGTTGCGCTCCTGTTCTGCTCCGATGTCTCTGGCAAATTCCTGATATAGCCACAGGGCGGAATGCCGCATCGCAGACCTCAGATCTTGATCGGCATTCCACGCGCCATACCACCGCTCTATGCCATCCCAGGGAAAAGTCTGAAACTCATCCTCGATGACACCGGCATCCAGAGCAAAGAGCGTATGGGCGATCTTAAAGGTCGACGCCGGTAAGAATTGCTGCTTCGCGCGGTCTGCATTGTGAACAAAGACAGCTCCTTCCTCCCGCTCGTCAATGACGGCAATTGTTCCGGTGACACCTGCATCCGAAAAGAAGGCTGCCCAATCGTCGCGTTCTTCTATCACCTCTGACGCAGCGGCGCTGGCAGCCTGGCAGACCAGAATGACCATGGCCAATACCTGTAATCGCATATCAATCTCTCCTTTTTCTGACATAGTTAATTCGCTGGGTCGCTGTGACGGTATCTTGCGAGGACGACGGCTATCCTGATGTCATCGTGCATCCATGATGGCGGTATGAACGATCTGCCAACCCTGCCTGTCGAGGTTGAGTACGAGGTGAATATGCGTGCGACGCAGATCTTCGCCCGGATTGCGCGATGCGCCGCGCCTGCTATCGGCATAGAGATGCAAGACCGCTGCGTATTCGCCGAGATAGCGGATGGAAATGGGTTTCAGCGCCTGCATCTCGGTTTGGGAAACCTCTGACCCGAAGGTTGGGAAGAGACTGTCGCGCAGGAAATTCATGAGAGGCGCGCGTCCCTGAAAAATGCGCGCATAAGCGTTGATCCACTCAGTATCGGAGGCATGCAGCCTGGTGAGCGCATCGATGTCCTGACCGGCCCAAGCGGTCCTGAACGCCGCAAGGAACTGGACGATACTGTCCGCATGGGCCTGATCCGACACCGCACCATATGTCCGAAACGGCGGGACCTCACGCCGATCCTGTGCAAGCGATGTATCTTGACCGACAAACGGGATGGCGCAGGCAATAGCTGCAGCGAGGGCGATGGGTTTCATGTTAAGCAGGCTCCTCTTGCCCCTGTGAGGGTGCGCGCAAAGGCACTGATCCGTGAGGCGAAATCTATCGATGCTGGCGACTAACCCGCCCAATGCGAGTTGCGAAAGCCCGAGGGTCGCCAGATGTCATCTCATGTCGCGAACGGTCACCGCGGGCGGGGCGGTACGCGTTCTTTGGTGCGGTGACCTAATCGCTCCCGGGGCTGTCTGGCTTGGGCAGAAGTCCGTGATCTTCAAACAGCGCCCGCAAATAGCTTTCGTCTTCGGCGACATTAATCAGTTCTTTGGGCTGAACCCCGGCCGCATGGGCCAAAGCAGCCACCCGCCCCTGGTTGTGGAACAGCGTGTCGGGCTGCTGGTTTGCAATGTCGTCCTCGTAAGCGTCGTCCACGGAAATGATGGTCCAACCCAATTCCCTTAGGCGGATCACGAGGTCATCGACAAAAAGCGCTGCCAGATCGTTTTCATGTAGGAGAAGAATGTGCCGTGGCGATCGACCCAGAGCGCGCTTTGCGACAGCATCGTAGAACTCAACGGCATCAACAATGACATCCACGTAGAGCTGTCCCAAAGCCGCGCGATCCAGCGGGTGCCCTGCGCTGACCGCCTCGTCGACCAAGGCCTGCAGATACCAGTCATAGTTATCAACGGTCACATAGGCATTCCGTAGCCCCCTGTCCGCAAGCCCTTCGCGCACCGCAGCGTGTTTTTCCGTCGTGTCACCTTCGCGCAGATAGGGAAAGCGGAACAGGTCAATAGAACCACCGAACTCCGACAGCACCTCCGCGGCCAGGTCGACATCCGCCAGGAATGCGTCGGTCTCCGTCCTGTTGAGGGACGGATGTGTGTGCGTGTGATTGGCTAGCACATGGCCCGCCGCTTGATAGGCTGCGATACGTTCTGATCCGCCGTCGGTCTCAGCAATTTGCCCCGTCAGAACGAAAAACCCCGCTCCCTCGACACCCGCTCTCTCCAGCGCCTGGATGAGCATGACGGTTCTTGTACGCCCGTCCAGCAACTGGCCGTCGCCCCGTGGTGCATCATCAAAGCTCAGCGCAATCTCGCGTTGAGGTAGAGGCGTCTCAGCTGCATCTTTTGACAAGAGCGGCTGCGGTGTGGTGCTGAATACGACCAGCGCGGCGGCGATCGGGCGGATAACCAACGACGGGCTGGCGAAATATCTTCGAAATGCGATCAACAATGACACGGCTCCATTTTGGGCGATGTGTCTCGGGACGCAGGCGTCCATGTTTTTCGCACATGGACGACTGGCGGCCGGAGACGCGAGGTACAATGACGCAAGCTATCGCTAGAGGACGCGCAGAGAGAACATCAAAGGCGTGAAGTGTCTGCAATTGTCGTGACATGCCCTGCACGGGATGGGCAGTTTGTCGCCAGGCCGTTGGCGACCACCCCATCTTCCGGACAAACTGTTGCGACGCGCCCTTCGAGAATCAGGATGGGCAGATGTCATAGCCCCCGTCATGGATGACCGCCCGCGCGTCTTGCATCCGAGCCAGTAGCGAGTTTTTCGCGTCGTTGATGTGCTGTTCCAACAGCGAACAGGCTTGATCTGCATTGCGCGCAAAACATGCTTGCAAGAGCTCGCGATGCTCGTCATGGGACCGCGCAACGTAATCCAATGTCGTCACGGCATACGACAAGTAACGCTCGTTGAGATTACTAAGGCTGGCAAGATGCGCCAGCAGCCGGGGCCGGTTGCATGGCGCAACAAGGCTGGCGTGAAATGCCTTGTTCAAGTCCGAAAATGTCTCGACCGAGGCCGTCTCCGCTTTGGCCTGAATTCTCTCTGCCACCTCAAGGTGCCGGTTCGTAAGGTTGGGAATGGCGTGCCGCAGTGCCAAAGGTTCGGCGAGCGCCCGCATCTCCGAAATCTCCGCAAAATCATCTGCGTTCAGTAGGGTGACCTCCGCGCCCTTGTTCGTGGGTACAGAGACAAGGCCCTGCCGTTCCAGCAGACGCAGGCTGTCCCGGATCGGCGTTCTGCTTGTTTCAAACCTCTTGGCCAGGTCTTCCTGTCTAAGGACCGTACCGGGCGCCAACTCGCCACGGACAATGCTTTGCCTGAGTTCCTCTGCGATCTGGAGCGTGCGCGCTCCATTGCGTGTGCTTGTTTTGGCCATGATCCGCTCACTAAGTCATTTCGCAGCCTTGCACGAGGGATAAAATGTCTTCAATAAATATTTTTGTATACAAAAATAAAAATAGGATTCTTATGTCAAAAAGTATCAAACGCGTTCACGATGCCGCCCACTCCCTCGGTCTCGATCTGACTGTGCGACGAATGGCAGAGACAACACGAAGCGCTGCGGATGCAGCTCTGGCTTGTGACTGCGAAGTCGGACAGATCGTAAAGTCGCTGGTCTTCGAGGGGACACAAAGCTCAGCACTCAAGTTGGTCCTTGTCAGTGGGTGCCATGATCTCGATCTGAACCGATCCACCGCAGACTTCGGCGAACCGCTCAAGCGGGCAGATCCAAAGCGAGTGCGGTCCGAGACCGGGTTTGCCATTGGCGGAGTTGCACCGATTGGGCATCTGTGTGCGTTGGACACTTGGATGGACAGTGCGCTCCTAAAGTACAACGAAGTATGGGCGGCGGCCGGAGCACCAAACGCTGTCTTTCGTGTCGATCCAAAGAGCCTCGCGCGCCTGCCGGGTGTCAGGCTTTTTACCAACAACACGCGTTAATGCAGAAGCCGCGCCAACGCGCGGAACATATTACACGCTGTTCCCGCTCGAAAGGATGGACGATTTGGGCCGACATACTCATTTGTCAGAGCAATCAGTCGGCGACGTGCACTATGCCGATCATCCGGACCTTCGGGAGATCCCTCGCTCGCGTGCAGCTGCGCGAAACTGTGTAGTACTGTGCAGTGTGATGGCGTTGTCGCTTGCGCTTTTGTTCTCGGTGGCAGGTGCCTATGACACCGGTGAGCTTGGCCTCGATCATCGCCTGATCCTATGGACGACAATCAAGGTGCTTGTCGTGGCACAGGCGATCCTGTTCAGAGCTCTCATTTTATGGGCCATGTCGGATGGATGGATTTCCCAGGCACTGGCTGCACTCGGTTCGATGCTGGCGACAAACGTCGTTGCCGGATTTGAAATTCATGGCATGAAGGTTATCGGCCTGCTGCCAAAAGACCCTGATCCCATGCTGGAATTCATCGTTTTTCTTTCTCCAGCGGTGCTGCCATTGGCTGGTGTGACGGTCTTGATCTGGATCTTGTTCGATCAGAGGCGTGACAACCCCGAAAGACTTGGCAATGAACGGCAAGTCGAGGCTCATATCAACATAGACAAGAAATTGGGCGCATCAGCCACGTTGGGCTGGCCAAAATCGGCGGTGATGGCTGTCAGGGCTTACGATCATTATCTGGAGTTCAGATTGGAAGAGGGGTGCTGTCTTGTCAGAGGGCGGATGAAAGACGCCGTTGCTCTCCTGGCGGACACGTCCGGCCTGCAGGTTCATCGGTCGTGGTGGGTTTCGCCAGAGGCAGTTGTGCACATCAAGACGAGAGGACGCGACAAGGTAATAGTTCTGTCAGATGGCGAACAAGTTCCAATTGCCAGGTCTCGTTTGTCCGTGCTGCGCGAAAACGGTTGGATCTGATATGATCGCTAGACAAAAACCCCACATGTTTGCTCGGGCCTCGATTGCAAGACGTTCTGGGCGTGTTGAGGGCCGATCTGCGTTGATTGGATGTGGCCCACAAATCGCATTCATCTACCAGTTCGCGCCGCAGCTTGTACAAAAGCGGGACGAAGTTAGTTTTCGCTGCGACTACGCCAATGTCGATTGTTCGGCAGAAAGCTTGTTAAGAAGAGCTTTGCTGTCATTGCTGGACCTAAGTTCAACACAGTTTGCGATGTCTTTTGCAGATCGTAGGATCGCCTGATCCTTATCCCCAAAGACTTTGTCGTATCTAAATGTCCAAAAAAGCAGGGAAAACTTCGGACCATCTCGGCGCAAAACTCTTATGAAACGACGCCAGACTGGAGGGTTCAGCCTTATGATGAGGTGTGATCTCAACCCCCGTTCTTCATATGTACGTGTGTTGCCACCCTCAATGATCCACCGCTCTTTAGAGATCTGCGCGCGGACCAGTGCATCTATTGTCGTTTCCGGTCTCAAATTGCCGTCGCAATCCCAGACCGCGTCATCAACAGAGTAGACAGGCAGATCCAGTTGGCTGCTCATTCGCTTAGCTAACCAGGTTTTGCCTGAACCTGGCCCACCAATGATCATCACTCTGGAAACAGACATGATCGATCATACAATACAAGAAAGCCTAGGTGACAGCAGACCTTCATGCGTCGCGCCGCATTCGCCACCTTGCGCTCTAAGCCGACCCGACCCTACGGCTCCCGGAACGCCTCACGCGATTTATAAAGCGGCTTCATCAGGTATTGCAGCACCGTCTTCGACCCCGTGTGCAACTCGACCTCGGCCTGCATACCTGGACGGATGGACACCGATTTCTGCCGCTCCGTCAGCGCTGACATATCCACCCGCACCGTCACCTTGTAGTGCGGATCGCCATCCGGCTTGCGCTCGTCCTTGAACGTATCGGCCGAGATCAGCTTCACCTCGCCCTTCAACGCTCCATAGATCGTGTAATCATAGGCGCTCAGCTTCACGCTGGCCTCCTGCCCTGGACGCACGCCCGCGATGTCCTTGGGCGACACCCGCGCCTCCACAAACAACTCTTCATCCAGTGGAATGATCTGCAGGATTTCCTCGCCCGGACGCACGACACCACCGATGGTCGTCACGCTCAAATTGTTCACGATGCCCCGCATAGGGCTGACCAGCACGGTCCGGTTCAGCTGGTCCTGCGCCGACTTATAGGTCTGGCGCAACGTGCCCAGCTCTTTCAACGTGTCCGAATAGGCCTGCGCGCGTTCCAGCTCGGTCTGCGTGATGATCTCGTCCAGCTTGATCCGGGCATCCGCATGGGCCTTGCGGGCGCGGGTCACTTCAATCAGGGCCACGATCTTGCGCTCCAACAGATCTTCCAGCAGCGCACGTTCCTTGGCCGCCTGATCCAACACCCGCTGCGCGCCCTCGCGGCGGCTCAGGAAATCGGTCTGACGCGCGTTCAACAGCGACCGTTCCGACGCAACAAGCCCCGGCATCTGCCGCTCCAGCCCGCCGGGCACGGCAAAGTCGAACTGCCCCGCCAACTCGGCCTCAAGGCGCAACTGACGCACGGCCAGCGCCGTGATCTGGTCCTGCAGATCATCGGCTTGGCTTTGAAACTGCGTACCCTGCAAACGGGCCAACACATCGCCGCGCTCGACGATATCGCCCTCGGCCACGGCCAGTTCAGCCAGAATACCCCCTTCGAGGTTCTGAATGATCTGCGGACGCGAAGATGAAATCATCTCGCCCGAGCCACGCACGATCTCGTCCACCCACGCAAAGGCGGCCCAAAGCACAAACACCAAAACGGCGCCCGCGCTCAGCCACACCACCAGCGACGGGCCGCGCATATCAGCCTCAAGCTGACCGCTCAGATTGGTGCCCGCGATGCTCATGCGATCTTGCCCTTCAGTGAAACGGTCTTGCCGATATGGTTCAGCACCTCATCGCGCGGGCCATCCAGGGCCATACGCCCATTTTGCAGGATCAGTGTGCGGTTCGTCAGCGACAGGATCGGCACCCGGTGGGTGGCGATGATGGCCGTGCGACCGTTCATCCATGTCTCCAACCGACTGACCAGAGTGCTCTCAAGCATCTGATCCAGCGCGGCGGTGGGTTCGTCCAGCAGGCAAATGGCCGGGTCCTGCAACCACAGCCGTGCCCAACCAATGGACTGTCGCTGCCCGATGCTCAGGCCCTGCCCGCCATCAAGGATCTCCAGATCAAGGCCCTTGTGGTGCGCCTTCACAAATGGGCCAAGTCCCGCAAAGTCCAGCGCTGCATAGAGGCGGTCATCGTCGCGCTCCAGCAAAGTCAGGTTCAGGTTGTCGCGCAGCGTGCCCGAGAACAGGCGCACATCCTGCCCCAGATAGCCGATCAACCGACGCAGGTCGCGCGGCTCGATCTGGCTCATATCCGTGCCGTCGATCAGAACACGGCCCTTGGTCGGCGCATAGACCCCCGACAGGATCTTCAAAAGCGATGACTTGCCCGCCCCGTTCGATCCCAGAACGGCCACACGCTGCCCCGGCATGACCTGCACGCCCGGAATGTCCAGCGTCGGCGCGCCGTCGTCTTCGTACTGAAACTGCACCTCGCGCAGCTCGAAATGCCCCTTCAGGCTGTCCCGGCGCAGATAGGTCCGGCTTTCATCCACATCCTGCGGCGCCTCGGCAATGGCATCCAGCCCATCCAGCGCCGCCTTCACATTGCCCCAGCGGGCCATAGTCCCCGCCAATTGGGTCAGCGGCGCCAGCGTGCGCGAGGTCAGAATGCCCACCGCGATGATCGACCCCACAGTGAACTGCCCGGCGAAAACCAGATAGGTGCCGGCAATCACCGCAGCCACATAGGTCATCTGCTGCATGCCCTGCGACCAGAACGTCAGAACGGACGCCAGCCGCCGCTGCTCTGACGACTTCATGGCCGACAGCGTCGTCAACTCTTGCCACAGACGCATCACACGGTCCTCGGCGCGCTGCGTCTTGACCGTATCCCGCTCAAAGATCGCCTCGTGCAACAGGCGCGACGACTTGGCGGAGGCCCCTTGCGTCTCTTGTGTCAACCGCAGCATCCGCTTTTGCAGGAAGAAACCCGGCACCACCATCAGGATGCCACCCAGGATCAGCACCCACACAACCGGCCCGGCGATGGACGCCACCAGCAGCAAGAAAACAAAGATAAACGGAATGTCGGCAATGGTGCCGATGGTCGACGCGGTAAAGAATTCGCGCACCGACCCGAACTCGCGCATGGCTGAAAAGGTCATCGAGGGCGACTGCCCGCGCACATCCGACCGCATGCCCATCACACGCCGCATCAGCAACGTCAGCACCGACAGCTCGATCTGCCGCCCGGCCCCGTCCATCAAGCGAGCACGGGCAATCTTGATGAACGCCTCAAGCAGCAGCGCCAGACATGCGCCCGCCGCCAGAACCCACAACGTCGCCTCGGACTGATGCGGGATCACGCGGTCATAGACCTGCAAGGAAAACAGCGCCACGGCGACGGCCAGCAGGTTCGCAACAAAGGACCCCAACGCGATCTCGGCCAGCGCCTTACGAAAGCGTGAGAACTGCCCCCAGAACCAATGATTGGCGACTTTGAACGTCTTGTGCACCTCGGCCACACGTTCAAGCGGTGCCTCAGCTTTGACCAGCAAACTCATAAAAAAAGGTGTAAATTCCGCCAGCGGTACATGAGCGCGATTGTCCGGGCAGGTCTTGTCAAAAATGACCAGATCATCCCGATCTTGTCCGACGACTAATACGACCTGACCGCTGGTCATATAGGCCAGTGCGGGCCAATGATCGGGTCCAAGCGCCTTGACGGACAGTACTTGCGCCCGCAACCCGGCCGCCTGGAGGCAGGAAGCAATGGCACTCGCTTCAACCTTGTCGCTCGCCCCCTCCCGCGATTGCAGCGACAGCGTTTCCACCATGTCGGACCGGGCCGAGGACACGCCAAGCAACCCCGCATAGGCGACCGCCATATCCGCCCGCGCATTCAGTCGATCGGCAATCCGGTTGGTGTTGTCCGCACGCGGTGCCTCCTTGACCGGGGCTGCCTTGATCTGCGCGCGATTTCCATTGGTGATGGTCAGGGTAAAAGGCCGCTTGTCGGTCAAATCTGCTCTCCGTCCGCAAGCACACCCTGCACGCGGGCCAGTTCGACCTGCAGCCTGATGGCTTCGTATTTCAACAGCACTTCTGACACCTGACGCGCGGCAAAGGTTTCATAGACGCCCACCACGTCCATGACCTGCCGCTGCCCGGCCTGATATTGTTCCTGGAACAGGTCCAGGTTCGCCTTGGCCTGCGCGGTCAACCCGCGCGCCTCACCTGCTTGACGGGCGGTCGCAGCAACCTCTCCTTCAAGCCGTCGCAATGTGCGGTTGGCATCCTCATTCGCCTGCGCGACCTGTCGGCGAGCGGCTTCCTTGGCGGCCTCGATCGCCCGCAGGCGCGCGCCGGTGCCAAGGCCAAGCGACATGCCCCCCGCCGTGATCCCCGTGCCGCTGTTTTCGCCAACGGTGGCCTGCGCGTTGATGCCGGGCAATTGGCTGGCGCGATCAATCTGGGCCTGCGCGATGCTGCGCTCTTTCTCGGCTTCGGCGCGGGTGACGGACAGGGGTTGCGCGGCTGTGCCGCTGATGGTCAACGCCTCAAGCCCGCGCACATCATCCAGCGGCTGGATCGACATCGCGTTCAACTCTGCAATGGCCGTGGTCGCCACTTCATCGCTGGCAGCGATAGCGGCCCGGATCTCAGCCAATTTCTGGCGGATCACGTTCAGGTCCGACATGTCGGACACGCCGCCCCGGACGCGCTCGGACATGATGTATTCAAAATGCTCCATCTCGCGCAGGGTCGCGCGGTGGGCGGCTGCACTCTCGCGCGCTTCAACAGCGTCCAGATACAGACCAAGCCCCGTGGCCACCCGGGCGTTGGTGTCTTCGGCCAGCGCCACGGCCGCCACTTCGACATCGGCCTTGGCAAAGGCGCGTTCACCCTTCTTGCGGCCATTGTCGAAAATCACCTGATCCACAACGATCTGCGTGATCACATCGCCCAAGGAATTCAGCGACACGCGCGGTCCAATGGTCGGCAACCAGTTCTTCGACGCCGCCGATGCACGCAGGCGCGCGGCACGCAGTTCTGTTTCAGCCGCCCGCGCATTGGCGGCCAAGACTGAAGTGGCAACCGTTTCATAGGCACTGCCCACAGGCAGCACGGACCGGCGCGCTAGCAGGCCCTGAACAACAGGGCTTTCGGTATTCAGTGTTTCATCATGTTTCGTGGGTGTCGCCCGCAACGCGGCTTGGGATACGGGCCCCGCAGTGTCAGCCACGCTCGTGTTCAATCGGGAAACAAAGGGCACGTCGCCCATATCCCCCGTACACCCCGCAGTCAGCGAGACGGCGGCGAAAAGCGCCGCAAACTTGATACCACCTTGCCCCATAGTCCTGTCCCGTTTCGGGTTTTTATCGTTGGGTTGTGTGGGCGCGGTTACGGAACCCGGTCCGCGCCTCATATCGTTCTGGAGTGTGCTCGATTGTTTTTTGTAGTTGTTCTTGCCCAGTGAAAATTTCGTTTTGTCAGTGTCTTAGACGACGCCCGTGTTGAGCGCGATATCGTCGTCCAGAATAATCGTGCCTTCGGTCCCAAGGCTGTAGATGTCGTAGGCCTGACCATCCACGGTGGTCGATCCCGTGCGCGTGGCACCGGCGATGGTCACCGTGTCGTCGCTGCCGCCATGAATGGTCAGCGTGTTGGTGCTGTCCGACAGCCCAAGCAGCTGCGCTTCGGTGATCGTCAGGTTGGCCTCTTCCGCGAATTGCAGCTCAACCGCTTCGATCTGGTAGTTGCCCAAAGCCGGGTTGCCCAGATCGACGGTGGAATTGGCACTTTCATCGTCCAGCACCACGTAGGTGCCAACGGTGTTGCCCGCCGCATCCGCGCTGCTCACCACAAGGTGCGAGCCATCTGGTACATCGGTTTGGAACTGGAAGTTCGTTTCGCCCAGCACATCAATGTCGATCTGCGTCGCGGCCACGTCGGTGATTGACCCGTCCGCGTTGACCTGCGCCACGGCCAGATCCCCATCGCTTTGCTCGGTCGAGATGCCGCGGATACCATCCGCATCACGGGTAAAGCTGGCGATGACAGGACCATCGGGCGCTTCTGTATCGATGCGAACAGTGTCGCTCAGGGTTTCAGTGTTGCCTACAGCGTCTGTCGCCATAACAGTGATCGCGGCGTCATATTCCCCGCTGGGAATGGCCGATGGCGGAATATCCAGCGACCAGTTTCCGGCCGCATCGACGGTTGCCGCCAGAACGGTGCCATTGAAATCGACCATGACGGTCGAGCCGAGCTCGACCTGTCCGCCAAGGTTGATGCCCTCGCGGGCCTCAGCCCCGCTGACCACATCGTCAGCGGTCACGTTGTCCTGGATATCAAGCTGGTTGACCAGCGTATCGACCCGCACGGTGTCCGACACCGTGGCCACGTTGCCCGCAAGATCCGTCGCAGTCACAGATACGCTGGTTGTATATTCGCCCTCGGGAATTTGCGAGGCCGCGAAGGGCGCTTGCCAGTTCCCATTGGCATCCACGATGGCCTGCACCGTCTGGCTGCCCAAGGTGACTGTTACGGTCGATCCGGGCTCTGTCGTTCCATTGACGACAACCCCATCGGCCCGTTCAGCACCGGAAATCACGTTGTCGCCTTCAATCACATCCGCCGCGACAGACAGGTTGTCGACACGTGTATCCACGTGCACGGTATCCGTCACCGTGGCCGTGTTTCCGGCTGCATCGGTTGTGGTCGCCGTGATCTGCGCATCGTAGGTGCCTTGCTGAACTTCGGTCGCGTTGAAGAACGCCTGCCAGACACCGTTGGTGCCTGCGACGGCCTGATGCGTGACACCGTGCAACGTGACGTTGACCAGCGCACGGGGATCAGCGGTGCCCGACAGGACCACCCCGTCGCTCGCCTCTGCTCCGTTGATGATGTCATCCCCTTCAACCGGACCGTCGAGCGTCAGGAGGCTTGCCTGCGTGTCGACGTTCACCGATTGGGTCACGCTGCTGGTGTTGCCCGCAGCGTCGGTGGCTGTTGCCACCATGTCCGTCGTGTAGGTCCCGGCCGGCACCTGCCCCGGCGCAAAACTTGCGGTCCATGTGCCATCCGCAGCAACCACGGCATTCGCAGTGACACCGCCCAGCCCAACAACAACGGTTGATCCGGGCTCGACGATGCCTGTGACCACCAGGCCCGACGCCGCCTCAGCCGCGTTGATTGTCCCGTCTCCGCCCGCGGTGGAGGTGTAACCCAGGGCATTGACAAACGTATCCACAGTGACCGACCCGGTTGCCGTTGCGCTGTTCCCGGCGGCATCCGTTGCCACAGCCGTCACGGCAACCTCAGTCTCACCCGCAGGGATTTCAGAGGCAACGAACACCGCCGACCAGTTGCCCGCAGCATCCACCGTGGCGCTGCGCGTCACGCTGCCAAAGGTCACCTCGACCGTCGATCCGGGCTGCGCCGTGCCGGTCAGCGTCACGCCATCCGAGGCTTCTGCCGCGTTGACAACACCGTCCGTCTCGACCGTTGCAGTCTCCATCGTCACCGAAGCAACAGTGTCAACGACCAGCGTATCGCTGACGGTCGTGCTGTTGCCAAAGGCATCCGTCGCCACGATGGCAACATCGGTTGAATATTCCCCGTCGGCAATCGTGCCAGATTGCCACGTGGCCTCCCAAGTGCCGTCCTCGGCCACAGTCACCGTGCGCGTGACACCCGCAACGGTGATGGCGACGGTTGCACCCGCTTCGCCGGTGCCTTCAAGTGTCACACCACCCGACAGCTCCGTCCCGTTCACGATATGACCGACCGAGTCGACCCCTTCGGTCACGGCCACCTCGGGCGGGGTTGTGTCGATGACAAACACCGGGCCTGCAATTGTGGTCGTCCCGCCACCCGCATGGGTAAAGAGCGCCGATGTCTCCACCGTTCCATCCGCCGGGAAAGTGCCATCGGCAAACTCGACCGACCATGTGCCGTCATCGGCAATGGTAACAGTTTGAACCTGCCCGCCAGCCGTCACCTGAACGGTATCACCGGGTTCACCAGTACCGGACACGGTAAAGCGGTGGGTTGATGTATCGTCGCCACCCACATTCGTAGATGTGCCCACATTGTCTACAGTCGGGTCCGCCGGGGTGTCAGCTGGCGTACCAACACCGCCGCCGCCTCCACCGCCGCCGATGACGGCAGCACCGCCAATCACAGCGGCAGCCGCCGCAGCGCCACCCCCAAGAAGACCACCCCCAAGAAGGGTCGCGCCCAACATCGACACACTTTCTTCGTCCGCGACAGCGGCCTGTGCCACCTCCGTGCGGCCCAGATAGATCAGGTCGTCCGACGGGCTCCACTTGCCCCACTGTTCAGTCGGCCCGAACTGGGCAAACAGCTCACCGTCAGTGGTCTCGACAAACGCAACCTCGTTCAGGTAGCCATCGGCAGAGATGAACAGCCGGTTCGCATCGCCAACATCATTGAAATAGTTTTCCAGAGTGATCTGGCGCCCATCAACCAAGGTGATGATCAGGTCGTCGCCACTGCGCTGCTGACCTGCCAGATCTATTTGCCGCAGGTTGAACGAAATCTCCTGCCCGCTTGCCAGTGAAACCGTTGTAGCGCCATCAATTGGCACGACTCCACGCTGCAATGCGCCCGCGCCATCGCGGACGACGAAATCAATCGCCTTCATCTCAGTACCACCACTCTCGCCCCAGACCGCTTTGGTGCAGTCCCTTCAGGTAACGCGCCGCCGACATTGTTTGCCGTGCTGACCACTTGTTCTGCAGGCAGTGATAAGCGAATCATGATTCTAGGGCTAGAGTCTTTTTTCAACCGATCACAATTTCCAGCGTTTCCAGGTACATATTGTGTTGATTCGGACTCACTTACTGTCGCAACGAGGTCACCCCATGCCCAAGTCACCTGATCTTCTCAACCTCTGGTATACGGGTGTGAATGCCGTCGAGGGGGATGCCGCCGTCAGCCGAACAATTGCCGCCGGAGACGTGCAGGCACCTGATAGGATCATAGCTGTCGGCAAGGCCGCCGCCGCCATGGCGACCGCCGCGGCACGAACCTGGCCTGATACGCCTTGCCTCATCGTCACAAAATACGGCCACGCCGAAACAACACCGACCGGGGCGCAAGTGATCGAGGCCGCCCATCCGGTGCCGGATGCGGCCTCCGTAACGGCGGGACAGGCCCTGATCGATGCGGTTCAGTCCTGCAAACCCGGCAGTCATCTCCTCATGCTGGTTTCAGGCGGGGCGTCCTCATTGGCAGAGGTTCCGGCAGGCGACATGACACTGGACGCACTCAAGGCCGAAACGCAGGCACTTCTGGCCTCCGGCGCGCCGATTGGAGACATGAACACCCACCGCACGTCCCGGTCACAGATCAAGGGCGGCAAGCTGCTGGCCCGCTTCAAAGGGGCACATGTCACAACACTGGCGCTGTCGGATGTAGAGGGCGACAGCCTGGGCACCATCGGCTCCGGCATCGGGGACGCGCCATCCGATCCTGGCTTTACCTTCGCACCGCACATCATCGCCAGCAACGCCATCGCGCGGGAGGCGGTGGCAAAGGCCAGCCCGGTGACCGTGCTGACAAACAGCGAAACACTCTATGCCGATGTCACAGACCTCGCGCCGCGCCTCGGCCGGATGTTGCGAGATGCCGCACCCGGCCTGCATATTTTCGGCGGTGAGCCCGTCGTTCAACTGCCTGACAATCCGGGACAAGGCGGGCGCAACATGGCACTGGGTCTCGCGCTTGCCCGAGAGATCGCCGGGACCCAAGGGTTGCGCATCCTCGTGGCGGGCACAGATGGCACGGATGGCCCCACCGACGCGGCAGGTGCCCTGATCGACGGCACCACATGGGCAGACGGTGGCGCAGACGCACTTGCGCGGGCCGACGCCTATCCCTGGCTGAAAGACCGCGGCGCCCTTGTCATCACTGGCCCTACGGGCACGAATGTCATGGACGTGCTCATCGCATACAAGGCGTGATCCAAAGGTCGCTGCGCGACGACATATTTCTAGGGGGCGCTGCCCCCGGCCTGCGGCCTCCCCCGAGGTATTTTCAGCCAGAAGAAGAAAGGGGAAGGCGTCCGGCCCTCCCCTCATGAAGAAAGGTGACCCCTTCTCCTGGCACAGCCATCGGCGCCTCCGCCTGTACCGTATGCGCAACATGATCTGTTCAGGTTAACAATCTCTTTCTTCTGGCTGAAAATACCTCGGGGGAGAGCGCGTCAGCGCGAGGGGCTGGCCCCCTCTGCCGCTTGACAGTCTCGCATGGCGCGGCTCACCGTGCGTCCATGAAAAACACACTCCGCGAGATCGAAGAGCAGCCTGATCTGGGCATCACCCTCGCCGACGGGACCCGCTTGTCCGCCCGGATGTGGTGCCCGGTTGACGCCGTTGACGATCCGGTCCCGGTGATCCTCGAATACCTGCCCTACCGCAAACGCGATGGAACCTGCGCCCGCGACGCGCTCACACATCCCTACTTCGCCCAGCGCGGTTATGCCTGCCTGCGCGTCGACATGCGCGGCAATGGCGACAGCCAAGGGGTGATGGAGGACGAATATACGCAGCAGGAGCTTGACGACGCAGTAGAGGTCATCACATGGGCGGCGGCCCAGCCGTGGTGCAATGGCTCTGTTGGCATGATGGGGATCAGTTGGGGCGGCTTCAACAGCCTTCAGGTCGCAGCGATGGCGCCGGAGCCGCTGAAGGCCATCATCACACTTTGCTCCACCGTCGACCGCTTTGCGGATGACATCCATTACAAGGGCGGCTGCCTTCTGAACGAAAACCTCGGCTGGGGCGCCACGATGTGGAGCTATTCGTCCCGCGCGCCCGACCCGGCCCTGCGACACGACTGGCGCGAGATGTGGCTGGAGCGGCTCGAACACGAACCCTTCCTGCCCAGCACATGGCTGCGTCACCAGACGCGAGACGATTATTGGAAACACGGGTCCGTCTGCGAAAGCTACGACACGATCAAGGCCAAGGTGCTGGCCGTCGGCGGCTGGGGCGATGCCTACAAGAACGCCGTGCCGCAGATCGTGCAGAACCTGCCCGGCGCCAAGGGCATCATTGGCCCATGGGTGCACAAGTACCCGCATTTCGCCGTGCCCGAACCGCGGATCGGTTTCCTGCAAGAGGCGCTGCGGTGGTGGGATCGCTGGCTGAAAGGCGCGGACACCGGGGTCGAAGATGACCCGGACCTGCGCACTTACCTCATGGACGGCGTTCGACCCGCCACGTGGTACACCAACCGGCCCGGACGATGGCTTGCAGATCCGCAAACTGAAACACAGCATTGGCACATGACCGACGCCGGCCTCGGTCCGGAGCAAGGCACCATCCAGCGCGAGATCGCATCGCCTCAAGACACCGGCGCAGACGCTGGGGAATACTGCGCCATCTGGCTGGGCCCGGAACTACCCGGAGATCAGAGGCGCGATGACGCGCTGAGCGCAAGCTTTGACAGCGCACCTCTGGGTGCAGAACTCGCAATTACAGGCGCCCCGGTCATTCGCCTGAACCTGAGTGCTGACCAGCCCGTCGCCCATATCGCCGTGCGGCTGAACCACATGCATCCCGACGGCGCCTCTACGCGGATCACTTATGGCCTTCTCAACCTCGCAGACCACCTGGGCGGACCATTGGTGCCCGGACAGCGGGAAGCGGTTCGGCTCAATCTGGATCACATTACGTATTCTGTACCGGCAGGCCACCGCATGCGCGTTTCTGTGTCCACGGCCTATTGGCCCCTGATTTGGCCTGCGCCCGAAGCGACCACCGTCACGCTGCACGCGGGTTCACTGTCGATTGACGCATTGACGGACGCCGACCCCTGCCACTTCGAACCACCTGACGCTGCAGCACCTTGGCAAACCGAAGAACGTCGCCCCGAAGCCCACACCCGCCGTCAGGAAACCGATATGGTCACAGGCGTCACCTCCCTGATCATCGAAGACGACTTCGGCAAGGTTCGCGATCTGGATCACGGCCTGATCCACGGCTCTATCGCCCGCGAACGGTGGGACATCCATCCCGATGATCCCTTGTCCGCAAGGGGTACTTGCCACTGGACGGACGAAATTGAACGTGACGATATACGCTTACGCACCGAAGCGCGGTGCGAGATGTGGTCCGACGCCACCCACTTTCACCTCAATGCAAAACTGGACGCGTTCGAGAACGATATACGTGTCTACCAACGCGAGATAACCGACAAGGTTCCGCGGCGGAACCTATAGGCGCTGCATGCCGCTGACGCTCACAATGCTGAAAACATTCCCGGATTACCCCTTGCGGGGTGTCATCAAATGGGTACGCTAACGGCGCAAACAAGAAACGCGCCGCCAAGGCGCAGGGGACCAACCGGGAGAAATTGATGTCAAATGAACTGGAACACCTGTCAGCCAAGGTGGCGGCAGGCAAGATGACGCGACGTGAATTCATGGCGCGCGCAGCAGCCCTTGGCGTCACGGCGGCCGTTGCATCCTCGATGCTCGCCACCGAAGCCAAGGCCGCACCGGTCGCGGGCGGTACATTCAAGATGGGTATTCAGGGTGGTGAATCCACCAACAGCCAGGACCCTGCCACGTGGGCCTCCGATGTCCCGCTTGCTGGCGGTTTCCTGTGGGGTGAACCACTGATCGAACTGGTCGCTGACGGCAGCCTCAAGGGGCTGATTGCGGAAAGCTGGGAAGGGTCAGACGACGCCACAGTCTGGCGGTTCAAGATCCGCAGCGGCGTCGCCTTCTCGAACGGCGCGGCGGTCACCGCCGACGACGTGCTCAAGACAATGGAACGCCACTCGAACGAGGAATCGAAATCGGGCGCACTTGGCATCGTGCAGGGCATCGAAAGCATGCGCACCGACGGCGACGTGTTCGAAGTGACGCTGGGCGTCGGCAACGCCGACCTGCCCTACCTCATGGCGGACTATCACCTGATCATCCAACCCGGCGGCGGCTTTGACGACCCGGCAGCGGCCATCGGCACAGGCCCCTACACGCTCGAAATGGATGAGCCCGGCGTGCGCATGACCTTCGCCCGCAAAGCGGACTACTGGGGCGGCGACCAGACGCAAGTGGCCCACTACGACGCAGTCGAAATCATCGTGCTGAACGATGCCACCGCGCGCACGGCAGCCCTGCAATCGGGTCAGGTCGACGCCATCAACCGCGTGGAACCCAAGATCGCCAAGCTGCTGGACCGTGCCCCGACCGTCAACGTACTGTCGACCCAAGGACGCGGCCACTACGTCTTTATCATGCACGTGGACACCGCGCCTTTCGACGAAAACGAACTGCGTCTGGCCCTGAAACACGCGCTCAACCGCGAGGAAATGGTCGAAAAGATCCTGCAAGGCTATGGATCCGTCGGAAACGACATGCCGATCAACGCGGCCTATCCCTTCTTTGACGAAACGATCCCGCAGCGCAGCTTTGATCTGGAAAAAGCGGCGGAGCACTACAAGAAGTCCGGCCACGATGGATCGCCCATCATCCTGCGCACCGCCGATGGCGCCTTCCCCGGCGCGGTCGATGCCGCAGCCCTCTTCCAGCAGTCCTGCCAGGCGGCAGGCATCCCGCTGGAAATCAAGCGCGAGCCCAATGACGGCTACTGGTCCGAGGTCTGGAACGTGCAACCGTTCTGCTGCTCCTACTGGGGTGGTCGCCCCGTGCAGGACCAGATGTACACCACGGCCTACCTGTCCACGGCAGACTGGAACGACACACGCTGGAAGCGCCCTGAATTCGACGCGATGCTTCTGGAAGCCCGCGCCGAGATCGACGAAGGCAAGCGGAAAGATATCTATTCCCAGATGGGTCGCATGATGAACGAAGAGGGCGGCGTGATGGTGCCCATGTTCAACGACTTCGTGGATGCGGTCTCCGCATCGGTCCAGGGGTGGGAGCCGAACCCGAACGGCCCGCAGATGTACTGGAAAACCGGCAAGTACACCTGGAAAGCCTAAGCCCACATCACACCGCGCCCGTACACAAACGGGCGCGGTTTTTCAATTCACGACCCTGCGCACGCCCTTAGCCGGGCGGCATCGGTCCCATCAGGACCCGACCATATGCACCCCATTCTAAAACTTGTCGCAGAGCGCCTCGCCCTTGGTGTGTTGTTGCTGTTCGCGGCCTCTGCCCTGATCTTCGGCCTGACCGAAATCCTGCCAGGCGACGCAGCACAGGCCATTCTGGGCCAATCCGCCACGCCCGAAAGCCTCGCCAACCTGCGCGAGGAAATGGGGCTGAACCGCCCCGCCGTCACCCGTTACGTCGAATGGCTGAGCGGCATCGTCACCGGGGATATGGGTGTGGCGCTGACCAACAAACTGCCCATCGGTGAACAGATCGCGCGCCGCATGTCCTCCACCCTCTTCCTTGCCTTCTGGGCGGCCATCATCTCGGTCCCGCTGGCCATCCTGCTGGGCCTCATCGCCGTGCGCTTCCAGAACCGCTGGCCGGACAAGCTGATCTCGGGCATCACGCTCGCCTCGATCTCGCTGCCCGAATTCATGATCGCCTACATCCTGGTGTTCTTCTTCGCGGTGAAACTCTTCTGGGCGCCCTCGTTCGCCTCAGTATCGCCGGGCATGCCGCTGCTGGATCAGTTGCACGCCATCTCACTGCCCGTCGCAGTGCTGACGATGGTGGTTCTGGCGCACATGATGCGCATGACACGCGCAGCCATCCTGAACGTGATGCAATCGGCCTATATCGAAACGGCTGAACTGAAGGGCCTGACCACGTTCAAGGTCATCTACCGCCACGCTTTCCCCAACGCCATCGCCCCCATCGTCAACGTGGTGATGATCAATCTCGCCTACCTCGTGGTGGGTGTCGTCGTGGTCGAAGTGGTCTTTGCCTATCCCGGCATGGGCCAATATCTTGTGGACGCGGTGGTCAAACGGGACGTACCGGTCGTGCTGGCCTGCGGCGTCATATTCGCCGCCGTCTACATCATCCTGAACATTGTCGCTGACGTGGTGAGTATTCTCGCCAACCCGCGTTTGAGGCACCCAAAATGAGTTTTTCACCGAGAAAACTCATTTCGTGCGACCAAGCGTCTTTGCAAGGCAAAGGCGCGGGGAGGCACCCGGTCGCTATTCTGGGAACATAACATGCTAAAAAACATCCCCCTCTCCGCCGCCATCGGCCTTCTGATCACCGGCACCTACTTCCTCGCAGCCCTCTTCGCGCCGCTCATCGCCCCCTACGGCATGGCCGAAACCGTGGGTGACGTGTGGGAGCCCTCCTCCGCCGCCCACTGGCTTGGCACCGACCAGATTGGCCGCGACCTGCTCACCCGCATGATATTCGGCGGCCAAACGACGATCTTCATCGCCACCGCCGCCACGATCCTCAGCTTCACGACCGGCTCGGTCCTGGGCTTCCTCGCTGCTGTTTCGGGCGGATGGGTCGATCAGGTCATGTCCCGCCTCGTCGACCTTTTCATGTCAATCCCGTCGCTCATCCTCGCGCTGGTCATCCTGTCGAGTATCGAGGCCACGGTGCTGACCCTGATCGTCATCATGGGCCTTCTGGACTCCACACGGGTCTACCGCCTCGCCCGCGCGGTGGCCGTAGACATCAGCGTCATGGACTACGTGGAAGCTGCCCGGCTCAGGGGCGAAAAACTCGGCTGGATCATCTTCCGGGAAATCCTGCCCAACGCGCTCTCACCGCTGGTGGCCGAAATGGGCCTGCGCTTCATCTTCATGGTGCTCTTCATCTCTACGCTGTCCTTCCTGGGCATAGGCGTGCAGCCCCCGCTCGCGGACTGGGGCGGCATCGTGAAAGAGAACAAGGAAGGGATCAATTTCGGCATCGGCGCCGCGCTCTACCCGGCGGTGGCCATCGCCACGCTTGCCATCAGCGTGAACCTCATTGCCGACTGGATCCTGAACCGTACCACCTCACTCAAAGGGGGCCGCGGATGACCCAAACCCTTCCTTTCTTCTGGCCCAAAATACCTCGGGGTCCGGGGCAGAGCCCCGGAGATATGCCAACATGACAACACCACTGCTCAAAGTCCGCGGCCTCAAGATCGGCGCCACCGTCTATCCGCCCGGCGAAAAACCCCACGACATCGAAATCGTGCACGGCGTCGACTTCGATGTCGAACCGGGCAAGGTGCTCGGCCTGATCGGTGAATCCGGTGCCGGCAAATCCACCATCGGCCTCGCCTCCATGGCCTATGGCCGCGGCGGCGTGAAACTCACCGATGGCTCTGTCGAAGTGAACGGGCGCGACGTACTGAAGGCACCGCTCAAGGACATCCGCAAGCTGCGCGGGGCCGAGGTGACATATGTCAGCCAGTCGGCCGCTGCCTCGTTCAACCCGGCCAAGCAGATCATGGAACAGGTGATCGAGGCGGCCGTGGGTCAGGGCAAATTCACAAAAGCCAAGGCACAGGCCCGCGCCGTCGAACTCTTCACCAAGCTGGGCCTGCCCGACCCCGACACAATCGGCAACCGCTACCCGCACCAGGTCTCGGGCGGACAACTGCAACGCTGCATGACGGCGCTCGCGCTCTGCCCCGAACCCGACCTCGTCGTGTTCGACGAACCCACCACGGCCCTCGACGTCACGACCCAGATCGACGTGCTGAAAGCGATCAAGGACGCGATCCGCGACACCGGAGTGGCCGCCCTCTACATCACACATGACCTCGCGGTCGTAGCGCAAGTCAGCGACCACATCATGGTGTTGCGACACGGTGAAAAGGTCGAATACGGAACAACAGACCAGATCATCAATACACCCCAGGAAGAGTACACAAAGGCGCTCGTCTCCGTCCGTTCCATCGAACACGAGGAAAAGCAACCCACCGAGCCGGTCCTGCGAGTCGAAAACATCACCGCACGCTACAAAGGCACCAATTTCGACGTCCTGCACGATGTCAGCGTCGACATCAGCCCGGGACAAACGCTGGCGGTGGTGGGCGAATCGGGCTCCGGCAAATCCACCCTCGCCCGCGTGATCACCGGCCTCCTGCCTCCGACAGCAGGCAAGATCACCTTCGCAGGCCGCGCCCTCTCCCCCGACCAACCCAACCGCAGCATCGAAGACCTGCGCGAGTTGCAGATGATCTACCAGATGGCGGATACCGCCATGAACCCGCGCCAGACTGTGGGCACGATCATCGGGCGTCCGCTCGAATTCTATTTCGGCCTCAAGGGCGCCGAGAAACAGAAACGCATACAGGAACTGCTGGACGAGATTGAACTCGGTCAAGGCTTTCAGGACCGCTACCCGGCCGAACTCTCAGGCGGGCAAAAACAGCGCGTCTGCATCGCCCGTGCCCTCGCCGCCAAACCCAGACTGATCATATGTGACGAGGTCACCTCCGCCCTTGACCCGCTGGTCGCGGACGGCATCCTCAAACTGCTCCTGAACCTGCAAAAGATCGAGGATGTGGCCTACCTCTTCATCACCCACGACCTCGCCACGGTCAAAGCAATCTCGGACAGCATCGCCGTGATGTACCAGGGCAAGGTCCAGCGCTACGGCACCAAGTCCGAAGTGCTGACGCCCCCGTTCGACGACTACACCGACCTCCTGCTCAGCTCTGTGCCGGAAATGAAACTGGGCTGGCTCGAAGACGTCATCGCCAATCGCAAGATGGAAAGCGCCGGGAACTAAGGGACGGTGGGCGGGGCGTCTTTGCCAAGGGCAAAGCGCGTCCGACCCGTCCCATCTTTCAATTCTGCAACCTGACCTGCGCAACAACGTCTTGGTGCCGACATATCCCTATGCCTACAGTGCCCCGACACGAAGGGACCGGCCATGACACACAAACTCCTGCTCATCATTCTTGACGGCGTACCGCTCAGAAACTTCCGCCGCCTCTTCGGCAATCTCGAAGGCTGGGTGGACAGCGGCGACGCGCAGACGTGGACACACCGCAGCGTCATCCCATCAATCTCCGCCTCCTGCTATGCTTCGATCCACACCGGGGTCACGCCCGCCGAACATGGCTGCACCGGCAACGGCAACGTGTCCCGCCTGACCCACCCAGACGTGTTCGGGCAGGTCCGCAAGGCAGGCGGCACCACGGGGGCCGTCGCCCATTCCTTCTGGTCCGAGTTTTTCAACCGCGCGCCCTTCGATTTTGTCCGCGACATCGAATATGACGAACCAGCCAGCGACACGATCAACCACGGTCGCTTTCACACAATGACAGGCTACGGCGCCAACAACCAGATGACACCGTCCGACGTGGACCTCTTCGGCACACTCACCAACCTCTGCGCCCGGTTCGACCTGACCTACGGCATGCTGCACACATGTACACTCGACAGTATGGGGCACCGGTTCTTCCACGATTGTCAGGAAATGGATCAGGCCTGTTTCGTCATGGACGAGATGCTGGCCCCCTTCATCCCGCGCTGGCGCGACATGGGATACGAGGTGATCGTGACCGCCGATCACGGGCAGGATGACCGCGGGCACCATGGCGGGCGTGGCGCCTTGCAACAGGAAACGGCGCTCTACTATTTCGGAGAGGCTAAGGGCCCCGACACAGGCACCGTGATCGACCAGTTGCAACTGGCCCCCACGATCCTGAATCGCCTCGGTGCCGACATCCCCGACACGATGAAGGGCAAAACTTTCCTGAGTTGAATCCAAGCCGTGCAAGTGGTGGCCCGTGGGGTGCCGCTCTATCGCTCTTTCAGCGCACTTTATCGTGGTCATTTGCCTATGACAGGTCCACAGCGCGCCGACGGAAACGTAGCGGCAGCCCGCCGGGACGGGGCGCCACTGGCACGGCGCCTTCGGCTTGATTCCGTGCCCAGGTCCTCAGCTCAGGCCGTCGCCTTGTAATCTGCAAACACCTCGACCAAAGCCGAGGCTTGCTGCATCCCCTGCACCCTGCGCTGCAACTCACCCTGCCCGTCAAACAGCAACAACGTCACATGCGGTGAATTGAACCGCCGGGCAAAGGCTGCGCCCTCGGGCGTCTTGATATCGGCAACCAGATACACCAATCCGCAATCGTCAAAATCACGCAGCGCCTTCCGGGTCTGCTTCTGCAAAGCCGTGCAGGTCGGGCATTGCGGGTCATGGACCTGCACGATCGCCAGGTCGCCTTTGCCCACGCGGGTCAGATCATGCTCAGCCGCATAGCTCCGGAACGAACTCACCCCCAAAACCCACCACCCAGAACCACGGCCGAGGCAGCCGCGCCACCGCCCATCACCGACCGGCGTGACAACCCACTTTTCTCCGACTTCGATGGTGCCGCCTTCACACGTTTTTTCGACTTCGGCATCTTGTCCCCTTTTCCGACATCTCTTGGCAGAACGATAGGACAGAACAAACAGGCATGCGGTCACGTCTGCGTCAGGTCTGTACCCGTCTGTAAACACAAGGTTAACGAGGGTCGCCAAAGGTTAACGGCAAGGTATTTATAAATCGCAGGTTAACAGGCCCCGAGGGGACAAAATGCGCAGTTTCCCGGCAAAAATGTGCGGAATGCCCCAAGTGGTCGAAAATCACGCGAAATGCAGGGGTGCAAAAATCGCAAAAGGCGCGGCAAACTTCGCAGTTCCGCGCCTTTCACGTTGTCAAACCGCACCGCACGGTGCGTTAGGATTTACTGGGCTGCCATCGCCTCGGACGCCATGTCCCACGGGCGGACAAAGTCACCCAAAACGGTCTGGATCGCTGTCTCGCCCTCGCCATTGGCGGCGACCTGCGCGACCAAACCACGCTTCTTGTCATCCGTCACGGCCACAACCTGCGCCTTCAGCCCCGCCTCGCTCAGCGCCGCGTTGTAGACACGTGTGATCGCTTCCTTGCGCAGATCGGGTTTGAAGATTTTTCCGACAGCGGTCTTTGGCAGCTCGTCCATGATGGTCATGTGTTTGGGCTGTGCCGCCCGCTCGTGGACATGTTCCTTGCAAAACGCCATCAACTCATCCGGTGTCACCGTCGCACCGTCGACCAACTCGACATAGGCGCATGGCAACTCGCCCGAATGCTGGTCAGGCTGACCAATCGCACCGGCAAAGGCGACGGCCTCATGACCCAGCAGCGCCTCTTCGATCTCGGCCGGATCGATGTTGTGACCACCACGAATGATCAGGTCCTTGGCGCGACCCGTGATCCACAAATACCCGTCTTCATCAAAGCGGCCCAGATCGCCCGTCCGCAGGTATTTTTCGTTGTAATACAAGTCTTTGTTCTTGTCGGCCTCGGTGTAGGTGTTGCCCGCCCAGACGCCCGGATTGCTCACACAAATCTCGCCAATCTCATCCACACCGGCCTCAATCGGACCATCTGGTGTACCCTTGTAGATTTTGACGTCCGTATAGGGGAACGGGATGCCAACAGAGCCGATTTTCTTTTCGCCGTCGATGGGGTTGCCGGACACAAGGCAGGTTGCCTCGGTCATGCCGTAGCCCTCAACGATCTCCACGCCTGCAGCGCTTTCATAGCGTTTGAACAGCTCTTGAGGCAGCGGGGCCGAACCCGAGAATGTCGATTTCACGGTGCCGATATCCGCATCAATCGGACGCTGCATCATGGCCGCAATGGCCGTGGGCACCGACGCGATAAAGGTGATTTTCCACCGCTCGGTCAGCTTCCAGATATTGTCAAAGACGCCTTCACCCCGGTAGCCTTGCGGCGTGGGGAAGATGCAATGCGCCCCCGACGCAACTGCGCCCAACAGCAGCACATGAGCCGCCATGACGTGGAAAAGTGGCAGTGGTGCCAGTATGTTATCCTCGGCACTCAACAGAACGGTCGCACCGACCCAGCCGTTGTAGACCATGCCGGAATACTTGTGCTGCGCGACTTTCGGCATGCCGGTTGTGCCGCCGGTGTGGAAGTAGCACGCGACGCGGTCTTCCTGCACATCCTCGAACTGCAGCGTTGTCGGATGCTTGGCGCACTCTGCGTTGAAATTCAGGTATGTAACGCCTGACGCCTTTTCCATCTTGGGACGGATCAGTGGGATGATGAAGGATTTGAGGCCGGACACATGGCCCAGCAGATCCACCTCGAACACGGTCTTGACGTTGGGCGCCAGCTTCACCGCTTCGGTGGTCTTTTCTGCCACGTCCGTCTTCGGAAACGCACGCAGAGTGACCACGGCCTTGGCGTTTGTTTCGCGAAGGATGGCACCGATCTGTTCGGCGTCCAGAAGCGGGTTGATCGGGTTCACAATGCCTGCCGTCGCACCGCCCAAAAGCGTCACAACGGTTTCGGTGGCGTTGGGCAGGATGTACGCAACAACGTCGGTCGGACCGATGCCATGCTTGCGGAACATGTTGGCGCATTGCGCCGTGCGGCCCTGAAGCTGTGACCATGTCAGCGTCTCGGCTTTGGACTTTGGGTCCGAAAAGATCTGGTAGCTGATGGCGTTGTGACTGGGGTATTTCTCCGCCGTTCTGCTCAACATACCAAACAGGGTTTTGGCGACATCACGCTCTTCCCAGGGCATCTCGTTCTGAATGGCGTCGCGGTCCGCGATCCCGGCAAATGGCATGGTCATCCTCCCTGTAGCGCCATGTATTTTTTGTTACGGCGCAATAATTCCTCCGCAACAAGATGCGGTGGATTGCCGCAATGTTCAAGCATTGCAAGGGGCTGGGACCTGCCGGGACGTCGCGTCAGATACAGTAACCTAGGGTCACAAAGCGCCTGCGCTATTCTGCGGCGACGCCGTCTGTGAATTGCAGACGTGCCAACCGGGCATAGAGACCATCTTCGGACACCAATTGATGGTGAGGACCCTGCGCCACAACACGACCTTGATCCAGAACGACGATACGGTCTGCTTTTTTGACCGTTGCGAGCCGGTGCGCCACAATCAGCGTGGTCCGCCCCTGCGCCAGCGTATCCACCGCCTCTTGAACCGCGCGTTCACTCTCGGCGTCCAATGCGCTGGTTGCCTCGTCCAGCAACAAGACAGGCGCATCCCGCAGAATGGCCCGCGCAATGGCGATGCGCTGCTTCTGACCGCCTGAAAGCATGACACCACGCTCGCCCAATGGGCTGTCATATCCCTGCGGCAAGGCCGAGATGAAATCGTGCGCCGCGGCGGCCTGCGCCGCGGCAACAATCTCGGCCTGCGTTGCGCCGGGACGTCCGAAGGCGATGTTTTCGGCTGCAGATGCTGCAAAGATGATCGGATCCTGCGGCACGAGAGCAATGTGCTGACGGAAGGCCTCGCGCTCCATCTGCGCCACATCTGTTCCGTCTAGCAAAATGCGTCCCTCTTGCGGATCATAAAAGCGCAAGAGCATCTGGATGATCGTGGTTTTCCCGGCACCTGAAGGGCCAACAAAAGCAACTGTTTCGCCGGGCTGAATATCCAATGACACGCCATCCAGCGCGTTGATCGCCGGACGTGCCGGGTAGGCAAAGCGTACGTCATCAAAGGTGATGTGCCCAGACACGGGCTGAGGCAGTTGCAAGGGTTGCTCGACATCCTGAACTGCATCTGTGGTCTGCAGCAGTTCCACCAAGCGCTCGGTCGCACCGGCGGCACGCTGCAACTCGCCTATGATCTCGGACAAGGCGGCAACTCCACCCGCAACCATGACCGCATAGATGACGAACTGGATCAGGGCGCCCATGGTCATCGTATCAGAGCGCACATCGTTGGCCCCGATCCAGAGCACACCGACGATCCCAACAAAGACCAGGAAAATGACAATTGCCGTCATCAAGGCGCGGGTCGCAATCCTCCTGCGCGCCGACCCAAAGCTTTGCTCGGTCACTTCGGAAAACATGTCCCGGCTGGCCGCTTCATGGGTAAAGGCCTGAACAGTCTGCACCGCGCTCAACTGCTCGGACGCCCGGCCTGAGGACGCAGCGATCCAGTCCTGGTTCTCACGGCTCAGCACCCGCAACCGACGCCCCAAAACAAGGATGGGAATGATGACGGCAGGCACAATCAGCAGGACAAGCCCGGTCAATTTGGCCGAGGTCAGCAGCATCAAGACCAACCCGCCAATAAAAATAAGCAAGTTGCGCAGGGCGATTGAAACAGACGACCCGATAACGCTCAAAATCAAGGTCGTGTCCGTGGTGATCCGGCTCAACACCTCACCCGTCATGATATTTTCGTAGAAACTGGGCGACATGCCGATGACGCGGTTGAACACCGCTTTGCGGATGTCTGCCACCACGCGCTCTCCCAGGCGCGTCACCAGCATATAGCGCACGGCTGTGCCCACGGCCAAAAGGCCGGCGATTCCGATGGCTGCGAGGAAGTAAAGGTCGAGAATCTCGGACTGTTCAGTGTTGAAATTGTCCACCACGCGACGCACGGCCAAAGGCAGGGCCAATGATACAATCGCCGTGGACACCAGCGCCGCGATGGCGGCGAGCATTAGCTTCCAATAGGGCTGAACAAAAGGCCAAAGCGCACGTAACGCGCCAAGCTGCTTGGATTTTTCACGCTCTGGCGTGCCTGCCTTGGGGGGCATTTGTGTGGTCGTCTGGTCGGCCATGCGGTCTCCGGCAACATATGCAGTGCGCACATGCCCGCACCCGAGCGGTCAGGTCAAGTGGACAGGGCAGCGCATGGGAGGGGGTTGGAGCGGGCGGCGGGAATCGAACCCGCGTCATTAGCTTGGAAGGCTAAGGTCTTACCACTACACAACGCCCGCAGCTCCGGGTGCTGAGATATGCCAAGGGCCGGGGCGGGTCAAGCCACCCCTGTACCCGTTTTGTCAGTGGTCCAGTTTCACCCATGCCGCATTGCGTGCCGAGGATTTGACACAGGCCGACACGAACTGCACGCCCCTCAGCCCATCATGTATCGTCGGATGCACCACATCCTCCGGCACCGCCTCGCCCGCCTTGACGGCGGCGATGGCAGTAGCAGCCTCGGTATAGATATTGGCGAACCCTTCCAGATACCCTTCGGGATGTCCGGGGGGATGCGCGAGACGCGCGCGGCGGCATCCCCTGCCCCAGCCCCATTGCGTGTGATAAGGCGCTTGGGCTCTCCAAACGGCGTGTGCCACAGGTAGTTCGGATCTTCCTGCGCCCATTCGAGGCCACCCTTGTCGCCATAGACCCGAATGCGTAGTGCGTTTTCATTGCCCGGCGCCACTTGGCTACACCACAGCATCCCCTTGGCACCGCCGTTGAATCGCAACATCACGTGGCCGTTGTCATCCACCTGACGACCGGGCACGAACGCCTCCAGATCGGCGGCCAGACTGTCAACTTCCAGACCGGTCACGAAACACGCCAGGTTGAACGCATGAGTGCCGATGTCACCCGTGGACCCTCCCGCACCTGATCGCGCGGGATCAGTGCGCCATTCGGCCTGCTTGAAATCCTGCTCGACCGTCAGCCAGTCCTGCGGATACTCAACCTGCACCACACGGATGGTCCCAATGTCGCCATTCGCCACAATCTGCCGCGCCTGCCGCACCATGGGATAGCCCGTGTAGTTGTGAGTCAGGATGAACAGCGCCTCACTGTCCTCGGCCGCTTTCACCAGCTTCTTGGCATCGGCAAGGGTCGATGTCAGCGGCTTGTCACAGATCACGTGAATACCGCGCTTCAAAAACTCACGCGCCGCTGCATAGTGCACGTGGTTCGGTGTCACGATACTGACGGCGTCAATTCCGTCCTTCCGCCGCGCCTCACGCTGCGCCATCTGTTTGTAGTCGTCATAGATGCGCGGCAGACCAAGAGCCGCACCGCTGGCCTGAGATTTTTCCGGCGTCGAACTCAGCGCACCGGCCACAAGTTCGAACCGGTCGTCAATCCGACTGGCAATACGGTGTACCCCACCAATAAAGGCGTCGTTGCCGCCGCCAACCATACCCAATTTAATCCGGCTCATATCACTCTCCCGGCTCACCAAATGGCACAACCGTTCCTCTTCCCTGTTTCAAAAAATCCTCCCCGAAGGGTCGGTTTGTCAAAAACGCCATCGTCTAGCGATCAATGCCCAGCATCTTGCGATTGGCGGCCTCATCCGTACCGCCATCGGCAAAATCGTCAAAGGCACGTTCCGTTACGCGGATAATATGATCGGACACGAACTGGGCACCCTCGCGCGCCCCATCCTCGGGATGCTTCAGACAGCATTCCCATTCCACCACGGCCCAACCATCAAAGTCATTGGCTGCCATCTTGGAAAACACTGCTGCGAAATCAACCTGTCCGTCACCTAGTGACCGAAAGCGACCCGCGCGGTCGACCCAGCTTTGATATCCGGAATACACGCCCTGCCGTCCCGTCGGATTGAACTCGGCATCCTTGACGTGGAACATGCGGATACGATCTTTGTAAATGTCTATATTATCAAGGTAATCAAGGCACTGCAGGACATAGTGGCTCGGGTCATAGAGCATGTTGCAACGTGCGTGATTGTCCACACGCTCAAGGAACATCTCGAAGGTCACCCCGTCGTGAAGGTCTTCACCCGGGTGGATTTCATAGCAGATATCGACCCCGTTTTCCTCGGCATGATCAAGGATCGGACGCCAACGGGCTGCAAGCTCGTCAAAGGCGGTTTCAACCAGACCTGCCGGGCGCTGAGGCCATGGATAGATATAAGGCCATGCCAGCGCGCCAGAGAACGTGGCATGTGCACCGATGCCCATATTGGCCGAGGCCGAGATCGCCTGTTTCACCTGATCCACGGCCCATGCCTGCCGCGCCTTGGGGTTGCCGCGCACAGATTCAGCGGCGAACCCGTCAAACGCTTCGTCATAAGCCGGGTGCACTGCAACCAACTGCCCCTGAAGGTGGGTGGACAGCTCGGTCACCTCGATCCCGTTTTCGGCGGCCTGCCCCTTGAACGTCTCGCAATAATCCTTGCTTTCCGCCGCCGTGGCCAAATCGATCAAACGCCCGTCCCAACTGGGAACCTGCACGCCCTTGTATCCGCAATCAGCGGCCCACTTGGTGATGGCATCCCAGGAATTGAACGGCGCGTCATCGCCAGCAAACTGCGCCAGAAACAGCGCCGGGCCCTTGATGGTTTTCATGGTGTGTCCTCCCTTCATGCCGCTCAGGTGGTTGGCATGTTTTCCTTCAGATAGATGTCGATACGGATGCGTTCCTGTGTGTGGTCGATGGGCTGCCGGTCTGCCGTCGCCTTCATTAATCGCACGGCAGATCGCACAAGATGACCAGTGTCTTGAGAGATGATGGCATCGAATACGTCATTGTTCAAAGCGGTGCGCGAGGTTGGGGTGAGTTCATGCGCAATGACAACCAAATCAGAGTGCGGATTGTCGCTCAGATATTCGATCAAGCCGGGATTGCCCGCGGCCGACGAATAGATTCCGCACAGATCGGGATAGGCGGCGAAGACGTCCGGCAGCATCTTGCGGATCAACTCGGGATCATCCCGTCCCTCGATCGAGGCAACAACGTCCAACTCCGGGAACTGTTTAGACATCACCGCATCAAAGCCCTTGCGACGTTCGAGGTGATCGCGGGCCAGCCGTGATCCGGTGATGACCAACACGTGCCCATTTTGCCGGGCGAAGCGTCCCATGAGATGTGCGGCGGTTCTGCCAGCGGCCACGTTGTCCACTCCGATAAAGTGATCACGCTCGGAACTGGGCAAATCCGCGACCAGCGCAACAACGACTATCCCGCGCGCGCGGGCGCGCTTGACCGCATCACGAACCGACGGCGTTTCTGGTCCGAATACTGCCACCCCGTCCGTCCGGTTTGCATCCACATCGTCCAGTGTCTGAACAATGGCTTGCGGGTCGAAGGGGAGTACCCGCACTGTGTCCAGCGTTGTCCTCTGGTGGCGTAGCTTGATGGCCTGTTCGGTCACATGATGATCCAGCGCCACCACAAATTCATTGGCCGTATCCGGCAAGATAAACAGCAGGTTATAGACCCGACCGCGCGCCAGATTTGCAGCAGCCGTGTCACGAACGTAACCCAACTCGGCAATGGCCTTGTTGACCTTTTCGATAGTCACGGATCGAACGCCAGGCCGTGCATTCAACACTCGATCAACCGTCGCAAGCGACACGCCCGCCACGCGCGCGATGTCATTGACGGTTGGTTTGATACCGGTCTTGGCGTCCTGCTTGTTCAACCGCGCCTACCCTTTCATGGCTGTGGCCAACCCTTCAAAGACCAGCGCCACTGCCTCGGCCCCTGGGTCATTGTGCCCCTTCAAATTCTCCGAGGGCACATACGCCGCACGCCCCGCTTTTGCACGGTGAATATGTGCCGTGCTGTCGGCCCCTTTGCGCGCCGCGGCCGCCGACGCATCTATTCCGTCTGAAAGTGCGTCTAGCGCCGGAGCAAGCGCGTCGATCATCGTGCGATCCCCCACCTGCGCGCCTCCCACATCACTCACACGCTTCAAACCTTCGGCCAACGCCTTGTGGACCGGAGCGCCGCCCGCGCAGGCATCACCCGCCGCGTTGAAATAGATGGCAAGAATGACACCTGACGATCCGCCCATCGTCTGGCTCAACTCATTCCCTAGCGCGGGGAAAAGCTGGGTGAGATCCGCCAGAGGCATTGCATCCAGCCGGTCTTTGAGCGCGCGCGCGGCTGTCGCGAGGGTGCTGCCCGTGTCTCCATCACCGGACTTGGCATCTAACTCGTTCAAGGTGCTTTCCGCCGCGATAAGGACGTCAGCGACTTGAGCAATCGTATTCCGGGTCTGCGCGTTGGCAGAGGGGATGGGTTCGATGGGGGTCAACCCATCCGGCAAAGCGGTCACGGGCACATCCACCAGTGCCTGCATTCCCGGCCATGCCGCCATCGGGACGGGTTCAGCCAGCGCGTCCAAATCCTCTTGCGTTGTGGGCAAAACCGATACGGAGAACCCGTGCATATCAAGCGATGTCATCATCAAGGCCGGGCCAATGACATGGCTGGCAATGCCCGCTTGTGCCAGCCTATGGCACAGCACGGACATCTCGAGGGGTGTGGTCGATCCAAGATTATTGACCAATGCAACACATGGACCATCGGGCGCATGGTCGCGCAGTTTGGTCAGGACCAGATCCATCGCCTCTGCCGCGCCCGAAAAGTCGACCTGTTCCACACCCGGTTCACCATGAATCCCAAGGCCCAGCTCTGCCTTGCCGGTGGGAATGCGGTTTTCCTTGGGCGACCCCGGGACCGTGCAGGTGTCGAGGCTGGTGCCGATGGACGCCACATTCTTGATGATCCGACGCGCAGCAGCCGCCACATCCTCAAGCCGTTCGCCCGCTTCGGCCATGGCGCCCGCAATCTTGTGGACAAAGAGCGTGCCCGCAACACCACGCGGTTGCGGTAGATCGGGCAGCGCAATGTCGTCATCGACCACCACCATCTCGACCTTGCGCCCCAGCGCGCGGGCGCGCTCTGCCGCGAGGCCAAAATTCAACCGGTCTCCGGTGTAATTCTTGACGATCAGCAGGCAGCCCGCCTCGCCTGTCACCGCAAGAATACCGGCCAACACCGCCTCAACCGACGGTGAGGCGAACACCTCTCCACAGACCGCGGCGGTCAACATGCCGGGGCCCACAAAGCCCGCATGTGCCGGTTCATGGCCCGAGCCGCCGCCAGAGATCAACGCCACCCGATCACGGCTCCAGTCAGACCGGTAAACCACCTTGATATGCGGATACCCGTCGAGCCTTGTCAAAGCCCCGCCCGAGCAGGCCAGCAGCCCGTCAATGGCTTCCTTGACCAAATCCTCTTTCGCATTGACGAATTGTGTCATGTGCTTGTCCTTTCTCAGGTGATCCGTGCGCCTGCGGCGTCAAAGAAGACGGGGTTTTCCGGTGCAATCTGGATCGTTTCGCCTGCGCTAAGCGAGGTGTGTGGATCAGTCAGTGTGATGACATCATGGTCTGCAACTTTCAGGTGCAACCGCGTCTGGTCTCCCAGGTGTTCCACGCGCACAACCTGAGCATCACGGCCCGATCCATGCCGGATGTTTTCAGGTCGCAATCCAACTTGATGCGCGCCCGCAGGCGCGTCCTCTCCCAACAAACCAACAGGCAGCAGGTTGATGCGGGGTTGACCCAGCCGGGCAGCGACGTAGGCCGTGCGCGGGTTTTCATAGATGTCGCGCGGGGTGCCGAACTGCACCAAACGGCCCTCGTCCAGCACGCCCACATGGGTGGCCATGGTCATCGCCTCGATCTGGTCATGGGTCACGTAAAGGAGCGTCGCTGCCAGTTCTGCATGGATGCGTTTCAACTCGATCCGCAGGTCCGCGCGCAGCTTGGCATCGAGCGAGCTAAGCGGCTCATCCATCAGGTAAACCTGCGGATCGCGCACAAGCGCGCGCCCGATGGACACACGCTGCATTTCGCCCCCCGACAGTTCGGTTGCCTTATTGTCGAGCTTGTGCGGGATGTGCAGCACATCGGCCACCTCTTGCACCTTGCGCGCAACCTCATCTTCGGGCGTCTTGAGGATGGGCGAGCGGAGAGGAAAGGCCAGATTGTCGCGCACGGACATGTGCGGGTACAGCGAATATTGCTGAAACACCATTGCCACATCACGCTGGGCCGGGGTCAGACCTGTCACTGGTGTGCCCCCGATATGGATATCGCCCGCATCCGGCTTTTCCAGCCCCGCAATCAGGCGCAAGGTTGTCGTCTTGCCAGCCCCCGTTGGTCCAAGCAGCACCACAAAAGCGCCGTCGGGAATGGTCAGGTCCATGTCGATCACAGCCTTCGTGGCTTTGAACGATTTGGAGACGCCGGTCAGTTGCACCTCAGCCATGGGCCAGCACTCCTTCATTCAGTTCCGATCGCAAGGCCCGCCCCGTACCCCTATCGAACAGGGTCACTGTCCTGCTGTTGAAGCCAAGGCCCACCGTCTCGCCCACCGTGGCGGGTTGGTCCGAAGCGATGCGCGCCTTGACCTCACCATTTGGCGTATCGAGTGTGATGATCTGCGTTGTACCGAGGTATTCGGTCGCCAAGACCTTGCCGCGATATGCCCCGTCGTCAGACAGCTGGATATGTTCAGGGCGCACGCCAAAGACCAGATCACCCGCTGCGCCCTCGCGGGTGGTGGGGATGGTCATGGCCTGCCCGTCCAACACAACCTGGGCGGCGCCTTCGGTTACTTTACCGTTGAAATTCAAAAAGTTCATGGATGGTGAGCCGATAAAGTCAGCCACAAACATCGTGGCGGGCATGTCGTAGATGTCTTGTGGTTTGCCAAACTGTTCGACCACGGCGTTGTTCATCACCACAATCTTGTCGCCCATCTGCATGGCCTCTAGCTGGTCATGGGTGACATAGACGGTGGTGGCGCCCATGCGGTCGTGCAGGGCGCGCAGTTCTTCGGCCATGTGTTCGCGGAATTCAGCGTCAAGTGCACCCAGTGGTTCGTCCATCATGAAGGCTTTGGGCTCGCGTACGATGGCGCGGCCCAGTGCTACGCGTTGGCGGTCGCCGCCCGACAACCCGCCCACGGGTTTCTTGAGAATGTCCTTGATCCCGAGGATTGTCGCGACCTCGTCAACCTTCGCCCGCACCTGCGCGCGCGGCATGCCTTGGCTGACCAGCGGGTAGCTGAGATTCTTGTAGACGTTCATGTGCGGATAGAGCGCGAACATTTGGAAAACGAAGGCGATGTCGCGTTCGGAGGGAGGGCGCTGGCCTATCTCTTCCCCGTCGAGGAAAATTTCGCCGCTGGTGGGCAGTTCGAGACCTGCGATCATACGGAGCGTTGTGGTCTTGCCGCAGCCCGAGGGACCCAGCAGCATGAAGAATTCGCCGTCCTCGATGGTGAAGGAGCTTTCCCGAACCGCGACGAAATCGCCGAATTCCTTGCGAACGTTTTTGATAACAATTTCAGCCATCTGTAGTCTCCTCGCCAATCCGCAAGAGGGTGCCGTCGGGGTCCCATAGCGTGGCTTCGCGCATACCCCACGGCTTGTTTTCGGCGGGCAGAAATTTCGGGAAGGCACCTGCGCGCGGCAGGTCCAGCTTTGCGATTTGATCAGACAACGCATCGACCGATTTGGGACGGATATAGACCCCGTGGTTGCAGGTTTCGGGGGTGTGTTTGGGGTGTGAGAAGAAGTGAAGTTCGACCTTGTCGCGGTTCATCAGAAGGTAGTCGTTGTCCTTGTACCAGGTGTCGAAATCGAGCCGAGCGTAGAACGTTTGCGTCGCGTCAAAGTTGCGCGAGGGCAGGATCGGGCAGGCTTGTTCCCACATGTCATTCACCCTCCGGAAAGTGGCTGACGACGATGAACATAACCGTGCCCACCAGCGTCGTGATGAAGGAATAGGTAAAGGCCCAGAGCACGAAAGGTTGCATCAGCATGAAGACGCCAAGGGCGATGATGATGGTCGCCAGCGCCTCCCATGGGCCGCGGCGCAGGCGCATGAGGCCGGTGAAGAACCCTCTCATGATGTGCCCTCCGATTGGTTGAAAACGGGGGGTGACATCCGTACAGCATCCGTACACCCCCTGTGCACCCCACCGGCACCCCCCGGTGCACCAAGATGTTGTGGTCCGACATAGACGGGTCATTTGCGCACCGCTCCGAATGTAATCCCGCGCAGCAGGTGTTTTCGCAGCAGGATGGTGAAGATCATCACGGGCAGCAGGAAGATCGTGGCCCCCGCCGCAACCGCGGGCCAGTCGAGGCCGCCAACGCCGATGATGGTTGGAATGAAGGGCGGGGCTGTTTGGGCCGTGGCAGAGGTCAGCAGCACCGCGAAGGCGTATTCGTTCCAGGCAAAGATCAGGCAGAAGATGGCCGTGGAGGCGATGCCCGTCGCGGCTTGTGGCAGCACCACTTTGTAGAATGCTTGGAACCGCGTGTAGCCGTCGATCAGGGCCGCCTCTTCGTACTCGCGCGGGATTTCGTCGATGAACCCTTTGAGCAGCCAGACAGCGAGCGAGATGTTCACAGCCGTATAGAGCAGAATCATGCCCAGATGCGTGTCGCTGAGGCCGAGGTTGCGGTACATCAGGAAGATCGGGATCGCGACGGCGATGGGCGGCATCATCCGTGTACTGAGGATGAAGAACAGGAGGTCATCCGCCAGCGGGATCTTGAACCGGCTGAAGGCGTAGGCCGCGAGTGTGCCGAGGAAGATGCTGAGGAATGTCGAGCCGAAGCCGATGATGACCGAGTTCAGGAACCGTTCGCCGAATTTCGAGGGGCCGACGATGACCATGTCGTATTCGCGCACGATCTCGTCTGCCCAGTTTTGCGGCGGGTTGGTTTCGAGGAAATCCTGGGTTTGCCGCGTGCGTGTGGTGAAGAGGTTCACGTAGCCTTCAAGCGTGGGCTCGAACACGACCTTGGGGGGTAGCTGATGGCATCGCTGGGCGATTTGAACCCGGTGAGCATGATCCATGCCAGCGGGATCATCGTGATCAGCGCGTAGAGGATGACCAGCGATCCGGCGAACCATTTGGAGCGCGTGCTGGGTTCGGTGACAGAATAGGCGCTCATGATGTGAGGTCCGCGATGGGTTTAGGGGTTGGGAGGGGGGCTGTCTGCCCCCCGGCGCATGCACGCCGCCCCCCGAAAGTTTTTCTTGCAAGATGAAGGATGGATCGGGGCATTCTCAGCGTTCCTTCACTTTGTTGAGGGCTTTGACGTAGATGCTGGCAAGGCCGAACACCGTGACGAAGAGGATGATGGCGTAGGCCGACGCGTATCCGGTGCGCCATTTCTCGAACGCCTCGCGTTTTAGGTTGATTGAGGTGAGTTCGGTTGTCGAACCCGGTCCGCCGCCAGTGAGTTGCACCACCAGATCGAACATCTTGAAGTTCTCGATTCCGCGGAACAGGACGGCGAGCATCAAGAAAGGCAGTACCATGGGGATTGTGATGGTGAAGAACTGGCGGAGTTTTGAGGCGCGGTCGACCTCGGCCGCTTCGTAGATGTAGTCGGGTATGGAGCGGAGCCCGGCGAGGCAGATCAGCATCACGAAGGGCGTCCACATCCACGTGTCAACGATGACGATGGACCATGGGGCCAGTTGGACCGAGCCAAGCATTTCGAAGCTTGACGGTTCCTTGCCGGTGAAGAAGGCGATGATGTAGTTGAAGAGCCCGATTTGTGGCTGGTACAGGAATTTCCAGAAGTTGCCGACCACGGCAGGCGACAGCATCATAGGCAACACAATGATCGTGGTCCAGAGGTCATTGCCCTTGAATTTCTTGTTGATCAGCCAGGCCAGCGTGAACCCGATCAGCACCTGCAGCGCGATGGTCCAGAACAGGAAGTGCGCGGTGGCCTGCATGTTCAGCCAGATGTCGCTGTCGGTCAGGATACGCTCGTAATTGCGCAGGCCGATGAATTCCGGTTCGCGGTTCAGGCGGTTGGCTTTGTAATTCGTAAAGCTGAGCTGGATCGTCCAGATCAGCGGAAAGATGTTGATTGCCAGCAGCAGGAAGATCGTGGGGGCGACAAAGATCCACGCGATGGCGCGGTCGCTCAATCCCTTGATCTTACGCGCTACCTTTTGCGGTGTCGCCTTGGCGGCGCGATTGGCGATGGTGTCTGTCATCTGGCAAACCTGTCCTGTGGGGTGGGCCCGTGGGCCCACCCATGGAAGTGTCAAAGACTACGGGAAGAGAGAGGGTGGGCTGCATCGCCCACCCGGGGATGGCTTAGAGTTTGCCTTCGTCTTCGAACACTTCGGTCCAATCCTCGATCAGCTTGTCGAGGGCTTCTTGAGCAGTGCCCTGATCGGCGACCACGTAGTCGTGGACGCGCTTCTGCATAGCCAGCAGCAGTTCGGCATAGGCTGGCTCCTGCCAGAAGTCCTGTACTGCACCCATCGCTTCGAGGAAGTCACCGGCAAACGGTGCGCTGTCCTTGAAGCCCGGGTCGTTCAGGACCGAGTTATGGGCTGAGTAGCCGCCCAGTTCCCACCATTTGGCCTGCACATCGGGGTTCGCGAACCATTTGATGTATTCAAGCGCTGCGTCCTGCTTGTCCGAGTAGGCCACGACCGAGATCCCCTGCCCGCCCAATGTCGAACCCGCTTGGTTCTGGGGTGGGTTCACGAAGAAGTCGATCTTGTCCCCACCGGTGTTCGGGTCAGCGTAGAGGCCGGGGAAGAACGCAAACCAGTTCATCGCCATGGCGACCTGACCGGATTTGAACGCGTCGAGCGATTCACCCATGTAGGAGTTGGTGTAACCCGGCGGCGTCGCGGTTTCGTAGAATTCCTTGTAGAATTCCAGCGCTTCGACGGCTTCGGGAGAGTTCACCGCCCCTTCCATATCGTAGGAGCCGGGGGTGTTTTCATATTTGAAACCCCATGGATAGAGCGCAGAGGTCACACCCATGGTGATCCCTTCGGACCCGCGTTCGGTGAAGATGGAGGCACCGTAGACAGTCTTGCCATCAATCTCGCGGCCCTGGAAGAACTGAGCGATTTCCAGCATTTCCCTTTGGCTTTGCGGCTCACCCAGATCGCGACCAGTCGCTTCTTTGAAAGCAGCCTGGATTTCAGGGTCGGCGAACCAGTCCTTGCGATAGAACCAGCCGTTGGCGTCCCCCATGGCAGGCAGCGCGTAGTAGTTCGGCGTGCCCTTGGGCCAAGTGGAATAGGCGTAAACCGTCGCAGGCGCGAAGTCGTCCATGCTGATGCTTTCGGCATCGAAGAAGTCGTTCAGCTTGACGTAATGACCGTTCTCGGCACCGCCGCCGATCCACTGACTGTCGCCGATCAGCAGGTCACAGAGTTTGCCGCCGGAGTTTAACTCATTCAACATCCGGTCGGCAAAATTGGGCCACGGGATGAATTCGAAATTCATGCTGTGGCCGGATTGGGCCTCGAATTCCTTGCTCAGCTCTACCAATGCGTTGGCTGGATCCCAGGCGGCCCAGCACAGTGTCAAATCCTCTGCCATGGCCATGGTTGGCACGCTGACAGACGTCATTAGGGCCGCACCTACGGCGGCTGAAGTCATTTTTTTCATATGATCCTCCCTACGGGTCATCGTTGAGCGTTGACCCTGCGGAAACGCTATTTGAGGAACGTACATCATGTCAACGAATATTTGAGGTGCGTTCATCATTTGAAGCCGCTGACGATATTAAGTATTTGATTTTAAGACAAATATGCTATCGGAACTGGTGCTGCTCCCTCATACGTCCACGGCTTACTTTCAGAATGCGCAGATGGGCGAGTCGCCGCAGTACTCGATGTGCACACTTGTACAATCAGGAACGGGGGGATGTTTGACCAGTCCGTATCAGGAGATTCTATCTAACTTTGGACCGCCTTCCTCGTGTTGGTAGAGCAAGAAAGCCCGTTGGTATCATCAATTGGGCCAATTCGAAAAACGGATGCGTGGCCTCGATCAAGGCTACTCAGGTAAACTTTCGAAACAGCTTGGTCTGATCGAACATGTCTTCCAGGTTTTCGACGCGTTCTTTTGTGGCTTCCCAATTCAACGACTGTATGGCCGAGATCATGGTTTCCACCAGCAACATGATGGTTGTGGCCGAATCCCATGCCGACGGAACAACAATCCTGTTGCTCAAACATATGTGCGCCAGCTGATGGACGGGCGAGCGCCATTGATCTGTCAGGAGGACAATCTTCGCACCGCGTTTGTCCGCCATTTCGGCAAGCTTGAGCGTGTTGTTTTCGTAGCGACGCACATCGAAAACAACAAGGACATCTCCCTCTTGCACGTTGAGCAAATAGTGCGGCCACGTATTCGACGTTGTTTGTACATGTGTCAGATTTGGCCGGATGACCTGCATGTGCATGAACAGGTATTCGGCCAGCGTGTGTGTGATGCGCCCCCCGACAATGTAAAGATGCCGGCTCTCGTCGCCAATTAAACGGCACGCTTGATCAAACGCGTCTGGATCAATCTGGCTCAGGGTCAGTCGGATATTCTCGATCACGGCGTCGGTAAATCGGTTGAGAATATGCTCCGAAGGTGCGGCCTCTGCCCACGTCTCGTGCTTTGCGATCGGGGTTTTGACCTTCGCCTTCAGCTCTTCGCGCAGCGCCGCCTGAAACTCGGGATACCCCTTGTATCCAAGCTTTTGCACCATGCGCGCAACGGTTGGAACAGACACGCCCGCGTTCTGTGCCAGCGCTGTCAGGGTACCAAGGCCCGATGCCGGATAGTTTTGCAAGACGGACAGCGCCAACTGCCGTTCGGCACGGGTCAGGTCATCAAGCTTGCTCTGGATCAGATCCGAGATTGTTTGGGTCGCCTCTCCCATGCGCCCTCCTATTGTTTAATAATTTATCAGGCCATCTCTGCTTGTGATAAATTTTTCACAACTGTGTTGACAGATGCGCCTTTTGGCAACCAGTTTGTTCGCAGGGGACCGAATGGCACACAGCAACCAGACCAAAAATGTGGTTCAGATTACGCGGGGCGATGCGGCCTCGTCGATGGTTTTGGTGTGTGAACATGCCAGCCACTTCATCCCGAGCGAGTTTGATGATCTGGGCCTGCCCGAACCCGCAAGGCGCAGCCATGTCGCTTGGGATCCCGGTGCGCGAGGCGTTGCATTGGGCATGTCGCAGTATCTAGAGGCTGCACTGGTCGAGGCGAAGGTCTCTAGACTGGTTTATGACTGCAACCGCCCGCCAGAAGCCACCGATGCCATGCCAGCAACGAGCGAGGCTTTTGCCATTCCCGGCAATGAAGGTCTAACGAAGCAGGATCGCGCCCAGCGCGCGCAATCCTATTACTATCCGTTCCACCACGCGTTGGCAGAACAGATACAGGCGCGCACGTCCCCCATCATCATCACGATCCATAGTTTCACACCGGTCTACAACGGCTCCGCCCGCGATGTTGAAGTTGGAATCCTGCACGATGCAGACGCGCGGCTGGCGGACGCCTTCCTGACAACAGCCCCGAACCACACAGACTTGCAGGTTCAGCGAAACGCGCCCTATGGCCCCGAGCATGGTGTAACCCACACGCTTAAGACACATGCAGTGCCGCACGGTTATTTGAATGTCATGATCGAGATCCGCAACGATCTGATCACAACCGGATCCACACAGCTTGATATGGCGAACACACTGAGCAGCTGGGCGGTCGACGCCCTTGCCACGCTTGGTGTCAGTTTGGAGCACACGTCATGCAAGGCTTGATGCGCGGCTACATCAAAGGCGTGGACGCGGTGAATTATCGTATTGGCCGCGTGGCGATGTACGGCATCTTTGCCCTGATGGTTATTTTGCTGTGGTCATCCATCAGCAAGACGTTTTTCCTACCGTCGCTGTGGACGCTGGAAATGGCACAGTTCGTAATGGTCGGCTACTATATCCTGGGCGGGCCGTACTCGCTGCAACTCGGCTCGAATGTCAGGATGGACTTGCTGTACGGAAGCTGGTCGGTCCGACGCAAAGCGTGGTTCGACGCGATCACCGTCCTGCTGCTGATCTTCTATCTTTGCGTCCTACTCTATGGTGCTGTCAGCTCCACCGCCTATTCGTTGGGATACTGGAAAGATGCGCCGTTCTCCTACCTGCTTGGCGTTTTAATCGGCACCGAGGAGGTTGGGCGGCTTGAACAATCCTCCTCGGCCTGGCGTCCCTACATGTGGCCGATCAAGGCCGTTATGATCGTCGGATTCCTGCTGATGATCCTGCAATGCCTGTCCGAGTTCTTCAAAGACATCCTGCGTCTCAAGGGGGCCGAGATCTGATGCCCTACGAGATGATCGCCACCCTCATGTTCTCCTCCATGATGCTCATGCTGCTGACGGGGCAACGTGTGTTCGGCGCGATAGGCTTCATTGCGGTCATCGCAGCCCTGCTGCTGTGGGGGGATCGCGGGGGATATGACATCGGCTTTGCCGCGGCCATGAAGTTGATGAAGTGGTATCCGCTTCTGACGCTGCCGATGTTCATCTTCATGGGGTATGTGCTGAGCGAGTCCAAGATCGCGGACGACCTCTACCGCATGTTCCATGTCTGGATGGGCGGTTTGCGCGGCGGGTTGGCCATCGGCACCATCGGGTTGATGGTGTTGATCTCGGCCATGAACGGTTTGAGCGTTGCCGGCATGGCAATCGGTGCAACCATCGCCCTGCCCGAGCTTCTGAAACGCGGCTACGACAAGCGGATGGTGACAGGGGTGATTCAGGCTGGGTCATCCCTTGGCATCCTTGTCCCGCCTTCAGTGGTGCTGGTGCTCTACGCTATGATTGCGCGGCAACCGGTGGGGCAACTCTGGCTGGCGGGTATCGTGCCGGGGTTGATGATGGCGGCAATGTTCATTGCCTATATTGCGATCCGTTGCCGGATGAACCCCGCACTCGGCCCGGTTCTGACCGACGAAGAGCGTGACATGCCCCGCGCTGAAAAGCTGAAGCTGTTGCGCGCCGGACTGCTGCCATTGATCATCTTCGCCGTGATGATGGTGCCTTTCGTCAACGGATGGACGTCGCTGGTCGAAAGCTCGGCCATTGGCGCATTAGCCGCCTTTGCAGTGGCAGTCTTAAAAGGGCGCATGACGCGAGAAGTCTTTGAGAATTCGGTCCGCAACACGTTGGGCATCACCTGCATGTTCATGTGGATCATCCTTGCCGCACTGGCGTTTGGCGCGGTCTTTGACGGTCTTGGCGCGGTAAAGGCAATCGAAAGCCTGTTCACCGAGCGGCTGAACCTGAACCCCTGGATGATCCTTATCCTGATGCAGCTCAGCTTCATCCTGATGGGTACATTTCTGGATGATACGGCGATGCTGGTGATTGTTGCGCCGCTCTATGTCCCGCTGGTCGGTGCCCTCGGTTTCGACCTGATCTGGTACGGCATCCTCTACACGATCACGACCCAGATCGCTTACATGACACCGCCATTTGGCTATAACCTTTTCCTGATGCGCGCGATGGCCCCGCCCGAGATTTCCCTGCGCGATATCTATGCTTCTATTACGCCATTTGTCCTTGTGATGGTCCTCGCCCTTACTCTGGTGATGAGCTTCCCGGACCTCGCCACATGGCTTCCCAATTACGTTTACGGAAAATGAATTCATAAGCCGGGCCAACCGGCATCAACCAACTAGGAGTAAAACTATGACAACAAGACGTAAGTTTATTCAGGGGGCTGCCATTGCAGCACCGGCTGCGACATTGGCCGCCCCGGCCCTGGCCCAAAGCACAATCAAATGGCGGATGCAGACCTATGCGGGCGCAGCCCTCGCGGCCGAGGTGATTGACCCGGCGATCAAGATGTTCAACGACATCGCGGGCGACCGCATGCAGATCGAGTTGTTCTATGCCGACCAACTGGTGCCCACGGGCGAACTGTTCCAGGCCATGCAACGCGGCACAATTGATGCGGTGCAGTCGGACGATGACTCGATGGCCTCGCCCACCGAAGTCACTGTGTTCGGAGGCTACTTCCCCTTTGGCTCGCGCTATTCGCTCGACGTACCGGTGCTGTTCAACCGCTACGGGCTGAACGACATCTGGGCCGAGGAGTATGCTGCTGTTGGCGTCAAACACGTCAGCGCAGGCGCGTGGGACCCTTGCCACTTCGCCACCAAAGACCCAATCCGCAGTCTAGAAGATCTGAAAGGCCAGCGGATCTTTACCTTCCCCACAGCCGGGCGCTTCCTCAGCCAGTTTGGTGTCGTGCCCGTGAACCTGCCATGGGAGGATATCGAAGTTGCCGTGCAGACCGGCGAGCTGGATGGCATCGCATGGTCAGGCATTACCGAAGACTACACCGTGGGCTGGGCCGATGTGACCAACTACTTCCTGACGAACAACATCTCGGGGGCTTGGATCGGTCACTTCTTTGCTAATATGGACCGCTGGAACGAACTGCCGGAAGACCTGCAGAAACTGTTCCAGGTGTGCTGTGAACAGTCCCACTACTACCGCCAACACTGGTACTGGGGGGTGAAGCCGATCTGCGCGTGAACGGCACCAAAATGGAGCTGACCACGATCCCGGACGAAGAATGGGCGCAGGTCGAGAATGCAGCGCAGGACTTCTGGGAGGAGATCGCCGCCGAAAGCGAAACGAAGCGCAAGGTGGTCGACATCTTCAAGAAGTACAACGCCGACATGGTCAAAGCCGGACGGCCATACCGCTACGGATAAACAGATCGCACGGGGGCGGTCCGACACCGCCCCCTTCACCACTACGAAAGAGACGCACATGCCGGGATTGATGAGTTTTGATGACCTTAAGTCGAAGGTCAAAGACGGGTCCATCGACACCGTTCTGACCTGCTTTCCGGACATGCAGGGCCGCCTGATGGGCAAACGGTTCCACGCGGTGAACTTCGTGGAAACGTCATTCAAGGAAACCCACTGCTGCAACTACTTGCTGGCCACAGACCTCGAAATGGCCACGCCCGACGGCTATGCCGCATCCAGCTGGGAAGGCGGGTATGGCGATTATGTCATGGCGCCGGACCTTGGCACCCTTCGCCTTGTTCCGTGGCTGGAAGGCACGGCCATGGTTCTGTGCGACATCCTTGATCACCACACCCATGCACCGGTTCCCCACGCACCACGCCAGGTCCTGAAACGCCAGATCGAACGGCTGAAAGCACTTGGCTATGACGCCATGATGGCAACCGAACTGGAGTTTTTCTTGTTCGAACAAAGCTTCGATGACATCCGCAAGGGCGACTTTCGCAATCTGACCCCGATCAGCGGCTACAACGAAGATTACCACATCCTGCAAACCACCAAGGAAGAGGGCGTCATGCGCCCCATCCGCAACAATCTGTTCGCCGCCGGGCTGCCCATCGAGAACTCGAAGGGAGAGGCAGAGGCCGGTCAGGAAGAGCTGAACATCCGCTATGCGGACGCGCTGGACTGCGCCGATCACCACACGATTGCCAAGAATGCGATCAAGGAAATCGCGTGGCAAAAGGGGCATGCCGCGACCTTCCTGCCCAAATGGGACCACACCAAGGTGGGCAGCTCCTCTCATGTGCATCAGTCACTGTGGAAGGATGGCGAACCTGCATTCTATGACGCGGACGCCGACTTGGGAAAATCCACGCTAATGGATCACTACATGGCGGGACTGATCACCTATGCACCCGACTACACGTTCTTCCTGGCGCCCTACATCAACAGCTACAAACGCTTTGCCAAAGGCACCTTTGCCCCGACCAAGACGGTGTGGTCCGTAGACAACCGCACCGCCGGGTTCCGTTTGTGCGGAGACGGCACCAAGGGCGTGCGCGTGGAATGCCGCATCGGTGGCAGCGATCTGAACCCGTATCTTGCACAAGCGGCCATGCTTGCGGCGGGCGTCAAGGGCATCGAAGACAAGATGACCTTGGCACCGCCAACCACCGGTGATGTGTACGACGCGGATGGCGCACAGGACATTCCGCAGACATTGCGCGCTGCGACCGAGACATTGCGCAATTCGGCCTTTCTCAAGGAGGCGTTTGGCGAGGACGTTGTTGCCCACTACACGCGCTGTGCCGAGTGGGAACAGGAAGAATACGACCGCGTGGTGACCGATTGGGAAATCGCCCGTGGCTTTGAAAGGGCCTGACACATGATCCGTTGCATTTCTCCGATTGATGGCGCGGTCTATGCCGAACGCCCCACCCTATCCGCTGACGCCGCGCACGCTGCCGTGGCGCTTGCCAAGGCCGCGCAAGCGGACTGGGCGGCGCGACCGTTGGAAGACCGCATTGCCCTTGTGCAAGCAGGCGTCGCGAATGTGGGCAAGATGAACGATCAGATCGTGCCCGAGCTGGCCCACCAGATGGGCCGCCCAATCCGCTACGGTGGTGAGTTTGGCGGCTTTGACGAGCGCGCCAGCTACATGGCCAAAATCGCAAAGGACGCGCTCGCGGATATTGAGGTCGAAGACAGCAACAGCTTCCGCCGTGTCATGAAGCGGGTACCGCACGGGGTGGTTCTGGTCGTTGCGCCTTGGAACTATCCCTACATGACCGCGATCAACACGGTTGCACCCGCACTGATCGCGGGCAACACGGTGATGTTGAAACATGCCAGCCAGACGCCCTTGGTCGGCGAACGCATGGCACAGGCCTTCCATGCTGCGGGCATTCCCGAGGACGTGTTCCAAAACATCTTTCTCGACCATCAAACGACATCCGACCTGATCGCGGCACGATCCTTCGGCTTCGTGAACTTCACTGGCTCTGTCGGCGGCGGGCAAGCGATCGAACGGGCCGCAGCAGGCACATTCACGGGCATCGGTCTGGAATTGGGTGGTAAGGACCCCGGCTATGTCTGTGACGATGCGGATCTGGTTGCAGCTGCGGACACGCTTATCGACGGTGCCATGTTCAACTCTGGCCAATGCTGTTGCGGGATTGAACGTATCTATGTCGCTGAACAGCATTTTGACGCCTTTGTCGAAAAGGCCGTGGCGATTGTACGTGGATACAAGCTGGGCAACCCGCTTGATCCCGACACCACGCTGGGTCCCATGGCGCACAAGCGTTTTGCCGATGAAGTGCGCGCGCAGACGGCCGAAGCGATTGCCGATGGCGCAACGGCCCATATCAACCCCTTTGCCGAGGATGACGGGGGCGCCTACCTGACCCCGCAAATCCTGACCAATGTGACCCACGACATGCGCGTCATGCGCGACGAAAGCTTTGGCCCGGTGGTCGGCATCATGCCGGTCAGGGACGATGCCGAAGCGATCAAACTGATGAACGACAGCCGCTTTGGTCTGACTGCATCCATCTGGACCCGCGACACCGCGCGCGCCGAAGCCATCGCAGGCCAGATTGAAACTGGAACTGTCTTCATGAACCGGGCGGACTATCTTGACCCCGGGTTGTGCTGGACCGGCTGCAAAGACACCGGACGCGGAGGAGGATTGTCGGTCATCGGCTACCACAACCTCACACGTCCAAAATCCTTCCACCTGAAAAAGGTCTGACGCCATGGCTCTGACTGCAAACTGGTCCTATCCCACCGCAATACGTTTCGGCGCGGGGCGCATAGCCGAGATCGCAGATGCCTGTTGCGCTGCGAACATCAAGAAACCGCTGCTCATCACGGATCGCGGTCTGGCGGATATGGAGATCACGACCAGAACGCTTGATTTGCTCGAGGCTGCGGGCCTTGGGCGCGCCATCTTTGCAGATGTTGATCCAAACCCGAACGAAAATAATGCCGCTGCCGGCGTTCAGGCCTTCAAGGATGGCGGGCACGACGGCGTGGTTGCCTTTGGTGGCGGCTCCGGCCTCGATCTGGGCAAGCTCGTTGCCTTTCTCGCGGGGCAGACCCGGCCCCTTTGGGACTTCGAAGATATCGGTGACTGGTGGACCCGTGCCGATGCGGATGCAATCGCCCCGATCGTAGCTGTCCCCACCACCGCAGGCACCGGGTCAGAGGTTGGTCGTGCTTCCGTCATCACCAATTCCGAAACCGAAGAGAAGAAGATCATCTTCCACCCGAAATTCCTCCCGACCGTGGTGATTTGCGACCCTGAACTGACGGTTGGAATGCCCAAGTTCATCACGGCGGGCACCGGTCTGGATGCCTTTGCCCATTGCGTCGAAGCGTTCTGCTCGCCTCACTACCATCCGATGTCACAGGGTATGGCGCTGGAAGGTATGCGTCTGGTCAAAGACTACCTGCCGCGCGCCTATGCAGATGGCACTGATCTTGAGGCGCGTGCCCATATGATGTCTGCGGCAGCGATGGGGGCGACGGCGTTCCAGAAGGGTTTGGGGGCCATTCATGCACTCTCGCACCCGATTGGCGCCATGTACCACACGCATCACGGCACCACCAATGCCGTGTGCATGCCCGCCGTCTTGCACTTCAACAAGCCCGCAATCTCTGGCGTCATCGGACAGGCCGCGAACTACCTGAACATTGAGGGCGGCTTCGACGGCTTCTGCACCTTTGTCGGTGAGTTCAATGCGTCGCTTGGAATTCCCAAAACCCTCACCGAAATGGGGATCAACGGCATTGATATTGATCGAGTCGTCGCCGGGGCGCTGAGCGACCCCAGTACCGGTGGAAATCCGGTCGAGATGACAGCTGACAATACACGACGGCTATTGTTGGCTTGTATATAGGCAATGCGAAAAGCGTTGTTGAAATCCCCGTCTGACGGCCGGACGCGAAGCTCAGGGCTCATGGCCAAAAGATGACGAGTGCAGCGAGAAGATTTGTGGAAACGAAGACCTTTGGACAGCGGTTATAAAGGGTTGCCCAGCGCAGCCACTCCTTGAGTTTTCCAAACATGATCTCGACGCGAGAGCGTCGTTTGTAACTGGGCTTGTAGTATATCACCGTCTTTTTGCGCCGTTTCCAACCCGGGATGCAGAGACGTATGCCCTTGTCGCCCCACAGCTTCCGACTCACACGGATCAGATGCATACGACCAAAACCGTCACGCCCATTTCAAATGGAAATTCTCTTTGCCACTCGCAGCATCTGCCCATTTGTGCTCTCTTTCCCTTTTGCCGCATCGAGCACCACTCGACCGTCTGAGGCATGTTCCTGACAAGTCCTGACGCGATGCAAGGATAGGCTCTGACCGAAAACAAGGCAGGAGGTCAGCATGCATATCATTCTCGGTGGAACCGGACGGGTCGGCTCGGCGACGGCACGCGCTTTGTTGGACGCAGGTCAAAAAGTCACGATTGTCTCGCGCGATAGGGATCATGGCGCCGCATTGAAGGAGGCCGGCGCGCAGATTGCCGAGGTCAACATTCGCAGTGTCGATGCTTTGCGAGACGTTTTTCGAACCGGCACGCGTGCGTTTCTGCTCAACCCGCCAGCCGAGCCTTCAGGCGATACCGATGAAGAAGAACGCGAGAACATGGCCGCCATCATTTCGGCACTCGAGGGCTCAGAGCTTGAAAAAGTCGTGGCGCAATCAACTTACGGGGCTTTTGAAGGCGAGCGCTGCGGCGATCTCACCGTGCTTCACGCGTTTGAGAAAGCGTTGCGGGAGCAGCCGATCCCAGCCGCAATCAACAGGGGTGGATACTACATGAGCAACTGGGCCGGGATGGTCGAGCCCGTGAAAGAGTCCGGCACGTTGCTCAGTTTTTTCCCGGCCAATCTTTCCATCCCCATGGTTGCGCCTCGCGATCTGGGAAAGGCCGCCGCACGGCGCCTCTTGTCGGGAACCGAAGATGTGGGCATCGCGCATATCGAAGGACCGGAGCGATACACGGCGAACGATGTCGCCGCCGCGTTTGCAAAAGTAATAGGCCGTGATGTTCAGGTTCAGGAAATTCCGCGCGAGGCTCTGGAAGAGACATTCCGCAGCTTCGGGTTTTCGGAAGAGGCGGCGGCTTCTTATGCCTGCATGACCCGCCGGATGATCGATGGAAAGACGAATACGGCAGATAAGCCGGTTCGCGGTAAGACCACGCTTCAGAACCATATAGCTTCGATATTGGGCTAAAGAGCCGCCATTCGTTGCGACTTGACCAATGGGTGTCATGTGCTGAAACTGGACTGCGGCGGCACAGCAGCATCATAGCACTGGAGTGGTGGACTGGCGGGGCAGTCATAGCAATATTTTACCGACCGCTATTCACGCTCTGCGCCCTGCTCAAGATGCAAGTGGTCGATATCTTGGCATCGGGCTTGGCTAAGGAACGGACATCCATCTTGGCCATGCCTCACCGGCCGCCCTTTGGGCTGTCACGCGGGCGACTACAGGGTCATGACGTCGGACGGAGTCGCGCTGCCGAGACGGGCCGCCCTGAAATCAATTCATTTGCGCACGGTGTTTTCAACAACCAGTGTCTGTCCAAAAAACCGGCATCCATGCGCCCAAGCGAATACCCGGTTGCTAATTTCAAGTCACTCGGGAATCCTGATCGGTACTGTTTCTGGGAGGATACAATGTTTCACAAAGCCATAATCGCTGCCGCCAGCCTGTCTTTGCTGGGCACTGCCGCCATCGCACAAGAGAAGATGCGGGTTTCGTTACAACTTCCACTCACCAGCCACCTCGGTGAAAACCTCATCCTTTTCGAAAAGGAGGTGGAGGAACGCACAGGCGGTGCGATCGACGTAGAAATCTATGACAGCGCCACGCTTTACAAGGACAAGGAAGTGCCTGCTGCTGTTGGCTCTGGCGCGATCGAGGCCGGTGTCGCGTCACTGACCCGCTATGTGGGCGATGCGCCTGTGGTCGATGTGTTCTACATGCCATTTTTGTTCAACACAGAGGAAAAGGTGCGCGCCGCGGTTGCCGAAGGCTCGCCTGTACGGGACATCCTGGAAACGGAAATCGCCAAGACCGGGGGTTCTGTCCTTTATTGGCAAGCCTATGGCGGGGCGATCTTGCTGTCGCAGGATGAACCGATCCGCACGCCTGCCGACATGCAGGGCAAAAAGGCCCGTGTGTTTGGCAAAACACTGGGTGATTTCGTGACGGCTGCTGGCGGTGCGCCGACACTCATCTCGGGTTCCGAGCAGTATCTTGCATACCAGCGGGGCACGGTCGATGTGGGCATGACCGGGGTTTCCGGCGTGAAATCCCGCAAACTTTGGGAGGTGATGGACACCATCACCAAGACCAACCACGCCAACATCGAATTCGTCGTTGTGGTCAACAATGACTGGTGGGCCGGTCTTGATGCAGAAACGCAAGGTCATATCCGCGATGCGGCCAACGTGGCGCAAAGCGATGTGCGTGACCGTATGAGCCTGATCGAGGCGGATGCCTACGCGGCTGCAGAAGAGAACGGCATGAATATCGTGGAGCTTACCGACGAGGAACTCACCGCATGGCAGGCAGTTTCCCAGCCGGTGATCGACGGCTATCTGGCCGCCACGGGTGAGGCCGGGCAGCAGGTGCTGGACGCGCTTGGTGTGAATTCGGGCTCCTGATCCAGATGACACAGCACAATGTTACAGGCGACCTTTGGGCCGCCTGTTTGTCCGCGACATGAAAGTCATAACATCGCTGTCACAGGGGGCCTGTGTCCTCGGTGCGGTCATGCTGGCGGCCACCGGCGTCATGCTGACCTACGAGGTCATCGCACGTTATTTCTTCATCCGCCCGACGATCTGGGCCGCGGAGTTGAGCCAGCTATGCCTGATCTGGGGCTGCTTGCTGGCCATGGCACATTTGCTAACCCTGCGGCGGCACATCACCGTGAATGCGATCACGACCCTCCTGCCGCCCATGGCGCAAAAGGTTTGCGCGTCTGTTGCGCTGGTGATCGTCGTCGTCTTTTCGGCGATTGTCGCCTTCTGGGGCTTCGACATCTTTCTTGAGAGTTTCGTTCGCGGCCGCACAACCGGCTCGCTTCTGAACCTGCCTGTGTGGATCGCAGAGGCATCTGTTCCAATCGGCTTCGGACTTCTGGCGCTGCAGGGCGTCGTGGAACTGATCAAGTTGCGCGGCTCCGATACCGCTCATCTCGGAGCGACGCACGAATGACAATCCTACTGATCCTCGCCTGCCTGTTTGCTTTGCTGCTTCTGGGGGTGCCGGTGGCCTTTGCACTGGGTGGCATGGGGCTGGGCATGTTGCTGTTGGGCGGCTTTTCCCCACTGATGGCACCGCAATCCATCCTGTCCACACTGGACGGGTTCATCCTGTTGGCCGTGCCCCTTTTCCTTTTGATGTCGAACCTGCTGTTGAAGGGCGGCGTCGGGCGGGATCTCTTTGCGGCGGTGCAGGCCTGGGTCGGGCACTGGCCCGGAGGCTTGGCTGTAGCAACCATCATCAGTTGCGGGCTGTTTGCTGCAATTTCCGGGTCTTCGGTGGCCACGGCAGCCACCATCGGTACGGTCGCGATCCCGGAAATGATCAACCGTGGCTATGAAAAACGCTTCGTCTACGGGTTGCTGGCCGCAGGCGGCACGCTGGGCATTCTGATCCCGCCCTCGATCCCGATGATCGTTTACGGTTTCGTCACCGAACAATCCGTCCTTGCGCTTTTCCTTGCGGGCATCGGGCCGGGGCTTGTGTTGGTTTTGCTTTTCATCGTGTTTGCGATGCTGCACGCGAAGCTTTCAGGTAACTTTGAAAATGTCCCCAAGGCCAGCATGTCCGAGCGGATGGAAGCCTCAAAACGTGCTTTGCCCTCAGTGTCCTTGGCCGCATTGGTGATCATCGGGCTTTACTCCGGCGCCTTCACCCCGACAGAGGCTGCAGCGGTCGGATCAGCGGCGGCCTTGTGTATCGTGGCCTTCTGGCTACGCACGCTAACTTGGGCGACGTTGTGGGAAGCCGTGCGCGAGTCCGCCATTACCACGGCGGCAATCCTGCTGATCGTGGCGGGCGCCAAGGTCTTTGGCAAAGCCATCGCGCTCTATCGAATACCCCAGGATATCTCAGCCTTCCTGACACAAACCATCGACGGGCCGATCATGTTCATCCTCGTGGTGTCCATAGTGCTTCTGCTGATGGGACTGGTGTTCGAGGCGCTCTCAATGATCCTCATCATGACACCGGTTCTGTTGCCTGCGGCCCTCGGTATGGGCTTTGATCCGATCTGGTTTGGAATCTACATGGTCATCATGGTGGAATGCGCGCTTATCACACCGCCCGTGGGGTTGAACCTCTATGTCATTCAATCGGTGGCCCGGACCAGTCTTTCGAATGTCGCGCGGGGCGTCTGGCCATTTCTGGCTTTGATGCTTTTCACGGTTGTGTTGCTGTATGTCCTGCCGGACCTCGCCCTCTACATCCCCTTCAAATGGTAACCAGCCAAATGACCCCAACCGAGACCCTGCGCCACCTGCTGAAGCAGAATACGTGCCACATCATGCCCTGCTGTTTTGACGCGCTATCCGCCAAGTTGATCGCGCAGGAAGGTTATGCACTGACGTTCATGTCTGGCTTTGCCGCGTCGGCCAGCCGCATTGGTGCCCCCGACCTGGGCCTCATGAGCTACGCCGAGGTGCTTGATCAGGTGCGCAACATTACGGATGCAACCACCATTCCGCTCATCGGTGACGGGGATACCGGGTACGGCAACGCCATGAACGTGCGCCGCACCGTGGCGGGCTTTGCCAAGGCCGGAGCCGCCGCGATCATGATCGAGGATCAACTGGCACCCAAACGATGCGGACACACACCGGGCAAGGCGGTGGTGTCCCGTGATGAGGCTTTCGACCGTGTGCGCGCAGCGGTGGACGAACGCGACGCGCTGCGCGCTCAAGGCAGTGATATCCTGATCCTTGCTCGGACGGATGCGCGGCATGAACACGGTCTTGGGGAAGCGATTGAGCGCGCTGCCAAATTCGCTGAGCTTGGCGCAGATATCCTGTTTGTAGAAGCCCCCCGGTCCGAGCAGGAAATGCGCGAGGTTTGTACCTCTTTACCGGGTCCGAAGATGGCCAACATAGTTGAGGGCGGCGAGACTCCTGACCTGCCAAACGCTATCTTGCACGACATCGGATACAGCATTGCGGCCTATCCCCTGTCGCTGATGGCGGCGGCAATGCAAGCAATGGTCACGACCCTGCGTGCCATGCGTGATGACGAGCGCCCGGCCCAGATGGACTTTGCCGACCTGCGCGCACGGATCGGGTTTGATGATTACTATGCCACTTCCGAACGCTACCGGTCTTCACAACGTTAGCTTTTGGAGTCCACGCCCAGCAAGGTTTCATGCTTTCGCGAGCGGACCTTAGCCGACCTTAAGCATGTCGTAAGAACGCCGCGTCTGCAGCCCGCATTCCGGACACTTGCCACGACTGCGAAATTTCGAACCAGGTGAACGCGCGCAATGCGGACAAACCGGTTTCCAACATGTTTGCTTCGGCGAGAAGCTACCGGCCAATTTTGACAGCCACGTCACTTCAGAAATCTGCGGCTCGCGTTACCAAGATACGCAGTTGGCCCACTAAATCGAAGTCAGCTTTCTTGGAGAACGCCAACTTATCGCCCGACTCGTATCCTACAATGGGTAAATCTCCGCCAACCGACGAAACCGCGTCAGCAGCCTGCGAGAACAAGAGTGCAGAAGGTTCTTCAGCGAATAGACTGGAGAGGCCCACACTATCGGCTGATTTGTTCGCGATGCAGCCCGCATTGAAATGTCCATTGGCCCGATGTCCCAGAAAAACAACGTCATTGCGGGCAAGAAGGGTATCTGGAAACATTCTTTGTTCGGCGGGCGAACCGTTGCGCTTCCAACTGTCTTCCCACAACAACAAATCACTGCCATCTCTCACGATTTCCCACCCAGCCGGCATCATGGCAGAACGAGGTGACCGCCATATCCAAGTAGCGGCAAAAAGCGTTTCGAAACCATTCTTGGTCAGGTCGAGTTGGCAAAAGCTGTCTTTGAGACCAATGTCACCATCAAAGCGTTCCGCCAGCTCCACAAGCTCTGCAGTAATTGCCTCTGTCTCGTTTGGGGAAAGGACCGTCAACTTGGAATAACATGGAGGCGGAACATCCTGAGCCACAAAGGCATGTTCCTTGCGATGATACTCTAGTCCATGAACCGAAAATACAGCCTCGTACCAATCAGCGTTGTTTCTTGCACCGCAGATCGCCCGTTCATCAACCAAAGTTAGATGTCTCCTCTAGAAATTCAGCATGCGCAGACCGGAACCTGCCATCGAACTGCATCTCTACCAGTATCCCAATCAACGAGACCCAAGCGTTACCGATACAAAATGCGGTTGCCGCCTGGGGTATCATTCTGCACTCAGCCGGAAGCGATCCTCGTCTTTGCGACCGACCTCTGTCAGCGGAAAACCGGCATGACGCCGTTTCTTCCAACTGATGCCGCCGTCAATGAACGCAACGCCCCGTTTGGCAGACCCTTTCAGCCGTCGCCATCCGGCGGGGGCCGATTGCCGCGCCCACCGATGAAGTCGCTCGACACTGTTCCTTTGAAACAGCGCGGGAAGAACGGGTAGGTATCGGTTGCGAAATAGACATATTGCCCGCCAAACATACCCCCGTTGCATTCGTCGAGGTCGCCAGAGCCCGCAACGAATTCGTAGTCCTGCACATAGGTGCCGTCATGTGTGCCACCTGGACCGGACTCGCGCTCCCCCGACTTCAACTGCCAAGACGATTGCGCTTGGGCACCCACGTAGTGGATTTCGAACCCGTCCGCGGCATAGCCAAAGAGCGTGCCATCAAGTCTGTCGACAACTGCAGAGGGGATGCCGTGATAGTGGTACATCCCGTCACCGTCCACATGCGCGTTTTGTGCGTCCATGATGAGCCCGCCTACGCCTTCGACATTCCATCCCGAAGACGGGTCGCGCGAATAACCGCGCTCAGAAGTAGGATCATAGTATTCCGCGGTGCCCGGACGCATTGGAATTCCGGTCAGGGTAATACCCGAAATACGGGCGTTTCGGATGATGGTGTCGGTCAGCTCCGGCGTCGCATCCATGCAAAACGTATGGTTCTGCTCTTCCACCGAGGCCCCGGCCCGCCATGAGCCGGTGTCATGATCGGGCACGCCATCGGATGTGATACAGCGCTGATCCCCCTCCACGGTGATCGTAACGTGCGCTTGAAGCGCACCGCCTGCCAAAAGCGTTAGAGCGAGCGTGGTTACTAGTGTCTTCATGAGGCCCTCCGGTTGCTTGTATAATTGTCTTACGGGCGGGAACGGTATTTCTGTCGTTCTTTTTATCGGGGGATGTAGGCGCGTGTTTCGTCGCTAACCAACGCGCGCACCGCATGGCCCTGTTTCACGAGCTGGGTTGCGAGTTCTCCCCCGACATTCCCGGTTGCTCCGAATACGAGATCCACAAAATTGCCTTTGGATCAGTTGGCTTGGGTTTTGGCTGTCGACTTTCTTTGGCCCCATCGGCTGCCGATTTCATGGTGTCGGGCAAATTTGATATGACTGGCGCCGCCCGTTCGGCGCTTCCCCTTGATTTGTCGGGCGGGGAATACCGTGTGGGCGACTTGGATACACCGATCGATGTCAAGATGGTGATCCAGTCTTGCCTCTAGTTGGTTCACCTGCCGCAGACCTTGCCGGTCTCACTCTTGCCCGAGACTGTCATCGTCCGGAAAAATGATCGCCTGTCCGCACTGGCGCGTTTGCTGGACGACGATATCGCAACCAGCGCAATGCGCGCGGTGTGATCCTCGATCGTCTGCTTTTGGTCCTATAAAATGAAGCCTTTCCCGACGAAGGCCGATTTTCCGGTCTCGTGCAGGGGTTGGCTGACCTGCTTCACTGACGGCCAAGACCTGCAGCGATGAACTGTGCGATCTTGTCTATTTCCACTCTGCTGACGCGACTTCCGGTCACGATGACTCGCCAATAAATGATGCTTGCAAGCGCGTCGTTGGCAAGGTCGCGGTCCGCACTTGCAGTTAATTCACCACGTGCGATGGCCCGATCGACGATCACCTTACCGCGTTCGCGGCGCTCATATTGCAGAGTGTTCCTTATCTCGGCGCTCAATGCGCTGGTTCTGGCCATCTCGGCATGCAGGTCGGGCAGAATGCGCCGTATCAGCGGGTGGCGAAGCGTCCGGCGCAGGGACAACAGGATCAGCCGCAGGTCCCCCAATAACGACCCGCTGTCGGGGATGGATGTGAGGTTCAGGCCAACCGTCTTGATCAGTTCGATCGCCATGTCCTGTTTTGACGACCAGCGCCGATAGAGCGCTGCCTTTCCAACACCGGCCCGCTTGGCGACGCGTTCCAAGCTAAGCGCACCAAGACCTGTCTGCGCCCATTCCTCAAAAAACGCGCGGGTCAGTGCATCGGTCACGGACGGGCGCATCACGGCCGCTCCACTGGGCGCACGCGGCGGCGCGCTCATCGCCAATTTTCCGTCGGAACGATTGCGTTCCATCCACTGATCTCCCATATGGTCGATACGGCATCGTTCCATCCAAAAGAAAGGCTTGTCAATGACCACCCAACAAACCCGTTTTGAAGGACTTGCCGATATCCTGCGCGAAGGGCTCGGTGCCCGGATCGCTTCGGAGGCGGAGGATTTCCTCGACATGTTCGCCGAGGATTGTGTGTTTGAGGCTCCCTATGCACCGCCGGGATTCATTGCCCGAATCGACGGTCGAGATGCGTTGGAGCGTTACCTGATGGTTTTGCCCGACCTGATCCGCATCGATGATTTCTTTGACCTGCGGGTCAGCGAAATGGCGGACCCCAACAAAGTCGTGCTGGAGTTTCGCGGCAGCGGCGAAGGCCGAACCGGTGCATCTTACGATCAGAAATGGATATCGGTGATCGAAACGCGCGACGGCAAAATTGTCTATTACGCCGACTATTGGGATCCACGGATCACGCTTGCTGCAACCGGAGACGCTGTTCCCCAGCCTGAGGGGGAGGGTTTTACCCGTGCCTGATACAATCCTTGTCACGGGCGGGACCGGCACGACCGGACGCCGTGTATCCGCTCAGCTTTCCGCCCGCGGCCTTCGGCATCGCGTCGCAACACGGAATCCCGGCGCCAAAGACCACATCCGCTTCGATTGGATGATTGAGACCACCTGGGCGGCAGCGCTGGAAGACGTCAAAAGCATTTATCTCGTCGCGCCAAGTGGCATCGCTGGACCGTTGCCCGTGATGATCCCGTTCATGGAACTCGCGATCCGCAATGGCGTCAGACGCTTCGTCCTGCTCAGCGCATCCTCGTTGGAACCGGGTGGGCCGATGATGGGCGCGGTACATGCCTGGCTGCGCGATCACGCGCCGGAATGGGTGGTTCTGCGCCCGACATGGTTCATGCAGAACTTCTCGGAGGGCCAGCACCTTGTGACGATCCGCAATGAGAGCGCGATCTACACCGCAACAGATCAAGGGCGGATCGGGTTCATCGATGCAGAGGATATTGCAGCCGTCGCAGTCGAAGCACTGACCCAGCCAAAATGTGTGACGGGCGACATGATCCTTACGGGCCCTGCGGCACTCAGTTACGATGATGTGGCGGCGACGATCAGCGATGTGCTGAAGCACCCGGTCATGCACCATCACCTGAGCGTGGATGAGCTTGCCGCGCGACATAGGGATCAATCCGGCCTGCCAGAAGCCTATGCCCAGACCCTTGCGCAGATGGATGCTGACATCGCTGCGGGTTCAGAAGATCGCATCACTGATGCAGTGCCGCGCATGGCCAGACGACCAGCGCAGACCTTGGCGGATTTCGTGGCCGCCAATGCGGGTGTGTGGAAAAAAGGACACCCCCGGTGACAGACCGATTGGCGTACTTAATTGCGCAGTTCGACGCCGCCGTTCGGGCTGAACCACTTCCAATCCGTATGATTAACCATCATTGATAAGAAACATGTACGTTTCGCACATCCATCAACTTTGTGAGGAATGCCATGGGCATCGTGAAAATCAACGTTGACCTATATGAAGAGGTCCGTCGGCCCAGCAGTTTGCTGTGCAGGTAAATCAGTGCGCAGGCCGAATTCCTACGCTCTAGTCCTTGAAATGAGCGCGGCCTGAATGTCTACCAAAGGTTCCTCACCTTCCTGTCGAAATACATTACCTTTTGCAGACAGGTTTTCTGGCCATCTTTTCGGCGTTGGAACCATTCATGTTCTGTGTCGAATGCGACCACGAAGCTGCCATTGTTGTCGTCGCACTGTGCCCCCATCCGGGCGACGCCCATACGTTCCGACAATGAGCAGGAAAGCAATTCGCGGCCTAGTTTCTCAAGCGAACCTTCTATGTTCTTCGGGTCGTTGAACGACGGTCGTGTCCATTTGTTGCGGTAGCATCGTAAGAAACTTCGGACCAGCCAGGTTTTCGGACGTCGGACGAACCTCAAACGTATCTCTCGTGTTCATCAAGGGCGTAAACCGCACGGTCCCACCCTCCAAGACGTTGCCCACCCGCTCCGCAGGGAGATACTTGCACACGCATCGCTACGGTGGCGACGGATTGTCGAAGTCGTCCAGATCGAAGGTTTCAGCCTTTCCAAGACCCTTTCAAGCTTTGGGTAGCTCGTGGGTAGATTGGCCAATTCCTGGCTTTATCCAATGAACTCAATGTATAATGGCGGAGACGAAGGGAGCATCACAATACAAATAAGTTATTGTTTTTTATAATAAGAAATACTCTCAACTCTATTTATACCACAAAAACTACCTCGTAAGCATCAAGTTGCATAGTAGACAAAGTTAGCCAGCCAAGCTCTAGCATCATCTCCGAGTTGATCATCATCACAAGCAGAAGCAATTACCTGAAATGCCTCGGCCTTGAGGAACGAAGCGTCATCGAATCCTTCTTGCAATACGTTCTCAACATATCGTGGTACTTCTACCGAAATCTGATGTGGCGGCTTATCCCGGAAGGCCGGATCTTCTCGAACAAGCCACAAGGCAAATCGTTTTATCCAACCTAAGAAGTCTCGGTCTAAGGTGTGCTCGTATCGCAGCTTGATACTATAGATCGCATCCCAGGTATTGGCCTGAAGAGCGGGCTCTCCTTCTAGGCTAACTGACCATCTTGGCATCGTGTATCCACCAACTTCGTTGCCCTCCCCAAATCTACTCCCAAGCAAACTCACGTGATAAACTGGCCCGCTGTATGGGTCACAACATGATCGACGGTTGCCAGCGTTGTCGTAGAGAACGTCGGCGTCCTTTTTGTAAAGCGAGTTGCAGGCATGACATGCCGGTGGCAGATTTCTGAAGTCGGATGATACAAATGGATACTTTGAAATAGGCATTAGATGGTCGAGAGCGTTTCGCTTTAGACCGGCGGGCTGGAAGTTCTGCAATCCGCAGAATGGGCACACCTTCACACCTCTATCCTGAATGGCTTTGAAGTGGATATCCCTAAGTGCGGTACCTTCAACCTTTAAGGATGAGAGTTTGTCAAAGGCATAATCTGCCAAATCCTCTGCTGCCGGCTGGACTTCAGGCGGCAAGGTATCGAGGCGGCAACAGTGTAGAGTAGTATCACCGTAAACGTTTGGAACATTCGTTTGCTGCAATACCACTTCCCAGACCGTCGCTCGCTCGTTTGGTGTTAAATTGGCATACGCCGTCCAGAAAGCTGTGAGTCTGGTCCTTAGTCCGGTTTGACGACGCAGTCTCTCTCGTGCAAGGACGGGGAGGCAATTCGGCCAGGCCAGAGGTGTCCCGCCCCCATCAATTGCTGTCATGCCATCCACCAAGGACGTGATGATGTTATCGTTGAGCCAATTGCAGGCCAAAGCTTCGACAGGATATGTGAAGAGCATTATCCGGTGTTCTTTTTGAGCTTGCGGAGATGATCCGCCAATAGGGCTTTGCCAGTAGAGGGGCCGAGTTCATTGAAGCCCGCTTCTACCGTCTCAACATCCTCCGATTTCAAAAGCACTTCTATTTGCTTTTCCGCCATGAATGAATGCGGTGGGCGAATGTCAAAACAGGTTTCAAGAATTCGGTCAAAGGTGGCTCCAAAAGTCTCAATGGGCGGCTGGATCACATCGACCTTGCCGGTCTCCTGATCCCTTGCAAAAATCATAACCTGTTCGCTGGGCATATCAGACGGAACGAATGGCGCATGCGTTGTGAGGAGTACTTCTTGGTTTCCACGATCTCCGGTCATGTCGAGGAGTCGTTGAAAGAACTTCACGCGCCATTTTGGATTGAAGTGGGACTCAGGTTCGTCCAACAAAAAGAGCGCATTGGTGTCGCGAACCATGGCGTAGGTCCCAAGGACCAAAGCTTGTTGGTGCTCACCGTCGGACAAAGAAACGTAGTCCACCGCCGATGACGACCGGTCTTCAGGCCAGAACTTCACTTCCTCAAACGCAAATACCATTTGCTCTTGCTGAGGTTGGGGTGGCCTAGATGCGAAACGCCTGTCTTTGATTTCCCGTTTCAACCGTTCTCGTGTCGGCCTTGGGATCGCAAGGTCGTTAAGCAACGCCAGCTTATGCAGCGATTTATAGAGTGGAAACGCGCCATCCCAGAAGTGCCCAAAGGCCTCTCTCGTAGCCTCAGTTATGAAAAAGTCGAAGGTGTAGGACTCCGTCTTTTCGTCAACACTCCAACAGGTTGCGGTCCGCTTTAGTCGGTCTATCAGTTCTTCCAGCTCGGCTGTGAGTTGGATGCCTTTGCGCTTGGACTTCACGGCTTGCTTCTTTGGAGCTTTGGGAACGGCAGAGTGAGCGAGCCGGACAACGCAGCGACAGGATGCTAAGTCACCCAGACTTGCATGCCTTAGAAGTTCATCGCGGACATGCTGCGACCCGAGGATCAAGTTCGAAAAAACTACTTCAAGATTCGTCGCATAGTCCACGAGCATTAGCCGGTTATCAGGCACCTCTTCATCTGGTTCAGCTCCCAATGCCGCTCGGGCGACATCATCTGCATATCCGCTTCGACTTGCTAAGAACGGAAGGCTGAGAGTCTCATTGTCTCCAGAAGTGTAGCCGATGATGATTGACGGCAAGTACTTGGCGAATTCTGACGTTCCCGCTTTGACAATAACTTCTTCGTCAAGGATCAACTCAATTGCGCCAACTTTGCTTCCTTTCTTGGTGCGTTTCAGCCGCACGGTTTCGGCCACATCCTGTCCTTTAGGAGTGATGATGTACTCCACGTCAAAAAGGACTTCCTCGTTCGCACTGCTGCGCTCCTCTTTTGGATCGTGTTCGTACCACGCGGCTTGAAAAATCTCTGCAATCAGCTGAAGCAGCTGGGACTTACCGGATCCGTTCGGCCCGATAAGGCACAACGGCGCAAGAGGCTCGTTTGTGTTTCCATCTATGCCGCGACCGAACCAAATCTCGGAGCCGTCGAACAAGCCACCAGCCGCGGCTGATTTCTCTATCTTTAGAAACTTCAACCTCATTCGGTAGCCTGCTTGAACCGCATACGCTGCGCTCTGGTATCAAAGAATTGGACCAGCTTGGGGTTCGTCCCGCCGAGCAACTCAAACATAGCATCCCGGAGATCATCATGGGGCATTACAACTCGCGTTGAGAGTTCCTCGTAGGAGACACCTTTCGTGGGCCAATTAGCGCTGTCGGCGAGCAAGAGGTCTTTGGGGTCTTTCTTCATGGCGGTCGCTTTCGTGCGCCTTGGGCGCGGTTTCTTGGGTGCATTGGCGCGGGCCTCGCGGATGCGTTCAAGCAGCATGCTGGCCGGTTCATCTTTCGGGTCTTGGGGGACAAGTTCACCCGCGAAGGCCCTGGCGAGGATGCGTTCATCCAGGCGGTCGGTGAGCTTCAGGGCTTTTTCAGCTTCAGCCGCGAGGCGGTCGATCCTTGCGAAAGCCGTTTCGATCTGTTTGACGATTTCATCTTGCTCGAGACGACTGGGCAGAGGTACTTCCATTGGTCGAACATCACCAACGTTGATGCCTCTCACGGCAACGCCCTTTTGGTTTTCTTGGAAGTACTTTTGAGCCTGCGGACTGTGGAAATACCAGAACACATAGTGCGAGTTCATACCATCAAGTAGGTCAATCCGAACTGTATCTTGGGTGATGTTCCCACCATCCAAACTTTCAGGTACGAATGCCATGCGCCCGACCGTGCCACGGATAGTCAGAAGTAAATCGCCTGTTTTCAATGAAGATCGCATGTACTGTTGGTGAATTTCTTTTGTCGTATGCCTGATCTTCTCAGGCTCGACGACGCCGCCCTTAATGTTCATCACCTTTACGTACGGAACTCCACCTGCTTCATCTGGGCCGGGTTTAAGAATTCCATATTGTATGAGACGCAAGGGACTGGAGATATCCTCCATGGTCGTAAGAGTCCATTCTTCTGGAATTGGTAGCTCCACGGGAACTCTGTGGTGATCCGCCTTTGCTGTTCGAGCTCTGCGCAGTTTTTCATTCTTTTTCGAAAGAGATAACCGCTGCCTGTCCAGCCGTATCTTAGTCTCAGCAGAGGCAATATTACCGATTTCGCAGATAGCCCGCCACTCGGCTGTGAGTGCTCCCTTAAAAGCGATTTCCAATACTGAGTTGCGATATCGCTCCACAAGATTTGCGATGGCGGTGAGGTGGGCCCGAGCGGTAAAAGTGCGGGCGCTGAGAATGTCGAGCTTGCTCACAATCCGCGTTTGTTCAGAAATAGGTGCAAGAGGGATTTTTAGCTCAGCCATACGCTTTCCGGAAAGCTCAAGAAATGTCGTGCCTGACGCCAAACTCTCCGCATATTCTTTAGCGCTCAACAAGTAATACCGCACATATTCCGGCAGAATTTCATCTTCCAGAACCAGGCTCTTGAAACCCTGATTTGTCGAAATCTCGTTCGCAGCGATTGCGCAATAACCGACGGGAGCACGACTGGAAAATAAGACTGTACCCTTGGGCAAAAGAGTAGCCCCAGACGTACTAAGGCCTCTCTCACTCAGGTCTCTCCGGCCACCGCCGATATACACGTCTGAATACCTTGTGAGGTCAGCAGGCGTGATCCATTTGATGCCGTTTTCAGTGAAATTGCGTTCATCGTCAGCACGAGGAGTACCGCCACCGACGATCCTGGCAATATCTGCGCTCCTTGCCCAAGACCAGGTTTCGGGCAGTGGCCAGCGTTCATTGCTCATTCCGCCGCCTCCTGCTTTGCAGCCTGCGTCTGCTGCCAATCATGATAGGTCTGCTTTGACCCTTTCACCTTCCACTCAATCCGGCCGTTGCTGTTGCGATCCAGCACGACTGCTGCGGCTGCCGAGGGGCTGCTAAAAGACCAAGGCTTGGCAAAGCGCAGCTTGTCCGCCCCGTGCGGGATCAGCACACCATCCCCGATCAACTTCTCTTTCAGTCCGCCATAGCTCTGCTGGACATAGCCTGTACCGGTCAGCGCCTCTGACCCTTCCAGCACGATAAATTCGCCGTCTTCCTCCACTGCCGTGGCCTGCACCCCGCTTTTGTGACGGATTTCAAATTGCACATCGCCCGTGGTGCGCTCCTCTACCGTTTTGGCAGTTTGCGTCACAGCGCGCGGTTGCGGTTTGAGCATGTCCAGCCCGATCACCGGCAAGATGATCCGCAGGTTAGCAAGGAACTGCTCCATATTCGCCACGTCCGCCTCAGGCAGTCTACGGCGGCTGGTGTCAGGCTGGGTGCCATTGTCGAGCGTCACACGTCCCGCCTGCGAGGTCAGCTCGATCAGCCGCGCCTCAAGGTACTCGGCATGGCCCTTGGACAAGTCGTCATCGCTGGTGGTGACGGTGATGGCCGTTTCCCAGAAGTCACGCTTCAAGGCGCTTTGCTTGATCCTTTCGGCCACTGAATTGCCCGAGCCGATGTAGACGCGCGTGGCTCCTGCCTTCTCAGGATCAGGACCAGAGAGGATATAGACGCCTGTGCGGTCCACTTCTTCCCGTGCGGTCAGATCACCAAAGGCGGAGGCTCCGCTGACAAACAGCAGCCCCGTCCAGCCGTGTATGGTGGCCTTGCGCAGACCAGTCGGTTTGCCATCGACGAGGAACAGTTGGATCGTGCGCCCGAATGTATCGCCCGCAGTCATTCAGCGGACTCAACTTCGGTGGTTTCTTCCAACTCTTCACTAAGCGCTTCAATCTCGTTGAGCGCTGCGCGGAGGTGGCCCATGATTGCCGCTGCGATCTCGTCAGGGTCGGTCATGTCATCCTCGGGATCGCCGCTTTCGTCGCGCAGCCATGACCAGTCGAGGTTGTCGCCACGCTCCGCGATCTGTTCCCGTGTCAGCTTGCGCCAGCGGCCATCTTCGCCTTGTTCTTCCCGGTCGGATGCGCCCAACGGATCATCGCCGAAGAGTGCCTCGAATACTTCAAAGTGCTTGTCGGTCAAGGCGTTGGTCTTGCCGAATGACGGCATGTTAGCGCGGAGGTCGTAGAACCAAACTTCCTCCGTTGCCTGTTTTTTATGGTCAGCGGGCATAATTTTTTTTGTCACGCGACTGAAGAACATGACATTGGTTTTGACGCCTTGCGCATAGAATATCCCGGTTGGCAGGCGAAGGATCGTGTGCAGATTGCAGTTCGCCATCAAGAAGCGGCGCAGCTCTGTGCCGACGCCATCTCCGAACAGAATGTTGTCCGGCATAACGATGGCACAGCGCCCGTGTTGTTTCAGACTGCGAATGGCATGCTCAAGAAATGGCATTGGGCCGACCCGCTCTCCCGCAGTCAACGTGAAGTCAGGGCGGTTTACGTTGCCGGACATCTTGTTGAACGGTGGATTGGTGAGGATCACGTCAGCACGGCCCAACTGGGCACCTTGCGGGGCGCAGCTGTCTTCGCATCCCACAATGTTCTCAATACCATGGAGCAACATGTTCATGACACAGAGCCGGTTCGTATCTGGCACCCATTCGTGTCCCACAAATGCTTGGTGCCGTTGAAAGTGCCCCTCCGCATCTGAAAGTTTGAACAGATCGTCAGTCGCATCCTTGATGTACTGATCTGCCGCAATGAGAAAGCCACCGGTGCCAGCGGCCGGGTCTTGTATGACCTCACCTGGCTTGGGTTTGATCAGGCGAATGATTGAGTCAATCAGCGCGCGCGGCGTGAAGTATTGACCGGCCTTGGACTTCGTCGCTGAGGTCGTTTTCTCGAGGAGGCCCTCGTAGAGATCGCCCAGACCATCCTCCCGAGCAGTGAACCAGTCAAGCTTGTCGATGTTGGTGGTCAGTGTCTTCAGGTCTTTGGGGAGGCGAAGGTGCGTCATCGCATCCGTGAAGATAGCCAGTGTGACCGGATCTTTGGTCTTTTTCGGGTTGCCCAATTCAAGCAACATCGACTTGTAGTACTCGAGCTGGTCCCCCCTTCCATCTTGGCAAGCTTGCTCCAGCAATGTCCGTTCGGAAGCCTATTTTCTTGGCCGGTCTCCTCCAACATCTTGAGGAACAAGAGGTAGGTCAGCTCGTTGACATAGTTACTGTATGAAACACCAGCTGATTGGAGCGTCTTGCACTCCTTCCATAGCTTGGCGACGATTTCGGCGGTTTTTGGATTCATGCGCTCGTTTTCCAGAGTTCTTCGTTAAAGTCCGACAGGATGGCTTCCAGCTGGCCATTGAAGACCTTGTTGAGCCGGTTGAAGCCTCCTTGGGCTTGAAATGTACCTTGGTCAATCGCTTCTCGATCCACAACGATCTCCTGCGCGATCTGATCAGCGATCCGTCGAAGCCAAGTCTTTTGCGGCGAGGTCCAGCTGGTCTTCGAGAGAATGGCTTTTGTCGCAGCCTGCACCCTTTCATCAAACGGTATCAACGGATCGCCGATTGCCGCTTGCCGGATGAATCCGATGATCGAAGCGGCGATGTCTTCATTGGATGCGTCGGACCATGCTTTTCTTAGCGATGTCTCCGAGAAGCCCATCTTGTCGAGCTCAAGACGCAAACTGCGAAGCTGTCCACGAGTAAGGTCTCGTGGGCGCTGAACGACAACGTTCAGTGCGGCGATCTTGTTTTGGTTGTTCTTCACGTACGAGGAGAAGGTGTCAAGAAAGTCCTCTGGTTTCGAGTAGTCGCCATAGCCGGTCGTGACAGACCTCATTTCATCTTCGTGTTCTGAAATCGGGATGAGGTTTGGACCTGATCCCTCTGGCTTCCAGTCGAGAATTTTGCCAATGCTCGTGTACTTCTTCGCATATTCGGCAGCCGCTTGGATTGGGGTATTCCGCAAACGATCTCTGAGCTGTTCAGCCGTTTCGCCGGTAGCTTCAGTCAACGCTTCGCTAATCTTGCTTGGCATATTCCTAAGCTTGCGGTGCAGTTTTGCCAAAATCTGATCTCGGATAAGCTCTTGTTGCTCAGCTTCTTCAACAGTCGCCAACTCGTCAAAGAGCTGCTCAAACCTCAATGAAGGGTTGCTTGCAACGGGCTTCATCTGGGTCATGTCCTGAAGTGACGCGTATAGATCAACGGCGTCGAAGATCCTAAAGACGTCCTTCCCAATTTCATCACACCGCCGAGTGGCGCGCCCAAGCATCTGCTCATAGAGGATGCGACTGTTTACTCGCCGAATGAAAACAAGATTTGTGATCTTTGGAACGTCGATGCCAGTGGTCAAAAGATCGACTGTTACAGCTATCTGAGGGAAAGCATCGTTCCTAAAGGACCTGATCAGCTTACCGACCTTGTCAACACTGCCTGTGATCTTGCGGATGGCTGCGTCTTCGATCTCGCCATATTGCGCCGCGAAGGCCTTCTTGAGCTCCGCAACCACGATATCCGCATGCGCATCAGTCACAGCGAAAATAAGGGTCTTACCCTCAAGGCTTGGGTCGATGTGTTTCGCGAGCTCCTCCGCAACAACACGGTTAAACTTCTGTGTTATGACCTTTCTGTTAAAGGCCTCGACCTGAAAACTCAGCTCATCAGGTGCCGTGGTTTCATCAATTTCGCCCGTGGTCGAATCAAGTACTTCCATCGCCTCACCAGCCTCAAACTTGATGCCTGCAGCGCTCAGGGCTGTCTCAAACCTGGTGGGAGGCTCGTGGTCGATAAGCCAGCCATCCACGACTGCCTCTCGATAGGTATAGGTGTAGATTGGTTCGCCGAAAATCTGAGCTGTATGAAGGGCCGGGGTTGCCGTCAGACCAATTTTCACCGCATCAAAGTACTCTAAAACCCTGCGATATTTGGAAACGTAGTCGTCCTGGCTTCTGAAACTAAGCTCTGCATCCGACATCTCGCGGTCCAGCAAATAACCTCGATGGCACTCGTCAATAACCATCAAGTCATACTGGCCAATCGGCGGGACATCGGCGGGTTCATCATTGTAGAGAACTCGCTTGACCAAGCCCTGGATCGTGCAGATATGAACACGAGTTTCAGGGTCGGGCTTGATGTCTTCTAGGCCCTTGATACCAAATAACTGACCAAACGTCTTTGGCCCTTCGATAGCCGTGCTCATGAACTCGTCACTGGTTTGTGTGCCGAGAGCAGATCGGTCGACCACAAAGCAAACCCTTCGAAACCGTTTAGTCGACAGCAGGCGGTAAAGCATGGCTATGGCCAGCTTGGTTTTGCCAGTACCAGTTGCCATTGCCACAAGCATTTCGCGCTGTTCTGTTGAAAGTGTCTCTTCAACTTTCTGGATCGCCGCTCTTTGGTAGGGCCTCAATTGGAAACCGAAGTCGAAACTGCGCGACTTGAGCGCTTCTTGCGCCGCTTCTTTCTCGACCTCCATTTGCGAGGCAAGTTCATCAGGCGTGAACCAATCCATGAGAGCACGTCGGTGGTTCTGTGCACGCCTTGCATCTCGGAACCAAATACCGCTCTCGGTCTCGACTTGTTTCAGGTACGGTCGAGCATTTGTAGCAAACAAAAACGGAACTCGGTAACGTTCATCCCAAATCTGGGCGCTCCCTTGCGGGCCAAAACCTTCCGAGTAACGTTCAGCTTGATCTATGGCAGCCGAAACGTTCTTTCTGTATCGCTTGGCCTCCACGATACCTAGGCAGACTTCACCTACAAACAGGGCGTAGTCAGCTGGTCCATGCTCGGTCGGCCACTCAGCAATGGCCATATTGCGGCCTTTGGCTGGGCGGTTCCCTTTCGAATGTCGGATCTCGATGCTGTCAGTTTCCCAGCCTCTTTCTCTCAACTGCTGATCGATCAAAGCGCGTGTTGACTGCTCGTCCAAGTCAATCGCCCCATCAGCAGACATTGACGCAGATAGAAATGCGCTCTGCTCGAGCTTGTCGTCGTCGGAGGCTTTGGAGACGAAGTCATGCAGTTTAGCTTCTGCCTCTTGGGCCAAATCCTCCCAAATCCGACGCTCTTCCGCCTCACGATTTGCTCGCTCAGATGCCGTTTCTGCTGCCCTTTGCGCAGCTTGCCCCGCTTCGGCCGCTTTTTGGGCGGTTGAAATTGCATCGTTTCGCTCTGCCCGCAACCTATCGATCTCATTTCGCAGCTCACCAGCCAACTGTTCAGGAGCGGTAGGCGGCAAGAAAGGAGGAACCGAGAATGTACCATCCTTTGTGGCTGACCTTACATGCCATACCCCGAGCTGGACGCACATTTTAAGCGCTGTCAGTGCCTGCCGATGGTTTCCTTTTCCTCCGTGAACTGCCTCGTTCCCGAGTTTTCGGACGTGGTGAAGAACATCGAGGACCTTTTCTGGTGCCGCGCGTTCGAATTTCAGAGTGCGCAGCAATTCGGATTGAGATCCCCGGCTTCGAACTCGATGCCTGCCTTAGCCGCATGTCGTTGAGACAAATGCTCACAAAACTGGCGCAGTTTGATAATTGAAGTACTGGGGTCGTCATGGAAATAGCTCTCAGCGAGGCGGCCTAAATTGACCAGTTGCTCGTCAAGAATATCTAGAAATTGAAAATTACTTTCGGTCGCATTCATGCACACAGGATTGCTTAAAATTTATTCTGGAACAAGCTAATAGCGTGCGTTCAACTTATCTCCGCATTGTGCTCCACGTCGTCCCAGTGCTTGTTTGCGGGCAGTGTCTCGGCCCGCTGCTTAATGTCTCGGATAGTTACGGGCCCATAGCCCCAGACATCCACCCCAACATTCACCGCATTTCGGCTACCCATCCATTGGTCATGAACGTGGCCAAACAGGTGAAGAGCGCCTTTCCGGGCCTTGTGCCAGGTGATCATTGGGTAGTGACAAAGGACGGAAGGCGAGCCCGCGCCATCCGTTACCTCGGTTAAATGTGTGACCGAGGTCCAAGGCAAAGCTTGCGTGGCTTCGCCGTCATGGTTTCCAACGACAAGGTGCTTCTCTGCGCCTGGCAGGCGAGAGAACAGGTTCGACAACCACCTGCGATCTTTGGCCTTAGGTCCGAAGGCGAAATCTCCAACAATCCAAAGCGCATCTTGCGGACCGACCTTCGAGGCAAGGTTTTCGAGCAAAACGGCATCCATGTGGCTCGCAGACGTAAACGGACGAGCACAATGCTTGATGATGTTGTCATGGCCGAAATGCGTGTCGGCAGTGTACCAATGCTTCATGGCTGTTCTCAAATTCTGCAAGGCGATCAAAGGCGGGGTCCGCCTCGTAGCATCCAATGTCTATTCTGGCTAGGCCAGCGCCACCTGTCTGACTCCGTGGATGTCACGAACCTCGGTGTCCGATGTTATTCCAGCGGCCACCAACGCCTGTTCAACCTCCTTTGAGGCACGCTCTGCGCGCTCCCGTGCCCAAGCGGTCAACCTTGTGGAAATCCACCATGCGGCTGGCAACAGGACGAAAGGATAGAACTTCAACGCCGTCGCCGACATGCTGTCGCTCATGTTCGGGAAAAACACGGCTAGGACCGCATAGTAGATCAAAAGACCTGGTAAAGCGCCGATGAGCGCCACCAGAAACGTGGCAGAGAGTTTACCTTCCGGTGTGTCCGGGTCGGCAGACCCATGCAGTTGCAAGCATTGAGCCGTCAGGTTCGCCAGCGCAACTGGTTCACGCCCCACGGGTGCCAAGACAACGGCGACATCGTCACCTTGACGAGCGCGGTTGAGCACTTCCCCAATGAACATGTGTTCTTGCCCGCCCGCTTCCCGAAGTGTCATTTCCCGCCATTGCCGTGAACGCTCGACACGCCTGGTCCGGCGGTTCACCTCCCGCTCGACGCGATCAACAATGTCTACAACGTTGCCACGGATGACTTTGTATCCGGGCGGCATTTTCGGCTTGTTCTTTTGGGAACCAGACATAGCTTCCCCCATAATATCCTATAATGGGATAATACCATAACAGGATTACGCGGCAAGGGCTTAGGCCAAATGGAGATGCCGCATGACCAGAAGTCTGCGAACGCCGGGGCACCAGGCGTTGATGCAGGTGCTGATTGAAACGAGAAAATTGAAAGGGATCACGCAGCAAGAGCTCGCCAACCGCCTGGATCGACCGCAGTCCTACATAGCGAAGGTCGAAACAGGCGAACGTAGGCTGGATGTCATCGAGTTCATTGAGTGGACGAAGGAACTAGAGCTTAGTCCAGGCTCAACCCTTTCGGAGATCGAAGATCGCATTCGAGTTTCCCTGAAATAACACTGCAGGTCAGAAATTTAGCATTGGTTTAAGGCATTGAATAAGACTATCGGAAACATCATCAAATCACTTTTTCCGGAAGGCACGCAGCCCGATACTGCTGCCATGCTGGAGCATCTTGACGCCGATACTGCAGGAAACCCCAACGCACCTTGGCTCTTTCCGCCGCTTCTGCCGTCCGATGTTTTCGCCATAGCCGGATACATCTGTAAGGTTTCAAGCCTTGTCGGGCATTTGGACCCGCACATTGAGCCACGAGACAACCCAGGTTTCCAAGTCTCGTCAGATGAAAGAAGAATCCTTGTTGATTGCGGAGCGAGCTGGGCGAGACTTTCGGCAGACCCCGTCAAGGGACATATTGAAGAAGCGATGCCCGAGCCAGTGGTTAGGCTCTGGGATGAAATCATCGCGTCTTGGAACGAAAGTGTTCTGCTTAAGAGAGACACCAGCGACGAAAAGTATGCACCTCGCTGGGCCAAGGCGGCTTTGTCATTATTCATTATATCAGATACGGCATTTTCGCGTGCATACTTCGACCGAACAACAATCGACGATAGCAATGTTATGGCGGCTTGGGTTTCTGCGCTGCGACTGGGAGCCTTCACAGAAAGCCTTGCCGAAGAAAAGGCAATGAGTAGTTCTGACGACGGTGCATTAGTGCTAGTGGGCGATCCGCCGTCCAGTATCACTATGATGGCGAACACAGCATTAGCTACCGTTTTGCCTAAATCAAGAATCCCCAGTGTCGGCGTTGGTTTGCGAAATCTATCTAGGAATTTGGCCTTACTTCCAGGGAGCTCGGAGCTAAGGCTTAGCTATTCGCCGCAAATACATCGGGAACTGAGTTCAGGTGCCGAATGCGAGGCAAGGGGTAAGCCGCTGAACCTGCTACTCATACCATTCCCGTTTGAGATAGATGCACTCGCGTTTGAACCATCCTCCAGAAGTGAAAGGAAGATCACCGGAGAACGTGACTGGCAGAGTTTTCGCGTCAAACAACACTGGATTGATGACGCCAACAAAAGGCAGCGTTTTTTAGCCCAAGTTTCGGTCATGTTGGACGAAGCGAAGCGAGAAGTCGATGAAATCCACGGGATAATCCTGCCGGAATTGTCACTGGACTACGAACTCTACGTCAAGCTGGGCGAACAATTCAAAGAGATTTGCCCAGAAGCAGAGCTATGTCTCGCTGGCTTGGCAACAAATATGAACGCAGAACATGGAAATTTTCTCGCGATCAGAGAGTGGGGCGAAACCAGCAACCATACGAGAATTCAAATTAGATCAAAGCAACAACGTTGGAAACTCGACCTCAACCAGTTGGAAATGTACGGGCTTACCTCATTAGTAGATGCCACCACCAAGTTCTGGTGGGAAGATGCTCACATCGGCAACCGCAGCCTGTCCTTTCACTCATTGCGGGATGACACGGTGTTCACCTCCTTGATTTGCGAGGAGCTTGCACGCTCCGACTCGTGTCATGATGCGCTTCGTGCGGTTGGCCCAAACCTAATCTTCGCTCTTCTTATGGATAGCGCGCAGATTCCTGGGCGATGGCCAGGAAGCTATGCGACGGCGCTAGCCGACGACCCTGGCTCCTCTGTCCTAAGCCTAACCTCAGCTGGATTAGTTAGGCGATCCATAAAGATCAGAGGAACCGGAAGCAGCTCGGTGGCACTCTGGAAAGATGAGACTGGGCTGACTAGAACGTTTGAGTTGCCTAAAGGGGATGGAGCGATTCTTCTTTCGCTACGCCCACAGAAAATCATCAACCGCACAATCCTGGACACGCCGTCGCAAGTTACCTCTTGGAGGTACTTTGCTCACAGAACCCTACTGGTCTAGCCAGCATCTGTAGTGCACAGCACACGATGCTCCCACGTGGCCGATTGGCTTCTCAGTGTTCAAGGAAACGGACCAAAGCCACGCAAGCTGTCCTGCCTTAGCGCTGAGCTTCGACCATCGCTTTGTGGAGTGCTTGCTGCACTGACGCCAACGCGCGCGTCGCTGAACCATCGATTGCCGCTTCCTCGGCGGAGGCGCGACACCAGTCCACCAATCGCATCTGACACTCGGCCAAGAGCTTCACGCACTCGCTCAAAGACTCCATGTCTCGTCGCGTTGCCATCGATATTCTGTCGGCGGAAAGCCTTATATCCTTCGCTGATTTGTCTGAGCGCTCGATCAACTGATTGACGGATTTCAGCAATTCGCGCTCCATAGGTGTCAAGTTGGACATTCAATCCTCCGTTCTTGGTGTTCTGACGCAGATGCGGCCCTCCGGAACGCGCAGCGGGCAGGTTCTCTGCTCCACACCCTCCGGAAGGACCAGGACCGTCCCAGCACCGCCGAGGGCCATCACCCTCGCTGAGTTCTCCAGCCCGTTGATCGGCGGTTGAATTTCCACCTTCGTCTGGACCGGGATCGGCATGTTCGCGAAGGCTATCATCGACCCAATCAGCATCGCCACCGCGCCGATCCCCATGGGCGTCACGATGAAACGCCACTCCCCCTTGCTCCGCCAGAGCTGGTGCCGATCCTGCATTTCGCGCATCGTCTGCTGGACCTCTTCCGCCTGGGTCAGAACGTCCTTCTGAAGCAGCTTCAAGGCGGAGCGCGTGCGCTCGGCGACTTCTTTCATATCTCTCTCGGTTAAGGCTTGCACGGCGAGCAACTGCCTTTTCAAGGTTTCGTCGAAGTCGTTCAGCTCTTGCCAAATCCGGTCTTCGGACGCTTTCACCTCCCGTTCCGTTCTCTCTTGTATTCTTTGCAGCAACCCATTCATCGTAGGTCCAATCCTCGTGAAAAATTCTGTCAGTCAGTCGATATGTCTGAGAGGTGCCCTCTGAACCGATCACTCGCATAACGACTTTCGAAGCCGGTTTTTTAGAGGGCCTTTTTGAGGGGCGTGGTGGCTTGATTTCCATGCCATCCTCTTCCAGCTCGCGCAGGGCGGCAAGGACATCGCTGTGATCTCGAACCTGGCGCAGTTCGATTTTTGAGATCACATGCGCTCTAATGGCGTCTCGGATTTGCGTGCGGTCATCGCTTTCAAAGACGTGCCGAAGTGTTCGCCGCCGTTTGGGATCGTCGGGGCTGGCCCAGCCTTTGGCGGTGTTCCAGAAGTCACGAAATGCGTTGAAGTAGCTCTCAGATCGCGGTGGTGCCGGGTTGAAGGCGGCCCCTTCATACAATTCTACGCGAGGCACAACAAAGTGCAGCTCCACATTTCCCTTGTGAACGTGCTTGACCCAAAGGCACTGGTATTGGTCTGTTTCCAACCCAGCGAACGCCGTACGCTCAAAATCGTCCATGACGGCTGCCAGCTCGTCTTGGCTTGGTTGGTCTTCAGCAGCGAAGGCGATCACCCCACTCACGTACCGCCATTTCCGATGATTGCTGTCAATTAAGGCGATGGTTTGATCTGGGTCGCCACGTATGATCTCTGGCGGCACAGTTCGGACTTCTGTCTTGCCCGAAATGCGTTTGCGGTTCGCATCATAGGCGGCGACTTCTTCATCAAGTAGATATCGAACCGCCGCCCGCCCACTTCCGTCACCGTGTTTGAAAAAACGTATCATCATGCTGATGCCTCCTGCACCAGCTTACTAAGCGTGCGTTCGATGATCACGAGATGGCCTAGGATGTCCCGCGCATCGGCGTGAGCCTCAATCACTCGGGCCTCGTTTACAACCCGTGCGATCTGATTGAGGTTGTTGCCAACCATGGCGACTTGACGGACTAAGCGTGCGTCGGCGGGCGGGATTGGCACACGAACTTTTTCGGGCGTGCCGTCCATGAGGCGGCGAACGATACCTGACAACGTTTCATCGCGAGAATTCGCAACCGCCTGCCAACGCTCCAATTCCGCGGGCGTACAACGCACTCGAACTAGCCGGGACCGTTTCTCAGGTTCTGCTAACGAGACCACTGTGTTCCTCCCGTGAACAACTCATGCCTTCGTGATCGATATGGGTTGGGGTTGAGGGGAAGGGGTGCACCCATTCCCCCACAAGGTGCGGTGCCGTAGGCACAAGCGTAACCTTGCTCCGCCTATGGACAGCAGGGTTTAGCATGTAGCCAAATCGAGCAGAGAACCGGCACATCATTAGCCCTTCCCCGATGCTATTGCATTCTGCGCCATCGAACTCTTAAGCGTCTCAGTCCTTGGTGAAATCTTCACCACTTCTATTGGTGTAACGCCTTTTTCTTTTTCTTTTTCTGATTCTGCTTTCCTTTCCTGTGCCAGCATCGTGAGGCCATCCTGAGGGGACGGTGAAGGCACCGTGCTGTAGTCGAAGAAGCCGAAGCTGATATCCTTTATCTCAGGCACTTCCTCCAAACGCTGGCGGCGAACCTCTTCAACCATCGCATAGTCGAGGTCAGGATGTTTATGCCGTGCCTGAACAATGAACCTTCGAAGTTCCTCAACGACCTCCGGCCCATGCTTGCTGTTCGGGTCGTATTCACTGACGCGCATAGCGCTACCGCACAAGAATTCTGCAATTGATCGAGCGGTGATCTTGGCACGGGGAACGCGATTGGTAAGATACTCCCTTGATCGAGTGATTACCTGTGACCGGTTTTCAGGCGCGTACTCTTCGTAGAACCAACCAACAACGCGGATGAATCCTGTTTCATCATCGTAGTCGATCAGATTGGCATTTTTGAGCACTTCAATAACCTCGTTGAGCTCAGCCTCAGTTACGAAACATTCGTTGATCAAATCGCGCCTGGGGAAGCGGTAAAAGCCAAGGTAGACCGAGTTCGCATTGACGCGAGCCACCCAATACGTGGTCCGGGCGGGATGGTTATTTCCCAGGCTAACCAGTTCATCTGATCTGTGGATGTCGGCTCTCGATTTAACGAATTTCATCTGTCCCAAATGTTAGTTTCCTTCGCTCGAAATGTTGCAACACCGTGCTTAATCCACGCTCTTGTGGGTCGGTTTAGTTTGATTTGCGAACAAGATTCCGATAGGAAAGGGATGCTAGAACCATCTGACGAAGCCTCGCTCGCGCGGGGTTTTGTTCGTTCTAGGGTGATGGACTTTCGTTTACGACGAGTGCTTGTTGAACCCAGGCATTCAGGTCAGCACCGTGGTATTTTATTCTTCTACCAAATCGCAAAAAATTGGGCCCCACCCTTCGATGTCGCCACTGCGCACGCTTGTTTCGGGGGCGATGACATCGAGCTCCGTATCGTTGTCATCGTAAATTCTATCATTCTCAAAGATGTCAGGTCGCATTCAAGGCCTCCACACTGATTGGGTTTGACCGAATGCTGGCACATGCAGGGCCGTCTGAATTCCTCAAACAGCTTTCAGGAATCTATCTTTTTTCCTCCGCCCACGCTGCAACTGGCAAAAAATGTAGAAAGAGCGGCGCTTTCATCTTGATGGGATTAGTTCTCTTTTGAGACGCAAATCGTTCCTTCAGGAAGTCCACAACACGCTCCTCCCCCTGCACTATCTCAAGATCGTTGCGAAGTCTGGCATGCTGATAACCAGCCTTCCAAAGAAAGACGTAGTGTAAAATATCAGCGTATTGCCTCCAGAGCCCTTCGAGACGGCTGGGACTAGTCTGCTTCAGAGCTCTTGGCAGCGCATTCCTGAACTCGGGGTCCTTTTGAAATTCGCCGCGCATATTGTTTAGTTCGACCAAGCTTTTTGACACCATTGCATAGGCCTCTTCTTTGCTTGCTCCTCGCAGCACGGCCTCCAGCACCATCCTCAAGGGTTGCACGTCGTTGAAAATCACGTCCAAGATCAAAGCGCTCGGACTATGCAATTCGCATCGAAGTTCTTCCGACTCCTCGAGAACCTTGAAGTGCGTCATGGCATTGAGCTCATTGCCTTGATCAAGATCCGCCTTCGCCCATTCGATGTAGTAAAATGAAAGAAACCCAAGATATGTTCTGTCAAAACTAATCGCCTTTGAACGACTCAGGAAAAGGGTTTCGACTGCTAACCATTGAGCTTCTGCCGACGAAATGAAGGGAAAGCCTTCTGAAGGAACCCGTAGTTCAGGCATAAGGCTTTCCGCCGATAAAATCACACCAAGTTTCTAGCAGGTTTCGTCTTTTGGCCAAGAGATCCGAGCGAGCGTAGGCACGTTCGACCTCAGAACCAACTTGATGAGCAAGGCTCATCTCAGCCACTTCTCGCGACACACCCGGCTGCTCAGATGCCCAGTCACGAAACGTAGATCTGAACCCATGCACAGTTACATTTTCGACCTGCATCCGACGGAGCAACATAAGCATGGACATATTGCTCATGGGTTTATGCCGTTTCTGACCCTCAAAAACCACCTCCGACTTAAACGCTTGGAGCGGCTCAACAATTGCCAGCATCTGAGGCGTCAGCGGCACACGGTGTTCTTGATCTGCTTTCATGCGTTCAGCTGGAACGATCCATAGCTTCTGATCGAAATCAAACTCTTCCCAGCGGGCATGCAAAACCTCACTTGTGCGACCGGCCGTCAGACAAGTGAACATTAACGCCTTTGCGGCCATCGCATCCTTTGTAGCAAGATCAGCGAAGAAGCCGGGCACATCCTTCCAGTGCATTGCCTTATGGTGCTGCACCTTCTGTTTGACCTGTGGCAGCACACGGGCGTCGCGGATCGTCGTTACCGGGTTCTCGCCATCTCGAAAACCCTTCGACTTCGCCACGTCCAGCACCGCCTTGACCCTCTGCGCGAGCCGTTTGGCAGTTTCGTGCTTCTCGGTCCAGACAGGCAACAAGACTTGCAGCACCTCAGGTTGACCCACTTCGGACACTGGCAAACGCCCAATCTTTGGGAAGGCATACTCGGCCAGCGTGTTGATCCATTGCTGGCCGTGCTTTGGGTTCTTCCACGTTGGTAACCGTTCGATGTGAACCTGACGCGCGATATCTTCAAAGCAAGGGATCTCCTGCCTCCCATTGTAGCGCGGATTGATCCCTCGCTTCGCTAGCCTGCGATATTCCAAGGCGCGATCACGCGCTTCGTTCAATGTCACGACATCAGCGCCACCGAGCCCGAAGTCGGTGCGTAGAGGCTTCCCTTCGCGGTTGCGCTGGCCCTTCACTGTGACACGCACAATCCAGCGTCGTGCGCCGGATGGGTCGACCACAAGGTACAAGCCGCTCCCGTCGCCGTGGCGACCGGGGCCGAGGGTTCGCACCAGATTTTTCGTCAGCTTTCCGCCAAGTGCAGCCATAAAAGTACCACGATTTCTACCACGCAATGAATAGAAACGAGTGTATTCGAAGAGAAGTGAAAAGCAACTACGAATGCAGATAGATCAACAAAAACAGCCCCATAAGGGGTTGAATGAGTGCCAACAGAACTGAATGAAAATGGTGGGTGGCGGAGACGAAGGGATTCGAACCCTCGAGACCCTTCCGGGCCTACTCCCTTAGCAGGGGAGCGCCTTCGACCACTCGGCCACGTCTCCGTTGACCCGTCTATCGTCCCACTCCAGCCAGAGCAAGCAGAAAGCAGAGCGTCCAACAAGGAGCAGCGCTGATGCAATTTGATGCAGTTTGATCGGCGCTTCAGGCCGCGAAACATAGAATCCTTGCATAAGCAAGAAATTCAACCTTGGATTGAAACTGCACCATCCGGTGCAACTCTTCAACCCGGGAAAAGATTATGTCTAAGCATACAGCGATCTCTTGGTTTTTTAACGAGCGCCCCAACGATGTATTTACGACAGAAACCCTCACCCTACGGGAGCATATTTTGACTGACCTGACGGAAGGTCAGTTCAGAGTGAAGATCCACTATCTGTCCCTCGACGCCACAGAACCGTGTGTGGGTGTCGGACTGGGATATCTACATGGATCCCGTACGCATCGGCGATCCGATGCGCGGCTTCGTCGTCGGAGAGGTCATAGAAAGCAGAAACACCAATTTTCCAGTTGGAAGTTTTGCTTCTGGCATGGCCTCGTGGTCAAACCAAGTGATTGGCGATGAAACAAGTTTTACGCCTTTCCCCGCGCAAGAAAATCTGGGGCAGGCCTTCGCTGTCACGAGCATTGCGGGCCCCACGGCACATGTCGGCCTGCACCACATTGGTGAACTGCGAGACAACGAGACAGTTGTTGTCAGTGGAGCGGCAGGAGCCGTGGGGTTGATGGTCTGCCAAATGGCCAAGAGGAAGGGGTGCCGGGTGATTGGCATTGCCGGTTCCGATGACAAATGCCGGATGCTCACAGAAGACTTCGGGATCGACGCGGCGATCAACTACAAAACCCAGGATGTGACGGAGGCCCTTGGCGAGGCTTGTTCAGACGGCATCGACCTGTGCTTCGAGAATGTCGGCGGTGACATTCTTGACGCTTCGCTCACGCATATGCGCGACTTCGGGCGTGTCGTGATTTGCGGACTGATCTCAAGTTACACTGAAAAGGACCCGGTGCCCGGGCCCTACATGTTCCGCAACATCATCATGCGACGGTTGAGCATGCGCGGCTTCGTGATCCTCGATTACATGGATCTCATGCCGAAAGTGCAGGCCGATCTGGGCGCATGGGTAAAGGCGGGTGAGCTGAGACTGCCGCTTCATGTGGTGGATGGGCTGGAGAACGCGGTGGACGCCGTCAATCTGCTCTATACCGGCGGTAACACCGGTAAGGTGCTTGTGCGCATGGTGTAAAACGCTTGGCCGGGTGTGCTGCGGATCACCGCGCTGCTCGGCCTTTCACGAATGCAGGAAATGCAGGACATCCCCGTCTTTCACCTGATATCCCTTGCCTTCGGCGCGCATCTTCCCAGCGTCCTTGGCCGCCTGCTCTCCTCCTAAGGTGACAAAATCGTCATAGGCAATGGTTTCTGCACGAATGAAACCTTTCTCGAAATCGCCGTGAATGACACCAGCCGCCTTGGGCGCAGACGTCCCAGCCTTGATCGTCCAGGCTCGTGCTTCTTTGGGGCCAACAGTAAAGTATGTTTCGAGATGTAGCAGGTCGTAGCCTGCGCGGATCAACCGATCGAGCCCCGCTTCGGACAGTCCCATTTCCTCAAGGAACATCTGTGCTTCGTCATCCTCAAGCTGGCTGATTTCTTCCTCGATCTGGGCCGAAATCACGACATGGCTGTTACCCTGCGCCGCCGCCATATCAGCCACTTTGGCAGAATGGGCATTGCCCTCGGCCGCTTCTGCCTCTCCGACGTTGCAGACATATAGAACAGGCTTGCTGGTGAGCAGTTGCAGCATGGCCCACGCCTTGGCGTCTTCGTCATCCACCTCGACCACGCGGGCCGGTTGACCATCTTCCAGGGCACCAAGCGCTGTTTTCATCAAACGCTCCTGTTGGACTGCTTCCTTGTCGCCACCGCGCACTTTGCGCACGATGTTTTGCAACCGCTTTTCCAGGCTCTCGATATCGGCAAGCATCAACTCCGTCTCGATGGTCTCGGCATCGGCAACCGGATCGACACGCCCCTCAACATGGGTGACATCTCCATCCTCGAAACAGCGCAAGACGTGCGCGATCGCATCAACCTCGCGGATGTTGGCCAGAAACTGGTTGCCCAGCCCCTCGCCCTTCGATGCGCCTTTAACCAGGCCAGCGATGTCTACAAAAGTCATCCGGGTCGGTATGATCTGCTTGGATGCCGCGATTGCCGCCAGCTTGTCCAAGCGGGCGTCAGGAACAGCAACTTCGCCTACATTTGGCTCGATCGTGCAGAAAGGAAAATTTGCCGCCTGCGCGGCCGCCGTCTTGGTCAACGCATTAAAAAGTGTCGACTTGCCCACGTTCGGCAAACCCACAATTCCCATCTTGAAACCCATTTCATCGTCCTTTCAGCCGTTGCGCTGCTTCTAGCAGGACAGTGAACAGGTGCAAGGCGGTGACAGGTTCAGACAAAGTGATCGCGTTTTCTTGAAAGAAATTGAATTGATGCAGCCGCATTGGCCATGGTGGTTCGGGCCGCGGATAGATATTAGCTGCGGCGGAAATTTAGAATTAGGAAGAACAACATGAACCGTATTTATGTTGCCATCATTTCACTGCTGCTCAGCATCACTGCCGCATCTGCACAGGAATTGACCTTTGCGCTTGGGACATCAGACTTTGGCGAAGGCGGACGGGACGGTGCGGCCTTTGATCTTGAGTATCGCCACACACCATTTGTGCAAAAGCGCGTTCTGTCCGTCGCTTGGGGCGCAAGCCTTAGCCTCACTGGCGAAGGTGATGCGTTCATAGGCGGTGGTGTCTGGTCACGCTGGCAGTGGAACAGTGGCTGGTTCATCGATAACAGCATCATGCCCGGCCTCTACGAAGAAGGCACGTTTCAGAATTTCCTTGGGTCCACGTTTCAAATCCGATCTCTTCTCGGGGTCGGATACCAGTTCGAAAACGGGCACGCGATCTCTGCGGTAATTTCACACAAATCAAATGCCGACCTGGCAGATGTCAATCCGGGCATGAATGCATATTCCATCCGATATCATTTCAAATTCTGACAGTGCTTGCCTTTCCTGCATCGCTTTGGCAGGTGAGACAGGACGGACAGGAGACTGAGATGACAACCCGGATCGACGCCAAATTCGCGGCCCTGGCAGCCGAAGGACGCAAGGCTTTTGTGTCGTACATCATGGCGGGTGACCCCGACTACGATACATCCCTCGAGGTCGTCCGGGGATTGCCGGCAGCGGGCGTGGACATCATTGAGCTTGGTCTGCCTTTCACGGACCCGATGGCGGATGGACCAACCATTCAGCTTGCCGGGCAGCGCGCGCTCGAAGCCGGTATGACGCTTGACCGCACACTCGACCTGGCGCGCAGCTTTCGGGAAACAGATGACACGACGCCCATCGTTCTCATGGGCTACTACAATCCGATCTACTCCTGTGGCGTCGACGCCTTTCTTACAAAGGCAAAGGACGCAGGAATCGACGGCCTGATCGTCGTTGACCTCCCGCCCGAAGAAGACAGCGAATTGTGCATCCCGGCGCAAGACGCGGGCCTGAACTTTATCCGGCTGGCCACGCCCACAACCGATGACAAGCGCCTGCCGCGCGTGCTGCAAAACACATCCGGCTTTGTCTACTACGTATCAATCACCGGCATCACAGGTGCCGCCGAAGCCGAGGCAGGCGATGTAGGTCCCGAAGTGGCACGGATCAAATCCGCCACCGACCTGCCCGTGATTGTCGGTTTTGGCATCAACACACCCGAAAAGTCCAAGGCCATCGCGTCGGTGGCAGATGGCGCAGTTGTGGGATCGGCCATCGTCGGCCGGATCGCAGCCGGTGACAGCGTCGACGCGGTGCTGGCCTTTGTCAAAACGCTGGCGGATGGTGCACACGCCGCCTGACCCACTCAGGAGACAGACTTCCCGCCTCGCGGGAAATTTCTGAAATCATTGAGTTTTCTTACAAATGTGACACAGTTGTACGAGTACCTGAACAGTGGTTAACGATGTCGAACGACTTACGATCCCCATCTGAAGTTTCAGAGCATCTGCTTGCGCGCACCGGGACTGCATTGATGTCGGGAGATTTTGAAAGCTTTGCCCAGTGCTTCTCTTTTCCCTACGATCTGGAAACGCTTGAAGGGCAGCGCCAGATACACACCCGTGCAGATCTGAAGACCACATTCGACGCGGTACACGCTCATTTGGTCAAACAGCAGGTGACCATAATGGCCCGCCATTGCGTGTCAGCAAGCTTCCGAAGCGATAACGAAGTTGCAGCGACACATGAAACCCGGCTGCTCAGTCGGGATATTCTGGTGCAGCAACCTTATCCTGCATTCTCGCTCCTGAAACGGGGTGCGGATGGGGAGTGGCGGATCACCTGCACGTCCTATGTCATTGTCGATTCGGCAGAATTGAACTGCGCATTGCAAGCCGGCTAGGTGGCGGTTGCCCCTCGGCACATCTCAACATGTGATATGGCCGCGGCGACTGCCTCTTCAATCGACATATCAGAGGTATCAATGACGCGCGCACCCACTGCAGGCTTCATCGGGGCCGCATCTCGCTCGCTGTCCCGCGCATCCCGAATACGCACATCTTCCAGCACCTGCTCCAGGGTGCGGTCATCGCCCTTTCCGGACAATTCCTTCCATCGGCGCTCCGCCCGCACCTCGGCGCTCGCGGTGACGAACAGCTGCGCTTCGGCATCGGGGTAGATCACCGTACAGATGTCCCGCCCATCCAGAACCGCACCACCGGGACGGCGGGCAAAATCCCGTTGAAAGTCCAGTAGGGCGGCGCGCACCTCTGGTATGACAGCAACACGGCTGGCCGCCTGCGCCACCTCTGCCGTGCGCAGCCGACCATGCTCAAGCGCCTCAGGCAACAACGCCCGCGCCGCCTCAATCGGGTCCGCCCCGTCCAGCGCCAACGCCCCAACCGCCCGGTACAACAACCCGGTGTCCAGATGCGCAAATCCGAAATGCGCGGCAATCGCGCGGCTGATCGTCCCCTTACCTGCCGCGGCAGGCCCATCGATCGCAACGGTGAAAGGCGCGGAACTCATGGATCAATCGCGACGCAACTGCGCGCCAAGCCCACCCATCAGCGGCTCGAAAATCGGAAAAGACGTGGCAATCGGCCCACCATCATCCACCGACATCGGCTTCTGCGTGGCCATCCCCATGACAAGGAACGACATGGCAATCCGGTGATCCAGATGGCTGGCACAGGTCACGCCGCCCGGTACATTACCGTGACCCAGGCCAGTCACCGTCCACCAATCGGGCCCATCCTCAACGGTCACACCGGCGGCACGCAAACCGGTCGCCATCGCGTCGATCCGGTCACTTTCCTTGACCCGCAGTTCCTTCACGCCGGGCATGTGCGTCTGCCCCTTGGCAAAAGACGCCACAACCGACAGCACAGGATATTCATCAATCATGCTGGCCGCACGCTCCGCAGGCACCTCAATGCCCACCAGATCGGGCGAGAACCGGACGCGCAGATCGGCCACTGGCTCCCCGCCCTCTTCCCGCTCATTCTCATAGACCAGATCCGCACCCATCTCGCGCAGCGTGGTGAACAGCCCGGCCCGGGTCGGGTTCAACCCAATATTCGGCACCAAAACATCCGATCCGGGCACAATCAGCGCCGCACAGACCGGAAACGCGGCCGAGGACGGATCACGCGGCACATCAATATGCAGCGGCTTCAGCTCCGGCTGCCCTTTCAAGGTGATGACACGGCCCGCGTCTGTCACCTCAGTCGAAATCTCGGCCCCGAACCCTGCCAGCATCCGCTCGGTATGATCGCGGGTGGCCTCGGCCTCGATCACCACCGTCTGCCCGGGCGCATTCAACCCAGCCAGCAGCACGGCGGACTTCACCTGCGCCGAAGGCACCGGCACGGTGTACTCCACAGGCACCGGGTCCGCGGCCCCCACCAAGGTCATGGGTAAACGCCCCCCAGACCGGCCCACAGCCTCACAACCAAACAGCGCCAGCGGATCGGTCACACGCGCCATCGGGCGACCGTTCAAGCTGGCATCGCCGGTAAACGTCACGGAAATGGGGGATGTCGCCATCGCCCCCATGATCAGGCGCACCCCGGTGCCGGAATTGCCGCAATCAATGACCTGATCAGGCTCGGCAAAGCCCCCCACACCAACACCATGCACAGACCACGACCCGCCGCCATGGTTGATTACTTCGGCGCCAAAGGCCTGCATGGCCCGGCCCGTGTCCAGCACATCCTGCCCTTCCAGCAACCCGGTGATCGTGGTTTCCCCCACGGCCATGGCCCCCAGGATCAGGGACCGATGCGAAATGGACTTGTCGCCCGGCACATCTGCAGTCCCCGACAGGGATCCACAGGCAGAAGAGGTCATGGGGATCGGATCACCGTGGCTGGACATGTTTGCGCTCGCATCAATTCTTTCGGCGCAGACCTACCCCGCCCGCACAAGCCCGTCCAGACCGCGCACGCGCCTGTCTCTTCTTCTGGCTGAAAATACCTCGGGGGAGCGCGGAACGCGCAGGGGGCCAGAGCCCCCAATATCTCCCTAAAAAACCCGCCGAAAGGTCAGATAATGCGGCACCCGCCCCTCGCGCAGCGCCTTTTGCTCGTAGCGCGTGCTGATCCAGTCGTCCCACGGCGCCCGCCAATCGGCAGGGCGCTCGGCCAGCCATTCAAAACCGGCCTTGGGCACCTCTTCCAACGTCTGGCGCACATAGTCGGGGATATCGGTCGCCACGCGAAAGATCGCCCCGGGCTTCAACAGGCGGGCCAAGGGGTCCAGATGCTCCGGCGTCACGAAACGGCGGCGGTGATGGCGCGCCTTGGGCCACGGATCGGGATAGAGCAGAAAGGCCCGGTCAATCGACGCCTCCGGCAGCACATCCATCAGGTCCCGCGCATCTCCGGGATGCACTGCCAAATTGTCCACCCCGGCCCGCCGGATCTTGCCCAGCAGCATCGCAACACCGTTGATGTACGGCTCCGCGCCAATGATGCCCACATCCGGGTTCTGAGCGGCCTGATGCACAAGATGTTCGCCACCGCCAAAGCCAATCTCAAGCCAGACGGGCTTTCCCTCAAACCGCGCGTCCAGATCAAGCGGATCACGCGCCGGATTGTCTTCCCAGGACACGGGCCCTGGGGACAAGGCGGCAAGGTCCTCATCCAGATAACGTTTCTGACTGTCCTTCAGGGCCTTGCCCTTCAGACGTCCATAGAAGTTGCGGTGTGGGCGTTCTGTCATGGGCGCGCATGTATCGCGCCACCCGCGCCGGGGCAATGGCGTAAGGCTTAGGTGTCCTGTGCCACCCCAGCATCAATCGCGTGCGGCGTCCAAATATGCACGCAGATCGCTCAACACCGGTCGGATCTCGACCAACCGCGCCACGTCAAACTCTCGGGCGAGCTTCGCGAAGTCAGGCCCAAGGGCAGCAATCACCTCGGCGCGCAGATCGCGGCCTGCCTGCGTCAGCCAAACGCGCTTTGATCGCCCATCCTCGGGATTGGGCCGTGTTTCCACCAACCCATGTGCCTCCAGCCCCTTCAAAGTGTGGGTCATAGATGTCTTGGGCACTTGAAAGGCGCGCGCCATCTCCACCGGCGTGCGTCCATCCGACACACGGGTAAGATGGTTCAACACGGAAAAATGCGGGGCAATCAGCCCATGCGGAAGCCGCGCCTCAAGGATGGCGCGGCTCAACTGTTCGATGATGCCGATCTCGTTGAACACTTCGAAAAAGACCGACGGGTCAGTGTTATGCATGCACGATCTTGCTTTCCAAATCCCAACGCGGGCTGTGCGGCACAGCCGCGCCATAGCCCAATCGCCCCAACATTTGCACGGTTTCGCCCCCCTTCGCCAGCATCCCATGCGCTTCGTCGTAAAGGGCAGCCATCTCCGGGAATTCCTGCAACGTCTGGCTCATCGGCTGCATGCCCAACCCGGCGGCTGTGGTGGCAAGGTTCAGACGCAGCCAATCGCGCCCCGCCGTGATCTGATCGGCGCGGCTGTTGCCCGCCGTCGTCAACCAGACATAGGCCATGCCGGTCATCGCCGTGGCCTTCACCATCTCAAGCCCCTGCCTGTAAGACAGCCCATCCCGGTCCATCGCCGCCTCGCGACTGAACAGACCAGCCAGACGCAGGGCCTCAAATTGCGGCCCGGAAAAGTCGATGCCATCCGGGTTCGCATCCACCTCGCGATGCCCGATCCGGAACAGGTCCACGCTTTCCTTGTACGTGCGCGGCGTCTCGAACTCGATGTCAAAGGCGCGGGCGGTCAGCAGGCGCAGGGCCGCAACGCGGTCCGGATCATTGCTGGTCTCAACGCCCGCCCCCCGGATGACGGGCGCCATGATGCTCTGCAACACCGCCTGCGCCACGGGCCGCTCCGTGTCATATGGCTCTTTCAACGATCGCCGGTCCATCACATGCGCAAACAAAGGCGACGGCTCTGCCGCGCCGGGCGTGAGCCGCGCCACGGCCACCCGGCGATCGTCCAGCACGGTCGTGTCCTCTCCATCCGAAAACACATCCAGCTCCACCCCAATCCCATCCTGCGCCGCGGCCAGCACCATCAGCTCCAGGAAACAGCCCAGGCCCACCACAATCTGACGGCTGAACGGATCGGTATGGGGCAACAAGCGATCCGTATCGACACGCAGCGTGACCTCGCCTGCGGTGCGCAGATCAACCTGCCAGGGCTGCCGGTTGTGCGGGTTAGGGGCGAGGATGGCATAGGACAGCGCCCGCATCCGGGGTTCGGCATAGGTGCCCGCAAGCGACCACGGTTTCAGGGCGGTCTGCGGCGTGCGGGTCACGGCAAACGCCCCGGCACCAGAGGCGGCGAGGATCGATCCACCTCCAATCAGGGCAAGCGTTTTGCGACGGGATAAGGACATCGGAGTTTCCATTGGTGCGATTTCGAACTATATAGTTGATATAATGCGATATCGCACAAAACAAGTTCCACTTCGCACTACAATCCTGAACGCCACATCATCTCTTGTTTGAAACGCACCAAATTGGTAAGCAAACCTAACCAATACCGAAGGTTCGCCATGCCCGTCATCACCAATATCGAAGATCTCAAGCGCCTCTACGAACGCCGCGTGCCCCGGATGTTCTATGACTATTGCGAATCCGGAAGCTGGACCGAGCAGACATTCCGCGACAATTCCTCCGATTTTGATGACATTCGCCTGCGCCAGCGCGTGGCCGTCGACATGTCCGGGCGCAGCACCGCTTCCCAGATGATCGGGCAGGACGTCGCGATGCCCGTGGCCCTCGCCCCCGTTGGCCTTACCGGCATGCAGCACGCCGACGGAGAGATGAAGGCGGCGCGGGCGGCGGAAAAATTCGGCGTCCCCTTCACCCTGTCAACCATGTCCATCAACTCGATCGAGGATGTGGCAGGCTTCACCAACGCCCCCTTCTGGTTCCAGCTTTATACGATGAAGGATCAGGACTATGTCAGCCGCCTGATCCGACGGGCGAAGGATGCGAACTGTTCGGCCCTCGTCATCACGCTCGATCTGCAGATCCTTGGACAGCGGCACAAGGATTTGAAAAACGGCCTCTCCGCCCCGCCCAAGCTGACGGCCAGGACACTTGCGAACCTCGCCACCAAATGGGCCTGGGGCATCGAAATGCTGTCAGCCAAACGGCGCGAATTCGGCAACATCGTGGGCCACGTGGACGGGATCAGCGATGCTTCATCCCTGGGCGCGTGGACGGCAGAGCAGTTCGACCCGACCCTCGATTGGGACAAGGTCGCCAAGCTGAAAGAGCAATGGGGCGGCAAGGTCATCCTCAAGGGCATTCTGGATGCGGATGACGCGAAAATGGCGCTCAAGGTCGGTGCCGACGCCATCATCGTGTCAAACCACGGCGGGCGACAACTTGATGGTGCGCTGTCCTCCATCCGCGCCCTGCCCCCGATCCTCGACGCAGTGGGCGATCAGATCGAAGTGCATCTCGACAGCGGCATCCGCTCCGGTCAGGACGTGCTCAAGGCGTTGGCGATGGGTGCAAAAGGCACCTATATCGGCCGTGCCTTTGTCTATGGGCTGGGCGCCATGGGGCAAGCTGGCGTGACGGAAGCACTGTATGTGATTCACCGCGAGCTGGACACGACAATGGCCCTGTGTGGCGAGACGAACGTGGCCAATCTCGGGCGGCATAATCTTCTGGTGCCCAAAGGCTTCGAAGGCCAGTGGCAGTAAGGGATTTCGCCTCAGTATACTGAGGCGACCGGCTGGGGCTCTGCCCCAGACCCCGCGGTATTTTCAGCCAGAAGAAGACATGGACGTGGTGCGCGCCGTCAGCATCCGGCTCCATGCAGGCAACAGGATGGCCGCGACCGCAAACATGATGCCCGCGATGACATAGAAGGATACGCGCAAGCCAAACCCTTCGGCCACGAACCCCATGATGACCGGGCCCAGGAAGAACGCAGCGTATCCCAGTGCTGCCGCCTGGCTGATCGCCGCCAGACGATATTTTGGACGCACGGCCTGCCCGACAAGGCCAAGCGCCAATGGGCCAACAACCGAAACCCCCAAGCCCCCCAGCAGGAAGCCAAGGTAGGCCGTGTTCAACCCCGGTGCCATGCCCGCCAGCGCAAGCCCGAAGCCTGCGATGCAGGACGCCAGCATCATGACGCGCAGTGGCGGCCAACCGGCCCCGAACACATGCCCGCCAAGGCGGCCAACAGCCATGCCAACCGCCAGCAAGGCCGGGCCCATCGCGCCCTCTGCCGGGCCACCGCCCAGCGTGCGTTCGACATGCAGCGCGGACCAGCCTTCGGATGCCGCTTCGCCCAGGAAGGCTGCCAGAACCACAAGTCCACCGACCCACACAAGGGCACGGGGCATGCCCGTCGCGTCCTGTGCGTCTTCCTCGGCCTGCGCGCGCATGGGCAGCACCATCCACGGGAACAGGACGGCGACGGCCAAGCCCATCGCAGCAAAAACCGCGACGGGGCCAAACCCGCCCTCACGCGCAATCCCAACCCCGATCGCGGCCACCGCATAGGCAACCGAGAACAAGCCGTGGTTCAGATTCATCAGACTGCGGCCCGTATCCGCCTCGGCCTCGCTGACCTCGGCATTGGCCAACACATCCGCAATGCCGGAGCCCCCGGCCGCAAAGAAAAGCGCGATGCCAATGACAATGGGCGTATGCGCAGCACCGGCCAACACGAACCCCGCCACCATGCAGGCCGCCCCCACGATCATCGCCCACCGCCCGAACAGACGATAGAACAATGGTGCGAGCCACATCGCCATCAATGCACCGGTCGACCCGATCAGGATCAGCGTGCCCCAGGCCCCGTCGCCCACGCCCACCTGCGCCTTGATCACAGGCATCTGCGCCGAAAACGCGGCCCAGCCAAAGCCAACGACAACAAAGCCCGCCAAAGCGCGGCGAGACGCAAAGAGATCGCTCAATATCCGCATGACCAAGCGGTGACACGGGCCGCTGCCATGGTCCAGCCCCAGACTGCGCATTTTGCATCTTTTCAAGCGGCGGGAACCGGTCTAAGACGCAGCCTTCACGCGGGGTGACAGCCTTGGAGGCACCCTGCCCTAACTTTGGAGAAATACTATGGCTGGAGAGATTCCTGATCTCGAAGCCCTGGAACGTACGGGGACAGGCAAGGGCGCCGCTCGTCAGGCCCGCCGCGACGGCATGGTTCCAGGGATTGTTTTTGGTGGTGACAACGATCCGCTGCCAATCAATCTGCCCTTCAACAAGCTGCTGAAAATGTTGAAAGCCGGTCGCTTCAAGTCGACCCTGTTCAACATGAAGGTCGACGGCCACGACGACGTGCGCGTCATCTGCCGCGACGTGCAGCGCGACGTGGTCAAGGACCTGCCGACGCACGTGGACTTCATGCGCCTGCGCCGCACCACCAAGATCAACCTGTTCATCGGTGTTGATGTGGAAGGTGAAGACGTCTCGCCCGGCCTGAAAAAAGGCGGCGTGCTGTCGCTGGTCCGCCCCGAGGTGGAATTGGTCGTGACAGCCGGCGATATCCCTGAAAGCATCAGCATCGACGTCAGCGAAGCCGAAGTCGGCGACAGCATCACCATATCGTCGGTGACACTGCCCGCAGGCGCCAAGCCGACCATCGACCGTGACTTTGTGATCGCGACGATCACCGCGCCGTCCGGCCTGCGGTCTTCCGAAAACGAAGAAGGTGCTGAGGACGAAGCCGAAGAGGCCACCACCGAAGAGGGTGGTGAAGAATAAACCGTCCTGCCAAGGACCAACGTTACGAGGGCCGCTCCTGATCGGGGCGGCCCTTTTGTTTTGGGGTCAGACCACCGGTCTTTAACAAAGCGTAAACCACTCGGCACAAAGGTTAATGCTTACCAATGCGTTAACGGCCATGAGATAGGCAATATGCGCAGTTTGGTGACAAAACTGTGCAGTTTGTGGAAAACCGGTCGAAACCCGGGGATTTCAGACCGGCAGAATATCGCGGTTTCAGCGTGAAACTGTGCAGTTTCATCCGCCACGCCGCGTAAACCCCCATCGCACGGTGCGTTTAGACTTGGCTGGACCACCCATGCCCCCTTCCCTATGCTGCGCTGCAACATCAAGCGAGGACCGCAATGAAACTCATCGTCGGACTGGGAAACCCAGGCGCGAAATATGTCCGGAACCGACACAATATCGGGTTCATGGTTCTGGACCGGATTGCCTCGGATCACGGCTTCCCGGCGTGGAAATCCAAACATCAGGGCGTGGTGTCCGAGGGACGTTTCGGGTCCAACCGTGTGGTCCTTCTGAAGCCGGAAACCTACATGAACAAATCCGGTGACAGTGTGGGGGCCGCGATGCGGTTCTACAAGTTAGATGCAGAGGATGTCATTGTTTTACATGACGAAATCGATCTTGCCCCCGGCAAGGTACGCTGGAAAGTGGGCGGTGGTCACGCCGGTCACAACGGGCTGCGATCCCTGCATGCACATATCGGTGCCGATTATGCTCGCGTCCGTCTGGGGGTCGGCCATCCGGGCCATAAGGATGCCGTGCCCGGCTATGTGCTGCGCGACTTTCCCAAGGCGGATGAGGCATGGCTTGATGACGTGATCCGCGGATGTTCAGACGGCGCGCCGCATCTGGCGACTGGGGATGGGCCAAAGTTCATGAATGCCGTTGCCCTGCGCACCGCCCCGCCACGGTCGGGGTCAGGCAGGGAAAAGTCTGAAAAGCCAAAGACTTCAGAAGATATTCAAACCAAGCAGGCAGACACACGATCCGCCCTTCAGAAACTGATGGACCGCTTTTCATGACGTTGACCCAAGCCTTCCTCGATCAATCCGAAACCTGCACCCGTATGGGCTCCCCCTCATGGGACGTGTGTTGAAAATCCTCGCAAATCGATGGGACGCAACCAGCGCATTGGGTCAGAAAATGGAGGAATATCAGGGGGATATTGGCCCTGCCGGCCATTCCCTGCCTCTACGGATCGGAGGCGGTCTGCACGCACTTGTGCTGCAGGCCAAGGACCCCGCCCTCGCGGCCGCCTATCCTCCGAATATAGCAGATGATGCAACCCTTGAGACAGCTGTCGTTAATGCCCTGAAAACAAGCGAGGATTTCTTCCTCGACTGGACACTGAACGCACCCCAGACAAATGAAGTCCGGCGCAGCGCTGCGCTGATTGCCATGGCCCGGGTAGCGACGTCTTACTTCGATCGACCAATCGTTCTGTCCGAGCTGGGCGCAAGCGGTGGTTTGAACCTGATGTGGGATCGTTTCGCGCTCCAAGCAAACGGAGACCGCTTCGGCCCGCAAGATGCTGTGCTGACACTGCAACCAGAATGGTCAGGCCCAACACCACCAACCAGTCTCCCACACGTCGTCGATAGGTCAGGCGTGGACCTCAATCCGTTGAATCTCAATGATAAAAATGACACGTTGCGTCTGCTATCCTACCTCTGGGCAGACCAGCCACACCGGGTGGAACTGACGCGCGGCGCCATGTCGATCCTGTCAGCACAGGTGGACAAGGGGGACGCCATTGACTGGCTCGAAACCCGCCTCGCTTCCGCGCCCGAAGGGCATATGCACATGATCCAGCACACGGTCGCCTGGCAGTATTTTCCCAAGGAAAAACAAGATAAAGGCACAGCATTGATCGAAGCGGCGGGCGCAAATGCAACGCCGGAAACACCCCTTGCCTGGATGCAAATGGAAACAGATGGTGACACAACCGGTGCCATTGGCGCGGCTCTGACCTTGCGGCTCTGGCCCGGTGACGTCACCCTGAACCTCGGTCGTGCCGACTTTCACGGTCGCTGGATCAACTGGACAGGCTGACGCCGGGGCACAATTGCCTGACGATGCGGCCCTGTGAATAAATGCGCGGGGTGGAGGATAAAGATGCGAATTGTTTTAAAATGGATAATTCGTGCAATCATTGCGTTGATTATTGCCGTTGTATTGGTTGGTTTTTGGAAGCGAGAGGAGATCATGCGACTGCTCGCAGTCAACTCGTTATTCAACGAAGATCGGATCGTGTCGAATTTCTCCAACATGGATGGGGCATTTCTCCACAGAGAAATCTCCAACGGCTCGGGACCAGTCAGCCCGTTGCCCGTGGGCATAGCCACGGATATGCCCACCACCTACGAAACCTGGGTCACCGACAGGACAGTCACATCAACGCTGGTGCTTAAAGACGGTCAAATCGTGCACGAGGCGTACTACCAAGGCACGAAACCCGATGACCGGCGGATCAGCTGGTCCGTCGCAAAAAGCTATCTCTCAGCCCTGTTCGGCATTCTGGTTGATGAAGGTGCCATCACATCACTGGATGCCCCGGTCACAGACTACGCGCCCATGCTCAAAGGTGGAGCCTATGATGGCGCCACGATCCGTAATGTCCTGCAAATGACGAGCGGCGTCACATTTGACGAGGACTACCTAGATTATGACAGCGATATCAACCGGATGGGCCGTGTTCTCGCCTTGGGCGGCAAGATGGATGACTTCGCAGCCGGGTTGACCGAAACCTTCGTCCAGCCGGGCGAGACGTGGCAATACACGTCAATCGACACCCATATTGTTGGAATGGTTGCGCGCGGCGCCACGGGGCGCGATATCCCCGATCTGATGGCGGAAAAGCTGATTGAGCCGCTCGGGCTTGAACACTCCCCCTCTACCTGACAGACGGCGTCGGTGTCGCCTTTGTGCTTGGCGGTCTGAATATCACCACGCGGGACTACGCCCGTTTTGGGCAGATGATCCTGCAGAACGGCATGTGGCAAGGCCAACAGATCGTGCCCGCGGACTGGATAGCTGCCTCGACCCACGCCAGCGCGCCGACAGAACCGGGTCGCATCGGTTACGGGTATCAATGGTGGATTCCAGCTGGCGCAACCGAGGGTCAGTTCATGGGGCGTGGTATCTACGGGCAATACCTCTATATCGATCAGCAGGCGGGTGTCGTAATCGTCACGACTGCGGCTGATCGCCAGTTTCGCGAAGCGGGCGTGAATGATGCCAACATCGACATGTTCCGCGAGATCGTGATCGCAACGGAGTGAGAGATGGAACCGGATGAAAGCGTCAACGTGCTGGGCACTGCACTGCAAGCCTGCGGCATGGACCCTGTCACCGGCTTCTTCCGGGATGGGCATTGCAATACCTGCGCCGCAGACCAAGGCAGTCACACAGTATGTGCGGTGATGACGGCCGAATTCCTCGCGTATTCAAAATATGTCGGCAATGACCTGAGCACACCGCGCCCTGAATTCCGTTTTGCAGGGCTAAAGCCCGGCGACAGCTGGTGCTTGTGTGCCTCCCGCTTTCTACAGGCACACGACGAAGGCTGCGCACCAAAAGTGTCGCTCGCAGCGACACACCAACGCGCGCTCGACATCGTGCCATTGGATGTTCTGCAGCAACACGCAGCCTGAATAGCATGACCGCTACCTTTTCTGCATAAAATCAATATCTTTCCGGAAACTAGGGCAACTTTATCAAAGGAACGCAACGTCATCGCCAAGTTGACGTTTGGTCCGCCTGCCCCTTCGATTGACGTAAAAAACCTGCCTCTCGCACGCTGCAATTACACGCATCGGTAGCGTGCCCAGGGAGGAAAACATGGGATTATTTGACTATCGCGGTCAGAATGGCCGCACACTTGTGCAAGATGCAATGGCACTGATCGACTACTCGTATCACGGTCTGTTCGCGGGGGAGCGTGAACGGTATCTCGAAGATGGGTACAATCCATTCAGTGTTACTGCCACTGGCGTCGAGTTGTTATTTGGCGCCGACAGTGGCGCCCGCAATGACATCGCCGTTTCGAACGTAACAGCCGCTGGATGGACAATATTGACGGCGGCAGATTTGGGTTTGCCGAACAGCCGCACCGACGCGTTCCACACGTTTTCGGGCGCAACCCCTCAATTCAAGAATGCACAGGCCGATGTGCTTGGAAAATACGATTCCGCAGGAAATCTGGTGGAAATCGGTTTTGTTATTCGCGGCACATCAGGCCCGATTGACGATCTCATCGGCGACACCACGGGCGACGTACTCGACTACCTCGAGTTTCTAAGCGCCAATCCAAATTATACCCAAGAAGCGTTCTCAGACGTGCTAACTGCCATCCGCGATCTCGCGCAGACCAATGGACTGGATGCGAATGATATCCTGGTGACAGGTCATTCGCTTGGCGGCGGAGCGGCCGTGAACTTGGCCGAGACCAGCGACAGCTTTCTCGACGGCTTCTTTGTCGATGCCAACTACATCGGCGCCGCCGCACACTACGTGGTTGAAAATGGCGCAGCCATCCTATCAAACGGGGCCGAGGTTTTCACGTTCGACTTCGAAAACGACCCGATTGGCGGAGCCATTGTCGACGGCATCCCGCAGCTTTTGGGCAATTCCAACGACTACGCGTTCAGCACGAACAACGTCGTCTTGTTCAACGACCTCTATGATACGCCGGTTTTCTCGGCAGGGGCGTCGCCTGTTAACCTTCTGGCGTGGACAGCTCATCTCGATCACGCCTATCTCAATGCGTTCAATACCATCCTGCGGTCCGAGTTCTATGACGAGCTTGACCGTGACAGCGTGATCGTGATCGCAGATCTGTCGGACCAACGCCGTGACACCACTTGGGTCGAGGACATCAACCTGTTCTTCACCTCGACCGGTCACCACGGCGGCGACGCCTATGTTCTCGGCTCACTTTTCGACGACCGTTTGCGCGGACAGGAAGGCGACGATGCGCTGGAAGGGTTCGCTGGCGATGACTGGCTTAAAGGCGGGCGTGGCAACGACCGTTTGCAGGGCGGCACCGGAAACGACAAACTGGAAGGCGGACACGGAAATGACGTTCTTACAGATGGAGACGGTCAAGATACGTTGAATGGTGGCTCGGGCGCGGACGTATTTGTGCTCAGTTACGACGGGGACACAGACCGCATCGAGTCGTTCGAACAGGGACAAGACCTGATCGATGTGTCAGATTGGGGTGCGACCTCATTCAGTCAACTCGACATACGGCAAACCGGGTGGGACAACGTGACAGTGCGTTTCGGGTCCGAAACGCTGATTGTGGATGATGCAAGCAACCGGTTCTGGTTCGACCTGGGCGAAAACGACTTTGTTTTGGCCTAAACCATCATGGTTTGAGGGGCTCCGTGCCCCTCAAACCCCGGCGTGGATTCACTCGACGTTGCGCCCTTCCGGCCCAGACATATCAAAGCCCAGGTGGCGCGCGACCGTGAAGATATCCTTGTCTCCGCGCCCACACATGTTCATGCAGATGATGTGATCGGACGGAAGCTCCGGAGCGATTTTCATCACATGGGCCAGCGCGTGGCTGGGTTCAAGTGCAGGGATGATCCCTTCGGTCGTGCAGCACAGCTGGAATGCTTCCAGCGCCTCGACATCGGTGATGGACACATATTCTGCCCGTCCAATGTCATGCAGCCAAGCGTGTTCGGGCCCGATACCGGGATAGTCAAGGCCAGCCGAGATCGAGAAGCCTTCGAGGATCTGTCCATCGTCGTCTTGCAGCAGATAGGTGCGGTTGCCGTGCAGCACGCCCGGGCGTCCACCGGTCAGCGACGCACAATGTTCCATCTTGGCATTCACACCCTTGCCGCCAGCCTCGACGCCGATGATCCCGACCTCTTTCTCGTCAAGGAACGGGAAGAACAGACCCATTGCGTTTGATCCGCCGCCGATGGCTGCGATGAGCGTGTCAGGGAAACGCCCCTCCGCCTCAACCATCTGTTCGCGCACTTCCTTGCCGATGATGCTTTGGAAATCACGGACCATGGCCGGATACGGATGCGGACCTGCCACGGTGCCGATGCAGTAGAACGTATCACGTACGTTGGTCACCCAGTCGCGCAGGGCGTCATTCATCGCGTCCTTGAGCGTGCCGCGGCCCGACGTCACCGGGATCACTTCCGCGCCCAGTAACTTCATGCGGAACACGTTGGGGGCCTGACGTTCAACGTCGTGCGCGCCCATGTAAACAACGCATTTCAGGCCGAACTTCGCACAGACGGTGGCCGTGGCGACACCGTGCTGCCCTGCCCCGGTTTCGGCGATGATCCGGGTCTTGCCCATACGGCGGGCCAGGATGATCTGGCCCAGCACGTTGTTGATTTTGTGCGCGCCGGTATGGTTCAGCTCGTCCCGTTTCATATAGATCTTGGCACCGCCTAGATGTTCGGTCAGGCGTTCGGAAAAATACAGAGGGCTGGGACGACCCACATAGTGCTTCCACAAATGGTCCATCTCAGCCCAGAAACTATCGTCAGTCTTGGCCTTTTCATATTCCTCTTCCAAGGACAGGATCAGCGGCATCAGCGTCTCGGACACGAACCGTCCGCCAAAATCGCCAAAGCGCCCGTTTTCATCCGGGCCGGTCATGAAGGAGTTGAAAAGATCGTTGGCCATCGCGCACCTCACTTGCAGAGCTTTTGACCTAGCGGGGTTAGTGGGCCGGGTAAAGGGTCAGCTGACGGCCTTTGCGACCGTCATAAAGTCGCGGATCAGGCCCGCATCTTTCTGACCGGGCGCCGTTTCCACGGCAGAGCTTAGATCAATCTGCCGCGCACCCGTCGCAGCCACTGCTTGCGCAACGTTCTCCTGGGTCAATCCGCCGGCCAACATCCATGGCACGGGCCAGCGCCGACCGGCAATCAGGCTCCAGTCAAATGTCTGCCCATTCCCACCGGGTCGATCAGCTCCCTTGGGGGCTTTGGTGTCGACCAGTATCTGGTCCGCCACCCGGCCATATATGTCCAGAGCCTCAATGTCCGAAGCATCCGCCACCCCTACTGCCTTCATGACAGGCAGACCGTAGCGTTTCTTGATCTCTGACACACGTTCGGGTGTTTCCTGACCATGCAATTGCAGCATGTCCAGCGGCACAGTCGCGGTCAACTCGTCCAGGAATGTGTCATCAGGATCGACAACAAGTGCAACCTTTGCAACACCTGGCGGGACAGCCAGTGCAAGCGTTCGAGCCGTTTCCAATATTACGTTGCGCGGAGATTTCGGGAAGAAGACAAGGCCAATGTACTTGGCGCCCGCGTCCACCGCTGTAGACACGTGCTCAAGGCGGCTCAGGCCGCAAATTTTGACAGACACGCCGGGCATATTGAGTGCTTAGCTGGCTTCGTCCAAAAGCGCCAGCACCTCGTCCTTGCCTTCGTGCTTCTCAGATTTAAGGCGCTTGACCTCACGGTCCAGCCGCCGCACTTCGCGTGCGTTGCGGGAATTCTCGGCGCGGACGGCGTGTTCACGCATCCACTCCCACACGAAACCAACCAACAAGCCCGCAACAATCCCGCCAAAGATCACGACGAACAGCGGCAGTTCAACAGTCGGAGCGACTGCAAAAAGACCCGCAATCTCGGTCGGAAGCAACTTGAGCGTCACCATACCACGATTGGCCAGCGCAACGGCAATCAAAGCCACGGCAAAAATGGCAATGCAGGCATAGCGAATGTAGCGCATCAAGCTTTCCCGTTCAGACGATCACGCAGTAACTTACCCGTCTTGAAGAAGGGTACGTGCTTTTCTTCGACTTCCACGGTTTCGCCGGTGCGGGGGTTCCGACCGGTACGCGCATCCCGCTTTTTCACGGAAAAAGCACCAAAGCCGCGCAACTCGACGCGATCCCCGCGCGACATCGCGTTCGTCACTTCGTCAAATATGGTGTTCACGATCCGCTCCACGTCTCTCTGATACAGGTGTGGGTTTTCATCTGCGATCTTCTGGATCAACTCTGACCGGATCATCTTTAATTCCTCCCGAGGGACTCGGTTTTTTGTCTTTATGCGTCCGGTAACTATAGGAACAAACGGGCCTTTCGGGAATAGCCCCATTTTGGGCGAAGTCAGTTTTTTTGATGTCTGAACAGGACCATGGCACGAAAATCAGCATTGATCCGCTGCCGTGTCCAGCGATGCAGCATTGTGCACAGCTAAACCGATACGTGATCTCGATACCATGTTCCGGACAGCAAAAGGGCCCCGCAGGGCCCCTCGCGAACTTGTCAGTTGGACAAAGTCTTATTCGTCGCCCTTCAGGGCTGCGCCAAGGATGTCACCCAGCGATGCGCCGCTGTCGGACGAACCATACTGTTCCACGGCTTCTTTCTCTTCGGCAATTTCACGTGCCTTGATCGAGACGCCCAGACGGCGCGTCTTGCTGTCGATGTTGGTGATGCGGACATCAACCTTGTCACCGACCGAGAACCGCTCGGGGCGCTGTTCGGCGCGGTCACGCGACAGGTCGGAGCGGCGGATGAAGGATTTCATGCCTTCGTATTCCACTTCGACACCGCCATCTTCGATAGCTGTCACTTCCACGGTCACGATCGAGCCGCGCTTCACGCCGCCCACGGCTTCGGCAAACTTGTCGCCGCCAACCGCTTTGATCGAAAGCGAGATGCGCTCTTTCTCGACATCCACCTCGGACACAACCGCGTGGACCATGTCGCCCTTGCGGTAATCCTGAATGGCTTCCTCGCCACGCTGGTCCCATGACAGGTCGCTTAGGTGAACCATGCCGTCGATGTCGCCTTCAAGGCCAACGAACAGACCGAATTCGGTGATGTTCTTGACTTCGCCTTCGACCTCGGTGCCCTCGGGGTGCGTTTCTGCAAACACTTCCCATGGGTTGCGCATGGTCTGTTTCAGGCCCAGGGACACGCGGCGCTTGGAACCGTCGATTTCCAGAACCATGACTTCGACTTCTTGCGAGGTCGAAACGATCTTGCCGGGATGCACGTTCTTCTTGGTCCAGGACATTTCGGACACGTGAACGAGGCCCTCGACACCGGGCTCCAGCTCGACGAACGCACCGTAGTCGGTGATGTTGGTCACGCGGCCAGTGTGGGTCGATTCCAGCGGGTACTTCGCGGCGACCAGATCCCATGGATCTTCCTGCAACTGCTTCATGCCCAGGCTGATGCGGTGGGTTTCTTTGTTGATCTTGATGACCTGCACCTTGATCGTCTCACCGATGGTGAGGATCTCGGACGGGTGGTTCACCCGGCGCCATGCCATGTCTGTGACGTGCAGCAGACCGTCAACACCGCCCAGATCAACGAACGCACCGTATTCAGTGATGTTCTTGACCACACCATCGACGTTCTGACCTTCGGTCAAGTTGCCGATGACTTCAGCACGCTGCTCGGCACGCGATTCTTCGAGGATCGCGCGACGCGACACAACGATGTTGCCACGACGACGGTCCATTTTCAGGATCTGGAACGGCTGCTTCAGACCCATTAGCGGGCCTGCGTCACGCACGGGGCGGACGTCAACCTGAGAGCCGGGCAAGAAGGCCACGGCACCGCCGAGGTCGACAGTGAAGCCACCCTTGACGCGGCCAAAGATAGCCCCTTCGACGCGGGCGTCGTCGGCATATGCTTTTTCCAGGCGATCCCAGGCTTCTTCGCGGCGGGCCATCTCGCGCGAGATGACAGCTTCGCCGCGGGCATTCTCGGCGGCGCGCAGGTACACTTCGACCTCGTCGCCGACAGCGATTTCGGGCGCTTCACCGGGATTTGCGAATTCTTTGAGCTCGACGCGGCCTTCCATCTTGTAGCCTACGTCGATGATTGCTTGGCCTGCCTCGATGGCGAGAACCTTACCTTTGACAACAGAACCCTCTTCGGGCGTGTCCATTTCGAAGCTTTCTTGCAGGAGGGCTTCGAATTCCTCCATCAATTTATCAGCCATGTGGCGTCGTTTTCCTAACTATGTTCAGTTTTACGGGCCGCGCGGTTGTCTCCGCCGGTCTTGTCAAGTTGAGCTATTGGCCAACACGTCGCGTTGGAACAAACGAGTTAAGGGCCACCGATGAACCGGGGCCCTGCATTTCCTCGTGACTCGTCACGCCGCGTCAACGAGCGCGGTATAGATCAGCTCCGTCAAAGTGACAAGACGCATCGCGGTCAAGCCATTCGAACGCTCAGCACCAAAACCTCCGCCACCATGCAACTTTGTCGGTAAGTCGCGGGGTCGGTAAGTCACGGGGCGACCGAAATTAGCATGCGCTTAAGCAATAAGACCGAATTGACAACCTACAACCAAAGTCATAATGACTACCACTAGGGGTAGCGCGCAACTCTAACCTCTAAAAAACAGGGGGAAATTCACGACCCCTCCCGAACAGCAATTCTCACTTGGACTATCCTGGGGAAGAAGATGGACTATTACGAATCGGGATTTGAACCGGATAATAACGACTTTTCAAGCAATTACAGCTACGATGCCGTTTCCAAGAACGGCTCGACTACTGCAAGACGGGATTTACGCCCTAGAAGTAACGTGGTGCCTTTCCCGCTGATTACCCAGCGAAGTGATCAGCCCGAGAACAACACCGCCAGCGGACCAAATGATGCATTCGCCCCGCATACGGGTGATGATCTGTGGGCACGGGACGTTTTTCTGATTTGTCCAAGCGGCTCCACTGCAACGTCTATGCTGACTGAGTTGTCTGACAGCATGCAGTCCCTCACGATCCTGAACCAGTTTCGATCAGCACTACAATTGGCTGCGCGCTGTGACGGATCCGAAACCCTGCTTGCTGTTGATCTGGACATGATCCCGGACCTCGATGGTACAATCGCCAATCTCGCCAAGCTTCGGCATGCCAACAGCACACTGGCAATTCTGATCATGTCACGCTCCTTCGTTGAAACGGATTTGCACCCGCATCACTCCTACATCGCAGATGCAAGTCTGCGCCTGCCAGCTTCGAAATATGAGACGTCGGTTGCTCTGCACTTTGCAGTGACAAACGCGTTCTTCCGAACATGCTACGATGATGGGGGATAGAGAACTGGAAAACTTACCGAATAACGGCAGGAGACGCGGTTTCCTGCCGATTTGTTGTTGTCGAAATGACTATGCGTTGATTACAACGCCTGGATGCGATGGTGTGGCGTTAAAGGTGTAAAGTGGATACAAAAATACTAGGGCAGATCGCACAACTGCGCTCACTGCTCGAAGAGATGGAGAAGGATTTCGGAATGCATGAGTTGTCGCGCAATGAGCGTGACATCGTCTTAGCGTTCTGTGCATGTATCAAAGAGAATAAAGCTGGCGACGAGATGTGTTCGACGGATGTTGTTCGAGCCAACCCGATCGTGAAAGAGATTTCGCAGCCAACTTTTCACAGAACTCTCAAACAGTTGATCAAACGGGGATTGATCGAGCGGTGCGAGGGGTTTCCAATGGGTCTTTATCGGCTCTCTGATCGCGCGTCAGGCCAATTTTAGAGGGCTGGCCGCCCAAACAGCAAAGCAAAGTGCTTGTCAAACCCCGTAAATCAACCCATTCGCCTTACGAACGATTTCGTTGTGAAAACCGCTTTGCACAGCGGCGCTCTTGTGATCGCGTATGTCGTGACTTGGGAACTGATCATGCCCGGGCAGAAGCTTTTCATGACGATGCTGCCCACTCTGGCAACGCTGTTCTACCTGCCCTTCGGAATAAAAGTCATATCAGCCTTTTTTGAAGGATGGCGCTCAATCATCTACATGATGCCCGGCATTGCAATTGGCAACATGTATTGGGTGAACATGCCGTTTGACACACTCACCACTTACGCGGCATGGGCTGCCAGCTATGGAACAGCACCCGCCATATTCGCCATGCTCGACTGGACCATTCGTAACGATCGCCGAAACGTAACAGCCGGGCAGGCATGGCGCACGATGATTGTGGGCGGGGCCGCCTCGTCCGTTATCATCTCGGTCCTGGTGCACGTCATTAGGCACCGGAACATCCCGCAGGATGACTTTATCGTAAGCATGCTCAAATACATGATCGGCGACATGCTTGGGCTGTTGGCCATCCTTGCGTTGCTAATGTGCGTCTTCCGCTACATGCGAAAAGCGCGGCACTAGAAAACGTAGATCTCAAATCTCTTCACCAAGTTCCTGAAGCTCTTTCAGAAGCTCTTGATAGATTCCGTTGCTATCGCCACCCCCGAACACGGTGGCGCCTCCGGAATAGGTTTGACCATATGTTCGCGCCACATTGATCGTTTGGACAAATGCCGACAACAGCTGATCTTTCTCCAGGGGGCTAAGCGGATGGATGAACACACCCCAAAGCCGCCCTTGCGCAACGGCATAGCGCGCATCAAGCGCACTATCGAAATTGGCCTGCATCAGGCGCATCAAGTCTTGCGCGCTTAGTCCGTCAGCAGACCGAATAGGCACCATGGCACGCATCCGGTCTGCCACCGGATCTGCAATCACAATGACTGGTATGTCGTCGATGGTGAATTGAATAGTGTTGCCAGCAGGCTGCGCTTCCGGATCAATGGCGCGAATGATCTCTGCCATGCGCAGCATCGTCATTGGCGGTTCCACCGGTGCGCTGGGAAGTGCATCGGAATCCGGAAGCGCTTCGGCCTCGGATCCGGTCTGCGGCGTTGTTTGCGCGTGCACCGCACCAAAGATAGCCATTCCACCTAGTATGGCCGCCATGCAAGCCGTGCGAAAAAGTCCCATGAGCCAATGCCTTTTATCTGCGAACAGATAAAAGTTAAGTCAGGCCGGGCTCAAATACCAAGCACCGTTTGGTGATGGATTGAAACAGACGCAGCTGAAAGCCGCACCTGCTATGTCTTAGACAGCTGCCTTCAGCGCGTCAGCCAAGTCGGTTCGTTCCCAGCTAAAGCCGCCATCCGCATCTGGTGCGCGGCCAAAGTGGCCATATGCTGCGGTGCGCTCGTAGATAGGCTTGTTCAAGGACAGATGTTCACGAATACCGCGCGGGGTCAGATCCATAGCTTGTGCTACGGCAGCCTCGATTGCGGCATCTGCAACCTCGCCCGTACCGAACGTGTCGCAATAGATCGACAGCGGCTTCGACACACCGATGGCGTAACTCAGCTGAATGGTGCATTTGTCAGCCAGTCCAGCGGCAACCACGTTTTTGGCCAGATAGCGAGCAGCATATGCCGCCGAGCGGTCCACCTTGGTTGGGTCCTTGCCGGAGAATGCGCCGCCACCATGCGGTGCAGCGCCCCCATAGGTATCCACGATAATCTTGCGACCGGTCAGGCCTGCATCCCCATCGGGACCACCGATGACAAATTTGCCGGTCGGATTGACGTGCCACTCGGTTTCATCCGTCAGCCAGCCATTCGGCAGCACCTGCTCAATATAAGGAGCAACAATGGCACGGATATCATCGCTGCTCAGGTTTTCGTCCAAGTGCTGTGTGGACAAAACCAGCGAGCCAATCCCAACAGGCTTGCCATCGCGGTAGATCACCGACAGCTGCGACTTTGCATCTGGGCCCAAGGCTGGTTCAGTCCCGTCTTTGCGGACCTCGGCCAATCTGCGCAGGATCGCATGCGCATACTGAATCGGTGCAGGCATCAGATCAGGTGTTTCATTCGTGGCATAGCCGAACATGATCCCCTGATCGCCTGCACCTTCGTCCTTGTCCGCAGCAGCGTCTACACCTTGTGCGATATGTGCAGATTGTTCATGCAGTAGGTTAGTAACCTCACAAGTGGCATGATGAAACTTGTCCTGCTCGTAACCAATATCCTTGATGCAGGCGCGGGCAATTTCATCGATCTTGCCCATGTAGTCATGAAGTTTACCCTGATCGCTCAGCCCGACCTCACCGCCAATGACGACGCGATTGGTTGTGGCAAATGTCTCGCAAGCGACACGGGCTTCGGGTTCTTCGGCAAGAAATGCATCCAGCACTGCATCTGAAATTCGGTCGCACACCTTATCTGGGTGGCCCTCGGAAACGGACTCCGAGGTAAAAATGTAATTCTGACGGGACATAAGCGCTCCATTAGGTTAATCCGCGTCACGTCAGGAAGCCGTTGTGACGGGGTCGAACGGATTTACGCCCGAAGTGCTGGCGCGTCAATGGGGGGCGTGCGACGCGTTCGGGCGCGATGCAACACTGATACAATCAGACCGAACAAGACCAACAGAATCCAAGGCAAATCACCCGTCATGCTGTACAATGTTGGGGCAGCTGGCGCCGGTAGTTTGGCATCAAGATAGCCCGCCTCGTTGAGAGCAAGTGAAGCGGTGATGCGCCCCTTCGGATCGATCACCGCAGAAATGCCGGTATTGGCCGCCCGGATCAGTGGCAGTCCCTGCTCGATAGCCCGCATCTGTGCTTGTGCAAGATGCTGCTGCGGCCCCGACCGCATTCCAAACCAAGCATCATTGGTCAGTTGCATCAGAAACGTCGGACGCTCAGACGTTCCGCCAACATCATGTGCAAAAACGGCCTCATAACAGATAAGCGGCAAGGCCGATCCGAGAGGTCCCATATCCATTATCTGAGGCCCCGGCCCGCGCCCGTACCCGCTGTCCGTCCTTTCAGCCAGTGCACGAATACCCAAGCCTCGAAACAACCCTGGCAAAGGCATGTATTCTCCAAAGGGTACGAGATGGTGCTTGTCGTACGTCTGTGTGACCTGCGCCGCTGCATCCAGCATCACAAGACTGTTGAAATATGCGTCCTCGCTGCGGCGTTGAATGCCCAGAACAACCGGTGCGCCCCGCGCTGCATCGGCGATAACGTCAAAGGCAGGTTGTGCATTTTCAACAAGGTAAGGAAGGGCCGTCTCGGGCCAAACAATAAGATCGGGAACCGGCCCTGCAGCAGTGTAGTCGATCTGGCGGTTGATGAAGAAGGGAATGCGCGCAGGATTCCACTTTTCGTCCTGTGGCGCATTGGGTTGAACCAAACGCACCGTATGATCGGTCAGTGGCGCCTGGCCTCCTGCCGTTGGCAAAAGGATTGGTACCAAAACGGCCATCAACAGAACCGCCTGCAACCAGACACGCTGAACAGCGAATATCAATGCCATCGACGCGAGCAACGCAAGCATCATCCCATGCGGCCCACCAAATGCGAGAGCTTGTCCAGCGAGGCTGCCCACAAGAGCCTGCGGTGGCGTAGCCCAAGGGAATCCCGTCAATAGATAAGCCCGCAAGATTTCCGCCGCGACCCAACTGAACACCAGAATCCAAAGCTGCCCCCCGCACCACTTCGCGAGCGCAAGTGCCGCAGACCAGATCATCCCAAGCAGGATCGACAACAGAACAAGAGCAAAAGGCGCCATCCAACCCGTATTGGCGGCGTCGACTTGAAATGGTTCAGTAATCCAGTTGAGCGTCGCAGCAAAGTAACCGACGCCGACAGCAAGGCCCAAAAGGGCCGAATGGCGCGTGCTGCGCGCCACCTGCAGCAGCAGAAACATGGCCATGACCGGAACGGTTATCGCAGGGGCGAAACCAACAGGCGCGTGGGACAATGCCCCGAAGCCGCCCGCCGCTAGGGCCAGCAGAACCTGCGCCCAGATCGGCCATGCCGATACATGGACGCGGGATCGGTTCATTCGGCAGGCTCCGGGCCCTTCAGGCGCACACGCATCCGTTTAATGCGACGCGGATCGGCATCGATCACCTCAAACTGCGGACCGTCAGGGTGCAACACCACCTCTCCTCGCGCAGGCACGCGCCCCGCCAACATGAAGACCAAGCCACCAAGAGTATCGATATCTTCCTCATCCACATCGTCATGCGTCGTCAGGGATATCCCAATCTCAGCCTCGAACTCCTTCAGTGGTGTCTTGGCAAGCGCAAGGTAGCATCCGGACTTTTCGCGGGTGAACAAAGCGCCTTCATCGACGTCATGTTCGTCCTCGATTTCGCCAACTACCTGCTCGATCAGATCCTCGATCGTGACGAGCCCGTCAACACCGCCATATTCATCAATGACAAGCGCCATGTGTCGCCGTTCGGTCTGCATCTTTGTCAGCAGAACACCGATGGTCATCGAAGGCGGAACAAACAGCAGCGGGCGCAACCTTGCACGCAGATCATAGTTGGCTGCACCTCCGTTGAAACCGTGTTGCAGCGCCACGTCTTTGAGGTGGGCAAAACCGACGGGCGTGTCCAGCGTCCCCTCGAATACCGGCAATCGGGTGTAACCGCTTTCTTTGAACACCTCCACCAGTTCGTCCAACGAGACGGTATCCGGCACAGCGGTGATGTCAGCCTTGGGCACGGCAACATCCTCGACCCGCAAACGGCGCAGGTTGATCATGCCATGAGACTGTGGCCGCGGGCTTGGGACCTCGGACATATTGGGGTTGTTGTCCGATGGGCTGAGCGCGCCAATCACGCGCGCCAGAAATCCACCACCTTGGGAAGGTTCGGTCCTGTCATTATCTGACTGCGCGCGTCGCGCCGCGTCAGACGATCCGTCGATGTCGCCCATTGGCTCCTATCCAGTTCGTTTGGGCCACATGACCCTGAATGCGACCTAATATGGGTCAGGCACCCCCAGTTTGCCAAGTATTTCGACCTCAAGTGCTTCCATGCGCGTGGCATCATGGTCACGGATATGGTCATAACCAAGCAAATGTAACACTCCGTGAACAAGTAAATGGGTCACATGAGCAGCCAAGGGCTTGCTTTGCTCGGCGGCCTCCCGCGCGCATGTGTCATAGGCGATGGCGATATCGCCAAGGCTGATTGAACCGCTCGGATCGGGTTGAGGTGGTACAGGTACCGCGCCATCCACTTCAGGCGACAAGTCCTCTTCCGGCCAGCTCAGAACATTGGTCGGCGTCGCCTTGCCACGAAAATCATCGTTCAAAACGGAAATGCGCGCATCATCGCAGGCCAGCACCGATAGCTCAGCCCGCGCCAAGCCCAGCGCTGACAAGGTTTCGACAATCGCAGTGTCAGCTAACGCCTCAAGACCGACATCCTGCCAGCGGCTATCTTCCATCAGGATGTCGATATGGTATGGCAATTGTCAGCACCTGGGGCCAGCCCCGGACCCCCGGAGTTTACTAAGCAAGATAAAAGCGTATCAGGACGCTTCTGCATCTGCCTCGTACGCTTCAATGATCGCGGCCACAAGCGGATGGCGCACGACATCCTTTGACGTGAAGTAGTTGAAGCTGATGTTCGGAATGGTTCTGAGCAACCGTTCAGCATCGGCCAAGCCGGAGGAAACGCCGCGCGGCAAGTCGATCTGAGTGCGGTCGCCGGTGATAACCATGCGCGACCCTTCGCCCAGGCGGGTTAGAAACATCTTCATCTGCATAGTCGTGGCGTTCTGTGCCTCGTCCAGCACCACGAAAGCGCGGGACAGGGTCCGCCCGCGCATAAAGGCAAGCGGCGCAATCTCGATTGTCTTTTCCTCTTTCAGCTTGGCAAGCTGCTTGCCGGGCAGAAAGTCGTTCAGCGCATCATAAAGGGGCTGCATGTAGGGGTCGACTTTTTCTTCCTGCGTGCCCGGCAGAAACCCCAGCCTCTCGCCCGCCTCTACTGCGGGGCGGCACAAAATGATCCGGTCCACGTGGCCCGATATGAACATCGACACGCCGACTGCGACAGCCAGATACGTCTTGCCAGTGCCGGCAGGACCAATGCCAAACGCCATTTCATTCTCGAACAGTGCCTGAACATAGGCCTTTTGCGCATCGGTGCGCGGTTCGACCAGTTTCTTTCGCGTCTTGATCTCGATCCGGGTGCCAACGGGCATCTCCAATTGATCGCCTTGCCGGGTGCCTGTGCCTTCTTCGGACTGGCCCATGCGCAACTCACGATCCACATCGGCAGGTTCAACATCCTTGCCTGTCTCCAGCCTCAGATAAAGCGCATTCAAAACATCAGCAGCCCGCTTCTGTGCGCCCTCTTCGCCCAGCACAGCCAACACGTTTCCCCGTCTCACGATCTGCACCTCAAGGGCGGACTCGATGGCCGTCAAATGGCTGTCATAAGGACCGCACAGGTCAATCAGCAAACGGTTGTCGGGAAATTCCAGGACCATTTCCTGGGACGGTTGGTCTAGGGTCAAATGTCACTCCTTGAGTCTGTGTTTCACCCAGCGTTGCAAGTTCAGCTTGGGGGTGCAACGGGATGTTGGCTCTTTTCACACATTTGAAACAAAAAAGGCCGGAGCGCTAGGTTCGCTCCGGCCTAGAAATGTGTGTCACTGTCGGTCAATTGGGGTCGTTGATTTTCGATCCGCCTTTGAAATCGCCAACAGTTTGAGTTGGCGGCGCAACCCCGGAACAAACAGGCTTCCCATATTTATCAAGCCGTGCCGACAGGTATCCCTCGATCCCATCATCGATGATCCAGTGGTCACAGCCATTCGGGTCCACCCAGATGCCCGCCTGAAGTTGGCTTAGGCTCTTTCGATCTGTCCCGCGGTCGATTGTCTTGTCTGGTGACAGGCCGTCTCCCAAACCATCGGAGCAAGCTGCAATAGACAGACAGACAATGGAAAGCGTGACGAGTTTCAGTTTTGTCATGATGCGTCCCCTATTGAATGCAAATGATTTCGACGCGGCGGTTTGCAGCCATGCCTTTTGCAGTGTTGTTGGGCTGCGCTGGCAGACGTTCACCGTAACCACGCACATCCGCAATGCGCGCGCCCGACTGCTGTGCAACGGCCGCAACCGCATTCGCGCGGTTGAGTGACAGACGCAGGTTGTACGCATCACTGGCCCGACTGTCTGTGTGACCTGTGATGATAAACGCTTGTGCAGTGGAACCCTGGAAGAATTGAGCAAGGCGCTCGCGCCCCGCTTTGTGGATGCGGAAGCTGTCGGTCTTGAAGAACTGATCGGTGTTCATGACGCCACATAGATTGCCACGGCGGCAGACCGGTATGCCCTTACGGGTGACGTGGGGCGTCATATAGCCTTCCGCTCCGTCATCCATGACCCAGTGTTCGCACCCATCGGGATCGACCCAGATACCCGGAATGTATTGGCCTTTGTCACGCCCTTCCTGCGACCGTGTTTGACCAAAAGCCTGTGCAGACACATCGGCGGCCATCAGTGATGTCAGCGCCACAGCGGTGGCAGCCACTGTAGTTATAAGCTTATCAACTGTTTTCGAAAAGATTTTCGCCACAGTCCTGTCCCTTTATGTTGATCCCCCGCAAAGATCCCCAACATGCTTGAAACAAGCTGACCCTCGCTACTCTGAGCAAAAGCGTAGGCAATTATTAACAATCTGTGAACCCGTTTTTCACCACATATTGTGCCATAATTGGGCCGGCTTACAATTGAACCGAGCAATTTGTGCACAAAATTTTAGCAGTAACCCGGATCAGTCGATCACCCCCGCAAGAGAGTTCACTCCGGCTTCAACGATTCTCACGGGTGCAATGTCGCCCGCTTTCACGTTGGCATTTGCGACATGGACAGCATGTAGATAATCGCTTTTGCCGCCCATTTGTCCCGGCAGGCGACCAGGCTTTTCAAACAGCACATTCACAGTCCGACCCACCATACCCTCCTGTATGGATCGCTGTTGGCGCGTGATCAGGGCTTGCAGCCTTTGCAACCGGTCGTCCGCCTCTGCTGGCTCCACCTGCGATCGTTCTGCGGCGGGTGTGCCGGGGCGGGTCGAGTATTTGAAGCTATAGGCGTAGCCATAGTTCACCGCTTCCACCAGATCGAGCGTCGCTTGAAAATCAGCCTCAGTTTCTTCGGGGAAGCCAACAATGAAATCACCAGACATCAGGATGTCAGGCCGCGCTGCACGGATGCGTTCGATCAACCGCAGATAGCTGTCGGCGGTGTGGCTGCGGTTCATGCGCTTCAGGATGCGGTCGCTGCCCGATTGCACAGGCAGGTGTAGGTAGGGCATCAGCTTCGCGCAGGTGCCATGCGCTTCGATCAGGTCATCCGTCATATCGTTGGGGTGGCTGGTCGTAAAGCGGATACGCTCAAGCCCGTCCACCCTGTCCAGGTCCCAGATCAGCTTGGCCAGCGTATAGTCGGACCCATCTGGACCAACCCCATGGTAAGCGTTCACGTTCTGACCCAGCAACGTGATCTCGCGTACACCGCGTTCCACGAGATTGCGCGCCTCGGTCAGGATGCGATCCACTGGACGGCTCACCTCGGCTCCGCGCGTATACGGCACCACGCAGAAGGCGCAAAACTTGTCACACCCTTCCTGCACGGTCAGGAACGCGGTCGGGCCTCGTGGAGCCTTTGGACGGCTCTTAAGCTTCTCGAACTTGTCCTCTTCCGGGAAATCAGTATCGAGCGCTTTTTTCCCGGCTTGCGTCTTTGCTTCCATCTCGGGCAGACGGTGGTAGCTTTGAGGGCCGACAACCAGATCCACCAAGGGCTGACGTCGCATAATTTCCTGGCCTTCCGCCTGTGCGACACAGCCTGCTACACCGATCTTGAGGCCAGGCTTTTCTGCCTTCAGCCCCTTGAACCGCCCCAGCTCGGAATAGACCTTTTCCGCTGCCTTCTCGCGGATGTGACAGGTGTTCAGCAGGATCATGTCCGCATCATCAGGCGTCTGCGTCTCGACATAACCCTGCTCGCCCAGCGCCTCGGCCATCCGTTCGCTGTCATAGACGTTCATCTGGCAGCCATAGGTCTTGATAAAGAGCTTCTTCTGCTTCGTCATGGGCTTCGATCCCGGATCATGCGGATAGAATGGGGGCTGTACCAGCCTGCCAGACATCTTGCAATGCGGCGCGGATTAACCGAAATTTGATCTCAACCGCGCCAAAAGACGCCAACCGAGGCACGCAAATGCAATTCGACAGTCTAAGCAACTTCATTCGTGACAAGGACGCCGTTCCACAAAAGGGACCGATAGCGGTTGTTGTGGTTGAGGACGACATTGAGGTGGACACGACCCTGCGCCACCATCAGCAAGCCGGTTTCAAACAGGTAATCGCGTTCATGCCGAAACGGTTCAAACTGGCCCGCGACCTGTCAGAGTCTCTGATACGCATTGATTTTGACACCTCTGCGTCGGATGCGCTTGAGACGGCAGTGAACGGGGTGATTGGCGCGGTGCCTGCCGACACATGGATGTACTACTGCTACAACGCGGAATTCCTGTTCCACCCGTTCTGCGAAACCAGATCCGTCGGGGAGATGCTTACATTTCACACTGAAGAACGCCGCGATGCGATGTTGACCTATGTGGTAGATCTGTATGCGGACGATCTTTGGTCTTGCCCCAACGCGGTGTCACTAGATCGTGCACATCTGGATCGATCCGGGTATTACGCGCTCGCCCGTCCCGATGAAAAAGGGCATCCGAAGGAACGGCAACTGAACTTCTACGGTGGTTTGCGTTGGAGATTTGAAGAGCACGTACCCGAAGTACGGCGCAAGATCGATCGTATTTCCCTTTTTAAAGCCAAACCCGGCCTAAAACTGCGGAACGATCACACGTTCAACGACGAGGAATACAACACCTATGCCTGCGAATGGCACCACAACCTGACCGCAGCGATCTGTTCCTTCCGAACCGCAAAGGCGCTGAAACTGAACCCTGGAAGCACCTATGACATCGAGACATTCAAATGGCACAACTCTGCCCCATTCGAATGGCATTCGCGGCAGTTGCTGGACCTTGGATTGATGGAACCGGGGCAATGGTTCTAAGAATCGCAGAGGTTACCCATGGGTAACCGCATGATTTTGTTAAATATTACTCACAAATCCTTGTCCGATCGTTCGCTCAGCTTAAACCATTGCAAACGGAGTTGTACCGACCGGAAGTGATCCCAGCGCTGGAACGCATGTGGCATGTTTGTTGGCTACCCACCGCTGTGGCTGTGCAACAGCATTGAATACGGCGCCGCCGCGCGTCACGGTGCTGCGAAGCAGGAGGGGCCGCGCAGCTTCTTCAACCGTCAAGACAAACACCGCACAGGCGGCTCCAGCACTCTTGTACCCGCGCCCTATGCCACCCATGGTGCGTAGATGGAATCGGATATCGAATTTTCATTCCAGAACCTGACACCCGCTGCAAAGCGGCATATCCGGGTGTTCCAGCTTCATCAATTCCTGGACCGGTTTGCAATGGGACTGACCGTATCCGTGGTTGCATTGGCGTTGGTCGACCGCGGCATGGACCTGTTCCAGATTTCGCTGTTGTTCGGTGCCTATTCCGTCACGACGCTGACCATGGAATTGCCCTTTGGAGGGTTGGCAGACAACATCGGGCGCAAGCCGGTTTTTCTGGCGGCGGTGGTTGCCAGCCTGATTTCACTGGCCCTGTTCCTGTCATCAAGCGACTTTTATGTTCTGGCCCTTTCCTTTGCTTTTATTGGCTTCGGGCGTGCGCTGCGCTCCGGCACGTTGGATGCGTGGTTTATTGAGCACTTTAAAGCCGAGGCGCAAAACGTGGACGTGCAACCGGCCCTCGCAAAAGCGCAATGGGCCAACGGAATGGGTTTGGCATTCGGAGCGATCGTCGGAGGTTGGTTGCCGGACGCCTTCGGTGCCATCGCGGTCCAATATGGGTTTAGCGCCTATGATGTCGCCTACGCAGCCAGTTTTGCGATGATGACTGCGGTTCTGATCTACACCCTCTTTGCCATAGTCGAAGAAGCACGGCCGCTGCATCCAAAGGCGCTTGTCCAGGGATTTGCCAATGTTCCGGTTGTTGTCCGCGACGCCGGTCTCCTCGCAATGAGGCACCCCACGCTTTCACTGCTTCTAGCGGCCTTAGCGCTTTTGCTTATGGCGACGAACCCGGTCGAAGTGCTTTGGCCTACCCATATAAAACCAATGCTGGAAGAGGGTTACGCCAACACCGTGATTGGCCTGTTGACCGCAGCCTGTTTTTTCTCGATCGCCATTGGTGCATCGCTGTCGCCGCATATCAACCGAGTATTCAGACGTCAGAACGCGATGACACTTACGGCTGCTGTGGGATGCCTTGCTGTGTTGCAGATTGCGTTGGCTCTGCAGGGTGGTGTGGTGGGCTTTGTCATTGTCCTGATCATTTACTTCGTGATCCTCGGGGTTGGGGAAACACCTGCCAGCAGCATTCTGCATTCCAGTGTGGAGAACCATCAACGGTCTACCATGCTGTCATTACGTTCGCTGGTGCAACAATTGGGGGCAACCTTTGGTCTGATCCTTGTCGGCGCAATTGCCGAAGGATATTCGACCCCGATTGGCTGGATGGTCGGAGCGCTATTTACTCTTGGCGCCGTGCTTCTGACAGGGCTTTTGGCCACAAGACTGAAGCACCGCCTATAAAAGCAAATGATGTGATAGGATTGCGTTTTCCAGCGTTGGAGCCTGTAGCGCCCTTGGGCGCTGTAGGGAAATCAATCCTTGCGGCGCAAGCGGATCACAACGTCCACAGATGCGATTTCCGCCCCTTCAGGCGCATCGGGAAGTTGTGCGATCACCAGCTGATCCGATGGCGCATCGGTCAGTTTCGCATCATCTTCCCAGAAGAAATGGGGATGATCATGCGTGTTTGTGTCGAAGTAGCTTTTCGAGCCGTCAACCGTCACCTCTTGCATCAGTCCAGCATCACAGAACGCACGCAAGGTGTTGTAGACGGTGGCAAGCGATACCGCTTCGCCCTGGTCCTTGGCCGCTTCAAACAGGCTTTCAGCCGTGACGTGGCGGTGTTGACCATCACCGATCAACAGCGCCGCCAGCGTTACGCGTTGCCGTGTCGGGCGTAGCCCGGCCCCTGCAAGCCATTCGCTTCCTACTTTGTGCTGTGTTTCGGTCATCTGGTCCTCTTACCCTTGCCTTACATATAAAGGGCCATCGTTCTGCAATTCAATCGCAAAAGGGTTTATGGCATTATGCCACACGCCCAAAAAACCCCATCTGCTCTTGCTTTGAAAAGGATCTGCCCGGTGTGTCATAATGCGACAGCACCGCGACAATTCGGGATGTCCCAGAACCAACGGTAGAGACGCGATGCGCCGTGTTGACACCCAAAAACACGTTCAGCGTGCCAGCATCCTGGGTCAGTTGGGTCGGTGTGATCCGCCCAGCCAAAAGTGCGGCGATGCCCGCGTGATTGGGGTCGTCATCGCTGCGCAAGTCCTTGGCATATTCAAAAAGCCCGCCTTTCGTGGCCTCTTGCAACAGCAGTGTCGTGGTGAAGATCGAGCGATCAAAATGCCAGTTCAGTGCCTCGCCTGAGCGGTATTCCAGCACGTTCAGTCCTGCCAGCGCATCGTCCATCGTGTAGAGTTGCGACTTGTCCATCACGGCCGCCAGAAAGACCGCAAAGGCTGGCCATTGGTAGATTTCGTCCAACGCTGTGCCCCGCATCTGGTCGTGACAGAGCGTGTGGTTGGCCGTCTCAACCTTGGTCAGCGCCGGATCGTCGTCGGCAAGCCCGTCAACCGCATCCTGGAAGTAGATGTTGTGCAAGCGGCTGTGATGAAAGCTCTCTACCTGCATTCGCGGATGCACGTGGTCGAGGACCGAAGCGAGTGCTGCGGGCTGCATGAAACCCGGCAGATTGAACAGGCCGTCGCGCACAAGCCCATCCTTGGCATGGGCCACCAGTGCGTCCCATTCCGGCGAATGCGGGCGATGCAGCGGGTAGCGGTCGAGATCGATAATGTCTTTCATCGTTTGACTCTGCCCCACATTCCAAGACCAGACAAGTCGCCGCTCTTGCGCCCTTTGCCCAGCCGGTGCTAGACGAACTGGACCCAATAACGGGACCAGACCTGAGACAAACAAGAGGCCCGAATGGCAGACTATCCCACCAGCTTCGACAAGGACGAATTGTTGAAATGCGCACGCGGAGAGCTGTTCGGCCCCGGCAATGCGCAACTGCCAGAGCCGCCCATGTTGATGATGGACCGGATCACGGATGTGTCTGCAGATGGCGGCGCAAACGGCAAAGGCCATATCGTGGCCGAGTTCGATATTGCACCTGACTTGTGGTTCTTTGACTGCCATTTCCCCGGTAACCCGATCATGCCCGGGTGCCTTGGCCTTGATGGTCTTTGGCAATTGACCGGGTTCAATCTGGGATGGCGCGGCTGGACAGGCCGCGGTTATGCGTTGGGTGTGGGTGAAGTGAGGCTCAGGGGGATGGTGCGCCCTGACCGCAAGATGCTGACCTACAAGATCGACTTTACCAAGGCTATACAGACCCGTCGGCTGACCATGGGCGTTGCGGATGGTATCGTGGAAGCCGACGGCGACGTCATCTACGAGGTCAAAGACATGAGGGTTGCGTTGAGCGAAAGTTGATCGCGCCATGCCAGCACCCCGACTGATGACGGAACGGCTGGCACTTGATCCCATGACCGTTGATGACAGTGGGTTTGTGAAGCGATTGGTTCAGGACCCGCGTGTTCGCGCCTATATTGGCGGTGTTGTTCCAGCAGACCAGCTTGACGGCATTGTTAGAAAATATCTCGAAATGCGGCGTGACGGACATGTCTGGCTTGCCAAATTCGGCGGAAACATCGCTGTTGGATTGGTCTTTGTCACCCCGCATCATGACGGGGCGGCGCCAGAATTGTCCTTCCAGTTCGATCCCCGCTACTGGGGCAAGGGCTAGCATATGAAGCTTGTCAACGCGTGCTGAACCGCTGGGCAGACGATGAGCGCCTACGACCTATCATGGCAGAAACTCAGGAACGCAACGCACCAGCCCGGCGTCTTTTGCGACGCCTTGGCTTTCAAGAAGTCACGCGACTGCACAGATTTGGTGCCAATCAAGTCGTTTTTTCACACTATCCGAACACGGGCGGCAATTGACTTGCGAAGCAAGGCGGTTGCACCCACCTGCCCCCCGTCCTACATACCCCCTGAGTAGAACGAAGGAGTGCGCACATGCGGCGCGTCGTGGTGACGGGACTTGGAATTGTCTCATCCATCGGAAACAACACCGATGAGGTGCTGGCGTCGCTCAAGGCGGGCCGTTCGGGAATCGAAGCCAGCCCAGAGATGGCGGAACATGGCTTTCGCAGCCAGATCGCTGGTACGCTCAAGCTGGAAGTCAAGGAACATGTAGACAAGCGCGCCCTGCGGTTCATGGGCCCTGGCGCGGCATATGCCCATATCGCGATGACTCAGGCCATTGCGGATGCCGGTTTGCAAGAAAGCGATGTTGTGAACCCGCGCACCGGGTTGGTGGCAGGTTCGGGTGGGCCATCCACCTCGGCCATGTTGACGGCACATCAAACCGTACTGAAGACAGGTGCCACCAAACGCATCGGCCCCTTTGCCGTGCCCAAATGCATGTCCTCAACCATCAGCGCGAACCTTGCGACCGGCTTCAGGATCAAGGGGATCAACTATTCCATCACCAGCGCATGCTCGACTTCGCTGCACTGCATCGGCAATGCGGCCGAACAAATCATGTTGGGAAAGCAGGACGTGATGTTTGCCGGTGGCGCTGAAGAACTGGACTGGACACTGTCCTGTCTGTTCGACGCGATGGGCGCGATGTCATCCAAATACAACGACACCCCTGCACGGGCGAGCCGTGCTTTTGACGCGGATCGCGACGGGTTCGTCATTTCCGGCGGTGGTGGCATGGTTGTGCTGGAAGAGTTGGAGCACGCCCGCGCACGTGGTGCGAAAATCTATGCCGAAGTGACAGGGTATGCTGCAACGTCTGACGGCCATGACATGGTGGCCCCCTCGGGCGAAGGTGGTGAGCGGGCGATGCGCGCGGCGTTGGAGACACTGCCGCAAGACCGGTCCGTCAGCTACATCAATGCCCACGGCACCTCGACCCCTGTCGGTGATGTGGGCGAGATCGAAGCCGTACGCCGCGTCTTTGGCGAGGGCACCACACCTCCCGTCAGCTCAACCAAGTCGATGACCGGCCACGCGCAGGGTGCTGCGGGCGCGCTCGAGGCCATCTTCAGCTTGTTGATGCTCGACAACGATTTCATCACGCCGTCCATCAATGTCGAAACACTGGATCCCGGGCTGAGCGCGTCCGAGATCGCGACCGAGATGCGCGCGGATGCGGGCCTTGATTCGGTGATGACCAACTCGTTTGGCTTCGGCGGCACCAACGGATCGATGATCCTTTCAAAGTTTCACGGGTAAGAATTCACTATGACAGGATTGCTTGACGGAAAACGCGGCCTTGTGATGGGCGTCGCAAACGACCGGTCCATTGCCTGGGGCATTGCCAAGGCGATGCATGAGGCTGGGGCAGAGCTGGCATTCAGCTATCAAGGCGAGGCATTTGGTAAACGGCTTACCCCATTGGCCGAGAGTGTCGGGTCGGATTTCATGGTCGACGTCGATGTTACAAACGACACGTCCCTAGATGCTGCATTTGAAGCATTGGAAGCCCGCTGGCCAACAATCGATTTCCTGGTCCATGCCGTCGCCTACTCTGACAAATCCGAGCTGACTGGCCGGTTCCTCAATACAAGCCGCGCGAATTTCAAGCATTCGATGGACATCTCGGCCTATTCCTTCATCGAGGTTGCGCGCCGTGCACATCCAATGATGATTGAGAATGGCGGCACGTTGCTGACCTTGACCTACCAAGGGTCGAACCGGGTCGTGCCTAACTATAACGTGATGGGTGTGGCCAAGGCAGCGCTTGAATCTGCAACACGGTACCTGGCCAACGATCTGGGTCCCGAAGGCATCCGTGTGAACGCCATTTCGCCCGGTCCGATGAAGACCTTGGCAGGCTCGGCCATTGCCGGGGCGCGTAAGACCTACAAGCACACGGATCAGAACGCCCCGATGCGTTCGAACGCCACGCTTGAGGCCGTGGGCGGCACCGCAGTGTATTTGTGTTCAGACGCCGGGGCCTGCACAACGGGCGAGATCATTCGCGTCGATGGCGGCTTTCATGTGCTGGGTATGCCACAGCCGGATCACCTGTGAGCAGTTGGAACTACATCCACGATAGTTTGCGGCCCAGAAACTGTTCAAGCCGCGCGTCGGACCGGGCATAAAGCTCACGAAGGCGCCTTTTCTGTGCCGATGGCAACGTGCCCCTTGGATGCGCGTTTTCCCTAAGCACAGGGTCAATCAGCAGGCCCGGCACCCCAAGAAAGTTTGTCACGGTATCGACCACTGATTGCGGGTTTTCACACAGGTCAAGGAAATCCAACACCAGAAATCGATCCACCGGAAAGACTTGGACCCATGCTTCCAATTGATCGATGTAGTAACCCCGCCGCACATAGCTGAACCAATTCAGTTGCGGACTGTGCACCAGTTCCCGATTTTTGACCCCCTCGTAGGCATCACGCGTGCGTTCCATTTCCAATGATAACGCGACATCGAAGCTCTCTTTCTCCCGTCCTGTACGCAGCATGTGATGGTAGTGTGACACACATCTTTCAACCGGGTCGCGCAGGATGACAATGAATTTCGCATCTGGCAGCGCGGCCTTTACGCGGTGCTGCGTGTCAGGCTCGAACAGGTAGGCAGGTGTTGTTTCGAAGCACATCCTGTCACCGGCATCGCTGAATTGATCTGCGTACCAAGAGAGTCCCTTTAGAAAGTTCTGATTGAAGAAGTGCACTTCTTTTCGTTGCGGTGCAAAAACGTCTGGGTGCGAAGCGAGATGTGCGTGCAGAGTAGATGTGCCGCATTTCATCGCGCCAATCGTCAGAAAGGTTGGCAAAGTCCGTCCCGGCAACTGAGTTCGGCAGCTTTCGATTTCCTGCTCTATCTGCAAGTGATCACTCATGGCGCCTCCTCTGCCATTGCAGTGCTTAGTGCAAATGACCGGGCGCGGCGAGTAGGTTGAATGAGTTCTACCCGAGGATTCACATAGGCTGTCTGGGACCGATTAGGTCTCATTTAACGGGTTTACCCCACAATTTGCCGCAAAATCGCCAATTTGAATTGCGAGGTTGTTCACCATGGCAAAAGATCGTCACGACCCCGCGCGTCAAGCGCACATATTGAACCGCAGGGCAGCACGCACCCGGCGATCCAAATGGTTGGGACGATTGTTGTTTTCGCTGACTGGAATGGGGCTTCTCTTGGCGTTGCGGTTAAATCCCGGCATCGTAGAAGAGGTTGTGGCGATGGCCCACGATGTCCCAAAGCGGTCGCAACCCGCGAATTTTGAACCACCCGAGCCCGTACACGTACGTCATATGCCAAGGGACATGGTGCCGGTGCGCCGCGCGGGCACATTGCCACAAACCCAAACGGCCAGCGACGACACACAACAGCAGGCTGACGCCATTGCAAACGCCTTGCGCGGTCTAAACCCGGGCGGTTAACAAGATGGTGGGGGACGTCGTTGCGCGACAGCGGCAACGCACGTTAGCCAGCGTCTATAGACACCACTTCGAAATCAAAGGTCAGGTCCTTACCAGCCAGCGGGTGGTTGGCGTCCAGCGTAACCTCCTCTTCACCCACTTCGACCACGGTCACAGGCATAGGTTGGCCTTGGGGCGTCTGCATCTGCAGTTGGAGGCCGATCTCAAGTGGGATTTCATCGGGGATCGCATCACGCGGCACGCCCTGTCGCAGCGCCGGGTTGATCGGACCATAGGCTTGGTCACAAGGGATGTTGACCTTTTTCTTATCGCCTTCGATCATGCCCGGCAGGGCCACATCAAGCCCCGGAATGATCTGACCCGACCCGACAACGAACTCAAGCGGGTCACGACCATCCGAGCTGTCAAAGACGGTGCCATCCAACAAAGTCCCGGTGTAGTGGATGCGCACGGTGTCGCCATCCTTGATCGCGGTCATGATCCATCTCCCAACATGTCTGTCCATTTAACAGATGGCACACACTGCCCGCCCATGGCAGTAGGGTAAACCCCACCTCGCCTCTTTTCGTTGGCGTCCCTCCGTGCCAGTCTGCGCCCAAAGGAGCGCCACTAATGCCTATCACGACTTGTATTTTTGACGCCTACGGCACGCTTTTTGATGTGGCGGCAGCCGCACGCATTGCCGCGGCAGAGCCAGCCTTTCCGCAGCTGACCGACACATGGCCTGCGGTGGCCGAGCACTGGCGGCAGAAGCAATTGCAATACACATGGCTCCGCGCCATCACTGATGCGCATACCGATTTCTGGCAGGTCACGCAGGAGGGGCTTGATTGGGCACTGGAGCGCAACGGCCTTGCAGGCGACGCAGCCCTACGCGAGCGTTTGCTGGCACTGTACTGGGAATTGCAAGCCTATCCTGAAGTGCCAGCGATGCTGCATGCTTTGAAGGATGCCGGGATAAACACCGCTATCTTGTCCAACGGATCGCCAGATATGCTGAACGGGGCTGTTCAATCGGCTGGGATTGGCGATGTGCTGGACGATTGCCTGTCCGTGGAAAGCGTCGGCATCTTCAAACCGGACAGCCGGGTATATGACCTTGTCGGCCAACGTTTTGGATGTGCTGCGAACGAAGTGCTTTTTATATCCTCAAACGGATGGGATGCCGCAGGCGCGTCCGGCTATGGGTTCAACACGGCTTGGGTGAACCGCGCAGGTGAGCCTGTGGACCGTTTACCGTGGGTGCCGCAGCACGTGTTGAATGATCTGACTGGCATACCGCAGCTGGCCAGCGCATGAGCACGTTTCAAACGTCGGATGGCCTGTCACTGTATTTCGAGGATCATGGCGAAGGGCTGCCGCTGCTGTGCCTGCCCGGCTTGACCCGCACCACGCAAGATTTCCAGTACATCGCACCACATCTTCCGCCCTGCCGCCTGATCAAGATGGACTATCGCGGGCGCGGGCAATCGCAGTGGGATGACAAGTGGCAGAACTATACCTTGCCGGTCGAGGTGCGAGATGTGATGGAATTGATGGATCATCTGTCGTTGTCAGGGGTCGCCATCCTTGGCACCTCACGCGGCGGACTGAATGCCATGGGATTAGCGGCAAGTGCGCCGGATCGCCTGCTGGGTGCTGCCTTGAACGACGTTGGACCGGAATTCGACCCATTGGGGCTGTCCGGCATCATGGCGTATCTGGGGCGCCGCCCGGCCGCCCGCACTTTGACCGAGGCGGCGACAGCTTTGCCCCATGTCCTGAAGGGCTTCGAAGGCGTACCCGCAGAGCGTTGGGTGCAGGAAGCAAACACGCATTTTGTCGAAACAAAAGACGGCCTCGACATCACCTACGATCCGCGTCTGCGTGATGCGGTCGAGGCAGGTGGCGAGATGCCGGACCTGTGGCCCTTCTTTGATGCATTGGCAGGCAAGCCGCTGGCCCTGATCCGCGGTGCAGGATCTGACTTGTTGAGCGCGCAAACAGCGCAGAAAATGCAGGATCGTCGCCCCGACATGATCCTTGCCGAGGTCCCGGGGCGCGGCCATGTCCCGTTTCTGGATGAGCCCGAAGCCTTGGCGGCAATACGGACATGGATGGAGAAGCTGCTTTGAATATTGAAATAATCCGCGCGGCGGCAGCGCGGCTGGAAGGGCACGCGCGCAAGACCCCTCTCCTGAGTTCCCCATTTATTGACGAGATCGCGGACCGCCGTGTCTGGATCAAGCCAGAGTGCCTGCAACATACCGGCAGCTTCAAGTTCCGTGGCGCGTGGTCGGCCCTGTCAGCCTTGGACGAGGCCACGCGGGCCGCAGGTGTCATCGCCTTTTCCAGTGGCAATCATGCGCAAGGAGTGGCGCTTGCGGCGCAGATGCATGGCGTGCCGTCTGTCATCGTCATGCCTAGCGATGCGCCTGCTCTTAAGATCGCGAATACCAAGGCGCTTGGCGCTGAGGTGGTGTTATATGAGCGTGGGTCAGGTGATCGCGACGCGATCGGTACACAACTAGCCCAGGAGCGCGGTCTGACCCTGATCAAACCTTTCGATGAGCCGCAGGTGATTGCGGGCCAGGGCACGACCGGGCTGGAGATCGCGGAACAGGCGGCGGCTGTGGGGGTGACGACTGCTGACGTGATTGTCTGTTGTGGCGGTGGTGGTTTAACAAGCGGCATCGCCCTTGCGCTTGAGGCTGAGGCGCCGGGCTTGCGTGTGCGCCCAGCGGAACCGGAAGGGTTCGACGATGTGGCTCGTTCGCTGCGCTCAGGCGGGATCGAGCGGAACAACGCAGTATCGGGCAACATATGTGACGCCATCATCACCCCACAGCCCGGCGACCTGACTTTTCCCATCATGAAGCGTTTGTGTGGCCCCGGCCTTGTCGTCGGCGAGGACGAGGCTTTGCACGCTGTCGCGCAGGCTTTTTTGCGGTTGAAAGTCGTCGCTGAACCCGGCGGGGCCGTGGCCCTTGCTGCCGCCTTGTGTCGGCAGGACCAGATAGACGGGGACGACGTGATCGTCACAATCTCTGGCGGGAACGTGGACCCTGACATTTTCAAACGCGCATTGGACACGCTTGCATGACCGAATTCACCATCGCCAGTTTCAACGTCAAGAACCTGATCGGACCGGATCAGGAATACTACCAGTTTCAGCAATACACGCCCGAAGAATACGCTTGGAAAGTTGATTGGTTGTCCGAGCAGGTGCAGACGATGGATGCCGACATCGTGGGATTTCAAGAGATTTTTGAGGAGCGCGCGCTGCGCGAGGTAATTGATGCCGCGGACATTGAAGGCATGGCCGACAATGCCCAGCATATCCCCGGCCCCAACAAACGCTATCGGCGCAAGGCAATCTTTCGCAAGCTGGCCTATCGCCCTTATACCAACGCAGCGCTGGCTGTGGCCCCGAATGTGAACGACGGCGGACCGGGGCAGCGCCGTCCAGGTGTCGCGATCCTGTCGCGGTTCGGTTTTGAAGGTCAACCAGAGATCATTCAGGATCTGCCTGAACCCTTGGACATCGACTTTGGCCCGATGGGACCGGATGGCGGCGGCAGCTTTCGCCTGACCCGGCTGAGCCGCCCGATCCTTAAGGTGCGCATCCCTGTCGGCAATCATATCATCACCGTTTTCAACTGCCATCTGAAATCGAAACTGGGTGAGTTTGTTCCGCCCGAAGGTGCCGACTTTCCCCCCGAAGTGGATTTGACCAGTTATGATCCGGTGGGTCGCGCCTTGGGTGGGCTGCGCGCTTCCCTGCGCCGGATGGCAGAGGCGTGGGTGCTGCGCCGTGCCATTGTCGAAGAATTACGGGCCGGGCACCCGGTGATGGCCATGGGCGATTTCAACGATGGTGAGAATGCCGTCAGTTCGGAAATCATCAGCGGCGAGCATCCTTTCAAGAACTACGCATGGATGCTGCGGCACGATGCCGAAACCCCGCGCGACCGGTATTCAGAGGAAGAAGACGCGCAAATACGCGAGGATATTGAGACGGTGCGCCTGCATTCGGCGGAAAAACAGTTCATCCGCAAGTCGTCCCGCGACATGGTGTATACGGCAGCGTTTGGCGGCGTGTACGAGAGCATCGACCAGATCTACATGTCCCGCCATTTTCTACCTGACGCAAAGGGAAGCATCGGGCAGATGGACTATTTCAGCGTGTTGAACGATCATCTGACCGATGGCAGCCATGCCGAGGCGCCGTACAACAAGCTGGCCTCGGATCACGGGCAGATCATCGCGCATATGCGGTTGAAGGATTAATACCATGCACATGGCGGATTTGGGCGACGTACGCCTGCATTACCGCATCGACGGACCGGACGATGGCGCGCCGATTGTTTTCGTGAACTCGCTGGGAACAGACATGCGGTTGTGGGACCCGATTTTGCCTTTGTTGCCCGATGGCCTGCGCATCCTTCGGTTCGACAAGCGGGGACATGGCCTGTCGACCTGCCCACCTGCGCCCTACGCCATGGGTCAGCTTGTCGGTGACTGCGAACGGTTGATGGATTTGCATGGCTTCAAGGACGTAATGTTCGTGGGCCTCTCTATCGGCGGCATGATTGCCCAAGGGCTGGCCGTGAAACGGCTGGACCTGATGCGCGCCATGGTTCTGTCGAACACCGGGGCCAAAATCGGCACCAAAGAGATGTGGGCGGACCGCATTCAGGATGTGATGACCGGCGGGATCGAGGCGCTCGCCGATGCGGTCATGGATCGCTGGTTTTCAAAGGAATTTCATCGAAACACGGACCTGGAGCTGTGGCGCAACATGCTGGTCCGGCAAGAGGACGCAGGGTACGTAGGATGCTCGGCTGCGATCTCGGGCACGGATTTCTATGCGACGACGGCCACGCTACGCTTGCCCACGTTGGGCATAGCGGGGTCAGAAGACGGCTCGACCCCGCCCGACCTGGTGCGCGAAACCGTCGATCTGATCCCCGGCAGTCAGTTCCACCTGATCCGCAAGGCAGGCCATTTGCCATGCGTCGAGCGACCCGAAGAATTCGCCCGCGTGCTGACAGACTTCATGCGTGCGACGGGGCACATCTGATACATGGCGGCATCGGTCTTTTCGTCAGCCCTGTATGGGAAATTGTTCCCCACGGGTGAGGTTGGGCGGTTGTGGTCCGACAGCGCCGAAGTGCGGGCAATGCTGCTGGTAGAGGGCGCATTGGCCAAAGTTCAGGGTGCACAGGGCGTCATCCCGGAGTTGAGTGCGGCCTTTATCCATCGCTCGTCTTTGGAGGTCCAAATTGATCCTGCGGGCCTTGCTGACGCGACGGGACAGAACGGGGTCAGCGTCCCTGCCCTCGTGGCCGAATTCCGCAAGGCCATGGAAGCGCCGGAACATGCGCAATACGCTCATTGGGGGGCGACCAGTCAGGATATTATCGACACTGCGTTGATGTTGCGCCTGCGCCAGACGCTAAGCACGCAGCAAGATGTATTTGGCGACGTGCTTAGAGCGATGGCGCTTCAGGCGGAGATGCATGCCGAGACACCGATGGTCGCCCGAACCTATGGGCAGCATGCGACGCCCACCAGCTGGGGCGCGGTGCTGGCGCAATGGGGGCAACCCTTGACCGATGCGATGCTGGAACTGCCGGCCTTGCGGGATGGCTCTTTGTGGGTGTCGCTCAGCGGAGCAGCAGGGACGGCGTCCGCATTGGGGCCGAAGGCGAATGAGACACGGGCAGAGCTGGCCGATACGCTGAAGCTGCACGATCCCGGCCGCAGTTGGCATACTGACCGTGGGCCGGTCTTGCGTATTGCGGATTGGATGACACGGATCGTGGCAACCCTTTCCTCCATGGGGCAGACTGCTGTCGCGCTTGCAGCCACGGAGTCTCAGGAGATTGCACTGGATGCGGCGGGATCATCCTCGACCATGCCACAGAAGCAAAACCCGGTTGGGCCATCAACGCTGGCGGCTCTCGGCCATCAGATGACGGGTTTGCGGGCATCGTTGCAGGCAGCCGCAGCACACCAGCACCAGCGTGACGGCGCGGCTTGGTTCACAGAATGGATGGTGATGCCGCAGATTGCATTGTGCTGGGCAGCGTCAATTAACGTCGCGCACGCGCTTGTAAAAAACTGGAAGCCCAATACAGCAGCCATGGCATCCAAGTTTGACGGCCTTGGCGGTGTTCATGCCGAAGCGCTGAGTTTTGCCTTGGCACAGCAGATGGCCCGGCCTGACGCGCAGGCAGCAACCAAGGCTTTGATTGCCGACGCTGTCGCATCAAAGCAGTCATTGGAGAGCGTCGCGCGCATCGCACATCCCGATTTACCCGACAGCATTTTTCACCCATCCACCCAACTGGGCACGGCCCCCGCAGACGCACGCGCCTTTGCCAATCGGGTGAAAACCCTGTGAAGCTGCCCGTCATTTTCATCCTGCTGACGGTCATGATCGACGCGATGGGCATCGGCCTGATCGTGCCGGTCATGCCGGACCTCATCCAAGAGGTGCAGGGGATGGGGCTGGGCACCGCAGCCCTGTGGGGCGGAGTGCTGTCGACCACCTTTGCCGCCATGCAGTTCCTCTTTGGTCCACTTCTGGGCGCGTTGTCTGACCGTTACGGGCGCCGCCCAATTCTACTTGTATCACTGGTTGTGCTGGCGCTCGATTATTTGGTCATGGCCGTCGCGGGCACCATTTGGCTGTTGTTTTTAGGTCGGATTGTCGGAGGCATCACCGCTGCAACCCAATCCACGGCAAACGCCTATATGGCCGACATCTCGAAACCCGAACAGAAGGCCGCCAATTTCGGATTGATCGGAGCCGCCTTTGGCATTGGCTTTGTGCTGGGCCCCGCAATGGGTGGATTTCTGGCTGAATATGGTACCCGTGCACCATTCTACGCGGCGGCGGGCCTCGCCGCTGCAAATGCGGTGTTCGGCTATATCGTTCTGAAAGAAACCGTTGATGACCGTATTCGGCGCCCGTTCGCCTGGTCGCGCGCAAATCCTTTTGGGCTGTTCAAACACTTGGGTAAACTACCCGGTCTTGGACCACTCTTGCTGGTGTTCTTCATCTACCAGATCGCGTTCATCGTCTATCCGGCGATCTGGGCCTACTACACGGCAGAACGTTTCGACTGGTCGCCTGGTATGGTCGGCCTATCACTCAGCCTGTTTGGCATCTCGATGGCCGTGGTGCAGGGCGGATTGATCCGCCCCATGCTGCGCATTTTCGGGGAGCGCGGCGCGGTCGTCTACGGCCACATTGCGGATGTCGCCGTGTTCCTGCTTATCGGCTTTGTCAGCTCCGGGACATGGCTGCTGATCCTGACCCCGTTGGCCGCCCTGCCTGCAGTCATTACGCCCGCCTTACAAAGCATCATGTCGCAGGCCGTGGGCGACGATGAGCAGGGTGAATTGCAAGGCGCGCTTGTCTCGATTGCGGCTCTCGCAATGATAGTATCACCACTGCTGATGACTTCAGTCTTCTATACTTTCACAACGCCGGAGACAGGCGTGTACCTGCCGGGCGCACCGTTCCTATTGGCTGCTGTTTTGATGGCTGTGGCGCTGATGGTTTTTGTTCGGAAAGCGGGAACAACGGCCTCACACAACGTCAGTGGTTCAACTGCGCCCTAGATCGGTCGTTTTCCGACTTGCCTGCAAAACGCCGCTGCGTCACCGTCGCCGGAAAGGGAGACAAAGGGACAACATGCAAAAAATCAAAGCCGCTGTGTGCCACGCGTTTGGCGCCCCCCTTGTGGTGGAAGACATCATGATACGTGCCCCCGAGATGGGCGAGGTCGAGGTTACGCTCGACGCGGTCGCGATCTGCCATTCCGACATCTCCTATGCCGATGGCGCATGGGGCGGCAGCCTGCCTGCCGTTTATGGGCACGAGGCGGCCGGTGTGGTCAGCGCGGTTGGTCCCGGTGTGACGGGCCTGTCAGAAGGGGACAGTGTGATTGTCACGCTGATCCGAGCTTGTGGAACGTGTCCGTCTTGTGCAAGCGGCAAACCAACGGTGTGTGAAACACCGTATGATGGCGACAAGGGGCCAATTCGCACCACCGATGATGGCAAGCTGCATCAGGCAATGGCCTGCGGGGCATTCGCCGAGAAGGTCGTCGTGGATCAGAAGCAGCTCGTGAAAATTTCCGCCGACATATCGAAAGAGGCGGCGAGCCTGATCGCGTGCGGGGTCATCACCGGTGTCGGCGCCGTTGTGAACGCCGCCGGCCTGCGCGCCGGGCAGGATGTGGTTGTCATTGGTGCCGGCGGCGTCGGTCTGAATGCCATTCAGGGGGCTCGCATCGCGGGGGCCCGCCGCATCGTCGCGGTCGACATGACCGAAGAAAAGCTGGACGACGCCAAGGCGTTTGGTGCGACCCACGGTGTTCTGGCGACGGGCAAGTCGCCATGGCGCGCCAGCTACAAGGCCCTTGGTGGCAAGGGGGCCGAGGCGGTGATCGTCACCGTGGGCGCTATCCCCGCCTATGAGCAGGCACCCAAGTATCTGGGCCGTGGTGGCAAGGTTGTCATGGTGGGTATGCCGCACTCGGGCGACACCGCCACGTACGAACCCGTCATTCTGGCCGCGATCGGACAAGGCATGGTTGGGTCCAAGATGGGCGATGTCGTCATCCAACGCGACATCCCCTGGATGGTGGATCTGTATGAACAGGGCCGACTACAGCTCGACAGCCTGATATCCGGCCGGTGGTCACTGGATCAGATCAATGAAGCGATTGCCGACACCAAGTCCGGAACCGCGCGGCGCAACGTGATCCTTTTTGACAGGTCATAAGGGGCCAGCCCCCTCGGGCTTTGGCAACCCTGGCCTTTACCCATTCACAACAAAGATGCCATTCACCCCCGGGGTTTTTTGGAACAAAGCAGAGGGACCGTAGAATGAAGCTCAAGGACCTCGATATCATCGTTACGGCGCCCCCAGCCCCCGGTTGGGGCGGCAGGTACTGGATCCTCGTGAAGGTCACAACAGATGACGGGATCGTCGGCTGGGGTGAATGCTATGCCTCGTCCGTTGGGCCAGAGGCGATGCGGGCCGTCATTGAAGATGTATTTGACAGGCATATGCGCGGGGAAAGCCCTGAGAACATCGAACTGATGTTTCGCCGCGCCTATTCCTCGGGCTTTACCCAGCGCCCTGACCTGACCGTAATTGGGGCATTCTCGGGCCTTGAGATCGCATGCTGGGATATCTTGGGAAAATCGCGCGGGCGGCCTGTGTGGGCGCTGTTGGGTGGTCGGATGAATGATCGCATCCGTGCATACACCTACCTGTATCCCCTACCCCATCATGGGTTGGATGCATTTTGGACCTCAGCTGAAATGGCGGCAGAGTCGGCGCAGGATTGCGTGGATCGTGGCTATACGGCGGTGAAGTTTGACCCCGCTGGCCCCTATACCATGCGCGGTGGGCATATGCCGGGGATGCGGGATATCTCGCAATCCGTAGCGTTCTGCAAAGCCATTCGCGAGGCCGTGGGCGACCGGGCTGATCTACTGTTCGGCACTCATGGCCAGTTCACCACCGCCGGAGCCATTCGGCTTGGGCAGGCGCTCGAGCCTTTCAGCCCGCTGTGGTTCGAGGAGCCGATCCCGCCGGATGCCGTTGAAGAGATGGCAAAAGTGGCGCGCGCCGTGCGCATCCCGGTTGCCACGGGCGAGCGACTGACCACAAAGGCGGAGTTTGCACCTGTTCTGCGCAGTGGGGCCGCCACAATCCTGCAACCGGCCTTGGGCCGCGCGGGTGGCATCTGGGAGATGAAGAAGGTCGCCGCCATGGCCGAGGTCTACAACGCGCAAATGGCACCGCATCTTTATGCAGGGCCAGTTGAGTGGGCCGCGAACATCCATCTAGCGGCATCAATCCCGAACCTGCTGATGTGCGAGACAATCGAAACGCCGTTCCATGACCAATTGATCAAGGGGACCATCCGCATCGAGGGAGGTTTCATCACCCCCCTGAAACCCCGGGTCTGGGCATCGACGTTGACGAGGATCTGGCCCGCGCGCACCCGTATACTGGCGATGGGTTGCACCTTCAGATGCAGGATGCGCCTTGTGACTATGAAACAGGCAATAATTTCGAGGGGGTGCGCCCGCGCCACGCGATTAGCGATAAAGGCGCACGCCCGACGCAGCGATGTCTGCCTGCATCTCGCGCCCTATGGCGAGGACTCCGATACGGCGGAGGCGCATCGGGTCAAAACTGGCGTCGGTGCGGTGCGCTGTAAAAGCAGTGAATGGGAGACGGATCGTTGTCCACGTATCGGGGGCGGTGAATTCGGTTCGAAACGATTGCCACGGCCGCGTAAGTGCATCGGTCCGCAAACGCAAGTCATAGGTTTCGCCATTGCCAAGCACATCCAGAGCGATGCCCTTAAAAGCACTTGTATCTAACGCCGCGCCCCCGGCAAGGTCGAAGGCGATCTGAACGAAGCCGCCATTGTTGTCCAGCGAGACGATCCCGGTCAGGCGTGTCGCGTCCCGGCCTTGCACGACCTCTCGGGTCGCCTGTCCCGACGACACACCACCCATAACCGTGTCGGCCACGTACTCCCATTGCGGGTCCAGATCGAGGGTTTGTGCCTGTGTCATCATCGCCCAACATAGCAGGACAATGGATGCCGCCCAGCGGATCATGTGCGCGCAGCCTCAAATGCGGTCCAGACGGCTTCAAACTCCTCAAAGCCGATGCGGTTGCCTTTAACCGCATCGAAAACGATGGTCTCGGAGCGCACAAGCGTGGCGATGGCCTCGGCCAGCTTGGGCGCCACATCCTCGGGTATGACAACCGCACCATGCCTGTCGGCATGCACAAGATCACCCGGTCGAATGTCGAGACCATGGATTTGCACCGGCTGATCGTAGTCGACAACGTGAACAAATCCGTGGCTTGGTCCCACTGACCCCGCCACGACCGGATAGCCATCCGCCAGATCGCCAAGGTCCCGCATCACACCGTCGGTCAATGTGCCGGACAGGCCAAATGCCTTGTGGATGTTCGTGTTCACCTCACCCCAGTAGGCACCAATCGCGTTTGGCACGTCGAGATCCTGCACGACACAGACAGCGGGACGGCGTCCTTCGGACATGTATTTGTAGTAGGCCATACGCCTGGCCTTGACCACCTGGGGCGCTTCGGTCGGCGGGGCAAGTGCGCGAATGCGAGCGGTGCGAGCGTAGCCTACCATGACGCCGTCAGGGTCGGAGGCCAGCATTGTGCCGCGCGTGAAGGCGTTGAACCCCCGCCTGCCTTGCGCCACTTCGATGGCGTTGCAAACAGTTGGCGTGTCGACCGATTTCAGCAGGTCATGCAGCGCGTCATCCATGGCTTACCCGTTCGCCAGTGCTGCGCCTTCGGACAGCGCGGTCAGTTTGGCAAAGGCAATTTCCGGATCAACCGACCCGAAGCCCGCAAACGTGCCAAAACCGCAATCGCTGCCTGCAATAACCCGGTCGGACCCAATAATGCCGGTGAACCGTTCGATACGCTGGCGTACCACTTCGGGGTGTTCGACGAAGTTGGTGGTGGTGTCCACGACGCCCGGCACCAGCACCTTATCGTCTGGAATTTCGAATTTACGGTCACGAAACACAGTCCATTCATGTGCATGGCGAGGGTTCGACGTCTCGAATAGCACATAGCGCGCCTTGGTGGCCATCAAGGTCGGGAACACCGTGTCCATCGCGATGTCACAGGTGTGCGGCCCCTCGTAGTTGCCCCAGCAGATGTGTACGCGGACCTTCTCGGCCGGAACATCGGCCAGCGCATGGTTCAGCGCCTCAACATGCGCATCGGCAATCTTGAGGAACTCCGCATCGCTCAGCTCGTTGAACAGCATGTGCCGCGACAGGGCGAGGTCCGGGCAGTCGAGCTGCAGGTCCAGCCCAGCACCCACGATGGTTTCGTATTCGGTCTTCATCGCATCCGCGAGGGCGGCGAGATAAGCGTCGCGGGTTGGATAGAAATCATTCTGCAGAAAAAGCGAGATCACACCGGGCGATGCTGCATTCATGAACCCGCGCTCAACCCTATGTTTGGACATCGCGGCCTTTAAGTTGGCAATGTCTTTTTCCAGCTCGCCCTGTCCCTTGCTCTTCACCTCACCCGTGCACATAGGGCGGGCATATTTCGGCGTACCTCCATCATCCGCCAAGCGCTTGAGAAAACTGGGAAACTGTTTGAGATCGGCCGGCGCATTCCGCGGGCTGTCCCCGGAAAACCCTGAGTAGCGATCCTTGACATAGGTGGCATAGCTGATCTTGGACGTCTCACCATCGCTGACGATATCCACGCCCGCAGCCACCTGCTTGGCGACGGTGTCATCCACCGCTTCCGCCATGGCCGCATCGAATGCCGCCTGGTCAAACGCTTCCTCCCGCTCGCGGGCAAAGATGAAGTCGACAACCTTCTGCGTACGGGGAAGTGATCCCACGTGGGTGGTGGTAACAGGCATGGTACTCTCCTTCAAATCTTGCGCGCCATCAGAACGGAATGGCGATTGGTCTCGGGGTCTTCGGCCAAAAAACCGGTCAAACGCAAACCATTTGCCTCAAGGCATGTGGCATATTCAGCAGGAGACAGTGACGCGTGATAGACGGGCTCACCGCCAACGGCGCCGTGCGCCTCGCCCGCGTCAGGGCCGACGGTGAGCATCAGAATGCCACCCGGTTCAAGGTGGCCAGCGATCCGTCCAATGCAACCGCGCTGCGCATCTGCGGTCAGGTGGAAGAAACTGTTCCACCCGATAATGCCGTCAAAGGTTTCGCCGAGATCAAGGAGGCGCATATCGGCCTGCCGCCAATCCCCGTCGGGCCAGCGGCGGCGTGCGATGTCGAGCATCGGCTCAGAGAAGTCGACGCCTGTAACGTGGAACCCCTCGGCCTTAAACCAGCGTGCTATGGGCTCGCCCGTGCCACAGCCCAGATCGAGTACCCGCGCGCCCGACGCCAGCCCGGCGGCAAAGCGCGCAAGCCAGCGCGCCTCGAACAACGCGCGGGATCGTTGGGCATCGTAGACAGCGGCCTGGCGGTCATAGACGCCGCGTATATCATCAGGACCCGCTGTCATCCTGTCCACGTGGGGCCAGCGGGATCGTCCGTACCGACGATATGATACAGTGATGCTTCCCCCGTCATGGAAGGCACTGCGCTGTGTGGCAGGTTCTCTGGCACACTCATCGTGTCGCCCGGAGCAAGCGTGGTGGCACCACCCTCCCACGTGACGCGCCAATGTCCCCGCATCGGCATCAAAACAGAGGGTTTGTCATGGCTGTGCATGGCGTCACTTGCGCTGCTGCGGGTAATCAGGTCCACTTCGAATCCCGGTTTGTCGCGGATGATACCCGTCTCACCAATCACCTTGCAGGGCGCATCCTTGGCCAGACACACCATGTCCCAATAGCGACGCACGCCCATGCCCACGACCTGCATGGGGGCCATTTCGGGGTAGTCCTTAAGTTCCTCCTCGGTCAGCAAAGGCATGGGGTTCACCCCGTCGGGCAGGCTCTCGCCTTTCTTTGTGTCGTAGAGGCTCCCATTCTCACCCAGCACCAGTCCGTGATCCGCAGCGTCCTCAATCACCTGCGGGGCCCAGATCACACCGCCACCAGCATCATCCCCGCCAAGGATCGCCATTATCATCCCGTAATCGGTGCCGATGTTTTCGAACCCGCGGAAGATGCCCGTGGGAATATTGATTATGTCACCCTCTTCCAAAACCACTTCGCCCGCGGTTCCCCAGCGTCCCCAGAAGAACCGCCAACGGCCCGACAAGACAAAAAAGACCTCGGCCGTGCGGTGGCTGTGCAGGGAGTTGCGGCATTTTGGCGGCTGTCCTGCTGCCCCGATGTTGAACCCATGCGGGATTGAGATGTGGACATGCTGATCCGGGCTCTCCGACACGCCGCCGCCGATGATGGTGAAGTTTTCCTTTTGGTCCGAACCCGGCGTGTGCGCGTCAATGAACGCAGTTTTGCACGGCATCAGGTCGCCATAGCGCACGATGCGCGGCTCCATCTCGGCGGGGGTCATGTAGGGGTCCTTTCATGTGGGAGGGGTTGGTCGGGCAACGGATCACCCGGTAGAGTCTTGGTGAGGTCAGAGTGAAGCCAGACCATACGGTCAACGAACCAGACCTTGGGCAGGATGGTCGCGACCAAACCGAGCGCCGTTGCCCACGGGTTCAAAAAGATCAGGCCGTAAATGAGTGGCAAGACCCCCAAAGCGGCCAACGTCGTCAGCACATTGGCCGCACGCATGTGATGGGCTGGAACCTCATATTGGTCGCGGGCCAAAAAGATGCGTTCGCCCAAAGTGCCACGTGACGCCCAAGATCCGAAATCGACGGGTGGCGGAAAGGCGCGCGGATTGATCCATGTCCAGGCCATCGCGAGCAAGATCAGCGGTACGCACCACCAGCCGATCCACTGGCGGGCGTAGATGGCCAGAACAATCAGCGGCAGGCACGAGAACCGCGTCCAAACGCTCCACGGGTTCGCGTGACGCCGCCAATCGGCATCTTGCATCCCCATCAGGCGTTCGGCGGCACGGTACAGATCGGTCATCCTTGCTCTTTCAGCTTCGCGTTCTCGATTTCCAACTCAGCAATTCGCGCGGTTAACTTGTCCATCTCCGGTCCAACCAGTTGCGCAATTTCAGACGCATCGAAACGCGGTGTAATGAACTGGGGGCAGTTCCAGTCAAAGGCTTCAAGCCGGATGGTCACCAGACGCTCAACACGACCCTGCCCGTCCACTGCCAGTTGCTCCGCAAGGTTGGGATTGTCTTGTGCTTGTGCAAACGTCGCGCGCCCTTGCAGCTTCATCCGCGCCTTGCGAGGGTAGTCCATCAGGAACATTGAAACACGATCGTCGCCAGCCAGATTGCCCTCGCTGATATGCTGTTTGTTCCCGCGATAGTCCGCAAAAGCGAGCGTGTGGTCATCAAGCACCTTCAGAAACCCGGCAGGCCCACCCCGATGCTGAATGTAGGGCCATCCAGTTTCAGAGACCGTCGCCATGTAGAATGAGGTGCGCGAAGTGATGAAGGCCACCTCATCCGCTGAAAGGGCATGCGTGCGCGCGCCATAGCTGCGCGCGTACATGTCGGCAGATCTGTCTGCCTCTTGCAACGCCTTCACCGCATCCGTGAACATGAGCTCATCGTACCGACGCATGGTTCAGTGACCACCATCGTCAGAGTTGTCTTTAGCCCAAACATGATCAATCTTTGGGCGCATACTCACACGCAAATGATGTACCGCTTTTTGCTTTATTTGGTCTAAGAAGTCAGCGCTCACGATATCCAGTGTGTCCATGCCCCAATGCTCCGACATCAAATGGAAGTGCTCATGGCTCGAGCGATCCTTTGGAAACTCCAATGCATTCAGTTCAGCAAGCAACTCTTCCCGGCCTTCCTCGTCGAGGTATAAAAAGACTTGGCCATTATCGTCGTATGACAAAGCTATCCGCATTGACCTATCCCGTCTGCAGCAGGATCTGTTTCCAGATCGCCGTTTCATCAAACAACGCATATTCGCGGCGCAAACCCCATGGCCCGAACTCGGCATGAGAAATGCCCAGCACATAGACTTCAGCCCCTGTGGGCGTACCGAAATAGCCCCAACCGTCATGCTTGCCATGCAACGCCCAGCGGATGGCAGCGCGCGGCGGCATCATATCGTCATCTCGCCCAATCTGATGGTCGATGGTGAATGCGGCGTCGGGAAAGGACGCACGCAGGCCCATCCAGAACCGATCCACCGGACCGGTGCCATGACCTGTCACTCCGCCGGGATACTCGGATTGTACGGCACGATCATACTCAGAGGGAATTACCGCCATATCCGCACCCATGATCCGGGTCAGGATGTCAGCGTATTTCGCACCCCACTCGTTGTCATTGCCCCGCCCCTTGTAGGGTCCGGACCGGTCCGTCACAGGGGTCAACGGACGCACCGCATTCTCCATCCCGCCCTCGCGCTCGATCAGGTCAGCGGCATAGGCTTTCGCCTCCCACCCAATCTGGTTCACAATGGCGGTCTGGTCGCGGATCAACCATTCGTCGTTGATCTGGTCGTTGATGGCGTGGCAGTCCGCGATGATGCGGTACTGCAGGGTCTTGCCACTGGCCTTGCCATAAACCCCGTCCGCCACGTGGGTCGCGGTCGAGAAGATGCGGTGCGAGGACAGCATGCCCTCCTCCGGCGTTCCGCTCCAAATCACGTCCTCACCCAGCAGCGTCCGGTCGGGAAACTCGGCCAGGGTCGCCATGGTGGCCCCAATCACCTTCTCATTGCCGATCACAACGGACCCGGGCGACCGCACGACGATGTCAGAGCTGTAGTAGTGATGCAGGGTCGCAATACCACGGTCTTCCCATATCTCCTTGGTGATGCCGATGATATAGTCGGGGAAGTCTTTCCACCGGTCCGAAAAACCCTTCATGAGGTCCATCCTTTGGGTATGCGAGCCGACCCGCGCAGGACCAGCGGTCCGTCCAGCGCGACGCGGCGGGGTTTGGTGTCGGGATCGGCAAGCCTGTCCATCAGAATATCGACCGTGGCTTCAGCCATCTGACCGGCGGGCTGGCGCACGGTTGTCAGATCGTAGCTGGGCCACGCCGCAAGGGTCACATCGTCGTAGCCGACAACAGACACATCCGTCGGCACGCTCAGCCCCAATTCGAACCGCAAAACATCCATGACCGCAAAGGCCATGTGATCATTGGCGCAAAAGACTGCATCGGGACGGTCCGGCCCTGCAAACATCTCGCGTGCAACATCCTTTGCCTGTTCGAAATTGAAGTCACTCACCCCACGGGCAACGAGCGTCTGACCGGCAGCTTGAAGCCCCGCAACAAACCCCGCCTCGCGATCGCGCTGGGTCGAAGCGCCCTCCCACCCCGCGACATGGGCGATACGCGTGTGCCCACCCGCCACCAAAAACTCGGCCAGCTTGCGGCCACCATGGTAGTTGTCAGAGGTCACGGCAGATAGCCGATCATCATCCTGCGCCCGATTGAACAGAACGATGGGAATGCCTGCCGCCTCGCACCGCTGCGTAAGGTCGTTGGACATGCCCACGCTGGCGGCAATGATGCCGTCCACCTGGTAGTCGAGCAATTCAGCCATGACCTCGTCCGCCTCCTCCCCACTGTTGGAGGAGAGGAAAACAAGAACGTGATAGCCCTGTTCCTGCAACTTACGGCTAAGCCGTTCGATGGCTTCGGGGTAGAAGTGGTTTTCCAGATAGGCGACGACGAGGCCGATGATACGACTGCGCCCGGTGATCAGGCTGCGGGCCAGCACATTGGGCCGATAGCCCAGATCATCCGCCACTTGCCGCACCTTGTCGGCAGTGCGCTTGGACACTGATGCACCGGGGGTGAAGACACGACTAACAGCCGAGCGGGACACGCCCGCCCGTTCGGCAACATCAAGTGCTGTCACCTTGTCTGGCATCAGTCTCCCCGCTCACAGAGTTTGTCATGAATGTACTTGCATCCGCTCAAGCCAAGCTCGCCAAATCCCGACGCGCCGGGAAATGGCGTGATTGACCATGCGCCATCGCGGTAATGTGTCCCGACTTCCTTGATTGCATTGATCGGATTCATTTGAAATAGCCGCTTTCGAAGGGCAAATACCACGTCGGATGACATGGTCGCCCAAGCCTCTTCAGCGCGTTTTTGCATACGCTTTTCAAGATCATTTGCGGGCTGCTTCATTGGGTCTCGCATCAGTCCGCCGTCCACCCGCCGTCGATCAGCATCGAGGTGCCGGTGACCATGGCCGACGCATCCGAGGCCAGAAATAGCACGGCCCCCATGATATCCTCGACCTCTGCCACGCGCGGCAACTTGATCTTGTCCATGATCCACGCATAACGCTGCGGGTCTTGAAACGATTTCTCGGTAAAGGCCGTGCGCACAAAGGTCGGACAGACCGTGTTGATCCGAACATTTGCCTTGCCCCACTCGATGGCCATGGCCTTCACCATCCCCTCGACCCCGTGTTTCGTGGCGCAATAGACGGCGCGATCAATGCCCCCCACATGACCCATTTGCGATGAGATATGGATGATCGACCCCGGCTTGCCCGCTTTTGTGAGCGCCCGCGCAGCCGCCGTGGACAGGAAGTAAGCCCCCTTGAGGTTGATACCAACCACCGCGTCGAAATCGTCGGGGTTCGTCTCCATTGACGGGCCATGGCGCGCCAGCCCTGCGGAGTTCAGGACGATATCGTATGGTTCATCAAAGGCTACGTTGATCGCTTCGATACTTGACTGATCCAGCGGCATGGCTTCAGCACTCCACCCCTGATCGGCCATGGCAGTGACCACATCGGCCAAGGCATCTGCGCGGCGCGCGGCGCACACGACATGCGCGCCCGCCTCGGCCAAAGCCACAGCGCATCCAAGGCCGATGCCGGACGACGCACCGGTCACAAGCGCGCGCTTGCCAGACAGATCAAAGGATGGGGTACGGGGCAGTTCGGTCAAAACGACAGCCTCCCTTTCAATTCAGGATAATCCACCATCACATGCGTCCGATACGCAGGCCGCGCGGTCAAGGCGTCGAAGTAGTCCTGCGCGCCCGTCGGCACCTGCCGGTCAAGACCCAGCGTGAAGTAGCGATAGAGAACATGACCAACCCAGATGTCCGCAAGCCCGAGGTCTTCTCCCGACATCCAAGCACGCTTGCCCCTTTCCGACATGGCCACGGCAAGTTGGGCTTCGAACTGGCGCAAAGCGCGATCCACGGCTGCCATGTCCCGCTCTGCCTCGGGGGTGCGGTAGTAGGCCCAGAACAGCGGCACGGTAAAGGACCGACACAGCGTATGCTTGGCCCATTCGGCCCACATGTCATCGCGCGGGGATGCCACAAGGCCGCCTGCACCATATCTTGCCAAAAGATACCGCAGGATAGCGGCGCTTTCGAACATCACCGTGTCACCATCTTCCAGTACGGGAACCAGCCCCATTGGGTTTATACATCGGAAGGTCGCCGTTTCAGTGCCGCCAAACCGACCGCCAACGTCCTTCCGCATGACAGTAAGGCCCAATTCGGCAGCCCCCCACATCACCGCCTGCACATTGGACGACGTCGCACGCCCATGAACGATCAGGGTCATATCGCTCGTCCCGTTTCAGGATCGAAACCCGCGCGCGCTTTGTTGAATTCGCGCATCCGGGCCAGAACATCGACACCGATCTGATCATACATGTGCAACAGATCGACCATCACCCAGTTCTCTCGGATCAATCCCTTTTCGATGCGCCAGAAGTCCAGACTGCGCATTTCGATCCGCTTGTTCACGGGCGGGATGCCCAACCATCCATCATGGGTGATGGTTTGGTACATGTCCGGCCAGCCCGTCACCGCCGCAAAAGGCCCATCACCGAAGAAGTGGTAGGCGATCTCGTCAACGTATTTCCCGCGATCCGGCATGCCATTCAGGAAAGGAATCTGATGCCAGTCGCGGAACCCCGAGATGCCGCGCCCCGACCCGATACCGCTTGGCCCATACCACATCATCTTGGGGTGCCAGAACCGCTCCATCTCCATCACTTCAGGCCCACCCTGGCTTGGGTGTTTCTTGAGATGATCCAACATGTCGATGATGTGCTGGCAGGATGCGTCACTGGTCACATCATCACGTGGTCCTTGAACAAAACCGTCGCAAGTGGCGGGCCCCGGCACATGCCATTCGCGACCCAATGACGGCACCATCGGCCAGGCGTTCGCCTGCATCATCACCTCCGGAATGTCCCAAAGGGCCTGCATCTCGACGATCTTGTCATTCTCGAAACGGTAGAATTCGTGGAACCGCATGTGCACAATGTGGCCCGTCGGCGGGATATCGAGCCACGGGGCCGCGAATGTGCCGGTGTAGTAGCCACCGCAGCCGACCCAATCCGCACCGTCCGGTGTCGGCCCGGCAATCACGATGGTGTCCCGCCGCTCAAGGTCAGGCCATGCCGTGGCCAACGCACCATAGGCCCGGTCCACATGCGCATCCACACCCGTCACATTTTCGAACGGAAAAGCGAGGCGGAACACAGCGTCAGGCGCGCATAGGGTATGCAACTGCGCCCGCACAGCGCCCAGGTCAAAGTCGTACAAAGCCTGTCGGAGAGGTGCGATCAGGGCCTTGTGCCGCGAGTGAGGATCCATCTTATCCCTGTCCAGAATTGTTGCGAGGCGCGTGCCTACTCTGCCGCATCACGTGCCGGTGCGCCCTCGCCGTACGGTACGTTGATGCCGCCATAGCGACGAACCCGCAGATTGCACTGTTCGGCATGTCCCACGAACCCTTCGAGCATGCAAAGCCGTGAACCGTAGGCCCCGATCTCTGCCGCTGCCTCGTCCGTGGTGACCTTCTGGTAGCTGTGCGTCTTGAGATACTTTCCAACCCACAGACCGCCCGTATACCGTCCCGCCTTCTTGGTTGGCAGGGTGTGGTTGGTGCCGATCACCTTGTCGCCATTCGCCACGTTGGTGCGAGGGCCAAGGAACAGCGCGCCATAGCAGGTCATGTGTTCGAGGAACCAGTCGTCGCGGTCTGTCATCACCTGGACGTGCTCGGACGCTACATCGTCGGCCATTTCCAACATCTCGTCATAGGTATCGCACAGGATGATCTCACCGTAGTCCTCCCAGCTTTTGCGTGCCGTATCGGCTGTGGGCAAGATACCGAGGATACGCTCGATTTCAGCAGCCGTTTCATCCGCCAACTTGCGCGAATTGGTGAGCAGAACAGCAGGCGAGTTGTAACCGTGTTCCGCCTGCCCCAGCAGGTCTGTGGCACACATCTCGGCATCTACGGTTTCATCTGCGATCACCATCGTCTCAGTCGGCCCAGCGAACAGATCGATACCCACACGCCCGAAAAGCTGGCGTTTTGCCTCGGCCACGAAGGCGTTGCCCGGGCCAACAAGCATGTGGACCGGGTCAATCGTCTCAGTCCCGATGGCCATGGCACCCACCGCCTGAATGCCGCCCATAACGTATATCTCGTGCGCCCCACCCAAGTACATGGCGGCAATCACAGCCGGGTTCGGCTTGCCCTGCCACGGTGGAGTACAGGCGATGATGCGCGGCACGCCCGCCACGCTCGCCGTCGCCACCGACATGTGGGCAGACGCGACCATGGGGAACTTGCCCCCCGGCACATAGCAGCCCACTGATTGAACAGGGATGTTCTTGTGGCCCAAGATCACGCCCGGCATCGTCTCGACCTCGATATCCAGCATCGAATCCCGCTGTGCTTGCGCAAAGTCGCGGACCTGTTGCTGCGCGAACTTGATGTCCTCCATCTCGCGTGGGGTCAGTTCTGCCATCAGTGCGTCGATGTCGGATTGCGCCAGGCGAAAGCTCTCGGGGCTGTAGCTGTCAAACTTCTCCGACAGATCCCGCACCGCCGCATCCCCGCGCGCCTCGATATCGGCCAGCGTCGCCTCCACGATGGCCCGTGTCTTGGCGTCGTCTTCAGCCCGCTCCGCCTCGGGCTTGCCGCGTTTCAAATATTCGATTGTCATCTCGTCACCTCATACATCCGGGCGCGGCGGGATCTTGTCGCCGCGATCGAAGGCTTCCCAGCCTTCACCATCAAATACGTCCCGCCCCAGTTGGGCGAGGACGTGGGGAAAATCGACCATCACGTAGTTGTCGGTGATGCGACCCTCTTCGACCTTCCAGAAGTCCATGTACCGGATCTCGATCCGCTTGCCAGTGGGCGCAATCCCCATGAACTCACCAGCATGGGTGGCTTCCTGACGGCCAAAGGCCGCGGCCCATTCCCCCATGTAAAGCCGCGCCTCATCCACGCAGACCTTGTCGGCAAAGGCCACCTGGAACGGGCGCTGCCAGTTGTCCTGGAATTCTTGCAGCCCGGTCTTGGTGCCGCAGCCTCTGTTGCCCATCCAGCGGAAGGACTGGGCAAAGAACTGGCCGATATCATCGATGCGGTGGTCGTTCAGACCATCTACCATACCCTCAATGACCGCGCGCGTTTCGTCGGTCTTGGTCATGTCTGTATCGCGGGTCAGTACCGCTTGTTCCGGTCGGGAACCTTTCATCAGTGTTGTTTCCTTTTTGATAGGGCCGAACCGGGGCTCTGCCCCGAACCCCGTCGTATTTTCAGTCAGAAGAAATCATCACCCCTTCACCGCGCCCGCAGTCAGGCCCGACACGATTTGGCGCTGGAACACCATGACCAGCAGGAACAAGGGCGCTGTGATGGACACGGCGGCGGCGACCGCTTCGACCTGGTCGGTCGTGGTCGTCTCGCGGTTGAAGTAGCCCGCGATGGCCGGAACCATGGTCTGGTTCTGCGCATCAAGCAGCAGCGCCGTCACCAGGAAGTCGTTATAGCCCAGAAGGAAGCTGAACAGCCCCGTGGTGATGACCCCCGGCCACATGACCGGCATGATCACCCGGCGAAACGCCTGAAAGTGAGAGCAGCCGTCCACCCGCGCCGCTTCGTCCAACTCACTCGGGATGTTCTGGAAGAACGACCGAAGCATCCAGATGGTGAAGGGCTGATTGATAGACACCAGCACCGCGATGACGGCCCAAGGCTGGCCATACAGCGTTGGACTCAGGTCTCCAAAAATCGGTCTCAGGATCTCTGCCGAGTTGATGAACCAAGGCAAGTAACCGGCCACCAGCACCGAGTGTGGCAGCGCGCGGAAGACAAGCGCGAGGATCAGCAGCCAGAAGGCAAGGTTCGATCCCGACCGTGCCAGCCCGTACCCTGCAAGGGTGCCCACGGTCAGCGAGATTGTGACAACACCGGCCGTCACAATCATCGAGTTCATGAAGTTGCGGTAGAACTGGTTTTCAGCCCAAACCGCCACGTAATGTTCGGTCGTGAGGCCCAAGATCGGCGTACCCAGCGGCCCGGCAATACTGTTGAGCGCACCAAAAACGGAAGGCAGCACACCAAAGAAGATCAGAACGAACAGAATACCGTACACAGCCGATCCGACAAGCCATCCAAGCACAATGAAACCGGGGGCGAGAATTGCTCGACCATCCTGGGCAGGCGCGTAAAGGCCCAGCGCACCGCAAAAAACAGGAACGTCAAGCCAAGCGCGATATCAATGAAACTCAACCCATTGCCGCTGTCCCGTGTAACCGGTCCGGTAATCACATCCCACGCACTCGCAGCAAAGGCGTCGCGCGGGGACTTCACGCTCATGACGGCGATCCACGCGATTGGGAAAGCAGCCAGCACGCACCAGAAAGCGAGGAACGCACCAGACGCAATCTTGAGCGAAAGCGGCTGTGCAGTAGCTTTCGAGGCCATCAGTGCGCCCCTCCCTTGTGGTCGCGCCATGTGCGGCGCAGCGGCAGGATCAGCAGGAACACGATCCCGATCATCGTGAGCATGGCGCTGGCTGCCGCACGGCTGATCGCTCGGTTGCCCGCATCGTCAGGTGTGAGGAAATCGAAGGTCAGCCATTGCAGCGACGTCACGTAGGCCTCGCTACGGAAGCCGATGATTTCATCGAACGCGCGGTAGCAATCCATCAGGTGGATCAGCGCGATGAAGATAATCAGCGGCATGAGGTGCGGTACGATCACGTAGCGCAGCCGCTCGAACCTGTTGGCCCCGTCAATGATCGCACTTTCCAGCGTATCCATGTTCACCGTCTGTAGGCCGGCATAGAAAATCACGAAGGCAAACGGGGCCACGTGCCAGACCCTGTAGAAATATATGAGCAACTCAATGGTCCATGCCTGGGCAAACATGGCGATGTCGCGGTCAAGCCAACGCTCAAGCATTGCCGTCAGAATGCCGTCCCCGACAAACAGCCAATAGATCGACAGCGCGCCGATCACCGGCGTGATAATGAACGGCAGAAGCGACACAAAGATCACCGGCCCGCGCAGCACCTTGGCCGCGCTGTTGACCGCCAGCGCAATCATCAAACCGACACCTACAACAAGTGGCAGGGTGACCAGCGTGTACATCAGCGTGAACCGCAACGCCTTCCAGAAGTCGATCTGAAGGATGTCACCCCAGTTCCCGGAGCCGATGGCGGCCCAGAATTTGTCCATCTGCAAGACGTTTTTGTAGCTCTGGAAACCCACCCATGCCGTTGTTGTCTGCGTCCTGCCCGTTTCCCCATCGATCACGGGAACCGTCTTGATTTCCGTCGTGCAGGTTTGGGTCAAAAAGCCAGGAGTACAGGTTTCGACCTCAATCTGCTGCATGACAGGTTGGGTGATCTGGAATGACTGGATGAAGACCGAAACCAGAGGCGCCGCGATGAAAAGCAGCATCATGAACACCGATGGTGCCACGAACCAGAAGAAGGTTTTGAACTTCATGCTGCTGTCCTTTCCACCATGCCCAAGGCAACCTCGCCCTGGCATTCGATCACCACGTTCACCGCACTCGAGTTTGTATCCGGTCGTTCGGCAAGACGCGCGATCCCCGCGCATCCAGCAGAGCCACCGCTCACATCGATATGGTTGAACTCAATGGCCATCTGTTCCCATCAAAGAAGTGGCTGGCCGAGTATGCACCCCGGCCAGCCCAAGTTGCTTACTGCAGCACGCCAGCCTCTTTGGCCGAGGTGGTGTAGGCTTCTTCCACAGCTGCGAGCGTCGCAGCCGCATCACGATCACCTGTCAGGAAGGCAGGCAATTCGTTGCCCAACGCCGTGTGCAGCAGACCCATTTGAGTGGTCGAAGGGTATGCGGGCGGTGCCGGGTTTGCGGTTGCTGTCGCAATCGCGCCTTCGGCCAGCGGACCGGGCTGGTAACCGTTCACGAGCCAGATGGCGGCCTCGTTTGCGCCCTGCACCATCTCGGTGTCCAGCCCTTCCATCGCCAGACGGAAGGCCGCGTCCGCCTCCTCGTCCGTGATGTTGGCGGCGATCACAATACCGTCCCACCACAGGGTCGTGGCAGGCGCGCCGCCGTCCATCGCCATGGGTGCCGCAGCCATAGATACTTTTCCGACAACCTGACTTTCATTTTCGTCATCCATCGCACCGGCCCGCGATGCCCACAGGTTCGCCATGGCGATCTTGCCCTGCTGGAACTGCTGCTGAACGTAAGTGGAGTCGCTGACCAGAACCTCTGGATCGGTGTAGTCCAGTGTCTTCTTCATGGCTTCCAGCGCCTTCATCCCAGCGTCCGAATCCACCGCGGCTGTATTGTCGTCGTTAAAGAACGCCCCGCCAAAGCCCGGATACATGTTCACGAATTCCTGGGCGAGGTTCCAGCCGGACTTCATGGTCGCGCCAATGGCGTGATCGACGACACCCGCCTCCTTGATCTTATCGGCGGCAGCGAACACTTCGTCCCACGTGGTGGGGGTGTCGATGCCCAGATCAGCCAGAATATCGCTGCGGTACATCAGGTGCTGCGTGTTCACCATCATGGCCACGGCCATGATCTTGCCATCCACGCGGATCAACTGATTGGGGGACAGGTTCTGACCATACTTCGCCACCAGATCGTCCAGCGGCCGAATGGTGCCCGCGTTCAAGAGCGGAGTGATCGTGCCGTTTGACACACCGCCGATTTGATACAGCGATGGGTTCGCCTCGAATGCTGCGGGTTGCTTGGTGCGAAACTCCTGGTCCAGTTCGGCCTGGAAGTTGCCGCACTCGGCCATCGCATCGGTCACCGCTTTCCATGCTTCAAACCCGGCGGTCAGCGACTTGAGCGGCACCTCGTTTTCATAGGAACACGCGGCGAAGGCCGTGGTGCCCAGAAGCGAGACAGCGCCCGCCAGTGCCAGTTTCTTCAAATACATTTACAGACTCCCTGTTTTGTTTGACGCCAGTGCATCTTGCAAGGCTGCACTGGCCGGATTGGTCCGCCCGGGTGCCCCCGGACAGACAGGTTCCTCAGGCAAGACGTTCGCCGGAAGAAGTATCAAATGCGTGGCAGATACCCGCAGGAACCGAGAAGGACACCGTGTCGCCAATCTCGGCTCGGAACTCTTTGTGCGCCTTGATCGACACAAGCTGCCCGCCCGCGCGGACGGTCAGCATGGTGGCATCGCCAAGCAATTCGATCGTGTAGATGGGCGCGGTGATCTGACCGTCACTTTCGGCCAGCGCCGCGTCCTCGGCCCGAAAGCCTAGTGTGGTCGGACCATCGGGCGCGGTCAGACCGCTGATCGTGACATTGTCACCCGTAAACGTGCCCCCACTGATCGTACCATCCATCAGGTTCATGGCGGGTGAACCGATGAAGCTCGCCACAAAGGTGTTTGCGGGCCGATCGTAAATCTCGGTCGGCGTGCCAACCTGTTGGACCTTGCCCTGCTTCATCACGACGACGCGGTCGGCCAGCGTCATCGCCTCGATCTGGTCGTGGGTCACGTAGACGGTCGTGACCTTTAACTCGTGGCTCAGGTTCTTGATCTGGGCACGGGTCGACACGCGCAGCTTGGCATCGAGGTTCGATAGCGGTTCGTCCATCAGGAACACGTTGGGCTCGCGCACGATGGCGCGGGCAAGTGCCACACGCTGACGCTGACCGCCCGACAACTCGGCGGGCTTGCGGTGCAGAAATTCGTCCAGCTCAACCATGGCAGAGGCGCGGCGCACCTTTTCGTCGTGCGAGGCCGGATCGACCTTGCGCACCTTCAGTGGGAAGCGGATGTTTTCATAGACGTTGAGGTGCGGATAAAGACCATAGGATTGGAACACCATCGCCACGTCCCGATCCTTCGGGTCCAGATCGTTGACACGCTTGCCATCGATCATGATGTCGCCTTCGGTGGCATCTTCAAGCCCTGCAATCATCCGCATCGTCGTCGTCTTGCCGCAGCCTGATGGGCCGAGCAGAACCAGAAATTCCTCATCTGCGATGGTCAGGTCAAAGTTATCGACCCCCACGAAAGTGCCCCACCGCTTATTGATGTTACGCAGCTGGATTTCTGCCATAAGACCCCCCGGCCAAAAGGTTGATGTTTTAGGCTAGACACCGGGCTGGGGACTTGGCAACAGTTTTTTGCACACGTGTGCAAAACCGTCTGAAAACCCGTTTTGCAACCACGCGGTCGGGTCTTTCGAAAAGGCAAATACACGGCTTTTGGGCAGTCGATAATGCTGCAACGCCGCAGCGCTGCGAGAAACGCAGTGCAGATCACAAGGCCTTCATTTCAAGACCATTGCTACAGCTTTGTTGAAACCCAATCCGAGCATTCCAGCCTGCTCGGTGCTGCACCGCAGCGCGCGCCTGACAGGCGATGAAACTTTCATCATCGGCCGCAAACAATGCGAGGCGCAGCCACCAGATACCCACGCTTGTCCGCGCACCCGAACGCTCTGCCACACCGCGCGCCCGTACCGTTCCGGCGAATCGGCCATGGTTTCAAGAACCGATCGAACCCCAAGGATAGGGACCCGCCCAGACTGTCGCGTTCCGCACAATCCTTACCAAATGCGCGAGGATCGGCATGTTTATGACCCGAGCGACGGATCATGATGACCTTCGGTCGCGTTTCAGACAGTGAATGAAAATACCTACACCAGGCGGCAGGCCATGCAGTTCCCCCAAGATCGCGTCACGCATCAATCCCTCAAGATGTCTGAGCGCGCATCCCGAGGGTCGGCATATCAGGCCCTGCAGCCACCCAGTTATGAAAGTCAAACCGTATGAAAACCGACGACACCACGCCCAACCCATACACTGTAAACTACATCGGGACGTATCTCCGGAACTACGCGATTTTTGGATCGTTGGCAGCGGTCGGTGCGCAAATGATGCGTGCCGCCGTCAAAAACGAGGCACCTCTTTCGGCAATTGATTTGGGGCGTTTGGCGGGCTTGCCGGAAGGGATCATGATTTGGGGCGTCGGGCTTTTGACCCTGCTGACTGGGCTTGGGCTGTGCTTCGCGAATGCAGGCAGCACGATTATGGACATCCTGAACTTTCACAAGGTGCCGCCCAACGCCAAAGATATGCTGCTCGTGAAAGCCGCCGGTGTTTTCACGTTCATTGTCTTGGGTGTAGCGGTTCCATTCTACGCGGGCGTCACGATCTTCGGCTTCTATCTTCGTGCGCTCTAAACAACTGAAACCACGCTATCGCAGGGCGTGGGGCAGCACAGCGATGTGCCCCCAGCCCTGTTCGCAATCGTCTGCCAGTCACCTTCAGAAAAATGCCTGCAAACCTGTCTGCGCGCGCCCAAGGATCAAGGCGTGGACGTCATGGGTGCCCTCATAGGTGTTCACTGTCTCAAGGTTCACCATGTGACGCATCACCTGGAACTCACCGGAAATACCGTTGCCCCCGTGCATGTCACGGGCCGCGCGCGCAATTTCCAGCGCCTTGCCGCAGTTGTTGCGTTTCACGATCGAGATCATCTCGGGCGCGGCCTGTGCTGCATCCATCAAACGTCCCACCTGCAATGAGGCTTGCAAACCCAATGTGATCTCGGTTTGCATATCGGCCAGCTTCTTTTGGAACAGTTGCGTTTGCGCCAGTGGTTTGCCGAACTGTTTGCGATCCAGTCCGTATTGACGCGCGGCGTGCCAGCAGAACTCGGCCGCGCCCATGGCCCCCCAAGAGATGCCGTAGCGCGCACGGTTCAAACAACCAAACGGCCCTTTGAGCCCCTGAACATCGGGAAGCAGCGCGTCCTCACCCACCTCGACATTCTCCATCACGATCTCACCGGTGATTGAGGCGCGCAAGGAAAGCTTGTTTTCGATCTTGGGGGCGGACAGACCCGCCATGCCTTTCTCAAGGACAAAGCCACGGATCTTGCCGCCGTGTTCTTCGGACTTGGCCCAAACCACAAAAACGTCGGCAATAGGTGCATTCGAAATCCACATCTTGGACCCGTTCAAGACATAGCCGCTGTCGTTTTTCTTGGCCGTGGTCTTCATACCAGCCGGGTCACTGCCTGCGTCAGGTTCCGTCAGACCAAAACACCCAATCCACTCGCCCGACGCCAGTTTGGGCAGGTATTTCTTGCGCTGTTCTTCTGATCCGTAAGCATAGATCGGATAGATGACGAGCGAGGATTGCACCGACATCATGGACCGATACCCGCTGTCGACCCGCTCGACCTCGCGCGCGACCAGACCGTACGAGACATACGAGCCGCCAAGCCCGCCATATTCTTCGGGCAGTGTCACCCCCAAAAGACCCATGTCCCCCATCTCGCGGAAGATACCCGCATCCGTCGTCTCATCGGCAAAAGCACTGACCACACGGGGCGCCAGTTTTTCCTGGGCGTAGGCGTGGGCCGAGGTCTGGATCATGCGTTCGTCTTCGCTCAACTGATCGGACAGGCGCAGCGGATCGGCCCAGTCAAAGGACCCGAGGTCCGGCGCATCCTTGGCCTTCAGGATCTTTGTCTCAACGTTCATAGGGTCCTCCATCCATGTGCGTGTGCCGGATCGGCATGTCTTTCAATCGGTATGTAGTGCGACGCGACTGGCAACACCATGCGTCATCGGCACTTGGGGCCAGACCAATTCGGGTGACATGCCCCAGGCTGGACGCAAGCCTGCCCCAATTCGGCCTCATTCTCCACTCATAGACAACAGATACGATTCTGTCTTCCGGGTGGGGCCGAAGCAAAAGGAGTGCTGGCATGAAGCGCGCGATGCAAATTGGGGCCGTTCTGGCCACGCTGACGGCTGCGACCGCGGTCTCTGCAGCTGAACACGAGGTTCTGATCCTACCGGACGCTTATTTCCCGTCGGTTGTGTATCTTGACGAGGGCGACACGGTGAAATTCACCAACCTCACCGGCTCGGAACACAACATCATCTCGAAACATGAGAGCTGGGCACTTGGTCCGATCGCGGATCAGGGATCCATGACCATGGTTGTTGAACAGGGCGTTCAAACCACGTTCTACGACGCCAATGCCATTTCAGAGGAGGATGGATCCTTCCTCGTCGAGGGCAATCTGAGTTTTGCAGACGCACCACTCGACTAAGTGCCCATTGGGTTGATGAGGTCCGGACCAGACGCTCGGTTCGAATTGACCGCTACATCAACCCGATGCCACTTCAGAGCATCATGAGGGGCGGCGCGCATCAGCGTGGCGGCCCCTTTGCCCTTTTCGCCTAACCAAAGTGCGACATCCTCAGGCTCCAGAACCACCGGCATGCGGTGGTGGATGGCCGACATGGGTGCGTTGGCAGCCGTGGTCACAATGGCCGCTGTACGGATCTCGATCACCATTAGGGTCCTTTGGCGCCCACTCCTGCCAAACTGCTGCAAATACGAGCGGCGCACCATCGCTGCGGGTGATGTACCAAGGCAAGCGCGTATCACCCTCCCGGGTCCATTCATAGAAGCCAGAGGCCGGGATCACGGCGCGCCGTTCCCGACAAGCGGCCCGGAAAGCGGGTTTTTCGGCAATGGTTTCGGCCCGCGCATTGATCAGCAGCGGACCGTCGGTGGGTGTCTTGTACCAATGCGGGATGAACCCCCACCGCATTGGGGTCAGCCATCGCTGCCCACGCTGGTGGGTAACGGTGTGTACGGCGTCGGTCGGGCAGACATTGAAGTTGGGTATGTCGGGCATGTCATTCGCAGCAACCGCAGCAAACATCTCGGACATGTCTTCAGGGGCCAGCGATATAGAAAAACGTCCACACATGCAGATGACGCTATCTCGTATATCCCAAAACCGTAAGGCGGATCTTGATCCGCCAGCGCGGCGGAGGACACCTCCGCCTTACGATTGGGTACAAAAAAAATAAGGCGGAGCATCAGCTCCGCCTTACTCTTGGTCCTGTAAGGCGCAGGTGTCCTGCGCCCTGCCAGATTACTTGGCCGTGATCCGACCGTCGATGTAGGGCGTGAACGGCCCTTGCGCGGCCAAATACTCAGCTGTCACGTCTGCGAGATCCGGGCCGAAATCATAGGCATTTTCCGCATCCACGAACATCGCATACCCATCGCCGCCATTGCGCACGTAGTTGTTGCTGACCACGCCATAGAGTTTGTCCATGTCGATGGGCGCGTCGCCGACCATGACATCACTAACCCGCTCACCAGCGGGCTTTGCCACGTCAAAGGCATAGCTCATTCCCGCAACCTGCGGGAAACGTCCGGCGCCATCCTCAATCTGGCCTACACCGTTCTCAAGAGCAGCCACGATAGCAGCACCAGACACCTGGAAGGTCGACAGCGTGTTCTGGAACGGCAGAACGGTCAGCACCTCACCCATGGTCACTTCGCCCGCGTCAATGGACGCACGAATGCCTCCACCGTTCTGGATCGCAATCTCGATCCCCTGATCCTTCACCCGATCCAACATCGCATCTGCAATGAGCGAGCCCATGGGGCATTCCATCGCGCGGCACGTGTCGCGACCGCCTTCGATGGCTTCAGCGGCTTCGGCCACGACCCGCGTTTTCATCTCTTCGATGGGCGCGCCCATCTCTGCGATCCGTGCAAGGAAATCAGTGTTGGGCTCAACGGAAGCGTCCAGCAACATCGGATCACCCGAGGCTGCAGTCACGTTGCCGTCGTCATCAAAAGTCACCGTCAGATGACCCAGGTACTTGGTATAGGCATAGGCCTGCGCCACTGCTGCATCGTCCACCATGGTGGGATAGGCCGGTGTTTCTGCATCGTCATTGGACATCAGCGTATGGCTATGACCGCCGATCACCACGTCGATGCCATCGACCGCCTCGGCAATCGCGAGGTCTTTGTTCAGGCCCACGTGATTGAGTGCGATGATAATGTCGACGCCTTCGCCTTGCAGGGTGGCGACGTCTGCTTGCAGCGCCTCGATTTCGTCCTGGAAAACGACGTTGGGGCCGGGCGAGGATGTCTCGACCGTGTCAGTGGCCAGCGCGGAGATCACGCCTATCTTCTTGCCGCCGACTTCGAGCACCACATGATTTTCGACCTTGCCGCTCAGCGTTTCTTCGGCAGACAGATCAAGGTTGCCGGAGATGACCGGGAAGCTGACCTTCTCGATGAAATCGGCGAGGCCCTGCGGGCCATCGTCGAACTCGTGGTTGCCCACGGCCATGGCATCATAGCCCATCTGCTCCATAAACTCGGCCTCGGCCGCGCCCTTGTAGGTGGTGTAGAAGAGCGAGCCCTGAAACGGATCGCCTGCGTCCAATACGACGACGTTCTGGTTGTCGAGCGATGCCTTCTTGGCGTCGATGGCCGTCTTGACCCGCGCCACACCGCCAAAGCATTCGCCTTCGGCTTCGCCCTCGGCATTGCAGGTCGAATCGAAACGGTTGATCGATTCAATGCGGCTGTGCATGTCATTGGTGTGCAAAATATGCAGCGTATATTCGGCGGATGCCATGCCCGCGCTCAGCGCCAGCGCAGCAGTGCCCATCAGAAATCGGGTCATCTGGTGTCTCCCTCATTGGTTATGTCCATATCGTGACAACAATCTGCACCACGAGTCAAAGCGGTTCCTTAGGGAAAGCGCGCAACAAATCCATGACAGCGCGCACTTGACCACTGCGTAAGCAAGCTGCATCACGCAGCCATGCTGATTTACAAGATTTTCCGCGCCCCCGAATGGGCGCATCTGCGCGAAAACGGCAGCACGCCCGGCGCGTCGATTGATGTGCAGGACGGCTATGTCCATTTCTCGACCGCCACACAGGCCGCCGAAACCGCCGCCAAGCATTTTGCAGGCGAAGACAACCTGTTCCTGATCGCGGTCGATACAGGCGCCCTGGGTGATAACCTGAAATGGGAAGTGTCCCGCGGCGGGGCCGAGTTCCCGCATCTGTACCGCGAGATGCGGCTGGCAGATGTCCACTGGGCCCAACCCTTGCCACTAGAAAACGGAATTCACCAGTTCCCGCCGGGCGCAGGGTTCGACACATGACCCATATAGATCCCACAGCAGAACAGTTTCAGGCCTTCAAGGACCTGCCGCGCGACACACCGATCGAGATGCTCAACCTCGTCCGTTTCAACGATCTCGCCAACTACCCCGGCGACCACGAATTGGCGCGCGACGGACTGACCGGCGCGCAGGCCTATGGGCTCTATGGCAAACACTCTGCGCCGGTTTTGGGCAAGGTTGGCGGTCGTATTGCATGGCGCGGCGGGTTTGAAACCACATTGATCGGACCCGCGGACGAAGCATGGGACGCCGTGTTCATCGCCCACTACCCGAGTGCTGGTGCCTTCCTCGCCATGGTCACTGATCCCGACTACAAGCGCGCTGTGGTGCACCGACAGGCAGCGGTCAAAACCTCGCGCCTGATCCGGTGCAAACCAGCAGACGGAGGCACGTCTTTCGGATGAAACAGGCACTGGAACGGATCGGAACCCAGGCCCTGCGCAAGCTGGACCCGGAAATTGCGCACGGATTGGCACTCAAGGCACTGCATACACCGCTTGCGCCGCTCCCAGGCCCGATCACAAGCGACCGTCTGCGCACATCGCTGGCCGGTATGGATCTGCCCAACCCCGTGGGCCTTGCTGCGGGCTTCGACAAGAACGCCACGGCCATCGCCCCCCTCAGCCGGGCCGGTTTCGGCTGGATCGAGGTCGGCGCCGCCACCCCACTGCCCCAACCCGGCAACCCCAAACCGCGGCTTTTCCGGCTGACCCAGGATGCCGCGGCCATCAATCGTTTCGGCTTCAACAATGACGGGATGGAGGCGATCGCCACCCGCTTGGCAAAACGCCCCAAAGGCGTGCCGGTGGGCCTGAACCTCGGTGCCAACAAGGACAGCGCGAACCGGGCCGAAGACTTCGCAAAGGTGCTACAGCACTGTGCACCCTACATCGACTTCGCCACGGTCAATGTCTCCAGCCCCAACACGGAAAAACTGCGGGACCTGCAAGGACCAATGGCCTTGGCTGCACTGCTTGACGGCGTCATGCAGGTGCGCGGTGACATCCCCGTTTTCCTGAAAATTGCACCAGATCTGACCGATCAGGACCTCGCCGACATCGCCAAAGTGGCCGAAGACGCCCGGGTGGCCGCGATAATTGCGACGAATACCACACTGGACCGCACCGGCCTGCGCAGCGCGCATGCTCAGGAAAAGGGTGGCCTGTCCGGCGCTCCGCTGTTCGAAAAATCCACTCGCGTCCTCGCCAAACTGCACAACCTGACCAAGGTTCCTCTGATCGGGGTCGGTGGCGTGGCATCCGCCGAACAAGCCTACGCCAAGATCAAGGCCGGGGCGTCAGCGGTGCAGCTCTACACAGGCCTCGTTTATGGCGGTCTCAGCCTCGCAGCTCGCATCGCGGAAGGGGTGGACGCCCAACTGCAACAAGACAGTTTCCAATCCGTGGCGGAAGCGGTCGGCACGGAAACAAAGAACTGGCTCTAAGCTTCTTCTGACTGAAAATACCACGGGGTCTGGGGCAGCGCCCCAGTCCTTCACCCGGCCGCCCGCTCCAGCGCCGGATAACGTAGCCCCAGCGTCACCCCCCGCGCGACAAATGAAATAAGGATCGCAGCCCACAGCCCGTGATTGCCCATAAGCGGCAGCAGGATCAGCACGGCCAGCCAATACAGAACAAAGGATATCGCCATCATGTTGCGCATATCCCTGCCCCGGCCAGCGCCAATGAATATGCCATCGAACATCCATGCCGCGCACCCCACCAACGGGGCGGCAACCATCCACCACAGGTACTCCCGCGCCACCACCTGCACCTCAACATCCTTGGCCATCACATCAATGAGCCACGGACCAACAAAAAGAAACGCACCCGCGGTGATGCAGCAAATAGCCATGCCCCACATGGATGTCATCAGCGCGGACCGGCGCACGCGCATGGGATCGCGGCGGCCGTAGGCGCGGGCAATCAGGGTTTCAGCGGCAAAAGCAAAGCCGTCCATGGCATAGGCGGTGATGTACATGAATTGAATCAACACCTCGTTCGCGGCCAGCGTCACATCACCGAACCGCGCGCCCAGAAACACGAAGCTGGAAAAGATGATCATCAGCATCAGCGAGCGCAGCAGAATATCCGTGTTCAGAAGCGCCATCTTGATCAGTTGCGCCCGGCGCAGCACGCGCGGCCAGTCACGCCACGCGGGGCGATCAAAGGCGGCTCGGCAGAACCACAGCCCCAAGCCCGCGCCAAGCACCTCGGCGATGACGGTGGCAATGGCCACGCCGCTCACCCCCCAGCCAAAGCCCAGCACGAAGACAAAGTTCAGGACGATGTTCACCCCGTTCATAACCAGCTGCACCCAGAACACGCCGCCCGTCCGCTCCATCGCCACAAGCCAGCCGGTCAGCGCATAAACGGCAATGGCCGCCGGGGCGGTCCAGATGCGGATGAACAGGTAATCGCGGGCCAGGCTCTCGACCTCGGCGCTGGCAGGCGAAAGCTGGAAGGCCAGCAAGACGATCGGGAATTGCAACAGGATCAGACCCGCGCCGCCCATGGCAGCTACCAGCAAGGCACGGGTCAACCAGGCTGATACCTCGTCATCATCCCCTGCGCCTGCCGCTTGCCCGGCAAGGCTGACGGTGCCCATGCGCAGGAACCCGAAAATCCAGTAAACGGTGCTGAGGATAATGGCCCCCATCGCCACTGCGCCAATAGGCGCGGCCTCTCCCATTTGCCCCACGACACCGACATCCACAGCCCCCAGGATCGGTACGGTGGCGTTGGACAACACAATGGGCAGCGCAATCTTGAGCACCCGCTTGTGGGTCAGCGGCGCTGGTGGTTCGGTGGTGGCTGTCGCCTCCATCTAGCGCCGTTGCGGCATGACAAAATGCCCGGTGGCCTGCGCAAACAGCCGGTCTCGATTGTCCTGCCAGCCTTCCACATGGACCGAGGCATAGCGCCGCCCCGACCGGTTGATGCGCGCACGGGCGTAGGCGTCACGCGGCAAGCCTGAGCGCAGATAGTCGACCGAAAAATCGACCGTCTTGGGCAAACGGGGCAGTTTGGGTGCGGTACTCGGATCAAAGTCCAGCGCACCGCTTTCGATGTCTTCCCACAGGTAGGACCAAGACAAGGTGATCACCGCCGTCGCTTCCAGGAACGCAGCCGTCACCCCGCCATGCAGCGCGGGCAACAGCGGGTTGCCGATCAGCTTTTCATCAAAGGGCAGCACGCCGGTCAACTCGTCCCCGCGCCGATCAAAGGTCAGGCCAAGATACTGGATATAAGGCACACCGCTGACCAGCGCCGATAGCGCAGCATCGCGCCGTTGCTTGACGACCTGCACAGGCTCGGGCCGCTTCATCGCTTGCCCTCCACCGTGAAAGCGCCCGTGGCCGTGGCCACAGGATTGTCGCTGTCATCATCACAGGCGTTGGCCCGCACGAAAGCCACCGATCGCGTGACATGGTAACAGGTCGCGCGGGCGGTGATGGCTTGGCCGGGCGTGGCCGCCCGCATGTAGTCAATCCGCAGATCAAGCGTGGCCGTACCGCCAAGGTTTTCCGGGTGGCTCATCACCGCGGCCCCGCAACAGGTGTCCATTAACGCGGATACAGCGCCGCCGCTGATCACGCCCGTCTCAGGATCGCCGATCAACCGGTCATCATAGGGCATGGTGATTACCGCAACACCATCCTCCATCTCAGTCAGCTTCATCCCCAAATCTCGAGAATGTGGAATGGCTTCAATGAATTGTCGGGCAAGCTTGAGTTTGTCTGGATCGGACATATGGCCTCGTCACACGGTCGTGGATGCAAGTTATGGGTCTTGTGCGCAGATTGGGCAAGGCACCTGTTGCGTGCCGCGCGCACGCGCCTTAGGCTTGAAGTCCAGGGATGGAGACAAAGGAAGTCATGGCAGACGACCGCTTGAGCTTTAAAGAGATGTGCGCGGAATTTGATGTGACGCCGCGCACGCTGCGCTACTACGAATACATCGAATTGCTGCAACCGGACCGCGAAGGCAGATCGCGCTTTTACGGCCCCCGGGAAAGCGCGCGCATGAAACTAATCCTGCGCGGACGCAAGTTTGGCTTCCAACTGGAAGACATTCGGCAGTGGCTACTCATCTACGAACATGAAGGCACCGAGGCCCAAATGCGTGCCTGGATCGAACTTGCCGACGGGCAGCTCAAAGAACTGGACGAGCAGCGTAAACAACTGGACGAAGCGCGGGACGAATTACAGGGCCTGCGCGACAGCGTTGCCGGGGAACTCAAGGGTTAAACCGACCGCAGCACACACCGCCGCACCCGGTCATCATTTCAAAACGCCCTAGATAACGGACAGGGTCGCGCATTTCGCCAGATGATTGACCTGCTGGCTGGTGCTTCCCTGGACCAGCGACCCAATGCTTCCCAAACCACGCCGTCCCGTGACGATCAAATCGGCACCCACATCCTGTGCGCATGCCGTGATTTTCTGGGCGGGATCCCCCTGATCCGTACGTGCTTCGACGATCTCGTTGCCGCATTCGTTCGCGATTGCGGTGGCGCCCTCCACAATCTTGCTTGCCGCTTCCTCCACCTCTTCGAGGCTCGGCATCGTGGTGACGGCGTGGTATCCCGCTACGGCCCCGAGCGCAAAAGCAACCGTTTGTGGCTGTGGGGTGTGCACCAGATAGAGCGCACTGTCGTACTTGCCGGCTAAATCGCAGGCAATGCGCACCGCATTGTCCGATGTGCTTGATCCATCAACGCCAACTACAATTCTCTTGAACATGTCATGCACTCCCTTTGACTGCATGCGCAACGTAGCGAGGCGATGAGTACGCCACCTTGATATGCATCAAGGTGGAAAAATCCGTCGTGCCGTCAGTTGACGTGGTAAAAAATCACGTCAACCTCCTTCGTGACGCAACGTACAGCTTACGTCAACGTCATCTGTCGGTTGCATCGAATCCGCGTCTCCACCATGTGATGGGCGCAACAGGATATGCGAGTGATCCGATGAGTGAGAAAACCATGACCATCCGCGAAATGTGCGGCGCGTTTGCCGTCACACCGCGGACCCTGCGCTTCTACGAAGCCAAGGAACTGCTGTTCCCGATCCGCGAGGGCCAAAAGCGCCTGTTCACCAAACGCGACCGGGCCCGTCTGAAGCTGATCCTGCGCGGCAAGCGCTTTGGTTTCAGCCTTGAGGAAATCCGCCAGCTTCTGGACCTCTACGACATGGGTGACCAGCAGCAGACGCAACTGGCGCGCACCTATGACATCGCCCGTGACCGACTGGCCGACATGGAGCGCCAACGCGATGAGTTGACCGAGGCCATAGATGACCTTCGGAACCAATTGAAGTGGGGCGAAAAGATGATCGCCTCGATGAATACCACGAAGAAGGCCGCTGAATAAGCGCCGCCGCACTAGGGAGAGACTTATGCCAAGCTACACGCCCCCCACCAAGGACATGCAATTCATCCTGCACGACGTACTGAACGTCACAGGCGCAGACATCCCTGGCTACGATGAACTGGAGGCCGACTTTACCTCCGCCATCCTCGACGAAGCTGGCAAACTGACCTCCGAGGTCCTCGCCCCGCTGAACGTCGTGGGCGACAAGGAAGGCTGCCGTTTGGAAAACGGCGTTGTCTACACCCCCACCGGGTTCAAGGACGCGTTCGAGCAGGTGAAAGAGGGCGGTTGGCCCGGTCTGGACATGCCCGAGGAATTCGGCGGCCAAAACATGCCCTACGTCATCGGCACCGCAGTGGGCGAGATGTTCTCGTCCGCCAACATGGCCTTCACCATGTACCAGGGTCTGACGCACGGCGCGGCCTCGGCCATCCTGGCGCACGGCAGCCAAGCCCAAAAGGAAACCTATCTGCCCAAGATGGTGTCCTGCGAATGGACCGGCACCATGAACCTGACCGAACCGCATTGCGGCACCGATCTGGGCCTGATGCGCACCAAGGCAGAGCCTCAAGACGACGGCAGCTACAAAATCTCCGGCCAGAAGATCTTTATCTCGGCTGGTGAGCACGACATGGCCGACAACATCATCCACTTGGTTTTGGCGAAGATCGTCGGTGGTCCCGAAGGCATCAAGGGCGTGTCGCTCTTCATCGTGCCCAAGTTCCTCGTGAACGAAGACGGCTCGCTGGGTGCCCGCAACGGTGTCGCCGTTGGCAATATCGAAGAGAAGATGGGCATTCACGGCAACTCCACCTGCGTGATGAACTATGACGGGGCCGTAGGCTACCTGATTGGCGAAGAGCACAAGGGCATGCGCGCCATGTTCACCATGATGAACGAAGCGCGTCTTGGTGTCGGCATGCAGGGCCTGTCCCAGGCCGAGGTCGCCTATCAAAACGCCGTTGAGTACGCCAACGACCGTCTGCAAGGGCGTGACGTGACAGGTGCCAAGGCCCCCGAAAAGCCCGCCGATCCGCTGATCGTGCACCCCGACATCCGCCGCTCGCTGATGGACCAGAAGTCCTTTGCCGAAGGCGCACGCGCGTTCATCCTGTGGGGCGCGACAATGATCGACGCCGCCCACCGGGCCGGTGACAAGGACGCCGACGGCCTCGTGTCGCTGCTGACCCCGATCATCAAAGGGTTCCTGACGGATGTAGGCTACGACAACACCATCAAGGCCCAGCAGGTCTATGGCGGTCATGGCTACATCGAGGAATGGGGCATGTCGCAATACACCCGCGACGCCCGTATCGCGATGATCTACGAAGGGGCCAACGGCGTGCAGGCGCTGGACCTCGTGGGCCGCAAGCTGGCGCAAGACGGTGGCAAGCACGTGATGGCGTTCTTTGACCTGGTCAAAAGCTTCATCAAGGACAATTCAGGCCAGGACGAAGCCTACGACAACGAGTTCCTGGAACCGCTGAAAGCTGCGTCCAAGGACCTGCAGGCCGCTGGCATGTACTTCATGCAGAACGGCATGACGAACCCGAACAACGCGCTGAGCGGAAGCTACGACTTCATGCACATGTTCGGCCATGTCTGCCTGGGCCTGATGTGGGCCAAGATGGGCAAGGCGTCGCGCGAAGCACTGGCGGGTGGAACGTCCGACCCGGAATTCTTTGAGACCAAGCTGGCAACGGGCCGCTACTACATGGCACGCCAACTGCCCGCCACAGCGTTGCACCTGACACGCATCCAGACCGGTGCCGACACTGTGATGGCGCTGGAAGCGGCAAACTTCTAAAGTTAGGGCGGGGTAAAACCCCGCCCTACCGCTTTTCGGAGACCGCATGCCCAAACGCTTTCGCCTGACCCGCCGCTTTCCCGTCGCCATGACCGAGGATGGCTATCGCCGCCTCAAGCGGTTTGCCGCCGAAGCAGGGCTGGACGAGGGCGAGGCCCTGTCGTTCCTGTTCGAGAATTTCGATAGCGTGATGAACGAGGAAAACCTGACAGCCCGCTTGCGGCTGTTCAATTCCGAGTTGGAGGCGCGCAAACGCTAAATCTCCTGGGGAGGAGAGATATGAAAGACATGGCTGCTGGGCCGTCCGCATGGATGACGGAAGAGCATCAGATGATCGCCGACATGACGGCGCAATTCATCATCAATGAATGGGCGCCCCATTTCGAACGCTGGCGCAAACAGGGCGAAATGGACCGCTCAACCTGGGCACAAGCGGGCGAGCTGGGCCTGCTCTGCCCGTCGATCCCCGAGGAATACGGGGGCGCAGGCGGTGATTTCGGCCACGAAGCCGCGATCCTTGTCGAAGCATCCCGCGCCAACCTGGCGGCCTGGGGCCACGGCATTCACTCCGGTATCGTCGCGCACTATGTGCTGGCCTACGGCACCGACGACCAGAAACAACGCTGGCTGCCCAAGCTGGTCACTGGCGAACTCGTCGGCGCGCTTGCCATGACCGAACCCTCCACCGGCTCGGACGTCCAAGCGATCAAGACCCGCGCGATCAAGGACGGCAACGCCTACAAACTGACAGGCTCCAAGACCTTCATTACCAACGGCCAACACGCCAACCTGATCGTGGTCGCCGCCAAGACCGACCCGTCACAAGGATCGAAAGGCGTGTCGCTGGTAGTGCTTGAAACCGACGGGGCCGAAGGCTTCGACCGTGGCCGCAACCTCGACAAGATCGGCATGCACGCCTCGGACACGTCCGAGCTGTTCTTCGACAACGTGGAGATCGCCCCTGAAAACATTCTTGGCGGGGCCGAAGGCCAAGGCTTCTACCAGCTCATGCAGCAACTGCCGCAGGAACGCATGGTCATCGCCTGCGCTGCCGTCGGAGCAATGGAAGGCGCGGTCGAGCGGACGCTGGCCTACTGCAAGGAACGCGAGGCCTTCGGTGGCAACCTCCTGCAATTCCAGAACACCCGCTTCAAACTGGCCGAAGCCAAGACCAAAACCATGGTCAGCCGGTCTTTCTTTGACGAATGCATGGCCGAACACATCCGCGGCGAGTTGACCGTGGATAAAGCCGCCATGTGCAAATACTGGACCACGGACACCCAAGCCTGGGTGCTGGACGAATGCCTGCAACTGCATGGCGGTTACGGTTTCACCAACGACTACGATATCGGCGGTATGTGGACGGACGCGCGGGTGCAGCGCATCTATGGTGGCACCAATGAGATCATGAAAGAGCTGATTGCGAGGGCGTTTTGATGCGAAACGCATTGGCGCTTGCCGCCAGCCGGCCCTCCTCCGGGGGCGGTTTACCTGGCGAAATGAAGGTGGGGTCCACCCTGCTTTCCGCGGGCGGCGTCCACCGAGGCCGGGAAAGCAGGGTTTCACTTCGCACATGGCTCAGCTCCGCAGCCTGCCATGCCTTCTCATCTTCGGGGCATTAACCCTAATGTGGCGTAAACGGGATCATCTTCATTTCGCCAGATAAACCGCACGGGGGGTCCGGGGGTGTGAAACCCACCGGTCTTGCCCTCCCAAATCTCAAGACCGGAAAGGCCCGCACCAATGACCCTCAAACTGCACTGCTTCGGCGAAAGCGGGAACTCCTACAAGGCAGCCCTCGCTCTGCAACTCTCCGGTCTCGATTGGGAGCCCGTCTTCGTTGATTTCTTCGGCGGCGCCGCGCGCACAGACGAATACCGCGCCCTCAACCCGATGGGCGAGGCGCCTTTGCTGGTGGATGGGGACCGCAAGATCAGCCAGTCGGGCGTCATCCAGAAATACGTCTCCGACAAGACCGGTAAATTCGGCGGTGAAGGTGACGACAAATACGAAGTGCTGCGCTGGGTCCTCTGGGACAACCACAAGCTCAGCTCCATGTGCGGCGTCACCCGGTTCCTGATGAACTTCCTGCCTGAAGACAAGCGCCCACAAGAGGTCATCGCGTTCAACCAAGGACGTCTCAAAGCTGCCTACGCCATACTAAACGATCATCTCGAAGGCCGGAACTGGATCGTGGGTGACGGCCTGACCAATGCCGACCTCAGTTGCTGTGGCTATCTCTACTACCCCGAACCTTTCGGCTTCGACCGCGCCGATTGGTCCAACATCGACCGCTGGTTGACCAACATCTCGGACACCCCCGGTTGGAAGGCGCCCTACGACCTCATGCCCGGCTCGCCCGCCGACCGCGCGTAAGTTTACGTAAAGCGCCGCAACGTCACCCTTGATTAGACCATCCGGTCTACCCCACTTGAAGACAAAGACACGCCATTCGGCAGGAGGACGAACACGATGACCGAAGCCTATATCTATGACGCCATCCGCACCCCGCGCGGCAAGGGCCGCAAGGACGGTGCGTTGCACGAGGTGACCTCGCTGCGCCTTTCGACCCTGACCCTGAACGCGCTGAAAGAGCGCAACAACATCGACGGCCACGTGGTCGAGGATGTGATCTGGGGCAACGTCACGCAAGTGATGGAACAGGGCGGCAACCTTGCGAGAACAGCCGTTCTGGCCTCCGACCTTGATGAGGCCATCCCCGGCATCGCCATCAACCGTTTCTGCGCTTCCGGTCTTGAAGCCGTGAACATCGCTGCCAACCAGGTGCGCGGCGGAGCCGGTGACGGCTATATTGCCGGTGGCGTCGAAATGATGGGCCGTGTGGCCATGGGGTCCGATGGTGCTGCCATCGCTGCGGACCCGTCGATTGCCATGGAAAGCTACTTTGCCCCGCAGGGTATCGGTGCAGACCTGATCGCAACGGAATACGGCTTCTCCCGTGACGACGTCGACCAGTACTCGGTCGAAAGCCAGCGCCGCGCGAAAGAAGCGTGGGACGACAAGCGGTTCTCCAAATCCATCATCCCCGTCATGGACCAGAACGGCCTGCCGATCCTGGATCACGACGAATACATGCGCCCGCAGACGGACATGCAGTCGCTGGGCAGCCTCAACGCAGCCTTTGAAGCCATGGGAAAGGTCATGCCCGGTTTCGACAAGGTCGCGCTGATGAAATACCCCCACCTCGAACGCATCAACCACGTGCACCACGCAGGCAACTCGTCGGGCATCGTTGACGGCGCCGCAGCCCTGCTGATCGGCAACGAGGAACTGGGCGAGAAGCTGGGCCTCAAGCCCCGCGCGCGCATCAAGTCCACCGCAAAGATCGGCACTGATCCCACCATCAACCTGACCGGCCCCGTGCCCGTCACCGAAAAGATCCTGCGCGACAACGGCATGAACATCGGTGACATCGACCTGTTCGAAGTGAACGAAGCCTTCGCCGCCGTCGTCCTACGCTTCCTGCAGGCATTCGACGTCGACCACGGCAAGGTGAACGTCAACGGCGGCGCCATCGCCATGGGCCACCCGCTGGGCGCCACCGGTGCCATGATCCTCGGCACGCTGCTGGACGAGATGGAGCGGACCGACAAGGAAACCGGTCTTGCCACACTCTGCGTCGCCTCCGGTATGGGTGCCGCCACAATCATCGAACGCGTGTAAGGGGAGAAGAGAACAATGGCTGACTTTACACTGACCAAAGACGCCGACGGCATCGCTACCATCACATGGGATGTCGAAGGCAAGACCATGAACGTCATGTCCCTCGAAGGGCTGGCGCAACTCAACGACCACATCGACGACGTGCTCGCCGATGACGCGGTCAAGGGCGTGGTGATCACCTCGGGCAAGGACACCTTCGCTGGCGGCATGGACCTGAACCTGCTCGCCAAGATGAAGGAAGAGGCAGGCGACAACCCTGCCAAGGGCCTGTTCGAAGGCACGATGAAAATGCACGGTCTGCTCCGCAAGATCGAACGCGCGGGCATGGACCCCAAGACCAACAAGGGCGGCAAGCCGATTGCTGCTGCCCTGCCCGGCACTGCGGCTGGCATCGGTCTGGAGCTGCCGCTGGCCACGCACCGCACTTTCATCGCGGACAACCCGAAGGCCAAGGTCGGCCTGCCCGAAATCCTCGTCGGCATCTTCCCCGGTGCCGGTGGCACAACGCGCCTCGCGCGCAAGCTGGGCGCGATGGACGCCTCGCCCTTCCTGCTGGAAGGCAAGATGGTCTCCCCTGCCAAAGCCAAGGGCAAGCTGGTCGATGAGGTCGTCGCAGACCCTGTCGCCGCCGCCCGCGAATGGGTGCTGAACGCGACGGACGCCGACCTTGTGAAGCCCTGGGACCAGAAGGGCTACAAGATGCCCGGAGGTGCCCCCTACCACCCCGCAGGCTTCATGACCTTTGTCGGTGCTGCGGCCATGGTGAACGGCAAGACCCAAGGCGTCTACCCTGCCGCCAAGGCGCTGCTGAGTGCCGTCTACGAAGGCGCACTTGTGCCCTTTGACACGGCGCTGAAGATCGAGGCGCGCTGGTTCACCAACGTGCTGATGAACCCCTCCTCCGGTGCCATGATCCGCTCGCTCTTCCTCAACAAGGAAGCGCTGGAAAAAGGCGCTGTGCGTCCGCAAGGCATCGAAGACCAACGGGTCAAGAAACTTGGCGTTCTAGGCGCGGGCCTGATGGGCGCGGGCATTGCCCTCGTTTCGGCTCAGGCCGGTATCGAAGTGGTGCTGATCGACCGCGATCAGGAAAGCGCGGATCGGGGCAAGAACTACTCCGAGAAATATGTCGAAGGCGGCATCAAGCGCGGCAAGACCACGCAGGAAAAGGGCGCGGCGCTCCTGTCCCGCATCACCGCCACACCTGACCTTGACCAACTCAAAGGCTGCGACCTGATCATCGAAGCCGTGTTCGAAGACCCCAAGGTCAAGGCCGAGATCACGCAGAAGGTTGAGGCGATCATCCCCGACGACTGCATCTTTGCCTCCAACACCTCGACACTGCCGATCTCCGAACTGGCAAAAGCGTCCAAAAATCAGGACCACTTCATCGGCATCCACTTCTTCTCGCCCGTCGAAAAGATGCTGCTGGTTGAGATCATCAAGGGCGCCAACACCGGCGACCGGGCCGTGGCCAAGGCGCTCGACTACGTGCGCCAAATCCGCAAGACGCCCATCGTGGTCAACGACGCGCGCTTCTTCTACGCCAACCGCTGCATCATCCCTTACATCAACGAAGGGACGCGGATGGTCACCGAAGGGGTCGAACCTGCGCTGATCGAAAACGCCGCCAAGATGGTCGGCATGCCCTTGGGTCCGCTGCAATTGACGGATGAGACGGCCATCGATCTGGGTGCCAAGATCGCCCGCGCGACCAAGGCCGCCATGGGCGACGACTATCCCGACAGCCCCTCCGACGACCTGATTTTCTGGTTGGAAGAGCTGGGCCGCATGGGCCGCAAGGCGAACGCAGGCTTCTATGACTACGATGAGAAGGGCAAACGTCAGGGCATCTGGCGCGGCGTACATGACAAGTACCCGCTGATGGACGAGCAGCCCGACCTGGGCGAAGTCCAGCACCGCTTGCTGTTCTCCCAAGTCCTCGAAGCCGTCCGCGCGCTGGAAGAAGGCGTCCTGATGGACATCCGCGAAGGCGACGTAGGCGCGATCCTCGGCTGGGGCTTTGCCCCGTGGTCCGGTGGCCCGCTCAGCTGGCTCGACATCATCGGTGCACCCTACGCCGCCGAACGCTGCGACCAGCTCGAAGCCAAATATGGCGAACGGTTCAAGTGTCCAGCGCTCCTGCGCGAGATGGCCGAGAAGAACCAAAGCTTCTATGGCCGCTTCGGTCCAAAGGAAGCCGCGGCAGCCTGATCGGCACCCAAAGGCAATCATTCAAGGGGCTGCGTTCTACGCGGCCCCTTTTGCATTAAAGCGACCCGTTTCAAACGCCATCAGCCTAATTGCAGACGGTACAACAGCGCGTCCTCAGAAGCCCCATTCTCCCTGATGGCATCCGGCAAGACACCGAACTGCACATAACCGTGCCGCTCATAGAACGCGATGGCCCGGGCGTTCGCGGGTGCAACGCTCAGTTCGATCTGCTCCACCCCACCCTCCTTCGCTTCGTCCAGAACACCCTTCATCATGGCCTGCGCAGCACCTGTCCCCTGGAAATCGGGTGTGACGTAGAACGGCCCCAACTCCGCCCGGTGCCGCGTCCGCGCCTGTCGTTGCGGGCGATAGCCGCAAAACCCGATCAGAGCATCGTCGTCGAACACGCCGCGCAGCCCACCATAAGCAAGAACCTTGCTGGCCGTCTCGACAGTCATCGCGCGGCTTTCAGCCTCGGTCACCAGAAAACCGCTTGGCGCAACAGTGGCCCCTTCCTGACGCAGAACAAGCCATGCCTGTGCGTCTTCGATCCCCAACTTACGGTATAAAAACAATGCTTTACGCTCCGGTTTAGGTTGTGTGCTGCGACCATAGAACCTGTTCCTTGATCGAGCACCGCGCGAACCCGCAATACGCCTGAACCAGCGGACATCGGCCTTCCTTGCCACGGAATGGCGGCACCACCTGCTTTCGCCTGTGGACGCGGTTGGACCCATGGGCATACTGCAAACGCGTCAAGGGGGAGGCCTGCACATGGACCAGATCACAGCCGGTTGCGTCTGCGGTGCCGTGCGCCTTGTTGCCACGGGGTCACCGGATCGCGTGGGCATCTGCCATTGCCTTGATTGCCGCAAGCACCACGGCGCACTGTTCTTTGCCGCCGCCATCTTCCCGCGCGAAGCCGTTGAAATCACGGGCGAAACGCGGGCACACGAAGGGCGGCACACCTGCACCACCTGCGGATCATCCGTCTTTGCCATCAGCGACAACGAGGTCGAGATACACCTGGGTGCGCTCGACGAACCCGGACGGTTCACCCCAACCTATGAGCTTTGGACCATCCGCCGGGAACCCTGGCTACCCACCTTCCCCGGCATGACCCAATACGCGCTTGGGCGCGACACACCAGTATCGGAGAAGACATAATGGACCCGACCCTGCTCATCGCCTTCATCACCACGACACTGCTGTTCGTTGCGGCTCCCGGCCCATCCGTCGCCTTTGCCACAGCGCAGGGGCTGAAACACGGGCGTCGTGGTCTCTTCATCACTGTCGCCGGGGACGGTCTGGGCACGATCGTTCACATCACCATTGCGGCCAGTTCACTGGCCACACTGCTGGCGCTGTCCGATGTGATCCTGCCGCCGTTGCAAATCGCCGGTGGGGTCTTCATCGTGTGGATGGGCCTGCAATCCTTTGTCGCCATGCGCAATGGCACCACGTTCCGGGCAAAGCCTGCGGACAAGGTGACGTTCTGGGCAGGCTTCTTTGCCTGCGTCTCAAACCCGAAAGCCATCGTGTTTTTCGTGGCGCTGTTTCCGGCGTTCATCTCGGCAGATCACAGCGTGTTGGTGCAAACCCTGATCTACGGGGCGATCTTTCTTGTGCTCGATGCCCTGTCGATCATCGGTTACGCCCTTTTGACAATGCACACGGTCAACCGCGCGACCTCACGCTGGCTCAACCCTCATGTGCTAACCGGGACCGGGCTGACGGGCGTGGGCCTGACAATGATTGTCAAAGGCTACCGGGCGCTGCCCGGCACCTGAGTCCCCCGGATCAGGCCACAATCCCGTAGCGTGCGTCTTCGACCTTCATGCATTCAACAAGGAAAGCCGCATCGCGGGCCGGGATCACATCGTAGCCCGGCACCGCGGCGCACAGTTCATCAAGGTGCATCATGTGCCGGGGGCAATGAACGAGAGCACCCCCTTCGGCATACACAACCTGTTCCCCGGCAAAAACCAGAGTGATGATTTCGATTTGCGTCCGCGGCGCCATGCGACGGACACCCCGATACCCTTCCAGCGACTTAGCCGACAGAACCGCAAACGGATCGCCAAATGCATCGCAAGCCGCGTCGCTTTCCACCAGCACACCCTGATCAGGCAACAGCTCAAGATCAGCGCTGTTGCCAAGTGTCCCCGCGGGGACAAGGACCGAATGATAGGCGGAAGGCACCGACGCATCTGCGGTCCAGAAAATGTCGCGCCGCACCTCGACCAAGGGCTGCAAACCTGCGTCGAATGTCAGAACCAGATCGCCCGCGGCCAAAGCATCCACCGCCCGCCACCCCATCGACGTTGCCACCCGCGTGCCTGCCAACAGCCCCCGCGTTGTCATGACCCCACCATCCCAAGCTGCCGTCGATTCCGGCATCCGGCGTGGCGCTTGCGTCTTTGCCCATCCAAACATCTTTTCCATCCCCATGGTGCGGCGCTGGCAGCGCGCCGGTTTTGTTCTGATGTCGCCAATTGCAGTGATTCCCAAGGCCAAGACGGGCCGCAATCTGGGCGGGAATGAGGCACTGTCGCCCCAAACGGCTCCAGTGACCCAGCCACTGCCTCGTTGTTTACAAATTAAGGACAGTTTTCAGCGCATGCGGGTAAATGGGGTGTCATTCGAAGGAATAACCGAATCTTTCGATGTCCTCGGCGCAAGCTTCGGCGACGGCATCACGTGCATCATCCGAGTAATAACCGCGGTAATCTGCAACCCTGTCTGACGCGTTGGACGCGTGGGGGCAATTGCAGGCGAAACCCCAAGTGATCCCAAAGCGGTTCAGCATCCGCGTCAAAATGCTCAAGCCGTATGTAAAGATCGCAGCGCTCGCGCCCAGCAGCATCGATCATGTAGCGACGCGCCGGGTTTGCCTGCATCGACGACCGCGTCTGGGACGCACAGGCAAAATCGCAAAACTCCATCTGACCGGCCAGCGCGACGGCGGGATGGTCAAAGCTCTGCTCCCGCAACCAATGATAATAGCTGACCATCCGATCCCAGGGATTGCGGACAAGGGCAAAGGCAAAAAGACCGTCAAGGCTGGGCACCAACCCCTCGATATCCGACAGCGTCGAGTGCTTCCACAACCGGCCACGCGCCTTGATGTTCTTTACCTTGTGCCGCCGCTTCAATGCTTTGGGCGTATCGCCCAGCATGATGTCGTCCTTCATTGCCCGCGCCTCAAGCGCTTGGGCCATGGCCGTGCCCCCGGTCTTGGGGGCGTGGACAAAGATGTATTTGCGGCCAGTGCTCAGGATCATGACGCAAGCTTAGCCGCCCTTTCCCGGCTGCGCACTGCGATGATGAACCCGGCCGCCACGATCAATGCAATTCCGGCACCTTGCAGCCAAGTGACGGGCTGACCCAGCAATATCCAGCCAAAGAAAGGCCCGAAGATCATGATCGAGTATTCGAAGACTGCCACATGGCTGGCCTCGCCGATCTGGTAGGCGCGATTCAACAGGCCAACGCCCAGCACGGACCCAAACACCTGCACCAGCAGATAGGGCCATGCCGCGTCAATGGGCCAGACCCAACCGCGCGTCAGAAAGGCCATGCCCCCTGCACCGACCGGAGGATCAAGAACGGTGATGAGCGCAAGCACGACCGTCCCGAGTGCGCCCTGCGCGACAAAGATACCGAACAGCAAAGTCAGCGTGCTTTCTCCATCGCACAGCGCCCGCGTCGCGACGACCCCGGAGGCGTAGAGGATCCCGCCCACCACTGGCAGCGCCGCGACCCAACCGAGGGTGCCCCCGGATGGGCCAAGAACCACAAGGATGCCCGCAAAGCCGACAGCCACGGCAATGATCCGCCACGGACCTATCCGTTGCCTGAGCACGAAGGCCGTCAGCAGCAGCACGAAGATGGGCGAGGTGAAAAGCCCCGCCAACGCCATTGCGATGGGCATGAAGGCAAGTGCGCCGAAATAGCAGAACATGCCGGTTGCGATAAGCATGGACCGAAACGCCACGGCGCCGACCCTGCGGGGACGCAAGGTCCCAAAGCCCAAGGCTGACAGGGCAAGCACGATGGGGGCGGCGAGCAGCAGCCGCATGATCAGGAACTGCCACACCGAAATCGTCTCGGCAATCACGGCGACATAGATATCGATGGCACCGATCACGCACATTGCCCCCACCATGTTCAGCGCAGCGGCTGTCGGGTGGTGGCTCTGATATGTCGTCATGGGACTTTCCATTGCTTGCGCCCCTCGCCATAACGACGCAACATCGCTGCGCAAGACGATACGGGGAGGACCGATATGGGTTGGATGGCAGATGAAACAGGCCTCGGCAAGACGGCTGCGAACTATGTGCCGCTGACACCGCTGTCGCATCTGCGGCGGGCGGCATCGGTCTTTGCGGATCGGGTGGCGGTGATCTACGGATCGCATCGCGTGACCTACGCACAGTACTACGAGAGATGCACGCGCCTTGCGTCCGCGCTGGCCGCCAAGGGCGTGGCTCCGGGCGATGTCGTGGCGACCCTGATCCCCAACCTGCCCGCCCAGGCAGAAGCACATTTCGGCGTGCCAGCATGCGGTGCCGTTCTGAACACGATCAACACCCGCCTCGACGTGGATACGGTGGCCTATATCTTTGACCATGGCGGCGCGAAGGTCGTGCTGGTGGATTCCCAGTTCCTGGAGCTGGCGGAGGCCGCAGCGCAGCAGATGGACGAACCAGCGCCCGTGCTGATCGAGTGCCCGGATGCCCATGCCGGTTTTCCCGCGTCGGGACGGCATCAGACCTATGAGGATCTGCTTGCAGCAGGCGATCCTGCCTTTGAGTGGATCATGCCAGAGGATGAATGGGAAAGCCTTGCCCTCAACTATACCTCGGGCACCACCGGACGGCCCAAAGGTGTCGTCTATCATCACAGGGGCGCATACCTAATGACCATGGGCACCGTCGTGTCATGGCGCATGGTTCTGCATCCGGTGTTCATGGCCATCGTACCCCTGTTTCATTGCAATGGCTGGAACCACACGTGGATGATGCCGATGCTGGGCGGCACCTTGGTGTGCTGCCGCGATGTGACGGCCACGGCCATCTACAATGCGATCCACTACGAAGGCGTGACCCATTTCGGTGGTGCGCCAATCGTCCTGAACATGATTGTGAACGCGCTGGACGAGGATCGACGGACCTTTGATCACGTGGTCGAGGTGTTCACCGCTGGTGCGCCCCCTGCCCCCGCCACGCTGTCCAAGATCGAAGCGTTGGGGTTCAACGTGACGCAGGTCTACGGGCTGACCGAAACCTATGGCCACGTCACCGAATGCCTTTGGAACAGCGATTGGGACGGGGCCGAGGACACGGCAGCCATCAAGGCGCGGCAGGGTGTGGCGTTTCCGATGATGGAGCATATCACCGTCATGGATGCCGATATGGCTCAGGTGCCGATGGACAGCGCGGCGCAGGGTGAGATCATGATCCGGGGCAACTCGGTCATGAAAGGGTATCTGAAGAACCCGGATGCGACGGCGGAGGCCTTCGGGGGCGGGTACTTCCATTCTGGCGACATCGCGATCCAGCATCCCGATGGCTACATCCAGATCGCGGACCGCGCCAAGGACATCATCATCTCGGGTGGGGAGAACATCAGTTCCGTCGAGGTGGAGGGTGTGCTGATGGGGCATCCGGATGTGAACCTTGCCGCTGTTGTTGCAAAACCGGACGACAAATGGGGTGAGGTGCCCTGTGCGTTTGTGGAATTGAAGCCCGGCACCAACCCGAGCGAGGCGGATTTGATCGCGTTTTCGCGTGAGACTTTGGCCGGGTTCAAAGCCCCGAAGCAGGTTGTGTTTCAGGAGTTGCCAAAGACCTCGACCGGGAAGATCCAGAAGTTTGAATTGCGGAAATCCGCAGCCGCTTTGTGATCCTCGTTTTCGTCGTATCTGGTGCCATTTGAACCAAAAAAGGCTGTCCCCCTGGGGTTTGTCCCCGCGGGGACAACCTCTTCTGAGCCTTTGCGTGATTTTCATGGCTTTCTGATTTGTGCCTGTTTTCAAGAGCCTGCCCCACCGAGCGGTCGTTTTAGTTAAATTTAACCAAAAAATTTCAAACTGACGGCCAAGAGGCCGCAGTTTTTCCAAATGCCCTGCCCCCTCTTGGTGGTTTGACCTTGTGCGCCCATGTAGGATGAACGCTTAGGGGGACTTGCCATGAGCCTTGACGACCTGCCCAAACCCAGTGGCTACAGCATTGACGTAGAGCCGCTGACGCGCCCGGTGCGCATCTGGCACAACGACGTGTTGCTGGCCGACACCTCGCGCGCCCGCGCGATGTATGAAACGCGGTTGCCGACAGCCATCTATGTCCCGCGCGAGGATATTCTGGTAGATCTTGGCCCCCAGACCGGCCTTCAGACTTTCTGCCCGTTCAAGGGCACGGCGAGCTATCATGATGTTCTGCTGGATGGTGAAACCATCGAAAACGGTGTCTGGTCCTATGTGTCGGCCTTGCCCGAGAGCAAGGCCATTCAAGGCTATGTCGGCTTCATGCCCAATGCCGCCACGCGCGTCGAATTGGGCGAAAATCAGTTGCAGACCGAGCGCGATGGCAACATCACCGGGCCGCTGGTCGACTGGCTGATGCGCGAGGCGGGTACGCTGCCCGACCCGGAGGCTTTTACACGCGCCCTGGCCACCAAGATGCGTGAGAACGGGATCGCCGTATCACGCCTTGCCGTTCTGATCTGGTCGCTGCATCCAATGATTGCGGGCAAGAACTATATCTGGCGCGCAGATACGGATGACGTGCAGACCTTTGCCCCGTCCTATGACATTCACAGCTATCCGGGCTTTGTGAACAGCCCATTGCAGCATGTGTCCAAGGGTCTGGGCGGCGTGCGACAGCGGTTGGGGGATACGGACGAGGCGTCACGCTTTCCCATTATGGACGATCTGCGGGCCGAGGGGGCGACCGATTATGTGGCCATGCCCCTGCCCTTTTCCGATGGGCGCACGAATGTGCTGACCCTGACTACGAACCACTCCGACGGTTTCACGACCGAGAACCTGGGGCTGGTGTTTGAATGTGCGACCGTCATCAGCCGGTACTACGAAGTGTTCATGCAGCGCGAGAATGCGCAGGCGCTGCTGGAGACTTACGTGGGCAAGCGGTCCGGCGCGCGGGTGCTGGGCGGAGAGATCCGGCGCGGCGATGGGGACGAGATTGATGCGGCGATCATGTTCTGTGACCTGCGCGGGTCAACCCGATTGGAGCAGGAGTTGCCGCGGGATGAGTATATTGCACTTCTGAACGCGTTTTTGGACATCACTTCGACCATCGTGGACGCGCATGGCGGCGAGGTTCTGAAATTCATTGGCGACGCTGTGCTGGCAGTCTTCCCCGCGGGTGAGGATGCGGCGACGGCCTGTGCCTCGGCCCTTGAGGCGGCGCGGGAGGTGGTTGCCAAGGTGGCAGAAGACGAAGTGACAGCGCAAACGTCTTGCGCCATCGGGATCGCCTTTGGTCGCGTCACTTATGGCAATATCGGGTCAAGCACGCGGTTGGATTTCACCGTGATCGGCCTTGCCGCCAATGTGGCCGCACGCCTGTGCGATGCGGGCAAGCGCCAGGGCCACGCGATCATGGTCACGGACGAGGTGGCGGCGGGTCAGACCGGATTGTCCGATCTGGGCCCTTTGGAGTTGCGCGGTGTCAGCGCAGCGGTTCACGCGCTTGGCGATATGTCGTAAGGCGGAGGTGTCCTCCGCCCCGCCCGTCACCCCTTGGCGTAGCCGATGGTTTGCAGCGCGTCCTTGATCTCGTCCAGAATGGCGGGATCGTCGATGGTGGCAGGCATCTTGAAGTCCTGATTGTCCGCGATCTTGACCACTGTACCGCGCAGGATTTTCCCGGAGCGGGTTTTGGGCAAGCGATCCACGACCACCGCCTGTTTGAAGGCGGCCACTGGACCGATCTGGTCGCGCACCCGCTTCACGCATTCGGTGACGATCTCGTCATGCGCCCGGTTCACGCCGTTGGTCAGGCACAACAGACCGACAGGTGACTGCCCCTTGAGTTGGTCCGAGACGCCCACGACCGCGCACTCGGCCACATCCGGGTGGCCGGCCAGCACCTCTTCCATAGCACCAGTGGACAGGCGGTGGCCTGCGACGTTGATGACATCATCGGTGCGCGCCATGATGTAGAGGTAGCCGTCTTCGTCCATCATCCCCGCGTCGCCCGTTTCGTAGTAGCCGGGGAACGTGTGGAGGTAGGACTTGATGAACCGATCCTCTGCATTCCAGAGGGTCGGCAGAGTGCCTGGGGGCAGCGGCAGCTTGACCGCGATGGCGCCAAGTTCGCCGGGAGCGACGGGGTGCCCCGCATCATCCAGAATCTGTACATCGTAGCCGGGCATTGCCACGGTGGGTGAACCCACCTTGACCGGCAATGCTTCGAGCCCAGCGGGATTGCCCGCGATGGTGTAGCCGGTTTCGGTTTGCCACCAGTGATCGTAGACCGGAACGTCCAGCAGGTCCTTGGCCCATTCGATGGTGTCCGGGTCCGCCCGTTCACCTGCGAGGTAGAGCGCGCGCAGGCAGCTGAGGTCGTATTTTGCGCGATATTCGCCTTTGGGATCCTCGCGCTTCACGGCCCGAATGGCGGTGGGGGCGGTGAAGAAGGATTTGACGTCATGTTCTTCGATCACGCGCCAGAAGGTGCCCGCATCGGGGGTGCCGATGGGCTTGCCCTCGAACACGATGGTGGTGTTGCCGTGGATCAGCGGGGCGTAGCAGATATAAGAGTGACCGACGACCCAGCCCACATCGGAGGCGGCCCAGAACACCTCGCCCGGGTTCATCTGGTAGATGTTCTTCATCGTCCAGTTCAGCGCCACGAGGTGGCCTGCCGTGGCCCGCACAACGCCCTTGGGCGCGCCGGTGGTGCCGGACGTGTAGAGTATATAGGCGGGATGGGTCCCGGCAACGGGTGTGCAGGGTGCGGGGTCTACCCCCTCTTGCACCGCATGCCAGTCGACATCGCGAGGGCCAAGGTCGCAAGGGCTTTGTTCGCGTTGCAGGATCACGCAGAATTCGGGGGTATGCTCCGCCTCTTCGATCGCGCCATCGAGCAGCGGCTTGTATTCCACGACCCGCCCCGGTTCGAGGCCACAAGAGGCGGCGATGATCGCCTTGGGGGTGCAATCGTCAATGCGCACAGCCAGTTCGTGGGCAGCAAAGCCACCGAACACAACCGAATGGACCGCCCCGATCCGTGCACATGCCAGCATGGCCACCAGCGCCTCGGCCACCATGGGCATGTAGATGATGACCCGATCCCCCACCGTGACGCCCTTGGCAGCTAGCGCACCGGCGAGCGACGCGACCTGCGTCCGCAGCTCGGCATAGGTTGTCTTGGATTTGGCCCCGGTGATTGGGCTGTCATAGATGATGGCCACCTGGTCGCCACGCCCCGCTTCGACATGCCGGTCGACGGCGTTCCAGCAGGTGTTCACTTGCGCGTCTGCAAACCAGTCATAGAGGTGTTCGCCGCGTTGGCTCAGCGCCTTGGTTGGGGCCTTGACCCAGTCGATGGCTTGCGCCGCCTGCATCCACCACCCCTCGGGGTCCGCTTTCCAACTGTCATACTCCGCCCGATAGCCCATGGCCCATACTCCTCCGTCATAGTCTCCATCAGGGTTACGCGGCGACAACTGTCGGGGGCAAGGGCTGAGAGCGCCAACTGTGGCAGAATATCACGTGGACATGAAGGATATTGACGGCAGCCACCTCAGCAACTCGTGGGGCATCGGAGCGGATCAATTAGATCCTCTGGTGCCATTTCAGGCGATCTACGTGTTGAAAATCCGGTCACAGCCCATTGCCGACATGTTTAGTTAGCGAGACGCGGTCCGGCTGAGTATCACGTTCAAGGCTGCGTTACAGTCAGAACGATCACCGGTGATACACGTGGTACGTTGAGCCCCAACGATGATCGTGGTCCTCGAATAGGTGCTGCCGTCATCTGCCCGATACGTGCGCGTCACCGTTGGGAATGTGCGCCCAAACTCGGAATATGTCCCGCGTGTTTCGCTGATCTGTTCAGCGCAAGCGGCAAGGGACAACAAAGATATGATCACTATAGTCAGTCGCATGTCTCTCTCGCGCAGTCTCTATCATCTTCAGATAGTGGGCCCGCTCGGGCAAAACACCTGCGCAAAAGCATTTTTTTGCAGACCATTGCAAAGGCGCATGCGGTCATCAGCCATAATGCGCTACCGGTGTGCCCGCCACAGCCGACATGTTCAGAAGCCCGCGCGCCGTGATGGACGGCGACACGATATGGGCACGGTTGCCCATGCCCATCAGGATCGGGCCAACCTCCAACCCGCCCCCTTTCATCTTGAGAATGTTGCGGACACCCGAAGCGGCGTCGGCGTGGGCGAAGATCAGCACGTTGGCGGCTCCTTCCAACCGGCTGCCCGGGAACAGACGCTGGCGCAGTTCGGGATCAAGCGCCGTGTCGATGTTCATCTCGCCCTCGTAACAGAAATCGTGGTTCTGCGCGTCGAGCATCCGGATCGCTTCGCGCAGGCGCCAGCCGGAGCCGTCGCCCTGGTTGCCGAACTGGCTTTGCGAGCAGAAGGCGATTTTCGGTTCGATGCCGAAGCGGCGCACGTGGCGCGCGGCACCGATGGCAATCTCGGCAATCTCGTCTGGATTGGGATGCAGATGCACCTGCGTGTCGGCCACGAAAAGCGGCCCGTCTTCGAGAATCATCATGCTGAGCGCCCCCACGGGGTGGTAGGAGTCGCGACCAAGCACGTGCTGCACGTAATTGAGATGCCAGCGGAATTCGCCGAACGTGCCGCAGATCATGCTATCGGCTTCCTCACGGTGGACCATGACCGCACCGATTGCGGTGGAATTGGTGCGCATGATGGCGCGGGCGAGATCGGGTGTGACGCCGCGACGGCACATGAGCTCGTGATAGGTGCCCCAGTAGTCGCGGTAGCGCGGGTCATTCTCGGGGTTCACGAGGTCGACCGTATCGCCGATCTTGATCGTGAGGCCTGCGCGGGCAATCCGTGCCTCGATCACCTCTGGCCGCCCGATCAGAATTGGGCGTTCTGTCGTTTCCTCAACCATCGCCTGGGCGGCCCGCAGCACGCGCTCTTCTTCACCTTCTGCGAACACGATGCGGCGCGAGGTAACGCGGGCCGCTTCGAACACGGGGCGCATGAGAAGGGCGGATTTGAAAACAGACCCGTCAAGCGAGGTCTTGTAGGCATCGAGGTCCTCGATGGGTCTGGTGGCAACGCCCGTCTCCATCGCCGCTTTGGCAACGGCGGAACTGACGATGCCCACAAGGCGCGGGTCGAAGGGTTTGGGGATCAGGTAATCTACGCCGAAGTTGAGCTGTTCGCCCTGGTAGGCCGCTGCCGCCTCTGCGCTGGTGGTGGCGCGGGCGAGTGCCGCGATACCGTCGATGCAGGCCAGCTGCATCTCGTCATTGATCGTGGTGGCCCCCACGTCGAGTGCGCCGCGGAAGATGAAGGGGAAGCACAGGACGTTGTTCACCTGGTTGGGAAAATCGCTGCGGCCCGTGGCGATGATCGCGTCAGGGGCAACGCTGCGGGCATCTTCGGGCAGGATTTCGGGAGTTGGGTTGGCCAGGGCGAAAATAATGGGCTGTTTCGCCATTTTCTGGACGTGCTCGGGTTTCAGGACGCCGGGGCCGGAGAGGCCAAGGAACAGGTCCGCGTCGTCGACCACGTCATCGAGCGTGCGCTTGTCGGTCTTTTGGGCAAAGGCGGCTTTGGCCGGGTTCATGTCTTCGGTCCGGCCCTCGTAGACGAGGCCGTGGATATCGCACAGCCAGATGTTTTCGCGTTTCACACCCAGTTTCAGGAGCATGTTGAGGCAAGCAATGCCCGCTGCCCCACCACCGGTGCTGACGATCTTGATGTCTTCGAAGTTTTTGTTGGCTACGTGCAGTGCGTTCTTGGCGGCCGCGCCCACAACGATGGCAGTGCCGTGCTGGTCGTCATGAAAGACAGGGATATTCATGCGCTCGCGGCACAGTTTTTCAACGACAAAGCATTCGGGCGCCTTGATATCTTCGAGGTTGATGGCGCCGAAGGTGGGTTCGAGCGCGCAGACAATGTCGGCGAGCTTTTCGGGGTCGCTTTCATTCACCTCGATATCGAAGCAGTCGATGGAGGCGAATTTCTTGAAGAGGACCGCCTTGCCCTCCATCACCGGTTTCGAGGCCAGAGCACCGATATTGCCGAGGCCCAGCACTGCTGAACCATTCGACACCACGGCCACGAGGTTGCCGCGTGCGGTGTAGCGGGCGGCGTTGGCGGCATCGTCCTTGATTTCCAGACAGGCCTCGGCAACGCCGGGAGAATAGGCGCGGGCCAGGTCGCGACCGTTTGCCATTGGCTTGGTCGCGCGGATTTCGAGTTTTCCGGGTTTGGGGAATTCGTGGTAGGCAAGTGCCGCGTCGCGCAGGTTCGGTGTATCGGACATGGAATCCCCTTGGGTGTTCGGATTTGGTTTAGCGTTAAACTATTTTTTCGAGGTCGCCAAATAACGTTTGGTCACGTCAAGCCATCGTGACCCAAATGAGCGCTGCGCGCACGACTTTTTTAAGGGGGCGCTGCCCCCATTGCATTCGCAATTCCCCCGAAGTTTATTTGGCAAAGTGAAGAGGATTGAAATGGCTGAGATACGCGCCGAGATACGGTTGCCGACGCAAGAATTGCGGGATGACATTCCGTTTTTTACCAAAGTGTTGGGCATGCGGATGGACATGATCTATCCCGCTGATGATCCTTCGGTGGCCGTGTTTTCCGGTCATGGGCTGCGGGTGCGGATTGAAGCGGGCGCACATGAGCCGCCGGGAACGCTGCGCATTCTGACCGATGATCCGGATGGGTTTGCAGACGGTCAGCGTATCCTGACAGCCCCCAATGGCACACGTGTCGAGATTGATGGGCTGAACCCGCCTTTGGTCATGCCCAAGACCGCGCACAGCTTTGTCGTGCGGCGCCTGACCGATCAGGCCCCCTGGATCATCGGGCGAGCCGGTATGCACTATCGCGATCTGATCCCGGATCGGCTCGGCGGGTCGATCATTGCAAGCCACATCCGCATTCCGGATGGCGGGCCGGTGCCGGACATGGTCCACTATCATACCGTCGGGTTTCAGCTGATCTATTGCTACCGCGGTTGGGTGGACCTTGTGTACGAGGATCAGGGGGAGCCGTTTCGCTTAGCGGAGGGATGCTGTGTGATCCAGCCGCCCGAGATCCGACACCGTGTGCTGTATGCGAGCGAAAATATCGAGGTGATCGAGATCGGTGTGCCTGCAGAGCATGTCACGACCATTGATCACGAAATGGAGCTTCCGAACGGTCCGGCGAACCCGGATCGGCGGTTCCAGGGACAGTCCTTTGTGCACCACAAGGTCGAGGATGCAGCGTGGGGGCCGTTTCGCCTGCCGGGATTTGAGGCCCGCGACACTGGTATTGCAGCGGGCACCGTTGGTGTTGCTGGCGTTCAGGTGGCGCGGAAGGGACATGGCAACACTGCGTGGACCCGGCATGATAGCGACATCCTGTTCACCTTTGTGCTTGAAGGCGCGATGACCCTTGAGGGCGAAGGGCGCGGTCCGCAAGTGCTCGAGGCGGGGGATGCCTTTGTTATTCCACCGGATATGGCCACGCGGTACACCAACCTGTCTGATGACATCGAGTTGCTTGAGGTATCGTTGCCGGGGGCGTTCGGAACGCGCACCGACTAGGATGTCGTGTTTGGCGATGACGGGCTGTGTCTCGTGATCCTTGCCCATCTGAAAGCTGTAGCCAACGCTGGAACGCTTGGTTAGTGTCGGGGCTCCGAAACGAGGATACATATGGACGAGTTGAAGCAGGCGGCGTTGGCCGTGCGAGAAAACGCACATGCGCCGTATTCGAATTTCAAGGTGGGTGCAGCCCTGCGTGCGGCAGATGGCACTGTGTTTGCGGGCTGCAATGTCGAGAATGTCGCCTATCCCGAGGGGACCTGCGCCGAGGCTGGGGCCATCGCAGCCATGGTGGCCGCCGGTCAGGGCACGATCACCGAAGCCTATGTTGTCGCGGGCAGCGCGATGCCTGTCACACCCTGCGGCGGGTGCCGTCAGAAGCTGGCAGAATTCGGTGCGGGCGATGTGCGCGTGACCATGGCCACCACCGGAGGCGTGGAACAGGTGATGACGCTGGCCGAATTGCTGCCTGGCGCCTTTGTTGCCGCTCATATGGATGGCGATGCATGAGTGACGCACGATCCATCATTGCAAAACTTCGCCAACGTCAAACCCCATCGCGTGAGGAACTGAGCTGGTTTGCTCAGGGGCTGGCCGATGGCACCGTTACCGATGCGCAGGCCGGGGCCTTTGCCATGGCTGTTTGTCTGAATGGCCTGGGTGATGTGGGCAGGGTCGCATTGACTATGGCGATGCGCGACAGTGGGCAGGTTCTGGACTGGGATCTGGATGGTCCTGTCCTCGACAAGCATTCGACGGGCGGAGTTGGCGATTGCGTGAGCCTTGTGCTGGCCCCTGCCCTTGCGGCCTGTGGGGCCTACGTTCCGATGATCTCGGGGCGCGGGTTGGGTCACACAGGCGGTACTTTGGACAAATTGGACGCCATCCCGGGCGTATCGACCGAGCTGAGCGAACAGCGGTTGCGGGACGTGTTGACCAAGGCCGGTTGCGCCATTGTTGGTGCAACGGCCAAGGTCGCCCCTGCAGACAAACGTCTGTACGCGGTGCGCGATGTGACCGCCACGGTCGAAAGCATGGACCTGATCACCGCGTCCATTCTGTCGAAAAAGCTCGCCGCTGGCCTTGATGGGCTTGTGCTGGACGTCAAGGTCGGGTCCGGCGCCTTTATGAAAGATGCGGAAGCTGCGCGCGCCCTTGCCGATGCGCTGGTGAAGACGGCCAATGCCGCCGGGTGCAAGACGACGGCGCTGATCACGGACATGTCGCAGCCCCTTGCCCCGGCCCTTGGCAACGCCCTTGAGGTGGCAGAGGCCATGCGCACCCTGACCGGCCCGGCACAGGGGCCGCTGGTCGAGATTTCAGCCGCTTTGGGTGGTGTACTTCTGGCCAATGGCGGCTTGGTCAACGATGTGCAGGCGGGCGCAGATGCCATTGTTGCCGCTATTTCAGATGGGCGTGCGGCGGAACGGTTTGGGACCATGATCGCCGCAATGGGCGGCCCTCTGCATTTTGTCGAGAACTGGTCGAGGTTCCTGCCGGAAGCGACCGTTATCCGTGAAATCAACGCGAGGGGCCCGGGATATATCTGCGCCATTGATGGCGAGGCGCTGGGATTGGCCGTTGTCGATCTGGGCGGTGGGCGCAAGGCCGAAGGGGACGTGATCAATCCGGCCGTTGGCCTGTCTGACGTCGCGCGGTTGGGCAGCAAACTTTCCAAGGGGCAACCTTTGTGCGTCATCCATGCGGCGCGTCCGGCGGATGCGGATCGGGCCGAGGCTGCGGTGCGCAGGGCCATCACTATTGGCAGGCAAGCGCCGGATGTACCCGACCTGATCGCGGAACGGGTCGGCTGATGCCACGCGCATTCCTCATCGTCATGGATTCTGCCGGGATTGGCGGGGCACCTGACGCGGCTGCGTATTTCAACGGGGATGTGCCAGATACCGGCGCCAATACCGTTGGTCATATTGCCGAGGCCTGTGCCGGTGGCCGCGCAGAGGATGGCCGCAGCGGAGCGTTGGATGTGCCGCATCTGCAGGCGCTTGGGTTGTTTGAGGCCATGGCCCTTGCCAATGATCAAGATGGCACTGCGGGGCCTTGGGGTGCTGCGACAGAGGTGTCGCAGGGCAAGGATACGCCTTCGGGCCATTGGGAATTGGCGGGCGTGCCAGTGCCTTGGGATTGGCATTACTTCCCTGACACGCGCCCGGCCTTTCCGGACGAGGTGGTTGAGGCCGTTTGTGCCGCGGCCGGTGTTGACGGGATACTGGGCAATTGCCACGCGCCGGGCACCGCCATCATTGCCGAGCATGGTGCCGAACATATCCGATCTGGCAAACCCATCTGCTATACATCTGCCGACAGCGTGTTCCAGATTGCCGCACATGAAGAACATTTCGGGCTGGACCGACTTTTGGACCTATGCCAAGCCGTGGCGCCGGTACTGCATAAGATGCGCGTTGGGCGCGTGATTGCCCGCCCCTTTGTCGGTGTGGAGGGCGCATTTGAGCGAACGGTCAATCGTCGGGATTATGCTATTACGCCGCCCGCCCCCATTCTGACGAATTGGGTGCAGGATGCCGGGCACCGGGTCTACGGCGTTGGGAAAGTTGGCGATATCTTTTCGATGCAGGGCTTTGACGAGGTGCGCAAGGGCGCGGATGCCGACCTGATGGGGCATTTGGCTGATCTGGTTGCCTCGGCTGAGGATGGAAGCCTGATCTTTGCCAACTTTGTCGAGTTCGACAGCCTGTATGGGCATCGCCGGGATGTTTCCGGGTATGCCCGTCATCTGGAGTGGTTTGATGCCGAGATTGGTCGTCTTCTGCCGCAATTGCGCGCCGATGACCTGATGGTTCTGACCGCCGATCATGGGAATGACCCCACTTGGGTGGGCACCGACCACACGCGCGAGCGGGTGCCTGTTCTGGTGCATGGCGGGAATGGCGCGCCGCTGGGGTTGATTGGCTTTCAGGATGTTGCGCATTTGGTGGCGCGGCACTTGGGCGTTTCACCAAAATGAGCGCCTGACGGCGCGCGCGATTGCGTGGCGCTGACGCGCGTTGGGGCCCTGCCCCAAACCCCGTGGTATTTACGGTCAGAAGAAACTGGGGATTGTCGTCGCGCGCCCGACACGGCAGAAGAAGGCATCACCAAGGAGCTGCGCCATGTCCGAACATCTGACCGTTGTTGATCACCCGCTTGTCCAGCACAAGCTGACCATCATGCGTGACAAGGGCACGCCAACGGCCGTGTTTCGGCAGCTTTTGCGGGAGATTTCGCAACTTCTTGCTTATGAGGTGACGCGCGGGTTGCCGATGACCACCAAGCGTATCGAGACCCCGATGCAGGCGATGGATGCACCGACGCTGGATGGCAAGAAGCTGGCCCTGATTTCGATCCTGCGGGCGGGCAATGGGTTGCTGGACGGGGTGCTGGAATTGATCCCATCGGCCCGGGTCGGGTTTGTGGGTCTTTACCGGGACGAAGAGACGCTGAAACCCGTCGAATACTATTTCAAGGTGCCGGAATCATTGGAAGATCGTCTGGTCATTGCGGTTGATCCGATGCTGGCCACGGGCAATTCATCCGCCGCGGCCATCGACAAGTTGAAAGAGGCCGGAGCGACCAATATCCGCTTTCTGTGCCTGTTGGCTGCCCCCGAAGGCATCGCACGCATGAAGGAAGCGCATCCGGACGTGCCCATCGTGACGGCTGCCGTCGATGATCAGTTGAACGACGTGGGATACATCGTTCCGGGACTTGGCGATGCAGGCGATCGCATGTTTGGCACCAAATAGCAGGTATCGCCGCTTTACTCACGCCGGGTGTTGAGGCATCGTATTTCCCATATCTTGTGGGGGATATGATGAAAGTAACTAGAATTGCAGCTTGGGCCGTTATCGCGGCGTCGTTGTCTATCGGGTTTGGCCACGCCCAATCCTTACGAAACGCGCAAGCTCCGGCCGAGTTTCCACCCGCGTCCTTTAAAGGGACACAATATGTCGACAGCCAGGGCTGTGTCTTTGTCCGTGCAGGCATTGATGGGAATGTGACTTGGGTCCCTCGGGTCAATCGACAGCGCCAGTTGATTTGCGGGCAAACACCCAGCCTGTCGTCCGTGGCTGCCGCTGCGGCGCGTGTCACACCGAACCAATCGGCGGGGGCAGCACCAGAGCAGATTACAATCGCGCCTTCTGCCTCGGGCACGGTAACAGCGGTGCAACCAACACCGGCACCGCGCCCGACTGTGCGGACGACACAGACCGTGCAGGCCGCGCCCGCGCAACCAACCCGGCGGGTGATCGTGCGTCGGTCCGTATCGGCAACAGCCCCGACCCGGCAAGTTGCGACACCACCCACGACCCCCGCCCGCGCCCAGGCTCCTGCACCACAGAGGACCGTGCCTTCCGTCAGACAGGCCAGAGTAGCCCAGACCACGACTGTTCGTCGGGTACCGGTCGCATCAATCAATAATTCCGCGCAACCGAAAGCGGTCGATCCCGAAACACGGGTTGTTCCACTCCACGTGTATGACAACAGGATTGCGCAGCGCCCCGCACCGATACCTGAGGGGTACCAACCGGTTTGGGAGGATGACCGTCTGAACCGGAGACGTGCGGAGCAGTCGTTGAATGGCATTGCGCAAACCCGACTTGCCTGGACACGTACCGTGCCACGGCGCCTGATCGACCGCCGTACAGGTCGTGATGTCACGGCGACCGTTCCACTCGTATACCCATATGTGGATGTCGCGACGCAAGAGCGTGACCTTGGCACTGTGACCTTGGTGAAGCGCGACGGACAGCTCATGAAACGGGTGCAGCGCAAGACGCGCAAAAAGGCGCGGCAACCTGTCGTTTCAACGCGGTCCGCTGAAGAGCCCGTCGTGAAAACTGCCGCGCGCGCGGTCCCCAAGGCGTCAACGCAAGTGGTCACGGGCCGTTATGTTCAAGTGGGAACCTATGGTGTGCCGGCCAATGCAAAGGCTGCGGCACAACGCATTGCACGGTCTGGTCTGCCTGCACGCATTGGCAAGCTCAAGCGCGGCGGCAAATCATATCAGGTTGTCCTGGCCGGACCGTTCGGGTCGTCTGCTGACCTGTCAAACGGGCTGACGCGCAGCCGGGCGTTGGGTTTTTCTGACGCCTTTGTCAGGAAGTAGTGGTCAGCTTTCACAGATCGCCTGCAGTTGAAGCCAATCCCGGTCCTGCATAATGGGGACTGGGTCTTGACCTGACATCGGGTCAGCTTCGATCAGCCGCAAGGTCGCCTCGCCCGAAATGTCGCGCGCCCGCGCGTAAGGCGTGCTGCGAACCTCTGCTGCTGCAAAGGCTGGCAAAAGGGTTTCGGCTGGCATTTCAAAAACGGCTTTGGCCAACTGGTCCTCCGCAAACGCTTCGAGCGCGCTGGATGGAAGCGATCCAGTTGTCAACAAGGTGCCCGTGGCGCGCGGACCGGCATGTTCCAGCAAGGCGCGCAGAGGTGGTGTTTCGGCGCTGCGTGTCTGTTCGACAAGGATGTACCCCGCCGCGACATCCGGTTCTTCGTAGTCTTCAACCAGCGTCCGGTTCACCAACACTGTACCACCGGGCAAGGCCAATGCCTCTCGGACGCCCGCGGGCAATACCACGACACGTGCCACCCCGGTGCGCCCTGCGAGCGCAACAAGACCGGGGCGTGCCTCGATACTTTTGCAGGGTTGACCGGACACGCGTTCGATCCTGGCCAGTAAGGCCGCACCGATCTCGGCCTCTTTGACCGGGGGAACCACACGCATGGCATGGTCCACCAGTGCGCCAGGCAACCAGAAAATCGCAAGCGCAGCTACGGCAGACACGGACACCGCTGCCCCGAGCCAGCGCAGCCGGCCCTGCTTGGGCCGTGCGCGTGCAACGGCGCGGCGCAACGTATCAATGGCGTCGATCATCGCCGCCTCGTCCGCTCCCAGTTCCAGAACCTCGTCCGGATCTCCATCTGGATGAAAAGCCGCGCCCCCATTGTCTGGGGCGGGTGCCTTTTCGACGGCAGCCAAAGACCAATGGGTGATGGCGCGATCATTTAGATCGGAGATGATCAAGGTTGCATCCCCAATGGACACGATAACTTCGCGCCGTTGCGCATCCGCCGTGTCACGCCACAAGCCCGTTGCTTCGAGCCGATCATATTTGCTGAGTGCTGTCATACCTGTACTTCGGCGGGCGGGTTCTTTGCCTCTGTCTTTGGACGTCAGGATAACAGAGCCGTAGCCAAGCGCCAAGCGATCACAAAATGGTCGAAACCAAAAGCGTGATTTGACCGGATTGGTTACAACTGTCAGCGTAAAAAAACAGTTGAACAGGAAAGGCCGTATCATGCGATCACTCATTCTGAGCGCGCTTGCTGCGATGAGCTTACCGCTGGCAGGACAGGCTGCGGAAGGCACACGTATTCAGGTGACAGGGGAGATTATTGACACCTGGTGTTATTACTCTGGTGTTATGGGCAGTCCCGATGCGGTTGTGGGGTCGGCACACCACACCTGCGCCTTGTGGTGCAGTGCGGGCGGTATCCCCGTTGGCCTGCTCGCTGAGGACGGCACCGTCTACATGGTGCTCAAGGTGGGTGAGGATGACCAGACAGCCGGTGGTGACACCACACTCAAGCTGGCGGCGCATACGGTCGAGGCCGACGGTATGCTCTATGAACGTGACGGCCTGAACTACCTTGTTGTGGCTGACGTGGTGTCCGACCTCGATATCACCAACCAGAACCACGACGATTACGGCAACGTGCCCCCCTTCTCGATCCCGGATCCGAACAAATGAAGAAACTGATTGCTTTTCTGGCCATGATGGCCAGCCCGCTCACAGCGCAGGATTTCTCGGAAGGGTCCGAGGCGCGCAGTTGGAACCTGTACGCCGAGGTGCCCGCCAAGTTCGAAGCGACGGTTGTCGATCTGCTGTGCACGTTCACCGGCGATTGCCCCGCAGATTGCGGTGCAGGTAAGCGGCAGTTGGGTCTGTTGCGCACGGCTGATGATGCTCTGATCCTTCCTATGAAAAACAGCCAGCCGGCCTTTACCGGCGCGGCGGTGGAACTGCAGCCCTTCTGCAACCAGACCATCACCGTGGACGGGCTGATGATTGATGACCCCGAGCTTGGGGCCAACAATGTCTACCTGGTGCAAACCATTGTGCCGCCGGGTGGTGGCGACAAGATCAAGGCGAACACGTGGACCAAGAACTGGGCCGCCGAGCATCCCGAAGCGAAAGGTAAGGGACCGTGGTTCCGGCGAGATCCGCGCATCAAATCCATCATCGCTGAAGAAGGATATCTTGGCTTGGGAGTTGAACTCGATGAGGCCTGGATTGCGGACAACTTCTGAGGTGGTGCGCGCAGCTTTGATGGCGATCACGCTTGTGGCGGGGATGCCCGCCGCAAGCCAAAGCCCGTTTCCGGTGGACATTGGTGGGCCTTACGCGCTGTTGGATCAGAACGGCCAGACACGCACGCAGGCTGATCCGGACGGCAAGCACCAGTTGTTGTTCTTTGGCTATGCCAATTGCCTGAACATCTGTTCAGCCGCCTTACCCCTTATGGCGCAGGTTGTGGACGAACTGGCGGCTGATGGAATTGAAGTCACCCCAGTGATGATCACGGTTGCCCCGGACCAGGATCAGGTTGATACGATGGGTGCTCCATTGGCTGAAATTCATCGCGATTTCATTGGTTTGACCGGCGAAGAAGATGCCTTGCAGGTGGCTTATGATGCGTTCAAGGTCGAGGTAGAGCCGCTGTTTCAGGACCCGGAATACGGCTGGATCTACTCCCATGGCAGTTCTCGTACACCTTCTGGATGGCGATGGTGAACTGTTGACCCTGTTGCCGCCCATCCTGGACGTGACGCAGGCCACGAACATCGCCAGAAGCTACATCACGCCACAGGGCTAGATCAGTTGAACTGTTCGGAAATGAGCCGCTCTTCGAGCCCGTGACCGGGGTCGAAGAGGATACGGTGCACGACAGATGGTTCCGACTGAATTTCCACCGCGGCAATGTCGCGGAAAGACCGAGAGTCCGCCTCGGCCATGACCGGGCGTTTGTCGCCCTCGAGCACGTCAATTCTGACATTGGCCGTTTTTGGCAACAATGCCCCCCGCCAGCGGCGTGGACGGAACGCGGCAACAGCAGTAAGGGCCAGCACGTCCGATCCGATGGGCAGGACAGGCCCGTGTGCCGAATAGTTGTAGGCGGTTGAGCCTGCGGGCGTGGCCACTAGCGCACCGTCACAAACCAGTTCGTCCATACGCAGGCGGCCATCCACAGTGATCCGCAACTTTGCAGCCTGCGGGCCCGCGCGCAGCATAGACACCTCGTTGATGGCAAGCGCATGATGACTTTTGCCTTCGGTATCCAAAGCCGTCATGGACAGCGGGTTCAATTCCGCTTCCTCGGCCGCTTCGAGGCGTGCTTCCAAATCGGTCTCGCCATACTCGTTCATCAGAAAGCCGATTGTCCCACGGTTCATGCCGTAGACGGGCACGTTCAAATGTTGTGAGGCGTGCAAGGTTTGCAACATGAACCCATCGCCGCCCAGCGCAACGATGACGTCCGCCGCTTCGGTGGACACATCACCATAGCGCCCGATCAATGTCGCCCGCGCTGTTTGCGCAACCGGCGCGCGGCTGGCCGCAAAGGCGATCTTGAGAGACATCGGTGTTTCCTATGGCGTTCGTTCTGCGCCGAAAGAACCATATCTTTTCGCGCCTTACCAGTACTGAGCGCGCTTTGTCGCTGGTAGTGCGCAAATGGTCGGGATACATCCTTTGCTCAAAGGGCCAGTTTCCGATAGGAAACGGCAAATCAAATCGACTCAGTCCACGCAGGAGAGTTCCCATGAATGCGCCCCACCGCACAGATGGTTTTTTCACCCAGAGCCTTGCCGATCGTGACCCCGAGCTGTTCGGCTCAATCCGCGATGAGTTGGGCCGTCAGCGGGACGAGATCGAGCTGATCGCGTCAGAGAACATCGTGTCCGCCGCAGTGCTTGAGGCGCAGGGTTCGGTGATGACGAACAAATATGCCGAAGGTTATCCCGGACGCCGCTACTATGGTGGGTGCCAGTTCGTAGACGTGGCCGAGAACCTCGCCATCGAACGTGCCAAACAGCTTTTTGATTGCGGCTTTGCCAATGTGCAGCCGAACTCAGGTTCCCAAGCGAACCAGGGTGTGTTCCAGGCGCTGCTACAGCCCGGTGACACCATCCTGGGCATGTCGCTGGACGCCGGTGGTCACCTGACCCACGGTGCGCGCCCCAACCAGTCGGGCAAATGGTTCAACGCCGTTCAGTACGGTGTGCGCCGCGACACGCTGGACATCGACTATGACCAGATCGAAGCGCTGGCGCTTGAGCACAAGCCGCAGATGATCATCGCAGGTGGCTCGGCCATTCCGCGCGTGATCGACTTTGCCCGCATTCGCGAGATTGCGGACAAGGTGGGCGCATACGTGCTGGCAGACGTTGCGCACTTTGCCGGACTGATCGCGGCTGGAGAGTACCCTTCACCCTTCCCGCACGTGCATGTGGCTACGACCACCACGCACAAGACCCTGCGCGGCCCGCGCGGAGGCATGATCCTGACCAATGACGAGGCGCTGGCCAAGAAGTTCAACTCGGCCATCTTCCCCGGCATCCAGGGCGGCCCGCTGATGCATGTGATCGCCGCCAAGGCCGTTGCCTTTGGCGAGGCGCTGGACCCGTCCTTCAAAACCTACCAGCAGCAGGTGATTAAGAACGCGCAAGCGCTGGCTGATCAACTGCACAAGGGCGGTCTGGACACTGTCACCCACGGCACCGACACCCACGTGATGCTGGTGGACTTGCGCCCCAAGGGCGTCAAAGGCAACGCGACCGAGAAGGCCTTGGGCCGGGCGCATATCACCTGCAACAAGAACGGCGTGCCCTTCGATGATGAAAAGCCGACAATCACGTCTGGTATCCGCCTCGGGTCCCCCGCAGGCACCACGCGCGGGTTTGGCGAAACCGAGTTCCGTCAGATCGGTGACTGGATCATCGAGGTTGTTGATGGGCTGGCTGCAAACGGCGAGGATGGTAACGCGGCTGTTGAGGCCAAGGTGAAAGCAGAAGTGGCCGCGCTGTGCGCCCGCTTCCCGCTCTATCCGAACCTATAAATCACAAAGCCCCCTGCTTCGCGCGGGGGCTTTCAAAACACGCTGTGCTCTCCGCGCTCGACAGTGGTTTCGCCGTTGATGACGGAGGCATAGTAGTCAAACAGTGTATCCTGACCGGTTGAAGGCGTCGCCGCGCGGTCGTAGCGGCCTGTTTCGGGGTCAAGTACAAGCATGGACTCCGTCGCGTAGTACAGCCCGATCCGGGCGAACTCAGCCTTTGCAGACAGCGATGGCACCACGCGGCTTGTTGCACCCAGTACCCCTCCAATACCGCGCATCATGCCAACCGGGACATGTTTGAACCTGGGCCTACGCCCCAACAACGAGAACAGGTGTTCGCCTTGCGCGCGTGGGGTCAGGGCAGGTCCGGGCCCACCGATGGGCAGGATACGGTTTCGTAGCCCCGGATCGGTGAGGCATGATACAAGGTATTCCCCTAGGTCCCGGTCACTGATTGGCGTACATGCTGTCAGTTCACCGCCCCCGAACAACAGGTACGGCTTGCCCCTCTGCACCCGCGCGATCTGGCCGGAGAGTGACTTGAAATAGGCCGTCGGGCGCACGATCGAAAAGGTCAGACCCGAAGCAACCAGCGCCCGTTCTGCCGCAAGCTTGGCATGTTGAAATGCAAGGCGCGGCTTCTGCACGCAGATCGCTGACAGCAGCACAAAATGCGCAACCCCTGCTGCCTTCGCCGCCTCGATTGCGCCGACTGTGGCGTGATGATCGATGGCCATGGCGTCCTTGGGTGCGCCGTTGCGAGACGCAAGACAGGAAATCACCGCGTCGAATGAGGCATTGGCGAATACGGTGCTTCGCAAGTGGTCGGAATCCGTGATATCTGTCTCGACAATCTCTGCGCCTTGCAGGTTGACCTGCCGGTCCAATGTGCCAGAACCCGGGCGCGTAACGCAGGTGACGTCATACCCGTGACGCATCAGCGCCGCCGTGGTCGCGAGACCAATTGTGCCGGTCGCCCCAAGGACGAGGACGCGGCCGGATTGCTTGGTCAAACCCTGATTGTAATTCAAAGCCATGGCGGACAAAGCGTTGTCACACCCTGCTGCAAACATCCAGCGTCGACTAGAACTGCCCGGTCCACCACATCCAGACAATCACCGCTGTGAACACCAGCAGAATGTTGAACGCGACGGCGGCTGCGATCCCCAGCCACATCCCCTTGCGGCGGTCGGCCCGGTCTATTCCATGCAAAAAAACGACAATCCGGTCTTCGGCCGATGACAGTGCCGCGCCATCTACCTGCCGCATCAGGCGGGGGTGCGCTCCGAACGATTGTGCCGCGACGATCTTCTTCGCCTCGGCGTGCAGGCGTTTGGGCAATCGACGACCGGTGCGGCGCAGGGCAACCTCCAACGACTTGGCGCGCACGCCAAATGCTGCGGCCAGTGCGCCCTGAACGCGGGCTGCGCGGGCCTGAATGCTGTCCTGCGTTTCCATACCGTTTTCTAACCTCGTGTCCCCCAGCGCTCAATCCCTCTGGTGGCGCCTGCCCAACATGGCTAAGTCTGCCCTTATGCTTAGCTATTCCGAACACGGCAACATCGATGGCACACCTGTCTTGATCGCGCACGGTCTGTATGGATCGGGTCGCAATTGGGGTGTGATTGCAAAGCGCCTATCTGACACGCGGCGCGTCATAACGGTGGACATGCGCAACCACGGGCAGAGCTTTTGGTCGGATGATCATGGCTATGCCGATATGGCTGGCGATCTGGCACAGGTGATTGACACATTGGGTGGGCCGATGGATGTCGTTGGGCATTCCATGGGGGGCAAAGCCGCCATGATGCTGGCGCTGAACCGCCCAGACACTGTGCGCAGGCTCGTAGTCGGCGATATTGCGCCGGTGGGCTATGGCCACAGCCAGATGCAATACATTGACGCTATGCGGGCCGTCGATCTGACAAAAGTCACCAGACGATCAGAGGCGAATGCGCAACTTGCGGCACTGGGGGTCGAACCCGCTTTGTGCAGCTTTCTGACCCAATCGCTGGACGTGGCCGAAGCGCGGTGGCGCCTGAACCTGGATGCACTGGCAGAAAACATGCCTGCAATTCTTGATTTTCCCAAAATGAACACGTCGTTCGAGGGGGCCGCGCTCTTCCTCTCGGGCGGGGCAAGCGACTATGTCACGGGTGACCACCGTCCAATCATCCGCACCCTGTTTCCCAGAACGCGTTTCGTGAAGATACCCAATGCGGGGCATTGGCTGCACGCAGATGATCCACGCGCATTTGAAGGTACCGTGAGGGCGTATCTGGACGCAGAAGCGCCCTAGCCCTTGACGTAACCCCAACAGCCACCCCAATTTTAGTTTCGGAGTGCTTTTTTGGGGGAGTGCGATCATGTGGGACACACTGCTTGACCGTTTTCTGACAGGCATGATGGTGGAGGACCGTCTTAGCCTGACCTATCCGGATGGAACGACGCGGGACTATGGGCCAGACACCGGGGCATCGGCTCACCTTGAGATTTCCGATGAGGCAACCCTGCGCGCACTGGTTTTGAATCCAGACCTGGGTCTTGGCGAAGGGTATATGGACGAAAAAATCACGCCGAGAAACTGCACGTTGGATGACGCATTGACGCTTATCATCCGCAACCGTTTCAAGGGCACCATTCCGCCCTGGATGCTCGTGGCCAATCGCGCCCGGTTTCACATGCGCCGTTTCATTCAAAACAATACGCCCAACGCATCGCGCAAGAACGTCGCCCATCACTATGACATCTCCGACGACCTGTACCGGCTCTTTCTGGATCAGGACATGCAGTATTCCTGTGCGTACTTCCGGGATGACGAGATGACACTGGAGCAGGCCCAAGCCGCAAAGAAGGCGCATATAGCAGGCAAACTGTGTCTGGAGCCGGGCATGCATGTGCTGGATGTTGGGTGTGGCTGGGGCGGCATGGCGTTGACGCTGGCGCAGGACTATGGATGCCGCGTGACCGGGATCACCCTAAGCGAAAACCAATTGGCAACCGCCCGGCAGCGGGCAGATGCAGCGGGGCTGTCGGATCAGATCGACTTCCGATTGCAGGACTACCGGCATACGAAGGGCACTTTTGATCGCATTGTATCGGTCGGGATGCTGGAACACGTCGGCGTCCCCAACTTCGACACGTATTTCGGCCGCGTGGCCGAATTGCTGGATCCTGATGGTGTGGCCTTGATCCACACGATTGGCCGGTCGGCGCCGCCGATCGCGCATTCATCATGGATCAACAAATACATCTTTCCCGGCGGCTATGTCCCCTCTCTTTCCGAGTTGGCGCCCGCGATGGAAAGATCAGGTCTGTGGCAGACCGATATTGAGGTTTGGCGCTTGCACTATGCCAAGACCATCCGACACTGGCGCGATCGTTTCGATGCGCATCTGGACGAGATCACGACACGGTATGATGAGCGCTTTGTACGGATGTTCCGCTATTATCTAACGGTGTGCATTCTGGCCTTCGAACATCAGATGCAGGGCGTCTATCACCTGCAATTGGCGCACAAGCGCAATGCGGTGCCGTTGACGCGCGATTATCTGCATCCATCGCTTGCCTCGCCCACCCGCCACAAGGAGCAGACGCACGCGCCGGTATCTGCACCAGTCGCATGACAGCCGGGCATCACTTTTCCCCCTGAAAACCACGAAATTGCCAGATTCTGGTGTCACTGTTCATTCGGGCGATTGTCGATGCCCGGAGGAATGCGAATGGAATATGGACGACGCGAGCCGATGAAGAGCACCTCGGCCAAAGAGCCGACGGCCTTCACCATGAAGACAATTCAGGAGCTGTTGGCCGAGGAAATCGCCGCGGGCGGCGCGGACCCAACGCAGAGTTTTCCGCAGCCCGAGGCGGGCATTCAAATGCCGCCGCATCTGCGCTCGCCCTCACCGCAGCCCCCCATCAACGAGATTGCCGCTACGAACAAGGCCGAGCTTATAGCCGGGACCGCACCACAAGTTGAAGCGGAGCGCAACACGCCACCAATGGCGATGCCTCCAGTCGAGATCGCGGCGGACCAACCGCCCGCTGAAACCACACCCTCGGGCGAACCAAAATCCCGCTCCTTCCTCAGACGGCTGATCGGCGGCTGACACCCGCGACACAGGTATAGATTTGCGTGAAACGCCCTGAGCACAGGGCGTTTTCGCTGTTTTGGTCCTCTGGAAGCCTCTCATAGTCCGCCCGCCATGCGGAAATTGTCAATCAAGTGCGGACACGCCCTTGCACCTTCCCGCGCCATCCCTATAAGGCAGGACAATTTGCACATATGGGGGGCAAGATGCCAAAGCGTACCGACATCAAGTCGATCATGATTATCGGCGCGGGTCCCATTGTGATTGGCCAAGCCTGCGAGTTTGACTACTCCGGCGCGCAGGCCTGCAAGGCGCTGCGGGAAGAAGGGTACCGGGTCATCCTGGTCAACTCGAACCCCGCGACCATCATGACCGACCCGGGCCTGGCCGACGCCACGTATATAGAGCCGATCACGCCCGAAGTGGTTGCCAAGATCATTGAGAAGGAACGCCCCGACGCACTGCTGCCGACGATGGGCGGGCAGACCGGCCTGAACACATCCCTTGCGCTTGAAGAAATGGGGGTGCTGGACAAGTTTGGCGTAGAAATGATCGGCGCCAAGCGCGATGCCATCGAGATGGCCGAAGACCGCAAATTGTTCCGCGAGGCGATGGACCGGCTGGGAATCGAGAATCCGCGCGCCACCATCGTGACGGCCCCCAAGGACGAAAATGGCAACAAGGACCTTGCTGCTGGTGTTGCCATTGCACTTGAGACACTGGAAGACATTGGTCTGCCTGCCATCATCCGCCCGGCCTTTACCCTTGGCGGCACGGGCGGCGGAGTTGCGTATAACCGCGACGACTATATGGCGATTTGTCACTCTGGCATGGACGCGTCGCCCGTGGGCCAGATCCTTGTGGACGAAAGCCTGCTGGGTTGGAAGGAATACGAGATGGAGGTGGTGCGTGACACTGCCGACAACGCCATCATCGTCTGTTCCATCGAAAACGTTGACCCAATGGGCGTGCACACCGGCGACAGCATCACCGTGGCCCCTGCCCTGACATTGACGGACAAAGAATACCAGATCATGCGCAATCACTCGATCGCAGTGCTGCGCGAGATCGGCGTGGAAACGGGCGGGTCCAACGTACAGTGGGCGATCAACCCTGATGACGGGCGCATGGTGGTGATCGAGATGAACCCGCGTGTGTCGCGGTCGTCAGCGCTGGCTTCGAAGGCGACAGGCTTTCCGATTGCCAAGATCGCAGCCAAGCTGGCGGTTGGCTACACGCTGGATGAGTTGGACAATGACATCACCAAGGTCACGCCGGCCTCGTTCGAACCGACCATCGACTATGTCGTCACCAAAATCCCGAAATTCGCGTTCGAGAAATTCCCTGGTTCCGAGGCATCCCTGACCACAGCGATGAAATCCGTAGGCGAAGTGATGGCCATCGGTCGCACGTTCCATGAAAGCCTGCAAAAGGCGATGGCATCCATGGAATCCGGCCTGACCGGTCTGGACGACATCGATATCCCCGGCGCGCCAGACAAGGCCGCAGTGGTCAAGGCCATTTCGGCCCAGACTCCGGACCGGCTGCGCCTTATTGCGCAAGCCATGCGGCACGGGTTGAGCGATGACGACATATTTGGTGCGACCAAGTTCGATCCATGGTTCCTGGCCCGTATCCGGGAAATCGTTGACACCGAAGCAAAGGTCCGCAGCGCAGGCCTGCCCGCGACCGAAGAGGGGCTGCGCGCGCTCAAGATGATGGGCTTCACCGACGCGCGTTTGGGCCAGTTGACTGAAAGCGCCGAAGATCAGGTACGCCGCATACGCGAGGATCTGGGTGTCCGCGCCGTTTTCAAACGGATTGACACCTGTGCCGCCGAGTTCGAAGCCCAAACGCCTTATATGTACTCGACCTATGAAACGCCTGTCTTCGGCGAGGTTGAATGCGAGGCCCGTCCGTCGGACCGTAAGAAGGTCGTGATCCTTGGGGGTGGTCCAAACCGGATCGGTCAGGGGATCGAGTTTGACTATTGCTGCTGTCACGCCTGTTTTGCCCTGACTGCGGCGGGCTATGAAACCATCATGGTCAACTGCAATCCCGAAACGGTATCGACGGACTACGACACGTCGGATCGCCTCTATTTCGAGCCGCTGACCTTTGAGCATGTCATGGAAATCCTGCGGGTTGAGCAGGAGAATGGCCTGCTACACGGGGTGATCGTGCAATTCGGTGGGCAGACACCTTTGAAGCTGGCCAACGCACTGAATGAAGCTGGCATTCCGATCCTTGGGACGACGCCAGACGCCATCGATTTGGCCGAAGATCGCGAACGGTTCCAGGCACTGGTGAACAATCTTGGCTTGAAACAACCCAAGAACGGTATCGCGCATTCAGACGCCGAGGCGCTGGAGATTGCTGGTGAAATCGGGTTCCCGTTGGTGATCCGCCCATCCTATGTCCTGGGTGGGCGTGCGATGGAGATTGTGCGCGACCAGGCCAACCTTGAGCGCTATATTTCCGAAGCCGTGGTGGTTTCCGGTGATAGCCCTGTGTTGCTTGACAGCTACCTCGCAGGTGCCGTCGAGCTGGATGTAGACGCTCTGTGCGATGGCTCAGACGTACATGTTGCTGGCATCATGCAGCACATTGAGGAAGCAGGCGTGCACTCCGGCGATAGCGCCTGTTCACTGCCCCCATACTCGCTGTCTGCTGATGTCATTGCCGAGATTGAAATTCAGACACACGCACTGGCAAAGGCGCTGAATGTCGTAGGATTGATGAACGTCCAGTTTGCCATTCAGGGCAACGACATTTTCCTGATCGAGGTCAACCCGCGCGCCTCTCGGACCGTGCCGTTCGTGGCAAAGTCTACGGACAGTGCGATTGCGTCCATCGCGGCGCGTATCATGGCAGGTGAGCCGCTCTCGAATTTCCCGCAACGCCCCGCATATGATGCTGATGCAAGCTACGACAGTGTGCTTCCGCTGGCAGATCCAATGACTTTGGCCGACCCGAATATGCCCTGGTTCTCGGTCAAGGAAGCTGTTCTGCCGTTTGCACGGTTCCCGGGCGTAGACACCATTCTGGGACCGGAAATGCGCTCGACCGGAGAGGTCATGGGATGGGATCGCACTTTTGCGCGCGCATTCCTCAAGGCACAGATGGGCGCGGGCATGGTTCTGCCAGATGCGGGATGCACGTTCATCTCCATCAAGGACATGGACAAGACGCCACAAATGCTGGAGGCCGCGCAGATCCTGCACGGGTTGGGTTTTACAACGGTTGCAACGCGCGGCACGGCAAGCTGGCTGGAAGAGAACGGTGTGCCTTGCGGTACGGTCAACAAGGTCTACGAAGGACGTCCTGACGTCACCGATATGATGAAAGACCATGGCATTCAGTTGGTCTTTAACACGACCGAGGGCGCACAGGCGGTTGAGGACAGCAAATCAATCCGGTCGATCGCTTTGTATGACAAGATTCCCTATTTCACGACGGCTGCCGGGGCCTATGCGGCGGCATTGGCAATCCGTGAGCAGTCGCAAGGAGATGTGGGTGTGAAAGCCCTGCAGGCATAGATCCTACAGGTCGAGAAACCGGTCAGAAATCTGATCAAGGTTGTTCAATATCGCGTCCCCTAGGACCGACGCCAACTGCACGTCGCGCGGATCTATTGGATCACCCGAGGCCGCCGCGGACAGGATAGGTTGCAAGGTGTTCCACTTGGCAACAACTTTGCCCAGCGTAATCTTGATGTGAATGTTTGGCGCGGCCTCGAGACCAACCGCCCGGTTGCCGGACACCAGAGCGTCAAGGGACGCTTTGAAGTAGGCAATTCGCTCAATCATCGCGCGCTCGGCGCCTGTTGACGCCAAACCTGTGAGGAACAGGCACAAATCTCGCTGAAAGGCCTGCGAAACGACACGCAGTTCGTGCAGTACTGCATAAGAGTTTCGGTACTTGCTTGCTACCTCGGACGCCGCCCGATAGCGCATCTGACTGTAGCGGAATGCGAGCGTCGGGTTGGTCTTTATCAGCAAGGTCACAGGAACGGTGTGCCGATCCCCTGCGACAATCTGTTGCGCGGATTTTGTAAGGGTCGCAACTTCATCTGCCAGGCCGGTATCTGCACCAGGCTGCGCGGCGATAGCAGACGAAAAACTGTTGAGCTCCCCCACTGATGCAGCCACGTCTTCCGCGTGCACGGGGGTTTGTGCCCCGACAAAGAGCAGACACACGGATTTGGTTATGCGGTGAACCAACACGGCCTGATCCGCCAAGCCACGGACGGTTGTTTGTTCCCCTGCCGCCGCGTGTGTCGCGCAACATGAGACAAGGATGGCTGTCAGAAGCAGTTTCACCAAGGCTGTCACATCATTTTCAAACCACATTCAGTAAGCATCTAGATCATCGAGTTTAAGGTGGACTTAACCGCTCCAACTCTTGATCTTGTCCCCTTGCCCTGCGGTGCACATAAAGTATAACCCCCGCCATCAGGCCGTTGTAGCTCAGCTGGTAGAGCACGTCATTCGTAATGATGGGGTCGGGGGTTCGAGTCCCTTCAGCGGCACCACATACCTTTAAGAAACACTGTTTTTGCGCGTGGCGCTCTTGTTCAACTCAACAGGGCTGCGAGGAAGAGCGTTAGGTTGGCGCCATCACTGCCATCCGGGTCGGCGACATCTGCTGTTTGTGGGATGACCGTAGCATCGCTCGGCCCCTCCCAATTTGGTTCAAGCCGTCCCAGCCCGCCTTGTTCGATGAGATCGCGAACAATCGAAAAGGCGGCGGCCGGACGCTGGAGACGGATGAAATCCGAGGTCGGTAATCCCATGCCATCACGTTGGGCGATGCCCATGCGAGCCGCCATTGAGATCACCCGTTGCGCGCGCACCTTTGCACTATAGCCTTGCGCGATGGTCTGATCGACGGAAGCGACGGCGGCGCTGCCGTCAAAGCTGATCCCTCGACGTCGTACATGTGTTGCGCCGGTCAGCGAATACACATCGTCAACAACGACGGCAGTTCCAGGTAAGCGCGCCGCGCGTCCAGGGAAGGCGTTGGGATGGAAAGCCGCAACTCGACCAGGCGCAACCCCAGCCAACGCCTGAAGCGCCTCCGTCCTCAATTGGATCGCCGCACGGACAAAGGGGGCAGGTTCGAAGTCAGTTTCACGTGGTGTGCAGATCACAACCTTCAATCTTGGCTGCGCGGCCAGCCAGATTGGCCAAGATTTGTATGAGATCCACGGAAACAGCATCGGCATCGCCGCCTGCGTGGACAGTGCGCGCCAGCCCTGCGGTTTCGATGTAAACCAGCTCTTCCGCCTGATGGAAGGCGCGGGCGAGTGACCAAAGCGCGTCACGTGCACCGTGAACAGAAAGCTCATACTCGCGGCGCAGCTCGTTCAGAAGACGGTTCCCATTGGTGACGTTCAGCGTTGGCGCGGGCAGGCCCAGGGCACTGGCGATGTCATTGATAACGGTCTGCAAATCAATCGGTGTATCTGAATCCAACGGGTTGCCAGGGGGCAGCAACGACAGCTCGGGCGTTTCTGCAACGGCAGCGATGGATTGCAGCAACACACCTGACGAGGTTGCGTCAGCCGGCGGGCCCCCTGCACGTTCCGGCACGTCCATATTGTCGCCGCCAGACATTGCAAGCCAGCCCGGGGCTTGTGCGGGCGGTGGACCACCCGGAAGTGGGATGAACGGTTGCACCCTGCGGACGGCGTGACGGGCCAGATCATAGGCCAACGGCCCTTCAACGCTAACGCCGGACAAATGAGTGTCTGGACCCGGCGGGTTTCCCGGGTTCCCCTGCCCGTGGTTCGCGGAAAGCGCGTCGCGCGACCACGATGTTCCGCTCAGCACTCCGCTCCAATCCAGGCCTTCGCTAATCGCTGCAGACCCGATACCGCTGACAACGACAGCCTCCAGCCGCCCCATGGTGGGCAAGCGCGGTCCGGTACGTGGCACCGTTTCAGACGCGAGCGCACGTGCGGCATCCACAGGGGTCCCGGCAGCGCCGTCAGCCGGGCCGTCATCAGTGCCGAACAGAGGCACGGGCGCAAGCGACTTCACCGTGTCCGGCACGGCCGCCATACGGTCAGGTGCGGGCACAAAAATGTCCGTTGGCACTGGGGCTGGACCGGCAGCGATAGCCAGCGTACGCGCAGCAAACAGTCTGCGGTTCTGCGTTCTGGGGGTGACCACCATATCAAAGACAAGCGTGGCGGGGTCGGGCTTGGGGTCACCCGGTTCCAAGCCCAGTGGATTGTGGACCAATATTTGAGTGGGCTGACCGGTGATTGCAATGGCGGCTCCACCGTCCCCGCGCTTGAACGACGGTGTCTCGCCGATCGCCGGGATCGAGATGAACCGCTGATTGTAAATACGCACCGCGCTGCCGTCCGGAACGGTGTCGGCTGCCAGCACAACAACCACATCTTCGTCTGCCGTCCATGTCGCCGTTGCGCCAACAAGTGGTGCAGGGTTCGCTCCGAACACACCTGCACCAGCGGCAGCTGGGAACGCGGGCCATCGGGCGGGCGCACCGGGCGCAGGCGGTACGGGTACATTGTCATTGAGCTGTGGTGCTGCTGCGAATACCAACGGGTTCCCAGTGGCACCATCCATCCGCGTCAGAACTGCATTGGACAGGGCTATCAGGTCGGGGCCATCTGCCGCATAGTCGATGACGACTTCAGTCCGCACCTGCGGCTTGAGGTCATCTGACATATCTCCGTCTTCCGCTGGCACCCCGGCCACGGCATTTGTGGTCCGGTTGCCACGCAAGTGCCAATCAAGGTCCACTGCGAAAGCGCGCAAAAACTGACGGGGCAAGGCCACGCCACCGGGGAGGCCAGGTTGTGCGAGCGGCCCCTCCCCCATTGTTCCACCTGTCGCCCAGCCCAATCGAATGCGGCTGTCGGCATCGTCACCTGTTGCTGCAATCACCTCGCCAGCCGTGAGTGTCACCAGCCCCGACCCGTCAAGGCTGCCCGTAGAATTGTCCGAACCATCCTGCTTCTCGACCCCGACACCACCCAACGCGGCGACAAATGGGTTTCCATGCAGATCTACAACTTGCGCAATCACCCCGGATGCCAGTGCTGCAATGGTTCCAACGCCGCCAGTCCCACCCGTTCCACCGCCATCTGAGAAATCGAGCGCGGGAAATGCCGTGATGAGATCGTCAAACAAGGCGGCGACTGCCACGGGATCGATGATCAATCCGCGATGATCGTGAAAACTCATCGGTTCTGACCGGCCAAGGCTGTCGCCGGGTTCATATGTCTGCGGTGATCGATCCGGGGCAGGTACAGCGCCGGTAAACACCAGCGTTTCTGGGACCGGGCGATGATGCGGCGCGGGCGCGACCGCATAACGCGCCATGAGGCTGGACAATCGGGTAACGGCTTGTGGATGGAACCGGAATGCGGCGACCGGACCAGCAATGCCGGCACCGCTTACATCGCGAAACTCATGACCTTGATCCAGATACTCCAGCGTGCCGCGGAAAGGCGCCAAGGCATTGCCTGACGGTGTCAGCCGAAGCGTGGCGGCATCAAACGATGGGTCTACAGTCCCCCAGACGTTCGACAGATGAGGCATTGTCAGCCCAAGTGCATCCAAACCATTGTCCTGCAGCGCTTGTGCTGCGGCTTGAGGCGTAAGTGTGAAAACGTTCAGCTGTGTCATGGCGGTCAATCCCGGTCAGAGCTTGAGACCCGGCGCCCGTCTGGCGAAATGATCTCGAACGTGATGCTGCGGATGTCCGTTCGGGCGAACACGGTGATCCCGGTGCGCGCACCGATCTTCTGGCGGTTCGCGAAATAGAGCGGATCCTGCGCACCTGAGCCTGGTCGCGCACGCGCCAAGGGCACTTCGCCCAAAGGTGCTTCATAAACCAGGTTCCGCCCATCGGTCTTGAATTGGGACGCGGGCCTGTTTGCGCCGAGGTCAAGAATTGGACCCGGACGCGGCTCAAACCTGCGCGGCAGGCGAAAGCCGGGGTTTGGCTCTGGTGTGTCATCGGGTTGTCTGCCAAAGCGGCCAAATCCATCTGGCAATTCGCGCAGATCACGGAACCGATCCGTTCCCAGGAAACCACCACCACGCCCAGATGCAGGTCGAATGACGATCCTTACCAGGTACTCCAGTGGCCCCGTCACCGGGGCATCCGTCGTTACGGAATACACGGTACCGCGACCTGATATGCCGAAGCTATCCACTTCACTGAGGTCGGGCAGTGGAATGATGGACCCTTGGCCAAAGCTGATGGCACGCTCCGTCACCCTTCCGAGAGGATCAGTCATGCGCAGAAGTATGCTGCCCGCTGGCATGGTGTTTGGCCGCCGAATGAACAGCCGATAGTTCCGGTCGAGCCCGTCCGGCGCGCGCCATAGCGCGGTTTGCGTCATCTCGGGCACTTCGGGGATCAGTTCAAGCGGCGTCGGCCCGGGCTGCTTTTGACCTGGGTTCAACGGATCTTCGCCGGCGTCAGGCCCGATGGTGTAGTAGTGTAAGTGCGGTTCGCCGTCCAAACGCACCTCGGCTGAAAGGGTATGTGGACCAAGCGTGGTAGGTGTGATCGGCGCATCGGATGTCGTCGACACAAGTATGTCACCCAGGTTGCCGCCACCCGGCCATGTCAGCGCGGGCGGTGTGAGCTGCGGCGGATCGTTGGGCGGGATCACAACTGGAACCGCCGGGGATGGGCGCCCCCGCCCCTTGCGTACACCGCGCTGCGCATCGTCTAGACCCCATGCAATCGCTCGATACCATTGTGGTCCCCATGAGCCGCCGGGCGCGTCCTCACCGGTGATGTCAGTAATCCAAGTCTCGGTCCCGTTCGTGTCGATTCCGACCATCCAGTCTGCAGTGCTGCCTGTCAGCGACACCAATGGCGGTCCCATACTGTCGATCTGGCGCGCCGCATCGGCAACGCGCGTCCGATACAGATCGACACCACCGGGACGCGCGCCTGAACTTGCGCGCGTTTCGACCCGAATGCGCGCGGCGAAACCACCGGGCGTTTCGATCCGCTGTGCCTCGATCGTCGGAGGGGCCGGTGTCGCGATGCGTGGCGCAACAAAGGGGATCATGGCCTTGTCCGCATCAGGACCGCTTGGCCACGGTCCTTCCACACCGCCAGCGCTGACCGGGATCACCACGAACAGGTGAATAGCCTGCGATCCACGTGGCAAGGCGACATCCAGATTGGTGCCTGTCAGCAAAGTCTTGTTTACACGGTTGAAATCGCGGCGATCAGACGAGGTGGTGAATGCATTTTTCAGCGTGGTCAAGCGGGTGCTGAGGGTCACACCTGGTAATGCTTCGGGAATGCTGCGGCTTGCCAGCATCCGGGTTTCGGTACTTTGATAGAGAATGTAGCCTTCAGCAGCCGGGACTGATTGCCATTCTATAATCGCATGGCATTCGCCTTTGGCATCTGGCAGGCTCGCCAGCCGCACAACATCAATGACCTGTGTCGCTCGTGACCGCGGATCAGACGCATAGGTCAGTTTGCTGCGGGGTCCAAAGCTGCCGACGCGACCGGGGGCAAGCGCCTCGCGCAGCCGGGCGCGCATCGCCAGCCCAACATGCGGTGTGCCGTTGTAATCAATAGAAAATCCGGGAATGGTCACACGGTACCTGCGCGCATGACCTTGGCTGGCAAAACCGGGCGTTGCGACCTCGGCATCCCCTTGGGCATCCAGACTGATGACGTTGGCCATACCATCGAGACCGGGAACACTTGGATCGTTGAGCGACGGAACATCGCCCGCAAAATCGATGAAGACATTCTGCGCAGAACCACCAATGCTTTTTTGCAGCCCGCCGGGCAGACCAGCTGGCGGCTCCTCGTGGCGCGTCGCGGCTGGAAACAAACGCCCGACAAAGTCGATCCGAGCAACCGAACGCACCCGCCAGTCCACGACGAATTCGACGACGAGGTCGGCCGGACACACAGTACCGCTGCCCGTATCAATGGGTCGCAATTCGGCGGAAATGATGTTGACCGTGTCAGGTTCGGGTTGCGTGGTGGAAAATGGCTGCGTGGACCATGGGCTCCAGATCCCGAACAGGTTCTGGGTGGCAAGACCGTACTGCGCGTTGACCGATCCCGGGGAGTTCGGAATCACAAAATCGGTGTCGGATGCGGATTGCCGCGGATACTCGGGATCCTGCCGGTTTTCGTTGTTCCCAATCGGCATAAGACCCTTGCCAGATGGGCGGGGCTCCATCAACGGTGTGGCAGGCCCGGCGACGCCTCCCTCTGCGCGCCCGAACGCAAAGCTCGAAACGGCATTGAAGTTGTCGAGGGGCAAGCGTTCCCAGCTTGCACGGCTGGTTGCGGTCCAGTCTCTATCTGGTGCGGTGGGTCTTTGGTGCGCCAGGAAATGCAGGCGCAGGTCTGTCGGCGGAATGGGCCGCTCCACGCGCCGTGGTCGGGGTATTATTGTGGCCAGTTCCAGCGGTTCGCTTTCGCCATCAAGCCCACGATGCCATAGGCCTGTCACCATGAAGTCATAGTCAGCCATGTCCGGCGACCCGAGCAGACTAATCGCACCCAGATTGATCGGATCCAGATCGACATACGGATATCCTGTGCCAAACCCCATCAAAACGGATTGCATTGGGTCGGTTGCAACAGCCATCTGCATCAACTTGACGGATGATATCCGCGCTTCGCCATCTTCGGCGGGCATCGTGTCGCCGTTGGCGTTCTGGGGTGGGCTGATCACATGGTGATCCAACACTTCGGCCTGCTGGTTCGGCGGTGCCTGCATGGCCTTGTGCAACATATCAAGCAGTGTCTTGTTGGCATCGTCGATCATGCCGTCGGGGTCGGGCAACTCCCATGTCGGTGCAGCGTTACCCGTGGGGAAGGTTGGATACCAACCGAAGGGGTTGATGCCCCTTGTGAAACGCTGCTTCGCGGCCTCTTGCGCGGGCACTTCAGCGCTCACCAGGCCCTGATCCTTGCCGTGTTCCTGACCGTCGAGATCGCTGAACTCACCCTGACCAACCGGCAAACCGACCGTTTCGATCAGTTCCCAGCCCTCAATCTTTTCCGCTTGCGACAGCGCTTCACCGAACGCGGAAACCTCCTGCCCATCTGCACCACCAATCAGAACCGCAGTAATGAAAGGTGCATAAAACCGGTACGTGCGCTCACCATTGGCCGGAACATTCAGGGTCTCGAACCCGAGCATGTTTTCGAACCCGACGCCGTTCGCCAAGGGCACGATTGTGACGCCCAATGCGGGGCCCGTGCTTTTGACACGGACGGCCATCGACATGACCGGTTCCGTGAACCGATGTACCGTGCCCAAAGGGGGAAGCGTGATCCTGCTTGTCAGCACCGGTTCGGGGTTCTGCAACAACGGAAAAGCCACGCGGCGCCAGACTTTGAACGGTTCGGATGGCAAGCCGACGCCGGGATTGACCTGCCAACGCAGAAAGACTGACAGGACACGATTGCCAAAATCCTTTAGATCAAGACCCTTTGGTGCAGCGCGTGTGGGCCGGAACGTTTCGTGCGTGGCGAATGTATTGAAAGAAGGCCCCGAGGTGCCGCTGACCACGCCATTTTCGTCGGCAAAGGGACGCAACAGGGAATCCGCTGTGATCATCGCGCCCTGACCACGGAACAAATAGGGGCTGAATGTACGGTTCATCGGTCCCTCCTAGTCCTCTTCCCACGGTGCGCGGGTCAGGTCAGTTGCGACAATCTCGATTTCGACATCCCCTGCGAACCCTTCGTCGAGATACGGCTCAGTGAAGGCTTTGCGCACCATGTTCAGCCGCAGGCTTTGGCCTCGGGCACCCGGTTTGAGTGTGATCAGCACACGCTGCGTACCGGGTGAGAACAGGATCTTGTCCACCAGATCATCCGATGCGTTGCTTTCCGCAACCGACAGCCACGGTGTTGGCTCAAGCTTCCACCGGGTTGTGGCGATGCCATCCGGGTCTTCTTCGGTCACTTCCTGGGGCAATGGACGGGTCCGATGCATCGGTTCGCTCGCATCCAGGATGATTGCGGCGGGTTGCGGATCAGCTGCTGGGTTAGCCTGCTCCCAGAAGACGATCACGCGGGCCGCTCCGGGCACATCCATTGGTTCAAGCCCTGCGCCGATCAGCTCTTCGTCCAGCTCAGGCCCCATGGTGATCAGAAGAGTTTGCCCCGGCACGATGCTGTCCATTGTACGGCTAGCAAAACGTGGACTGTTCCCAATGGCCTGCAGCGCGCCTGTTTCCACGAACCTGTGCTCGGTCACCGTGGCCTGAATGTCCCGGGCAAAGTCTTCGATCAGGCCAAACTGCCCAGTCGAGAAGTTCAGCCGATACACACGATCACCAACCGTGCCTGCGTCCGCGCCGATATCTACGGACTCAATGTCCATGACATAGTCAGTGTACGGGTCAAGCGGGATGGGCAGTTTGATCATGGAATGCCGTACCCGCTCTCCATCTACTGGAACACATGGGCCCGTTTCCTTGATCACGTCTTGCAGCACGGCTTCGAAGGGCGACAGGACATGGGCCTGAACGTTTTCAAGCGTTCCTGCATCAATCGGCACAGGGTGTGGTAGTCCGGGTTCTTCCACTTGCTTGAACGAGGCCGCCTTCAGCCGGACACGCAGTTCCTTGCCATAGGCGGCGAACAGTTGATCAACAGCATTGGTCGCAAAAACAACGCGCGGGGAATCGAGGCCGAATACATGTGCCTCATCCTCGGCCGGCAATGTGCATAGAACCCATGGATCAAGCCGTTTCGGTGCTTCTGCATCCGTACGGAACCAGAATTCCGCCGTCTGCTCGGCCGCGTCGCTTTCCGCACCTTCATCATCACGGATGCGCACGTCGCTTCGGCAGGTCACACGGTAGATCGAGTCCGGGAACAACAGGGCGACATCAGCGCTTTGCGGGCCCAGGAATTCTTCGATCGCATCACGATCTTTCTGAATTTCGGTTGTGTCGTATTCTTCGCGCTCGGCCTCACTCAGGCGGGTCAGCTCAATCGCACCCACGTAGAAGGGGCGACCTTGCTGTTCGAAGCGGCTGGCTTGCTTCTCATCCAGATACAGGACACCAATACGGAAACGCTCGGTTCCCTCTGGCGGCGACAGTTTTACACAGACCGGCTGGCGCGGTGACAGGCGGGACTGGCCGTAGAGAACGGTGTGATAGATATCCTCGAACCACGGGCCGTTCACATCTGCCCAGCGTGGCGGAACGCTGGTAACGGACAGTAGGTCGGACACACGCACGGGGCGCACGTCAAGAACATTGCCACCCTCATCAAGGAAATGGATCATCAAACCACGGCCTGTCCCCTGATCATCGTTCAGAAGACCACGGTTGACCCACATCAGTACGTGACCTTCGAGGATGGCGCCACTGTCGACCTCGATCACATCGGACAATGGTCCGTGCTTCATACCCAATTCGGCCAACCGGTCAGCAACCTCGTCCGCGCGGCTCACATCTCCGAAGACGACCGGCTCTCCGATATCCCAAAGGGGCGAAGCGAGTACACGTCCAGGGCATTGCGGCTCGTCCACTAGCGGACCGCCAGGCACGTGAGTGGCGTGGGTCGCCGCTCCGTTTGTAACGCCAAGCAAGGTGCTCCGATTGATGGACACCCCTTGCGCCACACGACGTGCGGCTTCGCCGAGGTCAAGACGCTCAGCGGTCAGATTATCCACGGTGGCGGAGCCAAAGGACCCAATCACCGCACGATCAACCAGCGCGCGCTCAGCCAGACGGCGTGTCCGCCCGGTCAGTGGTGCAGTGGCGACATTGGTGTCGAGCGTCGCAGTCAGCCCTCGGTTCAGTGTTCCAGCGCCCAAAGACAGGTTCGGGCTCAAACCGCGGGTCGTTGCACCAATGTTCGCATCCAGTTCAAGCGGGTTCAGCGTTTCCGACAGGTCACGCAAGCGGTCTGTATTGATGCTCAAATCCAACGGACGCCCCGTAACATCGCGCCCGATTACGCCACGCGTCGGCGGGACATCGTCCTCGAACTCAGGGGCGCAATCTACAAGCCCACCTTCCACAACTGCTGGAACAATGCCGCGCAACTGATCCAAGCCCAGATCACCGGACCGCCACGTTTCATGCACATGCAAAGCCCTATCTGCGTCAGCCGATCTCGTCGTGTCTTCGGGGTCAGGCCATGCGATACCATCCAGATCCCACCCGCTTGGTGATGGTCCAAGCCGTTCATCCGCAAAGGTCCACAACACGGGTGCTGCAGGCGCGGCGGGGTTACAGACACGCCCCCAGCGCTCATGAATGGTTTCTTCTAGGATTTCAGAGCGTTCCAAGGCCTTGGGAGCAGGGTTTGGTGTCCAATTGAGCAGGGACAGATGCGTTGTCAGGTTCTCGCCATCGGGCGGCTCAAGCGTCCACCATGTTGATGGGGTGTTGCCGGGCATCACCACGTCAGCCGATCCGACACGCTCAAGCGTCACGTCTGTCATCGTGTAGCGATAGGCAAAATCGCCGCGTCCGATGAAACCGCCCGTCGGTGCACCGGTGCTGCCACCGGGCGTTTCACCTAGCGGCATGATCCCCCCGTCAAGCGCTGGCATGGCGAGGCTCAGCACTGGGATGGCGTCGATGGGGACTACTGGGATTTCACTTCCGGAGGGCTGACTGCTGCCGCGAGGCATGTCGCCGATCTTGCTGTCGATGCCGCGGTCAACCCCCGTGCCTTCGGCAAGTGCAGGCGTACGGCTGACCAGCACAGCACCCGCAAACAAGTCCGGCGGCGGCGGCAGGATTTTCGAGATCCTCGCCGATATGAAAATCGACACAGCCCTTGATGGAGAAAAAGAACAGATCAAGCTCGCCACATACCTCGCCATCAATGCGGCTGACCTGCGTGCCATCAGCGCGTTCACCCACCTGCGCCGACAGGGCAGCAGAGGCGGACAAGCTGATGATGAACAGCTTCAGCTCGCCCCGCAGATACAACAATCCGCCAACATAGAAAGGCTGGAACCCGATGATCGCGTTAAACCCTGCGGTCACCTTCAAATAGAGGTTGATCGAAGTGTTACCCCAGATGATCGAAACTTCGAGGCCCGCAGCAATACCAAAGCCGTTGACCTGACTTAGAGCAGGAAGGTTGTTGCCCGGCGGCTGATAGCTGGGAATGCCATGGCCTGAGAACATGACATATCCAGCGCCATCAAAGGCTCCGAGGATGGACGCACGAATTGGCCCCGGCAACGGGTTGCCTTGCAGGTCACTGCCCTCAAAGCTGCCCAGATAGATATGCCAGAACTTACCGTCCTTGAGGTTAAAGAACGCCTCGATTGGGATCTTGATTTCAACCAGCGGGTCGATGGTGAAGTCGATGGAAATCCCGATCGTCAGTGTGCCACGGCCGAAGTCGAGGTCGATGACACACAGGAACGTGCCTTCGGCATTTTTGTCCTTGAGTGCAGGCAGCACAGCCAAGAGGTTCGCCTTAACCACCAGCAGAACGCGCGGGCCGGGCAGCTCCAGCATGAACATACCCTTGACGTTGAAAATGATCGGGCTGCCCATTGTGCCCAGCGTAATGCCGACACCGAAGGCCCAGCTATCGACGTTGGTTTTCCAGGCTTGCAGGTTCGTGGGGTCCCCGTTGGCGCGGTTCTTGAGCCATTCCAGCGCAGGGGTGAGAGATGTGATGCCGTCTTCGTCGCGTGCGTAATGCATGGCAAACAGGCCGACAAAGCCATAGATGCCGAAACCGGATTGGGCGAGCGGAATTGCCACAGGCAACTCGACTTCCAAAGCGACGGCCACACCAGTTGCTGGGCCGCCCGAAGCCTCGGAGATTTGCGCAACAGCAATCTGTGCCGCGATGCGCATCTTGACCGGGATCAGGCGCACGTCGATACCGCCCTTGATCTCGGTCCCCTGGGCACCGTCGTTGAATTCCATATAGCCGGAGCCTTCGAGCACACCCGGCACTTTCAGGCCCGCACCAAAGGCTGTCAGTTCCGGTGCACCCAGCGGGTCAACCGGCAAGCGCACGCGGGCGCGATCCACGGACACGACGCCAAGATCGATGGCAAAGCCCAGATCAATCTCGAAACTCAGCGGGTTCGTGCGCGCGATACGTGCGCCAAGAACTTGCAGGATTTGACCCAATGGATCGGCCACACGGATGGCTCCGGGGCCGGATACATCAATTGAATATCCCTTGGAACTGTCAAAGACCGGCCGGAACTCGAACTTACCACCACCACCCGGTGGCTCACCAAAGCTGAGACCGATGGCTTTGTACCGCACGGCCAAGGGCGTATCGCGTGGGATTTCCAACAGCGGGTCACCGCCGCCAAAGGCAATATTAACTGAAACCGCAGTCTCAACATCAAAGAGGAAACTCATCTGCCAACGGTCGCCCTGGCGGCGGAACGCGCCTTCACCGCCAAACAAGATCACCCGCTCGATGTTGAAGAAGCCCGCTGATGCAAGGCCAGTGGCCACGCCAACAACGGCTGCCGAAGCCACAATTGGGGCCACGCCACCATCAGCGGGGTTGGCAGGCGCAATCTCGGACAACAGCGGAGTGAAGATGGTGGTCATACCCAGCAAGTCACGCCCGAAGTTCTTGGGTTCAAGCGCCTGTCCCGGCAATTGACCGGTCATCACTAGCCCGTCTTTGTCCGCCGGATCTGCTCCGATATAAAGCTTCACCTCGTCCGTCTGACTGGCCGGATCGGTCTGATAGAGGAACAGGAAGTCGGTAATGCCATCGGCCGGGTTGTTGCCCACGCCGCGGATGTCATCCGGCGTTTCGCCCGCTCCGCCGCGCTGAAGCGCCCCCTCGACCCCGGTTTGGAAATCAATCTGACCAGACAGTTCCAACGCCACGAACTGGTTTCGAATGATCCGCACTTTTAAGCGAGCCGAACGGAACCAGTCCGGCGTTGCCGGCTCACTGGGTGGGGTGTCAATAACCTCTGGAGGTGGTGGTGGGTCCGGCACGTCGGGCCGACGTACATCCCCGGTGATGACCTCGCCCGGCAGATTGACAAGGAAACCAGTGACATCCGCTTTCCACCATTGTGAGCGGTCAGGCTCTCCCTGCATCTTCCAGACATTATCGCGCCAACTGATCGGGAAGCTGGGGCCGCTGGGTTCATCCGCGCCAGTAAAATCCGGGTTGAACCGATCATTCAGCAGCGCGCGCAGACCTTCGGCACGGCGCTGGCTCAGAAGCCAGTTGTACTGGGCCTTTCCGTCATCCCCGTCATAGCTGGCAGTCCCAGTGATCGTGATGTCACGCGGATTGATACGCGACAGAATGCTCGAATAGGCCTCGTCAAACGGCTCAGCACCGGTGCGCCAATCAGACTCCTTGTGCGCAATAAGCGCCTGATCGTCCCGTATGTTCCCCCGCACCTTTGAATAGCTCTCAGGATTGTTCTTTGGCGGGGTGTCATAACGGAAATAGGCCGTCAAAGACGAGACGCTGTCATCGGGTGTCCGCGCCTCGATCGTTCGGCTCTGTCCACCAGAAACATCCACATCCACGGACGTACCGACACTCGGCGGCCCACCGTCTATGATCCATTCGGTGTTGGGGGGCACGGTCACACTGGCAAGGCTCACGCGCACTGTCCCCGCCTGCCGGTTGTCATTGAGAAGTACCAGAGGTGGCGCCGCCAGTGGCTCTGCCTCGCGTGTGATTGACGTGGTTGTCAGGATCGCGGCCAACGGCTCACCCGGCGGCGGAGCGACAGCAGGCGGCGCACGCCGTGCCGCAGTAATCGTGAGGGTGGCCTGTTTCGGAGGCGCGCTGGCATCCGTCGCCGTGATCGTGATGGTTCGTGTCCCGGTGGCAGGCGTGGTCACATCATGGATTACTCCTGCCTCCGCACCGCTGCCCTGATCGACAGTCACGCTATAAGGCGCGCGGCCGCCGCGCACATCCACGGCCAGCCGTGTCGTTTCCGGCAAGGCAGCCGTTGCAGCACCGGGGCTTGTGCGGGTGATCCCAATGCCCTGTCGGTCACTGGTGAAGAAGTTAGCACCTATGGCAAGATCACCACTGCCCTGGTTGATCACTGCAACATCGAAATCACCCGTGACCCCATTCGACCCGCCAAGCCCGATCAGCAGGTTCTCAACACCCGCATTGACGGCAAAGTCCTCGGCTCCGTTTGGTGCAAAGAAGATGCGGATTTCCGGCAGGTAAAGCCCGGTCCATGCCTCATCAAACCCGAATTGGGAGAGGATTTCCGGCGGCGTGTAGCCGTCCGACAGATCAAGGTAAGCTGAGCGAAACCCAAACCCGACAACGCGACCCGGCCCGATGAAGGCGTGGCTTGGCTCCATTGTAACCAGTTCAGCTGCGGCCAGTGCGCCCGGATCATCAAGACCCGTTGCACCGAGCGACACCAGACATACCTGCACCTGCGCGTTGGCATCCGAGCCCTGTGTTACGCGCAGTTTGATCTTGGGCAGATGAAAAACGACGTCGGTGCGTTTCGTGTGAGGGATCAGTAGACCATCTGGCCGCATCTCCGCTGGCTGCAGGAAGGGTGGTCGCAATTCGATCCCAGCCAGGATCAGATCCAGTGTGAACGCAGTATTGGGATAGTCCGACGGCGGTGGATCGATAGGCGGCGTGTCCAGCGCATCAAGAACATCACGCATAGGCTGAAAGTCAGCGTCGCCCCCTGGAACTGTCGCGACCCCGTTTGCGATGATTGCGCCCGCGACGCGCGGTACTGTCATGGAAAACTCAACCCGCGTGTCCGTGATGTCGAGCCATGGTTCGGACCGATCAGGTTGGTTTCGGGGGTGTCCTTCGGCGTTTGCAGCGCCGGCAGTCAGCGTGCCTGTGGTGGGATCAAAGCTGGGGAGATCGACATCACCGGAAAACCGCGCCACGCCGCGAATGACGGTTCCCCCCGGCCCAGTCGCGGTTTCGTAGCTTTCAACATAGATGACGGAGAGGACTGCATGCCAAGTTGTCGCCTCGCCCCGAAGAATGTAGGGCCGGAACAAATCCACCAAGGCAAGATCGAAAGGCATGAGCCAGAGACCCTTGAAAAATATATTTGCGAAAAGGAGGCAACAAAAGAAATAAAACTACAAAATTTCAACCACTGATGGGTTTTTCTGTCAAACGCGATAAGCGTAGTTCCGCCGACCTCAAAGCGTCAGTCGATCCGCCCACCGGGAAAACGATCCAGAGCCCGAGCACTATTACAACAGCTGATAACACCGATGGCTGACATCAATTTCGATCGGGTTTTACAAACCAAAAGTATCAATTTTGCAGGAACTTAGACATGGCATGCGGTTGCCTCGACAGAGGGCATAAGGAGTTGCAGACAATTATTCGGCCTACCTGCACCAGAGTGGTATTCGAACCAAACGGCAAGTGCATTGCTATCGGAACGTGCCAACTAGGTAGTTTGTGAAGTTACCTGTCGACCATCCGATCCCCATCGCTACGAACGGCTTCAGTTCCCGCATCACGCGCACCAAGCCGAGAACGAACCGCCCAGATATCGCGGTCACAATGTGGCGTCTGCGCTATGCCTGAAGCATTGAAATAGCGGCGCGAACAGAGTCGGCCAAAGCAGGTTTAACCCGGTCATAACGTGAGCTTGGGACGGGAACTGATACTGCGAAAATGTCACCCGTCTGGTCCGCCACAGCAAATCCCATCGCGCAAATACCATCCGTGTGTTCGTTCTCATCACATGCAAGTTCACCCTCTCGGATAGCATCGATACCGTCGATGATGTCCGACAATGGCGGTGCATATGGACCACGTGACCTATGTTCGGCGCGGATCAGGGCAAGCGCCCGCTCGGGACGCATGCAAGCCAGCACTGCGCGCCCATTGGCGGTCGTGGTCAGTGGAAAATACTCTCCGATCCGCGACACGGTGCGCAAGCGATGACTGCCTTCGATTTGATCGACGAACAGCATTTGTGCGCCTTCAAGAACTGCCAAATCAACCGTCTCCCCCGTTTCGTCCGACAGCCGTTCCATGATGGGGCGCAGGCGCGTCCGCATGTCCGATGACACCGCTTGGGCCAGACTTTGAATTTCGCGGCCAAGCCTGATTCCCCCATCTCCACGTTCAGTGGATACAAACCCTTCGATCACGAGCGCCGCAACAATGCGCTGTACCGTAGAGCGGGGCAGCTGAACCTGCTTGGCAATCTGGCCAAGGCTCAACCCGTCTGTCTCGCGACCCAACAAGCGCAAAATGTTAGCCGCACGCGAAATGACCTGAATACCCTGATTTTTCGACATATTTTTACCTTGCCACGAACTGTTGTATCGATTGCATTTTCACCAAACAGAACCAAAGCGCCTGTTTCTCATCTTCCATCAAATCAAACGTTGACCGCTATGTGATACATACGCACCATAATACGGGACAGCAATACGAAGCTTTGGGAGGAGCCGATGGTCGTCAATATTCGCGGGATCGATTTCCAAGAAAACGACAACAACGACATGGGCCTTGAGTTCGTGAACCTGAGCCACCGATATGGTTTCCAATGCCCAAACTGGCCGTATTTCAAAGACGTACAGATCGATCGCAAGCACTACATGGCGAAGTCCGGCGTTCTGAGCCAGACGATCACAACGACGATGCACGTCACCACTCACATCGACGCGCCCGCCCATGTGGTGCAGGGAACGCCTTTCATTGATGAGGTGCCCCTGCCCCATTTCTTCGGCTCTGGTCTGGTTGTCAGCATCCCGAAGAAGAAATGGGAACAGATCACGGGTGATGATCTTGAAAAGGCTTGCGGCCACGCAATCCGTAAGAATGACGTACTCATCATCAATACGGGCTGGCACAAGCAATACGAAGATGGTGATTACTTTGCTTACTGCCCTGGTCTTGTGCCATCTGCCGCCGATTGGATGGTAGAGAAAGGCGTCAAAGTCGTGGGCCACGATACGCAAGCCAACGATCACCCGTTGGCCACCGCGATCGGCCCACAGCGCAACGGCCCGATCCTGCCGCACCTTGAGAAAGAGTACCTCGAATGGTCTGGCGGCACTCCGTGGGAGGTTGATTTCCCAGAATGGGAACCCGTGCACCAGAAACTCTTTTCGAATGGTATTCTGGGCATCGAGAACGTGGGCGGCGACCTTGACCGCGTTACGGGCAAGCGGGTCACCTTCGCCTTCTTCCCCTGGAATTGGGACCGAGGCGACGGTTGCATCATCCGCCTTGTTGCCATGATGGACAAATCCCAAGGCTACCGTATTGAGGCGGGCGAGGATTTCTGATGCTTGTCAAGCGCTTCACTGATGCTCAACCCTATGACGCCCCAAACCATTGGGGTGTCACTGGCCTGCGCCTTCAGGGGTTCGAGGACGGTGGACCGGAAAACCAATGGGTCGGATATTCGCAGTTCCTTCCCGGCGGCGGTGCCGGGCCTGATGCGACGCCATTTGAAAAGATCTATGTCGTGCTGGATGGGGAAATGACCGTAACCGTTGACGGCGGGGACACGGTGCTTGGTCCCATGGACAGTTGCACGATCCCGCCAGGTGAAGTGCGCAAAATCGAAAATCGCAGCAATCACGTTTGCAAAATGCTTGTTGTGATCCCCTATCCCACTGGAGAACAGCCATGAGCCTCGACGATCCGCTGTCCTTCTTTGATGTCTCCGGCAAGGTCGCCCTGATCACCGGTGCCTCCGGTGCGTTTGGAGCGGTTGCCGCTCGTTGTCTGTCGGGTGCCGGTGCCAAGGTTGTGCTTGCAGCAGGCAATGCCGGTGCGATGGCAGACGTCGCAAACACGTGCACCGGTGACACGCATCAGATCAACGCACGCCCCGATACGGAACTCGCCTGCGAGGCTCTGGTGTTGGAAACTGTCAAGACGTTTGGACAGCTGGACATTCTTGTTGTTGCTTCTGGCATGAATAAAGTGGCCAAGATCGCAGACATGCCCCCCGAAACGTTCGAAGGCGTCATGAACGCCAACGTCACCCAAAGCTGGCTGATGGCCCGAGCCGCAAGTGCACAGATGCAAGCGCAGGGCGACGGGGGCAAGATCGTTCTCATGTCTTCTGCTCGAGGCCTTTTGGGACACCCGGCGGGTTACACCGCCTACTGCGCTTCAAAGGCGGCAGTTGACGGGATCACCAAGGCATTGGGATGCGAACTCGGCCCAACCGGGATCACCGTAAACGCTATTGCACCCACTGTCTTCCGATCCCCGCTCACGGCGTGGATGTTCGAAGACACCGACGATGCCAAAGCTGTGCGCGAAGGGTTTCTGACACGCGTGCCCAAGGGTCGCCTTGGCGAGCCAGAGGATCTGGCAGGACCGCTCCTGTTCCTGTCGTCCCGCGCCTCAGACTTCTACACCGGCCATATACTTTATGCCGATGGCGGCTACACGGCGGGGTGAGGCATGAATAAGAACCAACAAATTGCGGTGATCGGCGGAGGATTGATGGGGCACGGAATTGCCGTAACCTTTGCGCGTGCAGGTCACTACGTCGCCGTACACGATCCGGCACAGGAAACGCTGCAAAGCCTGCCACAGCGCGTGTCCGACAGCCTGCGGCTGCTAGGTACATCCGACAATAACATCGCAAGGATGCTCAAACGGATCGAGCTGTGCGATGGGATCAAAGCAGCCGTGAGCTACGCAGATGTCATCTTCGAAGCCGCACCCGAAAAACTGGAACTGAAACAAGCGATTTTTGCCGAGGTTGAGGCGTACGCACCCGTCGATGCTATTCTTGCCTCGAACACGTCGGTTATCCAGATCACCAAGATCATGGAGCACCTCACCCTTCGCCAACGCGCTCTCGGCACCCATTGGTGGAACCCGCCTCACATGATCCCGCTAGTGGAGGTGGTAAAAACAGAATGGACCGCTCCCGAAGTCGCGGACAAGATGATTGACCTGCTGGCGGACTCAGGCAAAACCCCAGCACTTGTCGAAAAGGACGTGCCCGGCTTTATCGGCAATCGGTTGCAACACGCGCTGTGGCGCGAGGCGATCAGCCTTGTTGAAAATGGGATCTGTTCTGCCAAGACTGTTGATGACGTGGTGAAAGCCAGTTTCGGCCGTCGTCTCGCTGTTCTTGGGCCGCTCGAAAACGCCGATCTTGTCGGGTTGGAACTCACCCAGGACATACACCGTCAAGTTCTGTTCGACCTCGATGCGCGGCCTGATCCGTCCCCCTTACTCCAAGCGCTGTTGGATGAAGATCGAACCGGTATGGCTTCGGGTTATGGGTTTCGCAAATGGACCCAAGACGATTTTGAACGGACGAAAACGCGAGTCGCACTTCACTTAAGCGCACTTGAAGGGATGTTGCAAAACACTGCTAAATCATAACGCAGAGTTATAAATAGCCATTCAAATCGGATCAGAATCATCTTTTGCATGTGATAGGTCTGAAGAGCAAGACAGCGCCAAGCCATGCCAAAAATGGTCCGCGCAACCGGATCGGCGAATACCCGAACCGCATCTTTGGGAGGAAAAACATGAGAACTTATATCACACGCCGCCGTATGCTGGCTGGGCTGGGCGCGAGCGTCGCGGCACCTGCGATCCTGCGTTCCACGCGAGCCTACGCTGCCAATCCGACCATAAAGGTGGGGTTCGTGACGCCGTCCACCGGCCCGCTGGCCGGTTTCGCGGAAGCCGATGATTACATTCTCGAAGGTTTGCGCGCCCATTTCGCAGGCGGCGTGATCAACAACGGCAAGTCCTACAACATAGAGATCATCAAGAAGGACAGTCAGTCCAACCCCAACCGGGCCGCTGAAGTGGCCGCCGAACTGATCCTGTCGGATGAAGTGGACATCATCACCGCGGCCGCGACCCCTGACACGACAAACCCAGTGGCAGACCAGGCCGAGATCAATGAAGTGCCCTGCATCACGACGGACGCACCTTGGCAGCCCTATTTCTTTGGCCGTGGCGGCAACCCTGCGGAAGCCTTCCAATACACCTACCATTTCTTCTGGGGACTTGAGGATGTCATCGCCAATTTCACCAGCCTCTGGGACGGCAGCGGTGTTGCCAAGAAAGTGGGCGGCCTATTCCCGAATGACGCAGACGGTAACGCATGGGGTGACGCGGAACTGGGCCTGCCCAAACCACTTGCCGCGCAAGGGTTCGAATTGGTTGATCCCGGTCGTTTCCAACCTCTGACGGACGATTTCTCGAACTACATCTCCGCCTTCAAGGATGCAGGCTGCGAAATCATCACCGGTGTGATGATCCCGCCGGATTTCGGCACCTTCTGGGCGCAAGCCGCACAACAGGGCTTCAACCCCAAGGTCGCGACCATCGGCAAGGCGCTGCTGTTCCCCTCGGCCATTGAGGCCTTGGGTGATCGCGGTATTGGTCTGACGACCGAAATCTGGTGGTCCCCAAACCACCCGTTCAACTCGTCTCTGACCGGCATTTCGGCAGGCGATCTGGCAAACGGGTTCACCGCCGCCACCGGCCGTCCGTGGACGCAGCCCATCGGCTTCAAGCACGCGCTGTTCGAAGTGGTGGCAGATGTCATCTCCCGGTCCGAGGACCTTGATGACTTCGAGGCCAACGCCGCCGCCATCGCGAGCACCAACATCTCGACCATCGTGGGCGACGTGAACTGGTCAAACGGCCCCGTACCCAACGTGTCCAAAACACCTCTGGTGTCGGGGCAATGGCAGAAAGCGGGCAATGAAGTCGAGTTGGTCATCACAAACAACAGCCACGCACCACAGATTCCGGTGGGCGGCGACCTGCAACTCTTGGGCTAAAGCACCGCGATGTCTGCCCTTTTGTCTATTAACGGCCTGCAAAAGTCGTTCGGCGCCGTCAAGGTCGCCGACGACTCAAGCTTCGAGATCGCCCAAGGCGATGCCGTGGGCATCCTTGGGCCCAATGGCGCGGGCAAGACATCGCTTTTCAATCTTATTACCGGCGCGCTCAGCCCCGACGCGGGCCGGATCATCTTTCAAGGGGCAGACATTACTGCCACCTCCGCTGCCAAACGCTGCAAGACTGGCATTGCCCGGTCCTTCCAGGTGCCCCAGCCCTTTGGCGGCATGACGGTCTATGAAAACGCGCTTGTCGGGGCTATGCAGGGCGCGGGCCTCTCGGGTCGCGACGCTGAAAACCATGCGCTGCAGGTCCTGACGGACACTGGACTTTTACCTAAAGCAAACCAACGGGCGGGCACACTCACCCTGCTAGACCGCAAGCGGCTTGAGATGGCGCGTGCGTTGTCGGCGCAACCCAAACTCCTCCTTCTCGATGAGATCGCTGGTGGGCTGACAGAAGCCGAATGCAGCGCACTCATCGACACGATCAGGGCTGTACACGCCAAGGGCACTACAATCATCTGGATTGAACATGTGGTCCACGCGCTACTGGCTGTGGTGAACCGGCTGATCGTGATCGACTTCGGCAAGAAGATCGCCGAGGGCGCACCGAAAGAGATCATGGACAGCCCAGAGGTCAAGGAAATCTATCTGGGAGTGGACCCTGATGTCTGACCCTATCCTGTCGCTCAATGGCCTTGATGCGCATTACGGCGACTTCCAGGCGCTCTACGGCATAGACATGGATATCCACGCGGGCGAGGTCGTTGCGATCATCGGCGCCAATGGCGCGGGTAAGACCACGCTTATGCGCTCCATTTCCGGGCTGATGTCCAACGCGCCGGAACAGGTGCGGTTCAAGAGCGAAGGCATAGGCACCCTACGCGCGGACGAGGTCGCCTATCGCGGCATTGCCTTGGTGCCCGAAGGACGCCAGCTGTTCCCGTCGCTCTCGGTCGAAGAAAACCTGCTTCTCGGTGGCAAGGTTGCCCGCCCCGGCCCATGGTCGCTCGGCAAGGTCTACGAGCTTTTCCCGGTTCTCAAGGAACGGCGCAGCCAAGCCTCAACATCCCTCTCGGGCGGTCAACAACAAATGGTCGCCATCGGCCGGGCCCTCATGGCCAACCCGGAAGTGATCCTGTTCGACGAAATCAGCCTCGGTCTCGCCCCCGTCATCATCAAAACGATCTATGACGCCCTGCCGGGCATCATCGGCGGCGGCATGACAGCGCTGGTGGTCGAACAGGATATCAGCAAAGCGCTCGAGGTCTCCTCTCGCGTGTTCTGCCTGCAAGAAGGACGCGTGTCCCTGAGCGGGGCTACGGGTGACGTCACCCGAGACCAAATCACCGCAGCTTATTTCGGAGTTGCCGCATGATCGAGTGGATTGGCGTAATCGTACAGGGCGTTCTGCTGGGCGGTCTCTATGCCCTTTTCGCCGCCGGATTGTCGCTGATCTTTGGCGTGATGCGACTGGTGAACATCGCGCATGGAGATCTCATTATCCTCGCTGCCTATCTCGGGCTTAGCACCACAATGACATTCGGCGTCCACCCTTTTGCCGCCGCCCTTCTGGTGCTGCCCGTGATGGCGGTGATCGGTTACGTCTTGCAACGCGGCATCTTGAACCAGACGTTGGGGCCGGACATCCTGCCACCACTGCTGGTCACCTTTGGCTTGTCTGTGATTATCCAGAACGCGCTGCTTGAAGGTTATTCCGCCGATCCGCAGAAACTGTCCGCCGGGGCCATCGAGACGGCCAGCGTCAATTTGGGCAGCCTGACAGTTGGCATCCTGCCCCTGCTGACTTTTGCCATCGCTGTCGGCGTTATCGCCGGGCTGCAATGGATGTTCTACGCCACCGCCCTTGGTCGTGGTTTTCGCGCCGTGTCCGACAACCAGGACATCGCCCAGTTGATGGGCCTGAACAAGGCACACGTTTTTGGTCTGGCCATGGCACTGGCCCTTGCCGTCACCGGTATCGCGGGCATCCTGCTGGGCATCCGCACCAGCTTTGATCCTTCTATCGGCGGTGGGCGCCTGATCTTCGGGTTCGAAGCTGTGATAATCGGTGGCCTTGGGAACCTGTGGGGCACGCTCGTCGGCGGCGTGATCCTCGGCGTCGCCCAAACTATCGGGGCCAAGATCGATCCCGGCTGGCAAGTCCTCGCGGGTCACATCGCCTTCCTTGTCGTTTTGGCCGTGCGTCCGAACGGCTTGTTCCCACGGGTCCAGCACTGATGGGCGCCCCAACTGTATACCGCGCTACCCGTGCCAGCCGCATCGCAATGATCGTTGCCGTGTTGGCCCTGATCGTCTTGGCTGCAGCCCCCTGGTGGGCGGGCCGCGCAGATCTGCGCCTGATGGGCGAGATTTTCCTCTACTTGTCCCTCGCCTGCCTGTGGAACCTGATGGCGGGCTACGCGGGTCTCGTGTCCGTCGGCCAGCAGGCGTTCGTGGGCTTTGGCGGCTACATGCTGTTCGCGTTGACGATCTTTGGCGGGTTGCATCCGATCACAGCGATCCTGGTGGCCGGCATGCTGGCTGCCGTCCTGTCGGTCCCTATCGCAGCTCTCATCTTCCGACTTAAAGGCGCCTATTTTGCTATCGGCACTTGGGTGGTTGCCGAAGTTTTTCGCCTGACCTTCGCCCAGATCTCTGCGCTTGGCGGCGGGTCCGGAAGCTCCCTGCCGGTGGGCATCGTCCGTTCGCTGGCTGACGGGCGCTCGGCGCGCGAAGCGCTCAGCTACTGGCTCGCGCTGGGTGCCGCAATCCTCGTGATCACGGCCGTTTACCTGTTCCTGCGTTCGCGTCGTGGTCTTGCGCTGACAGCCATCCGTGACAGTGAAGTGGCGGCCAGCGGCCTCGGCATCGACATCTGGCGCACGAAGCTGGAGGTTTATGTTGTCACATCCGCCTTCACAGCGATTATCGGTGGCCTTCTGTTTCTGCAAAAACTACGCATCTCGCCCGATGCCGCATTCTCAGTCAACGACTGGACGGCCTTTGTCATCTTCATCGTCGTTATCGGCGGTATCGGTACGCTTGAGGGACCGATCATCGGCACGCTTCTGTTCTTCCTCCTGCGTGAAACACTGGCCGATTTCGGCACCATTTACTTGATGGTGCTCGGCGCGGTCGCCATCGTGGTCATGCTGAAAGCCCCCAAGGGCGTCTGGGGGCTGATCCGAGACCGTTACGACCTTGAGCTCTTTCCGCTCAGCTACCGCATCAAACTGAACGACCCAAAGGACACGTGACCATGGCCAAGCAAAAAATGATCATCACCTGCGCGGTCACCGGGGCCATTCACACACCAACGATGTCCGACCAACTGCCTGTCACGCACAACGACATCGCGGAACAGGCAATTGCGGCAGCGGAAGCGGGCGCATCAATCCTGCATCTGCACACCCGCGACCCCGAAGACGGTCGCCCATCTGTTGAGCCAGAACACTACGCTGGCATTCTGAGCCGTGTGAAACAATCGACAGACGCCGTGCTCAACATCACCACGGGTGGCGCACCGACCATGCTTATCAAGGATCGGATAAAAGCAGCGGTCCACTTCAGCCCCGAGATGTGCTCGCTCAACATGGGGTCGATGAATTTTGCCTTTCACCCACTGGCCGACCGCTACGACACGTGGAAACACGATTGGGAGAAGGAATACATCGCAGGATCAGAGGCGAACATCTTCCGCAATACCTTTGCCGACATCAAACAGGCGGCGACAGAACTGGCCCCGCATGACATCAAATTCGAACACGAATGCTATGATGTCGGTCATCTCTACAACCTGAAGTTCTGTATGGATATCGGCCTCTTCAAGGCGCCGGTTTTCCTGCAATTCGTGTTCGGCGTTCTGGGCGGCATCGGGCCCGAGGTTGATAACCTGATCTTCATGAAACGCACCGCCGACCGGCTCTTTGGCGACGACTACCGATGGTCGGTGCTCGGGGCTGGCGCTGCGCAGATGCCCCTTGCCACCACAGCCAGCCAAATGGGCGGCAATGTGCGGGTCGGGTTGGAAGACAGCCTGTTTATCACACGTGGACGGCTCGCGCAGTCGAATGCCGAACAAGTCACCAAAATCCGGCGTATCGTCGAAGACTTGGGCTGCGAGGTTGCAAGCCCAGATGAAGCCCGGGACATTCTGGACCTCAAAGGTGGCGATCGCGTCGCGTTCTAGGTCGTCTCATCATCGTCCAACAGGATGCGCTGGGCATCACCTTCGGGATCAGAATACTGATCGCTCTTCATCGTCCAGACGAAGGCCACCAGTGCACCAAGCCCAAGGATGAGCGAACACGGAACCAGGATAACAAGAACATTCATGGCTATGCCTTTGTTCTCAGAGCGTTCAAGGTAACAGTGATGGAACTGGTGGACATTGCAAGCGCTGCCATCAGCGGTGATGCGAAACCAGCAAGGGACAGCGGGATCGCCACAGCGTTGTAACAGGCCGCCAGCGCAAAATTTTCAAGAATGCGCCGCCTTGCACTGCGCGCGATGCCAATTGCCGCTGGAATACCGGACAGATGCTGACCCAAGAGGACAACATCTGCCGCGTTCTGACTGGCCTCCAAAGCAGTGCCCGGCGCTATGGACGCCCAAGCCCGTGTCAAAGCCAGCGTGTCGTTCAGGCCGTCGCCAACCATGACCACCTTGCGGCCTTCGGTCTGCAACTGCTCGATCAGGTCCTGCTTGGCCTCCGGGTCCACCTCGGCGTGCACATGGGTGACGCCCAATTCTGCAGCGACACGTGTCGCGTTCCGCTCGCTGTCACCGGTCAGCATATGCACATCAAAGCCCATCTCTCGCAGGCGCTCGACAGTATCGGCGGCATCCGCAAAAATTTGTTCACGCCGTTCGAGGGGGTAAATCGTATCCCCGACTTGCAGGACTGTGCCCTGACCAGCCCCGATCCAGGCGGCATTACCGAAACGCACCGTCTGATCATTCCAAAGCCCGGAAACGCCGTTGCCGCGGTGCTCGGATATGCCTTCAAGATCAGCGACGCTGACATCCTTTAGCAGAGTCAGAACGGAGCGGCTCAGTGGGTGTGCCGAAGCCTGCGCCAACGCTTTAAGTATCTCGCGTGCCTCAACCGGCATCTCTTGGGATGGTACAAGCGCTGCCGCAGACAGTGTGCCGGTCTTGTCAAAAACAACCGTATCCACCTCTGCCAAACGCTCCAGCGCCGTCTCGGATTTGACCAGCAAGCCCATGCGGAACAATCGCCCGGTTGCAACGGTCGCCACCGCCGGGACAGCAAGACCCAAGGCGCAGGGGCATGTGATAATCAGCGTTGCAATGGCAATCTTGAGGGCGTGATACATGTCACCCGTCGCCATGGACCAGCCTATGAAAGCAGCAAAGGACAGACCATGGACGAGCGGCGCATAGACGCCTGCAGCCCGGTCGGCAAGGCTGGTATAGCGGCTCTTGGAGCCTTCGGCATGCGCGGCGATCTGGATCAGTCGGCGCAGGGTCGATCCCTTGGCGGCAACGGTTGTGCGCATTGTGACCGGGCCGGTCAGAACGATTTCTCCCGCCGTCAGGGCAGCACCACGCGCCACTGCAATCTCGTCGCTCTCGCCGGTGAGTGCACTGCGATCCACCTGCGCCGCATCACTGTTCAGCGCACCGTCCACGGGCACCCGGGCCCCTGCGGCCAGCCAAAGCGTGTCTCCCTCGGCCACATCATCGACAGGGACACTCACCCGGGTTTTACCTTCGATGCGCGTCACGCGCAAAGGTTCAAGTGCCGCGAGATCAGCAGCTGCCGAACGCGCAGCTTGCCGCATGCGCTTTTCCAGCACACGGCCACCAAGCAAGAAAAACGTCAGTGACAACGCCGCGTCGAAATACGCGTGCTCTCCACCCTGAGACGTCTCGTAAAGAGACAGGCCACAGGCCAGGATGATGGCAAGTGAAATCGGTACATCCATGTTCAGCCGCATGCCACGCAGGGCAGACACTGCCGAACGGAAGAACGGCTGCGCACAATAAATTGCGGCAGGCAATGAAATCGCTGCTGATATCCAGTGGAAGAAATCGCGCGTGGCATCGGTCGCGCCAGACCACACGGCCACCGACAGCAGCATGACATTCATCATCGCAAAACCGGCGATGCCAAGGCGCATGGTCAGTCCATCGTCTTGGCCGCGATTGCCAGCATCGCGGGCCTCGTGCGCCTCGAACCCGATATCGGTCAGGGCCTCGATCCATGGCGCGGGATCATTCCCCGGTTCCGCTGTGATTGCCACCCGCTTGCGGCTAAGGTTCACGCGCGCAGCCGCGATATCAGGGCGGGCATTGAGCAAGCCTTCAACCGATCGGATGCAGGCAACGCAGTGAACGCCCGGCACTATCAGCTCATGCGTCGGAAGACCCGCATCGCGGCCCGCCGTTTCAGCGACCTCACCAGCGGCTATGCAGCCTGGGCAGGAGGCAACACTCATCGCTGCACCCGAAGGACAATACGCTGACGGAAGTCTGTTCCGTCTGGCGCAACCGCGGTCAGACGCAGGTTCCAGTTTCCAGACGCAAGCTCGGGAATGTCAGCCACAAACCGGGCACCATCGTGGCGAAAAGTCGGAGTTAGATCTTCACCCACATGGGTGGCACGTCCTAGAGTCGCAGATGTGATCGTGGCAACCACTGGACCAATTTCATCATCAATGTGTAGAGCCAGTGTTCCGTCTTCCGCATCTGCCGACACCTGCCAGCCTAACGCTTCCTGAGCGGCACGGTCCTCTTCAAAGGCTTGGCTGACAACATAAGAATTCTTGGTCTCAAGCCCCGGAAAAGTGTGCACAGCCTGGAAAGCAAGCGTAAGGTTCACACTGATGATGATGGTAAACGCCGTCCCGAAGATGGCCAATACGTGCCAGCCGGTAAGTTCCTTGATCTGCATCCTTAGCCCTTTCCGTTGAAGATGGTGGCGACGCCTGCACGGTCGTCTGTTTCCACATCCTCGACCCACAAACGTAGATCGGTGGTTTCGGCATCAGCCGCTGCATCCTGCGGGCGGGCAATGACATAGACGCGCGCCTGCAGTGTTTCGTTGGCGGGAACGGTGACGTGGTTGGCGACCGCCCCATCACTTTCGACATCGATGCGCAGGATCTCCTCTGATGTCAGCATGACCCGGAAGTCGCGATCCTCTGCCGTCAGGTTGCGAATACGCAAGGTGTAGGTGTTACGCACCGCTCCATCCGACAATGTTACGAACTGCGGATTGCGCACAGGTTCGACCGTCAGGTCGATGTCCGAACGAATGAACAAGGCATAGACCAGTGCCACACCGATCAGCGACCACATCGCTGTGTACAGGATGGTACGCGGGCGCAGCACATGCTGCCAGATCGGGCGCGGCTTCGCGCCCTGGGTTTCGGCCTCTTCATCCGACAGGGCCAGATAGTCAATCAAACCGCGTGGCTTGCCGATCCGCTCCATCACCTCGTCGCAGGCGTCGATGCACAGCGCACAAGTGATGCACTCCATCTGCTGCCCGTCGCGGATGTCGATACCAGCAGGGCAAACGTTCACGCAGGCCATGCAGTCGATGCAATCGCCAAGCTGGTCCGCCCCTTCCGCCTTGATGTGTTTGCCGCGCGGCTCGCCCCGCCAGTGACGATAGGCAACGGTCAGCGTGTCATTGTCCATCATGGCCGCCTGGATGCGCGGCCAGGGGCACATGTAATTGCAGACCTGCTCGCGCATGAAGCCGCCAAAGACAAAGGTGGTCGCAGCGAGGATCAGAATGGTGGAATAGGCGACCAAGGGTGCGCTGAACGTCATTAAATCAGCAGCCAAGGTTGGAGCATCCGCGAAGTAAAAAACCCATGCGCCACCTGTCGCCATTGCGATCAGGAACCACACTATCCATTTCGTGACGCGAAGGCGGACCTTACGCAACGACCAGTCAGCGTTCCAGAGGCGGACACGGGCATTGCGATCGCCCTCAATCCAGCGCTCCACCAGAATGAAAAGGTCGGTCCACACGGTTTGAGGGCATGTGTAACCGCACCAGACGCGGCCCAAAGCAGATGTGAAAAGGAACAGGCCAAGCCCAGCCATGATCAGCAGGCCCGCGACGAAGTAAAACTCGTGCGGCCAGATCTCGATCCAGAAAAAGTAGAAACGGCGCCCGGCCAAATCGACAAGAACGGCCTGATCAGGAAGGTTCGGACCACGGTCCCAGCGGATCCATGGGGTCAGGTAGTAGATCGCGAGCGTCACGCCCATGATCCACCATTTGAGCGTACGGAACTTGCCCTTCACCCGACGGGGAAAGATCGGTTCGCGCGCGACATAAAGAGACGGCGGAGAGGCCGGAGATTGTGTCATTGTCAATTGTCCTGTTCGTAGGTTCAAACTGCATGGCCTGCGCGGCCAACACCTTGATCTGGATCAAGCATGAGGAGAAATCCCGGTCCCCGCTTGGTACGAACAGGACAGAGACCGGGAGCGCCGCGTATCCCTCCTGGATGGGCCCGAGCCCGATACGCAGCATGGAGCGATACGGCGAGAGTTACTCGCCGCCGCCCAACTGGTGCAGATACAAGGTGACTGCCTTGATCTCTTCTTCGTCCAAACGCTGACCCCAAGCTGGCATCACACCGAAGCGTGAATAGGTCACCGTCTCGATCAGGGTTTCGCGATCCCCGCCATAAAGCCAAATCGCATCGTTTAAAGTAGGCGCGCCGAGTTCCCGGATGCCTTCGCCGTTGTCGCCGTGACAAGCGGTGCACTGCTCTTGGAACCAAACCATGCCCTGTTCAGCCATGGTCGCATCATGGTCCTGGCCCGATAGGGACAGGACGTACTCAACGGTTTGGCCGATCTCTTCGTCTGACAAGATGTCGCCAAACGCCGGCATCTCGGACCACCGCGCGTCTGGATCGGTCTCGTTCCGAATACCGTGCCGCACTGTGTACTCGATGTCTTCCAGCGTGCCGCCCCATAACCAGGCGTCATCCAGCAGGTTGGGATAGCCTGCCGCCTGAACGCCAGCAGCACCGGACCCATGGCACTGCGAACAATGAGCAAGAAAGACCGAAGCACCGCCTGCAACACCGAACCGGTGCGCAGGATCATCAGGCGCAAGTGTCGCCAAATCCGCAGACGCCAGCCGTTCAGTCAATTCCGCGTTCTGCGCATCCACTTCGGCAATCCGTTCGGCAACTTCGGCGCGCGTGGAGTATCCCAGTACGCCCGTCGTGGCCGAATTGATCAGCGGCCACGCAGGATAGGCAATCGTGTATGCCAACCCCCAGACAACCGTGCCGTAAAAGGTCCACAACCACCACCGCGGCAGCGGGTTGTTCAGTTCCTTGATGCCGTCCCATTCGTGACCTGTGGTATCGGTCCCGGTGACATCATCAATTTCTTGTTTGTCAGCCATATTAGTCGGCCTCCGGTTCTTGCGCCGCCAGATGCGCATCAATGTCGTTTCGCAGTGGAATACCGGCCGCCTCTTCATTGGCCGCACGCGCCGAGGGACGGAAGGCCCAAAGGCAGGCGGTGATGTAGAAGATCACCATCGCCAAAAGCACCCAGCTGTCAGCCAACTCTCGCAGGAAGGAATACGTGTCCATCAAAACCTCCTATCGGCTCGGATCGGGCGTAAAGGTCGAGAAATCGACCAAAGTGCCCAGCATCTGCAGGTAAGCAATCAACGCATCCATCTCGGTCAGTTCAGGTTGGCCATCGAAGTTGGACACGACCGCACCGGGGTAACGCTCGACCAGACCATCCCAATCACCGTCGGGGTCGGCCTGAACCCGAAAGTCGTCGGCAGCAGCCTCGACCATCTCATCGGTATAGGGCACGCCCACGAAGCGGTGGGTCTTGACCAGGTCTTCGATATGCTCGCCGTCTATCACCGCATCCGCAAGGAAGGCGTATTTCGGCATGATCGATTCAGGTACAACCGATTGCGGGTCCATCAGGTGATCGACGTGCCAGGCATCCGAGTACCGTCCACCCACACGGGCCAAATCGGGCCCGGTCCGCTTCGATCCCCATTGATGCGGATGATCGTACATCGATTCAGCCGCCAGGGAGTAGTGCCCGTAGCGTTCAACCTCGTCCCGCATGGGGCGGATCATCTGACTGTGACAGACGTAACAGCCCTCACGGACGTAGATGTCGCGCCCCACCAATTCCAGCGGGCTATAGGGCCGCACGCCTTCCACCTCCTCAATCGTGTTTTCGAGGTAGAAGAGCGGTGCGATCTCCACGATGCCGCCGACGGATACGGTGAGCAGCGAGAAGACGAACAAAAGTGTCGGGCTGCGTTCCAGAACCTGGTGTCGCTTGAGAAAAGCCATGTTTCGGTCTCCCTTATGCGGCTTGTACAGGTTGAGCGGCAGCAACAGGTGCCGCGGGCGGCGCCACCCGGACGGGCTGGCCGCCCCGGATGGTCATCCACATGTTCCAGACCATGATGCAAGCACCGGTCAGGTACAGGACCCCACCCAGACCACGCACCACGTACATCGGGAACTTGGCGCTCACGGTGTCGGCGAACGAGTTCACCAGGAACCCTTGGGCATCAACTTCGCGCCACATCAGGCCCTCCATGATGCCGGTCACCCACATGGATGCCGCGTAAAGCACGATACCAATCGTCGCGAGCCAAAAGTGCCAGTCGATGGCAGCCATCGAATACATCTGCTTGCGGCCCCACAGGCGCGGCGTCAGGAAGTAGAGCGCACCAAAGGTGATCATGCCGTTCCAGCCAAGTGCGCCGGAATGCACGTGACCAATGGTCCAGTCGGTATAGTGGCTGAGCGAGTTAACGGCCTTGATGGACATCATCGGCCCTTCGAAAGTGGACATGCCGTAGAAAGCCAACGAAATCACCATCATCCGAATGATTGGATCCGTGCGCAGCTTGTCCCATGCGCCTTGCAGCGTCATCAGACCGTTGATCATGCCACCCCAGCTCGGCATCCACAGGATGATCGAGAACACCATGCCCAAGGTCGATGCCCAGTCAGGCAAAGCGGTGTAGTGCAAGTGGTGCGGACCGGCCCAGATATACAGGAAGATCAGTGCCCAGAAGTGGATGATCGAGAGCTTGTAGCTGTAGACCGGACGACCCGCCTGCTTCGGCACGAAATAGTACATCATGCCGAGGAAGCCTGCCGTCAGGAAGAAGCCCACCGCGTTGTGGCCATACCACCACTGCGTCATGGCATCCTGTACACCCGAGAACACCTGCACGGACTTGGAGCCCAGCAGCGAGACCGGAATGCTCAGGTTGTTGACGATGTGCAGCATCGCCACGGTGATGATGAAGGCCAAGAGGAACCAGTTGGCGACGTAAATATGTTTCTCTTGCCGCTTGAAGATCGTGCCCATGTAGACAACCAAAAACGCGACCCAGACCAATGTCAGCCAGATGTCCACATACCATTCAGGCTCGGCATATTCCTTGGATTGCGTCGCCCCCAGCAGGTAGCCGGTGGCCGCCATCACGATGAAAAGCTGATAACCCCAGAATACGAACCAGGCGAGGTTGCCGCCCCAAAGCCGCGCGCCGCAGGTGCGTTGAACAATGTAGAAAGACGACATGATCAGGGCGTTGCCGCCAAAAGCAAAAATCACTGCAGAAGTATGCAGTGGGCGCAAACGTCCGAAATTGGTAAAAGGTTGACCCCAATCAAAATTCAGCCCCGGAAAAGCAAGCTGGAAGGCGATGAAAACCCCCGCCAGAAATCCGACGACACCCCAGAAGCCAGTGGCGATTACACCCGCTCGGACAACATTATCCATGTAACCGGTGTCATCAACGACAGCGCGCGTTTCGCCGACATGGCGTAGTTGCCAAATAAACATGCCTGCAGCGATCAACATGATCAGCGCGGCATGCAGTTTATAGGCCAGATCGTGGCCCCAATCCGCTGCAATTGCAGCGACCAGAGCAACCAGACCCAGCAAGATCAATTTAACATAGTCCCACATGGTTCGTCCTTCGCGGTTGCGTGCTGTCCCCGCGGGGACAACAGACCTGTTCGTATGTTGGCTGATTAGATGCGCCCGCGTCGGGCCGCGTTGATCTGGATCAAGAGAGGCCGATTTACCGAATTACATGCACCGCACACTTCGCGTGACGCGTGACCCACGCTGCTGTCGACCCCAGCAGGATATCGGACAAAGCAGGCTGGTGGGACGCAATGACGATCAGATCGACACCGTTTTGTTCGGCGTAGTCGGTGATACTGCGACCGGTTGCGCCTTCAATCACGGCGCTTTGCCCGTTTGGCAATTCACTGGCCATCATCTTCAACCGCGTTGCAATCCGCTCCCGATTGCCCGCCACCGTATCCGCCGGCACGTATTCAGCGGCGTACATGGGCAACTGTTCCATCACGTGCAGCAACGTTATGCGCGCGCCCTCAGATGCAAGATGCTTGGCGACGGCCACAGCCTGCGGATGATCGCGTCCCTCGCCGAACAAGACGGGGATCAGGATGTTGGAATACATGTGCAAGCCCTCCTTTGGCCTTTCGGTCAGAAGGGATAGCGAAGGCGTCGCACCGCCGCGTTGATTTGGATCAAGCCAACGTCAGATCAGGGGCCCACCATCTGAATCGTCACCGCTTTCCAGCAACAGCGTCTCAAGGTCAGGAATGCGCACACTCCGGTTGCCATCCAGCTCGATCACACCGTCCTTGCGCAAGCCGGTAAACTGGCGGCTGACTGTCTCGATAGTGAGGCCCAGAAAATTTGCCATCGCCTCGCGGCTGATCGGCAATTCGATACGCGACAGGTCCCCCAGAACCCGTCCATCCGGGTGAACGGTGCGCTTGGCAATGAGCATAAGGAAACTGGCGATCTTCTCACGCGCTGTCTTACGGCCCAGCAAAAGCATCCAGTCGCGAGCGGCGTCCAGTTCATCCAAGGCCATCTCCAGCAGCCGTTCTTGAACATGGGGAATACGGATCAACAACGCCTCAAAGGGCTTACGTTGGAAACAGCACAGCGTGACATCTGTCACAGCCGTAACATCATATTGCAACGTGTCGCGCCCGGGCCGGCCGATGAAGTCTGACGGCAGCAACAAGCCAACCAATTGGGTCCGACCATCTTCGATTGCGCGTTCCAGTGTTGCCGTGCCCGCAACGACTGAAGCCACCACATCCAGCGCGTCCCCTCGCATGGCGATCGTCTGGCCTGCGGCATATGTCTTATAAAACTTGATCTGGTTCAGCTGTTCCAGTTCGTCATCATCGCAACGCGCGCACACGGCGCGGTGACGGATCGGGCAGCTTGCACAGCTCTCCATGACGGGCAGCACCTTGTTCACCGCACCCTCCGTTGATCTGTGTCAATGCGTGGTGCCGACAGATCACTCAGCTTAAGAGCATGAAACACGTATCAGACCTCCGCCGTCATGGGCTTTTTGACGCCAAGGTGCCACGCTTTACCAGCTACCCGCCCGCGAATTGGTTCAGCGATGCTGTCGGTGAGGAATGCGTGCGCACTTGGCAATCCACTGCTCCCGAGGATGCAGAGATTTCCCTTTATGTCCACATTCCCTTTTGCCGCAGACTTTGCTGGTTCTGCGCTTGTCGAACCCAAGGCACGAGAAACGATGCCCCGTTGGCACCGTATGTTGAGCGGATTTTAGCCGAGGCACAGTCGGCCCGTGACAGCTTCGCCAACAGGGTACGTCCAAGGCGCCTGCATCTGGGCGGCGGGACACCAACGATTCTGTCGTCTTCCCTACTGGACCGCCTGTTAACCGGTCTGAACGACATCTGGGAACTTGACCAACTTGAGGAATTTTCCGTCGAGGTGGACCCCACGGATGTTGGCTCAAAGCGGCTGGCGATGCTGAAAAAGCACGGCATGTCACGGGTCAGTCTGGGTATCCAGGATTTTGACCCTCAAGTGCAAAAAGCAATTGGTCGACATCAATCCCGCGACCTCACAGCCAACGTCGTTGAGCAACTCCGTGGTTTGGACATCAACGCGCTGAATTTCGATCTGCTCTATGGTTTGCCCTTCCAGACAGAGAAGACACTGTCGGCAACCCTCGAAGCAGCGCTGGAGATGGATCCCGGGCGGATTGCGCTTTTTGGATATGCCCACGTGCCTTGGATGTCCAAACGCCAATCATTGATCCCCAGTGATGCACTGCCCAAACCTGAACAACGCCTTGCCCTGTTTGACCTGGCCCGCAGGACCCTTCTGGGCCAAGGCTATGTTCAGATCGGCATCGACCACTTCGCACGGCCTGACGATGCGTTGGCGCAAGCCTATTTCGACAAGCGCCTGACACGTTCGTTCCAGGGATACACCGACGACAGGGCGCCCTACCTGATCGGGTTGGGCGCTTCGGCCATTTCAACCTATCCGCAGGGATTTGCGCAGAACATTCCAGTCACCGGCAAATACGCCGCGCAGGTCGAAGCGGGGCAATCCGCTGTTTGGCGTGGTTATGAATTGAGCGACACGGACCACCTGAAAGCCGATCTGGTCGAACAGCTGATGTGCTACCATACGGCAACACTGTCCGACGCGCAGCTGGCAGAGCAAATCATCCTGACCGCCATTCTGCACATTGTCGAACGCTTTGGCGACGCCGTGACCTGGAACGGCAGGACACTCAGCATTGTGCGGTGGGCTCACCCATTGGTTCGGATGATCGCTGGCACTTTGACCACCGATCAGAACGAAAAATCCGATGATCGCACCTACAGCGCTGCAATCTGACGTTTAGTCGAATGTCAGGGTTTGCGGCACGCCTCCTTCGTAGGAGGCTTGCGCCGCGTCGGCCATCACTTGTGCCTTGTATCCATCAACGCCACTTGGATTTGGCGAAGTACCAGCTGTAACGACCTCGACGAAATGCTGCATCTCTGCGGTATATGCGGCTGCGTACCGTTCAAGGAAGAACGGCTCGGTCGGGGCACGGGTGAAGCCCTGCGCGTCGGACACTTCAACGGTCGAGGTCAGAACGTTATCCGCCCGAAGCATCCCTTTTTCTCCATGCACTTCGATCCGCTGGTCATAGCCATAGGTCGCGCGACGGGAATTCGATATCTGGCAAAGCTTGCCCGATGCTGTGCGCAAGCTGACCATCGCAGTGTCCACATCCCCAGCCTGTCCAATTTCTGGATCAACAAGGCACGAACCATGGGCAAAAATCTCCATCGGATCTTCACCCAACATGAAGCGCGCCATATCAAGATCGTGGATCATCATATCGCGGAAGAGACCACCGGATGTCTTGATGTATCCGATGGGTGGCGGCGACGGGTCGCGCGACAGGATGGTCACCATCTCAACTTTCCCGATGCGGCCCTCATCGATTTGCCCTTTGAGGGTCCGGAAATTCGGGTCGAAACGGCGGTTGAAAGCGATGAAGAAAGGCACGCCGTGCTGCTCGACCACAGCAAGACAATCTCGAATGCGCGTCGCGTTCAGGTCGATGGGCTTTTCGCAGAAGATCGCCTTGCCCGCCCGCGCAGCCCCATGGATCAAGTCGTAATGCGTGGTCGTCGGTGTCCCGATCACCACCGCGTCGATATCCGATGCTGCGAGAATGTCTTCGACCCCCATGACCTGAGCGCCGGTTCGCGCAGCAAGCGCATTGGCAGCTTCTGGCGTGGCGTCGGCGACGGCGGCGACTTGGGCACCTTCCAGCCCCATCAGGCTGCGCGCATGGACCTGCCCAATACGGCCACAGCCCAAAAGTGCGATGTTGATCATGGGCTTAGCCTCTCATTGTCTGCAAGACGGTGCGCGTCGCTGCGACCACCGGATCATGCGTATCTTTCAAGATTTGCACACGGTCGAACCGGTCTGGGTCTCTGTTCACGGCATCGCGGAGCGCGTTGCCAAAAGCTTGGCGTAGCTCAGTCCCGATGTTGAACTTACAAATATTGGTTTGGGTCGCGAGCTTGCGGCGCTGTGCGGCGGGCACGCCAGACCCACCGTGAATAACCAAAGGCACATCGGTGACCGCCTGGATGGCCGCGATACGGTCCTCGTCCAAGCCGCCTGATTGATCGGTTTGCAAGTGCACGTTGCCAACCGAAATCGCCATGGCATCCACGCCCGTCTCGCGGGAGAATAGCGCAGCCTCATCCGGATCCGTGCCCGCCGAAGCCTCACCGTTGTCATAGCCGACGAACCCGATCTCACCTTCGCAGGAAATACCCGCCTTGTGTGCCATCTCGGCAATAGCCGCCGTCTCGGCAATGTTCTCGGCCAGCGGCTTGCGCGAGCCATCAAACATGAGCGACGTGAAGCCGCTATCGAGCGCCTCTTTGCACTCGTCGAAGGTGTACCCATGGTCAAGATGCGCCACCACTGGCACGCGTGCACCTTCGGCCAGATGCCGGAACATCTTGCCAAGCACCCGCAGCGGCGTGTGTTCCCGGCAGGACGGTCCCGCCTGGAGGATTATAGGACAATCTTCGGCCTCAGCCGCCGCGACGTAGGCCCGCATGTCTTCCCAGCCCAGCGCGACCAGACCAGCCACAGCGTGGCCTTGGGCCTTGGCCGGGCCCAGCACCTCTGCCAGTGTTGCAAGGGTCATTTGAACTTCGCGATCATGTCCTTGATGCCTGGGATCGTCTCAATCTGGTAGGCATGGGTGGGTTGGAAATACTGCACCAGGCTGCGCTGGCTCAGACCACCGAGGATGGTAAAGTAATACATCTCGTAGCCCGGCAGCACCGCGCAGGGGTGGTATCCGTTGTCGAGGCAGATCGTGGAGCCATCCACGATGTGATAGGCGTCGCCCGCCGTATTGTCGTTCCGTTGCAGCATCTGCACGCCCGAGCCGTGGTTGGGACGGAAGCGGAAGTTGTAGGTCTCGTCGTGGCGCGTCTCAATGATCTCACCGCCTTCGGACCGGTCGGTGTCGTGCTTGTGGCTGGGGAAGCCGGACCAACCACCCTGCCCGACCGTGAACAGTTCGGACACCAGCAGGCGGCCGACCTTGTCATGGTATTTGGTGCCCAGGATATGCTTGATCTTGCGGTGCGTCTTGGTGTCGTCAGAGCCGTATTGCACCAGATCCAGCTCGTCATTGCGAACGGCAAAGGCGTCGAGCACCTTGTCATATCTGGCCCCAGCCACGAAAACCTCAGCCTCGTCCGAAGTGCACACCATCTCGGCCTTGGCCGCTGTGGGCACGTAGACGCCTTCGGGTTCGCCATCCCACACATCTACGCCGCGCCCGCCCAAGGCATCCACCTTGAACCCTTCGACATTCACATCGACGGTGCCGGTCGCGGGCACGATGCATGTCTCGTAGCCGGGTACGGCATATTCAAATGCCTCGCCCTTTTTCAGCTTCACGATGTTGAAGTAGTTGAGAGGGACAGTGGCATCGTCGGCATCCACGATCGGTTTGTTCTGGTTGTCGTAAGGCGCGATATGCATCGGCGTGCCTCCTTTTACGTTGGTGTCGGACCGGGATGGTTGGTCAGGAAATCATCAAGCAGGTCGGGGGTGGGCATCGCGGGCGCGCAACCCGGTTGCGAGACGGTGATTGAGGCGCAAGCCGACCCACGAAGGATTGCAGTTCTCAGATCGCGCCCATCGGCCATTCCGGTCATGAGACCCGCCATGAACGCGTCCCCTGCACCGTTTGGTTTGACCGCCGTAACCGGGTAGATGCCAGTGGCAATCTCTTCACCGCCCGCATAGGTGACAGCCCCGTTCTCACCCATCTTGTAGATCACGATTTCAGCAGTCGTCTCTGACAAGGCTCTGGCCTTGGCCAGTCCCTTGTCCATGCCGCCCGCCATGAATCCAAACTCTTCGTCATTGCCCACAATCATGTCCGAGGCTTCGGCTGCGCGGCTGAGAACATCGGCCGCGACCTCTGCTGAGGGCCAAGAGTACGGGCGGTAGTCAACGTCGAAGATGATCGGCAAGCCTGCCGTCTTGGCCAGGTCAAAGGCGCGGAAGGTGGCGGTCCGCGACGGCTCAGCCGCAAACACAGTTCCCGCAGTGATCAGTGCACCAAACTTGGAGTAGTCCACTGCTTCAACATCTTGCATGGTCATTTGAAAATCAGCCGCGCCGTTGCGGTAGATGACGTTCCGGTGCCCCTCCAGCACGCTTTCATAGAAAGCCAGCGAGTTGCGGAACTCTCCACCCACACGCTGCACATGATCCGTGTTCACGCCGTAGTGCTGCAAGCGGTTCACACAGTAGCTGCCCACCGAGTCGTCTGACACGGATGTCACCAGAGCCGCCTTGCCCCCCAGCTTGCAGATGCCTGCGCCGATATTCGCCGCCGACCCCCCAAGATCCACGGTCAGGCGTTCCGCATCCTCGGCGCGCACACCAACATCTGTGAAGAAATCGATCCCTGCCCGGCCCACGATGACAAAGTCATTGGTCTTTATGCCCTCCAGAAGTCTGCTCATTTAATGCCCTCGGCATTCACGGCGTCCGCTTCGTCCAGGATTTCGGGGTACTTGTAATTGAAACCCAGAAGCTGCCGCATCTCGGGGCTGGCTGCATCAAGGAAGGATTGTGGCAGAGCCCTCGGCATATCCTCCAGCGGTTTGACAAATTTCGGGATGTAATTGATCAGCAATGCGTTGCGGTCGTGATCGGCGTTGTTTGGCATGGCACAATGCCACGCCGCGCCAAAAAAGATCACTGTGTCCCCGGGCTCGCCCGTCATGCGAGCGCAGTTGTCGTAGAAATGGTCGCGATCCTCTGCCGTGGGATAGCGCATGTCTTTTTGCGACCCGGGCAGATAGGCGGTCGCGCCGCTTTCCTCGGTGAAGGGATCAAGCGCGATGGTCACCTGTGCGTTCATGGGAAAACTGGCGTTCAGGCCCATCGGATGCGTGTCGGGTTGGTGAAAATCCCAATAGGGAAAGTCAATATGGGGCTCTTGCCCCGGCCCACCCGGTAACAGGCGGTTCGCCGCAATCGACCCCATGATGAACTCTGACCCCAACCAGCGACGCAGCACCGCCATGATGACAGGGTGCGTGGCCATGTCCGAGAATACCTCGCCCTTGGCCAGCAGGTTCCAGACACGGCGCTGCAGGTTGGCGCGGCCCTCCTCCATCGCCGCACCTTGGAAGTGAGTGACCTTCTCACCCTCTCCTTCCGAATGCGCCATGATGCGCGCCCGCGCATCGGCGATCTGCTCAGGCAAGAACAGACCTTTGATGCGCACCGCGCCGGAACCATTCAGCAACTCTTCGCAAATCGCAACGGGATCAGCCGTTTCAGCCGTGAAGCTTTGCATCACACGCCCCTCCGCTGTTTCGGACGTGACGATTCCCAATCTTCATGGGCGGCAGCAACCTTTTCATTGTCCGTCACATGCGGCGTGCCCACTTCCCACCAGGTATGGCCCTCGGTGGTCCATCCCTCATAGGCGTCGACCTTCATGCAAATGACGTAAGTCTTGTCGCTGGCCTTGGCCCGCTTGAACGCCTCGCCCAGTTCAGCAGGGTTTTCAACTGTCTCGGCCGATGCTCCCATGCTGGCAGCATGTGCTTCGAAGTCGACGGCAAAGGCTTGCGGGATCGTCGGCGCATCACTCAGCAGGTTGTTGAAGCTCTCGTTGCCGGTGTTGTTCTGCAGCTTGTTGATGACCGCAAAGCCACCATTGTCGAGGACCAGCACAATCATCTTCTTCCGCGAAAGAACCGACGAATAGATGTCCGAGTTCATCAGCAGGTATGACCCATCCCCAACAAAGGTGATCACATCCTGATCTGGCTCTCTCTCGGCCTGCGCAATCCGCGCGCCCCATGCCCCCGCAATCTCATAGCCCATACAGGAAAAGCCGAACTCCACATCCACGGTCCCGATGTCCAGGGTGCGCCAGTTGGCGGTCACTTCAGCAGGAAGCCCGCCCGCTGCTGCGACAACCCGGTCGCGCAGATCACAGGTGGCATTCACAACGCCAATCGCCTGCGCGTAGGAACTGGGACGGTTCCCATGAGCTACGTTGTCCGCGACATAGGCGACCCATTTGCTACGCTCACCCTTGGCAAAGTCGACCCAACCGGATGGCGTCGTGTAACCCATCATCGCCGCACCCAGTGCATCAAGCCCCAGCTTGGCATCTCCTACAACGGGCAACGACCGATGTTTGCCCGCGTCATGCCGGCCGGCATTCAGACCGATGATTTGGGCATCAGGTGCAAAGGCGGTCCAGGACCCGGTTGTGAAGTCCTGCAACCGGCAGCCGACCGAGAGGATCACATCTGCTTTTTCGGCCACTGCATTGGCGCTGTCCGATCCCGTCACGCCAATGGGCCCGCAATTCAATGGATGCGTGTCGATCATGTTGGCACGGCCCGCGATAGTTTCGACCACAGGGATGTTATGTGCCTCCGCAAAGGATGTCAGGTCGTCCACGGCCCGCGAATACTGCACGCCGCCGCCCGCGATGATCACGGGCCGCTTGGCTGCTTTCAGTGCCGCAGCGGCATCCGCCACCTCTGCCACATCGGGGAACTGGCGCCGGATGCGGTGCACCTTCTTCTCAAACATCTCCACCGGGTAGTTGTAGGCCCAGCCCTGCACGTCCTGCGGCAAGCCAAGGAATGCCGGGCCGCAATCGGCAGGGTCCAGTATCGTGGCAATCGCGTTGGGCAGAGATTGGATGATCTGCGCCGGATGCGTGATGCGATCCCAGTATCGTGTGACAGCCTTGAACGCATCATTCACACCAAAGGTAGGATCACCGAAATGCTCAAGCTGCTGCAGAACCGGATCCGGCAAGCGGGTGATAAACGTATCTCCGCAGAGCATCAGCATCGGAAGCCGGTTGGCATGAGCCAGGGCCGAGGCCGTAAGCAGGTTCGCCGTGCCAGGTCCGGCAGAGGCGGTGCAGAACATAAACCGCTGGCGCAACCACGTCTTGGCATAGCCTGCCGCCGCAGAATCCCATGCTCTGCTCGTTCTGCCCGCGATACAGTGGCAGCACGTCCTTGTGGTCATAGAGCGCCTCGCCAAGGCACGTCACGTTGCCATGGCCAAAGATGCCAAAGCCACCACCACAAAGGCGCCATTCCTGCCCGTCGATCTCGATGTACTGTGCCGCAAGATAGCGGATGATCGCCTGCGCTGTCGTTAGACGCACCGTGTCGCTGCCCGCCATTCTATCCTCCCATGGCTGCGCGATTTCATTTATCGACGATTCTGTATTGACCCGTCTGTCGCAATGACGATACCGGTATTGCAACCGGTTGCAAACACTTTTTGGAGGGGCCCGGATGGCAGAGATCGGGATTGGCATTGTCGGCGGAGGCTATATGGGCAAGGCCCACGCGGTGGCGTTTGGCGCTGTAGCCGCAGTGTTCGACACCGCCTTGCGTCCAAGACTGGAAATGGTCTGCGCCACATCGCAAGCGTCCGCTGAGGAGTACCGCGCGACCTATGGCTTCGCGCGCGCGACGGATGATTGGCGCGTGTTGGTCGATGATCCGAAAGTCGATGCCATCGTTATCGCTTCGCCTCAAGACACGCACCGCGACATTGCACTTGCAGCCTTTGCAGCGGGCAAGCCTGTTCTGTGCGAAAAACCGTTAGCTGAGACACCCGATCATGCACGCGAGATGGTCGCTGCCGCCAAGGCGGCGGGCGTCGCCAACATGGTGGGCTTCAACTACGCCAAGACGCCGGCGACACAATATGCTCGCAAACTGGTGGCCGAGGGACGCATCGGGCAGGTCACGTCCTTTCGCGGCGAGATGACCGAGGACTTCTTTGCTGATCCGAATGATCCCGGCACGTGGCGGGCGCAGGGTGACGCCAATGGCTGCATGGGCGATCTGGCCCCCCACCCCATCAATTGCGCGCAGGCGCTCATGGGCCCGATTGAGGCGCTCTTTGCGCGGGTCGAAACTGTGCATCCCGAGCGGGGTGGCGTGCAGGTCACCAATGAAGATCAGGCCTACCTGACCCTACGCTTTGCCTCCGGCATCAACGGCAGCCTCTTCATCAGCCGCGTGGCGACGGGGCGCAAGATGGGCTACGCCTATGACATCTACGGCACGGGCGGTGCCATTCGCTTCGATGGCGAGGACCAGAACGCGCTCTGGCTCTACACCGCGGACGGACCAGAGGCCGAGCGCGGCTTTCGCAAGATCCTGACAGGTCCCGCCCATCCCGACTACCTGCCCTTCTGTCAGGGCCCCGGTCACGGCACTGGCTATCAGGACCAGATCATCATCGAAGCCAAGGACTTTCTGACGGCCATCCATACGGGCGATCCCGTCTGGCCCACATTCGAAGAAGGTCTGCGGGTCAATCAAGTTGTGGCTGCGGCCCTTGCGTCCTCTCGGAAAGAGGCCTGGGTCAACGTGGCGGATTTCTGAACAAAGGCAAACACCATGATCAAGATCGGCAATGCCCCCTGTTCCTGGGGCGTGGAATTTGCGGACGACCCGCGCAACCCCGCATGGCGCAAGGTGCTGCAGGAGAACGCGGATGCGGGCTATACCGGCATCGAACTGGGGCCCGTAGGCTTCATGCCAGAAAACCCTGCCACCTTGGGCGACGCGCTTGAGGAGTTCGGGCAGGAACTGGTGGGCGGTGTTGTCTTCCGTCCCTTCCATGATCCGGATGCGTGGGATGACGTCATGGACGGCGCGGTGCGCACCTGCAAAGCGCTCAAGGCCCATGGCGCGCAGCATCTGGTGTTGATCGACAGCATCTCGGACCGCCGTGCCCCCACCGCGGGGCGCGCGGATGAGGCCGAGCAGATGGACAAGGCGGAGTGGACCGCCTTCCGTGACCGCATCGCGACCGTCGCCAAGATGGGATCAGAAGAGTACGGCCTAACCGTTGGTATGCACGCCCATGCCGCAGGCTTCATCGACTTTGAGCCCGAATTGGAACGCCTGCTAGACGAGGTTGATGAGAGCATCCTGAAAATCTGCTTTGACACCGGGCACCACTCCTATGCGGGCTTTGACCCGGTGGCCTTCATGAAACGTCATATCGACCGCATCAGCTACATGCATTTCAAGGACATCGACCCGAAGGTGAAGGCCGACGTCATCACCAAACGCACCGGCTTTTATGACGCCTGCGGTCAGGGCATTTTCTGCAATTTAGGCGACGGGGATGTGGACTTCCCTGCGGTTAGGCAAGCGCTTTTGGACAACGGGTTCGACGGCTGGTGCACGGTTGAACAGGATTGCGACCCGACAGGCGACACGTCACCAATCGACGACGCGAAACTGAACCGCGCCTATCTGCAATCCATCGGATTTGAAGGAGCCTGAGCCATGGCAAAGCTGCAATGGGGCATGATCGGCGGTGGTGAAGGCAGCCAGATCGGACCGGCTCACCGGCTCGGAGCCGGGCTGGACGGGCTTTTCGACTTTACCGCGGGCGCGCTCGATCACCGGCCTGAAGAAGGACGTGATTACGGCAAGCGTCTGGGCTTGGGCGACCGCGCCTACGGCTCGTGGCAAGAGATGTTGGAAGGCGAGCAAAAGCGCGACGACCGCATCGACCTTGTCACCGTCGCCACGCCCAACGCCACCCACTACGAGATCACCAAAGCCTTCCTCGAAGGCGGTTTCCACGTGCTCTGCGAAAAGCCGATGACCATGACCGTCGAGGAAGGGCAAGAGATCGTCGAAATCGCCCAGAAAACCGGCAACATCTGCGCCGTGAACTACGGCTACACCGGCTACTCCCTAGTCCGGCACATGCGGGCCATGATTGCACGCGGCGACATCGGCAAGGTGCGGCTGGTGGTTGCTGAATTCGCTCATGGTCACCATGCTGACGCGACGGACGCGGACAACCCCCGCGTCCGATGGCGCTATGACCCGGCACAGGCGGGGGTGTCCGCGCAGTTTGCCGATTGCGGCATCCATGCGCTGCACATGGCCTCCTTCGTCACGGGGCAAGAAGTCGAGAAACTGAGCGCCGATACGGTGTCCTGCATCGACGTGCGCACGCTGGAAGATGACGCCATGGTCAACTTCCGCATGGACGGCGGGGCCGTTGGACGGCTTTGGACCTCCTCCGTGGCCATCGGGCGCCAGCATGGGTTAGGCATTCAAGTCTTTGGGGAAACAGGCGGTCTGAGGTGGAGCCAGGAGCAACCGAACCAGCTTTACTATATGCCGCTGAATGAACGCCTGCGGGTGATCGAACGGGGCGAGGCGAACCTGTCACCAGAGGCAGATCGCACAACCCGTGTCACCATCGGCCATGCCGAGGGAATGCCGCTTGCGTTTGCCAATATCTATACCGATCTGGCCGAAGCAATCTGCGCACGCAAAGAGGGTCGGTTGATGGACCCGGCAGCGAACCTTTACCCGCGGGCTGAGGACGGGCTGCGGTCAATGGCTGCCGTGTTCGCGGTGGCTGAAAGTGGCAAGCAGGACGGCGCGTGGCTGGATGCGCGGCCACCGATGTTTCGATAGGCTGAACAGTCGGCATGCGGTTACCCCTGGGGTGACCGCAACACATTGCCTACCAAAGTGAATTTGTCTCCACCTCAAAGAGGAAGCCTTGCCAGACCCAGCGCAGGCGATGCTTGGGCTCATGGAGAGATGCCTTAGCGGCGTAGCTTGTCTTTTGCCCGGTGATAAAGGTTCCGGTTAGCATCAACGAACTGTCTGATGAAGGGCGCAAACAAACGTCTTTCACGCCCCTTGAGGTAAAAATACCCGCTGACGGCGCCGATGATCGCCCCAATGCCATTTACAATAAGATCGCCCATCGTGTCGTCGAGGCCACTTTTCTGCATGTTGAGACCAAAGATCGAGTCCATCGCATACTCGAAAATCTCCCACAGACTGCCGACCGTCACGGCAAGGCAGAAGGACAGAAACGCGATGGCGACCGGTGGCGCAGCATAGCGATCACCTTCGAACAACATGAAAATGAACAAGAAACCAATCAAACCGAACCCGATGGCCGAGGACCCATGCAGAGCAAGGTCCCACCACCAGACACGCTCATAGAAGCCAAACGCCTCACCCATGAAGATGGAACCACTGATGAAGAGTGTCGTGGCAATCAGAAAGGGAAAAGGCACGGTAATGGAGTATCGGGAAGCCAGAAAAAGTGGTGCCATACAGAGCCCAAGCGTCAACAGAGCGACAAATGCCAGTTCCCAAAAGCCAACGACAACAGCAACAAGAGACGCCGCAAGCAGGACACCCCATAGGATCAACAAGATAGGGTTTTGGTTTCTGAGCCGGTCCATAGGCCTATTCTTTTTCAAATATCACTACATACGTAAGCACCATGGCCGAGCTTAGCATCCCCCAAACACTGCGTTTTGCCAGTTATAATATTCGCAAGGCGCGCGGACTGGATGGCCAACGAAATCCGGGCCGTATCCTGGACGTTCTGAACGAGCTGGGCGCTGACGTCATAGCCTTGCAGGAAGCTGACAGAAGGCTGGGCGATAGACCCGCAGCGTTGCCGTGCCGCATGATCGAGACAGACACCGACTTTGAGGTTCTGCCAACTGCGCAAAACGACGTCAGCCTAGGCTGGCACGGGAATGCCATTCTCTTGCGCAAGGGGATTGAGGCGGCTGGTGTAAAACGGATCGACCTGCCCGGGCTCGAGCCGCGTGGTGCGGTCTATTTTGAAGTTGATCTCGGCCCCTTGTCGGTTGCCGTCATGGGTGCCCATCTGGGCCTCATGCGTCGGCACCGGCGGCTTCAACTCGAGAGATTGGCCACGCAAGTTCAGGATGTCGATGACGCGATTATCCTGGGTGACTTCAACGAATGGTCCGCCCGGAGGGGGCTAGAACCGTTGACGCCGAAATTTACCGTTCTAAGCCCCGGCCAGTCTTTTCACGCAGCACGTCCGGTCGCTGCGTTGGATCGCATCGCGCATTCCAGCGCCATCAAGGTAGCCGACGCGGGTGTCGACCAAGGGAAACTGGCAAAGCTCGCGTCAGATCATCTGCCCATCTGGGCGGATCTAATGCTGCCAAGGCCGTCGTTGTCCGCGAAGGCCTGACCGGGTAAGCGGCTTTGTACCCGACGCAATCGGCCAGACAGCCACTTCATCGGATCGTTCGCTCAGTCAGGTCAAGACCGGGCGCAAGGTGCCGCGCTCAACCACATGGCAATCGAAGGTCAGGGATTGTGCCACGGTTTCCGCGCCATCCAGCATCGCTTCTACCAGATCGACAGAAGTGCGAACGATGTCGTCAATCGGGTTGTGAATCGTCGTGAGGTCAATCAACTCCCAAGCGGCCATTTCCATGTTGTTGAGGCCGAGGATACCAACGTCACCCGGAACGGACAGCCCAGCATCTTTGATCGCCGACAATGCGCCGATGGACAACACGTCGTCGCCACAGAAGTATGCCTCGGCTGGCCCCATGGAGAGAAGGCGCGCCATCTCATCCCTGCCCGCACTAAACGAGTAGGCAGCAGCATAGCTGACCGAAAGCGACATCTCGGGGTGGCGCCCGAGCTCCTCGACAAACCCGGTGTGGCGGTCGCGGGTTGAAGTGGCGCTGAGCGGTCCGGCCAAAAACCCGACCCGCCTGTAACCGCGCTTGATCAACTCTCGCGCGGCGATCCGACCTGCCTCAATGTTGTCGATGCCAAGCACGTTGATCTTCGGCGCGTCCGTGAGGCGGCCAAAGGAATGAACCACGCGCATGCCCGCTTCGTGAAAGCTTTCAGCAAAGCTGACGGGCAGCGTAGAGGACGCCACGATCACCGCATCCACAGAGTATTGCTGAAGAAGGCGGACAGAGTTCGACGGGTCGGTTTCGTCCGAAAGATTGACCAACAAAGGTCGCAGGCCGCGCTTCTGCAACTCGCGCGTGACGAGATCGAACACTTCCAAGAAGATCGGGTTGTGGAAGTTGTTGGAGATCACGCCGACCAGCTTGGTCCGGCCCGTTGTGAGGGATGAGGCCAGCGCATTGGGACTATAGCCCAACTCAGCCGCAGCCTTTTCAACCTTTTCCCGCGTTTTGCCACTGATCGACGCGCCAGGTGTGAAACAGCGGGACACAGCAGAGCGAGAAACACCTGCCCGTTGGGCCACATCCTTAAGCGTTACAGCCACAGATCAGACCCTCGTACCGACTTGGTCGCCGTCCGGGCCGCACCCAAGGTCGCACACCTCTTCAGGCCGCGTCCTCGTATCCTTCCTGCGTCTTGGCACCGGTGATGTAGGCGACCACGTCTTGGCCATCAGTGTCTTCCTTGCGTAGGTTCGCGCAAATGCGTCCGCGCCGGAAAACCACGATCCGGTCCACCAAGTCAAACACCTGCCGCATGTTATGGCTAACAAGAATCAACGGTTCGCCCGCTTCTTTCAGCGTTCGGATGATATTTTCAACCTGCGCCGTTTCCTGCACGCCCAGCGCCGCAGTTGGTTCATCCATGATGGTGAGCCTCGAGTGGAAGGTGGCCGTCCGTGCAATCGCTACGCATTGCCGCTGTCCACCAGACATATTGCGGATGGTGTTGCGGATATTGGGGATTTTCACGGCCGTCTTTTCAAGCCCATCCATAGTGGCTTGCCGCATCGCTTTGTAGTCGAGCAGGCGAAAAGGTCCCAGCCAATCCAATTTGGTCTTTTCGCGACCCAGGAACAGATTGTCGGGTACGTCGAGGTCGTCCGCCAGGGCAAGCGTTTGGAACACTGTTTCAATGCCTGCCTTACGGGCATCAAGTGGGCCGTCGAATTGTACCGGTTCGCCGTAGAACAGAATATCACCCCGCGTGCGTTGTTCTACCCCGGTGATCTGGCGGACAAAGGTAGACTTGCCCGCTCCGTTGTCGCCCATGATCGCCACGTGCTCCCCCTTTTTCAGGGTGAAGTTCGCGTCGTTGAGTGCGTGCACCCCACCATAGTGTTTGGTAAGACCCCGCGTTTCGAGAACTATGTCGTCGTTCATGGTGCTTCCCCTCAACTTCGCGATGCCGCGCGTTCCTGCCGGACCTTGTCCAGCACGACCGCGCCAATGATGATCCCACCCATTGCCATCAACTGGTAGAAGGCGTCGAGCTTGATGTAAGTGAACCCTGACTGGATGACCCCGAACACCATGGCGCCCAGCACGGTGCCGATGATGGACCCACGCCCGCCCGTCAGGCTAACGCCGCCGATCACAGCCATGGCAATGGCGTAGAGTTCGTAGAAAATGCCCATGCCAGACTGCGCCGTCAGGTTCTTTGAACTCAGCACGATGGCAGCAAAGGCCGCAAGCATCGAAGCGATCATATAGACCATCACCTTGTGCCGTTTGACGTTGATGCCCGACATCCGAGCGGCATCCTCATTCGAGCCTATGGCGTAGGTGTGTTTGCCGTAGACGGTGTATTTCAGGATGAAATGGAACAGTATGGCCAATGCAATAAACAGATACACCGGCATCATACCCTTGCCGATCAGTGCGTAGCTCTCGGTGGGGAAAGACACCGGCTGCCCGCGTGTCCAAGCCTGTGCGATGCCACGGCAGATTAGGAACATACCCAGTGTCGCGATAAAGGGCGGGATGCGGGTGTACGCGATCAGACTGCCGTTTATGGCCCCGATAAAGGCCCCGAAACTGAGCCCGACAATCAATGGGATGATAAGCGGCAAGTCAAAGGCCCAGTCGCCAAACACCGCCTTGGGATTTGGACCGCCATTGACCAACTCTGTCTGTGCAAAGGACATCACGATCATAGCCGTTGCCCCGACAAGGGGGCCGGAGCTGAGGTCGATGCCGCCTGAGATGATCACTTGCGTCACCCCCAACGCGATGATCCCGATGATCGCAACTTGAAGAATGATGATGCGCAGCCGCGCTTCGTTGAAAATACTGTCGAAGCGGTCACGTGTATCGAACAGAAAGCTTTGCCCGTTCATGTAGGGCAGCAACTGGCCCGCCGCCTCGAACGCGAAGATGATCAGGATCAGCGCAAAAAAGATATTGAGTTCGTTCGGCCAGGCGCGCTTTCTGGCGTCAAATGTCAGCCCGCCGGTGCCCTGCGTTGCGTCGGCCATGGATGCCTCCAGTTTGAGCGGTCCGTCGGGCCGCTTCTTTTGTCAGGGTAAGTCTGTCAGGCGGCACATGAGCACCGCCTGACCTGTTCACTAGCTTAGTTCAGGAAATCGGACACGTTGTCCGGAGTAACCAGCTTGAAGGGGATGAAGACTGTTTTATCAACATCGTCTCCAGCCGCCAGTTTGATGGCCGTATCGATCGAGCCTGCGCCCTGACCAGCAAGATCTTGGAACACCGTTACGTCCATATCACCCGCCTGCATCGAAACCAGGGCGTCTGGGGTGGCGTCCACCCCGCCCACTTCAACGTCGTCCATCGAGATGCCCGAGGCCTTCATCGCCTGGATCGCGCCAATCGCCATTTCATCGTTGTTGGCGAAAACAGCGTCAAACGGCTCGCCCGAGGAAATCCAGTTGGTCATCAAGTCTTGCGCCTGGTCGCGCGACCAGTTGGCGGTTTGCTTGTCGATAAGGGTGATGAAGTTGCACATGTCCATACCCAGAACGTCCTCTACGTCCTTGGAACGCTGAACGGCGGCCTGGTTCGAAAGCTGGCCCATCAGCATGTATGCTGTTGCACCACCTGACTTACCTGCTGCGCGCAGGTTCTTGCAGATTTCAAAGGCCTTCAGCGTACCGGATTCGATCTCGTTCGACGCCACAAAAGCCTGGCCTTCGGGCAACGTGTCCATGTTAACGGGCTGACGGTTCACATAGACCATCGGCACACCTGCGGCTGCAGCGGCTTGGCTCATCGCCTCGGTCGCGTTGGTGTCGACCGCATTCACGATGATCGCATCCACGCCTGACGCAATGAAGTTGTTGATCTGATCAAGTTGGCGCGCAACGTCGTCCTGCGCGTCTTCCATGATCAGTTCAACACCGTCCAGCGTTTCAATATGATCGGTCATACCATTGCGCATAATCGTAAGGCCGTTATCGTCAAAACGGGCCACCGACACGCCAATGGTTTCGGCCATCGCCGTGCCACCCATCAGCATCGCCAGCGCGCCTACTGTCACAAATTTCTTCATGGTTTCCTCCCAAGTTGCGTGTCCGGATCACGCCATTTTTGCCGGACCGCCGACCGAAAACCGTCTCTCCTCGGACTGAGTCCCCGGCTGGCAACGACCGCGATGATAGGCGAGTCGCTGCATTTTGCAACCGGTTGCATTCAAAATTTGGATGAAGGGCAATCCCCGCAAATACGAGGCTAACCGCAACTGGTGGCAAGGATGCGGCTGATTTCTTTCAATGAACGCCCCGATTGGTCCACCCAGGCGTTCATTGCTTCCTGAACCGCCTTCATCGCCGATTTTGAGGTCGGCGGCTTGTCAATCACGCCTTCAGCGATCAAGCGCGCAGTGACATCGCGCGACAGAATGTAACCGTCCACGCCCATAAATCGGAGAAAGTATTGCCCTGTTGTTCCGCCCAGCCGCGATCCTTCTTTCTTGAGGAGATCCAAAAGGCCTGCAAAATCGTCTGAAGGCCAGTGGCCGACCATTTTGCCAAAGTTGCCATGGATCGTGGCTTGTTCCTGAACAAAGACAGCGTTCTGCTGTACAGACCGGATTTTTTGCGGGTAACGAATAATGGCTGTGTTTGCACAAAGCTCATCAAACCAATCCTCGCTCATCATGGCGCAGCGTCCCACATCGAAACCATAAAAAGCCTCTTCGAAGCCGGGCCACATACGCTCCACGACCTTCCAGTTGAACCCTGCCTGAAAAATGGAGCGTGTCATTTCGGCAAGCCAACGGTGATCAGGGATCTCCGATAGAACATCCGGTTCAACCGGCGGCTCAGAACCGGCAAACACAATATCTTCACTGCCTTTGCGATCTGCGCTGATGGCAAGAATGTCGTCCAGGGTGCGCATAAACCATCTCCTTTTTCATTGTGCAGCCTAAAGATAAACGCCGGTGTAAATTGCCGGGTAGACGTAATTCCGCTTTGGGGTGGTGCGCAAATGAATGCACTAGGCACACACCGCAGCCAGGCAGTTTGCGCGCGCAAAGTTTTTTTCTATCGTTCATCTGACGCGAGTCCGACGCATTGTCTGGCAGGGCGTAGGACGGAGTGCGAAATGGGCGAACGCAAGATAAGGAACATGGAAGAGTTCGCCTCGGTCAGCGGCATCTCTCGTCCGACTGTGTCCAAGTACTTCAACGACCCGACCAGCGTACGCGCATCCACGCGTGCACGGATTGAGGCGGCCATCGAACAATACGATTATCGCCCGAACATCTACGCGATGAACCAGAACCGGCAGTTGACCAAGAATATTGGCATTGTTGTGCCATACCTTGCCGACCCGTTCTTTGGCGAGATCGTTCGTGTCATCGAAATGCGGTGTATCGAAGCTGGGTTTTCTCCCTCTCTTTTCAGCTCACACGGTGAGCCGGAGCAAGAAAAGGATATTCTGGATACGCTGCGGTCTCTCAAACCTGCTGGCGTGTTATTGGCACCTCTCGGGCGACTATCGGACAAATCCGCGATCGAAACCTTTTGCCGCGATGTTCCTACGGTCTTGTTTGACAGCAACATTGATGGGATGGGCGAAGCATTTGTAGGGTCCGACAACTACAGCTTCGTTTCGCAAACCGTGGAATATCTAAGCCGAACAGGCGAACCGCCGTGCTTTTTTGAAATGAAGCACCCGGCCAACCCGAACGCAAACAAACGCCGTCGTGCCTATCTGGATATGATGGAACGACTGCAACTGGAGCCACATGTGATGCAGGTGGATGGTTCCGGCTGGGCGTTTGAAGAGATCGGACGCAAAGGGGCACATGATATTCTCAACAGGCAAGCACTGCCCACCAACACGGTTCTGTGCAGCAATGATCGTCTGGCCATCGGATTTCTGTCGGCCTGTTTCGAGATCGGTTACAAGGTCGGACGCAGCACCGATGACGACCTGCGCGTTGCGTCGCACGACGATCATCCGTTCTCACGTTACACCTGTCCGTCCCTTACGACAGCAGCGCATGATTACGGCAGCGTGTCGGGCCATGCGGTAGAGACATTGTTCCGTCTGATCGAATCAGGAGGACGGTTCCAAAGCCGGGAAGAAACGCTGTTCTCGGCGCGCTTGATCATGCGGGACTCTGCCTAAAGCCTTGGTTTCCAGCGCTTTGACTGAAATCTTTACGCGCGTAAAAAATAAATTGACGTGGCGATAAGTCTGCGGATAGCGTTTGCTGTGTAACATCCAATAATAGGGAGGAGTCGGATGTACTTGAAGAACGCACTGCGTGCGGCGACAGCATTGTCGCTTGTCACGGCAACGGGCGCACTGGCAGACGGCCATGCAAAGTCGCTCACCATCGCGATCGTGAACAACGGTCACATGATTAACATGCAGAAAGTTGCGGAAGCCTACACCGAAGAAACGGGCGTCGCACTTGAATGGGTTTCGCTGGAAGAGAGCGTGCTGCGCGAGCAGGTCACATCCGACACAGCAACCGGTGGCGGCCAGTACGACATCATCAACATCGGCATGCAAGAAGCACCAATCTGGGGTCAGGCCGGCTGGATCGAGCCGTTGGACTTCAGCGACGCATACGATGTCGACGACATCTTGCCCGCAATGCGCGAAGGCCTGAGCTACGACGGGCAGCTCTATGCCGCACCGTTCTATGGCGAAAGCTCGATGGTGATGTACCGCAAGGACCTGGCCGATGCGGCTGGCGTCACGATTGCGGACAACGACAGCTGGGAAAACTTGAAAGCTGCCGCTGCTGCGATGCACGACCCCGACAATGGCATCTACGGTGCATGTTTGCGCGGCAAGCCGGGTTGGGGCGATAACGCCGCCTTTATCACGACTGTTGCCAACTCGTTCGGCGCGCGCTGGTTCGACGCAGACTACAAACCGCAGCTCGACTCGCCCGAGTGGAACGCGGCTGTCAGCTTCTATGTTGACCTGCTCAGCAACTACGGCCCTCCCGGTTCGGAAGGCAACTCGTTCAACGAAATCCTCGCCCTCTATAACGAAGACAAGTGTGGCCTGTGGATCGACGCGACAATCGCGGCTTCTTTCCTAGAGAACCCGAATGTCGCTTATGCACAATCGCCAAATGCCGGTAACCCGGTTGGTGCGAATTGGCTGTGGGCATGGGCGATGGCTGTACCCGCCGGAACTGAAAATGCAGAAGAGGCAAAAGCCTTCATCGAGTGGGCTACATCCAAAGACTACGTGAAGGCCGTTGGCACCCACCCAGACTTCGGCTGGGACAAGGTTCCGACAGGTCAGCGCGCATCGACCTACGAGATCCCTGAATTCCAGGCCGTGGCGAAGTTTGCAGCAGCCGAGATGGCCGCAATCGACTCCGCCGCCCCCGGTGCAACCGATCTGAAGCCCTACGTTGGCGTCCAGTTCGTTGCGATCCCGGAATTCCCGGAAATCGGTAGCGCCTTTGGCCAAGAAATGTCGGCCGCACTGTCGGGCGCCAAGTCGGTCGAAGACGCATTGGCCGCGGCACAAGAAGTCGCAGACTCAGTCATGCGCGAAGCAGGTTACTACTAGGTCTTCCCAGACTTAGTGGGGGGCCCGCCCAACCGGGCCCCCCAGCCAACCCGGCCTATGGTCCATCGGGGTTACTCAAGCCCCACAATCGCCTAGGCTGGCACTCGTAAATCGCAATCAACATCCAACAGCATCGCTCAACACGCGCGATGCTAGGGACTAGGGTTATGTCTGACAGAAAGCTTCCCCGCCTCCTTCAAACACCGGCTGTCGTGCTGTTGTTGATCTGGATGCTGGTTCCCCTGAGCTTAACGCTCTACTTCTCTTTCATCCGCTACGTTCTGAACAACCTGCGTCGGCCGGAGTGGACCACACCAAGCTTCAGCAACTGGCGTGGCTTCGGTAACTACGAATTTGTTCTGAATTCCAAGGACTTCCTGTTTGCAATTCAGAACAGCCTGCTGATCGTCGGAAGTATCTTGTTCCTGACCGTCATCCTGGGCGTGCTCATCGCCGTCATGATCAATCGGGCTTTTCCTGGCCAAGGGATTGTACGGGTTCTGCTGATCTCGCCCTTCTTTGTAATGCCCGCCGTGAATGCCGTTTTGTGGATCAACATGATCCTTGATCCGGTACTGGGTTTGCAAGGTCTTGCCGTGAACGGCATCAATGACCTGATCGCGTCATTGCAAGGGGCACCGGGTATCGGTTGGTTCTTCTCACTCTGGCCTGACGTTGCACCCATCTCTTTCCGGGCCACTCAGACATCGGCCTACGCTGTCATCATCATGGTGACGTGGCAGTGGACACCCTTTGCGGTCCTGATCTTCATGACCTCACTGCAATCCGAAGATCAGCAGCAGAAGGAGGCCGCAGTTCTTGATGGCGCTGGCGCGCTCTCTCAGTTTCGCTTTCTCACCTTGCCCCACCTTGCGCGACCCATCGCCATCGTGGTGATGATCCAAGCAATTTTCCATCTGTCGCTTTACGCCGAGATCGAGATCGTAAGCCGCGGCAACGGCAACAAGAACCTGCCCTATCTGATTGGCGAGTTCGCCAACAACAACATCGGTGCGGCCAGCGCTACCGGTATCTTTGCCGTCATCCTTGCCAACATTGTTGCCATCTTCCTGCTGCGGATGATCGGCAAGACATTGATGGAGTAACTCCCATGGCCATTGTTGCAACCAGCACCAAATTCAGCATCTATGGACGGCCCGTTCTGGCCTGGATCGTGGGTCTGATCTTCTTCTTCCCGATCTTCTGGCTGGTACTCACAAGCTTCAAGACGGACGCGGACGCGGTGAAGCCTGAATTCCTGATCTTCTTCACGCCAACGCTCGATAACTATCTAAACATGACAGAGAACTATGACTATTGGCGCTTTGCGACCAACTCGGTCATTACATCGGTCTTTGCTACAGTCTTTGCACTGGCCGTCGGCATTCCCTGTGCCTATGCCATGGCGTTCAATCCATCGCGGGCAACCAAAGACGTCCTGATGTGGATGCTGTCGACCAAGATGCTACCCGCCGCCGCGGTGCTGTATCCAATGACGTTCCTGACCAAGAGCTTGGGCCTGTTTGACACGCACTTCATGGTGATCGTTGTGCTGATGTTGATCAACCTGCCCATCGTGGTCTGGATGCTGTTCACCTACTTCAAGGAAATTCCTAAGGACATCATTGAAGCAGGCCAGATGGATGGTGTGAATACCTGGGGTGAGGTCAAGGAAATCCTGATCCCACTGGCTTGGGGTGGCATCGCCTCGACCGCGCTGCTTTGTTTCATCTTCTGCTGGAACGAAGCGTACTGGACGGTTCGCCTGACGACGACCGAGGCTGCCACCCTGTCCAAACTCATCGAAGGCAACCGCGCACCCGAAGGTCTGTTCTTTGGCCGGTTGTCTGCCGTATCCGCCGCCGCAGTTGGCCCGATCATTGTGCTGGGCTGGTTCTGTCAAAAACAACTGGTCCAAGGGCTCACCTTTGGCGCCGTGAAATAGGAACGCCCGCGCTCAAGTAGCAAAGCGGTAGCGCATAAGAGGAAAACCAATGGGACGTATCGTACTTGAAAACGTGACCAAGAGCTTTGGGGATGCCCAGGTGATCCCCCCCTGGACCTGGCCATCGAGGATGGCGAGTTCGCGGTATTTGTTGGCCCCTCGGGCTGTGGCAAGTCTACACTCCTGCGCCTGATCGCAGGCTTGGAGGAGACGACATCGGGTAAGATCCAGATTGATGGCGAAGACGCAACGCAGGTGCCGCCATCAAAGCGCGGGCTGGCGATGGTGTTCCAGTCCTACGCCCTGTATCCGCACATGACAGTGCGCAAGAACATCGCCTTTCCCCTGCGGATGGCAAAGATGGACCAGGCCGAAATCGACAAGAAAGTCGAAGGGGCCGCCAAGATCCTGAACCTTGTTGATTATCTCGAGCAGAAGCCGGGGCAACTCTCTGGCGGGCAACGCCAGCGGGTTGCCATCGGCCGTGCCATCGTGCGTGAACCGGCGGCGTTCCTGTTTGATGAACCCCTGTCAAACCTGGATGCGGCGCTGCGCGTCGGTATGCGGTTGGAAATCTCAGAACTGCACAACCGTCTGAACACAACGATGATTTATGTGACCCACGACCAGGTCGAAGCCATGACCATGGCCGACAAGATCGTGGTGCTGCGCGCAGGTAACATCGAACAGGTCGGCTCGCCGCTAGATCTCTATCATACTCCGCGCAACATCTTTGTGGCCGGTTTCATCGGTTCGCCCAAGATGAATATCATCGATGGCCCCGAAGCGGAAAAACTGGGTGCGACCTCGATCGGGTTCCGGCCTGAACATACAGATGTCAGTACCACCGAAGGCAAGTGGAAAGGCCGGGTCGGCGTGGCCGAGCATCTGGGGTCCGACACGTTCATACACGTGCACGACACCGGGCTCGCCGACATGGTCACTGTGCGCATCGCCGGAGACATCGCGGTGACGCATGGCGATGACATCTATCTCACGCCGCAGATGGACAAGCTGCACAAGTTCGGCGCTGACGGATTGCGCATGGCATGACACGATTGGCAGGTAAATCGGCACTGATCACCGGGGCCGCGCGCGGCATTGGCCGCGCCTTTGCCGAAGCGTATTTGCGCGAGGGCGCACGTGTGGTCATCGCCGATATCGACACCGAACGGGCAGCCGAAACAGCGTCTCAACTGGGGGATGGTGCGTTTTCGGTACATTTGGACGTGACGGATCAGGCCAGCATCGACGCAGGTCTTGCGACTGCTATCGAACATGTTGGTGTTATCGACATTCTGATCAACAACGCGGCCATCTTCTCTGCCGCTCCAATCACGGAAATCACGCGCGACGAATACCAGCGCGTATTCGACATCAATGTCTCAGGCACCTTATTCACTTTACAGGCCGTAGCGCGCCACATGATCGACACGGGGACCAAAGGGGCGATCATCAACATGGCAAGCCAGGCCGGGCGGCGGGGGGAACCTTTGGTTGCGGTTTACTGCGCGGCCAAGGCCGCCGTTATCTCGCTGACCCAATCCGCAGGGCTGAACCTAATCCAGCACGGCATCAACGTGAACGCCATAGCGCCGGGTGTGGTGGATGGCGAACACTGGGATGGGGTCGATGCGTTCTTTGCCAAATACGAGGGCAAAGCACCGGGGCAAAAGAAGAAGGAAGTGGGCGACGCCGTTCCCTATGGCCGTATGGGGACAGCCAAGGATCTGACCGGCATGGCCGTGTTCCTTGCCAGCGACGAAGCCGAATACATCGTCGCCCAATGCTATAACGTTGATGGCGGACAATGGATGAGCTGATGGCAGATGGTTCAGAAAGACGGCACGTCGTACCACTCACGGACACGGCGCTTGCGATGCTGCCCAGCAGCATCCTGCGCCCAACATACGACCGGTCGATGCTGCAGCCCGGCATTGTCCACATCGGCGTTGGCAATTTTCACCGGGCGCACCAGGCGTGGTATCTGCACCGGCTCATGCAAGCCGGATTGGCACAGGATTGGGCAATCATCGGTGCAGGTGTGCGCCCGGGTGATGCCATTATGCGTGACAAGCTGCTGGCGCAAGACTGTTTGACAACGTTGGTTGAGCTTGACCCAAGTGGGACCTCTGCCGAGGTGGTCGGATCCATGATCGACTTCCTGCCGGTTGAACCTGACAACGCCAATTTGATTGCGGCGATGTCCAACCCGAATGTCCGGATCGTGGCCATGACCGTCACCGAGGGTGGCTACTATGTCGATCCCAAGACTGGCGGACTCGACCTCACGCATCCGGACATCGTGCACGACGTTGCTCACCCGGATTCCCCCTGCACAGCGTTTGGCGCGATTGTTGCAGCGCTGTCAAAACGCAAGGCCGCCGGCCATGGGCCATTCACCAGCCAAAGCTGTGACAACCTTCAGGGGAATGGCGATATCCTTCAAACGATTGTCGTATCACTGGCCCGCGCAACGGACGAGGATTTGGCGGACTGGCTCGAAACCCATGCCACATTCCCCAACTCAATGGTGGATTGCATCGTGCCTGCCACTGGCGCTGACGAAATTGCGCTCGCCGCCCAGCTTGGTATCGCTGACGCAGCGCCCGTGACCCACGAAAACTTTCGCCAATGGGTGATCGAAGATGCGTTTTGTGCGGGTCGTCCGGACTGGGACAAGGCTGGTGCCATCTTTACGGACCAGGTTCATGCATACGAAGCAATGAAGATCCGCATCCTTAACGCAGGTCATCAGGTGCTGGCCAATGCAGGTGAGTTGTTGGGACTGGCAACCATCGCCGATTGCATGGCCCACCCGACCCTGCGCAGGTTTTTCCGCAAGGTGCAGATGGACGAAATAGTGCCTCATGTCGCCGAAGTGCCCGGGTTTACGCCAGCGGCTTACGTTGACCTGATTGAACCGCGGTTTGCCAACAATGCCATCCGGGACACCACACGCCGCGTAGCCTTTGACGGCTCATCCCGCCACACCGGCTTTGTCTTGCCGATCCTACGGGATGCCATTCAGGCAAACGGCGCCATTGCCGGGCTCAGCCTTGTCGAGGCGCTTTGGGCCCGCATGTGCGCCGGCACACGCGAAGACGGAAGTGCAATTGAAAGCAATGATCCGCATTGGGAAACCCTGACCATTGCCGCCGAAAAGGCAAAGACCAACCCCCAAGCATGGCTGGCACAAACTCAATACTATCAGGAGCTGGCTCAGGTCCCCGACTTCAGCCAGCAGTTTGAGACATGGTTGCGCCTGATCTGGTCAGACGGGGTCGAGGCGGCGCTCAACGCATACACTGCGTAAAGCGCCTGACCTTCCCTATTTTAACAAGGCCTGCGCCGTATCTGCGGTAAGCGGCTCGGGCCTTTCACAAGTGGTGGTCAGCGTAACCATTTCGCCGCGTTCCCCGGCCTCAAGGATCGAGGTCATCACGTCCACGGCGTGCAGGGCCAGTTCTAGCGAGCAGCGATGTGGTCGATCCGCATTCATCGCCGCAGCCATGTCGGCCAGCCCGGCCGTACGGTAGTTGGCCTTCGCAACGCCGTTGTTTTCTTGATTGGGAATTCCGAATGGGTGCGTCTCCGTTTCAAGAGCGGTCGTCTCGCCCTCGGCACTCACGATCTCAACGTCGCCCGAAAACCAGTTGGGATCAGGCAGGAACATGCTGCCCGACGTTCCATAAAGCTCCATATGCCCATGCCGGTGCGCCCAAACATCCCACGACGTCGACAAAGTGATGCTTGCCCCGGAATGGAAGTCCAGCAATGCATGGATGTTGGTGGGTGTCTTGACCGGAATCACTTCACCACGGCGCGGTTCGGACAGGATGGTTCTTGTGTCTGCAGGTGTTGTGGTCAGCGCGCCGACCCGGCGCACCGGACCAAGCAACTGGATCAGGTTGGTCACATAGTATGGGCCGATATCCAGCATTGGCCCGGCACCCGGCAGGAAGAAGAAGTCCGGGTTCGGATGCCAATGCTCCATCCCATGGCTCATCACATGTGCTGTGCCCGCGACCACATCCCCAATCTGGCCCGCATCCAATGCCGCTCGCGCCGCCTGATGAGCTCCGCCCAGGAATGTGTCCGGCGCAGAGCCGATGCGCAGGTTCTGCGCTGCTGCCAACGTACGAAGCTCCTCGCCCTGCGCTTGGGTCAGCACGATCGGCTTCTCTGAATAGGCGTGCTTACCTGCCTGCAGGATCGCACGCGTCACCTCGAAATGCGCGTCGGGGATTGTGAGGTTCACAACGATGTCGATGTCGTCCGCCGCCAAAAGATCCTCTACAGTGTGCGCGCGAACATCGAATGCTGCTGCCTGCGCACTGGCCGCTTCGATGTTAAGGTCCGCAACCGCACGCACCTCCAGCCCTTTGAACAGGGGCGCGAGCGTCAGATAGGCGGTCGAGATGTTACCACATCCAATGATTCCAATGCCTTGCATGGAAGTCTCCCTTAAAATGTCTGCGTGGCGTCAAACGCACGTTGCGCAAAACGGCGGTGGTCGCTGGGGTTGTCGTGTTCCATCACGAAATGTCGCGTGCCTACAGCCCGCAGCGATTGGAAGAGCGATGACCAATCCATGATCCCATGCCCCACATCGGCCCAGCCATCTTCGTCTTGGGCCTCACCGTCAGGCGCAATGTCTTTGAGATGCGCAATCGCGATACGCGATCCGTACTTTGCAACGGGGATCATTGGATCGGCACCCGCGCGCACGGCCCATGCGACGTCATACTCAAACAACACGGTGGGCGCGCTTTCGAGGATCAGGTCCATTGGCAGCGCCCCGTCGGCAAGTGGTACGAATTCGAAATCATGGTTGTGATAGGCGAGTTTCAAGCCAGACTTCGACAGCTCCTGCGCGACCGCAGCCAGTCGCTGCCCATAGGCGCGCCACCCATCGGCCGTTGCCGGGCGATCATCCGGCTGAATGTATGGAATGACGATCGTTTCGATCCCGAAACGCGACGCGAGCTGTGCCACGGCACCGGGATCGTTTTCACACATATCAAGACCAACATGGCAACTGGGCATCGTCAGCCCGTGTGCTTGCAGCCCACTTTCAAGCGCATCGACTCCTGCACTGTCCGCGAGTAACGCGCTGTAGCCTTCAACATGCGCATATCCGATCTCGGCCAGCATCTTGAGCGTATCCTCAAGCGGCGGAAACAGGCGGGAACTGTAGAGCTGGTAAGACAATGCGGTCATGTCGGTAGCCTTTCATATATGGTGAGTGGCGGAATGAAGATCACGGATTGTGAATTCCGTGGTGACGCTCGGGTCAATCGGCGTGAACTCTATGGTGACAGGTCGGCCCGGCAGCAGATCAAAGGCGTTGTCGCTGAAACGTCCAGGCCTGTCCGCCTCGACCGCAACGTATAGGGCAAGCGCGGCGGACGTCAGCGTGACGGCATATTGGCCGTCCTGCTCGGTAACTTCGGTCGAAATACTGGCGGGTCCGAGCTTATACGCCTTGTAAGGGCGCGCCGCGAAGTGATCGGATTGACGCGGCCTGTCATTCGCGGCCCAATCAAACATCAGTATCTCGTCATCGTTCAGAGCGGCTCGCGGAACAACAAGTGCTGAAATGGCGGTGTCGACGCAGGCTTCGACAGATGCTGTCCCTACGGTCCGCATCCGACCATCCATGGACACAGCAAAGGCTTCGACCTCAACCTGCGCGGCGTCGGGCTGATCGTTTACGACAAGCAGTTCCACACCGTCTGCGGTGGGAACGGCCGACACAATAACATCGGCATAGAAACGACGCGCGACGTGGTGCAGCAGTTTCCAACCCCCGCCGTGATCCAGACTGGACCACGAACACACAGGCCAGGTGTCATTCAGCTGCCAGTACAGTGCGCCCATGCAATGCGGCTTGAGGCTGCGCCAATGGGTTACTGCAGTCTTGATCGCGAGCGCCTGCTGGACCTGGCTGAGATAGACGAAGTTCTCGAAACCAACCGGAAAACGGAAATAGCGGAACATCGTCTCGGCAATCCGCGCGTTGCCGCCTGCGTTCTTCTGATGGCTCTCCATCACTGGGGCGGCAATGTTGAAATCAGCGGGATCGGCAAAGCGCCGGATCACGTCCATGGATGGATAAGATTGGAACCCGAATTCGGAGCAGAACCGTGGCGACACATCACGGTAGTGATCAAAGTCCCGCCCTTCGTGCCAAACGGACCAGAAATGCATGTCGCCGGACCGGTCATCATGCCACGCGTCACCAAAGCTCATCGGGCCCGGCGATGGGCTGGACGGCCACCAGATGGCATGCGGTGCGGTCTCTCGCAGAGCTTTCTCAAGTGTTCTGTTCAACCGGTCGTATGCAACGAGATAGCGATCACGATCTTGCCGGCTTTCTTCGTACCAGTTCAACGCACCCAGCAATTCGTTGTCGCCACACCACAATGCAATGCAGGCATGATGGTTCAGGCGCGCAACCTGTTCGCGCACCTCGGCGTCCACCTCAGCCAGAAAGTCATCAGTCGCCGGGTAGAGGTGGCAAGCAAACATGAAGTCGTGCCAGACCAGCAGGCCCAACTCATCGCACAGGTCATAAAACCAGTCAGGCTCGTACCGGCCACCACCCCAAACCCGGATCATGTTCATGTTGGCATCAACGGCCGACTGAAGCAGATCACGGCAGATGTCAGGCGTGATCGCCGATCCAAAAGCATCCGCCGGTATCCAGTTCGCCCCTTTCATAAAAACTGGGCGCCCATTCACATGCAGAGCAAAACCTGTGCCCGTTTCGTCCTTGGCGGTCACAAGCTGAACATCTCGAAAACCGATGCGGCGCGTTGCAGTCAGGTCGCCAACAGCCACTGTCAGCACATGCAGTGCCTGCTTGCCATGGCCAGCAGGCCACCAAAGCTCGGCGCTATCAAATTTCAGCGACACTGTTGCAGTGTTGGATATGACCGGTGCGCAGGCCTCCTGCCCACACAACGACACCCGCAGGTCTGCGCCGTCGTCAATCCCTTCGGTCTGGACAGTCGCGGTGACCGTTGCCCCGGTCGCGCTATGATCTTGAACAACCGCGATAGTGGAAATACGCGGCCCGTGCTGTTCCAACCGGATATCTCCGTACATGCCGAAGGGTGCGAGCGCAATGTTCCAGTCCCAGCCAAAATCGCACTCCGGTTTGCGCAGCATGTTGCCATGAGGGATAGGGCAATTGTCAGCCTGAAACGGCACCGGAAACGGTTGCGCATCGGCAAGCGCCTTGGCCGCGCGTGGCGCAGATCGAAAATGTAGCGTGATCACGTTTTCGCCCAGGATCAACGCATTAGAGATGTCCACGCGATGTGTGCGAAACATGCTGTTGGCTTGCAGAACGGTTTGCCCGTTCAATGACACGTCAACAACCGTGTCCAGCATCGACAGGACCAACGTCATGTTTCGCTCACTGGCCTGGAACGTTCGGGTCAGCAGCCAGTCGCGATCCGCAATCCAGCGCAGGTCATATTCATTCTGCCCCCAATAAGGATCGGGAATAATGCCCGCGGCACGCAATGCACTGATCCCGTCGCCGGGCAGCGTCATTGGCGCAGAATACTGACCCGTCTCGTCCGACAGGTGCCATGGGCCGCTGAGGTCAAGCATAAAGCGTCAGAGCCTTTCCTCAGTCGACTTGTCGAACATGGACGCGCGCGCAGGATCGAAACCGATCAGGATGCGATCACCCGTTGAAACAGCGGCTTGCCCATCCATACGGATCCGCAAAGGCACTCCTGCCCAGGTCGCCCACGCCAACGTGTCCGACCCCATCGGTTCAACGATGTCCACTGTCACTTCAGCCGTCATAGGCAAGTCTTTGGCGGCATCTCCGGACAGGATGTGCTCGGGCCTGATGCCCAACCAGGCAGAGCCTCCTGTCGCGGCACCTTGGAACGCATAGCCATCCAATGAAAACCGCTCTCCGCCGGTGGCGAAGGCACCTTGTTCAACCTCACCTTCGAAGAAATTAATCTCGGGACTGCCGATAAACCCAGCCACGTACTTGTTCCGCGGACGATTGTAGATCTCGGTCGGTGTATCCAATTGCTGGATGATCCCACCTTTCATGATGGCGATCCGGTCGGCGAGTGTCATCGCCTCGACCTGATCATGGGTCACGTAGATCATGGTGTTTTTTAGGTTGTGGTGCAGGCGTTTGATTTCGACCCGCAGATCGGCGCGCAGCTTGGCATCAAGGTTTGATAAGGGTTCATCGAACAGGAACACATCCACATCGCGCACCAGCGCGCGCCCAATGGCAACGCGCTGGCGCTGCCCGCCAGAGAGGGCGGCGGGTTTGCGGTGCAAAAGCGGCTCGATCTGCAAAATCTCGGCGGCGCGGGCCACGCGCTGCTTGATCTCGGCCTTGGCCATCCGCGCATTTTTCAGACCGAAGGATAGGTTCCCCTCAACCGTCATCTGCGGATAGAGCGCATAGGACTGGAACACCATGCCAATGCCTCGGCCTGACGGTTCCTCCCATGTGACATTGCGGTCGTTGATGTGGATTTCGCCATCGGTGGGATCCAGCAGCCCCGCAATGCAGTTCAACAAGGTGGATTTCCCGCAGCCCGACGCGCCCAGCAGCACAAGGAACTCGCCCTCGGGAATGTCGATGTTGAGGTTGTCCAGCACCGTCAGCGCGCCGAATTTCAGGGTCAGGTCTTTGACAAGTACAGAAGTCATGGATCAGCCTTTCACCGCGCCAGCGGCGATGCCCCGAACAAACAGCTTGCCGGAAGCGAAGTAGATGATGAGGGGGACAAGACCGGTCAGCAACGTGGCGGCCATGTTGACGTTGTATTCCTTAACGCCCTGCACCGAGTTGACGATGTTGTTGAGTTGCACGGTCATCGGATAATCGGCGGGTTTGGTATAGATCACGCCGAACAGGAAATCGTTCCAGATGCCCGTGACCTGCAGGATGATTGCCACCACGAAGATAGGCAGGGACATGGGAAGCATGATGCGGAAGTAAATCCCCCAGAACCCGGCCCCATCGACGCGTGCGGCTTTGAACAGCTCCTCCGGCACCGAGGTGAAGTAGTTGCGGAACAAAAGCGTCAGGATGGGCATACCGAATACCGTGTGCACCATCACCAGCCCCCAGATGTTTCCGTACAGCCCCATCTCACGCAGGATGATCACAATCGGGTAGATCATCACCTGATAGGGGATGAAGGCCCCTAGGATCAGGATGGTGAAGAACACCTCGGACCCTTTGAACTTCCAATTTGCCAGCGCGTAGCCGTTCACGGATGCGATGGCGATGGACAGGATCACGGAGGGGATCAGGATCTGGACCGAATTCCAAAAGCCGCGACTCAGCCCCTCGCAATTGATGCCCGTACAGGCTTCGGACCACGCCTTCACCCACGGCTGGTATGTGACCTCGACCGGTGGGGCAAAGATGTTGCCGATGCGGATTTCTGGCATGCCTTTCAGCGACGTGACAATCATCACATACAGCGGCAGAGCGTAGTACGCAGCGACCACGATCAGGGTGCCGTAAAGCATGATATTGGTTCGGGAAAAGCGGGGGCGGGGTTTTGGTCCGCGTGGGATCACAGCGTCAACCACGTTTCTTCCCTCCAAATTCTAGGTAGGCCCACGGGATCAGAATGACGATCACACTGACCAGCATCATGGTCGAGGCGGCAAAGCCCTGACCCAGATTCTGGGCGCGGAACATGTAGTTGATCACGTATTTTGCCGGCACTTCGGACGCGATGCCGGGACCACCATTGGTCTGGGCGACGACCAGATCATAGATTTTGATGATGCCAGAGGCGATCAAGACCAGCGCCGTCACAAACACGGGGCGCATCATTGGAATGATGACGCGAATATAGGTTTTGACGGTACCGATGCCGTCAACGCGGGCGGCTTTCCAGATGTCCTCATCAATCCCGCGCAGACCGGCAAGCATAATCACCATGATCAGGCCTGTGCCCTGCCACAGTCCCGCAATCAGGATGCCATAGATCACGATGTCGGGGTCATTCAGTGGATTGAAGGTGAAGCTTTCCCAACCCAGCGACCGCACGACACTCTGAACCCCCAGATCAGGGTTGAGGATCCATTGCCACGCCAATCCCGTGACCACAAAACTAAGGGCGAAAGGATAGAGGAAAATGGTGCGAAACACGTTTTCGCCCCTGATCTTGCGATCCAGTAAAGCGGCCAGCGTAAACCCGATCACCAACGTGAAGATCATCGAGAAGAAACCGTAGACGGCCAGGTTTTCGATCGAGATCAACCAGCGCCGCGTGCTCCACAGCCGTTCATACTGGTCCAACCCGACAAAATTCATCTTGGGCAGCAGCTTGGACGACGTGAAAGAGTACAACACCGTCCACGCTGTCCCGCCGACAAAAACGACCAACGCCGTCAGGACCATCGGCACCGATGCAATCTTGGCCGACAGGTTGCGGAACAACCCGGAGGGCTTCCGCGCATTCGAAGAAGAAGACATGACACACCCCGTTACATGCAAATGTGCACCTGCCCGGAAACCCGGGCAGGTGGCTGGGAGGTGCGCCCTTACTCTGCGGACGCGATGATATCGGCGTAACGCTCCTGCGCGTCATCCGCCGACATGTCGGAGGTCCAGAATTCGGCCATCAGATCCTCGATCTGCGTTTGCGTGTCGGCCGTCAGGTTCATATCGCCCGAGGGCATGATCCCACCCGCCTTGAGGATATCGAGACCCTTTTGCATGCAGTCATTCGCAGCACTCAGATCCACATCGCCACGCACGGGCAGCGAACCTTTCTTAAGGTTAAAGGCCACCTGCACCTCGGGCGAGATCAGGGTGGAGGCCAGCGCCATCTGCGCTGCTTTCGTATCCTCGTTGTCGATGACAGGGAAATAGAACGCGCCGCCACCGGTATCGAGAATTTCGTTCACACCAAGACCCGGCAGGCACGTGTAATCCTCACCGGCAACTTGACCAGCCATCTGGAATTCACCCTGCGCCCAGTCGCCCATGATCTGAGCCCCGGCTTTGCCGGTGATCACCATGTTCGTCGCCAGATTCCAATCCTGTACGTTTGAGTTGGCGGCGAAGTTGCGCGCGTCGACTGCCGCTTCGAACACAGCAGCGTATTCCGGTCCGCGGGCGGCATCCGCATCCTTGTCGACCACAACTTTGCGCCATGCATCCAGACCCGCAATCGCAATGGTCATCACACCAAAGGCACCATTCTGCTGCCAGCCCTGCTGGCCCATGGCGAGAGGCACGATACCCGCCTCTTCCAGCTTGGGCGCCGCGGCGGCAAAATCGCTCCAGTCAGAGGGCACGGGTGTGTCGATCTTGGCAAAGGCGTCATGGCTCAACCAGATCCACTGCCACGAATGGATGTTCACGGGAACGCAATAGATGCGCCCTTCAAAGGTACAGGCATCCAGGAGTGAGGACGGATTGACCAGATCCTTCCAACCTTCCGCCTCGGCCAGTTCTGTAAGATCGGTCATCAGACCAGCCTCGATCAATTCTTCGGCTTGGCGACCATGGTTCAGCTGCGTGGCCCCCATCGGGTCACCGCCCAGAATGCGGCTGATGATGATCGGACGGGCTGTGCCGCCAGACCCGGCAATTGCACCGTCAACCCACGTGTTGCCGGTCGCGTCAAACGCTTTTGCGAACTCGGCAACGGCCGCAGCTTCGCCACCCGATGTCCACCAGTGCGTCACTTCAAGTTCGCCGGCATGCGCCATGGACGCCGTGCACAGCGCAGCGGACGCCATCAGTTTTGCGATTATTCTCATATTGAGTCCTCCCTGACTTCTAAATCGTTATAGTAATTGCTACAACGATTTAGATTTTTCGATCAAGCTAGAATTTTGCTATGGCTCGAATTAATCATCGACGAATATGTAACGGGTTGATTCCGTTATGATTGAACGTGAGGCGACACAGGTCAGAATCGCGTTTGCGTACCGTAAGGGGGCCGGAATGAGCAAATCAGGCACATCGGAGACACCCAAAAAAATTGAACTTGCACCAGGTGAGCGACCGACGTTGAAAACAATTGCGCGGCTGTCTGGCCTTGCCGTTCCAACCGTGTCACGAGCCCTCGCCGATGCCCCCGATATCCGGCAAGATACAAAGACACGCATCCGCGACATCGCGAACCAAATCGGCTATCGCCCCAACCGCGCCGGCGTGCGCCTGCGCACCGGACGCACCAACGTGATCTCGCTCGTGATGTCGACCGAACACGACGCGATGAACAACACCGGGCGCCTGATTTCAGCTGTCACATCCGCCTTACGAGGCACGCCATATCACGTGATCATCACGCCCTACTTTCCCGATGAGGATCCGATGGTTCCCATCCGCTACATCGTCGAAACCGGATCGGCGGACGGGCTCATCATCAATCAGACCGAACCGGACGATGCCCGCGTGCGTTACATGTTGGAAAACAGATTTCCTTTTGTGTCACACGGACGAACGGCCCTGTCCGAGCAGCATGCCTATTTCGACTATGACAACACCGCCTTTGGCTCATTGGCCATCAAAGCGTTGGCGGAACGGGGACGCAAACACGTTGCGATGCTGGCACCACCACAAAACCAAGGTTATGCGCAGAACATGATAGAAGGCGCGCGTGCCGCCGCCTCGGATGAAGGTGTGCAGTTCTCTGTCATCGAAGGGGCAACATCGCACAGCACCGTCCCGATTGTGGAACAGGCGATGACAACCTTGTTCCATCAAGCTGACCGGCCCGATGCCCTTATTGCACCCAGCATAGGTGGTTGTGTCACAATGGTTTCCGCGCTTGAAAGACTGGGGCTGGTGCTGGAACAGGACTTCGACATTGCCGCGAAAGAGGCCGTGAGTTTCCTACGCCGATTTCGGCCGGGCATTTTGGTGCTCGAGGAAAACGTGGACGAGGCCGGAGATTTTCTGGCCCGCGCACTCATGCACAGGATCAGCCATCCCGACGAGCCTCCTATGCAACGGTTGGTCTATCCAGACAACAGTGCATGGAAGGTAGACCGCTAGGCGTCAGTTCCGAATGCGCCCAAACGTCGAGAGGCGGTTGATCTCATCCAGCCGCTCAAGATTGACGACTGTCGACAGCATCAATCTATCCTGGCTCCAATCCCCTGGCCTTTGAATGGCCATGGCCGTCAGCATGATGGCTGCGATCAGGGGCAACAGTGTCGCCAGAAACAAAAGGCGTGGGTGGCTCAAATGGCGCATATCAAGAAGCGAGGTGATCCGCCGTTCAAGGAACGTCATACGCCCATCGCGCAGGGCCGACCGATCAGCGGTGACTAATGTGACCTTTGGCACGGCGACCACAAACATGCGGTCGCGTCTAAGAGTCTGCTGACAAACAGACAGCAACGTATCGCAATATGCACGTACATCGATCCGGCCGCGCGTCAGCACTTCTGTATCACAGGCAAACTCGCGCAGGTTTTCCACCTGTCGCTTCCAGGCATGATAGGCCGGGTTGAGAAAGAAGAAAGGCTTCAGCGCTTCCAGCACAATCTCCCATTCGATATCGCCCTGACGCAAGTGCTGTAACTCGTGCGCCAACGTCACACTTAGTTCCTTAGGCTGGCCAAGCATGTGCGATGGAATGACAACGTAGTAGTACCAAAGGCCCCGCGTCGAAAACGGAACCAGCGTCTTGTCAGACAAACGAAGTCGAACACGCCCGAACCGACGCCATGCGTAGCTGGCGGACACGATGCGAAACAGGCAGAACATCGAAAACACCAAGCGCACCGTTCCAACGATTAGACCAACAAAGAACGCCGCGATAACCGTCCAGGCCCCCCATCCGACGGCATTGGTCACATTGCTCAGGAACGTGTCCCGCATATTCACGAGCTTCTCGAACTCGGTCGCCTGCATGCTGAACCCACCATTCAGATAGTAAGCAACAACCATATCCGACAGGTTGACGTTCACGGCCTTGGCATAGCCGTTCGACTGCAGGGTCGTGAACAAAAGAATAAGGAACGGAGAGAAAACGATGGCCAGAAAAACACTGTTCAGCAGCCGCAATTGCGTTGCGTAGCTGTGCGTCAAACCCAACCGGTAAAACAGGAAGCGTGCGGCGTACCAAAGGCCGTAAGCCACAACAAAAAGAATATTGGCATTAATGAATGCGTCGAGCAGCGCGTCACCCGGAATCATTTTTCAACCTCCGATCCACAAGCGCTCGGATTTGCCCCAATGCTTCCTCTGTCAGTGCATCATCGTTGACCAATCGCGCGACCAAAGACGCGGGTGTATCGTCAAACAACTTCATCGACAGATCCTTGAGTGAGCGGGTCTGGTACGCATCCTTGCCCAGCGTCGGCTTGAAGACATGGCGCTTGCCATCCTTGCGGCTGGTGACAAATTCCTTTTGCTCCAGAATGCGCAGAATGGTCGCGGCCGAGGTGTAGGCCAGGTTCCGGTCTTCCGGCAGCTTGTCCAGAACGTCCCGTACAGTGCCCTCACCCAGATCCCAAAGTTCGGTCATGAACTCCAGTTCAACCTCGGTCAGCAGTTCGCTTTTCTTCTTTTGTCTCATACCGTCCTATCCAAGACGTATCGCTCACTCGTTACGCCGGGTGAGTAAATACGAACTCTTTCGTTTTACAAAACGCTTTCTCACACCTTCCAGAAACAGAAGACACCCCACACGATGGCAAGGCCAAGCGGAATCCACAGCGGTTGACCCATCAGGCCAAGCCACAGCAGAAAGATATAGGCTGAGCCCAAAAGAGAGATGAACAGCCGATCACCCAAGGTGGTCGTCAACCCAAGGATACCCCGCCGTTCGATCCCGTCGCGATACTTGACCACCTCAAGTACGCCGATGATCGCGATGGCGCTAAAGATGCCGCAGAACAGGGCAAAGGTCGCAGGTGTCCATGCCATCCAGAACGCCGGCCACAGCGGATCGGTCCAAGAAAACCCCTTTTCTTCTTGCTGGTTGGCAACATTGCCCCAACCCTGCGCGACAGCCGACGTCGGAAGCAGCGCAGCAAGATATATCAGTCGTTTCATCACACCCTCCCCAGGGCAAAGCCCTTGGCGATGTAGTTGCGGACAAAGTAAATCACGATGGCACCCGGGATGATCGTCAACGTCCCGGCCGCTGCGAGCAGACCCAATTCGTATCCCGCAGACGATGCGGTCTTGGTCATTTCGGCAGCGATGGGCTTCGCCTGCACCGCCGTTAGCGTCTTAGCCAGCAGCAACTCCACCCAAGAGAACATGAAGCAGAAGAACGCTGCCACACCGACCCCCGCCTTGATTGTCGGCAGAAAGATTGTGACGAAGAAGTGGGGGAAGGAATAGCCGTCAACGTAAGCCGTCTCGTCCAACTCCTTGGGAACCCCGCCCATGAACCCTTCCAAAATCCAGACCGCCAGCGGAATGTTAAACAGGCAATGCGCCAACGCCACGGCAAGATGCGTGTCAAAAAGACCGACGGACGAATAAAGCTGGAAGAACGGCAGAGCGAAGACAGCAGCGGGCGCCATACGGTTCGTCAGCAGCCAAAAGAACAACTGCTTGTCGCCCAGAAACCTGTAGCGGGAGAAAGCATAGGCCGCTGGCAAGGCCACAGCGACCGAGATTACGGTGTTCATCGACACATAGATGATCGAGTTAATGTAGCCCCAATACCAGCTTGGGTCGGTGAAGATCACCCTGTAGTTCTCGAGCGTAAAAGTCTGAGGGAACAGACTGAAGCCAGACAGTATCTCGTTCGTTGTTTTGAAGGACATCGCCACCAGCCAATAGATCGGCAGCATCAGGAACGCGATGTAAAGGATCGGGATGAGGGAGCGTTTACGCATGGCACATCCTTCTTTCAAACGGTCGTCCAACAGAACTGAGGGCAGCGACCGACCGCGGGCGTCGCGCTGAAAGCGCCCGCCCGGGGGGGCTGTCGGGCGCTGCCCGGCGGTGCCCGCCGTGCACGAGGCTTGAATGGAGCGTCCAGATCATTGCGCGTCATCCTTCGTCATCAGAGTATAGAACAACCACGACACCAGCAGCGTGATCGCGAAATAGATCAGGCTCATCGCTGCGGCAGGCCCCAGATCAAACTGGCCCAAGGCGATCTTGACCAGATCAATCGACAAGAGCGTCGTTGAGTTGCCCGGCCCTCCGCCGGTCAAAACAAACGGCTCCGTATAGATGTTGAAGCTGTCCATGAAGCGCAGCAGGATCGCAATTGTCAGCACGGTCTTCATCTTCGGCAACTGGATGTAGCGGAACACTTTCCAAGGGGATGCTCCATCAATCTTGGCCGCCTGGTAATAGGCATCGGGGATCGACACGAGCCCCGCATAGGACAAAAGCACTACCAGCGATGTCCAGTGCCACACATCCATGACAATAATCGTCACCCACGCCGCAAACGGGTTCTGGGTCATGTCATATGAAATGCCCAAAACGTCGTTCATGAAGTAGCCCAGCAACCCGATTTTCGGCAGGGTAAAGATGTTCCACATCGCGCCCACCACGTTCCACGGGATCAGCATGGGCAGGGCCATCAGAACCAGACAAACCGGCACCCACATACCTTTCTTCGGCATGGACAGGGCGATGACGATGCCCAGCGGAATTTCGATAATCAGGATCAGGAAGGTGAACAGGAACTGCCGGCCCAAGGCCGCCTGAAACCGGTCCGAGCGCAGGATTTGTTCAAACCAGTCCAAGCCCTGCCAGAAGAATACGTTGTTCCCAAATGTCTCCTGCACCGAGTAGTTGACCACCGTCATGATGGGCACCAGCGCGTTGAACGCGACTAGCAGCAGCACGGGCAGGACAAAGAACCATGCCTTTTGGTTTTCGGTCTTCATGTCCGTGCCTCCGTCGACAACCACCCATCGCGATACAGGCGCGTATGGTCAGGCCGGAAGGCCAGATGTATTTCTGCACCCTGCTCCGGCAATTCCCCCTCCACGATGGCCTTGACGGCTGTGTCGCCCACCATCGCCTCAACAACCGCATGGCGACCAACGTCAGACACCTTGTTTACACGGGCAGGCAGGCCTGCATCGGTCAGCGACACAAACTCGGGGCGCACGCCAATTTGCGTCATCCCCCCCTGCCCGGTCACTGCGCCTTCCAGCGCAACTTGGCGTCCCTGGAACCGCACCGCGCCATCACTTTCTTCGGCAGGCAGAACGTTCATGCCGGGTGACCCGATGAAGTGGCCCACAAACGTATGCTGCGGTCGCTCGAACAGCTCAACCGGGGTGCCAATCTGAACGATCTCACCGTCCTGCATGACAACCACCTGATCGGCAAAGGTCAGCGCCTCGGTCTGGTCATGGGTCACATAGATCATCGTCGCGCGCACCCGCTGGTGCAGCTCTTTCAGCTTCGACCGCAGTTTCCATTTCAGATGCGGGTCGATCACTGTCAGAGGCTCGTCAAACATGACGACGTTCACGTCATCACGGACAAGGCCACGCCCCATGGAAATCTTTTGCTTGTTGTCAGGGCTGAGGTGTGACGCTCGGATGTCGAGCATCTCCTCGACCTCCAGCATCTGCGCGATCTCTGCCACACGCTCCGCAATGCGTCCTTCATCCACCCCGCGATTGCGCAAAGGAAAGGCAAGGTTGTCCCGCACAGTCATCGTGTCGTAGATCACCGGGAACTGGAACACTTGCGCAATGTTGCGTTGATCCGGCGGCAGATCGGTCACATCCCGATCATCGAACAGGATGCGACCCTCGGACGGGGTGAGCAGGCCCGAGATGATGTTCAGCAGCGTGGATTTCCCGCAACCCGATGGTCCCAGCAACGCATATGCACCGCCGTCCTGCCAATCGAGGTCGATTTCCTTGAGCGCATAGTCCGCCGGTCCGCTTGGGGCAGGCAGATAGGAATGGCGCAGGTTCGAAAGCGTAATCTTTGCCATTACAGAGCATCCAGTTCTTGGCACAAATAGGTGTCGCCTTTCGCGTTCGAGCGAACAGCGAGAGGCAGCGAAAGGCGAAGCATTTTGAATTGGATGCGCGTCACGCCACCAGCCTCCCATCTTCTGCAAAGTAGAAGGCCTGAGATGCATCCATGTAGAACTCATGCCGCTCCCCCACTTCGTAGGGGTGCACGCCATGAGCCAAAGAAACCCATCCGTCATCGCCGATCTGAAAGTGCGCGCTGGACTCTGACCCGGACAATTCGGTCAACAGAACAGTGCCATCCAATTTAACATAATCTGTCCCCGCGGGGACAGGCGTCACGTGGTGGGGCCGGATGGCAAGCGTATAGACCCCGTCGGCGATTTCCGCCGCTGGCCCAGAAAGCGCCCAGCTTGCCCCTGTCTCCATCTGAGCGGTCCCGCCTGACTTGGTGATCCGCGCGGCATTGATGGGCGGATCGGAAAAGACCCGTGCCGCCGTCAGATTGTCCGGCTTGCGATAGATCTGAGCCGTCGTGCCAAACTGGGTGACGACACCATCGTCCATCAGCGCCGTCTTACCCCCCAGCAACAGCGCCTCTTCTGGCTCGGACGTGGCATATACCACAACCGCACCGCGACCGGCGAACAACTCCGGCAGTTGCTCCCGCAGTTCTTCGCGCAGCTTGTAGTCGAGATTGGCGAGGGGTTCATCGAGGAACACCGCCCGACTTTCCTTAGCGATTGCGCGGGCCAGCGCGCACCGTTGCTGCTGGCCACCCGACAATTCCTGCGGGCGACGGTGCAGCATCGGACGCAATTGCAGGATGTCAGCTGCTTCTTCGACCCGCCCCTGAATTTCGGACTTCGCCATGCCTGCAACCCGCAGCGGGGAGGCGATGTTATCGAAAACCGTCATATGCGGATAGTTCACGAAAAACTGGTGCACGAGGCTGATGTTGCGTTTCTGCGTCGACAGTCGCGACACGTTCTGTCCGTCCATCCAGACCTCGCCATCGGCCAGTGGATCGAGGCCAGCCATCAGCTTGATCAAAGATGTTTTGCCCGATGCGGTCTGCCCCAGCAGGACATTAAAATGTCCAGGCTCCATCACCAGCGATGTGGGCTTGATATGGGTGATGCCGCGCACGCGCTTGGTCGCGTCTTTCAGCTCGAGTGTCATTGTTCCTATCCGCGAAGAATGAGGTCGAAGCACGCGCGCGTGCTTCGACCAGGTGTCAGCCCCCCATGTTGGGAAAGGGGACCGACGGGGAGTTTACTGCTGCCAGCGGGCAACCAGGTCGTCGTAGTTCACGGTCTCGCCTTGCGGCTTCTCGTTCTCTAGCTTCGGCTTGGCGCCGCCGTTGGCGAACCAGTATTCGGCGTCCTGCTCTTCGTTCAGACGTGGGCCACAGCCGCCATAGACACCAGCCGCTTCGTCCGCCTGCTGCATCCGGGCCATGGTGATGTCCATCTCCTCGGCCAGACGATCCATCGCCTGCTGCGGTGTGAAGGCACCCGAGTTCACGTCACCAATCTGCTGCCACCAGATCTGGGCCAGCTTCGGGTAGTCAGGCACGTTGATGCCGGTCGGCGACCATGCAACGCGGTCAGGCGAGCGGTAGAATTCCACCAGACCACCCAGCTTGGGCGCACGTTCCGTGAACGACTCGTGGTTGACCGAGCTGTCGCGGATGAAGGTCAGACCCACATGGGACTTCTTCACGTCGACCGTCTTGGACGTCACGAACTGGGCATAGAGCCAAGCCGCCTGCGCGCGCTCGGAAGGCGTGGATTTGAGGAAGGTCCACGACCCCACATCCTGATAGCCAACCTTCTGCCCTTCGGTCCAGTATGGACCATGCGGGCTGGGCGCCATCCGCCACAGCGGGTTGCCCTCGTCATCCACGGTGTTGTTGCCTTCGGACTTCGGCTTGACCATGTCGGCGGTAAAGGCGGTGTACCAGAAGATCTGCTGCGCCACGTTGCCTTGTGCCAATGCGGGCAGCGACTGGTAGAAGTCATAGGATGCCGCACCGGGTGGTGCGTAGTTGCGCAGCCATTCATCCCATTTACGGATCGCGTAAACCGCCGCAGGACCGTTGGCCGCACCACCACGGGTCACACTTGCGCCCGCCGGGTTGCACGAACCGGCTTCCATGCGGATGCCCCATTCGTCGATGGGCACACCGTTTGGCTCACCTACCGAACCGGTGCCTGCCATGGACAGCCACGCATCGGTCATGCGCCAACCAAGGTCGGGCGCACGCTTGCCGTAGTCCATGTGGCCGTAGATCGCCACGCCGTCGATTTCCTTGACGTCGTTCGAGAAGAACTCGGCGATGTCTTCGTAAGCCGACCAGTTGACCGGCACGCCCAGCTCATAGCCGTACTTGGCTTGGAACGCCGCCTTGTTGTCTTCGTCATCGAACCAGTCCTTGCGGAACCAGTAGAGGTTCGCGAACTGCTGATCGGGCAACTGGTACAGGTTGCCATCGGGACCCGTCGTGAACTGAATGCCCATGAAGTCATCGAGGTCCAGGGTCGGGCTGGTTGTGCCCGCCCAGTCGCCCGCCATCTGCTCGGTCAGGTTATAGGCCAGCTGCAGGCGCGAGTGCGTCCCGATCAGGTCGGAGTCGTTGACATAGCCGTCATAGAGGTTCCGCTGGGTCTGCATCTGCGTTTGCACAGCTTGCACAACCTCGCCCTCACCAAGGATCTGATGGTTCACCTTGATGCCGGTGATTTCCTCGAACGCCTTGGTCAGCACCTCGGACTCGTAGCCGTGGGTCGGAATACCCTCGGACAGCACGTTGATTTCCATGCCCGAGAAGGGTTCAGCCGCCTGGATAAACCACTCCATCTCCGACATCTGCTCATCTTTGCTGAGCGTGGATGGCTGGAATTCCTGATCAATCCATTTCTGGGCTGCCGCCGTATCGGCAAAAGCAGTCCCATGCCCCGCAATGACTGCAGCTACAGCCGTCGCGGAGAGAAGATACTTGCGCATCTTGTGTCCTCCCAAATTTCTATGTGAGCCGGATTTCGCCGACTGTGCTTACGATAGGCGCAAAGTAAATTTTCTGTCAAACTAAAAAATTAGTAGAAATAAAGCATTTATAATCAATACCTTAAATTCATCAAAGCCCTTTGAAACACTTCTATGGACCACATTCTTTGACGACCTGAATCATTCAAGCGTGACGAGGATCAACCACGACTGCGGCAGAAAAAGGCGACATCTGTTTTCAATTCCAAGACCGCCCCAGGCAGTCTGGTGAACGATACGCCCGGCCAGTCGAACCTGTATTCACCGCATGTCCAACAAAGCACTGCTTCCTCCCAGGGGTACTGTTTTGCACTAGACGCCCCCTTGCCGACCGTGGTCCATGGTCATCACGCGCGGTACGGTTTTCGTCCAACCCACCTGCATTCGAGCGACGTACGAACAGAACACCGGAGCCCTTTCGATGACGCTTCCCAAAACAATGAATGCAATGGTCACGATGGGTCACGGCGATCTGGATCAGATGGTCTGGCACGCCGAATGGCCGCGCCCGGACCCTGCTGAAGGCGAGGTTCTGGTCAAAGTTGGCGCCTGCGGGTTGAACAACACCGACGTGAACACCCGCTCCGGCTGGTACTCCAAAACCGTGACCGAGGCGACGACTGGCGGCGCCTTTGAAGAGGTCGGCGAAGAGGACCCAAGTTGGGGCGGCGCCCCCATCAGTTTTCCCCGCGTTCAGGGCGCGGATGTATGCGGCACCATCGTGGCCGTAGGCGATGGCATTGACCCGTCGCGCATTGGAGAGCGGGTGATCACCGACAACTGGCTGCGTGACCCAACGGACCTGAGCAACAAGAACAAAACGGGTTACTTCGGATCGGAACGCGATGGCGGCTTTGCCGAGTACACAACCATGCCCGCGCGCAACGCCGTAGCCGTCAAATCCGATCTGTCGGATGCCGAATTGGCCACATTCTCGTGCTCCTATTCCACGGCCGAAGGCATGCTGACCCGGGCGCGTGTAACAGATCAGGACACTGTATTGATTCCCGGAGCGTCGGGTGGCGTTGGCAGCGCCTTGGTGCAGCTTGCCAAGCGGCGTGGCGCGCGCGTCATTGCCTTGGCGTCTGAGGCCAAACATGCAGATGTCGCCGCTTTAGGTGCCGATGTGGTGCTGCCCCGCGCGCCGACGAACCTGAAGACCGCTTTGAGCGGCGAAAAGGTCACCGTACTGGCGGATGTTGTTGGGGGGGCGTACTGGCCCACCATGATCGACGTTCTGGAGCGCGGAGGCCGCTATACATGTTCCGGTGCCATCGCTGGCCCCATTGTCGAGATGGATCTGCGCACATTCTACCTGCGGGACCTGACGTTCACAGGTTCCACCGTCATTGATCTTGAGGTCATGCCAAACCTTGTCCGGTACATCGAACAGGGCGAAATCCAACCCGCTCTGGCAGCCACTTACCCCTTGTCCGAGTTGCACGCCGCGCAAACGGCATTCATCGCCAAACAGCACACCGGAAACATCGTTGTAGTGCCCTGGCGACAGTAAAACGCAGGCATTCCAGTGAGATTGATTTTAGACCGAGACAGCCTTCAGCAAATCTGAACGTTCAATGTCGGCGCGCCGTCCTTCCAGCTTAACCACTCCGCGCTCAAGCACCGTGAACCTGTCGCCAAGATCAAAGGCAAAATCAAAATACTGTTCGACCAGCACAATGGCCATCTGCCCCCGCTCCCGCAGGGTCGAGATGACCTCGCCGATCTGCTTGATGATGTTGGGCTGAATACCTTCGGTCGGCTCATCCAGAAGAAGAAGCTTGGGTTCGGTGACCAGCGCACGTGCGATAGCAAGCTGCTGTTGCTGGCCGCCCGAAAGGTCTCCACCACGACGATGCAGAAAGTCTTTCAGGATCGGGAACAGGTCAAAAATCTCATCTGGAATTCTGTGTTTGCTACGTGGCAGGCAGGCAAACCCGGTCTCAAGATTTTCTTGCACCGTCAGAAACGGAAAAATCTCGCGCCCCTGCGGCACATAGGCGACGCCCTTCTGAGCAAGGGCATGGGCACTGGATTTACCGATCTCTTCGGCATCCAACAGATAAACACCATCGCTGCGGACATGTGTGCCCGAGATAGCCTTGAGCAGACTGGTCTTGCCGACACCGTTGGTCCCCATCACGCACGTGACCTCACCCCGCCGCGCCGTCAGGTCGATGCCACGCAGGATTTCACTGCCGCCGTAATGCAGGGTCAGCGCTTCGATTTCGAGCAGGTTATCGGCCAAGGTACACCTCGATGACGGCTTCGTTGGATGTCACGTGATCAATCGATCCTTCGGCCAGAACCGAACCTTCGTGCAGGACGGTGACCTTGCAATCGAGGCGGCGGACGAATTCCATGTCGTGCTCGACCACCACAACCGCGCGAGTCTTGGCCGCCTCCACCAGTATTTCGGTCGTGTGTTCGCGTTCTGCCGGGGTCATGCCCGCTGCCGGTTCATCGACCAGAAGCAGGCGTGGTTCTTGTGCAAGCAGCATGCCGATCTCCAGCCATTGTTTTTGACCATGGCTCAACTCGCCCGCCTTGCGGGCGAGTGCAGCGACCAGTCCGATCTCACCGGCCAATTCTTCGACCCGTTCCTGGTCTGCGCGTGACGCGCGGAAGTTCAGAACGGCAAAGGGGGACCGTTTCTTTTTCAGCGCCAGCATCAAGTTTTCGGCAACAGTCTGGTCTTCGAACACCGTTGGGCGTTGGAACTTCCGCCCGACCCCCGCCTGCGCGATCTGGCTTTCTGACATCGACAGAAGCGATTGCGATTTTTCGCCCCACAGCACGCGCCCCTCATCCGGTCGCGTCTTGCCTGTGACGATATCCATGAAGGTGGTTTTTCCAGCCCCGTTCGGTCCGATCACCGCCCGCATCTCGGCCTCGCCGATCTGGAAGGTCAGGTTGTTGATGGCCTTGAACCCGTCGAATGAGACGGACACACCGGACACTTCAAGAAGTGTGCTCATGTCTCGGCCTCCTTTTCGCGCAACGCACCCGCGTCGGGGCCAAGGTCAGCGCCGTGGCGGCTGGGTGATCTTTTACTCGCAATAAAATCAAACAGTCCACCTAGCCCTTTGGGCGCGAACAGAGTGACCACGACGAATGACAGTCCCAACAGGACTGTCCACCAGTTGACCCATTGGATCGTATAGAATCCAAGGTTGATGTCTGGCGCCTGACCGCCCGTGAAGTAGGTCGAGAGAAGCGAAACGAAAGCCGCGCCAATCACCGCACCGTACAGCCGACCACGCCCGCCGATAGCGACCCAGACAGCAAGGTATATGGAGGCGATCGGCGCAATCTCGGCCGGGTTGATGATCCCTGCCTGTGGGTAATAGAGCGCGCCGGCAATCCCTGCGATGACCGCGGTCAGCGTGAAGATAAAAAGTTTGTATGCTTCGACAGGGTAGCCAAGGAACCGCACGCGGCTCTCGTCATCGCGGATCGCACGAACGACCGAGCCGAACTTGCCCGATACCACCCAGACACACAGCAGGTAGCCCAGCCCAAGCGCCAGTGCCGATGCCCAGAAGAACCAGATCGACACGGTGGACTGCGGCACATCCCCCAGCCCCGGCAGGTTCTGTAGCCCGGACAGCCCATTGTTACCGCGTAACCCGCTGTCATTCTGGAAGAGGTAAAGCGACAGGGCGAGCGTCATCGCCTGGGTCAGGATCGACAGGTAGACGCCTGTCACCCGGCTGCGAAACGCGAGCCAGCAAAAGACCAAAGCCAGCAGCCCGGGTACCAGCACCACGGCCGCCAATTGTAAGGGCAGCGAATGGGCCACAGCCCAGATGGGCGGGAACTCGGACGCGCCCACAACACCAAAGATTTGCGCTGCGATCCCGTCCGAGATTTCCTGGGTCGTTGGTGGCAATGGAGCGGCTGACAGGCTTTGTACTACGATAATCTCGGTACGGGCGTACATCAACCACATGCCGATGGCGTAGCCCCCGATGCCGAAGAACGCCATGTGCCCGAGGCTCAGGATGCCGCAATGGCCCCAGACCAAATCCATAGCGAGCGCGACAAGGCATAGGCAGAGTGTCTTACCGAGTGTCTTGACGAAGCTGGTCGAGACCACACCGATGCCAAACCCTTCGGCCAGCACCGTCACGCCCAGAGTGAACAAGGCAAGGCAAGCCAGGAAAATCAGGACCGACGGGTTGTTCACCAGCAGAAACGTTGGCTTGCGTGCGGGCGCGGTATCAAGTGCGACGTTTGTCATGGCTCAAGCCTCCGCCGCGCGACCTTTGAGGGCGATGATGCCCTTGGGTCGGAACTGAATGAACAGGATGATGAACAGGATCATGTAGGTCTGGGCCGCAAGGGTGTTGGACGGGTTCAACCACTCGATCCCCTTTTGCATCGTGCCCACCATCGTGGCACCCAGCAGCGTGCCCCAGATGTTGCCCACCCCGCCGACCACGACAGTCATGAAGGATTGCACGATGTAGTCGCTGCCCATTTCCGACGTGACCTTGGCATAAAGGCCGATGGCAACGCCCGCGATCCCGGCGATGCCGGAGCCAAAGCCAAAGGTTAGCATGTTGATCCGATCCGGGTTGATGCCCATGGAGGCCGCCATGCGTGGGTTCTGGGTGACAGCGCGTACTTCCAGACCCAACCGGGTGCGGTTCATCACGATCAGGAATAGGGCCAGAAACAGGAGTGCCAGAACAAAGATAGCGATGCGGATATAGCTGATCGACACAATGTCGTTGAACACCAGTGACCCGTCCAGCCAGCCGGGTGCGGTCAAGGGCCGGGCCTGCGTGCCAAAGATGTTCTTGGCCAACTGCTGAAGCGCGATCGAGATACCGAAAGTCGCCAGAAGCGTCTCAAGCGGGCGATGATAGAGCCACCGGATCACCAACCGCTCCATCGCGACCCCCGCGCCAAAGGTCACTGCAAAGGCCAACGGGATGGCGACCATGATACTGAGCGTGTAGTCCGGGATAAAGAGCTGGACCACATAGCCGGTATAGGCGCCCATCATGATAAACTCGCCATGGGCCATGTTGATCACGCCCATGACGCCAAAGGTGATGGCAAGGCCGATGGCTGCAAGGAAATAGATCGACGCCAGCGACAGCGCGTCTAGCCCCAGATCGATTGTCTGGTTCAAGGCGACCTTGTTCTCGATCCCGGACAGCACCGCCTGTGCGGCAAGTGCAACGGTCGGCGCGGCGGCGGAATACCGTTCAAAAAACACATAGGCATCTACCGTCTGTGTCACATCGGTGACCGTTGCTGCATTTTCGACACGACCCTGCCGCACCAATTCGTCATAGGCAGCGTCACGCCTCGCTTCGGTGTTCAGTGATGCAACCTGAATTCCGCCGACGGAGGTGCCATCTATGTTGGCAATCAACGCAGCCTTTTGAGCGGCGCGCGAAATGAGCGGGGGCGCCAGTTCCTTGGCGACAAGTATCCTATAAGCCTCAGCCTCGCTGAGCACCTCTGAACCGGGCACCACCTGCCTCGCCACATCGGCATCGTTCGGCAGGTCCGTACCGGCATCCATCATTGTAACGACAAGTGGATTGAGGGCCGCGCGCACATCGACACCCAGATCACCCTCAAAGCTCTGGATTGCGGCAACGCGCTCTGCGTCATCCTCTGCAAAGCGGATGGTCAGGAGCCGTTCAAGGCGATCGATGCGTGCGCTCAAGCGCGGGTTCTCTTCGGTGTCTCGCACAGCGCGCAAGGCGGCAAGGTGGCTTTCATTCGCATCCCGTTCGATGGCGATCAGGGCCGCAGCGCGCGCGACCGGATTGGGATCGTTCAACTGAAACCTCACCAACGCTGCGCCAATCAGGCCGCGGATGCCGCTGTTGGGTTTGAGCTGTTTGAACCCATTGTCTTCGAACTCCCCCAACTCGGCACCGTTGGCAAAATCGAAGGTGCGGATGGTGCGGCGGTCAATCTCTTCAGCGTAGATAAACAGACCGGTATCCTTGTCGAACCACATCTCCTTGGCCCGCCAGCGTTCCAGCACCGCCTGCGCCTCGGGCAAACCACTGTCAGCGAGCGCATCGATGGCAGGACCGATGGTGCGGCGTGAGCTTTTTACAATGATCTCGCCATGCTCTTGCAGCAAGCGCTGAATCGGCGCGTCGGCGTTCTGCGCAGCCAATGGGGCTGTAAACGCGATCAACAGCGCCGACATCAGGGCAGCGCAAAATTGGCGGAAAACCGGCATCCAAGTATTATCCTTGAAGAAGTGTCGGGGGCAGTTGCCTGCCCCCGCAATGTCAGATCAGTAGTTGGACTTGATCTGCACGCAGGTGGATGTGTCGGTGTTGTACATCCCGCAGCCCAGCTCTTTCCAATCCGACACCAGGACAGCCGATTCCGGCAGGAAGTCGGTCCAGGCGTCGCCAGGCACTTCTTCGGTCTGGCTGATGATGTCGAACTGGCCGTCTTCCAGGATCTCACCAATCAGGACCGGCTTGGCCAGGTGATGGTTCGGCAGCATGACCGCGGTCCCGCCTGTGAGGTTCGGGAACTCCTGACCATACATCGCGGTGCGCACGGCATCCACGTCGGTGGTTCCTGCCGCAGTCGCCGCGTTCACCCACATGTTGAAGCCGATGTAGTGGGCTTCCATCGGGTCGTTGGTCACACGCTCGTCACCCATGCGGGCTTTCCATGCATCGATCCATGCTTCATTGGCTTCGGTGTCTGCCGACTGGAAATAGTTCCACGCCGCGAGGTGACCCACGAGGTTGGATGTGTCGAGACCCGACAGCTCTTCTTCCCCAACCGAGAAGGCGACAACCGGAATGTCATCCGCCGAGATGCCAGCAGCGGCCAGTTCCTTGTAGAAACCCACATTGGCATCACCGTTGATGGTCGAGATTACGCCAACTTTCTTGCCATCCGCGCCCAGCGCGACAACGTCCGCCACAATCTTGGACCAGTCCGAGTGACCGAACGGTGTGTAGTTCACAAAGATGTCTTCAGCGGCAATGCCTTTTTGCTGAAGGTATGATTCAAGGATGTTGTTCGTTGTGCGCGGGTACACATAGTCGGTTCCCAACAGTGCAAATTTCTCGACTTCCAGCTCTTCAAGGAAATAGTCGGTGGCCGGGATGGCTTGCTGGTTCGGCGCGGCGCCCGTGTAGAACACGTTTTTCGAGCTTTCCTCGCCCTCGTATTGCACAGGGTAGAACAGCAGACCGTTCAACTCTTCGATCACGGGCAGAACGGACTTGCGGCTCACGGACGTCCAGTTGCCAAAGATGACGTCAACCTCATGAACGGTCAGCAGCTCACGCGCTTTTTCAGCGAACAGCGGCCAGTCGGATGCCGGGTCAACCACGACGGCTTCAAGCTGACAGCCCAACACGCCGCCAGCGGCATTTTGCTGCTCAACGAGCATTTCCATGGTGTCCTTCAGCGTCGTTTCCGAGATCGCCATTGTCCCAGACAGCGAGTGCAGAACGCCCACTTTTATTGGGCAATCCTGCGCGACGGCTGGCAGAGCCGCCATGGTTGTTAGTGTCGCTGTTGTTGCGAGTAGTTTCTTGTACATTGCCATTCCCTTTGCGTGTCGCGCAGGGACGTTGTGTTCTGCAGGCAAAACACCCATATCACCCCCCACGCATATGATGCGGAGTGCGGTGGTGTTTGGTTTCCTAGGCCGGCACCATCGCACGTTCTTGGGTTTTGAAACCCGCGCCAAGTGGTAGCTCCAAGACTGCGCAGTGCACGCCGCACGGCTGAAAAATGAGCCGTCATCCGAGATTTTGCACATTTTTTGGACGAAATACCCGATTTCGCCGAAAAGATAGGCAGGTGAATCTGAGTAATGCTGCATTTGGCGGCACGGCAACGGTGTCTCAGCAGCAAACACCACACCCGACGAATGGCGATCAGCCTCGCTTACACCGCTCACCCAGTTAACGGCGCAAATGGCTGGCAACCGTGCCAGATGGCGTCTTATCCCCGTGCTGGGCCATTGACAGGCGCAATGCATCAACCGGTCGTCCAACGCGCGATCAGTCAACCGCACCCAAGCATCCCGTTCTGCGGTGCAGCGCACCCACTGACACCCAAGATGCTGGGAATTGAGCGGGTTATCGCAAGTTTCCCAACGATTCCGGTTGCCTGAACACACCGGAATGCCATCTATCTTGTTGGATAGATTCGAACTAACCTTACTGGGCCCGACATTGTCACTCTTCTTTATCGTTGCACTCCCCTTCCTGGGCGCGCTTCTCCCCGGACTAATGAATGCTGCAGGCCGCGCGGCCTGCGCAGGCGTGACGTTCACGGTTTCCCTCGCCGCCTTTGTGGGCCTGCTGACGAATCTACCGCAGGTCCTGCGCGGTGAACTGGTCACGGCACGCGTCAACTGGATGCCGGAACTAGGCCTGAATTTCACGTTGATGCTGGACGGGCTGGGGTTCTTCTTTGCGCTTCTGATCCTGGGCATCGGCCTGCTGATCATCACCTATGCGCGTCACTACCTGAGCCGCGACGACAATATGGGTGAGTTTTTCACCTATCTGTTGCTGTTCCAGGGCGCGATGGTCGGAATTGTTCTCAGCGACAACATCTTGCTTTTGCTGGTGTTCTGGGAGCTGACGTCGCTGTCTTCCTTCCTGCTGATCGGATATTGGAAGCACCTGCCCGCAGGGCGTCAGGGCGCGCGCATGGCGCTGACGGTGACTGGTATGGGCGGTCTCGCCATGATCGGTGGCATGCTGATCCTTGGCCAGATCGCGGGCAGCTATGACCTGAGCGTCATCCTCCAAAACCGGGAGCTGATCCAGGCCGATCCCCTGTACCTCCCTGCCCTGATCCTGATCCTTCTAGGATGCTTCACCAAATCCGCACAGTTTCCGTTCCACTTCTGGCTGCCACACGCAATGGCCGCGCCTACGCCCGTCTCGGCCTATCTGCACTCTGCCACGATGGTGAAGGCGGGCATCTTCTTGATGGCGCGCATGTGGCCGGTTCTGTCGGGCACGCCCGAATGGTTTGCTATTGTCACGACCGCAGGGCTTGTGACTATGGTGCTGGGTGCAGTGATCGCTCTGTTCAAACACGATCTGAAGGCATTGCTCGCCTTCTCAACCGTCAGTCATCTTGGGCTGATCACGATGCTATTGGGCACCGGCACCGCGTTTGGTGCCATGGCGGCCGTGTTCCACATCCTGAACCACGCCACATTCAAGGCCGCCCTCTTCATGTCCGCAGGCATCGTCGATCACGAAGCACACACCCGCGACATCCGGCGGTTGGGCGGGCTGCGGACACTCATGCCAGTGACCTTCGTCATCGCAACACTCGCAGCACTCTCGATGGCAGGCATTCCACTGCTGAACGGGTTCCTGTCGAAAGAGATGATGCTGGAGGAAGCCACGCACACCGTGCTGTTCAACAGCCCATGGCTGGTGCCTGTGCTGGCGACGGTCGGCTCGCTCTTCTCCGCCGCATATTGCTTCCGGCTTATTGGCCACACCTTCCTTGGCAAGGTGCGTGACGACTACCCGTCGAAACCGCACGACCCCAACCCGGGCATGTGGTTGCCACCGGCCATTCTCGTTGTGCTGGTTGTCGTGATCGGCGTCGCCCCGTTCCTGGCCGAGCCTTTTGTGAAGACCGTGACAGCATCCCTATTGGGTGAGGCCGCGGAAGTGCCCAAGGCGTATTTCAAGATCTGGCACGGCCTTGTGCCCGCGCTGTTCATGTCGATTGCTGCCGTGGTCGGCGGTCTGATCCTGATGGTCATATTCAAGCCGCTGTCCAACGCATGGGAAGCCGCGCCGCGCCCCGAAGCGAAGGTCATATTCGAAGGCATTGTCGAAGCTGCGGCATCAGCAGCACGTACGTTTACCCACACCCTGCACAATGGCGCGTTCAGCCGGTACGCGATGATTTCCTTCGTGGCAATCGTCGCCATCGGCTACCACGCATGGGTGACCGGCACGATTGGGGAAACAACTCGCGCCGTACAAGTCGCCGGGCCCGTTCCCATCGCCGGCTGGGCGATGCTGGTGGCTGCGACCGGCGCACTGGTTTTCATGCACCGTAACAGGTTCCTGGCCCTCATACTGATCGGGATCGTTGGACTAATGGTTTCCGTCGGGTTCGTATTCCTCAGCGCACCAGACCTTGCCATGACCCAGTTCACGGTCGAAGTGGTGACAATCATTCTTCTTTTGCTGGCCTTGAACTTCCTGCCGAAAACAACGCCATCCGAAAGCACCATTCTGAGAAGAGCACGCGATACCGGCGTGGCGATTGTCGGCGGGCTTGCCGCCTTTGCGCTCGCCTATCACTACATGCTGCGGGATGCGGTCGCGACGCCCATCTCCGAGTTCCATCTGGCCAATTCGTACAAGGGCGGCGGCGGCACCAACGTGGTGAACGTGATCCTTGTCGACTTCCGGGGCTTTGACACCTATGGCGAGATCATCGTGCTGGGGATTGCCGCACTGTTGATCTATGCGCTTACCGAGACGCTGCTGCGCGGTCCCGTGCGCGCACGCCTTCTGAACCGTATCCCTGATCAACCGCGTGCGGGCGACATGCACCCGATGATGATGGTCGTGCTGACACGCGTCATCATGCCGGTTGTTCTGTTGGTTGGCTTCTACATCTTCCTGCGTGGCCACAACGAACCCGGCGGCGGCTTTATTGCCGGTCTGGTCGTGTCGATCGGGGTTGTCATGCAGTACATGGCAAGTGGCTTCACATGGACCTCGGCCCGATTGAAGTACCCCTATCATGGTGTAATCGGTGCTGGCGTTCTGGTGGCTGGCTTCACGGGCATCGGGTCGTGGTTTGTCACCAAACCCTTCCTGACCTCGGACTTCACCTATGTTCGCATTCCCCCGTTCGACAAATTCGAGTTGGCCACAGCCGCCTTGTTCGACGTTGGCGTGTTCTTGGCCGTTGTCGGGGCGGTCATGCTGTCGCTCGAAAGCTTCTCGCGGCTAGCACGGCGTGCAAATGCGGACGAAACCGAACACCCCATGGACATCAATCCAGCAAGGGCCGAAGGATCATCCGATCCAATTGCGCCTGTGAAGGAGGGTGGCTGACATGGAATTGCTTGTTGCCTCCGCCATTGGCGTGATGACCGCCGGTGGTATCTACCTCGTGCTGCGGCTCAGAACCTTTCCGGTGATCCTGGGTATTTCGCTTTTGACCTATGCTGTGAACGTATTCCTGTTCTCGTCCGGGCGGCTGACCATTGGTGCGCCTCCGGTGCTGAGTGATGACGTGACCAGATACACCGACCCACTGCCGCAGGCACTGGTGCTGACCGCTATTGTAATTTCATTCGGGATGACGGCCGTTGCGGTGATGATCGGGCTTGGTGCTTTCCTTGGGTCCGACGACGATCATATCGATGATCAGCCAGAGCCGCGCGAGACGGAGGGCCAGCCATGACCCACTGGATTGTTGCCCCCATCATCCTGCCTGCCCTTCTGGCCCCGCTGATCGTTCTGGCGGCGCGGTATCACATCGGCATTCAGCGGGTCTTTTCCGTTGCTGGTGTCGTCGCGCTGATCGGCCTTGCTGCCGGGCTTGCCTGGCAGGTTTCGGACGGGTCCGTCATCTACTATCGCTTGGGCGACTGGGCCGCGCCGTTCGGCATTGTCATCGTTGGCGACCGGCTGTCGACATTGATGATCCTCCTGACCTCGGTGCTGGCGCTTTTTGTGCTGCTCTATGCCATCGGGTCGGGATGGGATGATCGCGGCCGCCATTTCCACGCCCTGTTCCAATTCCAGTTGATGGGCATACTCGGCGCCTTCCTGACGGGCGACCTGTTCAACCTGTTTGTCTTCTTTGAGGTGCTGCTGATCGCGTCGTACGGCCTGATGATCCATGCCGGTGGCAACGCGCGTCTGCGGGCAGGCATACAATACGTACTGTTCAACCTGATCGGCTCGACCCTGTTCTTGTTCGCGCTCGGCGCCATCTATGCCGAAACCGGAACGCTCAACATGGCGGACCTAGCTGAGCGTGTGCAATTGATCGCGCCGGAAGAGACTGTTGGCATCCGCGTGGCCGCCGTTCTGCTGCTGTTGGTCTTTGCCATCAAGGCCGCGCTGGTCCCGCTGCATTTCTGGCTTCCTTCCAGTTATGCAGAGGCCCCCGCGCCCGTTGCAGCCCTGTTCGCCATCATGACCAAGGTGGGCGCGTACGCCATCATCCGGGTCTACACGATGATCTTCCCGCCTGACCTTGAGGTCACGGCGGGATTGCATGACGTGTGGCTCTTGCCCGCGGCACTGGTATCACTGGCCATCGGGATGGTCGGTGTGCTCGCCGCGCGCAAACTCGATCGGCTTGTTGCGTTCTCGGTCATCGGGTCGATGGGGATGGTTATGGTTGCCATCTCTCTGTTCAGCCCGGCGGGCATTGCAGCCGCGCTGTACTACATCGTGCATTCCACCTTCGCGGGCGCCGTGCTGTTCATGGTGTCTGACCTTGTTCGGACCGGACGCGGCAATGTCGATCTGACGACCCAAGCGCCCATGATCGGCGCTGTTGTCACGGCTGGGATGTTCTTTGCCGGGGCCATCGCGATGGCGGGTCTGCCGCCGCTGTCCGGGTTTCTTGGCAAGCTGCTGGTGCTGGATGCCGCCTTTGACAGTGACATGATGGTCTGGGTCTGGGCCATCGTACTCTCATCCAGCCTGATCAGCATCCTTGGCTTTGCGCGCGCGGGCAGTATCGTGTTCTGGAAAGCGCACAGCGTTGAACAATCCGAAGAACCGGTGCCCGATACCAACCGCCCTTCCACAATGTCATATGTGGCCGTGGGTGGGCTGTTCACGCTGCTGAGCCTGCACACCGTGTTTGCAGGGCAAGTGCACGGCTACACAACGACCATCGCCGCGCAACTCTTTGCACCCGACGCATATATCTCTACCGTACTGGACACACCCGGTAAGCTCAGCAAACCGCAGGAGGGCCATTGATATGGGACGCGCCTTTCGCTGGATCCTCCCGCATCCGTCGCTGACGCTGGTCTTGGCTCTCGTCTGGATACTGCTTCAAAATGAAGTCAGTGCCGGGATGGTCGTCTTCGGCATCATCCTTGGCATCATCATCCCGCGCATCACTGCGATATGGTGGCCCGGCACGCCCAAGGGGTTCCGGCTGGGCCGGATGATCTCGTATTCTATGTTGGTCATCCGCGACATCATCGTCGCCAATATCGAGGTTGCGTGGATCGTTCTGACCGTTCCGAACGACAAGTTGAAGCCAGCCTGGGTCTCTGTGCCACTGGACCTGAAACAGCCAGAGGCGATCACCGTTCTGGCGGGCACGATCACCCTGACACCCGGCACCGTGTCCGCGGACCTGTCGAACGAAGGAAGCTGCCTTTTGGTTCATATCCTGCACACCGACGACCCAGACGCAGTCAGGGACGAAATCAAGGATCGATACGAGCGCCGTTTGAAGGAGATCTTCGCATGACACTCGCAACCAGCTTTTTTGACATCGCGCTTTCGATTGCGCTTGTCGTACTCGCCATCGGTCAGGTGCTTTCGATGGTGCGTCTGGTGATTGGCCCCACGGGCGGCGACCGTGTGCTGGCCCTGGACACGATGGTCATCAACGCGCTTGGCCTTGTTGTGGTGGTTGGCATCCACCAAGGGGTCGGCGTGTATTTCGAAGTGGCCTTGCTCGTTGCCATGCTGGGCTTCGTATCGACGGTGGCGCTGGCCCGTTTCGTTCTGCGGGGGGACATCATCGAATGACATTGGAAGCCCTTGCAATCATTGGCGCAGCCATTTCACTCCTGATCGGGTCGATCTTTGTGCTGGTCGGTGTCATTGGCCTGTTGAAATTCAACGACCCGATGACACGCCTTCATGCGCCTACCAAGGTTGGGACGCTCGGCATCGGTATGTTGCTTTTGGCATCGATCCTGACGGCCGCCGCCTCTGGCGATCCGTCGATGCACGAGTTTCTGATCATGGCCTTTCTGTTTGTAACGGCGCCGGTGTCCGCGCATTTCCTTGCCAAGGTCAGCATCCACACGCGTGAGTGCATGACGCCACCCAAACCAACGGATGACGAGATGTGGTCCACTCTGGATTCGCCTGACCACTCGAACGAAGAGAAGCCGGCAACCAAGTAGACCCACAAACGGTCGAGACCCGCCGGAGCGGCCGCTGCGCAATGCATGTCGCTCAGCGAGCTGTCCGGTAGACTTGCGACACAACACCATTGGAGAGACCTTCAGCCGACACAAGGGTCAGGTCTCGCGGCGGATGCTCCCCTTCAAACAAACGTTTTCCTTTGCCAACCAGAACCGGAAACGTCCATATCCGGAACTCGTCTATCAGGTCATGTTTGGTGAGCGCCTGAATCAACTGCGCACTGCCGTGCACCTGAATCAGTGGACCGTCCTGCGACTTCAGACGCGCTATCTCGGGGACAACTTCGCCCGTCAAAACCTCGGAATTCTCCCACTCCGTCCCCAAGGGTGAAGACGTTGCGACGAACTTCCGGGCACTGTTCAGCCGTTCATTCGCTTTTGATCGAGGGGCATTCGGCCAGTGACCTGCGAACAGGTCGTAGGTCTTCCGGCCGAATAGGACATCATAAGGCGTCGACATGGCCGTCTCTTCCACATGCGGCATGACCCCTTCCCAATAGGGCGCGGCCCACCCGCCCCGGTCAAAGCCGCCCGAACGATCTTCGTCGGCCATGCTGGGCGCTTGCATCACCCCATCAACCGTCACGAAAGCAAGGATTGCCAGCTCGCGCATATCAGTTGCCCACTTGGGCTTGCGCTTGGGCCAGCGCGGCAAGTTTGTCGAACGCCTGGTTCCAACCACCCGCGCCCGCGGTGCCTTCGGCCACGCCAACATGCACCATCGTCATCTTGGTCTTATCGCCCACTTGGCTCAGCTCGACGATCACTTCGGTGATGTCGGGAAAGCCCTCGGGCATACCCATGCTTTGCGGCGGGATGATATTGCCTGCCTCGTCACACATGCTTTCGGTGTAGACAAGGCGGCGCGGCGCGGTGACCTCTTTGTAAACTCCTGTGAACCACATCGACATGGATCTTTCGGGGGTTTCCATCGCCATGCAGACCTTGCGTGTACCACCAACCGTGACGTTCATCTCAGCTGTGGGCACGGACATGCCGTTGGGGCCGTACCACCGCTTGAACAGTTCTGGCACGGTCCACATGCGCCATACCAATTCCAATGGGGCATCAAACTCGCGCTCAATGCGCACCCAGTTTTCTGTGTCACTCATGATGATTGATCCTTCATCTCGTCCAGTAGTTTCCCCAACACATCAAAACGGGCTTCCCATATGGGCCGGTACTTTTCCGTCCAATCCGCGATGTCCTGGATGGGCTTGGGATTGAGCGTGCACGGACGGAACTGCGCGTCCTTCTCACGCTTGATCAACCCGGCATTCTCAAGAACGCGAATGTGCTTTGATACCGCGGGCAGTGACATGTCGAACGGCTCCGCCAAGGCATTCACCGTCGCCTTGCCTTGCGCAAGACGTGCGAGGATGGCCCGGCGCGTTGGGTGCGCCAAGGCCGAAAATGCTGCGTCCAGTTGGTCGTCTTGATCCATAGGTTGTCATTATTTAACCTATTAGTTAATTAGTCAACTGGTTTAATAATCAACGATATTGGCGGCCACGTTCCTGTGTCAGGTCTCGATTTCTGAGGCAGGCTGAGGCATGTCAAAAAGCGAGGTCAGGACAAACAGCACGCCGCCGCGGCTCAGCGCACTAAGCCGTCCCACATCTTTCCGCAAAGACCTGCCGCAAAGCGCTTTCAAACGCCGCTGTCAGCTCTGGCTTGCTGTCCCGGTTCGGTGCGAAGAAACCAAATTCGATCTCCATACGCGGCTCCCAGTCAATCAGGCGCACCTGTGGCTCCAATTCAGGGTCCAAAGCGACCGGATCAGCAAATGTAAAACCAAGCCCACGCTGCACCAATCGATAAGCCGCCGAACCCAGGGAAACCTCATGCGCCACGTCAAGCTGCACGCCCATGGCAGTCAGCTCCTGATCGACGATACGGCGGATGACTGTTGTATCGTCCAGCGCGATGTAGGGAACATCAACAATATCCCGTGGTCGCAAAACGGAACGGCCTGCCAATGGGTGTTCTTTGGAAATGGCAATCTTGAGGGGGCGGACCCTAGGCGGATCAGCTCAGGCCGGTCAATCGACAACGGCAGTGCTGAAATCCCGACATCAAAGCGGTCATTCATCATCCGGCGCCCCAAATCGCGGCGACGGTGAATCTCCAGCTTAATCGGTTGATCCTTGATCCGGTTTTCGAGTGCGGCAATGGCCGGCAACACAAGACCGTTGACGATACGGGACTGCGCGATGATGCGGAATGGTTCCGGCACCCCGGATTGGATCTGGCGCGCAAACTCCGGCAACGCCTCGATCTGGGAGAGGATGCGCAACGCCTCCTGATAAAATCGTTCCGCTTCCGCCGTGGGCACCAGACGTTTCTTGTCCCGCTTGAACAGAGAGATGTCGAACTCATCTTCCAGCAGCTGCAAAAGCCGACTGGCTGCGGACTGGCTGAGATGCATGGCTGCGGCAGCCCGTGCAAGCGTGCCTTCCTCCATCACCAGAACAAAGACTTTGAGGCTGCGCAGGTTCATAACTTCGAATTTCTCGATCTATACTTGTGATAATTGCGTTTTTTCTAAAACACCGTGTACGCTATCGTCCAGCCGTGATCGCAAGTGCGTTGCCTAAAACGCCAACGAGTCATGGGAGGACACAATGAAAAGACGCGACTTCATCGGGACCGGCTTGGCCGCATCCACGCTGCTGGCGGCAGCACCGGCCCTTGCCGAATGGACACCCCGCCGGCCCATCAATGCCATCCTGCCCTATTCCGCAGGTGGCGGAACCGACGCCCTGGCCCGGGCCGCGGCAGCATCTGCCGACGGCATTCTGCCCGTGCCACTGGTCATCGTGAACAAGCCGGGGTCGTCCGGTATCACCGGGGCCACCGAAGCAGCAGCTGCACGCCCGGATGGCAACACGGTCATGGTCACCTCGGCGGGCTCTTTCCTGCTGACATCCATGCTGCGGGACACGGATGTAAACCCGCTCGATAGCTTCGACATTATCGCACAGATTGGCAATCTGACCCCCGCTATCATCGTGCCCGCCAACAGCCCGTTTCAATCTGTCCAGGACCTTGTCGATGCAGCTCGCGCCAATCCTGGCAGCCTCAGGTGGGCCCACAATGGGCGCGGCGGGTTCCATCAAGTTGCGGGTCAAAGCTTCCTGAACCGCAATGGGCTTGAGGCGCAGGATGTGCCATTCAAGGGCGGCGGCCCGACCCGCGCAGCCGTGATAGGCGAGCAGGTCGACTTTGCCTTTGTCGGCATCCAGCAGGCCGCGGGTTTCGAAAACGAATTGCGCGTGCTGGCGCTGGTCGCGCCGGAACGGGACCCGATCCGGGACGATGTACCAACACTGGCCGAACTTGGCTTTGATTATGTCGCGGTGTCATCGCCCATCGTCTTCTTTGCCCCCAAAGGCACCGCCCCGGATATCGTGTCGGGGATGGAGGCGGCCCTGCAAAAGATCACCGAGACAACGCAGTTTGCCGATCTGATGCGCGAGCGCGGCAATGTTCCGGCGTTCCTCAGCGGGGACGAGACCAAGGCCCGCCTGCAGCAAATGCAAATTGACACCCAGCCCGTCATCGACGCGCTGAAGCAGCAGGGCTGAGACAGGTGGCCCCAGGGTCTTCTCCTGCCCCTCGGGTGGTCGGCGTGGCGCTGGTCCTGATCGGGATCGGCGCCACAGCAACCTCGATGAGCATTTCGCTTGACCAATATGGCCGCTGGGGTGCGCGGTTCTTTCCACTGGCAGGATCAATTGCACTGATCCTGTTGGGGCTTGCAGAGCTGCGGAACGCCCCGGGCACACATATGACCGAGCGCAAACACCTCCCGGCCATCGCGGCACTGCTGATCCTGTCAGTTGCCTATGTCTGGGTCATCTCGGGTTTTGGATACCTGATTGCCACCGCTCTGGCAGCGCCCGCCGCTCTGTGGATCTTTGGCATACGCAGCGCGGCGGGCCTTGGTCTTGCGGCCCTCTTGTGCCCCGCTGCCTATCATCTGGTGTTTTTCAAACTGCTCGGGGTTTTCCCACCCCTGGGTCGCTACTTTGACCTTCTGGACGTCATTGGGGGATATTGATGGATATCTTCCCCGCTCTCCTTGCCGTTCTCTCTGATCCCGTTTTGACGGGATGGGTTCTACTGGCAGCCATCGTCGGAATGATCGTGGGGGCCATCCCCGGCCTGACCGCATCGGCAGCCATCGCAATGCTGTTGCCATTGACGTTCTATATGGAGCCTCTGCCCGCCCTCGCCTTTCTGTATGTCATCGGCAAATCCGGACGCTACGGCGGCTCCATCGCTGCGATCCTGTTCAACACACCCGGCACAGCGGCATCGGCGGCCACACAGCTTGACGGCTATCCTCTGGCGCGACAGGGCAAGGCCAGCAAAGCCATGAAGGTGGCCACGATCTCTTCGGTCATCGGGGATTTCACTGGCGAAATCCTGTTGATCGTCGGCGTTGCATGGATTGCCACCATCGCCCTGAAACTGGGTCCGCCCGAGCTTTTTGCAGTCTATTTCGCGGCCTTCATCGTGATTGGTTCCGTGATCGAAAAATCGGTCACACGCGGGCTGGCCTCAGCCGCCTTGGGCGTGCTGGTCGCGATGATCGGCCTTGATCCCATCAGCTCGACCGAGCGTTTCACCTTTGGCAGTTTCGACCTGACCAACGGGATCGGGCTGGTGCCGCTGATGATTGGCATCTTCGTTCTGGGCGAGGTCTTTGCCCAGATCGAGGAACGCGAACAAACAACCGAGATGGTGCAGAACGGCAATGACGCCGCGCGCAACACGCTGACCTGGGCTGAATACAAACCGTGCCTGCCGCATGTGGCACGTTCGTCCTTTATCGGGGCCTTCATCGGCATGCTGCCCGGGCTCGGTTCCGCCATCGCCGCCTTTGTCGCCTATGGTGAGGGCAAGCGGCGGGCCAAAAATCCCGAGGCGTGGGGCAAGGGCGCACTGGAAGGTGTGGCAGCGCCCGAGGCCGCGAACAATGCGGTCAGCGGCCCCTCCATGGCCCCGCTCCTGACGCTTGGGATTCCCGGCTCGACGATCGGGGCCATCCTGATCGGTGTGTTCCTGATCCACGGCATCCAGATCGGCCCGACGATGTTCCTGACCAGCCGGGACCTTGTCTATGCGCTGTTTGCCTGCGGCCTGATCGGCATCGTGTTTTATGGACTGATCGGCTATTTCGGCGCGGCGTTCGTGGGGCGGTTCATCACCCGTATCCCGACCAAGGTGCTGTACCCGGTGATCTTCCTGACCTCCTTTGTCGCCGCCTACACCTCGCGCGGCAACCTGTTCGACGTCTATGTTATGGTGGCCGCAGGCTTTGCTGGCTGGGCCATGCGCAAGCTGGACTTCAACCCGGCGGCGTTTGTCATCTCGTTCGTGCTGGCCGGTGGCGCGGAAGAGACATTTCGCCAGGCCCTCCTGCTCTCGGACAACGGCCTGATGATCTTTGTCACACGACCGGTTGCGCTCCTGTTTCTCCTGATCGGGATCACAGCGCTGGTCATGCGGGTGCGCAGCCTGAGCCGGCAATCCCGCGCGCCACATATGGAAACCGCACAATGACGACCCCGCTCGACGGCATCCGCGTGATCGACTGGACACATGTGCTGGCGGGTCCCGCCTGTGCCTACTACCTCGGCCTGCTCGGGGCCGAAGTGATCAAGGTCGAGCGCCCCGGCCGCGGCGATGCAATGCGTCATCGCGGCGGCACCGACAAGGCCCGCGCCGCTGCCGGGATGAGCACAGCCTACATGACCCAAAGCGCAGGCAAGCACAGCGTTGCTCTGGACCTGTCTACCAAGATGGGCAGGGACGTGTTCGACCGGCTGCTCCGCTCAGCTGACATTCTGGTCGAAAACCACCGGCCCGACACCCTCGCCCGCCTTGGGCTGTCCGAGGCAGAAACGCGCGTCATCAACCCACGGCTGATCCATTGCGCCATGACCGGCTACGGACGCAGCAACGATATGTCGGGGGCACCGGCATATGACGTGAACATTCAGGCCATCAGCGGATTGATGACCCTGACGGGCACCAAGGACACCGGCCCACTTCGAACGGGCGCACCGATCATCGACTACGCGACTGGCCTGACGGCAGCACTCGCCACGGTATCGGCCCTGATGCGGCGGCAGAACACAGGTGAAGGGGCATTTGTCGATGTCTCCATGCTCGAAACCGCATTTAGCTTGATGAGTTCAACACTCACCGATTTCCAACTGACTGGAACAGAGCCGAAAGCGCGCGGAAACGCGGCGAACAGCAGATCGCCCTCGTCGGGTGTGTTTGACTGCAAGGTCGGGCAGATCAGCCTGGGCGTGAACGAAGATGCGCAATTTCAGGCGCTTGCCCACGCTTTGGACCGGGCCGACTGGCTGACAGATGCACGTTTTTCCAATGCGGTGGCACGCGATCAAAACGGTGCGGCCCTTGGACAAGACATCTCGGACGTGCTGCAAACGCGCTCTGCCGACGATTGGGAACAGCGCCTCATGGCAGCTGGTGTTCCATGCGCACGGCTGCGGACGCTGGCTCAAGCGCTGGATTTGCCACCCGCAATACAGCGCAACATGCCAAAGCGTGGGGCCGCTGGGTTTACCGACTTACCGTTTCTGATGGATGGGATGCATCCACCAGCCGATGCGCTTCCACCACGGACACTTGGCACAGATACGAATTCGATCCTGAACGCGCTGGGGTATTCAGAACAGCAGATCGCCGCGCTGGTCGACGCTGGCGCAATCCATGCGCCGGATCAGCAGAACGCCTGACCGCAGCTCCTGCCCCACACACGGCAAACCCACACCGCAAAGGCGCCACCTGACCGCGGGTCGCAGTTTGACCCCGGCGTGTCGTGAAAGTACTGGACAGAGCTGTCCAGTATTTCGCACCCTGCCGACAATCAACAGTGAGTCGACGGGGACGGAACATGAATTCGCAATACCGGGTTGTCGTGATTGGTGGCGGTGTGGTGGGGGCTTCGGTCCTGTATCACCTGGCAAAGATGGGATGGACCGACGTGGTACTGATCGAACGGTCGGTCCTGACCGCCGGGTCAAGCTGGCACGCCGCAGGCGGCATTCATGCCCTGAACGCCGACCCGAACATGGCGGCGCTTCAGGCCTACACCATCGATCTGCTGAGCGAGATTGAAGAGGAAAGCGGCCAAAATATCGGGCTGCACATGACCGGCGGCCTGACGCTCGCGGGCACGCCAGAACGCTGGGAATGGCTGCAATCGGCCTACCGCGTCTTCCAATCCATCGGGATCGAGGATTGCGAACTTCTGACCCCGCAACAAGCGCAGGAACGCTGCCCCATCATGTCAACAGACGGCGTGCTGGGGGCTATGTGGGCCGACCGCGAGGGGTATGTGGACACCACCGGCACCGTGCACGCCTATGCCACAGCGGCCAAGAAACGTGGCGCATCCGTCTTTGAACACACCAAGGTCGAAGCAATGGAACAGGTCCATGACGGCTGGATCGTCAAGACCGACAAGGGCGACATCCGCTGCGAACACGTGGTCAACGCCGCAGGCCTCTGGGCCAAGCAGGTGGGCCGCATGGCGGGCGTGGAATTGCCGGTCTCCCCGCTCAAACACCACTACCTGATCACCGACCAGATCCCCGAAGTCGCCGCGCACGACTTTGAGATGCCCATGACCGTGGACCTCGAAGGGTTCACCTATATGCGGCAGGATCAGAAGGGCATCCTGATCGGGATTTACGAGATTGAGCATCAGCACTGGGCCATGAATGGCGCGCCGTGGAACTATGGGATGGAGCTGTTCCAGGAAGACCTCGACCGGATCGAGAACGAGCTGATGCTGGGCTTTGCCCGTTACCCATCCGCTGAAAACGTCGGGATCAAGACATGGGTCAACGGCGCCTTCACCTTCTCACCCGATGGCAACCCGCTGGTCGGACCAGTCCCGGGCAAACGCGGCTACTGGTCCGCCTGCGCCGTCATGGCCGGGTTCCTGCAGGGCGGCGGCGTCGGCAAATCGCTGGCCGAATGGATGATTGAGGGCGAGCCCGAGGCCGATGTCTACTGCATGGACGTCGCCCGCTACGGTAAGTTTGCCGAGAACAAGCAGTACATCAAGGAAACCACCGGCCAGTTCTATTCCCGCCGCTTCGTGATTTCCTATCCCAACGAACAACTGCCTGCAGGTCGTCCACTCAAAATGGCCCCGGCCCATGACGCGATGACCGCTGCGGGCTGCCGCTGGGGATCAAGCTGGGATCTGGAAACGCCGCTCTACTTCGCGCCGTCTGAGGATTTTGAGGAGAACCTGACGCTCAAGCGCTCAAACGCGCATCAAATCGTGGCCGCCGAATGCAAGAATGTGCGCGAGAATGTCGGCATGGTCGACATTACAGGCTTTTCCCGGTTCGAGGTGACAGGACCCAATGCCGAGGTTTGGCTGAACAACGTCATGGCCTCGAAACTGCCCGCCCCCGGTCGTGCCAAACTGGCGCCCATGCTGGGCGAAGACGGGCGGCTCAAGGGCGACCTGACCGTCCTCAACTGGGGCACAGACTCGTCTGGACACTGCACGTGGTGGATCATGGGCTCCTACTACCTCCGCGCCTGGCACATGCGTTGGTTCGACGACCACATGATCGACGGCGTGCAGGTGCGCGATCTGGGTGAAGACATGTGCGGCTTCGGCCTGACCGGCCCCAATTCCCGCAAGGTGATCGAGAAACTCTGCCATCAGGACATCGGCGCGCTCAAGTTCATGGGCTGCGGCGACTTCGATGTGGGCATGATCCGGGCCAAGGTGGCGCGCATGTCTGTCGCGGGTGAGTTGGGATATGAGATCAATTGCCGCTACGGCGACCACGTCAAATTGCGCCGGATGCTGCTCGAAGCGGGCGAGGAGTTCGGCCTGCAAGAATACGGCTTCAACGCCATGCTGTCGCTGCGGCTGGAGAAATCCTTTGGCATCTGGTCAGCCGAATTCACCCAAGGCTACACGCCCGGCATGACCGGCATGGACCGTTGGATCGACTGGGACAAGGAGTTCGTGGGCAAGGCCGCTGCCGTGGCCGAGCGTGACGGGAATGGCCCTGCGCAAAAGCTGGTGACGTTTGAAATCGATGCGGATGATGCAGACGCCAGCGGGTACGAACCCGTATGGAGCGGCGAAAAACGCGTGGGCTTCGTCACCTCGGGCGGCTACGGGCACACGGTTCAAAAATCACTCGCCATGGCGTTGGTTGACGCCGATTCAGCAGCCGAGGGCACGGACCTGAAGGTCCACGTCGTCGGCGTGGAACGGTCCGCCAAGGTAATCGCCCCCTCACCCTACGATCCGACAGGCAAGGCAATGCGGGGATGACCGACCTCCCCCGCCGTCGCCGCGGTCGTGGTGCGCCACCACAAAAAGCGCGCACCACCAACTACCGCAACCTGCGCAACCCGTTCTCCCCGATGAACGTGTTCTCGGACGATCGGATCGCGGCCATGCACGAGGCATCGCTCGACGTGCTGGAACGGCTGGGGATCAAGGTGCTCCTTCCCGAAGCCCGCGCCCAATTCAAAGCAGGCGGCGCGCGTGTCGATGACAGCACCGAGATGGTGCATATCGGGCGCGAGATGGTCGAGGCGGCACTCACCACCGCACCCAAATCCTTTCCCCTGATTGCGGGCCATCCCGACCGCAGCTTGGTGATGGAACTGGGGTCCATGATCTTCCAGCCCGGTGCGGGCTGCCCCCACGCGACGGATCTGGAACGGGGCCGCCGCCCAGGCACCGAACAGGATTTTCGCGAACTGATCACGCTGACCCAGCACTACGATGTCCTGCACATGATCCCGCCACTCGTTGAACCGCAAGACGTGCCGATCCACCTGCGCCACTACGCCATGACAAAAGGGCAGATGGAGCTGACTGACAAGCTGCCCTTCATCTTCTCGCGCTGCACCGGTCAGGTCGAAGAATCCTTCGAAATGCTGCGTGACTTTCGTGGTCTGTCGGATGCGGACTTCGCCGCCAACTCGCACTGCTACACGATCATCAACACCAACTCGCCCCGGCAGCTGGACATCCCCATGGCGCTGGGTGTCATGGACTTCGCCCGCCACGGCCAGATGGCGATTATCACGCCATTCACTCTCATGGGGGCCATGGCGCCGATCACAGTGGCGGGCGCCATGACGCTTAGCCACGCGGAGGCTCTTGCCGCCATCACACTTGGCCAGTTGGTCAACCCCGGCGCGCCCGTCTGCTACGGCACATTCACCTCGAACGTGGACATGAAATCAGGCGCCCCCGTCTTTGGCACGCCCGAACACTTCAAAGCATCCCTCGCCGCTGGCCAACTCGCCCGCCACATCGGCCTGCCATGGCGCTGCGCCTCCGGGTCAGCCGCAAACCTTGGCGACGTGCAGGCCGCGAACGAAACGCAATTCGGCACATGGGGATGTTTGTTGGCCGGGGCCACCGTCACGCTGCACGCCGCCGGTTGGCTCGAAGGCGGCTTGACCATTTCCTATGAAAAACTGATCACAGATGTTGAGGTTTTGCAGATGGTGGCCGAACTATGCGCCGCAACTCCAGCAGACGAGGCAGAAATCGCAATGGATGCATTGGAGGAAGTACAACCCGGCGGCCACTTCTTTGGCGCCGCCCACACGATGGAACGCTACGCGACCGAGTTCTATGAACCCGTAGTTGCGGATTTCGCCAATTTCGGCACGTGGGAAGAACGCGGCAGCGTCGATGCCACAACGCGGGCAACGGAGATCTGGAAAAGCATCCTGCGCGACTTTACCCCACCCATCACCAATGAGGACAGGATGGAGACCCTGCACAAATACATCGCAGACCGGACAGCCGCAGGCGGCTGCGCCCCCACAAGCTGATGTCAGAACCGCTTCTCCACCGTGATGACCCAGCCAAGGACCCGCTGGTCGGCAACATCAAGGTCACCCGCCAGGACTGGCTGAACGCAGCCCTCTCTGTCCTCAAGCAAGGCGGGGTCGAGGCTGTGAAAGTGGCGGAACTGGCCGGGCAAATGGGTGTCTCACGGTCCAGTTTCTACTGGTATTTCAAGAACCGCACCGACCTGCTGAACGCCCTGCTCGATCATTGGGAACACACCAATACGGCCGCCATGGTCGCACAGGCAAACGCCCCTGCTGACACCATCACCGAAGCCTGCTGCAACGTCTTTCGCTGCAACATCAACACCGCGCTCTTCGACAACCGGCTCGACTTTGCCATCCGCGACTGGGCACGGCGCTCCGACCGGGTCAATGCGGTGCTCAAAGCCGGCGACGACGCACGCATCGCCGCGCTGACACACATGTTCCTGCGGTTCGACTACCCCGAACTTGAGGCCAAGGCGCGCGCGCGGGTCATCTATTACATGCAACTTGGCTACGATGACGCCAACCTTGGCGAAACGCTGGACGAACGGCTGGCGATGGTGCCGGGATACCTCGTCGCCTATACGGGCCACACCGCGTCAGATGCGGAAATCAAGGCCTTCGCTGCCTACGCCCGCGACGTCACCGGCCACACCGACCCTGCTTGACCTTTCCCCAAAATAGTTATGTCGTATGACAAATATCGGGGAGGGTATCATGCGCACTCAGGTCGTCATCGTCGGCGGTGGGCCGTCCGGCCTGTTGCTGGGCCAACTGCTCTACAAGGCCGGGATCGAAACGGTCGTTCTTGAGCGCAAATCGCGTGAATATGTTCTTGGTCGCATCCGCGCAGGCGTGCTGGAACGGGGCCTAGTCGGTCTGATGGGCGAAGCCGGTGTGGACACCCGGATGAAGGCCGAAGGCTTCGCGCATGACGGCACGCTCATCGCCTATGACAACGACATGTTCCGCGTGGATTTCACCACCCACACGGACGCAACGGTTCTGGTCTACGGACAGACCGAAGTGACGCGCGACCTTTATGATGCTCGCGATGCAACAGGCGGCGATACGCGGTTCGAGGTCGAAGATGTCGTGATCCATGACGCCGACACCGACGCGCTTTATGTCACCTTCTCCCGACACAGCCAAAACCACCGGATCGATTGTGATTTCGTGGCGGGTTGCGACGGGTTTCACGGTGTCAGCCGACAGACAATTCCAGAAAGCGTGCGGCAGGAGTATGAAAAGGTCTATCCCTTCGGCTGGCTCGGCATCCTGTCCGAAACACCACCCGTGAACGATGAACTGATCTACGCCAACTCGGATCGCGGCTTTGCCCTCTGCTCGATGCGGAACGAAAACCTCAGCCGGTACTACATCCAGTGTGACACATCAGATGACCCGTCCAACTGGACGGACGACGCCTTCTGGGACGAATTGCGCCGCCGCATCCCACCGCAGGCCGCAGACACACTGATCACCGGCCCCAGCATCGAAAAATCCATCGCGCCGCTGCGCAGCTTCGTGTGCGAGCCGATGCGCTGGGGGCGTCTGTTCCTGTGCGGCGACGCGGCCCATATCGTTCCACCGACCGGAGCCAAGGGCCTCAACACCGCCGCATCAGACGTTCACTATCTGAACCAGGGACTGCGCCAATTCTACGGAGAGGGCGACAGCAACGGGATCGACCGTTACTCGGAACGCGCCCTGGGCCGTGTATGGAAAACACAACGATTTAGCTGGTGGTTCTCGACCCTCATGCACCACTTCCCCGGACAAACCGCCTTCGACAAGAAAATGCAGTTGGCCGAACTTGCCTTCCTGCGCGACAGCCAAGAGGCGCAAGCGGCAATGGCGCTCAACTATGTTGGTCTGCCGTACTGAATTGGAAACGCGTCACCGCCGTTGCCCGATCAGAATTCAAAGGTGGGTCGGCGACGATAGACCAGACCAATGTGCGTCACATGCCAACCTTGCGCAGGAAAGATCGGTCTCAGAAACCCGAAAAAGCAGTACAGCCCCGCACCGTCATTTGCCCGTCCCGCACCCGCACCAAATTGCCGCCCGCCTTCGTGGGCAGCTTGCCGAAAATCTGGTTAATTTGGCCCAAACCGACCGTGCGCAAGGCCAAGTCCCTGACGCCATTACAAATTCAGAAAACCACCAAGATTCCGTGACGCCACCGAACAGGCTGTCCCCGCGGGGACAAATCAGTCAAACAAGCTCCGCAGCCCCTTTTTGACCTCATCTTCCAGCTTCCGTTTGGCCGCACCTTCCAGGTCCTGGCCCTCATCGGTGACACCCAGTTCCTTGGTCACTTTCTCGCGGACCTTGTCCTTGGCCCTGGCTTCGATCTTGGCTTTCTCGGCCTCGAGTTTTTCGTCCAGCTTCAGGTCAATGGCCGAGTCCAGATCGGGCAGAATGCTGGGGTCGGCCCAAGGTCCCCGAATGCGCACGGGGATCGCCAGATCGGGGCCATCATCGCCTTTGAGTGCCGTGGGTGTGAACAGATAGTCGATGTCCTGCTGGCCCAGTCCAACCCGGCCAGCACCCCGCGCCTCGAAGCTGCGCAGCACGACAAGAAGGTCATCGTTCAGAAGGTTACCGCCCTCCATTCGGAAGCTTGCGCTCATGTCTTCGAACACCGTTGTGCGTCCGTTGCCACGACCAAATTTCAGAAGACCATCAAGGTCCAGCCCTTCGATTGTGCCGCCCGCGACATTGAATGACCCATTGCCCGAAAGGGACTTCATGATCGCGTCCACGTTGGAACCGACGCCAAGAAATTTCACCTGCGCATTGGCTTTGCCGGTCAACATCTCAAGGTCCGCGGCATCCCGCAGGAAGGGTTGCAGGCCAAGGCCCCGCGCCGTCAGGTTCCCGCCCACGCTCAGACCCGAGCGGTTGTTGACCACAAACTCGCCCGCCAAGGTGCCATTGTAGGCGGCGACCTCGCGCAGTTCGAACACCATGCGACTGTTATCGTTGCGCAAAAGGGTGCGCGTCGGCCCCAGTTTGAATTGGCCAAGGTCGATGGAAGAGGCGGCCAATGCGATCTCACCATTGAACCCCGCCAGCCCGCTGGCATCGATCGGATCCGTGGGCCAGCCGGTGCCTACCTCAGTCTCCGAGGAGGAGGAACTGCCACTACCACCCTCACTGGCCCCGCCGGTTGCACTGCTCAGGTCCAGCGCACCGGCATTCAGCTGGGCGTTGATTGTCGGTGTGCCGTTCAGGCTGATATCGGCCGCGCCAGTCACCATGTTGCCCATGAGGTCTGCCCGAAGATCGCGCAGGGACAGGCGTCGGTCGGCGGTGAGGGTGAGCTGCGTCGACATCTCGACCGACTCCCCCAGTTTTGCTGGCAGACCGGGGCGCGGCAGGCCCAAGGCGGCCATAAACGTATCGGTATCCGGCAGGTTCAACCCAAGCGTGCCTGCAACCTCTCCGGCGGTGCTGGCGCGTCCGTCCAGCGTCAAGAGCCCCCCACCTGCTTCGATGGATGCCTTGACGGGTTGCACCTGTCCCGCGATGAAGCCCGCGAACCCGCCAATGGTGGCGTCTACCTCAACCGGTGTCCCCGAGGGGCGCAGGGTCGCGTCGATGGTGGCCGGGCCCAGACGCTCGGGCCAGTCAAGAAACAGGTCCACACCTGAATATGAAAGCGTATCTGACCCTTCCGCAGCATAGACCAACGTGGCGTCCGTGATCTGTAGCTTCTGGATCGACAAAGGCTGCGCGTCGCGGGTGGGTGCCGTCTCGGTTTCGATCTGCGCCTCTCCACTGGCATCGGTGAAGACCCAGCTTGCCCGCCCATCAGCACGACTTTCGAGCCGGATGGTGGGGCGCGTTGCTTCGATATTGGTGATGCGGATTTCGCGGTCGCGGATATAGGCCATGAGGTCCACGCCAATCGCAGCATTCTCAGCCGTGAGCATGGGCCCCTGTTCGGACCATTCGGCATTGCCAACCTCAAGCCCATCTGCCCGCACACCCAACACCGGCCACAGTGTCATCGACACCCCGGTGATGGTCACGTCACGCCCCGTTGCCTTTCGGATCTGGTCAGCAGCGATGACGCCGATGCGGTCGGCAGGCAGGAAGAACAAGGACACGACGGCCACAAGCACAAGAACCAGGACAAACCCGATGAGGCGCAAAATCCATTTCATGACGACTGCTCCGTTCTGACGACGTATTGAGACCAGCGTAACGCAGCGCACGCATAGCACCCAACCCTTTTCCCGGGCCACCACATCACATATGAGGCAAGCCATGAGCACAAACCCGCCTGATCTGCGCCCCGATATTGCCCCCAAAGCCACGCTGGACGGCACACGCCGCCCCGGCCAGCCCACAATCGGGATGGTCAGCCTGGGCTGTCCCAAAGCCCTGGTCGACAGTGAACGCATCCTGACCCGGCTGCGGGCCGAGGGCTACGGCATCTCGCCCGACTATTCCGGCGCGGATGCGGTGATCGTGAACACCTGCGGTTTTCTGGACAGTGCCAAGGCCGAAAGCCTTGATGCCATTGGCGAGGCGCTGGACGAGAACGGGCGCGTGATCGTCACCGGCTGCCTGGGCGCGGAACCTGAGTACATCACCGGCGCACATCCCAAAGTGCTGGCCGTGACCGGGCCGCATCAATACGAGCAGGTGCTGGATGCCGTGCACGCGGCGGTGCCGCCAGACCCGGACCCGTTTGTCGATCTGCTGCCCGCGCGCGGCGTCAGCTTGACCCCGCGCCATTTCAGTTACCTCAAGATTTCAGAGGGCTGTAACCACAAGTGCAAGTTCTGCATCATCCCGGACATGCGTGGCCGCCTTGCGTCCCGCCCTGCTCATGCCGTTGTGCGGGAAGCCGAAAAGCTGGTCGAGGCCGGAGTGAAGGAACTGCTGGTCATCTCTCAGGACACGTCGGCCTATGGCGTCGATATCAAACATGCCGAGGATAGGGGACACCGCGCGCATATCACTGATCTGGCCCGCGATCTGGGATCACTGGGCGCGTGGGTACGGTTGCACTATGTCTATCCCTACCCCCATGTGCGCGAGCTGATCCCGCTGATGGCGGAGGGGCTGGTGCTGCCCTATCTGGATATTCCGTTCCAGCACGCCCACACAGATACGCTGCGCCGCATGGCACGCCCTGCTGCCGCCGAACGGACGCTGGACCGGATCGCCGAATGGCGGTCGATCTGCCCTGAGATTACTCTGCGTTCGACATTCATCGTGGGTTATCCCGGTGAAACGGAAGAGGAATTCCAGACCCTTCTGGACTGGATGGACGAGGCGCAACTGGATCGCGTGGGATGCTTTCAGTACGAAAACGTGGAAGGCGCGCGATCAAACGCCCTGCCCGATCACGTGGCGCCTGAACTGAAGCAGGAACGCTGGGAGCGGTTCATGGAGAAGGCCGCGGCCATTTCCGAAGCCAAGCTGGCCGCCAAGGTGGGTCAGCGCATGGACGTGATCGTTGACGAGGTGGACGACGAGGCCGCCACCTGCCGGACCAAGGCAGATGCGCCCGAGATCGATGGCAATCTGTTCATCGACGAGGGGTTCGAGAATTTGACCCCCGGCGATATCGTCACCGTCGAGGTGGACGAGGCGGGTGACTACGACCTGTGGGGAAAGCTGGTGACAGCGGGCTGAATAAGGGCCCGGTTGCACCTATCCATATTCAACACATTCGCGGCCTTTCCCCACAAACCTTGCGTTTTGGTTAATTTGTTCTATATTTGTTCTCCACCCTGGCGAAAGCAAGGAGAACAGATATGTCGATCCATCCTACCCTTCCCGGCCTGTTCGAGCCGGTGCAGACGGCCCTGCCTCTTGACGCGCAGCCTGCAACGGAAAAGCAGATTGTCTATGCCCGGACGCTGGCTGCAAAGACGGGCCGCCCCTTGCCTGCGGCACTCTTCCGTGACCGGGCGAGTTTGTCGGCGTGGATCGATCGGGCCAAGCCCAAAGCCCAAGAGGGCCGTTTTTCAGCTTATCCCAGCGCAAAGCAGGTGCAGTTTGCCGAACGCATTGCCCGTCTGAAGCGCCGCCAGATCCCGGCGGAGTGTTTCAAGGACAAGGTGATGATGTCGCGCTGGATTGACGGGAACAAACCGCGGTAAGTGCGGCGCTTTGTCTGTAGAGCCGCGCTGGTGCGGCTCTATATTTGCATCATGACTGAAGATACCCGGGTGCTTTATAACGCAGATTGCCCTGTCTGCAGTTTCGAGATTGACCACTATGCCAAGTATAGTGAGGGCCGTGCCCTGCCCATCCGCTTTGAAGATCTGAATTGCATCGATATGACGGATTGGGGGCTAAGCCGGGACGAGGCGGCGCGCCGTCTGTACGTGTTGCGGGGTGGTCAGATGTATTCGGGCATCCCGGCCTTCATCGTGCTGTGGCAGGACATGCCGCGTTATCACTGGTTGGCACGGATCGTGTCGCTGCCCGGTCTCCATTGGCTGGCGTCCAAAGCATATGACCATGTGTTGGCGCCGCTGATCTACCAGTGGCACCTGCGGCGTCAGGCGGCAGCAACGTCAACTGAATCGTGAGGGTTTGTGCCTAGACTACGCGCATCTCACAGGTCAGGCTGCCCAGATGCCATACCCAAATTCCGTTCGTGAAACCCTTGCCGATGCTTCTGTTCATGTTCTTGGTCTGACAGCCGGGATCACAGCAAGTGCAATGCTGTTGGTTCATGTTGTGCAGACCCAAGGGGCGGCACAGATTGCTGCGACCAGCATCTATACCGGCCTTGCGGTCTTTGCCCTTGTGGCCTCTGCGGCCTATCATCTGCTGCCGTGGGAGCGGTCGCGTCCGGTGTTTCACCGGGTCGATCATGCCGCTATTTACCTCAAGATTGCGGGCACTTACACGCCGCTGGTTGTCCTGATCGGGTCAGCCTTTGCTTACGTGGTGCTAGCCGCTGTCTGGATGGTGGCCCTGCTGGGGGCCGTGGCCAAGCTGAGCTTCTGGGCCACGGATGCGCGCGGGTCGCTGGCGCTGTATCTGGCGATGGGCTGGGCGAGCGTGCTGTTGATCTGGCCGATGTGGCAGAACCTGCCCGGGGCCTCGACCGCGTTGATCGTGGCGGGCGGCGGTCTGTATTCGCTGGGCACGGTGTTTTACGCGCAGAAGTCGCTGCGCTTTCAGAACGCGATCTGGCACAGCTTCGTTCTGGCCGCCTCCGCCTGTTTCTTTGGGGCTGTGGCCCTCGGCGTGTCAGTCTGAGCGGCGGGCCAGTTCGCCAAATGCTTCGGCGTTGCGGCAGAAGTCCGGCGTTTCAGATACTCGACCGGGCTGCATTTCCAGCCATTGCGCGCAGGCGTCAGGCTTTGTGCAACCCACACATTTCAGCACGAGATCCGAGATGTCGGAGGGTGTAAGATGCGCGCGCAGGGCGGCTTCTTGCAGGTCGACACCGCGGGCGGTGGCCATGCGGTCGACCAAATCGGCGTGGGTCTTCAATCGGGCGTCAGTCATCGGGCGTCCCTTTCGACGAGATCCTTGGATGGTTCCAGCCTGACGGGCGCGGTGCGGAAGGTCCTTGATCTAGATCAAAGCTGGTCGAGATAGGCGCGCACGCAGCTTTGCACATGGCGGAAGCGGTCACCGCCCAGATGTTTGCCGCCATACCAGCGGGTGACCACGACCAGGTGATCGGTCAGCACCTCGCGTTCGAGCATGCGCAGGATCACCATACCCGCGCCCGCCTCACCATCGTCGCCCTTGATCGGGCCACCATCGGAAAGTGCGGCACCCCACGTATTGTGGGTGGCCTTGGCATAGACCCGATCGCGTTTGAGGTCTTTTAGTGCAGCGTCAATGTCGGCCCGCGATATGACGGGACAGCCGGACACGGCGTATTTCGAGCCGCGGTCAGTCAGGATGTGCCCAAGCTGCTTCAAGGTCGGGTTTCCCAGACCCGACAGACGGGCCCGCATGTGCTATCCCCGCTGCATTGATTGATTAAAGACAATTTCAAACCGGGGATTTTCCCATGACGTTTTCAATACTGCCGCCGATGCCCATTTATGAGCTGATCGGCATTCTGGGCTTTGCCCTTTATGTGACGAATTACAGCCTTTTGACCACCCGCTGCCTAAGCAGCGATTGTCTGGCTTATTTCTGCATCAACCTCGTTGCCGCAAGCTGCGTGTTGCTGGGGCTGATGGCCAGTTTCAATCTGGCCTCGGCCCTTTTGCAGATCTTCTGGGTGGCGATGTCTCTTGTCGGCATCCTGGTCCGATTGAAACGCCGCGGTGCATCCGCACCGGTCTAAAGACCGGCGGCGGTACGGCGCACGGTTTCGATGCGCTGCGCGTTGGGCGGGTGCGTCCCGAGGAATCGGTCACCAGGATCGGGGATGCGGTTGAAGAACTCGGCTCCGTTGACCGGATTATAGCCCGCGGCGGCCGTAATGACGGTGCCCAGCGCGTCGGCCTCAAGCTCGAAATCCTTGGAATAGGTCCGTGCGCCCACCTGCGCCCCGATCCGCTGGGCGGACTCGATTGCAGTTGCATCACCGCCGGTCAGCGTTGTGGCCAAACCGCCGAAGATGACCGCCCCTGCAGCCGCATTCTGTTGCTGCCGCGCAATGTGGCCGCGCACGTGGTGCGCCGCTTCGTGGCCCATGACAAAGGCCAGCTCATCCACGTTCCGCGCGTCGTCGATCAGCCGCTCTGTGAACACCAGCAGCGGGCGGCCATCGTCATCAAGCGTTTGAAAGGCATTGGAAGGGGCGTTTGGCCGATCATCCACGATGATTCTGAAATCGCAGTTCACGTCCCGCGTCCGGGCACGGCATTCGCGTTCAGCCACGGGTTCGACACGGCGCACTACCTCGGCAAAGGCACGAAGGGATTGCTGCCGCGAGCCCAATTCATCTGGCACGCTCTGCGTGGCGGGCGCGGGGCCACCGGTGGGCGCTGGCGCGATTACCACATCATCGCAGGCGGCCACGAAAGCCAGTGTTGTCAGGGCGGCCAAGAGACGCGTGATCAAGGCGATGTCCTTTCGTAGAAAACGCAGTAGATACTATCACGCATGTTGGCAGCTTCCAGCCCTGTTCACGCAGCCGTGTGCCCCTTTGCAACTCTGCGCGCATGGCATACGCTTAAACCCATGTTTACAATCGAGCATGAATTCGACGCCACAGTCGTCACGCTGGTGGATGACGGGGCCGCCCCGCTGCAGGAAGATGTTGTGATCAACTCGTTCGCCGAGGTGATCACGGTCGAGCAATATGACCCGCGCACCGACAGCGTGGTCAAGATCACCCTGTCCCCGGAACAGGCGCGTGATTTGGCTGCGGCACTGGACTTGCCCGAAGGTGTGTATCAGTTGCGCAAGGAACCGAAGTGAAAAGGTCTGGACCCTTGACCTGTCTCTGCTAGCCTGCGGGTCAGTAGGGGAGGACTGATATGGCGACCGGCACCAAGATCCGCACATTCTTTGAAGGTGCATGGCATGATGAAGACGTTGCCGTCATGCGCGCCGCAGATCATGGCAGTTGGGTGGGCAGCACGGTGTTTGACGGCGCACGCTGGTTTGATGGCCGTGCGCCCGACCTGGATCTGCATTGCGCCCGTGTAAACCGGTCCGCTGAGGCGTTGATGCTGACCCCAACCATGGAAAGCGCAGATATCGTGGAGGCGATCCACGAAGGTTTGAAAGCCTATGATCCGTCCGATGCCGTTTACATCCGGCCCATGTACTGGGGTTTGGACGGCGATGCGTCAGGCATCGTGCCCAAGCCGGACGCCACCGGATTTGCCATTTGCCTCGAAGCGATCCCGATGGCTGATCCGTCCACGTCGATCACGTTGGGACGCACGCGGTTTCGCCGCCCCGTGATCGAAGACAACGTGGTCAACGCCAAGGCTGGATGCCTTTACCCCAACAATGCCCGTATGCTGGCCGAAGTGCGCAAGCGTGGCTTTCAGAACGCGCTGGTGGCCGATGCGATGGGCAACGTGGCCGAAAGCGCCACTGCCAACGTGTTCATGGTCAAGGATGGCGTGGTCTTTACCCCTATCCCGAACGGCACGTTCCTGTCCGGCATCACCCGCGCCCGCCACATGTCAAACATGCGTGCCGATGGGATGGAGGTCATCGAAAAAGTCCTCACATTCGAGGATTTCGAGGACGCTGACGAGGTGTTCCTGTCTGGCAATATGATGAAAGTCACGCCTGTGTCGGGGTTCGAGGACACGTCCTACCAAGTCGGTCCTGTCACCCGCCGCGCGCGAGAGATGTATTGGGATTGGGCCGCAAGCCATGGGTAAGCCGCTTGAGTTCTGGTTCGAATTCGCCAGCACATACAGCTATCTGAGTGCTGCCCGGATCGAAGATGCCTGTGCCAAGGCCGGGGTGCCGCTGGTCTGGCGATCCTTTCTGCTGGGGCCTGTCTTTGGCGCGCAGGGCATGACGGATTCGCCGTTCAACATGTTTCCGGTGAAGGGGGCTTACATGTGGACGGACATTGCGCGGTGCTGTTCCAATCTGCGGCTGCCCTTTGCCAAGCCATCCTCGTTTCCGCGGGGCAGCCTGCTGGCTGCACGCATTGCTGCGGCACATTTGGATGCCCCGTGGGTCGGAGCCTTTGTCCGTGCCGTGTATCATGCCAATTTTGCCGAGGATCGCGATATTTCGGACGACGACGTGATCGCCACCCTTCTGAACGAGATTGGACTGGATGCAGCGCCAGTGCTGGCTGCGGCCACCGCACCAGAAGGCAAGGCCCTGCTACGTCGTGCGACCGAAGAGGCGCTGGAACGTGGGATGTTTGGTGCCCCGAGTTTTGTCGTGGATGGTGCGTTGTTCTGGGGCAATGACCGGTTGGAACAGGCGCTTGCCCACGCCCGCGCCTCGTGATCACACGCGGGATTGCGCGCGCGCGGACGTTGGGCCATTGTGCCGGCACGTGAGCGGAGGACAGGATGCGCAAATTTCTGGTGGTGCTGGATGACAGCCGTGAGTGCCTGAACGCGATGCGCTTTGCAGCAATGCGGGCCAACCATACGGGCGGTGGCGTTGCAATCCTATCGGTGATCCCACCGGACGAGTTCAATCACTGGATCGGTGTCGGCAATGTCATGCGCGAGGAGGCCCGCGAGCGCATCCACGCCCATTTCGAGGTGTTCGCCAAGTGGATGCGCGACAAGCAGGGTATCGACCCAGAGCTGGTTATCCGCGAGGGGCAGGCCGTGGACGAGATCATGGCGCAGGTCCATGACGACCCAGAGATCGGTGTGTTGGTGCTGGGTGCTGGGACGGACAAAAAGGGCCCTGGCCCGCTTGTCACGCAGCTGAGCCGCAACGCAGGCAATCTGCCGATTCCGATGACTGTCGTGCCGGGCGATTTGAGTAAAGAGAAGCTGGAAGCCATCACCTGATCGCAATCTGTGTGTCCTCGCCCACTTTAGAATCGTTCCAAACCTTGACAGCGCGCCGTCGCATCCGCATATCCTAGTGTAACGCTCAGGAGCTGTGCCCATGTTCATCCAAACCGAATCCACACCCAACCCCGCGACGCTGAAATTCCTGCCCGGCCAGTCCGTGCTTGAAATGGGTACGGCCGACTTTCCAACCGCCGAGGCGGCAGACAAGTCACCGCTCGCCAAGCGCATCTTTGCGGTCGAAGGTGTGACGGGCGTGTTCTTTGGCACCGACTTTGTCACCGTGACCAAGGCGGATGCCGTCGATTGGGATCATATCAAGCCGGCCCTGCTGGGTGCGATCATGGAGCACTTCCAATCCGGCCAGCCTGTCATGGATGATGGCCACGCTCCGGCCTCCGGCCATGCAGAGCATGATGGTGAAGATGCCGCCGTTGTTGGTCAGATCAAGGAACTGCTCGACAGCCGGGTCCGTCCCGCCGTTGCACAGGACGGTGGAGACATCACTTTCCACGGCTTTGACCGCGGCGTTGTCTACCTGCACATGCAGGGTGCCTGTGCGGGCTGCCCGTCTTCGACCCTCACACTGAAAATGGGGATCGAGAACCTGCTGCGCCATTATATTCCCGAGGTGACAGAGGTACGCCCTGTTGCCGTCTGACACTGCCGGGCCGATCACGGCCCGATGCTATTGCGGTGCGTCCCGACTGACGCTGGATAAGCCACCTTTCACGGTGGCTTATTGCCATTGCGACGATTGTCGTCGCTGGACTGGCGCGCCGGTCGCGGCCTTTGCCGCCTTTGATCGGGCCGATGTGATCGCACAATTGCCGGATGCATTTCGGGGTGCCGCTGGTGTCGAACGCTGGACATGTCCCACCTGTCATGCGCCGCTGGGCGCGGCCTTCGACTACTTGCCGGACCAGATCTATGTGCCTATCGGGATCATTGATCAGGCGGAGCAGCTTGCACCCGCGATGCACAGCCATTCTGGCAGTGCCTTGCCGTGGCTGCATATCGATGACGATCTGCCGCGTTCCGATGCGTCGGCACGTGATGCTTTGAACACCGTGGCCGAATGACAAAACCTCTCATCCTTGGATTTGATACCTCCGCGGCCCATTGCGCGGCGGCACTGGTGCGCGGCGAGGCAGTTTTGACCGCCGTTGGCGAAGAGATGGCACGCGGGCAAGCCGAGCGACTGATGGGCCTGCTTGAAGAGGTCCTGGACTGCCAGGGCGTAAGCTGGGCCGATCTGGATGCACTGGCCGTGGGAACCGGGCCGGGCAACTTCACCGGCATTCGGATTGGCGTGTCGGCGGCGCGCGGCCTGGCCCTTGGGCTCGGGTGCCCCGCCTACGGCGTCACAGGTTTCGAGGCTCGGACGCGGCTTGCACCAGACGGCACGACCGTCGCTATCCCGGCCCCCCGTGACATGGCTTATGTCACGGAGAGTGGCAAAGCACAGTTGCGACCCGTTGCGGAAGTCTCGAACCCAGCGCCGCATCCTGCCCCCGCAGAACTGGCCACCGCGATCGCACTGCACGCCGCCTCTGTCTGGCCGACCAAGACACCGCCACCTGCCCCGTTCTATGTCCGTCCACCGGATGCGGCACCGGCGCGGGATGCACCGCCACCGATCCTGCCATGACACCGGACACACTTGCCGCTTTACATGGGGCTGCCTTTACCCGCGAACGCCCATGGTCAGCGCAGGAGTTCGTCGATCTTTTGGCGAATCCCCACACGCATCTAAACACGGTCCCGCATGGATTCGCCCTTTGGCGTGGGATTGCAGCGGAGGCGGAACTGCTGACCATCGCCGTTGACCCGGCGCATCAGGGCCAGGGAATTGGCACGAAGTTGATGACCTCTTGGATGTCAGAGGCAGCCACGACGTGCGCTAGCGCCTTTCTTGAAGTGGCATCGGACAACGCGAACGCCATTGCACTCTACACCCACCAAGGCTTTGAAATCATTGCGACCCGTCCGGACTACTACCATCGCCCGGACAGCCGTGCTGACGCGCTGATCATGCGCGCGGCCCTCCCCTTGTCTGTTCTCAAAAAATCCTCGGGAGGGCTTCGCCCGTAGGGCCGAGCGGGGGCAGACAGCCACCCTGCCTACCCAATCAGCTTTGCGCAAGGTTAGCCCCCTTCACACCCGCCCCATGGGTTAAAAAGCGGTTGACGCCCCCCCGCCCCTGCGGCCTAATCCCGTATGATCTTTTGATCCCGGGCGTTCGGTGGTCCGCCGCCACCGCCCCAACCATGATAAAACTGGGAGACCTGATAGATGACCATGATGCAGAAATTCCTTGGCGCGACTGCGGCCCTGGCCCTGTCCGCAGGTGCTGCGCTGGCCGAACCCGCGCTGATCTTTGATCTGGGCGGCAAGTTCGACAAATCCTTTAACGAAGCGGCCTTCAACGGTGCGAAACGCTGGGCGGACGAGACCGGCAACAGCTTCCGCGAGATCGAACTGCAATCCGAAGCCCAACGCGAGCAGGCCCTGCGCCGCTTTGCCGAATCCGGTGCGAACCCAATCGTCATGGCCGGTTTTGCCTTTGCCGATGCACTGGGTCAGGTTGCTTCTGATTATCCCGACACCAAGTTCACCATCATCGACATGGTTGTGGACGCCCCCAACGTCCGTTCCGTTGTCTTCAACGAGCATGAAGGCTCATACCTCGTGGGTATGATGGCGGCGCAGGCCAGCGAATCCGGCACGGTCGGCTTCATCGGCGGCATGGACATCCCGCTGATCCGCAAGTTCGCGTGCGGCTACGCCCAAGGTGTCAAGGCCGTGAACGCCGACGCAACCGTGATCGCCAACATGACCGGCACGACGCCCGCCGCTTGGAACGACCCTGTGAAGGGATCGGAATTGACCAAGGCACAGATCAGCCAGGGTGCTGATGTTGTCTATGCTGCTGCGGGTGGCACAGGCGTTGGTGTTCTGCAAACCGCGGCTGACGAAGACATTCTGTCGATCGGTGTGGACAGCAACCAGAACTACCTGCACTCGGGCAAGGTTCTGACGTCGATGATGAAGCGCGTGGACAACGCCGTCTTCCAGGCCTTTACCGATGGTGTAGACATGGAAACCGGCTTTAACGTCATGGGTCTGGCCAATGGCGGCGTCGGCTATGCGCTGGACGAGCACAACGCGGAATTGGTCTCGGACGAGATGAAGGCCGCCGTGGACGCAGCATCGGCAGAGATCGCGGGCGGCACGCTGACCGTTCACGATTATATGTCGGACGACAGCTGCCCTGTGCTGAACTTCTGATCCGATCTGAATGAAACAAGGGCCGCGCCACACATCATGTGGCGCGGCCTGCCGTTCAAGCTGGCGCATTGCATGACTTTGGAACTACAACCCATCTTCGATGCCTGGGGTGAGCCCGACGCCGCAACGCGCGCCGCTCTGGTTACGCCCGCTTTAAATGAAAACTTCTACTATGCTGACCCGCACGCACCGCACCCGTATCAGGGCGTTTCCGCTTTTCTGGATTTTCTGACGGTGTTCGCCGAACGCGTACCCGACGCGGCAGCCAAGATCGTCGCAACATCCCGTCACAATACACACGCGCGCGTCACCCTTGATTTGACGCGTGACGGTGCGCCGATGGCGCGTGTACAATATTTCATCGACCATGACATAAACGGCAAGCTGACGCGCATGGTCGGTTTCATGGGAACGGAAGATACCGCATGACAGCCCCCGCCATTGAACTCAAAGGCATTTCCAAAGCCTTCGGCCCTGTTCAGGCCAACAAAGACATCTCGATCCGCGTGATGCCTGGCACAATCCACGGGATCATCGGTGAGAATGGCGCAGGCAAGTCCACCCTGATGTCGATCCTGTACGGTTTCTACAAGGCGGACGCGGGCGAGATTTTCATCGGGGGCAGCAAGACCGAGATCCCCGACAGCCAGGCGGCCATCGCCGCCGGAATCGGCATGGTCTTCCAGCATTTCAAGCTGGTCGAGAACTTTACCGTGCTGGAAAACATCATTCTGGGCGCCGAAGACGGTGGCTTGCTGAAGCCGTCGCTTTCGAAGGCCCGCAAGACCCTCTTGGAGCTGGAGAAGGAATACGACCTCAAGGTCGATCCGGATGCCGTCATCGAAGAGATCGGTGTGGGGATGCAGCAGCGTGTCGAGATCCTGAAAGCCCTGTACCGGCAGGCCAACATTCTGATCCTTGACGAGCCCACGGGCGTGCTGACGCCTGCCGAGGCGGATCAGTTGTTCCGCATTCTCGGGCGTCTAAAGGAAGAAGGCAAAACGATCATCCTGATCACGCACAAGCTGCGCGAGATCATGGACATCACCGACACCGTCAGCGTGATGCGCAGGGGCGAAATGACTGCCACAGTCAAAACCGCTGAAACCAGTCCCGAAGAGCTGGCCGAGTTGATGGTCGGTCGCAAGGTGTTGCTGCGCGTTGACAAGGCGCCGGCGGCACCCGGTGACGTTGTCTTGGACGTCAAGAACTTGAAAGTTGTGGACGAACAAGGCGTTGAGCGTTTGCGTGGCATCGATTTACAGGTGCGCGCAGGTGAAATTCTGGGCATCGCGGGGGTTGCAGGCAACGGTCAGTCAGAATTGCTTGAGGTGCTAGGTGGCTACGAGGACGCAACCGGGACCGTGACCTTGAATGGCCAGCCCATTGACCTGACCGGCAAGCATTCGGATGGACGGTCACGCCGCGACCGTGGCATCGCCCACGTGCCCGAGGACCGTCAGCGCGAAGGCCTGATCATGGATTTCGCGGCCTGGGAAAACACAGCATTCGGCTATCACAGGGATGCGGCCTATACCTCGGGCCTGCTGAGCAACAATGCGGCCATCAAGGCCGATACGGCCGAGAAGATGGAGCGCTTTGACGTGCGTCCGCCGCATCCGCATCTGGCGGCCAAGAACTTCTCCGGTGGGAACCAGCAGAAGATCGTGCTTGCGCGCGAGATTGAGCGGAACCCGGACCTGTTGCTGATCGGGCAGCCCACGCGTGGCGTGGATATCGGGGCCATCGAATTCATTCACCAACAGATCGTTGCCCTGCGTGATCAGGGCAAAGCCATCCTGCTTGTGTCGGTTGAGTTGGAAGAAATTCTGGGTCTTGCCGACCGCGTGGCCGTCATGTTTGACGGACAGATCATGGGTGAGCGGCAGACGACCGAGACCGACGAAAAAGAGCTGGGCTTGCTGATGGCGGGCATTACCGACACCGACAAGCCCCACACGATGGCCGAGATTGAAGCCAACCTTGCCCATGCGCACGGCGATGCGTCGAAGGAGGTCTGAACCATGGATGTGATGCCAAAATGGGCCGAGGTGATCCTTGTTCCGCTTATCTCCTTGATCCTTGCGGCGCTTCTGTCGGCGCTGGTGATCCTTGCCATTGGTGAGAATCCGGTAGAGGCCGTGAACCTGATGGTCACTGGCGCGGTTGGGTCGACCTATGGCTGGGGTTACACGCTCTACTACGCGACCAACTTCATGTTTACCGGGCTGGCCGTGTCCGTGGCGTTCCACGCCGGGCTGTTCAACATCGGTGGCGAAGGTCAGGCCATGTTGGGCGGGCTTGGCGTTGCTCTTGTCTTGCTGTTCATTCCCTGGCCGCATTGGACCATCGCCTTGTTGGCTGCAACGGCGGGTGCTGCAGTCTTTGGTGCACTTTGGGCCGCGATCCCTGCTTATCTGCAAGCCAAGCGGGGCAGCCATATCGTGATTACCACGATCATGTTCAACTTCATCGCGGCTGCCGTGCTGAACTACATGCTCGTCAACCAGTTGCGCCCAGCGGGCAGCATGGACCCCGCCACCGAGCGGTTCCGCGAAGCTGTGCATCTGCCGAACCTACACGAGATGCTGGCCCCGATTGGCATCAACTTCTCCAAGGCAGCACCGGCAAACGTGTCGCTGGTCATCGCCATTATCGCCTGTGTGCTGGTCTGGTTGTTGATCTGGCGCACGCCCTTGGGCCTTGAGATCCGGTCCTATGGCAAGTCAGGCCGCGCTGCCAAATACGCGGGTATAGGGGCCGTGCGCATCACCATGATCGCCATGCTGATCTCGGGGGCGCTCGCGGGCATGATGGCCATCAACAACGTGATGGGCGAGGCCGAGCGACTGGTTCTGAACGCGGTTGAGGGTGCAGGTTTTATTGGCATCGCGGTGGCCCTGATGGGTCGCAGCCACCCCTTCGGCGTCTTCCTGGCCGCGATCCTTTTTGGCTTTCTCTACCAAGGTGGGGCGGAGTTGGCGCTGTGGACATCGATTCCACGTGAGCTGATTGTCGTCATTCAGGCGCTTGTGATCCTGTTCACAGGTGCACTGGACAACATGGTGCGGATGCCGTTGGAACGGATATTCCTTGCGGCCCGCAATGCACGGACGTCCAAATCGGTTGAACCGGCGGAGTAAGTACGATGGATTTTCTCGCCCTTTTCGACCTCTCGGTCCTTGACTCAACCGTGCGTCTGGCAACGCCTCTGCTGCTGGCCTGTCTTGCCGGCCTGTTCTCGGAGCGTGCGGGCATCTTTGACATCGGCCTTGAAGGCAAAATGCTGTTTGCGGCATTTTTCTCTGCTGCCGTAGCGGCCATGACGGGCTCTGTCTGGCTTGGGCTTTTGGCCGGTATCGCCGCGTCGATGGCTTTGTCCGGTATCCATGGCCTTGCCTCGATCACCTTCCGGGGCAATCAGCTGATTTCCGGCGTGGCCATCAACTTCCTTGCTGCGGGCATGACTGTGCTGATTGCACAGGATTGGTTTCAGCAAGGTGGGCGCACCCCGTCGCTGATCGGCGGTGGCCGGTTCGAACCAATTATCCTGCCCTTTGCCGAAAGCCTGCGCGGCGTGCCGTTCCTTGGCCCGATCTATGCCGAGCTGATCTCGGGCCACTCAATCCTTGTCTACGTGGCGCTTCTGGCCGTGCCGGGCACGTGGTGGCTGCTCTTCCGCACCCGTTTTGGCTTGCGCCTGCGCGCTGTCGGTGAAAACCCGGCGGCCGTGGATACAGCCGGTGTATCGGTCGTCGGCCTGCGTTTTGTGGCCGTTGGTATTTGCGGCATCCTATGTGGCATCGCGGGGGCTTATCTTGCGACGGGTCTACAAGCTGGCTTCGTCAAGGACATGACCGCCGGTCGTGGCTTTATCGCGCTGGCCGCCCTCATCTTTGCCAAGTGGCGGCCCTGGCATGCGCTGTGGGCCACACTGCTGTTCGGCTACTTGCAGGCCATCGCCCTGCGCCCTGACATCATCGAAGGCGCGCTTGGGTTTAGAGTGCAGGTCCAGCTTCTGGACGCCCTGCCCTATATCCTGACGGTCGTGATCCTTGCGGGCTTTGTGGGCAAGGCGATTCCCCCGCGTGCGGGCGGCGAGCCCTATGTGAAAGAGCGGTAAGGCGCATCTTGATGTGCCATCACCCCCCTTGTTGTAAGGCGCACATGTCTGTGCGCCCTGCTATAGGTCCAGATTTCTCACAAACTTAACCCCAGTTTGCTGCGTAGCGGCATGACATCTTGATTTCCCATACCGTGCCGTCCTAACAGTACCCATGCAAATCTACCTGCCCATCGCCGAGGTATCGGTTAACGCGTTCCTTCTTCTTGGATTGGGCGGCATGGTGGGTATCCTATCCGGCATGTTTGGTGTTGGTGGCGGCTTCTTGATGACGCCGCTTTTGTTCTTTATTGGCATTCCACCCGCTGTCGCGGTTGCGACTGAAGCCAACCAAATTGTTGCCTCGTCCTTCTCGGGCGTGCTGGCCCATCTCAGGCGCAAGACGGTGGACCTGAGGATGGGGACCGTGCTGCTGATTGGCGGCCTCATAGGGGCGGCCCTGGGCGTGCTGATCTTCAACTATCTCAAGTCGCTGGGTCAGGTCGATCTGCTGGTTCGTCTATGTTACGTCGTTTTTCTTGGCGTGATCGGCGCATTGATGTTTGTCGAAAGCCTTAATGCGATCCGCAAAACTGCCAAGGGCAGTGCAATGCCCACCCGCAAGAAACACGGGATGATCCACAAGCTGCCCTTCAAGATGCGGTTCCGGGTGTCTGGTCTTTATATCTCGGTCATTCCGCCGCTTCTGGTCGGACTGAGTGTTGGCATCCTCGCCGCCATCATGGGTGTTGGTGGCGGGTTCATCATGGTGCCTGCCATGATCTATCTGCTTGGCATGCCAACCAAGGTGGTTGTCGGGACATCCCTGTTCCAGATCATCTTTGTCACCGCCTTCACCACGATGCTGCATGCCACGACGAACTTTACGGTGGATGTGGTATTGGCCGTGTTGCTGTTGGTTGGGGGTGTGATCGGTGCCCAGATCGGCACGCGTATCGGCGTGCGGATGAAGGCGGAACAGCTGCGCATCTTGCTGGCCCTGATGGTGCTGGTTGTCTGCGGCAAGCTGGCCTTTGATCTGCTTGTCATGCCGTCCGAACTGTACTCTGTTGGTGCGGTGGGGGGTCATTGATGCTGCGCTGGTTGGCCCTGTTCATTCTCGTCGCCCTGCCCACCTGGGCCGAAGAGGTCGTACTGGGTCTGAGCCAGGACGAAGTGGCGATCACCACCAGCTTTGATGGATCCGAAATCCTGATCTTTGGCGCGGTCAAACGCGAAGCCCCCATCCCCGAGGGTGAGTTGGGTGTCATCGTCACCATTGCAGGCCCACCTGAGCCCGTCACCGTGCGCCGCAAGGAGCGGCGTTTCGGTATCTGGGTCAACACCGACGCGGTCGAGTTTGATGGGGCACCAAGTTACTACGCTGTGGCATCAAGCGCCCCACTCGAGGAAGTCTTGGGGATTCGTGAGAATCTGGAACACCGCGTATCTGTCACCAGCAAACTGAATGCCGTCGGCGCACCAAACTCGGTTCTGGATGCCAGTTCCTATGTGGCGGCCCTGATCCGCATCAACACCGCTGCCGAGACTTACCAGCTGCTTGAAGGTCAGGTTGTTGTCGATGAAGACACGCTGTTTCGGACCCGCATCCGCCTGCCGGCGGCGTTGACAGAAGGCGCCTATGAAACGCGCATCTTTCTGACGCGGGACGCAGAGGTGGTGGCCAGCTACGAGACAACCATTGACGTCCGCAAAGTAGGACTGGAGCGCTGGTTGTTCGTCCTTAGCCGCGAAAACCCGTTCTGGTACGGATTGATGTCCCTCGCGATTGCCATTGCAGCCGGATGGACTGCGTCGGCTGCGTTTTCACTGTTGCGCAACTAGAGTTCTGGTTCCTCGGGCGCGAGGGTGAGGGTGGCAGCCGGAACGCTGCGCAAATCGTCGACGCGCAGCGGACCTGTCGGTTTTGACAACCTGTTCCGTACCACCCAGATCAGCCTGTTCTGTGCCCGCGTGATGGCCACGTAGGCCAGCCGCTTCCAGAGGGGCTGCCCTGCCTCTGTCCGGTTCATGCGGGCGGCCACATAAAGGTCAGGCGCGAACACCTGCACCGTGTCCCACTGCGACCCTTGCGCCTTGTGGATTGTCACGGCGGCCCCGTGGAGGAATGTGGCGCCCATGCGCGCGGCATAGGGGATAAAAGGTTCTTCCTCGTCCGGTTTTTCTATCTTCACAATTGACGCAGCCGAGACCTGCGGGTCTTCGGCCCCGATCACGTGCAGGCGGGAAAAGCCGGGTTTGCGCCCTTCCCCAAGATAAACAACCTGCGCGCCCTTGATCAGCCCGCGCGCTTCGAGATCGAGCCGTTTCTTGCGGTGTTTCAGCGGCAGTTCCAGACCGTCACAGATCAGTGGTTCGCCTTCGATCAGGCGGTCATCGGGGGCTTCGTACACCGCACGGAAGGCATTGATCAGACGGATGCGTGTGGCGTTGCGCCAGACAAGGACCGGGCTGCGCGCCATCAGGTCCACCTCGACCCGCTGACCCCAGACGACACGTTCGTCACCAGCTGCGGCCTCCTCCACCATCTTTTCAAACCGGTAGAAATCGACCTGCGGGTCGGCCAGCGCGTGGGCGAGGTCGAGGATCGGGTTGTCCGCTGCCTGCCTGTGGATACGGCCCAGGTTCATGACCCGGCGTTCGGGCAGCTTGTCGAACACCATCGCGCCAGATTGGTTGACTGGGGCCAACTGTGCAGGATCACCAAACAGCAAGAGGGTTGGGAAAATCTCTTTCAGATCCTCGAACTGCTTGTCATCCAACATGGAGGCTTCGTCGATGAAGCCAATATCCAGCGGTTCCTCGCGCCGTTTCCAACCGGTGATGAAGTCGCTTCCACGCAACCCCGCAGCAGCCAATGCGCCGGGAATGGACTTGTTTGTTTGGTAGAAGGCAAAGGCTCGATCGAGTGCCTGGTCGGTCAGCCCCTCGACGTCAGGCCGGTCGCCATTGCCGGCGAGCCATTCGGCAATGCGTTCGTATTCTGGGTCATAGACTGGTGTGTAGAGGATGCGGTGGATCGTTGTCGCAGGCACGCCGCGAAAGCGCAGCACGCTTGCCGCCTTGTTTGTGGGGGCAAGAATGGCAAGGGTCCGGCGGTCCTTGTGCCTGCGGGATTCGTAATCGCCCGACACGATCTCGACCCCGGCAGCTTCGAGCGCCTTGTAGAGTTCGGACAGCAGAAGTGTCTTGCCCGATCCAGCCTTGCCCGTGATTGCCATGACGGACGTGGCCGAGGATTTCGGCGGCATAAGAAGCGCGTCATCAAGATCGATGCCAGCACCGCGCAACATCTCGGTTACGGTGTCAAAAGCGCTGGCCTGGTCGTCAGAAAGGGCAAGGGAAGTGGACATGCCGCGACCCTATAGATGGGTCGCGGTAGGTGCCAGCGGGATCAGGCGCTGCGCGCGTAGTTGCGGTAGCGTGTCATCCCGAATGCGCGGTCAAACCATTGGCGCGATCGTTCCATCGGGACACCCGCCCGCTCTGCGACAACCGCTGCAGCGCTTTCGTCAAAGTGCCAGAGACCAACGCTGATCTGGTCACGGCCCGTACCCTTGCTGCCCAGCACCTCGGGCGAGGAACCAATCATGCGGTATATGCGAACCATCCGAGCGTCAAAGACACCCACAAAGTGCTCAATCCCGAAGTTCTGCATGATTTCCCCACCGCCCAGCATCAAAGCGGCAGCGACATGACCACCGGCCCCGCGTGTTAGGCAGAAACGGGTGCATTCCCAGATCAATGGGCTGGTAATGGGTCCAGAGATCAGATCGCCAAAGTGTTCGTTCACCATTGTGCGGCCGGTCGTGGGAAGAAAGCGCATGGAGCCGCCGTGCGAGCCATCGGGTTCTTCCCAAATGACATAAAGCGGGTTCAGATCGTCGTATTCGTCACGCTCATAACCGTTCTGATCAACGTTCACATCCCAACCCAATCGGGTTTTGAATTGGTCCGCACGATCACGAAACATGGTGCGGGCAAGTTTGGGATAATCACCAAGATCAGAGGCATAAACATAACGCAGCATCGCTGTACTCCTTATCAAACCGGGGAGGTGTGACCAGAAGGTACCGTAACGTAAGTTAATATCTTGTACGCATGCCCGTCCGTTATGTTGCCCTCTCAGGCAACAAGCGTTTTTTATACGACGATCAAGCCCCGGCTCATGGCCCGAGCAACGGCATGTGTCGTATTCATTGCACCCAGCTTGAACCGGGCGCTTTCGATGTAGACGCGCAGAGTGTGCTCCGAAATCGAAAGCGTATCGGCCACCTGCGCGCGACTGTATCCCATGGCCAGAAAGGTCATTGCGTCAACCTCGCGCGGGCTGAGCGCTTGGGATTGTTCCGGCGCCCGGTCCGGTTCGAAATCGAGCGCCTTTTCGTTGAACGTGTGCGCGATCAGGATCAGGTCACGGCGATGCGCGTCTGTCCATTCGGCCCATGTTTTGTCGTCGCATGAGTGGCTGACCGTAAAGAGTGCAAATTGGCCGTTCGGGCCGCGGATCGGAACCGAGAAACCCTGGTTCCCGACCCCGTGTGCAATGGCTTCGGCTTGAAAGGTGCGGGCGGACTTGCTGCTCCAGTCCAGCCGTTTCCAGTCTACGGGGTGAAACCTTTGAAAACACCCCATTATGACCGGATCAATACGCAGGTAATTCTGCTCAAGATACCGGTCACGCCAGACATCCGAATACGTTCCGCAACCATACTGATCCCCGGCGGAATCGACCCAGTGGTACACCACGTGATCGACCCTGTAGTGGTCGCGTATTTCTTCGGACGCCGCCTGTAGGGCAGCGAGCCCCTCAGCTTGCTCCAAACCCTCCAAAATAGGTTCCAACGGCTGCCTCGCCGTCGTGACGCTGACCATCCTGTGTTTCCTTCATCGCGGCGATCTCGGCCATCGCGACGATTGCGGTGTCGTCCAACTGCTCAGCGAGCGCATGCATGTCGTTGGAGCGGGCAAAAGTCTTTAGGTCCGTAAGAACGTCCAGTATCCAGTCACTTTTCATGATCAAACTCACTCCCGAGTGGTTAATGAAAGGTTAACACAACTATAGCATGTGTTAACTTGCCCCGAAAATTCACGTATTTCCCCTCCCCAGAAATAGCGAGGTGGTAATTTACAAGCCATTGATCCAGCTACATCTGGCCTTGGAACAGCAAAACGCCCGCGAAACCACAGGGTGATTCGCGGGCGTTTACACTCATCTTTGGCGTGTATGGCGTTAACGCCGCGCTTCCAGCGCATCTTCAAGAGTACGCAGACCGGTCTTGGGCGCCTGCACCAGAACCGACATGTTCCCGGGCTTGTGTTCGTTGCGCAGCATCTTCATGTGCGCTTCAGGCAGGTCATTCCAGGCGAAGACTTCGGACATGCAAGGATCAAGGCGGCGTTCGACCATCAGGTGGTTGGCAGCCGACGCTTGCTTGAGGTGGGCGAAGTGGCTGCCTTGCAGACGCTTCTGATGCATCCACATGTAACGCACGTCGAAGGTCAGATTGTAGCCAGTGGTACCCGCGCAGATCACAACCATACCGCCCTTCTTGCACACAAAGGTCGAGACCGGGAACGTGCTTTCGCCAGGGTGTTCGAAGACCATGTCAACATTCACGCCCTTGCCGGTGATGTCCCAGATCGCCTTACCGAACTTGCGAGCTTCCTTGAACCACTCCGCATATTCAGGTGTGTTGACCGTGGGCAGTTGACCCCAGCAGTTGAAGTCCTTGCGGTTGATGACACCCTTGGCGCCCAGGTCCATGACGAAGTCGCGCTTGCTTTCGTCGCTGATCACACCAATCGCATTCGCTCCGGCTGTGTTGATCAACTGGATCGCATAGGATCCCAGGCCGCCGGACGCGCCCCAGACCAGAACGTTCTGGCCGGGCTTCAAGTCATGTGGTTCGTGGCCAAACAGCATGCGGTAAGCCGTGGCAAGCGTCAGCGTGTAGCACGCGCTTTCTTCCCATGTCAGGTGCTTGGGCCGTGGCATCAGCTGCTGGGCCTGCACATTGGTGAACTGGGCAAAGGACCCATCGGGTGTTTCATAACCCCAGATGCGCTGGCTTTCCGAGTACATCGGGTCGCCGCCGTTGCAGTGTTCGTCGTCGCCGTCGTCCTGGTTGCAGTGGATCACCACCTCATCCCCGACTTTCCAGCGCTTTACCTTGTCACCCACGGCCCAAACGATGCCCGAAGCATCAGAACCGGCGATGTGGAACGGCTGGCCGTGCCCGTCAAAGGGCGAGATCGGCTTGCCCAGGCTGGCCCAGACACCGTTGTAGTTGACCCCTGCGGCCATCACTAGAACCAGCACCTCGTGGCTGTCGAGCTTTGGCACATCGACCACTTCCAACTGCATTGCCGTGTCCGGCTCACCATGGCGTTCGCGCCGAATGGCCCACGCATACATCTGTTTCGGGACATACCCCATGGGTGGGATTTCACCCATCTCGTAGAGGTCTTTTTCAGGTGCGTCGTAGGACGCGATGCCAGTGTCGAGTGCCATGTTGAGCCTCCGGGTTGAAAATTCCGTGCCGCAGCGCAGAATCGACTGCGTTACGGCTGAATATGGCTCGTCACGAAATAAAGCAACCCATGCATTAGCTTTTTTGTAATTTTATGACTTTGCGCGCGCAGCATCTTCCGGTGTGATGCTGTCCGGATACAGATCGTCGATTGAATTGGCATAAAAGCGGAACAGGTCCTGTTCGTCGCTTACCTTTGCCCATCCATTGTCGATCCAATGGATCATGCCGCGCCGTTCCATGTCGCCCAAAGCACGGGAAATGCGGTTGCTCAGATCATCGTCTGTCAATGGCGGCCGTGTTCCACGCTCGGATGGCATGGCCGTCTTGATCCGATGGGTCATATCCGTATCCGGGATCGGCGTGTCCGTTTGCAAAAACATGCGTGCCAGCAACGGGACAAACGGGACTGGCATCACATCCTGTATTCGACCACGAAGCGTTTCTGCCAGTTGATCCAGGTCACGATCCTGACCCAAAGCCGCAAGGGAGACCGGAGGGCCAAAGACAACGGAAGCTGTGCCAAACTTGCGATACCGCCGCGTTATCCACTGCCACAACAGGCGTAGAATGGCCGCCATCACCACGGTGATACTGACCCCGAACCGGCGATCTCCTCGTTTGTCGGCAGCGATCAGAACGCGATCTTCGAGCACACGGTCGTAGTTAATCGCGACGGGAACAAAGACGACGTCACGTTTGCTGGGGTCATACCCATCAACGACATAGGATAGGAGCCCCATCTTGAGCGGCATCAGCTGACCATTCACACTCAGCCCGCCTTCGGGGAAGATGGCTTGGGTCACGCCACCCGCAGTTGCCATGCGCACGTAGCGGGACAAAACCTTGCGATACAGCGCACCCCGCGATCTGCGGCGGATAAAGTAAGCGCCCATCGACTTGATCAAACGCGATAATGGCCAGACACGCGCCCATTCCCCCACCGCGTAGCTGAGCGCCGAGGCCCGCGCCGCAAGATATGTGACCAGAACGTAGTCCATGTTGCTGCGGTGGTTCATGACGAAAACCACCGTCGCATCCGGGTCCACGCTTTGGATTTGCTGATCGTTGTTGAGGCCGGTCCGCACATCATAGAGCGCCGTTGCCAACCACCGTGCGACGCGCGCACCGAAGCTGAAATAGGCAAACGCAGAGAAACTGGGCACGATTTCGCGGGCATAGCGGCGCGCTTGTTCAAAAGCCACGTTCTCGGGCACGTTGTTCTCATCCGCGTGCTGAACGATGGCCTCCGTCACCTCCGGGTCATAGATCAGACGCTGGATCATGTCGTGACGGCGGGCCAGCTTGAAAGGCTCAATGGGCCGTGTCAGCCGCTCGTTCAGTCGGCTCACCGCCCGCTCCAACCGCCGTCGAAAGAACCAGCGCACCGACGGGAACAGGAAATGCGATGCAAAGGTCACGGCTGCGAACAACACGATCAGCACAAAAAGCCAGAGGGGGAGTTCAACCGATCTCATCATCGCGTGAACCCTCGCAGGCGTATGGGGTAGGAGCAAGCGAAATGGGCTGGTCTTTCCCCTGTCGCGGCCTGAAAGTGGCGGAATGTATGACGGAGATTCCTTCTATACTCTGACCGTTTGGGGACAGATCGGCCTTGCCGTTGTATCCCTTCTGTTTGCTGTTGTTGCTCTTGGGTTCACACGTTTGCTGGTGCTGAGGCGCCCGCTGATCATCCGGGTGCCCGTGTGGCTGGTCGCCTTCATCACCTTTGTTTGGGCATCACCGCAAGGATACTATACCTACTACCGCATGATTTTTGACGGGTTGCCTGCGCAATCCGTGATCAAGGCGCCGCCCCCGCCGGAAGATATCCTGGCACTGCTAACCTTTACCGGGCCCATCACCTTGTCAGCCCACAGCGTCGGGGTTCTGGGATGGCTGATGTTTGTCGTAGCCGTCTGGCCGCAACGCGGAAAATGCCGCAACGCAGCGGATTGACTGCGCCACAAAATTACCTATACCTCACATCATACGAAATTTTGTTACCCAGCCGATTCACGGGAGAGTACGCCATGTCGCAGCCTGCACAGAAAGACCGCCCCTGGTTGATCCGCACCTACGCCGGACACTCAACCGCCGCCGCATCCAACGCGCTCTACCGGTCAAACCTCGCCAAAGGTCAAACCGGCCTGTCCGTGGCTTTCGATCTGCCAACACAAACCGGGTACGACAGCGACCACGTTCTGGCGCGCGGTGAGGTCGGCAAGGTTGGTGTCCCCGTAGCGCATCTGGGCGATATGCATACGCTGTTCTCGGACATTCCCCTCGAACAGATGAACACATCGATGACAATCAATGCAACAGCCCCATGGCTGCTGTCGCTTTATATCGCCGTGGCCGAGGAACAGGGCGCGGATGTGTCCAAGTTGCAAGGCACAGTTCAGAACGACCTGATCAAGGAATACCTAAGCCGCGGCACCTATATCTGCCCGCCAAAACCATCACTCAAGATGATCGCGGATGTGGCCGAATACTGCTACACCAACGCACCGAAATGGAACCCGATGAATGTGTGTTCCTATCACCTGCAAGAGGCGGGCGCGACGCCTGAGCAGGAATTGGCATTCGCTCTTGCCACGGCCACGGCTGTTCTGGACGAACTGAAACCACGTATTGACCCGACCGATTTTCCGGCTGTCGTCGGGCGCATTTCCTTCTTTGTGAATGCAGGCATCCGCTTTGTGACCGAGATGTGCAAGATGCGCGCGTTTGTCGATCTGTGGGATGAGATTTGCGAGAAGCGCTACGGCGTGACTGACCCAAAATTCCGCCGTTTCCGTTACGGGGTGCAGGTCAATTCACTTGGCCTGACCGAACAGCAGCCAGAAAATAACGTCTATCGCATTCTTATTGAAATGCTGGCAGTGACCTTGTCGAAAAAGGCGCGGGCCCGTGCGGTGCAATTGCCCGCTTGGAACGAGGCGCTGGGTCTGCCGCGTCCATGGGACCAGCAATGGTCGATGCGCATGCAGCAGATTATGGCCTTTGAAACGGACCTTCTGGAATATGACGACCTGTTTGATGGCAATCCTGCTGTTGACGCCAAGGTCGAGGAGTTGAAAACCGGCGCGCGCCACGAATTGGAAAACCTTGATGCGATGGGCGGAGCCATTGCGGCAATTGACTATATGAAAGCCCAACTGGTGCAATCGAATGCCGAGCGTCTGAACCGCATTGAAAAGGGTGAAACCGTTGTGGTTGGCGTAAACAAGTACCAGGCTGGGGAGCCTTCCCCACTGATGACCGGCGATGGCGGAATCATGGTTGTCGATCCGGCTGTCGAACAAGACCAGATTGACCGGCTGAACGCGTGGCGCGCAGAACGGGATGATGCCGCAGTGAAGGCTGCCCTTTCCGATTTACGAGCAGCGGCGCAGGCGGGCCAGAATGTCATGCCTGCCTCGATCGCCTGCGCCAAGGTTGGCGTCACCACCGGTGAATGGGCGGCGCAAATGCGTGCGGTGCACGGAGAGTATCGCGGGCCAACCGGCGTGTCGTCAGGTCGTTCGAACATGACCGAGGGGCTGGATGATTTGCGCGATGCTGTTGATGCTGTGAGCGACCGTTTGGGTCGTCGCTTGAAATTTCTTGTAGGCAAGCCGGGCCTTGATGGTCATTCGAACGGTGCAGAACAGATTGCCGTCCGCGCGCGTGATTGCGGGATGGACATCGCCTATGAAGGGATCCGCCTGACACCTGAGGAAATCGTGACCGCCGCCCGTGATGACGATGCGCATGTGGTGGGCCTGTCGATCCTGTCGGGCAGCCATATTCCACTTGTCGAAGACCTGATGCAGCGCATGCGAGCCGCGGGGCTGGGACACGTGCCGGTGATTGTCGGCGGTATCATTCCCGATGACGACGCCGATCGGTTGCGCGCCATGGGCGTCGCCCGGGTATATACGCCCAAAGATTTCGAGCTGAACACGATCATGCAGGACATCGTCACACTGGCCGATCCAAAGGCTGTTGCGGCAGAATAGCCGTCACTGCGCTTTTTTCGAAACCGATACTGCCTGAGCGAGGTCAGCGACCCGCTGCAGGGGCTGCAAAGCTGTGTCCACTCCGGTCTGGGTGGTGGATGCTGCGGCAGTATCCCTGCTTGCCCAGGCATCACAGCCCGCGCCAGCGTTGCTGCGGCCATATCACCCTCTGTCTATGTGCAGCCAATCAGCCCGGCCCGAAACCGGATCAATCCTTCTGTAAACTGCGCGCGCAGTTTCGCGGTTTCAATAATGTTTTGGCTGTACCTTTTTTGCTGGGCGGCAGTTGCGTCCAATAGGACCAACGATAGTGACTGCGCCAAATCAGAATAAGCTTTGGTCACGTCGACCACCGCTTCAATGATCTTCAGTTTCAATTGCCATAGGCCTCTCCCGCCCTACGGGAAGCTCAATTCCGGTGCCATCAATTCACCAAGTCAGTTTTCCACTCGTAGTCGAAAGAAACGCGCATAACGAGCAAGTCCCCGCTGCTGACACAATTACGATCAGTCAGGCTCTTGATTTTCCTAAGATTTCACCAAATAGAGTATGTAATCTTAAAATAAACTGGACAAAAAATGGCAATCAAACTCGACAAAATGAGCCGCAAAGAACTAGAAGCACTGCGCGCTGACATAGACGAGGCAATTGTGCAACGTCGCAAATCAGAGCGGCATGATGCTTTGGCCGCGGCCCAAAAAGCGGCAGCAGAGTATGGTTTTTCGCTGGATGAGTTGACGAGTAAGAAATCGGGACGGGGAAGCGCGAAAGCGTCGAGTGCCGAACCGAAATACATGAACCCTGAAAATCCTGCGCAAACCTGGACTGGCAAAGGGCGTCAGCCAAACTGGTTCAAGGCAGCCGTCGAAGCAGGCACACCAGCGGAGAAGATGGAAATCTGACCGCGCGCCAATTCAAGAAAGGCCACGTTCCTTTTGCTACGGGAACGTGGCCTTTTTTGTTTCGGGCGCATCTTCCACATTTTGATGTGCGATCCATGCGCAAATCTGCGCCGTTGTCGTGCGTGCTATTCTCCTTTCCGCTGAAAGCGAGTACTGCAACGGCTGTTCCCAGACGAAGGAGTTGACCATGACCGTTCATATCGGTGCCGCACCGGGCCAAATTGCTGAAACCGTGCTGATGCCCGGCGACCCTTATCGCGCCAAGTGGGCGGCTGAGACGTTCCTCGAGAATGCTGAACTGGTCAACGAAGTGCGTGGCATGCTGGGCTTTACCGGGACGTGGAAGGGTAACAGGGTCACCATCCAGGGGTCAGGCATGGGCATGCCGTCCCTGTCGATTTATGCCAATGAACTCATCACCACGTATGGCGTGCAGACGCTGATCCGCATTGGATCATGCGGGGGCATGCAGCCGCATGTGGGCATCCGCGACGTGATCATTGCGATGACATCGACGACCATCACGTCACCGTCCTCGGGCTTTTTCAAAGAGATCAACTATGCCCCCTGTGCCGACTATGGTCTGTTGGCGGCAGCAGTAAATGCGGCCCAGGCCAAGGGCACTAGGACGCATGTGGGCGGCATCTATTCATCCGACGTGTTCTATGCCGAGCGGGCCGACCTGGACGAACAGATGGTTCGCCATGGCATCCTTGCCGTCGAGATGGAGGCTGCGGAGCTGTACACCTTGGCGGCGCGTCACGGGCGCCGCGCACTGGCTGTGCTGACCGTCAGTGACCACCTTCAGACAGGTGAAGCCCTGCCGTCGGAAGATCGTGAAAAGACCTTTGGGGATATGGTGGAAATTGCGCTGGAAGCCGCGTTTGCCTGACGCGACGCTATTTTAGCACTATTTTTCAGCCTATTAGGGGTGGCACAAGCCTGTCACCCCGCGTGCACCATCTGTACACCCCCTGTGCACCCCCACCGTCACGGTCATGCAAGCGTTGGTTAACTTTCTTGTAGCGCGTCTTGCTTAACGCGCGATGAATGCACCGTTATGCATGTGGCCTTCGTCGGAGCCTCCGGCGGGGATTTTTCCAAAACAGGGAAGGCTGGACCCTGTCGCGCTATGCGCGTCCGTGGCTGCGGTCGTAGCCGTTGACCGGCGGGCTCTGCCAGCCATCAAGTGCGCCGGGTGCGGGCGCAAACACTTCGATCTTGAGCGGGAAGCAGGGCGCGGTGTCCGAGGAATGCTCGGACCCGCAATCGCCACCCGGACAGGCGCTGAGCGCGCCCAGCAGGTCGATCTCGGCAAAGACATCGATATGATCGCCGGGACGGACCGGTGACGCCTTCATGAAGTACTGACCGGTGTCGCGGGTGAAGCCGGTGCACATGAAGACGTTCATGACGTCATGCACATGCGGCTCGGCCTCGACCAGCGACAGTCCGGTGTGGTCGGCCAGCGCGCGGGTCAGGTTTGAATGGCAACAGTGATGGTAGTGACCACCCTGCAAGAGGTTGCCTGTATAGGGGTCACACCGCGTACCGATCACGTCATGCACACCACCCCCAAACTCATCGAACCCGTACCAATCAAGCGTGTCATGGATGATCGTGGCCATCGGGCGAAGGGTGGGAAAGCTGGTCCACAATCTGTCGCCCGTGTCCACATGGGTGCCGTGCAAGGCCCGCGTCTTGCCCGAGTAGAACCGTTCGGACAGGTCGTTTGCATTCCAGAGGTTCAGATCACCGACCTGCGGCCCTTCGACAGAGGAGATGCGAAAGATGTGACCCGCAGGCACGTCGAACGTTGCCGCCTCGCGTGGGGCGGCAAGGATCTCGGACAGTTTGGTCATGCCATCACGGGCACGGGCATAGCGCGCCATATCCGGTTTCGGCAATGTCTCGGGCGGGTAGCAGATCACTGGCGGGATGGCGCGGTGAGCGTCGGCATAGTCGGGGGCATCGGTCATGCGCGCAGCCTAACTGCCCGCACGTTGGGTGCAAGTGTCAGATACGGTCCATCACCTCGACAGAGAGGATTGTCGGCAGGTGCCGGGCGACTTCATCCCATGTTTCACCTTCGTCCCGTGATGCAAAGACCGAGCCGGAGTTTGTGCCAAAGTACACTCCCGCTTGCGTCTGCTGATCGGTCGCCATGGCCTGTCGCAACACGGTGAAAAAGCAGGTGTCTTGTGGCAATCCGTTTCGCTGGTCTGTCCAGGTGTCGCCGCCGTTCTCAGACCGCCAAACGGCGGCGCTGGCATCCGGTGGATAGCGCCCGTCACTGTCACCGTTGAGCGGCAGGGTCCAGATCATCTGTGGCTTGTGGGGATGTACGGCGATGGGAAACCCGAAGGTCGAGGGCAGCCCTTCTGTGATATCCTCCCAACTGCGGCCGTCATCGGACGACCGCCAGACCCCGTGGTGGTTTTGCTGATAGAGCACATCCGTGCTGGCGCGGACGAAATTATGCACACAGTGCCCAGTTTCACCATCCCGGGGTGCTGCCAAATGTGCATGTTGGCCGCAGCTTTCTGCATTGGAGAGCCGGTTGCGCCGGTCCCATGTGGCGCCACCATCCTCGGTCGCAAAAACGCCTGCCGCCGAGATCCCCACCCACATCTTGGCGTCATCCTTGGTATCGCGAACAATCGTGTGTAGGACCAGCCCCGCCCCACCGGGGTTCCAGCTGTCGCGCGTGCCATGATCACTGAGCGCATCGTTGCGGTTCCAGTTCTGGCCGCCATCGGTGCTTTCATAAAGACGGCCGGGATTGCCACCTGCCATGAGCCGCCCGTTGGCCAGTGACAGTGACCAGATCGCGGTGACATCCCCGTCAAAACTGGTGTCGTGCGCCGTCCAACCGAAAAGGGCTGCCTCTTCCGGATTGTCTTCGGCCCAGCTGTCCATCTCTCCTTTCGACAGTTTGGACAGCTGCCATGTCGCGCCGCCATTTTCGGACCGCCAGATCCCGGCACCGCTGAAAGCATTGCCACCACCGGCCCAGATATTGCCTGTCTTGGGATCGCCAATCACATGGTTAATGGCCCAACCGTCGCAATGCGGTCCCGTCAGTTTCCAGGTGTCGCGCGTGGCACTGTGCAAAAGAAACGCACCCTTGGTCGTGCCGATGAGAATGGTGATATCCGACATGTCCACCCCCGTTTGATCACGCGCAGGGTATCACACATCGGCCTTCAGCGGCAGCCGGGGGGTGCGGAGGCAAGATGCGTCAGGCTCGAAGGGCTAAATCAGCAGGTCGCCGGCCAATCCTAGGCCAAAGCCGCACACAGCGCCCAGTGTCGGCAGATGCGCGTTCTTCAATGGCACCTGTGGTGCGATGTCCTGGAACATCAGGAAGAGTATACCACCCGACGCCAGCATCATGACCGCGCCGATCACACCCTCTTGGGTGGGTGGCAGGGATACCCCGACCCAAGCCGCCAGCGGACCGAGTGGGACCATCAGTACAAACAGCCACAGCGGCGCGGGGCCATCTTCTGACAATTCGCGCATGGCATTGAAGCCTTCGGGCAGGTTTTGCAGGGCAATAAGGCCCGCCACAAGGAGCGCGGTGCCAAGATCACCTGAGATAAGGGCGCCAAGCGCCATCGCCTCGGGCAGGTAGTCCATCATCATGGCAAGAAACTGCGCGAATTTGCCCCCCGCCCGCGACAGCGCACGGTCAATCATGGCGAAAGCGACACCGCCTGCAAAGAACCAGCTAAGGGCAGCGCCAGGCCCAAGCCGTTCCGTGCCCTCGGGGACCAGTACAAGAGCGACGGCGGCCAAAAGCGCACCGGCCCCGAACGCGATCACGCCGTGTCGTGCTTCGGTCTTGAGCCAGTTGGGCCAGGCGGCGTTGAATGTCGCAATCCAGGCACCCAGCGGGATCGATCCGCCTGCAAGTGTTGCCAGCAGAAGGGCCGCCCAGACGTCGCTCATACCCGCATCAGACGGTACGTTCGACCATCATCTGCTTGATGTTGGCAATCGCCTCAGCCGGGTTCAGGCCCTTGGGGCATGTCTTGGCGCAGTTCATTATCGTGTGGCAGCGGTAGAGCTTGAACGGATCTTCAAGGTCGTCGAGCCGTTCGCCTGTCGCCTCGTCCCGGCTGTCGATGATCCAGCGGTAGGCGTGCAGGAGCGCTGCTGGCCCGAGGTAGCGATCACCATTCCACCAGTAGCTGGGGCATGCAGTCGAGCAGGAGGCGCACATGACGCATTCATAGAGGCCGTCGAGTTTTTTGCGATCCTCGATTGACTGCTTCCACTCTTTCGCGGGGCGGTTCGTCTTGGTTTCCAGCCAGGGCATGATCGACGCGTGCTGGGCGTAGAAATGCGTAAGGTCCGGGATCAGGTCCTTGACCACGGGCATGTGTGGCAGCGGGTAGATTTTGACGTCGCCCTTCACCTCGTCCATGCCGTAGATGCAGGCGAGCGTGTTGATGCCGTCGATGTTCATCGCACAGGACCCGCAGATGCCTTCGCGGCAGGAGCGGCGGAAGGTCAGGGTCGGGTCAATCTCGTTCTTGATCTTGATCAGCGCGTCCAGGATCATCGGGCCACAGGTGTCCATGTCGACGAAATAGGTGTCGACCTGCGGGTTTTTCCCGTCATCGGGGTTCCAGCGGTAGATGCTGAACTTGCGCACGTTGGTGGCCCCTTCGGGTTTGGGCCAGGTTTTGCCTGTCGTCATGCGAGAGTTCTTGGGAAGCGTCAGTTGGACCATTGCGGTTCTCCTTTCACGCGGTCAGGACAGAGAGACCTGCCCCGACGATGCACTGTTGTGTCTGTTGCCGCTCAAGCACGGAACGTACCAGAGCAGCGGTTGTTTCTGAGACGCCTATCACGGCGTCCTTGGCAAATTCACCGATCTCACGCGCTGACGCGTTGTCGATGATGCAGTCGGTAAAGGGCGTGACCGCCTGTTTCGGCACAGCCGGGAAGCGCGTGACTATGGTTTCCGAAACAGCGGCTTTGGCGCTGCGGCGGGCGACGTTGTCCACCGCTTGGGTGGTTTCTTCGCAAGCGGTAAGCGTCAGGAGAGCAACAAGGGCGGCGGCACGGATCATGGCAGGGTTACCTCGGCTTTGGCGGTGCGCAGCAGGCCGGACAGGCGCAGCGCGTCTTCGGGAAACACCTCGGCCAGCCGCGCGATGAAATGGGGGTCGCGGGCCGCTGTCCACAGGATCAGCTGATACTCAAGATCATCTGCCATCTGGGCGGCGCGTTGATCGGTTGTAAGTGTTTCGGGGGCCACCGACTTGCCCTGAAAGGACGAGCCACCGCCGTAGCTTTGGACCCGCCCCTTGCTCAGGTCGCGCCCCGGCAAGTCGAGGCGCGCCGCCATCTCGGCACGATAACTGTCCTCGGTATTCCAGCGGTCATAGAGCAGCGGTACGACGTCACCGTCCTGCACCCGCTCAAGCATCGTGCCATAGGTGTTGACGGCGTTCATCATCACCCGCATCCGATCAACGGGACCGTAGCCCGGATTGCCCTGGATCTTGCGCAGCAGAGACGCGGCCCAATGCAAGAAGCTGCGGTAGATGAGCACGCAAGTTTCGGGCGCTGCATAGAGCGGTTTGCGCTCAAGCGGCGGCATGCGGTCCTCGTAGGATACGAGCGCCGTGGGCGCGTCACCTGCCGCGGCAATCCTGGCTTCCCGGCCTGGCATGTCCAGCTGCGTCCCGTCGCGATAGACGGTGACGGCGCGCGTTGTTTCCAGTGGGTCGCGGCCCGGTTTGCAGTTGTTCAGGAACAGCCCACCGCCGCTGGTGTTCCGCATGATCCAATCAATCAGCGCATGGTTGCCCGAGCGGCGCATGCCATAGACGCGCAGCACCCGTCCGGGGACGAGTGCCACATCATCCGTGCTGCGTACCGCGTGGGCCATGCGGGGCTTAGTAGACCCGCGCCTTGGGCGCGATTTTCTTGAGGTCAATGCCGCCATCGTTGTGGCTGGTCAGCGGTTGCAGGTGCACACCACGGAACCCAAGGCTCGCCTGATTGCCTTCAAACCAGATCAAAGAGTGCTTGCGCCAATTCTCGTCATCGCGGTCGGGGTAATCCTCGTGCGCGTGGGCGCCCCGACTTTCCTTGCGCGCCGCTGCCGCCGTGATGGTGGCCACAGCGTTCGGCATGAGGTTGGTCAGCTCAAGCGTTTCCATCAGGTCGGAGTTCCAGACCAGCGACGTATCGGTGACTTGCAGGTCCTCGAGCTTGCCTGCCACGCCCTTCATCTTCTCTTCGCCTTCCGCCAGCGTTTTGTCTGTGCGGAACACCGCCGCATCGGCCTGCATGGTCCGCTGCATCTCGAGCCGCAGCTCGGCCGTGGGCACGTGGCCCTTGGCATAGCGCAGGCCGTCAAAGCGCGAGAACGCGGCTTCGATCGAGCGTTTGCTTGGCGTCGGTATAGGCGCGTCTGCATCCACGACATCCTTGGCCCGGATCGCCGCCGCACGGCCAAACACCACAAGGTCGATCAGCGAGTTGGAGCCCAGACGGTTCGCACCGTGAACCGAGGCACAGCCCGCTTCGCCCACGGCCATCAGACCGGGTGAGACGTTGTCGGGATTGTCCTTGGTTGGTGCCAGCACCTCACCCCAGTAATTCGTGGGGATGCCACCCATGTTGTAGTGCACGGTGGGCAGGACCGGGATCGGTTCCTTGGTCAGGTCGACGCCTGCAAAGATGCGCGCGCTTTCCGAGATACCCGGCAGCCGTTCGGCCAGTGTTTCGGGTGGCAGGTGATTGAGGTGCAGATGGATGTGGTCGCCATCGGCGCCCACGCCGCGCCCTTCGCGGATTTCCATGGTCATGCAGCGGCTGACCACGTCGCGAGACGCGAGGTCCTTGTAGGTCGGTGCGTAGCGTTCCATGAACCGCTCGCCTTCCGAGTTGGTGAGGTATCCGCCCTCGCCCCGTGCGCCTTCGGTGATCAGGCAGCCCGAGCCGTAGATGCCGGTGGGGTGGAATTGTACGAACTCCATATCCTGCAGCGGAAGACCGGCGCGGGCCGTCATGCCACCGCCATCGCCGGTGCAGGTGTGGGCCGAAGTGGCAGAGAAATAAGCACGGCCATAACCGCCAGTTGCCAGCACAACCATCTTGGCGGCGAACAGGTGCATGGTGCCGTCATCCAGCTTCCAGCAAAGCACACCCTGACAGACACCATCCTCGGACATGATCAGGTCGATGGCGAAGTATTCGATGTAAAATTCCGCGTTGTTCTTCAGCGACTGGCCATAGAGGGTGTGCAGGATCGCGTGGCCGGTCCGGTCGGCCGCGGCGCAGGTGCGCTGCACGGGCGGTCCTTCGCCAAATTCGGTGGTGTGGCCGCCGAATGGCCGTTGGTAGATCTTGCCCTCTTCCGTACGGGAAAACGGCACGCCGTAATGCTCCAGTTCATAGACCGCCTTGGGTGCTTCGCGAGCGAGGTATTCCATCGCATCCGTGTCACCCAGCCAGTCCGAGCCCTTGACCGTGTCATACATGTGCCACTGCCAGTTGTCGGGGCCCATGTTGGACAAGGACGCCGCGATGCCACCCTGTGCCGCAACAGTGTGTGAGCGTGTGGGGAACACCTTGGTCACGCAAGCGGTGCGCAAGCCTTGTTCGGCCATGCCCAATGTCGCGCGCAGTCCAGCGCCACCGGCACCAACGACCACGACGTCATATTCATGCGTCTCGTAATCATATGCAGCCATTTCGGCCTCCTCGTTTCACAGCGGCGCTGGCGAAGCGCGCTTGGTTATTTCAAAGCGCGATGCGCGCGATCGCAAACAGGCCTGCCGCGATCATAGTGTAGGCAAATGCGGTGGTTGCGATTAACGTCAACTTACCAGCTGTCCCATGAACGTAATCCTCAATCGCCGCATGCGCTTCACGCATCAGGTGCAGCACGATCACGATCAGGGATAGCCCCATCAGAATGGCCGGGATGGGACGGCTGAAGAACGCCACAACTTCGGCATGACTGCCGCCAAGGGCCGACGCGAACAGGATGACAAGGATTGGCACGAGCGGCACAAGCAGGATCGAACTGACCATCATCTGCCAATGATGGTGTGTACCTTCACGTCCGGACCCCAGGCCCATGGCGCGTTTGCGGTCTGTCAAAAAGCGCATATCGAACCCTCCCCTAAACTGCGATCACAACAAAAACGGTCAGCAAAGTGGCCAGAATGAACATGCCCTTGGCCATGTCTTCGGACACGGGGACCTGGATAAAATGGCCGAAGTCCCACAACACGTGACGCAGCCGACCCAGCATGTGATAAAAGATGCCCCACACTGCTGCGATCAGGACCAGATTGCCGAGCACGCTGCGCAGCAGACCATCAACCACGGCAAATGCAGCCTCGGATGATGCAGCGGCCAAGAGCCAAGCAACCACAAGCACAGAGGCGATCAGGCAGCCTATCCCGGTGATGCGCACCATAATGGACGACATCGATGTCCACTGTGGGCGGTAGATTTGCAGGTGCGGCGAAAGCGGGCGATTGCCCCGGTTGACGTCTGCCATTGTGCATCCTTTGTGATCGGTTGCTTCTTGATACCTCTTTTTACAGACATGTCACGCGCGACGCCTTCACAATTGGCGCGGTTTTTTGGCGCATTTGCAGGATTCTGCGCAAACGTGATCACGGTTGAAATGCGTGTGATCACAAGATTGGTCACTGTGCAGAATAAGTCACCTGTTTTGTCGTCTCACGTTGTAGCTTGCGTTTGATCTGCTCGGGGTAGTCCTCGAATCCCTGGGCTGTGACCACAAAAGCGCCAGGCCCGGTGATCACGTTTTCAAAGAAATACGCCGTCAGATCCGTATCGTCGGTCTCAATCGCGATGGCGTTCACCGTGATGTTGTCCTGCGTAAGCACTTTGCGCTGCGTCGCCGGCTCCACCCCTTCGTTCGAGACCCCATCGCCGGACACGTCGATCACTTTGCGCTGGCAGTGAGCCACAGGGGCAAAGGACACACGTGACACAGCCAGCGCTTCACCAATGGCCGTCGAGTAGTTCCGCCAGACGCGCGCGTCGCCTTCGATCCGGTCGGCAAGTGTCAACACGTCCTGATAGGTCTGGATGGCTGTCCATGGCACTGTCTGACGCTGACGGGAAGCACCTGTCCACTGTACAAGGCTCACTTGCGCATTTTGCGCAATCAGCGCATCGGCCACAATCCCATCCCGCAACGCATGGGCCATGCCGTCCATCTGGATGCGGTATTCATCGCCATCAACCGAGCCTGACACATCCACAGCCAGAAGCAGCGCCAACTCGCATGCACGCGCTGGCGACGCCAATGCCAGACAGATGGAAGCCAAGCGCCACATGACAGAAGCCTAGCGCGTCCTGTCACACAGTGCACTTCACAAACGTACGGTCACTCAAGCGCGTCATAAAGCGTGCGCAGATGGTCTTCGAACTCTGTGCACATGATGATTTCGGTGGTGCCAAGGTCATAAAACGCGTTGGCCTCGCCACATTCCTCGACCCGGACTGTCAGCGTGATGGGCAGATCGAAATCATCGTTCAGTGCGGCAACCTCGGCCCGCATAACGTCCGTTGTCAGCAGGGCATGCCCACCGTGATCGAACTGGATCGTATTGCCCCGCCCCGCAATCTCGTCAAAGGCGGGCCCCCAGCTGTCGAGCGCCAATGCGAACTCATCAGGACAGGTTTCTGCGCGCTCGGGGGGAAGGCCAAGGTCAATTGCAAAATCCTCGCGCGCTTCTGGATTGGCACCGTAGAAAAGGCACACCGTGTTGTAGAAACGTTGCTCATCCGGTCCATGCGTATCCCAATAGGCGATGTCGGCAGCCGCAGCGGCTTCTCCCAAGAACCCAAAGGCGGCGTCATAGGCCAGCGCCTGTGCTGCCTCTTCCTCATAGAAGCCGTCAATCAGCAGAACCGACGCGACATCAGCCGCATCTTCCTCTTGCCCGAAAACCGGCAGGGCGAGGATGTCGATCAGCGCGTGGCCCAATTCGTGATAGAAGATACCCAGAAGATTGGCCTCGACAAAGGCCTCACGCTCTTCATCTGCAAGCGCCACGCCAGGTAGCAACAGAAACGGCAACACATATCGCAGCATGATGTCTCTCCTTCGCGTCCTGCGGGATGGCGGGTGGGGCGTCGTCGCCAGACGCGCGTCACCCCGGCATCCTTACATGGGCATCAGGGCCCAGTAATCGAGATCAAGCAAGACCTCGGGCAGATACTTGCCGTCCTCCCCCCGCAACTGGAACGGCGCACCGCCCTTGGTCGCGACCAACCGCAACCGGATCGCCCCAACACCGGGGGCAGAGGTTTCGGCCTTGTCCAGCACTTCGGACCATGCCCGGACCGTATCACCCGCCAGGCAAGGATTGGCGTGTGCGCCCGCGTTCAGGCCGACGACCATCTGCGCGTTGGCCAACCCGTTGAACGACAGCGCGCGCGCCATCGAAATCACGTGCCCACCATAGATCAGCCGGGTCCCATCAGGGCGCGCGGATGTGTCGAAATGCACTTTTGCCGTGTTCTGCCACAGACGGGTCGCCATCATGTGTTCGGCTTCCTCCATCGTTACGCCGTCCACGTGGTCGATTTGTTCGCCAACCGCATAGTCGCCCCAGCGGTGCGGCTCTCCAGCCAGATCGAAATTGTAGTTTTCGAAGTTCAAACCGTCGGGTATTGCAAGTGTCCCCGCGGGGACAACCTTGTTCAAGTCGGGAACAACCGTCTCAGGCGCGAGCGCATCCAGGTCGCCCTTCCGCACCATCACCCAGCGCACATATTCCAGAACCGCCTCATCCCGCTGGTTTCGCCCGGTCGTCCGCACGTAGACCACGCCGGACTTACCGTTCGAGTTCTGCTTGACCCCGATCACCTCGGATTGCGAGGTAAGCGTATCACCCTGCCACACCGGCTTCAGCCACCGGCCTTCGGCGTAGCCCAGGTTTGCGACGGCATTCAGCGACACGTCCGGGACGGTTTTGCCAAAGACAGTGTGAAAAGCGATCATATCATCCAGCGGTGACGCGGCTATTCCGCACGCCTGTGCAAACGTGTCTGACGAGTACAGAGCGTGCCGCGCCGGATAAAGCGCATGGTACAGCGCCCGCTCGCCTGCCCCGACCGTCCTCGGAACCGCGTGCGTCAGCACATCGCCAACACTGTAATCTTCGAAAAACCGGCCCGCATTGGTCTTGGCCATCACTGCTCTCCTAGCTTGATGTCCGGGGTGTAGTCCCCCGGCACCTCTTTCACGACCGCTTGTCCGCAACGCATGATCCCCGCGGCGTGGTCCCAAGTCTGGGTCGGTGAGCCGTGCAGGTCCCATCCCGCGTTCAGCGCGGCAGTAACCTTGTGGCAAAAGGCGGACGTGTCCTCTTCGGACAGAAAGCGGTACAATTTCATGGATTTACCCCGGGAACGGCCAGACACCCAGCCAGTTGTGGACCCAACCGATTACGCCCAGCAAGACGACGGACCCGACAAGGAACATGGCGTCCTTTGCAAGCGTACCCTCTGGCCCACGTTGCCAGCCGGGTTCGGCTGCATTGATGATACGCGCGGTTGCAATGGCCCAAACCAGCAAGCCGCCAAAGAGCAGTATCGAGGCGACATCACCATTCACCAGCAAGTGCGCGATGGCCCACAGGCTGAACCCGGTCAACATGGGATGACGCATGCCTGACACCAGCTTGCCCCGTTTGGGTGCTGGGCTGAGCAGGTAGATTGCGATCAGCATGAGCAGGTTGTTGATGTGGATCATGAATTCTGGGGGCAGCCAGACATGGACAAAATCCACACCCCGGTAGCCGATAACAATCAGCACAATGGACCCGACAAGCACCAAGGCAATGATGCCTTTGCCCGGATCCCCAATAGATGCCCGACGTGCCGGGGCCACCCGCTTGAACAGATGCGCCGCCCACCACAAGGCGACACCTGCAATCAACACAATCCAATACATCGCTTATCCCTTTGCCATCTCCGCGATAGCCTCGGCCTTGGCCAACATTTCGCGCGCAGTCACGATGTGCAGATTCTCGACGATACGTCCATCGACAACCGCCACGCCCTGACCCGCGGCTTCCACCTCTTCAAAGGCTGCGATCTGGCGGCGGGCCAGATCGATCTCCGCCTCGGACGGGGAAAAAGCGGCATTCGTGATGTCGACTTGCGCCGGGTGGATCAGCGTCTTGCCATCAAAACCCATATCACGGCCCTGTTCGCATTCGAATTGCAAACCTTCATCGTCCTTGAACGTGTTGTAAACGCCGTCGACGATGGCACAGCCATGCGCCTTGGCCGCCAGCAAACACAGGCTCAACCCGGATTGCAGCGGCAGTCGATCCGGCCGGAAGCGTGTCTGCAACTCCTTGGCCAGGTCATTGGTGCCCATGACCATGCCTTGAAGTTTCGGATGCGCAGCGATGGCGGGCGCGTTGATCATGCCCAGAGGCGTTTCCATCATCGCCCAAAGAGGCGTGTCCCCGGTGATCTCAGCCAGTGCATCCAGATCGGCGGGCGAGGAGACCTTGGGCAACAGGATCGCGTCGGCCCCCATATCCTTGGCTGCCTGCGCATCATCTCGACCCCAAGCCGTGTCAAAGCCGTTGATCCGCACGATTTTCAACCGTGCGCCATAGCCACCCTGTGCCAGCGCCTCGGCCAATGTGGCCCGCGCACTTTCCTTTTCTTCGAGCGATACGGCATCTTCGAGATCGAAGATGATCGCATCAACCGGCAGTCCGCGCGCCTTGTCCAACGCCCGTGGTTTCGAACCTGGGATGTAGAGAACAGAGCGGAGGGGACGGTCGAGGGCCATTGCGTGCGATCCTTGCGAGTCATAAAGTTGCGCGGAAAGGGCCACTTTTTGCCAGATAGTTCAAGCGCTATTTTTCTGCGCTGCAGAAATGGAGTCCCTACTTTCGTTGGGTTCAGCAGCCTTTCATCAAATTTTAACGACCTGCGCACGCTGCATTAACCACTATTCAAGGCTAGATCCGCACATTTGTCCCAATCCGACAGCGCGGGGAGGGCCGTTTCGGCAGGGCCGCCGAACACTTCACGGAATGCGCAAAGGGTCGGGTGTGAACCGGGGCTGCCCGGTCATCGCCGGGGTTCCGGCTGGGCCAGATGACCAGAGGTGACGCCTTCCTTTGTGAAAGGCTGAACGTGATGACACGGATGATGAATGTGATGATAGCGGGCGTTCTAGCGCTTGCGGCAATGGTGAATGCGGCACAGGCGCAGCAGGCCCGCAATTGCGGACCCCGCGATATCGTGGTGAGCCGTCTCGCCGAAGGTTATGGCGAGACACGCCAATCCATGGGCCTTGGGGCCAATAATTCAGTGATCGAGGTTTTTGCCTCGGACGAAAGCGGATCGTGGACGATCACAGTAACAACGCCCAACGGGATGACCTGCCTTGTTGCCAGCGGTCAGGCCTATGAAACGCTCGCCGAAGCCTTGCCTGCCAAGGGTAGCGACGCCTGAACCGGTGCGGCGGACGACACGTCCGCCTTACAGTATCCTGATAGTCCTTTGTAAGGCGCACCTCGGTGCGCCTTTGCTTTGCCTTGGGGCGGACCACATATCCGCCTTACCAACTGTAAGGCGAGTCATGATCCGTCACGATCCTTAACGCACGGGAACACGGCGAATGGTCATGCCCCATTTGTCGTCCGCGCCGAAACCCAGTTTTTCGTAGAAGCCTCTGGCTTCTGCCGTGCGCCCGGTCAGGAGCATGATCTTGTAGCATTCCACCGCCCACGCTGCGTCGATCACCGCCTTCATCACCCCGATGACCCTGCCCCGTTCCACGATGCGTTTCATGCGTGACCACATTTTCGACCAATGCGTAGGGACGACCACCCTGTGTCATGTTCGGCAAGACATGAAGCGTTGCCATCGCCACCAGATGATCCGACAGAAAGGCACCCCACACCGATGTGCCCGGGTGGGCAATCAACGCGGCAAATGCCGATTCCGATGCGAGCGGCTGTTCTCCGACAAGGTGCCGGTACAACAGCACGGCTTGGGCTGTATCACCCACCGTAAGTGTTCATGTGGTCATGTCAGACCGTCCCAGATCAACTTCGCGCCCGTCATCACCAACAACACATAGGTCAACAAAAAGAATGCACGTTCCGGTACGAGATGATGCGCCCGTACACCCAGCCAGGCCCCCAGCAGCGCAAAGGGAGCAAGGGCGATGTTTGCGATCGCTGTTTGGGCCGTGAACATACCCAGAAAGGCATACGGGACGAATTTGAAGATGTTGATTGCAGTGAAGATCAGGACGGTATTGGCTTGGTATGCCGTCTTTGAGGGACGCAGAGACAGAAGGTATACAGCGGCAGGCGGTCCGCCCGCGTGACTGACGAAGCTGGTGAAGCCCGCAACTGTGCCCGTCAGCGCACCGAACCAAGCGGGCAAGGCGCGCGATGCCGTTCTGATCCAGCCTCGGCTGCGTCCCACCTGCCAGATGACAAAGCCGACAGAGATCACGCCGATCAGCACTCGAAACACGTCCGGTTCGGTACGCGAATACAACAGCGCGCCAAGCGCGACGCCTGGCAACCCGCCCGCAATCATCAACGCCGACACGCGCCAATCCCACTTGCCCCAATACGGTTTGAGCGTCGCGGCATCGATCAGCATCAGCAGGGGCAACACGACCCCCAACGCCATGCCCGGTTCAATCACCAGCGCCAGAATCGAAGCAGACGCAAAGGATGCGCCAGACCCGAAACCGCCCTTGGAAACCCCCGCAAAGACCACCGCCGGTGCAGCGATTGCAAAAAACCACAGATCCAGGTTCACGCCCGCACGACCCTTTGAAAAACAGTGCTGTCCTGCACCCTTAGCGCGCGAATGTGATATGCACCAGCACGCCTGTCGCGATACGCTGCGGTGCGGCACCCTTGCGTGACGCCCCATCTCGCGCTAGGCACCGCGCCAGCAAAAACCCCTAGTGCGGAGATTTTCACTCATGGCCAGACCCAAGATTGCCCTGATCGGCGCCGGTCAAATCGGCGGGACACTTGCCCACCTCGCAGCTTTGAAAGAGCTGGGCGACGTTGTCCTGTTTGACATTGCCGAAGGCACCCCCGAGGGCAAAGCCCTCGACATCGCGGAGTCCGGCCCTTCGGAAGGGTTCGATGCTAAGCTGAAAGGCACGCAATCCTATGCCGATATCGCGGGCGCGGATGTCTGCATCGTCACCGCAGGCGTTCCCCGCAAGCCGGGTATGAGCCGCGATGACCTGCTGGGCATCAACCTCAAAGTCATGAAATCCGTGGGCGAAGGCATTGCCGCCAACGCACCCGACGCCTTTGTGATCTGCATCACCAACCCGCTTGATGCGATGGTTTGGGCCCTGCAGAAATTCTCGGGCCTGCCAGCCGAAAAAGTCTGCGGGATGGCCGGTGTTCTGGACAGCGCCCGTTTCCGCCACTTCCTGGCGGAAGAGTTCGACGTATCGATGAAAGACGTCACGGCCTTTGTGCTGGGTGGCCACGGCGACACCATGGTCCCCTCGGTCCGCTATTCGACCGTTGCAGGCATTCCGCTGCCTGATCTGGTCAAGATGGGCTGGACCACGCAAGAGAAATTGGACGCCATCGTGCAGCGCACCCGCGACGGCGGTGCCGAGATTGTTGGCCTGCTGAAAACCGGTTCTGCTTTCTATGCACCCGCAACAGCTGGCATCGAAATGGCCGAAGCATACCTCAAGGATCAAAAGCGCGTTCTGCCTTGTGCGGCCCATTGCGACGGTGATTTCGGCCTGAAAGGCATGTATGTTGGTGTGCCTACCGTGATCGGTGCAGGCGGGATCGAGCGGATCGTCAACATCAAGCTCACCAAGGAAGAGCAAGAGATGTTCGACACCTCCGTGAAAGCCGTTCAAGGCTTGATGGAGGCCTGCAAGGGCATCGACGACAGCCTCGCGTAAATTTGCCGCGGCGATGAATTTAGGGGCCGGATGCCGTCGCATCCGGCCCTTTTTATGTTTATATGGTTCACATGTCTCAGTCGCGCCCCATTGAACGAAAGCTGACCACCATTCTGGCGGCGGACGCGGCCAACTATTCCGGTCGGATGAGCCGGGATGAGGAAGGTACAGTGCAGGCGTTGCGCGCGACGCGCGATGTCATGGACAGCGCGATTGCAGAATGCGGCGGTCGCATCGCCAACACCTCGGGCGATGGCCTGATCGTTGATTTTCCATCCGTTGTCGGCGCTGTGAAATGCGCGGTAGACGTACAACGCACGCTGAATGCACGGGCCGATCTACTGCCATTTCGGCTGGGCATTCATCTGGATGATGTGATCATCGAAGGGGCTGACCTGCTGGGTGATGGCGTGAACCTGGCCGCGCGCTTGCAAGAGATGGCAGATGTGGGCGGCATCCTGATCTCGCAACAGGTGTACGATCATGCACATGGCAAACTGGGAAAGGTCGAGCTGCGCCCGCTTGGACCCGCGACCCCCAAACATCTCGCGGAAGAAGTTGGTGTGTATGCGGTCGTCGCAGACGGCGTCACCGCCCCACGACACCTTGACAACCTTGGTCCCAAGATTGACCGCGCAACGGCTTTTGCCCCGGCGGCGGACGACACGTCATCAGATACGGAAACGCCAGCCCACCGAAAGTTCAAGAAAGACCGAAATCGCATTCTTGGGGCACTGGGCGCCATCATCGTGGTGGATATATATGCAAGTTTGCCGTTTCTTGTGACCGCCATTCCGGAGGGCGCTCTGGTATACATCCTTTATACCAAGTGGCGTGCCCATAAGACCCTTCCCACGACGGACACGGCGGCCTCCTGAACCATCAGTTTGGCGATGCCGGGTATGTTGGCAACCTGTCAAAACCCGCTATGCTGACGAGATCTGATCCAGCAACGCGATATCCTGCGCATAAAATTCACGGATCAAGTCCGCAACTTCCTTGGAGGGTTCGACCTGCGGACCAGAGGATCTGTTATGCCATTTGCGCGGCAGGGCCGCATGACCACCGATTTCGTCGATCCAGTCGAACACCGGATCCAGCCCATCTTCATAGCGAAACAGCTTGAGGCCGTCCGAGACGAATTCCGATTGCGGGCGAATATGATTGTCCAGAACATAGGGATTGCTCTCATATCGCTGCAACATACGGATCGCCCATATGTCAAACTCAGGCAAGGGTCTGTCTGACTGGCGACGCATCGCCCTGTATCTGTACTCGCTGATCATACGCGCCACGGGATCCCGCAAGATGGTGAAACCGTGTTGATAGAAGCTACGAGGGATCATGCGTGTGTGCAATTCTGCATGGATATGCTGTGGCGAGCATTTCGACCACTGCATGGTTCCAGGCGTCCAAAGGGCGATGTTTCCAACCTTTGAAAGATAGCGGTCGACACTTGCTCCCCCGGTCTTGGGGATGTGCACAAAAAAGATCAGTGTTTTATCAAGGCGGACAAGCGGCATATTTCGAACTCAAAATCTCTGGACACTCTATAGCAAGCGCTATTGCTATCGGGTTGCCGACACAACCATGACAAATCCCTAGTCTTCAAACTGTCCGCGCAGCCACGGAGTGCGGCGGAGCAATTCAGTATCGAACGCGTCGGGGTCGAGGTTGGGGCAATCTGCGCCCAAGACGCCTTTGGGCTTGAATGGTATCTCGTGCAGCAAACCAAAGGCGTTCAATTTCAAACGTCGCTCAACTGTCAGTGCAAACATGGACCGATGAGCGTGTCGCATACTGTCCATCGTGTCCGAACGTTCCATCATCCATCTGATTTGAGCCGCGCGGTGTGGCTGCAACACCTTCGCCTGCACCTCTGGGGACGTCTGGCGGTAGCGCAACGCTTTCATCATCCAGTGAAGGGGCGTCACGCCATCAAAGTGCAACAGGCGCGCCGTCTCTGAAACACGTTTGGCCGCGCGTCTCTGCTGCCCGCCCAATCCGGTGCGTGTCGCGTTGTGCACTCCAAGGCGCAAACCGGCCCCCACACATACGCCGCTTTTGCCTGCGCCATGCGAATACTGTCCACGCTTCATGAGCGACGCAAAAGAACCAAAGACGGTATTGGCGTGGTCCGGTATCAAATCCGATGACGCGCGAAATGCGCCGTCAAACAGGGACTGCTGCTGCCCATTCGGAAAGACCCTTTCGAACACCGGCAAGTTCACTTCGGTGCGGGGATCACCATGGTCTGCAAGTTCGGACCGGAGATCGCCATTTTGCCAGATGAATTCGTCGGCATCGATATGAAACAGCCAATCCAGATCACAATGGCTCTGCACCCAGTTGGCATTGATTGTTTGGCGCCGCATCTGCGACGGCGGCCGACCATTTTTGGGCTTGGCTTCATTCCAATAGCGATCGTCACACAGATGAACCGAGCAATTCGGAATTGCCCCAAGCGCATCTTTTGACGGATCGTTCGGGTCGTCAAGGAACACGAAAACGGTCTCGGCACCTGTTGCGAGGTGCCACCGCACATTGGTTTCGACCAGGGCCAACGGTTCGCTTGCCGTCATTACCACGCCCCAGCGCACGCCATTTTCCTCTGGTTTTATAGGAAATTGCGTCGCCATGGGGGTTGATTCCTTTTCAAATCTAGATTTGTGATCACACGATTTAATGCAGTGATCACAAATGTCCGATTTTCGCGCACAAAACCTCCACTACGACATATTTCCCGTTTACGCGCTGTTCAGTGTTGGTCGTATAGGCCCAACGTTGACGTATCTATACGGGATCAAACTGCCATGAACATCCATGAATACCAGGCCAAGGCCCTTTTGCGCAGCTACGGAGCGCCCGTTTCGGACGGTCGTGTCGTTCTGAGGGCAGAGGAGGCGAAGACGGCAGCGGGCGCCCTTGATGGGCCGATGTGGGTGGTCAAGGCACAGATCCACGCCGGTGGCCGCGGCAAGGGCAAGTTCAAGGAAGCGGATGCAGGCGACAAGGGCGGCGTGCGCCTGACCAAATCGGTCGAGGAAGCCGCCGAGGAAGCCAAGAAGATGTTGGGCCGTACCCTGGTCACGCACCAGACGGGCCCCGTCGGCAAACAGGTCAACCGCATCTATATCGAAGATGGGTCGGGCATCGAAACCGAACTGTACCTTGCGCTGCTGGTGGATCGCCAGACCAGCCGCATCAGCTTTGTCTGCTCGACCGAGGGTGGGATGGACATCGAAGAGGTCGCGGCGGCGACTCCCGAAAAAATTCTCAGCTTCTCTGTTGATCCGGCCACCGGCTATCAGGCCTATCATGGCCGTCGCATAGCCTTTGCACTTGGCCTCGAGGGCAAACAGATCAAGCAATGCGTGGGCCTGATGAGCCTGCTCTACAAAGCCTTCGAAGAGAAGGATATGGAGATGCTCGAGATCAACCCACTGATCGTGACCGACGGCGGTGATTTGAAAGTGCTCGACGCCAAAGTATCCTTTGATGGCAACGCCATCTATCGCCACACAGACATCAATGAGCTGCGCGATGAGACCGAGGAAGACCCCAAGGAACTCGCCGCTTCCAAATACGACCTGAACTACATAGCGCTGGATGGCGAGATCGGGTGCATGGTGAACGGCGCGGGCCTGGCCATGGCGACGATGGACATCATCAAGCTCTACGGCGCGGAGCCTGCCAACTTTCTAGACGTGGGTGGCGGTGCGACGAAGGAGAAGGTGACCGAAGCCTTCAAGATCATCACATCAGACCCGAACGTGAAGGGCATCCTTGTCAACATCTTTGGGGGCATCATGCGTTGTGATGTGATTGCCGAGGGCGTTGTCGCCGCTGTGAAAGAGGTGGGCCTGCAAGTCCCGCTGGTTGTGCGCCTCGAAGGCACCAACGTGCAGCAGGGCAAGGACATCATCAACAACTCTGGTCTTGATGTGATCGCGGCCGACGACCTGAAAGACGGCGCCCAGAAAATCGTGAAAGCGGTTAAGGGCTGACGCCGATGATGCGCGCGGGAGTAGTTGTCGCCGTCCTTTTGGCAGTTGCCGCATGCAGCAGCGAAAGACGGCCAGACATTCCGGTCCAACAGAGCTTGCCACCTGTTGGGTTGGCCTCGACAGCTGTCTGGCTGGAGCAGCGTGAAGGCAGCGCGCCGCGTGCGCGCGCCGCCCGCGACATTCCAACATCCGAAATCCGGTCGGTGATGTCCGGCGGCAGCGCGCCTGTCGCGACGCCTGCTGCGCAACCGGCAGTGCCCAACCGCGCGAAACCGACAGGAAACATAGCATTGGCCGCGCAGGCCTTTGAGGATACCTGTGTCGCATCGCTGCCCAGCATGGCTGGCGTCGAAAAGCGCTTCGATCAGGTGAGCCGACGCGATTTCGGGGTTGCCCCGGACGAGGCGGGACGAAACTACTTTCTCTCAGGTCAGCGGCGTGGTGACATTTTCATGAGTGTCGCCCTGGGCGCCGGACGATCCAATATCTTCCAATGCAACATTTCTGTCCGCCGGCAGGACCAAGCCACGACTGCGCAAGCACTGGTGAACACTGTCACGGCGGCGGGCTATGCTCTGACGCCGGTCGCGGCCACGGGAAATGCACAACAGGAATGGGCGATATCCGGTGCACAGGCCGGGACACGATTGAAGATGGTGGCGCGCACAAACGTGCTGGGTCAAAAACTCACCGGAGTCTGGATTGTATGGCGCTAGGCGCACGTTATATCTTTGGTGCTTTGTGTCTGTGCAGTCTGGCCTTGCCTGTCACCGCCGGAACGCATCCAGCTGTCGACGCCTTTGTATCTGTTTGCTTCAAAGCAGGTCAGACAATCGAGCGCGCGCGCGCAAACATGCAGAGCGTCGCGGGAGCACCCTTGCCCTTCTATCTAACCTTCTGGGACAAATCGCTTGAGCCTGCCCCCGGAACACCCGATCACGCCGAACGCCACTGCGCCGTGGAGTTCCAAGGCGATCATGCGACACGTGCCGTGGTTGCTGTTCGGGCCAAGATGGCTGAACCGCCGGTCTTTGGCACGCCCATTACCCTGCCGACACCATATGCCAACGAACCCGGTACAGCTTATCTCGAAGGTCGCGCATTGTTGCGCAGGCGTGTTGCAGTGGTCCATGTCGGCACACGCCAAGGTAAGACGCTCATCTCGGTCGACCGGCTTCCCCAAGACGTGGGGACATCCGGATGACGCACGTTTATGTCGAGATGATTAACCTCGTCCGGGCGCAAACGCAGCGTGACTGCGTGCCCCGCCAATTGCAAGCAACCGGCGCCGCATGTGACGTCCATACCGGATTTTGGCATTGCACTGATACCGACGGAACTTTGGACGGCCTGTCGCGCCCGTTTGGACCCTGGGGTGTGTTCAAGCAGCAGGATCGGACCGTAACTATTAGCCATACCCGCGTCTGGGAACGCTTTCTCGATAGTAATGCAACCCACTGTCTCATTCTTGAGGATCACGCGTTTGGTACCCCCGATCTGGGGCGGTGGCTCGCTGACCTATACTGGTGGCCCGCCGACGTACAGATCGTAAAGCTCGAGCGTTCGGGCAGCAAAACACGCAAAGGTGTCATGCGACAGGCGCTGTCGCGCCGCACCGGGGCAGCCGTCTACATGTTGACCCGGCAAGCGGCCATAACGTTGTTGGCCCAGCTGCCTTTCGAGCTGACCATCGATCAATTGTTGATCAATCTGAACGTCTCGCCCGCTGTACGACAACTTGGCGTGGCGCGGGTGACACCGGCCCATTTCGCGCAGGGCAACAAACCATTGGATGACGGGATATCCGATGTGGGCCGTCAACGCCCAAAGGGGTGGTTGCTGTATCGCCAAAAGTTGCTGCGCACCTATTTCGAAACCGCCTACCCCTTCTCCATCCTTTCCGCGATCGCGCGTGGCCACGCCAAGCTCGACGCTTTTCCCTTCGCTAAAACTACTCTCTCGCCGCAGACCCAGTCTGTCTGCGACTGACAAACCAAGGAAGCGCTTCATGGCCGTACTCATCGATGAAAACACCAAAGTGATCTGCCAGGGCCTGACCGGCTCGCAGGGCACGTTCCACACCGAACAGGCCATCGCTTATGGCACGAAGATGGTGGGCGGCGTGACCCCTGGCAAAGGTGGTCAGACACATCTGGACCTGCCTGTCTTCAACTCGGTGCATGAGGCAATGGATGTGACCGATGCGAATGCCTCCGTCATCTATGTCCCGCCGCCCTTTGCGGCGGACTCGATCCTCGAAGCCATCGACGCCGAGATGCCCCTGATCGTGTGCATCACCGAAGGCATTCCGGTGCTGGACATGATGAAAGTCCAGCGCGCGTTGGAAGGCTCGTCCTCGCGCCTGATCGGCCCCAACTGCCCCGGTGTCATCACGCCCGACGCCTGCAAGATCGGAATTATGCCCGGCCACATTCACAAGCGCGGGAGCGTGGGTGTCGTAAGCCGCTCGGGCACCCTTACTTACGAGGCAGTGAAACAGACAACGGATATGGGCCTGGGCCAATCGTCGGCCGTAGGCATCGGCGGCGACCCCATCAAGGGGACCGAGCATATCGATGTGCTGGAGATGTTCCTGGCCGATGACGAGACCGAAAGCATCATCATGATCGGTGAGATTGGCGGCTCCGCAGAAGAAGACGCCGCCCAGTTCCTTGCCGACGAGAAGAAGAAGGGCCGCTGGAAACCCACCGCCGGCTTCATCGCAGGCCGCACCGCCCCTCCCGGGCGCCGCATGGGCCATGCGGGTGCCATCGTCGCGGGCGGCAAAGGCGGTGCCGAGGACAAGATCGAAGCCATGCGTGCCGCAGGCATCGTGGTGGCCGACAGCCCGGCGACGCTGGGCGAGGCGGTTATGGAAGCGATTAAGGGCTAAGCATAGCATGCTGCACTGGCGGTCATATGCTCTGAGGGTGTCCCCCAACCGTGGGTGGGGGAGTATCCCCGGCCCTTGGGGGCGGTCGGGGGATACCCGACGGTGCCGCCGGATAGTCGGTTTCCTGTTTTTGGCCGTTTCATCGCAGACCGTGGTTGCGGACGGCGCCAAACCAATGGACCGATTCCGAGTTGTTGCTATCCCTAAAGGTATCCAACTCGCTCCAAGCGCACCCAATGCAATCACACGGCACTTTATCTTCGAGAAAGGTGCGTTTGAGATGGACCAAATTCTGACTTTCACACGGGCAATTTGCGACACTGATGATGCCCAATTTGAAACCCTGGACCCGTCTTGGATCCAATGGCTCAAGGGCGACGTTCCCGCCCGAGCTCTGTGCTGAGGTACACCAATGACCGACCAATCCCCCAACGACCAATTCCATGCCTCCTCCTTCATGCAGGGGCACAATGCGGAATACCTCGAACAGATGTACGCACGCTACGCCAATGACCCCGGCGCGGTTGACGAAAGCTGGCAGGCGTTCTTCAAGGCGATGGGCGATGACGAGGTGTCCGTCAAACGCGAGGCCGAGGGGCCGTCCTGGGCGCGCACGGATTGGCCTCCGGTTCCGGGCGATGATCTAACCCAGGCCCTGACGGGTGAGTGGGCCGCCCCGGCCGAGGTCAAAGGCGCGGGCGACAAGATCAAGGCGAAGGCGGCGGAAAAAGGCGTTGAGGTCAGCGACGATCAGATCAAGCGCGCCGTGCTCGACAGTATCCGCGCCCTGATGATCATCCGTGCCTACCGCATCCGGGGGCACCTTGTGGCCGACCTTGATCCGCTGGGCATGCGTGATCAGACCCCGCACCCTGAACTGGACCCAAAGTCATACGGCTTCACCGAAGCGGACATGGACCGACCGATTTTCATCGACAACGTGCTGGGCCTGCAAGTCGCCACTATGCGCGAAATCGTCGCCATCGTGAAACGCACCTATTGCGGCACCTTTGCCCTGCAATACATGCACATCTCGGACCCCGAGGAGGCCAGCTGGCTCAAGGAGCGGATCGAAGGGTTCGGCAAAGAAATCCAGTTCACTCGCGAGGGGCGCAAGGCGATCCTGAACAAGATGGTCGAGGCCGAGGGCTTCGAGAAGTTCCTACATGTCAAATACATGGGCACCAAACGCTTCGGTCTGGATGGCGGCGAAAGCCTGATCCCCGCGATGGAACAGATCATCAAGCGCGGCGGCGCGCTAGGGGTCAATGACATCGTGATCGGGATGCCCCACCGCGGGCGCCTGTCGGTATTGGCAAACGTGATGGCCAAACCCTACAAAGCGATCTTCAACGAATTCCAGGGCGGCAGCTTCAAACCCGAAGACGTGGATGGCTCGGGCGATGTAAAATACCACCTCGGTGCGTCCTCGGACCGCGAGTTTGACGGCAATACGGTCCACCTGTCACTCACCGCAAACCCCTCGCACCTGGAAGCCGTGAACCCGGTGGTGCTGGGCAAAGCGCGCGCCAAACAGGACCAGAACAACGACCACGAACGCACCAGCGTCATGCCGATCCTGCTGCATGGTGATGCGGCGTTTGCCGGTCAGGGTGTTGTGGCTGAATGCTTCGCGCTGTCAGGCCTGCGCGGCCACAAGACCGGTGGCACCATGCACATCGTGGTGAACAACCAGATTGGGTTCACAACCGCGCCGCACTTCTCGCGCTCCTCCCCCTATCCCACCGACAACGCGTTGGTGGTCGAGGCACCCATCTTCCACGTAAACGGGGATGATCCAGAGGCAGTTGTGCACGCCGCAAAGGTAGCCACAGAGTTCCGTCAGAAGTTCCGCAAGGACGTGGTGATCGACATCTTCTGCTATCGCCGCTTCGGCCACAACGAGGGCGACGAGCCCATGTTCACCAACCCGGTGATGTACAAGCGGATCAAGAAGCACAAAACGACGCTCACGCTATATACCGAACGCCTGGTCCGTGATGGCCTGATCCCCGAGGGCGAGATCGAGGATATGAAAGCCGCCTTCCAGGCTCAGATGAATGACGAGTTCGAGGCGGGCAAGGACTACAAACCGAACAAGGCCGACTGGCTGGACGGCAAGTGGTCTCACCTCGACAAGAATAAGGAAGACTACCAGCGCGGCAAGACGGCCATCGCGCCGGAAACCCTGGCCGATGTGGGCAAAGCCCTGACATCCACGCCAGACGGCTTCCCGATGCACAAGACCGTGGACCGTCTGATCGAGGCCAAGAGGAAGATGTTCGACAGCGGCGAAGGCTTTGACTGGGCCACGGGTGAGGCGCTGGCGTTCGGCTCGCTTCTGACCGAAGGGTTCCCTGTGCGCCTTTCCGGTCAGGACTCGACCCGCGGCACGTTCAGCCAACGGCACTCAGGTTACGTGAACCAGGAGACCGAAGAGCGGTACTACCCTCTCAACCAGATCCGCGCGGGTCAGGCGCAGTATGAAGTCATCGACTCGATGTTGTCGGAATACGCGGTGTTGGGTTTCGAATATGGCTACTCGATGGCCGAACCCAACGCACTGACTCTGTGGGAGGCCCAGTTCGGCGATTTTGCCAACGGCGCGCAGATCATGTTCGACCAGTTCATCAGCTCGGGGGAAAGCAAATGGCTGCGCATGTCCGGCCTGACCGTTCTGCTGCCGCACGGGTTCGAGGGGCAAGGGCCGGAGCACTCCTCTGCCCGCCTTGAACGCTTCTTGCAGATGTGCGGTCAAGACAATTGGATCATCGCCAACTGCACGACGCCCGCCAACTACTTCCATATCCTGCGCCGCCAGATTCACCGTGACTTCCGCAAGCCGCTGATCCTGATGACACCCAAATCGCTGCTGCGTCACAAGCTGGCTGTCAGCAAGGCCGACGAGTTCACAACCGGCTCGTCCTTTCACCGTGTGCTGTGGGACGATGCTGAGCACGGAAATTCCGACACCAAGCTGGCCAAAGATGACAAGATCAAGCGCGTCGTCATGTGTTCGGGCAAGGTTTACTACGACCTGCTGGAAGAACGTGACGCCCGCGGCATTGACGACATTTATCTGATGCGGATTGAACAGTTCTACCCATTCCCGGCAATCTCTCTGGTCAAGGAACTGGAGCGGTTCAAAGGGGCCGAAATGGTCTGGTGCCAGGAAGAGCCCAAGAACCAGGGCGGCTGGACATTCATCGAACCCAATATCGAATGGGTCCTGACCCGCATCAAGGCCAAGCACCAACGCCCTGCTTACGTGGGCCGCGCCACCTCTGCCAGCCCTGCTACAGGTCTGGCCAGCCAGCACAAAGCCCAACAAGCCGCGCTCGTGAACGAAGCGCTGACCATCGAAGGATAACACCATGACCACCGAAGTCCGCGTGCCCACCCTGGGTGAAAGCGTCACCGAAGCCACCGTCGCCACATGGTTCAAGAAACCCGGCGACAGTGTTGAGGTGGACGAGATGCTGTGCGAGTTGGAAACCGACAAGGTTACGGTTGAGGTGCCCAGCCCTGTGGCGGGAACGCTGGCTGACATCGTGGCGGCGGAGGGCGAAACCGTTGGCGTGGACGCCCTGCTCGCCAACATCGCCGAAGGTGGGGCAGCGGCAGCATCCAGCGACGCGCCCAAGGCTGCTCCAAAGGCCGAAGCGCCCGCCGCCGCTCCCGCTAAGAGCGGAGACAACGTTGACGTCATGGTGCCCACATTGGGCGAAAGCGTGACCGAAGCAACCGTGTCCACATGGTTCAAAGCCGTGGGCGACAGCGTCGCGCAAGACGAAATGCTCTGCGAGCTGGAAACCGACAAGGTCAGCGTCGAAGTGCCCGCTCCCGCCGCTGGCGTCCTCGCCGAAATCACGGCGCCTGAAGGGACCACCGTAGACGCATCGGCCAAATTGGCCGTGATCTCATCCTCTGGCGCAGCCGCCGCGCCTGCCGCAGCCTCTCCCGAGGCCGCACCGGCTGCTGTCCCCGCGGGGACAGGCCACTCGGATGTCGAAAATGCGCCGTCAGCTCAGAAAGCGATGGCCGAGGCCGGGATCAGTGGCGACCAAGTCACCGGAACGGGTCGCGATGGCCGTGTGATGAAAGAGGATGTAGCCAAAGCCGTTGCAGCTGCAGCCACCGCACCTGCCCCGGCGGCCCCCGTCGCCGCGCCCCGTGCGCCGGTCGCTGCCGATGACGCCGCGCGCGAGGAACGGGTGAAGATGACCCGCCTGCGACAGACCATCGCCAAGCGCCTGAAGGACAGCCAGAACACCGCCGCCATGCTCACCACCTATAACGAGGTGGACATGACCGAGGTGATGGCCTTGCGGAATGAGTACAAGGACCTGTTCCTGAAGAAACACGGGGTGAAGCTGGGCTTCATGTCCTTCTTCACCAAGGCGTGCTGCCATGCGCTGAAGGAAGTGCCCGAAGTGAATGCCGAAATCGATGGCACAGACATTGTCTACAAGAACTTTGTGCACATGGGCATTGCCGCGGGCACGCCCACGGGCCTCGTGGTGCCAGTGATCCGCGACGCAGACGCCATGTCCTTCCACGCAATCGAACAGGCCATCGCCGAAAAAGGCGCACGCGCACGCGATGGCAAGCTGTCCATGGCCGAAATGCAGGGCGGCACGTTCACCATCTCGAACGGCGGCGTTTACGGCTCACTCATGTCCTCGCCCATCCTGAACCCGCCGCAGTCAGGTATATTGGGCATGCACAAGATCCAAGATCGGCCAATGGCGATTGGCGGTCAGGTGGTGATCCGGCCCATGATGTACCTTGCGCTGTCCTATGATCACCGGATCGTGGACGGCAAAGGGGCTGTGACGTTCCTTGTTCGAGTGAAAGAGGCGTTGGAAGATCCTCGGCGGCTGCTGATGGATTTGTAGTGTATGTCCGTTCGCCTCAAAGAAATGGCATCGCCAACCCCTTGGGGGCTAGAGTATTTTGCTCCTGAGGCTGGCATTGGGTATGGTCGGTAGCTGATATGGATATTCTCGGCGGACTAACAGCAGCCCGGTTAGCTCTCGACTTGGCCAAGGACATTCGTGAAATCGACAAATCAGTAGATGAAGCGTCCTTCAAAATGAAGCTTGCGGAATTAATGTCTGCTCTTGCGGATGCACAAGTCGCACTAGCCGATGCGAAGATAGAGGTCTCAGAACTAAGATCTGAACTGGCAGGGTTGCGGGCTGGTGAAGCCTGCCCCAAGTGTCGCGTTGGTAGACTATCAGTCATTGAGGTCGATCAATCCCAGCACATGGTTGGATACGAGTTTCATATCAGCAAGTGCAACGGCGAAGCTTGTGGCTACTCCAATAAACGAACGTACTCAACTGCTGAACGGAAATACACTAGATGACCCCAGAACTCACCTACCTCACCTACGCCGTGATCCTCCTGATCGCCCACGCAATCGTTCAGGCCACATTCTCCGACCTGTCCAAAGGCCTCGGCTGGGCGCTTGGCCCGCAAGACGAACAGCGCGACCAAAACCAGATCGCGGGCCGCATCCAACGTGCCCTCAAGAACTACCTCGAAACCCTACCCGCTTTCATCGCGCTCGCGCTGATGCTCAAGGTCACCGACCTCGGCACGGCAACCACGGCCACCGGGGCGGCGCTATGGTTCTGGGCCCGCGTTGCCTACATCCCCGCCTATGCCTCTGGTATCCCCATGGTCCGCTCTATCGCGTGGTTCGCCTCGCTTGGTGGGCTGGTGCTAATGCTGTTGCCACTTCTGGGGGCCTGATCGGACACGCGTGATGACATCCGAACTCACCGCCCTTGCCCTCGCGGCCCTTCTGCAAGTGCTGCAATTCGCACTCATGGCCGTGCCCACGAACATCGAATTGCCGCAAGGCAAGACACTGTCCCCGCGGGACCGCAATCGTTTGGGCGGCGACATTCAGGATCAGGTGTCCGACAGAACGGCCCGCCTGATCCGGGCTTGGGAAAACCACTTCGAAAGCCTCGCGCTTTTCACCATAGCCGTGATGGTTGTGTCGCTCGCAGACGCCAATACGGGCTTTACTGCCGCTTGCGCCTGGACCTACCTGGCCGCCCGCATCCTCTATATCCCCGCCTACTATTTTGGCCTGACCCCATGGCGGTCGCTAATCTGGTTCGTGGGCTTCCTCGCCGCACCCTGCATGTTGATCGCGGCGCTCACATGATCTTCTTCTGACTGAAAATACCACGGGGGTCCGGGGGCAGCGCCACCGGTCCGACGCCAAAACAAAAGGACCAAACCCATGGCTTCTTACGACGTAATCATCATCGGCTCCGGCCCCGGCGGCTATGTCTGCGCGATCCGCTGCGCACAGCTGGGCCTGAAAACGGCCTGTGTCGAGGGACGAGAGACTTTGGGCGGCACTTGCCTGAACGTCGGCTGTATCCCGTCGAAAGCGCTGCTGCACGCCAGCCACATGCTGCACGAGGCTGAGCACAATTTCGGCGCCATGGGCCTCAAGGGTAAATCGCCATCCGTCGATTGGAAGCAGATGCTGCAATACAAGACCGACACAATCGGCCAGAACACCAAGGGCGTCGAATTCCTGTTCAAAAAGAACAAGGTTGACTGGCTCAAGGGCTGGGGCAGCATCCCCGCGGCGGGCAAGGTCAAGGTCGGGGACGAAGTTCACGAGGCCAAGAACATCATCATCGCCACCGGGTCTGACGTCGCCACCCTTCCGGGGGTCGAGATTGACGAAAAGGTTGTCGTCAGCTCCACCGGGGCGTTGGAACTGGGCAAGATCCCGAAGAAGATGGTGGTGATCGGCGCTGGCGTAATCGGGCTGGAGCTTGGCTCGGTCTACAAGCGCCTGGGGTCCGAAGTACAAGTTATCGAATTCCTCGACGCCGTCACACCCGGCATGGATTCCGAGGTGCAGCGCCAGTTCCAGAAAATCATGACCAAGCAGGGCCTCAGCTTTACCATGGGTGCTGCCGTGCAAAAGGTCGATGTTGCCAAGAACAAGGCCAAGGTCCACTACAAGCTGCGCAAGGATGACAGCGAACACGAAGTCGACGCAGACGTCGTTCTGGTCGCTACAGGCCGCAAGCCCTACACCGACGGTCTGGGTCTGGATGCGCTGGGGGTTAAGATGACCGACCGCGGGCAGATCGCGGTCGACGCCCATTGGCAGACCAACATCCCCGGCATCTACGCCATCGGCGACGTGATCGAGGGACCAATGCTCGCTCACAAGGCCGAGGATGAAGGCATGGCCGCCGCCGATCAGGTGGCAGGCAAGCATGGGCACGTGAACTACGGCGTGATCCCCGGTGTGATCTACACGCACCCCGAGGTGGCCAACGTCGGTGCGACCGAAGAAATGCTGAAAGCCGAAGGACACAAGTACAAGGCGGGCAAGTTCAGCTTCATGGGCAACGGTCGGGCCAAAGCAAACTTTGCCGCAGACGGGTTCGTCAAGATCCTCGCCGACGCCGAAACCGACCGCATCCTTGGGGCGCACATCATCGGCCCGAGCGCAGGCGACCTGATCCACGAGGTCTGCGTGGCGATGGAATTCGGCGCCTCGGCAGAAGACTTGGCGCTGACCTGCCACGCGCACCCCACCTACTCCGAGGCGGTGCGCGAGGCGGCACTGGCCTGCGGCCTTGGGGCGATTCATAGCTAGTCACACCGCACAATGCTAACGAGAAGGTCGGTTCCAAAAGAGCCGGCCTTTTTTGCTTCTTGGAGGCGAGCCGGGCCAGAGCACAGCTACACCTGTCCATAGATAACGTGAACTGGCCTCAAACTGGCGACCATCCGCCACCGAACGGTTTCGCCCTCGGAGCAAATCCGCCGCATGGCGCGTTCACGCCTATTTATAGGGATGCCCGTCATTTCCTTTTTGGCAAACCACGCTCTTTGATAGGCCAGCCCGTCGGGGTTGATTGATTAAATGCCAAACGACAAGAGGACATCATCATGGATCGTCGCAGCACTTTGAAACTAATCGGGGGCGGCGCTGCCCTGTTGACACTGGCCGCATGCGCGCAACCGCAAGACCCGGACATCGTCGACATCGCGGCTGGCGATCCGAACTTCTCAACCCTCGTCGCCGCAATTCAGGCAGCCGGACTGGTCGATACGCTCAAGGGGCCCGGTCCCTTCACCGTCTTCGCTCCAACAAATGACGCATTCGCCGCGCTGCCGGCTGGCACCGTCGACAATTTGCTCTTGCCTGAAAACAAAGACCAACTGGTCAATATCCTGACGTACCATGTTGTACCGGGCCAGATCACGGCAGGTGACGTGCTGGGCACGCGCCAGAATGTGACAACAGTTCAGGGCGGTACACTCGATGTGAACGGGATCGTCGGGAAGTTCGGGTCAGGCGTGAAAGTGAATGATGCCAATGTTATTCAGCCGGACATCTTTGCGTCGAATGGCGTAATCCACGCCATCGACGCAGTGTTGCTGCCGTAACACAGTTCCGAGCAGAGCCGGAAACTAACCCAGTTTCCGGCCCGTTTTCTATACCAGAAAACGGCTACCACATGGTCCGGGCTGCACGCTCGGGCCATGCCGCATCATAGGATGCGCCACCTTCATCGCCCTCGGACACTTCGGCCAGGATTTCGCCTGGTGTCGGAAGTCTCTCAGCATCGTCGCGCGACCACAGACCTGACCGGATCAATGCCCGCGCGCATTGGGTGTAGACCTCTCCCACGCGAGATCACGATCACCGTTGCCGGATGCCTCCCCTTCTGCTCGAACTGCTGTCTCAGCCCCTCATCCGCTGTTAGCCGAGCCTTACCATTTACCCGCACGACGGTGTTCGACCCCGGCACCATGAACATCAGTGACACACGCCCGTCCTCGACGATGTTGCGCAAGCTGTCGAGCCGCTGGTTCCCACGCCAATCCGGCAGCGCCAGTGTTTTTGGGTCAAGCTGCAGCACGACGGGTCCATCATCACCGCGCGGGCTGCCGTCAGTTCCATCCGGACCAACAGTCGTCAGCACCACAAAGCGTGATGCGGCGATCCACTCGGCGTAAAGCGGGGTCAGATGGTCGGCCACCTTACGCAATGACGGTTGCCCCGGCGTGCCGTACAGGGCTTCCAACGCAGGAATGTCTTCAATGAACTCCATTGGGCTCAAACCCTCCTTCGCGCATCAGCGCGTCTGACCGTGCCTCGACCGTTTCCTCCAGCTCAGTCATAAACGCATCGCGCGTCATACCTTCCGGCAACACAGGCAGAAACTCCACGATCGCGGTGCCGGGCTTGCGCAAGATACCCTTGCGCGGCCAGAACACCCCAACATTTGTCGCAACGGGTACACATGGCTGTCCAAGCTGCTCATACAGAACGGCGGTTCCAACCTTGTAGGCGGCCTTCACCCCTGGTGCCACGCGCGTGCCCTGCGAATAGATGATCAATTGCCCAGGATTGGCACGTCCGGCTTCCACGTCCCGCACCATCTTGGCGATGGCCGCTCCCCGTTTCCCGCGGGCCACTGGAACGCACCCCAGCCGTTTTGCATAAATGCCAATGATCGGCGCATAGAGCAGCTCGCGCTTCATTATGAACTTGGCTGCGGGTAAGGCGTGAAAGATCAGCATGATGTCCAGAAAGGACTGGTGCTTGGCTGCGATAAGCACCTCGCCCTGTGGGACCTCGCCGCGCACTTCACCCTTGATGCCCACCATCCAGCCCATGGTCCAGAACACCCACTTGCAATAGGTCTTGCAGGCCGTATAGGCCCCATTGCGACTGAAGATGGCATAGGGGGCGAACACGATGCCAAGAACGAGCATGGCGACGTAAATCTGGCCCACGAACAGGGCGGAACGGATCATCTGCATTACGTGAGGGTCCTTAGGGCGCGGCTGGCCGCATAGGCCGTGGCGAACAATGCCACTGCCGCGCAAACGAGGGGCAAAAAGACGGGCACCAACCATCCCGCGCCGGTAAAACCAAGCCCTGTCAGAAAGCCGGGGCTATCTCCGCCCGACGGCATGAGCCATACGGCGATCACACCGATGATGGCCCCCACGGCAGAGCCAACGAGGGCCCGCAGCGTAAAGCGCCTGACAAAGGCATTTGCGATATAGCTGTCTGTCGCCCCCACGAGCCGGAGCACGGCAATGACCTGCGCATTGGCAGCCAGTGCAGCGTTTGCAGCCAATGTCACCATAGCAGCGACAGTCCCAACAATGAGCAAAGCAACAGTCCACCCCAGCAGGCGCATCCGCTGTGCTGCGGACACAAGTGGTTCGCGCCAGCGGCCATGATCATCCAGCACGGCCCCGGGAACCTCCGCCGCCAGACGCAAGCGCAGGCCCGTGGCGTCGAACCCCTGATCTGCCGCTTCAATCTCGATCAGCCGGGGGACGGGCAGTGTATCCAAAGGCAGCTCCTGCCCAAACCACGGGGCCAGCAAGGCCTGTTGTTCTTCGTCCGTCAGGGCACGCGCGCCTGCGATGCCCGGTGTTGTAGACAGCACCTGCAAAGCGGCAGCGGTCTGGATCGCCCGTTGATCTTCCGGTGCCACGATACGAATGGTCGCCGTGCGCGCCAGTTCTTCCCCCCATCGGTCGGCCAACCGGCCCGACGCCAGTGACAAGGCAAGCGCAAAAACCGCCAGAAAGGCCATCGCACCTGATACGAACAGGGTCAGTTGCGCTGTAAAGCCCGTGGGCGGAACAACCCGGTCCGCATGTCGATCACCCACCAGAAGAGCGCGCAAGTTGTTCCGGCCAAAAGTCACAGGTCGGCCCCCGCAAGCTGCACCCGGCGGTTCGAGATGCGCAAGACACGCGCCTGTACCTGTGCCTTGGCGGCGCGGATCAGGGAGAGGTCATGAGTGGCCAGCAAGACTGTTTTGCCCATCCTGTTCAACTCGACCAGTAGGGTCAGCAAGCGCTGTGACATCTCCCAATCGACGTTGCCGGTGGGTTCGTCCGCCAGCACAACGTCGGGCGACATGATGACAGCACGGGCCAGTGCCGCACGTTGGCGTTCGCCCCCTGACAGCTCTGGCGGCATCGCGTCAGCCCGGTGGGTCAATCCAACCCAAGCCATAAGCTCGGTCAGATCACCGTTTGCCGCTTCAGCTTGTCGCCCCGACACTGTCAAAGGCAGGGCGACGTTGTCGGACACGTTCAAATGATCCAGAAACTGCACATCCTGATGCACCACCCCAACCTTGCGCCGGATCATCGCCACATCGTCGCGCTCAAGACTGCGCACATCACGCTCAAACAGGCGAATATGTCCTGCTGTGGGTAGCAACGCCCCGTAACACAGCTTGAGAAGGGTGGTCTTGCCTGCGCCAGAGGGGCCCGTCAAAAAATGAAAGGAGCCAGGGGCCAGCTTGACCGAAATATCGGACAGCAATTCACCCCCACCATAGCTGTAGGCTACATTTTCCAGCTCGATCACGCGTGCCCTCGCCCCTTTGGCACCTGTTGTGCCTCAGCACCATGCCGGATTCAATCTGAATGCTCCGACAGTGGTGGTCGCACTTATGTCTTTTCTGAACAATTCCTACAACATATGGTAACACGTAAAACTGAGGCAGGACCCAAAATGCGGCTGATATGTCCCAATTGCGATGCCCAATACGAGGTTGTCGATGACGTGATCCCCTCCGAGGGGCGCGATGTGCAGTGTTCGAACTGCGGCCAGACCTGGTTTCAGCATCATCCCGACCACGCCCCTGAGGAGCCGGAGGAGGCGGAGGCACCTGCGGATCTGAGCCCGCCGGATGATGAACCTGTCGAGGACGAAGAACGCGCTGACGCGCCCGAGCCCCAGCGGCGCGAACTGGATTCTTCGGTTGCCGACATTCTACGCCAGGAAGCAGAGATCGAAGCACAAGCCCGGGCCACCGATGCCGAGGGCCTTGAAAGTCAACCTGACCTTGGTCTCGACAGCGCTGAGACGGATTCAGATCGCCGTGCCCGAGAAGCGCGCGAGCGAATGGCACGGATGCGTGGCGAGGAGGCTGCACCGGAACAGGTTTCGGAAGCGGCGGTGACAGCGGCCGCTATCGGGTCCCGCCGTGACCTGTTGCCGGATATAGAGGAAATCAACTCGACTCTTCGATCGACCGGTGACCGCCAGACTGCGCCTTCGGCAGATACCGCAACCGATCCGGCAGAAGTGGCGCCGCGCAAGTCCAGTTTCCGTCGTGGTTTTACGCTAATGATCCTGCTCGCGGTGATCCTTGGCGCGATCTATGTCTTTGCGCCGGATATCGCGCGGGCGGTTCCCCAAGCCGATCCGTTTCTCAGTGCTTATGTAGCACAGGTCGACAGCGCACGGGTTTGGCTGGATGGGCAAGTTGAAGCGGGTTTGACATGGCTCGACAACCTGTCCGCACCGGCAGAGGAAGGCTAAGCCTTAAAACCGATCCAATAGACGCTTGAGGTAGTCAAGTTCCACGTCAGGACGTTCGCCATCGCCCGAGCGGCGGCGAATTTCGTCCAGCAGATCGCGGGCGCGGCGGTACACGTCTTCGCCCTGAAGCAGCCCTTCCTCGGTACCTACAGAACCATTTGCCCCCGGATCACGGCCAAGGGGATCACGCGCTTCGGCCCGGCGATCACTTTCGCTAGTGCCCTGACCCTGCTGCGCGTTCTGTTGTTCCTGCTGCATCGCTTCGCCCAACGCGCGCATACCTTCGCGCAGCGCCTCCATGGCCTGCGACTGATTGTCGATGGCCTCTGCGAAATCCCGTTGGCGCAAGGCCTCTTCCGCACCGTCCATGGCGCGGCCTGCGCGATCCAACGCATCGCGCGCATCATCGCCCTCGGGCGTGCCCGCGCCTGGCAGGCTACCCTGTTGGCGGCGCAACTCGTCCCGCAACGCCTGCTGGCGGTCGGCAAGAGATCCCTCGGATTGCCCCTCGGCCTGCTCATTGCCTTCGCCGCCGCCCTCATCGGTGCCCTGCTCGCCCTGGCCTTCGCCGCCCTGACTGTGCTGGTTACCCCGACCCTGACCGCCATCACGGCCTTCGTTGCCCTGACTTTCACCAGTTTGCGCATTGGGATTGAACTGCTCTTGCAGATCGCGGAATGCCTGATCGCTCAGGCCTTGCTGTTCACGCAAGGTCTCGGCCAACCCTTCCATGGCCTGTTCTCCAGGGCTCTGGCCTTCGCCGCCTTGCCCTTGGGTGACCTGCATATTCTCAAGCATCTCCTGCAACTCGCGCAGGGCCTGTTCGGCCTCGGCCATGCGGCCTTGCTCCATCAGCTCCTGAATGCGATCCATCATGCGCTGGATATCGTCCTGCGTCATCTGCATCTGGTTCTGGGGCTGGTTGCGCGGGTTCTCGTCATTCTCTTGGCGATCAAGTTCTGCCTGACGGGACAGTTGCTGCATGTAATCATCGGTCGCCCGACGCAGCTCCTGCATCAACTCCTCGATCTCGGCTTGGCTGGCACCATCGCGCATTGCTTGCTCCAACCGTTCGCGAGCACGACGCAAACGCTCCAACGCGTCGGACAGGTCCCCTTCCTCAATCCCGAGGGCAAGGTCCCACATATCGCGCGCAACATCTTCCTGTTGCTCATCCGTCAGGCCATAGCTGGCCAGCGTTTCAAGCCGTGTGATGACACGGCGCAGGCGCAACTGATCCACTTCGCGGCGGAAAACGTCGTCCGGACGGTGGGCCACAGCGCGCAAAATCTGCGCAACACGGGCGCTATTGTCTTTCGACCACATCAGATCGCGGCGTTGCTCAATGATGGAGGCAGCCATCGGGTCAAAGAACCGCCGTCCAGGCAGGATCATCTGGAACGGTTCGGTTTCCGACTGCTGTTCCGCGGCATCAAGTGCAGTCATAACGACCGTCACAGGCAGGTTCGCCCATGGATGTTCCGAGAAATCCTCGACCAACGCTTCCTCAAACTCGGTCCGCTCGCCCGTGAACGGCATTGGCAATGAAGCTGTAATCTCAGGACGCTGTTCGGGCGCGATGCTCAGGCCGTGGCGGCGATCCACCTCATCCAGATCCAGGAAAAAACGGGCCTCGCCTGCCTCGACCCCATAGTCGTCAGATGCGCCAAAGGGGAGTGTCATCTCACCCAGCGCAGTCGCTTCTGGGGCTTCCAAAACAGCGATAGCAGGAGGGATATCCGGCAAAACGGTCACCCCCCACGTCCGCCCACCTGGTCCGTTGATCGCAATCTCGCCCGACTGGACAACAGTAAAGTCCTGTTCGGGGTCCGATGCCGGAGGCACTTCGCCAATGCGGCCGGACACGGTTTCCGCAATGGTCAGCGCGCCGACCTCGCCGTACAGGCGCAAGGTGATCAGCGACCCCGCAGGGACTTCAAGCGGCCCCTCTGCAATGTCATTCAGATAGATGGTGGGGCGTCCGGTGTAGCGCGGGCTTTCAGCCCAACCTTCCCACACCGGGCCCGTTGCCAACCCGTTGCCTGCGCCCGGTGTCATGTCGGTCACCGATCCAACCCGCCAGATAGAGCCAAAGATCAGCGCCACGGCAAAGATTAGCACCGCAACATAGCGCAGGGCATAGGGATCGCGGCGGGCGATGCGCAGATCGGCAGGGACGGGTTGCGCAGCGGCAGCACGCTCGGCCATGCGTGCCTGGTGCGCGCGCCACACGGCCGTCGACGCGGCATCGTCGTCCCCAATGGCCTGTTCATCCATCAGCGCCTGAATGGGGCGGCCTGGCAGCGTTTCGTCCAATCTGACCAGTGCCGCCTCGCGCGTCGGGATACGGAACCGGCGCAGGGCGTAGATCAATGCACCGATGCTTGCCAACGCCGCGACGACACCAAGGAACCAGACCAGTTCGACCATGACAGTGTCGTGGAGGCCCAGCATAAGCATCGCCAAGCACCCCAGCACCACGGTTGCCAGCGGCCACGTGGCTTGCCAGAACGCCTCGGCAAACATACCCGCCCGCGTTAGCGCAAGCGGCCAGCGCAACGCCTTCAGCCCATGCCGAACGTCATGCCTGGAAAAACTCGCCATTCATCGCGTCCCTTGCCGGTGTCGCGGCGCACCATAGCGCCCAAAGCCTCAAGAGGCCCTGAACACGTCAGAGCCACTCAGGGATGGTATCGCGATTTATCATTTCGTCAAAGGTCGGGCGTGCGCGGATCACCGCGTATTGATCACCATTGACCAAAACTTCGGGGATCAGCGGTCGCGTATTGTATTCACTGCTCATAACCGCGCCATAGGCGCCGGCCGACCGAAAAGCGACAAGGTCTCCGGCCGCAAGGGGCGGCATCATACGCTGTTTGGCGAACGTATCCCCGGATTCGCAAACCGGCCCCACGATGTCATAGGGGGCCTGTTCAGTACCCGGAGCAGGCTCGATCACGGGAACGATGTCGTGATGGGCCTCGTACATCGCCGGACGGATCAGGTCGTTCATTGCTCCATCCAGGATCAAGAAGTCCCGCCCCTCGCCCGATTTGACATAGATGACTTCGGATACCATCAACCCCGCGTTGCCCGCGATCAGGCGCCCGGGTTCGATCTCGACCTCGCAGCCCAGATGCCCAACAGTTCGCTTGATCAGCGCGCCATAATCGGTGGGCAGCGGCGGTGCTTCGTTCGAACGGGCGTAGGGAATGCCCAGACCGCCACCCAGATCGAGGCGGCGAATGTCATGCCCATCCTCGCGCAGCTGCACAGTCAACTCGGCCACCTTCTGATAGGCCAGCTCGAACGGAGTCAGATCAGTCAGCTGACTGCCGATATGCACGTCGATACCTATAACGTCGAGGTGGTCCATCGCGCCCGCCATGGCATAAACCTCGCGTGCGCGGGCAATTGGGATGCCGAACTTGTTCTCGGACTTGCCCGTTGCGATCTTGGCGTGGGTCTTGGCATCGACGTCCGGGTTCACCCGGATGGTGATGGGGGCGATGACACCGACCTCACCCGCGACGCGGTTCAGCACCTCCATCTCGGGTTCAGACTCCACGTTGAACTGGCGAATGCCGCCGATCAGGGCCATGCGAATCTCGTCGGCCGTCTTTCCCACGCCAGAAAACACGATCTTGTCGCCCGGCACACCTGCGGCCCTGGCCCGTGCATATTCACCGCCCGACACCACGTCCATGCCAGCACCCGCCTGCGCAAGGGTCTTGAGGATCGCCTGATTGCTGGCCGCCTTCATTGCATAGCAGACAAGATGGTCCATCCCCTCCAGCGCATCATCAAAAAGTTTGAAGTGACGCAGCAAGGTGGCCGTAGAGTAGACATAGAACGGCGTGCCCACGGAGGCGGCTATGTCGGCCACCGGGACATCTTCAGCGTGCAACACGCCATCGCGATACAGAAAATGATCCATGACACGCGCCTTTATCGGGCAAGCTGGCCGGGATCAATCAGGTGACGGGGCGGGACCGCAAAAACAGGTACAAAGGCAGGCCACAACTGACACCGATGCAAAATGTTGCAGGAATGGCGACGAGCGCGATCCAGTTCCGGCGCACCGCCACTTCCGAGATGATCCAAATGGTTAGGGCAAGAGCCGCAATGGTCAGGTCCCAGACCAGACCGCTGGTGGCAGCGTTCACATGCCACGCATCGACCATCGCCATCAAATCCCAGCTGTTAGCCTGAAACCAGCTAACGAAATAGTACATCGGATGGATGGCCCCCCAAATGGCAAGGCCAAGGTAGATCATGCGAATGGGGGCCATGGATCAGAAAAGACTCACGCCGACGGACAGGGGTCCTCTGCTGACGCCCACAGTGCCACCTGCGTGCACGCCGCCGGATCCCACACCGATGTTTACGCCCGCATGCGGTTGCACCGGCTCACCATCAGCACCGCAGGCTGCAAGGGCCAGCAGGGACAGGACACAAAGAACGCGGATCATGCAATCACCTCTCTCCATCGGGCGACCTGCGCACGGACTTGAGTGGGCGCAGTGCCTCCGTAACTTGTACGCGAAGCAACGGAGTTTTCCACGGTCAAAACAGTGAAAACATCGTCAGTGATGCTTTCATGCGCGGTTTTCATCTGCTTCAGGGTCAGATCAGGCAGGTCACACCCCTCGGCCTCGGCCAGCGCCACAAGGCTGCCGGTGATGTGATGCGCATCGCGGAAAGGCAGACCCAGAACGCGCACCAGCCAGTCGGCCAGGTCGGTCGCGGTCGAGAAACCGGAACCCGCCGCAGCAGCCAGACTGTCGCGATCTGCGGTCATGTCACGCACCATCCCGTCCATAGCGGCCAGCGCCAACATCCAGTTGTCGGCCGCGTCAAACACCTGCTCCTTGTCCTCTTGCATATCTTTGGAATAAGTCAGCGGCAGGCCCTTCATCACCATCATCAGCGCTGTGTGCGCGCCATAGATACGGCCCACCTTGGCCCGGATCAGTTCGGCAGCATCGGGGTTCTTCTTCTGCGGCATGATCGACGATCCGGTCGAAAATCTGTCGGACAAGGTGACAAACCGGAATTGAGCCGAAGACCAGATCACCAATTCTTCCGCAAAACGGGACAGGTGTACGGCACAGATGCTGGCCGCACCTAGGAACTCCAGCGCAAAATCACGATCACTCACGGCATCCAAAGAGTTTGCGGCAGGCCGGTCAAAACCCAGCGCCTCCGCCGTCATCTGTCGATCAATCGGGAAAGACGTCCCCGCAAGCGCCGCCGCCCCCAAGGGGCTTTCGTTCATCCGGTCGCGCGCATCGCGCACGCGGGACAGGTCACGGCCAAACATCTCGACATAGGCCATCATGTGATGGCCCCATGTGACCGGCTGCGCTGTTTGCAAATGGGTGAAACCGGGCATAACCCAGTCGGCGCCCGCCTCTGCCTGATCCAGAAGGGCAGCGATCAGCGACAACAACGCACCCTCCGCCGCGTCAAACTGTTCCCGCACCCACAATTTGAAATCGGTGGCAACCTGATCATTCCGGCTGCGCCCCGTGTGCAAACGCCCCGCAGGCTCGCCGATCACCTCTTTCAGCCGCGCCTCAACATTCATGTGAATGTCTTCCAGAGCTGTCGAAAACTGAAACGTGCCTGCGTCAATTTCTGACAAGACCGTGAGCAGCCCTTCCCGGATCGCCTCCACATCCTTATCACTCAGGATGCCGGTGACGCCCAACATGGCGGCATGGGCGCGCGAACCCGCGATGTCCTGGGACGCCATGCGCTGGTCAAATCCGATCGAGGCATTGATTGCCTCCATGATCGCATCTGGCCCTGCCGCAAAACGGCCTCCCCACATTGCATTCGCGGATTTGTCGGTCATCTGGTCGCCCACCTAAGGAAGAGACATGAAAAAAACTGTTGTCGCAGCCCTCTACATGGCCCTGAGCCTTGGTGCAATTCCCGCGCTCGCCGACACGGATGCCGCCGCAGCCCTGCGGGACGGCGACATGAAAAAACTGATCTTCCACGGCACACCCGAAGCGGTTTCGATGCAATCCTTCGATCTGGCCGATGGCGAAGGTGAGGGTTCGCTCGCCGACTATGAAGGCAAGCACATCCTGGTGAACTTCTGGGCCACATGGTGCGCGCCCTGTCGGCACGAAATGCCCATGCTATCAGAATTGCAAGCCGAATTCGGTGGCGACGACTTCGAGGTCGTGACCATCGCGACAGGCCGCAACAACCCGGCTGCCATCGTGAAGTTCCTTGAAGAAATCAACGCAACCAACCTGCCCCGTCATCAAGACCCGAAACAGAAGCTGGCCGCGCAAATGGGCATCTTTGGCCTGCCAATCACCGTTCTGATCGACCCCGAAGGGCGCGAGATCGCCCGCCTGCGCGGCGATGCCGACTGGTCATCGGACAGCGCCAAGGCAATCATCGCAACATTGATCGAGCGCGAAGACAGCTAACTGCCATTCATTGGCTGAATGCGGCGTAACCGGGGTGTGATGAGTTCGACCAGCTCCGGGTCCATAAACCCAAAGCGGTCGGGGACATTCAAGAGACGCACAGGCACATCGCGTAAATTGGCACCAAACCTCTGTTGCAAAAACCGCTTCTGCCGCTGTTGCATGACGATCACCATGTCGGCCCATTAAGGTGTTCCTTAGACACCTGTTCGTCGGCATCTCTGCTCAACCCGGCAAAGTCTGCTTCGAACTCTGGCCAGGCCGCGACAACATCAGCGGCCATGGGGCTAAGCATCCGGGTTTTTCCGCAGAGAAACAAAACGCGATACATGTCACGCGGATAACGTACTATCGCCTTCAAGCCCCACTGGCCTTTGATGCGATCAGCCGCAGCTCGCACACGATACTCACTTTTAATTTTTATTAACAGTGTCTTGAGGTTAATCATTGGCAACCGAACTTGCGTCCCACAAGCAAACCTGACGCGACGCCAAGCTTGACGATTGCGCGCCTGCTCCGCTGAAGTGGTAACAGGGAGGATCAGGCCGTGCCATTGCACATCCTGCTCATTTTAGTGGTCGGTGGCATCGCGGGCATTGCGCTCGTGTTGCATTGGCTTGGTTTGTCCAAGGTCCTGCCTTTCACGCCTGAAACCGCCCGTGCCGCATGGATGCGCACGCACCCGGATGATGTGATCGAAAAGACAATGATTACCGCCGATGGACGTGCCGCACGGATCACGACAGAGCGCGGTCCTGGTATCCTGTGGCAGATGGGGGCAGACACATGCGCCCGACTGCTGACAGGTAACGAAACGCTCCGCATCAACGCAAAATCGACAACGCTTTACCTTGATGACTATGCCGCTCCGAAAGTGCGGCTGCATCTCACCCCCGACGAATACACCGACTGGCAAACGTGGATCACCCAAAAATGATGAGCGACCTGACCTACCCCGACGTCGTACAACTTGCTGTCCCCTTCTTCATCGTCGCGATTGCCATCGAACTGGCATGGATCGTCATCAAACATCGCGGCGGGCGCTACGAAACACGTGACGCCGTCACATCGCTGATCATGGGGGCTGGCAGTGTCGCGTCGGGCATCATCTTGGGCTTCATCGCCTGGGGGTTTTTCATGTGGCTCTGGGCGATCACCCCATTTGATCTCGGAACCGGCATCTGGGTTGTGCTGATCTGCTTCGTACTGGATGACCTGCGGTACTACTGGGTGCACCGTTTCGGGCACCGCATCCGCTGGGTCTGGGCCAGCCACGTCAACCACCACTCCAGCCAACACTACAACCTGACAACAGCCCTGCGGCAGACGTGGACCGGCACCTTCACCTTCATGATGGTTGTCCGTGCACCCTTGATCCTGCTCGGCTTTCACCCGGCCATGGTGCTATTCGTCGGCGGCCTCAACCTGATCTACCAATTCTGGATTCATACCGAAGCCATCAGAAAACTGCCCCGCTGGGTCGAGGCCGTGATGAACACACCCAGTCACCACCGCGTCCATCACGGACGCAACGCTAGGTATCTCGATGCCAATTACGCTGGTGTCTTCATCATCTGGGACAAGATGTTCGGCACCTTTGTTCCAGAGCTGGACAGTGAAAAGCCGGACTACGGGCTGGTCCAGAACATCGGCACCTTCAACCCGATCCGGGTCGCGTTTCACGAATGGGTCGGCATCTGGAAGGATGTCACCCAACGTGGGCTGACGCTCAAAGATCGCCTGCTCTACGCAGTTGCCCCACCGGGATGGAGCCACGATGGCTCCCGCGATACTTCAGCAAAGATCAAGGCCAAGCATCTGGCACGCGCGCCTCAGGACAAGGGCACGCCAGGGTTCAACTAAACCGTTTATCTTGACCGGAAACACGATGGGGCCGCCCGCAAGGCGAGGGCAAGGCCTCAAAATCATGTCATCGCGCAGCGTCCGACAGATCAAGCGACGTGGTTTAGGATTGCAGCTTCGCTGGCGCTCAGGTTGCGACGCGCGTAGCTACCATAGGTATGCGGGTCACGTTCCAGGTTCGGCATGCCTCCCACCAACCGCGCGCGATCATCTTCGTTCAGCATCGACAGCGCAGTATTGGCCGGATGGAAGCTTTCGGTCTCCACACCGTTGGCACGCAACACCTCGTGTTTGGGAAGAAGCAGATGAACATAGGTCACTTTGCGTGCCTTGAGATCGACGGTGATGGTGGACCCATTGACAAGATCTTTGGCCGCAACCAGCACCTCGGGTGTATTGAACAGATCCTTGGCCACGTCTCCCTTGATCAGCATCCGATGTTCCGGTGACACCAGCAGTTCCTGATCGGGGCGCTCCACCCCCAGAGCGCCAGCCGCAATCCGGATCGGACGCAACCGTGGAATGGCAAAGAGCCGTGCGCCGGTCATATGACGGCTTCCGGTCCACAAGATCTCCTGAGGACCATTGTCTTGTGTCTGAACCTTGTCCCCTTCGCGCAGATCTTCGATCAGGCGCGGTCCATCGGGTGTGTCGATCCATGTCCCGGGCGTAAAGCAAATAACGCCACCCGCTCCATCCGGGGTTGGATCACCGTAGGCGGTGTTGATCGTGTGATGCACAACCCACAGGTCGGTTTTTCGCGGTGGAATATCGTCCAGGAACATGAGCAATGGCGGCGCACCGCGCCCCACTTCGATCACTGTCACAGTGTAACTCTTGGCACCGTCCGTAACGACAAAGCTGCTGTCTGTCATCAGCGGCTCCGACTCGTCCGGTTCGGGTGTCAGAGGGGTATTTTCGATGGCTGCCCCAACAAGTCGATGCACCATCCGCGCCGCCCTGCGGCGGATTACGTCTTCTCCGTTCGCCCTGTCCAGACGCAATACATCCTGCGGACCATCCACACGCACGGCGTCCCCACGCCATGCCCATGCTGCGCCCACCGCCAAAGATGGCAAAGGCGCGGCCTCGAGACCGTCCACTTCCGTTTGCGACCAGGAGATGACAAACGTGCCACGAAAGCCCGTTTCCATTGCCTGTATGCCTGCCTTACTTTTTTTATTGCGGGCACGTTAGCAAAGTGATTCGCTTCTGTGAAGTATGGATTTCCACAAGATTCCAGAGTGTTGCACGCGGAAGATAACGTGGGGTCACTGACTGGCCTTCAGCACGCTATCTCAACGCATGCTAGAAAGGCACGCGCCAACGGATTGCACCGACGATCTGGCCCTCGTCCTGACCCTCGAACTCTTCGCCCAGATAGGTCACGCCGTAGAACCCGGACACCCCCGTTTCGCTGCGCCACATCACACCGGCGCGCAGCCGTTCTCGCGTGTCCTCCGGACTGACACCACTGCTGGCAGGCAAGAACTCACTGTCCGCCACCCGCGCAATGTCCGCACCCATCACGAAGCTAAACCCGGTCCAGTCCGACTGAACAACGTCGTAGCGCTGTCCGCTGACACCATCGCGCACCAGAAGCTCGCCTTGTCCAAAGGCGCCATACGTAAAATCTACACCAACCCGAACAAGCGTCTCAACACCAGCCCGCGCCTCAACAAAGGGGCGAAGGGACGTGGATTGTCCTATAGCAAAGCTGCGCCCGGCTTCAGCCACCACATTTAGCAAAACATCGTTGCCGACCTGCGCATCCCGCACCGCATCCGACGGTGTGGAAATGTTGAACGTGTCATGGAATGCGTCCTGAAGTTCGTCGAGGCGGGTCTGCGGGCCAAGAAAGACGATGTCCCCACCGACGGAATACTCCATTGGTCCCCGCGAGAAATGCGTGTGTAGACCCGCTGACAGCGCACCGGCATAGGGACGATCCCCTGGATCAGGTGTGCGGATGTCATCAGGCGCGAGGATTTCGGCAGATAGTCTGAGTTCCAGCAACTGGCCGAACCCGGTCGACGCCGCGCCGTCCCACGTAGGTCCCCAAACACGCGAGGACTGGAAGCCACCGGTACGCCAGCGATCCTCTCCATCGCCAAAGAAGTCATTGGTGATCAGGCGACCGTAACCCAGCCGTTTCCTGTCTTGTGCTTCTGCCAAACCGGAGAAACAGAGCGTCGCACAGAGTGCGGCGGTCAAAATTTTGAGCATTAAGATGCCTCGACAAGCGTGCCCCCCCAGGCCCGACAACGGTTAGCCCAGCGGGTTCTGATTTGCCTAGTGCGGATCGGCCACAGTCAGAAAAACTCAGTCTAAAATTATGCCTTATTTGTGCCTGATTTCTATCCGCCTGACGCCATCAAACAGAATTGCGCGCGCCTGATGGGAGTGACAGAGCTGGCGAGCCAGAAACCCGCCAGCATCACGTTCATGCATATGCGACCTGTTTTTTCTGCGACATGCGCAACCCAACGCACATCATGCGCATCGCATCTTCTGCCGCGCGGCGCAGAAGTTGATCACCATCGCGGATCGCTTCTTCGAGGGTGCAGGGTCGTTTCAGAATGGACGCAAAGGCCGAAATCCCGTGGGAGAATGTCTGGTCGACACCCTTACCGATGGTACCGGCGAGGGCCACGGTCTGAATGTCCCGGTCGGCGGCGCGTCTTGCCACTTCGCAAGGTACTTTTCCGTAAGGGCTTTGACCGTCGAGGCTGCCTTCGGCTGTAATAACCAGATCGGCCTGATCCAGCAGGCGGTCAAAATCGAGATACTGCATCATGATGTCAAAGCGTGGGTGCAACGTGGCACCTGCAAACGCCATCAGACCTGCGCCCAGACCACCAGATGCCCCTGCCCCCTGAGCGGTCCCGACATCCAGACCTGTTTCGGCCCGGATAACGGTTGCCCAGCGTTGCAACGCGGAATCCAGGTAATCCACCTGAGTCGGCGTCGCGCCCTTTTGCGGGCCAAAGACCCGCGCGACGCCTTTCGGCCCCAGCAACATGTTGTGCCAGTTCACCGCGACGTCGATACGCACCGACCTGAGGCGTCGGTCCAGACCCGACATATCGATCCGGTGAAGCCACATCAGCTCGGCGCCGCCGCGACCGATCTCGGCACCTTCTTCGTCGAGAAGTCGCGCACCGAGGGCTTGGGCGAGGCCCGCACCGCCATCGTTGATCCCACTGTCACCACAGCCGATCAAGATTTTCTCCACCCCGGTATCAAGTGCGTGCAGGATCAGTTCGCCGACACCATAGGACGTGGTCAGCATCGGGTTGCGGCAATCCTGCGGCACCAGCGACAGGCCCGCAGCAGCGGCCATCTCGATCACTGCGGTGCGTGGCCCGGGTCCGCCAAGAATGCCATAAAAGCTATCTACCGGTTCACCGACCGGCCCCGTGACGCAAGCCGGGATAATCGCGCCGCCCGTGGCACGTGCCAGCGCTTCGGTTGTGCCTTCGCCACCATCGACCATGGGGGCCTGGAGAATGCGGGCATCCGGCATGGCGCGCAGGATCCCCTTGGAAATGGATTTGGTAACGGCGTTGACAGAGAGAGACTCTTTAAAGCCGGACGGGGCAACAAGAACAGTCATGGTCATGGGGCAGGTTCCTTTTGTCTGCGAGATGGAAGGGAGGGTCGGAAATGCTTGTCTGATGCGCGTCATCGGAACAGACGGGAAAGATCGCTTTTGATCTGCCTGCCCGCGAAGCGCAGATCGCTGCGGGCCTGTGCGATGATCGGCGGTTTTTGGTCGCCCCTACTGGACGCTGTGCGCGTGACACTTAGTGTGCCCGGACCAACGGCCGTTGTACGTTCCGGGCGCAGCACAGGACGCTGACTGGTCGACGGGCCAGTGGGCTCTTCAATTGCCGTGGAAGCCTGATGGCGGGGCGGGGTTTGGTAGGTTGCAGAAAGAAATGACTGTTGCTGATGCACAGGGCCGAGTTTGGCCAGCTGGTCCGGCCAGACCCACAGTGCAAACGCAACAAGCAGCGTGATCTTGACCGGGGCAAGTGGGACAGCGAGTTTGAACAGGTCTCTTTGACTGAACCCGGCGGACTCGTGCATCCCGAAGATGGCCACCGGCTTCGCACTTGCCATCAGAGTTTGGCAAAAGCCTGTACCCATGACCGCAATCAGAATGGTCAGCGTTGCGTCATGCCCCAGACCAGCCACCGGCAACGCCAGCGCGGGCACCAGGATTGCAGCGCGGGCCGAGCGCGAGGTGATGGCCAGATGCGAGATCACGGCAACGATGGACATGAAAATCACGACAGCGCCGGTATGGGTTGCCAGTTTTGTTGGCAGAAGGCTCATGGCGCCTGCGGCCAACCATCGGTCGGCACCCGTGTCCACCACAGCGACCGACAACATCAAGGTCGCCGCCATGTACAGCACCAGCTCCATGTCGACCGAACGAAAAACCTCCTTAGGCTTGCGCGCGCTGAACGGTGGCAACAGAAGCAAGACCGCACCGCCCAGCGCGACCATGGATTCATCCAGACCGTGCATTGGCTTGGCGATCCAAAGGGCGACCAGACCTGCCAACACAAAAAGGATGCGGCGTTGTACTGACGAAAGTGAACCGCCTGTGGCCGACGGCACGATGCGGGCGTGCTGCAAATCCCGAGGGACGAAGATTGCAAAGATCAAAACGGTGGCCAAAACGACCGAAGCGCCGGCAAGTGGTGCACCAATGCGCAACCAATCCAGATAGCCGATCCGTGGTCCGCCGGTCGCGTTAATTGCCTCGACGGCGACCACATGCGCTCCTGCTCCGATAAGCGACCCGCCAGCAGACAGCAGAATGGCCGTTGGAAACAGCAGGGCCAAGGGTTTGATAAGCCTGCGATCCGGCAAAGCAGCCAGCAACCCAAGAAAGACCGGCAGCAGGAGCGCGGCACGCCCCGACGTGCTGGGCAGGAGGAAGGCGGTGGCTGAAATGGCCAGACCAGTCACGAGGAAAAACGGCAGCACTCGCGGGGCGCTTCGCGTCAATGGCGCGACGAGGCGCTCCACAAGGCCAGCCTCCTTGACCACAGCGGCGATGACAAAGGCCGCTAGCAAGAGCCAGACAATCTGTGACCCGAGCGTGTCGGTCAAAGCCTCGGGCGGTTGGGCGCCCATGATCACAAGGGTCAGCGCCGCGATCAAGGCAACCAGACTGTCCGGCAACCGGGTGGCAACCCAACCGATCAACGCACAGACGATGACGATAAGAACGATCCGGGCATCCGGGAGGAGAGTGGTGGCTTTGAACCAGATCACCGCGCCGAGAACTGTAGCCGACACCGCTGGAAGCAAAACCGTTTTCAGCCCTTCGGCCAGAACCGGGTTTGCCTTGCCAAACGTGCCATGGTCCGCAGTCATCGTCATCGTCTGTCCCTTTCGTCGATCAGCGCTTTCGCGGGTTGCTGATCAAAGGGGTAACGACAAAAGCCATCGCCGGGACTTACAGGGCGATGAACGACGGCCCATCAGGTTTGTGAATGTTTTATGACAGCCGTAACTGATGCGGGCCTACGCGCTTTTTCCGGCACCAAGCAGTATACAGTGATCCGCCCAGTCGCATTGTATTCGATGGCTACGGAAAGCGGATTTCGGTTCTGAGACAGGACAGATCAGCGCGGATTCTAAATCTCTGACAAGGAATGATTATTCTCAGGGATTTTCCTTCACCGGACCGCAAATCACACACCGCAAGGGAGAGGTCGCCACGCGCTTGGTTGTCCAAGAATTTGAGTTTTGGTCAAATTTGAGCCAATATTCGCGCATTGATTGATTGTTTGCCATTTAACCGGGAGAATTTTGAGGTGCTTTATTTTAAGTTCACAGCATTCGCCATAACCGTTGCAGCGGCGGGTTCGCTCGCTCCGACAACGGTCAAGGCGACTGGACCGTGTAATCCCCAAATCCAGACCTGCTACTGATCCAGTCCAATGTTTGTAGCATATTGGGCGGTGGGAGCTGTGGGGGCTGTCACGCTAGTCATTGAGGCGTATCGCTAGTTTTAAACGCCACTCGACGTCGAACCTCATGATCGGCATCCGATCCTTAGAAAGGTTGATCTGGATGCGCTGTGCACCAAGGGGGAGCTGCTGCGCGGCTTCCTGATGTATGCCGCACTTATCTTTGCGCATATGCCGCGATCCTCACGTCGACGGAACTCTATTCTATCGTCGCCGCGTCGGAAGCGGCGAGCTCTTCCGACTCTTCAACACTCACGATCGTCGGCGCGCGGGAAGGCACCGGTGACGACGCCGATCTTGCCGGGCAGACATCAGGCTTCGATCTGAGCAAGCCAATTCTTGTGTCGGCCACCATCGTTTCCGCGCTATCTATCGGCCTCTTTTCCCCGATCGAAAGGGTCATGCGGTTCTATGCGCATTGGATCGCCGCGATACCGCGTGGTGTGTATCGCGTCATCGGAAACCTGAAACGCACAAACTATGCAGCGATCAGACCCCGCACCAAGGGACCTCTGGAAATGGCTTTGAACGAAAGCCTGGCAGAGGAACAGGCTCCTGAACCAAACGCGGGCATTCTTCGTGAAATCCGGGAGAGCCTGAAGACGGTCGACGTGCTCCACTGCATCCGTCGTTGGAAGCAGCCGAGGCCAGATTTTTGCGGTGCATAAGCACCGCCCTATCGAGACGCTTATCGAAAAGATGGAGGGCGAATACGAACAAGTCCGCAGCGCTTTGGTCGGTGACGGGTTGAACGAAGGAAACATTGAAGCCGTTCACATGAAAGCAGGGCGTCTGAGGAACAATATTCAAGCCCTGTTTGCCTTGTTGTTCATCCGGAATGACAAGATTGAGGACACTACTAGGCCCAGCCCAACACCGTCCGGTTGATCGAGCATTCGCAGAATGACCGGGAACCAACGCAAAACGCCTTGGCCGGAGTGGTTTTCATCATGGCTATATCTGTATTGGTTGTTTACCCGCTCGTTTACTTGGCGTCGTGGTGGCAGGTTGTGGGCGCAACAGATGGCCTACCTCAGGACCTTGTTGATTTCGTCCGCAACGAAACTCTGGTGTCGCTCATCCAAAGCCTGTTGATGTTCGGCTTGTGCGCGGGCACAGCACTTTTAAGTCGCGAGGCGTCGCTGGAATATGGACGCTGGCAGAGGTGGCCGCTGAACCACATTCCTTTCCTGCACTTTTTTATCCATGCGCTATTTCCCGGCCTCGCGGCAGTATTATTGTGCTCGCTCGCAAAGTTGGAGGAGCAGGCGTGAAGGCAGTTGCGTTAAGCGCGGCCCTGTTCTGCACGATGGCACCGGCGTTGCATGCGCAAGAGGCTCTGATGGTTGGTGTACGATCAAACGCAACCGGCATGGCCCACACATCAGAAGCGCTTGTCGATATAACGTTTTTGGTGTTTTCCGGCCCGCTGGAAGAAGACGGTTTTGAAGGCTATGTCGCCTTCATCTGCGACAGTGCTCTTGTTGAAATGCAGACAGTTTTTGGCGCGGAATTGAGCATTGAAGTTGTTCCACTTCTGGCGGCCGAGGTGTTTCCCGCGCTGCGGAGTGGCGAGATTGACATTATATGCAGCCCGACGACGGCCACGAAAAAACGTCTGTCGAATTACATTTCCTCGCCGCCGGTTTTCTTGTCCGGCGTCACCTATGCGCAACGAAAACCAGTGGGCGAAGCTGCCACATGTTCGGCCTTGGTGGGGTCGCTTGGCGGATCGACGTCCGGGTTGGCGCTGATCGCGACAATCGCACAGTCGGGCAGCTTCCGCGACGACGGTATCATTCTTGAGAGATTCCGAGTGAAGGATGACAGCTGGCAAGAGGCGTACGCCGATTGCGATGACCCGCCAGCTGCCCCGATCCGGCAATATGATGGCCATCTGGAGCTTGCCAAAGCGTTTTGCTCGAGTGAGATCAAGTACTATGTCGGTGACTACGAAATTGTAGCCCTGACGCTGCAAGCGTATCGCAAGACCGACCCAATATGTGACTACGCTATTTCCGACCGCATGTTCTCGGAGGAGCGATATGTCCTCCTTGGAAACACATATCGGACGTCACCCGAAAAGACCCGGTTCATTGCGACATTCTTCGAGATACTGAACCGGCAGGTATTCTTTCAACCCTCAATCCTTAATGAGGCGTTTGAGGATAGCTTCCCAAAGGGACAAGCCCCCCAAAGCTGAAAACGTTGTACTGGGCATTGCGTGGCCATGTTGACGAGTAGTGGGAATTGAACGGGTGATCTTCAACCGCAGCAACTGACACGCCAATCATCACGGACGGATGTAAGCCCCGGCTTTCATCCGAGCTTACACCAACGTCATTTAGTTGACTGAGATCAGGAACGGATCGAACGTCAGTCCTTTGGAGTCATTGAACTTGAGCGTTGCGTTGTACTGAAACGACTTACCCGCCGATCCGCCCGGTGGTTGGAATTTTGACTCCCAAACACCTGCAGACAGCGGGTCTGGCACCGGATTGATGTACTTGTCGGCCACGGCAGTGCCCGAGAAGCTTGCAATAGTAGCGTTGGTGCCGGGATCGATAGGCGCAACAGACCAGACAATGGTGTCTCCATTGTGAAGCTTGGTGCTGAGTTCGTCCTGCCCTTCGTTGTACGAACCGAGGTATCCGTTCGTATCGGCGAGATAAATGTTTTGGCTGAGGTTGCCGCTGGCAAGGGCGCCTTCGATGTCAACCATCATAAGTACGTCTACTGTGGACATGTGTTTTCTCCTGTGGTGTGCGATTGTTGATTTTGCTCGACCGCGTGTGGACCGGTCGAACGAGTTGTCGTTGGTCATGCAACGATCAAGAACGGATCGAACGTCATATTCTTGCCCTCAAACGATAGGGTCATCGTGTATTGGTAGGACGTACCGGAAGGTGTGCCGCCGGGAGGTTGGAACTTTGATTCCCACGACGTTGGCGTCAGCGGGTCTTGCACCGGACTGATGTATTTGTCGCTGACGGCGGTGCCTGAAAAGCTGTTGATTTCGACCGAGGTGCCAGGGTCGATGGGTGCGACGCTCCAGACGATTGTATCGCCGATGGCAAGCTTGGTCTGCAGCTCATCTGTGCCTTCCCTCCCGGACCCCATGTATTTGTTGGTATCAACCATGTAGGTGTTCGAACCGAGGTTGCCGCTGCTCAGGGCGCCCTCGACGTCTACGGCGATCAGAACGTTTACGGTGGCCATTTCAAGTCTCCTTGTGGTCAGTATTTTCAGCGCATGATCCGCTGAAGTTTGAGAGTGTGTGTGGGGGTTGCTCCACGGAAACCAAATTCCCGTAGAAGTAGTTTTCTGCCTGAAACCCTTATGAAATCATTGCAAAAAGCTGATGCTCACGATCTGAAATGCTTCCGCTGCATTTCAGAAACCCAGGGCATCCACCAATACGGTTCGATTTGGATGTGTACGCGCGCGGGCCGAATGGAACGGCGGTCGCGCAAACACAGAGCACGCGTGCGCCACGCGTCGTATTTCAACAAGAAACAGTTGACCGTAACCGCGCAAACCACGTTTCGGATTAATTTCGGAAAGATTTCAGGAACTAAATGTCGCCTCTGGGCATAATTAGTTTGTGCATGGAAGCGTTTCGTGAGGCGCCCCATGTAAGTTGCGAAAGGGAAGACATAGCGAATGGAAAACCGCCTAGTAAGCGAAGCTCGAACCTTCACCTACTACGCTGGTGTCACCGCTGATGTCCCCGCTGCGGCAGTGGGCGAAGGCGTATTTTTTGATGACCAGGTTATTAGTAGTAAGTACTGGCGCCTTCGCTTACCTCGCCCTGATTAGTTCCGGGCGTTCTGGTTGAGGAGCCTGCAGCTTGCCCGAATAGAGCATATCAAGCCTGCGCTACGGGAAAGAGCTGTACCCAGTTCGGAACCTAAATTCGATGTGGGCACCAATGATTTGCAACCAGACATGGCGACACCCAAATAACGTGAGACGCTGTGTACAACGTTTTGGTTGGGCGAGAATTCTCCGTCCAGCGCAACAACGCAATTTCCCGTCAAAGGCGAACGCAAAGAGCTTGAGTGACAGATGTGTCGGCCAGGTCGAGAACGGGAAATAAGAAGACTGAGGCGGTCACATATCGACGGTCAGCCGAATTTCTTGTATCATTGTCTGGCATCATCCCAGATGATCCAGTGTGCATCACCTTCTGCCTTGGGTGAGGCGTAAGCGATTGTTTTACGAGCAAACTTTGGTCAATGGCGAAAGTTCGCCGACCATCAAGTGCCGTGGCGTTAATTCCACTCGACACGGCTTTGGTCTTTGTCGCACCTAAGCCACAGTACCAGGACAGCATAAATTAAAAACCAATGGAGGAGCCCCCCTATGAAACGTCGTCCGTTTCTTGCCGCCGCCCTTGCAACAACTTGTCTTACAACCCCTGCTATTGCTGCTGACATCCCCGATGGTGTGACCTTGGCAGAGAAGCAGACCTTTACCTATCGCACGCTTGACGAGTTTTCGTCCTTTGATCCGCAGGTTGTAGAGGATGTGGATGGCTCCAACGTCGTACGTGATCTGTTCGAAGGGCTTTATAATCAGGATGCAGATGGCAACCTCGTCCCTGGCGTCGCGCTAAATCACGAGGCATCAGACGACAACCTGACCTATACGTTCACCCTGCGTGACAACGCCAAATGGTCCGACGGCACACCTGTTACAGCGAACGACTTTGTTTATGCTTGGCAGCGCGCGGTCGATCCTGAACTGGCCTCGCCGTACGCTTGGTACATGGAATTGATGTCCATTGAGAATGGCGCGTCCATCATTGCAGGCGACATGGAACCAACCGCGCTTGGTGTCTCGGCCCCTGACGACACAACTCTGGTCGTGCAACTGTCGCAGCCGCTGCCCTATTTCACCAAGATGGTCACGCATGCCACCACATTCCCCGCCCCCAAATGGGCGATCGAGGAACACGGGGCACAATGGACCCGCCCCGAGAACATGGTAAGCAACGGCGCTTATGTCCTGACAGCGCACGTGCCAAAAGAACGTTCGGTCCGGTCGCGAAACGAGATGTACTGGGACAATGAAAACACGGTTTTGGATACAGTCACGACGTTTGTCATAGGCGACGAGGCGCAGGGTTTGACCCGATGGCGTGCTGGCGAAGTGGATATGACCGACATTCCCGCAGGCCAGTATCCCGCATTGGCCGAGGAGTTCCCGGACGAAGCTTTTGCTCTTCCGCGCCTGTGCAACTACTACTTTAACTTCAACCTCACCTCCGGTCCCGAAGCCTTTAAGGACGTCCGCGTCCGTCAGGCGTTGGCAATGGCTGTAGACCGTGAGGTGATTGTAGACCGCGTGTTGCAGGGTGGTCAGTTCCCAGCCTTCTCGTTCACCCCAGCTGCGACGGCCGGGTTCGAGACACCGGACGTAGACATGGCAGGCATGACGCAGGCCGAGCGTGACGAAAAAGCCAAGGAATTGATGACCGAGGCGGGATATGGCGAAGGCGGTGAAGAACTGAGCTTCACATACCTCTACAACACCTCCGAAGCACACCAGCAGGTCGCCATCGTCGCCACGCAGATGTGGAAACAGAAGCTGGGCGTGGATGTGACACTGGAGAACCAGGAATGGAAGGTCTTCCTCGAAACGCGCGGTGCCCAGAACTACGACATGGCGCGGGGTGCATGGTGTGGTGACTACAACGAGGCGTCGACCTTCCTTGACCTTCTGACCACCGAGGTCAGGTTACAACGATGCCAAGTTCTCCAACGCCCGCGTGGACGAACTGATGGCCGAGGCCAAATCGTCTAAGGATCCGCAGCCGCTCTATACCGAGGTAGAGCAGATTGTGGCCGCCGAGATGCCGGTCATACCGATCTACCACTACTCAACCAACATCATGCTGTCCGACAGTATCCAAGGGTGGCCGATCAACAACGTAGAGCAGAACTGGTACGCCAAGGACCTCTACCGCGTCGCCGACTGACGCGACCGTAACCCTTACGCCCCGGTTCCGCGCCGGGGCGTAACAGTGGGGCATATCCCCCACCGGAACCTCGGAGCCCACAATGCTCAATTACACCCTTCGCCGTCTATTGATGGTGATCCCGACGCTGTTGATCCTCGTGATCTTCGCGTTCTACCTGATGCGCCTTGCGCCGGGTGGACCTTTCACCTCGGAACGCCCCTTGCCGCCCGCCGTTATGGCCAACGTTCTTGAACGCTATGGCATGGACGAGCCGCTCTATGTCCAGCTGTGGACCTACATCAAGAACATCATCTGCTGCTTTGATTTCGGCCCCTCCTTTGCGCAAAAGGACCGGACGGTGAACGACGTCATCGCGCAGGGCTTTCCCGTGACACTGACCTACGGGTTCTGGTCGGCTGTCTTCGTGCTGGCGCTGGGTGTGCCGCTGGGGATCATCGCGGCGCTTCGGCACAACGGGTTCTGGGACTACACGATGACCGGATTGGCCATCTTCTCCCAGATTTTCCCGAACTTCGTTTTGGCGCCGCTGCTGGTGCTGCTCTTTACACTCTCGTGGGGCCTTTTGCCGGGCGGCGGCTGGAACGGGGGGCAATGGCAGTACATTATCATGCCCGCTATCGCGCTTGGTACGTCCTACATGGCGTCTGTCGCGCGCCTGACACGGGGATCGATGCTGGAAGTCCTTGGCTCACCCTATATTCGCACGGCCCGCGCCAAGGGCCTGCCCGAGCGGACAATCATCCTGCGCCATGCGCTGAAACCGGCGCTGCTGCCAACGCTGACCTATATGGGCCCGGTCTTTGTCTACATGATCACCGGATCGGTCTTCGTTGACGTGTTCTTTTCCACCGGTGGCATCGGGCAAGACTTTATCGACGGGGCCTATAGCCGCGACTATTCGATCCTGCTGGGTCTTGCGATCCTGTACGCTGTTCTGACCTTTGCGCTGACACTGGCGGTTGACCTGCTTTATGCGTGGATCGACCCCAAGGTGCGGGCGGGCCTGTCATGATCGGGGCTGTCAAACGTCGCTTGAATTCCGCCGCCTTCGCTGATGACCGCGCCGGAGAGATGGTCGCCTCTCGTTCGTTCTGGGCGGATGCGGGACGGCGGTTCCTGCGCAATCGTATGGCCGTGTTTTCGGTGGGGATGCTCAGCGTACTGGTTCTGTTCGCCATCTTCGGCAACCTGTTCTCACGCTGGTCCTTTGAAGAGATCGACTGGAACGTGCTGGGCCGCATCAAGCAAGACGGTGGCCCGTCTCTGGAAAACGGTCACTGGTTCGGCGTGGATGAGCTGGGCCGCGACCTATATGCCCGCGTTGTGCAGGGCACACGCACGTCGCTGCTGGTGGGCTTCATCGCGGGCCCGGTCTCTGTGATCCTGGGCGCCACGTTGGGGGCACTGTCTGGCTACTACGGTGGGCGTTTCGACCGCACGGTGCTGAGCGCTTACACGATCTGGCTGGCGATCCCCTACATCATCTTCTTTGTGGTCTGGCAGGCCTTCTTTGGCCGTTCAATGAGCCAAATGATCCTGGTCATCATCCTTGTGAACTGGACGGCTGGCCTGCTGATCGTGCGGGGACAGGTGATGATGCTGAAGAACCGCGAGTTTGTTGACGCCGCACGGATGCTGGGCATGTCGGACCTTGCCATCATCTTCCGCCACTTGGCCCCCAACGTGCTGTGGGTGGTGGTGATCTACACCTCGCTGGTCATCCCCGAGGTCATCATGATGGAAAGCCTCGTGTCCTTCCTTGGCGTTGGTATTCAGGAACCCAATACGTCGCTGGGGGCCCTTCTGTCTGAAGGGGCCAGCACCATGACCTTTGGCACCCTGTGGCAGTTGGGCTTCCCGGCGGCGATCTTCGTGCTGGCCCAGGTCTCGCTGTTCTATATCGGCGACGGCCTACGAGACGCGCTCGACCCGAAGGAGCGTTGAGATGAGCCAATTGAACACCACAAAAACCCGAGGCAGACCATGCTGAGTGTCGAGAACCTGCACATCCGCTTCCGCACCGGCGACGGGCTGGTCCACGCGGTTAATGATGTTTCCTTTTCCGTTGATGCGGGCAGCCGTCTGGCTGTCGTGGGCGAAAGCGGGTCCGGCAAGTCGCAGATTGCGCTCGCCATCATGGGCCTGCTCGCCAAGAATGCCGAGGTCGAGGGGCGCATCATGTGGGACGGTCAGGACCTGCTGGCCACCTCCAACCGCGAGATGAACCGCATCCGCGCGCGCGAGATCGGGATCATCTTTCAGGACCCGATGTCATCGCTGAACCCCTACATGACGATCGAGCGGCAATTGACCGAGATCGTCGAGCATCACGAGGGGATGTCGCGCCGTGCGGCCCGTGCCCGCGCGCTTGAGGTGATGGACGCCGTCCGCATTCCGGATGCCAAGGCCCGCCTGCGCGCCTATCCGCACGAGTTTTCGGGCGGGATGCGCCAGCGGATCGTCATTGCCATGGCGCTGATGTGCCAGCCCAAACTGATCCTGGCCGACGAACCCACAACCGCGCTCGACGTCACCGTGCAAGCCCAGATCATGCAGTTGTTGCAGGACGTGCAGAGCGACCTTGGGACATCGGTTGTGTTGATCACTCACGACCTCGGCGTGGTTGCGGGGTTCTGCGAAGACGTGCTTGTCCTGTATGGCGGGCGCGTCATGGAGACGGCCAAGACCATGGCGCTGTTCGATCAGCCCGGTCACCCCTACACCCGCGGCCTGTTGCGCGCCGTACCGAATATCGAGGATCCGTCGGATGCATTGACGGCCATCCCCGGCAGTCCACCGAACCAACACCGCTTTCCAGTGGCGTGCCCCTTCGCACCCCGCTGCGCGGATGTCGTGGACACGTGCCGCGAAACCTTGCCCCAACTGCGCGACGGCCGTGCCTGCCTGCGCCCCATCGAGGAGCTGACCTGATGCTCTCGGTCCAGAACGCATATGTCGAATTCCGCGTTGCCCAAACCAAGAAATGGCCCTGGTCGCCTGCGGGCATCGTCCACGCGGTCAACGGTGTTTCCTTTGAACTGGAGGCGGGCAGGACGATTGGGGTCGTCGGTGAGTCAGGCTGTGGGAAATCCACGCTGATCCGGTCTGTTGCGGGGCTTGCACCCTTGGTGTCCGGCACTGTGACCCTTGATGGCGAACAGGTGGAGTATGGCAATCGCGCTTCGATGCAGCGATTGCGCGCAACGATGCAGATGATCTTTCAGGATCCCATCGCCTCGTTGAACCCGCGCATGACGATCCGCGAGATTGTCACTGAACCGCTGACTTTCTTCCGGCCCGAGATGGGTGCCGCAGACCGCAAGACCGCCGCGCTGGCGATGCTTGAACGGGTGGGCATTCCGCCCGCACAGGCGAACCGCTTTCCGCACGAATTCTCGGGTGGACAATGCCAGCGGATCGGGATCGCGCGCGCGCTGGTGGCCGAGCCCAAGGTGTTGTTGTGTGATGAGCCGGTGTCAGCGCTGGACGTATCCATCCAGGCGCAGGTGGTGAACCTGCTCAAGGAATTGCAGCGCGAGATGGGGCTGGCCCTTGTGTTCGTAGCCCATGACCTTGGCGTCGTCCGCCACATCTCGGACGAGGTGCTGGTCATGTACATGGGTGCCCAGATGGAGCGCGCCCCTGCCGCTGACCTCGTCCGTGCACCACAGCACCCCTATGCCAAGGCCTTGCTGTCGGCGGTGCCGGTGCCCGATCCAAATATCCGCATTGCACCACAGATGCTGGAAGGTGACTTGCCCAGCCCGATGGATTTGCCACCCGGCTGCCTGTTCGCTTCGCGCTGCCCGCATGCCATGGCGAAGTGCATAAAGGCACGGCCGCCAATGGTGCAGCGTAAAGGACATGAAGCAGCGTGTTATCTGTTGGACGACGCGTCGACGAAACTAGAACCATCTCTGATCGATGGTTGAGTAGCCGCACGTTCGATACGGTTCGATCTAGGTGACGACGTGCACGTGTTCATGGCCCGGCGCGGCTTGTGAAATTTGTGATCTCGGTCCGCAAGTTGGTGATAAACATATTCATCAGGCTTTCAGCCTCGCCATCGTCCAATTCGACCGTCATCCGAACCAGTGCACCGGTCAAATGCATATTCATGAAACACATCGTTGCAAGCCGGTCGTGCTGCAGAATCGTCGACCAAGGGTTTGAGGTGACGAAGCAGCTTTTCACCGTTTTTCCGGCTGTCATCCAGATCAAGCTGCTGCAGTTTTTTGTCCCCCTGCGTCGAACAAAGTATGTCCCGCACAGTTGGATTGGATTTGAGAAACTGTTGGTAACCACGCAAGGTTTTTTCGATCCGGTCCGCCGCATCCGCAAGGCTTGAAACACCGGTAAATTCGGCATCGATATTGTCCCTGATGTCAGACATGACCGAAGTCGCCAAAGTCTGTATCAGCGCGCTTTTGTTCGGAAAAAACTGGTAGACGGTTCCGATTGGTACATCCGCGCGCTTCGCTACGGCACTCATTTTCAAACCATCGCTTCCGTGATCCGAGATCATCTCTTCGGCTGCTTTGAGGATCTGTTCGACCCGCGCTTTGCTGCGGGCCTGCACGGGCGTTTTCCGTATTTTGATCGACGTTTCCATGACGATGAGCATCCTGCCAAAAATCCCAATGATTGACTAATATGAGAAAGTCTCACATATTACAAATATGACAGATACTCATATTTAGGAGGAAAGATCATGACAGACACTGTCAACCGTGCATGCATTGTCGGAGCTGGCCCAGGGGGCCTTGCGCTGGCGCGGGCTTTCAAAAATCTGGGTATCGCGTTTGACGTATTTGAACGACACAGTGAGGTCGGCGGCGTCTGGGATCTGGAGAACCCGGGCACGCCGATGTACGATTCTGCGCATTTCATCTCGTCCAAGACGCACTCGTACTTCTCGGATTTCCCGATGCCGGATCACTACCCGGACTATCCGTCGAACCGTCAGATCTTTGACTACATGAAGTCGTTTGCGCGTGAGTATGATCTCTACCCTCACATCAGCTTCAACACCGAAGTGACCGAGACGTCGTTCGATGACGATGCCTGGACCGTGACCCTGTCCACCGGAGAAAGCCGCACGTATCGTTGGCTGATCTGTGTCTCAGGCACGACCTGGCATCCCCAGCTCCCGGACTGGGCACTCGAGGTCGGGCAATTCGACGGGGAAGTCCGCCACGCCAATTCCTTCCGCCACATGGACGAATTTCGCGACAAGAACGTGCTGATCGTGGGGGCAGGCAATTCGGGCTGCGACATCGCCTGCGATGCAGCCGTGAGCGGCAACAAGACGTTCATCTCTGTCCGACGTGGATACCACTTTGTGCCGAAACACATCATGGGCAAGCCGGCGGATGTTTTTGCCGATTCAGGACCAAACCTGCCACTTTGGCTGTCCCAGCGCATCTTCAGCGGCATCCTGAAAGTCCTGAACGGGGATCTCACTCGGCTTGGGCTACCCAAGCCCGACCACCGCGTGCTTGAAAGCCATCCCATCGTGAACTCGCAACTGCTCCACTATCTTGGGCACGGGGACATTCTTGCCAAGAGCGATGTCGAGCGGCTTGAGGGCAAGCATGTGGTGTTCAAGGACGGATCCCCAGAAGAGGTCGACGTGGTCATCTGTGCCACCGGCTACGAATGGAAAGTGCCTTATGTCGATCCCAGCCTGTTCAGCTGGAAAGGCAACCGGCCCGACAATTACCTGCACATGTTCTCACGCGCCAACAGCCAGCTTTTTGGGCTTGGATTCACGGAAACGAATGGCGGCATCTACAAGCTCTTTGACGGGATGGCAGATCTGATCGGGCGCACGATTTTAGCGCAGCGGGACGATGCGGTTACATGGGCCAAGCTGCGCGCGCGGATGCAGTCCCACGTCCCGGATCTGAGCGGCGGTATCCGCTACGTCGAAAGCGATCGCCATGCCACATATGCAAACATCGATGCATTGAAGCGGGAGTTCAGGAACCTGCGCAAACACATGGGCTGGCATGAACCTGAAGCGGGTTACTTTAACAAGGCCAAGCAATCATCCGACACGCGAATGACGCTGGAGGCCGCATGATGGGACGCGCATTGATCACCGGTGCCGCGGGCGGTGTGGGCGAGGCGCTGGCGAAACGGCTGTCGCGCGAAGGCTACACCCTGGTGCTGACCGACCGTGATGGGGACGCCCTTGAAAAGGTGTCAGACGCCCTGCCCCAGCCAGCCGAGCTTCTTGTCGCAGACCTGCGCAGCGAAGTGGGTCTCAAGCAACTTTGTGACCGTCTCGAAAACCCCAAGTCGCCGATTGATCTGCTGATCAACAACGCCGGAATCATTGTACCAGGGCCAGTCGGATCACTGCCCAATGACCTGATGCGGGCGCATGTCGACATCAACCTGACGGCGCCAATGGTACTGTGTGCTGCTGCCGCACGGGCAATGATCGCACGGAAGAAAGGATATATCTTCTCCATCATGTCGCTGGCCGCCATCGGGCCGATGAAGAACAGCGCATCCTATTGTGGATCGAAATTCGGTTTGCGCGGCTTCAAGGCTGCGCTAGCGCTTGAACTCGAGCCCCATGGAGTCGGGGTTGGCGGCCTGTTCCCCAGTTCCATCGACACCCCGATGCTCGCAGCCGAGATGGCAAGCCCGGATGGATCGCCGCTGAATTTCATCGGCAACGTCAAGCCACTGACGCCGGATCAGATTGCAGACCACGTGGTCAAGGCAATGAACAAGGGCAAGCTCGAAACCTGGCTGCCGAAATCCGATGGCTTCATGGCTTCGTTGATGATGATGTTCCCCAAACTGCTCAAACCCGTTGTCGGCTATCTCGAACGGCAGGGCGAGAAAAAGAAGCAAGACTATCTCAAGACGTTCAAATCCTCTTGAGCATCAAGACGCCCGTACTTTCATGCGTCTGGCTGGCTATTGCGGTCAGCGTATCACAGGCTCGGTTGTAGCGAACGCTTAGTGCGCCCATGGAGCCGATGGATAAGCTTCACGTTCAGCACGTGCGGCGGCAGAAACTTTTCGAAAGCGGCTGTGGATCATCCCGACTCAAAAAATCGACGCACATGCCAAGGGCAGTGTTGTGCAACAATAATACTCAAGCTGGCATCTCCTGCGCGGCAAACATCAGCATGTTCATGTCAGTTTGGTTTTGGCAGGGGCAGCAGGGTTCGAACCCGCGACCTACGGTTTTGGAGACCGTCGCTCTACCAGCTGAGCTATACCCCTTCGCGCCGGACTGAATTACGCGGCGCGTCCCCGGTTTGCAAGGATGAATTCAGGCCGCCGTACGTGAAGTGTGATAGGTGCTGGATTGAACAATGCCCGTATCGAAGAGATCGGCAATTTCAGTATCGGAGAGGCCAGCGACATCCCCCAGCACTTCCTCGGTATGTGCGCCCAGCGCAGGTGCCTGCCCTGCCGTAGGTCGTTCCGCCGTTCCAAAGCTGGCGGGATGTTTGGGCACGGGAAAGCGGCCCAGGCCCGGTTGAGTCAGCATGTCGAACATCGGATTATCCGGCCCGAGGTCGGGATCATGTGCAAGAGCTTCCCGCACCGTACGGAACTCGGACCATGTCAGCCCCGCACGGTCAAAGTCAGCGCGGAAGTCAGACACTCGGCGCGCGGCAAACCATGGTCGCAGGATATCCGTGATCTCGGTCCGACGGCGCCAGCGCTCGCCCTCGTCCTGCAGAGAAACGCCATAGCGCAGTTCCATAGCAGACATGGCGTATTGCGTGCCGGTGGCCTTGATCAAACCTGACCATTGCCGGTCCGTCAACCCAATGACCATGATCCGCCGACCATCTGCACAGAGAAAGTCCTGACCGTAGGCCCCGTAGAGGGCATTGCCCGCCTTGGCCCGGTCGCATGGGTTCAGTGCGGCGTCAGCGATCATGCCGAGGTGGCCGATAGTCGCCGCAGCCACGTCTTTGAGCGCAAGCTTCACCTCCTGTCCGCCCCCGCCGCGCAAGCGGCGCCGTTCCGCGGCCAGCAGGGACGACACACACATGTTGCCGGCAATCAAGTCCCACGCGGGCAAGGCATGCGCTACGGGGTCTTGTGATCCTTCCGGTCCAGTCATGTGTGGTATGCCAAGCGCAGGGTTCACCGTGTAGTCAACCTGAGGTTTGCCATGCCTATCCCCCGCCAAGGTGACCGTTATGATATCGCCCCGCAGCGCGCGCAACGTGTCATGGTCCAGCCAACCGCGTGCCGGCAGATTGGTTAGAAACAGACCTGCATCATCGCCCGGTGCAGTCGCGAGGTGCTGAACCAACTCGCGGCCGCTAGGATGCCGGGTATCGACCGCGACAGATTTCTTACCCTTGTTCAAACCAGCCCAAAAAAGGCTTTGTCCTGAAGGCGCAAGCGGCCAGCGGCCCGCATCGAGCCCGCCCCCGATCCTGTCTACGCGGATTACCTCGGCCCCCATTTGAGCCAACGTCATACCTGCGAGTGGCATCGCCACAAAGGCGGAGTGTTCGACAACGCGCATTCCGGACAAGATGGTCATTGCGTATCCTCCCACATCGCTGAGGCCCGCATGCCCTGATGTCCGTTCTGGCCTGTAAAGAGTGACAGAACACGGTCCTCTTCTGTCGCACAAATGTCGAGGGCTGTGCCCGCAAACAGGGGATGCACGGCCCGGAAGTCGAAGTAACTGGGCGGGCGCTGTCGCGTTTCGACAGCGTGACGCATCAAGAGTGCAGCTTGCAAGGGCCCGTGCACGACAAGGCCAGGGTACTTTTCGACGGACTGTGCATAGTCCTGATCGTAGTGGATGCGATGCGCGTTGAAGGTGACGGCAGAGAACCGGAACAGCAAGGTCGGCGACATATCCAGACGCTCGACCGGTTCCGCGGGCATTGACCGTTTTTTGGGCGGTGTGAAGCTGTCTGGCATCGGCAGATACACGATGTCCTGGCGCTCTTCGATGGCGAGGCCCCTGGGACCGACAATCCTGTGATCTAAGGTCACAAGCGCCATGGGGCCGGACGCCGTTGTCTTTGTGTCGATCGACCGGACAGCCGTGTGACGATGCAAAATGTCTCCGACGCGGATCGGCGCGTGGAAGCGCAGAGCACCACCGGCCCACATCCTGCGAGGCAGGCCAAGCGGGGGCAATAACGCGCCCGGTCCCGGATGGCCGTCTGGACCAAGATGCTCGGTATGCGCCATTGGAACAAACGCACTCCAATGCCAGAGCGGAGGAAGCAGATCACCTGTGCGAGGTGGCGACGCTTCTGCTCGACCAAGTGTCGCATGCAGTTTTGCCGCCATCGTCAGGTCGATCTCACCGACGTCCGACAGGCTTCGTCCGATCCACGCCTCTACGTTCACCTGATCCATGATGCCCTCCGTTCCCGCCTCCTTATGGTGAGGAGGTCCCGGAAAAAAATCAATATATTTTAATAACTTAGCGGAATACTGTCGTATACCGCGGCACGGCCTTTGCATGTGCAGCATTCGGAGGAGTGAGCAATTTCAATGAGTTTGCAGCCCATTTTGCTGGCGCAGAAACTCAAAGGCGGCATTCAAAAAATTTCTCCCCAGGCGGGAAAATTGAAACTTTATGTCCGCCTATGTCACGCCTGTGTCACGCCTGTGTCACGCCTGTGGGTGGCCGAGATACGCCCGTCAGTGTCAATAAACCCGGAACGATTCTTCGACTTGAAGCCATGGTCAATCGCCTCAGTCCAAAGAGCAACGGACATGCTGACCGCCTTTCATCCCCAAGCCCGTGTTAAGTGATGGCTCAGTCGGCTTCGGCAGACACTAAATTGGTTTTTGTACGAAACTCGACGGCTCTTTGTAGCTCGCCTTCTTCCGTCAGCGCGCCGATGAAGTACCCAATTCTATGGCGTGGTAACCCCCCTCAACGCATCAAGAAAAAGAGCCTCGGCTTCGTCAAACCTGCCCTCGGCGACATGGATCAGAGATGTATAGAAGCGTGGGAACTGCGCACCCGCGTCTAGCTTTAGTGCAGCATCAATATGTGTTCTGGCCACATCGAAATCCTGCACTTCAAGCATCATCATGGCCATGAATTCATGGTCGTAGTAATCGGCATCGCCTTGGTCAAAGTTCGACTGCAGAACGCGGATCGCTTCGATCTCTTCTCCTCCATAATAGAGGAGTTCGGCGAGCCAGTAGACTGCGTAGCTGTCATAGGATTCTTCAAGATAGTCACGCAAAACAGTTTGCCCGGCGGGGCGCATGCCCAATGCAGATAGTGAACGCGCTTTCCAGACATATCCTTCGGGCGAGGTCGGCCAATCCTGCACGACATGTTCGGCGTCAAGCAGGGCACGGCGATAATTCTCAAGATCGAAGTTCGCCTTGGCTCGATAGAGATAGGCGTTGGTCGGCGCCTGCTGCGTCTCAATAGCCTTGTTCAGCCGGGCAGCTGCAGCGGCGGACGCGTTTTGATCGTAGAAGGCCACACCAAGTGCATAGAGGGTCCAAGGGTCCTCTTTGTCGTGTTGCAACGCGGCTTTTAGAATTTTTTCTGCTCTTTTAGGGCGCCCCGTTTCAATGAAGTACCACGCTTTGTCGCGATAGGCCCACACGTATTCTGGCGACATGGCAATGGCTGTATCGATCAATGTCAGATAATCTTTTTCCTCGATCTCGCCCTTGTAGCGACTTGATGAGGCAAGACCGGCAAAGGACTCGGCCAACGCGCCTACGTCGAGCGCACTTTGAAAGGCGTCAATCGACGCATCGTAATCAGAAGTGTCCCAATACACCCAACCAAGCGTGTTCAATGCGCCGTTGTGCGTTTTATCATCCGATAGCACCTTTTCCAGGATATTGATCGCCACATCAGACTGCCCAAGATCGGCATAGGCGCCAGCGAGCACAACTTGCATGTTTCTGTAGTCACGATTGAGCTGCGTTAACTCGGCAAGAGCGGTTTCGCAGATTCCAACGAGACGTTGCGGGGTTTCCGTATCCTCAAGGCAGACCAAAGCGTAGCTTTTCTGACTATCTTTCAAGATGGGCCGCGCCGCGACCGCGCCTGGCAAATACAGGCACGCGAAAACGGCCAAAATCATTAATCTCATACAAAAAGCTCCGGTTTCGAATACGGTAGCAAACTAAACAATCCAGACAACGAAAAAGGCCGCGCTGAATGCGCGGCCTTTCCATGTCTCGAACAGCGTGGCGAATGCAGTATTCGCCCTACCGCACGATTAGTCAGTGATTTTGGACACGACGCCGGCGCCGACGGTGCGGCCGCCTTCGCGGATCGCGAAGCGCAGGCCCTGCTCCATCGCGATTGGCGCGATCAGCTCAACACCAAACGATACGTTGTCGCCAGGCATCACCATCTCGGTGCCCTCAGCCAGCTGAACCGTGCCCGTCACGTCCGTTGTACGGAAGTAGAACTGCGGACGGTAGTTGGCGAAGAACGGCGTGTGACGGCCACCCTCTTCCTTGGTCAGGATGTAGGCTTCGGCCTCGAACTTCGTGTGCGGGTTCACCGAACCGGGCTTACACAGCACCTGGCCGCGCTCAACCGCTTCACGGTCGATCCCGCGCAGCAGCGCACCAATGTTGTCGCCCGCTTCACCACGGTCCAGCAGCTTGCGGAACATTTCCACGCCTGTGCAGGTCGTTTTCTGGGTGTCCTTGATGCCGACGATTTCGATCTCGTCGCCAACATTGATCACGCCACGCTCAACACGACCGGTCACAACCGTACCACGGCCAGAGATCGAGAACACGTCTTCAACCGGCATCAGGAAGGGCTGGTCAATCGCACGTTCAGGCGTCGGGATGTATTCATCCACAGCCGCCATCAGCTCACGGATCTTGTCTTCGCCGATGTTGGCGTCACGGCCTTCCATCGCCGCCAGCGCGGAACCCGCGATGATGGGCGTGTCGTCGCCGGGGTATTCATAGGTGTCCAGCAGTTCGCGGACTTCCATTTCAACCAGTTCCAGCAGCTCTTCGTCGTCGACCTGGTCCACTTTGTTCATGAACACGACGATCTTCGGGATGCCAACCTGGCGGCCCAGCAGAATGTGCTCGCGGGTCTGGGGCATCGGGCCGTCAGCCGCGTTCACAACCAGGATCGCGCCATCCATTTGCGCCGCACCGGTGATCATGTTCTTGACGTAGTCGGCGTGGCCGGGGCAGTCGACGTGGGCGTAGTGGCGCGCGTCGGTCTCGTATTCCACGTGCGCGGTCGAGATCGTGATCCCGCGCGCTTTCTCTTCCGGCGCGCCGTCAATCTGGTCGTACGCCTGGAAGTCACCAAAATACTTCGTGATCGCCGCCGTCAGCGTCGTCTTGCCATGGTCAACGTGGCCAATCGTGCCAATGTTAACGTGCGGCTTCGTACGTTCAAACTTTTCCTTTGCCATCTTGTCAGACGCCCTTTGTTCAGTTGTGGGTCGGAACCCCGTTGTTCACTCCGCGCGGCATTTATTGTGATTGGGCGGGAAAATCAAGTCAGGTTCGCAGTGGTATGCGGACCGATTTATTGTCGTGCTGCAGGCGGATAGGACAGCGGCCCGTGACGCGGCAGCTGCCTTACTCCTGTGTACAGGGTTTCACCCTGCTGCTGCCGCCTCGGTCTCCAATGACGATGGCTGTGCCTCAGAAGCGTCTGACGCTGCTGAATCCGGCGTGAACCAACCCTGCTCGTTCCTTTGCTTCACAAGAAAACGCTCAACTGCCTTGGCAGCATTCTGGCTCAACTCCTTGAGCTGTTCCTCGGCTGTCATCGTGTAGCCTGTCCCGATGATTGGTGCGGTTCCAAATGTTTCCAGAACCGTAATCTGCTCGGGTTCGTTATTTAGTTTACCCCCTGCGGCGTCATCCCAGACCGTGACGTTCAGGATCAGGGCCGATTTGGGCGCAAGCACAAGCGGGATCCCAGGTTGGGCCAGAACGTAACCTTCGACGGAAATACCGAAGTGGTAGCGGCTGGCGCCCGAGTAGCGCCCAAACCGTTCGGCCATCGCGTCCTTGACCGCGGCCGTTAGCTGTTCCTCGCTGGCCAGGCGGCTCAGAGGTCCGCGCTGCGCATTTTCCGCGATGACGATGTTATGTTCGAGCCGGAAGTCACCCAGTGGGACCGGCGCGTCTCCAAGGTCGCGATTGCTGGCGCATGCCGAAACCGTCACCAGCATCAAAAGGCCCAAAACCCAACGCATCATTCCTGTATTCTCCCCGTTTTTATTGCGTATCGGATAGCGTAGCGGCGACGTTGGCGCAATTGTCCGGTGCCGCGAGCCACATATATCGTTACGTATCAACGGAGGGTGACATGTCCGACACAGCTCTGCCTCATGCGCTGCCAGTGCGCGTGCCGCTGGTGAGAGAGGAGACCGGCATCTGGAAAAGCCTTCAGATGGCGCGCAAGAACGTGCTGGGCATCATCCCCGAAGTCACGACGCGCCTGCCCATCGTGTCCGGCAAGACCGGCAAGCGTTGGCATATGGTCATGGACCCCGGCGGTATTCGCCAGATGCTGCTGGACCGCTTGGACACATACCCCAAGTCCGTCGTCACCAAGAACCTGTTGCAGCCCGCCATCGGCGAGTCCTTGTTCATCGCGGAAGGCGCGAACTGGCGGTGGCAACGTCGCACGGCAGCCCCAGTGTTCACCCACCGCAACATGATGAACCTTGCCCCGATCATGACCGCCGCCGCCGAACGTTGCGCAGACCGGATTGCAGCAGCCGGGCCCAGAGCCGTGAACCTGCTGGACGAAATGGTGACCACAACATTTGACGTTATTGCTGACGTCACCTTTTCGGGCGATGGGACATTCGACCGATCATCCATCCACCGCGCGATCGAGGACTACATCTCGAATGCCGGCAAAATTTCACTCTTCGATATCATGGGCGCACCGGATTGGGTGCCTCGCCCCGGGCGCATGGTGCAGGGCACAGCAATGCGCGACACCAAAGCCATTGCCGACCGGGCAATCGAAGCCCGAGCCGCGCGGCCCCATAATGGCGTGCCGGATCTGTTGGACCTGTTGATGGCCGGCGAAGATCCGGAGTCCGGGCGCAAGATGACCACGGCGGAGTTGCGGGACAACCTGCTGACTTTCATTGTCGCAGGACACGAAACCACGGCTCTGACCCTGGCGTGGTCCATGTACCTTGTTGCGTTCGACCCTGCCGTGCAGGATCGCGCGCGGGCCGAAGCGCAATCGGTCCTGCAAGGGCGCCCCGCTCGCGGCAACGACATCCAGCATCTACCCTTTATCCGCCAGATCATCGATGAGGCACTACGTCTGTACCCGCCTGCAGGGATGGTGTCGCGCACGGCCATGGCAAATGACGTTCTGTGCGGGCGCGAAATCCGGAAAGGCGACACCTGCATCATTCCGATTTATGCCGTGCACCGGTCCAAGCTTTTGTGGGACAACCCGGATGCGTTCCAACCGGAGCGGTTTGCCGACCGCAAGTTGGTGGATCGCTATGCCTACCTGCCCTTTGGAGACGGCCCTCGCATCTGCATTGGCGCTTCCTTCGCCCTGCAAGAAGCTGTGATCATCCTGGCAACGGTGCTGAGCCGTTTCAAATTTGTACCTGTTGCGGGCAAGAACCCCGACCCTGTTATGATCCTGACCCTGCGACCACATGGCGGTGTGTGGCTAACCGCCGAGCTGGCCTAGCCACAAATTCCCTGAAGGTCTGCCCATTGCTGTTCGGTCAGGATCGGGGACCAGTCTCCATCTTCCGGGGCCGCATCACGCGCTTTTTCGATGCGATCGGACAAGGTCGGGTGGGACAGGAAATGCGAAAGAGTACCATCACTGTCTCCATGCTTCTTACGCAACCGTTCGAACATGTCCCCGAGGGCAGCGGGAGAAATCTCGGCGTCCTCAAGCACCATGTGCGCAAAGGTGTCCGCAGCCTCTTCGGCGGCTTGGGTGTAGTTTGCATCAATGAGCCGTTCCGTCAGGAACAGCACAACAGCACCGCCTGCAAAGTCACCAAAGAGCAGACCCAGAACGCCGATGCTGCCAGCTGACCGCAGGGCGTGCCGCGTGGGGTCGCGGCTAACGACGTGGCCGAGTTCATGGGCGAAGACGGCAGCCACTTCCTCGGGCGTTTCGGCTGCGTCGATCAAGCCGCGGAAGAACACGACGTATCCACCCGGCAAGGCAAAGGCGTTGATCATCGGGTGGTTCAAAACGAACACAGATACTTCGCCGTTGTCAGGCATCGACGGGGCAAAGGTTGCCGCCATTTCGTTGAGTGCAGCGCGTCCCTCCGGGTTTTCGCAAACCCGAAGTGGACCCAGTGTGTCGCTGCCCAGCGCACCTCGAATCTGTTCGAACGTTGCCTCGCCCAGCGCGCGTTCAGCGCGGGGCGGAATGAAGTTGGCCAACTGGTCAGCCATGAGCGGGATCAGGATGCCGATCTGTAAGGCGACCGCAGCCACCGCACCCGCGGCCCACATAGCAAGGCGTCCGCGGCCTTTGGGCGGTGCGCGCCGATTGAGGTGAGGCAATCTTGGCAGCGTTCCGGCGTCGGGAACGTAAAGCCGCGCAACCGGGTCGCTGATCAACCGCAAGACCGCATCAATCCCAGTGGGCAGGTCCGATACCGTTCGAATATCAGATGCGGGCCATATCACGTCGTCGGCATTCGGGCGTGAAAGAATTATGTGCGCGCCGTCGTCACTGGGCGTGACATAGACCGGAACCGGATTTGGCGTGTCGCCATTGAAGTAAGAGGCGTGGGTCATATCGCGGCCCCCAAATCAAGAGCCTCGGCAAAGCCTTCGGCTTCGGCGAATTCATCGCGCGCGGCCTGGCTGACGGATTGCAAACCATGATGTTCTGGCAACACGGTGGTTGTTGCCATGTGCCGCATCAGCGGGAATGTCACGAAAGTATTGTAGACCACGGACCAAAGAAGAAAGATGCCGAAATAGACGATGACCGATGCCGTGATGGCAACCCAGCGCGGCGCATCGAAAGTAAGGTCGGCGTCGGTGCCTGTGATCTGCGCAAGAACCTCGAACCCGAAGATCGGCAGAACAATCAGCGATAACAGTATGATCCCAAGGGTCAGCACCAGATAAGCCAAAAAGGTACCACCGGCATAAATCCACGCGATCCGCCCTGTGCGCAGGTTTGACCGGACCGCAATGCCCGGTGCCGACTTGTGGTTGGCCATGATGCGCCGCGCACCGAACATGTAGTGCACAACACCCGTGTAGAGAGCGACAGCTAGCGGGATCAAAAGCCATAACCGCCATACGTTCTTTGGCTTGGCTGTCCCTTTGGACAAGAACGCCTCATACCCTAATAGTTCGATCAACAGCTCATCGAGGAAGGCTGCCCAAATCTCTCCGATCGGGTCGATGAAGGTAATCCAGACCACCCATAGAACCCATGCAACAATCGCCCCGATCAACGGTAAGGCTGCCTGGTAAAGCATCGTCCAGCGCCCACCTTGGGTCAGCTTGGATGAGCCGAAAAAGGTGCGGTCGGTGCGGTATTTCTCGAGATAGAACGTCATGCGCGGCCAGAGGATGCCGAGCGTACAAATCGTGACAAGCCAGTGAACACAGGCCCGCCACGCATAACCCCACGCACCGGGCTCCAACCCGAAGCGCACGCCGCGCCAGCGCGTGCGCCCAAGGACATAGCGGCGCGCGCGATACCTAGCGTAGAACCACAGGGGGATCACGCCCAGAAAGCTGAGGAAGTAACCCGCGACATTGCCGTCAAACAGGGTGAAGCTGGCGAACATCAACAGCAAGTTCACCACGCCGATATAGAAGGTAAGGATCACGACCGCGATGAAGAAGCCCAGCAGCTTTTCCCACGGGTCGCCGACATATTCCATCGGATGACCACCGGGCCGGATCGATCCCCAGAAGTAACGACGCAGCCGTGTCTTCATCCAGAAACGGTAAAAGCCCAACGTCAGAATGGACCAGAATCCTGTGGTCAGAGCGAGCCAAAAGACCGCACCACGACGACCGACAAAGCCGACCGTGAGCGCGCCGTCAGGTGAACTTGTTGTCTCTTGGGAAGCCGCGGGGGGCCATCCGCCCTGCCCCTGCGCGTTTTCCGCGCCACTCGGCAAGGTTGGTTTCCGTTCTTGTCCGTCCTGCGGGGTCGAGCCAGCTGAGCCCGTCTGCCAGGGTGAAGGTGGTTGCATCGCTGAGGCCCCCGTCCTTGTACTTTTGCAGGCGCACGCCTTTGCCACGCGCCATCTCTGGCAGCTCTTCAAGTCCAAAGACCAGAACCTTGCGGTTCTCACCGACAACAGCAACGCAGTCGCCTTCGGCGGGCTTGCAAACTGCCAAAGTGACGTCGCCGCGCACATTCAGCACCTGTTTGCCCGTCCGGGTCTGTGCGATCACTTCGTCCTCTAGCACGATAAAGCCGTCCCCCGCCGAGGATGCGACCAAAAGATTACGGCCCGGTTTATGGGTCAGCAGCGAATGAATCTGCACCTCGTTCGGCAGGTCGACCATCAGGCGCAACGGCTCGCCCATGCCACGCCCGCCCGGCAGGTTCGACGCTGACAGCGTGTAGAAACGCCCGTTTGACCCGACCACAACCAGACGATCCGTGGTTTCCGCGTGGAAGATAAAGCGCGGACCATCACCGTCCTTGAATTTCAGCTCGCGGCTCAGATCGATATGGCCCGTCATGGCGCGGATCCAGCCCATTTGACTGCACACGACGGTGATCGGTTCGCGGTCGATCATCGCCTCAAGCGGCACATCCTCGATCTGACCTGCTTCTGCGAACGTGGTGCGGCGCGCGCCACCCTCATAGTCCTTGCCGAATTTCTTCCTGGTCTCGCGCATCTGGTCGGAGATGGCCTGCCATTGCAGATCTTCGCTTTCGAGCAGGTCTTCGAGTCCGGCACGCTCTTCCATCAGTTCGGATTGCTCGCGCAGCAGTTCCATCTCTTCGAGACGGCGCAGGGAGCGCAGCCGCATGTTCAGGATCGCTTCGACCTGAACTTCGCTCAGTTCACCATCACCCGCGGGCGGCGAGACATAGTCGGCCTCGGTCATGGCGCGAGGATGATCCTTGCCCCAGTCCTCGCGCATCAGCGCGGCCTTGGGATCGTCATCATAGCGGATGATGTCGATCACACGGTCGAGGTTGAGGAAGGCAACGATCAGCCCCTCGAGCACCTCGAGCCGATGGTCGATCTTTTCCATACGGTGCTGGCTACGACGGATCAGCACCTCGCGCCGGAAATCAAGGAAGGCGCGCAGCACTTCCTTCATCGAGCAGACCTTGGGCGTAACCCCGTCGATCAACACGTTCATGTTGAGACTGAACCGCACCTCAAGGTCCGAATTCCGATACACCATGCCCATCAGCACATCCGGGTCGACATTCTTCGATCGAGGCTCAAGGATCAGGCGGATGTCATCTGCGCTTTCGTCCCGCACATCAGCGAGGATTGGGACTTTCTTGGTCTGGATGACTTCGGCCAGTTTCTCAATCAGCTTAGATTTCTGGACCTGATACGGAATCTCGGTCACGACGATCTGCCACTGGCCACGGCCCAGATCCTCAACGTCGTACCGACAACGTAGGCGGAAGCCGCCCTTGCCGGAGCGGTAAGCCTGGGCGATGGCTTCGGGCGGTTCGACAATGATGCCGCCGGTGGGGAAGTCGGGGCCAGGCACATAGTTCAGAAGCGTGTCGTCGCGCGCGTCCGGTATTTTGATCAGATGCAGGCAGGCGTCACACAGTTCAGCGATGTTGTGCGGCGGGATATTGGTGGCCATGCCCACCGCAATGCCGGATGAACCGTTGGCCAGTAGGTTCGGGAATTGTGCGGGCAGCACGACCGGTTCGGTCAGGGTGCCATCGTAATTCTCACGGAAATCAACCGCGTTTTCGTTGAGACCCTCAAGCAGCGCCTCGGCGACGGCAGTCATGCGCGCCTCGGTGTAACGCGACGCGGCCGGGTTGTCGCCGTCAATGTTGCCGAAGTTCCCCTGACCGTCCACGAGCGGGTAGCGTACGTTGAAATCCTGCGCGAGGCGGGCCATCGCATCGTAAATCGCGGCATCCCCGTGGGGGTGATAGTTGCCCATCACGTCGCCCGAAATCTTGGCTGACTTGCGGAATCCACCCGAGGATGACAGCCGCAATTCCCGCATGGCGAACAGAATCCGACGATGCACAGGTTTCAGACCGTCGCGCGCATCCGGAAGCGCACGGTGCATGATGGTGGACAGCGCATAGGTCAAGTACCGCTCACCCAGCGCGCGGCGCAGCGGTTCGGACAGGTCCATGTTGGGGGTATCGGTCTGATCGGACATAGATGATGTGTAGCGGCCCGCCTTGCCGGGAACAAGCGGTCAGATGGACGATCTTCCGTTCGGGAAGCTTTGGCGCGGACACTCCGTTGCTTGGACACCACAACGCATGCTGCGGGGAAAACTGACCGGTTTTTACCAGTGTTTGGAATCATTCGGTTTGTTAATGTTTGTCGTGTGTCATCAAGCTGCTGATCGGACACACACAGTACGTTGGGGGAGACGCATAGTATGGTGCGGTTCATTATTATTACATTCGGGTTCCTGGCATTCGCCTTCTACGAGATTAGCGGAGGTGCAAATTTCGACGCTGAACAGACCCGCCTGTCGCGTATCGAGTCGCCTGCAGAGGTCGAAGAGGAAACGCTAACGCAGGCTGCGGCAGCTCCTACGGACCCCATCATTCCCGAGAACGTGACGCGCGTGTCCCTGAACCTGAATAGCGTGGGCGATGTGCTGCGCCCGCAGCGCACGGTGCGGACAACAGCAGCCCGTCACCGCGCTGTCGAGGCCGAGACTGAAACAGATATCGCCCTGAATGAAGAAGAGCCGACAATCATTCTCCCGAGCCTGATTGTCGACAACGCCATCATCACCCCCGTGGATTTCAACGCGCCCGACGTTGCCGAGGAATCATTGAATGATGTGCGCGCTGTATCGGCTCGTAGTGTAAACGTGCGCGGTGGCCCGAGCACAGACTATTCCGTCGTCAACCGCCTGACGCGGGGTGACGAGGTCGAGATTCTGCAGGACCCGGGAAATGGCTGGGTCAAGCTACGCCCATTGAGCGGCGGAACCATTGGGTGGATGGCTGACTACCTTTTAAGCGAAGGCTGATTGCGCGCCAAGCAGATCGCTCTATTGTCCCGCCCGAGCTTGAGCAGGACAATACATGGCACAGAAATCAATTCTCATTACCGGCTGTTCATCCGGCATCGGTTATGCATCCGCACATGGCATGCGTGATGCAGGCTGGCAGGTGTTTGCATCTTGCCGCAAGCCCGAAGACTGTGCCCGCCTACAAGACGAAGGGTTCCAAAGCCCGCTGATCGATTATGCCGACACGGCTACCATCGCCAATGGTTTGAGTGAGGTGTTGAAGGCTACTGGCGGCACCCTTGATGCGGTATTCAACAACGGCGCGTTCGGCACCCCCGGCGCCGTCGAAGACTTGCCTACGGATGCGCTGCGCGCCATTTTTGAGACCAACTTTTTTGGCTGGCATGAGCTGACACGCCAGGTGATCCCCAGCATGCGCAAACAAGGCCATGGGCGGATCATACAGTGTTCGTCGGTGCTCGGGTTTGTCACGATGCCCTGGCGCGGTGCCTATAACGCGACGAAGTTTGCACTTGAGGGGCTAACTCACACGCTGCGGATCGAGATGCGGGACACGCCCATCGACGTGGTGCTAATCGAACCGGGTCCCATCACCAGCAAGATCCGCGCCAATTCCATCCCGCATTTCGAAAAGTGGATCGACTGGGAGAACTCGCCGCGTGCTACGCAGTATCAGGAGAAACTGCGCAAAAGGTTGTACAAAGATAGCGGACTGGACACATTTGAACTGCCTGCTGATGCGGTGGTCAGAAAACTCAAGCATGCGCTGGAAGCGCGCAAGCCGCGCGCCGTCTACATGGTCACGACACCCACCTTCCTGATGGCGGCGTGCCGCCGTTTCCTGCCAACCCGCGCGTTGGATCGGATTTTGTCCATCGGGTGACCGAACGACGCGTTCGCTTTTGTGCCTGCGTCGCCTACATGATCCAAGCGTAAGGGAAAGGGACAAAAGAAATGGGCTTCGATCCGTTATTTATCTTGATCGTGCTGGCTTGTCTGGCTGTTGTTGTCGTGCTGATGCTTGGCCTTGGCGGCTTTGCCAAGGGATCGGGCTGGGCCAAGAACAACTCGAACCGCCTGATGCGCTACAGGATCGGCGCGCAATTCGTGGCTGTCCTTTTGATTCTTGCCTATGTGGCACTGCGTGGAACGGGGAACTGAGCATGGTTGTTCTGAACAAGATTTACACAAAAACGGGTGATGCGGGCGAAACGGCCCTTGGCAATGGTGCGCGGGTGGCCAAACACGCGATGCGTGTCACCGCCTATGGCACAGCCGACGAATTGAGCGCGTTCCTGGGCGTCGCCCGACTGGAAGCGCGCGGCGACGTCGATATAGCCCTGAGCCGCATCCAGAATGATCTTTTCGATCTGGGGGCAGACCTGTGCCGCCCTGACATGGAAATGGATGCCGACTCTGAGTATCCACCCTTGCGCATGACCGACGCGCAGGTGACACGTCTTGAAGAAGAGATTGACGCGATGAACGGAGACCTTGAGCCGTTGCGCAGCTTCATCCTTCCGGGGGGATCGACCTTGTCGGCGCATTTGCACGTCTGCCGCACCGTGGCGCGCCGAGCTGAACGGTTGGCTGTGGAACTGGCAACGATGGAATCAGTGAACCCTGCCGCCGTAAAATACCTAAACCGCCTCAGTGACTGGTTCTTTGTCGCGGCACGTATTGCGAACAACGGCGGCAAGGACGATGTGTTGTGGGTTCCGGGGGCGAACCGCGACTAGTGGCAAACCTCTCTTAGAGAGTTTCGCACACGGGCGGGCGGAGTGCCGGGCCATCCACTTGCGATCAGCTTTCCTCGGGTTCCCACAACTCAATCGGTGTTCCTTCAGGATCGGACAGATGCGCAAAACGTCCGATCCCAGGCATATCGCCCACCATCTTCACGGGGATGCCTGCATCCTCAAGCTGGGCTACCATAGCATCCAGACTGCCGACCCTAAAATTCAACATGAAGGTCTTGTCAGCGGCAAAGTAGTCCGTGTCCGCAGCAAAGGGCGCAAACACCGTCGTGCCCCCTCTGCCACCCACGGTTTTTGATCCGCCGCCGTCGGCACCAAATCAATACCCAACATGTCACGATACCACGTCGCCAGTCCTTCCGGGTCTTTGGACCGAAAGAAAAAACCGCCGAACCCTTGAACACGTTCCATGGCAATCCCCCTTTCCCACAGTGTATCAAAGTTTCCGTTCAACGGCATCACACTGAAAACGCGGCGTTCATTTGCCGTGACGTGACGATTTTGTCCTGTTTCCGTGGCGGCGTCTTGGGTAAACCACACGAGATTGACTATCTCCGCTGTCAAAGCTGAGTCGTTATTTTAAGGAGAGGAACGCTCATGAAGGTGCTTGTGCCCGTCAAGCGCGTGATCGACTACAACGTGAAGGTACGCGTGAAAGCGGACGGATCGGGTGTGGATCTCGCCAATGTGAAAATGTCGATGAACCCGTTTGACGAGATTGCCGTCGAACAGGCCATCCGCCTGAAAGAAGCGGGCCAGGCCGAGGAAGTCGTTGCCGTCTCCATCGGCGTCAAGCAAGCTCAGGAAACACTGCGTACAGCGCTGGCGATGGGCGCGGATCGCGCAATCCTCGTCATTGCAGCTGATGACGTCCACACGGACATCGAGCCGCTGACGGTTGCCAAAATCCTCGCCAAAGTGGTCGAGGAAGAGCAACCCGGTCTGGTGTTGTGCGGCAAGCAAGCCATCGACAATGACATGAACGCAACTGGCCAGATGCTGTCGGCCCTGATGGGCTGGAGCCAGGCCACATTCGCATCCGAGGTCGAGATTGCAGGCGACAAGGCCAAGGTCACGCGCGAAGTCGACGGTGGTCTGCAAACCATCGAAGTGAACATGCCGACCGTCATCTCGGTCGACCTGCGCCTGAACGAGCCGCGCTATGCGTCGCTGCCCAACATCATGAAAGCCAAGAAGAAGCCGCTGGACGAGAAAACAGCCGCTGACTATGGCGTCGACACCGCACCGCGGCTCGAGATCGTGAAGACGGCAGAGCCCGAAACGCGCGCTGCAGGCATCAAGGTGAGCTCGGTAGAAGAGCTTGTGGCGAAACTCAAAGAAGCGGGGGCTGTGTAATGGCTGTTCTTCTTCTCGCAGAGATCAATGATGGTGAACTGGCGATGGACGCCACGGCCAAGGCCGTGACCGCCGCCAAGGCATTGGGTGACGTGACTGTTCTGGCGACTGGTGCAACTTGTGCCGACGCTGCTGCCACCGCGGCGACCATCGACGGTGTGGCCAAGGTGCTTTGCGCCGAGGATGCGCTGTACGGCAAACGTCTGGCCGAGCCTGTGTCGGACCTGATCGTGTCGCTTTCCGGTGACTATGAGCACATCGTTGCCCCGGCCACCACGGATGCAAAGAACATCATGCCCCGCGTCGCGGCGCTGCTAGACGCCATGGTGATCTCGGACGCAACAGCTGTGGTAGACGGGAGCACGTTCGAGCGCCCGATCTACGCAGGCAACGCGATCCAGACCGTGAAAGCGGGAGGCGGTAAGAAAGTTATCACCTTCCGTACATCGACCTTTGATGCAGCGGGCACAGGTGGTTCAGCCTCGGTTGAAAACATCGGTGCGGCAGCTGATCCCGCACTGTCGAGCTGGGTCGAGGACAAAGTTGCCGCAAGCGACCGTCCCGAGCTGACATCCGCTGGAGTGGTTGTATCCGGTGGCCGTGGCGTAGGCTCCGAAGACGATTTCGCACTGATCGAGAAATTGGCCGACAAGCTGGGCGCCGCCGTTGGCGCATCGCGGGCTGCTGTCGACTCGGGCTACGCACCGAACGACTGGCAGGTCGGTCAAACCGGTAAAGTCGTGGCCCCTGACCTTTATGTTGCCGTTGGCATCTCAGGTGCGATCCAGCACTTGGCTGGCATGAAAGACTCCAAGGTCATCGTAGCCATCAACAAGGACGAAGAAGCCCCAATCTTCCAGGTTGCAGATTACGGTCTGGTCGCCGACCTGTTCGATGCCGTGCCAGAGATGATCGAAAAGCTTTAAGCAGCTTTTTCCAGGAAGAACAAAGCCCGCCGCACGCCTGCGGCGGGCTTTTCCTTTCACTTCAGTACCGGCACAAGGGCTTGGGCGATTTCATGATGTGCCACTGGCCCTGGCATGCTACGCGCCGCTGGCGCGTCCATTTCACTGAACACCATACCTTCGGTTCCTGCTTGCACCGCTTCGTCCGAAATAACTGTTTCCACATATTTGGTCGCTAGTTCGGACACTTTTTCAATCATCTCTCGGGAAACCAAGGCAAGATCTGCATCAAGATCATTTGCAGACCCCTCGGGCGTTTGACGTCCGGCCCACAGCAACACAGTCCTGCCCGGTATCTGGCTGAGTACCAGTCGCATCCGCGCGACCCACGCGGTCTGCAACTCTTCCACCACCGCCTCGAAACGTTCTGGGGACAGAAGATACAATCGGTTCAACATGTGGTTGGTGAAATTGAACTCAGCGAAATCAACCTCACGGTAGATCGCACGCAGCAGCGAGGATGCTTCGACAAACCGATCGTTGCGACGGGGATGCACCCGATAAAACCGGTTCGACATATTCCGTGGACTGGTGATCTGAATCACTGTCGTTTGCGCCAAGCCAGACACCTTACGCAGATAGGGATCGGTCGCAAAAACATCGACCCCACCGTTCAGTGATCCAAAATTCACGCATGTCGTGCCCATGGACTGTTCGACCAGATCCGGAAACGGCGTAGGCACGAATTTACCGTATGTGATCGACCCCCCAAAAAAGGCAATAAATGGCCCATCCAGAGACCGCCTTGGCCCGCGAAACAATACTTTGGAATTGCCGTATCTACACGGCAAGTAATCGAGCCCACCCGGACCCAACGATTCAATACTCATGAGACCCACTCTCACTATTTACCCATGGCAACTGTGACAGCAGTTTGTTTAAGAACCCCTAACGAGGATGGTCATCATTGATGCATCGCGTCCCCTTGCCCCCAACAGGTGCGTGACCATATGGTGCGGGAACGTGGCATGAGGTCGATAAATGGACATCAAGACGGTTGGAATTGTTGGCGCGGGGCAGATGGGGAACGGCATCGCGCATGTGATGTCTCTCGCCGGGTACAATGTCATGCTGAACGATATTTCGGGCGACGCATTGGCTGCGGCCATGGCGACCATCGATCGGAACCTCGAACGGCAGGTGAGCCGCGAGAAAATCAGTGCAGACCACAAGTTAGCAGCGATAGCCCGCATTCAAACGACGCAAACCCTGACTGATCTGGGTCAGACCGACCTGGTGATCGAGGCCGCGACCGAACGCGAAACGGTCAAACAGGCCATCTTCGAGGACTTGGTACCGCATCTGCAACCGCATACCATCCTCACGTCGAACACCTCTTCCATTTCCATCACGCGGCTGGCCAGCCGCACGGACCGGCCCGAAAAGTTCATGGGTTTCCACTTCATGAACCCTGTTCCTGTGATGCAGTTGGTCGAACTGATCCGGGGAATCGCAACGGACGCCGAGACATTCGAAGCCTGTGCCGCCGTTGTGGACAAGCTTGGCAAGACAGCGGCCACGGCAGAGGATTTCCCCGCCTTTATCGTCAATCGCATCCTGATGCCGATGATCAACGAAGCAGTCTACACCTTGTATGAAGGGGTCGGGTCCGTCAAATCCATCGACTCGTCGATGAAGTTGGGGGCAAATCACCCCATGGGACCCTTGGAACTGGCGGATTTTATCGGGCTCGACACGTGTCTGGCCATCATGAACGTCCTGCATGACGGGCTTGCGGACACCAAGTACCGCCCCTGCCCGCTTTTGACCAAATACGTGGAAGCCGGATGGCTGGGTCGCAAGTCACAGCGCGGTTTTTATGATTATCGCGGAGAGACGCCTGTTCCGACGCGGTAACATTTTCTTGCATGTAAAACGAAACGGCATTTTCCAAAATTCCGGCGACGTCAATCCTTTAGAGCCATCGTGTGCTCGCGCAGCCAAGCCATGAACCCACGCGGGTCATCCTTGAAGCCGGTAACAGTCTCTGGGTCCAGCGGATGCCCAACAACCGGACCCTGCGGTTTGTTGCAGGAACGAACGATCTCGTGCAGCAGCAAGCCCTGCCGCAGCATTGGCGATACTTTATCTGCGATATGGTAGGCGCGGCTGTTCGCACCCGGAAAGCGCATTGGAACCACTGTCGCCCCGGACCGGCGAATGAGCTGTGCGGTAAACACGTTCCATTCCGCTTCGATGGCCGGACCCCACCACGTTTCCGATGTAGCAACAACGCCAGACGGAAATAGGGCAACAACGCCACCGTCCTTCAGATGGGCCATCGCCTTGGCCCGCATCTCAACCCCCTTGCGTTGCGCATCAGGGTCATGTGGGAAAGGCACTGGTATCATGTAGCTGCCCGCAACTTCATCAATGACGGTCAGCAGGGATCTGGTGAGAATGCGATAGTCGGGACGCACGCGTCCGATCAGGTCGGCAAAAATCATACCATCCACCATCCCGTGCGGGTGGTTGGAGACAACAATCACCGGCCCTTCTTTCGGGATACGGTCCAACTGGTCTTGCGGGGTTGTAAGATCGATGCCCATCACATCAAGGCAGGCGCGCCAAAAGGCTTGGCCAGATGGGGCACCTTGCCGTTCGAACTTTCGGATCAGGCGCAGGATTGTCAGCTTGCCAGTAAAGGCTTCCATCACTCGGATGAAGCTGGCTTTCCACGGATCATCGAAAGTCGAAGCATACGACAGGCTACGGCGGTCGTATGTATTGAAGCTAACCTTCTCGGCGTCAGGTTTTGTGACCTTCGTCATGTTATGTGTGCTATCGACCAAACGATCGTCACCTTCTATCGACGTATGGACCTCTCGAGCCTTCATCGGCTCAGGCCTCTTCTCCGAACTTGTCAGCAATCAGCGCACTCACGGCATCCGCCAACGGCTCAGCATCCGGTCCGGACGTTTCAACGTCAATAAAACTTCCCATTGGCGCTGCCAACATCAAAAGACCCATAATGCTATCGCCTGATGCAGACATGCCATCCTGGGTCACCGTTGCGCGGGCGTCGAATGCCTCAACCACTTCAACAAGTTTAGCAGACGCGCGAGCGTGCAAACCCTTTATATTCACAATTTCCAGCTTGCGGTGAGTCATCTTCAGGTATCTGCGCCTATATTCTGGCTGTCGATATACTTCTTGCCGGCACTCAGGGCGGCCTGCACGGCATCCGTTACGTGCATCTTACGGCTTTTCGCAAGTTTGATCAGCATGGGCAAGTTTGCGCCGTAAAGGATGCGGCGGTTTTGCGGCTTGCAGGCTAGTAAGCTGAGATTCGAGGGGGAGCCCCCAAACAGATCGGTTACAACAACCACACCATCGCCGGCATCGACCTCATCTGCAGCCACGCAGATTTCGTCTTCCTTCGCCTTGCGGTCATGGTCAGCTTCGATTGCGATGGCACGGACACCGGCCTGTTTGCCGACGACATGTTCTATCGCTCGCAGATACTCACCAGCGAGCCCGCCATGTGCGACAATCACTATCCCGATCAAGCTGATGCCTCTTCGCGTTTGCGGCGATCCAGTTCCCGATGCCGAATAGACACTTGCCAGCCAGCCTCTGCAAGGGCTGCAGCCAAGGTTTCCGCCATGGCAACAGACCGGTGTTGGCCGCCCGTGCAACCGAATGCAACCGAGAGGTGAGATTTCCCTTCGTCTAGCACACTTGGCAGTTGCCACAGCAAGAGATCGCGCAAACGTGCTTCGAACTCGGCCGCGCGCGGGTCGGCCCAAATGTGGCTTCTGACGTCCGAATCCAGGCCGGTTTTGCTGCGCAATCCTGGCTCCCAATACGGGTTTTTCAGAAAGCGGCAATCAAAGACCATGTCAACTGAGCGTGGCAGGCCGCGTTTATAGCTGAAACTCTGTACCGCAACAGCCAGTTGGGTTTGCTCCCCCGGCGAAAACCAGTGCTCTACCTCGGCACGCAATTGGTGCACGTTCAGGTCCGACGTATCGAGCAGCACGTCCGCCCGTTCGCGCACTGGTGCAAGCAGCTCTTTCTCCCTCAGTATCCCTGCTTCGACCCTATCTGCCTCTGCCAAGGGGTGCCTGCGCCGTGTTTCGGAAAACCGATTAAGAAGCACATCCATGCGGCAATCCAGATAGAGAAGCTCGGGCACCAACCCTGGCACACCGGCAACCTGGCCAAGCGCATCGGAAATTGCAGTGCTTGAAAAGTCCCGGTTGCGCGGATCAATGCCGAGCGCCAATGGCTGGTCCGGCATGGGATCGTTCAGCAAGGCCCGGATCAGACGTACGGGCATATTGTCAATCGCCTCATACCCCAGATCCTCCAACACACGAATCGCGCTGGATCGTCCGGCGCCAGAGGGACCAGTCACAAGTACAAGGCGGCGAGGCACGATCATGGCAACAGTCATTCCGGATATCTAAGCCCACCTTTGAGGTATTGCATGATCGCCGAAGGCCAAGCAGGGCTGTCCACTTTGTGAAGGCAAGGCAGTGTTTGGCCTAAGATCGTCTTGGTATGCGCATCGGGTAAGCGCTTAGTTTCAGCCCGGTCCATATCGACAACAAGATGCAATCGGGCACTCGTGTTGTCTGTGCGTATTATTCCGATACCGCGTGCTTCAATAAGACCCGCAATGCTTTCGGGTGCACTCATGTGTACAACGTTATCGACTCCAGAAAGCATAGTCTGATCATCCGACACAAGCGTCGCACCCAATGCCATGAGTTGAAGCGCGAGGCCCGACTTACCGCTGCCAGATGCGCCAATGATCAAAACACCGCGCCCGTGCGCGGTTACGGCGCTCGCGTGCAGACGCATGGACTGGGGCATCAGAGGTTAGACCGGCAGACCGACGACGAAACGGGCCCCGAGCGGTTCCGAGGTGATGTCAGCATCTGTCGGGCGAATATTCTCCGCCCAGATCACGCCGCCATGCGCCTCAACAATCTGTTTAGAAATGGCGAGGCCAAGGCCAGAGTTGTTGCCAAAATGCTCTTCAGGGCGCTGGGAATAGAAGCGCTTGAAAATCTTGGTCAGCGCCTGATCTGGGATACCCGGGCCGGTATCTTCGACGACAACGAGAACGCGGTTTTCACGCTTGCGGGCCCAGACACGGATCGCATCACCGTCTTCACAGAACGAAATGGCGTTCGTGATCAGGTTGACGAAAACTTGCGCCAACCGCGCCTCCAGACCTTGTACTTCGATGGGGTGTGCGGGCAGATCCGTAATGAACTCGATGCCTTTGCTCCGGGCGTCTTCACCCAGATACTGGCCCAGATTTCCAAGCATTTGCAGGAGGTTGAATGGTTCCTCCTCCTCCTTGACCAACTCGCTGTCAAGGCGGGACGCGTTGGATATATCGCTTACAAGACGGTCAAGGCGCCGAACGTCATGGTCAATCACGTCCAGCAGCTTTTCGCGCTGATCGTCGCGCTTAATCATGCGGAGCGTGCCCACCGCCGACCTTAGAGAAGCAAGTGGGTTTTTGATTTCGTGGGCGACGTCCGCTGCAAACTGTTCGTTGCCATCGATCCGATTATAGAGTGCAGCGATCATACCACGCAACGCGCCCGACAGGCGGCCGATCTCATCCGGGCGTGCCGTGAGATCCGGAATACGAATGCGGCCAGGATTGACCTTACGAGCATTCTTGTCGCGCCCCAACTCTGCAGCCGTGGCGAGATCAGCCAGTGGATTGGCGATCGTCGATGCCAATACAAGGCTAAGGCCAATGGACACGAGCGTCGCGATTACAAACATCTGCAAAACACGTTCGCGTTCCCCACGCACCAGCGCGTCGATCTCACCAGATGCGCTGGTCAACGCAATCACGCCGACGGCAGTCCCGTCATGCTGAATTGGGGTGACAACGCTGAAGACAGCGCCCCCGGCAACGGTCAGGTTTTCACTGATTTGCGTGTCGCCCGTCATGCTACGCGCCACCAATGGACGCAATTGGTCTTCGATGGGTGCGGGTGCAGCGGCTTCAGGTCCAGAAAACGGACGGGACACCTGACGCCAAAGCCAACTCAGCCCATCCGTCAGAACAGCAACATTTTCAGTCTCGGTTACCTGGTTAGCAAGCGGCGCCAGGGTGCCTTCACTTTGCCCGACAAGCGCTTCTGACGCATCGAATACGTAAACCTCATGGCCCGTGCGCAGATCTAGCTTAGCCAACGTGTCTGGAACATTTGCCCCATCGCCGGTTGCAAGGTTTACCGGTGCGCCGACTGGAAGCTGCGCTTCAAGCACATCGGCGATCAACTCGGCTTGCGCAACAAGTGCGGACAGCCTTTGAACCGCCAAACTCTCACGCGTTGAGTTCAGATACAGAATGCCCGCAACAAGAACGTTGAGTGCGATCAGGTTAAAGGTAATGATTTTGCGGGCCAGGGGCGAGGCCCGCAAAGACATCAAGCCGCGTCGTGCACGCCCATCCCGCAACTCGGTCGCGCCGGATGTTTCCGGTGCAACCCAGTCTTCGCCCAGAACAACGTCACCATCCCGGGAAGCAGGGGAGCTCATGTCTCGCACGATTATCCTCTTGGCCTGCGCTTTTCGAAACGCGCCTCTTATTCTTCGTTGTAACGATACCCGATGCCATACAACGTCTCAATCGCCGAGAATTCATTGTCGGCGCTGCGCATCTTCTTGCGCAAGCGTTTGATGTGACTGTCGATCGTGCGGTCGTCAACATAGACCTGATCGTCATATGCCACATCCATCAGCTGGTCGCGCGATTTCACAAATCCAGGCCGCTGCGCCAAGGCTTGCAGCAGAAGGAACTCGGTCACGGTCAATGATACATCCTTGCCCTTCCAGGCTACGGCGTGACGCAGAGGGTCCATCCGAAGATCACCGCGCTCCATCACCTTCGTTTCTTCCGTATCGCCGACGATGTCACCGGCAACTGCATCCTGCCGACGCAATAGCGCGCGGATACGTTCGACCAGCAGGCGTTGCGAAAACGGTTTCTTGACGTAGTCATCTGCCCCCATACGCAGACCCAGCACTTCGTCAATCTCGTCATCCTTAGACGTTAGGAAGATGACGGGCATGGTCGTTTTCTGCCGCAGCCGTTGCAACAGATCCATGCCGTCCATGCGCGGCATCTTGATGTCCAGCACCGCCATGTCTGGCAGACGCTTGTTAAAGGCGTCAAGCGCAGCCTGACCATCGTTATACGTTTCGACCTCGAACCCTTCAGCTTCGAGCGTCATGGATACGGACGTCAGAATATTCCGGTCGTCATCCACCAATGCAATCTTGGACATTGCCTGTTTCCTTATACTGCTCGTACTTATTGATTTTTCGGGCATTCTCTCGACTTTGCCCCTCCGAATCAATCCATAAGTGCGAGATCACGCCCTAATGGGCCTCAGACTGGTCAGAAAGTGGTTAGGAATGGCTAAATTGCCGCACATTCCCGTTTCGAGTGCATGTCCTCCAGTCACTGTTTGCGCAACCGGTCGTCATGGTGGCGCTAACCTTTGCCGCGGGCCTATTCATCAAGTAAATCCACGTGTTAAGACGCCGGAACAGGCTGGCAAGACGTCGGTTCTGGGCCTTTTGGCTACCCTCTGACCCAACAAAGCCGCCCAGCGGCATCAGGAGAGTTCATATGACATTTGGACGGGTAAACCCGCAGTTCCGCCTCGAAGATCAAGGGATCGAAGGGCTGGGCGATGTCTATTACAACCTGATCGAACCAGCCCTCATCGAACACGCGCTTGAACGCAAAGAGGGTACTTTGGGCAAGGGGGGTGCGTTCCTTGTCACTACCGGCAAGTTCACGGGCCGGTCGCCCAAAGACAAACACGTGGTCAAGACAGACAGCGTGGCTGACAGCATCTGGTGGGAAAACAATGCCGCGATGTCGCCGGAAGGCTTCGACACCCTCCATGACGACATGCTCGAGCACATGAAGGGGCGCGAGTATTTTGTTCAGGACCTAACGGGCGGTGCAGATCCAAGCTATTCGATCAACGTACGGATGGTAACCGAACTGGCGTGGCATGGCCTGTTCATCCGTCACATGCTGCGCCGTCCTGACGCAGAGGACTTGAAGGATTTCATCGCTGATTTCACGGTCATCAACTGCCCGTCTTTCAAGGCAAATCCCGAGCGTCACAATTGCCGGTCCGAAACCGTCATCGCGATGAACTTTGACCGCAAGATGATCCTTATCGGCGGAACAGAATACGCAGGCGAAAACAAGAAATCAGTTTTCACGCTGCTGAACTACCTGCTGCCAGATCGAGGCGTGATGCCCATGCACTGTTCGGCGAACCATGCACAAGGCAACCCGGTTGATACCGCAATCTTCTTTGGACTGTCGGGCACCGGCAAGACGACTTTGTCCGCTGACCCCGGCCGGGTATTGATCGGCGACGATGAACATGGCTGGTCAGATCGTGGTACGTTCAACTTTGAGGGTGGCTGCTATGCCAAGACCATCAACTTAAGTGCAGAGGCCGAACCCGAGATTTACGCGACAACCGAAAAGTTCGGCACGGTGATCGAGAACATGGTGTTCGATCCCGAAACCAAGGAGTTGGATTTCGAAGACGATAGTCTGACAGCCAACATGCGCTGTGCATATCCGCTGCACTACATCTCTAACGCATCATCCAGCGCCCTTGGCGGCCATCCCAAGAACATCATCATGCTCACATGCGACGCCTTCGGTGTACTACCTCCCATCGCACGTTTGACACCGGCACAGGCCATGTACCACTTCCTGTCTGGCTTTACGTCGAAGGTGGCGGGAACAGAACGCGGGGTGACTGAGCCCGAGCCTACATTCTCAACCTGCTTTGGCGCACCTTTCATGCCACGCCGCCCAGAGGCGTATGGCAAACTGTTGCAAGAGAAGATCGCCAAGCACGGCGCAACCTGCTGGCTGGTTAACACAGGCTGGACAGGTGGAGCCTACGGAACCGGCAGCCGTATGCCGATTCGCGCAACGCGCGCCTTGCTCACCGCTGCTCTGGACGGCACATTGGCCAACGGCGAATTCCGTAAGGATCCTAACTTCGGATTCGATGTTCCGGTCTCTGTTCCAGGTGTTGCCGATATTCTGCTTGATCCACGTCGGACGTGGGATGATGCCGAAGCATATGACGCACAGGCAACAAAGCTGGTCGACATGTTCTCTACCAACTTCGAACAATACCTGCCTTACATCGATGACGACGTGAAAGCGGCCGCCATCAGCTAGTGCGTTACCCGGGGCCTAAGCGGCCTCGGGCACGACATCCGACAATGGAATATCGAGCAGATATTCCAAGTCTTCTCTGCTGTTATAGGCGAGGAACGTGTCGATGGGGGCGTCACGCCCATCAACGACCCATTTGAGCACGCTGGGTTCGAGGTGCAGGTAACCAATTCGCGCCCCAGATCCCTTGTAAGCGACTACGTTAAGGATGAAGCCATAAATCCAGTCTGGATCCCAGCGCTGCATCATCTCCAACATACCCGTGCGTCCGAGTACGGGCGCCAGACCAACGCCACGATACTTGCCGCGTTCTGGCGCGACCCAAAACTCTCCGTGATAGGCCGCCATACCGCCAATCCGGTGGGTGCCTGGCGTCGCGCGAAAACGCGACCGGGCCAGATCCACGCCTTTCAAAGGCGGAGGAAACGCACGGAACTGGCGCAGCAGGTAGCTGCTGAGCGGTTTCCCGGACAGGCGAACACGTTTAGCGGCCTGGGTATGGATCAGTTCCCCATCTTCGTTTCGGCCAGTCAGCCAGAATGCGTTTGACCGGTTCAAGCCATGCAGTTCAGGATCGAATGGTGCGCCAAGTTTCTGCATCGGCCGCTCTTCAGCAACGATGTCCTTGTACTCGTCAAAGTCTGTGCCGATCGTCAGAGTGATCCCCTGTGAGATCAAGATATTGCGGCTTGTTGCAATGAACGGCGCCGCGTTTCCAGGGAATTGAATGGTCATAAAAGTCTCTCCTTTGACGCACTTACGCCAAAGCTAGGACAATTTATGTCAAAATACCCGAAAAACTCGCTGAAAAAGTGTAATTCGATTCAGGTGGTCATTGCGGCCATCCTTTCGAACTTCGCGTTCGCCGGGTCGAAGTCAGGTTGCGTAATATCGGTCATGGCAGCGCGCTGCACCTCGTCCAGCGCAGCTATCTTGACGTTGATGGTCGGGACCACCAGCGTCATGACAGCCGAGGACCGATCCGGAAAAAATCCAGCCATCATAAGGCGTTGGTAAGCCATCGTCACTTGGCTTTCATCGTTTCCCTTTGGCATCCGGGTAAAAACATGATCCAGCCGAGCCATCTGTGTCGTTTGAATATCCAGAAAAGACTGATCCAGCATACGGCCAAATTCTTCGCCAGCTGGAAGCCGGGCGATCGGACGGCCAATGCTGGAACGAGCATAATCCAGCCCAAACCAATTCACGTATGCCGAGAGATTCCCGAACTCTACGCAAATCCAGCCCGAATCAGAATTGCGATAAACCATGAGATATGGACGCACATGAGACAGATTTGGGCTCTCAATCTCTCCCGAGGCCATGACCCACGCGCGATAGGTTTCACGCAGAAGGACCGACTCGTCTGTCCATATGTCCCCAATCGGTCGCTGCTGCTGGTAAAAAACCCAGTCACCTTGATGGGCTTGAAGATACTGCAGTGCACCGCGCATGCCGGTCTGACCTCGCGACCACACCTTGGCATGCATAAGCAGCTCTCGTGCTTCCGGCAGCGCGGCTTCCCCCGCCTCGGTCAGCTCGTAGCGCCGGTCTTTTGTCCGAAAAAGCTCCTCACCACGCATCTCCTCAAGCTGCGAAATATGGCGACGAACCGTTTGACGCGTGCTGTTTAGTCTTGTCACAGCATGGGACAAGTTCAGCGTTTCCGCCAATGTTGTGAACGAGCGGATCATCTCGAACAGCAGGGGCTGGTTCAACTCACTCAAGTTTGGCGTTGGCGCGTTCACATGCTTACTCGATGTATGATCAACAATACATCCACGTTAAACAAATCATACATTAATGCAACATTTACGTGTGGTCTTGGGTGTAAATCTACTCAATTGAACCGATGCGTGTACTGGGCGATCACTCTCCCAGAACAACCGGAGGTAATCAGTCATGTCGCATCCCGTCGACGTACACGTTGGTAAACGCTTGAAACAGATCCGCACCTTGCGTCGGATGTCCCAAACAGATGTTGCAAAGCGCTTGGAGCTGTCTTTTCAACAAATCCAGAAATACGAGATCGGTTCGAACCGAATCGCCGCGAGCCGTCTGTTTGAACTGTCGCGCATCCTCGACGTACCCACATCGTACTTCTTTGAAGGTTTGGCGGACGCAGGCAACATGGCTGCACCACGCAGCGATCGCGGGCTTGATATCGTGAATGCGCTCGCTGCGATTGAAGACGACAAGATCAAATCACGCATCGTCACCTTCATCGAAGATGTGTCCGGGCTGACTGTCGCACGCCGCGCTTCATAAACGCATAGTACGACGGCATTTCATCAAGCCATTTAATAATACATTTTCAGCACTCGATTCGGACCGGCTTGCCCATCGGCAGTCGGTCCGAATTTTTTGGGATGCGCAAAACTCTAAACCGGCCCCAGAGTCACAAAGCGAAAATCCATGTGATTCGACTTACCGACATTGATCAAGGAGATGGTACTTTGGCGGTATCACCATCAATGGTAGTGATTCTTACCAACCATCGCGTTGGTCTCGGTTGTATTTCTCCAGGCTCGTTGCTGCACTGCAGTATAGTGCCACGCAATATTTGAACAAATAGCCACACTAAAATGAATATTTGTTGCGCTGCACCTGCAAACTAGTTAAGCGGTGACGACGCGGAAAATGAGGAGCTATGCGATGGCACATGACGGACAGGATATGGGAGCGATGACGTCAGTTTTGCTCGATGATTTGCTCGCGCTGACCAGCGCTGCGCTAAAACCGGTTGAAGAGATAACGGAGCTCGCGCGGACACGCCTGCGCGACCAACTCAGTGTTGATGGGCGGGTGTCTGGCGCCCTTGTCGAAAAGCATCAGACTGCCGCCCATGGTCTCGCATGGCTCGCAACATACTGCGAAGCGCTCCGACAGATGCAGAAATGGGCGGAAGCAATCAGCGTCCAGTCCAAATTCGGCGAAGTCGAGGCACTGATCCACCAAATCGCCTTTGGCGAATACCTGTGGCAGATTTACGGCGGCATTCAAATGAACCAGGGCGAGGTTCTGCGCTTGCAAGACGTTGGTTTGTCCCAAGACGACATGCGCGGGATGATGGAACCCGCCATTCAAACGCTCACCCAACGCGGCAATACTCAAGCGGCGCGCGTTCGTCTTGTTGAATTGATGCAGGAACGCAGCGCTGAGATCACGGTTGGTGCCTCTGGCCTCGATGAAGAACTTGAGATGATTCGAGAGCAATTTCGGCGTTATGCCGTGGAAAAGGTCGAACCCTTTGCCCACGACTGGCACCTCAAGGACGAATTGATCCCAATGGAGGTTATCGAAGAGCTGGCCGAAATGGGCGTCTTCGGCCTGACCATCCCCGAAGAGTATGGTGGTTTCGGTTTGTCGAAAGCATCCATGTGCGTCGTCTCAGAAGAACTGAGCCGCGGCTATATCGGTGTCGGCTCGCTCGGCACCCGCTCCGAAATCGCGGCCGAATTGATCATCGCGGGCGGCACGGAGGAACAGAAACAGAAGTGGCTGCCACAACTTGCCAGTGCCGAAACGCTGCCCACGGCTGTGTTCACGGAACCCAACACCGGGTCCGACCTTGGCAGCTTGCGCACCCGCGCGGTCAAGGATGACAACGGCGACTACAAGATCACGGGCAACAAGACCTGGATCACCCATGCTACACGCACGCAAGTGATGACGCTTCTGGCCCGCACGGATCCGAACACCACGGATTACAAGGGGCTGTCGATGTTCTTGGCTGAAAAGACGCCCGGCACAGATGAAAACCCCTTCCCAACCGACGGCATGACCGGCGGCGAGATCGAAGTGCTCGGCTACCGGGGCATGAAAGAATACGAACTGGGCTTCGACAACTTCCATGTGAAGGGCGAGAACCTGCTGGGCGGGGAAGAAGGCAAAGGCTTCAAGCAGCTAATGGAAACCTTCGAATCTGCCCGCATCCAGACAGCAGCCCGCGCCATCGGCGTAGCGCAATCAGCGCTGGATATCTCGATGCAGTACGCCCAAGACCGCAAACAGTTCGGCAAGGCCCTCATCAACTTCCCGCGCGTCGCCAACAAACTCGCGATGATGGCCGTCGAAATCATGGTCGCTCGACAACTGACCTACTTCTCTGCGTTCGAAAAAGACGAGGGGCGACGCTGTGATGTCGAAGCAGGCATGGCAAAACTGCTAGGCGCGCGTGTGGCATGGGCGGCGGCCGACAATGGTCTGCAAATCCATGGCGGCAACGGCTTTGCACTGGAATACAAGATTTCCCGCGTTCTCTGCGACGCACGCATCCTGAACATCTTTGAGGGTGCCGCGGAAATTCAGGCTCAGGTCATCGCGCGTAGGCTTCTGGGGTAAGCCATTTTCTGACCCGGAAAACGAGCCGCAAGCTTTGTCGGCTGCCGCTCGTTGATTGACGATCCACACGGAACCTTCAAGGTGGCGGCATGCTCACATTTGCCGCTGCTGTCTTTTTCTGATCATAACACCCGGCCCCGGCGTCTTGTCGGCAGCAGGAGTCGGAGCCGCCTATGGCCTCAAATCTGGCATGCGATATGTGCTGGGCCTTTTTATCGGCAATAATCTGGTCATCCTTGCAGTCGTTACCGGCCTTGCTGCCCTGATACTGGCAAATCCTCTTGTACGGACCCTGCTCTTTGGGGTTTCAACACTCTACCTGCTCTACCTTGCAATGCGGATCGCCTTCGCCGGATCTAAGCTTGCCTTTGCGCCTGCCACCACGGAGCCAGGTGTTCTCAATGGGGTCTTGCTGCAACCGATCAATCCCAAGGCATATGCCGTCAACACGGCCCTCTTCTCGGGTTTTTCCCTAATACCCGATGCCATTCTGGCCGAAGCTGTTTGGAAACTGTTGATCGTCAACGCGATCTGGGTGCCAATTCACATCATTTGGGTTGGTTTCGGGGTCCGGCTCAAGCAACTTGATCTGGCTGCACATCAGCAACGATGGATCAACTATATAATGGCCGCCTCGATGCTGCTGGTGGTCGCACTAGCTTTATTGGCCGAGATTTGACGCACACAGTTCGCATCTCCTTGCTCGCAAGATAGGCAAATTCTTTCGCGGCGTGTGCGGCAAAACGCTCATACCGCAAGTTGAAGCGGCTTTCGCTTGCACCCCCGCATACCCGGACGTATCGCAAGGCCATGGCTAAAGCTCCCCTCTCCCCCGCTGCCTGGATTGACGCCGGGCTGGATCAGCTCACAGCCCAAGGGCCATTGGCCCTGCGGGCAGAACCCCTTTCACGCCATCTGAAGACGTCAAAGGGTTCATTTTATTGGCATTTCAAGGATGTGCCGGCTTTTCAGAAGGCATTGCTTGCCGAATGGAAATCCCGCGCTCTGAACATCTTGAAGGAAGACAGCGCACAGAACGGCACTGCAACCGACAAGATGATCCGCTTCGGTCAAAGCGTGCAGGAAGACACCGCTGGCCCCGCGCTGCGTGCATGGGCACAGCAGGACAAAGCGGTCGCAAAGGCACTGGCCGACGTCGACAAGACACGACTGGCGCGCCTGACCGATCTGATGTCCGACATCGGTGTCACCAATGAAGAGTTTTCCAAGGCGGCCTACGGGTCTCTCGTTGGTCTGAAGCAAATGCATTCGGATGATGGCGACGCCTTGGTGGCCTTCGCAGCCCTTGTTGACCTGGTGATGGCACTGAAATGATTCGAGCCGCCGCGCTGACGCTCATTGCGTCTATCCCGGCATGCCAAGCTGATGAAACCGTTGCGCGTTACGGCGCGGCGGATCGACTTTGGGAACTGCAAACCCTGAACGGTGCCGCATTTCCGGCACGCGCAACTCTTGAGTTTGAGACGGGTGGCCCGGTCTCTGGTCATGCGCCGTGCAACCAGTTCACAACAACCAACACGGTTCCGTATCCATGGTTCGAACTCAAGCCCATTGCGGCTACGCGCAGTGCCTGCCCCGAGCTGGAAGCTGAAACAGCTTACCTCGAGGCGCTCTCAAGGATGACCCAATCCGAGGTGCGTGAAGGAGGCCTGTTTCTACGCAATGACAATGGTGAAGAGCTGGTGTTCACAACGCGCGATTAAACGCATCGACAAAACGCGCGCGCGCCTCTGGCAAAGGTTTTGACCCTAGATCAGGAGCCAGATGATTAGCCAGGAAGTATCCCGTGGTCTCCAGCCCTTGCGCAATCTCTGCATTCGGCGCGTCACCTTCACGACGCAGCACAGCAGGAAGCGGCAACAACCGATCTGCCCACTCGCCCGCACCCTCCTTCGACACTGCCCGTCCAGACTTGGGCGAGACATAAGCGAGACCTCCGGTAGCCCCGGTCACCGCACAGGCGCTGAGATCAAGGCCAAAGCCCATCTCCTGCAAAAGAGCCAACTCCCATTGCAAGTATCCAAGCGGCCAAACATCATCCTGCCCCAACAGATCAAGCAGCGCCTCGGTTCGGCGATACAACGGGCCGTGTGCCTCGCGCTCTGGCAAGCAAAAGGCCAATAGGCCTGTAACCGCGTTCAACCCGGCCAAGGCCAACCGATTGCCCATGACCAGGGCCGCACGGCTGCGCACCGGCTCGACTGCGAATGTCCCGATATGCTCTTCCAGACGCGCGCGCCACGCCACATCCAACTGCGCGCCGGGTTGCAAGATTGGGGCAATCTTACGGCTCGTTCCGCCGCGGACCACACCGGCATGGCGACCACGATCTTCGGTGAAAACGTCAATGATCGAACTGGTTTCCCCGTGGCGGCGCACGCTTAGCAATATGCCCGTGCCGCGCCACTCCATCTCAGGCCAGCCCCTCCTGATCCAGCATATGCCGCCCCGCGCGGTCTTCCACCTCGATCACCCAAAGGTCCGGATCAAACCCGCGCTGCCGGGCAACCGCCGCATCCACATCACCCTCGGCACCAGAGGACAGCTCCGCCCAGACGCGCGTGTCAGACATCAGGTCAAAGGATCGCTGGTACAGCACTGCCTGACCATCCAACGTGTTCAGCTTCACCAGCACCGCCCCACCCGTGTCATCCCCATGGGCGACAACAAACCCGGGAATGTCAGCAAAGCGCAACCGCGCCAGATAGGCATCCACCCAGAACCGCGATGTCAGCTTGGGCGCCACGTCCGCCCCTTCCCTGTTTCAAAAAAATCCTCCCCGAAGGGTCGGGTGGCATATGTCTCAGGCATTGCCATCTTTGAAATCCAAGCCCATCTGGTCGTAGCGTTCCGCTTCATCCAACCATTTCTCGCGCACTTTGACCTGCAGGAACAAATGCACCTTACGGCCCAGGAACTCGGTCAGTTCCTCCCGCGCAGCCTTGCTCACCGCCTTGATCGTCTCGCCGCGATGGCCCAGCACGATGCCCTTGTGACCGTCCCGGCTGACATAGATGATCTGGTCCACCTTGGCCGAGCCATCCTTGCGCTCCTCCCAGGCTTCGGTCTCGACCGTCAGTTGATACGGCAGCTCCTGATGCAGGCGCAGGGTCAGCTTCTCACGGGTCATCTCGGCCGCGATCATGCGCATGGGCAGATCGGCAATCTGATCCTCCGGGTACAGCCACGGCCCCTCTGGCACTTGTTTGGCCAACCACTGACGCAGCGCATCCACGCCATGGCCCTTCTCTGCCGAGATCATGAAGGTTTCCGCAAAATCAAACCGCTCATTCAGATCCTTGGTCAGACCCAGCAGCACAGGTGCCTCGACACGATCAATCTTGTTGATGGCAAGTGCCACAGTCCGGCCCTGTCCGATCTCGGCCATTCCTTCCAGAATGCGCTCGACCCCAGCGGTGACACCGCGGTGCGCCTCGACCATCAGCACCACTACATCAGCATCCGCAGCCCCACCCCAGGCGGCCGCCACCATCGCACGATCCAAACGGCGGCGCGGCTGAAACAGGCCCGGCGTATCGACAAAGACGATCTGACTATCGCCTTCCATTGCAACGCCGCGAATGCGGGCACGGGTGGTTTGAACCTTGTGAGTGACAATGCTGACCTTCGCGCCCACCATTGTGTTTAGCAGGGTGGACTTGCCCGCATTGGGTTCTCCGATCAGGGCGACAAAGCCCGCGCGGGTGGTCATGCCTGCCCCTCCAGTTGTTGCAGCAACGCCTGCGCCGCTGCCTGCTGCGCTTCGCGCTTCGACCCGGCGGTAGCGGTCGCCTCAGCTCCCGTCGACAGACGGGCGACGATGGTGAAAATTGGTTGATGGTCCGGTCCGGAACGACCGGTCTCAACATATTGCGGCGGCGTCAGACCACGCGCCTGCGCCCATTCCTGCAAGGCAGTCTTGGCATCACGGGCATCCGCATCGACGCGAGCCACCCGATCACCCCACAACCGCAGGATCAGCGCCTTGGCGGCATCAAATCCCGCATCCAGATAAACAGCCGCAATCACCGCCTCGATGGCATCTCCCAACAGCGCCTGCTTGCGTCTGCCGCCGGACAACATCTCGGACCGGCCCAATCGCAGCACGGCCCCCAGATCGACATCACGCGCCACGTCGGCACAGGTTTCCTTCCGCACCAAAGCATTGAAACGCGGGGCCAGCGTCCCTTCCGCGGCCCCTGGGTCGGCCTCAAGCAACGCCTGCGCCATCACCAGGCCCAAGACCTCGGTCCCCCAGAAACTCCAAACGCTGATTGTCCGACCGGGTGGGCGAAGACATAGACGCATGTGTCACCGCCTCCACCAGTAAATCAGGCGCGGCAAAGCGGTGCCCGATCCGACCCTCAAAGGCCGTCAGATCTACCCCCAGCTTCACTCGATCCCCTTGAAGTAGCGATCACTACGCCACGTCCAGAAAAACAACATCGACCGACCAGCGGACGAGAACATAACGCGATCCGCGCGACCAATCAGATTTTCGAACGGAACATAACCGACGCCACCCGCGACCTGCGCCAACCGGCTGTCCGAGGAGTTGTCGCGGTTATCCCCCATAAAGAAGTAGTTGCCTTCCGGGACGCGGTAGACTGGCGTGTTGTCCGACTGCTGCACGCCAACGTTCAGCACGACGTGCTGCTCACCGTTGGGGAAGGTTTCGAGGAACCGGGACTTCGTGCAATCGGCGCCCTGCCCCACGGCCCCGCTTTCACAACGCGGCAACAAACCCTGCGGCCCCTGACGATCAAACACCTCAGTGAACGTGCCAGCCGGTTCCTGCGGCACAGGCTCCCCGTTCAGAATGATCTGACCATTCCGGACTTGCAAAGTGTCGCCGGGCAGACCCACAACACGTTTGATAAAGTCAGCCCCTGAAACGGGATGGCGAAAAACGACAACATCACCGCGCTCGGGCTCACCGGCCCAGACGCGATCATCACCCATGAACCCGCACAGCTTCTGCGCGTCCAGACCAATAGCCGGGATCGACGGGCAGGACGCATATGAATAGCCATAGGCCATCTTGTTCACGAACAGGAAATCACCAATCAGCAACGTCTCTTTCATCGAACCGGACGGAATCCAGAACGGCTGGAAGAAAAGCGTGCGGAACACCCCGGCAATCAACAGCGCATAAACAATGGTCTTGATCGTTTCGATCACGCCGTTCTGGGACTTTTCCTTGGCGGCCATTGCGCGCTCCTTCGGGGGTAGGTTCAGGGCTACATGCGGGCGCGGCCCGAAGGTGTCAAGGCGCAGGATCAGATTGTATCGGGCGGGCTTCGATCACCACAAATGCCTGCGCCCACGGATGATCGTCGGTCAGGGTGACATGGATGATCGCCTCGTGCCCGGACGGGGTCATCTCGGCCAGTCGTTCGGCAGCCCAGCCCGTGACATGCATGACAGGTTGACCGGTTCTAAGGTTAGTCACCGCCATGTCTTTCCACGAAATACCCATCCGCAGGCCGGTGCCCAACGCTTTTGAACACGCCTCCTTGGCGGCCCAACGTTTGGCATAGGTACCAGGCGTATCGGCCCTTCGTTCGGCCTTGGCCTGTTCAATATCGGTAAACACCCGGTTGCGAAACCGGTCCCCGAACCGCTCCAACGTACCCGCGATCCGGTCAATATTCGCGAGATCGGTGCCAACACCAAGGATCATTGCAAACGTGCCGTCAAAATCTTGTAACTCGCAAACCCGAAAAAGCCGGCAAAGGCCAACTCAAACCAGCGCCGCGCCCTACGATACGCGGTCACAACCCGCGCGCTGGAAAACAGCAACGCATAACCAATGAAAATCAGGATCGAGCCCGCGTAAAGGTAAGCAAAGCATTGGAAAATGGCAGCTGGCTGTGCGTCAGCAGGCAAGGCAATGGCATAGATTGAACCCCAGCTCAGGATCGCCTTGGGATTGGTGATGTGAATGGCCGCCCCCTTCAGAAACAGATTGCGCGCCGAGCCGGAAAACGGCGTGCCTACAGGGGTGTCCCCGCCGTGCCAGGCACTTTTCAAAGCTTTGAACGCCAGCCACGCCAAGTATGCCACGCCCGCATAGCGGACGATTTCAAAAACCCAGACATGGGCCAGCATGATGGCCGACAGACCCACTGCTGCCGCAATACCCCAACTCGCCGACCCGGCAAGGATTCCCAGAGCAAAGGCAAGTGCAGAGGCGCGCCCGGCAGACATGGCGGTGCCTGCAATCCCCATGGTGGCTGGGCCCGGCGATCCGCCCGCAAGCAGCCATGCAATCCAGATAGCGGCGAATTCAGGTCCCATCGAACACTCCCAGATTGGCGACCTGTTGCACGCTTCTACGACACAGGCCGGACAAGATCATGCAGGTGCCTCGATGTCATAGACAATGATGCCAGCTGCACCGCCCTCACAAAGCGCGACAAGCCGCGCACCCAAATCCTGATGCTCGGGGTCAACGGCATATGCTGCCAACGCCTTTGCATTCTCTGCATCAAGTGTGAAGCCATAAGGGTAATCGGGTGTCTTGCCTTCGTAGTCGCGATTCGGACCCGCCCGGAAATCGGAGCAGCCATCCAATCGCCGCACGAGGTCCTCAAGATCCAACATAATCTTGTCCAGTTCGGCCGTATCAGCCTTGGGTGACAAACGCAGAAACACACAGTGGCGGATCATCAACGGGTCCCCTCTCTTTCGACCGGATTTCGGTCAATTCAACCGCTGTGCCGTCCGAGATGCAAGACTGATCCGCCAGCGTACCGGCAGTGTCGGGCAACAGCGCGGTTCATTCGGCCCCAACATGATTGTCGTGAGATCAACGTGGGTTGGACCAAACTCAGCGTCACGCGGCGATTGGCCAAACAGGCCCTCAACGGAACCGACAAACCCCCAACCAGCGGTGGTTCGCTGATACACACCGACCGCAATCGACGTGCTCCCGGCTGAACCGGGGATGTATTCATACACAATGCCCAAGGCCCGTGTGGCCGTGGCCGGGTTCGCCTGATCCGGCAGCCAGAAAGAGGCCTCAGCCGTGCCCGACGCCGTCAATGTCGAAAATAACAGCCGGTCCAGATCGGGCCAAGCACTCTGTTGTGCCGTTGTCGGCCCGGCGTAGACGGCCAAGGTTAACGCAAGAATCGATGCCACCAAACGCATCATGCGACAGCCTCCCGCGCCTTATCCATGAGGCGGCGCATTTCTCGGATAGCCGGGTCCAACCCCAGGAAAATGGCCTCACCAATCAGGAAATGCCCGATATTCAGCTCCATCACTTCCGGAAAGGCAGCAACCGGAGACACAGTTTCATAGGTCAAACCATGGCCCACATGCACCTCTAGGCCCAGCGAATGCGCAAAACTCGACATCTCGCGCATCGCCTCCAATTCACGGTCGCGATCTTCCATGCGCCCCTCGTGATGTGCGTCACAATAGGCACCCGAGTGCAGCTCGATCACCTGCGCTCCAATGCGGTGGGCCGCCTCGATCTGGCGCTTGTCGGCTGCGATGAAGATGGACACACGGCACCCCGCCTCGCGCAGCGGCGCAATGAAATGGGCCAGCCGGTTTTCTTCCCGCGCGACCTCCAGCCCTCCTTCGGTTGTCCGTTCCTCGCGTTTCTCAGGAACGATGCACACCGCATGGGGTTTGTGGCGCAAAGCGATGGATTGCATTTCTGTTGTCGCGGCCATCTCGAAGTTCAACGGCACTGACAACACGTCCATCAGCCCTTCGATGTCAGCATCGGAAATATGTCTGCGATCTTCACGCAGATGAGCCGTAATGCCATCGGCCCCGGCAACCTCTGCCAACCGGGCCGCGCGCAGGGGGTCCGGCGTATCGCCGCCACGTGCATTTCGCACCGTGGCGACGTGATCGATATTCACACCAAGGCGGAGTTTTCCCAAAGGGGCTGTCATCGGCATCGTCCTTCCAATGTCTTCACGTCCAACCTAGTGCGGATGCAAATGTCTGGAAATACGGACAAAGCCGCAAAATTGTACCAAGCGCCTAGTCAGTTTTTGGCTTGGCAGCGGCTGCCTTGTTCGCGGCTTTGGCCTTCAATGCTTCGAACTTGGCCTTGATCGCACCCTTGCGCCGCTTCTGGTAGGCGCGAATGACGGGCACCGAGAGGTAATAGCAGACAGTCGCCGCGATGATGCCGGGGATGATTCCACCAATAAGGTAGGGAAAGAATATCTCGTCATAAAAGATGCTCAGCTTGGTCCAATCGCGTGGCTCTCCCATCAGCACATGCTTCAGGTTCAGCCACAGGTCGGACCCCGCATCTGCGAACTTGCCGCCAAAGGACCGCTCCGTCTCTTCCTTCATCTCCGCTCCAAGCAGCCAGTGACCCGTCTGCAATGACACCACTCCAATCGGAACGTAGGTAAGCGGGTTGCCGAAGAAAGTCGCCATCAGCGAAGCGACGATATTGCCACGCATGGCGGTGGCTATGATTGCAGCGATAAAGAAGTGTAAGCCGTAGAACGGAGTAAATGTCGTGAATACGCCGGCCCAAATACCACGTGCGATTTTCTCTGGCCGATCAGGCAATCGACGGACACGGTGTTTGACATACTGAAACGCGCGGCTCCACCCGCCGCGCGGCCAGAGGAATTCCAGCACGGCGCGCAGAAACGGCTTGGGGTCGCGGCGCTTGAACACCAATGTCTTGTCGCCCTTCGTTGCGCCTTATCCCGCGATCATCGTTTGCCCGGCTGATGGCTCGGGGCGACGGAAGCGGTCAATGGCAGCCACATCACTCTCTGCTTGAAGCGCCCCCATCAACGTATGCAGATGCTGGGCGTCCCGAAGCTCTACGTAGACCATCAATCTAAAGAAGTCAGGTTTACGATCCACGAATTCGAGATTTGAAATATTGGCCCTGCTCTCGCCGATCAATGTGCAAATGCGTCCCAGGACACCGGCGTCATTGCCAATGGTCAGATCAAGCGTCACGCCGTACACAGCCGGATGGCTGCCGTCATGCCAATGCAGGTCCAGCCAGCGATCAGGTTGATTTTCGTATTCGACAAGGCGCGCGCAATCTATGGCGTGTACAACCACGCCTTCACCCCGAAAGGTGATCCCGACAATGCGCTCGCCTGGCAACGGTTCGCAGCACGTTGCGCGCTGGAATGACTGTCCCGGCAAAAGCCCAATGACCGCGCGGCGCGCGTCGACCTGTTTGCCAGACTTAGGTGTCAAATCAGGATAGATGGCCTGCACCACTTCGCGGCCGGTCAACTCCGCTGACCCCAGACGCGCCAGTACTTCGTCCGCATCCTTCAAGCGCAATCGTTTGGCGGCGGCATCCAATGCCTTGTCCGTGGCCTTCTTGCGCACATGGGCGAAGGCGGACCGAGCCAATTCGCGCCCCAATGTAATGAAACGGTCGCGATCCGCCTCGCGCAGAGAACGACGGATGGCTGTCTTGGCCTTGCCGGTCGTAGCAATCTCAAGCCATGTGGCCTGCGGTGTCTGGCCCTCGGCGGTGATGATATCGACGGACTGGCCATTTTTGACCCGTGTCCACAAGGGCACACGCATCCCGTCCACCTTGGCCCCGACACAGGCGTTCCCGATCCTTGTGTGGATCGCATAGGCAAAATCGATGGGTGTGGCGCCTTTCGGCAATTTCACCACCTCGCCCTTGGGGGTAAAGCAGAACACCTGGTCCGAATACATCTCGAGCTTCACAGCCTCGAGGAAATCTTCGTGGTCTTCTTCGCTGTCGAACTGCTCGGTCAGTTGAGAAATCCACTTGGCCGGATCCACGGCAAACGGGTTCTGTGACCGCACGCCATCGCGATAGGACCAGTGCGCAGCCACGCCGGTTTCCGCCACATCGTGCATCTGCCGGGTGCGGATCTGCACTTCGACCCGCTTGCCGTCGCGGCCCGACACAGTGGTGTGGATAGACCGATACCCGTTGGTCTTGGGCTGGCTGATGTAGTCCTTGAACCGGCCTGGCACTGCGCGCCACCGCTGATGAATGGCCCCGAGCGCGCGATAGCAATCTTCTTCGGATCCGGTGATGACACGGAAGCCATAGATGTCGGACAGACGGGAAAAGGACTGATCCTTTTCCTGCATCTTGCGCCAGATGGAATAAGGTTTCTTGGCGCGGCCAAATACTTCGGCCTCAATGTGCACCTTTTCCAATTCAAACCGCATATCGCCGGTAATGCGCTGAATGACGTCGCCAGTTTCGCGCTGCATGGTGATAAAGCGGCGAATGATAGATGATCTGGCGTCCGGATTTAGAACTTTGAACGCAAGATCTTCCAGCTCTTCCCGCATCCATTGCATCCCCATGCGGCCCGACAAAGGGGCGAAGATATCCATGGTTTCGCGGGCCTTTTGAACCTGCTTGTCCGGGCGCATGGACTTGATGGTGCGCATGTTGTGCAAGCGGTCACTCAGTTTGACCAGGATCACGCGCATGTCCTTTGACATGGCCATGAACAGCTTGCGGAAGTTTTCGGCCTGCTTGGTCTCGACACTCGACAGCTGCAGGTTGGTCAGCTTGGTGACGCCGTCCACCAGCTTGGCAACCTCGTCTCCGAACTGTTCAGACACCATGGCATAGCTTGCCTTGGTGTCCTCGATCGTGTCGTGCAAAAGGGCGGTAACGATGGTGGCATCGTCCAGCTGCTGCTCGGTCAGGATAGCAGCAACGGCAACGGGGTGCGTGAAGTACGGCTCGCCCGAATGGCGAAACTGCCCATCGTGCATCTGTCCGCCAAAGGCATAAGCCCGGCGGATCAGGTCTTCGTTTGTCTTTGGATTATAGTTGCGGACCAGCGCGATCAGATCGTCGTCAGAGATCATCCGGTCCGCACCCGACTGGGATCAGCCCTGGCCTTGCGCGGCCATCAGCTGACGCAGAAGCATCTCTTCGGACATGCTGTCTTCTTCCGGCTTGTCCTGCTCGGCACCCATAAGAAGCGCCATTGCGTCTTCTTCTGCCTCGTCCACTTCGATCTGGCTTTGGTTCGATTCGATCAGACGCTCACGCAGCTCTTCCGAACTTTGAGTCTCTTCAGCGATCTCGCGCAGGGACACGACCGGGTTCTTGTCATTGTCGCGGTCCACTGTAATGGGCGCACCGGACGAAATCTCGCGGGCGCGATGCGCGGCCAGCATCACCAGCTCGAAACGGTTCGGAACCTTGTCAACGCAGTCTTCAACGGTCACGCGGGCCATGGGTGTGCTCCAGATCAGGCGAGTTTAGATAGAAGGCTGTTATTTAGGGCCGATTGCACAGAATGACAAGCGCCTATTCGATGGGCACGATCGCTTCAATATCTGCGCTCGGAAGCGCATCCCGCATCTCCGTAACTGACTTCCGTGTAATTGGGTGCACCCAATCAGGCGCGACATCCGACAAGGGAACAAGAACGAATGCGCGTTCGTGCATGCGGGGGTGCGGCAACAGCAATTGACCTGGGGCCATTTCCTTCTGTTTTTCCAATGGTAGTTCCATCCAGGTGCGCAAGACCCGAACACTCGGTCGGATCATGTCGTCATGTGCTAGCAAATCCAAATCTATAATGCGCTGCTCCCATCGGGCCTTTCGGCGGCGTCCAAGACGCGCTTCGACCTCATGCAAACGGGCAATTGCTTCGGAAGATGACCAATGTGCCTCAACTAAAAGCGCCGCGTTCACAAAGTCGGGACCACTGTCAGCGGGGACTGCTGGAGTTCGAAAAAAGCGACTACGACCCCAGAATCACTGCTCCCATCTCTTCAATCGAATCAATGGCGTTGTGGAGCGTTTCGATGGGTGTTCCGACGCTCGAATGCATGTTTGACCCAAGGGCAACCAGCAATTTTGAACTGTTACATGGCGTAGTTTTGCCTATTTGGGTATCATCAGTGACTTGCGACATATTAAAAATCACCTATTTTTCAATCACCGTCTTTCGCGTTTTTACGCACTCACTCACGGAAATCACAGGCGGTACCCGAATTTTCGGAAGGACATTTTATGTTTTACAAAGACGAACGGCTGGCGCTGTTCATCGACGGTTCGAACTTATACGCCGCAGCCAAAGCGCTTGGGTTCGATATCGACTACAAGTTACTGCGACAGGAGTTCATGCGCCGAGGCAAGTTACTCCGCGCTTTTTACTACACCGCACTGTTGGAAAATGACGAGTATTCGCCGATCCGACCTTTGGTCGATTGGTTGAACTACAACGGCTTTACCATGGTGACCAAGCCAGCCAAGGAATACACCGACTCGATGGGTCGTCGTAAGGTAAAAGGAAACATGGACATCGAATTAGCGGTGGATGCCATGGAACTTGCGCCGCGTGTCGACCACATTGTCCTATTTTCCGGCGACGGGGATTTTCGTCCGCTTGTGGAAAGCCTGCAACGTCAAGGCGTTCGGGTTTCTGTTGTATCGACGATCCGCAGCCAACCCCCGATGATTTCGGACGATCTGCGGCGTCAGGCAGATAACTTCATTGAGCTGGACGAACTGAAGGACGTCATAGGGCGGCCGCCGCGCGAGCCAATGCCAGAACGCGAAGAGCGGGTTCAGGCTCAGGGCTAAGCCAATAGTGAAACTGCCAGCGACATTGCACTGCCGCTGGCTGTCCGTTCACAAAGTGTTTGGTCATAGAAATAATTTGGCGCGCCGTTGGATAGAACGCACCACAGTGTTTTAAAACGAAAATCACTGTGCCAGTATCCCCCTGATTGGGGGGATACGCACGTGTATCGTGACGCCGAAGCACTTGAACAACTGACAAACATCGAAGAGTTGTGGGATGGCGCTGTGCAAAGGCTGCGCGCGCGCGGCATTCACCACGTCATCTACATCACAGCTCATGGTTCTCCGCCGGAAGCCAGCAGGCTTCTAACCACTTGCCCGAATCTGTATACGAACGCTTCACCGGATACGGATCCTTTCTTGAGCCATTGTTGCGACAGTTACGAGATCACCCCAACCGGCCCCGAGTTTCTGTCACAACATTCCTATCTACCTGATGAGGCGAAGGCGTTCATCAAGACAGCGCGAGCCGAAGGATTCCTGACAGGCTTTGGGATTCCGGCCCGCCTGCGCGGAGCAGACCGCTACGGTGGCTTCAACCTCGGAACAAAACTCGATCGCGCAACCTTCCTGGAACGTATGTGGCCGCAAGCTGAACAGTTCCGCCTATTCTGTCTGCTTGTGCACCGCAGGATTGAAGAGCTGTCCGGGGCGAAGACAGATCACGAACCAGCTTTGATCGCACCCAACATGCCAGCCGCTCTCAAAGCACTCAGCCCGCGCGAGGCCGAAATCATATACATGCTGGCACGCGGTCTCAGTCGCAAGGAAGCCGCGCGCCTATGTGGGATCAGTATGAATACCGTCGCGGAATACGCCAAGACAGCCTATCGCAAGCTTGGAATCCACAATAGGGCAGAAGCCGCCCGCTTGGTTTTTGGGAACACAGACCACGCAGTCTAGCCGAAACTCTTTACCACAACGACACTAGAGCTTACGTCTGAGACAACGACAGGAGCGGCCATGACCAAGCCAGCATTGACCCTTTATCTTGCCGCCCCGCGCGGGTTCTGCGCAGGCGTGGACCGCGCCATCAAGATCGTTGAAATGGCCCTGAACAAATGGGGTGCCCCCGTTTTTGTCCGGCACGAAATCGTGCACAACAAGTTCGTCGTCGATAGCCTGCGTGACAAGGGCGCCGTCTTTGTCGAGGAACTGACGGAATGCCCGGATGACCGGCCCGTCATCTTCTCGGCCCACGGCGTGCCAAAATCCGTCCCGCAAGCGGCGCAAGCGCGCGAGATGATCTATGTCGACGCCACCTGCCCGCTCGTCAGTAAAGTCCATATCGAGGCGCAGCGTCATGCCGACAACGGTTTGCAGATGATCATGATCGGCCATGAGGGCCACCCCGAAACGATAGGCACTATGGGCCAACTGCCCGAGGGCGAAGTGCTGCTGGTCGAAACGGTCGAAGACGTAGCAGCGGTGCAGGTACGCGACCCGAACAGGCTTGCCTTCGTTACCCAAACCACGCTGTCGGTGGATGACACGGCTGACATAGTGGCAGCATTACAAACCCGCTTTCCCAGCATCGTCGGCCCGCACAAGGAAGACATCTGCTACGCCACGACCAACCGGCAGGAAGCGGTCAAGGCGATGGCCCCCAAATGCGACGCGATGCTCGTGGTTGGTGCTCCCAACTCGTCGAATTCCAAACGGCTCGTCGAGGTGGGCGCACGCGCGGGCTGCACCTATGCCCAACTGGTGCAACGGGCGACAGATATCGACTGGCGGGCGCTGGACGGGATCAAAAGCGTGGGCATCACGGCCGGCGCATCCGCGCCGGAAGTGCTGATCACCGAAGTCATCGACGCCTTCCGAAACAGATATGACGTGACGGTCGAGATGGTCGAAACAGCGGTCGAGAATGTGGAATTCAAAGTGCCACGGGTTCTGCGAGAGCCTGCATAACACGCGAATGGCCGCTACGAGCCCAAAGCACCAAGTGCTGCGGGCTGCTCGAATGGCTGAGTTGAGAACTTCGTGGGCTATTGGGCAGCCCATCATCTCATTGTGCAGCAGTCCCGTAGCTCGGCGCTTCCTTTACAGCAGTCCTCCATCAAGAAGTTAATAAGGGCACCAATTGTCTTGAAGTTGATGCGGTAGTTCAGGTTCCGGGACCGCCGCTCTTTCTGCAAAATGCCCGACTCCGACAATGCATTGAGGTGGAAAGATGTCCTCGACGGGCTTGCCCCAATTTTGAGAGCGATGTTACCGGCGCTCATGCCGTCTGGTCCCGCCTCAACCAAAGCCCGGATAACATCCAGACGGTCCGAATTTGAGAGAACTCCAAACAGCGTCGCCGCATCTTCTGCGATCATATTTCAATACCTCTTGAAGTATCATTGTTAGTCTGTATATTATTTCAATAATAATTGAAATAAAAGGTGCTGGGATGAAAACACTGTCAGGTCTCTTGCACGATCTTCAACTTCAAGACCCCTCGCATCCTCTGATTTTCGAAACCCAAGAGGGTGAAATTTCGCCCGGTTACCATGTCACCGAACTCAGACATTCCACCTCGAAAGGGATCGACTGCAGTGGAAACAAGGAAGCTTGGCAGGAAGCGAAATTGCAGCTTCTTGACGGGCGAGGTGAGACACACATGAGCGTTGGCAAGTTCAACGGAATTGTCTCCAAAAGTCTCTCAGTCATGCCAGAGTTGGCGCACGCTTCACTGAAAGTCGAGTTTGGACACGACAACACAGACCTGCGGCTTATGTCGCTGAGTAGCCCCGAGTGTCGTGGCAGCCGTGTCTTGATAAGGCTGGGCAATACGCGCGCCGTGTGCAAGCCGGCTGAAAAATTCGGACGTCAAGAAGGTGGCGCAGATCAGTGTTGCGACAGCAAGGGGACCTCAGCCAAAACATCCTCCTGTTGCTCTACAACGAAGCCGCGCGAGGACGCGAGTTCGTGTTGCGCATAGGGACTTGATTTCGCCGAAAGCTGACGTTCGCGACCAGCAGGGGAATGACCGCAAAGTCCCGCAAAATCTGCCGCACGCATTTACACTAAACTGGTCCAGAGCCAAAGACCCGGCCGCCTTCGGCAAGCAGCATCGCTTTCGCATGGTTAACATCGCGTATCCCCACAGCGCGATAACCAACCCTTTGTGACCAATCAAAAATCACAAACCGCTAAACATCCCGTAACCCCACCGAAGGGCCTGTCCCCGCGGGGACAGATTGCCAAATCCGCCCCTTCGCCCTAGCCTTCGCCTGTCCCAACCCGAAGGTTTCCATGCTCTCCCTCCAGTTTTTCCTGACCGCCCTCGTCGTCGTCATCGCCCCAGGCACGGGTGTGATCTACACCCTCGCCCTGGGCCTCGGCCAAGGCCGCCGCGCCGCGCTCTGGGCCGCATTTGGCTGCACAGTCGGGATCGTCCCGCACCTTCTGGCCGCGACGCTCGGACTGGCGGCAATCCTTCACACCTCTGCTCTCCTGTTCAATATCGTGAAATTTGCCGGCGTCGCGTATCTGCTTTGGCTCGCATGGGGCAGTCTGCGCAGCGGTGGCGCACTGAACATTTCGTCCCAACGCAGTGCCGATGCCGGGTGGCGCATTGCAAGGCGGGGTGCGTTGATCAACATCCTGAACCCGAAGCTGTCCATTTTCTTCCTCGCGCTTCTGCCTCCGTTCCTGTCGGGCAACACGACAACCGCAACGTTCGAGATGACGACCCTTGGGCTGGTTTTCATGGCAATGACCTTCGCCGTGTTCGTTCTGTACGGCACATTCGCCGCAGCGGCGCGCCAGTGGATCCTCGGATCAGAAATCGTCATGCGCTGGCTCTCGCGCAGCTTTGCCGCGATCTTTGCTGCGTTGGCAGGCCGCCTTGCGCTCGAACGCGCGTGAGCAGCAACTGGATTCACTTCGATGGCATTATCGAACCCATGGTTTGGGGAAAAAACACCTACACCGTTCTGTGTCTACCGGACACGGTTGCGGCAGCTCTGCCGCCCCATACCAAACGGATCGAGGGCGAGTTTGGCGATTTCCCGATCAATCTCGCGTTGACGAAAGCCCCAGTGATCGACGGCCTGTTTGTTTACACCGGCAAGACATTTCTCCGCGACAGCGGGCTTGAAGTTGGAGAACCCTTTGATGCGCGCGTGCGACCCGTTGACCCAAGGCTCGTTGAGGTGCCGGACGACGTTTTGCTAGCCATCCGCAACTCCGGGCAGATCAACGCCTGGAACGCTTTGACACCTGGTCAGCAGCGCTCCAGATTGCATCTTGTCAACACGGCCAAAAGGGTCGACACCCGCACCAAGCGCATTCAGAAACTGATCAGCGAACTATGACCAGAATACCCATCGTCCCCCTTGCCCTTGGCCTGGCCGGTCTGATCCCGTTTGTCTGGGGGGCAGCGACACTCTTGAACGATGGGCTTGGAGCGTGGGGGGCGCAGGCATTCGGGCCACGTTTCGTCGGACCATATGTTCAGCTGTTCTACGGTTCGGTCATTCTGTCGTTCATGTCTGGCGTTTTGTGGGGGTTTGCGACCAAGACCAAAGGTACACAGGCGGCCATGGGCTACACCCTATCCGTCGTGCCTGCCCTATGGGCGTTCTTCATGACGGGGGGTGGTCCAACCAGCGCTGGAATGAACCTCATCTTCGGATTTGTTGGCCTGCTCATGCTGGACTTCGCCTTTTTCCGCTGGGGTCTGACACCCTCATGGTGGATGAGATTGCGACTGCTATTGACGGCCATCGTCGTGACCTGCCTTGCAGTTACGGTGGTGTGATGAGCGACCGGAAAACCCTGCAGGTCTATGCAGACAAGGCCGCCGACTATGCCAAACTGGTGAGCAAGGCCAACGCCGATCCCAGCCTGCAACGGTTCATCGCAGCGATGCCCGAGGCCGGAACGGTACTCGACATCGGCTGCGGCCCCGGATTTGCCGCCGCCGCGATGGCACAGGCCGGTCTGACCGCACACGCCTGGGATCCGGTGCCCGAGATGCTGGACCTCGCCCGAGCGCATACCGGTGTCACAGCACGGCTGGCAGGCTATGGCGATCTGGCCGAAACCGCAGCCTATGACGGTATCTGGGCCAACTTCTCGATGCTGCACACGCCGCTGGGAAAATGGCCCGACCAGTTCACGGCGATCCGCGCCGCCCTGAAACCGGGTGGCCTGTTCCATTTCGGCACCAAGGTGGGCACCGGCGAAAGCCGCGACAGCATCGGACGGCTCTATTCCTACATGCCAGAAGACGCATTGACCGACCTGCTGACATCCACTGGGTTCGACATCCAGTACAGCCGCACGGGCGAGGAAGCCGGCCTGTCGGGCGAGGTTGCCCCATTCATCGTGCTGCAGGCCGCCTGTGCCTGAGCTGTTTGCCTATACAGACGGTGCCTGCTCCGGAAATCCCGGCCCGGGTGGCTGGGGTGCTTTGTTGCGGGCCATGGACGGCGACCGGATCGTCAAGGAACGTGAACTCAAGGGCGGAGAGGCCCAGACCACCAACAACAAGATGGAGCTGATGGCTGCAATCTCGGCTCTTGAGGCGTTGGACAAACCCTCGACCATCACCGTCGTCACCGACAGCAACTACGTCAAGAACGGGATCACCAGCTGGATCCACGGCTGGAAGCGGAACGGGTGGAAGAACGCTGCCAAGAAACCCGTCGCCAATGCCGACCTGTGGCAACGGCTGGACGCTGCGCAAGCCCGGCACGACGTGACCTGGGAGTGGGTCAAGGGACATGCCGGTCACCCTGAAAACGAACGGGCTGACGAATTGGCACGGGCGGGCATGGCCCCCTTCAAGGGCAAGTGACGCAGGGGCATTTCCGCCAAACCAGCCTCAAACCGGTGTCGACCGCGTGATTGTCACATCGAATGTTACAGGTAGTTGATCACCCAACTTGCTGTAAAAATTACATTATCCTGCGCTCATCCAAGCAAATCCTCACACCACCCTGCCATATCCATGACAGTTTGTGACCGAACGGTCCCTTATTGTTACAGCCGTACTTCTCTATCTCTTTCTCAAGACGAACGGCCCAGACGCCGAAACGCAAAGGAGAAGAGAGAATGAAACTGAAAGCCACCAAGACCCCGCTTCTGATCGCCGCAATCGCGACCGCCGTCACCGTAACCAGCCTTGCACCGGCAAATGCGCAAGCCGTCTGGGCCAGTGCCCCCGCCAACGCTGACGTCGCGCAGGTGATTGATGCCAATTTCAAAGTGAAGGTGAAGAAGCACAAATTTCACCATGGCTACAAATACCACCATGGGCACAAACATCACCATGGTCACAAGTTTCATCACGGTGTGAAGAAAAAGAAATACGTGAGCCCAAAAACCAAGTTCAAGAAGAAGGTCCTGATCAAGAAATTCTTCTGATCGCCCCGCCCTTCAGTGCACATGCATCTTGGACGGCCCGCCCTTTCCCTAATGGTGGGCCGCTCGCCCTTTTCTCACCAATACACACGCGTTCTCAAGGCCGGACCGGCTTGGGTCGCCCGCCCTGCATCACTATGTTATGCCATGGCACTGCTGCCAAACCCCGTCGGAAGGTATGACATGTCAGACTTCAAACAGCATGTTTGCAGCATGATCGGTTTGGCGTTTTTGTGTTCGACACTTCCAGCCAATGCCGACGACGCAACGACGGGCGCAAACCGTATCGTGACGCACCCAAAACTGATCCAGAAGCCGACCCCGAACAGCACCCGGAACCAGTTCACCAGTGGCGTCCGCCCCGCAAAACCGTCCAGTCACTTGGGCCCAAACTTCCGCTTGGCCGAACCGTCCAGTCACCTTGGTCCGAATTTCAGGACAACCGGACACGGCGCCGACAGTCGCAAGCGCTGATCTTTCAGGCCAAAGCCCAAGGTCGCTTCACTTCCGCCAATGCGTTGGAACGATGATCAGCGCGCCAATCGAGGATACAATCGCGTTCAGCCCGGGGCTGGAAAAGCCAAAGCCGAACATCAGTCGGACGAAGTAAAACAGGAACGCGCCGCCGATGCAGATGATGATCGACTGTACAATCCCGTTGTGGGTAAACCGCGATTTTTCCGAAACGTAGCCGACAATGCCCGCAATCACGACGGTGCCGATCAGGGTGGGAAACATGGGCGGCGCTCCTACAATTGGGTTCCCTTGGGCAGGGGCATGCCGCGCAGGAACGTTTTCGCATCCTGCGCGCCTTTGCCTGCCCGTTGCAAGCGGGTCAGACGTACGGCGCCCTGACCGCAGGCGATCGTTAGGCCGTCATCAAGGATCGTGCCCGCAAGGCCAGAGCCTTCAGCCAGTTCCGAACCCAGCACTTTGATCCGCATGCCATCATGCTCAAACCAAGCGCCGGGAAAGGGGGATAGCCCGCGAATTTTCCGGTCCACCTCAACCGCATCCTGTGTCCAGTCGATGGCCGCCTCAGCCTTTTCGATCTTCGCAGCATAGGTTACGCCATGCTCCGGCTGCGGTTCAGCCGTCAGCGCTGGCAACTGCTCCAGCGTTTTCACGATCAATGCGGCCCCCAGATCGGCAAGCCTGTCATGCAGCTCAGCCGTGGTTTCAGTTGCGCCAATGGTCGTCGCCTCGCGCATCAGGACAGGCCCGGTGTCCAACCCCGCCTCCATCTGCATGATGCACACACCCGTCTCTGCATCCCCCGCCATGATCGCCCGGTGAATGGGCGCGGCCCCCCGCCAGCGTGGTAGCAGGCTTGCATGAATATTCAGACAGCCATGGGTCGGCGCATCAAGGACGGGTTGCGGCAGGATCAGGCCATAAGCCACGACAACAGCTATATCTGCATTCAGCGCGGCGAAGTCTGCCTGCGCCTCGGCGTCGCGCAGCGAAACGGGATGACGCACCTCTAGCTCCAAGGCCTCGGCACGCGCCTGCACCGGGCTGAGTCGGTCTTTCTTCCCCCGCCCCGCCGGTCGTGGAGGCTGAGTGTAGACGCACGCAATCTCGTGCCCCGCTGCGTGGAGAGCATCAAGGGCAGAGACAGAGAAGTCTGGCGTTCCCATAAAGATCACGCGCATGTCACCGGGCCTTTCTTGCCTTGCGGATCAGCATGTCCCGCTTCACCCGCCCCAGATTGTCGAAATACATCCGCCCGGCCAGATGGTCGATCTGGTGCTGCACACTGCGCGCTTCCAAGCCTTCGAACGTGCGGCGGTCAATGACGCCATCAGCATTCAGAAAACGCACGGTGACAGTCTTTGGTCGCGGAATCTCGGCCGAAACACCGGGCAGGTTCGGGCTTGCTTCCGTACCTTTCTCGATCTCCGCATCAGCCTCCAGCACCTCGGGATTGGCCAACAGGATGCGGCGGCTGCGGTCCGGGGTGGCGTCAACCACGGCAAGGCGCAGCATCACCCCGATCTGCGGCGCGGCAAGACCAACGCCGGGCATCGCGTCCATCGTCTCGACCATGTCTGCCCAAATCCCGCGCACGTCATCGGTGACCTCGGGCACATCCGCAGCCGCCGTGCGCAGCCGCACGTCAGGCCATGGGACAAAAGGGCGAACCGTCATACTTGCGCCTCGTAAGCGCTCAGAATTGCCGCACGTTGCGCCTCATCAACCTGATCGAGCGTGACGATACCATCCAGATGATCGAGTTCGTGCTGGGCGCAAAGCGCGTGAAACCCGCTCAGCCATTGATCATGTACCATGCCTTCAAGATCGGTCCACACCATCCGAACCGAGGTTGGGCGTTCGACATGGGCCATGACGCCGGGGATCGACAGACAGCCCTCGTCAGAGCCGACAATTTCCGTGCCGCGGTCCAGAATATCCGGGTTGATGCAGATAACGGGGCTGGGGTCGCCCTCTTTCCACGTCGCATCCATCACAAAGAGGCGCAGCAACTCCCCCACCTGCGGGGCTGCCAAACCACGGCCCGGGGCTGCATACATGGTGTCGAGCATATCCGCGGCCAAACTCCGGATGGCCGGGGTGATGACCTCAACCGGTTCACAGATCGCCTGCAAACACGAATGCGGCCAGGTCAGGATCTCGCGCAGGCTCATGCGCGGGCGCGTTCCCGTTTCAGCTTCTGCATCTTGCGCGTGATCAACTGGCGCTTGAGCGGTTTGAGGTAGTCAATGAACAGCTTGCCATCGAGGTGGTCGATCTCGTGCTGAACGCATGTGGCCCATAGGCCATCCATGCCCTCGATCCGCTCCTTGCCGTCACGGTCGATCCAACGCACTTCAACCTCGGCGGGGCGGGTCACATCAGCAAACTGCTCGGGGATGGACAGGCACCCTTCCTCGTATGTGTTCAGCTCATCCGAAGATGCAAGGACCTCGGGGTTGAACATGATCAAGGGACGGTGCGCCTCTCCCTCTTCCTTGACGCAATCCAGTACGATCAGCCGGGTCAGTACACCCACTTGCGGGGCGGCCAGCCCAATCCCCGGCGCGTCATACATGGTTTCCAACATGTCATCGGCCAGACGACGCAGTTCATCCGACAGATCGGACACAGCATCCGCCGTCTTCTTCAGGCGTGGATCGGGGTGCAAGATTATGGGTCGTTTCATGCCCTTGCATGTAAGCCAACACCCCGGGCATCGCAATGTCCCCTTGCACCTGCCAGCACGCACGCTAGCCTGCGCGCAAATCAGAACCGGAGACCCCCCATGAGCTTTGACACCATCATCGACCGCCGCGGCAGCCATTGCGTGAAATGGGACATGATGGAAGCGATCTATGGCGTGGACGGGGACAAGGGGCTCGCCATGTGGGTGGCCGACATGGACTTCCGTCCGCCGCAATGCGTTCTGGACGCTGTGCAGGCGCAAGTCGATCACGGGATCATGGGGTATTTCGGGGACGACAGCCAGTACCGGGCGGCCATTCAGTGGTGGATGAAGGAACGGCACAACTGGACGGTACACGCCGATCAGATCTTTACCACGCACGGCCTCGTCAACGGCACAGCCATGTGCGTGGACACCTTCACTCAGCCCGGCGATGGGGTCGTGCTCATGACACCTGTGTACCACGCCTTTGCCCGGGTCATCACGGCCAACAATCGGCGCGTGGTTGAGTGCGAGATGCCCATGACCGACGGGCGCTACACTATGGATTTCGACGCGTGGGACGCGCAAATGGACGGGTCCGAAACCATGCTGATCCTCTGCTCGCCCCATAACCCCGGCGGACGCGTCTGGACACGCGAAGAACTGGAAGGCATCGCAGCCTTTGCCAAGCGCCACAACCTGATCCTCGTGTCGGACGAAATTCACCACGACCTCGTCATGCCCGGGCACAAGCACATCCCGATGTCCCATATCCCCGGGGTCGAGGATCAGCTGATCATGATGACGGCCACAACCAAGACGTTCAACATCGCAGGGAGCCACTCTGGCAACGTGATCATCGCGGAGCCGGACCTGCGCGCCAAGTTTGCCCAGCGCATGGCGGGGTTGGGCCTGTCGCCAAATTCGTTCGGACTGTTCATGGCGACGGCTGCCTACTCGCCGGAAGGGGCTGCGTGGACAGACGAACTGGTCACGTATCTCGATGGCAACCGGAAGCTCTTTGACGACGCCGTGAATGCAATTCCGGGGCTTTACTCTATGCCGCTTGAATCGACTTACTTGTCCTGGGTCGATTTCGATGGCACCGGCATGACGCGCGAGGAATTCACCAAACGGGTCGAGAAGGACGCCTGCATCGCGGTCAACCACGGCCCCACCTTCGGCAAGGGCGGCGACAGCTGGCTGCGGTTCAACATCGCCACGCCCCGCGCACGGGTGCAGGAAGCGGCCGAACGGTTGGCGCGGGCATTTGGTGACTTGCAATAGGACGCGACACACGCGCCCTCTAGTGTGACACGGTCAGATTGTTGATCAACCAAACGCGAACGTGCGTTTATCAGGATGCCTGCGACAAGGTCGGATGCAGACAATAGGTCCTTGAGACCTTGCTGATACCGAATGCCAATCAGACCGCACTAGAAACCGTCTGTCATACGCACCTTTGGAAACGCTTCAGTCTTTTTTGTTGCGTTCTGCCGCCGCGCAACTCTTCCTGATCACGTCCGCAGTCAGGAGGAGGCAAGACATGACCAACCGAAAGCTTTACCTTGGCCCCCTGACCGACAACAGGCGTTGGGACATGGTCAACATCCGGCCCGACGACGTGTTCGTTGTCACGCCTCCCAAATGCGGGACGACGTGGATGCAGACAATAGTGGCGCTACTGCTGTCCGGCGACCCCGAGGTCGAGACGGAATTGTCCATAAAGATGCCATGGGTCGACATCCGCATCCGCGAAATGGCGGAAGTGGCGGAACGGCTCGACGCCATGACCCAACCCCGCAGCATGAAAAGCCATACACCATTGGATGGGCTGCCTTTGGACGATCAGGCGCAGTATATTTGCGTGTTCCGCCATCCTCTTGATGCGCATTTCTCGATGCGACAACACATGCGCAACATCCCAATGCCCTGGTTCAATCATTGGTATCCAGAGGAAGACGAGGAAGGTATTGCATTTCGCCGTTTTCTGGATGGTGGGGCCGAGGGGTTCGATGCTGATGCCATGCCCCTCGCGCATATCCTTCGACACTACCAAGCCGCCAAGGCGCTTGCCGACCGACCGAACGTATCGCTCTTCCACTACGCGGATATGAAGCGGGACCTGGCCGGCGTCTTCGCCAAACTGTCGGCGTTGCTGGACACACCGCATTCAGAGGTCGTCATGCAACAGCTTCTTGCGGCGGCAACATTCGACAACATGAGACAGAACGCAGAGCGCTATGCTCCGTCGGGAGGGAAGGGATTTTTCAAGTCGGATACCGCGTTCTTTCACAGCGGCACCAGCGGAAAATGGCGGGGTCATCTGACGGATGACGAGCTCTCTGCCTATAACGCTATGATGAATGCCCATTTGAAGCCAGAAGACCGCGCATGGTTAGAGAATGGCTCTGCATTGAGGGACACCCCCTAGCAGATTGCCCCTCGCAATATCTGTATTGGTCTGTTTGCAACAGCGCCCTGACACCGACGATCCAGCAGCGTGGATCAGTCGACCTTGTTGGCCAGCAACGCCACCGGCGCATCTTCGGCCCGAACGAAATCAAGCGCAGGTTTTTCGGCCACTGCCGTCAGCCGCTTGAACTCGTACCGCATCTCGCCCGCCTCTTCGTCGGAGGCCACGATCAGGCATTGGAACAGATGGATCGCACCGTCATACAAATCAACATACCCACGCAGATAAGGCGGCGCCTCTGCCTGCATGGAAAACCCGGTTTTCCACATGCGTAGAACGGGGTACGTCACACCATCAACGGCAAGGCGCAAGCGCGATGCCTTTTTCAACGATTGCAGCCGCGCACTATCAAGACCGGCTTGCACTTCCTTCGGTACGAATGTGGACATGGCAGTCTTTCCTTTCAGTCCCCACATCAAAAGATGACCAGCTAAGTGAGTCGTTTCAGTTAAATTCCAATGACATACTCCGAGTCTTTTCAGAATGTGGCTTTCCTGTGACTCTGGCATTTCTCATATGTGTGTGCGCAGACGCAGGCGCAATGCGCGCACCCACCGCTTTGCGGGCAAAACCACCGTCGCTACATCTGTCCCTGCATAAGCAGGAGAAGCGACATGGGTCTTTTGGTGGACGGTGTCTGGCACGACCAGTGGTACGATACGAAATCAAGCGGTGGAAAATTTCAGCGTAGCCAGGCCAAGTTCCGCAACTGGATCACCGCTGACGGCAGCGCAGGCCCATCGGGGGCGGATGGGTTTTCGGCCGAAAGCGGGCGCTATCATCTCTATGTCTCCTATGCCTGCCCATGGGCGCACCGGGCCTTGATCTTCCGCCAGCTCAAGGACCTGACCGACCACATCAGCATCTCGGCCGTGCATCCGGACATGCTGTCGGATGGCTGGACGTTCCAAACAGATGATAAGGGCGCCACGGGGGACACACTCTATGGCGCTCCCTTTGCCCGCGACATCTATACCAAGGCCGATCCGAAGTTCTCGGGCCGGGTCACGGTGCCGATCCTGTGGGACAAACAGCGCGAAACCATCGTGAGCAACGAAAGCTCCGAGATTATCCGCATGTTCAACTCGGCTTTTGACGGGATCACGGGCAACACCCGGGATTTCTGGCCACAGGAGCTGCGGGACGCCATCGCCCCCGTGAACGACCGCATCTACGATACGCTGAACAACGGCGTCTACAAATCCGGCTTCGCCACGACGCAAGAGGCTTATGACGACGCAGTCCACCCGCTCTTTGACACGCTCGACTGGCTGGAGGAGCGGTTGGCCGGGTCACGCTATCTGATGGGCGACGAGATCACCGAGGCCGACTGGCGGCTCTTTACCACGCTGGTGCGGTTCGACCCGGTCTACCACCTGCACTTCAAGTGCAACCGCAGGCGGCTGATGGACTACCCCAACCTTTGGGCCTACACGCGCGAACTCTATCAGGTGCCGGGCGTGGCCGAGACGGTGAACATGGATCACATCGTGCGCCACTATCACTACAGCCACGAAAGCATCAATCCGCACCGGATCGTGCCGATCAACGCTGTGGTTGATTTTGCAGCCCCCCACGGGCGCGACGCGGTCAGCTGACCCCGTAGTGCTCCACCATCGCCGCCAGATCCTCTGGCGGTGTCCCGGCTGGGACAAAGGCGCAGGCATTGCTGGAATGGTTGAAGATCGACCCGTCCGAGAAAAAGGACGTGTCGGTCACAAAAATGACCCGCGCGTTGGGATGCCGGTAGCTGGCGAAATCCGCAACGGCCAACGCGCTCCCCTCGCCAAGAACAAGGTCCATGACGATGATGTCTGCGGTATGTTCCGACAAGTATTCGACAGCTTCATTTTGTCCGTGAACAAGGGACACAACCGCACCCTGACGCTCTAGATGTCGCTGCCACAACACCCCTAACTCAGGTCGACTCTCTACAATCAATACATTCATATTAACTCCGAGCCACCCCAACGTGACCCTGCCTACAAAGTTCTGTTCAAGATTGTCTTAACAATCAGTTAACGTTTCCTAAAATTCGTTAACACCATCACATTCGCTTGAAAATTGCGCGACATTCCGCTTTTTGCAAGCCGGATGCCGCCGAGGCTGGCGTGAAAGACACAGGAGGCTTGCATCTTGCAGCAGAAGAGAGACCACGGAGGTGGGCTTGACGGCGCGGTTGCTCGCCACGGTGGGAACCGCGCGAATTGGATTGATCTGTCGACCGGTATCAATCCGCAAGCCTATCCCGTTCCTTCTATCGCATCGGATGCATGGACAGCGTTGCCCGACACCGGGGCAGCCATCCGATTGACTGACGCGGCGCGCCGTTTTTGGTCGATCCCGGATGACGCAGGCGTGCTGGCGACACCAGGAGCATCCTCTCTCATCGCACAAATCCCTCGTCTTGCTTCCGCGGGCAAGGTCCGCATCAAGACGCCTACCTATAACGAACATGCGGCCAGCTTTGCCGGTCATGGTTGGACGGTCTGCAACGATGCACAGGCCAGTGCATGCGTCCTGGTGCACCCAAACAATCCCGACGGGCACCTTTGGACCGCAAAGGACGCCAACGCCAAGTTGACGGTGATCGACGAAAGCTTCTGTGACGTGACCCCGCAGGCCAGCCTGATCAACCAGGCAACACAACCCGGCACGCTTGTCCTCAAAAGCTTTGGCAAGTTCTGGGGGCTCGCTGGCTTGCGATTGGGCTTCGCAATCGGGGATCCTGCGCTCATCAAACGGCTCACGGAAATGCTGGGGCCCTGGCCCGTGTCTGGCATCGCGCTCGACATCGGGGCGACTGCACTCGAAGATGCGGACTGGGCCACCGCAACCCGCGCCAGACTGTCCGCCGACGCGCAGCGGCTCGACACGTTGATGGCTGCGCGTGGCGCTGACCTTGTGGGCGGTACATCCCTGTTCCGGCTCTACGATGTGGGTGACGCGGCAGCCTTCCAACAGCGCTTGGCGCAGGCCCATATCTGGAGCCGCATCTTTCCTTACAGCACCCACTGGCTGCGCCTTGGACTGCCTGCGGCCAAGGACTGGTCGAGGGTCGAGGCCGCGCTTTGAACGGCCTCCTCGTCCTCGCTCTAGCAATGTGCCTTGACGCCGTCGCGGGTGAGCCGCGCTGGCTTTGGTCGCGTGTGCCACACCCGGCGGTTCTGATGGGGCGAGCGATCGGCGCTTTGGACGTAAGATGGAACCGCGAACCCAGCGCACGCGCCAAGGGCGTGTTGGCCATCGCCCTGCTTGTGATTGCCGCCGCCGCTGTCGGGTGGGCGGTCAACCAACTTGGCTGGATGGCCGAAGTTGTCGTCACCGCCATCCTGCTTGCGCACCGATCCCTCGTGTCGCATGTGGCCGCCGTTGCGCACGGGCTTCGACAATCCGTTGCCGAAGGCCGCCGCGCCATCCGCATGATCGTCAGCCGCGATGTCAGCACGTCTTCATCCTCGCAAGTCACACGCGCCGGGATCGAAAGCCTGTCTGAAAACTTCAGCGATGGCGTGATCGCCCCGGCCTTCTGGTTTCTGATTGCGGGTGTGCCCGGCATCCTGATCTACAAGGTTGTCAACACGGCGGACAGCATGGTGGGCTACCTCACCCCCCGCCATGCAGAATTCGGCTGGGCCGCCGCACGCCTGGACGATGTGCTGAACTGGATACCCGCGCGCCTGACGGGCGCGCTGATTGCTCTTGTCGGAGGCGCCGCATCACAATGGCACATGATCAAATCGGACGCGCGCCTGCACCGGTCACCGAATGCGGGCTGGCCCGAGGCCGCCATGGCCCGCGCCCTGAACATCGCGCTGGCCGGACCGCGCAGCTACCACGGACAGGTCGAAGACCTGGCATGGGTCAATGGCCGCGGCAGACGCGACCTGAACCCGACCGACATTGACACCGCCGTATCTATGGTGTGGAAAACTTGGGGTCTGGTTGTCGGTATTCTTGGTCTTTTAGGGTTTTTCATATGCGTATTTTGAAACAGGTCTTGGCTGTGGCCACGGTGGCCGCCTTACCAGGGCTGGCATTGGCGAGTTGCGGCGGCAACTTCTCGGCCTTCAAGGACGACCTGAAATCCGAAGCAGTGTCGCGTGGCATATCAGCCGAAACAGCGGATCGTTTTCTCGCCTCTGTGCGTCAGGATCCGGCGGTCCTGCGCGCCGACCGTGCCCAAGGCGTATTCCAACGCCCATTCATCGACTTTTCCCGCCGCCTGATTTCGCAAAACCGCATCAACGCGGGCAAGGCTAAGGCGCGGCAATGGGATTCTGTGTTTGAACGGGTCGAGCGGGACTATGGCGTGGACCGAAACGTCCTGCTGGCCTTCTGGGCGTTCGAAACAGATTACGGTGCGTTTCAGGGTGACTTCAACACCGCCAACGCACTCGTCACACTGGCACATGACTGTCGCAGGCCAGAGCTGTTCCGCCCGCAGGTATTCGCAGGGATGGAGTTGTTTGCGCAGGGGGATTTTGACCCGCAGCGCACGACCGGTGCATGGGCAGGTGAGATTGGCATGGTGCAAATGCTGCCTGCCGACATCATCGAAAACGGTGTCGATGGCGATGGCGACGGGGCGGTGCGGCTCAAATCTTCGGCACCGGATGCCCTGCTTTCCGGCGGCAAGATGCTTAAGCATTTCGGCTGGCGCGCGGGTGAACCATGGCTACAGGAAGTCACCGTGCCCGCCGATATGGATTGGAGCCTGAGCGGGGCGGGCAAACCGCAATCCGTGGCACAATGGCAAGCCATGGGCGTGGAGGTGCGCAGCGGAACACTGGTAGACCTGCCTGGCTCTCTCATCCTCCCTCAGGGACGCAAGGGGCCGGCCTTCCTCGCTTATCCCAACTTCGATGTGTATTTCGAGTGGAACCAGTCGTTCACATATGTGCTGACTGCCGCCTATTTTGCGACCCGGCTGGGCGGCGCGCAGGTCTATGACGCAGGCAACCCCGAGCCTGGGCTTGGGGCTGATCAGATGAAGCGTCTACAAACAAAACTGCAGGGGCGTGGATACAACGTGGGCAAGATCGACGGCATCCTTGGCGCTGGAACGCGGGCGGCTGTTCAAGCCGAACAGACGCGCCTGGGCTTACCCGCCGACGCTTGGCCAACGCAGGCGTTGCTTGATCGCCTGTGACTACGGACGTTTGTATTTTGGTAAGTTTCGGCTTATATTCAGAACATCGGAATGTTTCTTCAGTTTTCTTATCTGAATAAACGACCCGGCAGAGCTGCTACTCTGCCGGGTCACTCTTTTTCAGGTCATAGCCCGATCAAGAGCCGGATGATCGCCACCGTAAGGGTTCCCAACGCAATGATGACCATCCATCTTCGGAATGTGGTTTCGTTCAGCTTTCTCACCTTCTTGCGCGACCCGTTTGGGATCGCATTCACGAGGTATAAAGTGAAAGATTAAATCAAAGTTGAACGTTTCGCGCACGCCACGCAACGGTCTTACGCAACAAGCGTCTCCGCCTTCTTCAGGTCCACCGACACCAACTGGCTCACACCCTGCTCGGCCATCGTTACCCCAAACAACCGATCCATCCGCGCCATCGTCACGGCATGGTGCGTGATGATCAAGAACCGCGTATCGGTCCGGCGGCACATCTCGTCCAGCAGGTCGCAGAAGCGCGTCACGTTCGCGTCGTCCAGCGGCGCGTCCACCTCGTCCAGCACACAGATCGGCGCCGGGTTCGCCAAGAACACGGCAAAGATCAACGCCATGGCCGTCAGCGTCTGTTCCCCACCCGACAGCAGGCTCAGCGTCGACAGCTTCTTGCCGGGCGGCTGACACATGATCTCAAGCCCCGCCTCCAGCGGGTCCTCGCTTTCGACCATGACCAAATTTGCCTCACCCCCGCCGAACAGGTGCGTGAACAGCAACGAAAAGTTCGAATTCACTTGCTCAAAGGCGGTCAGCAGCCGCTCACGCCCCTCGCGGTTCAGGCTGGCAATGCCGCTGCGCAGGGTCTTGATGGCCTCTTCCAAATCGGCCTTTTCACTGACAAGCGTATCATGCTCTTCCTGCACCTCCTTGGCGTCTTCCTCGGCCCGCAGGTTCACCGCACCCAGCGCATCGCGCTGACGCTTCAGGCGCCCCACCTCGGTCTCCAACGCCTCCGCACCCGGCATCTGATCAGGAGTCACATCCAGCGCGGTCAGCAACTGGTTCGGCGTCATCTGCTGCTCTTCGGCAATCCGTTCGGCGGCATAGGACACGGTTTCGCGCGCCGCCTCTGCCCGCGCCTCGGACCGCGCCCGCGCCTCTCGCGCCTCGGAGGCCAACCGCTCGGCTTCACGCTCGGCAAGCGTCGCATCGCGCAACACGCCCTCACCCTCGGACAACACGTTGGCGGCCTCTGCCTTGCGGGCCTCGGCCCGCGCAATCTCTTCGCTCAGCGCCTCACGCTTGGCGGCCAACTCGGCAGGCGCCGCCTGCGCCGTCTTCAGATCGGCCTCCGACGTGACCTTGCGGTCCACCAGCTCCGCCGTGCGCCGCTCCGCCGTCTCCAAGCGATGCTTCCAGCCGCTCACTTCCTTGGTGATCTCTTGCGCGCGCTTCACACGCGCCTCACCCGTGCGGCGCAGATCATCATGGGCCGACCGGCGCGACATCATGGTGATGCGGGCCGCCTCTACGGTCATACGCAGGTCCTCGACCTCGGCCCGCGCCACCTCCAGATCAGGCAAGTCGGCCAACGCCGTCTCGGCCTCGGACACGCGGGCACGGGCGGCCATTGCATCCTCTTCATGGCGGGTCACGGCAAGGCCAAGAGACTCCAACCGCCCCTCCGCCAGATTGCGATCGGCCTCGGCCCGGCTCAGTGCACGGGCAGCATCCGCCACCATCCGGTCCGCCTCACGGCGGGCATGGCGGGCCTGCTTGTCGGCCTCGGTCAACTCGGCCATGCGGGCCGTCAGCGCCTCATGCGCCTGCCGCGCCCCATCCGCGCGGGACGTGGCACGCTCCAGCGACTGCTTCAACTCTTCCAGCCGGTTCAACTGCTGCAAGCGCAAGGCCGCCGCACTCGGCGCATCCTCGGCCCAGGCACGGAACCCATCCCAGCGCCACACATCGCCTTCCTGCGACACGAGCCGCTGACCGGGCTTCAATAAGGGCTGCAAACGGGCCGCATCGTCCGCCTCAACCAACCCGATCTGCGACATCCGACGGACCAGAACATCCGGCACCGACACGTGCTGGGTCAGGGCCGTGACACCGTCCGGCAAGGGCTGATCAGTATCGTACGGGGGCAACACCGCCCACCCCGACGGACCATCTGCATCGACCTCTGGCGCACGCAGATCATCCGCCAAAGCCGCGCCAAGCGCCTTTTCGAACCCTTGTTGCACTTGCAAGCGGTCCAGGATCTGACCACCCTCGGCCGTGTCCCGTTCTACCAGCTTGGCTAGCGCACCCGCCTCGGCGCGCAGAGCGTTCATCTCGCCCTCGGCCTCGGACCGTTCGGCCCGCGCATCCGCCTCGCGCGACTGTGTTTCGGCCCGCGCTTCCTCGGCAGAAATCAACGCTGCATCAGCACGTTTAGCCGTGGCCTCCGCCTCGGTCGCGGCAGCCTGTGCAGCCTCGAAATCTACACCCGCCTTGTCCAGCGCCGCCCGGCTGGTCGCCACGGCGGCACGCGCCTTCTCGGCCTCGGCTTCTGACTTGGCCTCAACCTTACGGCTGTCCTCCAGCAAACGCTGGGCAGACCCGTGGCGGGCCGCCAAACGCGCCACATCCTCAGTCTTGTCAGACTGATCGCCCTCGCGGGCTTGCAGCACCTGCCCGGCCTCGCGCGCCGCCTCGGCAGCCGCCGCCAGCAAGCCGTCGTGACCCTCGCTCGCCTTGGCAATCTCGGCTGCTTCCCACTCAAGGCGTTCGATGGTCTCGCCCGCGTCCTTGTTCAACCCACCTTCGCGTTCGATGTCGCGCGCCAGCTGGGCAATGCGCCCCTCAAGTGTCTCAATCGCCTGCTCTGCCTGCTGCTCCTGATCGGACAGCGTGTCACGCTGAACCGCCAGACGCTGCAACACGGCAGCCGCAATCGCGTCTTCCTCGCGCAAGGGGGCAAGGCATCCTCGGCCACCTGCCGCGACTTGGTCGACACCTGCACAGCCCCCTGGGCTTGCGCCGCCGCAGTTGTCCGGCCCTTCAACTCCTCATCCGCAGCCGCGCGCGCATCATCCGCTTCGCGCCAGCGACGATACAGCAACTGCCCCTCGGCCTTGCGCAGACTGTCGCCAAGCTCGCGATAACGCGCCGCCTGACGTGCCTGCCGCGCCAGTTGGGACAACTGCGCCGCCAACTGTTCAATCACATCATCCACGCGGGCCAGGTTCTGTTCAGCGCCCTTCAGCTTCAACTCGGCCTCGTGCCGACGCTGATAGAGGCCCGAAATACCCGCTGCCTCTTCCAGAATCCGACGTCGGTTCTTCGGCTTGGCATTGATCAGTTCCGCGATCTGCCCCTGCCGTACCAGCGCAGGCGAATGCGCCCCGGTCGAAGCATCAGCAAAAAGCATCTGCACATCGCGCGCCCGCACATCCTTGCCGTTGGTCTTGTAGGCGCTGCCCACGTCCCGCGTGATCCGGCGCACGATCTCAAGCACATCCTGATCGTTGAATCCCGCCGGGGCCAGACGCTCGGAGTTGTCGATATGAAGGCTGACCTCGGCAAAGTTGCGGGCAGGCCTCGTGGCCGCACCGGCAAAGATCACGTCTTCCATGCCGCCACCGCGCATCGCGGTGGGACGGTTTTCACCCATCACCCAGCGCAACGCCTCCAGCAGGTTCGACTTGCCGCACCCATTCGGACCCACAACACCGGTCAGCCCATCCGCGATGATCAGATCGGTGGGATCCACAAAGGACTTAAAGCCCGTCAGTCTGAGTTTCGAAAAGCGCAAGCGCGCACCTCTGGCCTGAGTCTTACTGGACTGGCATCGTGGACGGTGTTCCGCAGCCCTGTCAACGCCAACACCCCAGAATGTGCGGGAAGCCGCAGGTTATCCACAAGATATTGCGGTTTACGACCTCAGATCACGGTGCAATCCACGTCCAAAACGAGTTCATGCGTCGCTGGGCTGACATAGCTGTCCAGCGTGTAACAGCTGTATTCGCCTTGTGGTTTCAGCCGATCAATCGGAGGGCCACCCTTGCCACAATCCAGGATGCCGGTGGCGAGGGCCTGATCGCCCCGCACTTCCTTGACCTTACAGCCGCTCACCAACTCCATGGCCTTGGCCGCGCGGTGACGGATCGGGCCAAAGCGGGGGGCGTACTCCATATTTGTGCGCAACGCCTCGGCCAGACGCCCCCGGACACGCACATCAAAGGTTGATCCATCAACAGTGACCGTCGTGGCGGGCAGGCCGCGAAAATGGGGACCGGGCGTGTTGCAGGCGGCCAACGCCATCAGGAAGGGCAGTATCCAACGCATTTGCGTACATGAGCAGGCCTACGGTTAAGAATGGATTAACGCATGCAGCGTGCGTTGCGTTAACCTTCGTTCCTCCGTCCGTTGGGGGTGTACGGATGCTGCACGGGGGGTGACACCCTGTTTGGGGCGTCAATCTCCATGAAAACAGGGTAAATGCGAGCACCGACTCAGGGCACATTCACACAATTGCACCCCCGGGCCATTGGTCATATGATTTTACCAATTCGACCGGAGTCCTCATGCCCTTTCGCCCTGTCCAACCCGACAAACTCTCCGCCGCCGTAATCCGGCAGATCGAGCAATTGATCCTGCGCGGCATCCTGCGGCCCGGCGAACGGCTGCCCCCCGAGCGGGACCTGGCCGAGCGCATGGGCGTCTCCCGCCCATCCCTGCGCGACGCCATCGGAACCCTGCAGGAAACAGGCCTGTTGGTGGCGAAACCCGGTGCCGGGGTCTATGTCGCCGATGTCCTTGGATCGGCCTTTGCCCCTGCTTTGACCGAGCTTTTCGCCCGCCATGACGAGGCGGTCTTCGACTACCTCAGCTTCCGCCGTGACATGGAAGGATTGGCCGCAGAGCGCGCGGCGCGGCTTGCATCAGACACGGATCTGGCCGTTGTGCAGAAGGTCTTTGAAAAGATGGAAGCCGCCCATCCCAAGCGCAATGGTGAGGAAGAGGCGCAGCTTGATGCGCAGTTCCACATGGCGATCATCGAAGCGAGCCACAACGTGATCATGCTCCACATGATGCGGTCGATGTACCAGCTGCTTAGGGATGGTGTGTTCTACAACCGGCAGATCATGTTCAAGCAACGCACGACACGGCAGGCCCTACTGGACCAGCACCGCCAGATCAACGAAGCGCTACAGGGCCGCGACCCCGACACGGCGCGGACGGCTGTGCATGCGCATCTGGACTATGTTGAGCGGGCGCTCCGCGATCAGCAAAAGGCCGAACACAACGAAGAGATCGCCAGACAAAGGCTGGATCACGAAACCGGAATGTAATCCAAAGGACGCGCTGCGCGCGACGATATTTTTTAGGGGCTCTGCCCCGCCGCTCACGCGCCTCCCCGCCGTATTTTCAGTCAGAAGAAACAAAAAACCCCGGTGCATTTGCCCCGGGGTTTTCAATTGGTTGCGGTGTATGCTGGTCAGTGAAGACGTGCGTCTACCTCGGCAATGGCGTCGTCGATCAGCTTGTTGCCGTCCGTTGCCGTCATCTGCTTGGCGATCACGTCACGTGCGGCTTGCACAGCGACCACAGCAGCGGTGTCACGCACCTCTTTGACGGCACTGGCTTCGGCAGAAGCAATCTGATCCGTGGCGGCAATCAAACGGCGTTCAATCGACACTTTCAGGTCCGCGCGCGCTTGTTCGGCAGCGGCTTCCGCGTCCTTCTTTGCCTGCTCGACAATCTTGTCCGCCTGCCCCTGCACTTCCTTTTGCTTGCGCTCGTATGACGCCAGCAAAGTCTGTGCTTCTTCACGCAGGGCGCGGGCTTCATTGATCTCGGACTGGATGCCGCTTGCGCGGTCGTCCAGCATTTTCGAGATCATGCCGGGCACCTTGAAATAGAACAGGACAGCGATGAACAGGATGAAGGCAACCAGAACGATGAAGTCCGTGTTGCTCAGCTTCCAGAAATCCGCCGAGAACGGGTTTTTCGATGCGGCCATGGCCGGACCAGCGGCCAGAACAGACAGCGATGTCAGGGTGAGATAACGCATGATCTTAACCTTTCATCCGGGCTGTGACGGCTGCCGTGATGGACTTGGCATCGGCCTTGCCACCCATGAGGGCCACGATGTCCTTGGCGGCGTCCTTGGCCACCACTTTGACGGCTTCCTGAGCTCCGGCGCGAATGTCGGCAATCGCCTTTTCGCTCTCGGCCGCCTTGGCAGCAATCTCTGCGTCCGCCTTTTCGATGGCGACGTCCAGATCGGCCTGGATGGCCGCCTTGGTCTCGCCCGCGATGCGTTGCGCTTCGGCACGTGCATCGGCCAGTGCCTTGTCATAGGCCGCCTCGGCAGCCTCCGCCTTGGCCTTCAGATCTTCGGCCGCGGCGATGTCATTCGTAATGGTCCCCTGCCGTTCGGCAAGGATGGCCGCGATCCGCGGCAGGGCCACGCGCGACAGCACGAAATAGATAACGACGAGGGTCACAAGCAACCAGAACACCTGGTTGTCGAAGGTTCCCACGTTCAGCTGCGGCATACCTGGAGGTGCGCCAAGAGCAACCTCACCTGCAGCATTTGTATTGTCTGCCATAACAGTCGTTCCCCTGAGGTAGCCCTGCGATCAGGGCCGAATTGCGAGCCATACATCGGGCAGCGTGACTGTATCACGCCGCCCGACCGTAAGGAATGTCGCCAGAGAAGCTTAGACGGCGAACATCAGCAGCAGAGCGACGAGGAACGAGAAGATCCCCAGGGCTTCTGCAAAGGCGATGCCGATGAACAGGGTCGCGGTCTGACCGGCGGCTGCCGATGGGTTGCGCAGGGCGCCAGCGAGGAAGTTGCCAGCGACGTGGCCCACACCGATAGCGGCTGCGCCGGAACCGATTGCTGCCAGGCCTGCGCCGATGTGTGCGAGTTCACCTTCCATGAGAATTCTCCTTACGATTGGAAGTTAGTAGATGTGTCCGGCGGGATCAGCCCCGCCATTCATTAGTGATGCGGGTGCAATGCGTCCTTGAGATACACGCATGTGAGGATTGTGAAGACGTAGGCCTGGATGGCCGACACCAGCACTTCGAGCCCGTAGATCGCCATAACGCCAATGATGGCGACAGGGGCGATAGCTGCGACTTGGGCAAAGCCAGCGAATACTTTCAGAACCGCGTGACCCGCCATCATGTTGCCAGCCAGACGAATGGAGTGGCTGACGGGGCGTACGAAGTACGAAATGATCTCGATAACTGCGAGGACCGGGCGCAGCGGCAACGGAGCGCTCGACACCCAGAACAAGCCCAGGAATGACGCGCCGTTCTTGACGAAGCCCAGAATGGTCACCGCAAAGAAGACGCCAAAGCCCAGAATGGCCGTTACGGCGATATGCGACGTGGTGGTGAACGACATCGGGATCAACCCGAGGAAGTTGGCGCATAGGATGAACATGAACAGCGTCATGATGTAGGGGAAATACTTGATACCGTCTTTGCCGGTCACATCCTCAACCATCTTGTAGACAAAGCCGTACATCAGCTCGGCAATGGATTGGCCACGGCCCGGTACGGTGGAGCGCTTGGACGTGGTCAGAACCATCAGGCCGATGATTGCAAGGATCGCAAGGGCCAGCCACAGCGTCACGTTGGTGATGGTGTACCAATGCACGTCATAGCCACCACCGAACAACGGTTTGACTTCGAACTGATCCATCGGGTGGAATGAAAGGCCACCACCTTCACCGTGCGCTTCATCTGCCATCCGGCTTTCTCCGTCCTAGCCCCGCGGGGCGTCATCCTTGTCGGCCTCTTCGGCCTCTCGCATGCTCTGAACCTCTTTCGCGCTGCGCATCATTGTTTTGACACCGGCCGCGAAGCCCAGAAAAATAAATATGATCATGAGAAACGGAGAGGTGCCAAACAGTGCGTCCAACCCGTATCCCATGCCAAACCCGATCCCCAGACCGGCCACTAGCTCAATCACCATGCGCCAGGCCAGCTGAGCCTGAGAGTGATGATCCGGTGTGCGAGGTTTCGGGGCGTGCTCTTCCTTAACAGCGTCGATTTTGGCGCTCAGGGCCTTCAGTCGGTCTGCGTCTTCGGGGTCGGTCACGCGCCTTTCATCCCGTCATTTGGTTCGAGGTTTGGATATGGCGCGGGGCGACGCGAGTCAACGCAGGGCGAACGCGCCGAAAATACTACATTACCCTTTGTTTTAATTGTATATTCTGCGAAGCTCTTCGACGCAGGACAACCCGCCGCACCTTCCGAAACCGGCAAATTGAGCCAATTCCGTCATTCAACCATCTGGTTGATTTTCATCCGAGCGCAGCGCCCGTGTATGATCCAGCAGCCATGTGCGCACGGATCGGACGGCCTTGCGCCGCCCCGCTTGTCCACTGGTCAGCAGATGGAACGCCCCCAGCCGAAACCCGACATCCGACAGGCGCACCAAACGCCCGGATACAACTTCCACAGCCGCACAATCCGCCGATCCCATATAAAGACCGGCACCGTGTATCGCCGCTTCGAACGCAAGCGGCATGCGCGCACGCCACTCCCCCTCGTTGACAAGGGCGGGATCAAACCCGGCAATCGCGCACCATTTCGTCCAGACAAGTTCGTGCCGATCTCTGAACAGTTGATACTGACCCAAATGTTCAGCGCGGATACGATTGTCGGGAACTAGCCCCGGGGCGGCGTAGGGAAACAGCTTTGCATCGCTGATCAAGTCCGATGGCACATCCAGGACACCCTTGTGGGCAAAGCGGATGGCCATATCCGCCTCGAACCTATCCAAATCCGCCAATTGATCCGAAGCGATCAGACGCAACTCGATCTCCGGCAGATCGTTTTGAAGCTTTCGCAGCAGCGGCGCGATCACCTTGGTGGCGAACAGCGGTTCACTGTTGACCACGACGCGCCCCGCCGGTGTGTCTGCCAAGCCCTCGGTCGCTTCCGCGATCACATCAAAGGCCGGGCGGATCCGCTGCATGTAATGGCCGCCCTCGGCGGTCAGCGCGACACCGCGGGACACATCCCGGAACAACTGGACCCCCAGCCGCGCCTCCAGACCCCGCACATGGCGGCTGATGGCCGAATGGCTCACGCCCAATTCTTCTGCCGCACGGCTGAAACTTTCGTGGCGGGCGGCCGCTTCAAAGGCGCGCAGCGCGTTTAGCGGAGGCAATGTGCGGGCCATATCGCTCACCTGTGCAAAAACTGCACAAGTGATGTCAGGGAACTCTGTTTGTGGCAATGCCGAAGTTCGGGCAAACTGCAAGCATTCCTCAACACACGAGGCTTCTCATGCTCACCATCCGTCAAAACGCGCTTTTGCGCGCCCTCTCCACTTGTGCGAATTTCATGCATTCCAAGCGCAAGATCAAACCAACCAAGGGCACCGCGTTGCCCCCGATGACCGACCAAATCGCGCGTGACATCGGGCTCACACCGCATCAACGCGCGCTCATGTCACACCGCTGGCCGTCGCGCGAAAGCAGGCATCCCTACCTCTGATCGCTTCCCCTTGGTCGCCGCGCCCGGTATGACAAGCCATGGCCGATCCGCTCGACACCGTCTTTTCCGCACTCGCCGACCCCACGCGGCGGGCGATCCTGACGATGTTGCTCGAAGACGACATGGCCGTCACCGACGTGGCCGAACCGTTCGAGATATCGCTTGCTGCGATCTCCAAGCACCTGACGATCCTGACACGCGCCGGGCTGATCCAACAGGAAAAGCGCGGGCGCGTGAAATGGTGCAAACTGGACCCCGACGCGATGCGCGGGGCCTCGGTCTGGATGCAGGGATTTGGCCAGTTCGAACCTGTGAACATGGATGCGTTCGAACGGTTTCTCGCCGCAGAATTGTCAGAGGGTGACCCGCTCTGACCGATGTCACGACCCAGCTGCCGGATACTCTGCCACCTGCGCGCGTTCGCATGGTGCGGGCCGCGCTTGTCATGCCCAACATGGTCGAGGGTGACGATACCCCGCACGGTGTGTTCGACAGGCGCGGGTCATTCTTGCCCCTGTCACAGGCCCGCCTGTCCCGCGGACGGGTGAGCAGCGCCCCACCTCTGGAACCTGCGGTAGACCATCTGCCGGGCACACATCTCTATGCCGGGTTTGGACACACGCATTTTGGCCACTTCATGCTGGAAAGCCTCGTGCGCCTATGGGCGCTCGACCACCTTGAGACCCCACCGGATGGTTTGGTCGTTCCGACGCGTGCCCACATGCATATGGAACCCGTTCTGAGCGGTATTCTGGCCCCCGTTGTTGACCGGTTCTGCGATGGCATCCCGTTGCGCGTCATAAGAACACCGACCCGGGTCGACAGGCTGGTCTTGCCGACACCGGGGTTCGGCCATGGCCCCTGGCTGACCGGCACACCGGAATTCCGCGCATACACTCAGAAGCGATTTGCGCAGATCAAAGTGGACGGCCCCGAGAAACTCTATGTGTCACGCACAGGTTTGAAGCGCGACCACCAGCGCGTTGATCGCGAGGACGAGATCGAGGCGATGATGGAAGAGGCCGGGTATTATGTCTTCCATCCGCAGAAGCACCCGCTCGAAACACAGCTTGGTGTTATCCGCGCCGCACGCAGCATCGTCGGATCGGACGGATCGGCATTCCACCTCGCCCCATTTGCAATGCGATCAGACGCACGTGCAGCGATCTTCATGCGCCGCAACCGGCGCGAGATGCTGTCTTATCTCTCAACCCAAATGCAAAGCTTTGCAGGCCCGAAACCGGTTGTCATCGACCCGCGTCAACGCCCCCTGACCGGTGAAACACCTGCACCACTCTGCGTGGATACGCTGCGGACCGCCTTGTCCGAGAACGGGTTTCTCTAGGCGGGCTCTTCATCCCTCAACAACAGGGACAAGGCGACGATGGTCAGCCCCACGCCAACCCAAACGACGCCCGGCGGCACGCCATTGCCCAGCGCAACCTCCCACAGGATCACCCAACTGGGCGTGAGGTACGTATAAGCCATGACCTTGGCCGACGGCAGACGCAGCGTCGCAAATTGCAGCAGCACGAAGGTCGCCGCTGACGCAAAGATCGACACATAGACAAGGGTCACCCACACAATGCCGGGCAAGTCTGCCCATGGCGTCGCCACCAGATCACGCCACCCCCACAGCGTCAGCAACACGGCCCCTGCAATCAGCATGCCAAAGGTGAAAACGACCGCGGGCTCTCCCCGGTTCATTTTGCGCACCATCGGGGTATAGATCGCGTGGCTGACGCAACCGAAGAAATAGATGATCTCGCCGCGCCCAACCTCGAACGCCAACAACGCCAACAGGTCTGCCCGAAAAATCACCCAAAGCGCACCCGCCGCCCCTACAGCAAGGGCAAACGCCATGCGGGGCGTCGTGATCTGGCGCAGCAAGACATAGCCAAAGACGCCCGACATAACCGGGGTAAGCGTAAAGACAGCCGCTGCACTGACAGGTGCCGCCGTTTTCAGCCCCTCGAACATCAGCACGAAGTATATGGCGAAAAGCCCGCCCAGCAGCGCGTAGCGCCACGGTGCCTGCAAGGCGGACCGTGGAACGCCACCCCGCATCACCACGGCCACGCCAATCACCAGGGCCGCGATCCAGAAGCGCGCCGCATTCAGGGCGGCGGGCGCGATTTCATTGGCTGCCATGGCGCCCAACGAAAAGGATCCGGCAACCAGCGCCGAAAACAGCAACATGGCCGCATGGCCGCGCAAACCCGCGTTCACAGGACGTGCCAATCCTTGGACTTTTCCTTGAGGAAGGTCAGGAACGCCTGAACCTTGTTGGTGCGGTGCAGATCGACATGGGTCACCAGCCACAGCGGTGACGACCAATCCTCGCGCGGGGGAATGATCTCGACCAGATTGGGATTGGCCCGCGCCTCAAGCACGGACAGGAACCCGATGCCTGCCCCGGCCAGCACCGCCTGTTCAAGCGCGCGCACATCGGTTGAGCGAAAGGTGATATCGTCCTCTGACACCTGGCTGCGCAACCACTTGTGGAACGGCGCGCGGTTGTCGGCAGAGTCGTGACTGACAAAACGGTGCCCCTTGGCCTTCCCAATATCTTCGGGATGCCCGTGTTCCGCGACATAGGCCTTGGTTGCATATATCCCCATCGATTGACGCACAAAGGGCTGAACGACATTGTCCGGCTGATCCGGCGCATTGCCTGCACGGATCGCCACATGCGCCTCACCATATTCAAGGCGGAACAGGCGCTCTCCCGTCAGGTAACGCACAACAACGTCGGGATGCTTGTGCTGGAATTCAGTCAATACGGGCGCCATGCGGGGCGCCATGTTCACCAGCGACGTGACAACCAGCTCACCGGACACTTCGGTCCCGCGCCCCTTGATACGCCCGACAAGCTGACTGAACTGGTCATCGGTGGCCTGCGCCACGCGGAAGAGATCATCGCCCGCCTCGGTCGGGGTGTAGCCGCGGGCATGGCGCTGAAACAGTTTGACGCCCAACCGCCCCTCAAGGGCGTCGATGTGGCGGATGACGGTGGCGTGGTGGACGCCCAGAACCTCGGCCGCCCCGCTGACCGTGCCCATCCGGGCCACTTGGTAGGCGGTCTTGATCTCGTCCCAATTGTCCATCGGCCAAAAACTCTTTGTGCAAATCCTAACAGATGCTGTTGAGTTTCAGGAATTGCGTTCGAATTTGCAAGAGCCAATTCTACCGGCACAGAACACATACATCCCTTACCAAGGACCCGACTATGACCATCCTGCACATTGACAGCTCCGCCCGCACCCAAGGCTCCGTGACCCGTGACCTGACGGCCGACATCGTCGCGAAACTGGGCGGCGACGTGATCCGCCGCGACCTGACCGAAGCCCTGCCGCACATCAACGAAACATGGGTGAACGCCAACTTCACACCCTCGGATGACCGCGACGCAACACAGCGCGATACACTGGCGCTGTCCGACAGCCTGGTGGAAGAACTGAAAGCCGCGGACACCATCGTCATCGGCGCACCCGTCTACAATTTCGGCGTTCCCGCAGCGCTGAAGGCTTGGATCGACCTGGTTGCCCGTGCCGGATTGACCTTCAAGTACAGTGAGACCGGGCCCGTTGGCCTGCTGGAAGGCAAACGGGCGATCATTGCCGTGGCCACTGGCGGCACACCCGTCGGCAGTAACATCGACTTTGCCACCGGCTACCTGAAACACGTCTTGGGCTTTATCGGCATCCATGATGTCGAAGTGATTGCCGCAGACCGCGTCATGGCCAACGGCGACGCGGCAGTCAAAGACGCCAAGGCCGAGATCGAGAAACTCGCAGCCTGACAAACAGGCATCTGTTTGCCATCGCCCCGCCTCCAAGCATCACTTGCGGGGCGGGCTTGCCATTGCGGGCCGCGCTACAGTGCGGATAGCGTCAAGACATGACTGTTCTACGCAACATGCCGACGCAATTGATCCTGGCACATGCGCCGTGGCTGCTTGGCGGTGCGTTGATCATTTGCATCGTCGCCTGCGCAGCGGCAGGCCTTGTTCTGATGGCCGCCGGGGAAACCAGCGGCTTGCTGACTGTGCTGCTGGGCGCAGGTGTGCCGCTGGGGATCTTCGCAATGGCCATCAAGCGCGATCAGGTCATCTTTGACGCGCATGCGGGAACCGTGACCGTCCAGCGCCGCACACTCTTCAAATACAAAAACGCCGTCTACAGACTCGAAGCCGTGCGCCGCGCCGAGGTTGACGATTTCTCGGACACAGCCCGCCCGATCCTGACCTTCCACGATGCCAGCGCGCCCTATCCGCTGGTCGAGGCCTACATGTCCGGCAATGGCCCGCGCCGGTCGGCCACTGCAATCAACGACTGGCTGAAAGCTTATCGGCGCGCTGCTTAACGTCCGCCCCAAATGTCAGCGTCGCTGAGGCCCATATCGGTCAAATCCGGCGCGCGGCGCTGCGCGTCGTTGTCCCAAGCCATGTAAAACTCGTCCAGCTGCGGCGGTGGAACCGGGGTCATACTCAAAAGCGCATGGACCTGACCACGGTGATGAATCTGATGCTGGATCAAGTGTAGAAAAGTGCGATCGAACCGCTCCTCCTGAACCCCGCGGTCGCGTGCCATCTGAACAAGGCGCGCAGGGTCCGACAAGGTCGCGTCCTCGGTGACCGCAATCAGGCGGCGATCCACATCACGCTGCGCCGCGCGCAAGACGGACATATCGGGATGCGGCACCTCCTCGACAAAGGCAGCCGGACCAACACAGGCACCTTCCAGCGCCGACACATAGAACAGGTCGACAATCAGGATGTGATTGAGCGTGGCAATGATTGACCCGAAGAAAGAAGGAAGGGGCGCCGTCAGCTCATCCGGATCCAGTGCCGCGCATGCGCGATGCAGACGATAGTTCGACCACGCATTGTTGTAGGCTTGCGGTGCAAAGAGGGGTGTCATCGTGAAATACCCTTTCCAGTTTCGCCTAAGCAGAATCCGTCAAAAATTGATCAAGATCACAGCGCGCTGTCCGTCAGCCCTTATCTTGTGATGCGTACCAGACAGGAGACGGACCATGAAGCAGCTCATCGCCACCTTCGCCCTGATATGCACCGCACCGCTGACCGCACTGGCTCAGGACATAAGCACGGGTGCCACGCTCTACCAGCGCCATTGTGCAACCTGCCACGGAGTCGAAGCAGATGGCAAAGGGCCTATGCGTCCGGCCCTCTTGCTCCAACCGCCGAGCCTGCTTGACCTTGCGGCCCGCAACGATGGCACCTTCCCCATCATACGCGTGGTGTCGCGGATCGACGGGCGCGACCCGCTGGTCAGCCACGGCTCACCCATGCCGGTCTATGGCTGGTACTTCGAAGGCGAGGATACAGCCATCAAGGCCGAGACCGGCCAACCGATCCTGACCAGTCAACCGATCGTTGACCTGATGGCCTATTTGGAAAGCATCCAGGAGTAAGGCAGGTGGCTCGTATCAATGGGCGTGCGGTCTGGGTCCGGTGAGGGCCCAACCCTTATTAATGCGACTTCGAGTCCCAATGTCCGATTTGCGCTTTTGTCGGACCAACAGCAAAGCGTGTGTGGTCGGCTTGAAACCTCAGTGATCAAAGTCATTGCCTTGCAAACGCCGCGCGCGCCCGAGACTCCTCGGGTGATGCCTAAGTGCCGTCCAACAGCTTTTTCCGACACAACGCCCCAATCGCCGAAATTGTGTGCCGGCGCTCCGGGAACCGTGTGGCAATCGCGATATGGCGCGCCAGAGAAATCCAGCGAAACGAACCAATGCGGCGTGGATCCGGCAATGGCGCAGAGAGGCGATACCCGCTCAGAAAGGCATCCTCGAGCGCATCAAAATGTCCCGCATCGTTGCCGCGCCGCAGGGCAAGCTCATCGAGGTGAGCCAGGAAATTCCCAAGGTCGATTGCGGCATCGCCCTGTGCATAAAGATCCAGATCCACCAACCAGACCGTGTCCGGTCCGACAAGGACCTGGTCGAAGTAGAAATCACGGTGCAATCCGACGTCCGGCGCCGGTGGAAGTCGGGCAAGTCGCGCTTTGGCAAGAGACAGAATATCTTTGTAACCTGTTTCTGACAGCGCCTTCTCCAAAACAGCCAATTCATCTGCGTGCGTCCATCGCCGTTCCGTTTGAGCCGGTGTGAGATGCAGCCGGGCGAGCGCACGCCCGGTCCCTCGCATCGCGTCCAAACAATCGCAGTTTGGGTCATCCAACATATCGCCAAGCGAGCGGCCGGGAACGACCTGCTGCAGCCACAGCGCCAGGCTGTCCGCTGTGCCTGCCACCGGCGGGACACCGACCCCGTCGCTTCCGTCCAGCCCTGCCGAGCGCAGTTTTGCCTGAATGCGGGGCGCGTAAAGATCGATGCCCTTGGCGCGCACCTTGCCCAACAAGACATTACCGTCCGGCATGTCATATCGGACCAAGGCGCGGCGCCCGGGTTTGAGCCTTGCCAGTGCAACCTCCACGGGCCTTGCGCCCAGAGCAGCGTGCACATGCTCAGGGTCAAGCGCGCTGGACAAACTGGGCAGTGCGCTTGGTGCTTTCGGCATCTGAGCCGTCTGACAGAGCTGCTCAACGCGGTCGAGGACACCGCCAAGGTGGCGGTCCCAATCGGGCCTCCGGTCGCGGAACGCTTCGACAGCAAGTGCGAACAGAGCATGCGCGCGATGTGCAATTATACTCTCGCCCTTGGGAAGTGGCCGGACAGCGGCATAGCCTTCAATCAAAGCCCTACGCGCGTCCTCAGTCAGCGGGCCCCCGATCTCGTCGAAGTCAAGCCTTGCCAGCGCACTTCCCAGATCGCGCGCCGCGGGACCATACGCGGCGCGGTCCCAATCAAGGATCACGGTGCCAAACGTCTCCCGCACCACCTGATCCGCGGAAAAATCGCCGTGAATCGCCACCATGTCGTCTGCCACCAACGCAGGCAGCCGTTCGGCAAGGTGCTGCGCCCGCGCCTTTAGATTCGGTTGAAGATTGCTTATGGCCCGGACCGTTCGGTGCGGCTTGTGGGCGCTCAACCCAGGCAGATTTTTTGGATCACCCGCCGCGTGATGTCTCGCCAGCATTGCCCCCGACAGGACGAAATCACGGGGTTCGGACAGTGGCGAAAGCACATGACCTTGTGTCCATGCAGTCGCGATTGCCAGGTCGGTCGGCGAGGTTGCGATCACCGCTGGTCCGCCCATGGTCTCGGCATAAACAGCGCCGGCAACAGCGCGGTCGAAGTCTGCCTGCCTTGCGTGCAGCTTCAACACTGCGCGTGACCCCTTTGGTCCATCGGCGCGCAACACGATCCGGCGTCCGGGCTTGTACCTGAGGATCTTGAGCGTGTGGTGGGAAAGCCCAAGACTGTGCAGTAGTTCTGCACGGGACTTTTCGGCGGACAATTTGCGTGCGTTGGGCAGACGCCTTTCCAATACCAGCGGAACAAACACAGTAAATGCGTCATCGAAATAGATCACCTTCTGGGCTTTCTTGTTCCACTTTGGACGACTTCGGATATCTGGCCAGCGGGCAGGCGGGTACGTCATCGCCGCCCAAGCCCCAAGACTGCCGTCCCTAGGGACAAGCCCTGCGACGCAATTCGTCCCCGGTTTGTACTTGAGGTAGCTATGGCGTAGCTCACCCAGTCCGAGTGTTTTGGCGAGGGGCGCGGCGTTCAGAACTGCACCAAGGCCGGGCAAATCTGGATCCTGGGCACACAGGGCCGCATCGGCGGGCGACAAGTCAACTGTCCACGGCATACGTTGTCACTCCGGACTAGCAAGCCTCGGCAGCGGCCAGCCAACCGCCCGCCGCGCGCAACGCGGAGGCATCGCCGGTTTCGGCCACTCCGCCGCCCGAGATCGTCGCGATGCGGTCGCACCGCGCTGCGAGTATGAGGTCATGGGTGATCAACAGCGTCGTCCGCTCTTCAGATACGGCATCAATCGCTGCGATCACCGACGCTGCGCTTTCACGGTCCAGCCCTGTGGTCGGTTCATCAAGGATCAGAACCGGTGTTCGGCGCAAGAAGGCCCGCGCGAGTGACAGACGCTGGCGCTGCCCCCCGAAAAGGTCGCCCCGCGTTCGGCCAGCATCGTGTCGTAACCATCGGGCAACGACATGATGAAGTCATGCAGCACAGCGCGGCGTGCGGCATCTTCAAGCTCTTGGTCACTTGGGTCGCGATCAAGGCCAAGGGCAAGGTTGTCCCGGACTGTCCCTGACATGATCAAAGGGTCCTGCGGCACAAATGCAACCTTGGAACGCAATGATTGCAGCGTGAGATCACGAATGTCTGTGTCATCAAGCGTGATACGCCCGTCCTGCACGTCGTGAAGACGCAAGGCGAGCGCTGCAAGCGTCGACTTGCCCGCCCCCGACGGCCCGATCACCGCAACGCGCTCCCCTTCGTTGACGGTCAGGTTAAGCCCATCAAAAACTTTTGCGCCGTCTTGGTGAGCAAAGTGCACGTTTTCGAAACCGAGTTTGCCGCCCAGATCGGACGGGGCGGGGCGCGCATCGGGCCTGTCGCGCACAGCGTCTTCGCGATCCAGCAGATCGACAACCCGCTCGGCGGCGGCCAGAGCTTTCGCCAGGCGCGCGGCGTATTTTGCGTAGCCGCGGACGGGCCGAAATGTGTGCTTGAGGTAACTGACAAAGATCAACAGATCCCCGGGCGTGATCCGCGCATCAAGAACCTGCAAAGTTCCGTAGTAAAGCACTGCGACAAGGCCCAACCCCGCCAGTACATCGACCGACCGCTCCAACCGAGCGGTCAGACGCGCGCCCTTGACGCCCTCGCGCATTTCCTTTTCGTTCGCGCCCGAAAACGCCTTGTTCATGTGCTCTTCCAATCCAAGCGTCTGCACAGAAGCGATTCCGGCCAGCGCCTCGGACGACGTGGCAGCCAGAGCCCCCTGCCGCTTGCGTTGCGTCCGGCTGACCTTGCGGATGCGGACTGTCAGCACTCGCGACAAAACCCACAACAGGGGCAACGGGGCCAGCGCAACAAGGGCCAGCCGCCAATCGAGCCAGAGCATGACGCCGACCATACCGCCAAAGATCAGGATATTGGCCAGAAGCGGCATGGCCGCTGTGACCATGGCATCCTTCAACATGCCAACATCGCTCACCAGCCTTATGGTCAGATCGCCGGTCCGCGACTTGGTGTGAAATCCGATGGACAAAGACTGAAGATGCCGGAACAGGTCCGCACGCACGCGCGTCAGCATTCGGTTGCCCACTACGGCGAAAACAATCGTTGCAAGATAGTGAAAGCCCGCACGCAGAAGGACAGCAAGCAACAGTCCCCCGGCACACAGCGCAAGCAGCAGCATCGGGTCGATCAATGTTGCGGCCGGTGCGTTCGCATCCGGCACGGGGACGACTGCATCAATGACAAATTTGAGCGGCCAAGGTTCGGCCAACCGCATCAAGGTCGACAGGACAAGCGCACAAACCGCGCCGCACAAAGCCAACACATGACCGCGCATATACGGGCGAAACCGCCGCAATACGGCGCCAAGCCCGAGGCCCGCTTCCGAGGTTTCAGATGCTTTGCTCATGCCGCCCGCGCTTTGCCATCCAGCGCGCGGGTCAGGACATGATCCGCGGTGGCATCCCATGTGTGATGCGCCAGAACATGGGCACGCGCAGCCTTGCCCATGGCTTGCGCCCAGGGCAAATCAGCCGCCAGCTGGGCCAGAGCTTGGGTCAACCCATAGGCATCCCCGGGTGGCGTTATCAGACCGGTTTCATTGTCGGTCACAAGCAGTGCCAGATCGCCCGTGTGAGTGGTGACAACCGGCAACGCGGCAGCCATGTATTCGTAGATTTTGAGAGGCGAGAAATAGAAATCCTCCATCGCGTGATAGGGTGCAGTCCCGACGTCCATCCGCGCCAGCGCCGAGGGCACATCCGCGGCAGGCAACAGCCCCGTGATCTCTGTGGCACCTGACAGACCATACTCCCTGACTTGCACCTCGATCTGCGCCCTCTCCGGACCATCCCCGACAATCAGCAGCCTTGCATCCGGCACGACGTGCCGAAGCTGGGCAAAGGCCTGAACCAGAGTGTTCAAGCCGTGCCAAGGTTTCATCGACCCGAGGAAACCCACCGTAAACGGTCGTTCTGGCCGGGGCTTTGGTGCGGGAAAGCGTGCAGGGTTCACTGCGTTCGGCACCACGATTACGTCTGTACCGCCCATGTCCCGCACATATTGCGCGACAGGTTCCGTGACCGCACACGACAGTCGGGCCGCCTGTGTGGACCGCTGGGCAACAGTTTCCGCTTGCTCTGGCAGGGCCAATTGCCGATGCGCCGCTTGTTCGGCGATGAGGGGTGCATTGACCTCAAGCACCCCGGGCCGGTCATTTCGCGCGGCCCACTCCATGGCCGCGCAGGACATCAACGCATGCCGTTCGTACACGAGGTCGGGCTGCAGCATGTCCAGCGCGTTGGCCAACGTGTCGTTTGTAGCCAGAAGAGCACGCGCCCGGCTTTCGGCATCGCCTTTTGGCGCGGGTGGCAGAGGATGCAGCTCAACGCCAGCCAGATCGGACGGCGGCGCGCCCTCGGTGCGCGGCGTCAAAAGTGTGACCTTGGCGTCCCGTTTCAAGAATGCGCGCAGCATTTCCTGAACGTGGATCGACGCGCCCTTAGCCCCCCAGACCGGAATGCCGGGATCGGTGCAGACATAGGCAATGTGCATCAGGCCACCTTCTTGCGGTTCCGCCGTGCGATCGACTTGGCAAAGATCGCGCGCAGGGCACCGGCGCTGTTGGCGATGTCGAAATCGCGTTCAATCAAAACGCGGGCTTGCTGCGACACGCTCTGGCGCAAGCTGACATCGTCGAGCATCCGCGCCAAAGCTGCGGCAAGTGCTTCGGGATCACCCTCGGCAACCAGCAATCCGGTTTCCCCATCGCGGACGAGTTCAGGGATGCCAACGACGTCGGTCGAGACAACGGGCAGACCGACGGCCATCGCCTCTAGCAGAACTGTCGGCAAGCCATCGCGATTGCCATCCGAGCCAACGACGCAGGGGCAGGCCAGAACGGCTGCGTTTCGCATCAGTTCAATCACCCCGGCTTGCGGACGCGGCCCCTCGAGTTGCACGCAATGGGCCAAATCGGACTCTGCGATCTGGGCACGCAGGTGCTCTTCTTCATCACCCGCGCCAACGATGCGGCAGGTCACGTTCCGACCCTCACTGCACATCATGCGCAGTGCCTCGACCAGAACATGGAACCCCTTTTTCTCAACCAATCGGCCAACGGCAAGGATTTCTTGCGCCTGCGGTTCAGGCGCTGTCCAGGAAAACCGATCAAGATCCAAGCCGTTATAGACCCGCACGGCACGGGGCGCGGCAAAGGTGTCCCTCAGATATCTAAGGTTGTAGTCGGATACGGTGACAGCCATGTCCGCATCCCTGAACTTGAGGTCGAGATGCTGAGGAGCGTTGTAGTCGTGGTATATGTCCTTTGCATGGGCCGTGAAGGAATACCCGATCCCGGCCATCGCAGCGGCCAGCCGCGCAACCGAGGTGGCCACGGTTCCGAAATGGGCGTGCAGATGGGTGACACCACGCTGTTGAACCTCAACCGCCAGATCAAGCGCCTGCGCAACATCCTGACCCGATACAATCCCGTCGATCTCGGACAATACATTCAACGCGGCTGGCCGCTCCTCACATGCCGCAGACAGACGCTGCCAGAACGGCTCGGGCCCCGAAAACTTGTCACGCAAGCGGGTCACAGGCGCGCGCACCTGACCGAGTTGATCCTGAAAATGTGTTTCCTCAACAGGGCGTAAAGCGAAGATTTCGATTTCTTGCCCCACAGCTTCATGCGCCAGAATTTCATTCACGATGAATGTTTCAGAGTACCGCGGATAGCGTTTCAGCACATATCCGACGCGTGATGTGGGCGGATAGTTCGATGTCGATGACATGGCATTGATCCTTTCTCCGAGGTTGTGGCTTCAGGCAGCCGAGACAAACCGCTCTGGTCCGGGTCTGTGGTTGCGCTGGATGGCTGCATCCGTTGGTTCATCGGTCAATATCGCTCGGACCATTTCCTGGGCCCTGATCAGTCCGTTCATGTCTGGCGCTGCTCCGCGCTGTGGCGCAGGATGAACGAGCCAATCTCCAAGGGATGTTGGGGACAGGTCCTCGGGCAAAAGCATCGAAATCAGACCGCGCGCTGCCAGCCGTGTGGTGCGCATCACCTGCTCTCGCCGTGGGGTGCAACGCGGGACGATCAGGGATGGCGCATCGAGTGTCAGAAATTCCATTGTGGTGTTGTAACCACCCATGCCGACCAGGCGGGCCGCTCCTGCCATCGCTGCAATGGGCTCGCGCACGAAGGGCAGCACGGTCATGTCATCGCGCGCCGCCGCATGTTGCAAAACGCCATTCCGAAGTGTCTCTGGCATCTGTGTCCCGGTCACGAGGACACCGCGATGCCCGGGCGGCATCGGCGCTCGGACAAACGCTTCGCACAGATCCGCACCATCGCGCCCACCACCCACCGCGCAGAACACGTAAGGACGCGGGTCGCTGCCGGCGATGGTGTCTCGATCAATTGCCGCCTGCTTGGTTTCGCGGCGCCCAGAAGGATCAAGAAGGCCCAGATAGCGCGCGCGCCCCGCGAACCTCTCGCCCATGCCACAATCGTTCAGAATGTCGTAGAGTTGTGGATCGCCATAGATCCAGACCTGGTCATAGAACTTGCGCACAGTCTCGAAATTGCGCTGCCGCAACCACTGGCGCCGCACCACCCGACTATCGTCAATCACATCGCGCAGGCCCAGCACAATGCGGCAGCGCCCCTCGCGCGACAAGGCCGCAAGGGTGCTGTCCAGTTCAAACTGCGCACCGCGCGGCACATTGTCGACAATCATCAGATCGGGGTCAAAACCCGCGGCAACGCTCTTGATGATACGACTGCGCATCCGGGCCAGCCGCCCAACATCATCTCCAAGCTCTCGTGGCCTGTAGCTGCCATCGCTCTGTTTGGCGTAGGCGGGAAGCGTCACGCAATCGGTGCGCGGCGGAAGGGCAAAGGCACCCGCCTCTCGCATGCCACCAATCAACAAGATTTCGGGTTCCAGATCCAGTTCCGACAGAGCACTTGCAATCAACAAGTTGCGGCGGAGATGTCCGTAGCCCAACGTATCATGCGAATACAGCATGATCCGCGGCGCACGCTTGGCCGAAGATGTGATTGTTCGCGGCATGCCAAAATCCTTCCAAAAACCATGGGGTTACGCCCCGTTTGCAGCCAAAGATAAAGGTGCGCAAATACCCTTCAAAGCGCGATCCTCGCTGCATCTCCTGTCACAAAACTTTCATAGAGATAGCTAGGCGCGCTCCGCCGCCTCGTAAAATTAGAATTCACTAAGAGAACCCGGAAGGCGGTGGTTTTGGCGGCTTTTGGCCGTATTTAGGGGTATGTTGACCAAAACCAGCACATCGCACGCCGCATCCGGTGAATTTCTGACCAACCGTGAACGCCCATTGAACATGAGATTCGGGACAAAGATCGTTCTGAGCCTCGCATTGGTCGTTCTGTTGACCGGAATCGTGGCGCTCAGCCTTCTCGCATTTTTACGCATCAACGACGCAGCCTTGCGAGAGATGCGCGCGTCGTACGATCAGACCTTGGCGGTCAAAACAATGGAGAGCGCGGCAAACGATTATTCGGAGCAGATTGCCGAACTTCTGACCCTTGGCCCCGAACCGTCGGAGGTTGAAGCCGCGCACGATGTCCTGCTTGGAGCGATCCAGACCATGGAAGCCTCCATCCATGCAGAGATCGAAGCGCTTGTGCGCATTCGGGACTTTGAAGAGTTGGTCGACGAGGAGGCCGAACTGAAGGTCATGGCCGAGCTGCGCACAATTGTCGAAAAAATCGAAGAAAAGCGCATTCAGATCGGTACCGCTCTGGTCAATCGGGACGAGGAAACGGCCCGAAGGATCTATCGTGAAGATGTCGAGAAACGCCTGGATGACGCGCTCGATCACCTTTTGGCGACAATCGTCACGCGAGAAATCCGGGAGGTCGGCGGCGCGATAGCCTCCATGGACGTCCTGATCGAACGCATGCGCGCCGCCGCCTATGGCCTCGTTGCAGTGATGGCCCTACTTGTCATTATTCTCGGCGTTTTCTTCTTTCGAAGCGTTTTGCGCCCGGTGGATGCCCTGTCAAAGGGCACGGACGCGGTGGCAAATGGTGACCTCAGCTACCGCGTTGAAATCACGCAAAGGGACGAGCTTGGTCGCTTGGCCGATCAATTCAACGCCATGACAAACAAGATCGCACAGCAGCGGAATGCCCTACTGTCCGCAAAATCCGGTCTGGAGGCAGAGGTGGCGGCCCGTACAATCGAACTGGAAGACGCCGCGGCGCGGCAAAAAGACCTTGCGGAAGGGCGCGCGCGTGTCCTTGCAGATTTGAGCCACGAACTACGCACGCCTCTGACGGTCGTGCGTGGCAAGGCCGAGATAGCGCTGAGCGACCCGGACGCGACAGCCGCAGACATGCGTGCGGCATTGGAACGCGTCCGGGTCAAGGCCGAGCAGATGAGCCGCTTGGTCGAAGATATGTTGTTCGTGGCCCGCAGCGAAGCCGGAGCCATCCCCATAGAAAGGCTGCGCATCAATATGCAGGACGTTCTGGCCGACACTCTGCTGGACAGCCAGGAACTGTCCCGTCGTAAGGACATCGCCATACGACCACACCAACCAACCGAGCCAGTCGTTGTTCAGGGCGATGCCGAGAGGTTGCGGCAAGCCATCCTTATTCCGTTGGACAACGCTGTTCGTATCGCACCTCCAGGAAGTGTGGTGCACGTGGATCTGACCTGCGAAAAAGATCGGGCCGTGGTCAGGGTATCTGATCGTGGACCTGGGTTTGTCGTCGAAGAAACCGAACACGCGTTCAGCCGTTTCTGGCGTGGACCCGTGCGCAGCGGCAAGTCAGCACGCGGCAGCGGGCTGGGTCTGGCCATTGCCCGTTGGATCATGGAGCAGCATGACGGTACCATCAGCATCGAAAACCATAGCGAGGGTGGCGCGACGGTGCGACTGGACATGCCATTTGATGCGGAAGGTATGACTGCAGCAGGGACAACGCCGTGAGCAACGCGCGCATTCTGGTCGTCGAGGACGATCCCGAGATCAGCGAGATGATTGCCGACACTCTGCGTCGGCGCGGGCACGTTGTTGATGTAACACATTCCGGCGCGGAATTTGTGCAGCGACTAAAAGACGGGGATTACTCTCTTGTCATACTCGACCGGCTATTGCCCGACGCCGAGGGGGCTGAATTGTGTCGTTCATTGCGCCAGGCGGGCGATGATGTCCTGGTATTCATGATCACGGCGCAGGACGCGCTGGAGGACAAGCTCGAAGGCCTTGAAGCGGGTGCTGATGATTATCTGACCAAGCCCTTTGCGTTCGCGGAAATGGCCATGCGTGTCGAAACCCTGTTGCGGCGGGCGGACCGCACTGCTGGCGCTCAAGACGAAGAACTCCGCATTGGGCCGCTGTGTCTTGACCGTGCGCGCAAAAAAGTGACGGTCGACGATGCGCCCATCGAGCTTACAGCGACAGAGTTTTCCTTGCTGGCGCACCTGATGCAGCACACGGATCGTCCTGTCGACCGGATGGAACTTCTCAACGCGGTGTGGGGGTATGATTTTGATCCCCAAACCAACGTTGTCGAGGTCTACATTCTGTATCTGCGACGCAAGTTGTTGCGTGCAACAAAAGATGTGGTTCTGCGGAACGTCCGCGGGTTCGGATATGTCTTGGAGATTGAGAGCGACGCGCTGGAGCAAAGTTCGCAATAGGTGAACAGCCATCCCTCAAATCGACGCAACAACAGAAGCGGTCGTCCTGATGGGCAACTCCCATGGCGGCTGTGTACCGCGAAGCAGGCCTTCTAGCCATATCCGGCCACAACTCTTGACTCACGTTCGACAGTGACATAGGCCCGCCAGCAACCCGGAAGCGTAGAACTTCCGGTCCCTTGGGATGTCCCGGGATCGCCCTCCGTCAGCGCGTTGCGCCCACGGGGGTGCTTTTCGTTTGGATCATTTCCTTGGGGTCTGCACCGCCGGCACTTACCTGTCAGGCAAATGTCAACGGTCGAAAGGATGAAGGCCCATGTTTGAAAATCTCTCCGAACGCCTCTCCGGTGTCTTCGACCGGCTGACCAAACAGGGTGCACTGTCCGAAGAAGACGTCAAAACCGCCCTGCGCGAGGTGCGCGTGGCCCTGCTGGAAGCCGACGTGTCGCTGCCCGTCGCCCGTGACTTCGTCAAGGCCGTGCAGGAACAGGCAACAGGCCAGGCCGTTACCAAATCCGTCACCCCCGGCCAACAGGTCGTCAAGATCGTGCATGACGCGCTGATCGACACCCTCAAGGGCGAAGGTGACCCCGGCGCGCTCAAGATCGACAGCCCCCCGGCCCCGATCCTGATGGTCGGCCTGCAGGGCGGCGGTAAAACCACGACGACCGCCAAGCTGGCCAAACGGCTCACCGAACGCGATGGCAAGCGCGTGCTCATGGCGTCGCTCGACGTGAACCGCCCCGCGGCCATGGAACAGCTGGCAATCCTCGGCGCGCAAATTGGCGTCGACACCCTGCCGATTGTGAAGGGCGAAGACCCCGTCCAGATCGCCAAACGGGCCAAGACCCAGGCCAGCATGGGCGGCTACGACGTCTACATGCTCGACACCGCCGGTCGCCTCTCCATCGACGAAGAGTTGATGACGCAGGTTGAACAAGTCCGCGACGTCGCAACACCCCGCGAAACCATCCTCGTGGTGGACGGCCTGACCGGTCAGGACGCCGTGAACACCGCCCAGAACTTCGATGACCGCATCGGCATCTCGGGCGTGGTCCTGACCCGGATGGACGGCGATGGCCGCGGCGGTGCTGCCCTGTCGATGCGTGCCGTCACCGGCAAACCAATCAAGTTCGTGGGCCTCGGCGAAAAGATGGACGCGCTCGAAACCTTCGAGCCGGAACGCATCGCGGGTCGCATCCTCGGCATGGGCGACATCGTCAGCCTTGTCGAAAAAGCGCAGGAAACCATCGAGGCTGAACAAGCCGAAAAGATGATGAAGCGCATGGCCAAGGGTCAGTTCAACATGAACGACCTGAAGATGCAGCTTGAACAGATGATCAAGATGGGCGGCATGGAAGGCATGATGGGCATGATGCCCGGCATGGGTAAAATGGCCAAACAGGTGCAGGACGCGGGCTTTGACGACAAGATCCTCAAGCAGCAGATCGCCATGATCCAGTCCATGACCAAGAAAGAGCGCGCCGCGCCGCAGATCCTGCAAGCGTCCCGCAAGAAACGCATCGCTGCAGGCTCAGGCATGCAGGTCAGCGACCTCAACAAGCTGCTCAAGATGCACCGCCAGATGTCGGACATGATGAAAAAGCTCGGCAAGGGCAAAGGCGGCATGATGAAGAAAGCCATGCAGGCCATGATGGGCAAAGGCGGCGGCATGCCCGACATGGGCAACATGGATCAAGCCCAGCTTGAAGCAGCAGCCAAACAGCTTGGCGGCAAGATGCCCGGCGGTCTGCCGGGCCTTGGCGGCGGTATGCCCCTGCCCCCGGGTCTCAGCGGGTTCGGGAAGAAGAAATGATCTCCTGCACCGTCCGATACGAAATTGACCCCGACAAGCTCGACGCCTTCGAGATCTATGCGCGGTTCTGGCTGAAGAAGATCCCGGAAATGGGCGGCACCCATCACGGCTATCACATGCCCTATGAGGGCCCGAACGACATCGCCTATTGCCACTTTTCCTTTGCCTCGCTTGCCGACTACGAAGCCTACCGCGCGGCCATGTGGGACGATCCCGATTGTCTCAAAGCCTACAAGTTCGCGACAGAAGCCAAGTGCATCCGCCGCTACGACCGCTCCTTCACCAAGCCCCTGCTCAAAGGCGCAACGGTCGAGGAACTGGGCCTATGATCCCGACCGTCACCACAGACCGGCTGATCCTGCGCGGCGCGCGGCGCGACGATTTCGGCGCGTTCGCAGACATGCTCGCCTCGGACCGCGCCGTGTTCATGGGTGGCCCCTTTGACCGCGCCGCCGCGTGGCGGCTCTTTGCCATGAATCTTGCCGGCTGGCCGCTGGACGGCTTTGGCGTGTGGATGATCACCGACCGCACAACCGGCGCTTTCATGGGTGATGTCGGCATCTCGCATCCCGACCGCTTCCCCGAGCCGGAACTGGGCTGGACCCTGACAGCCGCAGCAGAAGGCAAAGGGTTCGCCACCGAAGCCGCCCGCGCCGCCCTGAACTGGTACTGGGCCAACACCGACGCGCAAAGCGTCGTCAGCTACATCACACCGGGCAACACCCGCTCCGAAGCGCTCGCCACCAAACTCGGCGCGACCTATGACCCAGACGCCCCCTACCCGACGGCGAAACGCCCGCAGAAACGGCGGTCTTCCGTCACCGGAGGGCCGCATGATCACCCTCACCGGCACCCCCGTCCTCACAACTGAACGGCTAACCCTGCGCGCCCCGCAGCCACAGGACGCGCAAACCTTCATCGACTTCTACAAAACCGACCGCGCCAAATACGTGGGTGGCCCCAAAGATGACCGCCGGGGATGGGATTTCTTCTGCACCGAAATCGGGCATTGGGTCATGAACGGCTTTGGCATGTTCGTCGTCACCTACAAAAATGACGACACGCCCCTTGGCATCGTCGGCCATTGGTATCCGAACACGTGGCCCGAAAAAGAAGTCGGCTGGGTCCTGTTCGACGCCAAGCACGAAGGCAAAGGCATTGCATTCGAAGCGGCCACAGCCTGTATCGACCATGCATGGAACACCCTGAACTGGGACACGATCGTCAGCTACATCGCCCACGGCAACGACGCCTCCGTCGCCCTTGCCGAACGTTTGGGTGCTGTACGCGATGACACCGCCGAAGAGCCGGGCAAAGAGGCCTATGTCTACCGCCACCCGAGGCCCGCGGCATGACCGTCACGTTCTCCGCCCCCACGCTCGAAACCGAGCGCCTGATCCTGCGTGCGCCCGAGCTGTCGGACTTTGATGCGCTGGCCGCATTCTATGCCTCGCCTCGTTCCAGTTTCGTCGGCGGACCGCAAAGCCGCGAGCTTAGCTGGCGCGCACTGGCGCTGGAAGCAGGGCATTGGGTGCTGCGCGGCTTTGGCCGCTGGACCCTGATCGAAAAAACAACCAACGCCCCGGTAGGCATCGTTGGTCTCTGGCACCCCGAAGGCTTCCCCGAACGCGAACTGGGTTGGGACCTGTTCGATGGCGCAACGGGCAAAGGTTATGCGACCGAAGCCGCAATCGCAGCGCGCGACTACGCCTACGACACGCTGGGATGGACGACACTCACAAGCCTGATCGCAATTGACAACGAAGGGTCGCGCCGCGTGGCTGAACGCCTGGGCGCCACGTATGACAGCGATTTCACCCACGAACGTTACGGCCATATGCAGCTGTGGCGCCACCCGGGACTGGAGGGGCGGGCATGACCCTTCCCTGCGAAACACCGCGCAACGGGCCAGCAGCCCTGTTTGCCATCGCGCTGCAAGGCCATCTGCCCACGCTGTCGACCGACCGGCTGCTGCTGCGCGCGCCCCGCGTGACCGATTTCGACACATATGCGCAGATCGCCTGCTCGGGCCGTGGCGAGCACATCGGCGGCCCGATGAGCCGCGAAGACGCATGGACCGACTTCTCCCAGATGACCTCCACGTGGCTCTTGCACGGACACGGTCTCTGGACCATCGGCCATGCCGGCGATATTTCCGGCTTTGTCTTGCTGGGGTTTGAAGCGGGCGATCAGGAACCGGAACTGGGCTTTATGCTCACCGAAAAAGCCGAAGGCATGGGCATCGGTTTTGAAGCTGCCCAAGCTGCCCTCACCCACGCCTTCGATACACTCGGTTGGTCCACACTGGTCAGCTACATCGACCCCGCCAACGCACGCTCGATCAAGCTGGCGCAACGCCTCGGCGGCCTGCCCGATGGCGAGATCACGGAAGATGGCGAAACAAGCCTGATCTACCGTTACGTGCGAGAGGTGATGTGATGCCCCACACCGCCATCCCAACTATCGAAACCGGGCGCCTTGTCCTGCGCGGCCCGCAGCCCGAGGACTACCCGAACTTCAAGGCGACCTTCGCCTCCTACCGCTCCCGTTTCATGGGCGGGCCGCTGAACCCCTACGAGGCATGGATGCTCTATGCCGCCGAAATCGGACACTGGGACATCCGCGGCTTCGGCATGTGGATGATCCACGACAAGGATACGGATGACACCTATGGCATGGCCGGAGGTTGGCAGCCCGCAGGCTGGCCCGAACGGGAAATCGCCTGGATCATCTGGCCCGACAAGTCGGGCAAAGGCTATGCGCTTGAAGCGACCCACGCGGTGCGCGCGCATTACTATGCGGGCGGCTGGGACGGCGCGGTCAGCTATATCGACCCGATGAACCTCGACAGCATCCGGCTGGCCGAACGGTTGGGCGCCGTCAAAGACAAAACCGCACAAACTATCGACGGCTCCGACGCCGTCTACCGCCACCCATCGCCCGCGGCGCTCGATGGCAGCCAACTGGCGCACGGGATCGAAATGGAAATCGGCCACTATGCCGACCCGATGTTCAAACCGAAAGGATGGGCGCTTGACTGATGCCATTTCCAAGGCCGCCGAAGTGCTGGCCGACCACCGCGCCAGCATCGACAGGCTCGATGCGATCCTCGTCTATACGCTGGGCGAGCGGTTCAAACACACGCAGGCCGTGGGGAAACTCAAGGCCACACACGACCTTCCGCCCTCCGATCCCACGCGCGAAGCCGCGCAGATCGCTCGGCTCGAAGATTTGGCAAACCGGGCCGATCTGGACCCCGAATTCGCCAAGAAGTTCCTGAACTTCATCATCGCTGAAGTCATTCAGCACCACAAGAAAGCTAAAGAATAACAGGCTGGTAGCCTGAAACGCCATTCAAAGGAGAAACAACAATGGCCATGAAAATCCGTCTTGCCCGTGGTGGCTCGAAAAAGCGTCCCTTCTACCGCATCGTGGCAGCCGACAGCCGCATGCCACGCGACGGCCGCTACATCGAAAAGCTGGGCACATATAACCCCCTGCTGCCCAAAGACAGCGAAGAGCGCGTGAAAATGAACATGGAACGCATTCAGTACTGGCTGGGTGAGGGCGCACAGCCCACCGACCGCATCAGCCGTATGCTGGAAGCCGCAGGCGTGCTTGAGAAAAAAGAACGCAACAACCCCAACAAGGGTGAGCCCGGCGCCAAGGCCAAAGAGCGCGCGGAAGAGAAAGCCGCCAAGGCTGCTGAAGCTGCCGCAGCACCTGCTGAAGAAGCGCCTGCCGAAGAAGCACCGGCCGAAGAAACAGCAGAGTAATCAGGGGTTGGCGCTGTGGACACATTTCCAGATGAGTTTCGCAGCCAGCTTCTGAACCTGATGGCGTGGCGGCGCGATGTGCGCCGCTTCCGCACCGATCCCGTGGACGAGGCAGTGCTGATGCGCTGCCTCGACACATTTCGGCTGGCCCCTTCCGTGGGCCTGTCCGAACCCTGGCGCATCATCCGCGTGCAAAGCGAAACGGCCCGCGCCGCAGCGCTTGAGAACTACAAAGCCTCCAACGCGCAAGCGCTTGCCGGGTACGATGGCGAACAGGCCGCCAGCTACAGCCAACTCAAACTGTCCGGCATGGCCGAAGCGCCTGAACATCTTGCTATTTTCTGCGACGACAGCACGGAACAAGGCCACGGCCTTGGCGCAGGCACCATGCCCGAAATGCGACGCTATTCCGTGGTGGGGGCCGTCACACTCATGTGGCTCGCGGCCCGATCAGAAGGCTTGGGAATGGGCTGGGTGTCGATCCTTGATCCCGTCCAATTGTGCCACGACCTCAACGTACCCACGGACTGGTCTTTGGTCGCCTACATGTGCGTCGGCTGGCCCGAGGACCAATCCGACACGCCCGAACTCGAACGCGTCGGATGGGAACACCGGCACGACCTGATCATCGAAACACGTTAACCCGCCGAAATCTTCAGCCCCGCAACCCCGGCCACAATGGCAAGGGCAGAGATCACTTTGAGCGGCGTCAGCGCCTCTCCCAGAAACGTATACCCCAAGGCGACGGTTCCAAGCGTCCCAACAGCGGTCCAGATCGGATAGGCCACGCTGACGGGCAGATCGCGCAGGGCAAGCGTCAGAAATCCGATCCCCGCGATCACGGCCACCACAGTCACCACAGTGGCCCGGGCATTTGTGAACCCATCCGCGTATTTCATGCTCATCGCAAAGGTCACTTCGAAAATGGCCGCCAGACCAAGGTAGAACCACGCCATTCTGAAAATCCTGATTTTGGAACCGATTGGTCCCAAAATCTAAACCGTCACATTCGGGATGCAAGGGAAAAAGTGAATTGGCATGGGCAGACAGCGCCGCCCACGCCATGCCAACCGTCAGGCCAGCATCTTGGTAAATGTGACCTTGTCCTCATCCGGCCCAAAGAAGGCCGGAATGGTTGCCACATGATCGTATCCACGCGCACCGTAGAAGCGGCGCGCACGGTCCTGATCTGGCTTCTGGGTGGTGTCGATCACCAGCAAACGCGCATCGGCCAGGGCCGCTTCAACGGCGTGGATCAACACCGTTCCCGCACCCGCGCCATGCAGATCGGGGGATGTCGCAATCGCGCGCAGGTTCCACGTACGGTCCGTCAGTGCCTCGCTTTGCACAAAGGCAAAGCCGACCGGCACGCCGTCCTGTTCGACCACAAGCCAAAGATCATCGCTGTCGCCGCTCAAGCCGGGGGCCATCATGTCGGGCAACATGTCACCTGGAAACAGCGTGGCCTCGGCAATAGGGGCAAGAAACGGGATGTCGGTGTCACGCGCAGCGCGCGTCTGAAAGAGGTCTGGCATAGCCATCCTTTCGTCAAGAATTGAACGATTTGAGAGGGTTCACATCACGTGAACGCAAAAAGCTGGGCACGCACCAACAGCGCCGCGACAGCGACGGATTTGTTTCTGCTTGCATCGTTTGCACGACGCCATGGGCATGTGCCCGTCTATACCGACATAAAATCTCCATTTCCGCACCACCGGGCGCGGATGTCCTGCACCTAGCCGCCCCAGCGTCGCCAAAGCAAGCACGGACTGGACAAAACACGGTAACGTGTCGCAAATGCCCCGGATGGCCCAGCGCCCTGCAGAGAGTGAGCCCTATGTTCGGATTGATCCGCACGCCTATCCTGATCCTGATCGCCTTCCTGGCGGGCCTGATGTTCGAGCGCAGCAAGGCGGCAGAGGCATGCACGGACCAAGGCGGTGTGATGCGTGACGGAGTGTGCTGGAATGAGTGATGATGTGATCTGTGTCGGTGTGATCAGCGGCGCCTACGGTGTGCATGGCGAGGTGCGGTTAAAGTCGTTCTGCGCCCTGCCCGAGGACATCGAAACCTATAGCCCGCTCACGACCGAAGACGGCAAGCGTTCGTTTTCCCTTGCGCTCATACGTCCCATGAAAAACGGCTTCGTCGCCCGCATCGCCGAGGTTGCGACCAAGGAAGAAGCCGACGCGCTCAAGGGAACGCAACTTTTTGCCCGCCGCGATCAGCTGCCTCACCTGCCCGATGATGAATTCTACTACACGGATCTCGTGGGGCTCGAGGTGTTCGACACCGGCGGCACATCGCTTGGCCACGTGAAATCCGTACAGAACCACGGCGCCAGCGACCTGCTTGAGGTGCACATGCCCGGGGCCACGGCGACGGTTCTCCTGCCCTTTACCAAGGCCGCCGTCCCCACCGTGGATCTGGCTGCGGGCCGCATCGTGGTCGACCCACCCGAAGGGCTGTTCTGATACCGGGCATTTCCCTCGGCCCCCGGATCGCTTAACAGACGTCTATGTCCACGCCTTCCAAATCCCATGGCCGCAAGGCCATCCGCCCAACGCTAAAACCGTCGTCCCTGATGGACGAAGCCCCCGATCTTGTCGGTGTCTGGCAGGCCCGGATTGTCACCCTGTTCCCCGAGACCTTCCCCGGCGTGCTTGGCGCATCCCTGACGGGCAAGGCGCTTCAGGACGGCAAGTGGCAACTGCACACCCACGACCTGCGCGCCCATGGCATCGGCAAGCACCGCAATGTCGATGACACCCCGGCGGGTGGCGGAGCCGGCATGGTGCTGCGCGCCGACGTGGTCAGCGCCGCGCTGACGGAGGCGCAAGCGCATGCCCGTGGACGCTGGCCCATCCTTTATCTCTCCCCGCGTGGACAGCGCTTTGATCAGGCCATGGCCCGCGATCTGGCCCGCTGCGACGGTGTCACCATGCTGTGCGGCCGCTTCGAAGGCGTGGACGAACGGGTGCTCGAACACTGGGGGATCACCGAGGTGTCTCTCGGCGATTTCGTCATGACCGGAGGCGAGATCGCCGCGCAAGCCATGCTCGACGCCACCGTGCGGCTCTTGCCCGGCGTTCTGGGCAACGCCGAAAGCGCAGTCGAGGAAAGCCATTCAAACGGCCTTCTGGAACACCCGCAATACACCCGCCCCGCCACATGGGAAGGGCGCGACATTCCCGATATCCTAATGTCCGGTCATCACGGCAAGGTGGCAGAATGGCGACGGGAGATGTCAGAGAAGCTGACACGCGAACGGCGGCCCGACCTCTGGACACGTTACAAGGATCGCGACGATGACTGAGGCATTGACGCTGTATGGCTACTACCACAGCGTCTACACGTGGGCGGCACGGATGACGCTGCAAACCACCGGCGTTGGCTGGCGCGATGTCGAAGTAAACCCGTTTGCTGCCGCACCCGAAGACCAAAAGCTGCCGCACCCGTTCGGACGCGTCCCCGTGCTGGATCACGATGGCTTCCGCCTCTACGAAACCCAAGCGATCACCGGCTATATCGACGCGCAGTTTGGACAGGGCCGCCTGACACCACATGATCTGCGGGCCAGGGCGCGCATGAACCAGGTGATCGGCATCATCGACAGCTATGCCTACATCCCACTGGTCCGGCAGGTGTTTTCGCACAGCGTGTTTCGCCCCTGGGCAAATGAACCAAGCGACTCGGACGTAATCAAGGCAGGCTTGGACGCCGCCACGACCGCCCTCGCAGCTCTGGAGGATATTGCGGCAGAAGGGCTGGTTCTGACGGGTGAAACGCTCAGCCTCGCGGACTGTCACCTCGCCCCGATGATGGCTTATTTCAACGCTGCCCCGGCCGGGTACGATGCCCTGAGCGCCAAGCCAGCGCTGGCGCAATGGTGGGACAGAACCCGGCGCGAAACAGTGCTTGTTGAAACATGGCCCGTTGGACCTGTGCAAAAGCCTTGATTGCTGCGCTTTGCCCTCCTATACACCGCCCATTCCGACTCGGGACTTCCCGATCGGGTGTTTGGCTTGTGGCACTTTCTTCAGTGCCCGTACGCAGGCCAAACAAAGTGAGACAAGGAATGATGACCTGACCTCTGGCGGGCGCAATGGCGGACCCGGTGAAGACACAGAGCTCTGAGGCGCGACAAACCTTCGTGGAAAAACCACGAGCATCATAGGAGTGATGGTCAATGGACCTGATCGCACAGCTAGAGGCGGAACAGATTGCCGCCCTGGGGAAAGACATCCCCGACTTCAAAGCCGGTGACACCATCCGCGTCGGCTACAAGGTGACCGAAGGCACGCGCACGCGTGTGCAGAACTACGAAGGCGTCTGCATCGCCCGCAACAACGGCTCGGGCATCGCCGGTTCGTTCACCGTTCGCAAGATTTCGTTTGGCGAAGGCGTGGAACGTGTGTTCCCGCTGTTTTCGACCAACATCGACAGCATCACCGTGGTCCGCCGCGGTCGCGTGCGTCGCGCCAAACTGTACTACCTCCGCACCCGCCGCGGCAAATCGGCCCGGATCGCGGAAGTCTCCAACTACAAACCCAAGAAGTCCGAAGGAGCCGAGGCATGAAGGCCGATACGCATCCCGACTACCACATCATCGACGTCAAGATGACGGACGGCACAGTGGTTCAAATGAAATCGACATGGGGCAAGGAAGGCGACCAGCTGTCGCTCGACATCGACCCCTCCGTGCACCCCGCATGGACCGGCGGTTCGTCCCGCCTGATGGACACCGGCGGCCGCGTGTCCAAGTTCAAGAACAAATACGCCGGTCTGGGCTTCTAAAGCATCCACGCCACGTAAAAGACAAAGCCGCTCCAACGGGGGCGGCTTTTTTCGTTCCGGGCCAAAGCATCTTGCCGCGCGGCCCCGCCGTCGCGATAGTATCCCGATCCATCTGGGGGACGGCGATGCGCACCGCACCACTCATCTTGGCACTCTTGATCGCGGCCACACCAGCCGCGGCCCAGGCAGACATCCAAACTGCCACCAAACGCGCCAAGTCCGGTCAATTCGATGCACAAGGCCAAGTGCGCTGCGCACAAGAGGTCGGACAGGCCCTTGGCGCCTGTGACGCCTCGGTCGCCCGCACGACAGGATCGGCAGCGGTGGTTGTGACCTTCCCCAACGGCTTTGCGCGCATGCTGACATTCTCGGACGGCGCATTCCTGCGCGGCAATGCGACAATGTCAGGGGTCGGAACGGATACCGACTGGCAGCTGACCAATGGCACCTACCATATCCGGGTGGATGACCAGCGCTTCGACATCCCCGAAACGCTGGTCACTGCAGATTAGCCGCCGGGCGTCAGCTTATAGATCGTACCTTCGTCGATCGACGTGTACAGGCTGCCATCCGGCCCTATGACCACAGACCGGAACCGACCCGACTCCATCGGCAGGGTCATCTCGGTCACGTCCTCCACATCCGCAACATCTTCGTTGAATTGGATCACGTCGAGGCGTTGCCCAATGGGCGTGCCGCCAAATCCGATCCCCATGATGCCGACAACCATCGCGCCGTTCCACTCGCCCCAGGCGTCCCCCTCCAGGAACGCGGCCGAGGACATCCCCTGCGACCAGCCGTTGTTGTTCCAGACCGGTGGCATGGCATCAGGATAGGTGTCGAAATCGGTCATCGGCATGAACGCCGCACGCTCGTACCGGTTCATGCCCTCTTCCTGGTTGGGGCTGTAGCCACAGTAATTGTCCGGGCAATCGCCACGCCCAGCCACGTTCGGGCGCGGGTCCCACCCGGCATTGCCACCGTTTTCCAGAATGGTGATTTCATCCGAATGCCATGGCCCGTGTTCTGCCGTGATGGCCTGCCCCGTCTCGGGGTGGAACGCGATCCCCTGCACGTTGCGGTGCCCATAAGTGTACGTCCGCGCGTCAAAGCCTTCGGGCGGGCTGTTGTCGGCATGGGCATTGCCGTCAGTATCGATCCGGATCACTTTCGATCCCATCATCGTCGGGCTCTGCGGCACCTCGCCATTATGGGTGTCACCCGTTGTCAGCCACAACGCGCCATCCGCGCTGAACCGCACGCGACCGCCATTATGGGCACCGGGGCCACCAAACGGGTGATCGGACGCCGCCATCTTGTAAGGCACATCGTCGATGATGTCCGTCCGGTCCGATACGCTGGTGAAATCATCGCTGACCGTGAAGCGCATCAGCCGGTTGGTGTGCGGGTCCGACATGTTCGATGTGGAATAGACATAGATGCGCCGGTTGTTGCCAAAGTCGGGGTCAAAGGCGACGCCCATCATGCCCGCCTGCCCTTCACAGAACAGGTCAGCGCCATTGGCCGCATATCCGGCCGTGTCGGCAACGCCGTAAAGCGCGGTCACAGTTCCATCCGGCATCCGCACGGACAGCCCCTTGCACTTTTCCGTAAACAGCATCGTGCCATCGTCGAGGAACGCCATGTCCCAAGGGTTTTCGAGGCCATCAAGCACAACCTCGTGCGTCAGACTGGTGGTGTTCATGCCGCTCTGGGCCAGCAGCGGCGATGATGAAATAGCCGTCGCCGCAAGCAGTGATGCAATGACCGATAGTTTGGAATGCGTGGTATAACCGGACATAGTTTCCTCCCTTAAATGGTGTCATTCGCCATCCGGAGGGTGCTCTTTGTTTTTATGTCCGGACAAGCCAGACTTTCACGGTATGGTGGTGCCATACGCTGGTCAATGTTTAGTTTACCCTAGGGCAACTTTACGCCGGTGCATCCATACGGATACGAACGGTCAATCGAATGCCGTCGCCACGTAGACCGAAATATTGACAATATCCTCGTCCGACAGCCGCTTAGCATGAGAGATCATCAGGATCGAATTGGGCCCGATCTTTTCACCGGCGCGATACCGTTCAAGCTGCGTGGCGATATAGGCAGGGTCCAGGTCAGCAAGTGCAGGATAGCTTGACGCGCCTTGTGCCTTGTTGCCATGGCAAGCACGACACGATTTTCGAAAGATGTCCTGCGCCGCGTCCACGTCGATCACTTGGTCTTCGGATATCGCGGCGGCGCTGGCGCTGTTTTCGGTCGTGGTGTCCGCCCAGGTGGCGCACGCCCAAACGCTGATCGCAACGGTCAAAAGGCAGCGTATTAGCATCGGCACGGGTCTCCTCTCCTTGCACAATCCCTCAGTAGTAGAAGGTCCAGCGCAATTCGTCCAATGCCCGTCCGCGTCGGGAACGCGATCGGATGGTCTGCAGACTGCTGGGAGAGGCGGAGATTTTGCACCAAAGACACGTCGCTGATCCCGCCTGTCTCCGGAACAGACGAGCCCACATCCAATGCCAGCTGCTGCGGTGAAAACCCTAACAGGTCCTTAATCCGCCGCTGTAACCCATTGAAATTTCAAAGGCTGGAACATGTCCCACGCCGGGACACCCCTACCGCGACAGGGCCGCAGCCTCCTTCGCCAAGGCCTCGATCCCTGCCCAATCCCCGGCCGCGACCAGATCCTTGGGAGCCACCCAGGACCCCCCGGCACAGACTACATTTGGCAGGCTCAGATAGCTATTCGCATTGCCCATGCTCACCCCACCCGTCGGGCAGAACGATATCTGCGGCAAGGGCGCACCAATGGCCTTCAAGGCAGGGGCGCCACCCGAGGCCTCAGCCGGAAAAAACTTGAGCATGTCATATCCACGCTCGAACAAGCACATCGCTTCAGACGCAGTGGCGGCACCCGGCAGCAAGGGCAACTCCTCCGCCTCACACGCGGCAATCAATGCCTCGGTGGCACCCGGCGACACCCCGAATTGCGCACCAGCCTCCTTGGCCGCCTTCACGTCATCCGGTGTCACCAAAGTTCCGGCACCAACAACCCCACCTGACACCTTGGACATCGCAGCGATGACATCCAATGCGGCTGGCGTCCGCAGGGTCACCTCAAGCGCGGGCAGTCCACCTGCCACCAATGCTTCGGCCAGAGGTTGGGCATGGGCGACATCATCCACCACAAGCACCGGCACAATGGGCGCAAGGTCACAGATTTCACGGGCACGCACGGCAGCGGCTTTGGCAGTCAGCATTCAAAAGTCTCCAAATACGGTTGCGCCAGTATTGGCGGACCCGACGGTATTACGGAAGGCGTGGAACATGTCGCGCCCCGCCCCCCAGTGATTGCACGAAAGATCAGCCGTGGCATGAGAGCGGTCAAGCACACCTTCAGTCAGAACTTCAAGCTGCCCGGCCTCGGCATCAACACGGATCAGGTCGCCATCCCGCACTTGCGCGATTACGCCCCCATCCAGCGCCTCGGGGCAGACATGGATGGCCGACGGCACCTTGCCCGATGCGCCAGACATGCGGCCATCGGTGACCAACGCCACCTTCTGTCCGCGGCCCTGCATAATACCCAGTATCGGCGTCAGGCTGTGCAGTTCGGGCATCCCATTGGCTTTGGGGCCTTGGAAACGCACCACGATAATAAAATCACCCTCGCCGAATTCGCCGGCCTTGAACGCGGCCTTCACGTCGTCCTGTTCATGGAACACGCGCGCCGGGGCTTCGACGATCCGGTGCTCCGGCGCCACGGCCGAGATTTTCATGACCCCTGTTCCCAAGTTACCGGCAAGGCGGCTTAGCCCGCCGGTTGCCTGAAACGGATCAGCCGCAGGGCGCACGATCTTTTCATTCAGGCTTTTACCCGCGCCCGCTTGCCAAGTCAGCGCACCGTCGATCAGCTTGGGTTCCTGCGTGTAATTCTCCAACCCCTCACCCGCGACTGTCTGAGTGTCATCGTGCAGCAAGCCTGCGCCCAAAAGCTCGCCAATCATGAAGCCAAGACCACCCGCCGCGTGGAAGTGGTTCACGTCCGCCAAGCCATTGGGATAGACGCGCGCGATCAGCGGTGTCACTTCCGACAAGTCGCAGAAGTCTTCCCAATCCAACACAATGCCCCCGGCCCGCGCCATGGCGATCAAGTGGATCAGCAGGTTGGTGGATCCGCCGGTTGCATTCAGGCCGACAATCCCGTTCACAAACGCCTTTTCGTCCAAGATATTGCAAACCGGTGTGTAGTTGTTGCCCAAGGCCGACAGAGACAGCGCCCGTTTGGCCCCTTCAACCGTAAGCGCGTCACGCAACGGCGTGTTCGGGTTGACGAAAGACGAACCCGGCAGGTGAAGCCCCATGAACTCCATCAGCATCTGGTTGGTGTTGGCCGTGCCGTAAAAGGTACAAGTGCCCGGACCGTGATAGGCCGCCATCTCTGACGCGAGCAGTTCCTCGCGTGTGGCCTCGCCCGCTGCGAACCTCTGGCGCACCTTGGCCTTTTCATCATTGGACAAGCCGCTGGTCATCGGACCCGCAGGCAGAAACACTGCCGGCATGTGACCAAAGGATTGGGCGGCAATGATCAGGCCCGGCACGATCTTGTCGCAGACCCCCAGAAAGACGGCGGCATCAAAGACATTGTGTGACAGGGCGACGCCTGTGGCCATCGCGATCACATCACGGGAAAACAGGCTTAGTTCCATGCCTGCCTCGCCTTGGGTCACACCATCGCACATGGCGGGCACACCGCCCGCCACTTGCGCAGTTCCGCCCTCCGCCCGGATCGCGTCGCGGATTAAGGTCGGGTAGGTCTCGAACGGCTGATGTGCCGACAACATATCGTTGTAGGCGGTGACAATCCCAAGATTGCCAACGCTTGCTTCGGCCAGCCGGGACTGGTCAGGACCAGCCGCGGCAAACGCATGGGCCTGGCCGCTACAGGACAGGTGCGCGCGGGCCGGACCTTGGGACTTGGCGGTAGCCATTCGATCCAGATACCGACGTCGTGTCGGTGCGCTGCGTTCGATCACACGTTCAGTCACGCGCTCAAGTGTAGGGTGCAGGGGCATCGTGCTCTCCTATCTCCTCATCTCGGTTTGGCCACATCTTATCACAGAGCGCCTGATAGCGCTAACAGCTTCGTTGTGCAATCACCGCGCCACGGTGCCGCAGGAAAGTTTCCATGCCCGCTTTCAAAGGGTGTGAACACAACATATAGTGGCCCAAAATTCGCAAAGCGGATGTGCGGTAAGGGGACAATTATGGCGCATATCATTGTTGTCGGCAACGAAAAGGGCGGGGCTGGCAAGTCCACCGTGTCGATGCATGTGGCCACAGCACTGGCGCGCGCTGGCAAGAAAGTCAGCGCACTCGATCTTGACCTGAGGCAACGGACATTCGGACGCTATGTCGAAAACCGCCGCACGTTTCTGGCGTCGGCTGACCTCGACCTGCCGTCACCCGATGTGCACGACCTGCCCGAGATCGACGCGTCGCAACTCAAGCCCGGCGAGAATATCTATGATCATAGGCTCAGCGCGGCGGTGGCGACGCTCGAACCCGACAATGACTTTATCCTGATCGACTGCCCCGGCTCTCACACGCGGCTCAGTCAGGTCGCGCATTCGCTGGCCGACACGCTGATCACACCCCTGAATGACAGCTTTGTCGATTTCGACCTGCTGGCGCGCATCGACTCGACGGGTGAGAAGATTCTTGGTCCCTCGGTCTATTCCGAGATGGTGTGGAACGCCCGTCAGTTGCGCGCGCAAGCGGGCCTGAAGCCCATCGACTGGATCGTTCTGCGCAACCGCATGGGCGCCCAGCGCATGGTCAACAAGGAAAAGATGGAACGCGCCATCAAGATGCTGGCCAAGCGTATCGGCTTCCGCATCGCACCCGGCTTTTCCGAACGGGTCATCTTCCGTGAACTGTTCCCGCGTGGGCTAACCCTACTCGATCTCAAGGACATCGGGGTGAAGCAACTGAACATCTCGAATGTGGCGGCGCGACAAGAGTTACGGGACCTGATCAAGGCACTGAACCTGCCCGAGATCGAGGTCGACTTCTGATCCTAGTCTCGCTGCGCCAGACGCAACAACAAGCCACGCAACATGTTCGCTTCTTCAGTTGAAATACTGTCTGTCAGGGCTGCATCGTAGTCCTGCGCGATGCCCTTCAAGTCGCGATAGACCTGCTGCCCGGCCGGTGTCAGGGTCAAGTATTCGACGCGTCGATCCTTATCTGCGCGCGTGCGGGTCAGGTATCGGCGCTCCGCCAGCCTTTGCACTGCGCGGCTGATCTTGGTCTTGTGCATCTGCGCACGCGCACCAATGTCGCTGGCCGTCATGCGACCGTAGATGCCCAGGTGAAACAGCACCCGCCACTCGTTCCGCAGCATCCCATACTTGTCCTTATAGACCTTCTGGAACTCAAGGCTCGACGCCTCGGCCGCCTGGTTTAGCAAATAGGGCAGGAACTGGCGGACATCGAAGTCTTTGGCTGATTTCATTGGGGCATCGCTTGTTAGTTACAAAAACAACTATTACATCGGCAACCAATTCCGCAAGAGGGATCACCATGAACCGCCAATCCGCGCCGCATTCCATGATCCAGGCCCCATCCGGGGCAGGTATCACCGAAAGGTACATGCCGGGCTTCGGCAATGATTTCGAAACCGAAGCACTGCCGGGTGCCCTGCCCGAAGGGATGAACTCGCCCCAGAAATGCAATTACGGGCTTTATGGTGAGCAATTGAGCGGCACCGCCTTTACTGATGTGCGGCCCGAGCGCACGTGGTGTTACCGCATCCGCCCCTCCGTAAAACACTCCGGTCGGTACAACCGCATTGACCTGCCCTATTGGAAATCCGCACCACACATCCCGGAAGACGTGACCAGCTTGGGGCAGTATCGCTGGGATCCCGTGCCGCACACCGATCAGGACCTGACATGGCTGACCGGTATGCACACCATGACGACAGCGGGTGACGTGAACACGCAGGTGGGCATGGCGAGCCATATCTATCTGGTCACTGCGTCGATGAAAGACGCTTACTTCTACTCCGCCGACAGCGAGCTGCTGGTGGTTCCACAAGAAGGGCGGCTGCGCTTTTGCACCGAATTGGGGATCATCGACGTTGCATCGCAGGACATCGCAATCCTGCCGCGTGGCCTTGTGTACCGGGTCGAGGTGCTGGAAGGCCCCGCACGTGGCTTCGTCTGCGAAAACTATGGCGCGAAGTTTGAGCTGCCCGGGCGCGGCCCCATTGGTGCCAACTGCATGGCGAACCCGCGTGACTTCAAGGCCCCGGTCGCTGCGTTCGAGGACCGCGAGGTCCCCTCGACCCTGACCATCAAATGGTGCGGCCAGTTCCACGAGACGGACATCGGACACTCCCCGCTGGATGTGGTGGCATGGCACGGCAACTATGCGCCACTGAAATATGACCTGAAAACCTATTGTCCGGTTGGTGCCATCCTGTTCGACCACCCCGACCCGTCGATCTTTACTGTGCTGACCGCGCCCTCCGGCCAACCGGGCGTCGCCAATATCGACTTTGTTCTGTTCCGCGAACGCTGGATGGTGGCCGAAGACACATTCCGTCCGCCATGGTATCACAAGAACATCATGTCGGAATTGATGGGCAACATCTATGGCCAGTACGACGCCAAGCCGAAAGGGTTCGTGCCAGGGGGCATGTCCCTGCACAACATGATGCTACCCCACGGACCGGACAAAAACGCGTTCGAGGGGGCCAGCAACGCCGACCTTGAACCGCAGAAACTGGACAATACAATGTCCTTCATGTTCGAAACCCGTTTCCCCCAGCACCTGACCCAGTTCGCGGCGCAAGAGGCTCCGCTTCAGGACGATTACATCGACTGCTGGACAGACATTGAAAAGAAATTCGACGGGACACCGGGTAAGAAATGATTGATCCTGGGCTGATCGTTATTGCTGTCGTTGCCTTCGTGTTCTGCTTCGCAATCTGGAGCTGGATCACAGCGATATTTCGGCGTCGTGAAGGAAGCATCGGCAGCATGCCCGGAAGACGACAAGAAGGCGGCAGCCTGACAGATCACTCGGACTAGGCCGCTTTGATCACACAAATCTCAGAACCAAACGGGCAGCAAACATGACCTTAAAGACCAGCTGGGTGACCAGCGCCAATGATGCAGGCATCGATTTTCCCCTGAACAACCTGCCCTATGGTGTCTTTTCGACCGATACACTTGATGCGCGCTGTGGCGTGGCGATCGGTGACATGATCATCGATATGTATGCCGCCGAAGAACAAGGGATTGTCGACCTCGCGGACGAGCCGCTGTTCGATGTCCCGTTCTGGAACGAACTGATGGAACAAGGTCCCGCCGTCTGGACCGCTCTGCGCAATCGGCTGACGAACTTGCTGGCGGAAGGGTCGAAGGATCGGGCATTGGTTGAACCCATTTTGGTGCCGATGGCCGATGCGGTTCTGCATATGCCACTTGTCGTGTCGGAGTTCAGTGACTTTTATGCGGGCCGACATCACGCCACGAATGTGGGAACCATGTTTCGCGGTGCCGAAAACGCACTGCCGCCCAACTGGCTGCATATCCCGATCGGGTACAATGGGCGCGCCTCTTCCGTGGTTGTCTCGGGCACCGACATCCGCCGCCCTTGGGGTCAGTTGAAATCGCCAGATCACGACACCCCTGCCTTCCTGCCGTCGCGCCGCTTCGACTTGGAGCTGGAAATGGGTGCCATTGTCGGCATGGCCTCGGACGGTCCCATCTCGGTTGACGAGGCCGATGCCGCCATCTTTGGCTATGTGCTGCTGAACGACTGGTCCGCGCGCGACATCCAAGCGTGGGAATACCAGCCGCTCGGCCCGTTTCAGGCCAAGGCAACCGCCACCTCAATCAGCCCATGGATTGTAACCAAGGCGGCCTTGGAGCCCTTCCGCACGTCCACGCCCAACCGCGAATTTGAGTTGCTCGACCACCTCAAGGACACCGGCCCGATGCTTTATGACATCGATCTGAGCGTCACGCTTGCCCCGGAGGGCAAAGAGGCCACAACCATCGCCCAAACCAACTACCGCGAGATGTATTATTCCTCGGCCCAGCAACTGGCGCATCACAGCACATCGGGCTGCCCGATGAATGTGGGCGACCTTTTGGGTTCTGGCACCATCTCTGGCCCGACGAAACCAGAGCGCGGCAGCCTGCTGGAATTGAGCTGGGGTGGGAAGGAGCCACTGACGCTCGATACCGGAGAGACACGCACCTTTCTGGAAGACGGCGATACGCTGACACTTGCAGGACATGCGCGGGGCGACGGATACCGTATCGGCTTCGGCACATGTGCTGGAACGATCCTTACAGCGCTGGACGATCCGTACAAACGCTGATGTGTGTCTTTTGGCTGGCAAAACGTCGCGTTCGTGGCGGCGTCACTGTCCATATCAGCGGAGGCACAAGACCATGACGAACAAACACTGTCCGACCCGGGGTGATTTGTTGTCCCGATTCTGGTTCTCGCTTGCGGGCTTTTCCTCCTGATCGGTGCCTTGGTCTTTCGTGGCATCCCGCAAGGCCTAGCGGGGTGGGAAGCCATTGGTCTGGCCACGCTGTTTTTTGGCGGTACCTTGGTCTGGACCTTGTGGAAGCTGATCCGGCACGATCACAGCGAGTGGTCGGAGTAGAAACAAGGGTTTTCAGCTTCAAAACTGGCAACGGACCGAACGTCTTGCGCATTTGTCCCCGCGGGGACAAATCCAGCAGCGCTGGCGCTAAATGGCGTTGACGTCTGACCGGCGCCATCCGAACACTCCCACAGCCCAGCAAAAAGAATTGCCAAACCATACAGGCGATCAGGCACGCAGCGCGGGATTTCAAACACGCATACTTGCGCTGCACATCGAAATTTGAAACCGTCACGGTGTATCTCTGGCACGGGTTCAATGCTCAAACGCCGCTGAAATCCACTTCCACGAAAGGGAAGGACATGAAGACGCGGTTCCTCGCCCGCGCCACGGCAACATCCTCAAGACCAAACAGATCAACGCATCAACAGGCGTCCATCAGACGGTGCGCTGCAGGCGGGTTCCACCTTTTGTTCAGGGGCAGCATATTTTTTTGACCTTGATGAGTTTACATGACTGACATTCTGGTTCCCAGGTCCATGATTGCGGATCCACATCGTTTTGGCGGGATGGCACATGGTGATTGCGTGCACGGCGCGCCAGTTGTGAAAGACGGGCGGTTGATGGCACTTGATGCACCAACGGGCACAGCAACCCGCACGGTGCTGCCCAAACTGGTCGAACCGCATTGTCATCTCGATAAGTGTTACACCATCAGCCGGCTGGGCCAGGTGGGCGGCAACCTGCATCATGCCCTCGCCAGCCAGCGTGCGGACAAAGTGCATTGGGACGAAGACGACATTCGCGCGCGCGCGACCAAGGGGGTGAAGGAAGCGCATCAAAACGGCTGCCGGTTGATCAGAAGCCACGTGGATTGGGGTGATGAACCCGCACCTCCACTCTCGTGGTCCGTTCTGGTCGAATTGGCCGAGGATCACCCAGGTCTGCAACTCTCGGCCCTGACCAGTATCGAACAATGGACGTATCCGGAATTTTCCAACACGGTCGGCAAGGTATTGTCCTTCACGGACGGTGTGTTGGGGGCATTTGTCCACGGGCACGAAAAGACACGCGCCGGGTTGGAGGTCCTGTTTGCAACGGCATCCCAATATGGCCTGATGCTGGACTTCCACGTGGACGAGGGATTAGGCGGCCTCAACGGTCTGGAGCAGATCGCCGATGTGGCGCTGGAGACCGACTTTGACCGCCCCATCCTGTGCGGCCATTGCGTAAGCCTGATGGACAGACCTTCACACGACGTACATCGCATCGCGGACAAACTCGCGCGCGCAGGCATCACGGTGTGCACGCTGCCCATCACCAATCTTTACCTGCAGGGCCGGACCGATGGCACACCAGACCGGCGCGGGATCACCCGGCTGAGAGAACTGCGGGACGCGGGCGTGCCCATCGTCGTGGGTTCCGACAATGTTGCAGATGCCTTCTGCCCCGTTGGTGCGCATGATCCCTGTGCCGCATTGGCGCTTGCCTGCGTCGCGGCACATTTGGACCCTCCGATGGGGGATTGGCTGCCCGCAATCACGACAGATGCGGCGCATGCCCTTGGAGGGGCGGCCGTTACAGTTGATGGTGCCCACTTGACCGACATGCTGACATGCGACGTCACGCACACCGCCGATCTGCTATCTGGTCGTGTGCCGCTGCGGCCAGCGCTTGACACGCTCATATGATCGCAATTGCGGGCCAGACCGGCTTCATTGGACAAGCGCAAACCTGCTCGTAACAACAAAAACAGATCCTGACAGCCATCCCCCGCACTCAACCGGCGAAATGACCAATGACGTGCCCATATCCAGTCAAAAGGCGGTTTTGGGCCCGAGAACGGCGTAGAATCACAAAAACATCGGAATCTTGTCGACTATTTCTATGTGCACGGCCCCCGACGATGGGGTTGACGCCATGCGCCCGATCGTTTGAACTCCGGGCGTCTCCCGGGAAGGGGTGGCGAAAAAACGCAGGATAACTGCAACACCAAAAGGTCGGGCACTCACCCTGACCACATAAGGACGCGAACATCTGTTCGTGACGCCAACAGAGAGGAAGAACATGACCTTTGTAACACGTACCGGCAAGCCGCTGCCGCAATCCATCTTGGATCTCGGCTGGCAAAGTCGGCACCGATCCGATCAACCGCCGCGAGTTTCTGGCCACGGCCAGCAGCTTTGGCGCCACAGCCACCGTTGCCTATGGCATGCTCGGCATGAGCGCCCCTGCCGCGCAGGCCGCAGGCCACAAGGAAGGCGGCACGCTCCGCTACCAGACCGAGGTTCGCGCGCTCAAGGACCCGCGCACCTATGACTGGTCACAGATTGCCAACTTCTCGCGTGGCTGGCTGGAATACCTGGTCACTTACGAAAACGACGGCACCTTCCAGCCCTCGCTGCTGGAAAGCTGGGAAATCAACGATGATGCCACCCTCTACACCCTGAACGTCCGTAAAGGCGTCAAGTGGAACAACGGTGAAGATTTCACGGCCGAAGACGTTGCCCGCAACATCGCAGGCTGGTGCGAGAAGGGCCTCGAAGGCAACTCGATGGCCGGTCGCTTCAACACACTGATCGACCCTGACACGAACAAGGCCATTGAAGGCGCCATCGAAGTGGTTGATAGCCACACCGTCAAGCTGAACTTGCCCGCCTCCGACATCTCGCTCATCGCGGGCATGGCGGACTACCCGGCGGCCATCGTGCACAGCTCGTACACAGCCGACACCGCGCTCAGCAATCCCATCGGCACCGGCCCCTACCTGCCTGAATCGCTCGAAGTGGGCGTCAAAGGCGTGCTGGTAAAAAACGTCGACCACACCTGGTGGGGCACTGAGGTCAACGGCGGCCCCTACATGGACCGCATCGAGTACATCGACTACGGCACCGACCCGGCAGCCTGGATGGCGGCATCGGAAGCCGATGAAGTTGACATGAACTACTCGGTTGATGGCGATTTCGTTGACCTGATCGCGTCCATCGACGGCATGGTGCAGAACGACATCGTGACCGCCGCCACCCTGGTGATCCGGCCGAACCAGCTGGCCGAAGTCGATGGCAAGCGCATCTACGAAGACGAACGCGTGCGCCGCGCCATCACCATGGCCGTCGACAACAACATCCTGCTCGAACTGGGCATTGGTGGCCGTGGCGAAGTGGCCGAAAACCACCACGTCGCACCGTTCCACCCGGAATATGCCGAACTGCCCGCGATGGAGGTGGACCCCGCAGGTGCCAAGGCCCTGATGGACGAGGCCGGCATGGGCGATTTCGAGCACGAGCTGATCTCGATCGACGATGGCTATCGCAAGGACACCACCGATGCGGTCGCAGCCCAGCTGCGCGACGCAGGTATCAACGTCAAACGGACGGTGCTGCCTGGCTCGACCTTCTGGAACGACTGGGCAAAGTACCCGTTCAGCTCGACCAACTGGAACCACCGTCCGCTCGGTGTCCAGATCTGGGCGCTGGCCTACCGCTCCGGCGAAGCGTGGAACGAGTTTGGCTGGTCCAACCCCGAGTTCGACGAGAACCTGAAAAAGGCGCTGGCAACAGCGGATGTGGAAGAACGCCGCAAGCTGATGGCCATCGGCCAGAAGATGATCCAGGACGCGGGCGTTACGATCCAGCCCTACTGGCGGTCGCTGACCAACCATACCAAGGAAGGTCTGGTGGGTGGCGAACACCACATCACCTATGAATTCCGTCCGGCGCAGGTCGCCTGGACCTGATCCATGGGATCACGGAATTGGAAGGGGCCGCCATTGCGCGGCCCTTTTTGTTACTAAAAAGCCGAACAAAAGGGATGGTGGGCGGGGCGTATTTGGCGCAGCCAAACAGCGTCAGCCCAGCGCTCTCAGATCACCGCCAACCGATCCGCTGGGAAATGCAAAAGGCGCACGGCTGAATCCATATCCGCGCGCAATTCCTCCCGCATCTCTTCGTGTAGGCGGGTCACCAAAACGTCCCCGGCCAGTTCTGTGCGCGACACCTTTGCAAACCACGCCTCTTCACAGATCAAATCCTCGATCAACGGGTCGATAACGGCACCACCGCCGCCGGGATACCGATAGTATCCCCAACCGAACCGTTTACCGATGCGCCCCTCGGCGACCATGCGCGGCAACACCGGCGTCACATCAACCCCATCGCGGACACGTAGGACCACATCCAGACCAATCAGATCCTGCGCTTCGCACGGGCCAAGTCCGTAGCCCCAGGCCACCAGCGCCTCGTCAAGTTCCCAAGGGGTTGTGTGCCGGTACATCAGCCGCTCGCAAGCGCACCAGAAGGCATCCTGTAGCGGAGCAATTGCTGCGCTCACGCCCCCAAGCCTTCCAGGAAACGGTGCTTGGCGATGATGGCCAGCAACTCGTTCACCGACATGGATACGGGCTTGGACGATGTATCGACCTGCGCCAAGGCCCGTTCATATGCCGGGGTCCGTGTGGTCAAGAGCGCCTTCAGTTGCTCCATGGCCGCCGGGTTCCCTTCCATGGGCCGCAGATCGCCCTGCGCGCGCACACGTGCCATATGTTCGCCCGCGCTGGTGCGCACCCAAATGGTGTGGAAGCGTTCCAGCACCATGTCATAGGTCGCCTTGTCGCCAACAATGCCGCCAGCCACGGCAAGGATCAGCTTGTCATGACGGGCCACGACCTGGGATACCGCCTCGGTCTCCAATGCGCGGTATCCGTCTTGCCCATACAGGCTCATGACTTCGGACAAAGGCATACCTGCCTTGGCCTCGATCTCTTGATTCAGCTCGACGAAAGGTATCTTCAACTTGTCCGCAGCCAAGCGGCCCAAAGTCGACTTCCCCGCCCCGCGCAAACCAACCAGGCAAATACGCTGGGCGCGCAAGGCCATAGGGTTCTGTGGGGCCAGCAAGGCGCGCACACGCCCTTGCACCTGCGCCGGGGCGGCCTGATACAAACGCGCCACCCGCGCCACGTCTCCATCCATCGGGGCGGTTTCGGACAGCAGATCCTCGATCCGAACATTCAGCGCAGTCGCGACGCGCTCCAACAGAATAACGGAAATATTGCCTTCCCCCGCCTCAAGCTGGGCGAGGTAGCGGGGGGATACGCCCGACCGCTCGGACAGTGCACGTCGCGGCAGTCCCAGCGCCTCGCGCGCCGCGCGAACGCGGGTGGCGAGGCGTGCAATCATCGGAACAGCTCCGTCGGGTATGGGTCTTGGTGAAGTCATGCGCACGTTTTTTTGGTCTTATCAGGATGTTGTAGGGCGCATTGCCAACTGATCAACTATTCAAACGTCGCATATGTGGGGGGCAATCACTGCGCGCAGCTCCGGCGGCGCCGAACAGCTCTTGAACTGGTCTGCGATAACAAAAACACAGGTGAACGTGCCTTCAAAGCAAAGCACCCCGTTTTGATGCCCATCCACCCGAAAAGTCACGGATTTCTCCCCCAGGCGGCTGGGCCAGACAGAACAAATCAGACGGTGACGGGGTGTGACGGGCGATCGAAAGTCCATGCTCATATGGACGAATGGCGTGCCAATATTGCGGTCCAGTTCAAGCTGATACCACCCATCCCCGCCCAGATGCGCCTCCCACCACGCGTTGATCGCATCCAATGCAAACCACGGCAGGCGGCCGGTATAGGCAATCTTGGCTGGGTCACAATCGCCCCATGTGACCCGGATTTCATGTTTGAAAGCTTCGCTCAAGCAGCCTTGTCCGCTGCCATCAGGCCCATGATCCCCTGCACCCAGGGCAGCGCCACGTCCTCGGGCATGTCAAAGCCCGATGCATCGTGCAGGCCGCGTTCGCCAACCTGAACAGCACCTTGCGATTTCAGCATCTCGCTCAATTTCATGGACCCATGATTGAACGTTTCGGCAAAGACCATGTCGCCCAAGCCGAAAATGGCAAAACGCACACCCTTCAGGTCCGGCTTGCCTTCGGTCAACGCGTCTTCAAACGGCAGCGCGGTCGAAGGCAGGTCGCCATTGCCATAGGTCGAGGTCACGATGATATAGAACGTGTCCTTCTCCATCACCGCCGGGTCCACGTCAGCAAGGCTCTGGATATCGCAGTCGAACCCCTCGCCCAGTTCCGTCTCGATGTCTTCGCACAACATTTCGGAATTGCCCGTCTCGGACCCATAGTAAATTCCAACTTTCATTCAACGCTCCCTAATGCACGCGTTGGGGTTCCGCGGCTTTGTATCGGCGGCACATTTCGTCTTGCTCGTCCCGCGTCAGCATCATGTAAAGCGCAAGGCACATTCCGGTGCATCCGTCGCATTCCAGCGCGCAAAATGGGCGCCGGACCGGTGCATTGTCTGTCAGGGCGGTTCTGTCGATCTGCATAACATCCTCCATCAGGCCATATGCAGCTTAACATATTCGAAATCCCCTGGTTTGTTGTCGATTCCCACACGGGGTGGCGAAATCCAGCTGGCATATTTTCCGGGCTCATAGCACGGCTTCATCAAGGACTGGATGAAGGCTCCGTCCTCCTTGGTCGGCAGCCACTCGGACGCACGTGCGTCCCATTCTTCCTGGCTGACAAAGGTGCCGTCCGGCGTGATCGGCTGGTTCGCAAAGATACCGATTTTCCGGTGGAACCCCTCATGGGGCAGCTTCAGTTCAAACTCGATGCCCGTGCGCGAAATCTGCTTGTTCCAACGGCGCAAGCCACCGGAAGCATCGCGCACATAATCGTCCCGCAGTCGCATGTTGATGGCCGTCAGTGCCGGCACATCCTCCGTTACGATCTTACCATCGACGATGCTCGCCACCTTGTAGGTGTCACCTGTCAGCTTGTGATCATCCTCGATCCGCTGCTCCATGTACCGGCCCTTGATACCGGCATTAAAGGCATTGGCGGCGTTCGTACTGACCTCTTGCCCGAACAGATCAAGAGACAGGGTATAGTGCAGGTTCAGCTTCTTCTGGATCGTGGGCAGGTCAATCACACCCAGATCGCGGATCTTGTCGATGTCATAGGGATCATCGATGCCGTTGGCTTTCATCGCTTCAAGCGTCGCCTGAACAGTCCGGGTCACGCCCGTCTCGCCCACGAACATGTGGTGCGCTTCCTCGGTCAACATGAAGCGGCAGGTACGTGACAGCGGGTCAAACCCCGACTGCGCAAGGCTTTCCAACTGCATCTTGCCATCGCGGTCGGTGAAATAGGTGAACATGAAGAAGGACAGCCAGTCCGGTGTCTCTTCGTTGAAGGCGCCCAGCATCCGCGGTGCATCCTCGTTGCCCGATGACCGGACCAGCATGTCATCCGCTTCCTCACGCCCATCCTTGCCAAAATATTTTTGGAGCAAATAGACCATTGCCCAAAGGTGTCGGCCTTCCTCGACATTCACCTGAAACAGGTTCCGCATGTCATACAGGCTGGGTGCCGTCAGGCCCAGGAAACGCTGCTGTTCAACCGACCCCGGCTCGGTATCGCCCTGAATGACGATCAAACGCTTGAGCATGTTGCGATACTCGCCCGGCACTTCCTGCCACGCAGGTTCGCCATAATGTTCCCCCATGGGAATGCGACGGTCCTCAACCGCCGGGGCCAGCAGAACACCCCAGCGATATTCGGGCATCTTCACATAGTCGAACTTGGCCCACCCCTTGGGGTCCACGCTGACGGCTGTACGCAGATAGACCATGCTTTCCTGAAAATTCTGCGGGATCAGGTCATTCCACCAGTTGATGTAACCGGGATGCCATTTCTCAAGGGCTTTCAGCACCTTCCGATCCTGGCTCAACCCCACATTGTTGGGGATTTGGGTGTCATAGCTGACATTCATCACAGTCATGTCTTCATCTCCTCCATCCGTGGTTGGCCATCTGCCCACCAACCGCGCGGGTTACACCCGCTCCATGTTGAAATCACCGCGCACACCGGTCCCGTACCGCTGCAACGCACCATCTTCACCAACCGCATTGGGGCGGTTAAAAATCCAGTTCTGCCAGGCGGTGAGGCGGCCAAAGATGCGCGTCTCCATCGTCTCGGGGCCCGCAAAGCGCAGGTTCGCCTCCATCCCCGTCATGGCATCGGGTGAAAAACTCGCCCGTTCCTCAAGGAAGATGCGGATCTCATCCTCCCAATCAATGTCATCAAGGATTTCCGTCACAAGCCCCGCTTCATCAGCCTCTTCAGCCTCCGACGGCGCACCGATGTGATCGCGCAACCCCTCTGCATCGTCCGAGCCATAAAACCGTGTCTGCAACCGGGTCAGATCATTGCCCATCGGGTAAGCGCCGAAATTCCCGTCACTTAGCGTGATGGTGGCAAGGGGCCGATTGTCCCGCTCGAACTCGTCTTCCATCATGTAAGACCGATCAACCGCCCACAGCAGCTCGGCCAACACACCCGCAAAACAACTGCCGTGTTCGACCAATGCCACGAGCGAGCGCGACGTCACATCAACGCGCTTCAACACCCGCTTCCAATAGTGCCGGATTTCATTGGCCAGCCAGTGGTCCGGGTTGTCCAAAATCAACGCTTCATGGGTCAGAACAGCCTCTGGATCACCCTGAGAGCGGAACACCCACACCCCTGCCTCCATCTCGTTCAGACGCAGGTGGAGGATCGCGTCCTCCAACTCCCGCGCCAGTCTCAGGATGTAGGACTGATCACCCTCCGCCACCAACGCATCCACATCCGCAGGGGCATCACCCTCCGGCCCTTTGAGCAAAATCTCTGCCCGGCGCGCAGCCCGATCCACGGTCACCTCAACCAGCCCATAAGTCACCGACCCATCGTCAGAAATCGTCCGCTCCAATGGCCCAAGCGTAATCCCCTGCGCCACATCCGGCTTGTCCGAGGCGGAGGCGAACTCAGCCGCCCGCGCCGCCACGACTTCGTCAAAGCGGGCATTGGGCACAGCCTCATCCACCAGCTTCCATTGCACGGCCCGCTTGCCCTTCACACCTTCCTCGGTCGAACAGAACACATCCGCCCGATCCCGCCGCACCATGCGCTTGTCCGTCACGCGGGTCAGCCCGCCAGTACCGGGCAAAACCGCCAACAGCGGCACCTCGGGCAGCGCAACCGAAGAGGTCAGAATCATCTGTCAGCATGATGTGATTGCACGCCAGCGCCAGCTCATACCCCCCACCGGCACAAGCCCCTTTGACCGCTGCCACATATTTCTGCCCACTCTCGGCCTCAGCCGCTTCATAGGCATTGCGCGTCTCGTTCGTGAACTTGCAGAAGTTCACCTTGTGGGAATGCGCCGCACCGCCCAGCATCCGGATGTTCGCACCTGCGCAAAACACCCGGTCCTTGGCGGATTTCATCACAACCACCTTCACCTCCGGATGCTCAAACCGCATCCGCTGCACCACATCATTCAACTCGATGTCGACGCCCAGATCGTAGGAATTCAGCTTCAACTGATACCCATCGAACAATCCGCCATCTTCATCCACATCCATCCACAGGGTCGCCACCGGGCCCTCATACTCCACACTCCAATGGCGATAGCGGGACGGGTCAGTGCGAAAGTCGATGGTCTGGGTCATGAATCACATGCGCCTTGCAAGATCGAAAGTGGCACTATGCTACATCAAAGAACTGCGAGAATGCACAATATGCCACTTCATGAGGTATTTTAGTGCATTTTAATGCGCCTCCGAGAGGGCATCTTCTAACGCGATCAATGTCTCGCAGAACCCAGTCACCGCGGGCGTCACGATCTCGGGCGCATCCTGATGCGGCGCGTGCCCTGCACCATCCACGATCAGTGCTTCAACGGGGGAATAGGCCCGTTCCTCGACCTCGCGCACCTGTGCCAACGTGCCATAGGCATCCTCTGCCCCCTGCACGACCAGCGCCGGAATGCGCCAGTGATCGATGGCATCACCCACATTCCAATCGGCGAACCCCGGATCGGTCCAGGCATCGTGCCAGCCGTAAAAGGCCACCGCAGGATCATCGTGATGGCGCGCCAACCGGTCTTTCAGGTCGCCCGTTTCATAGGCCACCTTCGCAGCGCGAATGGCCTCCAACCCCTCAGGCTCCGTAAAGAAGTGCGGCGCGATCAGGATCAGTCCCCGCACACGCATATCCGACACCGTCCCGGCATAGATGCCCGCAATTGTCGCGCCGTCCGAATGGCCCAGCAACACGGCATGTTCAACTTCGGCCGCATCCATGAGCGGGCCCAGAACATCCACTGCCTCGCGGCTCATATAGTCCAGCGGTCGCGGCAAAGAGACGGTCGAAGACCGACCATATCCCGCGCGGGAATAGGCCAGCACGCCCATGCCTGTCGCAGCGGCCAGCTCGGCAGGCCAGTCCCGCCACAGCCCGACAGATCCAAGCCCCTCGTGCAGCATTACCAGTGTTGGCGCGTCACCGGGCGCAGGCCCCCAACACGCATAATCCAGCGCCTGTCCCGCAACCGAAACCGTACCTGCCGACCACTCCATCACACATCCTCACGCAGCTTGAACCGTTGGATCTTGCCCGTCGCCGTCTTGGGCAGGCTGTCCACACACTCGACCCAACGCGGGTATTTCCACTTGCCCACGCGGTCCTTCACATGATCCCTCAGCACCTCTTCCAAGCCCTCGGGGCGCTGCCCATGCGGCACGACAAAGGCCTTGGGTTTGTCCAACCCGTCTGCATCCTTCATCGCAACCACCGCGCACTCCAAAACGGACGCATGAGACGTAATCGCCTGCTCCACCTCGAACGGGCTGACCCAGATGCCGGACACCTTGAACATGTCATCCGTCCGCCCGCAGTAGACATATCGCCCGTCCGCGCGGCGCTCATACTTGTCACCGGTTCGCGTCCATACGCCCTCGAACGTTTCGCGTGTCTTGTCGCGCTGATTCCAATAGCCACCTGCGGCAGAGGCCCCGTTGACCAGCAACTCGCCCACTTCGCCCGTGCCAACATCTGCGCCATGTTCATCCACCAACCGCACCTCATAGCCCGGCACGGGCACGCCCGAAGTGCCGTAAACAACATCGCCCGGTGCATTCGACAGAAAGATATGCAGCATCTCCGTCGATCCAACCCCATCCAGGATCGGCACACCCGCCAGCTTTTCCCATCGGGTGCCAATATCCTCCGGCAGCGCCTCTCCGGCAGAAATGCACCTGCGCAACGGCGCATCGGGCGTCCCTTCCGCCTCCATATGCGCAACCATGGCCGCATAAAGCGTCGGCACCCCGCAAAACACAGTCGGCTGTTCGTCAGCAATCACCTGCACCATGACATCCGGCGTGGGCCGCCCGCCAAAGATCACGACCGTCGCCCCAACCGACATGGGAAAGGTCATCGCATTGCCCAAGCCATAGGCGAAAAAGAATTTGGCAGCCGAAAACACCACATCGTCTTCGCGCACCTGCAAAACCTGCGCACCATAGGTGTCCGCAGTGGCCTGCAACGCCGAATGGATATGATACACACCCTTGGGCTGCCCGGTCGAGCCCGAGGAATAGAGCCAGAAAGCCGTCTCGTCATCCTTGGCCTCGAACGGCTCAATCGGGGCGTCAGCCCTTGCCATGAAGTCGTCATATGTCTCGGCCCCATTCTGGGCACCGCCGATCACAACAATCCGACGCAGGAAGGGATTGTCCGCCAGTACAGGCTCCACGACCTCCAACAGCCCCTCCGACACGACCAACATCGTGGCACGACTGTCGCGCAGGATGGCGTCATAAACGGGGGTCGCCAGTAACGTGTTCAGCGGCACCGGAATAACCCCGGCCTTGAGCGCACCCCAGAACAGGATCGGAAACTCAATCTGATCCAACACCAGCATCGCCACCCGCTCCTCGGGCCGGATATCTGCCGCTAGAAACGCCGCCCCCGCGCGCGCCGACGCATCAGCCAGCGCACCATAGGTCAGGCTGCGTCCCGTGCCGACCTCACGAAAGGCAAGCTTGTCACCCCGTCCCTCGGCCACATGTCGATCCACGAAATACGATGCCGCGTTTGCCATGTGTCCCCTCCCAAAGACTCATGAAGATGCTTTATCCTGCATCCCGCGCCCAATTGCCGCAACCGCCCGCCGGGCAGTGCGCAATTTACTGCAACCCAAGCAGGCGCGCAGCATTATCCTTCAAGATGCCGGGCCGCACGTCGTCTTTGATGTCGATGCCATCAAAATCGTTCAGCCACCGCTCGGGCGCGATCATCGGCCAGTCCGACCCAAACAAAACCTTCTTGCGCAGGATCGAGTTGCAGTACCTTACAAGGATCGGCGGAAAATACTTGGGCGACCAGCCGGACAGGTCGATATAGACATTCGGCTTGTGCTGCGCGACGGCCAACGCCTCTTCCTGCCAAGGGAATGACGGATGGGCCAGGATGATCTTAAGGTCCGGGAAATCCACAGCCACATCATCCATATACATCGGGTTCGAATATTTCAGGCGCATCCCGTTGCCACCGCGCATGCCCGATCCAACCCCAGTCTGACCGGTATGAAACAGCGCGATGCCACCCTCATCCTCGATCACCCGATAAAGGTCATAGGCCATGCGATCATTGGCAAAAAAACCCTGCATGGTCGGGTGAAACTTAAACCCCTTGATGCCAAAGTCGCGTATCAGCCGCTTGGCTTCGCGCACTCCCATCTTGCCCTTCCACGGGTCGATACTGGCAAAGGGGATCAGGATGTCGCTGTTCTCCGCTGCAATCTCGGCGACCTCTTCATTGGCGTATCGGCGATAGCCCGTCTCCCGCTCTGCATCGACGGGAAAGATCACAGCGGCGATATTCTGCGCCCGGTAATGTGCCGCCGTTTCGGGCACGGTCGGCGGATGTTTCCAAGGGGCACGGAAATACTCCGCCATGGTCGACTGCAAGTCGTCGTAACCGTCATCCGCATGGCACCCGCACGGCTCTTCCGCATGGGTGTGAATGTCGATGGCGCGGACCTTTTTCAGATCAATCATAGAACAATACTCGCAGGGTCGTTGTCGTCATAAAGCCGGTCCACCAGATGGGCCCGGCGCTCCAGCAGCTTGGCAAAATTGAGGTTGCCCTTGGCCGTTACCTCACCCGCGCCGATGTCAGGCGGCTCCGACAAAACCAAGGCGCGCGCCACCAGCCAGGCGGAGCCGGAGACAGTTTCAGATCGATCCAACATACGCTTGCGTATGTCACCTGATACTGCGCAGCATAGCGCACCGTTGACAGCCACTCCGTCCATCGCATCGGGCCCTGGAACCACCAACATCCCGACCTCATCTCGTCCAGCCCCACAGATCACCACATCCTGCGCCAAAGGGCCAAGCAGCGCCAGCATCTCCAACCGGATTTGCGCCGCCTGCACCCATGTTCCTGTGCTCAGCTTGAAGTCTTCGGACAACCGCCCATCAAAACGCAAACCCTTGCCCATATTGTCCGGATCGACAAAACGCATCGCATCTCCGGTGATGAAAAAACCCTCATTATCAAAGGCTTCATCAGTTTTCGCAGGGGCATCGTGGTAACCCGAGAACACGTTGCCCCCTTTCACCCGCACGTCCATGCGCCCTGCCCCATCGTCGACCAACTTCACAGTCACGCCCGTCATCGGCACGCCGACAATGCCAGCGCCCTTGGCAGGCACATGCTGCAACAGCGCGGCAGGCGCTGTCTCTGTCAGCCCCCAGCTCGACGTGATCAGCGGCATCCGTCCCACCGAGCCCATTGCCATACGCTCAAGTATGCTCCAGGTCTCCTGAGGCAACGACGCACCGGCATAAAAGATCATTTCGAGGTTGCGAAAGTACGTCTCACACAGCGCTGCATCCCGCTCCATCGCCGCCACCAATTGTGCAAACCCAATCGGCACATTGAACGAGATCGTGCCCGACACCAGCCCCAGATTCTCGACCGTACGCGCAAACTTCGCAGGGATCGGCGCGCCATCATCAATGTACAGCGTGCCACCATTCGCCAGCACCAGATTGAAGTTGTGCGAGCCACCAAACACATGGTTCCACGGCAGCCAATCCACCAACACCGGCGGGCGGGCAGAGACAAAGGGCAACCCATCCCGGATCTGCGCCTGATTGGTGGTCATCATCCCGTGGGTCGTCACCACGGCCTTTGGATCGGACGTCGAGCCGGAGGTCAAAAGCAGCTTCGCCACGGTCTCGGGCCCAACACCGGCATGGGCCGCATCCACATCCACCGACCCGGTCAAACCGTCCAATGCAGTCGCACGTCCGGACACCACACGCGACACAAGCTTGGGGCACTCAAACACATCCAGTGCTGGGCCAAGCGCGTCATCATCGGCCGCATAGACCAACGCGGGCTTCACAAGGTCGCGCACATACTCCAACCGCGCTCGGGCTGCCGGGATCAGACTGTACTGTGCCGCCACGGGAACAGTCACCAGCCCAACATATTGCGCGGCCAATGTCAGCAGCGCGTGGTCAACCGAATTGCCGGACAGGATCAGGATTGGCCCATCGACACCGCGCGCCAACAGTCCGGCAGACAGATCACGCACGCGGGCATGCGCATCTGCATACGATACCGTATGCCAACCCTCTCCGGACCGCTCGGCCAAAAACACCGCACCCGGTGTCCGCGCCGCCCACCGATCCAGCCACACCCCTGTGGAGCGATCGACGGCAGACATCTCATATCCGGATCGCAACAGGATCGTTCCGTCCGCCGGATCCTCCCGCACGACCTTGTGCGGACGCAGGTCCAGATGATCCGTCATCCCCGCCCCTCGATCCGCATCAGCGCTTTCTTCACCCCCGCAATCTCGACCTCGCGCAGCCCGTCCAGCATACGCCGATCATGCGCACGCACCGCCGCCCGCGCCTTGTCATAGACCTGCCGCCCTGCCAACGTACACTGCAACGCATAAGCACGGCGGTCCGTCTCGCTCGGCGCGCGCGTAACCCACCCGGCTTCCTCCAGCTGATCCACATAGACCACCACGTTTGCCCGCTCGACCGACAGCGCCTCGGCCAACTGGCTGGGGCGCAGGCCCGGGTTCTCAACAATCATCGACAGCGCGGAAAAGGTCAGCATGCGCAGGCCAAACGGCTCCAACGTCCGCGCCAGATCCGCCTGCAAAACGTTGAACGCCCGCTTCATGTTGTAACCGACAAAATCACGCAGCGCCGCGTCCGACACGCCAACCTCGGGCTTCTCCTTCGGCCTTTCCATCACCGAAACCTCGGGCTGCGTTTTTCAAGAAAGGCCGCCAAACCTTCCGCCGCATCGGGCGAGGTCTGCGACAACGCCGTGGCAAGGCTTTCGACAAACAACCCGTCCTGCCGCGACATGTCTGCGATCCGCGCAATCCCTTGGATCATCATGTAATTCGATAGACGCGCGTTCCCGGCAATCTGCGCGGCAATCTCCATCGCCCGGGGCAGCGCCTCGCCCGGACCAACCGCATAATGCGCCAGCCCCAAGGCCACAGCGTCATCGGTCCCGTATTTGCGCCCTGTCAGCATCATTTCGGTCATCCGGTCCGGCCCAAGGATGCGACCAACGCGCACTGTTGCCCCACCCCCGACAAAGATCCCGCGCCGCCCCTCAGGCAGTTGGAAAATGCAATCAGGCTCGGCAATGCGCACATGGGTTGACGTGGCCAGTTCAAGCCCCCCGCCGATCACCGCGCCTGTCATGGCCGACACAACCGGCAGCCCGCTGCCCTGCACTTTGTCCATCACCGCATGCCACCCGCGCGAATGGTGCAATGTGCCCTCGGCATCGCGCGCCACATGCTCCGACAGGTCCAGACCGGAGCAGTAGTGGCTCCCTGCCCCGATGATGACCGCCACCCGAACGCCATCAGGCGGTGCGGAAAAGAACGCATCAATCTCGGCCAGAAGCCCGTCCGACATGGCGTTGCGCTTGTCCGGGCGATTCAGCGTCAGGACAGCAATCGCCTCCTGAACATCCACCAGTAAATCCGGCATGCGCGCCCCTTTAGTTATGCTGCATAACTATCCAAGCACAGCTCACCCGATTCAAGCAAGCTCGCCGTTAACGGTCCATTAACGTTAACGTACCGCACGCGCCCTTAACCCCGCGCGACACACTGAAACCGCCCAAACCGGTGTACGGGGGGTGCACAGGGGGTGCACACGGGGTGACAGGCCCATCGCCCTTGTTTTCATGGCGTTAACGCGGGTGGCGCGCAGAATTCGCCACACAGACCACCGAACGTTGCGCATCAGGGGATCAGGAACAGCGTGATCGCCGGGAAAGCAACCAGCAGAATCACCCGGAAAATGTCGGAGCCCACAAAGAACATGACCGCCTTGTAGGTCTCGGTCATCGGCGTCTCACGGTCCATCGCGTTGATGATGAACAGGTTCATCCCCACCGGCGGCGTGATCAATCCGACCTCCACAACGATCAGCACCAGAATGCCAAACCAGATCGCCACATGCTCGGGCGTCATTCCGAAATCGAGGCCAGAGATGACGGGGAAAAAGATCGGCACCGTCAGCAGGATCATCGACAAGCTGTCCATCACGCAACCAAAGATCAGGTAGAACAGAAGGATGACGCTCAACACCAGAATGGGCGTAAATCCTTGGGACAAAACGAAATCGGCCAGCCATTGCGGTGCGCCGGACAGGGCGAGGAAGTTGTTGTAGAGCGACGCGCCCAATACGATGAAAAAGATCATGGCAGTGGTCTTCGCCGTTCCGATCAGCGCCTCTCCCAACACGCGCCAGGTCAGGTTGCCGCTCATCAGTGCAACCAGCCCCGTGCCCGCAGCACCCACCGCAGCGCCTTCCGTCGGGGTGAACCACCCGGCATAGATACCGCCCACAACCAGTGCGAAAATCGCCAGAACCGGCCATGTCTCGGCCAGCGCCTTCCAGCGTTCCGCCATCGGCACCGCCGCGCGCGTGCCAGCACTGTCAGGATAGAGGCGCACGTAGATCGAGATGGTGATGACATAGCCAATGGCGGCCAGAATGCCGGGGACAAAGGCGGCAAGGAACAGCTTGGCAATGTTCTGCTCCGTGATGATCGCATAGATCACCAGGATCACGGACGGCGGGATCAGGATACCCAACGTACCCCCAGCCGCCAGCGTCGCGGTCGAAAAACCCCCTGAATACCCGTATCTTTTCAGCTCCGGCAACGCCACGCGGCTCATTGTGGCCGCAGTCGCCAGTGACGATCCGCAGATCGCACCAAAGCCGGCGCAAGCCCCCACGGATGCCATCGCAACCCCACCGCGGCGGTGGCCCAGGAAGCTCTCTGCCGCCTTGAACAGCGCGGTCGACATGCCGGAAAGGGTCGCGAATTGCCCCATCAGCAGGAACATCGGAATGATGGTTAACGAGTAGTTAGAGAATGTGGTGTATGTTTCGGATTTCAGTTTGGCGAGGATCGGCGTCGGGTTGCCGTTCATCGCGAATATCCAGCCCAAAAGGCCCATCAGGAACATAGCCAGCCCAATCGGCGCCCGCACAAAAATCAGGCCCAGCAGAATGGGGAACGACCAGAACCCCAGTTCCAGCCGGGTTAGGCCCAGAAATTGGACAATCTCGCGAATCCAGTCCATGGCCCGTTAACCCTCTGGCAAGATGTGGCGCCCCGTCGCGGCTTCCACCAGCCGCGCCCAGGCGCAGTAAACAGCCGTCAGGCTCGCAATGGCCGCAGCGCCCACGCTCGCGGCATAGGCCCACCAGACCGGGAATTGCAGGAACAGCGTCGTCTCACCATTGCCCAAATAGCGCAGCATGCCTTCGTACAAACGCAAGGCGATAAAGACGATGACGGCGGCCAGCACCACCTCCCAAAAGGCGCGCAACCAGCCCAAGGGGCGGCGGGGCATGGCAGAGGTAAACACATCCACCGTCGCGTGATTGCTATAGAACTGGCAAACGGGAAAGAAGGCAAAAATGGCAAAGGCGACCCCAGCCTCGGTCAGCTCGTAGGTGCCGTTGATCTCGTCCACGCCGGTCGCCACCAGCCACTCACCAAGGGACACCATCCAACCATCGGCCATGGAATGCCCCAGCTTGGACAGCTCCCGCCCGATTATGGACAGGGTGGTCAGCAGGATCAGAACCAGCAGAACGATCCCCCCGATCACCGCCGACATCCGCGACAGCCATTTCACCACCTCGTGCATATCCGCCTCATTTTATTGGAAAATCGGGCCGCAGCATCTCTGCCACGGCCCGATTTCAAAGGTTAAAAAGGATCAGCCTTCGTAGGCATCCATCAGCGCGCGCGCTTCATCGATCAGGGCCTGACCGTCGATGCCTTTGCTTTCCATATCAGCCACCCACTCGTCATAGATGGGTTGGGCCGCGGCACGCCATGCCTCCAGATCATCGCCAGACACGGTCACGATGCTATTGCCATTGTCCACCGCTGCCTGACGGGCAGGACCATCTGAATCCGCCTGCGTCCCACCAGCAAAGATGCTGAACTCCAGACCGGAGTTGTCATCAATGACCTTCTGCAGATCGGCAGGCAGCGACTCGTAGCGATCCTTATTCATCGCCAGCACAAAAGTCAGCGTATACAGGGCGTTACCTTCGAACTCGGTGTGATTTCCCACCAGCTCCGGCACCTTCAACGCGGCAGTCACCTCCCACGGAATGGTCGTGCCGTCGATCACACCCTTGCTCAGCCCTTCAGGCACCGCAGGCACCGGCATGCCAACTGGGGTCGAGCCCATCTTTTCAAGCAGGCTGTTTACCGTGCGCGACCCGCCGCGGATCTTCAGACCCGCCATGTCTGCGGGCGTTTTCACTTCCTTGTTCACATGGATCATACCCGGCCCGTGCACCCATGTTCCCAGGATATGCACGTCCTTGAACTCAGTATCTTTCATATGTTTTTCAAACATTTGCCAGTAGGCGGATGACATCGCGCGGGCGTCTGTCATCATGAAGGGCAGCTCGAACACTTCGGTGCTTGGGTAGCGTCCGGGGGTGTAACCAACCACGGTCCAGACGATATCGGCCACACCATCAATGGCCTGGTCCATCAGCTCTGGCGGACGACCTCCAAGCTGCATCGACGGATAGCGATCCACTTTGATGCGGCCGTCCGAGGCGGCCTCAACATTGTCGGCCCAGACATCTAGCACCAGCTTGGGCACGTTGGCTTGTGCGGGCAGGAACTGGTGCAGGTTCAGTGTAACCTCTTGCGCCAGCGCGGCAGTGCCGGACCCGATGGCGAACGCCGCGGCGCCCACCATGTTCAGAAACAATTTGCGTGTGAGTGACATGAATTTCCTCCCTTATCCGGTCGGGCACGTGCGGCCTGACTCGCTCTTCCAGAGAGATTGTTATGCAACGCAACTAAATCTGTCACCCGCCTTTGTAACTATATCGCCGCTTTTGGCCGATGCCTGTCAGGCACGCGGACGGGTCGTCTCGGGATCATAAGGACCGGGTGCAATGACCCTGCAACGCACGGTCTCACCCAGCATATCCACCGTGATTTCAGTGCCTTGCGCTGCCAGATCGGGGCGCACAAAGGCGTAGGCAAGGTTCATCCCCACCCGGTGCCCCCAATCTCCCGAGGTCACAGTCCCCACGACACTGTTATCCTGCATCACAGATGCCCCTGGTTGAGCATGTGAGGTGGTGCTGTCGATCTGCAAACTCACCAGCTTGGCCACCGGTCCCTTGGCTTGCCTGACTTCAAGCGCCGCCTTGCCCAAGAAATCCTTGTCCATCTTAACGAACCGGTCCAGCCCGGTCTCAAACGGATCGAACTCAGTGATCAGGTCGGCCTTCCAATGCAGATACCCCTTCTCCATCCGCATGGACTCGACCGCCCGCGCCCCGAACAGGCGCAGCCCATGCGCCTCGCCCGCCGCGCGGAGTGCCAGATAGGCTGCATAAAGCTGGTTGTTCGGTACATGGATTTCATAGGCCAGTTCCCCGGAGAAGCTAACCGACATCACCACAGCGGGCGCGGTCCCGACAAAGGCGCGGCGCACGGACAGCCAAGGAAACACGGCCGCAGACCAGTCGCCACGAGAGGCGGCTGACAGCACGTCCCGCGCCTTTGGTCCCCCCAGAACAAGGATCGTCCACTCATTCGTAAGCGACTGAAACGACACGTCAAACCCATCCGCATGTGCACGCAGCCAGTCCATGTCATGCCACTCGGCCGCAGCAGCCGACCCATACCAGACAGGCCCCTCAGGGATGTTGGCAATCGTCGCCTCTCCCTTCACGCAACCATGTTCATTCAGCAGATAGCCAAGGCCAACCTTGCCCGCTTTCCGCGTCACCCGCCCACAGATCACATGATCAAGGAAGTCATGCGCATCCGGCCCAGTGATCTCGATCCGGTTGAACCCGTTCACTTCGGCCAGGCCAACTCCGGCCTGCACCGCCTTCACTTCCTCCGCGACGACGTCAAAGGCTTCGTCAAACTGAAACCCATGCGTCACTTCAAAATCCGGCGCAGGCTTGAAGTATTCCGCCCGCTCCCACCCATTCACAACGGTAAACTCTGCCCCCGCGGCCGCCAGCACAGGGGTCAGTGGTGTCGTCTTCATGGGCCTCCCAGCGGGGCGATGTTCATTCGGGAAATGGAACCGAAACTCGTTCTGATAATCCTCTATCGCCTTCAGTGCGGTCAGTTCCACATTGCCATGCCCAGTGAACCGGCGAGGGTCGAGGCACCACGTGTCATAGCACGCTTCGCCATGCACGATCTGCTGCGCCAGCAACCAGCCATGACCGCCCCCCTCACCCAGCCCAGCGCGCAAGCCTATGATACAAAACGCATTCCGCTTGCCCGGGATCGGCCCAACCAAGGGCGCGCCGTCGATGGTATAGGTGATCGGTCCGTTGACCACGTTCTTGATTCCCACCTCAGTCAGCGCGGGCATGCGGGCAAAAGCACCCTCAAGCACATCCGTGATCCGGTCCAGATCGTCCGGGCACAGGTCATTGGAAAAGTCGGGCGAAATCCCGTCCATCCCCCAAGTCTTGCAATCCTGTTCGTAGAAACCCAGCAGCAAACCGTTCTTTTCCTGACGGCAATAGTAATCGCTAATCGGGCAGCGCAGCAGCGGCATGCGATGATCGGCGGCAACAATGCCTGGGATCTCGTCCGTGACGAAATACTGATGCTCCATCGACGCAACGGGATGATGGACACCCATCATCGCGCCAACCTCGTTCACCCGGTACCCGCAGGCGTTCACGAGCACTTCGCACGAGATATCGCCCTTATCTGTATGGACGATCCAACTGTCATCCTTGAGCTGGGTCAGGCCAATCACATTCGTCTGGCGGTACACCTCGGCCCCGGCCTTGCGTGCCCGTCGCGCCAGCGCCTGACAAAGCGAAGCCGGGTCAATATCGCCATCATTGCCGTCCCAAAGCCCGCCCAGCAAATTGTCGGTCGAGATCAGCGGGTGCCTGCGCGCGCATTCTTCCGCATCAATCACCTCGAACTCCACCCCCATGCCCCGCGCCATGGACGCGAAATGGCGATACCCATCCATCTGCGCCTCGGTGTTGGCCAACCGGATGCCGCCATCCCCGTGATTGTACTGCACCGGATAGTCCGGGTCGTCGCGCAGTTCCTGATAAAGGTTGATGGAGTGCGTCTTGAGGCCCACCATCGTCTGGTTCATGCCAAAGTTCGTCACCTGCGCCGCGGAATGCCACGTGGTGCCGCTGGTCAGCTCGTCCCGCTCCACCAGCACCACATCGGTCCAGCCCTCTTGCGTGAGGTGATACAGGGTCGAACATCCGGCAATACCGCCGCCAATCACAACGGCACGGGTCTGGGTCTTCATGGCAACGCTCCGGTTCTGTATACGTGCCGGAACAATGGGAACAATACCCACGCGGTCAATCATAGCGCCTCACCTTCATTGTTCTGAAAACATGTATTTGCCGTCATCAAATTCAAAGCGGAGGACTTGCATGCGCGCCAAACATCGCAACCCCTGATCGCATGTCCGATCCCAAACCCATGCGCAAAGGACGCTCGGCCCGGAAAAAAGCCCGGGCTGCAGGCCCACCGACAAACCCGGCCCCGCCGGGGCAAGCCGGAGGCCAGTACCGCCCCCTGTCGAACACAGATGTACAACGCATCTACGACGCGGCCCTGCGTCTTTTGACCGATCTGGGTATGGGAGAGGTCCCGGACCGCCTGCGCGATACGCTGGAACGGGCCGGGGCACAGACCCTGCACAATGGGCGTGTCGCCCTGCCCCGTACACTGGTGGAAGAGGCGATTGACCAGACGCCCAAAACCTTCCCCCTGCATGGCCGCGATCCCGTCCGGACCATCGAGGTTGGCGGCACCGCCGTCCATTTCGGAACCGGCGGTGCTGCGGTGCAAACACTCGACCGGCAAACCCGGCTCTACCGACCTTCGACGCTCAAGGACCTGCATGATTTCACCCGGCTCCAAGACACGCTCACCAATGTCAGCTGGTTCACCCGCTGCTGCATCGCGGGTGACATGCCGGATGAATGGCTGCTGGATATCAACACCGCCTACGCGCTGATGCGCAACACGACCAAACCCGTTGCAACGGCCTTTACGCTGGCGGAGCACGTCGCCCCCATCGTCCACATGTTCGACACGCTGGCCGGGGGCGACGGTGCCTTTGCAAAACGGCCCTTCGTCAAGGCGCATATCAGCCCCGTCATATCGCCCATGCGCTTTGGGGCAGATGCGGTCGAAACGGTCTATGCCTGCATTGACCACAACATCCCGCTCAGCTGCATCACTGCGGCGCAGGCCGGGGCCACGGCGCCAGCGACCCTTGCCGGTTTCCTCGCCCAATCGCTCGCCGAAACGCTGGCCAGCCTTGTCATGGTCCACGCCATCAAACCGGGCCACCCCATGGTGTTCTCGAACTGGCCTCTGGTCATCGACCTGCGCACAGGCGCGTTCGCAGGCGGGGGCGGAGAGATCGCCGTGATGAACGCCGCCTCGGCCCAGATCATCAACCACCTTGGCCTTGTGTCCGGCGTGGCCGCCTCCATGACGGATGCCAAGGCGCTTGATGCGCAATACGGGCAGGAAAAGGGGCTGACCTCGCTTGCGGCCGCCCTCGCGGGGGGCAACCTGATCTACGAAAGCTCCGGCATGACAGCGGCCCTGCTTGGTGCGAGTTTCGAAGCCTTCGTACTGGATGACGAGATGCATGCCGCCACCTACCGCATCCTGCGTGGCATCGAAGTATCGGACGATACGCTCGACCTTGACGGCATCCATGCGGCAGTTCTGGGCGAAGGCCACTTCCTTGGCGGGCCAGCCACCATCGCCGCGATGGAGCGGGACTATGTCTACCCCTCCCTCGCCGATCGCGAAACGCCAAAGACATGGGAAGACACGGGCGCGCTCACGGCTTGGGACCGGGCAGCCGCGCAGGTGGACGACATCCTTGCCAATCACCATCCGTCCTATATCGATGACACAGCCGACGCCGCCATCCGTGCGGCATTCGACATCCGATACCCCTGAGAGGCGCGCCATGACCGTCAAAGACACTCAAGCCATGATCGCAGGCATGACGCCGATCATCGTCCCCGGCGATTGGGTCTTCTGTGCAGTGAGTGGCACGGGCACCATCCCACCTGACGCATTCGCGGTGATCCAGGAAGCCGAAGGCACCACCCTGATCCTGCCCGAAGCAACGGCCAAAGCGGGCGACTATCAAAGCAGCGCAGTGATGCAGCTGATCACTCTGCAAGTGAACTCCGACCTCGAAGGGGTCGGCCTGACCGCTGCGGTCGCAACCGCGTTGGCAAAGCAGAACATCCCATGCAACGTGGTGGCCGGATATCACCACGACCATATCTTTGTGCCAAAGACACAAGCCGGAATCGCCTATGCTACGCTATTGGATGTGCAGAACGCCGCACACTGATCGTGTAGTCGTTCCTTTTTACCAGAAGCGCTTTTGTGCATTGGGACAGACAAAATGTCATACGAGTGGTGCGTGTAACAACTTGAGTCCAAAGTGTCAGTTGCACTGCATCGAACGTATGAGGGTAAATGCGCAGAAAGCGGACTTTGCAAAGTTTGGTCGAATGACCGCTATGCCCACTTTACCGAATGCTGCGAGATGCACGAAGGGCTGCTCTTGCGTTTTTGCCTTAGGCCGTTGCCCTAGCTGTATCCGTCACAGCCCGATTACTGCGAGACCCGCAAAGGCCACCACACCAACGACCATCGTGGCAATAACGTGATTGGTCAGAACTGCCGCTCCGAGTGCCGCAACGGCAGCAACCCATGTCTGCAAGGGCTGACCCGCAAGTGATGCTGCAACCAGACTAACAACGATCAAGCCTGGCAAATCGTCTAACACCCACGCATGGCGAGAGGCACGGATGCGTCCGCCTGCAATCAAACCGAGAACGCGAATGGAAAACGCCGCGAGGGCTAAAATGCCGATGACGCCCCAGTGCGAGCCGCTCATGCGACCACTCCGCTAGCGCGTCGCAAGATCAAGGACATCAAGAGACCGGAGACCGTCCCAGCGACGATTGCATAGGCCTTCGGCAAACCCAGTGACACGACAGCGATGGTTGCGGTGGCGGCGACCACCCATGGGAACATCTTTGGCCTTCCGCGCCAAAGCCCTCGCGCCATCGCAATGAACGCGGCTGTGAATGCGAGATCCTAGTCCAAAGCGTTCAAGGTCGGGCAGCACCGCCCCAACCACCGCTCCGGCTGTGGTTGAAGCCGTCCAAACAGTGATCATCACGAAGCCTGACCCCATCAGGAAAGCCGCCCCGACATCAGGCGATTTCGCGCGTTCAGTCATCGTCAATGCCCAGTTTTCGTCACCTGTGATGTGGATCGCCAAGAGTTTGGCCTTTAACGACAGATTAGCCAATACGTCCGATAGGGATGCGACAATCCCAATATAGCGTAGATTCAGCGCGGCCCCTGCCAAGGCAGCACCCACCACCGTTTGCGTGGAGGCAAACTGTTCCACGGCGACAATCTGAGACGACCCTGCATGGACGGTGGCGCTCATCAGTCCAACGCCCCACCAGGGGAAACCAACTTGGGCGGCAAGAAGACCGAACGCAAAGCCATAGATGGCAGCGCCGAGGGCGAGAGGGAGGATAGCGATAGCACCGTGTTTCATGAGGACAGGAATAGACAGAGTATCCGATACGATATACACCTAAATGAGACAATATATGATGTGTTTACATCACGTAATGGTAGATAATGGGAACGTGTAGATCATGGATACGACAGATCGAAAGCTACTCGATCTTTTTCAGAAAAATGCCAAAACTTCCGTTCAATCACTTGCAGATGCCACTGGCATTTCGACAGCTTCAGTCCAGAGACGGATGCGGACGCTGCGGGAAGCGGGTGTGATCAAACGCGAGGTCGCACTTCTTGATCCGAAGTCTCTGGGCTTAGGCATTACTGCCATCGTATCCGTAGAACTGGAACGTGATCGGCTTGATCAGATTGATGCATTCAAGCGTAAAGCGCGTGAAGATCGTCAAGTAACGCATTTCTATTGTATTGCGGGCGAGGCCGATTTCATCCTCGTCGTGATGGCAAAAGATATCGCAGGCTACGAAGCCTTCACACATCGGTTTTTCTTTGCCGATAAGAACGTTCGGAAATTTCGGACTTCCATCGTGGTTTCAACGGAGAAAGCAACTTCGGAGTTGCCAATCTCATAGCAGACATTCCAGCCGTCACCACGAACGGCAGCAGTGTCCCGCTTTGCCGACCTTGAGCCTGAGCAACACAAGCCCGTGGGGTGGTGTCGCACCGCTCATTTGGTAGCGCTTTATGGTCGCCAAGCACATTCCATAGAAATTCTGTTCCGGGCAGCAGCCAAAACACCAGCCCGCCGAGACGGGCTTGTGTTGGACCGGCGCCTTCGGCTTGATTCCGGTCTGGTCAGTGATTTGAATGCACGGGGTTTCGGACTGCATATCTAACGTATGGGCCGTTCCAACAAAATCCGCTTCGGGCTGGCGCCCACCATCGCCTCAACGCACCGAACGTCAGGTTCGGCATAACTCGGCGTGATGTCGAAGGGACCGAAACAGGTGAACGTGGTGCCGTAGGGGAAGACTTGAACTCCCGCATTCAGCGTAACGCCAAAGGCAAGGCGCGCAACTCGGGCCAGCTACGGCGCGGACCCCTTCAATTCGTCCAAACGGTTGGATGTGGTGGCGTGGGGGAGACTTGAACTCCCGACCTCTCGATTATGAGTCGAGCGCTCTAACCAGCTGAGCTACCGCGCCATGGAGGCGTGACCTATGCCAGCGCCTCAGAGTCGTCAAGCCAGAAATCAGGACTTTGTGGACCGGACCGTTTCGATCATCAGCGCCACGTTGTCCGGGTCCGCATCCGGGGTGATCCCGTGGCCCAGGTTAAAGATGTGCGGCCCCTTGGAAAACGCCTGCACGATGGCCCGGGTCTGGTCCACCAACGCCTGACCACCGGTCACCATGTGCGACGACGCAAGGTTGCCCTGTACACAGCCATCCACCTGAACGTGCGCGGCAGCCCATTCGGGCGACACGGAATTGTCCAACGCCACGCAATCCACGCCCGTCGCTTTGTGAAACCCGACATAGCCCTCGCCCGCCTCACGCGGGAAGCCGATGACCGGGATGTTCGGATAGCGCGCCTTGAGCGCAGCCGTGATCTCGGCACAGGGGGCAACAGTGTATTTCTGAAAGGCCTCGCCCTTCAACGACCCGGCCCAACTGTCAAAGATCTTCACAACCTCAGCGCCCGCCTCGATCTGCGCAGCGAGGTATTCAATGGTTGCGGCGGTGATCCGCGCCATCAACGCATCAAACGCCTCCGGCGCGCCCTCGCGCATCGCATGAGCCGGACCCTGATCCGGCGTGCCCTGACCCGCGATCATGTAGGTCGCAACAGTCCAAGGCGCCCCGGCAAATCCGATCAACGTCGTCTCGGTGGGCAATTCACGCCGCAAGATTTTCACCGTCTCATAAATCGGATTCAACGTCTCGTGAATGTCATCCACCGACTTCAACGCGTCCACACCCGCCTGATCGGTGATGGTCGACAGGCGCGGCCCTTCACCCGTCACAAACCACAAATCCGCGCCCAGCGCCTGGGGCACCAGCAAAATATCAGCAAACAGAATGGCCGCATCAAAGCCGTAGCGTCGGATCGGCTGCAACGTCACCTCGGCCGCCAGATCGGGGTTATAGCACAGCGACAGGAAATCCCCGGCCTGCGCCCGCGTGGCCTTGTACTCGGGCAGATACCGCCCAGCCTGTCGCATCATCCAGATGGGTGGCGTCGGCAACACTTCACCCGCCAAAGCCCGCAAAATGGTCTTGCCGGTCCCGCCATCTTTCATCACACACGCCCCTGTCTCTTCGTTTCCAGTTGTCAACATAAGTTGACACATCTAAAAGATAAAGTCATGACCGTGCGCCTACCAACTCCATCCGCCCCGCTCAAGATCGGAACCCGCGGATCCCCCCTCGCCCTTGCCCAAGCCCACGAGACGCGCCAGCGTCTGAGCAGCGCCTTCGACGTGCCTCAAGGGGCGTTCGAGATCGTTGTGATCAAGGTCACGGGCGACAACCGCTCGATGATCGCCGCAGACCGCCCGCTCAAGGAGATCGGAAACAAGGGCCTCTTCACACGCGAAATTGAAGACGCCCTGCTCGACGGCAGCATCGACATCGCCGTGCACTCGACAAAAGACATGCCCACGGTCCAGCCGGATGGGCTGATCCTTGACACCTTCCTGCCGCGCGAGGATGTCCGCGACGCCTTCATTTCACCTGGCCTGACGCGGATCGCTGACCTCGCCGAAGGTGCCACAGTCGGCACCTCATCCCTGCGCCGCCGGGCGCAACTCCTGCACAAGCGCCCCGACCTGCACGTGGTCGAGTTCCGCGGCAACGTACAGACCCGGCTTCAGAAACTGGCAGATGGTGTAGCGGACTGTACATTCCTCGCCCATGCGGGGCTGAACCGGTTGAACATGACCGACGTACCAGCCACCCCCATCGAACCAACCGACATGCTGCCCGCCATCGCCCAAGGGGCCATCGGGATCGAACGGCGCACCGATGATGCCAACACAGCCGAAATGCTGTCGGCCATCCATGACACCCCAACGGGCCAACGCCTTGCCGCCGAACGACAGTTCCTGTTCACGCTCGACGGCTCATGCGAAACACCCATCGCCGGACTTGCTACGCTCGACGACAACACCCTGACACTGACAGGCGAAGTCCTACGCCCCGACGGATCGGACGCGATCAGCGGCACGCGCAAGGGTGCCATCGCCGACGGGGCAGCCATGGGCACAGACCTCGCCCAAGACCTTCTCAAAACAGCAGGCCCGGGCTTCTTCGACTGGCACTGATCCCATTTCACTTTGCCAAGTAAACTTCGGGGGAGGTCGCAGACCGGGGGCAGAGCCCCAATGAGCGGGGCATCAGATCAGGGTCCCGGCACGGTCCGGTCTTGACCGACTCAGGCGCAAGGCCTCACGCTTGTCCCATGCCCACACCGCGCCGCCATCTGCCCACGCATGAGGTCGAAAACCAGCCTGATCCGCTGGGCGACGTGAACTTGTTTACAGACGATCCCATTCTGGTGACGGTCGCACCCGATCACCTGAAGGAGTACGGCGCGGCATTGGGGCGGACCGACACACGTGCAACAGGACAAGCGGCCAATCGGCATACTCCGGAACTGACCCTCTTCGATGCAGGCGGGCGTCGCCTTGATGAGGTGACATTTCATCCCGCCTATCATCAGATGATGACGCTCAGCCAAGGTACAGGCTATGCCGCCACAGCATGGGACGGCGGCAGCCACGTGGACCATGCCGCGATGGTCTACATGGCCAGCCAGGTCGAGCCGGGTCATTGCTGCCCGCTGACCATGACCTATGCAGCTATACCCGCCCTGCAAGCAGATGCGGAATTGGCCGCAACATGGACCCCCAAGCTGACGACCCGCTCTTACGACCCCCGCGTCCTGCCGATTGACCAAAAGACATCCGCGACGCTGGGCATGGCCATGACCGAGAAACAGGGCGGTTCGGATGTGCGGGCCAACAGTACGCGGGCTGTGCGGGATGGAGATCATTGGCGGCTGACAGGCCACAAATGGTTCTGCTCCGCCCCCATGTCCGACGGGTTCCTGACCCTCGCCCAAACAGATCAAGGGCTGACCTGTTTTTTGGTTCCGCGCTGGCTCGACGGCGACCGGAACGCGATCCACCTCATGCGGCTCAAGGACAAGCTGGGCAACAAGGCCAACGCCTCGTCAGAAATCGAGTATCACGACGCCCTCGCCTATCAACTCGGCGACGAGGGGCGCGGCGTACAGACCATCATCGAAATGGTGCACCACACGCGTCTGGACACCGCCATCGCGCCCGCGGGGCTCATGCGCGGGGCGCTGACCCACGCCATGCACTGGGCGCGGCACCGGCGCGCATTCCAGAAAACCCTGATCGACCAGCCGTTGATGGGCGCGGTGCTGGCCGATCTGATCCTTGACTGGCAGGCTGCGACCCATCTCGGGCTGCATGTCGCCGCAGCCTTCGATGATCCAAATGCGCGCCCCTTTTCCCGCATCGCTGTGGCCCTCGCCAAGTTTCTCAACAACAAGCTGTGCCCGCGCGTGACCTTGGAGGCGATGGAGGTGCTCGGCGGCATGGGATATGTCGAAGATACGCCTATGCCGATGTACTACCGCGAAGCCCCCCTCAACAGCATCTGGGAAGGGTCAGGCAACGTGATCTGTCTCGACATCCTGCGCACGCTGGCACGCGAGCCTGAGGCAGATGCCGCTCTGACCGCAGACCTCGATAGTGCCACCGGGCAGGATGCCCGCTACGATCAGGCCCTCAAAGACCACCGCGCCCGCTGGCCCGCCCTGCCTGCCGAACACGAGGCGCGCACCTTTGCCGAACGCACCGCGCTTCTTCTGGCGGCATCTGTCCTGATCCGCCACGCCCCCTCTGCCGTGGCTGACGGGTTCATCAGTACCCGCATCCACGCACCATTCGGTCAGATCGCTGGCAGCGCCACTGGCCTCGACATTGCAAGCATCCTGGCAAGTTTCGAAAGCTGAAAGGGTCGGCGGGCGGGCGCCTTTGCGCAAAGCGCAAACAGAGCCGCCCGACGACGCTCACGAAACCGCGCCCCATCGGGCACGAGGGTGCCACGCGCAGGGTTAAAATAGGCATATCGCACCGTACGGCGCTCAACTCACTGAAAATACGGCACATTCACAGACCGGTTAAACTTCGGAAAAGGCCTAGAACACCTTGTCCCCGCGGGGACAAATCACACCCACTTCGCCAAAGGCGGCAAAGACATCAGCACGGCATTGGCATCGTGCCCCGTTTCAAGCCCGAATTTGGTGCCCCGGTCATAAACCAGGTTGTACTCGGCATAGAGCCCGCGATGCACAAGCTGCTTGTGCTTATGATCCTCGTCCCAATCCTGCACCCGGCGCTTTTCGACAAGCGGCACGTAGGCGGGCAGAAACGCTCGCCCGATGTCCTGGGTCAGCGCAAAATCCGCCTCCCAATCACCGGTGCAATGGTCGTCCATGAAGATGCCCCCAACGCCCCGCGCGCGATTACGGTGGGGAATATAGAAATACTCGTCTGCCCATTCCTTGAGGCGCGGGTAATGCGTGTCCCCATGGGGATCCAGATGCGCCTTCTGCTGGGCGTGAAAATGCGCCGTGTCATCCGCGTACTCGATACAGGGATTCAGGTCAGACCCGCCACCAAACCACCATGCGTGGGGCGTCCAAAACATGCGCGTGTTCATGTGCACCGCCGGGCAATGCGGGTTTTGCATATGCGCCACCAGACTGATACCCGAGGCCCAGAATCGCGGGTCATCCTTCATTCCCGGAATGCCCTTGCGCGCTGCCATGGCATTCTGCGCCCGTTCTCCCAGCGTGCCGTAGACAGTAGAGACATTCACTCCGACCTTTTCGAACACCCGACCGCCCCGCATGACGCTCATCAACCCGCCGCCCGCGTCCGAGCCATCGTCGGACGTGCGCTTGGTGTCCGTCACCTCGAACCGGCCGGGTGCGTCATCAGACATCGGACCTGTGCCGTGGTTGTTCTCCAAGCCTTCGAACGCAGCAACAATATCGTCCCGCAAGTGACGGAACCACGCAGCGGCGCGGGTTTTCTGGCTGTCGAATTGTTCGGTCATGACGCGCTGTCCTGTTTGATTGACAGTTTTCTAGCCCAACGGTCCCCGCGGGGCCAAGCGCAAACTCTAATGCGCGGGCGCGTCGACGGGGTCCAGCAGGCTGCGTCCCCCATCCACGGTCATGACGTCGCCGGTCATGAAGCCTGATCCATCCGATGCCAGGAACTGCACCGCATCCACCAATTCCGTCGGGCTGGCAATGCGATGGAGGGGGGTGTGCCCCTCGATATCCTCACGCCAGTCGGGGTTGTCGCCGATCGCAGCCTTGAGCGACGCCGACATGACCGACCCGAAGGCAACGGCGTTCACACGGATGCGTTTCGGCGCCAGGGCAAGCGCCATGGAGCGCGTCATCTGCTCCAACCCGGCGGACGCGATGGAGTATCCCAACAGTTCAGGGCGGGTCTGATGCGCGGCGATGGAACTGAGGTTGACGATGGACCCAACACAGGTTGCTTCTTCATTGTCCTTGGCCTGTTTGATCATACGACGCGCAACCTGCTGGCTGAGGCGCAGGGCGGTCATCAGGTTCTGTTCGAGCAAGGTTTCGACAGAGGTGTCTTCGGTGTCCAGTGCGTCGGTTTCCATGACTTGACGCGATGCATTCACAAGAATGTCGATCTGATCAAAAGCATCAATGGTGGCCGAGACCAGATTGGCGATGGTCAGTCGTTGCCGCAGGTCGCCGGCGAAGTACCGGATGTTCCCCTCTTCCGCGACATCACCCAACTCTGCGTGCAGCCGCTTTTCATCCATATCGGCACACATCACGTTCGCACCGCGATCCGCAAAGTGCCGCGCTATGGCGAGGCCGATGCCATTGGCAGCACCCGTCACAATCGCTGTCTTGCCATTGATGGAAAAGGACATGGGGCTACCCCTTGTTTTTCTTTGGCCGTTCGGCTCGCACCAGTTTGAACCGCGCATCGCCGTCCAGATCAACCACTTTGGTGAAATGGGACGCAAGGGCATCTTCGTAGGGCAGGTGACGGTTGGCGACCATCCACAGCGCCCCGTGGGGACGCAGGATGCGCGCCGCATTGGCAATGAAGGCCCGCCCGAGGGACGGATCGGCGCTGCGCGACTTGTGGAAGGGCGGGTTCATAATGACCGCATCGACCTTTGCAGCTGGTGACCATACGGTAGCGTCCGCCCAGTGAAGCTGCGCGCGAGGGTCCGTCACATTGTGGCGGGCGCATTGCAGGGCCATGTCGTGTGCTTCGACAAGGTGTACGGCTTTGACACCACGGGTCAGGACGTGCGCCGACAGATAGCCCCAGCCTGCGCCCAGGTCGGCGATGGTGCCTACCATCGCTTCGGGCAATGCCCCCACCAGCAATTCAGAGGCGGGATCGACCCCGTCGGCAGAGAACACACCCGGCGCGGTCCAGAAACCGCCGGGATGCAGTTCTGGGCCACGGGCCCAGTCGGAAAAATCGGCACCACCGGCCATCCAGTAGATCTTGCCATGCGCCTTTGAGATGGGCGCGCCCACCTCGACGCGCTTGCGCAATGCTTTCAACATGGAATCTGCGCCATCCGTCTTTTGCCCATCCACAATCACCGGGCCATCGGTTTGTGCCATGGCACCTGCGACGAGCGATTGCGCCTCGGCCCGGGCACGGGTCAGGCAGACGATGCTGGCGGCAAAGCGAGTATCTTTGGGCAGTTCAGGAGAGACGGTGTAGCCCATCCGTTCAAACCGGTCGCACACCATGACCAAGGGCGACACGATATGCACGCGGTCCTTGGACAGCGCTGACAAATCAGCATCCTCGGACGGGTGCAGAACGGCCACGGGGCCATCGCTCCATGCGTCCATCGCATCGAGCGCCAGAGGCAGACGATCACCTAGCACGTAGGCGACCTATTCCTCTTTTTCCATTGTGCATTGCAGCGGGTGCTGATGCCTGCGGGCAAAGTCCATGACCTGTCCCACCTTGGTTTCGGCAATCTCGTGGCTGAAAACGCCCACAACGGCGAGCCCCTTCTTGTGCACGGTCAACATGATCTCGAACGCCTGTGCGTGATTGAGGCCAAAAAACCGTTCCAACACATGCACCACGAATTCCATGGGTGTGTAGTCGTCGTTCAAAAGCAGCACCTTGTAGAGCGGCGGGCGCTTGGTCTTGGGCTTGGTTTCGGTGACAATGGCGGTATCGCCATCCTCATCCGCCGGACCTGCCGACTTGGGTGCCATCATGTGCATGTCAGACTGCATGCGCGTCCTCATAAACGGGAATCTCTTGGTGAGCTTGGATCACCCTATATAACGCAAGCGCGTATTTAGGAAAGAGGGCGGTGCGGGAATGTCGCGTCATGGTGATCCCAATGGGCTTTGAAACCGCGTGTATCGCGTTCGATGCAGACGACACGCTTTGGCACAATGAGCGCGTGTTCAAGCTGACGCAGGAGCGGTTTGCAGAATTGCTGGCCCCGCACGCAGATGTGCCGGACCTGGATGCGCAATTGCTGGCTGCCGAACGACGCAACATTGGGCATTATGGCTTTGGCGTCAAAGGCTTTGTCCTGTCGATGATCGAAACGGCGCTTGAGGTCACCGAGAACAGGGTGCCCGGGGATGTCATTGGCGATCTGATCGCGGCCGGTCAGGACATGTTGCGCCATCCCATTGACCTGTTGCCGCATGCGGACGAGGCCGTCGCCCGCGCCAAGGAGCATGGCCCGGTCCTGTTGATCACAAAAGGCGATCTGCTGGATCAGGAACGCAAGCTGGCGCAATCCGGTCTGGGTGATTTGTTTGACGGGGTCGAGATCGTGTCGAACAAGACCCCGGCTGTCTATGCCCGCATATTCGACCGTTTTGGTGGCGCAGACCGCGGCATGATGATTGGCAATTCGATGAAATCCGATGTGCGCCCGATGATCGATGCGGGCGGTTTCGGTGTTTTTGTGCCCCATGATCTGGCCTGGGATCTGGAGGCTGCCGATGCCCCCGAAGGACACCCGCGATACGCGGCCTTGCCTGATTTGGGCGCCCTGTCCGACTTTCTGAAAACGCGGCGGTAGACCGCCGCCACATTCCTGCCACAATCGCCCTTTTGGGGCCATGCGTTGCCGCATCCCCCACATGTTGTTTGATGCGAGTGCAGAAAAACGGAAACGTGAGCCGCATCAACACTTTATCGAAACTGCGACCTGTGCTAGCTTCGCGGCAATTACAAAAAAGGTCAGTCGAATAATCGACGGCCAGAGGCAGACATAGGCAGGTTTACCGTGAAGGTTCGGCGCGCACAGCCGGCCCGGCTAGGGCTTATTCTTTTTGCATTGTTGTGGATGGTGGTCATTGTGCCCGCCTCTGTCATGGCGGCACCTTATGCGGCGTTCGTAATGGACGCCCGGACGGGTGAAGTACTGCATTCTCGCAACGCAGACACGCAGTTGCACCCCGCATCGCTGACCAAGATGATGACGCTTTACGTCGTCTTTCAGGCCGTTGAGCGGGGCGAGATCACCATGGACACCGAGGTGAAGGTTTCAAGGAAGGCCGCCGCCGAGGTGCCATCGAAACTGGGCCTGCGGTCAGGATCGCGCATCAAGCTGCGTTATCTGGTGCGCGCCTCTGCCGTGAAGTCGGCCAATGATGCGGCCACGGCCATTGCCGAGGCCATTTCAGGGTCTGAGGCCGCCTTTGCACGCCGCATGAACCGGACGGCGAAATCGCTGGGCATGACCCGAACGACCTTCAAGAACGCCCACGGCCTGACCGAAAGTGGCCACATGTCCACGGCCCGCGACATGTCGACCCTTGGGCGGCACCTGCTGTACGATTATCCGCAGTATTACAACCTGTTCTCGCGCACCTCGACCAATGCGGGGATCGCCACAGTGAACAACACGAACCGTCGTATGCTGGCCAACTACAAGGGCGCGGACGGGATCAAGACCGGTTATACCCGTGCTGCCGGTTTCAACCTTGTTGCGTCGGCCGAACGTGGGAATGAGCGCATCATCGCGACCGTCTTTGGCGGCAAGTCCACCGCGTCGCGCAATGCCAAGGTCGCGGAACTGTTGGACCTTGGGTTCCGCCGTGCACCCAGCCGTGCGCCGCTGCGCAAACCATCCAAACCCAGCTATGTGCCCGGGGATGAGCCCATCATCGTTGCAGGAAACCAGGATGCCCCACGAGGGGCTGGCAAGATCATTCGCCTGAGCGGCGCGGTCAAGACAAGCTATCGCCCAAAGATGCGTCCTGGCAGCGCGGCCCCTGTTCTGGTGGCAGAAGCGCCAGTCGCCTCGACCGTTTTGCCGGATGACATCCAGACCGCTCTGGTCGCGGCGCAAGTGTCCGAGACAACGGCAACAGCGGCCGCCACTGCGGTCTCTGCCGCGTTGGCACCGACAGTCCGCCCAGAAGCGCGACCAACCCAGGTGGCGTTGAAAGCAGAACCCGAGGTCGTGACCCGTGTGTCCACGTCCGGGGGTCGCCATTGGGGCGTGAACGTGGGCCGCTACGGCAGTCGCTACAAGGCCGAGAAGGTGCTGTTGCAGACGGCATTGACCGAGATGTCATCGCTGGATGGCAGCTTGCGCAAGGTCGTCCGCCGGCCCACCGGGTTTGACGCCAATTTCATGGGCATGACCCGTGATGGGGCCGATCTGGCCTGTCGTCGCCTGCAATCGCGCAACATGACCTGCTTCATGATCGGGCCGCAATCCTAACCCCAATTGGCTGGATCAACGTTCAGCAGCTTGGAAAGTTGTAGGTAGACTTCGGGTTCCGCCTCCTGGAGCGTGTGCGGCTTTTCAAAAAACAGCTCGACCGCGACGGCAAAGAATTCTTCATGGCTGGTGGCACCATAGGCGTCGACGGCCGTGCGACGTCCGGCCTGCGTGTTGATGACATGGCGGTCATAGGCCTCGACGATCACCTGCGCCCAGCGGGCAAAGCTTTGACCTTCTGCCATGGGCGGGGCACCGTCGGTCTGGCCCGACAGGTCGTCCAGTTGGTGCGCGAATTCGTGCAGCACCACATTCAGTCCGTCGTTGTCGTTCAGCCCGCCCTGCTGCACGTCCCGCCACGACAACACAACGGGGCCGCGTGACCAGCTTTCGCCGAGGCGCACCACCTCTTCCTGGGTCACAACATAGCCATCCTGCGTGGTCTGTTTGGATTTGAACGCGCCGGGATAGATCAGCACGGTCGTCAAGTGCTTGTACCAGGCATCCGTCCCGACAACGAGCAGAGCCGCCTGCCCCGCGATGCTGAGCGCGATCTCGTCCGTCACCTCCAGCCCGTCACACCCGACCAGTTCGACCTGGTTGAGAAAGAGCGCGACCTTGCCCTCGAACGGTTCCTTGAGCGCGCGCGGCAGTTTGCGGATCAGGGGCACCTGCGCCCGGATGATAAGCCATTCGGCCTCTGTCAGGCGCGAGGCGAGCACCTCTTGCTGCCAGTGCCGTTTCGACCACGCACGCCACGCAAGGAAGCCACCGATCAATGCGAGAAGCCCAAGAAACAGGATCATTCTTTCGCCGCCTTTCTGATCCATCGAATAAAGTCCCGCAGCGCAGGGCGAAGAACGCCGGGGCGCGTAACGAGATGATACCCCGCGCCATCGACCGCATCCTCGTGCAGGACAACCAGCCGTCCGGCTGCGATGTCAGCGGCCACAAAGTTGCGAACCGTGACGGCAAGCCCCTGCCCGTCTCGCGCACCATCAAGCATGAGGTTTCCGGGCACCTGCGTCACCGGGCCCCTTGGCATATCCGCAGCACCGCGTTGGGACAGCCATCTCGAGCTTTCCGTGGTCCCGATCTCTTCCAGCCACGGCAATGCACCAAGGCTTGAAGGGTCGGACACATCGCGCCCGGCAACAAGGTCGGGGGCCGCGACCACCACCATCGATGTCGGGACCAGAAGTTCGCTGTCGAGCCCATCCCATCCACCAACGCCGTAGCGGATCGAAAGATCGACACCGCCCGGCGACAACTGCACGATGTCCGATGTCGGGTTGAGCACAAGGTTGATCTCGGGATGCTTGACCCGGAACTCGGACAGGCGCGGCATCAACCAGGCAGAGGCAAAGCTGGGTGTGGGCGAGATATGCAGCGGACGCGCCGCCTCTGCCCCCGTCACAAGTGCCACGGCGCGCGTGATGCTGGCAAAACCGTCTGCACAGCCCTGGGCCAGTATCTCGCCGTCGGGGGTCAACCGCATGGCCCGCCCCGAGCGGTCAAAGAGGCTTACGCCCAAATGGGCCTCAAGCGCGCGAAGCTGTTGGCTGACGGCGGCATGGCTGACCGACAGCGCTTGCCCCGCCGCAACCACGCTGCCCGTATCCACATAAGCGGCAAAGGCCCGGAGGGCTGCAAGCGGGGAAGGCTGCGCCATTCCATATGTCAGCTCAGATTACACATGAGTATTCCAATTGAGTCGCATAAGGAGCGCGATGGATCAATATATAATCATGTTCCTTAACCACCCAAGAGGTGTTCCATGCTCAACATCTATGCTCAAACTTTCATGACAGCGGCCCGCCAACGGCGCTGTATCCGGGTTAACCTCCCCAAAACCCGATGGTGGCACGGCAAACGCACCAAATGCATCGATCTGGAACGGCTATGAACGCGGTTCTACGGCGCTCGACCGAGACGAACACGATCAAGTGGGGCGCGTCGGTCATCCAGATCTTCGGCTATGGCGCAACGGCCATAGGGCTGGCGCCATTGAACATGTACTTCTTCCTGGCCGGCCTCATCGGTTGGCTGATCGTAGGCTGGCGCTGGAACGACATGGCGATGACGCTGATCCATGTCATCGCATTGGCCGCCATGGTGATCGGACTGGCCTTGGCTTGAAGGGACGGTGGGCGGGGTGTCGTTGACCCGAGACGGGCAACGCACGTCGCCCACCGTCAATGCGTGGCTTGCAACAGCAGGCGCGTATAGTCGGTCTGAGGCCGCTCGAACAGGTCTTCTGCCACGCCTTGCTCGACGATATCCCCCTGCTTCATCACCAGCATTTTGTGGCTCATCGCCCGCACCACCTTGAGGTCGTGAGAGATGAACAGGAACGCCAGCCCGTACTTCCGCTGCAGCCCGCGCAACAGCTCAACAATCTGCACCTGCACCGTCATGTCGAGGGCTGAGGTCGGTTCGTCCAGCACCACCAACTTGGGCCGCAGCACCATGGCGCGTGCAATGGCGATGCGCTGGCGCTGACCGCCGGAAAACTCGTGTGGATAACGATCCATGGTCATGGGATCGAGGCCCACCTCGGTCATCACCTCGGCCACCACCTCGCGCGCACTGCGTCCGTCGTCGATGCCGTGCACACCCAGCCCTTCGGCGATGATCTGCATCGCCGTCATCCGGGGTGACAGGGACCCGAACGGGTCTTGGAACACGATCTGCATATCCTTGCGCAACCGCCGCAGCTCGCGCACGGACCACGCCCGGATGTCCTGCCCCATATAGACGATCCGCCCCTCGGACGAGATCAACCGCATGATGGCAAGCGCAAGCGTGGTCTTGCCCGATCCGCTTTCGCCCACGATGCCCACGGTTTCGCCCGCGCGTACCCTGATCGTGGCATCGTTTACGGCCTTCACGTGGCCAACCGTCTTACGTAGGAGGCCTGCAGTGATGGGGAACCAGACTTTCAGGTGTTCCGTCTCGGCCACCAGTTCAGCGTCCTGAGGCACGGGAGACGGTTGGCCCGTCGGTTCGGCGCTGAGCAGCTTCTGTGTGTAGGGGTGCTTGGGCGCGTCGAAAATCTCTTTCGTCGGGCCGGTTTCCACGATCTCGCCATTCTGCATGACGCAGACGCGATCCGCGATGCGCCGCACGATGCCGAGGTCGTGAGTGATGAACAGGAGGCCCATGCCTTCGGCCGCCTTCAGATCCGCCAGAAGGTCGAGGATTTGTGCCTGGATGGTGACATCAAGCGCCGTCGTCGGTTCATCGGCAATCAGGACGTCCGGCTTGTTGGCCAGCGCCATGGCGATCATGACACGCTGGCGTTGCCCGCCCGACAGTTCGTGCGGATAGGCATTGAGACGGCTTTCGGCGTCCCGGATGCCGACTTTTTCCAGAAGTTCGAGAATGCGCGCGCGCGCTGCATCCCCGGCGATCCCCTGATGCAGAGCGAGGCTTTCCCCCAATTGCTTGGCAATCGTATGCAGCGGGTTCAGCGACGTCATCGGTTCCTGGAAGATGAACGAGATGTCATTGCCCCGCACCTTGCGCAGCAGCCGTTCGTCCGCCCCGATCATTTCCTGACCGTCATAGGTGACGGAGCCGGTGACCTCGGCGCTGTCCCCCAGCAAGGACACAGTGGAGAGGGCCGACACCGATTTCCCCGATCCGGACTCGCCCACCAGCGCGACCGTCTCACCCCGGTCCACATGGAAGGACACGCCCTTGACCGCCTCGGTCAGTTGCCCGTCCTGGCGGAAGCCGACGCACAGGTCTTTGACTTGGAGTAGCGCCATTAGGAGAAAGTCTTTCTTGGGTCGAGCGCGTCGCGGATGCCTTCGAAGATGAAGATCAGCAGGCTGAGCATTACGGCGAACACGGTAAAGGCGGTGAAGGCAAGCCACGGGGCCTGCAGGTTCTGTTTGGCTTGCAACGTCAGTTCCCCAAGCGAGGGGGCAGAAGACGGCAGGCCGAAGCCGAGGAAGTCGAGCACGGCCAGGGACGAGATGGTGCCCGTGATGATAAACGGCAGCATCGTCAGCGTCGCCACCATGGCGTTGGGCAGCATGTGCCGGAACATGATGGTCAGGTTGCTGACGCCCAGCGCCCGGGCCGCGCGGACATATTCGAGGTTCCGGGCGCGCAGGAATTCGGCGCGCACTACACCCACAAGGCCCGTCCAGCCAAAGAGGATCAGAAGGAACACGAGCAGCCAGAAACTTCGCCCAAGGATCGCGAACATGATGATGATGACATAGAGGCTAGGGGTGGAGGACCAGATCTCGATGATCCGCTGGAAGATGAGGTCGGTGCGTCCGCCGAAATAGCCCTGGATGGCGCCCGCAATAATGCCGACGAACGCACTGGCCCCCGTGACAACCAGAGTGAACAGGACAGACAGCCGGAAACCGTGGATCACGCGTGCCAACACATCGCGCTTGGTGCCGTCGGTGCCAAGCAGGTTCTCGCCGTTGGGTGCCAACGGGGCAGCACCTGGGCGGTCCACGGCCGTGTCGAAGCTGTAGGGAATGAGCGGCCAGATGGTCCAGCCCTTGGTGATCGCCTCGCCATCGACGTCGCCGTCTTGCGCGTCCTCGATCACCCCCTCGGGGTCATCGAAACACGTATCCAGCCCGCCCGACACGATCAGGCACTCCACTTCGGGGTCGCGGTAGCTGGCCTCGGTCCGGAAGTCGCCGCCGAAAGCGGTTTCGGGGTAGAAGTTCCAGATCGGGGTGTAGAATTCGCCCTGATACCGTACGAGGATCGGTTTATCGTAGGCGATCAGTTCGGCCACCAGCGACAGTCCGAACAGGATCGAGAAGATCCAGAGCGACCAGTAGGCGCGGCGGTTCTTCTTGAAGTTCCGCCAACGACGCTGGTTCAGCGGCGACAGGGAGAAGAAAGGTCGACGCGGGGCTGGCACCACTGCGGTTGGCGGGGTGTCCGTATCGGTCACGGGGTCCGGCATCGCCATCAGCCCTCCCTCCGCTCAAAATCGATGCGGGGATCGACCAGCACGTACATCAGGTCCGAGATGATACCGACAAGCAGCCCCATGAGGCCAAAGATGTAGAGTGTGCCGAATACAATCGGATAGTCGCGGGCTACGGCCGCCTCGAACCCGAGCCGCCCCAGCCCGTCGAGCGAAAAGATGGTTTCGATAATCAGCGAGCCACCAAAGAAGACACCGATGAACACAGCCGGGAAACCCGCAATCACGATCAACATGGCGTTGCGGAAGACGTGGCCATAGAGCACGCGGCGCTCTGACAGACCTTTGGCGCGGGCGGTCATCACGTAAAGCTTCTTGATCTCGTCTAGAAAGCTGTTCTTGGTCAGCAGTGTCAGCGTGGCAAAAGCACCAATCGTACCTGCCAACACCGGAAGGGTGATGTGCCAGAAATAGTCGGCCACTTTGCCCAAGGCGCTGAGGTCATCGAAGTTGTCAGATGTGAGACCCCGCAGCGGGAAAATCTGGAAGTAACTTCCGCCAGCGAAAAGCACGAGCAACAGGATGGCGAAGAGGAAACCGGGGATGGCATAGGCCGCGATGATGGCACCCGAGGTCCAGGTGTCGAACGGTGTACCGTCCTTGACCGCCTTGCGAATGCCGAGCGGGATCGACACGAGATATGCTATGAGCGTGGACCACAGCCCAAGCGTGATCGACACCGGCAGCTTTTCGACGATCAGGTCCACGACGCTGATAGATCGGAAGTAACTGTCGCCAAAGTCAAAGCGGGCATAGTTCCAGATCATGTTCAGGAAGCGCTGGATAGGCGGTTTGTCAAAACCGAATTCCCGCTCAAGTTCGGCGATGAATTCAGGCGGCAGGCCCCGCGCGCCGACATAGGTGCTGTCGGATGCGGTATTCAGTTCATCGGCCCCGGCATCATTATTGCCCCCGGCAAACCCACCAAAGACGTCGCCCCCACCCTGGGCCCGCGCAATGGCTTGTTCCACAGGACCACCGGGCACGAATTGTGTCAGGGTGAAGTTGACCAACAGGATGCCCAGCAAGGTCGGGATGACCAAGAGCAGCCTGCGCAGGATATAGGGGCCCATTGCCTTACCTCAGTGCGCCGGACGCTTTGAGGGCAGCGGCCTTGTCTTCGTTCACCCACCAGAAATCGAGGTAGCCAAGGTTGTAAGGCGGGATGACCTCAGGGTGTTCATACATGTCATAGTAAGCAACCCAGTGGTTCGGGTTGTACCAGAGCGGCACCATGATGAACTCGTAGCGCAGCGCACGATCCAAGGCCCGGAGAGACGCAATCTCTTCCTCGCGCGTTTCGGTGCGCAGTGAAATGTTGATCAACTCATCCACAAGTTCGCTGGCAAGCCCGGCAGGGTTGAATAGCGAAAAGGCTGCATCCTCGGACCCGAAGAACTGTGGGAAACCTGTGCCTGTGCCCAGAAATGTCGGATAGCTGTCGTACAATAGATCATAGTCACGATCCCGTTCACGCGATGTGAATTGAGACGGGTCCACACGTTCCAGCGTGATGTCGATGCCCATGTCGGAGACGTTTTTCACAAATGTCTGCATGACCCCCGTAAGCGTTGGTGATGCAGCAGAGTTGAACAGATAGTTGATGGTCAGCTTTTCTCCGGCGGCATTGCGACGGATACCATCATCTCCTACGACCCAACCGGCATCATCCAGCAACCGCATGGCCCGCCGTAGATTTCGGCGGTCGCGCAGGGTTTCAGGATTGGATGTATGTGGCACGAGAGCCGGTTCTGTCAGAATCTCTTCCGGCACCAAACCGCCGAGAGATTCCAGCATTTCCAGTTCCAGCCCTGTAGGCGGCTCAGTCGCCATGATCGGCGTGCCTTCACTGAATGACGTCCGCTGCGAGAACAACCCGTTTTGAAGGCTCTCATTTGTCCATTCGAAGTTGTAGCCAAGCGCTATCGCCTGTCGCACACGACGATCCTGCAAATGCTCGGACCCCAGGTTAAAGATAATGCCGGTCGCTGTTGGGGGCGTGCCATTTGGCAGTTCCTTTTTTGTGACCTGCCCGTTTTGCACCTTTGGGAAGTCGTATTGTGTAGCCCAGATACGACTGTCGCCTTCTGCCCTGAACGAGTATTCACCCGCTTTGAAGGCCTCGAACGAGGCGGCACTGTCCCCGAATATCTCGACTCGCAGACGATCAAAGTTGTTGCGCCCAACGTTGAAGGGGAGGTCATTCCCCCAGTAGTCCGGATTTCGTTTCAGCACGATTCTGCGCGAGACATCGACACTATCGATCATGTATGCGCCTGAGCCCGGAGAAATATCGAGCCGGCTCTCATTCAATTTGGCGCCCGTCTCCTCGTACCACTTCTTGGACCAGGCGGGCACGCCTCCCACCTGCTCGATGAGCGACCTACGCGATATGCCGTCGGCAAAATAAAACTTGATGGTATGATCGTCGATCACTTCAATCTTAGGAATCCGCTTGCGCACCGCATCCGCGTAGGATTTCAAGCCCTGGTCCAGCAGGAGGTTTTGACTGAAGGCGATGTCGTGAGCCGTTACGGGTGTTCCATCGGAAAAGCGTGCCTCGGGTCGCATGTAGAAGATGACCCACGAACGGTCTTCAGGATACTCTAGCCGTTCGCAAAGAAGGCAGTAGTATTCACCATAGGCGTCTGCCGGTGCAGCACCTCCGCCCGGTGCTTCACCCAGCAGGCTTTCGTACATGAACACCGAAAACGCATGTGCGCGGCCTTGGCGCGCATAAGGGTTCATTGAATCGAGTGTCCCGACAAATCCAATCGCCAATTCACCACCCTTTGGTGCGTCCGGATTTACATAGTCGAAATGCGGATAATCAGCCGGGTACTTCAGATCACCATAAAAGGAGTACCCGTGCGACGAGATGATATTCTCATCTCCCTCTGCCCGCGCCTTGCCGGACAGAGCCAGCGTTGCCAGTAGGCCAAGGATCGCAAGACCGCCCCACAGGATGCTCTTGTCCCGTGTCTTGCTTGCACGGGTCCGCGCCTGGGCATGTCTGCGATTGGGTTGCATTGGTACTCTCCTGTTCGTGGCATTCAGGGCCGTCTTGTCATTGGAGGTAAGCTAAATGCCCAACATGCCAATATGCAACTTGAGATTCCGTGATCACGATGCCCGGCACGTGAGAACGTTGAAACAATTGGCAAGAAAAAAGCCGCAGGCGGGGGCGCTTACGGCTTTGATCGGGTCAAGTTTTGAAACAATCAGTCTTTGATGGTTTCGAGATAGGCAATCAGGTTGGCGCGATCTTCGATGTCGCGCAGGCCGTTGTAGCCCATGGACGTGCCGGGCGCATAGCTGCGCGGGTTTTCCAAGAACCCGTTCAAGTGCTCAGGTGTCCAGGTGTCAACCACTGCATTCAACGCACCCGAGTAACCAAACCCATCCGCGGCCTCGACCGCGCGTCCGACAATACCATGCAGGTAGGGACCCGCACCGTTTGCACCGGCTTCAAGCTTGTGACACGCGCTGCACTGACGGAAAACGCGTGCACCTGCCCCTGCATCCGCGGCTGCGTAAACGTCTGCAAAGGCCACCTCGACCACCTCTTCTGCACCCTCGTCAGCGCCGGTGTCGATGATATACGCTTGTTCGCCGTGACCATCGACATGGTACAGCTCTTCCGCGGCCCATTTGCCGAGCAAAAGCACCAGCAACGCACCACACAGGCTGGCCGCAATCTTGGTAAAGGTCATGGTGTCGAACATTTGGCTTCCGATTCCGTGGCTTTTGATATTGTTCCGGCGGGTATCTACGGCTTCCCCTTGTCACTGGCAAGGTATAGAAAGCGCGACCAATCGCCCTGCCCGACCGAAGTGCAGCGGCCCGGCAGCAAAGGACAAACGATGTCGACACGGATTGCGTTCCAGGGTGATCTGGGCGCCTACGGCCATGAAGCCGTTCTGAAAGCCCGGCCAGATGCCACTCCGGTCCCCTGCCATGCCTTCGAAGATGTTATTGCCGCCGTGCGTGATGGCGCCGCTGACATGGCCATGCTTCCGGTGGAAAACACCACCTATGGGCGCGTGGCCGATATCCATCGCCTGCTTCCACAAAGCGGCCTGCATATCGTGGATGAGGCGTTTGTTCGGGTGCGGATCGCGCTGATGGCCCTTCCGGGTCAGACGCTGGACGATATCTCGCTTGTTCGCGCACATCCCGTTTTGATCCCGCAGGCGCGCGCTTACCTTGATACGCATGGTATTGCGGCCGAGGCAGCGCCAGACAGTGCAGGTGCTGCGGCCGCCATCGCAAGGGAAAGCGAGAGGGGCGTCGGCGCACTGGCGTCTTCGGTGGCTGCGGATATTCACGGTCTGAATGTCCTTGCCCGCGATATCGAGGATCAAGGGCACAACACCACGCGCTTCTTGCTGATGGCGCCCAAAAAGGACACGGCGCGCCGCGCCGACACCATGATCACCACGTTTGTCTTTGAAGTGCGGAACATTCCGGCTGCGCTCTACAAGGCCATGGGTGGATTTGCGACAAATGGCGTGAACATGACCAAGCTGGAAAGCTACATGGTCGGTGGCGCATTTACGGCCACGCAGTTTTACGCCGATGTCGAGGGACACCCCGACGATCCTGAGCTGGCACGGGCACTTGAGGAGCTGGACTACTTCACCAACCGGCTCGACATCCTTGGGGTGTACCCAGCAGCGCCCGGTCGGGATTGATCACGGGGTCGGTGGGCGGGCGCCTTTGACCCGCATGGGTCAAACAGAGCCGCACAACGACAAGATCAAGCAGTACGTTCCAGACGCTCTTCGAACCCTTTGGCGTAGTCTGCAACCCGCAGCTTGAAGCGCTTCGTCAGTGACGTCTTGGCCAATTTCAGCGACTGTATAAACAGCCGCGTGGACAGCGTCAGGGGCACAATGTTCAGTACCAGCGCCATGCGCGTGCGGCTGCGTGACAGGGCCAGCAATTCGACTGAAAAGGTGCCGCTGATCCCCGCAGACGTGATATCGAACACCATTTCGTTCGGCGCGTCGTAGCGCGTGAGCTCAAGGTCCATTTCACGCCGACGACCACGCATCTTAAAATACACTTTCCAGCGCATGCCGACACCGGCCTGTGTCAGAGGGTCCACGCGCTGAACCTCGGCACCGCGGCGCATCGCCTGACGTTCGAAACTGTCAAAATCGTTGAGGGCTGCGAACACCTTGTCGATATGCGCAGCCACGTCTTCCCGGGCCGAGAGCTTCATTTCATATGCCTGTTATTTCAGGGTTCAGTCTCCCCTCAATCAAGGGTGTCCGCAAGCCAGTTCTCAAGTAAAAAGTGTGCAATTGCCCCTTTGCGTGCGGGAAGAACGGTTTTGTGTTCGCCTGCGAAGATCGCGAGCATCTCTTCGCGCGTGACCCATATGGCGTCTTCGATCTCGTCCGGATCGATCGTGATGTCGCGGGTTAACGCTTCGCCTTGACAGCCGAACATCAACGAAGCCGGAAACGGCCATGGCTGGCTCGAAAGATATTCAACCGGGCCCACACGGATGCCCGCTTCTTCAAATACTTCGCGTCGCACTGCCGCTTCGAGGGTTTCGCCCGGTTCTACGAACCCGGCCAGCAACGAATACATACCCTCCGGCCATCCGGGCGACCGGCCCATCAGGACCGAGTTCCCATGGGTGATCAGCATGATAACCACCGGATCCGTGCGCGGGAAATGATGTGCGCCACAAGAGGGACAGGTGCGTTGCCAGCCTGCTTGGGTCATCTCCGACGCCGCGCCACACTTGGCGCAGAACCCGTGGGTTTCGTGCCACCCAAAGACGGCTTTGGCTGTCGCCGCGAGTTCGGCGTCGCGCGGCGACAGCCATGTCATGGTGCGCCGCAATTCAGCAAAAACCTCGTCTTCGGCACAGGCAGGGTGGTGTTGCTCTGTTGGGTCCAGAAACCCGCCCAACGTCGACAAGTCCAGATCATCTGGTGCCCAGCTGGACACGTCCAAGGCAAAGCGCGGCGCGCCATCTTCGCTCCCAAGAAACACGGCAGTTTTCATATCTGCGACTTCACAAGCGGGGTGATCCATCGCAAGGCGCACCAAAGATGCCGGTCGGGTACGTTGGATCAACGGTTTGCCACGCCAAATCAGAACCGCGCGCGCCGTCGGGTCAGCCAGCGCCCCGGCGATAGCCTCGGCATCGCCCCGCATCTCTGCCGCCCGGTCAAGGTGGGACCCCCCGAATGTCACGGTCTCAGCATGTTTCACGCCTGCCCTCGCATTTTCTTCATTTGCGCCTTGCTTGGCATGCGCCGGACGGTGACGCAATGGGACGGCGTATGGTCCAACGCGGATGTTTCCGAACCAAATGTTCTTTTTTGCTTGCCTTGAACTCAACCGTAGGGTGCAAGTTGCAATATGACCCTGCCGACCGCTTGTTTACGCATCGCCGCCACATCCGACGTCCATATGCACCTCACGGGACGGGATGCACTGCGCAACACCCACACGCAAACCAAGGGTATGGATCGACTGGCGAACCTGATCCAAGACGCGCGCAGGACGGCTGCGGGCGGTTTTATTCTAGTCGATAACGGGGACGCGCTGCAGGGTACTCCACTGGGCGATATTTGCGTGGATGCGCCAGAAAACCATCCATGGCCAGCCATTCTAAACGCTCTGAACTATGACGCTGTCGGCCTCGGCAACCATGATTTTGATTTTGGACTGCCGTTCCTGAACCAAGTGATGGGTCAGGCCCATTGTCCTGTGCTGTGCGCCAATGAGACAACCAATGCTGTCACATGTGCTGCCCCCTTCGCCATCGTTGAACGCAATGTCCTCTGTTCAGACGGTGAGGGTCGCCTGCTGCGTGTCGGGCTAACATCGGTCCTGCCGCCGCAAACCGCCGTGTGGAACCGGCGTTGTCTGGACGATGCAGTGCAATTCGAAGGCGGCGTCGAAGCCGCTAAAAAAGCGGTCTCAGCCCTGCGCGACGCCGGTGCGGACGTTGTTGTCTTCTTGTGTCACAGCGGATTGAACGACGGCGTCGATTCGACTGGCGAGAATTTTGGGGCGGCGATTGCCGCAGATGTGCCAGGCGTCGATGCAATGATCCTGGGGCACACCCATCTGCGATTTCCTGGACCAGACCACTCAGGGCTCGACGGGGTGGATGCCATCAACGGCACAGTGTTTGGTGTGCCAGGGGTGATGCCGGGACACGCAGGTACAGAACTGGGCGTGATTGATCTGACGCTGGTGCATGGGCGGAACGGATGGCAGGTCGACGGGCATGCCGTGCGGCGTTCTGGTGTCCGCATCGATGATCCCCAGGATCAGACATTGGTGAATATCACCAGCCCTTTGGTTGAAGCCGCGCGGATGCATCTGGACAAGCCAATCGGGACGACACCCGAACACTTGCACACTTGGTTTTCGATGCTGCGCCCGTCCCCGACAGAAGCGTTGGTCGCGCGAGCGTTATCAGGCACGATTGCCAAAGCTGTCGCTGACACGGACCTCGCCAACTTGCCCGTTCTGGCAAGTGTTGCACCGGCCGCACTGGGTGGCAGGGCAGGCCCGGACAACTATGTCAACATTCCATCAGGCCAATTGTGCGAACGTCACGTGGCCATGTTATGCCCTTATCCCAATACGGTTTGGGCTGCTGTCCTAACCGGCGCAGACCTGCAGGACTGGATTGAGCGCAGCCTCGCCTTTTTCAATCCGGTCGATGGCGAGGGAGCTGCCTTGGTGAACCCCGACTCTCCGGCTTTCAACTTTGATGTGTTGCATGGAACGGAGGTGGAGGTGGATTTGCGCGCACCCGCAAAGTTCGAAACCAATGGTCATCGCGTGCTGCCAGACGCATCTCGCGTGAGACAATTGGCGTATGGAGGCCAATCGGTGCACCCGCAAGATCGCTTCGTGGTCGCCATGACCAGTTATCGTGGTGCCGGTGGAGGTAATTACCCTGGCATCGGTCCGCAGACAGAGATTGTGCAGACGAATGTGGAAGTGCGGCAAGCACTGCGGGCTGCAATGGCCGGGGACATACAGTCGGCCATTGTACCTGGCTCGGACCCTTGGAGATTCACGCCCAACCAAGGCGTTCGCCGCATCATCCAGACATCACCGGTGGCAGAGGACTATCTGTCCTATATCTCGGACTTTGATCCGCGGCCCTTGGGTTTGGACGAAAGCGGGTTTCTTCAGGTCCAAGTCTCGATATGACTAATTGTGCACCTCTTGCGCCGGATGGGTGCCCGCTTTATATGACCTCTTGAGAGGTTGGCGCGGGCAGGCGCCTCGCCAACCCGGTCAGATCCGGAAGGAAGCAGCCGTAACGAGCCCCGCTTGGGTCGTTGTCAATCTCTCACCAAAGCGCGGCGTGGTGTGCGTCGGCCCGGCAGCGCATCTGAAAGGTGCGGGAGGGTGGTCTACAATAGCAGACTAGTCCTCAAGCAGCACTGGCCAGATCGCTTTGTTCCGGCGCGAGAATGCGCCGAGATGTCCGACATTTTTAACCCCATGGTCCCGTGGATCGATGACGACCGGTTCAGTCCCATAGACCTTTGCCAGCCTTGCCACCTGCGGCGGTGGGATCAGATCGTCGTCAGTGAATGCGTGCAACCGCACTTTCGCACTGCTTTGCCAATTCGGGGCTGTCAAGCGTGGACCAATATCCGCATCGTAGAACGAGCGCGATGTGCACCATTTGCGCCATTGCCAGAACACACCTGATGGCAAGTCTTCGCCAAAGCGGAGTGATTTGCCGGGCATGTAGCCACAGATCAGCGTTGCCAACGGGCCCATGGCAAACCAAAAATTCAGCGCCAGCGCGCGGTAGGGCCACGGGTGATCGTTGTGATGCACCATCCCGGATGCCACACCGATGATGCGTGCGACATCGTCCATTTCCGGCTGGTTCGGCAACAACATCGCCCCAAGGGAATGACCAATGACCCACAGCTGTGTCTCCGGGGCTTCGCGGCGCATCGCACGGCGGGCGGCGACCTGATCGCGGATACCCCAGTCCGTCATGTCAGCCTGCACCCGGCGCATTGGCCCGGCATAGGACCGCCCAAGGCCGCGGTGGTCATAGGTCAGCACAGCCATCCCCCGTTCCGCAGCCAACCAGCGCGCGAAATGGGTGTAGAAAGTCTGCGGCACACCCGTAGCACTGTTTAGCACCACCGCGGCGAAGGGACGTTGCTTTGGTCGATACATCCGCCCGACCAGTTCTGCGCCGTCCTGCGTCTTGAAAGCCAGCGACCGTTCGGTCACTGCACGTTGAGTTGGAGCCGTATCGAACATGGAGCATCTCCTTGTGGCAGCGCTAGACCATTTGGTCTAATTGCAACGCTGGACCAATCGGTCTAATGCTGTCAAGATCAAAGAATGAACGACCGACCACTTCCAACCAAGGATCGCCTGATCCTGTCAGCCGCCACATTGTTCCGCACACGTGGCTACCACGGCGTGGGGCTGGCCGATTTGCTGGCCGATGCCAAGGCGCCCAAGGGGTCCCTGTATCACCATTTCCCCAATGGAAAATCCGACCTTGCCATGGCGGCGGCCACGTCGGCGTCGGACGAAATGCTGCGCCTCATCGCGGCGAGCTTTGACGGCGCCGAAAGCTTCAATGACGGCGCAAAGACACTGTGTTTCAAGCTGGCCAAACTGTTCGACATTACGGGCTGGGACACCTGCCCCATCGCGGCCACTCTGTTCGAAGGCCCAGACAACGAAGATTTCCGGGACCATGCCAGTCACATCTACGAAGGCTGGATCGCCGAGGTTCAGGACCACGCCGCGCGGCTGGGCCTGAGTCCAGAGGAGGCGCAGGCCAAATCGGAACATCTGTTCATGCTGATACAAGGCGGTTGGGCACTGGCACGGGCACGGCGCAGTTCCGACGTTATCCGGAAGATGACGGATCGGCTGTAACAACGCCGATGGCACCGGTATTTTCCAAGCCACTTGAATCGATAGGCAAGCGCAGCGATCCCGCGCCTGATCTGACAGCAATGGTGGACGCCGCCCGCCCTGCCCCGTAGTGTCCACAGGTCACTCCGAATCCGCGCGAAGGCCCATGTCAGAAGAGACCCAGAAATATCAGGTGCTGGCCCGTAAATACCGGCCCGAAACCTTTGCCGACCTTGTCGGTCAGGACGCCATGGTGCGCACACTGAAAAACGCGTTCGAGGCGGACCGGATCGCCCAAGCCTTTGTGATGACGGGCATTCGTGGAACGGGCAAAACGACGACCGCGCGCATCATCGCCAAGGGCATGAACTGCATCGGACCGGACGGCAACGGTGGTCCCACCACAGAGCCCTGCGGAGAATGCGAGCACTGCGTGGCGATCATGGAAGGGCGCCATGTCGACGTGCTTGAGATGGACGCCGCCTCGAACACATCCGTGAATGACATTCGCGAGATTATCGATTCCGTCCACTACCGGGCCGCATCCGCGCGCTACAAGATCTACATCATCGACGAGGTGCACATGCTGTCGAACAGTGCGTTCAACGCGCTGCTGAAGACACTGGAAGAGCCGCCCGCCCACGTGAAGTTCATCTTTGCCACCACCGAGATCCGCAAGGTCCCGGTCACCGTTCTGTCGCGGTGCCAGCGGTTTGACCTGCGTCGGATCGAACCGGAGGTGATGATTGCCTTGCTGCGCAAGATCGCCGGCGCCGAAGGGGCAGAGATTGCAGATGACGCGCTGGCGTTGATCACGCGCGCCGCCGAAGGGTCGGCGCGTGATGCGACGTCACTTCTGGATCAAGCGATTTCCCATGGTGCCGGTGAGACGACCGCCGATCAGGTGCGGGCCATGCTGGGCCTTGCTGACCGGGGCCGCGTGCTGGACCTGTTCGACATGATCCTCAAGGGCGACGCGGCCGGGGCCTTGACCGAGCTGGGCGCACAATACGCCGACGGCGCCGACCCCATGGCGGTGCTGCGCGATCTGGCCGAGATCACGCACTGGACCTCGGTCGTGAAGATCACGCCTGAGGCTGCCGACGACCCGACCATTTCGCCGGACGAACGCAGCCGGGGCCTGCAGATGGCGGAAACGCTGCCGATGCGTGTGCTGACGCGCCTTTGGCAGATGCTGCTCAAGGCGTTGGACGAAGTGGCAAGTGCGCCCAACGCGATGATGGCTGCCGAGATGGCGATTATCCGGCTGACCCATGTGGCGGACCTGCCCAGCCCGGGTGATCTGGTGAAAAAGCTGCAGGACAGCCCACCGCCTGCCGCGCCCGTTGGGAATGGTGGCGCCACAGGCGCAGGAACGCCATCGGGCGCGCAGGCGGTGCAGCAGGCCCAGACACGGATGGCGACGAACCCATCGGCCCATGGGCAGGCAACCGCTCTGGCGCAGGACCCGGCCGAAGCGCTGGCCCGCTATCCGACATTTGAACATGTGATTGAACTGATCCGGTCGAACCGGGATGTGAAATTGCTGGTCGAAGTGGAAACGACGCTTCGTTTGGCGGCCTATCAGCCCGGGCGGATCGAATTTCAACCAACCGAGGACGCGCCGCGGGATCTGGCGCAGCGTCTAGGTGCCCGACTGCAGCTGTGGACCGGCAACCGTTGGGGCGTGTCGATTGTCAGTGACGGCGGTGGCAAGACAATTGCCGAGGTGCGCGATGCCGCCGATCTGGAGCTGAAGTCCAAAGCTGAAGCACACCCGCTGGTGCAGGCGGTCATGGAGCAGTTTCCCAAGGCCAGGATCACCGCAATCCGCACACCCGAAGAGATTGCGCAAGAGGCCCATATCGAAGCGCTGCCAGAAGTGGACGACGAATGGGACCCCTTCGAAGAGGACTGATGCACCTCCTGTCCCCGCGGGGACAGGGTTGCGGGCTTGGAATCGCTGCAACTGTTTTTCCGAACATCGTGTGGGCAGATGTCTGCGACAAGGTGCGCCCCTATTGGGATGGAACCCATGTCAATATGTTCGAAGAGGTCTTTGGTCAGCTTTCAAACCCATTCACGGCAATTCTGGTCGGTCTTTCGATTGCTCTCGTTTTGCAGAAGAAACTGAAGCTTGTGCTTCTCGGCGTGCTCATCATCTCTGGGTATGCCTTGCTGTTTGTAGATCCGCTTTTTCTGGATGACGCGCGATGGCAGGCGAAGCGTGAGGGCTGCATAGGTAATCAAGAACTGTGGTGGGCCGTGCTCGCAGCAATTGCTTTGTTTGGCTTGTTCCGTATGGGTCGCACTGTTTTGAGGATGGCAAAATGAAATCGGCATACTTCCTTTTGCACCTCAGCATTTTGCCCCAAGCAGCCATGGCTGAAGTCTGTGACAAGGCGCGCCCCGGTTGGGACGGCGCCCCCGTGGGCATGGTGGGCGAAGCGATCAGCCTTTTTCTGTCGCCAGCCGGCGTCGCCTTGTTGTTGCTGTCGCTCATTGCGCTGCGATTTCGTCACCAGTGGGTTGGGTTGGCTGCGGTGATCCTGTGGACCGTGTTCATCACCGTCGTCACCATGGCGGACCCAACGGGTGTCCGGGGACTGGCGATGGTTGAGGGCTGCATTGGTCCACCCACCTTGTTCATCGCGGCCGTCGCTGCGATATGTGTCGGGATTGTTTTATATACGAAGCCGCGGGCAAGCGGCGCAGATGGATCGGAGAGTTAGATGTTCAAGGGACTTGGCGGGCTTGGCGATATGGCCGGGATGATGAAGAAAGCCCAGGAAATGCAGACCAAGATGGCCGAGATGCAGGACGAGTTGCACAACGTCATGGTCACTGGCGAAAGCGGCGCGGGACTGGTCAAGGCTACAGCCACGGCCAAGGGCGAATTGACCGCGCTCGACATCGATCCATCGATCTTCAACGGCGACGACAAGGAAGTGGTCGAGGACCTGATCCTTGCCGCCATCAAGGACGCGCAAGCCAAGGCGCAAGAGCGCGCGCAGGAAGAGATGGGCAAACTGACCGAAGGTCTGGGCCTGCCACCGGGGATGAAATTGCCGTTCTAGGACGCTTTGGCATCATGCGCTTGCAGCGGTTCTGATGCTGAGGTTGCCTCGGTCGAGCGCTGGCGCAAATGTCTACGCAGTCCGAACAAGAACGCCAAAAACACCATGTAAATGGTGAATGTCAGGCTTAGCCGTTTGACCCCCTCGCGAAATGTGAGGGAGCGTTCGCCGCGATCTGTTGGCCGCGTCACGCCATGTTCCGCGCCGTCTGCGTCCTCGCTGCCGCTGACGGCGCTATCACTGCCTGAGCACGACGCGTCAACCGCCTGATCAAGACGCACAACGTGGTCACGCAAACCTTCATCTACGGTCACCCCCCGACCGCTTGCCAAGGCAAGTGCGGTGTCGATTACGGCATGTGCCGCGCGGGCATCTCGACGCCGTGCGTCCTGTGACAGGGTTCGCTTCACCACCTCTGGTGACATCTGCGCCATGGCCCGCGCCAAACGGTCCCGTTGGTGCACAGACACGTTTCCGCCGCCGTCAAGGACAGACAGCAGTGTCCCATTGGCAACCCGCAAGGGGACCGGATAGGCGCACGCCAGTGCCATGTTGTGCCACAGCAGAAGTGCAGTCACTGCAAGCGTTGATCGGGAAAGAGAGCGTTGCATTTGCCTGTTTTCATTGCTGATTTAGCACAGGCTAACTTCATTTCATTTCGAACTGGTGAACCGCAATAGACCCTTTTTGTTCTGCCAAAAGCGCAATAGGATCAAGGGAATGAGCAGCACCCGTGACATAGACAACCTGATCGAGATGATGGCGAAGCTGCCGGGTCTTGGCCCCCGCTCTGCCCGGCGGGCTGTTCTGCACCTGATCCGCAAGCAGGCACTGTTGCTGACCCCCTTGGCTGACCTGATGCAGACCGTCGCTGCCACGGCGCGGGAATGCCTGAATTGCGGGAACGTCGGCACAAGCGACATCTGCGATATATGCGCGTCAGAAAAACGTGCGAATTCAGAACTTTGCGTGGTCGAGGATGTGTCCGATCTGTGGGCGATGGAGCGGGCGGGTGTGTTCAAGGGACGCTATCATGTACTGGGCGGAACGCTGTCTGCGCTGGATGCTATTGGCCCCGACGAGCTGCGGATTCCACGGCTGATCGACCGGGTGCAGACCGAGAACATCACCGAGGTCATTCTGGCCCTGAACGCCACGATCGACGGTCAGACGACCGCCCATTACATCGCCGATCAGCTTGAAGGTCAGGTCAAGCTGACGTCGCTGGCTCAAGGGGTGCCGATTGGGGGCGAGCTGGATTATCTGGACGACGGGACGATCACGGCAGCGCTGAATGCGCGGAAAGCGCTGTAGGTCTTAAGCCACCGTTCGGTGGGCCAATTTTGGCGAACTGCGCATTTTGGACCAGAAACTGCATATTTCCAGACGCGATATCCCAAGCAAATTCCGCCCATTTTCAGAAACTGCACATTTTGCCGCGCAAACTGCACCTTTTGCGACATGGCACAGCGTTAACACCCCGTTCAGGATCGTGGCATCTTAACGTTTCCAAGGGCTTGATAACTCTTGATTAAGTTTTGTGCAGTGCCGCGGGAACCGATTGCCCGCCCCACCCCGTTCTGACACACAGCACATATGACATCGCGCAAAGACTTTCTGCAGGGCGTGGGCCTGCGCCTGCTGGCTGCCTTTCTGATGACCGCGATGTCAGCGGCCGTGCATGGTGCAGCTGAAACCGTGCCCATCGGCCAGATCATGTTCTGGCGGTCTGCCGTCGCGCTGGTGCCGATCTGCCTGTACATGATGTGGCTGGGTGACTTTCCCCACGGTCTGCGCACGACCCGACCGGGCCTGCATGTCACGCGTAGCGTGTTCGGGGCATTTTCCATGGCGATGTCCTTTCTATCGCTGGCCTATCTGCCGGTCGCGAATGCGCAGGCGCTGGCCTACCTCGCGCCCGTGCTGGTTCTGCCGCTGGCCGCCCTGATGCTGAAGGAACGGCTTTCGAACGCCATTTTCATTGCCATCGCCCTAGGCTTTGGCGGGGTCCTGTTGCTGTTGTGGGATGCGTTCGAGCGACCGGGTGATGGAGCGTTGATCGGCGTTGCCGCCGGGCTGGCCTACGCCGTGACCATGGCCTTTGTCCGGGTGCATACGAAGACGATGACGCTGACCGAAAGCTCGTCGACCATTGCGTTTTACTTTGCCGTGGTGTCGGCGGTCATCGGTCTGGCCACCCTGCCCCTTGGCTGGGTGGCGCTGAACGCGGCGGTGCTGGGTTGGCTGGTACTGGCAGGCGTAATCGGCGGTGTCGGTCACATCGTGGCAAACGAAGCGGTGGCCCGCGCGCCGGTCAGTGCGCTGGCCCCGTTCGATTTCACCGGATTGATCTGGGCCTTGGGCTTTGACCTGATCCTGTTTTCGGTCTTTCCCGGTGTCACCGGCTTGCTGGGTGTGTTTGCCATCACCTTTGCAGCACTGGTTGTGACCTTTGCCGGGTCACGGGCTGTTCGGGATCAATCGAAATAGCTGCGGAACCCGGTGATCGCGGCTTGCAACCCGTCATCGGTGACATCCTTGTGCAGTACGAGCCGTGTTGTGCCGGTGGCCCCGGTCAATTGAACGCCGTGAGCGGCCATGTGGTGCGGCAAGTCCGCAGTGACCCCGCCGGGCGGCGTGAAAAAGATCATGTTGGTGGCTTGCTGTACGCCTCCGTACTGTCTCAGGGCGTCAGCGAGTACAGTGGCGCGGGAATGGTCTTCGGTCAGGCGGGTGGTGTTGTGATCCAGCGCATGAAGGCCAGCGGCGGCAAGGATGCCGGCCTGCCGTGTGCCGCCGCCCAGCATCTTGCGATAGCGGCGGGCGCGGTCGATCAGGTCCTGAGGGCCGACGAGGACTGAGCCGACGGGGGCGCCCAGCCCCTTGGACAGACAGATCGAGACACTGTCGAACATGTCGGCCAGCGCGGTTTCGGGGCAATTGAGCGCGGCCACGGCATTGAAATAGCGCGCACCATCCAGATGTACGGCCAACCCCGCGTCGCGGCCTGCCTGCACCGCGTCACCCAGTCGGGTGAGCGGGATTGCCATGCCGTTGTGCGTGTTTTCCAGCCCCAGAAGCCGGGTGATCGGCATGTGGGGGTCATCCTCTTTCACCGCTGTGGTGATGTCGGACGGGTTGAGTGCTCCGTCATCGGCGACATCCAACGCCTCGAACCCTATGCCGCCCAGAACGGAGGCGCCTTTAGCCTCGTATCTGTATATGTGATAGGGGCGGCCTGTGATGATCTCTTCGCCCCGTGCGCAATGCGCCAGCATGCCAACGAAGTTGCTTTGCGTGCCCGAGGTCAGGAACAGCCCCGCTTCTTTCCCAAGCCGTTCGGCCAGCGTCGCTTCGAGCCGATTGACCGTCGGGTCATCGCCAAAGACGTCATCGCCCACATCCGCGTCGGCCATTGCCTTGCGCATCGCAGCATCGGGCCGCGTGACGGTGTCACTGCGCAGATCGCAGATGATGTTAGCGGGGCTGTCGCCCTCGACCTGAGCATATTGGTTCATGGGGTGCGCCTTTGCGGGACATGGATACGGGCACGCCAATCGTAGGCGCACCCGCCGGGAACGCAAGGCCGGACCGGTCAGTCGAGGATAGCCGGGATTGGTGGATTTCCCGTCAGCCCGACCCCTTCGCGCACGGCATCCGTATGTGCTGCGGTTCCGAGGAAGTTGTTCATCGCGGCGTAGTATTGGCCCATATGGTCGCCCAGCAAGCGCCCGATATGCTGGCCGTTGACTTCGGTGTTCGAGGCAAGCTCTGCCAGAACCGCGACCCATGTGGTGACAATCACCCCGGCTGCCGCCAGCCGTTGAGTTGTCACCTGCTGGATCATCGGGTTGAAGTCGGCGCAGGCGTCCAGCACGACGTAGGTTTCGTAGCCGTCACGCAGGGCCGAAATGGCCGGGAATGCCGCACATACCTCGGTTGCGAGGCCTGAGATGACCAGCTTGCGCCGCCCCGTGGCCTCAACCGCCGCGCGGGATGCGTCGTCTTTCCAGAAGTTCACGAAGGGGCGGTCGATCACGTTCACGTCCGGGAACAGGGTTTTTAGTTCCGGCATGGTTGGCCCGTTGGGGCCATCCGGCCAGCTTGTGCCCATGATGACGGGAATGTCGAATGCCTTGGCCGTGCGGGCGTGGCCGAGGATGTTGTTCTTGAGTTGGAGCGGGTCGATCGATGGGAGGAACTGCATGAGCCCGACCTGGTGGTCGATCATCAGAAACACGCAGTTGTCGGGGGTCAGGTCGGAAGCGGGTAGTGCCATTTTGGGTCTCTCCTGGGTTCTGTCTTGAATTGACCGGCGGGTCCGTGTCACCAACACTCTGGCCCCGCCGCGCCATGACATGGCCCGGGATCGTATTGAAACAATTGAACAAATTCGGAATGCAGCAATGGCGGAAATGGGATGATCATCAGCGATCTGGTAGATGCGCGTATTCTGGTCGAGCTGCGTCAGTGCGGCAGTTTTGCCGGCACCGCCCGTGTGTTGAAGGTGCCGACAACAACCGTCAGCCGGCGGATCGCCAAGATGGAGGAGCGGGCCGGGTTGCGCCTGTTCGAGCGCACCTCACGCAAGGTGTGTATCACGGAGGCCGGTGAGGTCGCGGCCCACGAGGCCCGACGCATAGTTGCAGCGGCCGAGACGGCAGAGCTGACCATAGATGGGTTGCGCGCTGTCCTCAGCGGGACAGTCAGCATCAGCACACCGACGATCTTTGGTCAGGCGCTGTTGGCTCCGGCAGCGGCGGGGTTTCTGGCAGCCTATCCCGAGTGCGCGCTGGAGGTAGACCTGTCGGATCGGCATGTCGATCTGATTGAAGAGCGGTTCGATGCCGTTGTGCGGGTTGGCCCGCCCGAAAATGATGAGATCATCGCGAAACCGATGGGCACGGTCTTTGCCAGCCTGTTCTGCGGACCGAAAGCTGCCGGATGCGCAAACCTGGATGATCTGGCCACTTGTCCGGTTGGGCTGATGCATCCAGGCATGTCCGCGACCCCCAGCTTGCACATCACGTCGCCCGAGGGGCACGTGCATGAGGTTTCCGTCCAACCGCGCATGATCGCAATGAACCCGTGGCTGTTGCTGGAAACGGCGGTCCGTTCGGATCTGGTGGTGGTGTTGCCGGACATCGTGGCCGCGCCAGCCGTTGCAGATGGGGCGCTGCGCCGCGTACTGCCCGGCTGGCACACGCGCCGTGCGCCTGTGCATCTGGCGTTCACATCACGCCGGTTGATGCGCCCGGCGGTGCGGGCGTTCATCGATCACATGTCGGACGTCATGCCAGGGCAGTTGCTGCCCTGACCATCAATTGAAGCACTAGATTAGGGCTGTTCGTCTTCTTCGCCGTCGCCTTTGGGCAGGTTGAAGAAGCTGTCGGCATCGACCAGCGTGCTTTCGTCTTCTTTGTCGTCCTCGTCATCGTCCGCAAGCGAGAAGGTTTCGAGCCCTTCGATGGCTGTCGGGATCTTGGGTTCGGCTTCCATGCCGAGCGACTGTTCGGTGCTGACCAGTTTGCGGCGTTCGTCATCGGACATCACACTGCCCTCTGCCGCTTTCTTGGAGGCGGCTTTCTGAACGGCAGCATCCAGTTCGGACTGCTTGGTCAGACCAAGGGCCACCGGATCGACCGGCTGGATGTTCGAGATGTTCCAGTGCGTGCGCTCGCGAGATCGACTGGATCGTCGGCTTGGTCGTGCCCACGAGTTTCGATATCTGGCCGTCGGTCAGTTCCGGATGGAACTTGACCAGCCAGTAGATCGCAGCCGGGCGGTCCTGCCGTTTGGACAGGGGCGTATAACGCGGGCCACGGCGCTTTTCCTCGCCCACGGCGGCGGCGTTAAACTTCAGTTTCAGCTTGTGCAGCGGGTTCTGTTCTGCAGCGTCGATTTCTTCTTGCGTCAACTGGTTGTTGGCAATGGGATCAAAGCCTTTGACGCCCGCCGCCACATCACCATCGGCGATGCCCTGCACTTCCAGTTCGTGCATTTCGACAAAGTCAGCGATCTGCTTGAAGCTGATCGTCGTGTTGTCCACCAGCCAGACGGCGGTTGCCTTGGCCATGATCGGTTTTGCCATTGTCACATGCTCCTATGCATATCTTTCCCGTCGCCTGAAAGAGGCGGCCTTGGGGTCCAAGGCGGGTTTCCGTTGTAGGGGAACTTGGACGCGATATAGTCGGATCGATCGGAAAAGGGAAGCCTGATGCGTGTTGTTTTGATTTGGCTGGCTATGGCAGCGGGGGCCTGGGCGCAGGATCGATCAGGCGAGTTTGACTATTACGTCCTGTCGCTGAGTTGGTCGCCGAACTGGTGCGCCTACGAAGGGGACGCGCGCGGATCCGACCAATGCGATGCGCGGCATGATCACGGGTGGATTATGCATGGGCTGTGGCCGCAATACCATCGCGGCTGGCCCGAATACTGCCAAACAGCCGAGCGTCCGCCCAGCCGTGCGATGACGCGGGACATGGCGGACATCATGGGCACATCCGGTTTGGCGTGGCACCAGTGGAAGAAACACGGGGTGTGTTCCGGCCTGTCAGCACCCGCCTACTATGCCCTGTCGCGCGAGGCGTATGGCCGCGTGATCCGCCCGCCTGTGTTCCGCAAGCTCGACAAAACGGTCAAGTTGCCCGCATCCGTGGTGGAAGAGGCGTTCCTGCAATCCAATCCGGACATGGAAGCCGACGGCGTAACCATCACCTGCCGCGATGGGCATATCCAGGAAGCCCGGATATGCCTGTCCCGCGATCTTGATCCGGTGCCGTGCGGTCAGGATGTGGTGCGCGATTGCACGGCGCGCGATGCGCTATTCACTCCGATCCGCTGAGGTTCCGCCCGGCGTCCAGCCCGGGGGCCGCATCAGGTAGCGCCACGCCTCTCCCCAGCTGCGGGCGTTGACGACATCGTGCCAAAGACCGGGAAGCTCCGAGAACCAGACGCGGATGGGATTGCGGCTGTCAAAGTCGCGTTTTAGGCCATAGCGCGGCGTCTCTTCCTCGGCCTGGTAGGTGCCGAAAAGCTGATCCCAGATCACGGTGATGCCGCCATAGTTCTTGTCGATATACTTATCGTCGCAGCCGTGGTGGACGCGGTGGTTGGCCGGGCTGTTCATAACCTTGTCGAACCATCTCAGCTTGCCGATCACTTCCGTATGAATCCACGTCTGGTAGGCCAGCACCACGATGATGCCGAAAAAGATCATCTCGGGCGAAAAACCAAGGAAGACCAATGGGATGTGAGCGATCAGGCTCCAGACACCCTCAAGCGGGCCGAAGCGGATGCCGGTAATTATATTGTAATCGCGCGAGGAATGGTGGACCGCGTGCTGGGTCCAGAGCACACGCACCTCATGTGCAATCCGGTGTTCCCAGTAGTAGGTCAGGTCGGCTGCAATCACGACCAGCAGGATGCCCCACCAAGTCAGCGGAATCTGCCAGGGCTGCGCGATTTCGGCCAAGATATAGTAGACGATGTAGGCACCCGTCAGGATGAAGACCTGCACGGCGATCGACGGTATTTGGGTGCTGGCACTTACCAACATCTCAGCAATCGTGCGCCCCTTGTGGCTGCCTTTGAACAAGACCTCGGCCAGTTCAATCAACAGGATGGCGATGCCAATGAAAAAGAACACTTCATCGATCTGGGTGCCAAGTGTTTCCAGACTTGCAGGGGTCATGGGCAGGTTCCTTTTGTCAGGGTACGCCAGGCCAGAGCGGCGGCCTGTTTCGGAGTTGCATCACCGGCAACGACCGTGGCCCAGCCAGCGTAGATCAGGTTTTCGTAGGCCTGCACGATCCATTCGGTGGGGACATGCGGATCGAAGTTGCCTTCGGCCTTGGCCATGTCGATGTCATGGGCGAGATCGCGTGTTTGCGTGGCATAGACCTCGGTCACACGCGGATCCTGGCTGGCTGGGTCGGTTGACAGGAACATGTGCCGGGCCGCCAGCGGAAGAATGGCCTGCAGCCCGGCTTCCAACCCTTCGGAATAGGTTTGGCAATTGGCTGTGGCCTCCTCAACCGCGGCATCCAGTTCCTTGGCCGCGGTCAACGTCAGCGCGATCATCAGGTCATCGCGCCCCGCGAAATGACGGTGCAGCGTTGCGCGTCCAACACCCGCCTGCTTGGCGACATCGGCCAGCGATGCGCCTGGGTTTTGGCTGAAAACCTCGAACGCCGCTTCGAGGATATGATCTATTTTTGATACATCTTTGTCTCGCATGAGACATATATGTCTCGATTCGGTTTGATGTTCAAGGAGACCGGATCAATTCATTTTCAGCCTCGGGCGCAGCCGACACGTGTCGGAGCCTCCGGCGGTGGTATTTTCAGTCAGAAGAAACGAAATCGCCCGCGCCACTCATCCAGTGTGAGCACCGCGGGCGAACGGGGAAAGCTGCTGCTTCTCCTGACACGGTCATCGGCTCCACAGCCTATACCGCCTCAAGAAAGGAGCACGTTAACCTTAACGCTTCGTTTCTTCTGACTGAAAATACCACGGGGGAGTCCGAAGGACGGGGGCAGAGCCCCCTGGACAATAGTGTCGCCGACAGGCGGCCTTTGGATCACGCCCTAGCCGCCTGCGACTTCCAAAACAATCTTCCCGATATGACCCGAGCTTTCCATGCGCGCGTGTGCACCCGTGGCATCGTCCAGCGGGAACTCGGAATCCATCACCGGCCTGATCCGACCCGCCGACAGCAGTGGCCATACCGCTTCCCGCAAATCCTGAGCGATGCGTGCCTTGGCCAGATCGCTTTGCGGTCGCAATGTGCTGCCGGTCATGGTCAGCCTGCGGGTCATGAGCTGGGCAAAGTTGACCTCGGCCTTCGGGCCTTGAAGAAATGCGATCTGCACCAGCCGTCCGTCATCCGCCAGTGCCGACAGGTTCCTGGCAATGTAAGGGCCGCCGACCATGCACAGGATCAGGTGCGCGCCGCCCTCGTCCTTCATCACTTGTTTGAAATCGTCCTCGCGGTAGTTGATGGCCACCTCGGCGCCCAAATCGCGGCATGCCTGGCATTTTTCTTCGGATCCGGCCGTGGCAAACACACGTGCGCCAAAATGATTGGCCAACTGTATTGCGGTTGTACCGATCCCGGATGACCCCCCATGCACAAGAAAGCGTTCGCCGCCCGTCAAGCCTCCGCGGATGAAGACATTGGACCACACCGTGAAATAGGTTTCGGGCAGGCAGGCCGCTTCCTTGAGTCCCATACCGTCCGGAACCGGCAGACAATGGGCGGCGGGTGTCGCAACATACTCGGCGTAGCCGCCACCGGGCAGCAGGGCACAGACCTTGTCCCCGACAGCCCAGCCGCTTACGCCCGGACCGACCTCGACAATTGTGCCCGACGCTTCAAGACCCGGCAGGTCGCTTGCATTCGGCGGCGGGTTGTACAGGCCAGCCCTTTGGAGCGCGTCCGGTCGGTTCACACCGGCCCAAGCCACTTCAATTACGACCTGGCCGTGATCCGCTGTGGGACGTGGACGGGTGACGGGCTGCAGCACATCCGGTCCGCCGGGTTTGGTGATTTCGACAGCGCGCATGTCCTGAGCCATTCTGATCCCTTTCGTTTTGCCTACCGTATCCCGGCATGGACAAGGAAAGGAACCCACATGCTGGTTGCCGCGCTCGGACTGAACCTGGTGATCCTGATCCCGGTGATCACTGGGTTGATGAACGGCACGATGGACAGCGCTTTTGGACCGGATACGGATGCACGACGCATTCTTGCATGCGTCTATTTCGGCCTCGCGGTTACGAGTGCTGCACTCATTGTTTTGAACGTGGTGAACCATCCATGGGCCGTGCCCATGACCTTTGCGCTCTTTGGCGTGCAGATTTCCTACAAGCTGGCAAGCGCAGTGGTTGTGGGTGTGGCAAGCCCCGTCATCCTGACAAACCTTTTTGTCCTGATCGTGCAGGTTGCCGTGATCCTGGCGTGGTCAGTTACGGGGGGATGACCAGGTTCCGGGCAAGTCTGAATTCGAGCTATGCGACGGCGCCTTGATCTGGTCCAACAGCCAGTTCGGCCCGGCAAAGAGGGTCGACAGCACCTTGCTGTCACGCACGTGCGCCTTGACCTTTTCGATCTGCATCACGTCGTCGATGCGCCGGTCAAGAAAAGCCCAGGTGGCTTGATTGTCTATGCTGTCGTCGCCCAGCCAATACAGTACCGTGGACGAGTAGACGCCTGAAAGCGTCGCGCGCTTGGTGTACCAGTTCACGTCGTCTGACGTGTCCCCCAGCGCATCCCAGATCTTGTCCGCCGTGCCCCAAATGGCCTTGGCGCCGTCCGCCGCATAGACGGGCAGGGCAAACAGGGTGGTGCCACGACGCACCGCTTCCTTGTCCGTTACCGCTTCGATCCGAAACCTGACGCCGGCGGCAATCTTGTCGCGAAAGCGATCCGGCAATGGCTCTGACTTGAGGCGGGCCAGCATCGCTTCATCGCCCTGCGCGTGATAGGCAAGGGCAAGGTCCACTGCCCCGCGGGGGCATATGGCGCGGGCCATGGTCAAATCGACATTCGCATCCGTTGCCGCCGCCTTGAACGTGGTTTCGGACCAACCGTCGAATGGGACGTGCATCAGGGCGGCGCCCAGAAGCCTGTCAATCAGGTCTTGCGATGAATCTGTCATGTGAAGAGACCTAGAGCGGGCCTTGCAAGCAGACAAGTGTCTGTGCTGTCGCATCCCGGCAACGGCTCTTTGCGCAACCTCCCGCTGCATAGCGCACCATACGGAAGCGACAGTCAGCCAACAGTGCCCTTTGGCGTTATGAGACGCGGATTGCCGCCGCAAAACACAGCCATTTCCGCGCCGAATTGCTGAAATTTTCAGCGCAAGCTCCTCCGCTTGCCCACACCTTGCTGCCTAACGAGACAGGAGCCGCTACGCACTCAGGAAAGGAACACATGATGTCCGTTGCAAGCAGTTTTGAACGCCAAATGCTCGACCTCATCAACGAGGAACGCACATCTCGCGGCCTTGATCCGCTGACCCTCGAAAGGCGTTTGAACGACGCAAGTGAGGACCACAGCGATTGGATGGATCAAACCGGTAACTTCAGTCATACCGGTATCAACCAATCCGATCCCGGCGACCGCATGCGCGATGCCGGTTTCACATTTTCCGGCAATTGGACCTGGGGCGAGAACATAGCCTTCCAATCCGAACGGGGTGCACCTGGCATCTCGGATGACGTGGTCGATCTGCACACGTCGTTGATGAACAGCCCCGGCCACCGTGCCAACATCCTGAACCCCAACTTTGAACTGATTGGAATCGGGATCGAGGAAGGCGACGGCCCTGGGTATGACGCCGTTTACGTCACGCAGAATTTCGCACGCACGTCCGCTCCGGTAAACCTTGATACCGGAGGCTCTCCGACACCGCCCGTTGACCCGGTCGACGGTGATGATGTGCTGGTTGGCACGGGAGGCAATGACCGACTGGACGGCGGGGCAGGCAACGACATGTTGCGCGGTCAGAATGGAAACGACTTCCTTGCAGGTCAGGCTGGCAGTGACACGATTGAGGGTGGTGCCGGACGGGACAACATCTTTGGCGGCGCTGACAACGACGTTTTGAACGGCGGGGGTGACAATGACACCCTGAACGGGGGCGCTGGCAACGACAGGCTGAACGGCGGTGTAGGCGATGACCGTCTCAAGGGCGGTGTCGGCGCTGATGCGCTCTTTGGCACCGGCGGCAACGACACCCTGACGGGTGAGAGCGGCAATGACACTCTTAATGGTGGTTCGGGCAACGATGTCATGGGCGGCGGCGGCGGGCGCGATCTCCTCTTGGGTGGTGCGGGCAATGACCGCATTCTGGGATACGCAGACCGTGACAGGCTGGATGGCGGCACCGGGAATGACGTCGTGACCGGCGGTGCCGGTGAGGACGTGTTCGTCTTTTCCGCCGGCCGTGATGTGGTCACAGATTTCAACACTGCGGCCCAGTCGGAAGTGGTCGATCTACGCGCTGTTGCTTCGATCACATCCTACAATGACCTGGTGAACGATGGGCATCTTCGGCAGGCAGGCAGCAACGCTGTAATTGATGATCTGGACGGCAACACCATGATCCTTCGGGGTGTGGACATAGACGATCTTCAGGCAAGTGATTTCCTGTTCTGATCGCCAACGCCTCGCTATGGACAAAGCCGATCTGGTTTGCTATGCGCACATCTCCTGCAAATCCTTGCAACTCTTATCTAGAAAGGTGGTGACAACCACATGCAGGTTAGTGTTCGCGACAACAATGTCGATCAGGCGCTTCGTGCCCTGAAAAAGAAGCTGCAGCGCGAAGGCGTGTTCCGTGAAATGAAGCTGAAGCAACATTTCGAGAAACCGTCTGAGAAAAAAGCGCGCGAGAAAGCTGAAGCGATCCGCCGGGCCCGTAAGTTGGCTCGGAAAAAAGCGCAACGCGAAGGGCTGCTTTAAGCCACCAGCGTGAGCTGACGAATTCAAGGACCCCGTAGCCGCCCGGCTGCGGGGTTTTTTGTTTTTTGGCAATGGCCAATGAGACGGCGGGTGAACCGGCGCTCAGGGATCGCGCCGTTCCAGCGTCCGAGTGGTGAGAGCGTGCGGCAGACAGACTGTCAGCCGACGATACGCATCGCTTCTGCATCTGCCGGACAAATGCCCGATCCCATTCTTCCAAATGACGCGTCAGCACCAAAACCTGCTTCCGTACACCACGCGAACCTGTCGACCCAAGAGGATCCGATTGACAGAATAGGTCAAGCGTCCTATTCATGATTCTAGGACAATCGACCTAATATCACAGACGGACAAACTGAATGACACAAGACCTCTTTTCAATGACCTCCTTGGGAAGCTTGCAGCTTCCAAATCGGATGGTAATGGCACCGATGTCCCGCAGTCGCGCCATCGACGGCGGTGTTCCAAGCCAAATGATGGTCGAGCATTATGCGGATCGGGCCACGGCAGGGCTGATCATTTCAGAATCTGCGCCAGTCTCTCAGCAGGGAGTGGGCTATCCGAATACGCCTGGCATATTCACCCCACAGCAAACGTCGGGCTGGTTGCGCATTATGAATTCCGTCCGCTCAAAGGGCGGCCGCATGTTTGCGCAGCTTCAGCATTGTGGCCGCATTTCGCACCCCTCTCATCAGGAGGACAATGCGTTGCCCGTCGCCCCATCTGCCATGAAGCCTGATGGATTTGCCTTCACTGCCAGTGGTTATCAGAAATTCGAGACCCCCCGGTCGCTTGAGACGTCAGAAATTCCCGATGTTGTCGATCAATTCCGTCTTGCCGCACAAAATGCGAAGGATGCGGGTCTTGATGGCGTCGAAGTGCATGGTGCAAATGGCTATCTGATCGACCAGTTTCTGCGAGATGGGACCAACAAGCGCACGGATGGCTATGGCGGATCCATCGAAAACAGAACGCGGTTCCTCCAAGAAGTGATCGAAGCGGTCACTACCGTCTTTCCGGCTGACCGTGTCGGTGTGAAGCTGTCTCCTGAAAACACGTTTAATGGGATGGGCGATCTCTGAGCCGCAGCAGCATTTCGAAAAAATTGTTGCCGCAATCGCCGACCATGGCTTGGCATACCTTCATGTCACCGAAGCGAGTATGGGGATCACGGGCCATATTGAAGGTTCCGCCAAAGACGTCGACTATCGTAGGCTGCGGAGCCACTTTCCCGGGACTTACATTGCAAATAACGGTTACAGCAAGGCAGACGCCATTGCCGCGATCCAGTCCGGCCACGCTGATCTTGTGGCGTTCGGTGCACCCTTTCTTGCCAATCCCGATCTTGTTCGGCGATATCGCGAAGACCTTCCACTGAACGCCATCGACAAGGCAACGTTCTATGTCGGGGGTAAGACAGGATACAATGATTACCCCTTCGCCGATCGCGACTTGATGTCGGCGGCCTGATAGAAAATTCGATGGGAGGGACCTAAAAATGGCAGCATCCGCCACACGCGAGAAGATCGTCACCGCGGCCGACCGGCTGTTTTATGAACGCGGGTTCGAAGCCACCTCATTTGCGGGTGTTGCCGAATTGGTCGGCATATCCCGCGGCAACTTCTACTACCATTTCAGGACCAAGGACGAAATTCTGGACGCGGTGATTGAGCGCCGCATCAAAGATCGTCATAAAATGCTTGAAGGTTGGGTCGACAGCAACCAGACACCCAAGCAATGCATTGCAAGCTTCATTGGCATTCTGGTGATGAACAACACGAAGATCCGGTCATTCGGGTGTCCGGTCGGGACCTTGTTCTCCGAGTTGGCGAAGTTGGATCACCCCGGTGGATCAGGAGCCCGCGAACTGTTTGACCTGTTCCGCATTTGGCTGCGCCACCGTTTTGAAGAGATGGGCAGGGAACAAGATGCCGATGCGCTGGCCATGCACATTCTGGCCCGCAGCCAAGGTGCTGCAACCCTTGCCAACGCTTATCCTGACGAGCCGTTCCTTGAAACTGAGGTTGCGCAGATGCTGGCATGGCTTGATGCGGTCGCGGGATCACAAGACCAAAATGATGAGAAGGACTGAACATGTACGTTGTCACGCTGACCCTGACCGAACAAAAGTCAAAGGCTCCTGACTTCATGGCCGCCCACAACGATTGGATCGCCCGCGGCTTTGAGGATGGCGTGTTTGTGTTGGTCGGTGGTTTAAAACCGCAAGGTGGTGGTGCCATTCTGGCGACAAACATCGACTTGTCCGCGCTTGAGCAGCGTGTCGCTGCGGACCCATTTGTATCGGAAGGGATTGCAACCCCGCATATCCAGGAACTTGCACCAGCGCGAACCGATCCGCGCCTCGCCTTCTTGAGGGACGACGCCGCATGACAGATTTCGTTGCCGCAGACGGGCTGGCCCGATGCAAGTGGAGCGGCGCGGCCCCCGAGTTTCTTGACTACCACGATCACGAATGGGGATTTCCGGTGTCGGACGACATTCGTCTGTTCGAAAAACTGTGCTTGGAAAGTTTTCAGTCGGGGTTGAGTTGGCGCACGATCCTCACCAAGCGAGAAGGCTTTCGTGCAGCATTCGACGACTTTGATTTTCACAAGATCGCCGCAGTCATCAACAATGCCGCGTGCGCAGTGAAGATGGTCGAAACGGAAGGCAAGCTTGCATCGTTTTTCTGGGGGTTTGAGCCAAACGCAGAGGATCTGGGCCCGCCCCAATCACAATCGACCAGCGAAACCTCAATAGCGCTTGCCCGCGAATTGAAGCGTCGGGGATGGAAATTCCTGGGCCCAACAACTGTGTTTGCGTTTATCCAAGCCATGGGATTGATCAACGACCATAGCAACGGCTGTGCCATACGCGCCGCAGCTGACGAGGCGCGTCGCAAATTTCAGCGCCCGTAAATGCATTTGAAACGTCGAAACGGAAACAGGTTAAGTTGTGGTGAAAGCGCACGCTGTCCGGCGAGGCAGTTACAAATAGTAACGCTCAGTGCTTTGCAATGCCATGCAATGAAACCGAAGAAACTGGCGTGCTGCCGGCCCGGGCGTCATTCATAATAGACGCCCGGACCTTGTGCCTTTCGGCCTAGCCGACCAATGCGTTGTCGTCACGTTTGACCACAACGATGGACGAACGGGGCAGTACCTCCTCGCCATCCGGGAACGTTGCGCCCGGGTGCTGGATGCCCACAAACATGGTGCGGCGATCTGCCGACCAAGTGAGGCCGGTCACTTCGGAGCCTTTGGGACCAGTGAGGAAGCGTCGGATTTCACCTGTCACCGGATCACCTGCCAGCATCTGGTTGTTGCCCATGCCTTCGAATTCGCCCTCATTGCTGTCATCCCCGTCGGTCTGGATCCACATCAAACCAGTCGAGTCGATCGCCATGCCATCGGGCGAGTTGAACAGGTTGCCTTCGTTGACGTTGGACGACCCTTTGTAGGGTCCTTGCTGCGCCTTGGGGTTGCCCGCCATCACGTACAGATCCCAGTCAAAGGTGTTGGAGGCATGGTTGTCCCCATGGGGACGCCACCGCACGATCTGACCAAAATTGTTGGCCTCCCGCGGGTTGGGACCGTTGGCCGACGTGTCGTCGCCCCCTGCATTGGGCTGCACGCCACGGTTCTTGTTGTTGGTCAGGCAGCAATAGGCTTCGACCGCCGTGGGGTTCACGGCCACCCATTCCGGGCGGTCCATCGTGGTCGCGCCCACGGCTGAGGCAGCTATGCGGGTGAAGATGGCGATATGCGCCTCGTCCATGCCGGTTGCGTCGGGTGTCAGCGCCACCCATTCGCCCGTCATGTCGTCGTTGAACTTGGCGGCATAAAGCTGCCCGTCGCTCAGCAAGGTCGAGGTATCGCCACCCGGTACGTACACTTCGCGCGACAGCCACTTGTACATGAACTCGCCCCGCTCGTCGTCGCCCATGTAGACGACTACGCGACCATCAGGCGCCAAGGCGCAGGCCGCGTTCTCGTGCTTGATACGCCCTAGGGCGGTGTGCTTGACGGGCGTAGCATCGGGGTTGGTTGGATCGATTTCGACCACGTAGCCCACGCGATGCGGTTCATTCGGGTTCTGGCTGACGTCAAAGCGGGCGTCCCACTTGTGATAGTCATAACCCCAGCCATCCGGGCCAACGCCGTAGCGTTCAAAGCCTGCGGCCGTCGTTTCGTCGGTGGGCATGTCGCCCGTTGCACCGAAGTAGCCGTTGAAGTTTTCCTCGCACGTCAGGTAGGTGCCCCAGGGGGTCGGACCCGATCCACAATTGTTCATGGTCCCCAGCGATGCGGTGCCCGTGGCATCCGCCTCGGTCTTGAGCAGATCGTGGCCGGCTGCGGGGCCATCCAGCGTCATCGGTGTGTTGTGCGTGATACGGCGGTTGTAGGGGCTGTCGATCACAACACTCCAGCCGTCATTGCCTTCGGCCACTTCCATAATGGTGACGCCCTGCAGGTTCTGGAAGATCAGCACATCGTCTGCCGAGGCAGGCACGCCTTCTGCGTTGTTGGGCAGGTTGGTCTTGCGGTTTGCGTACTCGTTGTTGACCGCGAGGATCTGTTTGTTGCCCACGGTAAAGAGATGCATGCCGTCGGTGTTTTCGGCAAACACACGGTCCGAGCCCGCGACGGGCACACCGTTCGCCGGATCGAATGCGGGTGCGTCCGAGAACAACGGATCGCCCCAACGGACCAGTACGTCCCAGCTGTAGCCGTCGGGCACATGTACGGTGCCGTCGGTTTGTATCGGAATCTGGTCAAAGGCAAAGCGTGAGGACTGACCGGCCATTGCCGTTGTCCCCTTCAGCATACCGGTGCCCATCACGGCCGCGCCCGACCCGAAGGCAACCACGCCCCCCAAAAAGCCCCGGCGCGAAATGGCGCGCTCTACGACCTCATCAAAGCCCTGCGTTGTTTTGCGTGGAAATTTCAGCTCGTCCCAATCGTCAAAGGACAACTCCTGAGTATCTGCGTCTTTCATCGTGAACTCCAAAATATGTAGTTGGATTGCGGCGATTCGCGCCCTCCGTGTGCGTGCCTGATGAACATCACCGCTGTATGACGACGGCCAAAATAATGGCGCTATGTCGCGGTGCAGGTCAGACCGGCAAAGCCGTTGTTTTAAAAACAGTTCTAAGTGCAAAACTTGACTGCATTTGTGCCACCCCGGGTAAGCGCGCGAGATGTTGACGGTGGATGCGCGCGAAGTCTTCAGTCCCTTCTGCAACTACCTTTAGGATGTAGTCCGCGGTGCCCGCCATCAGATGACACTCTAGCACATCCGGGATGCGCGCGACTGCTTTTTCAAAGGCTTCAAGCACTTCGTCCGCCTGACCCTGCAGTGTGATCTCGACAAAAACTGTTGTCGGCACACCCATCTTTCGAGCGTCGAGCAAGGCCACGTAGTCGCGAATGTACCCCGCTTGTTCGAGCCGTTGCACACGCCGGTGGCATGCAGATGGTGACAGATGCACCGCTTCGCTCAGGTCTGCATTCGATATCCGCCCCTGTTTTTGCAGAGCAGACAGGATACGGCGATCTGTTGAATCAATTGCCATGCGTGCAGGATCCTTCGTCACAAGAGCGTAAGTACGCACATTTCTTCGATGTTTGCGCACCAACACGATCCATTTCTAGTGCCCAATTGCAAGCCAATTGCGCGACTCTGGGCGCAACTGGAGGAGTAACTGCTATGCACATCGGATGCCCAACTGAGATCAAGGCACAAGAATACCGTGTCGGCCTGACACCCAATGCAGCGCGCGAGGCTGTAACTCATGGTCATACTGTCAGCGTGCAAGCCGGTGCCGGAAAGGGTGCTGGTTTCGATGATGCCGACTATGTGGCGGCAGGCGCGCATATCCTGGACACGGCAGAGGAAGTCTTTGCCGCCGCAGACATGATCGTGAAGGTGAAAGAGCCCCAAGCGGTCGAGCGCAAGATGCTGCGCGAGGGACAGTTGTTGTTCACCTACCTGCATCTGGCCCCGGATCCGGAACAGACCCATGACCTGCTCGCGTCCGGCTGCACCGCCATCGCGTATGAGACCGTGACTGACACCAATGGCGGGTTGCCCCTGCTTGCCCCCATGTCAGAGGTGGCAGGCCGCCTGGCCCCGCAAGTCGGTGCATGGACCTTGCAGAAGGCAAATGGCGGGCGCGGCGTGTTGATGGGCGGCGTGCCCGGTGTCGGGCCTGCCAAGGTGGTCGTGATCGGAGGCGGTGTTGTCGGCACGCACGCAGCCCGCGTTGCCGCCGGTATGGGCGCTGACGTGACGGTCCTGGACCGGTCCCTGCCCCGGATGCGTTACCTGGATGACGCGTTTTCCGGCCTTTTTAAGACAAGCTACGCCAGTGCGGGCAATACCGCCGAACTGGTGGCGGAGGCCGACATGGTGGTTGGCGCGGTCCTGATCCCGGGCGCCGCAGCGCCCAAGCTGGTGACGCGTGATCAGCTATCGACCATGAAACCCGGAGCTGCCATTGTCGATGTCGCGATCGACCAGGGCGGCTGTTTTGAAACGTCCCGCGCGACCACGCATGACGATCCGATCTACGATGTCGACGGGATCATGCACTATTGCGTGGCCAACATGCCCGGTGCCGTTGCCCGCACATCAACCATCGCCCTTGGCAACGCAACGATGCCGTTCATGCTGGCACTGGCGGACAAGGGCTGGCGTCAGGCCTGCGAGGATGACCCGCACCTGCTGGCCGGACTGAATGTGCATGCCGGGACACTGACCTACTACGCCGTTGGCAAAGCGCTGGGCATCGACGTGGTTGCCCCCAACCTTGCCCTCAAACAATAAGAAAAAGGCCGCTCGGATTGCACCGGGCGGCCCCACTTGGTCTTGTTGCGGTGTTGAGCCTTACTTGGCCAGAGCGTCGCGGATCTCGAGCAACACATCCAGTTCGGACGGACCTGCTGGCGCTTCTTCGGCGGGCTCTTCCGGCTTCTCTGCTGCCGCTTTGACCTTGTTCACGTAGCGCACCAACATGAACACCACGAACGCGATGATCAGGAAGTTGATCACGGCCATCAGAAACGCGCCATAGGCAAACACGGCTGCCCCGGCTTCGCGGGCCGCTTCCAGCGATGCGCCCTCGGCCACATCACCCGCCAGAACCGCATAGTTGTTAGTGAAATCCAGTCCACCCGTAAACAGACCGATGATCGGATTGATCAGATCACCAACCAGCGATGTCACGATGGCGGTAAAGGCCGCACCGATGATGATCCCCACGGCCATGTCCATGACATTGCCCTTGGCGATGAAATCCTTGAATTCGTTTAGCATATCTAGTCCCTCGTTGGCTTCCACACGCTCTATTTTGTTTTGATGTGCGCGTGCAAACACTGGTTAACACATCTTCCCACATGACAAAGCCTATTTTGGGGGGAATTTCGCCTATGTGGGACCCATCATTTCAAGGAGACGACCCATGGCTGACCTCAGCGCCTTTCCCATCACGCAGAAGTGGACCCCCAAGGATCCATCCGTTCTGCAACTGTTTTCGTTTCCAACGCCGAACGGCGTGAAGGCGTCCATCGCACTGGAAGAGATGGAGATCCCCTACGAGGCGCATTTGGTCACGCTGTCGGATGCGGATGTAAAAAGCCCCGAATTCCTGTCGCTCAACCCCAACAACAAGATCCCGGCGATCATTGATCCAAATGGCCCGGATGGCACGCCAGTCGGCCTGTTCGAGTCCGGTGCGATTCTGATCTACCTTGCGGAAAAGTCGGGCAAGCTGATTGGCGAGACGGCCAGCGACAAGGCCCGGACGATCCAATGGCTCATGTTCCAGATGGGCGGTGTCGGTCCGATGCTCGGTCAAATGGGCTTCTTCCTGAAATTCGCCGGCTCCGATTGGGAGGATAAACGCCCACAAGAGCGGTACGTCAACGAATCCAAACGCCTGCTGTCCGTCTTGGACAAGGAACTCGGCGACAAGGACTGGATCACCGGGCAATATTCCATCGCGGATATCGCGATCGCACCCTGGCTCAACGCCCTGAACTTCTATGGTGCAAAGGAGATGATCGGTTGGGACGACCACAAAAACCTTGCAGCCTACCTTGATCGCTTCATGGCCCGCCCGGCCGTGGACAAGGCCAAGAACATTCCGCCACGCCCCTGACCCCTTCTTCTGGCTGAAAATACCTCGGGGGTTTGGGGGCTGGCCTCCAATACGGAATGGTGTCGCGCAGCGTCTATTGGATCACGCTGCGCGCATCTCGGCGCTGATCTTTTCTGCCATCATGATGGTGGGGGCGTTCGTGTTCCCGCCAAGCAGGCGCGGCATCAGAGAGGCATCGACAACCCGCAGCCCCTCAACACCATGCACCCGGCCCGCAGCGTCCGTTACTGCCATCTCGTCCTGTCCCATCCGGCACGTGCCAACCGGGTGATAGATCGTATCTGCGCGCGCCCGAATGTCAGCCTCCAACCCCGCATCGCTGCCGTCATGGGGATAGAGTTGCGTGCCGCGCCATGGCTCCAGCGGTGGTGCGGTCAGTATGCTCTCCATCTGTCGTGCACCTTTTATCATCACATCCAGATCACGCCGGTCGGTCAGATAACCGGGGTCAATCAACGGCGGTTTTGACGGATCAGCAGAGTGCAGACCAACATGGCCCCGGCTGTGCGGGCGCAGCACACAGACATGGCAGGAATAGCCGAACTTCACATGTATCTTGCGCATGTGCTGGTCCACGATGCCCACAACGAAATGCAGTTGCAGATCAGGGCGGTCAACAGACGGATCGGAGCGCAGGAAAGCCCCCTTCGGCGAAGGGTGACGCGAACATGCCCGACCCGTCCTTGCGCCATTGCAACCCCGCCTTGGCCAACGCCATCAAGCCCTTGGGACCCAGCCCCACAACGTCATCGCGCTTGGAATGGTAGCTGATGATATAGTCCAGATGGTCTTGCAGGTTCTGCCCGACCCCAGGCAGTTCATGGACCGGTTCGATGCCGTGCGACGCCAGTTCATCGCGCGGACCGATCCCGGACAAGAGAAGCAGTTGGGGCGATCCAAATGCACCACCAGACAGGATGACCTCCCGCCCCGCCGTGACCAGCTTCACCTTGCCTTGATGTTTGATGCGTACGCCAACCGCGCGCGTGCCATCTATTTCCACCTTATGCGCCATGGCGCGTGTCAACACGGTCAGGTTCGTCCGCGCCAGAACATTTTCCGGCAGATAGGCCGCCGCGGCCGAGCACCTCTCGCCCTTGGCCGTGCCGGAATGGTGCTGCGTCACTTGGTACAGACCCACACCCGCCTGCTCCGCATCATTGAAGTCATCGGTGACACGCAACTGCTGTTGCGCGCCGGCCTCGATAAAGGCGTTCGTGATCGGGCGCGGATCGGACTGCTCGGCGACTTGCAACGGCCCACTATCCCCATGCAGATCATCCGCACCGCGCACATTGCCCTCTGACCGTTTGAAATAGGGCAGCACGCTGTCCCAATCCCACCCGTCGGCGCCCAGCTCCGCCCATTCATCATAGTCGCGCTGATGCCCGCGCACGTACAGCATCGCGTTGATGGCACTCGACCCGCCCAATGTGCGGCCACGCGGTTGAAACCCACGCCGTCCATTCAATTCGGGCTGCGGTTCCGTGTGAAAAGCCCAATTGTTGATCTTGGGTCTGCCAGAGATCATGCCCGCCACCAGCGCAGGCGCGCGGACAAAGATGTCGCGCCCCGAGCCACCCGCCTCGATCAAGCACACCGACACTGTGGAATCTTCACTCAGTCGCGACGCCATCACGCATCCCGCTGAGCCACCACCAACGATCACGTAGTCGAATTTCATCTGCGCGTCTCCCTTTCAAAAAGGCTAAGAGCGCACCCGAAGCGTTACAAGTGTGACCCAGGGTCGGCGGGTGGGCGCATTTCGGGCCAGAGGCCCGGAACAGTGCCACCAGGCGACCTATCCGGGCAAAGAGCCAGTGAGCACATAGCGCAATACATCCACCACCTGCCCGGGCTCTTCGGCCACGGCCAGGGCTGCTGCATCCACCTCTTTCAAGGCGTGGGCATGATCGGGGCCATGCAGGATGATCAACGACTTGCCCAGTGCCGCAGCATACCCGGCATCAAAGGCGGCATTCCATTGCTTGTACTGGTCACCAAAGCGCACTACGACCACGTCCGCGTCCGCAATTCCCTTGCGGGTACGGATGGCGTTCACCATCGCGCCCTTGTGATCATGCCAGTACTTCTTGTCTTCGGCCCCAAGGATCGCAACACCGCAATCATCGCTTGAAGCATGATCAGTCACCGGCCCGGAAAAGGTCACATCAAGGCCCTGTGCGCCATCTACTATCTGCTCTCGCCAATCGGTATGAATTTCCCCGGACAGGTATACGTTCAGCATCGCAGTGCTCCTTTGTTCCCAGCTGGACCTAACCTGCGTCTGACAGGACCAAAAACAAGGGTCAAGGACGGCGGGCCACAACAAAATGACTGGGAGGGCGCAGGGGATAGTTTCCTGTCTCAACAATCTCGAACCCCGCACGGACAATCCGCGCCTCGAGGCTCTTGATGGTTTCGAAGCGGACAAACGGCGCTTTGCCAAACAGTTGCATCAGCGGAATGAGCCGTTTCAACAACCCGAACTTCAACCCAAGCGACCGCTCACCAATACAGGGCGTTTTCGAGATAAAGACGCCGCCCGGCACCAATAGATCGTGCACACGCGCCATTGCGTCGTCAACGCGGTCCACAAGGTGAAACAGGTTGAACCCCAGGACAACATCAAAGGATCCGTCCGCCAATGCGGGACTGAACGTGTCGGCCTGCATGAAGCGCACGTTGTCCACACCTATCTTCGCTTCTGCCTGTGCGATCATGCCTTTGGAAAAGTCGGTGGCAAGGATTGATCCCGCATGTGGTGCAAGCTTGAGCGCCGTGCTGCCGGTGCCACAGCCCAGCTCCAGCACCCGGTCCGTCGGCTTGAGGTAAGAGACAACCCGCTCAAGTGTCTGTTCATATGCATCCGGGTCGCTGATCGGTTGTGCCGCGTATTTGACCGCCAACTTGTCCCAGAATTGTGCGTTCGGTTTCATCATCTATCTCCTTCACCACTGCATATATAGGTGACTTCAGGCGCAATAAATTGACGAATTTCGCAACATGTATATACAAATCTGCATGGATCGAGGGTTTGACTGGACGCATCTGCGCGCATTTCTGGCAACGGCCGAAACCGGGTCACTGTCCGCAGCCGCCCGACAACTTGGTCTGGCCCAGCCCACGATCGGGCGACAGGTCAGTGCGTTGGAGGACGCGTTGCGCCTGACCCTGTTCGAACGCACATCCCGTTCCATGACGCTGACGGATGCAGGCCGTGACCTGTTGATTGAGGCGCGCAAGATGGGCGATGCCGCCGCCCGCATCACCGTCATGGCACAAGGCCGGACGCAAGGGTTGGACGGCATAATCCGCGTCACGGCCTCTGACATGATGAGCGCTTATGTCCTGCCCGATACCTTGCTGAAACTGCGGGACCTTGCCCCGCGCCTGCGCGTTGATGTGATTGCCGCCAACGACATCCGCGATATCCTCAAGCGCGAGGCCGACATTGCCATCCGCCATGTTCGCCCGACCGAAGCTGACCTGATCGCGCGCAAGATTGGCGACTCGTCAGCGCATCTTTACGCCTCCAAGTCTTACGTGGCGGCTCGCGGCTCGCCCAAAACGGTTGAGGATCTGAAGGAACACGACTTCATCAGCATGGCCGACGATGACGCCTTTGTCGCGGCCATGGAAGAATATGGCATCCCCGTAAGCCGCGCAAACTTGCGCTCCGGTTCCACCAGCGGAATCACCACATGGGAGCTGTTGCGCAAAGGTTTCGGTATTTTCCCAATGTCGGATCACATTGGTGATCAGTTCGATGATGCAGTCCGCCTGCTGGACGGTGTCACCGACCTTAGTTTCCCGGTGTGGCTGGTCACCCACCGCGAACTGCACACAAGCAAACGCATTCGCCTTGTCTTCGACCTGCTCGCGGAGATGCTGAGCGAAACCTGATCCGCCCCTTCATCTTGCCAGATAAACTTCGGGGGGTCTGGGGGCTGGCCCCCCAGTGCCGGACCTATCCGCGCAAGCTGCCGCCTGTCGCCTTGGTGACCTTATCGACCACCTTCTGCGCCACTGCTTCGATGTCGGCATCCTTGAGGGTTGCATCCTTGGGTTGCAAGCGCACGGTCAGGGCCAGGGATTTCTTGCCCTCACCCAAGGAGCCGCCGATGAACTCGTCAAAGATGCGGACATCCTCGATCAATGCCTTGTCTGCGCCCATGGCCGCGTTGACCAGCGTCAGAGCTTCGACCTCTGCGTCAACGACAAAGGCAAAGTCACGCTCGACCGCCTGCAGGTCGCTGATGTCCAGTGCGCCCTTGTTGGCCCCTGCCTTGCGCGGCAAAGGCACCTCTGCGGGCCAGAGGGTGAAGGCCATGGCAGGCCCTTTCACATCCATCGCCTCAAGGAAACGGGGGTGCAGTTCGCCGAAGATGCCCAGCACCTTCTTGGGACCAAGGCAGATCTTGCCGTGACGGCCCGGGTGCCACCAGCCTTGCGCGCCGCGCAGGATCTGCACCTTGGCCGGTGCGCCGATGGCCGACAGGATCGCTTCGGCATCTGCCTTGACGTCGAACACGTCGACGGGTCGCGACGCGCCGTGCACGTCCTTGGGTCCCGTCCGTCCGACAAGCAGGCCCGAGACCAGCAGGTGCTGTTCCCCCGGCTCACCGCCGTTGAAGGCCGGGCCGACCTCGAACAGAGCAAGATCGGCAAAGCCGCGTGCCTGATTGCGCGCTGCGGCTTGCAGCAGACCGGGCAGAAGTGCCGGGCGCATGTGGCTCATGTCGCTGGAGATTGGATTTTCCAGCATCGTCGCATCATCACCGCCGCCGAAGAGTTTGGCGGAGGCCTGATCGATGAAACTGTAGGTGACGCATTCATTGTAGCCCAGCGCCGCCGCTGTCCGGCGCGCGATCTGCTCGCGCCGCTGGATAGGTGTCATCACCGGCTTCGGCACACCCGGCGTCAGCCGTAGCAGGGGCTTGCCCTGCAGCTTGGTCAGCGACGCGACCCGGGCGACTTCCTCGACCAGATCGGCCTCGCCCATCACATCGGGGCGCCAGCTTGGCACGTGGGCCATGTCCCCTTCGAGCTTGAAACCGAGGGCGGTCAGCGTCTGGCGCTGTTCGCTTTCATGGATGTCCATGCCGACAAGGCTTTGCACCCGCGCGGCGTCCAGTTTGTACGCGCGACGCGTGTCCGGCACGGCCCCTGCGCCGATCATGCTGGAGGCGGTTCCGCCTGCATGGTCGAGGATCATGGCACATGCATGGTCCAAGCCCACCGGCGTGAAGGCCGGGTCGACACCACGCTCAAAACGGTAGCGCGCATCGGAGTTGATCTTGAGCGCGCGACCCGTATAGGCAATCTGCACCGGGTCCCAATAGGCGCTTTCGACAAAGACGTTCACCGTCTCTTCGGTGCAGCCCGTTTCGGCACCGCCCATGATGCCCGCAATGCTTTCGGGTCCGTTGTCATCCGAGATGATCATCTGGCCGGGCTGGAACGTGTAGCTTTTTTCATCAAGGGCGGCGATTTCTTCGCCGCCCTTGGCGCGGTGCACGCGCAAATTCCCGGCCACCTTGTCTGCGTCAAAGACGTGCAGGGGACGGTTCAGGTCGTAGGTGAAATAGTTGGTCACATCGACGAGGAACGAGATCGGGCGCAGGCCGATGGCGCGCAGGCGGTCCTGCAACCACGCCGGGCTTGGTCCGTTCTGAACACCCCGAATTAGTCGCCCGAAGAACGCGGGGCAGCCATCGAGCGTATCGTCATCAATGCTGATCGTAATGTCCGAGACAAAGGCGCCCTCGACTTCAGGAACCGGGTTCGGACGCATGGTACCCAAGCCACGGGCGGCCAGATCGCGCGCGATGCCGCGCACGCCCAGCGCGTCGGGGCGGTTGGGGGTGATTGCGATCTCGATCACCGGATCGACCTTGGCCGGGTCGTTTTCGGCCAGCCAATCCACAAAAAGGTCGCCGACCTCTCCCGAAGGGAGTTCGATGATACCGTCATGTTCCTCGGACAGCTCCATCTCACGCTCGGAAGCCATCATGCCGAAGCTTTCAATGCCTCGGATCTTGCCCACGCCGATGGTGGTGTCGATGCCGGGGACATAGACGCCCGGCTTGGCGACCACGACCGTGATCCCCTCGCGCGCATTGGGCGCGCCGCAGATGATCTGTTTCTCACCCTCGTCCGTGGCGACCTGGCACACGCGCAGGCGGTCGGCGTCGGGGTGTTTTTCCGCGCTCAGCACCTTGCCGATGGTAAAGTCGGCCAGCTTTGCCCCGCGATCCTCGACCCCTTCGACTTCCAGTCCAAGGTCGGTCAGCGCATAGGTGATCTCGTCCACCGTGGCGGTGGTATCGAGGTGCTGCTTGAGCCAGCTGAGCGTGAATTTCATGGGAGCGTCCCCTGCATTCCAGTACGGGCCTGCAATGGCAAAGATCGAGCCAAGGTGCAAGCGCGGGGCAGTGAACGCCCCGCCTTGCGTGTCAGGGATACACAGGCTCTCGGCCCAGAAGCTCATCCAGCTGCCGTGCGATCCAGCCGTGCGGAATGAAATGCCCGCCCGGATGGACATCCAGCGTCACCTTGATGCCCGCCTCACATTTCTGCCATTCAGTGCGTGAGAGCGAAAGAAATTCGACGGCTGCCCAGTCGCCACCATCCGTCTGCGCATCTGTACATCCCAAATGGTCACGCCAGAGCGATACGGGATACGTGGTGTCCCCATCGGGGCCATATGGAAAATCAAGCACGTTGTCGTTGAGCCCATGCACATGGCGCGCCTCGCGCGGGGATTGCGCGCAGTCCTCGGACAGATCAATGGTGCCCGAGATCCCCAGAAGCGCCCGCACGTTCATGTCCGTGCCGCGATCGCAGGCCACACGCCACGCCATGATGGAGCCGTAGGAATAGCCCGACAGATAGATGTTATCGGTGTCGACCGGATAGCGCTTGATCACGTCCTCGAGCACGTCGGCTGCGAATTGCACATCCTCGGTTTCAGGTGACCACATGTTCCAGGTCTCGCGATTGCCATTGGGCGCGATCAGCAGGACCCCGCGCCGCCGGGTGGCACCCGAAATACGCTGGTGCTGTACGGGCAGTGCGCCGGTGCGTTGCCAGCCGTGGAAGTGGATCAGAACCGGCATGGGCGTTTCCCCGTCCCATCCGTCTGGTTCTTTGACGTGATAGGAGCGGTCACCCAATGCGCACGGCACCTCCAGATGGCAGGTGTCGCGTTGCCACGGCCCCATGGCAGCGGACGGCAGAGCCCAAACAAGAGCAAGGAAGAAGATAAGACGTGTCATTCGCCGCACGCTACGCAGATACGCCTGCGTGTCACGTCACATTGTCGTGGTCATCGCGGTTGCGCCGCTGGATCGCGTCGAGCCAACGATCAATCAGCAGGATGGGGGCCAGCACGATGGTCCAGCCGGTAGCATTGATCAGGGTGAAGGTCAGCTTGAGATGCGTGGGCATGTCAGAGCGCCACAGGAAGATGTGAGCGATCACGATCAGGGTGACGAGGAGGATGACGATGGCACGACGCATGGGGTCAAGGTAGCGGCACCGTGCAACGAGACAACATGGGCCAATGCGCGCCCCGGTGGCCAATCGGCCCTCCGGGGGGATTTTTTGAAACAGGGAAGGAATGGACCGACGTTTAGCGGCTCAGCCCGCCGTGCAATGTGGGAACATCCAGTGCCGCAAAGCCGTAGTGCCGCAGCCAGCGTAGGTCGCTGTCAAAGAAGGCGCGCAGGTCCGGGACGCCGTATTTCAGCATCGCGATCCGGTCGATGCCCATGCCAAAGGCAAAGCCCTGCCATTCGTTGGGATCGATCCCGCCTGCCTCAAGCACTTTGGGGTGCACCATGCCGGACCCGAGGATTTCAAGCCAGTCGTCGCCTTCGCCCACCTTGAGCGTGCCGCCTTCCCACGAACAGCGGATGTCCACCTCTGCCGACGGTTCGGTGAAGGGGAAGTGCGAGGCGCGGAAGCGCAGGTCGACGCCGTCCACCTCGAAATAGGATTTCACGAACTCTTCCAGCACCCATTTCAGGTTCGCCATCGAGATATCCTTGTCGATGGCGAGGCCCTCGACCTGGTGGAACATGGGGGTGTGGGTCTGATCATAGTCGGCGCGATAGACACCACCGGGACAGATGATGCGGGTGGGCGCGCCAGTGGCTTCCATCGACCGGATCTGCACCGGCGAGGTGTGGGTGCGCAGCACGTGGGGCGGGCGATTATCGCCTTCGGCCCGGTGCATGTAGAACGTGTCCATCTCGGCCCGCGCGGGGTGGTGGCCGGGAATGTTGAGCGCGTCGAAGTTGTACCAGTCGGTGTCGATCCGCGGCCCTTCGGCAACGGAGAAGCCCATTTCGGCAAAGATGGCCGTGACCTCTTCGGTCACCTGGCTGATCGGGTGGATGGTGCCGCGACGCTGGGTGCGGGTGGGCAATGTCACATCCAGCCATTCAGACCGCAGGCGTTCGTCCAGGGCGGCATCCGCAAGGGTCGCTTTTTTCGCAACCAGCGCGCTGTTGATTTCATCCTTGAGGGCATTCAACGCGGGTCCAGCCACTTGCCGTTCCTCGGGCGTCATCTTGCCCAGTTCGCGCATCTTGAGGGCGACTTCGCCTTTCTTGCCAACAGCCGCGATGCGAATGTCTTCCAAAGACGTCTCGTCTGCCGCGTCCGCGATCTGTGTCAAATACTTGGCTTTGAGGTCGTCCATGACGTGCTCCTTTATTCGGTGCCCTGCTACCACAACGCAGCGGGATGGCAAACACCGACAAGATGCATGTAAGCCGTTCAATAACGTGCACAATAATACGATATTTAGCCCAAACTTCTTTTCACAACACTGTATGTGGTGTAGGCAGGATCAGATTGCAAAGACACGCGTTCAGGAAGCTTGATGGCACCCATTATGTATTCGCACCGGCTGAAGTCGGTTCTGCAGCACAGTGTGCGCGACCTTGGGTTAACGGTTGTTCTGGATGATGGCCGATCCGAGGTCAGCCTGAGCGAAAACGAGGCCATGATCCGGGAAACCGCATCGCTTCTTGGCATCCAGGTTCATTTCGAAACAAACGAAAACAGTGTGTCCGTTACGTTTTATCAGTGAGTTTGTCTGGGGGGACAATTGATGAAAGCACGCAAAAAGGGCCAAGATCTTCGCACGCTCAGAGCCGCAGGGCTCACACTGGCAAGCGCGGACCGATTGGCAGCGCAGAAAGGCGGGTCGACTTGGGCCTTGGCCGGTGTCGGTATCGCGGCGATTGCGCTGATGGCTGGCGTCGGCGTCTACACGATGAATTTGCCAACGACCGGGGCGACCGATCTGGCACTGGCATCCCCAACAACCCAAACGGTTGCGCCAGACGTGCAACCTGCCGCAGATGTACCAGCCGTAGAGACTTTGAAGGCCGAGACCGTTGCATCGACCGCCTCCGCCCCTCCCTCTCTGCCGGATGAGCCGAGCGAATTGCCATGGGTTGTTGCCCTTCGAGAAGCCACCAATGAGGCAGCAGCGCCCGCCAAGGTCGCGCCAAATCCTGTAAAGGCAACCGACTGCGTGGCTGCGCTTACATCCGATGTCTCGGGCGTGGTTTTGCAGTTTGCCCCGGGCAGCGCGGACATAGATCCGGCGGCGCAACCACGCTTGAGTGAACTGGGTGAGCGCATCAATGCGTGCCCGGAGGCACAGGTTCAGGTGGCCGGACATTCGGACAGCTCTGGCGACGACCTTTCGAACCTGCAGCTCAGTTGGGCACGTGCCGAAAACACGGTGAACGCGATGGCGGCCTCTGGAACCGACATCAGTCAGATGGAAGCCGTCGGGTTTGGGTCACGGGTGCCACTGGAACAAGGCAGCGATGCCGCATCATCTTTGAACCGACGCGTTGAGATACGCGTCATGCGGGCCGAGGTGCGGCCATGATCAGCGCAAGCCTTGTCATTCAATTCATCCTGGCCATTGCATTCATGGGCGTGGCAGCGGCTATCGGGTTCGTGATGGCGCGCCAAAGGTATCGCAGTGAAAACGCGACACGGACGGCCTTGTTGGCGGGTGAAACTGCGAAATGGCGTCGTCGGGCAAACAACGCCGAAGATCGCGCCAAGGCAGCCGAGAATGCCCTGACGCGGGAGCGGCGGCGGACGCGGCGTTAAGCGTTGCTGACCCGCAGCCGCGGTGCCATTTCGACGGACAAGTCCTGCAGCACGTCCAGAAGGCTTTCAACGTTCACCGTCTCGGGGTTGACGTCATCCGTCGAAAAATAGCGCAGGTAGATGGTGCGTGCGCGTTCATCCATACCCTGATGCATACCCATCGACCAGTTTGGAAACATGCGCTCACGTACGTCCGTGCACGAGAGCAGAATGATATTGCTGTGCCGCGGGTCACGGGCGATCCGGTGATAGAGCGCCGACACTTCGACCCGTCCGCCCTCTATCACTTGCAGGAAGTGATCGCCGTTGTAGTGCAGCATACCGGTCAGGTTCAGGCGCATGTTGTTACGCTCACAGGTCGCGATCAGATCTTGCGCATCCATGCTCTCGGACGGATTGCGTTGTGAGTAGTAAACAAGGCGCGTCAAATTCATTGGTCGTCCCCCCAGACAAACGGCATATTTAGTATGGTGCGTTCTATGAACCACAGGATCAAGCAAAACCAACCCACAAACGCATCATATCGCACAAAAAAAAGACCGCCCTCGAAGCGAGGACGGCCTTAATCAATTCTGACGTGTACTTAGGCGTTCAGCTGGGCTTTGGCCTGGTCCACGATGGCAGCAAATGCATCGGGTTCGTTCACGGCCAGGTCGGCCAGAACCTTGCGGTCCACTTCGATGCCGGCCAGGTTCAGACCGTTGATGAAGCGGCTGTATGTCAGTGCTTCGTCATGGGCACGGACAGCCGCGTTGATGCGCTGAATCCACAGGGCGCGGAAGTTGCGCTTGCGATTGTGACGGTCACGCGTTGCGTACTGGTTGGCCTTGTCGACCGCCTGGCGTGCGACCTTGAAGGTGCTCTTGCGGCGGCCATAGTAACCTTTGGCGGCCTTGATGACCTTCTTGTGACGGGCGTGGGTGACGGTTCCACCTTTGGTGCGGGACATGTATCTGCTCCTTCTTCTTAGCGATCGTAGGGCATGAAGCCCTTGACGATTTTCGCGTCGGGGGCAGACAGGGTCGTGGTGCCACGGGCGTCACGAATGAATTTGCGGGTGCGCTTGATCATGCCGTGGCGTTTGCCGGCCTGACCACCCATCACCTTACCGGTGGCGGTCACCTTGAAGCGCTTCTTGGCGCTTGATTTCGTCTTCATCTTGGGCATTTCCGTCTCCATCGTTTGAGTTCGGTAGATGCGCGACTCGGCATGCCACTTGGGCCGGACGCGCGGAACGAATTGGGCGTATAGGGGCAGATGCGCCCCATGGCAAGTGACTCTTTTCAGGTGCCATGTCGCCGGGGCTGCAACGTCAGATAAGGCGAGCGATCACACGTACAAAAACGTCTGGGATTTCTTCGATTGTGTAACCGCCTGGCTGTGTCTGGATTGCCAGCAGTATCAGCCCCCCGAGATCAGGATTGTTATCGCGGATGCACGTGGCGCGCGGCGGTCAGAGATCGCCGACAACACGGACGGAATGGAGAATCCTGCTAGCAGAATACCCAGCACCAGATAAAAATCAGGGCTCATAGACGTAACCTTACCTTAAGTCAGGTAACGTTACTCTGGATCAGTTGAGTAAATCAAACGTTCATCACACGGCGCCACGCGTAGGATATTGGTTGTGCCCGGGACGTTGAAGGGAACGCCCGCGGTGACAACGATCTGATCTTCCGGTCCTGCAAATCCACCCTCACGCGCAGCGCGCGCTGCACCAACAACCGCTTGCTTGAAGCGCTCCATGGTTGTCGTGACGTAGCAGTTACAGCCCCAGCTCAACGTCATGCGCCGCGCAGTACGCGCGAGCGGCGTCAGTGCAAGGATTGGTACACGTGGGCGTTCGCGTGCGACCAACAGCGCTGTGGTCCCGCTTTGGGTAAAGCAACAAATCGCCTTGATGTCAGTTGTCTCTGCAATCTCGCGCGCCGCCGCCACGATGCCATCCGCCACGGATGCACGGCTGGCACTGCGGCTGGCCTCGATGATCTGGGTATATGTCGGGTCCTGTTCCACCTCGGCTGCGACCCGGTCCATGGTGGTGACCGCCTCGATGGGATAGCTGCCCGCCGCGCTTTCCGCGCTGAGCATGACGGCATCTGCACCTTCGTAGATCGCGGTGGCGACGTCACTGACTTCGGCGCGGGTCGGCATCGGGCTTTCGATCATGCTTTCCAGCATCTGCGTGGCAACGATTACTGGCTTGCCAGCGTGACGACATTTGCGCACCAGGCGCTTTTGAATGGGCGGCACGTTCTGAACCGGCAGTTCGACGCCCAGATCCCCGCGCGCCACCATAATACCGTCGCTGACCTGCAGGATGTGATCAAAGCGGTCGACGGCATTGGGTTTTTCGATCTTGGACAAGACCGCCGCGCGGCCTTTGATTAAATCCTTGGCCTCTTCGACATCTGCGGCACGCTGCACAAAGCTGAGTGCGATCCAATCCACACCCAGATCTGCAACGAAGGCCAGATCTGCTTTGTCTTTCGCGGACAAGGCGGCGAGAGGCAGTTCGACATCGGGAACATTCACACCTTTGCGATTGGAGATCACTCCCCCCGCAATCACCACGCAATCGGCAAAGTCGGGGCCACAATCCTCGACTTTCAGGCGTATCTTTCCGTCATTCACGAGAAGTGTCTTGCCAACTTCCAGTGCCTCGAAAATCTCGGGATGGGGTAGGCAGACGCGGCTGCTGTTACCGTCTTTCTCATTCAGGTCCAGACGAAACTTTGCACCCTCATCCAGCATTTCGCTGTCACCGGCAAAGACACCAACACGGAGCTTCGGCCCCTGCAGGTCAGCCAAAATGGCGATGGCAGACCCCGTGTCCTCTTCCACTTTCCGGATGATTGCGTGTTTGCTTGCAATCTCTTCGTGGCTGCCATGGGACATGTTCAGACGAAAAACATCCGCCCCAGCCTCGTGCAACGCCCGGATGGTTTCGTATGTGTCCGAGGCCGGACCCAAAGTAGCCACGATTTTCACATTGCGTAGGCGTCGCATGGTCTGGTCCTCTTCTGATACCGCTAACAGCGCCCTTATTGCCCAATTCACATCGCGAGGCAACTGGCCTAAACCTGCGACACAATGGGTGACAGGCAGATGACACATACACCTTTTTTCATAGACGGCGCAGACCGCATTGGTGGCTGGGTGATCACCTGCGATCACGCAACAAACACCGTTCCAAATCATGTGAACGGCGGTACGTTGGGCCTGCCGGAAACAGAGATGTCGCGGCACATTGCGATCGACATTGGTGCCTTGGCGCTTGCGCATGCGTTGGGCGAGTTGCTGAATGCCCCGGTCGTCAGCGCCAACTTTTCGCGCCTTGTCATCGATCCGAACCGCGGTGCTGACGACCCGACCCTGATCCCGCAGCTTTATGACGGTACGATCATTCCCGGCAACCGGATCCTGCCCGAGACGGAACGCCAACGCCGGATCGATACCCTGTACGCGCCGTACCATGATGCGATTGCCCGCACGGCCGCACAGCGAGACATTGCATTTCTCGCGGTCCACAGCTTCACACCCCAGCTGGTGAACCGTCCGCGGCGACCATGGGAGATCGGAGTTCTTTCAGCCGAGGATCGGCGCATCGCGAACCCGCTTATCGCCGGATTGCAAAGGACCCTAAGCAGCCCGGTCGGCGACAACGCACCCTATGCGGGGTTCTTTCCCGGTGACGCAATGAGCCAACATGCGCATATCCCAGGGCGGCCCAACATCATATTGGAGGTCCGCCAGGATCTTATTTCTGACCCGGCCGGACAACGACATTGGGCGGCGGTATTGGCACATCATCTTGAAGCCGCCAAGACTGACGCCAATCTTTAGTCTAGTTTCGCTGGCGTCAGAAATCTGCAAGGTGGGCACATTCACCTGATCCTGCGCAATCACAAGGATAAGTCACATGGACGATCAAACCCGTATCGAGCTTGAGGCCGCGGCCTTTCGGCGTCTGAGGCAGCACTTGATGAAGGACCGCACGGACGTTCAAAACATCGACATGATGAATCTGACCGGGTTCTGCCGCAATTGCCTGTCGCGCTGGTATCAGGAGGCCGGTGCAGAAAAGGGTATCGAGATGTCAAAAGACGAAGCGCGTGAGACCTTCTACGGTATGACCATGGCCGAATGGAAGGCCAACTACCAGACAGATGCGACGCTCGCGCAGCAGGATGCTTTCCAAACGGCATTCGCTGAAAACGTCGAGAAAAGCTAAGGTTTCGCACATGTCTGATGACCAAAGTTACCGCGTCGGCGAACGGGCCAACGCTGCACCCGAACCAACAGCGTTTACACCTGATCCGTTCAAACGCGCCAGGGCGCCCGACCCGCTGCAATTCGAGGTCAATCTGGTTGCCGAAGCGGGTACGAAGCAGCACAAGACGGGGTCTGTTTCGGTCAACATCCCCGGATTTTCCCCGCTTACCCTGTATTGCGACGAACAGCCTCCGGTGGGCGAAGATCAGGCGCCCCCACCGCTTGCCTATTTCTGTGCAGGCATCGGCTTTTGCCTGATGACGCACCTCACGGACATCTATACCGCACGCAAAATCGAAATCACGTCACTGCGCCTTGAGCAGCGCGTACGGTTCGCAACGAACCTTGGGCACATGCGGGACTTTGGACACACGACAGATGGCAAGACGGAACTGGTGGAAACACATGTTCTGATTGAAAGCCCCGAACCCCGTGAGCAGATCGAGGCACTGTTGGCCGAGGCAGAAGGTGCGTGCATGGCGCATTTCGCGCTGCGCAACCCGATCCCATGGTCGACGCGCCTGGTGCACAATGGGGAAACAACCGTCGACCGTTCGGGCAACGGCGCGTAAGGCGGAGTTCACTCCGCCCAAGCGGGTGGTTCTTGTAAGGCGGAGGTGTCCTCCGCCCTGCTCTGTCCAAGCGCCGGTGCGCCGCTCCGATAGGATGACCGGTCTTCGCGGCACTCTCCCAAACGGCAGCAGAATGCTTAAGACGTCAAACGGCGGCCTTGCGGCTTTCGTCCAGATAGATTTCGCGCAGGCGCGGCGCGACCCGTCCGGGCACACCCTCACCCAAGGTGACGCCGTCGATCTCGACCACCGGCATCACGAAGGTCGAGGCGGATGTGATAAACGCCTCGTCCGCTTCCCGTGCCTCTTCGATGGTGAAGTTGCGCTCTTCGACCTCCATCTGTGCCTCAGCTGCAAAACGCAGCACAGCCGCCCGGGTAATGCCGTGCAGGATGTCATTCGACTTGGCGCGCGTGATGATCTTGTTGCCCTTCACGATGTAGGCGTTGTTCGATGTGCCCTCGGTCACGAACCCATCCTGGATCATCCAGGCATCGTCAGCGCCCGCCTTCTTGGCCATCATCTTGCCCATGGACGGATAGAGCAGCTGCACCGTCTTGATGTCGCGGCGTCCCCAACGGATGTCATCAATGCTGATGACCTTCATGCCCTTTTGCGCTGCTGGATTGTCGGCAAGGCCCGGCTTGTTCTGGGTGAACAGCACGATCGTTGGTTCGGTCGTTTCCGGATCGGGAAATACGAAATCACGATCGTCCGGCGCACCACGGGTGATTTGAAGATAGACCATGCCTTCTTCGATCCCATTCTCGCGGACCAGTTCGCGATGGACCTCAAGCAAATCCTCCTTGGAGATGGGCGACCGCATGTCCAGTTCATCAAGTGACCGCTGCAAGCGGACGGCATGGCCATCGAAATCGATCAGTTTGCCATCCAGCACGCTGGTCACTTCATAGACCCCGTCAGCCATCAGAAACCCACGGTCAAAGATCGACACCTTCGCTTCCGTTTCGGGCAGGTAGGCTCCGTTCACGTATACGGTTCTGGTCATGGCGAGGTTCCTTCCGGCAGTGCGCGTCTGGCGCGGGCGTTAAGTTAGCTGTCACGTGTGTGCAATGGGGCGGACAGCCGCATGGGATCAAGTTGATTGGTTTGCATGAGGTGGCGCAAGACTTCGGCGACCATCCGGGCGTCACCCAATGCGTCATGTCCACGCGCGTCGGGTAGGCTCAGACCAAAGTGATCAAGCATCGTGTTGCTGCGCAATCCGTGGATAACGTCCAACGGCACACCCGCCGCAAGAAACAACTCGGGTGCGTTCCCGAACCGGTCTGCCGGGATAGGCGGCACAATACCAGCCACGTAGCAGCTGATGGCGATCATGTTGAATTCATCCTTGCCCCAGGCCCACATTCGATCATCGCCCGCAAACCGGCTGAACTGGTCCAAAGCATTGGCGAGCGTTACACCCTCTTTCGCCAACCGATCATCGGTCACGCCCGTCAACCTGGCATTCAACGGATCAAGGGTCAGTGGCGCACCCGAGCGGTCTGTTGGTCGGATAAGTACCTCGAAACGCTCAAGATCCTTGTAGGGTGCTGCCAGGGACATGCGGACGGCACCAATCTGGAAGACAACGGGGTCAGGGTCGTTGGGACCACACCAAAACCGTTGGGGCGCGCCCGGCGCTGTCGCGAATTCACAATCGTAGATGATCGCGGTCCGGCTCATCCCCAAAGCTCCGCGGTTGGTGGATGAACACCCGCATCATCAAAAACCAAAGGTGCGTTGCGATCTTCGGCCAGCAAGAGTGGCCCGTCCAAGTCAGTCACTGCTGCACCTTGGGCCACAAGAGTCGCAGGCGCCATGGCCAGGGACGACCCCACCATGCACCCCACCATGATCCCATAGCCTTCGGCGCGCGCCGCATCGCGCAGGGCAAGCGCCTCGGTCAGCCCACCGGTTTTATCGATCTTGATGTTGATCAGGTCATACTTGCCTTTCAGCGCGGGCAGGCTGGCCCTGTCATGGCAGCTTTCGTCAGCGCAGACCGGAACTGGCCGTTCCATTCCGATCAGGGCGTCATCCTCGCCCGCCGGCAAGGGCTGTTCGACCAACTGGACGCCGAGACGCACAAGATGCGGAGCAAGGTCGGCATACACCGCCGCTGACCAACCTTCATTCGCATCCACGATGATCTGGGCCTTGGGCGCGCCCGCCCGAACGGCCTCCAGCCGCGGCATGTCATCAGGTGTGCCCAGTTTGATCTTGAGAAGCGGGCGATGTGCGTTCTGCGCCGCTTGCGCTTGCATCGCGTCGGGCGTGTCAAGCGACAGAGTGTAAGCGGTGATCTCGGGGCCCGGTGTCTGAAGACCCGCAAGTTCCCAAGCACGCTTTCCGGCACGTTTGCATTCAAGATCCCAAAGCGCGCAATCCACGGCGTTGCGCGCAGCTCCTGCTGGCAAGAGATCATATAGTGCCGCCCGACTGAGCGCCGTTGGCAAAGCCTCAATCTCTGCCGTCACGCTGTCCAGCGTTTCGTCATACCGCGCATAGGGCACGCATTCTCCCCATCCGGTATCCGTGCCATCACTGATCTGGACGGTCAGCACATGCGCCTCGGTCCGCGACCCGCGCGAAATGGTGAACGCTTGCGCCAATCGAAAGACATCACGGGTTATATCAATGCGCATAAGCCCACCATTCTCTGTCTACACGTCCCCTTCTCCGAGGAACTAACCGGAGACAACGCCGTTGCCTCAGGATGCCAGTGCGTCAACCAGCTTGCCAGCCCCAAAGCGGAACGGATCGGCAGCAGGCAGGCCCATACGGTCTTCTATCTCTGCCAGACATGCGCGTGCCGCGTTGTCGTCGAGTGCCTTTGTGTTCACCGACACACCAGCGACAAAGCAATCCCGGTTTGCAACACGGGCAATCGGCAGCGCGGTATCGCGCAATTGTTCCAGCGAAGGCAGCCCGTAGTGGGGCAGTCCGCGCATGTGGGTGCGGGTTGGTTCATGGCACAGGATCAATGCGTCTGGCTGACCGCCGTGGATCAAGGCCATTGTCACACCGGAATACGAGACGTGGAACAGGCTGCCCTGCCCTTCGATGTGATCCCAGTGGTCATCATCATTGTCAGGTGTCAGATACTCGACCGCACCCGCCATGAAATCCGCAATCACGGCATCCAGTGGCACACCTTTGCCCGTGACCAGAATACCCGTCTGACCGGTTGCCCGGAAATCCGAATTCATGCCGCGCTTGCGCATTTCTGCATCCATCGACATGGCGGTGTACATCTTGCCACAGGAGCAATCCGTGCCGATGGCCAATACGCGCTTGCCGCTGCGCTTTTTCCCGTTGGCAATGGGGTAGGCAATCGTGGGAATGCGCACATCGTGCAGCGTACAGCCATTGACCCGTGCGGCCGCTTGCAATTCATCCTCGTCCCGCAACAGGTTATGCAGGCCAGCGGCCAGATCATACCCCATCTGCAACGCCTTCACGAGCACGACCTTCCAGGCATCAGAGATCACACCGCCGCGATTTGCGACGCCAATCACGAGGGTCTTGGCACCTGCGGCCAGACCTTCCTCGAGGGTCATGTCTGTCAGCCCCATATCGGCGCCGCAGCCCTCCAGCCGGATCTGACCCACGGCATTCTCAGGACGCCAGTCCTTGATCCCTTGTGCCACTTTGGCGGCCAACTGATCCGGCGCATCGCCGAGGAACAATAGATATGGTGTTTGAATCATCTGACATCCCCTTCGTCGTTACGCGGCATTCTATCGATGCCGCACGCAATCACATCGTGAAACTCTCTCATATCTCGTCATATGTCGAATAATCTTGCGTGATATAGGCATAGAGAAGTGTTTCTTTCGAATTCTCCCATGAACTCAGCAGAATCGCCGCGTCATGCTGCACCTGCAAAATGCGCCTTGCGAACCGGTGCGCAATTTAATACCAGCCAAGTAGCCTCATACGAAATTATCTTACCAAAGGTGCGCCATGTCTTTTCGCCTTCAACCCACGCCTCCGGCCCGTCCAAACCGTTGCCAACTCTTTGGCCCAGGATCGCGCCCCGCAATCTTTGAAAAAATGGCAGCGTCGGCTGCGGACGTCATCAACCTTGACCTCGAAGACAGCGTCGCACCGAGCGACAAGGACAGTGCCCGCGAGAACGTCATAAAAGCCATCGGTGATATCGACTGGGGCACAAAAACACTGTCGGTCCGCATCAATGGCCTTGATACTCCTTACTGGTATCGCGATGTGGTGGATTTGATGGAACAGGCGGGTGACCGGCTGGACCAGATCATGATCCCCAAGGTGGGCAATGCCGCAGACATCTACACCGTCGATGCGCTTGTGACATCCATCGAGGCCGCCAAGGGACGCAGCAAAACAATCACGTTTGAGGTCATCATCGAGATCCGCAGCCGGCATCGCACATGTCGAGGACATCGCCGCCGCCTCGCCCCGGCTGGCCGCCATGTCATTGGGCGCGGCCGATTTCGCGGCATCGATGGGCATGGCCACGACCGGGATCGGTGGGACGCAAGCCAACTACTACATGATGCATGAAGGACAGAAACACTGGTCAGACCCGTGGCATTGGGCACAGGCCGCCATTGTCGCCGCCTGCCGCACCCACGGCGTGCTGCCAGTGGACGGACCCTTCGGCGACTTTTCGGACGACGAAGGCTTCCGGGCACAGGCCCTGCGGTCTGCAACGCTTGGCATGGTTGGCAAATGGGCGATCCACCCCAAACAAGTGACGTTGGCCAATGAAGTGTTCACACCGTCCGAGGAGGCCGTGGCCGAAGCCCGTGAGATCCTCGCCGCCATGGAAGAGGCCAAGGCCAAAGGAGAAGGCGCAACCGTCTACAAGGGCCGTCTTGTCGACATCGCCTCGATCAAACAGGCGGAAGTGATCGTGCGGCAATCTGAGATGATTGCAAGCAATTAAACACCAAACGGGCCGGTGGGTGGGGCGCCTTTGCCAACGGCAAACAGCGTCCACCCGACGTCCTCAATCCGGCCAGACCTTTCGGCCATCAACGCCCGTCTCTTCAATCAGACCCAGTCGCTTGGCTTCGAAGTAGTATCCGCGTGCGTACCACATCACCGCCGCATCCATATCCTGACCCGACACCAACCACGCCCCACGCAGGTAACGTGTCGCGTATTTGAGGTTCGTTTCCGCATCAAGCAGGTCGTTCGGTTGCCCCCGGAATCCCATACTACGCGCCGTGGCGGGCAGGATTTGCATCAAGCCGTAGTAAGGCCCGTTCCGTGCCCCCGGCCTGTGTGTGCTTTCACGAGTGACGACGCGCTGCACCAGGGCGACGGGCACGTCATTTGCCGCTGCAGCAGCCTCGATCTGTTGTCGCAGTTCGGGCGTTTCATTCGGATAGAGCGGAACCGCAGATACCGACCGCGCTTCTGGTTCGGGGCTCGAGCAAGCGGCGACCAAGGCCACAATGCACATCAGGATAAATCGTGTCATGAGGGATGACTAATAGCAGTCGGGCTTATGCACCACGCACACAGACGTGATTGGGCAAGTCCTCGCTCACATGCTTCCCTGCTTGGATCATTGTACCATCGGAGACGTCCATGCGCCTGACACTCGCCATCCTCGCACTGATCCTGCCACCACTCGCCGCTCAAGCCGAGATGGCACCGCGCGAAGGTTGGTCCGTCACGCCAACAACCAAGAGCTACGATCAGTTGATCGCGGATGTCAAAACGGCGGCCAAAACGAATAAAATGGGTGTCGTTACCCAAGCTGGTCCTACCGGAGCTGCAAAGTCCCGGGGGATTACCATTCCAGGCAACCGGGTGATCGGGCTGTTCAACAACGTTTATGCGGTCAACATCCTGAACCTGTCGACAGCCGCGATGATCGAAGCGCCCGTGCGCGTCTACGTGACCGAAAATGCGGATGGGACAGCGACCCTCAGCTACAAGACGCCATCGAGCGTATTTGCGCCCTACACAGAGGAAGCTGGCCCGGAACTCGCAACTCTTGCGCAGGACCTGGACGCGATCTTCGCAGCGATCTCGGACCAAGCCACACAGTAAAGCGTGACGCTAGGCGCGCTCATCCTTCGGTGACCCCATAACCACATAGGATGTAATGGCATTCACCTGCGGCAGTGCGCCCAGCATGTCGGTGTGAAATGTCTTGTAACTGGGCAGGTCGGCACATTCGATGCGCAACAGGTATTCGATTGTGCCTGTGATGTTGTGGCATTCGCGCACCTCGGGTGCGCGAGAAATCGCACGTTCAAATGCTTCCTGACTGGCCTTTGAATGGTCATTCAACCCAACAGCGATATAAGCGACAAAGCCAATGCCCATCTTGGTTCTGTCCAGCACGGCACGGTACTCGGCAATGACCCCTGCCCGCTCCAACTCTTGCACACGCCGCAAGCAAGCGGACGGCGACAGGCCCACGCGATCCGCCAATTCGATATTGCTAATCCGGCCATCACGGCTCAGCTCTTGCAATATCTGGTCATTTATTTGATCGATTTTCATGATTAGTTGCAAAGATAGATTGAAATTCATTTATTTCGCAATGTATCTCGACCGATCTTACCGCATTTATTGTGCATGACGTATGATCTCCTCACTGCCTTGGCTACGTTTGCCTTTGTCAGCTCAATAACACCCGGACCCAACAACCTGATGCTTATGGCGTCTGGCGCAAATTTCGGCTTTCGCCGGACAATCCCTCACATGCTGGGCGTTGGACTGGGTTTTGTGTTCATGGTGCTGCTGGTTGGCGCAGGGCTTGTTCAGATATTCGACACATACCCAGTCAGTCATACAATCCTAAAAGCGGCGTCGGTCGCCTATCTTCTTTATCTCGCATGGAAGATTGCCACCGCGGCCCCTTTAAAAGATGGCGCTGGAAAGGGTACGCCGATGACCTTCCTGCAAGCAGCTGCTTTTCAGTGGGTCAATCCAAAGGCATGGACGATGGCCCTGACAGCCGTGACCGTCTACACGCCCGACACAACCCTTTGGGCAATTGCCCTTGTGGCAATCGTCTTTGGCGCAATCAACTTTCCGTCCGTCAGTTCGTGGACATTGCTGGGCCAACAGATGGCGCGGATACTTACAAATCCGGCCCGTCTGACTGCATTCAACTGGACCATGGCTGCGCTTCTGGTCGCGTCGCTCTACCCCGTGATCTTTCCCTAACGTTGCAAATACTGCATCCTGCCGCCATATAGCGAAAAATCGCATCGGGGACGCAGGCGTGACGCAGTATCTTGAATTCGAAAAACCCTTGGCTGAAATCGAAGGCAAGGCAGAAGAGTTGCGGGCCCTCGCACGCCAGAACGAAGATATGGACGTCACCGACGAGGCTGCCGGGCTTGATGCCAAAGCGGTACAGATGCTTGAGGATCTGTATGGTGACCTGACGCCTTGGCGCAAATGCCAAGTGGCGCGTCACCCAGACCGCCCCCATTGCCGCGACTACATCGAAGCGCTGTTCACTGAATACACTCCGCTTGCGGGCGACCGGAACTTTGCAGACGATCACGCCGTTATGGGCGGGTTGGCCCGCCTGGATGATCGGCCTGTCGTCGTGATTGGACACGAAAAGGGCAATGACACCAAATCCCGCATAGAACGCAATTTCGGCATGGCCCGTCCCGAAGGCTACCGCAAAGCGATCCGGTTGATGGACATGGCGGACCGTTTCAACATGCCAGTCATCACGCTTGTCGACACACCCGGCGCGTATCCAGGCAAAGGGGCGGAAGAACGCGGCCAGTCCGAGGCCATTGCGCGCTCAACCGAAAAGTGCCTTCAGATCGGTGTGCCGCTGGTGTCCGTGGTGATTGGTGAAGGTGGATCGGGCGGGGCCGTGGCCTTTGCCACCGCGAACCGGGTCGCGATGCTCGAGCACTCGGTTTACTCGGTGATCAGCCCCGAAGGGTGTGCCTCGATCCTTTGGAAAGATGCGGAAAAGATGCGCGAAGCGGCTGAGGCGTTGCGCCTAACAGCGCAGGATCTCAAGCAGCTGGGCGTGACAGACCGCATCATCCCCGAAGCCGTTGGCGGCGCACATCGACACCGTGCCGCAACCATTGCGTCTGTTGGCAACGCCCTGTCCGCAATGCTGGATGAACTCGACGGCAAGGATCGCGCGACACTCGTCAGCGACCGCAGGCAAAAATTCCTGAGCCTTGGCAGCACCGGGCTTGCCGCCTGATCAGCTGGCCAGCATCCGCAGCCCCTGCGTCACGTCAGACCGCACCGCGAGGCGAAGACTGGGTTCGTCACCCGCGCGCAAAGCTGCAATGATCAAGCGGTGGTATCGCGGCGGCTCGGTCCGTCGCAACCGACCGTAAAGCGCCCGCATGGTCGGGCCCATCTGCAACCACACCGTTTCCGCCATTGCCAGCATCGCAGGCGCTTGAGCCCGCAAATAGAGAGTGCGGTGAAATTCGAGGTTCGTACGGATGTAACTGACTGCGTCGCGGTGGGCGACAGCCTCTGCCACGGCGCCGTTGATGCTTTGCAATCGTTCGATCAGGGCAAGGTGCGCGCGCGGCAAAGCCCGGGTCGCCAACTCCACCTCTATTAAAGCGCGCAGGGCAGCGAGCTCTTCGATCCGTTCATTGGACAGTTCTGGCGTCGACACGCGTCCGGACTGCGACAGGGTCAACGCGCCTTCGGCCACCAGACGGCGTACCGCTTCGCGGGCGGGGGTCATGGATACGTCATACTGCTTGCCGATCCCGCGCAAGGTCAAAGCCTGCCCGGGGGCGATATCACCATGCATGATGCGTGTCCGCAGACGACGATAAACGCGGTCATGGGCGGCGGACGCGGTGTCTCGGGTGCGTGGAACCTGCTGCATCATCTTTTGTGATCACACGACGTGACGCGGGTCAATCGGCAAAACGGAAGCGATGCAGGGTGTTACCTTCAGTCCTCAGCCACCGACGCTGCGCATCATAGGGTCCGTGAATGCGTGACACGGCATTCCAGAAGGCTGGTGAGTGGTTCATCTGTTCCAAGTGGGCCACCTCGTGAGCCGCCACGTAGTTCAGCACCTCGGACGGCGCGAGAATGAGGCGCCATGAAAACATCAACCGGCCTGCCGACGAACACGACCCCCAGCGGGATCGCGTGTCGCGCAGGGTCAGACCGTTGTAGGACCGGCCAAGCCGCTGCGCGTAGTCATCACAGGCGTCGGCCAGCACATCACGTGCACGCGCCTTGAGAAACCCGACGACCCGAGCAGGGGCCGTCTCTGGCGTGCCGGGAACCAGCAATGCGTCATCCGTCATCACGACCCGCCGACCGGTGCCTTGCGCGATGCTGCGTTGCTGCCCTTCTACCGGCAAACGTGTTCCCGCGCCGACAATCACATCCTCGACCCTTGCCGCCAGATGTTTGCGAATCCAAAGCTCCTTCTGGCGCGCGAAGTCCAACGCCTCTCGCTCGGCGACATGCGTTGGCAAAGTCAACGTGACGCGACCATCCAAGGATGAAATACGCAAGGTAATGCGCCGCGCCCGCGTGGACCGGCGCAACGTCAGAACAATGTCAGGGCGTCCTTGAAGTACCCGTTCAGCCATCCCATCTCCGCATCGCGGGCCAACACCTACCCATAAGGCTTTGACTCCGTCCCGACCTTATGGCACTTGCCCAGAATCGCCGCAACACGAGGCACGCCCTTTTACCCGCTTTCACAGCGCCATACCGGGCTACGCGCATACAAGAGGATGACACATGCCAAAGGAAGAATGGGGCACGAAACGACTATGTCCGACGACCGGAAAACGGTTCTACGATATGAACCGGACACCCATCATCAGCCCCTACACCGGTGATGCGGTCGAGGTCGACAGCACGAAAACCCGTATGATCGCGGCGGACGCCGAAGATGCCGCATCGGCCAAAAACAAGGCCAAGACCGTCGCGGACGGGGAGGATCAGGTGCTGGACGACGACGATGTCGAGGTCGAGCTGGATGATGATCTGCTGGATGATGATGACGACGACGAAGACAACGTCCCGCTCGACGAGCTGGCAGACGTGGCAGTCGAAGAAGACGAGTCGTAAACGCATGCGCCAAACGGGGTCTTTTTCGCTTGATCCCGTTTGGCAAAGCGCCTAATCAGCGGCGCACGGCTGGAAACAGCCACACAGGATGGGGCATTAGCTCAGCTGGGAGAGCGCCTGCATGGCATGCAGGAGGTCAGCGGTTCGATCCCGCTATGCTCCACCATCCCTCTCTCTCGCAAATCACGCAGAATGCGGCAGCAATGTCAGGCCCTGACTTGCGCGCGTCTACTGTGCTGCCACTGTGAGTGCAGCGGTTCGATCCCGCCATGGCTCAGCATTCAGTCTTTCTGATGCTGTGCGACGACGCCGATTTTATAAGGATGTTGTCTGCGACGAAGTCAGTCGGAACGCAGGTGTTCAATCAGGCTTTTGGGATGGTCCATCGCTGTAGCGACACGCAGCCGTGTCACAAAAATTTCGCTTATCTGATACATTTTCGAATCCAACACCGCCGATACACCCGGGCATAAAACCGGGGAATGGTATGCTTAAGATCGAACGGCTGACCAAAGCATTTGGGCAGAACATAGCAGTTGATACTGCATCGGTAGAAATCAACCGCCCCCAGATGATCGGTATCATTGGACGCTCTGGCGCGGGCAAGTCGACCTTGCTGCGCATGTTGAACCGTCTCACCGACCACACGTCTGGCACCATCCATTTCGAAGGGCAGGACATCACCGCTCTGAAAGGTGCGGCAAAGCGCGCGTGGCAAAGCCAATGCGCGATGATCTTCCAACAGTTCAACCTGGTCCCGCGGATGGATGTGGTCTCGAACGTGCTTCATGGCACTTTGAACCGCCGGTCGACGGTCGCGACCCTGTTCAACTTGTACCCAACCGAAGACATTCATCGCGCAATCGACATCCTTGATCGGCTGGGCATTGCAGAACATGCACCAAAGCGGGCCGAAGCCCTCTCTGGTGGTCAGCAACAGCGCGTTGCGATTGCCCGCGCGCTTATGCAGGACCCAAAGATCATCCTTGCAGATGAGCCTATTGCCTCTCTCGACCCGATGAACGCACAGGTCGTGATGCAGGCCCTGCGACGCATCCACGAGGAAGATGGCCGCATGGTCATCGCAAACCTGCACACGCTGGATACAGCGCGGCGCTATTGTGACCGCGTGATCGGTATGCGGGCGGGCAGGATCGTATTTGACGCAACGCCTGGCAAGCTGACCACATCCATGGCCCGCGAAATCTATGGCGCCGGCGCCGAGTTTTCCGAGAGCGCAACCTCGACCGAGATCGAGACACTCGACGCTTCGGAAAAAGCCAAGATGGAGGCCGAGGCCTACGTCTGACCTTCGTCCCTGCCCATCCGGCGGGGATTTTTCGTTCCAACGGAGAGAACCATGAAAAAGATCATCGCTGCCGCCCTGGCAACCACAGCACTGGCGACAGTCGCCTCGGCTGAAGACATCACCGAATTCCGCATTGGCCTTTTGGGCGGTGAGAACGCTCAGGATCGCCTGAATTCAAATGAGTGCCTGCGCGCCTACACAGAGGAAACTCTTGGCGTTGAAACCAAGCTCTTTGCCCCTGCCGATTATGCAGGTGTGATCCAGGGCCTGGTTGGTGGCACGCTGGACATGGCATGGCTGGGTGCCTCGTCTTATGCAGCGACTTATCTGCAGAACCCCGACGCGGTTGAGCCCGTGCTGGTCAAGATCAACCTCGACGGCTCCTACGGCTATCATTCGATCGGGTTTGCCCGTGCCGACAGCAACATCACCAACCTGGACGAGATGGAAGGTAAAGTGTTCGGCTTTGGTGACCCCAACTCGACCTCCGGTTATCTGATCCCTTCGATCGAAATCCCGCAGGCCGCTGACAAGATCACAATGGAGTCCGGCGAATACTTTGGCGAGGTCAAGTTCACCGGCGGTCACGAGCAAACCATCGTTGCGGTCAACAACGGTGACATCGACGCTGGCGTGACCTGGGCAGACGGCCAGGGCAACTGGGAAGACGGTTACAACTCGGGCGCCTTGCGCAAAGCCGTGGACGCGGGCCTGATCGACATGAACGACCTGGTGCAAATCTGGAAATCCAAGCCGATCCCGGAAGGTCCCATCGTTCTGCGCAAGGACCTACCCGAAGACGTCAAAGCAAAGATGATCGCGCTGGTCGACAACATGTACGACACGGACAAAGACTGCACATACAGCATCTCGGCCGGTGAAAGCCTGGGCTTCGACCCGATCACCCACGAGGCGTACGTCTCTGTCATCGAAGCACGTAAAGCCAAATCCAACTGATTTAAGTGTGTGTCTGCCGGGTCCCCAGTAATTGGGGGCCCGGTAATTTATTGGGGTAAGGGCATGGTAGAAACAACTGCGGGCATCCGCGATCTGGGCAGCATCCAAGACGATTACTTGGCGTTGACCCGGCAAAAGCGTCTTTATTCATTTATTCTGTTGATCATATTCATAGCGCTCATGGTCGCCGGGTTCTCTGTCGCGGGGGGCCGCAATGCCGGATCTTTTTGGGGCGGGTTGGACAACTTTTTCGACTACCCTGCGGAGCTGGTGATCGAGGCGAGTGGCAAACTGTCCGAGTTGCCGGGCCATTTCGTGACCTTCTTTCCGGCCCTGATTGAAACGGTGAACATTGCCGCCGCCGCCACCTTGATCGGTGCCATCGCAGCTATTTTCCTGTCCCTGTTGTCAACACGCGGCATGGCGCGGTTCCCCGTTCTGATCCCGGTCTTTCGCCGCATCATGGACATCAGCCGCGCAATTCCCGAGATTGTCGTGGCGCTGGTGCTTATCTTCATCCTGGGCGGCGGCCCGGTTCCGGCGATGATTGCCATTGCAATCCACACTGCAGGCGCGTTGGGCAAACTGTTCTCGGAAGTGAACGAGAATGCAGACCTGAAACCGCTTGATGGCCTGGCATCGGTCGGAGCCGCTTGGGGGCAAAAGATGGCGCTTGGCATCGTCCCTCAGGTTGCACCCAATTGGCTGAGCTACGCGCTATTGCGGTTTGAAATCAACGTGCGCGCCTCGGCTATTCTGGGCTTTGTCGGCGCTGGCGGGCTTGGTTACGAGCTCAAGAACGCCATCAGTTGGGGGCAGGGTCGTTACGACGAAGCGGCTGCGATCTTCCTTCTGTTGTTCATCACCATCGTCGTGATTGACCAGACCTCAAGCCACTACCGGGATCGACTGACCCACGGGGCCAAATCGGAGCGCCGCGCATGACCATGCTAGACACCGCCGACCTGAAAGGGTCCGCAGACCGTGTGATGTCCCGCAAGCGGATCGTCAGTTTTGCCCTGCCCGCTCTGGTTCTGACCTATCTGGCCTATGTCTTCTTTGCCTTCGGTGTTCCCGACCTGATTGCCAAGGCCAGCGGAGCCAATGCGCGCGCGCTGATGGCCGACACCTACAGTCACAAGGTCCATGTGACCCGCGACAACCGAAATGGCACGGTGCGTGTCGCAATCGAGGGTGAAAGCAAAGGGGCCTATCCCGAAGGGGCGAGCCCGGACTGGGTGGCACTTGGCGAAGAGACAATCATTGATCTGGGAGGCGGTCATATCGTCACCTACCTGCCCGAGAACAATGGCGTAACATACAACGTGCCCGGATATGGGCTGATGACGTTCAAAGTGTCCCGATCACAAGGCGTCATCCAGGATTACCCGACGGGCGACATTCCAAACTGGGTTAACGCATCAAAGAACCGCGTGGCCGTGACGACAGAAGCCGGTCGTCTGTCGATCACCCGCAACCGCACCGAGGTGTTCCGATATTTTGTTGGCTGGGAACTGTTCTTTTTCACACTCGACAGCCCCTACCATGGCCTGGAGTTCGGCGAAGTGGTCGGCCGCGCCTTTGGTGGCGAGGCCGGAGCCATCGCGCAGGACTTCTGGACCAACAAGATGTGGCGGCATGGCGATGTGGCCTGGGCGATTTTTGAAACCATCCTGATGGCCTTTCTTGGAACCATGGGCGGGGCCATCGTCGCGCTTCCTTTGGCTTTCCTCGCTGCGCGCAATTTTGCGCCACTGGTGGCTGTGCGCATGGCAACGCGGCGCTTGTTCGACTTTATCCGCGGGGTGGATGCGTTGATCTGGACGATTATCCTGTCGCGCGCATTTGGCCTTGGTCCGTTGACGGGAGCGTTGGCCATCCTGATCACGGACACTGGCACCTTTGGCAAACTGTTCTCGGAAGCGCTGGAAAACGTGGACAAGAAGCAGATGGAAGGCGTGCAATCGACCGGCGCAAAACCGATCCAGCGCTACCGGTTTGGTGTGATCCCGCAGATCACGCCGGTGCTGATTTCACAGATTTTGTATTTCCTTGAATCCAACACCCGCAGCGCCACAGTTATCGGCGCCATCACTGGCGGCGGTATCGGACTATTGCTTACACAAGCCATCATCACCCAGAAGGATTGGGAAGAGGTTAGTTACTACATTATGCTGATTGTCGTGATGGTCGTTTTTATGGACTGGCTATCGGGATTGCTGCGGCGCAAGCTGATCACAGGGGGTAAAGACGGACATTGATCCCACGACTGCGCGAAGAGCCATACTTGCATGAGCAAGTGGAAGCCGTGAACACAACGCTGGGGCGATACACCCAGATCGGTCAGAACACTCGGCTCGCACAAGTGGAGATGGGCGATTACAGTTATTGTGATCGGTTTTGCGATTTGGCAAACGTGACGGTAGGCAAGTTCGCCAACATCGCCAGCTTCGTCCGCATCGGGGCGACAGACCACCCGTTGGATCGCGCATCCCTGCACCATTTTATGTATCGTTCGGCCAGTTATTGGAACGATGCGGAAGATGACGCTGATTGGTTCGCACATCGGGCGTCACGGCGCGCCTTTGTCGGGCATGACACGTGGATTGGCCACAACGCGCAAATCAAGCCCGACGTGACCATCGGCCATGGTGCCGTCATCGCATCCGGCGCCATTGTGACCAAGAACGTGGCCCCTTACACCATCGTGGGCGGGGTCACCGCCAGCAAACTCCGCGACCGGTATGCGCCGGGTGTCGCGGATCGCATGATGGCATTGGCATGGTGGGATTGGGATCACGCCACCTTGCGCACAAGGCTTGATGACTTCCGCCACCTGAACGCCGAAGCCTTTCTGGAAAAATACGAACGCCTCTGAGCTATTCCGCTGCGACCGACAGCGACGCATGCAGCGCACTGACGCGGTTAGCAACATCACCACACAGATGTGTCCAACGACCACCCGCCATGGTCGCTTCTATCTGACGTGTGTCGATATTGATGATGGTCAGATCCGCACGCTTTCCGACGTCCAGGGTGCCGCGATCATCCAGCCCCATGATCTGGGCCGGGCGGGACGAAATCATGCCCCAAGCGGAAGACAGGCTCCGCAGACCTTGGTCGGCCAAGGTAAATGCGGCTTGCGCCAAGGCGGGATAGTAGTAGTCGGACACAAGCGCATCACACGCGCTTTCGCTGATCAGCGTGGCAGCCGCAATGTTGTTTGACTGACTGCCACCACGCACCACGTTTGGAGCGCCCATGAGGATCGGGTCTCCCCATGTGCGGGCGACGACCGCGGCCTTCATGGAGGTTGGAAACTCACAAACCTTTGCCCCGATCATGGAATAGCGTTCACGGGTGGCAGCATCCTGATCATCATGGCTCCCATACGTCACACCGAGACGATCAAAGGCTGAGGCGAGATTGCACAAATACCGGGGAACATCCTTGTCCCGCTCCTTGGCTGCCCTGACCAGGACCATATGCTCATCCGGCGTGCGCCCTGATTTGGCCGCCCAGACGGTTATTGCCTCCGGCTTGGCAGTTGCCAGCTCAACGGCCTCGTCGAGATGGTTGTTGAAGATAACATAGTCGATCCCATGCTCCCGGATCGCAGCCAGCAATCGATCCTGATGGTCCATCGTGTGCGTTTCACACCGGATCTGCACACGAAGGTCGGTCTGCATCTGCGGGCGATAGGCCGCGAGGGCGGCAAGGAACGCTTCGGCATAGTCCGGGCTGCGGTGACCGCCTTCCCAGCTCCAGCTTTGGGCCATCCAGGCCGTCGTTACGCCATTGGCGGCAGCATCTCGGTCGGTCCCGACGAGGCCAGTTTGCAATGGGAAAGGTGCTGACGGCCGTGGCGCCATGTGATGCTCGAATGCGTCGCCGTGCAAATCAATGATGCCCGGCATAACCAGGTATCCGTGCAGGTTCAAATCACGATCCGCCGCATCGACCAGCATGCCGTCTGCGACACTAACGGGTGCATCGACCAACGCATCACCGCGCAAAACGCGTGCACCGACAAAGCGCATGGAAGGATAAGACTGGTGCATCAATCTGCTCGAACACTTGTGCTGATACTCGTCTGGATAGAATAGCCTGTGGATATGTCAGCGCCGTGACATCGCAGAACTTTCACATGTCGTCTGACAAGGTCAGCGTAACGCGGTCCCCGGCGAACCATGTCCGCCCCAGTTCAATCGGTTGCCCGGTCAGGTCGGCATTTACGCCAACACTGCGCAACAAAGGCGCCCCTTCGGCAAGTCGGAGGTTAAGGGCCTGCGTTGCCGTCGCGGCTGTGGCGGTCAATCGCGTCCATGCGCGTGTGTAGTCGGAGACCTTACCAGCCTTCAGCGCCGCGGTGACCGAGCCCGACGCTTCCAAAGCCCTCGGAAGGTCAGGAAACCGCGCAGCGGGGAAGATCGAACAGAACAGCGCGATGGGTTGATCATCGGCAAAGCTGAGGCCGTCATAAACATGCACCTGCGCGGCTTCTTCAAGCTGCAACGCCTCCTGCTCTTTGGAGCTGGCAAGGCGGGTAATAACCGATAGAACCTGTTTGGCCGGGGTGCGGCCAGCGGCCCTGAGGTTTTGGTGGAAGCGCACGCGTCGACCAATCGGATAGTCGGTCGGCGTTTGCGCAACAAATGCACCCGCCCCACGCCGCGTATGCACGGTTCCAACTTTGACCAGGGCAGACAGCGCATGGCGCACCGTATGCCTGTTCACACCAAACCGGGCCGATAGCTGCGCCTCGGTCGGAAGTTTGTCGCCAGGACTGTAGAGACCATCGGCAATTTCGCGGGAGAGGGTATCCGCAATGGATTTCCAGATGGGCGTGCGCGCCATGTGTCACGGAACTTTCACATCAAGTCGGTGGACGTGGCGAGGCGACTCGCCTATTATTTGTCTAGTTGTATAGGAATCTCGACAACTTCGCAAGGTGTATAGATGGACGGATCAAGCGACCCAAATGCAGCGCGAAAGGCATGGTTATCGGTGTTGTCCAAGGCCTCGGCGACTGACCTTGCAAACCTCTGGAGCAAAGCTGGCTACGATCCAGCACACGAGGTGCTGCGTGCCCCCGAGATTGGCGCCGTGATGGTCCGTGGCCGCGCCGGTGCAGTTGGCGCGCCGTTCAATCTGGGCGAAATGACCGTCACGCGCTGTTCCATCCGCCTCGCTTCCGGAGAAGTGGGCCATGGCTATGTTCAGGGACGCGACAAGAACCATGCGACGCAAGCCGCTTTGGCCGACGCTCTCATGCAAACTGTTGATGCAATGGACGTCGGCGCCTCAATCATTGCGCCCTTGCGCAAAGCCGCTGAACAACGTCGCGCGACGCGAGGCGCAAAGGCGGCGGCGACCAAGGTGGACTTCTTTACAATGGTACGAGGGGAGGACTGATGGAGCATTCAAGTCTGGCAGGCGGCTTCACCGACCCGCCCCAGGAAAGCGCACAGGCTTTTCGCGGGATCATGCGCGCCATGGCCTGTCCTGGAACGATTTGCGATGTCGCGGGGGCCGTGCCGCCCGCCCCATTGTCCGTCGCGGCAGGGACCGTTCTGATAACCCTCGCCGACCACGACACTGGCGTACACTTGGCGGGACATTACAACGTCCAAGCCGTACGCGATTGGATAACGTTTCAGACAGGCGCGCCTTTGGTTGACGCCGCTGATGCACAATTCGTTCTGGGAACTTGGGAGGATATCGACCTGTCCAATCTTGCGGTTGGCACCGCAGAATATCCCGACCGGTCGGCGACTGTCATTGTCGACCTGCCCGTATTGAAGGCCGAAGGCGCAACACTGAAAGGGCCGGGTATTAGGGACGTCGCGCAGCTCAACCTGCCTGATCTGGGGACGTTCCAGCGCAATGCTACGCTGTTCCCTCTTGGGCTGGACTTCATGTTCACATGCGGGGCGCACATTGCTGCCCTGCCCCGCAGCACAAAGGTGTCCTGACATGTATGTTGCCGTCAAAGGAGGCGAAAAGGCCATAGACGCAGCCCATGCCTGGCTGGCCGAGGAACGGCGCGGGCCCGTGGATGTGGCTGAACTGTCCGTAGATCAGATCAAGGGACAGTTGAAACTGGCAGTGAACCGCGTCCTGGCCGAAGGCTCGCTCTATGACCCGGACCTTGCTGCGCTCGCTATCAAGCAAGCGCGTGGCGATATGATCGAAGCGATCTTTCTGATCCGCGCCTATCGCACCACGCTGCCCAGAATTGGTGGATCGGCGCCGGTGGACACCGAAAGCATGTCCTGCGACCGCCGCGTGTCAGCCACGTTCAAGGACGCGCCGGGGGGCAGGTTCTTGGACCCACCTTTGATTACACGCACCGGCTGCTGGATTTCAAACTGGCCGCGGATGGGGATGTGCCCAACGCACCCGAACGCCAAAGCGATGACAGCTCCAAGCCACACATAATGTCCTATTTGGATCGCGAGGGGTTGATCCAGCCGGAACCGGAGGGCGCGGAAAGTCCGCCGGATCTAACAAGGGAACCCCTCGAATTGCCGGCGGATCGGGCGCTGCGCCTGCAATCTCTGACGCGAGCGGACGAAGGGTTCATCCTTGGCATGGCCTACTCGACCCAACGCGGATATGCCCGCAACCACGCTTTCGTGGCAGAGCTGCGTATAGGCACCTGCGCTGTCGAGATGGATATCCCCGAACTGGGTTTTGCGATTGAGATCGGCGAGGTCGAGCTCACCGAATGCGAAACCGTGAACCAGTTTCAGGGATCCAAGACCGAACCACCTCAGTTTACGCGGGGCTACGGGCTGGTGTTCGGCATGTCCGAGCGCAAGGCTATTTCGATGGCCCTCGTCGACCGCGCGCTTCGGTGGGAAGAACTGGGCGAAGACAACGTCGGTGCGCCCGCACAAGACGAAGAGTTTGTGCTGTACCATGCCGACAATATCCAAGCGACGGGCTTTCTGGAGCACATCAAATTGCCCCACTACGTGGATTTCCAGTCCGAACTTGAACTGATCCGTAAGTTACGGCGCGAGGCAATGGGATGTAACCAGCAGCAGGAGGCCGCCGAGTGACGGACTACAACTTTGCCTATCTGGATGAACAAACCAAACGCATGATCCGACGTGCGATCCTCAAGAGCTTAGCTATTCCAGGTTACCAGGTGCCCTTCGCCAGTCGAGAGATGCCGATGCCTTATGGCTGGGGCACCGGCGGGGTGCAGGTGTCTGCCGCCGTCATGACCCAAGAAGACGTGTTCAAGGTCATTGACCAAGGTGCAGACGACACGACCAATGCAGTGTCCATCCGACGTTTTTTTGAACATACTGCCGAAGTGGAAACAACCGAAACCACGGCGGAGGCGACAGTCATTCAGACCCGCCACCGCATCCCCGAAGAGCCCCTGACCGACGACCAGATCCTTGTGTACCAAGTACCGATCCCGGAACCCCTGCGCTTCCTTGAACCATCCGAGGTCGAAACCCGCAAGATGCACGCCCTTGAGGACTACGGGCTGATGCATGTGAAGCTGTACGAAGACATCAGCGCGCATGGCGCAATTGCCACGGCTTATGCTTACCCGGTCGAAGTCGAAGGGCGTTATGTGATGGACCCTTCCCCCATTCCCAAGTTCGACAACCCCAAGCTGAGCATGCCCGCAATCCAGCTGTTTGGTGCCGGGCGAGAACAGCGTATCTATGCCCTGCCCCCCTACACACAGGTGGTCAGCCTCGACTTTGAAGACTACCCTTTCGAGGCCACCAAAGCCAATCATCCATGCGGGTTGTGTGGATCGACGGACAGTTACTTGGACGAGCTGATCGTCGACGACGCTGGTGGTCGCATGTTTATGTGTTCCGACACGGACTACTGCGGCGCGCGCCGAGCCAATGGTCATGTGGGCGCTGAAGGAACACCCCTTCAGGAGGATGCAGTATGATCAATCAATTGCGTATCTATGACGTTCCACCAGAGAATACAGGACCGTTCCTCGATCGTTTTCGCGACCATGCGGCGCGGCTGATGAAGACATATGGGTTTCGTATCCAAGCAATGTGGACAGAGCAAACTGAGGACCGGTTGCGCTTTGTCTACTTGCTGGCTTGGCAGGACGAGGCCGAGATGAAAGACCGCTGGGCCGCGTTCATGGCCGATGAAGACTGGGCGCAGATCAAGAAAGAAACTGCTGCACAGCACGGCACATTCGTGCTGGGGATCGAAGACATTGTTTTGACGCCAACCGCGTTCAGCGCAGCGATTGGAGAAGACCAATGACGCCATTGTTGCAGGTTGAAGGGCTGTCCAAGTTCTATGGGCAACGTGTCGGCTGCGCGGATGTAAGCTTTGATCTGTATCCTGGTGAGGTGATGGGCATCGTTGGCGAAAGTGGGTCGGGCAAGTCGACCCTGCTGAACTGCATGGCCGGTCACCTGCCGCCCGACACTGGCCAGGTGCTGTTCAATACGCGCACAGACGGAATGCGCGACACGGTCACGATGAGTGAGCCGGAACGGCGCATGCTCGGTCGTACGGATTGGGCCTTTGTCCATCAGCACGCCCGAGACGGGCTGCGGATGAACGTCAGTGCTGGCGGGAATGTTAGTGAACGCCTGATGGCCGTGGGTGCGCGCCATTACGGCGACATCCGCGATCAGGCCATTGATTGGCTGGGGCGGGTCGAGATTGCTGCTGACCGCATCGACGACCGCCCCCGACAGTTCTCAGGCGGCATGCAACAGCGGCTACAGATTGCGCGCAATCTGGTGACGGGTCCGCGACTGGTCTTCATGGATGAACCGACGGGGGGTTTGGACGTCTCGGTGCAGGCGCGGTTGTTGGATCTGCTGCGCGGGTTGGTGCGCGAGATGGGTTTGAGCGCGATCATTGTGACCCATGATCTGGCCGTTGTGCGTCTGCTCGCTGACCGGTTGATGGTGATGAAGGACGGGCATGTGGTCGAAACGGGGCTGACCGATCAGGTGCTGGATGATCCGCAACACGCCTATTCGCAATTGCTGGTGTCGAGTGTGTTGCAGGTGTGACGAACAGGACAAACCCGAAGCTTTTGGCAAGAAGAAGATGAACATGATCAGAGTTGAAGACGTCGCCAAATCCTTTGTTCTGCACAATCAAGGCAGCGCAGTCATTCCAGTCATGCACAGCGCATCCCTGACGGTGAGCGCTGGCGAATGCGTGGCCTTGGTTGGCGCATCGGGTGCCGGAAAATCGACGTTGATGCGCATGATCTACGGCAACTACACCACACAAGCCGGCCAGATTATGGTTGGAGATGTCGATGTCGCTTCTGCCCCGCCACGCGACGTTCTGGCGCTGCGGCGCGAGACGCTGGGCTATGTCAGTCAGTTTTTGCGCGTGGTCCCGCGTGTGCCCACCATCGACGTCGTCAGTGAACCGTTGCGCGCCGTCGGTGTTGACGCTGAACAGGCTGACGCACGGGCACGCGACCTTCTTATGATGCTGAACATACCAGAACGGCTTTGGTCGCTTAGTCCGACAACCTTCTCCGGTGGTGAACAGCAGCGGGTGAACATCGCGCGTGGGTTTGCATATGACTATCCGGCCATGCTGCTTGATGAACCCACAGCGAGCCTTGATGCAACGAACCGCGCGGTCGTGCTTGAGCTGATTGAGCGCGCCAAGGCACGCGGAGCGGCCATCATTGGCATTTTCCATGATGAAGCCGCGCGCGCGCAGGTCTGTGATCGCGAGGTTGATGTCAGCCTCTTTACGCCGGAGCGGGCCGCATGACCGGGCGTCTCATCGCCGTTGTTGGGCCATCTGGCGTTGGCAAGGACACCGTGATGGACGCCATGTCCAAAGCAGCCCCCCGCCTTGGCCTAGTACGCAGAGTGATCACCCGCCCCGCAACGTCGGGGGGCGAGGTGTTTGCCGGTGTTTCAGAAGCGACGTTTCAGACGATGAAGCACGATGAGGCATTTGCCCTGTCTTGGACAGCGCATGGATTATCCTATGGGATTCCGACATCGGTTGATGCATGCCTCGCGTCAGGTCAGGACATGCTGGCCAACTTGTCGCGCGGAGTGTTAGCGCAGGCGCAATCTCGGTTTCCCGGTTTGATCGTTCTGGCTCTCACAGCAGATACTGACATTTTGGCGCGCCGTCTGTCAGCACGCGGGCGCGAGGACCATGCCGACATTGCCGCGCGTCTGGCGCGGGTTGGCGCAGGTCTTCCGGACGGCATCGAGGCAACCATCATCGACAATTCAAGCACGTTGGAGACCACCGTTCAAAAGGCGCTGAACGCGCTCTACCCGGTCAGGGCGTAGCGATGTATCTGATGAAACAACCCGTTCTTATCCTCGCCCAGCAGTGTCAGGCCATCGATCCGATAGGGCGACAGTTCGAACTCTGCCAAGGCCGGGGCCAAGGCAGTCTCAACGCGCGCTATCGCAGGTTTGTCCAGCTTGCCACTGAGTGTCAGATGAAACCGGAACTGGTCCAGCACATATGGGTAGCCCCAGCGCACAAGGTACGAATCTTGTGCAGCCGACAGATTGGCGCCACGGCGCTTGGCCAATTCTGTGTCGGTTGGCGGCGCGCGGAAAACGTCAAGCTCTTGCACGGCGCGAGCAGCCAAAACACCAAGGCTACTGGCATTACCACTTGGAACCAGAGCGAGGAAACGCCCGAGACGCGTCAGTTCAAGGCTATCGAGCGACACGGCCGCCGCATCCGCACACAGCGCGGCCAGCGCGGCCTTCAACTCATCCACCGTCTTTCCGTCCGCCAACCTGAACGGCGGCTTGATCGTCCCATGAAACCCATATTTGCGCGGCGTAGCTGTGACAGCAACACTGTCCAAACCGTCAACATCAGGGTGCGTGCGCTCAGCTCCGGCGGCGCTGTCCCAGCCCAACCATGCGGCGCCGAAATCAGCCAAGGGCGTACCCGGTTCGGGCGTGTAGTAGATGGCATAGCGCTTGAACATATCCCACCCCATTCCAGTTCGAGATGACAGGCACATGACACAAGATACGATCCTCGCCAACGCCAAGCTTGTGCTGCCTACAGAAGTGGTCACAGGGCATGTCGTCCTCCGCGATGGCCTGATTTCCGAAATTGGTACGGGCACGTCAGTGCCTGCAGGGGCTTTGGACTGTGAAGGCGATTTCCTCGCGCCGGGACTGATCGAACTGCATACCGACAACCTTGAGCGACACATCTCACCACGTCCCAAAGTGCCATGGCCGCACGGACCGGCGATCCTGGCACATGATCGGGAACTTGCGGGCACTGGCATTACCACCGTCTTCGACGCCATGCGTGTCGGGTCGATACCATCCGGCAAGGGGCGGTATCTCAAATATGCGCGCGAATTGTCATCCGAAATGCTGGCCCTGCGCGCGCAAGGCGTTCTCAAGATCAGTCACTTTCTGCATTTGCGTGCCGAAATCTGTTCGGAAACCCTTACAGACGAGCTCGCAGAGTTCACGCCCGATGACCGGGTCGGGATCGTCAGCTTGATGGACCACACCCCCGGTCAACGCCAATTCCGCGACATCGACAAAATGAAAGCCTATGTCATGGGCAAGAACAACCTCACCGAAGACGAGTTCGCCGCCCATGTCGAAAAGCTGCAAGATTTGCAGGACAGGCTGGGAGCCAAGCATGAGGCGGCGGCGGTTGCCGAGGCAGGTCGACTGGGCGCGGTCCTTGCCAGCCATGATGATACGACATCTGACCAAGTGACCACTTCCGCAAGGCATGGCGTCGCAGTCGCCGAGTTTCCGACCACCGTGGAAGCCGCAGAAATGTGTCGAGACAAAGATATCGCCATCATCATGGGCGCACCCAACCTGGTGCGGGGCGGGTCCCACTCGGGAAATGTTGCAGCCAAAGACTTGGCTAAACGTGACCTTCTCGACATTCTGTCCTCGGACTACGTGCCAGCCGCGCTGCTAATGTCCGCTGTCCAACTCGGGAACATGTGGGGCGATATGGCACGCGGCATTGCAACTGTCACCCGTACACCTGCCAAGTCAGTCGGACTTGAGGATCGCGGGGCGATTGCAGTGGGCAAACGAGCCGATCTCGTTCGCTTTGCACAAATGGATGGGGGTGCAGTAGCACGCGAGGTGTACAGCCTGGGGCGGCAGGTGGCTTGACGGGCAAAGTGCGGCCGACACCGAGATGCCGACCGCATTGGATTTTGACGACCCCGGTGCCTAGAGCAGGAAATCGTCCGTCGACAACAGATCGGCGCTCACCCCTTCCAGCGTGATGGTGGTTCGCCCAAAGCTCACGACCGCGCCGGTTTCACCGTCTTCTACGAAGTCCATGATGTCCCAATGGTCGCGGAAACCGCGCAGCACGATTGTGTCTTCGTCCTGGGTAAAGTCGGTGATGATGTCATCGCCATTGTGGCGGCCGAACACAAAGATGTCTTCGCCCTCTCCACCCGTCAGAACGTCGTCATCCGCCCCGCCGATCAAGCGATCATGTCCGGCACCGCCGTCCAAGGTGTCGTTGCCGCGACCACCTCGCAATCCATCATGGCCATCACCACCCAGACCAACATCGTTGCCGCGACCAAGTGCGATCAGATCATTCCCACCTCGGCCAAAGACAAAGTCGTCATTCGCGCCGGTGAAATTGAAGGATCGGCCATCACCGTCGATGATGAAATCGACACGCCCTGGCCCGTTGTCCGGTAGCACATCAACAGGAAGCAACACGCCATCGATCACGTGCGCGATGCCGTTTGAAGCTTCAAGGTTGACCTCGATGATGTTTGGATCGGCCAGGTCGGGGTCGTTGTCGACCAATTGCGTGCCGTCGACCCCAAGCGTTGCCCCCAGAAGCGTATCCAACGTAGACGCGCCCAGCACGGCTTCTGCATCCTGCGCCCCTGGCGAGACATGATAAAGCAGGATGTCCGTCAAAAGCGGGATTGGATCTGCGCCCGCGCTCAACAACGTCAGCGCATCCACGATGTAGGCAAAGGCGCCACCTTCGTCCGATCCATCAAAGCCCAAGGTTTGCGCCAACCCAACAAAGGCCGCGTCATTGGGGGCAAAGACCGTGAGATCTGCCTCTGGATCATCCAGCGCTCCGGCAAGGCCTGCCGCCTGTACCGCATTCAACAGGATATCAAAGTCTGTGCCGTCTGCGTCAAACACCCCGCCACTGGCCGCGACAAGCCCGGCCAGAGTTGGCACTGGCTCAGGTTCCGGCGTGTTCCCCGGAATGTCGATGGGCAAGAGCACACGGTCGATGGCCTGGATCGTGCCATTGGTGGCGGCAATATCGGGCACAACGATGTTGGGGTTTTCGATGTCCGGCTCGGCGTCGATCAATTCACTGCCGTCAGCAGCAAAAGACACGCCGGACAGAAGCGTGTCGACGGCTCCGACCGCTGCGATGTCCTCGGCTGACCGGGCGCCCGCTGCTACGTGATAGAGCAGTACATCTGTGAGAAGCGGGATTGGGTCCCCATCTGGTGCCAGCCCGGCCAATGCCTCTGCAATTGCACCGAAGACGGCATTTTCGTCCGACGTGTCGCCGTCAAATCCCAGATCAACCGCCAATTGGACAAACGCCGCGTCCGTTGGTGCAAACACCGTAATGTCGTTCAGGTTCTGTACCGTTTCGACAAGGTTCGCGGCGGTCAACGCCTGAACAAGGATGTTGAAATCGTCAGACCCCGCCGCAATCGCAACGATGTTTTGCGTGGTGTCTCCTGCGCCGAGATCCCGATATCGGACATGGCCGACGTTTACACCGCCAACCACCGTCAGTTCGGTCCCTGCCGGAGGCACAGGCCCGCGATAGGTGAAGAAATCCATGCTGTTATGCTCTTGTTCAAGCTCAACCAAAGCGTATTGGTTGCCGTCTGCGTCCTGAAGATGGAACACCCGCTCAGCATAAAGTCGGCCGCCATTGCCGATGTCTTCACCAGCCGATGTGATCGCTGCGTTCTGTCCGTGGCGATCCAAAGAGAAATCCAGGAAATCGCCGCTTAGGAACGGATCATTATCGGACACGGCAAATTCGAGTGTCGCAACAGCCGGCTGCGTGAAAACCGTACCGTGACCCAGGTTACCCTGGGTCAGGTCGCTTTCCGCAAAACCGGTAAAAGTGAACATGTTGATAGACATTTGTCACAGTCCTTCCGGTTTGTGAAAATCAGGGGATGAGCACGCGATCGATGACGTGGATCACACCGTTTGAAGCCAGAATGTCTGCCTGGATCACGTTGGATTTTTCAACTTTCACACCATTGCGGCCATCGATGTGGACGTTGGCGCCATTGACGGTGGCGACGCTCAAACGTTGACCGGCAAGGTCGGACGACAGGGTCTGTCCCGGCAGAACGTGATAGGTCAGGATGCTGACAAGCTGATCTTTGTTCTCGGGCTTCAACAGATTTTCGACGGTGCCTGCGGGCAGTGCAGCAAACGCTTCATCCGTGGGTGCGAAAACAGTGAATGGGCCAGGGCTTTTTAGTGTATCGACCAGATCGGCGGCCTGCACGGCAGCAACCAGTGTGTTAAACGATCCAGCAGCGACTGCGGTATCGACGATATCGGGCTGAGTATTCATCTCGGCGCAAGCGCCAAGAGTGGCAAGGGCCGCGCCGACGGCGGTCATTTTCATAAAGGAACGGCGTTTCATAGGTGTGTCTCCTCAAAGGTATGGCGCGGGGCCGGATAGAAAGTGGGAATATTTCCCACGCATGGCGAAATGACGCAGGTCCGTCAGATTTCAAGGTTTTACGTGGAAAAATTTTCCACGTGCGATATTGTCGACGTATGGCAAGAAGCGAGCAAACCAACGCATCCGACGCATTTCTGCGTGTTCTCAGGGGATTACTGCGACCACTGGTGCGTACAATGATTGCACGCGGCCTGACGGCTCCAGCAATCTACAGCTTGCTAAAACGGGTCTATGTCGAGGTTGCAGAAGAGTCATTCCGCCTGGATGACAAACCTTTGACCGACAGCCGGATCGCCCTTTTGACAGGCGTGCACCGCAAAGACATCCGAACCATCAAAGCTGAAGACACCGATACGACCGGCCAAACTCGTCGCAACAGTGCACTTCTTGCGACGGTGATTGGGCAATGGATGTCCGCACCTGATTTTATCGACAGCAGTGGCGCACCAACACCATTGCCGCGACAGTCAGATGACGCCGTGAACTTTGAAACGCTTGTGCGATCCGTCAGCCGAGATGTGCGACCGCGAACTGTATTGGATGAACTGCAATTTGCAGGCTTGGTGACCGAAACCAGTGATGGCTTGCTACACCTTGAAGCAGAAGCCGTCGTCGGAACTGGCAATGCGCCGGACAAGGAAGCGTTCTTTGCTGCGAATGTGGGCGACCATTTGGCAGCGGCAACAGAAAACCTGCTTGCCGACACCCCTCCGTTCTTCGAACGCGCCGTGTTCTACAACCAACTTCCACCAGACGCGGTGGATGCGATTGAAACGGCGGCGCGCCAGCAGGCTCAGGCCCTTCTTGAAGACTTGAACAAGCAGTCGAGTGGTTTTCACCATGCCAGCAAAGGGCATGATGGCCCTCGACAACGCTACCGACTGGGCATTTACTTCTATCGAGAAGACGCTTCAGACGCGCAAACAGAAGAGAAGGCCCAAGACACGTGACGCGCTTGACCAGACGGAACACGCTTGGGCTGTTGTGCGGCACCGCACTGACCGCTTGCTCTCCAGCCATCTCAACATCGCAACTCGCCGACGACCCGTTTGAGGGAGGCATCGGCGGCACCGGGATTGTTGGCTTGATGACAGGCACCGGCAGTGTGCTTGTGAACGGCCTGCGGGTCGAGGTGACATCCGCGACTCGTATTTTTTCCGCAAATGCACGAACCAACGACACCCTGCTCATACCTGGTCGCACGCTCACAATGCTGGCCCGCGCCCGGCTCGGCCGGTTCGAAGCGAAACGCATCGACATCGATGATCCGCTGACCGGGATGCTGTTGCGCCACGGATCCGGTTTTTCGGTCAACAGCACAACTTTGCACGGTGCTGACAGTGTCAATGCACTGGTCGGCGAGCGGGTCACTGTGAGTGGGATTTGGCAAGCCGATGGATCGGTACAAACAAGCCTGATGCAACGCACGTCCAGCCAGGAAGATAGTGTCTCAGGCGTCCTTGAAGGATCAGCGGCCGAGGGTTGGAGTATTGGCCAAACGCCGATTGCTCCACCTCGCGGGCAAAGCTTGATTGCCGGGCAGTTCGTGGTTGCCAAGGGGCAATTCACACACGGGACCCTTCAGGTCAACTCGCTGCGGTTTGGACGTTTCCGGGAAGGTGGCGGTACTTTGCGGCAGTTGTCGGTAGAGGGGTATCTTGAACCGGTTGCAAATGCGCCCGGCTTCCGTTTGGCTGGCTTGGGCCACAGTTTTGACCAACGCCTCCAATTGGCCAGTTTCGCTGACAACCGAGCAGTGTACTTTGGCCCCTACACTGGCCGGTTCGTTGCACGCCGCGCCGTTCTTGTACCCGAGGCGCAAGGCCAGAGGGCGTCACTCTTGCGCCCAGCCGATGGCAAAAGCAGCGCCGCATCTCTTTCAGGTGATCGCGCACGAACAGTCATGACGCGCTGACCGCTAGGCGGTAAACATCGACCTTCGGGCAGCGATCCACTCTGCAATGAAATCAACAAATGCGCGGACACGCGCGCTGTTGCGAAGATCCCCATGCATCAGCACCCAGATACTTCGCCCCGGACCAACCGGCACGCCTGGAACACGCACCAAACCCGGATGCGTGTCACCAAGGAAAGCGGGCACCCATGCCATACCGAGGCCCGCTGCCGCAGCCTCGGTCTGCATAAAGACTTCTGGCAACTTGTGGCGCGGCGTCGCCTTTGGCAGTGGAGTGTGTGCAATCCACATATCGTCAGCACCCCAACCGATCCAATGCGCACCCTCTCCAAGCGAAGATACCAAATCAGGATGGGCGGAGATGTAGTCAGGCGTAGCAAACGCAGCATTGACGTAGTCGACCATCCTGCGCCCCACCAGATCATCATCGATCTGCCTGGCCGCGCGGATTGAGACGTCTGCCTCCTGTCGCGACAGGTCCGAAATCCTGTTGGTTGCCACCGCATCAATGCGAATATCCGGAAAGAGTTCTGTGAACTCTGCCAGTATCGACACAAAAAAGCCGTGACCAAACGAGGGCGGCAAACTGACCCGCACAATGCCGCTGGGAACACTGTCCAAACCAGTCAGGCGGCGCTGCACTTCCAGCATCCGCTGCTCCATTTCCTGGGCATGCGGAAGCAGTAACTCACCGGGTTGGGTCAAGGCCAAACCGCGTGCGGATCGATCAAACAAGCGGGTACCAAGACTATACTCCGCCCCCTCCAGTGCCCTTGCGACCGTGGCATGATTGACTTTCAACGCGCTTGCAGCACCACGCAGGCTGCCCGCCCGATGAAGTGCCAGCAAGATGCGCATATGATCCCAATTCATCGCGACCTCCATCCAAGCGGATCGTTGCCGATCCGCCGTGATGAACTATTCGCTGCATCGCACGGAAAATCAACGCACTACACTTTCCTGTGTGGCCTGTGGTTCTGTCGCCAATTCCTGACAACATGGGCTCAGACAAACAGATCAGATGAACGTACCCTTCGCCACCCAAGGAACATCGCTGTCATGACCACACTCTCCCCTTCTCTGGCCCCAAACGAGGTAACGAACCTGTTTTCCCGCACGCGCGCGCGCACCGACGCGTTGGCAGCACCCCTGACCGCGGAAGACATGATGCTGCAAAGCATGGAAGACGCCTCACCAGCGAAATGGCACCTCGCCCACACCACTTGGTTCTTTGAAGAGTTCATTCTGAAACCAAGGATGCCAGGCTACACATCCCCGGATGATCGCTTCGCGTTTCTGTTCAATTCGTATTACACGCAGGCCGGACCACGTCACGCGCGTGAACGGCGGGGGTTGGTATCGCGCCCCGGCGTTCAGGAAGTCCAGGCATACCGCGCACATGTCGAAGACAGTTTGGAAGACCTGTTGGCAGCCTCCCGTGATGATGCCTATGATATTGCCGCTCTGGTTGAGCTGGGCTGCCACCACGAGATGCAACATCAGGAGTTGCTGGTCACGGACTTGCTGCACGGGCTTAGCTTCAATCCACTTCTGCCGGTCTACAAAGACCCCGAACCGCTTCCCGTCACATCCGAAGTACCGCTCACCTTTACCCGATATGATGGCGGCCTTGTTGAGAACGGGCATGATGGGATCGGCTTTGCATATGATTGTGAGGGGCCGCGCCACAAAACCTATGTTGCCCCGTTCGACATCGCCGATCGCCCCGTCACCAACCGGGACTGGATCACTTTCATGGAAGACGAGGGCTATGATGACACCCGGCACTGGTTGATGGAGGGACATGCCGTCGCCCAGCGGGAGGAGTGGTCACACCCCCTGTACTGGTGGCAACAGGATGATGAATGGTGGACCTTCACCTTGCGCGGTCCGCAACCGGTGGCCCTCGATGCCCCGGTTGTACATGTCAGCTACTACGAAGCAGAGGCCTTTGCACGATGGGCTGGCGCACGTTTGCCAACGGAGGCTGAACACGAGATCGCGTTTCGCGACACTCCCATCCAAGGCAATCTGATGGGCGACGCAGGCGCGACCGGAGCATTGCGGCCCCTACCAGGGCCAGGCGTCTGGGGTGATGTTTGGGAATGGACTGCGTCGGACTTCAGCCCATATCCGGGCTTCCGACCACCCGAGGGGGCGCTTGGCGAATACAACGGCAAGTTCATGGTGAACCAGCGTGTGCTGCGCGGTGGGTCTTGCGCGACACCGCGCGAGCAGATGCGGCCAACATACCGCACATTCTTCTACCCTCATCAACGCTGGCAAATGTTGGGCCTGCGCCTGGCACGGGATGTATCGTAATGGACGGCACACTCCAACTTGCGGCACGTGATTCAACAAAAACCAATGCATTGATCACAGATGCGATTGCAGGCCTGACTGCACCGCAAAAATCACTCAGCCCAAAATGGTTGTACGACCATAATGGCAGTGCGCTGTTTGAACAGATCACGCAGTTGCCCGAGTATTATCCCACACGAACCGAGGCGGGTATTCTCCGCGACAACGCTGCGGCGCTGGCTGGTCTCGTCCCGCACAATGGTGCACTCGTTGAACTGGGATCAGGCGCGTCGGTCAAAACCCGAACATTGCTGGATGTCGGGTCGCATTTCGGCAGCTATGTGCCTGTCGATATCTCGCGGGATTTCCTGATGGAGACAGCGAATGATCTTCAAAACCGCTATCCAGCCTTGAGCATCGCACCGGTGGTTGCTGACTTCTCGGCCCCGGTCACATTGCCTGACGACCTGGCAGGCATTCCGAAAGTTGGCTTTTTCCCCGGGTCGACGATTGGCAACCTCACGCCTGACCGCGCGCAGGCTTTGCTGACAGGTGTCCGTGCGTGGGAGGGGGTCACCGCATTCATAATCGGCATGGATATGGTCAAAAATACCAGTGATCTTGTAGCAGCGTATGATGATGCCCAAGGCATCACCGCCAAGTTCATCGGAAACATCCTAGTGCGACTGAACCGAGAAGCGGGTGCAAACTTCGACACCCAAGCATTCAAGTACCGAGCCAGTTGGGATCCGGCCTTGGCACGGATCGACATGCATCTTGTCTCGTCCCGCGATCAGAACGTTACACTCGCTGGAACGACCGTCGCATTTGAAGCAGAGGAAGCGATCCATGTCAGCGCGGCCCGTAAATACACACCCGACAGCCTGCGTGCTCTTGCGCTAAGTGCCGGATGGGACGTTGCGGTGCGTTACGCGGATGCGGCCGACAGGTTCTCAGTAGTCGTTCTCACGCCTCGCATGTGACGGATGCACAGCACGCAAACGGTTTGCAAAATCACTTGCACCGGTTATCCACCTCGATCTCATAAAGGTGGGTAACCGCGCTCAGTTGTTCCGTCGATTGTGAACTGAAGTCACGCCATGCTGCGGCTGGCAAGATTTATCGGCGACCAAGGAAAGCCCTATGGCTGTCGTGGGCTGGCACTGGCAGGCAACGCATGGGGAAGGCCAAGGGGGATTGATGGGTCACGGCAATTTCCGCCAAGGCTTTTGTATCGTACAAGAGACGGAGACCTTCGCCAAAGACACGGGAAACCGCGATGACGCACCCACTGCTAAAACACTCCGATATCACCGCGTACCAGCGAGACGGTGTTGTTCTGATCCGTGGGCTGTTTGCTCCTTTCGTCGAAACACTGCGCGCAGGCGTAACACGCAATATGGCGGAGCCCGGACCCTATGCAGCGGAAAACCTGAAGAAGGGCGAAGAAGGCCGGTTCTTTGACGACTATTGCAACTGGACCCGCATCCCGGAGTTCAAGGAAGTGATCCATGCGTCAGAGGCTGCAGCAGTTGCCGCCAACCTCATGGGCTCGTCCCGTGTCCAGATGTTTCACGACCATGTTCTGGTAAAAGAGCCGGGAACCTCGAAGCCAACTCCGTGGCATCAGGACGGGCCGTACTACTTCGTAGAAGGACGGCAGACCGTCAGTTTCTGGTCACCGCTCGATCCTGTTGAGGACGCGTCGCTGCGGTGCGTTGTTGGATCACAGCGTTGGAAAAAACCAGTGCTGCCGACCCGTTGGTTGGCCGAAACCAGCTTCTACCCGGATGAAGAAGCATATCAACCCGTGCCAGATCCCGATGTTGAGGGTATGGACGTACGCGAATGGCAGATGGAGCCTGGTGATGCTGTCGCCTTCAACTTCATGACGCTGCATGGTGCGCGGGGGAATCAAACCGCCAATCGCAGGCGCGCCTTCTCTCTGCGCCTCGTTGGAGATGACGCGCGTTACGTGTCGCGCCCGGGACCAACCTCCCCTCCCTTCCCAGGCCATAACATGAAGGATGGCGAACGTTTGCGCGAAGACTGGTTTCCAGTCCTGCTTGATCGTGAGATCGCATGACAGCGCTGTGAAGAGTGGCGATCCCTGAAGGACTCGAACCCTCAACCTGCTGATTAGAAGTCAGCTGCTCTATCCAGTTGAGCTAAGGGACCGCTGGTGTTGTCATGCCGCAGTGCGGCCTACAGGGCAAGCGTTCAAAGCTGCCGTGTCATGAAAACACTCAGTGGATCCACAACATAGTCGCCAAAGGGCGGGCACTCGGTGAATCCATGCGCTGCGTAAAGCGCGCGGGCGGGCGCAAACATATCCGCCGATCCTGTTTCAAGGCTGACGCGGGTCAGTTCAATGCCCCGTGCGTGGTCCAGCAACGCCTTCAGCACGGCGCGCGCCACGCCACGCCCCCGCGCTTCGGCTGCCGTGTGCATCGATTTCAACTCGCCATGGCCGGGTTCAATGATGGCCATTGCCCCCACACCCATGACAATCCCACCTTCGCGTGCAGCAAACAGTGCCACATCACGCTCCAGCAAAGTGCCAGGTTCCATAACGTGACAACTTTCCTCAGGCGACGATGCTCGCATCAGCTCAAAATGGCGCAAAAGCAGCGCCTGCACTTCAGCGTTGGCTGGGGTATCCAAATCGATGGCAATCATCATGGCAAACGTAGTGAAGGCATCAGGAATTTGAAACTTAAAAACATGTCATGCCCTTCGTCCGACCACAAACGTGAATGCAGTTTTGGACAGGTAACGCAAAAGCCGCTACTCCAAAGGCAACATCAGTCCAGCATGAGCCAAACGATCCGTGACGTCCAAAGTCGTCCTTCACCTTTCCCACAGGTTTTCGCGAACCTTTTATCACCAGCCACACCTTGGGCTGCATGCGCGTATTCAGGATTTGATCACGGCAAGAGGCGGCAACATCGAGGTGCGCAGTCGCGACGAACGCCTGCGCGATCCGCTTAGAACGGATTGGTCCGACCTGCTGGAATCGGATTGCTTACACATCGTCGAAAACGGACTGGTCCAACAACCAGGCGTGCTGAACACTACACTCGCTTACCTGCCGCCGTTCTACCATCTTGATCCGCGCGGCGTGCTGGCCCACAGCTCTGCCGGGCATGCCCGTTTTGATCCAGCGACAATCGATCAAGGGCAAGCACAAAAACTCTGGGACAACCTGCAACACCGTTTTGTCGAAAGAAGGTGGTCCCGCTATGACCAGCCGAAAGAGCGTAGCGCAATCCCAGAAGGTTGTGTTGCCATCTTCCTCCAAGGTGACACACCACAACGTTGGGGCACCGCACATTGCGATCCTGAGGTCATGGTACGCAGTGTCGCCGCTCAGGCAAAGGATCGGCCGGTGGTGATCAAGGCGCACCCGTCTTTCAACCCCAAGGCTGAACAGCAGATGATCCATGCCCTGCAAGCCGAAGGTTTGAAACTGATCCCAACACACGCAAACATCCACGACATCTTGGCTGCGTGCTCTGTCACAGTAACATTTAATTCGGCCGTGGCACTGGAAGGTTTCCTTCATCACAAGCCCGCCATTCTGTTCGGCAAGTCGGACTTCCACCACGTATGCGAAACAGTAATCGATCCCGAAAAATTCAACGACCATCTTACCCGTGCGCTGTCTGCGCAACATGATTACCAACATTTTCTGTACTGGTACTTCAGCACCTTTTGCCTCGCCCTCGACCACCCCAATTTGGACATGGATATCCTTCAGGTCTTCACCAATCAGGGTTTTTCACCGGACCGACTGGGCTTGCGCGCTGCCCCGTGGGAATTCGAACCTGCATCCACCGAAATCAGTGCGGCGAAGACATTAACCCGTTATTTGAAAGATCGTCCCAGTGTCCGATCAGTTCGCATTCTCGAAACCCTCAAATTCTCAGCCAAAAGTTGGGTGTTCAGCGCAAAGCTGAATGGCGAAAAGGTCGTGATCAAGCGCTTCTTCAACGAGGCTCGCGCACACACGGTACGCAGTTTGAACGGCGAACTATTCAGACTGGAAAAAACGTTTGCTGATAGCGACTGTCAAGCGAACCGTTGCCTGATGGCATGGCCCGAGGACGGGATCGCAATCCTGTCACACGCTCCTGGTTCTCGGCTTGATAAGAAAATTGCAGGTGCGCAAGGGCGCTCGCGTCAGAAACTCCTGCAACATGCAGGCCGCTGGCTCGCGACTTACCCGGGCGATCGACGACGCAGCTCAACCTTCGGGCCGGGGTTCTGGATCAAGCGCTGTTTGTCCCGCGATCACGATGCAATTGCGCCGGAGGACCGTGCCCTCCTTGATCGAATGATCGCCGCGCTGCGCGTCCAGAACGATCACGTCAAAGGATGTTCAGTGGTTCAAGCCGCGTCACACGGAGACTATGTAGGCATGAACGCGCACTACCACCGCGGCACCATCTGTGGCGTCGACATCCAGGGAGAATACTGGGGTGCCTTGGCGCGCGAAGCGGCGCGGTTCCTTGTTTGGCAACAAATCCACGATAGCGCCCGACCCAGCGAGCGAACCCACGGGTTGGCAACGCAGGATGTTCAGGCTTTCCTGTCCAGTGGCGTCCTGCCACAGATCGAACATGACACAACCTTCCCCTTCTTTGCAGGCGAACAACTCTATGGCCGATTTGTCGAGGATTATCACCGCACCGATATTCGGGCGAACACACGGGCAGCAATGACAAGTTACCTGAGCCAACACTGCAAATAAAAACGGCGCCACATGGGGCGCCGTCTTCAAACTCTACCGGTTTGGCCCGGGTCAGACCTTGCCCTTCCACGGGATCAGCCAGTTTTCCAGCGCACGCATGCCAACTTCGATGGCAAACCCGATCACACCGATGATAATAATGCCAACGATAATGATGTCGGTCAGCTGAAACTTGGACGCCGTCACGATCATCTTGCCGAGGCCAACATTGGCGGCAACAAGCTCTGCCGCAACAACAGTGCCCCAACACACCCCCATCGCCACCCGCGCACCGGTGAAGATGTCGGGCAGCGAGTTGGGAACAATGACCTTGGACAGAATCTGCCATTTCGACGCGCCCAATGAATAGGCCGCATGGACCTTTGAAATGGCCACACCGGAAACACCGGACCGCGCTGCGATAATCATGATCCACAATGCCGCTAGGAACAGCAGGACAACCTTACCGACCTCACCAATCCCGAACCAGATGATGATCAGCGGGATCAAGGCAAGGGGCGGAATGGGGCGCATGAACTCGACAATCGGATCAAACCAACCCCGCGCCCAGCCCGTCAGACCCATCGCATAACCAATCGGAACACCGACAATTGCACCGATGAGAAACCCTAGAACAACACGCTTCAACGAAAACCAGGTGTGCTCAAGCAGGGTGTAGCCTTGATAGCCTTCCTTGTTCAGCCAGATGAAGCGCTGGAACACGACTTCGGGTGCAGGCAGGTAAAGACGTGCCATGCGCAGACCCACAGCAGGCTCGAACGTGGGCGTACCCTTGTCCGTCAGACCAATTGTGCCTTCGCCCACCTTGATCGACTCGCCCGGCGCGATAGGCTCCCCATTGATGGCAACGATAGACGAACCGTCTCTCTTCGACACCTCGTCATTGGCCCAAACGTTGACCACCTTGAACGAATAGCGCGCGACGGTCAGGCTGTCATTCTTGGCAAACCCGTCACCCGGCTCGACCTCGGCCGCTTCGGGCTCGCGTCCCGGGTTACCCTCATCATCAAGGGTTTGTTGAATGTCCTCACGATAAACCCGCATCGTGACAGTCGCGTCGTCGGTGGTGCCATCTTCCAGCTGTGCTGTGTAGGTAAAGCTCATGTCACCCGAGAACGGCCCTGGAAATTTGGGCAACGGAATAACAGAGTTGGTGAACGCTACCCACAACCAGAACACCGTGATGACCGAGATGACGGAGGCCACTCGGTTTGCCGTAATCGCGCTTTCGTCACCAAAGGTAACGGTTTTCAGCTTGTTAAAGCCCTTCTTCTCAAAGGCGCTTTTGAACACGGCCTTTGCGAGGAAGAACGATCCGAAAAATGCGCCAACATACAGCGCAAGAACAAGTAACCCAGTCATGCGCTTTCCTCCGTACGGCCCATAATCTCTTCTTCCATGTTCCAGATCATCTCGAGAATTTCTTCCCGCGTCGGCCCATAGTCTTTGTGCTTCTTGACTTCACGTAGATCGTTGCCGACGCCCATATCCGCAAATGGCAGGCGGTATTCTTTGTGCACACGACCAGGACGCGGGGCCATCACCAGCAGGCGTTCGCCCAACAGCAACGCCTCTTCGACGGAGTGCGTAATCAGAATGATCGTCTTGCCCGTATCCTTCCACAGGTCCAGCACAAGGCTCTGCATCTTTTCTCGGGTCAGCGCGTCCAACGCGCCCAAGGGTTCGTCCATCAGGATGACATCGGGGTCATTTGCCAGACAACGGGCCAGGGCCACACGTTGCTGCATCCCGCCGGACAGTTCGTAAACCGCCTTTTCCTTGAAGTCCTGCAGGCCAACCACGTCCAGAAGGTGTTCCACCTTCTCCTTGCTTTCGGCGCGGCTCATGCCCTTCATGTCAGGGCCAAAACTCACGTTGTCCCGCACGCTCATCCATTCGAACAGCGCGCCTTGCTGGAACACCATGCCGCGTTCCGGACCGGGGCCGTGCACCACTTCTTCGTTCAGCTGAATGTTGCCTTCGGTGGGGGCGAGAAAGCCCGCAACAATGTTCAGAAGCGTGGTTTTACCGCAGCCCGAAGGGCCAAGCACGCTCATCAGTTCACCGGATTTGATGTCCAGCGTCACGTTCTTCAACGCCTGCACATGCCCGCCATTCGGCAGATCAAAGCGCATCGAAATATCATTTATGAGAAGTCCAGACAATTGGTGCCCCCTCTTGCCAGGGTGGGTCGCTCTGAGGTCAGAGCGAAAAAGGGTGGGCACTATATCCAGTGCCCACCCCGAAACAAAACGTGATTACTCAGCAGCCGAAAGAGGCTCTGCGTTCACGTTGTCTGTGTAGGAAGCTTTCGCCGCGTCGATCGAACCCGATGCAACAAAGACGTCTGCGACACCCTTCATAAAGGTCGCCGCGTTGCCACCCAGCCATGCACTGCTCAGCTGGTCATCAACAGTTGGGAAGACAAAAGTCGACAACGTGGCCGCCGCGTCATCTTCGGACATACCAGCGTCTTTCGCGATCACCGGCAGCATCTTGGCGTGGTTCGCCTCATCTGCCCACATCGCATTGGCCGCTGCCGTCACCGACAGGAACTGCGACACAAGCTCAGCTTCCTGAGCAACAAAGGATGTCGGACCGGTTGTCGCGTCGAACACCAGGATGCCCAGCTCGGTTTTTTCCGCGCCGGTCAGCAGCACGTTGCCCGAGTTCAGCATGCGGCGCAGCGCACCACCCCAACCACAGGCCATGTCGACCGCACCTTGGCTCAGCGCAGCTTCGCCTTCCTGCGGTGCCATGTCGACGACCTCAAGGCTATCGAGGGAGACGTTGAAGTGCTCCATCTGCTTAAGGAAGCCGTAGTGGGCCGCGGTGCCCAGCGGAACAGCTACTTTCTTACCAGCGAGCTCGGCAGCACTGTCCTTGTCAATTTCGAGGTCGGCGCGCACGACACAGTTGTCGTTGTCCGCATAGGACACAGCCACGTCCAGCACCTGCAGGTCCTGACCGGCAGAGGCCGCGACCACGAAGGGCGGGATGCCTTGGCTTACGGACAGCTGAACGTCACCCGACGCCATGGCCGCCGACATCGCGGTACCTGTGTCGAAGCTCACCCAGTTGATCTTGGTGCCACCCATGGCTTCTTCATACATGCCGGTTTCTTTGGCGAACTGGAAAGGCATCGGCCATTCCAGGAAGTAGGCAACCGTGATTTCACCACCATGGCCCGCTGCCACGGCGCCCTGTGCGCCCGCCAGCATTGCAGTGGCTGCCACAGCACCCATCAGCTTTGTCTTGAATGTCATCTTAGTACTCCCGTGTTTTCCACGAACCTGTCAGGTCCGTTTTTGGATCATGTCGGGCGGTGTTCCGCCTCTGGTCGCACGCGGCCTGCCGCGGCGCTGGCGTGATCCGAGCCGATAATCTCGCCCGGATCAACGTAAAATCGGGACTTCTGTCATAATTCTGTGCAGGTGAACCAAGTCTTTCGGATTCCCAAATTCCGGGCAGCCCCATGAAAACAAGGGGATTTCGAACGGCACCCTTACAAAGATACATCCAAAGCCACATCAACTGGCTTTACTTGTCGGCACAAACTGGCCCTACTGTTACGACCAGATTCTCAGCGATTGTACGCGTCAGCAAGCTTGATTGGCCCTTTGTTTCATGGGCCGCACTCTCTCTCGAAAGGTTGACCCCATGGACGGTACGTTCAACGAAAACGATATGAGCCGCGTGATCGAAGCCGACCGCGCAAATGTTTGGCACCATTTGGTACAGCACCAACCCTTTTTTACCGGTGCTGATCCCAAGATCATCATCGAAGGCAAGGGCCTGCGTGTCTGGGATCAAAAGGGTATCGAGCACATTGATGCGGTGTCCGGTGGTGTCTGGACGGTAAACGTGGGCTATGGCCGCGAGTCGATGGGCGACGCCGTGCGCGACGCCATCGTCAAAATGAACTTCTTCGGCGGCACCGTAGGCTCGATCCCTGGTGCGCTCTTTGCCGAGAAGTTGCTGACCAAGATGCCCGGGCTCGACCGCGTCTACTACGCCAACTCCGGGTCTGAAGCGAATGAGAAAGCCTTCAAGATGGTCCGGCAGATCGCCCACAAGCGCTATGGCGGCAAGAAGCACAAGATTCTCTACCGCGACCGCGACTACCACGGTACGACCATCGCGTGCCTGTCTGCCGGTGGACAGGACGAACGCAACGCACAATACGGCCCCTACACCCCGGGCTTCATCCGCGTGCCCCACTGCCTTGAATATCGCAAGCACGAACAGGACGGCGCGCCCGAGCAGAATTACGGCGAATGGGCGGCCAACCAAATCGAAGAGATCATCCTGCGCGAAGGCCCCGACACCGTTGGTGCACTCTGCCTTGAGCCGGTGACTGCCGGCGGCGGGGTGATTGAGGCACCTGATGGCTATTGGCCGCGCGTTGCCGAGATCTGCAAGAAATACGACATCCTGCTTCATATTGACGAGGTTGTCTGCGGCGTGGGCCGCACAGGTACATGGTTCGGCTACCAGCACTACGACATCAAGCCCGACATGGTGACGATGGCAAAAGGGGTTGCATCGGGTTACGCTGCCATCTCGTGCCTCGCGACGACCAACGAAGTCTTCGACATGTTCAAGGACGACACGTCGGACCACCTCAACTACTTCCGCGACATCTCCACCTTCGGCGGCTGCACTGCAGGCCCGGCGGCGGCACTCGAAAACATGCGGATCATCGAGGACGAGGACCTGCTCGGAAACACCACGGCCATGGGCGACTACATGCTCGACAAACTGTCCGAGCTGAAAGACAAGCACGAGGTGGTCGGTGACGTCCGCGGCAAGGGTTTGTTCCTTGGGGCGGAGCTGGTCAAGGACCGCGACAGCCGCGATCCGGCAGATGAAAAAATGGTGCAGGCCGTTGTCGGCGACTGCATGAAGCAAGCCGTGATCATTGGGGCCACCAACCGCTCGCTGCCCGGCAAGAACAACACACTCTGCTTCTCGCCCGCACTGATCGCGACCAAAGACGACATCGACCAGATCGTGGGCGCCGTGGATGGCGCACTGACACGCGTGTTTGGCTAATCAAACTCAAGACGCATGATCGAAAGGCGGGGGAGACCCCGCCTTTTTTCGTAGGATGTGATGCGGGGCCCGTGCGCACTGCGCTCAGCACTACCTGTGAGTGAATAGCCTTGGAAACACCGCGTGAAGGCGATTGGACAGCCCCTGTTCCTCTTGTTTTGAACAACCGCAGATATACCTTCAGTCGATAACAAAAATAAGCGCCAGCGCATGGCGTCGCATTAACTGGAGGAATTAATGACTGCTTTGCTTAATCTGAGGGGCGTTAAAGCCCTCGCCTTGGCCGGTGCAATCGGCCTCGCTGGATCCATTGCTTCGGCCCAAGACAAGAGCGACTGGCCTGACAGCTTTTCCGTCGGAACAGCCAGCCAAGGAGGCACATATTTCGTGTACGGCGCCGGATGGGCCAACATGGTGTCCGAAGCACTGGGTATCCCTGGTGGCACCGAAGTGACCGGCGGCCCGGTCCAGAACGCCGCGTTGGTACAAACCGGTGATTTGGACATGGGCATGGTCACTATGGGGCCAGCCTTTGACGCCATCAACGGCAACAGTGCACTGGCACCCGGTCTGAAACACGACAAGCTGCGCGCGCTTTTCCCAATGTACAAAACCGGTTTTCATGCCGTAACCCTGTTCAGCTCGGGGATTACAAGCTTTGCTGAAATCCCAGACGGTGCCGTTGTGGGCGTCGGTCCGGCAGGCGGCACACCCGGAACATACTGGCCGCGTATCCTGACTGGCATGGGCAAGGATGTTGAGTTCCGCAACGGCGGGGCCTCCGATTTGGCCGGGCAACTTCAAGACGGTCTGATCGACGTGATGACCTGGGCAGGTGGGCTGCCTTACCCGGCCTTCAGCCAGTTGGATGCGCAAACGGACGTGACCTATTTTGGCTTCACTGCCGATGAACAAGCTGCGGTCATCAACACACAACCTGTGGCGTCCTTTACCATCCCGGCTAACATTTACCCATCATTGCCCGAAGAGCAGTTAAGCGTATCCATGTGGAACTTTGCTGTCGGGAACGCCGATCTGCCGGAAAGCCTGGTGTACGAAGTCGTCAAGACGGTCATGACGAACAACGCAAAGATGCTCGAAATTCACAAGTCAGCCGTCGAAACACTGCCCGAAAACTTCGACAAGAATACCTTCATTCCCTGGCACCCCGGCGCCGTGCGCTGGTTCGAGGAAAACGGGTTCGATATCCCCGACGAGCTTGAGGGCTAAGGCCTGAACGCCGATTGACACCGCAGGCGCACCCTGTCTGATGGCAGGGTGCGTTTTTGCATGTGCCGAGGGATACGAAAAATGACCGACACGCAAGCCGCTTCTGACATCAAGTTGCCTTCAGAGGTCGACAATTCGCCAGACCTGCAAAACACAACATGGCTGGCGAAAGTCGGTTTTTTGCTGTGTGCGCTGTACAGTGCCTGGCACCTCTACGTGCTGAACATCGCCCCGCTCGAAACATGGACATTTCGGATCATGCACGTGGCAGGGGCACTGATCCTCGGCTTTGTATTGAGTTCCGCACTTTCCGTTCGTCCGGCACAAGAAGGTGGCACACCCAGTCGGCTTCCTCGCGCTTTGGGCGCGGTCTCGCTCGTCGCCACGTCCCTTGCGCTCGGTTCTGTTCTGGCGGCCATGTGGTTCTTTGAGCCCGGACAATCCGCTCCACCTGAATGGACCATGGCCATCTTTGGCTGGACGTTGGCTGGTGGAACGCTGTTGGCTGTGGCCACCGGCTGGGTGTATCCCGCGCGCCAAAATCAACTCACCATCTCCGATATCGCACTGATCGTCGCCACGGTCGCAAGCTTCGGGTTTGTCCTGTTCAGCCTCGATACACTGTCACTACGCCTGCGCGCAGGCACCCCGTTTGCCGATCCGAATAATGGCTGGGCAGCCTTTGTTGTCGTCGTGCTGATCGCCGAGATGACGCGACGGGTGGCGGGCATGGCGCTTGTCGTCATCGCCCTTGTGTTTGTGATCTACGCCTTCATGGGGCCGTGGATGCCCGGGTTTCTTGAACATCGCGGCTATGACCCCAAACGCTTCTTCACCTATGTCTTTACGGACAACGGTGTGTTGGGTCCAACAACGGCGGTGTCCTCCACCTACATCATCCTCTTCATCGTTTTTGCTGCCTTCCTACAGAGCTCCAAGGTGGGCGACTATTTCGTGAACTTCTCTTCGCCGTGGCTGGACGTGCGCGCGGTGGCCCGGCCAAGGTGTCGGTTCTGGCCTCTGGCCTCATGGGCATGATCAACGGTACATCGGCGGGCAACGTGGTTTCCACCGGGTCACTAACCATTCCGCTGATGAAGAAGGTGGGCTACCGCCCTCAATCAGCTGGCGCGATCGAAGCGGCCGCTTCTACCGGCGGACAGATCATGCCGCCGATCATGGGTGCCGGCGCCTTCATAATGGCCGAGATCACCGGCATTCCGTACACTGAACTGGTCGTCGCAGCCCTGATCCCCGCCATCCTCTACTTCGCCTCAATCTACCTGATGGTCGATTTCGAGGCGAGCCGGACAGGCATGCGCGGCATGCGGGCAGACGAGCTGCCCAAGCTGAAGGACCTAGTGCGCCAAGTGTATCTGTTCCTGCCCATCGTCATCCTGATCGGGGCGCTTTTTGCAGGTTACTCCGTGATCCGGGCAGGGACACTTGCCATTGCCAGCGCCGCAGTCGTCAGTTGGCTGACGCCATACCGCATGGGCCCACGTCAGATTTATGAGGCACTTGGCCTTGGCGGGCGCATGTGCATCCAGATCATAACCGTTTGCGCCTGTGCCGGTCTGATCGTCGGGGTCATTTCCCTGACAGGCGTCGGCGCGCGTTTTTCCAACCTGCTGTTCGATCTGGCTCAGCAAAGCACGCTTCTTGCGCTCATCTTTGCCATGATGATCGCCATCATTTTGGGTATGGGCATGCCGACAACTGCGGCCTACGCAGTTGCCGCCTCTGTCGTGGCCCCGGGCCTGATCGAGATCGGGATCGAGCCTTTGGTTGCACATTTCTTCGTGTTCTATTTCGCAGTGGTCTCAGCCATCACACCGCCCGTTGCGCTGGCAGCCTATGCAGGTGCAGCCATTGCCGGGTCAGAACCGATGCGCACTTCGGTCACCAGCTTCAAGGTCGGGCTTGCCGCTTTCATTGTGCCGTTCATGTTCTTCTACAGCCCCGGCCTGTTGATGGAGGCACCGTGGTACATCATCCTACGCAACATGATGACGGCGCTGGTTGGTGTGTACATGCTGGCGGGCTCTGTTCAGGGCTGGTTCATTGGACCGGCCGGACCAGTGATCCGTCTGATCCTCCTTGCTGGTGCGCTGTGTATGATCTCAGGGTCCTGGCAAACCGACCTGATCGGCATAGCCATCGGTGGCGCATTGCTGTTCCGCGGATTGCAGATCAGCCGGAAAACGGCCTGATGTTGCGGGGGAGCACCTACTCCGCAACAAACCGCGGAACGCTCGGGGACTGCACATATCCACCGCGTGTCTGAGGGGTTTTGATACCAAGGACGTTCCCCGCGATTTGGGTGCGCAGGATCTGTGCCGTTCCCCCACCAATGGTGAACATCCGCACGTCACGATACATCCGTTCCAACGGTTCGCGGTCGCTGTAGCCGCGCGCGCCGAACATCTGAAGCGCGTCACTGACAACTTTGATTGCCATCTCAGACGCAAAAAGCTTGGCCCGCGCCGCCGCTGTCATATCTGGAAAGAGACTGCCGTCAGGACCGCGTGACCGGGCAGCATCATACAACATCAAACGCGCTGCGTGCACCTGAGTGTCCATGTCCGCAAGCATCCATTGCAGTCCCTGGAATTCAGCCAGCGGGCGGCCAAACTGCTCCCGCTCGAGCAGGTACCGCTGCGCATGGCCCAGCGCTCCTGCCGCGACGCCCATTGCAATCGTGCCAGCACCGACGCGTTGCGAGTTGTACGCGCTCATCAGATCGGCAAACCCACGTCGCAAACCTGACGGCGGGACAAGAAGCCATTTCTCATCCACCTCCACATCCTCGAAACACAGTTCGGCCTCTGGCATCCCGCACAAACCCATTGTGCGCTCGCGCCCCATAACGTGAAAACCGTCGGGCACGTCTCCAGCCACGTGATCGGCAAAAACAATGAACCCACCGATACCAAGGTCGGTCCCTGCCTCGTCCAACACCCGGGCAAAGACCAGATGAAGCTTTGACACGCCACCCCCGGTGATCCAATGCTTCGTACCGTTCAAGATATATGAGGCGCCGCTCTTGCGCGCGGTTGTGCGCATTTCCGTGGCTGCACTCCCCGCATCCGGTTCCGTGATACAAATTGCAGGTTTATCTCCAGCGAGCACATACGGCGCACAGAAGGCTTTCTGCGCATTCGTCCCGTGTGCCATGACGGCGCTGATCCCGCCCATGTTGGCTTCGACGACGACACGCGCTGTCAGGGTGCAGGCCTTGGCGATCTCTTCGACAACCATGGACACATCAAGGAAATTCGCGCCCCGCCCACCAAACTCTTGCGGGATGGACATGCCCATGATCCCCGCATCCGTAAGCTCTTTCACATTCTGCCAGCAATAGCTGCGGGTCGTGTCCCAATGGGCCGCACGCCTTTCAAAACTGGGCGCCAATTCCTTTGCAACGTCAACAAGCGGATGTGTCATGGAAGGGTCCCTCGGCTTTTGCGCCAAGGGTACGCTTGCCAAAGTTCAGAGCAATCGAATAAGATTTAACAAGATATTCAGAGACTCTGAACTTATGCAGACACGCGCGCTTAGAAGCCTGGTCAAGATTTCAATGGTTGGATCATTCGCCAAGGCAGCAGACCAGTTGAACATGACGCTCCCGGCGCTCTCCATGCAGATGAAAGCATTGGAGAGCGAATTGGCGGTGGAGCTTTTTGACAGGTCCGTGCGCCCACCGCGTCTGACACCCATTGGACGGTCCGTCGTTCGTGAGGCAGCCGCGCTGTTACAAAGAGAGGACAGCCTCATTGAACTCTGCCGCCCAAGCGATTCATTGGTTGGGCGGTTCAGGCTCGGCTTCATCACAACAGCGGCGGTGCGGCTACTGCCCGGCTTTTTGGACAACGCACAAAAGAACGCGCCACGTGCGACATTCGAATTCGAGACCGGCCTCTCAAGAACCCTGCAGAACAGGGTTCTTGCTGGCCAGATCGATGCGGCCGTGCTGACCGATGCTGATGGCCTACCGAACGAACTGTCAGCAACCGTTATCCGCGAGGAGCCTTTCGTTTTTGCAGCCCATTCCACGTTGATGGCTGACGGCATGCGCGGTCTTCTTGCCAAACACCCGTTCTTCCATTTCATGCCAGACACCGGCATCGGAAAACTCATCGCCAACGAAATGGCGCGACATGATCGCCAAACAGCCGCCAATACGGTTGTTCTGGACAATCTCGAAGCCATTATGGAGTGCGTCACGAACGGGCTTGGCTTCACGTTGCTTCCCGAACCGGATGTGGACCGCTATCGAACCGGGTCAGTGCAAAAGATACCTTTACCGAAGCCGCTTCGCCGGGTTCTTGTATTGGCAACCTTGCGACAAGGCGCGCTGTCCTCACGAACGGATACCTTGGCATCGTTGTTGGACAGCACGCACGTGTATAACGCCCATACCAGCCGTTGAAGCCGAAAGCTGACGCCTGAGCCGGCTGTTCCAAGACCTTGCCCTTCGTGAGAATCATAACCTGCGCAAGGCATACTAGTGATTGTGCTAAGCACCTTGCATTACTGCGGCGATAATGATACAAATTATCTCATTAATTGCACTTTATGCATCTAAGCCTAGTGTGGACGCTTTTCTTTTCGCTGCATTTTAATGCCAGATTGATTTCTGATTAGGTCCAGAATACCCTATAGGCATGGCACTCCCAGTCGAAACATTCTTCTTACAGCCCGGACATCAGGGCACGCTGCAAAGCCAGGTGCAGCAGATGATCGCACATGGCATACTGTCTGGGCGCTTCGGATCGGGTGAAAAACTGCCCTCGACCCGCAAACTGGCCACCCATCTGGGCATCAGTCGGATCACGGTGACGCTTGCGTACACTGAACTCGTCGCCTCGGACTACCTGACCGCACGTGGACGCTCTGGCTACTATGTGTCTGAGAACGCACCCGTCCCGCCAAGCTACCAGCCACAACCAACGTCTGGAGATGCGGTGGACTGGACACGCGCCATCGGACAGCGCTTCTCTGGTGGCCACACACTCAGCAAGCCGCAGGATTGGGCACGCTTCAAATACCCGTTCATCTATGGCCAGACGGACCCGCAACTTTTTGACCACGCAAACTGGCGTCAATGCGCGCTGCAGGCACTGGGGCAGAGAGACTTTGCAGCCCTGACATCCGACTACTTTGATCAGGACGATCCTCAGCTTATCGAGTTTATCCAGCGCAACACCCTGCCCCGCCGCGGCATCTCAGCCAACGCCGACCAAATCCTTATCACACTTGGCGCACAGAATGCGCTATGGCTGGCCGCGCAAATCCTACTAACCCAACGCCGAACCGCCGCATTCGAAGACCCCTGCTATCCGGCTCTACGCGAGATTCTGAACCAATCCCGCTGCCACCTTGCACCAGTGCGCGTGGATCGGGACGGACTGCCGCCAGACGGCATTCCCCCGGATACGGACGTTATCTTTTCTACACCCAGCCACCAATGCCCGACCACCTCGACGATGCCCGTGGCGCGCAGGCAGGCCCTGCTGGACCGCGCACGCGAGTTGGACGCCCTGATTGTCGAAGATGATTACGAGTTTGAGATGTCGTTTCTCAACCCGCCCTCACCCGCGCTCAAGTCCATGGATACAGACGGGCGCGTGATCTATGTGGGCAGCTTCTCCAAGTCGCTGTTCCCAGGGCTGCGTCTGGGCTATCTTGTTGGCTCAGAACCCTTTGTACGCGAAGCCCGCGCACTGCGCACATCCGTCCTGCGCCACCCGCCGGGTCACATTCAACGCACTGCGGCCTACTTCCTTTCAATGGGCCACTACGATGCACAAATCCGCAAGATGGGGGCCGCGTTGCACGTCCGCCGGGATGCAATGCAAGCCGCCATCGAAACCCACGGACTGGAGATCGCAGGCCAGGGCGCTTTTGGCGGTTCTTCCTACTGGATGCGCGCGCCAAATGGAGTGGATACACGCGAACTGACGCAACGCCTGCAAGAGACAGGCGTACTGATTGAGCCGGGGCACGCCTTCTTTTCCGGGGATGATCAACCCAAGGGCTTCTACCGCCTTGGATACTCCTCAATTCACGTCGATCGGATCAAGGATGGAATTGGACTGATCGCACAAGCACTGCCACACTAGCCTGGACTTATTCGGAGATCACAACTGGCCCTAACCCAGCATCCACCACAACAGTAACGTCTGTTGCAACATTTCCGGGGCGATCTCGACGCCCCCGCCTCTATTGGAGACTGCCCCATGAAGATGACCACCGAAGAAGCATTCGTGAAGTGCCTGCAGCGCCACGGGATTGAGCACGCCTTTGGCATTATCGGCTCGGCCATGATGCCCATTTCCGACATCTTCCCCGATGCGGGCATCCAATTCTGGGACTGCGCCCACGAAGGGTCAGCCGGCATGATGTCTGACGGCTACACACGCGCCACCGGCAAGATGTCGATGATGATCGCGCAAAACGGGCCCGGCATCACCAACTTCGTGACTGCTGTGAAAACCGCTTACTGGAACCACACACCGCTGCTGCTGGTCACACCACAGGCTGCGAACAAAACCATTGGTCAGGGTGGTTTCCAGGAAGTCGAACAGATGAAACTGTTCGAAGACATGGTTTCCTATCAGGAAGAAGTCCGTGATCCGACCCGTGTCGCCGAAGTTCTGACCCGTGTGATCAGCCAGGCCAAGCGTCTGTCCGGTCCGGCCCAGATCAACATCCCGCGTGACTTCTGGACCCAAGTGGTGGACATCGAAATCCCCGACCCCATCGAATTCGAAGCGTCCCCCGGCGGTCAAAACTCGGTTGCCGAAGCGGCGGCGATCCTGTCCGCGGCGAAGAACCCCGTCATCCTGAACGGCGCTGGCGTTGTCCTGTCCAAGGGTGGTCTCGCAGCCTCGCAAGAACTGGCCGAGCGTCTGACAGCACCCGTCTGCGTGGGCTACCAGCACAACGACGCGTTCCCCGGCAACCACCCGCTGTTCGCTGGCCCGCTGGGCTACAACGGCTCCAAGGCCGGTATGCAGCTGATCTCGGAAGCGGATGTTGTTCTGTGCCTTGGCACCCGCCTCAACCCGTTCTCGACACTGCCCGGCTACGGCATCGACTACTGGCCTACGGATGCGAAAATCATCCAGGTCGACATCAACCCCGACCGCATCGGCCTGACCAAGAAAGTTACCGTGGGCATCGTGGGTGACGCGGCCAAAGTGGCGAACGGCATCCTGTCGCAACTGGCGGATGATGCAGGCGACGCGGGCCGCGACGCACGCAAGGACAAGATCGCTCAGACAAAATCGGCATGGGCGCAAGAACTGACGTCGATGACCGAAGAGCAGGACGATCCCGGCACCAACTGGAACGAGCGTGCCCGCGCAGCGAAACCTGACTGGATGGCACCTCGCATGGCGTGGCGTGCGATCCAAGCCGCTCTGCCGGTCGAAGCCATCATCTCCTCCGACATCGGCAACAACTGCGCCATCGGCAACGCCTATCCCTCCTTCGAAGAGGGCCGGAAATACCTAGCGCCTGGCCTGTTTGGTCCTTGCGGCTACGGCCTGCCCGCCATCGTGGGTGCGAAGATCGGCCAGCCTGACGTTCCGGTTGTCGGCTTTGCCGGTGACGGTGCCTTTGGTATCGCGGTGAACGAATTGACAGCGATCGGCCGTGGCGAATGGCCTGCCATCACGCAGATCGTCTTCCGCAACTACCAGTGGGGTGCGGAGAAGCGGAACTCGACCCTGTGGTTCGACGACAACTTCGTCGGCACCGAATTGGATGAACAAGTGTCCTATGCCGGTATCGCGAACGCCTGTGGCCTGAAGGGCGTCGTTGCCCGGACGCAGGAAGAACTGACAGCGGCGCTGAACCAGGCGATCAAAGATCAGATGGAAAATGGCATCACCACGCTGATCGAAGCCATGATCAACCAGGAACTGGGCGACCCGTTCCGCCGCGACGCGATGAAGAAGCCCGTCAAAGTGGCTGGCATCTCCAAAGACGATATGGTTCCGCAAACTGTGGCCTAATCTGCTAAGACCCGAGGGGATGGGCACGCGCCCGTCCCCTCTTTTTCATTTTTGAAAGGTGGTTTCGTGCCCCAATCCTTCCTGTCTGACGCCACAGCAATTGCACCTGCGCACATCATCGAAATGGCGCAAAAGGCGGCCAGCCCCCGCGTGGCCATTGCCCGCGCCGGTGCGCCCCTGCCGATGCTGGCAGCCAAGGAAGCAACCGAAGCCAACATGATGATCCCGGTCTTCACGGGTGAGCGTCACATGATCGAGGCCGAGGCCGAAAAGCTGAATTGGGACATCTCGGGTTTCGAGCTGATCGAAGCCGAGGGTGAAGCGGCCTCTGGTGCTGCTGCCGCACTGGCCTGTGGCGAAGGCCGCGCTGATGTGTTGATGAAGGGCCAGCTCCATACCGACGCGTTCATGCGTGCCGCCGTGTCGCGCGATGCGGGCCTGCGCACAGGCCGCCGCTTTGTCCATATCTTTCACATCACCACACCGGACGGCACCGGGTCGATCACCATCTCTGATGCTGCCGTCAACGTAAACCCGGACATCGCGACGCGCCAGGACGCAACGGCCGAAGTGGTCAAGCTGCTCCACAAACTGGGCAATGCCCGACCCAAGGTCGCGTTCCTGTCTGCCACAGAATCCGCCATCGAAAGCGTGCCGTCCTCCATGGAGGGGCGCGCGCTGCGCGATTGGGCGCGCGAGAATATAGCGGATGCCGATTTCTCCGGCCCACTGGCCTTTGACCTGATCATGTCCCCCAAATCCGTGGCGACCAAGAAGATGACGGACGATCCGGTTGCTGGCAAAGCCGACGCAATCATCGTGCCTGACATCGTGTCGGGCAACGGGCTATTCAAATCCTTTGTCTACCTTGCCGGTGGCTGCGCAGGCGGCATCGTCATGGGCGCCAAGGTGCCAATCCTTTTGACCTCGCGCGCGGACCCACCTGCGGCCCGCCTGTCTTCTGTGGCCCTCGGGGCCATCATGGCCGCCGCATGATCCTTGTCGTCAATGCAGGCTCCTCCTCCATCAAGGTCGCGCTGTTCCAGCCGGACCTGACAGAAGTGATGGCAGGACAGGTCAGCGGCATTGGCGGCGCATTGGCTCACCTGACACTCGGGGACGAAGACCAGAACGTCACCGCACCCGATCATGACGCGGCACTGACAACGATCCTCGACAGTCTCACGCGGCAAGGGATCACCCCGGATCAACTGACAGCAGCCGCGCACCGCGTAGTGCATGGCGGCACATCACTGGTCGATCCCTGCGCCATTGATGACACCGTGATCGCGGGGATTGAGGCGGCAACACCGCTCGCGCCCCTGCACAACCCTAAGAACCTCGCCGGCATCCGCGCGCTGCAAACCCTCGCACCCGCTCTGCCTCAATACGCCAGCTTCGGCACCGCGTTTCACGCGAACCAGCCCGAGGTTGCAACTACCTACGCCCTTCCCAAGGAACCACGTTCCATGGGCATCCGCCGCTACGGCTTCCACGGCCTCAGCTACGCCTGGATTGTCACACAGTTCGGCGATGCACTGCCCGAGCGGCTGCTCGCCTTCCATCTCGGCTCCGGCGCATCACTTTGTGCTATTCACAACGGCACCTCGGTCGCGACATCCATGGGATACTCCCCACTGGACGGGCTAACGATGTGCACGCGATCAGGTGCAATCGATGGCATGGCCGTCCTGCGGCTGGCCGAGATTTATGGCGCGGACGAAGCCGCCCACATGCTCAACCATGAAAGCGGGCTCAAAGGCCTGGGTGGCAGCAATGACATGCGCCTCCTTTTGGCCGCTGACACCGACGCCGCGCGGCTTGCCGTCGATCACTTCTGCTACTGGGCGGCCCGCCACGCTGGGTCAGCCATTGTCGCCATGGGCGGCCTCGACGCCGTCGCCTTTACAGGCGGCATCGGTGAAAACGCCGAACCCATTCGCGCCCGCATCATGGAGCATCTCAGCCTTTTCGGTGATGTCCCGGTACACGTGGTCAAAGCCGACGAAGAACGCCAGATCGCAACCGACGCACGCACCCTGATGCAAGGGGCACCGCCGTGACAATAACCGGATCCCCAGGAAACTTCCTCCAAAACCTCCCGGAACGCGCCCGCGTGCTATTCCCAGGCGTTCTGGTTGCCATCCTTGTCGCCATCACCGCGCAATTCCTAGCCGAACATTACGACACGCCGGCGATGCTGATGGCGCTGCTGCTGGGCATCGCGGTCGCCTTCCTCGGGGACGAAGGAAAAACGGTCGAGGGCATCGCCTTTGCCGCGCGCACGATCCTGCGGCTGGGCATCGCCTTTCTGGGCGTGCGCATCTCTTTCGAACTGATGGCCGGGCTCGGATTGAACCTCGTTCTGCTGGTGATCGGCGGCGTCGCGGCGACCATCGGCTTCGGCCTGCTGATCGCACGCTTTTTCGGCCACGGCTGGCGCTTTGCCTTCCTCACGGCAGGGTCCGTCGCCATTTGCGGCGCATCTGCCGCCCTCGCGATCAGTGCGATCCTGCCCAAGGATGAACGGTCGGAACAACGCCTAATCTTTACCGTGCTGGGCGTGACCGTCCTGTCAACGGTTGCCATGATCGCCTATCCGATCCTCGTGACGCAGTTGGGCATGGACGACACCGCCGGGGGCATCTTCCTGGGCGCCACCATCCATGATGTGGCGCAGGTGGTCGGCGCGGGCTTTTCCATATCCGAAAACGCGGGCGACACCGCTACGCTTGTCAAACTGATCCGCGTGTCGATGCTGGCCCCGGTCGTGCTGATTGCGGCCATTCTGATCCGGTCCTTTGCCGAAGCCCCGGAGGACGGCAAACGTCCACCGCTGCTACCCGTCTTCGTGATCGGGTTTCTGGCGTTGGCAACGCTGAATTCGCTCAGCCTGATCCCGACGGCAGTGGCCGATTTGATGAGCCAGGCATCCCGCTGGATGCTGTTAGTCGCCATCGCCGCCGTCGGCATGAAAACAAACCTCAAGCGGGTGCTGGCGGTCGGAGGAGCCGCCATCGCCCTGCTTGTCACCGAAACCGTGTTTATCGCAGCGCTGATACTTGCGGGGATTTATTATTTTGCCTGACCAACAGGCGAAGGGGAGGCCAGATGACGTTCCAGCAACCTAAGATCAACACGTCGCCGCATGTTTCGGACGAGGTGCGCAAGACAACATGCTACATGTGCGCCTGCCGTTGCGGCATCAACGTGCACATGAAAGACGGCAAGGTCGCCTATATCGAAGGCAACCGCGACCACCCGGTGAACCAGGGAGTACTCTGCGCTAAGGGCTCGGCCGGCATCATGCAGGTCAACGCACCCTCGCGCCTGCGCGCACCCCTGAAGCGCGTCGGCGAACGCGGATCAGGCGAATTTGAAGAGATCAGCTGGGATGAAGCCCTGCAAATCGCCACCGATTGGCTGGCCCCCATCCGCAAGGATGATCCCAGCAAGCTGGCCTTCTTCACAGGCCGGGACCAGTCGCAATCCTTCACCAGCTTCTTTGCCCAGAACTTCGGCACACCCAACTACGCGGCCCATGGCGGCTTCTGCTCGGTCAACATGGCGGCGGCAGGCATCTACACGATGGGCGGCGCGTTCTGGGAGTTCGGTCAGCCTGACTGGGACCACACCAAGCTCTTCATGCTGTTCGGCGTGGCCGAGGATCACGACAGCAACCCCATTAAGATGGGGATCGGCAAGATCAAGGCACGCGGTGCACGCGTCATCGGTGTGAATCCGATCCGCACGGGCTACAACGCGGTGGCCGACGATTGGGTGGGCATCACACCCGGCACCGACGGCCTGTTCATCCTCAGCCTCGTGCACTGCCTGATGAAGGCGGGCAAGATCGATGTGAACTACCTGGCCCAATTCACCAACGCGCCCTGCCTGATCAATGGCGATGAAAAGTCGCCCGAATTCGGCCTGCTGTTGCGGGACGATGACGGCAAGGAATTGGTCATTGATCGTGCTACGGGCAAGCTGACCCCCTTCGATCAAAAGGGCGTCAAACCCGACCTCACCGCCACCCACCGTCACGCAGGCATCAGCCACCGCACAGTCATGCAGCACATGGCCGAACGCTACCTCAGCGACGAATACGCACCCGAGGCCGTGGCCGAGCGCGTTGGTATCTCCGCCAAGCGCATCCGCATCCTGGCCGCCGAAATCGCCCGCGTCGCGTTCGACGAAGCATTCGAGCTGGACCAGGAATGGACAGACTTCCGCGGCGAAACGCACAAGACGATGCAAGGCCGCCCCGTGTCCTTCCACTCGATGCGCGGCATCTCTGCTCACGCCAACGGGTTCCAGACGTGTCGCGCTTTGCACGTGCTACAAATCCTGCTGGGCACCGTCGAAGTCCCGGGTGGCTTCCGCTTCAAACCACCCTACCCGAAACCTGCGACGGCGCACCCCAAACCCCACTGCGGGGTGCAACCGGACTGTCCGCTCGACGGGCCTCACCTGGGCTTCGTGCAAGGCCCCGACGATCTGGCGCTGAAAGAAGACGGCACACCCGCCCGCATCGACAAGGCATTTTCCTGGGAAAACCCCATGTCCGCCCACGGCCTGATGCACATGGTCATCTCGAACGCCTATGCGGGTGACCCCTACAAGATCGACACGCTGTTCATGTACATGGCGAACATGTCGTGGAACTCTTCCATGAACACCCGCGGCGTAATCGACATGCTGACGGACAAGGATGAAAACGGCGACTACGTGATCCCGCGCATCATCTATTCGGATGCGTATAGCTCGGAAATGGTCGCTTATGCTGACCTGATCCTGCCCGACACCACGTACCTCGAACGACACGACTGTATCTCGCTGCTCGACCGTCCGATCTGCGAGGCGGATGCCGCAGCCGACGCCATCCGCTGGCCCGTGATCGAACCCGACCGCGACGTGCGCGGGTTCCAGTCGGTGCTGTGCGAACTGGGCGCAAAACTCGGCCTGCCCGGCTTCACCAACGAAGACGGCAGCCAGAAATATGCCGATTACGGCGACTATATCGTCAACCACGAACGCAAGCCCGGCATCGGCCCACTCGCAGGGTTCCGCGGCGATGGCAGTGATACGGGCCGCGGCGACGTGAACCCGGACCAGCTCGACCGCTACATCGAAAACGGCGGCTTCTTCGTCGAACACATCCCCGATGGGGCCAACTACTACAAACCCTGGAACGCCGCATATCAGGACTGGGCGGTAGGCATGGGTCTCTTTGACAGCCCGCAACCCTACCTCTTCACGCTCTACGTGGAACCGATGCGGCGCTTCCAACTGGCCGCCGAAGGACACGGCGACCGCCAGCCACCAGATCATCTGCGCGAGCGGATCAAGGCCACGATGGACCCACTGCCCATATGGTACGACCCGGCACCAGACAACCACGGCGACCAATACCCGATCACCGCGCTGACCCAGCGCCCGATGGCGATGTATCACTCCTGGGGCAGTCAGAACGCATGGCTGCGGCAGTTGCACGGACACAACCCGCTCTACCTGCCCACCAAGCTGATGCGCGAAAACGGCCTCAGCGACGGCGACTGGGCCAAGGTGACCTCGCCCCACGGCGAAATCACCGTGCCGGTCCTCGAAATGGCAGCGCTCAACGAAAACACGGTCTGGACCTGGAACGCGATCGGCAAGCGCAAGGGGGCTTGGGCGCTGGACGAAAACGCGCCCGAGGCGACCAAGGGGTTTCTGCTCAACCACCTGATCCACGAGCTGCTGCCGCCCAAGGGTGACGGCCTCAGATGGGCCAACTCCGATCCGATCACAGGCCAAGCCGCCTGGTTCGACCTCAAGGTCCGCATCGAAAAAGCGCCAGCACCAGCGGAATCCCAACCGGCAATGGAACCCATCAAATCACCCGTGGGCAAAGGGCCAAAGCAACTGGCATGGAAGGTGGGCAAATGACACCGATCCAACGCACCCTCCTCGCCATCGCCGCGTTCATCGCAGTCGCTGTCGGCACCTTCATCTACTTCATCGCCAATTGGGACGCCTCCAAAGCCGAGCCCATCGGGATGAAGCACGACCGTCCACTCTTCCCTGTTTCCAAAAAATCCCGGGGTCTGGGGCAGAGCCCCAGTCCTGCCCTCTCAGTGAGGACAACCGCATGACCACACTTCCCACATCCACAGACCGCAAACTCGGCCTCGTCATCGACCTTGATACATGCGTGGGCTGCCACGCCTGCGTGATCTCGTGCAAAGGCTGGAACACCGAAAACTACGGCGCACCACTGGCCGACACCGACGCCTACGGGTCGGACCCTTCGGGCACCTTCCTCAACCGCGTGCACAGCTACGAGGTGCAGCCGGAACAGGGCGAAGCGCAACTGATCCACTTCCCCAAATCCTGCCTGCATTGCGACGACGCGCCGTGCGTCACGGTTTGCCCCACGGGGGCCAGCTACAAACGGGTCGAGGATGGGATCGTTCTGGTCAACGAAAGCGACTGCATCGGGTGCGGTCTCTGCGCATGGGCCTGCCCGTACGGCGCACGCGAAATGGATGCCGTCGAGAAGGTGATGAAGAAATGCACCCTCTGTGTTGACCGCATCTACAACGAAAACCTGCCCGAGGAAGACCGCGAACCGGCCTGCGTCCGCACCTGCCCCGCAGGCGCGCGCCACTTCGGCGACTTCGCGGACCCCGACAGCAACGTGTCCAAACTGACCGCAGAGCGCGGCGGCATGGACCTGATGCCGGAACAGGGCACAAAGCCAGTCAACAAGTACCTGCCGCCCCGCCCAAAGGACACGCTGTCCGAAGGCGCAGGCGACATCGACATCCTTGCCCCCTACCTCGAACCTGTCGCACAGGAAGCCTCCGGTTTCCTCGGCTGGCTCGACAAGACGTTGGAGAAACTCTGATGCATCCAGCACCTTCCGTCATCTTCTTCACGGTCTTCTCCGGCATCGGTTTCGGCCTCCTAACCTTCCTCGGCCTCGGTTACCCCGCGGTCACCGGCTGGACGGCCTTCGCCTTCTTCGTCATCGCCTACCTGTGCGCGGTGGGTGGGCTGATCTCGTCCACTTTCCACCTCGGCCACCCCGAACGGGCGATGAAAGCGTTCACGCAATGGCGCTCCTCATGGCTCAGCCGCGAAGGCGTCTGCGCTGTCATTGCCTTGATCGTCATGGCGCTTTATGGCGCGGGCCTCGTGTTCTTTGGTCAACGCTGGGGCCTGTTGGGCCTGATCGGCGCGATCTTCTCGCTGCTGACCGTGTTCACCACCTCCATGATCTACACCCAGCTCAAGACCATCCCGCGCTGGAACTCGCCCCTCACACCGGTCATGTTCCTTAGTTACAGCCTTGCAGGCGGCGCGCTGTTGGCCGGACAGGTGAAATGGGCCATGGCACTGATCGCCATCTCGGGCGTCATTCAGGTGGTGCTTTGGATGCAAGGCGATGGCGCGCTGAAAAGCTCTGGCACCACGCTCGCAACCGCCACCGGCCTTGGCAATCGGGGAAGCGTGCGCGCGTTTGAACCGCCACACACCGGCACCAACTACCTGCTGCGCGAATTTGCATTTGTCGTGGGGCGCAAGCACAGCATGAAACTGCGGATCATCTCATTCGTGCTGATGGTGGTTCTGCCGGTCCTGCTGCTGGCGGCCGCGCCATTCTCGCATGGCCTCGCGCTTCTGGCAGTGATCAGCCACGTGGCAGGTGCACTCGCCTCACGTTGGCTCTTCTTTGCGGAAGCCGAGCACGTGGTGGGCCTCTACTACGGCAAACGATAAAAACAAGGCGGGCCATGAAGCCCGCCTTTTCACTTTCAGAGAAGCCCTGCGTGCACCAGGGCCGCGTCGACCATGGCCTTGGTCTCATCCGCCAAACCGGTCAGTGGCAAACGCACTTCGTCCGAACACAGGCCCAGACGGGACATCGCGTATTTCGCACCCACCAAGCCAGGCTCGGTAAAGATCGCCTTATGCAGCGGCATCAGCTTGGTCTGTAAGTCCAGCGCGGTTGCATAGTCGCCTGCAAGGCAGGCTTCCTGCATCTGGCTCAACAGCTTTGGCGCCACATTCGCGGTCACGGAAATGCAGCCTACACCACCCACGGCGTTGAACCCATGCGCCACCGCATCTTCAGCGCACATCTGGATGAAATCAGTGCCGCAGGTGATGCGTGTGTCGCACACACGGGCCATATCACCGGTGGCATCTTTGACACCGACAATGCGGGGCAGTTTGGCCAACTCGCCCATCGTCTCGGGCGTCATGTCGATCACCGACCGGCCCGGAATGTTGTAGATGAAGATCGGGATATCGGCGCAATCATGCAGCGCCGTATAGTGCGCAATCAAACCACGCTGCGTGGGCTTGTTGTAATAGGGCGTCACGACCAAAGCAGCATCGGCACCAACGCGCGCGGCATGCTCGACAAAACGGATGGCTTCCACCGTGTTGTTCGACCCAGCCCCGGCAATCACCGGCACCCGACCCGCAGCAGCCGTCACAACGGTTTCAATCACCGTCTCGTGCTCCTCATGGCTCAGCGTGGGGCTTTCACCCGTGGTCCCCACAGGCACCAACCCGTGCGATCCTTCACCGATATGCCACTCGACCAGCTTCTTGAGAGTTTCCAGATCCAAAGCGCCGTTACGAAACGGCGTGACGAGGGCAGGCATAGAACCTTTAAACATTCTCACGCTCCTTTTTTACGTTTGGCAGGCAGAGGGCCTGGGATGATTTTCGCATATGCCCGGAAACGTGAGTTGAAACGTCACGCCCAGAACATATGCTCTAGGCTCTAGCCACGCGACGACAGGAATTGCAAGACATGACCCGGATTGCCCTCGCCTTGGCCCTGTTTTTTACACTGTCTGTGGCGGCTTTGGCCGAACGACCCCGCCCGCTTGGCTGGGCGATGGAAGCGCTGCGTTCCGGCAACTGGGACAGTGCGGCAGCGCTGGCCGCACGCGATGGTGAGGTGGCCGCAGATGTTATCGAATGGCAACGCCTGCGCGCTGCACGTGGAACCTATGCCGACGTCGTCGCCTTCCTTGAGCGACGCCCCGACTGGCCGGGCGAGGCGCTGCTGCGCGAACGATCAGAAGAGGTCGTGGCCGACCAACCCGACGCTGACATCCTGTCCTTCTTCGAAAATGTCGGCCCACAAACGCCCGAAGGCGTGCTCGCCCACGCCACCGCCCTGATCCGTGCGGAGCGGGTGGGCGAGGCAGAGGCGAACCTCGTGCTGGCATGGCGCACGATGCCCATGGATAACACCGCCCAGGCGCGCTACCTCGCCGCACACACCGACCTTCTGAAACCCCATCACGCCGCACGTCTCGACTCGCTGCTCTGGTCCGAAGACTTGACCAGCGCCCGCCGCATGTTCGACCTCGTGGACAAGGGCCAAAGCGCCCTCGCCCGCGCCCGCATCGGCCTGCGCGCGCTGGCAGACAATGTCGACGGCCTGATCGAAGCTGTGCCAGACGCATTGCAGGACGATCCCGGCCTCGCCCACGCCCGCTTTGAATGGCGGCTGCGCAAAGGGCGCTGGGACGACGCCAAGGAACTTCTCATGGACCGCTCCCGCTCCGTTGAAGCCCTCGGTCGACCCGACGAATGGTCCAATCGCCGCCGGGCCCTTGCACGCGACGAGATGCGGGACGGCGACGCCGCCCTTGCCTACCAGCTTGCCACCCGGCACTTCCTGACCGAAGGGTCCGCTTATGCCGATCTGGAATGGCTGTCGGGCTACATCGCCTTGCGTTTGCTCAAAGACCCCGAGGTCGCACTCGGCCACTTCCAGAACCACCGCAACGCCACCCGCTCCCCCATCTCGCGCGGACGCGCAGGTTACTGGATCGGCCGCGCGCACGAAGCGATGGGCAATACCGAAGAAGCCCAAGCCGCCTATGCCGAGGGGGCGCAATACCAGACCTCCTTTTATGGCCTCCTCGCCGCCGAAAAGGGCGGCCTCCCCATTGAGCCCGGCCTTGACGGTTCCGAGCAATTTGAACCTTGGCAGGACAGCCCCCTCGCCACCCGCGACCTGTTCGAAGCCGGCCTCCTGCTGCAAGCCTCCGGAGAACTCTCACTGGCTGAACGGTTCTGGACCCACCTCGCCGAAAGCCTCGACCGAGCGGAAGCCGGTCAGCTCGGCCAAGCCGCCGTCGACGCGGATCAGCCACATCTCGGGGTGATGATCGGCAAGCGCGTCGCACGGCGCGGCATCACGATCCACGCGCCCTACTACCCGCTGCACCCCCTTGCAGATGCCGACCTGCCCATGGCCCCCGAAATGTCGCTTGCCATCGCCCGACGCGAATCCGAATTCGACCCGGTTGTGCAATCCAGCGTCGGCGCGCGCGGGCTGATGCAGGTCATGCCCGGCACAGGGCGCGAGGTTGCGGCCAGCCTTGGCCTGTCCGCCGACCACACAACGGGCCGCATGATTTCTGACCCAGCCTACAACGCGAAACTCGGGGCCACTTATCTCAGCCAACTGGCAAGGCGCTTCGATGGCAACGTTGTCCTGATGTCTGCCGCCTACAACGCGGGTCCCTCACGCCCCAACCAGTGGATGCTGCGCTATGGCAATCCGCGCGCTGAACGCGACGATTTCGACGTCATCGACTGGATCGAACACATCCCCTTCCGCGAAACCCGCAACTACGTCATGCGGGTGACTGAAAGCCTTCCTATTTACCGGGCACGGCTGGGTAAGGACCCTCTGCCGATCCCGTTCAGCGAGGAACTCACCGGCTCAACCCTGCTGTCGTTCGCGCCACAGGGTGAATAGGCCGGCCGCCACGATGATGGCGGCACCCATAATCACATTGATCTCCAGCACCTCACCAAAGACGGTGATACCAACCAGCGCGGCAAAGACCATCTGGAAATAGGCAAAGGGCTGCACCGCGCTTGCCTCCGCCACCTCGTAGGTGCGGATCAGCAACCAGTGTCCCAAGGCCCCCGTCAGGCATAGCGCGCCCATCCAACCCCAATCCGGGCCGGTCATCGGCTCCCAGAACCAGACGCCAACACAGGTCATGGCGACAGCACCCGTGGTCCCGGTCCAGAAAAAGCTGGTCGCCGTGCTGTCATCCCGCGCGACATAGCGGGTCAGCAAGCCATAGACGGCAAACATGATGGCCGAGGCCAGCGGGATCACCGCCGCCGGGTCAAAGACACCCAAGCCGGGTTTCAGAATGAACAAAACGCCAATGAAGCCCACCCCGATAGCAGCCCAGCGCCGCCACCCAACATGCTCGCCCAAGATCGGCCCCGACAGGGCAGCAACCAGCAGCGGATAAGCGGCAAAGACGGCATGGCTCTCCACCAGCCCCAACACGATAAAGGCCGTGACCATCACGCAAATCTCAGCGGCCAATAACAGCCCACGCAGCCCCTGCACCACGGGCTGCCGCGTTTGCGCCGCCGCCCGCACACCGCCCGCCTTGCGCGCAGCAATGGTGATGACAAAGGCAGCAAAGAACCAATACCGGATCATCACCACCATGAAGACGTTGTACTCCCCGGCCAAGTGGCGAGAGATACCATCCTGGCTCGCAAACACCACCGACACTGCGATCATCAGCGCAATGCCCAGCCGCGTGTTATTGCCTTGGCTCACCCCAGTACCGCCCGTGTCATATGCCGCTTGCGGCCAAAGCCGGGTGTTCGGGTGACAGTGAACCCTGCCTCCTCCAGCCCACGCCGCACAACACCCGCCGCCGTGTATGTGGCCGCTGTCCCCGCGGGGACAGTATGGCGCGCCACCTCGGCCATCAGGTCCGCACCCCACAGTTCCGGGTTCTTGGCGGGCGAAAACCCATCCAGAAACCACGCATCAGCCTTGCCGTCCCACTTGGGCAGCGTCTCGCGCGCATCCCCTGCGATCACAGTTAACATCGCATCCTCGAACTCAGCCGACCCACCGCCCGACGCCACAAGCTGCGCCGCCAAATCCGCAACCTCTGGAAAGGCGGCCAACGCTTTCTCCATCGCATCGCACCCCATCGCAAACGCCTCAAAACTGGTGAAATGCAAGCGCCCCTCAACCCCAGCAGCGCGCCATGCGGCCCACGCGGTCAAAAAGTTCAGCCCCGTGCCAAACCCCAATTCGACCACATGAAACCCGTCTCGGAACCGCGCGGGCAGGTCATTGCCGCCCAGAAACACGTGCCGCGTCTCGGCTAGCCCGTTGTCGAGGGAAAAATACGGATCGTCAAAGCGCGTGGACACCGGCACCGTCCCGTCGCGCCACTCAAGCTCTGCCCGCTGGTCCTGCATCATCTGCCCCTGTAGAAGGTGTCGCGGCGACCTTGGCGAAAGGCATCTGGAATGGCAACGGCAGACATCACCGTGCGCGGCGCGGGCATCTTTGGCCTGTCCATCGCGTGGGTCCTCGCCCAGCGCGAGGCGCGGGTACAAGTGGTTGATCCAAACGGCCTTGGCGCGGGTGCGTCAGGCGGGATCGTAGGTGCCCTTGCCCCGCACGTGCCGGAAAACTGGAACCCGAAAAAGCAGTTCCAACTGGAAAGTCTGTTGATGGCAGAAACCTTCTGGGCAGAAGTTGAGACGACCAGCGGAATGTCTCCCGGCTACGCCCGCACAGGTCGCTGCCAACCCATCGCCGACGATGCGGCACTGGCGCTCGCCCATCAACGCAGCGAAACGGCCAAAGCCCTCTGGGGTGACGCCGCCACTTGGACTGTCCGACACATCGCAAACCCCAACTGGGCGGCGCACAGCCCCACGGGCATGGAAATCTTCGACACGCTCAGCGCCCGCATCCACCCCCGTCAGGCGTGCGCGGCTCTCGCCGCCGCGCTCGATACCCATGGCGTCCAGATCAAAGGCGACGCACCGGAAACCGATATCACCGTGCACGCCACCGGCGTCGCAGGCCTCGAAGAATTGACCGCAAGCAACACCCGCATGGTCGGCGCCGGGATCAAGGGGCAAGCGGCCCTTCTGGACTTCGCCGCACCAGACGCCCCCCAACTCTTCGCCGACACGCTTCACATCATCCCGCACGCAGACGGGACAACTGCCATCGGATCGACAACGGAACGAGACTACGACAGCCCCACCGACACAGACACGCAATTGGACGACATCCTGACCCGCGCCCGCGCCGCCATCCCAGCGCTACAGGATGCCAAGGTGCTTGCCCGATGGGCAGGCCTGCGCCCCCGCAGCCGCAGTCGCGCACCCATGCTGGGACCATGGCCCGAAAGGCCAGGGCACTACATTGCGAACGGAGGGTTCAAGATCGGTTTCGGCATGGCCCCCAAGGTCGCCCAGACCATGGCCGACCTCATCCTCGACGGACGCGATACCATCCCGCAAGGGTTCGAGGTCGCGGCTTCGCTTTAGCGACGCGCTGCCGTCAATGATTTAGACTGAGGGCAGCGTCGACCCGCGGGTTGGCGTGATAGCACCGCCCCATGGGGGCGGGTCGGCGCTGCCCGGCCCAAAGGCCGGGCGAGACCCCAGCGTCAGGCCTCCGCCTCCATGCACTGCCGCCCGTCGGGCCCCCGCACCCACAGCTTTCGACCCTTCCGGCAAAACGTCCCCACCTCGTGATGCATCAGGGGCGATGTTGCGCGAAAGCGGAATTGCTCAAGCGGCCCCAAACCCGCCTCCGCCAGCAGCATCAGATGCTGCGCCAAAAGCGGGCCATGCACGACCAACCCATCATACCCCTCAACATCGCGGGCATAGGGTTGGTCATAGTGGATGCGGTGCCCGTTGAAGGTCAAAGCCGAATAGCGAAACAGCAGCGTGGCATCAAAGCTGTGCAGCTGCGCGACATCCTCATCCGTGGCCGCAACGGGCGGCACGGGACGCGGCGCGTTCGGATCGGGGTCGTGACGATAGACAAGGTCCTGCCACTCGGTCACACACAGCGCGTCGTCCTGCCATATCTCGTGCCGCAATGTGACAAAGGCCAACGGCCCGGTCCGCCCCTCCTTGCGGGTTGCACTCTCGCACGACGTCACCTTCTCCGCCCTCACGCCAAGCAACAGCGGCGCATCGAACTGCAACCGCCCACCGGCCCACATGCGGCGGGGCAATCCCATGTCAGGGATGATCCCACCCACCTTCGGATGCCCATCCCGGCCCAGACGATCCGGCGGCTCGGGGGACCAGAAATAGAGCTGGTGAAAGAACGGCGGCATCGGCTTACCGGGCACAAGGTCCGGCACACGCCCCAAAGCCACCTGCATGGCGCGGGCGCGGGCGGGGTCCATCACATCGCTTTGACGAAGCATATCACTCTTGGCACTCTGCATGGGTGCACCCTGCGCGACGGAACCGGAAAATGGAACAACCCACTCTCTACAGCCTCGATCATCTTGTCATCACCGCGGCAGACATGAATGCAACAATCGCATTCTACACCAAGGTTCTCGGCATGACTCATCGCGTGCTCGAAACCCCCGGCGAACGCCCGCGTCACGCGCTGTTCTTTGGCGCGCACAAGATCAACCTGCACCAGTTGGGGGCAGAGTTCGAACCCAAAGCGCACAAGGCCGATGTGGGCACAGCCGACCTGTGCTTCCTGACCGAAACATCACTCAGCGATTGGCAGGCGCATTTGGAAGAGACAGGCACAGCGATCGAGCTGGGGCCTGTCCCGCGCACCGGGGCACAATGGCCCATGCAATCGCTCTATGTCCGCGACCCTGACGGCAACCTGATCGAAATCGCCGTGCGGGCGGACTAGCGTCCGATCTCGGCGCGCAGGGATTGCATCAGCTGGGTCAACTCGCGGACATAGATCTCGCCCGTCAACTGGCCGTCATCGTCAAACTGGCTGGATGACGCGGCCAGATGAATCTCCGGCCCCTGCAAGATACACGGACGGAACGGCACCATGTAGCCACGCAACACCATCTGCGCGCGTTCGCCCCCGGCCCGTCCGGCAGCTGCAGACATCACGGCGACGGGTTTATCTGTCCACGGACGCCCCTCGACCCGGCTGACCCAATCCAGCGCGTTCTTCAATACACCGGGGGGCGCCTTGTTGTATTCAGGCGTCGAAATCACAACCGCATCAGCCTCTGCGATCTGACGGGCGATCAGCTGGGCCGCCTCGGGCACCCCTTCGGACGCTTCTACATCACCATCGTACAAAGGCATGTGCAGATCGGCCTCGACATAGGTGCAATCGCCAAACAATCGGGCGGCTTCGCGCACCAGCTTGGTGTTGGTGGATGCCTTGCGCATCGACCCCGAAATGCCGAGGAGTGTTGGCGTCGTCATGATCTGTCCCTTGTATCGTTATCGCGGGTAACATGGCGCGATCACCCCATAACGCAAGAGGCCCCGGAACATGTCCGGGGCCTCTGATACTGAATTGTCGCTGGTGATTACTGCGAATTGGGCAGGATCACGATCTCGACCCGACGGTTCTGCTGCTTGCCTTCTGGCGTCAGGTTCGTCGCGATGGGCTGGCTTTCGCCGCGGCCAAAGGTCTGAACGCGGTTGAACGGCACGCCCTGGTTCAGCAGCACATCGGCAACCGCATTGGCGCGGCGCTCGGAAAGCTGCTGGTTGAACGCGGCATCACCGTCGCTGTCGGTGTGACCGACGACCTGCACGGTCGACGCTGGATAGCGCTCAAGGCTGCGCGCCAGCGCCGCCATGTCCGAATTCAGACCCGGACGCACGGTAAAGCTGTTGACGGCAAACAGGATCGCTTCGGGGAAGGACACGATCAGACGGTCGCCCGTGTTGGTGATGGTCACGCCACTGGCCAACTCGCGCCGCAGCTCGGCTTCTTGCTGGTCAAGGTCATAGCCGATGGCCCCGCCCACAAGGCCGCCGACGACGGCCCCAGCAATCGCGGTGTTGCGGTTGCCTGTCACGGCCCCAATGACAGCACCCGACGCGGCCCCGATGGCCGCACCCGTGTTGCGTTTCTGGTTGATCGGCTCGCCGCTTGGTCCGACATTGCCTATTGCTGCGGGGTCGGTACATGCGCTCAGCGCAACGATGGCGCCCATGGCGATGATGGTTGGGGATCTAAGCATATCTATGGTCCTACTGCCTTCCAAAACGGGGCCATGTTCGGGCATGACCCTTTATGGGAATGCAAGATAGGTGCGTACGGCCCCCATAAATAGGGGGAAAATATGATAAGCAGCATCCTGCCCATCATTGTGATCAACGGGTTAACGGAAACTCAGGCCTCAACCCGCGCGGATTCATAGGCCAACAGGGCCCGCTTGACAGGCAAACCCCAATGATAGCCCCCAAGCCCACCGGATTTGCGCAGCGCCCTGTGGCATGGGATCAGCCAGCTGACCGGGTTGCGGCCCACCGCCGTTCCGACGGCACGCACGGCCCGCGGATTGCCAATGCTCTCGGCGATCTCGGAATAGGTGGTGACATGCCCCGACGGGATCTGCAGCAACGCCTCCCACACCTTGATCTGAAACGGGGCACCGATCAGGTAAAGTGGCGCTTCCTTCAACTCCGCATCCTCAGCCCCGAAAGCGGCCAGAACCCAGGGGCGCAACCGCATCGGATCCTCAACAAAACTCGCCTTGGGCCACCGGCGGACAAGATCCTCCATGGCCCAGTCCTCGCCCGTCTCGGCAGCGAAGCCCAGACCGCAAATTCCCTTGTCGGTGCCCATAACAAGGGCAAGGCCAAACGGGCTGTCAAACCACCCCCAATAGATGGTCAGCCCTGCGCCACCCTTGGCATAGTCTCCGGGGCTCATGGCCTCCCATCGCAGGAACAGATCATGCAGACGTCCAGACCCGCTCAGGCCCGTGGCATGTGCGGTATCAAGGGTGGTAAGACGCTCATTTAGCAGCGCCTTGGCATGGCCCAGCGCCAGGTATTGCTGGAACCGTTTCGGCGACACCCCAACCCAACGCGAGAAAATGCGCTGGAAATGCGCGGGGCTCATGCCCATCTCTGCGGCGAGGGCATCCAGGCTCAACGGCCCGTCAGCGCTGTCGATCAGATCGATGGCGCGCCGCATGACATTGAAGTGGTAGCCGGTTTCGGCGTCGTTGTGCTGTATCTGTTCCATGATGGAAATGTAGGGGATGGGCGCACGGCATGCGACCCGTTTCCTGTGCAAATCGGGCGCGCGGACATCGCAGATTTGGTGAACTAGCGCCGCTGACTTGGACCTGTACAGGTCCGCTCCCAAATATGCCTCAAGCACTGCTATTACTCGAACCACAAGGGGGACATCATGTCTGACATAGCCGTTCACACAGGCGGATGCCTCTGCGGCGCCATCCGGTTCGAGGCAACTGGCCCAGCCCTCAAACCACACACCTGTTCCTGCAAGATGTGTCAACGCCATAGCGGAGCGCTGACAACAGCTTGGGTGGAGTTTGCCGCGGACAAAGTGTCGTGGACCGGCGCGGTCGGGGCACCGGCAACCTACCGCTCGTCAGACTATTCCAGCCGTGCCTTTTGCCCGACCTGCGGCAGCACACTGGGTGCGATCGACGACGACCCGGTGATCGCTTTGCTGGTCGGTGCATTCGACGACACTGGACGCAACGATCTGGTGCCAACCGCGCATTCCTACCGGGGCGGTCGACCACCTTGGTGGCGCATATCCATCTCGAGTCAGTAGCGAACTATAACCACCTACTGCGCAATCCCGGCGATGATCTACCGAAGCGCGAATTTCATTCGGCCCTGCCGCACTTTTTGCTACCGTGAAAAAAGACACTGTTTGCATCGTCAGTAAAAAGGACCTCCAGACATGCCCGCATCATATCAGGCCCCAATGGTTGGCGACAAAGCCAAGGACAAACATGCAAGCCAGTCGGTGTCATCCAACATGACAACAGAAACCGCCCGGGTCGAACACCTGCTCCAAAGCAAGGGCAGCGACGCGATCGCGATTGCTGAAACCGACACGATTGCCACCGCCGTCGGCATTCTCCGTGACAAGCGCATCGGGGCGTTGATCGTGGTGGACGCCAGTCACGCACTCGCTGGCATCCTGTCGGAACGCGACATCGTGCGCAAACTGGCCGAAACCCCGGGTCAGACACTGCCCCAAACCGTGGCCGAGAACATGACGCGCGACGTCGTGACATGCGAGCCCGAAGACACATTGATCAAGGTGCTGCGGCGCATGTCCGAAGGGCATTTCCGGCACATGCCCGTGGTTAAGGGCGGCAAGCTGATGGGCATGATCACCATTGGTGACGTGATCAACTTCCGCCTGAACGAACTGGAACACGAAGCGCTGCAACTCAAGCAACTGATCGTCGGCTGACCCGGTCATCCCGGAGGGGGCAACACGCACAAGCAGCGATGACCCGATATCCGCACCCGCACGACGGTGCGGACACCGCAACCATGGCTTGCCCACTCTTCAAATCTCCACCATAACCCCGCGCCATGGCAAAACAGCTCGACTACCATACGATCCGGCAGATCTTCACCCGCTTCCAAGAGGCGGACCCAGAACCCAAGGGTGAGCTGGAGCACGTCAACGTCTACACACTCGTCGTGGCTGTGGCGCTGTCGGCGCAGGCTACAGATGCGGGCGTGAACAAGGCAACCAAGGCGCTCTTCCAGATCGCCGACACGCCGCAAAAGATGCTCGATCTGGGTCTCGAAGGACTGACCGAGCATATCAAAACCATCGGCCTCTTCCGCCAAAAGGCCAAGAACGTGATGAAGCTGTCGCAGATCCTCGTCGACGACTACGGCGGCGAAGTGCCCAACAGCCGCGCCGCCCTGCAATCACTGCCCGGCGTGGGGCGCAAGACGGCCAATGTCGTTCTGAACATGTGGTGGAGCCACCCGGCGCAGGCCGTCGATACCCACATCTTCCGCCTCGGCAACCGCACTGGCATAGCACCAGGCAAAACGGTCGACGCCGTTGAGCGCGCCATCGAAGACAACATTCCAGCTGATTTCCAGCTGCACGCCCACCACTGGATGATCCTGCACGGGCGCTACCACTGCAAAGCGCGCAAACCGCAATGCCCCACCTGCATCATCAAAGATCTCTGCCCGTTTGAGGACAAAACCGAATGACCAAATACACGCTCGCTGGCATCGGCAACGCCGTTGTCGATGTGATCACCCATGCCGATGACAGCTTTCTCGACCTCATGGGGATCGAGAAGGGGATCATGCAGCTGATCGAACAGGACCGGGGCGAGGTGCTCTACGCCTCCATGACCGAACGGCTGCAAACACCGGGTGGGGCGGTGGCCAACACCATCGCGGGCGTCGGTGCGCTGGGTCTGCCCACAGCGTTCATCGGGCGGGTCCATGACGACGCGCTCGGGCGCTTCTATGCAGAGTCGATGGCCGAAAGCGGCACCGATTTCGTCAACGCCCCGATCCCCGACGGTGAATTGCCCACCTCCCGCTGCATGATCTTCGTCACACCCGACGGCGAACGGTCACTGAACACCTATCTCGGCATCTCGACCGAGCTTGGCCCCGATGACGTTCCCGAAGAGGTTGCCAGCCAAGCCGAAATCATGTTCCTCGAAGGCTACCTCTTCGACAAGGACAAGGGAAAAGAGGCCTTTCGCCAAGCCTCCCGCCTCACCCGTAGCGCAGGCGGCAAGGCAGGCATCGCCATTTCTGACCCCTTCTGCGTCGACCGGCACCGGCCTGACTTCCTCGACATGATCGGGAACGAGCTGGATTTCGTCATCGGCAACGAACACGAGATCAAATCCCTGTTCGAGATCGACGACCTCGAAACGGCGCTGAACAAGACAGCCGACATGATCGACCTGCTGGTCTGCACCAAGTCCGGCGATGGGGTCACCATCATCGGCAACGGCGAACGCCACGACATCCCGGTCGAGACGATCACCCCAGTGGACGCCACGGGCGCAGGCGACCAGTTCGCCGCCGGGTTCATCTATGGCCTCGCCACAGGGGCAGGGTTGCACACGGCTGGACGCATGGGCAACCTCTGCGCCGCCGAAGTGATCAGCCATATCGGCCCCCGCCCGCAGATCGACATGAAACAGCAATTTGCGTCTGCCGGTCTTCTCTGATGCTGGAAAACGGCCACTACAATGTGCCACCGGGCAAGGTGGCAATGGTGGTCACCGATCTCGAAATGACCACGCCGCAATTTCGCGGCGTGCCCTGCCCCGACGGACTGACCTTCACCACGCTGTCACGGGACACGACCGCCTATCTCGAGCTGTTCCGCCGGGTTGGCGCGCCTTGGCTCTGGTTCGGGCGCACGCTCATGGACAAGCAAAAGCTGTCGGACATTCTCAATGACGAGAAAACCGGTCTCTTCACACTTGAAAAAGACGGGCAGCCCGAAGCGCTGCTGGAATTGGACTTCAGCGTAGAGGGCCAGTGCGAGCTCGACTATTTCGGGCTGACACCCGCGCTGATCGGGTCCGGAGCAGGCGCGTTCCTGATGGATCAAGCGATCAGAGAGGCCTTTGACCGGGGCATCAAGCGCTTCCACCTGCACACCTGCACAATGGACAGCCCGCAAGCCCTTGGGTTCTACCAACGCTCAGGCTTCACGCCGATAGGACGCAGGATCGAAATCGCGGACGATCCGCGCGTGGCCCACGGCTATGACCGCGATTTGGCCCCGCACATCCCGGTTATCGACCCCTAAGGCAGCTTACGCGCCTCACAAGACCGACCGCCCAGACAGTCTTTGACCTGCTCGACCTGTTCCTGTGTCGGACGTCCAAACAGGAACCCGCCACAGGCATTGGTGTGCAGCACATAGCTGTGGTCCGTCTGGCGCAGGAAACCCAGCATCTCACCCGGCTGCGGTTGCGGGCACCAAGGGCCAAAGCACTGCACCTCAAGCACCACATCCGTCTCAAAGGGCTGACTCACCCCCGCACGGTCAGGGCATCGCCCTTGAAGGTCGCCGGGATCAGGGTCACCGGCGGCACCTCGCTTTGGCCTGACAGGTCCATTTCCGGCAACAGGTCCTTGTCGAAGTCGAGCGTACCCAAGACCGGCACATACCCCTCTTCCGCCTCCGCCGCCTCCTGATAGGCGTTGGTCACGCCATGCGGCATACAGGACAGGGCAAGGGCGGGCAGCGGGGCACAGGCCAGAACAACACTCAGAACGCGCAACATGGGCAGACCTTTCATCGAAACCATGCCACCGATCTGGGGACGCCACCGCCTGTTATGCAATAGCACTCACAAATGCGGCGCGAATTCCGCCAGAACCCGCATATAAACATCGCGCTTGAAGGGCACGATCGCCTCCGGCAACTCTGCCGGGGTCATCCACTTCCAGTTGGAAAACTCTGGATGCGCAGTCTCCAGATCAATCTGGTCATCCGACCCGTTGAAGCGCAGCAGGAACCACTTCTGCTTTTGCCCCCGATACTTGCCCTTCCACAGCTGCGGGATCAGGTCATGGGGCAATTCATAAGGCAGCCAATCGGCGGTCTCGGCCACCACGTCGACCAAAGCGGCAGAGATCGAGGTTTCCTCCTCCAACTCCCGCAATGCCGCCGTCCGCGCATCCTCGCCCTTGTCAACACCGCCCTGCGGCATCTGCCAGGCCTCCCTGTACCGGTCCCGGCGCTGGCCCACCCAGACAAGGCCATCCCCATTCATCACCATGACCCCCACATTCTTGCGATAGGGCAGCTTCTCGATCTCTTCGGGGGTCATCTTGGGTGTCTCCGGCAGTTCCTGAGCCGGAAAATACTATTCTCCGAGCGATGTGAAGAGGGTGTTTTCGTTTCCATTCTTGAAAAACAGTCGGCTGTGCGGACGAAGCTGCCCTTTTGCTGCGGTTGCACCAATGACGGCTTTCGATCGGAAGAACATGTTAGTGCTGTGATCTTATTTCACGGGCTGTATTCGGGACTATCATCAGGATGACCGTCAGGATCACGGATGTCGCCGTGATAAATCCACCACTCAATCCTTCCGATGACCTCACGAAAGCTACCTTTGCTCGCGATTGCTTTTCTGAGTTGTTGCTGGGGTTTGCCTTCATATTCCTCAATGGAAGACACCACCATTGACTTGAACTCTTCCAGATTAGGCTCGCTCAGTGCAACTGGCTTTGGCCCAAAATAGATCGCTGCCTCCAAAATCTTAGAAACAAGGCCCGGAAGAAGTATGTTATCGAGGATTTTGCAGAGTGCAGGGCTGAACCTCGGCCATCCTGCTGCGCCCTCATAGGTGTAACGGCGCCCGTTGCAATCGAAGAGATATCCGTTTGTGTATTTGGCGGAATTTGGAACTCTCCCAAAAACGGTGAAGTCAAAGCGATTTCTTATCACTTTGTACCCCGTGAACTCATTGGAGCGGCTACTTTCGATCACGAACAATGGGTAGGTGAGTTTAGGGTCACGCGTCATAGCCAACAATTGCAAATTAGTCTGACCATACGCAACAGGTCTAAACCGAACCTTAGCTGCTCTACAACAAGGCGACATCTTGGGTTCTATGCGGACAGGCACGGCATCCGAGAGACGAACAGTTGTTCATATTTGGGGCCCGCGTTTGAAACTAAGATCAAATCCATCTCGTGCTAGGTTCCGACAAGCCTACTGATGGCCGCAGCATTGATCGCCACACATCTGCTCTAGGTCAGTCCATCAAACACTTTTTCCATCTCTGCGCGGGCCAGTATTTCCCCGTGCCGCGCGACCGCCTCATGGCGCACGACGGCAAAACCTCCGGCGGCAAATACAGGCTGGGCCATCAGCGACGCATGCACCCACAAACGATGCAGCCCCGCCGCACGGGCGTCCGCTTCGGTTCTGTCATACAGCATCGAAAACACGCCACGCCCCTGCCACTCCGGCAGGACAAAGGCCAGATCGACATACGCGCGGTCGCGGCTGATGAAGCCCACGGGTGCGCCCAACGCTTCGGCCACACGAACATCTTGCGCCGCAAGTTTCGCGGCCCAGCCCTCGCCCTCAGGCGGCATGGCACACCACGCAATCCTCTGGGCCTTGGTGTAGTCGCTGTATCCATCGTGAATCGCTCGAAACATGACCCGCCCCAGCGCATCCGCCTCGCCCGCGATCATGTCACGCACGTGCATACCCGTTGCCTCCTCCATCACTTTACCGTCCGTTCCATTATGCCGATGGCAAGAAACCGGGCCTCTGCGCGTCCCATATTTGCACGCACCCCCAACAGGCTGTGACAAGAGCAAAAAACCGCACAAACCTGTCCCCGCGGGGACACCCGTCCTCGCATGACGCCGCGTTGCGCGTGACATCACACGATCTATGTCTGAAACCAAGAGAACACACGCTCGGGAGGACACCATGACAGCCTATCCACACATGCTCGCACCGCTGGACCTCGGGTTCACGACCCTGAAGAACCGCGTGCTCATGGGCTCCATGCACACCGGGCTGGAAGAGACCAAGGATTGGAACCGCGTCGCCGAGTTCTACGCCGAACGGGCAAGGGGCGAAGTTGGCCTGATGGTGACAGGCGGCATTGGCCCGAACCTCGAAGGCTCCGTGCTTCCCGGTGCGGCCATGCTGTCCAACGACGAAGAGGTGGCCAACCACAAGATCGTCACCGACCGTGTCCACGACAACGGCGGCAAGATCGCGATGCAGATCCTGCACGCAGGCCGCTATGCCTATGGGCCGATGTGCGTCGCCCCCTCGCCCGTGAAATCCCCCATCTCCCCCTTCCCGCCCGCCGAGCTGGACGAAGAAGGTATCGAAAAGCAGATCAGCGACATCGTCGCCACCGCGGCCCGCGCCAAGGAAGCAGGCTATGACGGGGTCGAGATCATGGGCTCCGAAGGGTATTTCCTCAACCAGTTCCTCGTCACCCACACCAACAAACGCGAGGACCGCTGGGGCGGCTCTTGATGAGAACCGCATGCGCCTGCCCATCGAAGTGGTGCGCCGGACGCGCGAGGCCGTGGGCACAGACTTCATCATCATCTACCGCTTGTCGATGATCGACCTTGTGCCCAACGGCTCGACCTTTGAAGAGGTCGTGCAACTCGCCCAAGAGATCGAGAAAGCAGGCGCCACGATCATCAACACCGGCATCGGTTGGCACGAAGCGCGCATTCCCACCATCGCCACCTCCGTGCCTCGCGCAGCCTTTGCGTGGGTGACCAAGAAACTGATGGGCAAGGTCTCGATCCCCCTCATCACATCCAACCGCATCAACACGCCCGAAGTGGCCGAAGAGGTTCTGGCCACAGGCTGCGCCGACATGGTGTCGATGGCCCGCCCCATGCTTGCCGACCCGCATTTCGTCAGAAAAGCGATTGAAGACAAGGCGGCTCACATCGCGCCCTGCATCGCCTGCAATCAGGCGTGCCTGGACCACACCTTCTCGGGCAAGATCAGCTCGTGCCTCGTCAACCCGCGCGCATGCTATGAAACCGAACTGGTCGTGGCCCCCGCGGACACCAAGAAAACCGTCGCCATCGTGGGCGCGGGACCGGCAGGGCTGTCCACCGCTTTGACCGCCGCCGAGCGCGGGCACGAAGTGACCATTTTCGACCGCGCCGACGAAATTGGCGGACAGCTCAACATGGCCAAGCAAGTGCCGGGCAAGGAGGAGTTCTGGGGCTTCGTCGACTGGTATCGCAACATGGTGGCAGAGGTCGGGATCACCGTGCACCTGAACACCGAGGCAACCGTCGACACGCTCAAGGGATATGACGAGGTCATCATCGCCACCGGCGTCCTGCCCCGCGATCCGGACATCCCCGGCCAAGATGGCGACAACGTGCACTCCTATATCGACCTGCTGCGCCACAAGGTGGACACGGGCAAGAAGGTTGCTGTCATCGGTGCCGGGGGCATCGGGTTCGATGTCTCGGAATACCTCGTCCACGAAGGCGAAAGCCCGACCGAGAACCTGCCCGAATGGATGAAGGAATGGGGTGTCGCAGACACCGAGGAACATCGCAGCGGCTTGTCCCCGCAGGGACCGCAACCCGACGCCCCCGCCCGCGCGGTGACCTTGCTGCAACGCAAGGCCGAGAAACACGGCAAGCGGCTGGGCAAGACAACCGGCTGGATTCACCGTGCCGCTCTCAAGATGAAGGATGTCGAATTTGTCGGCGGCGTGAACTACGAGCGCATCGACGACAAGGGCCTGCACGTCTCCTTCGGGGACGCGCGCGAGAACCCGACATTGATCGAAGCCGACGACATCATCCTGTGCGCAGGACAACTGCCCGAGCGATCCTTGGCGGATGCACTGGAAGCAGCAGGCATCTCTTGCCACGTGATTGGTGGCGCAGACGTGGCCGCAGAACTGGACGCCAAGCGCGCGATTGATCAAGGCACACGGCTGGCTGCAACGCTGTAAGGCGGATCAAGACCTGCCAGACGCCCGTAAGGCGGACGTAATGTCCGCCTTGGTCAGCAAGATGCTCATTCGACCGTAATCGTGATCACGTCACTTGTGATGGGCGTTGCATGTGGCACGTGGTTCAGATCGCCCATCACCAACTGCATCGTGTGCTGACCGGCTGGCAGGTCAAGCGTCACCTGCGTTTGTCCGCCGCCGAAGTGGATGTGATTGCCATCGGTGGGCAGACCATAGGCCAACTCGTCCGCCCCTTCCGGTCCCTCGCCCAGTGGTGGACGGTTGAGCAGCAGGTGGTGGTGGCCCGTGTTCTCCTTTTCCGTCCCGGCGGGGGCGACGCCCATGCCGTCCAGACCAAAGATCACAGTGACCGGTGACGACAGCGTGTCGCCGTCGGATATGTTGACGAAATAGACCTTGGCATCGGCTGGTGCCGGCGTATCTTGTGCAAAGACAGGCGCAGCAAGCAATGTTGCAAAAGTCACGGCTTTGACAAATGATTTCATTTCTATTCTCCTCCGGGGCATGGTGGGTAAGCACCAAGTGTAGCACGTCGGGACAATTTCAATTCGCACCTCGTCTCAAAACTCTGTCAGTATCGTCCGGGACGGCATCCCAGCCGTATATCCCCGGCTTTGGCGCTATGCCGTTGCGCTGACCGGTCGGCGGGATTGGGCCGATGACCTGGTGCAGACCACGTGTCTGCGCGCGCTCGACAAGGCTGATCAGTTCGAACCGGGCACGCATCTGGATCGCTGGATGTTCCGCATGGCACAACGCGTGTGGCTGAACGAGCTGCGCTCGCGCAAGGTGCGGACGGGGGGCGGATTGGTCCCGGTGGAAGAAATCGACCTTCCTGACAAAAAACCTGAACCAGAAACGAATATTCTGGCACGTGACGTGTTGAATAGAGTGAACGCACTGCCAGAGGCCCAGCGTCAGGCGGTGGTTCTGGTTTATGTTGAAGGGTACGCCTACAAGGAAGCGGCTGAAATAATGGAGATTCCCATCGGCACTGTGATGAGCCGACTGGCCGCTGCCCGCAAGCGGCTGAACTCCGAGATGGCCGAGGACAAGGCGAAGGTGCAATGACGGACGTGCGAGCCTTTTCGGACGAGGAATTGACCGCTTTCCTGGATGGGGAAGCGGACGATGCCCTGCACGCCGAGATCGAAGCCGCGCTGGAGCATGACGCCGCCTTGGTCGATCAGCTTGCCGCACTTGATGTGCCGCTGGTTCCGATTGCCGAAGCCTATGAAGCACTCTTGCAGGACGCACCGCCAATGCCCGCCATGCCCGAACCGGCAGTGGCCCCCGCGCCAGCCCCGCGGGGACGTTGGGCATGGGGCGTAGGCACCTTCGCAACAGGGCTGGCCGCCGGATTGGCCGTGGCGATGTTCACCGGATTTGGCACGCCGGAGCCCGCGCCCAAGGGGTGGGTGAGTTTTGTTGCCTCTTACCAGGCACTGTATACGCCTGACACATTGGTCCTTGCTGATCCGTCTTCTTCCGAAGCGGCGCTGCAATTGGCGAACGTATCTGACGCGCTGGGACTGGACGTGAGCGGATTGCCACAAGCCGAGGGCCTGACATTCAAACGCGCACAGGTGCTGGGCTTCAATGACAAACCGCTGATCCAGATTGCCTTTACCCGCACTGACGGCACGCCTGTGGCTTTGTGCATCATTCCCGCCGGTTCCGATGCGAAACCGGTGAACATGGGACAGGCCGAAGGTATGGAACTGGCCCGTTGGAACACGCCCGGCTATGGCTTCCTTTTGATCGGTGGGACGGACAATGCCCCGCTGCAGCAAGAGGCCGAAACCTTCCAAAGCTGGAGCGCGGATATCGCGACCTGAGGGTTAACAGATCGTTTCCATGCCATGAACGATCCCTGCAATCACCCCGATATTATCCAACCCTCGCCCAGATCGTGCCTTTATTCGCCACCATACCTGAGCCTCAACAACGCATGGATTGAGAGGCAGCAGGCATGGATCGCCTTACCGAGATGGAAGCATTTGCCACGGTCGTGGACCAGGGTGGCTTTACCGACGCGGCAAAGAAGATGGGGATTTCGAAATCTGCCGTCTCAAAGCACGTGTCGTCGCTGGAGGCTCGGCTTGGCGCCCGACTGTTGAACCGCACCACACGGCGTGTCAGCCCGACCGAGATTGGCCTCGCTTACTACGACCGGGCCCGCCGCGTTCTCAATGATGCCGGTGAGGCGGATTCCCTTGTCACATCCATGCAATCCGCCCCCTCTGGTCTTTTGCGTATCTCGGTTGCAACGGATTTCGGGGTCAATCACTTGTCGCCACGCCTGTCCGAATTCCTGGCTGATTTCCCGGACATCACGGTGAACATGGTGCTGAACAACCGCTATGTTGAGCTGATTTCCGAAGGGTTCGACATGGCCATCCGCATTGGTGAGCTGGAAGACAGCACCCTGCGGGCCCGCAAGTTGACCGAAACGACGAAGCGCATGATCGCCTCGCCCAAGTATTTCGAGCAATATGGCCGTCCGGAAAAGATTGACGATCTGAACGAGCACAAGCTGCTGCACTATTCCAATCAATCCTCGGGCAACGTGTGGAAGCTGACCGCCCCGTCGGGTGAAAAGCGCCAGGTCCGCACGGCCGGGTGGCTGAGCGTGAATGACGGGCAGTCGTTGCTGAATGCGGCCATCTCGGGCCTTGGCATCGCGTATCTACCCAGCTTCCTCTATGCCGACGCGCTGGAGCAAGGCCTGGTTGCGGATGCGATCCCTGATTTGCCGATGGAAACGCAAGGCATCTATGCGGTTTACCCGCCCGGTCGCTTCACGCAGCCCAAGGTCCGTGCGTTCATCGATTTCCTGGTCCACGCCTTTGCCGAAAAAGGCCCGACAGACTGGTAAGAATTAACCAACCTCCCTCGGTTATGTAACTGCCCCGGTGCGCAAGCGCCGGGGTTTTTTATCGGTTGAGTTCCGGTTTGCACCCGTTTTACAGGATGCAGCGCTGTGGACAGCGGCAGCTACGCGCAGAAAGCAGACTTTGCAAAGTCGGTAAGACAGCTTTCCGCAGGACTGAATTCACACCTGACTGGTGCACCGCACCCCCATCCTAAATCTGTTGGGTCGCGTTGTCGTTCCGTAAGTTATCACTTACGCACCAATGGGCGACGGCCAACCTTCCCTGCTGGTGCAAAGGTACTAGTAAAGCTTGCTACACGGCACCTATATGTGTTCTGTAGTTTAGAAATTTGGATGTGCGAGATCTACTTTGGAGAACAACACCCACAAATCCCTCCGCCAAATGGCGGTCATAAATGCTTGGTTTGATCCCGTAGAAGGGCAGTCAGGTAAGTATTCTCTCCATGCTAATGTTGCATTTCAGGAGGAACGCTTAGGATCAGAACCTGAGGCAAATGTACGATTTCGAATTTCACTGAAGAAATGTGAAGTGGTTATAGTCCTGTCCAGCAGTAAAGATCTATTCAAAGCTGACCCTCGGACTGTCGCTATGACGCCGCCAAAAGCTCCGATTACACAAGAGCGCAAACAGGCCAAAAAAGTGAAGGGCGGTATAAGTGGCGCGATAGGCATCTTCGGATCCAAGCCAAAGGTCGATCTAAACGTTTCGGGTGAGGCCGCGATTTCCAGCGATGCAACAAGCGCAGATACTCAAGTAATTCATGTAATGCATACGCTGCATGGCCAGTCGAAGGATGGATTTCATTGTTGGCGTGTGTCAGGCGACTATGAAGGCACACTGCAAGGGTCACTTTGGAACGCTGTTGAAGAACCTCGCTTCCAACTCATTGACAAGCGGGATGAACGGCTTCGCCAAAAAGATATTGAGCGAGGCTTACCACCAGTAGCCGCGATTGAGGTTAGATGTCTAAGGGAAGACCTTCACATTCGGGACATTAGGTTCAAAGACGACCAAGAGGAAAAGGCTGCTCGAAGGAGAAGTGGGCACGATATTCGTCTGAAAGCTGCAGAAAGCTATATCCGCACTGAGCTGCTAAACGAGGGTCTGAGGGTGGGTAATCTATCAGACGTGTTCTCTGAGATGACTGTGTCCGAAATGTTAGTGCCACTCCATGACTAAGTTGCTCCGTACAGTTGAGGATATCCTTAGTTCCGAGGTAACCAGCCTTGCCGAATTGGCCCGCTTGGCTGGCTTCTTACCACAAGAAATGTATGCCGGTGCTGATTTTGGGCGGCTTGATTTGAGTGGGCAAGACGTCAGTTTCTTGCCAGGCATAGGTGTTAACTATGAGGTCTTGTCGCGTAACAATAGAGCAGGAAGCTTTTCTTAGAAAAAATGATCGCGCGATCGAAGATAAGAGTGAACTATGGCGATCTATTGCTACGGCGCGGGCCCAGCATGTCCGTGACTTCATAGATCTCATCGAAAAGCATCCAGAACAATATTTTGACTCCCAAAAAAATGAGATTTTTTTGGTTCTGGAAAGAGTACTTCTAGAACCAATCCTCACAAATTCAGATGCCGCGCCATCCATGCAGCTCGGCCCCGACTACATTGGTGAGACGCTAGCAAATCTTTCGCGTCTTGAAAAGATGTCCCCAAAATCAGACTTCTTTTTCAAGTTATTTGAACTGTTTGGCCGCATTCAAGCACATGGCGCGCTTACAACCATCCAAGTAATAGACCATTTTTTGGGGGCACTTTTTGACGACGAGACTATAGCAGAAATACTGTCTCAATCCAAACCGAGTACGACTTTTCTACAGCTCTGGATTACCTCGTTACCAGAGTCGTCCGATAGACAAAGGCGCGCGTTTGCGATAGCAAAACGGATTGGGCTGAAAGCATCAGTTGTTGAGAAACTCTATGAATCTTTCACACTCACCTCTATTTTGGAGCTTCTAAGCATTTCCGGCGTCGAGTTTTCTCGAGGTCTCGAAGAAGAAATCCTTCGTGGTCTTTCTAGGAATGACATCAGGAACAGGCATGTAGAGAGCGTTTTGGAAGGCGAGTTTCATGAAAGGTTCAAGTACCGCGTAGCATGCGCAGGGCTTGCTTCTGGGAAAAAGAAATCTTGAAGAGATGCTCGTCGTTTATTCTGCGATCTCAAGAAGGCTTCGGAGGATTACTTCTTCAGGATGCGATTCTAAATACTCCCGATTTTGAAGGCGCGCGGTTGGCGGGAGCAAGGTTGCTTCACATGAATGAGAAACCTGCATTCCGACAAACGATCATTGACACTCTGTACGAGCGTGCGAAGACGGGTTCACAGCATCATGCGGTTACAAATATGGTGTCTCGTGAACTTCGTGAACGCGAAGGTCTAGTTCTTAGACCTTCGCAGTAGACACATGATATCATGACAGCATCATTTTCGTATCTGAAAAAGCGCATAAAGCCATTGAATGTTGTTTGTTTAATCAAGGTCCGCTTTGGGCTGGATCCAGTCAACTAACCAAAGCCGTCAAACGACCGCTCCGAGCCTAATCTGCACATCCATCAGGTTGCACCGAATGACAGCTCGTGGCGACACAGCTCGACCAACCGTTCTTCGACTGGCGAGGACTGTACTATGGACGAGTTGGTCGCTCCGAATGGCACGATCCGGTCGATGACCGCTTCCATTTCCGCCACGTCGCGGACGTGCGCGCGTGCAACGAAGCAATCCTCCCCGGAGACGCGATCACAGGCGACGATCTGAGGCGTATCCTGAATCGCCTCAATCATATTCTTCATCTCGCCCGGGAGAGGTCTTGCGCGGATCAGGAGCGTCAGGCCATAGCCAAGGTGGGCGGGGTCGATGCGCGCGCCATATCCAGTGATGATGCCCACATCCTCAAGACGCCGCACACGGTCCGCTACGCTGGGGGCGGAAAGGCCCACACGGCGGGACAGTTCTGCGCGGGGAATGCGCGCGTCTGCGCACAGCTCCCGCAGAATCGCGGCGTCGATGCTGTCGAGACCTGTTTCGCCAGATCGAAGGTTTTTGGGCATTTTTTCCTTCATTCCTGGGGGCATTTCTGCTGCTGACATATTTGGTCTCCATATCGCAGGCCGCTCTTACCTTGCAGCATGATATCATGTCGGACCGCATCCCAGCAAAACCCACCCTGACCAGCGCCCCGGGCGCCATGTCGCGCATGTCCGAGGCTGTTCCGCCCCATGCATGGTTCGGCGTCTCAGCCGTTTTCCACTATCTTGGCCCCGCCTTTGCGGTCCTGTTGTTTCCGGTCGTCGGGGTGCTGGGCGTCGCCTGGTTCCGCATCGCTTCGGCCGCCCTGATCTTTGCCCCCATCACGAAGCCATGGCACACCTTCAAGACATCGACGCCCCGCGAGCGCGTTCTTCTGCTCGCGCTTGGCGGTTGTCTTGCGGTGATGAACAGCTCTTTCTACCTGGCGCTCGACCGGCTGCCGATCTCGCTGGTCGCCGCCATCGAGTTCGTTGGCACGATCGGGATCGCACTCTGGGGTCTTCGCACCGGGCGAAACTGTCTTGCCTTCGCCTTTGCCATCATCGGTTTGGCCCTTCTGATCGACGTGCCGTCGCTTCTGGCGGTGGGCGGACCCGCCCTTACGTCTGACCTTCTGGGCTTGTTCTGGGCTGTGCTGAACGGCTCCCTGTTTGTTCTCTACATCATCCTCGGCCACAAGATTTCCGAAGGCGGCGCATCAGGCGGCGTGGAACGTCTGGGGGCCGCCATGACAGCGGCGTTCATCTTCGTCATGCCAATCGGGTTCTTGCAGGCGCTTGAGGCCTTCGGTGCGCCGTTACTGGTTTTGGTCGGGATCGGCGTTGGTATCTGTTCCTCGGTCATCCCGTATGTCTGCGACCAACTCGCCATGGCCCGCCTGCCCCGCGCCAGCTTCGCACTTTTGTTGGCCCTGTTGCCTGCGACCGCCACGATCATTGGCGTGATAGTGTTGCGGCAGATTCCGAGCGCCACCGACATGCTTGGTGTGGCTTTGGTTATGATCGGCGTTGCCGTCCATAAACCCGCCCCCTTGCAATCGCAGTAGCGGATAACACCAAATCGAATGGTAACTTTTGCCGGGATCGGAGACCGGGTTTGCGCGGTTCAGAAGCGATCCAGCGCGTAGGCGTCCAGTCTGATGTTCTGAGGTTCGTTGCAGACCGTCCTGGCGAGTATGTCACCGGACCTGGGAGCCATCATCAGCCCGTAATGCGAATGCCCAAAATTCACGAAAAGCCCTGGCTGATCCGTGACCGGCCCAAGTACGGGAAGGCTGTCTGGAAAGGATGGGCGTCGGCCCATCCAGAATGTTGTGTCATCCGTGCGCAAGTTCGGGAACGCGGTCGCGGCAACGTCAATCAATTGCTGTTTGCGTCGTTTCGTTGGTGGTGCGTCGACAGGTGCAAACTCGGCCTGACCGGCAACACGCACACCATTCTCCATGCTGCTGGCCACGAATTTCGCATCTACGTCCATAACTGAATTGTTGATCTCGATGCCGGGATCGCAGAACTCGACATGATAACCGCGCTCGGCCATCAGCGGAACGGACATGCCAAGATCGGCCAGGAGACCGGGGCTCCATGCGCCCAGACAAAGAACGACGCGCTCTGCGTGGACCGTTCCGTCATCGCACTGAACTTCCCAGTGGCGCGGGTCAGAGCGATGGATGCGCCTGGCCATTGTCCGTTTGTACGTGGCACCCATCTCGCGCGCTTTTTGCGCCAGGACCTGGCCCAGTCTACCCGGCGAACGCATACGCGCTTGTCCTTTTATCAGGATGGCGGCGCCAAAGTCCGGACCGAGTTCGGGTTCGATGTCTGCCAGTCGGTCCTTTCCAACAAGCTCCAGATCGGCCCCCATCTCGCTCCGAATAAGGTAGTCGATGGATTGAAGATTGGCGCGGCTGCCATCACGAAACGCATGTACATACATGCTGTCAGTAATCAGCCCCTCGTGCCCAGTTCCCGCCAAATGCCTTTGATACAGTTCGATGGATGGTCCGCAAAGATGGGACATAGCCTCGGCGCGGGCACGCACATTTTCTTCACGCCCACCGCGCAGGAAACTGAGGCCCCACGGGATCATTTTCAGCAGGGACCTTGGGTGGATGGACAAAGGTCGCCCGTAGCCAAACATGAGCTTTGGGATCGATTTCCAAGTGCCGGGCAGCGACTGCGGGATGATCGACCAGGGTGATACCACCCCTGCATTGCCCATCGAGGTTTCTTGGCCGGGCTCGCCCTTGTCAATCAGCGTGACCGGCACGCCCTTTTCAAGCAGCGACAGCGCTGTGCAGATACCGACAATGCCCGCGCCGAGGACAATGACAGGCGTTCTGTTGTCAGGCTGCGGCATTGGCGGTTCTTCGTGCGATGACCTGACTGATGATTGCTGGCGCAGCGATCAGAAGCGCGACCAAATCGGCCTGGAGGGACGGCGCGATGAACACGAGGCCAGCGATGGCAAGCAGAACACGGAAGACACCGCCCATCGGGGCAAGCCAGTAGCCCACGACCGCGGCCGACAAGGAGATGACACCTGCGATGCAGCTTGCGGCGGTATAGGTGAATTCCCATAGGTCGAAGCCAGTGGACGACACGAAAAGCAGCACGGGTGCATAGACGAATGCCATTGGCGCGACGACCTTTCCAAGGCCGAGTGTGAAGGCGCTGATCCCCGTTCGGAACGGGTTCGAGTTGGCGATGGCTGCGGCGGCGTAGGCCGAGGTGCAGACCGGCGGCGTAATCTCGGCCACCACCCCGTAGTAGAGCACGAACATGTGCGATGCGATCGGCGGGATGCCAAGCTGCGCCAGCGCCGGTTGGGCGACCGATACGAGCATGATGTAGAGCGCAGTTGTCGGCACGCCTGCACCCATCAGGATGCAGGCCAGTGCAATAAAGACGAGGCTAATGAAGAGGGTCAGGTCTTCGACAGTAAAAAGTTCATAAGCGCCGAACTGGAACAGCCAGATCAGGTCATTGCCAAGGTTGGTAGCCGCCTGGGTGACCATGAAGCCGATGCGGAAGCCGACACCCGTGGTGTTGATGACACCGATGACGATGCCCACCGCTGCCGAGGCTGCACCGACCGCAAGCGCATATTTTACGCCGGTCTCGAACGTGTCCGCCATTTCGGAGAGCGTGGTGCGATGTTGCGGATTGAGTGTCGCAAGGACCGCGCCGCCGATCAGGATGATCGACATGGTCAGGTCAAATCCGCCGCCCAAGTATTTCCAGGCGACGAAGGCGATGAAAGCGGCGGCGTAAACCAGTGTGATCGGCACTTTCATCCGGCTCATCCCGGCGATGATGGCCAACGAGATGCCGCAGAACGCCGACATATAGGGTGTGTAGCCCGAGAACAGCACGACCAGCAGCCCGACCAGCGGGACGATGTTGGCCCAGCCGTCACGCCAGACCGCGCCAAGCTGCGGCAGTGCGTCCTTGGTCAGACCCTTCAGCCCGAGGCGGCGGGCCATCAGGTGGACAACAGTAAAGACGCCGACATAGTGCAGCAAAGCAGGGAAGATCGCGGCGATGACGATGGTGGTGTAGGGCACCTCGAGAAACTCCGCCATGATAAAGGCCGCAGCCCCCATGATGGGTGGCGTGATCTGACCGCCCGCCGAGGCCGCAGCTTCGACGCCGCCCGCGAAATGGCCCGGATAGCCGAGGCGTTTCATGTTCGGGATGGTCAGCGCACCGGTTGAAACCGTGTTCGCGACCGATGAGCCCGAGATCGTGCCGAAGAAGGCCGAGGACACGACCGACACCTTCGCCGGACCGCCAGTGTAGCGGCCTGCGAGGATGGTGGCGTTGTCGATGAAGAGCTGCCCGAGGCCGGTACGTTGGGCGATCACGCCGAAGAGGACAAAGTGAAACACGATGGTCGACACGACCCAAAGCGTGACACCGAAAATGCCTTCTTGCGGGAAGTACATCGACGAAACGAACGTGTTGAACTTCACACCCGGGTGTTGGAGCAGGCCCGGAAAGACTGGTCCGAACAGCGCGTAGCAGATGAAAACGCTGATGATCAAAGGCAAGATCCAGCCCAGGGTGCGTCGCGCAATGTCGAGGACAAGCACGATCAGGATGCAGCCGAACAGCATGTCAAAGCCGTTCGGATTGCCCATCCGGAAGGTCATCTCCTCAACCCCCAGCCAGGCGACGCCGCGCCACGCAAAGCCGAGGTATAGCGCCGATGCGACGCCGAGGATCATCAGGATGATGTCAAGGTAAGGCACGCCGCCAAGGCGCAAGGTGCCGGTATTCAGATCAAATGAGGTCTTCGTTTTGATCAACGGATAGAAGGAATAGGTTAGAATAAAGAGACCCGATAGATGCCAGCCCATGTGCCAATAGTCCGGCGGGAGCGCGAAACCTGCGGTAAGGTAATGGTACACGGCAAAGGTGAGGGCGACGTAGCGAAGGAATTTGCCGAAGGCCGGTGAGACCGAGCGGGTCGCAGCACCTTCATCATATTTTTCTTCGATCGCCGCGAGCTCAGCTTCAGTCAACTCGCGCGCGTCTTCTGATCGCGGATCGCTCATGACGCGCCCTCCTCAGGTCGAATGTCGTTGATCAAGAAAGAAACGGACGGCCGTGGCCGCCCGTTTCTGTTGGGAGGTTACTGGAGAAGCCCAGCTTCCTTATAGAACTTCTCTGCACCGGCATGCAGCGGCACGCCCAGAGCGGCGATGCCATCAAGCGCCGTGTCCGGTGTAATCTGCTTGCCCTTCGCGTGACCGTTGTCCAGGAGCTTGCGCGTGTTGTCGTTCCACAGCGCAGCAGTGATGCCGTAAACAAGCTCTTCGGATAGGTCGGACGACACGACGAGAAGCGCTGACACCGCAGGCGTCTTCACCTCGTAGTCGATACCCTCGTATACGCCTGCCGGGATCATCGACGGGATGTAGGCCGGGATAACCTCGTTGATCTTGGCGAGGTCCTCTTCGGTGAAGGTGTGAAGCTCCATGCCCTTCGTTGTGGCCAGTTGAACCATCGCCGAGACGGGCCAGCCCGCTGCGTAGAAGTAGGCGTCCAGCTGACCGTCGGCGAGACGTTCAGCGGACTGCGAGTTGTTCAATTCGGCCTCGTCGTAATTGTCGCGGTTCAGGCCCCATTCGGCGAGCATCATCTCGACGGCGACCTGCGTGCCCGAACCGGCCTGCGCGATGCCGACGCGCTTGCCTTCGAGATCGGACAGCGACGAGATGCTTGCGCCCTCGGGCAGAACCAGATGGAGGTCTTCGGGATAGAGGTTCGCAACGATCCGCAGCTTTTCATGCGGCTTACCGTCGAACTTGCCCTCGCCCAGATACATCGAGCGCGTCACGTCGGCGGCGGCCATACCTGCCTCCAACTCGCCGTTCTGCACGGCGGTATTGTTGAAGACCGACGCCGTGGTCGACTGAGCAATTGCGATCAGGCCGGGCACGCCGCATTGGCCGCCTTCATCGCAGGGCCGCGATCCCGGAGGCGCTGAAATGCCGTTGGCAATGGTGCCCCCAATCGGGAAATAGGTGCCGCCCGCACTGCCAGTGCCGATCCGGAAAAATGTCGGGTCCTGTGCAAAGGCTGTGCCTGCACTCAACGTTGCAGCAACAGCAAAAGCCAAAAGTTTTGATGATTTGTTCATTATATACTCCCTGTGAACAGACTTCTGAAAGCGTGTCATGCGAAGAAGCGTAGACAGCCGAATAAATAAATTCCAATTTTATTAATCTGTGTTTTGATAGATTTAGCTTATACATCGACTATGAACTTTACCCAGATATCGACATTTCAAGCCGTCATGACATCCGCCTCGTTGTCCGACGCAGCAACCAAACTGGGCCGGACGCAGCCCGCAGTGAGCGCCGCAATAAAGGCGCTCGAAGATCAACTTGGACTGCAACTCTTTGAAAGACGAGGAAGAAAACTGATCCCGGTGCCGGAAGCCCAGTATCTTCTGACCGAGGCCGACGCAATTCTTTCGCAACTCAACCGCGTACGCCAGACCATGCGCAGTCTTTCAGACGGTCACAGCGGGACTCTGAAAGTGGCTGCCATGCCAGGCCCGGTCTCGCTGATCTTTCCGAAATTCATTGCTTCAAATGTAAGCGATACTGAAGGCATCTCCATCTCGATCCAGGCCCGAACGTCCAACCAGATCGCTGAACTCACGCGTGCGCAGTCCATCGATTTTGGCTTTGCCGATGCCGCAAACACCCAACCCGAGGAAAACCTGTATCGTTCAGTTGTCATAAGTGCGGACTGCCCTGTGGCCGTGCCGGAGAACCACCCGCTCGCGCGCAAATCCGAAATCAGTTTTGCGGACCTTAACGATCAACCACTGGGCACTTTGCCGCAATCGCATCGGCAGACCCAGGATCTTGCGAGCCGGTTCGCGGCTGAGAACTTGTCGCTGCGGGCAACGATTGAAAGCCAGACTTTCTTGCCAATCCTGCACTTCGTCACCGCGGGCCGATGCTGCACCGTGTTGGACCCGCTGTCGGTCTTTCTGATGAACGAGGATGCGCCGATGGTCGGGGGCATTGCAATTCGTCCGATGGCAGAGCCGATCAGGTACTACTATGCGATCTACTCTCCTCGCTATCGACCAATTTCGGTAATCGCCAGGAACCTGCTCGGGGCATGGCAAGCAGAAGTTATGAAACTGCTGGACAGCTCTGGGTTCAATCCACGATTTGAAGGTAAGGCTTAGCCCAGAGAGTGGCCCCTCAGTTTTCCTCCCCCACCACAATCACCTCAACCCGCCGGTTCGCTTCGCGCCCCGCTGCGGTGAGGTTGCTTGCCACCGGTGACAGATACCCCATGCCGCCTGCCTCGATCCGGTTTGGTGAGACATCATAGCGTTCGATCAGGCGATCCCGGACCGCGCTCGCCCGGGCGCGGGAAATGGCGATGTTCGCTTCAAGCCCGCCGACAGTATCCGTATGCCCGACGATGGCGATGCGCAGGTTGGGGCGGTTCTCCATCAGCTGGGCGATCTGTTCGAGCTCGGGCGCACGCCCTTCACCAAGGTCAGTGGTGCCAGTTGCGAAGTCGAGGCTGCGCAGAATGGCCGATCCGGACGCGAGAAGAGATTGACCCAGATTTGCGGTTGGAGCCACGGGGATGTCTGCAGTCGGGGATGGGGTCGTTGGTACGGCAGCCTCTTGCGCGCCCACCTGCACCACTTGCAGATACCCCGCATCAGGCGCCGTGCTGGCCAGCAGCCACACGGCATCCCCTGTGCGCGGATGGCGCGCGCTTAGGAAGTGATAAGCACGCACGTTCACATACATGTTGGGCGCGGGCAGCACATCAATTCCAAAGCGAAAATCAAAACCGCCGCATGCATTCGCGTCGCAATCGAGCAAAGTGTCATAGCCCGCATCGGCCAATTGCGCGCGCAGTGGGGCCAGGATTTGCAGGGGCGTCAGGCCTGGGGATGGAATGCGGTAGCTGCGCCGCTGCACGGGACCATCAATGCGTTCTGCTGCCACCTGCCCGTCCGCATAGGGCGCGGTGGCGACCGACACGCGATCCAACACGCTGTCGCGCGCAGCCGTCTGGCGGGCGTTTGAGGGCAGTTCAAGTTGCAGGGCAAGGGCAGGTCCCGCGAGTAGGCATACCAAAGCAGTCAAGCAGACCCGCATGTTCAACGCGCCTGCCCATGGTATTCGGGGTTCGGCCTCATAGCAGTAGCACTCGCCACGCGGTTGGACATGTTGAAGAAGGCCGCCACGTTGATCAGGTCCCAGATGTCACGATCACTTAGCCCGTGATCGCGCAAGACCTGTCTGTCCAGTTCCTCGATCCGGGCGGAGGCTACGGTGACCTTTTCCGCAAACTCCAGCATGGCGCGTTGGCGTGGCGTGACATCCGCTACACGCCAGTTCATCACCAGTTGTTCGCCCAGTTCCGGGTTTCCCGACAGTTGGCGCACCGCTGCTCCATGGGCCGTCAGGCAGTAGTAGCAGCGGTTCGTAGCACTGACGACGACAGCCACCATCTCGCGTTCGAGCTTTGACAGCCCGCTATCGGCCAGCATCAGGTCGTTGTAGAGCCCGGTAAAGGCATTCAGCTTGTCGATATCGAACGCATGCGCTTTCAACACATTCGGGACCATGCCCAGCTTGTCCATGCACACATCGAAATACTTTTGCGTGGCCTCGGGCAGGGGATCGACCATGGGCAGGTCGAGGGCGGTGGGCTGGTCTGTCATGTGTTCTCCGGCGCTGTCCGGTAATGATAGCCACAGACCTGTCGGAACCCCAACCCCCGATAAAGCGCATTGGCGGGACCATTCGCCGCTGTGGTCAGCACGGCGATCCGATCTGCGCCATTTTCCGCCGCCCAGAACGCCGCGCGCCGCATGATCCACTGCGCGACGCCCTGTCGGCGCTGGTGGGCCAGCACCTCAACGGCGTGCACCATGGCGATGCCATCGTGGATGGCTGCGAATGCGGTGCCCGCGGGTTTGTCCTTGTGCCGGGCGAGGATGGCCGTTTTCACCTTGGCCCGGTGCATCACGGCAAGGCGCGCGGGACCGATGCCACCTGCGGCCCAGATATCTTCCATGATCGCCAGCGGTTCCCAGATGGAGAAGGCGGTGACGCGCGGGATCGGGATGTCAGTCAGTATCGCAACGGGTGCAATGTAGCCATTGGTGGGGTCGACAATGGTGTAGCCGTGGGCATCGAGCAGATGATCAAGCGCGTCCTCATCCTGTCGCACCATGAAAAGCGGTGTCTGGCCAATGTCCCGCATCGCTATTTCAGCCGTGGCGAGGTCAGATTTGATTACCGGCCCTTCCGCCGTTGCCGCAGACACCCGTTTGCCGCCACCTTGACCATCGCAGATGGCCCACGGTCCGGCGCGCGTTATCTTTGCCGCAGGCCATGTACCATTAATGGCAGCGTAGAAGGCGGTCGCGTCCGTCATGCTGGGAAGTGGTCCGACAATGTGCTGAGGGCCGCGTCCACTTCGGCCCCGTCTGTGCCGCGAATGACAACATTGGCCCCAAAGCGCCCGTTCTGGATGAAGGGATATGACCCGATGCTGAGATCCGGATGGGCCGCCGCCAATTCGCCCAATGGACCCGCGATATCGCCCTCACCCCGCTCGATCCGCAGGGTTTTCGAAATGAGGGGCGCGCCGCCCGTCAGCGTGGGCAAGACAGAGGCAACCATGGCCTGAAACACGGATGGCACACCCGCCATGACATGGACGTTTTTGATCGTGAACCCCGGTGCGGCAGAGACCGGGTTGTCGATCAGGGTTGCCCCGTCAGGGATGCGCGCCATGCGCAGGCGCGCGGCGTTCAATTCAGTGCCGGATTTGGCGTAGTGTGTCACCAGGATCGCACGGGCATCGTCGCGGATGTCGATGGGCGTATCAAAGGCCGCCGCGATGCAGTTGGCGGTGATGTCATCATGGGTCGGACCGATGCCGCCGGACGTAAATACGGTGTCGTACGCGCCTGACAAGGCGCGGACCGCTGCAACAATCGCGTCTTGGTCATCGCTGACCACGCGCACTTCCTTCAGGTCGATGCCGTGTTCGGTCAATTGGCCTGCAAGATGGTGCATGTTGGCATCGCGGGTGCGGCCCGAGAGGATCTCGTCTCCGATCACCAGCATGGCGGCTGTGGGGTTCGGCATCTTGTGCTTCCTTCTTGACCCGTCTTGTTGAGCGGTCAGTCACGGTATAGGCCTGCCCCCATGCGCTTTCAAACCGAACTTGTGCCCGCCACCCTGATCCGCCGCTACAAACGCTTTCTGGCCGATTGTCGGTTGGAAGATGGGCGTGAAATTGTGGCCCATTGCGCCAATCCCGGCTCGATGACGGGGTTGGCAGAGCCAGGAATGCGGATCTGGTTGGAGCCCAATGACGACCCCAAGAAGAAGCTGAAATTCGGCTGGCGCTTGGTCGAACATGAGGGCGGGCATTTCACAGGCGTGGACACGTCGGTGCCGAACAAGGCCCTGCGCGCTGCTTTTGAGGCATGTGTTGTGCCGGGGTTCGAAGAGTACACGACCGTGCGACCCGAACAGAAATATGGTGAGGGCAGTCGGATCGACTTTCTGTTGCAGGGAAACGGGTTACCGGATGCCTATGTCGAGGTAAAGTCGGTCACTCTGTCCCGTCAGGGCGGTCTGGCCGAGTTTCCTGATTCCGTAACCGTACGCGGGGCCAAGCATTTGCATGAACTTTCCCGCATGTCGGACGCCGGGCATCGGGCGATTATGCTGTATCTGGTGCAACGCACCGATTGTGATCGCTTCACCCTCGCCAGCGATATCGATCCCGGCTATGCTGTAGCCTATGCGGCTGCGTCCGGGGCGGGGGTGGAAACCCTGTGTCTGGGCACCCATATTACGCCCGCGGGTGTGCAGGTAGGTGCGCCCTTGGCCGTGATCATCTGACCCACTGGCCCTTTTTGCCGCAGTGCAGTATGTTGTATTCGTCATCGCCGATGGAGCGCGTTTTGGACCATGATACCCGCGGCCGTCTGACCAAGGACGGCATTCGCATTTATGACCCTTCGGACTTTGCCGGGATGCACGCGGCAGGTCGGCTTGCGGCCGAGATTCTGGACGCGATGTCCGCCCTCGTGTTTCCGGGTCAGACCACAGGCGAGATTGACCGCATCATCACCAAGATGGTTGAAGACGCAGGCGCGAAGTCGGCCACCATCGGATACAAGGGCTATCAGCACGCCAGTTGCATCAGCGTGAACCACGTGGTTTGCCACGGCATTCCGGGCGACAAGGTGTTGAAAGATGGCGATATCCTGAACATCGACGTGACCGTGATCGTCGATGGCTGGTATGGCGACACATCCCGCATGTTCGTAGCCGGCAAACTGCCCCGCAAGGCCGAGCGGTTGATCGAGATCACCCATGACAGCCTGATGCGCGGAATTGAGGCCGTGAAACCGGGGAACACCTTTGGCGACATCGGCTATGCGATCCAGAGCTTTGTCGAGAGCCACCGCATGTCCGTCGTGCGCGATTTCTGCGGGCATGGGCTGGGCCGCGTGTTCCATGCGCCGCCCAACGTTTTGCACTATGGCCGTCCGGCAACGGGGGCCGTGTTGGAGCCGGGCATGTTCTTTACCATCGAACCGATGGTAAACCTTGGCCGCCCGGAGACCAAAACGCTGTCCGATGACTGGACCGCCGTGACCCGGGACAAGTCTCTCTCAGCCCAGTTCGAGCATTCGGTGGGTGTGACCGAGGATGGGTGCGAGATCTTTACCCTGTCGCCAGCAGGCACATTTCACCCGACCTATGGCTAAACACGGGGCGGACGACACGTCCGCCTTACCATCGGCGTAAGGGGCAGCTTGCTGCACCTGAGCGGCATCTGCATGGCGCGCTGAAGAACATCTGTAAGGCGTACCTGTGGTGCGCCGGGCGGAGGGCACCTCCGCCTTACTGCCCCTCAAGCAGCGTCACATATGTGCTGCCAAACCGGCGTTGATCCAGCAGCGCATAGCCTGCAGGCGCGGTCATCGGGGCACTTTCTTCCCAAACGATCACGGCCCCGGGCGCGCACCAGTCCCGAACCGCGTTCAACGCCTTCTCTCCCATCCCCTTGCCGTAGGGCGGATCGAGGAACACCAGATCGAACGGCGCGCCCGCCCAGGCCATGGGCCGCGTTGCATCGCCGCGCATCAGCTGCGCCTGATCGCCTGCGTCCAGCTTCTGGATGTTCTGCCCGATCAGCTTCTGACCGACCCAGCCATTTTCCACGAACACCGCAGCCTTCGCACCGCGTGACAGCGCTTCGAACCCCAAGGCACCTGTCCCAGCAAAGAGGTCCAGCACATGCCCCCCTCGATCACCCCGCGATGGGTGAGCATGGAAAAGAGGCTTTCGCGGACGCGGTCGGGTGTCGGACGCAGATGCGCGCCCGGATCGCCCTTGCCCACGGTGGCCAGGGGAACGCCGCGCCACTGGCCTGCGATGATCCTCACTTGAGCAGCGCCTTGAGGTCGCCTTCGGGGTCGGCGACCACGGCTGGGTCCGCCGTCTTGCCCGCCTCGATCAGCCGTTTGCCGATCATGTAGGCGCGCGGGTCGTTGGCCGCATCCACGGCCAGCAGCGTGTCACCCGCGTAGTACCAGAAGGATTTGGCCGCCCCACCGTCACGTGTCACAACCCGGTCGTACCCGGTGTTGAGCCCGGCGATTTGCAGTTTCACGTCATACTGATCGGACCAGAACCACGGACGGGCGACATAGTCCTTGCCTGCCCCCATGATGTTCTCAGCCACGCATTCGGCCTGATCAATGGCGTTCGGCACACTCTCAAGCCGGATGCGGTCATCGCGATAGGGGAAAGACGCGCAATCGCCCGCAGCCCAGACATGGGGCGCAGAGGTGCGGCCCCGGGCATCCGTGGCGATGCCATTGTCTATGGCAATCCCGGCCGCCTCCGCCAGGTCGCTGCCCGGGGAAATACCAACCCCCACGATCACAAGGTCCACATCCAGCGTGGTTCCGTCCGTCAACTCTGCCCCCGACACTGTCCCGTCGCCGATCAGCCGTGTCAGGCCGACGCCTTCGCGCAGGTCAACGCCGTGGCCCTTGTGCAGATCGCGGAAGTAGTCGCTGGTCTGGGGCGCCGCGACCCGTTGTAGGATGCGGTCCGCCATTTCGACCAGAACCACGTTCAGGCCAAGTTTGCGGCATACGGCCGCCGCCTCAAGCCCGATGTATCCGCCACCAACGATCAACGCCGTCTTACCCGCCTTGCACCAGGGCGCCATCGTATCCACGTCAGCAAGGTCACGTACGGTGAATACCCCGTCCAGATCCCCCCTATGGCGGCGGGCAGGCGGCGTGGGGTCGACCCGGTGGTCAGCACAAGATCAGTATACTCCAGCACCTCATCCCCAACCGTGACGGTCTGGGCGGTGGTATCGATGGCCGTTACGGTTTGCCCGGTCCGCAGATCGACAGTGTTGTCGGTATAGAAGCTGTCGGGCCTCAGGAACATCCGCTCCAGCGGCATGTCACCCAGAAGGTAGGCCTTGGACAGGGGGGCGCTGATAGGGCAAAGCGGGCTCGGACCCGATCAGCGTCACGCCCCCGTCGAACCCACCATTGCGCAGCTTGGCGACGCAAGACGACCCCGCCTGCCCTGCTCCGATCACCACTACATGGCTCATGTCATCCACCTTTACCCTCGCCCTTTGCCGTAGCGCAGCCTATATCGCAGAGGAAGACAGACGCAATTCCAAGAAAGGCGCAAACAATGGCAATTTCTGTAGGCGACACGCTGCCCGACGCGACACTTGTTCACTTGGGTGATGAAGGCCCCGAACAGGTTAAACTGAGCGACAAGACCAAGGGCCGCAAGGTTGTGATCTTTGCCCTGCCCGGCGCCTATACCGGCACCTGCAGCACCGCACATGTGCCCAGCTTTATCCGGACCAAGGATGGCTTTGCCAACAAGGGTGTGGACGAGGTGATTTGTGTTTCGGTCAACGACCCCTTCGTCATGGGCGCCTGGGGCGAGGCGACAGGTGCCACCAAGGCGGGCATCACCATGCTGGGTGATCCTGATGCGACCTTCACCAAGGCGATGGGCCGTGCGTTCACGGCCCCACCTGTGGGACTCTATGACCGTTCGACCCGCTACGCGATGGTTGTCGAAGACGGCAAAGTGACCGTTCTGCAGGAAGAAGAGAATCCCGGCGTCTGCGACGTATCCGGCGGTGAGGCTCTGCTGGACGCGATCTGAGCCCGCGCAAAATCAATATGACGCAAAAGGCCCCCGATCCGGGGGCCTTTTTTCATTTGGATCACATTGGCCTCGCCCGCGCTACTCGACCAAGCTGTCCAGTTTGCGCGCCAGTTTCACGTCAAGCGGGCTCAGCCCACCCACGTCATGCGTGGTCAGGGTTACCTCGACCCGCTTGTAGACATTGAACCACTCCGGGTGGTGATCCCACTTTTCCGCCCAGATGGCCGCGCGGGTCATCCATCCGAACGCATCCACAAAATCAGCGAATTCAAAGGTCTTGTGGATCGCATCGCGCCCGTCGGTTACGGCCCATCCGGTGGCAAGCAACGGGTCCAGAAGCGTGCTCCGCGTCTCATCGCTCAGCTTTTCCATCATTCCTGTTCCTCGATCTGGACCTTTTTGAAAGGTCCGTAGTCCGTGAGGATTTCGATCTCCTCTTCCACCGCCTCACGTTCGGCTTCGAGGTAGCGGGCCACCGCGTCGGCAAAGCCCGGATCACCCAACCAGTGCAGGCTGTGGGTCTGCGTCGGCAAGTAGCCCCGTGCCAGCTTGTGTTCGCCCTGTGCCCCTGCCTCGACCCGGCTCAGCCCGTGTTGGATGGCGATGTCGATGGCCTGATAGTAGCACAGCTCAAAATGTAAGCAGGGGTGATGCTCGATACATCCCCAATAGCGGCCAAAGAGTGCCTGAGCGCCAAAAAAATTGAGTGCGCCCGCAACATAGCGCCCGTCACGTTCGGCCAGCACCAGCGCCATGTCATCGGCCAACGTCTCCTGCGCGATGTCAAAGAAGCGGCGGGTCAGGTAAGGCGTGCCCCACTTGCGCGCGCCGGTGTCCTGGTAGAAGTGCCAGAACGCATCCCAGTGTTCAGGCCGCAGGTCATCACCCGTCAGCACGTGGATGGTGCCGCCGAACTCCTGCGCCCGCTGCCGCTCCTTGCGGATGTTCTTGCGCTTGCGACTGGAGAGCGAGGCGAGGAAATCGTCGAACGTGTCGTAGCCGTCGTTCAGCCAGTGGAATTGCTGCGTGGTCCGTGCCATCAGACCAAGGTCAGCCCCGAAATCCCGCTCGGTTTCCGTGCAAAAAGTCACGTGCAGCGAGCTGAGATTGTTGTTTTCCCCCAGTTGCACCGCGCCCGAGATTAGCCCGCGCATCCCCAGTTCGGGAAAGTCCGGGTGGGTCAGGAACCTCCGACCCGTTGCGGGTGTGTGGGGTACTGCGATTTGCAGCTTGGGATAGTACCGCCCACCGGCCCGTTCGAACGCGTGTGCCCAGTTGTGGTCAAAGATGTATTCGCCCTGGCTGTGGCTTTTGGCGTACATGGGTGCAAAGCCGATGGTCTGCCCTGCCGCCATGGCCTGCAGGTATTGCGGTTGCCAGCCTGTGCCGGGCCCGACCGAGTTGCTGTCTTCCAGTGCTTTGAGAAAGCGGTACGTGGTGAAAGGGTCGTTTGGCCTGCCCCCGTTTGCTGCCTCGGGGCAGGCGCAGGCATCCCATTCCGTTTCCGAGACGGCGGACAGGCTGGGCAACACACGGATTTCAATCTCTTGTTCGGACACGTGAGTCTTTCCTGGGGCCTTCCCCTGCACTTCGACCACTGAATGTGTGCCGCGCGCGGCGCGGTTCAACCGGGATGCGGGGCGAGGTAGCCTTCAAAGGTCACATTTTGTGCGACCTCGCGCGCTTGTGCTTCTTCCGCGAGCGACCGGATAGTCCAACAGAGGATATTGGCACCGGCATCTTTCAAGTCTGCGACACGTTGGCGGGCTAGGTCTGCCGCCTCGTGGCTGATGAAGGACGCGCCGACCCGGTCAAAATCCGGGATGCCGCGCAGGTGATCGCGTGTCGCTGCGTTGAGCGGCCAGTCTTCTGCGGTGTAGGCGCTGGTGACCAATCCGCGCGGGATGTCCGGGCACAGCGTGGCCATGCGCGCCACGCTGTGCGGGTTGAAGGACATGAGGGCGACGGGTCCATCATAGCCATTCAATGCGGCAGCCGTTGCCTGCTCCAGCGGGCCAATGTCGTCGCCCATTGCGCCGTCCTGATCCTTGATCTCGATCAGCAATGGGACTTGGCCGGCCACGATCTCAAGCACTTTGGGCAGGGTTGGGATGCCCTCATCACCGCCTTTCAGCGGTGTCTGCGCAAGTGTCCCCGCGGGGACAACGCGCACTGGTCCTGTCCCTTCGGCCAGACGATCGAGCGCATAGTCGTGAAACACTATGGCCTGATTGTCGGCGCTGAGCTGCACGTCAATTTCGATCCCGTAGCCATGGTCGATGGCCGCGCGAATGGCGGCGCGGCTGTTTTCAGGGCGGCCATCTGTGACATCGTGCAGGGCGCGGTGCGCCAGTGGTGCACCTAGGAATGCATCAGGCAAACGAGGGATCATTTGATCTGAAAGATACCTTCGATCTCGACCGCCACGCCCAGCGGGAGAGCCGCGGCAGAGACAGCAGAACGGCTGTGGCGACCTGCATCACCCAGCGCTTCGACCAGGAAGTCCGACGCACCGTTGATGACTTTAGGCTGGTCCGTGAAATCGGCTGTCGAATTGACGAAGCCGGTCAACTTGATCACGCGCACAAGCCGGTCGATATCGCCACCGCAAGCTGCCTTGACCTGTGCCAGGAGGCTGATGGCGCAGGTTTTTGCTGCTGCCGCCCCGGCCTCTACTTCCATGTCGGCACCGAGCTTGCCCACGATCAGGCCATCCGGTCCGTTCGAGATCTGACCAGAGACATAGACGATGTCGCCCACCTGCACGAACGGCACGTAGTTGGCAGCGGGTGCAGGGGCGTCTGGTAGGGTCACGCCCAGCTCGGACAAGCGGGATTCGATGGACATGGGATGTCTCCTTTGATCGGTTTGCGCGGACGCTAGACCGCCCGCGCTGCCGTGAAAAGGCCCGATGTCAGGATTCGCGGAACGCGCGGTTGAAGTAGTCCGCCATCGGCTTGATCAGGTAGGCCAGCGGCGACCGGTCGGCCGTGCGAATAAACGCCTCGACCGGCATGCCGGGAACCAGCACCTGTCCCTCGGCCAGCTTGTCGATTTCTCCGGGGCTCAGCACAATTTCGGCCCGGTAGTAGCTGGCGCCGACATTCTCGTCCTCGAACGCATCCGCAGATACCAGCGCAACCTCACCCACCAGTTCAGGCGTGGTGCGTTGGTCGAGCGCTGAGAACCGCAGGTTCACGGACTGCCCCGTCACGATCTGATCGATGTGAATCGGGTCCACCCGTGCAGCGATGACAAGTGGGCGGTCTTGTGGGATCAGGAACAGGACCGGATCGGCGGCCCGCACGACCGAGCGTGGTGTCTGCACCCGCATGTTGTAGACAATGCCGGATACGGGCGCGCGGATCTCCATCCGTTCGATATCGGTCAGCAAGGCCAGCCGCTGTTCGATCAGTTCCAACTCGCGCGTGCGCAGGTCGCGCAATTGGGTGATGGCCTCTTCGCGCCGCCCGGACGTCAGGCGCAGCACTTCGATTTCGATCTCGGTGATGCGCTGTTCAGATTGTGCCTTGGACGCCGCAAGCTCGCCCAATTGCCCTTCAAGCGAGGCCTGTTGTCGTTGCAAAGCCAGAACGCCTGAGGCCTGTGCCAGCCCCCGCTCCAGCAGGCTTTGCTGCGCCTCGAGTTCCTGTTCAATCAAGTCAAGTTGCCGGGCCAGCGACACCTCTTGTGCCTCGATCCCCTTGATCTGATTGCGGGTTTGCGCCGCGCGTTCCGCGAGCTGTTCGGATTGGTTATCAATGGACTCGCGCCGGGCGTAGAAGAGGTTTTCCTGCCCAGTCACCAGTTCTTGAACGTCAGGCCAGGTGGCCGCGACAGACAGCAACTTGGACTCGAACGTGATCTCATCCTTGTCGTCCCGTTCGGCTTCAAGCCGCCCGCGGCGGGCCATGAATTCGTACAGCTGCCCTTCGACGATGGCCTGGCTGGAGCGCATCTGTTTGACGTCTAGCTGAACCAACAGGTCACCCGCTTCGACGCTGTCGCCCTCTTTCACTTCGATCTTGGACACGATGCCGCCGGTCGAATGCTGTATGACCTGCCTGTTCTGGTCGACTTCGATCCGGCCTGACGCAATCACAGCCCCTGCGATTTCCGTCAGGGTTGCCCACGCAACCAGACCGCCCAAAAGACCAAACAGACCGAAGAAGCCAATGACCAGCGGCTTGGTTGCAGACCAGCGTTTGTTGCTCATGATACCCCCCTGCGCCCGCGGGCGCGCGCTGGATCTGTTCGTGGTTCTTGACCATGGATTTCAACACTTCGTCCTTGGGTCCGAAGGCCGTGCGCACGCCGCCGTCAATGACCAGCAGCAGGTCGCATTCCTGAATGGCGGCGGGCCTGTGTGCCATGATGATGACGGACCGCCCGTCGGCCTTGGACGTGCGAATGGCCTGGTTCAGCGCCATGGTCCCCTCGTTGTCGAGGTTCGAGTTGGGTTCATCCAGAACAAGGATCACCGGATCATCGTACAAGGCCCGTGCGAGGCCGATACGCTGTATCTGCCCGCCGGAAAGCCGCTGTTGGCCTGCGTCGATCCGTGTATCGTAGCCATCCGGCAGTTCGAGGATCATCTCGTGCGCGTCCGCCTTTTGCGCGGCGGCCACAACTTTTTTATCATCGGGCGACGTCGAGAGCCGCGCGATGTTTTCGGCAATCGTGCCGTCAAACAACTGAACCCGCTGCGGCAGGTAGCCGATATGCATGCCCAGAACGTCAGGGGCATATTGATCAAGCGCCGCGGCATCCAGACGGATAGACCCTCCTGCGGGGCGCCACACGCCAGTGAGGCAGCGGGCAAGCGTGGACTTGCCTGCCCCTGACGGGCCGATCACGCCCATGGCGTGCCCCGGCGGTAGATCGAAATTGAGGCCGCGCAGGGCCGCGGACTTTTCGCCGGGTGGCACCACTGTAAGGCTTTTGGCCACAAGTCGGGCCTTGGGTTTTGGCAATTCGGTTCGTGTTGGTTCAGGGCCGACTGCCCCCAGCAACTCGGCTAGTGCGCCCCATCCCTTGGTCGCGCGTTGTACAACCGGCCACTGCGTCAGCATCAATTCGATGGGCGCAAGTGCACGCCCCAGAAGGATAGATCCCGCGATCATCGCACCGGGCGTCATTTCGTTCTGAAGGACCAGATAGGCCCCCAGCCCCAGCATGGCGCTTTGCAGGAACAGGCGCAGCGTCTTTGTCAGAGAGGTAAACCCGCCACCGACATCTGTTGCCTTGATTTGCTCTTCCAATGCTGTCCCGCGCGCCTTTTGCCAGCGGTCATGCGCGGCATCCCTCATGCCCATGGCCTGCACCATCTCGGCCTCGATCCGCAATTGGTCTGACATGGACGAGGCCGCTTGCCCTGCTTGGGCCGCGCGCGCTTGGGGCAGACGCGACAAGAGTTGATTGGCCAACGCAATCAGGATCAGAACTGCGCCGCCCAAGACGGCCAGCCATCCCAGAAGCGGGTGGAAGATGAAGATTGCGGCAATAAAAATCGGCGTCCACGGCAAGTCAAAGAACGCCATCAGCACGGGCGACGTGATGAACCGCTGCACGCTCTCGAGATCAGCAAGGCCCGTCTGCGTGCGCAGATCGGGCGCAACGGCAGACTTGCGGACCACGGCATCAAACACCCTGCCATCCAGATCATTCTGAAAGCGCGCCCCGACCCGCGCCATGATTCGGCCACGTGTGAAATCGAGAATGCCCATCACCCCGTAGAGAAAGACCACCAGGAGCGACAAGGCGATCAGTGTTTCCTCGCTCTTGCTGCCCAAAACACGGTCATAGACCTGCAACATGTACATCGGACCGGTCAGCATCAGCAGGTTGGCAAACAGGCTGAATAGCCCGACAGCCCAATACAGGCCCCTGCTCTTGCGGCGCGCCGCGTACAGCTCTGCCTGTCCTCTTTTCGTCAGTTCACTTTGCATCGGCACCATTTCGCTTGTTCACTGCTCGACTTTGTTTTCTTGACACGATGGCGTATTTTGCCTGTCACGCAAGTGCCACATGTACAAGGTTACCCAAGTGGCGCTATGGGCATTTAGAATAACTGCATTAATTACATGCCAAGAATATCCAACGGAGATTTGCATTGTCTCTTTTTTGTCGCGCTCGGCGCGCAGCCCTTCTTCTCATCGCCGTCGGATCGCTGGCGGCCTGTGCTACGTCGGACCAACGGCCCGCGCAACCTGATGGCGTCTTCGATCCGTATGAGGCGCAAAACCGCCGGGTTCACGCATTCAACCGTGGCCTTGACCGTGCCGTGGTGCGTCCAGCAGCCGTAGGTTACTCGACCGTGCTGCCAGACGAAATCGAGGACAGCATCAGCCACTTTGCCAAGAATCTTGGCGAGCCTTCAGTCGTGGTGAACAGCCTGCTGCAGGGTGACGCCCGTGGGGCTGGCATTTCGACCGTGCGGTTCCTGACGAACTCGGTTCTGGGCATCTTTGGTCTGTTTGACGTGGCAAGCGACTTCCAAATTCCGCAGCACGACACCGACTTCGGCGAAACGCTGTATGTCTGGGGCGTGGGCGAAGGCGCTTACATTGAGCTTCCGCTTCTTGGTCCGTCGACTACGCGAAACACGACCGGCAAGGTTGTTGACCTGTTCACCAACCCCCTGAGCTACATGGTCGAAAGCCCTGAACAGTATTATGGCACCGTCGCGGCGGCGGCTTCTGGCCTATCCCGCCGTGGCCGGTTTTCAGACACGGTCGATTCGATCCTATATGAAAGCGCTGACAGTTACGCGCAGGCACGCCTGATCTGGTTGCAGAACCGCCGCTTTCAGTTGGGCGATACGGGAACTGCAGCCGCGATTGACCCGTTTGCCTTGGATACAGAGGGTTTTTAGTATGATGATGTATCGACGCCAATTCATTGCCGCAGCGACCAGCGCTGCCGCAGTTCTTCCCGCCCTGCCCGCCTTTGCCCTGAACGAAGCCAGTGCAGAGCGGCTGATCAATTCGCTTGTCGGTGACATCAACAATGTCATCGCCTCAGGCAAAGGCGAGAATGCGATGTTCCGCGACTTTGAACGCATCTTTGCCAAGTACAGCGACACATCCTACATCGCGGCCTACGCCATGGGTGTGGATGGCCGCCGCGCCAGCAACGGGCAGAAACGGGCATTTTCGAAGGCGTTTCAGGGCTATATTTCGCGCAAATATGGCCGCCGCTTTCGTGAATTTATCGGCGGTCGCCTGGAAGTCAGAGGCGTGCGGCAGGTCAAGAATTGGTTCGAAGTCGAAACCACGGCTTTTCTGCGTGGCGAGTCCCCGTTTGCGGTGACCTTCCACGTATCGGACAGATCCGGCCGCGACCTGTTCTTCAACATGTTCATCGAAGGTGTGAACCTGCTGTTGACCGAGCGCACCGAGATTGGCGCACTGATTGACCGCAATGGCGGCGACATCGACGCCATGATCTCGGATCTGAGCAAGCTAAGCTAGCAGGCTCCAAGCAGAACAACCAAGTACAGGCTCCGCTGCATGCGGGGCCTTTTTTTGTTCACTTCCGCCCTCAGGCTTCTTCATCGTCTTAGCGTGAACGGCCACCGCCCAGAATATCGCGCACCAGCATCTCGATCAGACCTTCGGTCGTGCGCGGCACTTCCTGTTGTCGCGGGGCAGGTTGTGGTGCAGGCGCAGGGGCGGCCTGCCGCTTTGCACGTTCTGGCACTTGCAGCGGCAAGGGGCTAGCTGGCACGCCTTCGTGTATTCTTACCATCGTTTCGCGCCAGATCTCGGCAGGCAACCCGCCCCCGGTTACACCGGTCAGGGGTGTATTGTCGTCATAGCCCATCCAGACACCAGCAACGTAGTCTGCTGTGAACCCGACAAACCAGGCATCTCGTGCCGCTTGCGTTGTCCCCGTCTTGCCCGCGATTTCACGACCACCGAACTGCGCGCGCTGGCCTGTTCCTTCACTAACAACCTTTTCCATCATCCAGATCAGCTCTCTCGCCGCCCCTTCCCGGATCACACGTTCACCGATGCCGCCGCCGGTGCCCATCAAAGGCTCGTCATCGCCCTGCAGGCGCAGGTCGATCAGACCGTAGGGTGTCACCGAGGACCCGCCATTCAGAATGCCGGCATAGGCACCGGTCATGTCCAGAAGCGTGCTTTCCGACGCGCCAAGGGCCAAAGCAGGGCCATCGGCCATGTTGCCATCGATACCAAAGTCGCGCGCGACGCGACGGACGAGATCCCGGCCCACGCTTTCAGAGACTTTGACCGCCGGGATGTTCAGCGATTCTGCCAGCGCCTTGGTCAGCGTGACCCGACCCGAATAGGTGTTCGTGTAGTTGCGCGGAGACCAGCGACCGGACCCGGGAATGTCGAGGGTCAAAGGCTCGTCATCCACAAAATCGAGCGGAGAGTATCCCAATTCCAGCGCCACTGCATAGACAAACGGCTTGAAGGCCGATCCGGTTTGCCGTTGCGCCTGGATTGCGCGGTTGAAAACGCCTGCAACCCGCGTTTCACGCCCACCGACCATGGCACGCACGGCTCCATCCGCGCTCATCACCACGATCGCGGCCTGGGCTTTGGATCCTTCTCGGACCTTGGTTTCAAATACCTCTTTCAGCGCGTCTTCGGCAGCGCTTTGCAAGCGTTGATCCAGCGTGGTGCGGATGATCACGTCTTCGGTCGTGTTGCGGGTGAAGAATTCCGGGCCGGTCGACATGACCCAATCCGCAAAGTAGCCGCCGGCCTTGCGCCGCGCGGCGGGCGACAGGTTTGCAGGGTTCTGTTGCCACTTGGCAACCTCGGCGTCCGACAGATAGCCTTGTTCACCCATCAAGCGCAGGACGGTTGCCGCCCGCTCTTGCGAGCGCTGCAGGTTGGATGTGGGAGCCATGCGCGAGGGCGCAGTCAAAAGCCCGGCAATCATCGCCCCTTCGGACGGGTTCAGATCAGTTGCGGGCTTTCCAAAATACCGCTGCGCAGCCGCTTCGGCCCCGTAAGCGCCGCCGCCCATATAGGCGCGGTTGAGATAGATCGACAGAATCTCGTCCTTGGAGTACTTCGCCTCCATCGCCATGGCATAGATGGCTTCCTTGGCCTTGCGCTGGAGCGAGCCGCGGCGGCAATCAGCGACATAGGCGGCTTCGGACTCCCACTCGCTTGGCTCGTATTCAACGCCAAGGCACAGCAACTTGGCTGTCTGCTGCGTGATGGTTGAACCACCGTGGCCCTGCAGCGGGCCGCGCCCCTCGCGCAAGTTAATGCGCACGGCACTGGCCACACCGCGCGGACTGACGCCGAAATGCCGGTAGAACCGCTTGTCTTCGGTGGCGACCACCGCATTCTTCAGGCCCGGCGCCACGGTGCCAGCCATGACCGCCCCGCCGAATTGATCGCCGCGCCATGCAAATCGGTCGCCTTCGCGATCCAGCAATGTGACCGATCCACGTGCCCGCCCATCCAACAGTTCATTCACATCCGGCAGCGTGGTCCAGAAATAGCCAACGGCCAACGCGACGACCGCTGTGACCGTCAGCCCAACACGCCAGGTGATCCACCAGATCAATCGCATCATCCAGCGGAACAAACGGACAAAGATGTTGCGCTGAGGCCTCTTAGGCGCTGCCCTGCGGCGCTTGGCGGGCGCCTTACGCGCGGGCTTCTTGGCCGCTTTTTTTGGATAGCGGCGATCAGCCACCAAAGGGCGTTTGCCCTTTCTTGAATCACTCATGCTTGACCCCTGCCCGGCCTTATGTTTCCAGCAGTGTATCCCGTTTCAATCGCTTTGCCACGCCCCTTGATGGCGCAGGTACGGGATTCCTTACCGTCCATTTTTTAAGCATCTGCGAGAGATTGCGCATTTTTTATGCACAACACGGCGCCGCGTGCAGGCTTTACTCGGCCGAAATCTTTGCCCTGTCCACTCGATGCTCTCTCTTCCCCGCATATCGCAGGGCGACCTGCCAATCAAAGGGGACATGTGGTGAAACTCATCATTGCTACGATCAAGCCGTTCAAGCTGGAGGAGGTTCGCGAAGCGCTGACCGAAGCCGGTGTGCGCGGCATGATGGTTACGGAAATCAAGGGCTTCGGTTCGCAATCGGGCCACACGGAAATCTATCGCGGTGCCGAATACGCGGTGAACTTCGTGCCCAAGGTCAAGATCGAGATCGTGGTCGCCGCCGCCATGGCTGACCAGATCGTCGAGACCATCACCAAAACCGCCCAGACGGGCAAGATCGGGGACGGCAAGATCTTTGTTCTCGACGTCCAGCAGGCCGTGCGCGTTCGCACCGGCGAAACGAACGAAGACGCCATCTGAGCGCCAGCCATAGGAAGAACACGGACAATGAAACTTACGAAATCTCTGATTGCCGGTGCCGCGCTGACCGCGCTGCCGACGTTGGCGCTGGCGCAGGACGCCGCCCCGGGCTTTGACGAAATCGGCCCCTACATCATGACCACCCTGCTGTTCTGCATGGCGGGTTTCCTTGTCTTCTTCATGGCGGCAGGTTTTGCCATGCTTGAAGGCGGCCTGGTGCGTTCCAAGAACGTGACCATGCAGATGACCAAGAACATCGGCTTGTTCTCGATTGCAGCCATCATGTACTGGCTCGTCGGCTTCAACACGATGTATCCTGGCGAGTTCAACGGCTACTTCGCCATCGGCGGCCAGACTGTCCTTGACCCCGTGGGCGTCGCGGCAGCGGACGCCGCACTGGATTACGCGTCCATCGGCTCCGACTTCTTCTTCCAACTGGTGTTTGTCGCAGCCACTGCGTCCATCGTCTCTGGTGTCTTGGCTGAACGCATCAAATTGTGGCCTTTCCTGATCTTTGTCGTTGTTCTGACAGGGTTTATGTACCCGATCTCCGGTTCCTGGAAATGGGGCGCTGGTTGGCTTGACGCCGCGGGTTTCCAAGACTTTGCTGGCTCGACCGTTGTGCACTCCGTGGGTGGCTGGGCCGCTCTGGCCGGCGCCATCGTGCTGGGTCCACGTCTGGGCAAGTACAAAGACGGCAAGGTCAATCCGATGCCCGGTTCGAACCTCGCCCTTGCCACGCTGGGCACGTTCATCCTGTGGCTGGGTTGGTTCGGTTTCAACGGCGGTTCGCAACTGGCCATGGGCACCGTGGGTGACGTTTCGGACGTGTCCCGCATCTTTGCCAACACAAATATGGCCGCCGCTGCCGGTGCTGTGACTGCCCTGATCCTGACGCAGGTTCTGTACAAGAAGCCTGACTTGACCATGGTGCTGAACGGCGCGCTGGCGGGCCTTGTGTCCATCACGGCAGAACCGCTTGCACCCACCCTGTTCGGTGCGCTGTGGATCGGTGCCATCGGTGGTGTGATCGTTGTCTTCACCGTGCCGCTTCTGGACAAGTTCAAGATCGACGACGTGGTTGGTGCGATCCCGGTTCACCTGTTTGCCGGTATCTGGGGCACCATCGCCGTTGTCTTCTACAACAGCGATGCGAACCTTGGCACGCAGCTGCTGGGTATCATCGCATACGGTGTGTTCACCTTTGTCGCATCGCTGATCGTGTGGTTCATCCTCAAGGCAGTCATCGGTATCCGTGTCGGCGAAGAGGAAGAGATCAACGGTCTCGACATGTCGGAACTGGGCATGGAAGCGTATCCGGATTTCTCGAAAGGCTGAGACTCCTTCCTCTCAGTTAGAGAACCGACTGACCGGGCGTTCGCGCCCGGTCTTTTTCATTTGTGAAGGGTGCGTACGAGGCGTTAACCGAGGTTGCGCGTGCCCCTTCGGTCCGCGTTTGCCCCATCAAAACTGCACATTTTCAGGCTGAAACTACGAGTTTTGCAGCGCACGATTTGGGTGGATTTCGGTGTGGAATCTGGAAACTGCGCATTTTGAGGCCGAAACTGCACAGAATGACCCGGCGCACGACAGGGGCGGAGTTAACGCAACGGTTTTCGCTTGAAATTTGTGCGCCGCTTGTGAACGGTTAAGTCACGCAAGTGGGCTGCTGCAGATCACGAACATGTCTGCTCAAACCCGGTTTTGCGATGCCGTGGCCCGAACCGATGACGCGGGCAGAAGTCGTGCAGGTGTACTCTTTATCCAAAAAACCGCTCACCGACACATCGCATCAAATCGGCCTCAGATGACGCTACATCAACCGCCAAGGCAAAGAGGTCATTCTGATGGCATTCCGCCTGCACGCGATCCGTAAACATCGCATCCCGAGCCAGCAGGTTGGCAAGGGCGCGTTCCGGATCGCTCGTCCGGTTCGGTATGTCCCATGTGGAGCCACGCGCGTCGAAGGCCTGACGGCGGAAGGCCGGTGTCGGCAAGAGCCACAGCGCGTGGCGACCGTCAGAAAGCAGCGGCGCAACCAGGCGAGGCAAGAGGCGGAAGCCCTCGGCAATCACCGGCGTGTTCCGGGGTAGAGCAAGCAGGTCTTGCACGATGAGCTCAAAGCCCTCGCCTGCGAACCAGTGAAAGCTGTCCAGCATGTCCCGGGGCGATCGGTTCACCCAACGGTCATCCATGTTCATTCGTTTGAATGCGTCGAGACGGGGGCATATCGCAGCCCGGCAACGGGCGGCGTGATCCTGCATGGTGTCGTCGCTGGAATAGAGGTGGGCGCCGTGGGTCTGTGCCAAGCGCTTGGCGATGGCTGTCTTACCGGCGCCGCTGCCCCCGCCCAGCCAGCGGACATGGGACAGTGCAGCGCAAAGTTGATCGGGAGAGTCCGGAGCAGGCATTGTGGGTTCGTATCAGGAATGACCAATGTGTGGCTGCCCGCGCGATGACGCAGCTGGACACAAGCTGATTTCTGCGCACAGCACGCGAGATCCGGCACAAGTGTCCTTGGGCCAGCACGCTGGAGTGTCGGCGATACCGGCCTCGCAACCATCGACATAATTCCCAAGGCGCGCAAAGATGATAGTCTGGACCGCAGGACAAACCCGGTCGTCATCGAGAGCGGATTCAAACAGAACGCTGAGCTTCAAAAGGTCACGACATGCTGGAAACGGATCGCTTGATACTGAGACAGCCCGTAGCCGCCGACTTTGAACCGCTGGCAGCCATGTTCAACGAGCCAAACGTTACCGAACATATCGGGGGTGTCTTGAACAGGACCGATGCATGGGCGCGTCTTTTGCGTGATGTCGGGCATTGGTCGCTGGAAGGGTTTGGTCAGTTCATCATCATCGACAAGGCAACCAGATCTTTTGTCGGGAAGGTTGGCTTTGCGAAGTACAAGCGAGATCTGGGGCCAAACGTGGAGACGGATGTGGAGTGTTCCTGGACACTCAGGTCAGCATGTCATGGCAAGGGGTACGCGACGGAGGCGGCATTGCGGGCGCATCAGTGGTACAGCGCACAAAGGGCCGATCCAACCGCCTGCATGATTGATGAGGCGAATACCGCGTCCCTGAGGCTTGCGGCATCGCTGGGCTATGCGGAGGTGGATCGTCTTGTATTGCCGACCGGCGCGTCCATCGTCCTGCAGAGGGATGGATCGCGCCGCTCAGCCAAGGCTGGGGTCAAACCCCGGCCTTGACGATGGCTTCGGCTAGGATCGGCACCGTTTCGGCGTTTAGCCCCGCGATGTTCATGCGGCTGTCGCCGACCATGTAGATGCCTGAGCCTTCGCGCATCTTGACCACCAGTTCGGGCGACGCACCAAGGCGTGAGAACATGCCGCGGTGCTGGGCGAGGAAGCCAAAGCGGTTGGAGCCGGAACGTGTCTCAAGCTCTTTGGCGAGCTGTTCGCGCAGGGACAGCATGCCGAGGCGCATGTCTTCGAGTTCCGTCATCCAGTTGGAGCGCAGGGCATCGTCGTTCAGGATCATCGTCACCAGACGTGCGCCGTGGTCGGGCGGGAAGCTGTAGTTCTGGCGGTTGAGGAAGCTCAGCGTGCCTTGGGCAATCGCCTTGTCCGTGCCGTTGGCCACAAGCATCAGGATGCCCGTACGTTCGCGGTAGATCCCGAAGTTCTTGGAACAACTGGCTGCAATCAGGCATTCGGGTACAGCCGCTGCAACAGCGCGTGTACCGGCTGCGTCCGCGTCCAGACCGTCGCCAAACCCCTGGTAGGCGATGTCGATCATCGGGGTGGCCCCGGTGTCTTGCAGGACCTTGATCACCTCATCCCATTGCGGGCCGGTCAGGTTGGCGCCCGTCGGGTTGTGGCAGCAGCCGTGCAGCAGGATCACATCGCCCTTTTTCGCAGTTTTGAGGTCGGCGATCATACCGTCGAAATCGACACCGCGTGTTTCGTCGTCGAAATAGCGGTACATCACCGTTTCCATCCCGAGATAATCAAGGATGGACAGGTGGTTCGGCCAGGTCGGGTTCGACACGAAGATACGTGCGTCGGCATTGGCCATGCGGATCAGTTCAAACGCCTGCCGCACGGCACCCGTCCCGCCGGGTGTTGCCACCGAGTTGACCGAGCTGCGCGGCACGGTGGTGCCGAGCACGAGGTTCACCATGGCGTCGTTGAAGTCGGGCGCACCGGCGAGGCCGACATAGCTTTTGGTGTCTTCGACTTCCCACAGCTTTTGCTCTGCCGCCTTGATCGCGCGCATCACGGGGGTGTTTCCCGTCGCGTCCTTGTAGACGCCGACGCCAAGGTCGACCTTGGCCTCGCGCGGGTCCTCGCGATACATCTGCATCAGCATCAGGATGCCGTCAGGTTTCTGCGCAGTCAGGTGTTCGAACATCAGGCGTCTCCGGTTGCGACGGGGACCATGGGCGACATGCCCCATTCGGCCCAGCTTCCGTCATAGAGGGACCAACTGTCATGCCCCATACGCTCAAGCGCGAGGGCGAGGATGGCTGCGGTGATCCCGGAGCCGCAGGTGGTGATGATGGGTTTGTTCAGATCGACGCCCGCGTTTTCAAAAACGGCGCGCGTTTCGGTGGGGGATTTCAGTGTTTTGTCACCGTTGAGCAGCTTGTCATAGGGCAAATTGCGCGAGCCCGGGACATGTCCGGACCGCACACCTTCGCGCGGCTCTGGCGCCTCGCCCCTAAAACGTGCTGCGGCGCGGGCATCAACAACCTGGGTCGAGCCCAGCTTGGACGCCTGGCTGACCTGCGTGACATCCCGCACAAGGTGGTTCTGGAACCGCGCCGTCAGGTGCCGGTCCTTGATGACAGGGCCAATGTCTTCGATTGGGCGCCCTTCGGCCTGCCATTTCGGCAAACCACCATCCAGCACGGCCACATCGCGATGCCCCATCAGCCGGAACAGCCACCAGACGCGCGGCGCGCTCAGAATGCCAGCACCGTCATAGACAACGACCTGGTGTCCGTCGCCCACGCCCATGGCCCGCATGCGCGACATGAACTTTTCCGGCGGGGGGCCATATGCGGCAGGTCCGAGCGGGCATCGCTGATTTCGTCAATGTCAAAGAAGCGCGCGCCGGGGATATGCGCCGCTTCGTACTCGGTCCGGGCGTCGCGGCCTGCATCCGGCAGATACCACGACGCATCCAGCACCCGCAGGTCGGGATCCTTGAGATGCGCTGCCAACCAATCGGTCGATACAAGCGTCTTTGGATCGTCAGACATGGGTGAGTCCCTCCGGGCGGTCAAAAACGCCTTTGACTAACGCCGGAGGGACCAGATTGGCAAGGCCTGCGCGTCAGCGACCGAGTTGCTGGCGCAAGGCCCCCACGATGGCCAGAACAGCGCCACCACCGATGCCACCACCGGCAACCTGTTGCAGGATGCCTGCCAGATCCATGCCACCGCTGGCATCGCCGCCCAGCATCGACAGGACCGTGCCGCCGATGCCGCCACCAACGATGCCGCTGAGCGAGTTGACCAGAACCCCCTGATTGAGGTTTTTGAGCATACCGCCCGCAGCGTTGCCGCCGACTGCGCCGGCGATCAGGCCTATAATGAGTTCCATGTGTTCCCTTCCCTGCGGGGGTCTTATCCAGGTCCGACCCGCACCCCCTTTGCGCACCGGCGGCACGGGGATAGCGCAGTTTCGCTGGACCACATCAGGGGAAAGCACAGCCAGTTTTCCCATGGCTGAACGGAAACGTATGGCGTTACCCGCGTTCCTTGAGCAGGCGCTGCTTCTGGCGATTCCAGTCGCGCTTGGCCGAAGTGTCGCGCTTGTCGTGCAGCTTCTTGCCCTTGGCGATGCCGATCTTCAGCTTCGCGCGGCCCTTGTGGTTGAAGTAGAGCACGATGGGCACCAGCGTCATCCCCTTGCGCTGCGTGGCGTTCCAGAGGTTCGACAGTTCCTTGCGGCTGACCAGCAGCTTTCGGGGGCGGCGTTCTTCGTGCTTGAATGATTTGGCCTGGTCATAGGGCGCGATGTAGCTGTTGATCAGCCACAATTCCCCATTGTCCACATGGGCATAGCTTTCGGCAATGTTGGCACCACCGGCGCGCAAGGACTTGACCTCGGACCCTTCAAGCACGATGCCGCATTCGAGATCATCCTCGATTGCGTAATCAAAGCGGGCCCGCCGATTTTCGGCAGCCACCTTGTAATTGGGGTCTGATTTACCTTGAGCCATGGGCGATGGATGTAGGGGGTTGGCCGGGTGCAGGCAAGGGCTCTGCAGGAGTTCATGGAATCTTGGGATTTGGGCGAATAAGCTTCGCGGCGGGGAAAGAAACGGAGAATTGGTATGCGGGTCTGGATGGTGCTGGCGGCATTTGCCGCCCTGTTGGGCTGTGCCGAACCTGTCCCATCCTCAGGTGCGGCCCGGATCATCGCCACGGGTGACAGTCTGCTGGCGTGGAACGCGGCATCCAACCGATCCGTCGTGTCGGCTTTGGAAAAGCGGTTGAGGGCCACAGTTGTGGATAGGTCCGTCGTTGGCGCACGCTATCACTATGTACTGCCTATAAGCGGCAGCCTGGGCCTGCGGATCGGCAGCCAATACGCCCCCGGTCGCTGGGATTGGGCGGTCATGAATGGCGGCGGCAACGATCTGTGGCTGGGCTGCGGATGCCGCAAATGCGACGCCCAGTTGAACAGGTTGATCAACGCGGACGGCACAGGCGGCACCGTGGTGGACACGGTGCGCCGGGCACGGGCCGACGGCGCACGGGTGATCTATGTCGGTTATCTGCGCACGCCCGGCCAACCCTCGATGATCGATCACTGCCGCGATTGGGGCGATGCTTATGAGGCGCGGCTGGCACGGATGGCGGCAGGTGACGCAGGCATCACCTTTGTGTCGATTGCAGATCTGGTGCCCCATGGCGATTTGAGCTTTCACGCAGCGGACCGCATTCACCCTTCCCCAAAGGGTAGCGCAGCCATCGCGGCACGGATCGCCGCGGCAATGCGGTAAGGCGCACATTTCCGTGCGCCTGCCAGAACACAACACGCGTTCAGCGCCCCAACTGTAAGGCGTACGTGTCGTGCGCCCGCCCGGGCTGGGTCAGGGCGGGCGCGATAGATCAGGAAAACACCTGCTTCAGCACGGGAATACGCGACAGGATCAGCCAGTCCAGCAACAGAACGGTCAACAGCGTGATCCCCGCCATCGGAAACGCGAGCGAGATGGCAAGCCCGACAAGAACGGCCCCTTGCCAAAGCGGCATATCGCGCGGCAGCGCAGGGGCCGCCAGCCGAAGTCCACCCGGACGGCGTTTCCACCACATCACCACGCCGGACACGCACAACAGCAGTACGGAGAGGCAGATCAAGGTATTGGCAAGCACGCTCCACAGGCCCAGCGTCCCCATGTGCAAGGCGATACCCACGGCCATGGCCTTGCCCGCAAGCGAGTAGTCCGCGAACTGCACGTCGGCCAGGATCTTGCCCGTGTATTGGTCGATATGTGTCGTCCGGTCCGCCATGGGGTTTTTGCTGTCATTGCTCATACTGTCGCGCGACAGGGTCCAGACGCCGTCCGCGCCGCTTGGCAGGTTCAGCTGATACCGCGTATCGAACCCGATCTGACGGGCCAGCATGTCCACTGTGTCGAGCGTCACGGGCGTCCCTTCGGGTAAGCCCGTGATTCCGGCGCTGCTGCCAGAGGCGGGCATAGGTGTCTGTTCCAGCGCCCAAGGCACTTCCTTGGGACCATGGTTCATGGAGGCGTGGATATCGTCTGACAGGGGCACGTTGTCCCATTTCTCGGCCGGGAACTGGCTCCAGGCCTGGACCATCTTTTCGCCCCAGACGCCTGCCCAGGCGAGGCCGGAGATCAGGAAAAACACTAGAAACATCGAGATCCAGATGCCAAAAACGCCATGCAGGGATTTCCAGGTGGCCCGTCCGCGCCCGAAGGATGGGACAAGCGCCGCGCGCCAGCCCGCGCCACGGGGCCACCACATGTAGAGGCCCGTGGCGATCAGCACCATGCCGAGCGACGCGGCAATCTCGATCATGCGGTCGCCGGTGACGCCCAAAAGCAAAGTGCCATGCACATTGTCGGCAAAGTCATACCAGCCCGAGCGGCGCGGGAAGGTTTCGAGCACCGCCCCGGTATAGGGGTCGATGGCCACCATGGTGGCGGCACCTTCGGCATCCACGCGGAAGATGGCGGCGCGGTCGTCGCTGCGTGGGGCCACGTATTGGCGCAGCGCGCCACCCGGTATTGCAGCAACGGCTTCGTCGGCCTGCATGGAAACGGCCAGCGCCGCCTCTTGCGGGACCACTGGGATGCGGTCGCCGTCGCGCCCTTCAATAAAGGCGATCCACAGCATCGCCATGCCGGTGATGGCGAGCATCGCAAAGAAGGGGATGACGTAGAGACCGGCATAGAAATGCCAGCGCCATGCGGCGCGATAAAGCTTGGAGGACGCGGTTGCGTCTTGCGCCTGTGCAGGCGTCTGGGTTGGGTCGATAGAGACCATTGGGAAACTTCCTCTGTCAGATCAATGTTTTGGATTGGGTCTGTCAGAGGTGTGCGGGCGGCCCCCTTGGCCGGGTGCGGTCGGGGCGCAGCTGCGCAAGCGCTTGCGAGACGCGCGTCAGTTTCGGCGTGAAGGCAGAGATTTGGGCCGCGTGCGCCGGGAAGTCGATGGCGGGCGCACGGTCAAGCGTCGCTTGCCCGGCCCAGTCGCAGAGCTGGTGCTGTGCCTCGACCGGGTTGCCGTCGGCATCAAGCGTGACCGTCGTTGTGTCCAGCCCGGTACAAATCACCATCGTGATTGTCCCCGCCTGCGCCTCGGGCATGGTACCAGGGGCGATAAGCGAAAACAGCATGAAAAGCAGTGTGATCGCGGCGCGCAGGCCGACCCGGGCCAGCGAGATCAGGTTGTTGAAAGGGCGCGCGCTCATGCGCACCGCTTATAGAGCAGTCTGTTCAAAGCCTACACGCAAAACTGTCGCAGTCAGCGCGGGCCAGTGATCACAACAGGAGATGTGCCGCCCGTCAGTCGCCAAGCTTCTTGTGCACTTCGTCGAGGTCGATCTCGCCTATGGGCATCTTGTTGGACGGATCCTCAAAATCGTATTTGAACACTTCGAAATCGCGTTTGTAGATCTCGTAGACCAGATGCATCGACAGATCGTCGAAGTAATCCTCGACCGGGTGAGCGCGTTTTGGGCCATGCCCTTCGCTTTCGTTGAAGCGGGGGATGTCGGCGATGTTCACGCTGGTGGGCGTGTCGATGGCCTGCATGACCTCTTCCATGCCCTCGTTGAACTTCTCGGTCCAGATGATCTTGTCATACTGCCCGCCGTTCACGATGAAGGTGCTGACATGGCCCGACATGGCGGACCAGTGAATGTCAGGCTCCATCGGGCGGCGCCAGCGGATCGTGTCCCGGGCAAAGAGCAGAAAACGACGGAACGACTGGATCTGGTCAAACTCCTGCTTGCCATCATCACCCCCGACCTCGATCCCGTATTTCTGGATCAGGAGCGGAACAAGATTGCCGCGATAGCGTTTGCCGTTGCGCTGGATGCCGCAGATCTTGTCAAAGAAGGACGACAGGATGCGGGTGTAAGGGTTGCGTACGCAGGTGAACGCGTAGGAACCATGAGATTTCACGTTGTCGGTGATGATCGGCTGGCTCGCCTCAAGCGCCCATTTGTGCATGCCGCCTTGGGCATCATGAATGTCACCATCAAAGAATTCGCCGTGATCCGAGTAGAACATGATCTGCCCGATCGTCGAGCAGGCGCATTTCGGCACCACGCGATACACAACACTTTCGCTTTCCGTCATCCAGGTCCCTGGGAACCCCATACCACTTGCCCTTTTTACCTGCTGCGATCCTTGCCGCCCGCGTTGTGGCGCAAAAAAGCAAATAAATCCTGTTTATTCAATCTCTCCTTAGCTTTATCACCGTAAACAATCGCGCGCTAAGAGGCAGTAAAGTTTCCTGAATGGCAAAAATCGCCTACATCCTGCTGTGTCACAAGGACCCAGAGGCCATCATCAAGCAGGCCGAACGCCTGACGGCTGCGGGCGACTATATGGCGATCCACTTTGATGCCCGCGCGAGCGGTGTGGCGTTTGCCAAGATTCGCGCGGCTCTCAAGGACAATTCCAACGTGGTCTTTGCCAACCGCCGAATCAAATGCGGGTGGGGAGAATGGAGCCTTGTCCAAGCCACGCTTTATGCCGTTGAAAGCGCTGTTGAGGCGTTTCCCCGCGCGACCCATTTCTACATGCTGTCCGGCGATTGCATGGCGATCAAGTCCGCCGAGTACACCCACCGCTTCCTTGATGACAACGACGCCGATTTTATCGAGAGCTTCGACTATTTCGAGAGCGACTGGATCAAGACCGGGATGAAGGAAGAGCGGTTAATCTACCGCCACTTCTTTAACGAGCGCACGCAGAAATGGCGGTTCTATACCAGCTACCATTTACAGCAACGCTTTGGGATCAAACGTGAAATTCCGGCCGACATACAGGTACAGATTGGCAGCCAGTGGTGGTGTCTGCGGCGTCGGACTATCGAATGGGTCCTGGACTTCACCCGCCAACGCAAGGACGTGATGCGGTTCTTCCGGACCACGTGGATCCCGGACGAGACGTTCTTTCAGACCATCGTGCGCCATGTGGTGCCGGAGGACGAGATTCGCACGCGGACGCTGACCTTCCTGATGTTCACGGATTATGGCATGCCGGTGACATTCTATGACGATCACTATGACCTGCTGCTGAGCCAGGATTTCCTGTTTGCCCGCAAGATCAGCCCGGAAGCGCGGGATCTGAAACGCCGCCTTGGCCTGCTGTACGCGGCGGAGAATGTGCAGTTCCAGATTTCGAACGAAGGGGCGAGCCTGTTCAAATTCCTGACCGGACGGGGCCGGATCGGGCGCCGTTTTGCGACCCGGTTCTGGGAAACCGAAAGCACCTTGGGGCGCAATCGCGAGCTGCTGATCATCGTCTGCAAGAAGTGGCACGTCGCCAAGAGGCTGCTCGAACGCATCCGGGTGACAACCAACGTTCCTGCGATCGAGTATCTGTTCAACGAAGAGCATACGCCCCTGCCCGATCTTGGTGGCATCCAGACGACCTTGGAAAAGCGCACGCGCCACAGGCGTGCGTTGATGCGGATGCTGTTTGACTATTTTGACACCGATCGCCTGATTGTATGCATGGATCCGGGCAACCTGGACCTGTTGCAGGACTTTGCGGGCGATCGATCAATCACGCGGATGCTGGAAGTTCAGTGCGCTTTTTCCGATGACTACCTGATTGGGCATGCCATGCGTGTGGGGCTTGCCGGAGAACAGACAAGCACGGAAACCCTGGAACGATTGTTGCCCACGATCCGCAACGATATGACGTTCGAGTCCGATCGCATCCGCGATGCGAATTTCGAACACTTGGATCGGATCCAGGAAATTGCGGATCTGGATGACAACGCGTCTGCACTGTCTCACTTTTTGAGCGTCCCGCCTGAGAAGGCGCGCGAGATCGCGTCTGTCGACTACCTGTTTTCGGACTAGTTTGCGGCTTTGCGGTCGCACTGGCCGGGCCGCTTGCCTATAGACGCTGTCATGTCCACGCAAACCACAGCCCCGATCTTTGCCATCACCTTGCCCGGGATGGAGGATACGCTTGCCGACGAAGCGCGTGCGCATGGCTTTGATGTGCAAGGCGTGACGCCGGGCGGCGTTCATATCGGTGGCGGGTGGCCCGAGATTTGGCGCGCCAATCTTGAGCTGCGCGGTGCAACGCGGGTCTTGTGGCGCATGGGGTCCTTCATGGCGTTCCATCTGGCCCAGCTGGACAAGCGGGCCCGCAAGTTTCCATGGGCAGAGGTGTTGCGCCCGGATGTGCCTGTGCGGGTTGAGGTTGCGACCTCGCGCAAATCCAAGATTTATCATGCCGGTGCTGCGACCAAGCGAATTGAAACAGCTTTGGTTGAAAGCGCGGGCATGACCGTGGCAAGCGACGCGCCCATCACCCTGAAGATACGCATTGACGACAATCGCGTAACGATCAGTGTGGATACGTCTGGCGAGCCTTTGCACAAACGCGGCCACAAGGAAGCGGTGGGCAAAGCCCCCATGCGCGAGACGCTGGCTGCGCTGTTTCTGCACCAATGCGGCTATGACGGGACGCAGCCGGTTTTTGACCCGATGTGCGGATCGGGCACTTTTGTCATCGAAGCCGCAGAGATCGCTGCCGGGTTGCAGGCCGGGCGGGCGCGGAGTTTTGCCTTTGAACATCTTGTTGGCTTTGACGCAGGCGCCGTGTCGGACGTGCGCACGTTTAAGCGGCGGGGCGCACCACAGGTGCGCCTTACCGGGTCGGACCGGGATCAGGGCGTCATCGCCATGGCGCAAGCCAATGCCGAAAGGGCCGGGGTGGCTGATTTGGTCCAGTTTGATCAAGGAAGTGCAGGCGATATCACCCCGCCCGATGGGCCGCCCGGTTTGGTGATCGTGAACCCGCCCTATGGCGCGCGCATCGGCAACAAGAAGGCGCTGTACCCGGTCTATGGCCGGTTGGGACAGGTGCTGTCGGACCGGTTTTCCGGATGGCGTGTGGGCATCGTGACCAGCGAGGCGTCACTGGCGAAAACAACCGGTTTGCCCTTCGAACCCGAGGGGCCCAGCATCGCCCATGGCGGATTGCGCGTGAAGCTTTGGAGCACACATCCCTTGCCGTAAGGCGCAGGTGTCCTGCGCCGGGCGGGGCGGATCGAGATCCGCCTTACGGGGCATTTCACCTGTAAGGCGGAGGTGTCCTCCGCCCTATTTCGATTTCCAAGTGTCCAACCAGCGCCGGATGCGCCCGCGCCGCTCAGACACGGCATCGCCTGCGGCTTCCCAACTATCCTGCATGTCTTCCAGCCGCGGATCGATCCGCGCCCGACGAAACCGTCGCCAGCGCACCCAGATGGCATAAAAAATCGCCACGATGATTGTCAGGATGATGATGTTGACCCACGGGATGCCTTTGGACGCGTCCGGCCCTTCGACCTGTCGCAAGGATATTGCATTGGGAAAGATCGTCAGAAATTCGTTCCGCCAGCCGTAATGCGTCAGCACATACCATTCAGGTGCGGCACGGTTGGACACGGAATCCGCCGCCTCGGTATACAGGTTCGAGGTGTCAAACTTGAAATAGGGCGGCCAGCTCCAGCCTGTATCCTCGTTCCGGTAGACCATGGGCCGCCCATTGGCCCGCACCGTCTGGATGAACTGCACATCGCGGTTGATCAGCCCGTCGGACTGGGTGTCGGGCCGTGACCAGAACATGCGCGTCCAGTCCCCAAGCTCTTGCCGTTCTTCATAGGTGTTCACGATCCGCACGATGTCGCGCTGGGGCAACGTATAGTGCAGGAACGCCCCCACCACGACCCAGAAGGCAATCAGTAATGTCCAGCCGATGTAACGCATAACGTCCCCTTCAGGCGAAATTCACAAGATAGATGATCAACCCGACAAGGGAGATCGGCACGATATAGACACCAAGGATCAGCTTGCGCCTGAGCGATCCATTGTAGTCAGCCAGCCCGTCTTGCACGTAAGCCTCGCGTGGGCCGGGTTTGTCACCTGTGTCCCATTCCTCTTCCAGCCGGTCGCGCGCCCGCGACCGCGAGTAGAGCGACAGACAGACATAGATCACCGTCAGCACGACAAACGCGATCAGGAACAGTCGGGCCAATACCATAATCTTACCTCCTCACCGCGCCCCAGGGGCCAACCCGCGCGATCAGGTCGCGGGGCTGTGGGGCTGGGTCCATGGGCGCGTCGTGACCAAACAAAGCCTGCCGCGCGCCAACCTTGTCGGCCTTGTACTCGGCTTCGAGGTACTGCGCGACATATTCCTTTTTCGCCTCGGGCCATGTGGCATAGGCCGCATAGAACGCCTGTTTGTGACATATGAACAGCTGACGCACGTCGCGCGGGCAAAGCTCGGCCAGCAGCATGTTCACCAGATCGGCATCCGGCGTGTCGGCTGCGCGCAGTGTGTAGAAATAGGCGGGATGTTCTGAACTGATCCGCGGCCACTTGCCCCCGTTCTCGGCCCAGTTGACCAGATCAGCCAGACCGCGGAATTCATCCGGCAGCAGGTGCGCATGTTCACGGGCCAGCCTGCGCATGTCACGCCTGCTTGTTCCGGCCAGGTCCACGCCCGCCTCTGTCACGGTCGAAACCAGAATGAAGTCCATCTTCTGCCGCAGGATTGCAGCCCCGTTGATGCCGCGTGCCTTGACCACCGGTTCGACCAGATCGTTGTATTCGAGGAATTTGGCGATCCGGTTCCGGTCGGTCAGGTCGAATGTGTATTTGGTCGGCACGCCTTCGGGCTTGTCCCCCGCTGCGATGGTGGCCGGATGGTCGAGCGTCTGGAAGATATAGAGCCCGCCGAAATGCGCGGTCCAGAAGTTGCCCTTGTCCATCTTCAGCGGTTTCAGCTTGACCGGGTTGCGCGTCACATCGCCCGTTTGCCCGGCAAGCTGGATCATCTCGCCAATCAGCACATCATCGAACCACGCGTCGTCTTCGCTCAGGAACCTGTCGACCTTGCCCGCCAGTGTATCGGCATTGCGCACCGTACCCCGGGTCGTGTCCGCCTCGACCGTGATGGCGCGCAAGTCAAAGAGACGCGCGGGCTGAGAGATGTCGTAGACCGTGTTCACCAGCTCCCCCGCCACGGCATCGCGGGCGGTGAGGGCAAAAAGGGCCGCTTCGTTTTCAGCGATGAACCGTTTGAGGATGCCATGCGAGGTGGAGAATTTCGCATCGAGCAGCGGGCATTTGCGTTGCTCGGTCGACAGCAGGATGAACTGCCGGTTGACCCCGTTGTGGTTGAGGTAGAGCGGATCTCCCAACTCGTTGCCGACCTCGGGCGAGTAGCCGGAGATGTCGATGTAGAAATCGGTGAGCGCAGTCCGCTTGCCCGTCAGGTGTTCAAGCGCACGGTTGTAACGTTCGACCAGCGCGGGGGAGGCCACGTGGAACAGGTTGCCGAACATCAGGCCGCGTTGGATGAGGCGGATCATGAGCGGTCCCTTCTGAGTTGCGCCAGCCGCACGACCAGCACGCCGACGCTGGGCATGCTGAGCGACAGGAGCGCGTTGGCGAACCCGGCTTCCCCGCTTGGGCCGAGGATGGGGAGCGGCAGGCCCATGGCTTGGATAACAAGCACGAGGAGAGCCGCGATACCGATGATGACGCTGGTGCAGAGCATGCCAAGCAGGAAGTCGGGCAGCGGGAATGCACGTTTGAGCATGGGAGGCAGAACCCATGCGGCGGCCACGACAAGGCCCATGGCGATGATTCCGGTGATGATCATGGCGCGGCCCTGCCCAGGCGGAAGATCAGCGGTGTCGCGAGGGCCAGAAGCGGCAGGGCGAAGCTGCGGAAGGTGATCTGGAGGTTGTAGCCGATATAAGCAGGCCAGGAGTTGTTGAAGAGCAGCATGGTTTCGGAGAGCGGCGTGCCTTCGAAGCCCATGGCGGTGTGGATGGCGGCTTGGGTAGGGAACAGGAAGGCAGCGGCGGTGACGAAGCCGACGACGCCCCAGCGGAGGGGGAGGACGGAGCCGAGGATGAGGGCGGCAATGGTTATGATGATCAGCAGCATCAGCTTTCCCTTTCTGCCATGTCCTTGCCCCGCCAGTGTTCGACCTGCTGTGCGAGGTTCAGCCAGCAGAGCAGCATGATCGGCAACCACGCTACAGCAAACAGGAGCGAGCCGCGGACCGCAATCTCGATGGCAAGGAGGAGACTGCCTATTTCGGCTGTACGCGCAAATTTTTCCGGCTGCAGGGCGGCGAAAAGACCTGCGGAGACGAGGATAAGAACAAGAACTGATGCGGCAATGGCGACGGCCACCTTACGATACGAGCGGGTGTCGGATGGGGCGATGAAGCAAGGGACGATCCAACCAAGCACTGCGGCGACGAAGAGTGGGAGGCCCGTGTTCCAAAGGGTGATTGTGTCAGAGGTCATCGCGTCACGTTTGCTCCGCGTCTGGAATGGCCTTTTCGGAATATACGTAAATCACTGGAATCCAAATTTCTGATGTCAAAAAAGTAGCCACCCAATAGAGCCCCCAGTAGTCATCTTCGGATCCGCAAAGGCTGTGTAGGTTCGTGCCCCAAGTGTGGCCTGCCACTGCGAAGAGCAATGTGCCAACGCCAAAACAAACGGGTGCAGCAAGCAAGGTCACAACAATCCGATGTCCACGCTCGACTTGAATTCGGCGCGAGATCACCCTCGCCAATAGCCATGCAACCACACAAAGAGCGACAAGCGCAGGCAAGCTTTCCCAAAACAAAAGAACGGAGAAGTAGCCCATCTATTCGCTTTCCGCAGAAAGAGAGACAAGGCAAAGCCTCCGATCACACGAAACCAAAGGGAATCCGTGCAGTCTCTTTGATATGTCTGACTGCACTACTCGCAACCTTGTCACCCCTTACCTCCCAAATACCTCTTCTTCGCCTCTTCCTGCCGCCCAAAGTCGCGCACCATCGCCTTGATCGCCACTTCATCCGACTTGTCCGCATAGCGGAACTCGCTATCCGCGTACCGGTTGATCTCCTGCACCACCATGTCGACCGTGATCGGCACGCGCAGCTCTTCGATCATCGCTTTCTTTTCGTCATAGGTTTTGAACAGGAACAGCTCCGGCTCCTCCATCCACTCATCGGGCAGTTCGAAATCCATGGCGCGGACCTTGACCGCATCCGTGATGTTCTTGATCGCGCGGCCCGTGAACAGTTCGTCCGCTTGCTGGATGCCCTTCAGATAAGTGCCGAGCTTGGCAATTGTATCCAACTCGCCGATATCCGAATGCACGCGGTCAAAGACCTCCATCAGCCCCGGTTCGTGCGGGCGGGAATGGCTGTCGAAGCTGGCGGCGACGGCCTTCTTGATCTCTTGGGCCGAGAACAGCTCGTGCGCGCCCATGGGGATGTCGTGGTTCTTGCCCATCAGGAGCGCGAGGATGTCGATGTAATCCTCGCGCGTTTGCGGGCCATCAACGAGGAACCGCGCGCCCGCCCGCTGGCGCAGGGCGTCGTCCACATTCTCGGGGTAGTTCGAGAACATGCCGAAGGTGCAATTGCCGCGCACGACGGTGTTGGCCCCGGCAAAGCTTTCCATCAGCACGGCGGTGATTTCGAGTTGCCCGGCCGATGACTGCCGGTCGCCGCGCTTGCCCGCAAGCTGGTCGATGTCGTCGATGGTGCCAAAGCCGATGACGTTCGGGTCGATGACATTGTTGATGAACGCCTTGGCGTTCTGGCCCGACTTGCCCTGATAGCTGTCGATGTTGTCGGTGCTCAGGTTCTGGTAGCGGAAGGCATAGCCCGCGACGCTGCAATAGTCGTTGATCAGCCCCGCCATCATCTGGATCAGCGTGGTTTTCCCCGTCCCCGGCGCGCCGTCGCCCATGAAGGTGAAGATGAAGCCGCCCAGTTCGGCAAAGGGGTTGAGCCGCCGGTCGAAATCATAGGCCATCAGCATCTTGGCGAGCTTCATGGCCTGGTATTTGGCGATGTGGTTGCCCACGACCTCGTGCGGTTTCTTGAAGGTCATGGCGAGGGTCTGGGTCTTGGCCTTGGTCGCGGGGGTGAAGCCCTGGACGGTGAAATCGTCGGCTTCCACGTGCCAGCTGGCCCCGGTGAACGGGGCAAGACGCGGGGCGTTCTGGGCGCGCAGGGAGACCTTTTCCATCAGCGCCTCAGCAAAGGCAGTGATGGTGGCGACAAGGTGTGTGTCGTCGGGGGCGTGGGTGGCGATGTCCTGATCAAGTTCCCAGAGGGCCCCGTGCAGGGCGGTCTGGCCGTTGTCGGTAAGTATTTCCTCGACCTCGCCGACTTCTGCCGTGACTTCGGTCTGGTGGGCGGACAGCAGGTAGGCGGTGGCGTTGCCGAAGACATAGAGGGTGATCAGCGCCTCGGCGGCGAGCAATTCGGCAAACTCGGTCTTGCGGGCGGCGGGTAGCGCCCCTTCGAGGTTGGCGCGTTTCAGATCGCCAAGGCCTGAAACGGAGGCGTAGTTTTCCGCCACGGCCAGCGCGAAGGAAATGGCGCGGCGCAGGGCATTCAGCACGGTGGCTTGCACGGGCGACATCAGCGCGTCGTCATCGTCCGCCCCTTCGATGGTGGCCATCAGCTGCACGGCCCCGGTGGGCACGGTTCGGCGGGTGACAAGGCCCGGCGTGGTGGTGCGGAAGCGGCGGCGGGTGCCGATGCCTGTGGAGCGTTCGGCTTGGGGCGCGTCCTTGCCCTTACCGATGCGCGGCGCATGGTCGAAGCCTTGGAGCATGGACAGGGCCATGGGGTAATGCGCCGTAATCTCGGCCTCGCGCAGTTCCATCTGATCTGACGTTTGGCTCATATCACCGTCCAATACTTCTCTGTTTCAAAAAAATCCCCCCCGGAGGGCCGATTTGACATCTCGCCGCTCCCTTTAGTACCGAAGCACCCGCCCCGACGGGCTGACCACGAATTTGCGGACCGAGCCGAAACCGGGCGGGTTCATTTCTTCGAGCGCCTGAAAGGCGCGTTGGGGCAACACGATGCTGCGTTCCATCCGCGTGGCCCCTAGGTCGGCGCCGCGGCCCGAGAAGGGGTCAAGGGCAAAGACCTCGCGTTCGACGGACGAGAACCAGCCCGAGCGTTCCTCGATCACGCGTTCGGAATGCAGGTCTTCTTCGGTCCAGACCAGCGCCCAGTCCTGCCCTGCGGGTGCGCGGGCGGCTTTCAACACATCTAGAATCGGCCCCGATTGTTCCGTGAAGGCCGAGGAATACATCGGCCCCGCATAGAAGCGGCGCAGGCGTTTGGGGTGGATGTCGTCGAAATCCTCGTCGAACCCCTTGGCGATGGTCACCAGCTTCAGCTTGCCGAGCGATTGGGCCATCAGATGCGCTTGGGCTTCGGGCCAGCGGCGGGGGTCTTTGGGCAGGGCGGTGCGGCCCGTGTCCTCGACCTCCATCATGTAGATGACGGGTAGGTTCAGTTCGGTGTCGTAGACGGCCCAGTGGATGCGGAAGCTGCGGCGGTCGTCACTCAGGTTGCCGGTCCAGACGATCTGTGGATCGTTGCGGGGCCAGAAGAGTTGTCCCTTTTGCAAGTCTTCGTAATAGAGCCGCTGGGACAGGGCGAATTGCAGTTTCGTGGGCACCTGGCGGTCGCCGATAATGACCTCGACCATCTGCTTTTTCAGCTCATCCGCGGTTTCGATGCGATCGAGATGGCGGTCGGCCTGCAACGCATCGGAGGCCATGGTCAGCAACTCTTCAGCCGCCGGAAAGCCGCTGTAGCGCGTGTCGATGGCGAGGCTGCCAAAAAAGCGGCCGGTGTCGCGGCCAACCAGCAGGTACTTCTGGCTGAGCGCACGGAAGGTGAAGGTCAGTTCGGCGATGTAGCGGGTGAGGATTTTGACCTCATCCCGGTTCAGGTCGCCTTCGGCTTCCATCACACCCGCAACGCGGGCGAGGTGGCCGGTGATCGTCTCGAACTTCTTGAAGTAGCGGCGCGATGCGAAGAGGTCGGTGAGGCCGGAGGTTTCGGGATCAGCGTTCATTATATCTTATGCTTGCGGTTCAGGTTTTTCACTGTTCAAGCCAGCGCAAACCGAGCGAAAGGAGTATCCATGTAGCATTAGATGCCGGTCTGTTCTCTAATGATTTGGCGAACTTCATTGGGGCTGATTGTATATACGCCGCCCTCGGCGTCGCGCCAAAGTTGCACACCTTCCTGAAAAATCGCTGCATCAAATTGGAGCGCTCGCCTTGCAAGGCGGCATTCCCCAAGGGTACCTCCAGCAAAAGGCAGATGCCCTGCTACCATGAGATTCTTGTCAAACATTTGAACATGCACCGCGACTTTATCATCGCCAAAGGGCTCCATGATGCCGACATGCAAAAACAGACCGCCAGAACAGGCCAGCCAATCTCCTTGCCGCAACTCAGCCGCCTTAAGCGGAGCAACGAGCAAGAGAAGTCCAGCGGTGCTCAATCCCACCTGCTTTAGAATGCGCATGGTTACGCCCCATACGCATTGCTGTCGTGCTTCTCCACGATCTGCGCGAACCGCCGCGCAAACCGCTCATCTGCCTTCGCCTTTTGCTCCAGCACATCACGGGCGAACACCATCTGGTCTTCGTGGGCTTCCAGCATGTCGGCCATGCGGGCATTCGTTGCGGCACCAATCCCGGCCATGGCGGTTTGCGCTTCCTGGTCCGTCTGCACGCCGATCTCGTTGATGCGGTGGGCGACGTCCTGTTGCTGGGCCGTTTTCAGCGACTTGGTCAGCGCATCATAGAGCACCACGCGTTGCTTGGTGTCTGTTTGCAGCTTGTTGATTAGCACCATCTGAGTCGCGGCCTGGTTTTGCAGCGAATCCACCCAAGTCTTGCCCTTTTCGATATAGCGTTCGAGTGTCTGGGACTGGGCCACCTTGACCTGCTCTTCCTGCACCATCTCGTTGTATTTCGAGTTCATGTCGGCCAGTTCCGTCTCAAGCGCGGTGCGCTTGGCGGCGTCGGTTTCGGACGCGATCTTGTTTTCCAGCGTGATGATCTGCGGATCCATCGCCTGAATGTCACCTTGCAGGGCCGAGAGTTCCTGCACCGTCAATTCGCGCTCGTCCAACGTCTCGGTCAGGTTCGCTTCGACCTTGGTCTTCTGCTCTTCCAGCATGGTCAGCTGGCCTTGTAGCAGTTGCACGATCACGTCGGATTTCGAGATCAGGTCTTGCAGCTTGTCGTCAATGGATGCGGAGCGCACGCGTTCCTGGCGCATGGATTCCGACTTCGCCTTGGCAAAGATGCCGACGAAGCTCTCCCAGCCCGTTTTGGACCGCATCTCGTCAAAATCCTTGGAGAACGCCGCCGTGACATCGTCCAACCCCATGATCAGCTCGGCAATGTTGGCATTCATCACGTCCGTATGGGCGTGCACGTCTTCGAGCGTGGCATTTTCGATATCCATCGAAATGTCATCGCCTGATTTCATCTTGGCGCGCGCCATTTCGATCCGGCTGGTCAGCTCAGCAATCTTTTCCTGTGCCTCTGCCACCTGGGATTGAGATTCCTCAACCTGGCTCGCGAAATCCGCCATGAAATGTCCTTTCCACTCAATGCGTTGCGACAGATATAGTCAATGTAACACGCATTTACATCTGTCTGCGTCCATATTTGAGGGGATAGTTGCAAAAACACAGCGTCATGGAAAGGCGGGCTTGTATCGAATGCAGATTAGCGACGAAAGCCTGTGCTTTCGCCGCCCACATGTGAAGTGGTCCGCCCTGCTGAGCGGTGCAAATGCGTGGCGGGACGGGGCCCGCCGCCCGTGTCAGCCGACGACGTTGCTGTCCGGTCCGTAGGGAAAGCCGGTGATGTTCTCGTTACCGTCCTCAGTGATCACGAGGATGTCGTGCTCGCGATAGCCGCCGGCGCCGGGCTGCCCATTCGGAATGGTCAGCATCGGCTCCATCGAAATGACCATCCCCGGCTCGAGCACCGTGTCGATGTCTTCACGCAATTCCAGACCGGCCTCGCGCCCGTAGTAGTGCGAAAGCACACCGAACGAGTGGCCGTATCCAAAGCTGCGATATTGCAGCAGGTCGTGTTCGCGGAAATAGGCGTTCACGCCTTCCGTCACCTCGGCACAGGTCACGCCGGGTTTCAGCAGCGACATGCCCAGCTCGTGCGCCGCCACGTTGTGGTTCCAGATTTGCAGGCTGGCGTCATCCACTGTTTCAACAAACAGCGTCCGCTCTAAAGCCGTGTAGTAGCCCGAGATCATGGGGAAAGTGTTGAGCGACAGGATATCGCCCCGTTCCAGCACGCGGCCTGTGACCGGGTTGTGTGCGCCGTCGGTGTTGATCCCCGACTGGAACCACACCCATGTGTCGCGGTATTCGGCGTCGGGGAAACGCTTGGCGATCTCCATCTCCATCGCGTCGCGGCCTGCCATGGCCACGTCAATCTCGCGCACGCCCGCCTTGATGGCGTCGCGGACGGCGTAGCCACCCACATCGGCCACCTGGGCGCCGTGGCGAATCAGGGCAATCTCGGCCTCGGACTTGTGCATGCGCTGAAGCATGGTTGTCTCGTACAGGTCGACGGTTGCGACGGGCTTGAGGAAGTCCTCCATCTTGGCCTGTTGCAGCAGCGTCAGGTGATCGGATTCAATGCCGATCACGGCGCTCTCGCCTGTCACCTCGCGCACGGCGCGCCAGAAATTGTCGCGCTGCCAGTCGGTGTAGGTGATGTTGTCGCCATGGCTGCGCCGCCAGGGCTGGCCTGCGTCGATGCCCGCGCTGATGGTGACACAGGCATCTTCGGTCACGACACAGGCGTAAGGACGGCCAAAGGCGCAATAGAGGAAGCCCGAGTAGTAGGCGACATTGTGCATCGAGGTGAAGACGGCGGCGCTGGCGCCTTGCGCTTCCATCCGTTCGCGCAGCTCGGTCAGGCGCGCGTCATACTCGGCGGCGTCGAACGGCAATGCGTCCTTGGTGCCGTTGTGAAAGCGGTAAAAATCGGGGCGAGCGGTCATCCTTGACCCTCCTTTTCAGAAAGGTCCCGGCGTTCAGGACGGTTTGGGCTGGAAATGCGGGCGACGCCATCGCCCGCGGCCACGCCACATCTGGCGCGTCACGGTGTCGTCGTCAAGCGCTGGATCATGTCACTGTCCGGGTTCGCCAGCGCGTCAATGACGTTGAAGTGGTGTTCGCCCTTGGTGACAACGTGATCGGCACCCCATGCCTTGGCCAACCAACGCGCCTGATCAAGAAAAACAGGCCGTTCGTCCGCCCCGACCCACACCGTGACGGGCGTGTCGGGTTTTGGTTGGCGCATGGGGCTTTCGGCGCGCGCCATGCCCACATCCATACCGAAATCTACGTTCATCGACGTTTCCAGCAGCGGTTCAAGGTCGGATATGGGCGAGATGGGCATCACGTGGGTGAGCCGCGACAGAACGGATGCAGGCAACATACCGGGCGCAAGCATGCGCGCGACAAGGTGCCCGCCTGCCGAATGACCGGCCAGGCTGATCGGCCCCATGCTGCCTTCGGCCACTGCCATCACGGCCTGCGCGATTTGCTGCGTGATCCCCGCGATCCGCACGGTCGGACACAGATCATAAGAGGGCATTGCCACGCACCAGCCGTGGGCCAACGCCCCCGTCGCCAGATGCGACCAGTACGATCGGTCGAACTTGAGCCAATAGCCGCCATGCACAAAGATCAGCGTGCCCTTGGCCTCGCCCTCGGGCATGAAGTGATCAAGGGCCATCCGGTCGGAGGGACCGTAACTCAGGTTCAGGTGCGCGCGCGTGCCAAGACCATCCCGAAACGCTTGCGCCGCCTCTGCCCAGCGTGGTGGATAGTCAGCGGCCCCGTCGATATAAGCGCCGTTGGCATAGGCATCGTCCATGTCTGGCATCATGACCCTCCTGACTTTGGAACTGGACAAGCCTACCCCGTGTCGTTTGACATGCAACAGACCCGAAAAGGACGCACCATGCTTGATCAAATCACAGACCTCAAATCCATGCTAAAGGATCGCTCGTTGCTGGAAACCCGCGCCTATGTGAACGGCGCGTGGATCAGCGGGGACGCAGGCACGTTCGATGTGACCAACCCGGCCCGCGGCGATGTCGTGGCCGAAGTGGCTGACCTGAGCCGCACGCAGGTGGCTGAGGCCATTGCCGGCGCAGATGCCGCGCAAAAGGACTGGGCGACGTGGACCGGCAAGGAGCGTGGCGCCGTGCTGCGCCGCTGGTTCGAGTTGATGATGGAGCATCAGGACGATCTGGGTACCATCCTAACCGCCGAGCAGGGCAAGCCGCTGGCCGAGGCCAAGGGTGAGATCGCTTATGGCGCTTCCTTCGTCGAATTCTTTGCCGAAGAAGCCAAGCGCATCTATGGCGAAACGATACCCGGCCACCAGCGCGACAAACGTATCACGGTATTGAAACAGCCCATTGGGGTGGCGGCGTCGATCACGCCGTGGAACTTTCCCAACGCCATGATCACCCGCAAGGCGGCACCGGCGCTGGCGGCGGGTTGTGCCTTTGTCGCCCGTCCGGCGGAGCTGACCCCGCTGTCCGCCATCGCCATGGGCGTGCTGGCCGAGCGGGCCGGTATCCCGGCGGGCGTGTTCCAGGTGGTGACAACCTCGAACGCCTCTGAAACGGGCAAGGAGTTCTGCGAGAACCCTGCCGTGCGCAAACTGACCTTCACTGGCTCGACGCAAGTGGGTCGCATCCTGCTGCGGCAGGCCGCTGATCAGGTCATGAAATGTTCGATGGAGTTGGGCGGCAATGCCCCCTTTATCGTCTTTGACGATGCCAATCTGGACGCTGCCGTCGAAGGCGCGATGATCTGCAAGTTTCGCAATGCGGGCCAGACCTGTGTCTGTGCCAACCGGATCTATGTGCAGGCCGGGGTCTATGACGCCTTTGCCGCGAAGTTGAAAACTGCCGTAGAGGCGTTGAAAGTTGGTGACGGGCTTGAGGACGGTGTCACGACCGGGCCGCTGATCACGGACAAGGCAGTTGAGAAGGTTCAGGATCATCTGGCCGACGTGATCAACAACGGTGGCGCGATCCTGACCGGGGGCAAGGCCCATCCGCTGGGTGGTACGTTCCTGGAACCGACCGTGGTGACGGGGGTGACGCAGGATATGAAGGTCGCGCATGAAGAGACCTTTGGCCCCCTCGCGCCGCTCTTTAAATTCGAGGACGTGGACGATGTGATTGCGATGGCCAACGATACGATCTTTGGTCTGGCCGCCTATTTCTATGCCAACGATCTGAGCCGGGTCTACAAGGTGGCGGAAGAACTGGAATACGGGATGGTCGGGGTCAATACCGGCATCATCTCGACCGAGTTGGCACCCTTTGGTGGGGTCAAGCAATCGGGGCTTGGTCGCGAGGGGTCGCATCACGGGATCGAGGAGTTTCTGGAGATGAAGTATATCTGCATGAGTGTCTGATGTCCCATGATGGGACAGAGCATGGCCTTTGAGATTTCAAGGGTTTACCGGGGCGCATTTACCAACGTTTAAGAATTGCGCCCTCACATGGTTGTGACCTCAGACGGGTATGATTGCCCGAGGGTGGGCATCTGTTCTATTCATGTTTCACCCGAGTGCGAGGAATTTTTGATTCATGTTGACCAGACGCCATTTCGTAATGACAACCGCCGCCCTTTTTTCGGCACCCATTGCCGGGCCTGCATTGGCACGCCCTATTTCCGATCAATCAAAATGGTCCGCGTGGGACTCCCAAGTCACCCCGGCCAATTTCGACCTGACAACATCGAACCCCTGGGGTGTGCACCGCCGGTTCCTGCCGCAGCGCGTGCAGGCCAATGACGGGTTGAAGCCGGGTGACATCCACGTGGATGCCGTGGCGCGGTATCTTTACCACATTCAGGCGGACGGCACGGCCATGCGCTATGGTGCGGCCATTGCGCGGGGCAACCTGTATGAGCCGGGCACCTACACGATCAAGCGCAAGACCAAGTGGCCGACATGGACGCCAACCAAGGCAATGATAGAACGCGATCCGGACTTGTTTGAAAAACATGCCGATGGGATGAATGGCGGCCCCACGAACCCTCTTGGGTCGCGCGCGCTGTATCTGTTTGTCGGCAATCGCGACACGTATCTGCGCATTCACGGCACGCCCTACCCCCGCTCGATCGGCGGACGGGCCAGCTCGGGCTGTGTGCGCATGATCATGGCGCATATCAACCAGCTTTATCCAAGCGTCACACCCGGCGCGACGGCGTTCCTGTACCCGTCCGAAGACGGTACGACGGCGGCGAGCTAGGGTCTGCGTTTCAGGCACTTGCGTCGGTTCTTACGAAGGGGGCCGTCGCCAGGCTTGGGCACCCCAGTCGTGTTGGTAACGTCTGGAAACTTGGCAAGGAACCGCCCTTGCGGGACGTCGCATTGCCCCCATCACCGTGCTATTGCGTGAGCGTGATGGATTGGGACCGCTCCGCACATGCCTGGATTGAGGCACAAGGCACGCATGGTGACTTCAGCCGTAGGCGCGTTCTGGACGTGCCGATGCTGGACCGCGTACACGCCTTTGCACCGCGCGCGCTCCTTGATCTCGGCTGCGGCGAGGGGCGGTTTTGCCGCCTTCTTGCCGACAAGGTCGAGACGTTGGTCGGGTTGGATCCTTCCAAGGCGCTGTTGTCCCGGGCACGCGAACTTGGCGGGGCGCGGTTCGTTCACGGCCGCGCTGAGGCGCTGCCGTTCGAGCGGGCCACGTTCGATATGGTCGTATCTTACCTCAGTCTTCTCGACATCGAGGGCATCGAAGCCGCACTTGACGAGGTCAGGCGCGTCTTGCGCCCCGGTGGCCGATTTCTGTTTGCGAACCTGACAGGCTTCGCGACCGCCTCGGACATCAAAAGCGGCGGGTGGCGTGTCCAGCCCGATGGGGCGCGCAAGATCATCGTGCGCCGCTATCTGGAGCCTCACGCTGTCAAGGCGGAGTGGAAGGGCATCACGGTCACCAACTGGCACAGGCCCCTGTCATTTTACATAACGCAACTCTTGGAGCGTGGGATGACATTGACGCATTTTGATGAGCCAGCCGTGCCGGAGCCTGCCGACCTGAAGGAACAGGCTTACAACAATGCACCGTACCAACTGATCATGGAATGGCAGGCACCCGGCTAGATTCAGCGCCTGCTGGACAGACGCCCATATGACGCAGCGGGCTGATCAGGTGGCGGCGGGGGTCGCTTCTGCCTCAACCTGCGTGCAAATGGGGCGCCCGTCGCGGGTGCGTAGCGGCAGGAAGGTCGTCTCGACCGGGCCAACATGACGGTAGACAAGGCACCCATCAGCGGGGTCGACCTTGACCGCGTTCAGGTCCTGTTTTGGATCGGCCAGTGTCAGGATGCGCTCTGGCAGGGGCGAGAGGAAAGGCCCGCCTGCTGCGCCTGATTGCGTGGTCTCGTCACAGGCAGCCAGCATAACCATCGCCGCTGCAAGCATCACTCCGGTCCGTTTCATGTCCATCCCCCGTGACATTGGTCGCTGGTCTTTGCCAAGCGTCTGCCCCTGTTATCGTGGCATGTGTCCCCGCCTGCAACGGGCTGATCATCTGACGCCGACGTGAGTTGCGCGTCCGCAACGATTCCTGTGTGCTGGCGGGATCCAACACCCGGAGCACAACCATGTCCCGTTTCCTTGCCGCCTTGTTTGCCCTTGTCTTGTTTCCGCTGCCCGCGTTGGCCTGTGGGGGGCGTGATGACTCCTGTGCCCTGCCCAGCGGCAATTACCATATGGCCGTCCCCGAGGTGGCAGCGCCGCGGGGCATTGTCATGCATCTGCATGGCGGCGGAGGGCGCGGGCGCGGATTGCTCAATTCCGGCCTCGCACGCGAGGCGTTGGCACGCGGCTATGTCTTTGTGGCCCCCGATGGCGATCAGCCGAACCGCCGGTTCAAACAGGACTGGTCGGTGCGGGGCAAGAACCTGGACTATGACAGGCAGGATTTCGGCTTCCTGCCCGAGGTGATGGCCGACGTGCGCGCGCGGACCGGGCTGGGGGGGGCACCGTGCTGCTGGCCGGTTTTTCGCGCGGCGGGTCGTTTGTTTGGGACATGGCCTGCCAGATGCCTGAATTTGCCGATGCCTATGCCCCGCTTGCGGGTGCATTCTGGGACGATCTGCCAACCGACTGTGCGGCCCCGGTGCGCCTGTTTCATACCCATGGGTGGAATGATCGGACTGTCCCTCTCGAAGGACGCTCCTTTGCCGATGGGGCGGTGGTGCAGGGCGATGTCTGGGCCTCGTTGAAAATCCTGCGCGAGACCAATGGTTGTGACGCGCGCCAGCCTGAACGCAACAGTTTCGAGGGTGATTTGTGGTTCCGCCACTGGACCGATTGCGCCGCTGGCGACATCCGCCTGATGCTGCACAAGGGTGGGCATGGCGCGCCGCAGAGTTGGGCCACGCGCGTCATGGACTGGTTCGAGGGCAAGGGGCTGGACGCCGAGGGGTGATCGGGGTCAGATGCGCCCATGTTGACCCGTTCCGATCTTGAGACTGCCGCCGCCTTTGTCCACGCCCGCATGGCTCCAACGCCGCAGCACCATTGGCCACTGTTGAGTGCCGCCACGGGGGCCGAAGTGTGGGTGAAGCACGAGAACCACACGCCCACCGGGGCCTTCAAGGTGCGGGGCGCGCTGACCTTCATGGATTGGTTGGTGCGCACGCACCCGGATGTGCCGGGCATCTGCACAGCGACGCGTGGCAATCATGGGCAAGGGCAGGCTTGGGCCGCGACGAATGCAGGGCTGACGGCCAAGGTCTATGTCCCGCGTGGCAACTCGGTCGAAAAGAACGCAGCGATGCGCGCCTTTGGCGCGGAGTTGATCGAGTTTGGCGACGATTTCGATACCGCGCGTGTAGAAGCCTATCGCGTGGCCGAGGAAGAGGGGCTGTTCATTGTCCCGCCCTATCACCCCGAGCTGGTGCGTGGCGTGGCGACCTATGCCTATGAGCTGTTCAGTGCGCGGCCTGATCTGGACACCGTCTATGTCCCCATCGGCTGCGGGTCGGGCATTTGCGGGACGATCATGGCGCGCGACGCGCTGGGGTTGTCGGCCAAAGTGGTTGGCGTGGTGTCGGATCAGGCGCAGACCGCGAAGCTTTCGGTCGAGGCCGGGCGGTTGGTCGAGGCGAATTCAGCCGCGACCTTTGCCGATGGCATGGCCGTGCGGGTGCCGGTGCAGGAGGCGTTCGACATCTATTCCAAGGGGGCCGAGCGCATCATTACGGTCAGCGATGACGAGGTGGCCGACGCCATCCGGTTGTATTTTACTGCAACGCATAATGTGGCCGAGGGTGCGGGGGCCGCCCCATTGGCCGGGTTGATGCAGGAACGGGCGCAGATGGCGGGCAAGTCCGTGGGCGTCATCCTGTGTGGTGGCAATATCGACACGGGCTGGTTCCGCACCGTGCTGGATGGCCATACGCCTCAGGTCTGATTTTACAAAACTGACATATCACTGTTACGTCTGCGTCAAGCAAACGCGCCACTTCGTGCGGGATTTGATCCCGATGGAGTGTCTGATGACCAAACCCCTTATGTGCATGACTTCGGCCCTGGCCCTGATTGCAGGTGCCGCTGCTGCGGACGGCCATGCCGAAAAGAATTTCAACCGCATTGCGTCTTTCCCGGTCGTGACCAACATGGCCGAGGGCGAGGATACGTCCCGCGAAACGTCGCCCGAGATCATCGACGTGACAGCCGATGGCATGACGCTGGTTTACACCGACAGCCCGCTTGAAGCCTTGGGGCTGGTGGACATCACCGACCCGGCGGCCCCTGCCCCGCTGGGCAACATCGCTTTAAATGGCGAGCCGACGAGCGTTGCCGTGATCGGATCGACCGCTTTTGTCGGCATCAACACCTCTGTATCCTTCACCGAACCGTCAGGCCAGTTGATGGCGCTGGCTGTCCCTGCGGGGACAGAGTTGGCATCCTGCGATCTGCCGGGTCAGCCCGACAGCGTGGCCAAAGCCCCCGACGGATCCTTTATCGCCGTGGCGATTGAGAACGAGCGGGACGAGGACCTGAACGACGGTGTGATCCCGCAACTGCCCGGCGGTGGTGTGGTGCTGGTGAACATGGTTGATGGCAATTTGGATTGCGCGTCACTGCAATATGTGGACCTGGCTGGTTTGGCCGACATAGCGCCCAGCGACCCCGAGCCGGAATATGTGTCGATCAACGCCTTGGGTGAGACGGTGGTGACCCTGCAGGAAAACAACCACATGGTTGTTGTTGCCCGCGACGGAACGATTGTGAACCATTTCCCCGCCGGTGCCGTGGACCTTGAAGGCATCGACGCCACGGATGAACGTGGCGCGCTTATCTTTACCGAGAGTCAGATGGGCCGCCTGCGAGAACCCGATGCGGTGACGTGGATTGATGACGAGCATTTCGCCACCGCCAACGAAGGCGACTACCAGGGCGGGTCGCGGGGTTGGACGATCTTCCGCAAGGATGGGCGGGTTGTGTACGAAAGCGGCGTGAGCTTTGAACATGCGCTTGTCCAGATCGGGCACTACCCGGACAAGCGGTCGGACGCCAAGGGCGTTGAGCCGGAAAGCGTGACCTTTGCGGAATTCGATGGCACGCCTTTCGTGTTTGTGGGGTCCGAGCGCGGTTCAATCGTGGGGGTCTATGATGTGACCGATCCTGCGGCGCCTATACTCAAGCAGATGCTGCCTTCGGGTGTTGGGCCAGAAGGCTACGTCACGATCCCCGCGCGCAACCTGCTGGTGTCGGCCAATGAAAGCGACCTGATCGAAGATGGCGGCGCCCGGGCGCATGTCATGCTGTACGAATTTGCAGAAGGTCCGGCAGCCTATCCCCACCTGACCTCGGCCGGCATGGAGGAACTGACCAGTTGGGGTGCCTTGTCCGGCATGGTCGCGGATGAGGATGGCATGATCTATGCCGTGTCCGACAGCTTCTACGGCTTTCAGCCGCGCATCTTCAAAATCGACCCGTCCCAGTCCCCTGCCCGGATCGTCGAGGCCATCGACGTGACCCGCGCAGGCCGCCCAGCGCAAAAACTGGACATGGAAGGTATCACCCTTGATGGCGATGCATTCTGGATCGCGTCCGAAGGGCGCACGGATCGGGTCATTCCCCATGCGATCTACAAGGTCGAGGCGGATGGGAACATTGACAAAGAGATCGGCCTGCCGCCGGAGTTGATGGCGGTTGAGAAACGCTTTGGCTTTGAGGGGATCACCAAGGTCGGTGACACCCTGTGGATGGCCGTGCAGCGCGAATGGAAGGACGATCCGGCGCACCACGTGAAGCTGGTGGCCTACAATATCGAGACCGAGGAATGGGGCGCTGTTCACTATCCCAAGGCCGAGCCCGCCAAGGGCTGGGTGGGCCTGTCGGAGATCGTGGCGCATGGCGATCACGTCTATATCGTTGAGCGCGACAACCTGCATGGGATCGAGGCGGTCACCAAGAAGGTCTACCGCGTGCCGCTGGCCGACATGCAGCCTGCGCCCCTGGGTGGTGAGCTGCCCGTGGTCAGCAAGGAAGAAGTGCGCGATCTGATCCCCGACCTGACATCGACCGGCGGCTATGTGCTGGACAAGGTCGAAGGGCTGGCGATCACATCCGATGGCACCGCATGGATTTCGACCGACAATGACGGGGTCGATGACCATTCGGGCGAGACGATGTTCTTTTCCATCGGGCAGGTGAACTGACCCACACAGCATGATCTGGAAGGGCGTCAGGCATCCGCTTGACGCCCTTTTTCTTTGCGCATACACCCCGCGCTTTTCCGCATGGTCAGGGGGACGGTATGGCACACACGTTGGGCATCGATTTCGGCACCTCGAATTCGGCCGCGGGCTATGTCCGGGACGGCAAGCCGCATCTGGTGACCATGGCGCCGGGGGAAACGACCCTGCCGACGACCGTGTTCTTTGACTATGACGCGCGCAAGATGCTGATGGGGCATCCGGCAAACGATGCGCTGCTTGATGGGATCGAGGGGCGGTTCATGCGCGCACTCAAACGGGTGTTGGGCACCTCGATCATGCACGAAAAGCGGCAGCTGCTGAATGAGCGCATGACCTTTGTCGATATCATCGCGCGCTTTCTGCGCGAAGTGAAACGGCGGGCCGAGGCGGAGGCGGGACACCCCTTTGACCATGCGTTGTCCGGGCGGCCCGTGGTTTTTCATGGCACCAATGATCCGCGTGAGGCGCAGGCCGAGGCGGATTTGCGCGCCTGCTATCTGGCGGCGGACTTTAGCGACGTGTCGTTTCTGCCCGAGCCGGAAGCCGCGGCGATTGCATCGGGCGCGCTGGACCGTCCGGGCGCAACCGGCCTGATCGTGGATATCGGCGGCGGGACGTCGGACTTTTCGGTCTTTCGCACGGGCAATGACGGCGTCACGATCCTGGCCAATCACGGCGTGCGGATTGGCGGCACAGACTTTGACAGATCCATCAGCATCGACCGTGTCATGCCCTTGTTTGGGGCAGGCACCCTGATCCGCAATGCCATGGGGCCGGGCACCCTACCCGCGCCCAAGGGTATCTTCAACGATCTGGCGACATGGGAGAAGATCCCGTTCCTTTACACCGCCAAGACGCGCCGCATGGTCAGCGACATGGTGCAGTTGTCAGAAGAACGGGACAAGATGGGGCGGCTTGGCACGGTGCTGGAGCACGAGTTGGGCCACGATGTCGCCTTTGCCGTGGAACAGGGCAAGATTGATGCCAATTCCGGGCGCGACGATGCGGTGATTGCGCTGGCTCAGGTGGCAAGCGGCCTGACTGCCGCCCTGCCTGTGGACGCTTTACGCGGTATCCTTGATCCCCATGCAGCCGCCCTGCGCCTTGGCGTGGCCGAGACGTTGGAGATGGCGGGCATAGAGGCAGGACAGATCGATCAGGTGATCTATGTCGGTGGGTCCAGCCTGATGTCGATGGTGACGGACACAATGGGCGAGAGCTTTCCCGACGCGCGGCATTCGTTTTCCGAGGTGTTTACCGCCGTGGCGGATGGGTTGGCACTGGCTGCCGATCGGCACGACGCACCCGCTGTGACATGACGTTCATCCTCGCGCTCTGAGTGCGGCGCGGATGTACTTGGCGGCAGACCGGTAATGGCTGGGCCCCGCGGCTTCGGCCCAGCGCCCCGACCGCCAGTCATTCTGTGCCCCTTTCATGGGACCGCCATACAGCTCATCATTCGAGCGATCATTGATGAAGCCCGTCAGTTCGCCGTGCTTCTTTTTCAGCAAGGTAACGGCTTGTGGCCAGTCCAAGTGGGATTGCCGCTGCCTGAGGTCCGCGTTGTAGCGTTTGAGTTCATTCCACTTGTACCCTTCCGCCGGGAAATGAACGGTTTTTCCTGCCTGCCCATCCCGGTACCACCCCAGGAACAGGTCGATCCAATGGGCGCGGTGGGCGATGACATCCTTGATCGAGGTGTCGTCGGCGTCCTTTTGTAGAGCGACATCGGGGGGGATGGTTTCGATCAGCTTTTCCAGCTTTCCGAAGTCCTTTTGCGTGATGTCGATGAGTTCCGTTTTCCTGTGTGCGGGCATGTCCAACTCCTTTCGACGCCATCGAAGCAGACTGCGCGGCGTGACGCTTTGCGATGGATCAGTTGAGCAGGCGTGTTTTTGCGGGGCGTTGCAGCCAGTGCCGGGTGCCGTATCATGACCGCGTGGGTTGGAGGGGCACGGATATGGCCGACACGATCACCGGAGGATGCCAATGCGGCGCGGTGCGCTTTGCGATTGACCGTTTGGGCATGGCGAGCATCTGCCATTGCCGCATGTGTCAGAAAGCCTTTGGCAACCTCTTTACCACGCTTGTCCATGTCGAAGGCGTCACGTGGACACGCGGGGAACGGGCCATCTTTCACAGCTCGGACACGAATTGGCGCGGGTTCTGCAAGGAGTGCGGCACACCGCTGACCTATGAATTCGAGGGGCATATCGAGATTGCGGTGGGTGCGTTGGACAATCCGGATCTGGCTGCGCCGACGGTGCAGGTTAACGCGCAGTTCCAGCGCAGGTGCTTTTCCGATCTGAGTACCCTGCCCGAAAAACCGGCCGCTCAGCAGGCCGAAGATGCGCAGTGGAATGCCTCTGTCGTGTCGCATCAACACCCGGATCAGGACACCTGATCACATTAAAAACCCCGAGGCGCGCAAGCACCCCGGGGCCGTCCGACAGGGAGGAGAAAGTCGGACGTTAGGCCTTAGTTCACGGCCTTGGCGTCAACCACGTCGGTTTCGATCGCCTTCTGGCTGGCAATCTCGATCCGGCGGGGTTTGAGGGCTTCGGGCACCTCTTTGACCAGGTCGATATGCAGCATGCCGTTTTCGTGGGAGGCACCCGTCACGACGACATGGTCGGCGAGATGGAACCGGCGTTCGAATGCGCGGGTGGCGATGCCGCGGTGGAGGTAGGTTGTGTCCTGTTCGTCAGCCTTGCGGGCCGAGACGATCAAGCTCTTTTCCTTGACCTCGACACCCAGGTCGGCGTCGGAGAATCCAGCGACCGCAATCGAGATGCGATAGGCATCTTCGTCGGTCTTTTCGATGTTGTAAGGGGGTAGCTGTTGGCGTTGCTGTCCGTCGCAAGGACCCGGTCCATCAGGTCGGCAATCTGGTCAAAACCAACGGTTGCGCGGTAGAGCGGTGCAAAATCATATGTACGCATGTCATCCTCATTCAGAGCGATTAACGGCGGGCCCTCCATCCTTGGACAGACCCGCAGGGTTGCTATGGTCGGACCCCGTCCGGGCATCCGATACCATCAATGTGGTGAGGATTTTTGTGCGTTCAAGCCCCCTAGGGCCGGACGAACTTGGCACCCGTGTTGCCCCGGTTGCCACCGCCAACGGTGATGCGACGCACCTTGGCAACCGGTGCTGCCACCTGCATCCGCATTTGGCGCTTCAGTTCTGTCACGCGATCCGGCAGAGCCATCCCGATGGCACGTTTCTGTCCTTGGATCCGTACCATGCCCGAAATGACCGACATGATCTGTCCGCGCCCGTTGCGATGGGTAAAGACCGGCGCACCAGATGACCCGAAGGTCACATCGCAGTCGAACACCATCGCGTCACCCGCCCGGTCCAGCATCTGGCACTCCTTTTGCCGGGACTGTGCGTTTTCACGGCCCCTGCCATAGCTGACAACGCTGACGGGCCCCGGCGAGATGCGCCCGTCATGGACGTAGAACGGGGGCACTTCGAATGTCGAAATAGGCTCGGCCAGCTTGATCAGACCAACATCGTAGGTAGCGTTCTGTGCCGTCAGGGCGCCGACAGGTTCGAACCCCTCATGTGCGGCCGCATCCGCTGCGCGACGTGTCGCCACAGCCTTCCCTTCGCGAAACCCGGCGCTGAACCGGATACCATCGGTCGGCCACAGTTTGTCAGTACCCGGTTGATACAGACAATGCGCGGCAGTCAGTACAAGATCACGGGCAATCAGCGTTCCTGAACAAAAAGCGCGCCCGCCAAAATCAATGCGGCCGACAGCTTTCCAGCTTGCGGCGGCATAGTCGGTATCAAGCGTGCGCAGCTGCGTGGTCTGCGCCACGGCCATTGGCGCCCATAACAGAGCCAATATCAGCGCCAAACCCTTCATGGCTTGACGAATTTCGCCCCAGTCTCGCGGCGCATGCCGCCCAAGATACGTGGGCTGACATCATCGCGCTGCGCCACCAACTCGGCTTGCAAGAGTGCCAAAGGCGTGCCGAGCGACGTCCCAAGCGATACCGCTTCGCCCTCGACCTCGGCCTTGGCCGATACAACTGAAACGATCTGCGCGCGGCCTTCATCAATGACAAAGATCGGCGCGCCGGAACTGCCGAAATCGACAGAGCAGGATGTCACCAGCAGCCCATCCTGCTGCGCCAATACCCGGCACAGCTCTTGCAGGGACGGTGCTTCGGATCGCCCGGTGCCATAGCTGACCACGCCGACCTTTGCACCGCGCCGAGGCTGCGCCGCCGTTTCAAAGGGGATGATCTTGCCATCACGAATGGGGTGATCAAGCTCGAGCAGGGCCAGGTCATTGCGCACCGCTTTCGAGCCTACGTGCCCGACATAGGTGTAGTCCGGGTGCACAACAGCCCGGCGTACATTGCGGTAAGCGGACGCGCGCCCGTTGCGCCATCCGGCTAGAAATTCGACCCGCGTGTGATCGATACGCTCACCGTTGGTCTTGTCGAACAGGCAATGCCCGGCCGTCAGGACAAGGTTCGGCGCAATCAGAGCACCCGTGCAAAATCCGGTGCCGCCAATGTTGAGACGCCCGACTGCTTCCCAGCCGGCGGCATCCGCGCCCGACTCAAGTCGGCGCAGTTGCGCATCCTGTGCCAGAGCCGTCGATGCCAAAACCAAAGCCGCAAATGAAAGGGCCATCCATCGGCGCATACTCATAACTCTCCGATCCCAGGGGGGTTCGAACGGTCTAGGTGAGAATGGCGGCAAAACTAAGGCAAAGATGCAATTTAGCGCAAAATTGGAACATCGTCCGGATGCCGATCCAAAGCAGGCGGGCGTGGCCCTCCGGATGCCCAATCCAGCAACTCGACTGTATGCACAACGGGCACGCCCGCTGCCGACCCGATCTGCATCATGCAACCGATGTTCCCGGCAGCGATGATATCGGGGTTCTTGGCCTCCAACGTGCGCACTTTGCGTTCTTTCAATTGCTTGGAAATCTCAGGCTGCATCAGGTTGTATGTGCCCGCCGATCCGCAGCAGAGATGACTGTCTGCAGGCTCTACCACGTTGTAACCTGCGCGCTTCAACAGGTCTTTTGGAAAGGTCTTGATCTGTTGCCCATGCTGCAAGGAACAGGCCGCGTGATATGCGACGGTCATGGTCTGGGCCTCCCCTGCGGGGAGGTCCAGCTTCATCAGAACCTCGCTCACATCCATGGCGATGTCCGCAACCCGCGCCGCGTCCTTGGCCAGCGGGTCATTGCGGAACATGTGCCCGTAATCCTTGACCGTGGTGCCGCAGCCCGACGTGTTGATGACAATGCCGTCCAGGCCGTTGCCGTCCATCTCGGCCACCCAGGCGCGGATGTTCTTGGCCGCAGTGGCATGGCTTTCGCCCGCCTTGCCCATGTGGTGGGTGAGCGCACCGCAACAGCCAGCCCCCTCGGCCACCACAACCTCGCATCCCAAGCGGGTGAGAAGGCGGATCGTAGCATCGTTAATATCGGTGTTCAGCGCCTTTTGCGCACACCCCGTCATCAGGGCCACGCGCATCTTTTTCTCGGCCAGCGGCGCAAAGCTTTGTGGATCGTCGTTGCGGCTGACAGGCGGAATGTAATCCGGCGCCATTTCCAACATGGCGCGCAGACGGGCATCCGGCATCAGCCGCGCGAAGGGGCGTCCGATCTTGGCCCCAAGCAGCGCCACACGGAACCGCATCGGGTAGGGCAGGATACGCGCCAGCACCCAGCGCAGGGCACGGTCGGTAAAGGGGCGTTTGTAGCGGTTCTCGATATACTCGCGGGCGTGGTCGACAAGGTGCATGTAGTGCACACCCGAGGGGCAAGTCGTCATGCAGGCCAGACAAGACAGGCAGCGGTCGATATGCTTGACGACCTTTTCGTCCGGGTCGCGGTCGTTTTCGAGCATGTCCTTGATCAGGTAGATGCGTCCGCGCGGGCTATCCAGCTCATCCCCCAGCACCTGGTAGGTGGGACACGTGGCCGTGCAGAACCCGCAATGCACGCAATTGCGCAAGATCTCGTTCGACCGTTCGATTTGCGGATCGGTCAACTGTTCCGGGGTGAATGTCGTTTGCATGCTATCTCGCGATCATTTGGGCCGCGGCAAAGCCGAACCACGGGACGGTGGTGCCCATGGCACCTGCCACACGGACAAAGCGCCGCGCACGAAGAGATGGAAGCGCCTGGCGCACGGCGCGCGCGGCCAGGACCATGACCAGCACCCAGGCCAGCCAGATGAACAGCACGCTCAGAAAGGTGCGGGTGACGTCGGTTGAAAAGGCCAGGCTGGCCTCGCTCCGTAACACGAAGCTGGCCAGCACCAGGACCGATGCGACCAGCGCCAGTGGCCAATGCTTGCCAACCACGCGATCCAGGGCAAAGAACAAGGCCGGGCCGATCACAAAAGCCATGATAAACAGGAGGATAAGCATCACGCGGCCATCAGCCCCGGATTGAGGATACCCTTGGGATCGAACCGCTGCCGCAAGGATGCCGACAGCGCGGCGACACCGGGTGCTTCGGGTTGGAAGACCGGCACGGCTGTGCGCACGGCCTCTGGCCCCTTCATCAACGTCGCATGCCCGCCCATTTCGGCCACGGTTGCCTGAACCCCGGCGTGGGCCGCCGCGATGTTTCCACCGGACAGACCTGCCCAAATCAGGCCACCGCCCCAGTCCATCATGGTGTTGCAGCCCTCTGGCAACGCTCCAATCACCGCAGGGCCATCGCTCGGCTTCACCGAGATGCGCCAGACCGCCTCGGCCCCGTTCAGGGGCACCGCATCGCGCACGGTGCGCCAGTCCATTTCCATGTCAGTGATGTCACCGAAGGAGGACAACAGGTTTTTCAACTCTCCCGCCCGATAGGCGATCGAGCTTTCAAAGCCTTCCAACCGCAACCAGACCTGCCCGCCGGTCCAGGCCGCGCCGGACACTTCGAACGGCGATGCAAGCGCGCGGCTCATAGCGTCCACGGCGCGTGCCGCATCCACCCCGTCAATCACCAACGTGGTCATGGCTTCAACACCGGGAAGCACCTTCAAGCTGACCTCGGTCAACACACCCAGCGTGCCCCATGATCCGCACATCAGTTTGACGAGGTCATAGCCGGTGACATTCTTCATCACGCGACCACCGTTCTTGATGACCTGCCCCGCCCCATCGACAAAACGCACACCAAGGGCAAAGTCGCGCGCGGCACCCGCCATGATGCGACGCGGGCCGCTGGCATTCGTGGCGATAACGCCGCCAATTGTCGATGCACCGGACGTGCCAAGAAGCCCTGTCAGATCGTAAGGCTCAAAGGCCAGACGCTGGTTTTCAGCCGCCAGTGTCGCCTCAATCTCGGCCACGGGCGTTCCCGCCTGTGCCACCAGTGTCAGCGCACCCGGTTCGTACAATGTCACACCGGACAGGCCAGAGACATTCAGCACCTCACCCACACCGGGCCGTCCGACAGACCGGGTGCCTCCACCCCGGATCAACAACGGTCCCTGCGCCGATGCAACGGCATCCACAATCGCTTGTTCTGAGTTCACTGGGTCCATCTTCTCTGTTCCAAAAAATCCCGGGGGTGAGGCCGCAAGGCCGAGGGGGCTGGCCCCCTACTCCGCTGCCAATGCCGCACCACGCCGCGGCTCTGACACTGCCAGCGGGAATACCTTGGCCGGGTTAAGAAGCCACTTAGCGTCGAACACGTCTTTCACCGCCATCTGCGCCTCCAGATCGGCAGGCGCGTATTGATGGGTCATCAGATCGCGCTTTTCGATGCCCACGCCGTGCTCACCCGTCAGGCAACCGCCGACCTCGACACACAGTTTTAGAACCTCGGCCCCGAACTCCTCGCACAGTTCAAGATCACCGGGCTTGTTCGCGTCATAGCAAATCAGCGGATGCATATTGCCGTCACCAGCATGGAATACATTGCCCACCGGCAGACCGTATTTTTCCGACATCTCGCCAATGCGACGCAGGACATGAGGAAGCTCGGACACGGGGATCGTCCCATCAAGGCACATGTAGTCGCTGATGCGGCCAATGGCCGAGAACGCCGCCTTGCGCCCCGCCCAGATGCGTGCGCTTTCATCGGCAGATGCGCTTTCACGCAAAGCCACCGGGTTGTGACGCTTGGCAATGTCCGTGATCAGGGCCAGCTGGGCATCAATCTCTGCATCCGACCCTTCAACCTCAACAATCAGGAGCGCACTGCACATCGGGTAATCGGCCTTAGCGAAGTCCTCGCAGACCTCAATCAGCATCTTGTCCATGAACTCGATGGCCACGGGCAGGACACCGGCCTTGATAATGTCAGCCACACAGGCCCCCGCCACTTCGGCACTGTCAAAACCCATCAGGACGGGTCGCGCGCCTTCGGGCTTGTGCAGGATGCGCAGGGTCGCTTCGGTCACGACACCCAATTGCCCCTCCGACCCGCAGATCACGCCCAGCAGGTCCAAGCCACCGGCATCCAGATGCCCGCCGCCAATCTCGACGACCGTGCCGTCCATCTGAACCAGTGTCACGCCCATCAGGTTGTTGGTGGTCACACCGTATTTAAGACAATGCGCCCCGCCCGAGTTCATCGCGATATTGCCTGCAATGGCACAGGCCAACTGGCTGGAGGGGTCAGGGGCGTAAAAGAACCCATCTGCCTCGACCGCACCTGTTACGCTCAGATTGGTCCGACCCGTCTGAACCCTGATTATGCGGTTGTCATAATCGGTTTCCAGAACGTCATTCATGCGGGCGACACCTAGGATCACGCAATCTGCGGTGGGCAATGCCCCCCAGCCAAAGAGGTCCCCGACCCGCGCGGCACCACTGGCACCCCTTCGTCATGGCAGATGCGCAGCACGTCCGACACTTCCGCCGTAGTCGACGGCAGCACGGCCACCATGGGCGGGCAGCGATAGGCGGTCAGCGCATCACACTCATAGGCGCGTGTCTCTGAAGGATCATCAATGACGGCATCGCCGGGCAACACATCCCGCAAACGCTCCACCACCCGCGCCTTGCGCGCCAGCACATCAGAATCAGGAACAGGCATTTCCATGGGGTGTCCTCCGGTTATTGGTAAAATAATATGACCAATTTGACCGGGATGCAATCTGAATCACTGCGGTGTAAGACCGCACATATGACATGGCTTGACCGCATCGCCCTTTTTACACCGCTCGATTTCGGCGCCCTTGCCCTCTTGTTGCTGGGCTGGTTGGTCATCGGATGGCGGATCGAACACCCCGCAACGAAGCACCCCTCGACCTCGCAGATTATGGCCGGGTTCCGACGCGAATGGATGCAGCAGATGATCACGCGCGAACCGCGAGATCTTTGATGCCCAAGTCGTGGCCAGCCTGCGGCAGGGCACGGCCTTCTTTGCCTCGACCTCGGTCATCGCAATCGGCGGCACGCTTGCGCTGATCGGTAATGCGGAACGTCTGACGGGTATCGCGAACGAATTGGTCCTGATGGACAGCCCCGCCTTCGTGTGGGAGGCCAAGATGCTGACGGTGGCCCTGTTCCTGACCAACGCTTTCCTGAAATTCGTCTGGGCCAACCGGCTGTTCGGCTATGCCGCCGTGGTCATGGCCGCCGTGCCAAATGATGTATCAGATCCAGCATGCGCCCCGCGCGCCACGCAAGCGGCCGAGATCAACATCACCGCGGCACGGTCCTTCAACCGTGGACTGCGATCCGTCTATTTTGCACTCGCGTGTGTGGCGTGGCTGGCCGGACCCATGACATTGATCGTGGCAACCATCTTTACCCTCGCTGTCATCTGGCGCCGTGAGTTCGCCTCGAACTCGCGCACAATTCTGCTGGGCACGGACACGTAACATGACAACGACACAACCGGGACATAGCCTAAGCCCATGAAACGTTTGATCCCTCTGCTGCTGATCGCAGCCCCCGCCTTCGCCGAAGAACCGGTGATCGAGAATGTGGACGTGTCCAAAACCGGCACCGACACCTATCGCTTTTCGGTCACCATCCGCCATCCAGACACCGGATGGGACCACTATGCGGATGGCTGGCGCGTGCTGGACATGGACGGGAACGAACTGGGCATGCGCGTCCTGGCCCACCCACATGTCGACGAACAGCCCTTCACCCGCAGCCTTGGTGGCGTCGTGATCCCGGCAGGCACAACCGAAGTGCAAGTGCAGGCGCGCGACCTGCCAGCCGGCTGGAATGAAGGCACAACAATCGTCACACTTCCAACAGACTAAGCCCTTCTTCTGGCTGGAAATACCTCAGGGAGCTCGAGGGGCAGAGCCCCTCGTCAGCAAAAATGAATCGCGTCGCGCAGCGGCCATCGGATCACACCCGATGATAGGGCGATCCAGCCAGGATCGACGCGGTTCGATACAGCTGCTCGGTCAACATCACGCGCACCAACATATGCGGCCAAACCATCGACCCGAAAGACAGCAGATGATCCGCCTCGGCCCGCAGGCTTGGATCAATCCCATCCGCACCGCCGATGACAAAGGCCACGTCGCCGCGCCCATTGTCGCGCCATCCACTCAACCGCTTGGCAAAGGCGGGCGACGTCTCGACCTTGCCCCGCTCGTCCAGGCAACACAGCACCGTTCCTTTGGGCAAGACACGACGCAGCAGGTCAGCTTCCGCCGCCATGCCACCGCCCCTACGGTCTTCCACTTCGGTGAGGGTCAGGGGACCAAGGCCAAGGGCCCGGCCCGTGCGGTCAAAGCGGGTGACATAGTCAGACACCAAATCGCTCTCTGGACCGCCCCGCAGGCGGCCCACCGCACAGATATGCACACGCATAAGCTAAGCGCGCAGAATCAGTTGGTCGCAGCAGCGCCTGGCTGCCACATCTTCTCCAGCTGATAGAACTCGCGCACCTCGGGCCGGAACACGTGGACGATCACATCGCCCGTGTCGATCAGAACCCAGTCGCCGGTATCCTTGCCTTCAACACGGGTCGAGATGCCGAACTTGGCTTTCAGCCGTTCCACCAGCTTTTCCGAGATCGCCGCCACCTGGCGCGACGACCGACCCGAGCAGATCACCATGTAGTCACCCATGGCGGTCTTGCCGCGCAGATCGATCTGCACAACATCTTCGGCTTTGTCGTCGTTGAGGGAAGACAGCACAGCCTCAAGGATACCATCGCTTGTGGCTTGCGTTTTGGGGGCGGCCATCACAGCCGCGGCTCCATCAGCGGTCTGAACCGCGTCAGCAGAGAATGACAGGACATTGTCCTCCTTTGTCAGCACGCCGTACAAATCCCCGGCGCTGGGATACCTAGATCGTAACAACGCGCGCATGACATTTCAATGAAACGCGTTCACGCGCAGGGTTTCAGAGGGTCCTGTGCAACACTTTCCAGCGCTTCGTCGATGGGCGCGTCTTTTACCAGCGGCAGAAAGGGACCGTCCGCGGCAAGCCGTATGTAAATGGACAACTTGCCTGCTTCGGGCAACGCGACGCCAATCCGGCAGGGTTCAAAATCCACGCTCAGGCTGCCCGTGGTCCCGTCCGGGTCAGCGGCCTTCCATGCCCTGATCTCTGCCTGCAGCGCACGCAGATCCGCATGTGCCGCCGGGGCCACCCGCAATACGTCCACCGCCATCTCAACCGGGAAACTGCCCGACGTTTCAGCCCCATCGCCGCGCGCGGCCCGCAGATCCAGCGTGCCGGATCCCGGCAACAGGGCCACACCGTCGGGCAGGTCAACCCGCAACGCGATATCGGCCGGGTCGGCAGACAGCGGATCCAGCCCTTGCAGTTGCAGCAGCGTGCTGGGCACGATCGAGGTACAGGCCCCAAGACAAATGGATACGGCCAACAGAACATCTTTCATAAAATTTGCCCTTTCGAATCATTTCTTATTGTTTTACATTAAACTTTAGTAGCGATATAGGAAACGCAGATGCAAGACACTTTGATCGCCCGACGGGCACGACAATTCGAATGGGCAACGATCGGCCTGTTTACGCTGCTGGTCGTTGCAGCCGTCATTGCCATTGTTGACGGGGGGCTGTCCGTTGCCGACCTGCGCGAAGAATTTGACACCAAGAACTTCCCAGAAACGCCCAGCGCCTGGGCGGTCACCCTGTGGCGCACCATCGAAATTGCATCTTATGCCCTGTTGCTTTGGGTGCTGTGGTGCGTCCGCGGCTGGCTGGCGGCCTGTGCCAATGGCGACACGTTCCAAATCGACACGGCGCGGCGTGTGTTGCGCATTGGTCAGGGGCTTCTCGCCCTCGCCATTGTCGAGATTGTGAGCAACACCGTGATCATCCTGGCCCTGACCTGGAACAACCCTGCCGGGCAGCGCACCTTGTCCATTGCCATTGATGGCGGGGGGCTGTTCTTGCTGCTGGCCGCAGCGCTGTTAACCATGTTTGGATATATTCAGTCAGAAGCGGCCCGACTGATGGCTGAGAACAGGGAATTCATATGACCGGAATCATTGTCCGCCTCGACGTGATGATGGCCATGCGCAAGATGAAGGGCCGCGACCTTGCAGCCCGGATCGGAATCACCGAACAGAACCTGAGCCTGCTGAAATCCGGCAAGGTCAAAGGCATCCGCTTTGAAACACTGGCCAAGCTGTGCGAAGCGCTGGACTGTCAGCCGGGCGACTTGTTGGAGGCCACAACGCCGGATACGTCCTGACAGCATTTCGCCTCGCTGTCAGGGCCAAACCAACGTCTAACCCAGTTGCGCGGCAAACTCTGTGAAAACGTCTCCACTTACCGCCGGGCCATGCCCGAACGCCACCCGCTTCGGCCCCAGCGCCGCCAACTTACGGATCGAGGCGCGTGCAGCGTCCATGTCCCACGTTGCGATCCCCAAGGGCAATCCAAGGCGCGGTGTGGTAGTGAACAGGTTCATGCCCACCGCTGCATCCCCCGCAATCAGCACCCCATCGGACGCACGCCAGAACGAGATGTGACCCTTGGTATGCCCCGGCGTTTCAATCACCTCGAACCCGCCAACCCGGTCCCCTTCGGTCAACGTCCGTGCCACGGGATGCCCTTGGCCAGCAAAGAACCTTTGCTGCATCCGCGCCATCAGCGATCTGGGATTTGGAAACGAGCCCAGAACATACCCCGTCTCAGCCGCCTCCCGTTCCGCCGGATGACACATCAACGACAGGTTCAAAGCCCGGCACACCTCGGCCGTGGCTCCCTGATGATCCGGGTGGGCATGGGTCAGGGCATGACCCGACATCGCCTTTCCGCGCAGGGCGCGCAGCAGCTTGGGACCGGACCGCTTTACCCCGGCATCCACCAACACGTCGCCCAACAGATAGCAATTCACCGACTGGCGCGGCATCACCGGAATTTGCCACGCCCCTTCCCCAAGCTGAATCATAACCCTTCGCCCTCGTCACTGCCCTGCCCCAACAGCCGCACTTCGCGCTGCGGGAAGGGGATAGAGATGTTGTTTTCTTTGAAAATGTCCCACAGCGCCAGATACACGTTGCCACGGATATTTGTCAGGCCCCCTGTGGGGTCCGTGATCCAGAAGCGCAGGATGTAGTCGACGGAACTGTCACCGAATCCCACGATGTGGCACACCGGCGGGCGCGAGGATAAAGCGCGTTCCACCCCCTTGGCCGCCTCAATCGCCAGCTTGCGGACCTGATGGGGGTCACAGCCATATGACGTGCCGAAATAGATATCGAGGCGCACAAACTCGTTCGAATGGGACCAGTTGACCACCTGTCCGGTGATCAGATCCTCGTTCGGGATCAGGTATTCACGGCCATCGCGGGTCACGACCGATGCGTACCGCGCCCCCAGGGTCTGTATCCATCCGAACGTATCGCCCAGGCTGATCACATCGCCGGGCTTGATGGATTTGTCGAGCAGGATGATGACCCCAGACACAAGGTTCGACACCACCTTCTGCAGACCAAAGCCCAAGCCCACACCGATGGCACCCGACAGCACGGCGAGGCCCGTCAGGTCGATGCCCAGCGCCCGCACCCCCGCATAGAAGGCGATGGCATAGAAGACGATCTGCACGACCTTGACGATCAGCACCCGCATCGAGGGCGAGATATCCTCGTTCGCCTGAACGCGGTTAGAAGTTGTGACAGTGATGAACCGCGCCAATGCGAACAGACACCCGACAACCACAATGCCCTGCACCACCAGCAGGGCCGAGATGCGCATATCACTAATTGAGAATGCGGCGGCGTCCAGTACCTCCGATGCCTCGTCCACGATGCCCAGCACGTAGAGGGTCACGTAAATCCACGCACCATAACGCACCATGCGGCGCAGGAAAATCGAACGGATCAGGCGTGTCGCAAACACAACCAGCAGCCACGCCGTGGCAAGGGTTGCGATCAAGCCAAGGACATAGGATCGCGATGGCCACGTCACCTCGCGCATGATCCAGACCAGCATCCAGATAAGAAGGACAAAGAACATGGCACGCAAACGCTGGTGCACGACCACCAGCACACGCATGCGCCACTTTGGCCAGCCTTCGCGTGTGCCCATCCAGGTGCGGATGGGTGGCCCCAACCAGTGACGCAGCAAGTGGGCCAGCACAAAGACCGCCAGCGCCATCCCCAACTGATACGCCACCCAAGGGCGCAGCAGGGACATGGCGAAACTCTCGGCATAGCTGAACATCGTCACCAGCAGTGACCATGCAATCTCGGTCAGGGTTTGCCCATCCGTGGACTGTCCGGCCACCGCAGCCTCGGCCGCGGAACTCAGCGCGTTGGCAATATCATTGCCGCTCCCGTCCGTGTGAGTGGTCATGCCCGCCCTCCGTTATCGGCAGCATGCAATGCCAGACGCACACGATCAATCGCGCCTCGCTTGATCGGCACATGGAATCCCGTTATCTGGCAAATATGACCCGCCTCTTTGACATGGATGACCGCGCACGTCTGCGCGAACGCTTTTTCGGGGCGACGCACACGGTGCTGGCGCGCCTATAAGGCTGCCCATCCCTCATCCATCTCGAATACAGCCAATCCAAGGGAGAGGACCAACCATGTCCCCCAAGACACTCTATGACAAAATATGGGATGCCCACGTTGCCCACGAGGCCGAGGACGGCACCTGCCTGCTCTATATCGACCGCCACCTCGTGCACGAGGTGACCAGCCCGCAAGCCTTTGAAGGGCTGCGCATGGCAAACCGCCCTGTCCGCGCCCCGGACAAAACGATTGCCGTGCCGGACCACAACGTACCGACAACGCCCGGTCGCGAAGACCCCAAGAACATGACCGAGGACAGCGCCATCCAGGTTGCCGCCCTCGACAAGAACGCCAAGGACTTTGGCATTCACTATTATCCGGTGTCTGATGTGCGTCAGGGTATCGTACACATCGTCGGACCCGAACAGGGCTGGACCCTGCCCGGCATGACCGTCGTTTGTGGTGACTCGCACACTGCAACGCATGGCGCATTTGGCGCGCTGGCACACGGCATCGGCACGTCCGAGGTGGAACACGTGCTGGCGACGCAGACGCTGATCCAGAAGAAATCCAAGAACATGAAGGTCGAGATCACGGGCAAGCTGCGCCCCGGCGTTACGGCCAAGGACATTACCCTTTCCGTCATCGGCGAAACCGGCACAGCCGGCGGCACCGGCTATGTCATCGAGTATTGCGGCGAAGCCATCCGCGATCTGTCGATGGAAGGACGGATGACCGTCTGCAACATGGCGATCGAAGGCGGCGCACGCGCTGGTCTGATCGCACCGGATGAAAAGACCTTTGAATACGTCAAGGGCCGCCCTCACGCTCCCAAGGGCGCGCAGTTCGAAGCGGCGATGGAGTGGTGGAAGACGCTCTATTCCGATGACGACGCGCAGTGGGACAAAGTCATCACGATCAAGGGCGAAGACATCGCGCCCGTCGTCACATGGGGCACCTCGCCCGAGGATGTGTTGCCGATCACGGCCAACGTTCCATCGGCGAATGATTTCGAAGGTGGCAAGGTCGGCGCAGCCCAGCGCTCGCTCGACTATATGGGCCTGACTCCCGGCACACCACTTTCTGATATCGAGATCGACACCGTCTTTATCGGGTCCTGCACCAATGGCCGGATCGAAGACCTGCGCGCCGCCGCCGAGATTCTGAAAGGCAAAAAGATCAAGGACGGTCTGCGCGCCATGGTCGTGCCAGGCTCGGGCCTTGTCCGTCTTCAGGCGGAAGAAGAGGGGCTGGCCGACATCTTCAAGGACGCCGGTTTCGAATGGCGGCTTGCGGGTTGCTCGATGTGTCTGGCAATGAACCCCGACCAGCTGGCCGAAGGCGAACGCTGCGTGTCGACGTCGAACCGGAACTTTGAAGGGCGGCAGGGCTACAAGGGGCGCACGCACCTTGTGTCACCTGGCATGGCGGCAGCCGCCGCAATCACTGGCAAACTCACCGACGTGCGGGAGATGATGTGAGGCCTGCTCTCACCGGGAGGGTTAACAGCTGGTTAACCGACCATGACGGTGGGGGTGTACAGGGGGTGCACGGATGCTGCACGGGGGATGACACCCCCTTTTCCCGGCCAAGGACACAAGATGTAGGGCGGGGTTTCACCCCGCCGCCTTCTTAGGAAAGGTTAACAGAATGGACAAATTCGAAACACTGACAGGGATCGCGGCGCCCATGCCGCTGGTCAATATCGACACCGATATGATCATCCCCAAGCAGTTCCTGAAAACGATCAAACGCTCGGGCCTTGGCGCGAACCTGTTTGATGAGATGCGGTTCGACCGTCAAGGAAACGAGATCGCAGACTTTGTGCTGAACCAGGATGCCTATCGCAGCGCCGAGATCCTCGTCGCGGGTGACAACTTTGGTTGCGGGTCTTCGCGCGAGCATGCGCCTTGGGCGATCAAGGATTTTGGCATTCGCTGCGTGATCTCCACCAGCTTTGCCGACATCTTCTACAACAACTGCTTCAAGAACGGCATTCTGCCCATCGCCCTGCCGCAAGAGGCCGTGGAGGTGCTGATGAAGGACGCGGAAAAAGGGGCCAACGCCCGCATGACCGTTAATCTCGAAAATCAGACGGTGACCACATCAGATGGTGAAAGCTTCAGCTTCGAAGTGGACGCATTCAAGAAGCACTGCCTGCTCGAAGGACTGGACGATATCGGCCTGACAATGGAAAAGGTCAGCAGCATCGATACCTTCGAGGCGCAAGCCGCTCAGGCCCGTCCGTGGGTCTAAGCCTGCGTTAACCAAAAAGTGGCATAGCGGTTGCGCACCGCTATGCTACCCAAGCGCTCCACACACAACATGTTGGGGTGCACGTATACCGTGCCAAAATCCCGCCTCAGAAATGATGCACAAAGGCACCACACCGTCCCTCAAAATGACCAAAGGTTTGCGTTTCATTAACCCTAAGGCTTGAGAGCCCGGGTCAATCAAGGCAAGAATGTGTCGAGAATGAGGCACCCGCCTGACCCGGTGGGATCAAGTTGGAACAAGTCGCGGCAACGTATCGGGACTGGCCAGTTTGAAGGGAAAAAGAGACGTGATCGCACGATTGTCAGGCGCCGCTGTGCGCGGTTTTTTGGTATCATTGATGATTGCCATACCAGCACTCGTTGTGCCCGGCGCATCCATGGATTCCTCGCAAGCCACTATCCTTATTGCACTTCTTGCCGCTTTCCTGACATTTGTCGAATACAACTCGACAAGCCCGAGTATCGTTGAGTTCCGTGACGCGGCGCCCTTTAACCGTCTGCGCTTTGCCGCGCTCATGGCAACCGTATTCCTGCTCAGCCTGATCTGCCGTGGCAAAACAGACCCCACCTTGCTGACCAACGCCCTCACATCCGTCGGCACAATCATCGGCAACAGCATCGACTTTCCCTACAGCCCAGTACGCCTTGTTGTACTGATGCTGCCACCGGACGCACATGACAGCGTCGTGCAATCGGTCCGCACAGCGGCCGGCCTTGCCTACCTCATTTCGCTGACCGCCATGGCCGTCTTTCTGTTTCTTGTGCGGGTCATGGGTTGGCCATCGCGCAACGGGTCATTCAATGTATGGGTCAACCTGCCCCTGTTCGATCCAACGGCTGGCGGCGATGTACTGTATCGCCTAAACCGCGACGCACGGATCAATATCGCGCTCGGATTTCTGCTGCCGTTCGTAATACCTGCTGTGGTCAAGATGGCTGCCGACCTGCTAAACCCGATCACGCTTGAGAACCCGCAAACCCTGATCTGGACGATGAGCGCATGGGCCTTCCTTCCTGCCAGCATGATCATGCGCGGCATCGCGATGCAGCGGATCGCCGAGATGATCCGCGACCAGCGCAAGCGAGCCTACGCCAACGCAGATACGGATTTGCTTCTGGCCTAATCACCGCATGCATCGCCCTGATGTTCGGGGCGATGGCGCAGGCGGACACGCTTCGCATCGCGACTTACAACACTGAATTGCAACGGGACGGTCCCGGTCTTTTCCTGCGTGATATTGCGCGTGGAGAGGACGACCAAATCGCTGCGGTACTGGCGGTCCTTGCCCATGCCGACGCAGATGTTCTGGCGCTTCAGGGGATCGACTATGACTTGACCGGTGAAGCGCTGAGCCGCTTGGCCAAGGTCGCGGGATACCCCCACCATTTCGCTTTGCGCCCGAATACAGGCATACCCACCGGGTTGGATATGGATGGCGATGGTCGGCTTGGCGGCCCGCGCGATGCGCAAGGCTACGGGCGGTTTTCGGGACAGGGTGGCATGGCAATCCTGTCGCGCTTTCCGATCAGGGCGAACGACGTGGAGGACCTGTCATCTCTCCTATGGGTGAACCTGCCCGATGCACTGCGTCCTGAAGTGAACGGCGCTGCATTTCCGTCAGAGCAGGCACTGGCTGCACAACGCCTGTCTACGACCGGCCACTGGATTGTCCCGATTGACGCGCCAGCCGGTACATTTCACTTGATGACCTTCCATGCCAGCCCGCCGGTTTTCGATGGTCCCGAAGACCGCAATGGGAAGCGCAACCATGATGAGATCAGGCTGTGGCAGCACGTATTGGATAGCCGGGTCAGCGCGGCCCCACTCGGTCCTTTCGTCATTGCCGGTGATGCGAACCTGGATCCGGATGATGGCAGTGGGCTGCACGATGCTATCCGGAACCTTCTTGCAGATCAGCGACTTATAAATCTGTCCCCGCGGGGACACGCTGGCACTGACACCGTGGATTGGGATGATCCGATACCGGGAGACCTGCGCGTCAGCTATGTGTTGCCCTCGACCCATTGGCGGGTTGTGGACAGCGGGGTGCTTTGGCCTGCCCCGGATGACACGTTGGCCGACACCGTAGCGACAGCAAGTCGTCACAGGCTGGTTTGGACGGACCTGACCCTTGACCCCGCCGACGGTGGTGAGTAGGCGAAACCCCAAGCAATCAAAGGAGTTTCGCCCATGTCCAATCCGTCGATCTTGATCCTGCCCGGCGACGGCATCGGCCCCGAAGTCATGGACCAGGTGACACGTGTCATCGACTGGTACGGCGCGAAACGGGACCTCGCATTTGACGTCTCCACCGACCTTGTGGGCGGTGCAGCTTACGACGCACATGGCACACCCCTGCACGACGATACGATGGCACGCGCGCAAGAGGTTGACGCGGTTCTACTGGGCGCCGTGGGTGGCCCAAAATACGACGATCTGGACTTCTCGGTGAAGCCGGAACGCGGCCTGCTGCGCCTGCGCAAAGAGATGGACTTGTTCGCCAACCTGCGTCCTGCGCAGTGCTTTGACGCTTTGGCCGACTTCTCGTCCCTGAAAAAGGACATCGTGGCCGGTCTTGACATCATGATCGTGCGCGAGCTGACCTCGGGCGTTTACTTTGGCGAACCCCGCGGCATCTTCGAAGAAGGCAACGAACGTGTTGGCATCAACACGCAGCGCTATACCGAAAGCGAGATCGAACGCGCTGCCCGCTCGGCTTTTGAACTTGCCATGCGACGGAACAAGAAGGTCTGCTCGATGGAGAAGGCCAACGTCATGGAAAGCGGCATCCTGTGGCGCGAGGTTGTGACCAAGGTCGGCGAGGAATACCCCGAGGTCGAGTTGAGCCACATGTATGCTGACAACGGCGCGATGCAGTTGGTGCGTGCGCCCAAACAGTTCGATGTGATCGTGACCGACAATCTGTTTGGCGACATCTTGTCCGACTGTGCCGCCATGCTGACAGGCTCACTGGGTATGCTGCCCTCCGCGTCGCTGGGCGCGCCGATGGCCAATGGCCGCCCCAAGGCGATGTACGAACCCGTCCACGGATCGGCCCCTGACATCGCTGGCCAGGGCAAGGCGAACCCAATCGCCTGCATGCTCAGCTTTGCCATGGCGCTGCGCTATTCCTTTGACCAGGGCGACGAGGCTGCACGTCTGGAAGCCGCCATCGAGAAAGTGCTGGCGGACGGTGCCCGCACGGGCGACCTGATGGGACCGGAAGGCGGCACGCCGCTATCCACTGCAGAGATGGGCGACGCGATCCTCGCGGCCCTCGACGCGAGCCTGTAATCCCGCGCAGGCGCGCGAAGCATATTTCGCGCGCCGCGTCACGGCAGGAATTCCTGACTTGGGACAACACGACGCAATCACCACCTCGTGATCCGTTGTGTAACGGACCAAAGGATTTTCCATGTTCCTGTTTTCCCTGCGTGCCGCATTGTGCGGTCTTGTACTTGGCGGCCTCGCCGCTTGCGACGTCGCATACCCGGTCACCGTGATTGGCGACAACGGCATGACCTTTCGCGGATCAGCCACCGATACGTTCCTTCATGGCGGCAGCTTTCAGGCCACCAATGGCAACGCAGTCTGCACCGGCACCTACGACAAATTTGCAGATATCAGCACAGTGAGCTTCCCTGTTGTGTGCAACAACGGGCTGCGCGGCGTGGGCATCGCGTATTTCCAGTCTCCGACCTCAGGGTCCGGTTTCGTCACAATGACCGATGGCAGCCAGTGGCAGTTCATCTTTGGCCGCGGCGCGCTGGCGCTTTAAGGCTCATGGCCCTGCGGGCTGGTGGACATCGCCCGGCCCGCGGCGTTAATGGGACAAAAGCATAGTTATCAAAAAAACGCCATGTCCTCGAACGCCAAGGGCGCATTGCTCGCCCTCATCGCCTTTGGAATATTTTCGACCCATGACGTCTTTATCAAGACGTTGGGGGCGACCTATTCCCCGATCCAGATTGTGTTCTTCAGCGTTCTGCTCAGCTTTCCATTGGCGACGATCATGCTGATGCGCGACGCCAAGCCTGGTACATTGGTGCCGGTGCATCCGTGGTGGATGGCGCTGCGCACCGCAGGGGCTGTCATCACCGGCGTCTCTGCATTTTATGCTTTTGCAAACCTGCCGCTGACGCAAACCTATGCAATTCTTTTTGCTACACCACTGCTTATCACGGTTCTGTCGATCCCCATTCTGGGCGAGAAAGTACGCCTTCCCCGTTGGCTTGCTGTCATCGTTGGGCTGGCTGGTGTGATGGTGGTGCTGCGCCCTGGCACGACAGACCTGACACTCGGCCATGCAGCTGCGATCATCGCGGCCTTTGCCGGTGCTTTTGCGTCCATCGTCGTGCGCAAGATTGGCGCCGAGGAACGAACGGTTGTATTGCTGTTGTATCCGATGGTCGGCAACGTTCTCGTGATGGGCGCGGCGCTTGCCTTTGTCTACGAACCGATGCCGATCGAGCACTTGGGCATGCTGGCCGTCATCTCGGTCATGGCGTGGATCGCTGGCCGCTTCATCATTGCCGCATACCAGACCGGAGAAGCCGCAATCGTGGCGCCCATGCAGTATTCACAAATCCTGTGGGCAACCGTTTATGGCCTCGTCTTTTTCAACGAGGTGCCAGACAGCTACACCGGGGTCGGTGCCGCGATCATCATCGCGTCGGGCCTGTTCATCGTGTTCCGCGAAAGCCGGTCCGGCAATTCGGAAAACAAGCCAGTTCTGCGCACCCGCAGCCGTATCGGCACGCCGGGCGCGTTTCGAGTGAGCAGCCTGATGACCAGCGGTCGCTTCCGCGACAAGCCCCTTGCCAAAACACCGGACGGAGAGTAATTCGCCCGGCACGGTCGGAGTGTAGCTCAGCCTGGTAGAGCACTGTCTTCGGGAGGCAGGGGTCGGAGGTTCGAATCCTCTCACTCCGACCAATTGAAAAACTTTGAGCGCCAGACAACGTTAACCTTCAAATCACCAAGTATGCTACAGTTCCGGAATGCACGTGAGGAAAGTATCCTTAGTGAGGCGAAAACACCAATTCCAGACGACGCGCCCTGATACTCTCAAGGTACTCAAGAGACAGCGGGCGGACAGTGCATATCGAGTGTTTCTGTCGCAACCTTTCTGAACGGAGTTTCAATCGACAGTCCTCGTTCACAACAACCCCAGACCCGCCGCTATCCGCGATCACGCGCCATGGCGATGGCATCCGCCACGGCCCGCACAGTTTGGCCGCGCAACGGCCCTGATGCGCAGAGTTCCCATATGCCTCTGTCTTTGCAGAATTGGTTCTGCGCTCTTATGGTCGGTGCGGTCATCTCTGCGGTGATACGACCCGAATAGTACCCAAGGCCGCGCAGCTCCTTCTGAAGTACACGAACCCAAGCGTTCTTGTTGATCCAAAACGCCGTACTTGCAACGCGCGCATAGTGTTCGGTTTCGGTGTCTTGCAGCACCTTTTCGGTCTCGATCCAGAACCGACCCGGGTGCACATCAGCAGCCAGCCGAACCCGTTCCATCAACAACGTGCGCCGCTGGATGCCGGGTACGCTTATCAAGGCTTCGCGTTGCCGGGTGATCTGGCTCCTTTTGTCTCGCTCGCGGGTCAAATAGACAAGTGCCGCTTCTGCAAACCGTGCATCCCCCTCAAGACCAATTTGCACGACGCGTTTTACAATGTGATCCGGGGCTTGTCCGCGGATGCGGTTCCAGTTGTATCTTAACAAGAGATCGCGGGCAGCGTTTGCATCACCATCACGCGCCAACACACGCAGCATATGCTGGCCCAAGGCAGGATCTGATGCCGCACCAAATGCCCGATCGATATGCGCGGTACCCAGCAGTCGTGCTGTGCCCGGGTGCTGATCGCGCGCTGCCTGTTGCAAAAGGTGCAATGCAGCGTCTGCATGACCCAGTGCCAATTCTACCCGCGCCAGCGACGCAAAAGCCCAACGATGTCCGCTTGCAGTTGCGTGTTGATACCACCGCCGTGCGGCCGTCAGATCTTTGTGCGTCCCCAGGCCATGTCGATAGTAGTAGCCAACCCGATTGGCCGCCGGGATGTGTCCCGAGTGCGCCAACACCAACATTGCGTCAAAGGCGGCTTCCGGATCATGCGTCTCCTGCGACTGGATCGCGTCGAACTCCGAACGGCTGATGTCAGATTGGACAGCCGACGACAGCATCAGCACCAAAATAAGGGATCCAAGAACAGAGGGCATATGACATTCCTTTTCCGTGTGCGGCGGCGCACTGTTCGAACGCCGCCTGAGATCGATCAAAAAATCAGCAGGTCAACCACGCCATCAACAAATGCGTCTCCGATGTCAGCGTGATCGCGGACCAGGATGCTTTGCGCACCCGTCAGAGAGATCAACAGGTCTCCGTTTTCGTGCTGCTCGATATGCTCTGCGGCCCAAGTCTCGATGTCAGAAACAGCCATGCCAAAGCTGAAATCAGTCAGATCGATCACGTCCGCGTTGCCGCCATAGATGTTGACGTCGGTGATCTCGTCACGAAAAAAGCTGTTGGTAGCGTGGAACACAAAAACGTCGCTGCCTTGACCACCGGTGAGCGTGTTGCGGCCACTGCCTCCGAAAAGAATATCGTTTCCAGTGCCTCCATCCAGGGTGTCACCCCCCGCATCACCGTCCAGCGTGTCATTGCCCCAGGATCCTTCCAAAATGTCCTGACCTGCCCCTCCAAACAGAAGATCGGTACCTGCCCCGCCGTTCATAACGTCGCCGCCCGCGCCCCCGTCGAGGGTGTCTGAACCGTTTCCGCCGCCAAGCGTGTCCATGCCAGCGCCACCGTTCAGAATGTCGTTGCCCTGCTGCCCCTGCAGAAGGTCGTTGCCAGCGCCGCCGGACAGTTCGTCCGAACCTGCGCCTCCGTGCAAGTCATCCGCGCCACCGTCGCCAAACAGGGTGTCTGCACCCTGACCACCACGCAAAGTGTCATTGCCTGCGCCACCCGACAAAAGGTCATCGTCGGCGCGGCCGTACAGCGTGTCAGACCCATTTCCGCCAAAGAGCTGGTCGTTTCCGGATGCGCCGCCCAAGCGGTCATCACCATCGCCCCCAATGACGGTGTCATCACCATCGCCGGCCCAGATTTGATCTGCTCCGTTGCCGCCATCAATATCGTCGCTGCCAGAGCCGCCAAAAAGCATGTCGTGACCGACACCACCCGAGAGGATATCGGCACCCTCTGCCCCGTGCAGCCTGTCGTCACCCGCGCCGCCGTCCAAGGCATCGTCACCCGCGCCGCCATAAAGGCCGTCTGATCCAGTGCCCGACAAAAGTACGTCAGCCCCTGTTCCGCCATAGAGCCGGTCAAAGCCTTCGCCACCCTGCAATGTGTCATCGCCCTCGGCGCCGATCAGACGATCATTGGCATCGCCACCATGCATCAGGTCGTTTTCGGTGCCTCCATACAGTCGGTCGAGGCCGGCACCGCCCGTCATCGTGTCGGCGCCCGCACCACCATAGAGCCGATCGTTACCCGACCCGCCGTCCATGTGGTCATCGCCCAAGCCGCCCCAAAGGCGGTCGTCAATCCCACCGCCTGCACCGCCGCCTGTACCACTGGTTTCACCACCGATCAGAACGTCATGTCCCGGGCCACCGAATAACCGATCGCTGCCCGTGGAGCCGTTGACTGTGTCGTCACCCGCGCCGCCGCGTACCGTGTCGTTGCCAGCCCCGGCATCGACCACATCTTCGCCCGCTTGGGCATAGACCTGGTCGGCGCTGTTGCCTGATGTGATGATATCGTCAGCGGCTTTGCCATGGATCCGGTCCGGCCCTGCGCCGCCATTGATCATATCCGCCTCAGGTGTGCCGTAGATGTGTCGTGTCATAGTCTTTATTCCTCATTTCTGGGTTGGGCGTGCGCTTGCACGCGCACTTGATGGGGCCGTCAGGCCACGCGAATGGGTTTGTCCGGTACGATGTCGAGACGGATGACACGTTCGAGGTCTTCGGCGCGGACATCGATCAGGATGCTGAGCATCGACTCGAGAGTGAAATAGGCGCGTAGGACGCGGAACATCAGGTACTCTGGCAAGGCGAAGATGCCCTTCGGAACGCCGTTCAACAGCGAGGCCACGACTGCCATGATCGCTGGGGCGCCCGTAGTAACGGCCACGATGGATTGCCACACAATTGGGCTCATGGCGTTGAAGCCCAAGCCCCATTCGAGGCTGCCAAATATGATCAACGGCACCAGCATGGCCCGCCGGGCTGAATTGATCAGCATGTAAGGCAGTATGACCTTGCCGCGCAGTGTTTTGCCGCCGCCGTAGATCAGGTCCCGGCATCGCGATGAGATGTGGTAAATCGACCGAAACCACCGCATCCGTTGTTCACGCATGTGGCTGTAGGACGACGGGACCTCGGACACGTAGCGCAGTTTGGGGTCCACCACCGAGTGAAAGCCCAATTCGCCAATGCGCAGCGAGATATCGGTGTCTTCGCCGTTCATCCCTTCGACGAAACCACCGAGGTATCGGGGATGATGCGTGCGGTAGACCACGAACATGCCAGGGATGCCTACGACGCCGTTCACAGCACCCATTGCCACGGAATAGAAGCCATGTTTGACCAGTACTTCGAGCAAGCGGGCCCGATCAAAAAGAGCGCCCCCCGGGGGCACGGGTACACCCCCACGACACCGACGCTTGGATCCGTGAAATACGGCATGGCCCGGGTGAAATTGTCTTCGCCCACCAGTGTGTCTGCATCGACGCGCACCAGAAACTCGGTTTCGCATGCATCAAGCCCTGCATTCAGCGCGTTGGACTTTCCGGGTTTGGGCACATTGATTACACGCCCCTTAGCGGCTTTGCAGGCCGCCAGCGTTTCACGAGCAATCTCTTCGGTGTCGTCGGTAGAGTTGTTGTTCATGATCAGGATGTGAACGTCACCACCGTAGTGGGTAGCCGCGCGGTCCATGGCGTTGATCGTGTCGCGGATGATGTAGCTTTCGTTGTGTGCAGGCACGATGACCGACACGGGCGGCTTGAACTCTGGCGTCTTGGCCGTCAGCACGTCGTAGATTGCCAGCAGATAAAGCTGCCCGAAGAGCACAGGCAGGAACAGGAAAACGCCCGGGCCGATCCCGCCCAACAGAGTCCAGTCGCGCATCAATTGCACAAGGTAAAGGTCCATCCCGCCCACCCAGATGGCGACGCCAGCCGCGATCACGATGGTCACGCCAAGGCGGACAAACGCCCTGAGCTGGCTGACGGGTATATGTTCGATCCGGATGCGGGCCGGCATGAACCCGCGCTCCAGCAGCTTGAAGGAATAGACGGCAAAGCCGAACAAACCTGACGTGATCGCGCTGAAATGCAGCGACAAAGACGATCCGATCAGATGGTGCGCGGTCGCATTGGCCAAATCGAACACGGCACAACCAGCCAAAAAGGTCAGCGTCATGTCTAGTCCGAAGAGTATACGGCCACGTGCACCGCCAGAACTGAAAGCGGCAAAGGCTGCGAAGAACGAAATCAGGAAGATGCGGATCGCGATGGCATGGCGACCGGTATGCTGGGAAAAGACGTAGTCATGGTTTGGAAAGATCTGGGCAACCGTGTCGGTGTTGATCAGCCAAAGCTGAACCGCAGCCAACACGGTAAAAACGGCCAGCATGCGTGGCGCCTGCCAGACGGAAACAGGGCCCGCGAACCGCTTCGGCGCACTGTCGACCGAGATGTAGTTGATCTGTTCGCGCTTGTCGTCGGCGGTGGTCATGACGCCACCCCGCCAATTTCGATGCCAGCCGGGGCGATCAGCAAAAAGGCGCGTGTTGCGGGCAAACCTTGGCCCGGTTGCAAAGGGCGCAGATCGACGGTGCCAGTGTCAGCGCCTTGGATCAGAACCCATACTGATCCGCTCTCTGGCAAGGATGGGTGCATGTCACCAGGGTTCACAATGACAATATGCGCCGTCTGCTGCGCGGGTTTTAGAGTGGCGGATGGCGGCGCGATCTGCGCCAACCAACCGGCAATCTGTTCTGCTTGCGTTGCAGTCAGCGACGCCGTCAAAGAAACATAGATCGGATCCAGTGCTCCAAGAACTGCGCGCAGGTCATCAATCGGTCCTGCGTAAACATCTTCGCCTCGCACCAATTGCGTTTCCGGCAGCATCTCTGCCACCAACTCGGGACCTTGATCGCACACACCGTTCCGCTCGGCGTTAGTGGTGGCGACGATCTCAATCTGGTTGTGCGCACCTTGCCAGTCCGCTGGCAGATCGATGCGGGCCTCGTATTCCCTTTGCTTTGACTTGAAGCTGTCCTGCAGAAGCAAGCGATTGTTCAGTGTCACCGTAAGTGACCACAGGTGATCGCCGAAAAGATCGCCAAGAGCCAGTCGTACATCCAGGTAAGCCGGAATGCGCTGCTTGCCACCGTCTTCGAGCGAGTAGCGTGCGCGCCATGAGGTGGCGTGATGAAACCTGCGCACACCAGCATTCACACCGCTCTGCGCCAAGGCTTGGGGATCGTCCACGGTGGGTGCAGAAGCGCCGGAAACAGTCGCCAACACCTCGCGCAGGGCAACCGTAGTCAGTGCGTCCTCTTCGCCTGCCGCCAGAAAAAGGGTGCGCAAACCATGCCGCTTTGCATCCACGCCCAGCAACAGACGGCGCAACTGTTCGTCCTGTTGAAGCCACGCAGGCCACGACACCCGCACCACATCGCCCCACGCGTGGACGCGGTCTTGGGCACTGACAAGCGGTTCATTCAATGTGAGGTGAAGAGCGCTGGTCGTCTCGATCTCGACGATGGCGGCGATACCGTCTTCTGGCCCGCACTGACGTTGGGTGTCAGTGCCTTGCAGTGAGAAAGAGACGACCAGCTGGTCACCCGCAAAATCCGACAGTGACAACGGAATTTGCAGGGACCGTCCCGCCTCGCCCGGACGCAGCAACAGTTCGCCCCGGCGGGTATTGTGGATCGAGATGCGCAGCACCCCTTCCACCCCGGCCAGAACCTGAGTTGTCGCATTGATTTGGAGGTATCCGGACGTCGGGCGTGCATCTTTGGGGAAGGTGAACGCGACGCTTTGATAGGCGGGAAAACCAGCCAGGATCACGGGGTGATCCGGGTTGGATCGAAGAATTTCAGCCGTGTCGTTGCCCGGGGCCGATGCCGCCAGGCGATGTTCGAACACCAGCTGCGGTCCGGCTACGATTTGCCGGACCATGTGTTGACCTTGTTCCAGAATGTTCATGGTTGAAAGCAGGAGGGCAACGCCTGCCAACAAAAAACCCATAAGCCCAATGCCGATCATGCGCATGGCTGTCACCGTTTGGTTGAAATTGAGATATCCCTCTCACGCGGTGCCCACCTCCAAGCAGGCGCAGCGTGAGAGAGGGTTGATCAGGCCGCTTTGCGTGCTTTCGGAGGGACGACGCCCGGGCGCTGATTGTCGGTCCATGTCGATACGCAGGGGATCATCCGGCGAATACAGCGGTCGGCGTATTTGGCTGCGATCTGCTGCGTTTCGTCGATCAGGCCCTGTGCCAGCGTGACCGGTTGCAGACCCAGAGAGAGAAAGGTCTTGTTCGAGACGCGCAGGTCATTTTCGGCCGCCTCGTTGCGGGGATTGTCCACATAGGCAATGGATGCGCCTGATGCGTCTGCCACCAATTTTGCCAGCGACCGCACTGTGTGGGTTTCGGTCATCTGGTTCAGGATTGCGACTTTGCCGTCCTTGGCGGGTGGATTGTTAACGGCCAAGGCAAGGCATTTCACCGTGTCCTGAATATGGATGAACGCGCGGGTTTGACCGCCGGTGCCATGCACCGTCAGGGGTGACCAACCACCGCCTGCATCAGAAACCGGTTCAGGACGGTGCCATAGTCGCCGTCATAATCGAAACGGTTGATCAGACGTTCATCAAGGCGGGTCTCTTCCGTCTGGGTCCCCCAAACAATACCCTGATGCAGGTCCGTGATGCGCAGCCGGTCATTCTTGGCATAGAACTGGAACAGCAGCTGATCCATGGACTTGGTCATGTGGTACACGCTGCCCGGGTTTGTGGGGTACAGAATGTCCCGCTTCATGATCTGCTTGTCATCGCCGGGGACATAGACAGGCAGGTAGCCTTCGGGAATTTCCAACCCGTCATCGTCATAGCCGTAGACCCCCATGGTCCCCAGATGGACAAAGTGTGGGTCCAGGCCCAGCTCGACCGACGCGGCGAGCAGGTTGTGTGTGCCGGAGATGTTATTGTCGACCGTGTAACGCTTTTCGCTCGCGCCTTTCATCGAATAGGGGGCGGCGCGCTGTTCGCCGAAATGGATGATCGTGTCGGGCTTGCTGGCTGCCAACAACGCGGTCACTGCGTCAAAGTCGCGGGCCACATCGATGTTTTCAAAGCGGATGGTCCGACCGGTATGCTCTTTCCAGGCGGCAATGCGATCTTCCATGGATGCGATGGGAGTCAAGCTGTCCGCCCCCATCTGCGCGTCGATTTGACGGCGCGATAGGTTGTCGACGATGGTGATGTTGTGCCCCTGTGCCGACAGGTGCAGTGCCGTGGGCCAACCACAAAAACCGTCGCCACCAACCACAATAATGTCTTTTGAATATTCCATGTCTTTGTTCCCTCAGATGGGCCCCTCCAAGCGGCCCGTTGTAAGATGAACAAAGACTTACGCCCCTGACGCGCCATGCGCTGGGGTGAGGGGGTATAGGCCTCGGGGAATTGGAGCAGGACAACTATCCCAAAGGATAGTGCACCTGTGCTTATGGTGTCTGAGATGCGTGCTGCAACACCGCGTTCACCCGGGTTTGAGACGTTTCTTTTTCCGCCTCTAGACGACGCACCCAAGAATCGTAGTCCTGCAAGGCTTCGGCACGCGCTTGAGTTTCCATGTCGAACAGGATCGCTTCTAGATCCGACTGGCCCAACAGCGACGCCGCGCCCTTTGCCCTGTGCACTGCCTCAGCCAGCGTGGCCTGATCCGGCATTGTGACCTGCGCGCGCAAGAGGTCGAACAAGTTCGTCATTTCACGGAAAAAGGCGTCCGCAGTGGATCGCACTTTGTCGGGGCCTAGCAGGTCAATCATTTCTGTCAGCGCTTCGGGGTACTGCACACCGTCCAGTCTGGAGGTCGGGCCTGCCGACACTTCAGACAACACACTGTGAAGGGCGTCCAGCCGAATAGGTTTGGTATGGAACCGGTCCATGCCTGCATCAACGGCCTGCTCGCGGTACTCTTCGCGCCCGTGGGCCGTCAGGCCGACAATCAAAGTGTTTGCGTTCCTGCCACCGTCAGACCGCAAATGCCGGGTCGCTTCGATACCGTTCATGACAGGCATGCTGATATCCATAAAGATGATATCGAACGCGGTCGCGTTGGTGCGTTCGATCGCGTCAGCGCCGTTCACGGCCTCCTGCACGGAATGCCCCATCGAATGCAGCATGTCGCTTAGCACACTGCGATTGATCGAATTGTCTTCCACAATCAGAACCGAACAGACGTTGTGACTGGGCCGATCATCCTCGCCCGTCGCAGGTGCCTTCTCCGACACCGCTTCGCTGCGTTTCAAGGGCAGAGAAAGAACAAAGGTTGAGCCTTCGCCCGCGACGCTCTTGACCGCCACATCGCCCTCCATGGCGCGGGCAATGCGGCGTGAAATAGACAGGCCCAGACCATCACCGCGGGCCTGACGTCCCTCGGCAGCGGCATGGGCAAAGAAGTCCTCGAACACCTGTTCGTGTTGATCGGGCGCAATACCAATGCCTGTGTCGGTGACCGCAAAGCGTAGGGAAGACGTATCAGGCCCGTGGATTCCGGTGACGTCGACCGTGATGCCTCCCTTTTCCGTGAACTTGATCGCGTTGCCAATCAGATTGGTCAGGATTTGCCGGATGCGCCCTGCATCGGCATTGTACGGCCCACGCATCGCAGGTGCGATGTCGAGCATAATCGACAGCCCCTTTTCCCGCGCCAGTGGTTCGAACATGTCGATGACGCCCTGCATCAGAGCGGTAAGCCGGAATTCCTGCAGGTTCAGTTGCAGATTGCCCGTTTCAATCCGGGTGATGTCCAGCGCTTCATTGACATGCTCCAGCAGTACCTCGCTTGATGAGGTTGCGATGTTGGCATAGCGTGTTTGTTGATCGTTCAGAGCAGTTGTCTTCAGCAAGTCGAGCACGCCCAGAATACCGTTCAAGGGTGTGCGCATCTCGTGGCTCATTACCGTCAGGAACTGCGACTTCGCCTTGTCGGTGCGTTCGGCGCGATCCCGGGCATCAATCAGCTTTTGCTCGTTGATCTTTCGTTCGCTGATGTCGCGGATATAGGCGATGAACGTAACGTTATCTCCGTCCTGCGCGGTCGTAATGTTCAACTCGACGGGAAACTCCTCGCCCGACTTCCGCAAGGCGGCCAGTTCCACCCGCCCGGCATCGACGACCCGCGGCTGGCCGGTTTTCAGATAACGTCGCATGCCGTTATGATGCGCATCCCGCATACGGTGTGGAATGAAGGTGTTTTCCATTGTCAGGCCGATTATCTCGTCCCGCTGCCAGCCGAACACACGTTCGGCAGAGCGATTAAATCCGATGATCCGCCCCTCCACATCCGCAGTGACGATGGCATCAAGAGAGGCAGCGACCGTCGACGACAGTTGTTTTGAGGACGCTGAAAGCGCTGCATCGCGCCTGGCCGCACGCAGCAACAGCCTGTCCAATACGACCATCAGGCCGGCCATCAGGATGAGAAGCACAATGGCGACACCGCCAGTCCTGATCAGCTGGCTCGCAAACTGGGCGCGCCGTGCCTCGGACCGTTCCGCCCCCAACCGGATACCCAACAACGCGATATCCCGGACAGCGGGTCTCACATCCCGCACGTCACGTTGCAATTGGGCTAAAGCCGCATCATCCAGTGCCCCCGGTGCATCCAGTACGGCAATCGCCTGGTCTGCAAAGGCATTGATCGGTGCGATCAACGCGCCGGCCTGCTCGCTTTCGCCAAAGATCTCGGCCGACCGGCCCGAGTTGATGATGTTCAGACGGCTCAACGCAATGTCGATCCGCAATCGCACCTCATCCTCGGGATAGGTTCCTGCAACGACCTGATCCGTCAGCATAGCATCAAGGTTCGCAAACTCCGTGTCTATCTGCGAGATGCTCCACTGCGTGTTGTCCCCCGCGGCGCGGGACAGGGCCTGGACCTGTGACACCAGGCTTGTCACCATCACAGCCAACAAAAGAAAGAGCAGGCAAATGCCTGCTAGAACCGAAAGCCGGTAAAGGTTCAGCTTTTGCGTCATAAGTGGCCTCGTTTCAGTCGATCCCAGCCTATGCGCTTGGGTGCTGTCAATCCACGACCTTGAGCCGGTTCAGTTGCCAGATACTGAGCGAATAGATCGTCTCGGTCTGGTACTTGGGGTCCTGGTCGTATGGAAACACGATCCAATATGGCCCCTTATCGCGCACCGACATCACGTTGCCATCCATACGAGTGGCGATGATAGGTGCGGTGTCCTCAAGCTGGGCAAGCGGCATGGTCACCTTGTAGTCATTCAGGGCGACCATCTCGACCGCAGTACCTTTTGCGCCAACGGACTCCAGCACAGCAGCCAACGGCACACCCGAAAAGGTGACCGCCCCATCGGTCCAGATCGTGGACGTCGTGAAAGACTGCTGTGGCAAGGCGTCAAGATCGGCAAGCTCGAGTGTGACCGGATCAGACTGCGTGGCATCCGCGGTGATCTGCAACCCGGTAACGGATTGCGCCATGGCCGACGTGTGCCACCCCAAAAGCAGTACGAAAAAAAAGGTGATGGCCCGTAAGTGGTGACGCTTAACCATTTTCATTCCTCGATGATCCAGTGCCCTACCCCTAAATACCCGCGACGATCAGGTCATCAGGGCATTGGCATAGGCACCTATACCAAAGTATAGTTTCGTCATGGTTTGGTCAGGATTTCGGGTGAAAAGTTGCAGGGAGTAAAAGAGTTGCAGACATGCCCAACATTCTGATTGCTGACGATCACGACCTCGTACGCGACACCATCGCCGCGTATCTTGAAACCGTTGATGACTTTCACGTGCAAACGGCAGCCAGCCTGGATGATGCGCTGACCAAGATGCGCGGCTTGGATGCGGTTGATCTGCTCATACTAGATTACAACATGCCGGGCATGAATGGCCTTGCCGGTCTGGACAAGGCACGGGGACAATTCCCTGCAACCAAGGTCGCGTTGATGTCCGGGGTCGCCAATCGTGACGTGGCCAATAGCGCGATGGCAAACGGGGCACACGGGTTCATCCCGAAGTCGCTGACGGCTGTGTCCTTGGTCAATGCGATCAAGTTCATTCTGTCGGGTGAACGATATTTTCCATTCGATTTCGGCACGGGTGATACGCGCGCAAAGCCATCAGGTGCCTTTGCCACCCTGTCGGATCGCGAAATGGAAACGCTGGAACAACTCTGCATTGGGCTGTCAAACAAAGAGATCGCACGCAATCTCGGCGTGCAGGAAGTTACGGTCAAACTGCACGTCAAGAACGTGCTCGCAAAACTCGGCGTGTCGAACCGAACGCAAGCTGCCCTGCTGGCAAAAGAGCATCAGCTGTTTTGAAACATCCCGCAGGGGATCAGAAAACCAAGCGAAAGCGCACTCGACAGCTTGGCACACTCGCCCAGAAGGGATGCGCAACTGGATCAATCCGATGTTGGCGGGGCTGCACACACAACGCTGTCGGACAGTATTTCATCTACTGCAGAGGCGGACTTGTTCAGTAAAACCGCAGACAATTCATCTACGGGCGTTACACGATTCACATTGTAAGTCTCGAGCGTCGCAAAATCTGGGATGCTGTGTCAGTCGGCCTTGCCAATGGCATGGGCAAGCGCATGGAATTGCACCTCTCTCACATCCAGACTGATATGCCTCGCACGACAGGGGAACACCCCTGCCGACGGCGATCGGTTGTTGGCCACATTGCCGCCTGGCTGTGGTTCCGTCCCAGTGAAGCGATAATCGGTGATCGTGTACGACATCAGAGCAAAGGCGGTCTTGAGCATGGAAACATGCACGATCCACCATGTCCGGTTTGGCTGCGCGCCAACAACGCAGACATGACGCCCAGAGCCCCAGCCAAACCCAAGACATGGTCTATTGTGGTTGCGCCAGTTCAGATTTCGCAAAGCAGGCGGGTCCACAGAATGTTGATGCATCGCCACCACGCTATGTGAAAACTCTAACTGCTGTCTCGCAAAGCTTTCAGTCGTTGTCGGAAAGCCGCCAGATATCTTGCTCTCCAAATCCACGGATGGATCTGGCGCCCACGTTCTCAAGGTTGAACTGATCCTTGATCGTATGCGCCACTGCGTCTTGCACTGTAATCTGCATGGGCTCTGAAAACTCCTGCAGACGCGAGGCAAGGTTCACCGCAGGGCCAAAGATGTCATAGACGTACTTTTGAATGCCCACGACCGAGCCAACCACAGAACCCGTGGAAATGCCGATGCGGCACCGCCACTGGTGTGGATGGCTCAGGTTGCGCCGCATCAGGTACCGCACAAACCGGATGGCCGTGTTGGCAATTGCCTTTGAGTGATCGGGGGTAGGATCAGGCAAACCCGCGACAGTAATGTAGGCATCACCGATTGTCTTGATGCGCTCACAGCCGAACTGCTCACCAATGCGATCAAATGCACTGTAGATGTCGTTCAATTCCGTGACGGTCACACTCGGATCTTGTGACGCGACCATGTCCGTAAACCCGACAAAGTCGAGCATCAGAACAGAAACGGGGTCGTACATCTGAGGCGTAACGACACCGAAGGTCTTGTATTCCTCGTAGACAGAGCGGGGCATGATGTTGAGCAGTAGCTTTTCCACCTGCTCCTTCTCCCGTTTGATTTCTCGCGTATTGCGCTCAACCATCATCGAATAGGAATCAATCATCGACTCCAGCTCCTTGATGCGCGTTACATTCTGGCACACGAGAACAAGCATATCGCCCTCGGCCACTGTGAAATCCAAGGCGATTACCAGTGTCCGGCGTTTTTTCTTAAACCGGATTTCAGATGTATGGCGACCGGTCCCAATCAGGTTTTCGGACATCGCTTGGACATCAAGTTCCGGGAAAAGCTGTTGCAACTGGGTGGGTTGATTTTCGCCACCAAACCATTCGTCAAACGTATCGTTGCGGAATCCGAATTGGAGGGTTTTGCGATCCAAAAGTGCAACACCTACCCCAATTGCGCGAAGCAGTTGTTCGTTTATCGCTTCAATGGTCATGGATCACCTAACAATCAAAGGGCGGCGTTTGCCGAATTCCGCCACGACGGTTTCGACATCGTCGCTTGCCATTCCGTGCCCGAGCAGTGTTTCACGCAGCAGCGTTTCAAGCTCGTCGAAATGGGCATCGGTGATGTCCAGATGCGCGTGTAATTGTTGCAGTTGTTTGTCTGTATAGGCCGCAGGGCCACCCAGCAGGGACGCGATAAACTTGGTCTGGTGATCCACGATCCGAGACATATCGACGTCGTCGAAAAACGGGCCAATCTCATCGTTGTCCAGAAGGCTGTCATAGAAGGAAAGCACGATTTTGCTGACCTTTGAAAACCCTCCGTACGATTCGTACAGCGTGCGTTCAGCCATCGTAAAATCCTTTCGCGCAAAGAAATGTCGAAAATACTCATCCTCAAACAAAGATGACTAATTCTCGTTTGGCAAGTTAACCAAGGTCCAAGCCGATCCTGGGTGGAAGCCCTCCGACAGAACCACTCGGGGGCTTTGGTTTTTATCAATGACTTAATGACGTTCCAGAACCACCTCGGCATATTCTGAAGAGACGCACAGCGCTTCGCCGGTCGAGATGTCGAATTTGTCGACAAGCGCCACGATGTCCGCCCGTAGGGCTGTCTGGCCTTCTGAATCCAGCGCTTCAAACGCCTTTTGCATCGGGCCATAGAACATTCGAAAGTAGTCGATGAAATGCGCGGCAGAGCGGTAGCGGAACAAGAAGTTCTTGCACTGGAACGAAGATACCTCGCACGAGGTGCCAAAGGTTCGGGCAAGCCAATCCCGACTGCCCCACAACGCGGGTGATTTGACGCCGGCAGGCGGCGGCACATGCTGTCCGATCGTCTTGAACAGCTGTCCGATGAAGCTGTCAGGCATCCAGTTGGCCATCCCGATCTTTCCACCCATCTTGACCACCCGCTGAAGCTCCGCGGCGGATTGCTGTTGGTTTGGTGCGAACATCACCCCGAAGGTGGATGCGACTGCATCAAAGGACTGGTCCTCAAACGGCAAATTCTCTGCATCGGCGACCTTGTAGTTGACAAACAGGCCCTCCGCTTTTGCACGCGCGCCGCTCGCATCCAGAAGCTCGGGCACGTAATCCGTCGACGTGACGTTGCAAAAGCGGCGTGCAAAGGCCAGCGTTGCGTTGCCATTGCCGGCAGCCACGTCCAGAACGGTCGCGTCCGCATCCATATCCATTGTTTCGGCAAGCTCCTCACCGGTGATTTGCAGGGTTACGCCAACCTTGCTGTAATCTCCCGATCCCCAAGCCACATTTTGCTTGGCCTTGATCACGGTGTAGTCCGTTGCGGTATCGATCATCACTTGAGTGCCCATCGTTCGTCTCCTTTGGGTGTTGAGCTGGCCATCCACCAGCAGTTTCATTCGGTCGTTGGGTTTGCGTCATGCAGCCACTTGGCTTGGCCACCTGCATGGCGCAGCGGGCCGTTCAACGCTCGCGACATGTTCGAGAATTCTTGAATTGACCCATTCTGGCTGGAAGATGGGCGCCATGTGTCCGAGTTCCGGCAGCAGTGCGATACGCGCCTTCGGCAATGCCTTTGCGATGGCAACAGACACGTGCTGTGCGACGTCAGGCGAGATCCAAACCTGTCATGACCAGGGCCGGTATCGACAGGTTGGATAAATCGGAAAGCGTCCAGGTTTCTGCGAACCCATGAGCAAAATCCGTCATGATTGAAGAGATCATTCCGGCGAACCGTTGCTGGGCAACATCGGGCAGATCTGCCCAAAACCCATCGCCATTCCAGAAGTCCAGGAAATGCTGCATCCCCGCTGGCACGTCGTCTTCCAACGCGGCGATATTCACCTGTGCTGAGATGCTCTGGATTTTTGCAAACAGGCGTTGCTCCACAACGTTGCCGCCTTTCAAAAAATGGAACGCCGCCGGTTCATAAAGCGTCAGGCTCTTCACGAGATCCGGGCGCATCAAGGCGAGCTTGATCGCAATGCCGCCCCCATTTGAGTGGCCAACCAGGTGCACCGGTCCTCCGATCCTTTCGATGGCCGAGATGACTGGGATGGCAGAAAATGCGCCGCCCTTCTGAGAGAAATCTCCGGCCAAAGGCGCGCGACCGTAACCGGGAAGGTCAAACGCATGCACGTTGAACCGATCTTTCAGGTCATCTGCGAGTCGGCGCCATTGGCTGCTGCTTGAAGCTGAGGAATGCAAGGCGACCACGGCGGCATTGCCTTGATCAATTGGCTGATATGAAAATGTCATTGTTCTGATCCAAATGCGTTGTCGATGGACAGCATCTGGTGGTCGTATGTTTCAGTGCGATGTCTGAATGGGTGGTGCCGTGTTTCATTTGTTGCATAGCGGAGTTTGCGCGCCAGACGGCTACCGGCCTATAAAACATGGGGTTTTCGGCGCGCGTCTGGCTTGGCGCAGCAGCTTGTGAAACAATTGAAACACAAGACGCGAAATCTGAAATGGCATTGAAACACTGCTGTCTTAGACAACAGGGATGACGACCGGCATGGCAAACGACCTGGATGATATCGAAAATGCGCAGCACCTTCTGCGCGACGCGGTCGACTCTCTCAAGGAAGGGTTTGCCCTATACGATGAAAACCGACGTCTCGTCATGTTCAATCAACGCTACGCTGAAATGAATAAGGCCGTCGCGCACCTTCTCAAACCCGGTCTGGACTGGGAAATTTTGATGCGCGAGACCGCGCGCCGCGGTATCTACGCCGATGCAGTGGGAAACGAACAGCAATGGCTGTCCGACAGGTTGGTCGGTGGCATCGAATTCATTCAAGACTTCGAACTCAGAGAAACGGATGGGCGGACCTATTTGGTGTCCGTTCATCCCACGCGTTCCGGCGGCTTTGTTGTCACCCGTGAAGATATCACTGCCAAAAAACAAGCCGAAGTCGAGCAGCGCGACGGAGACCTTTTGATCAGGAAGGTGCTGGATGCCAGTGCTGCTGTGGTGACCATGGCGCGCATTGGTGACGGGCAAATCCTCTATCGCAGCCCTGCTGCACTTCATCTTTTTGGCCCTAGTAAATCTGCGCGCGAACACTATGCCCGCCCCGAAGAACGCGCAGACTTTGTCACCGAGCTTTTGGCAGACGGGCGCGTGGATAATTTTAAACTGGATCTGCGGAATGCTGATGGACACATCTTTCCCGCGTCCATTTCTTCGCAACTGATAGATTTCAAGGGCGAGGAAGTCATTGTCACGAGCATTATTGATCTCACAGTCCAAAAAGAGGCTGACGCGCTGATCCGGCAGGTGATGGAGGCTTATCCTGCTGCCATCAACATGACGCATGCAGAAACCGGGGAGGTTTTGTTTTCGACGCCTGAGCTCAAAGCGCTGTTCGGGCCCGCCGACAACTCGCAATCCTACTACGCAGACCCGACCGAACGTGAAAGCTACCTCAAGGACCTGCGACAGGCTGGCATGCTCAAGGACCGGCGCATGGAGTTTGTTGACGCGCATGGTCGTAAGTTTTGGGGTGCGGATTCCTCACGTCTCATTGAGTTCAACGGCGAAGAGGTCATTGTTTCGAATACACGCGATCTGACAGATGAGTTGGCGCTTTCAGAAGAGCTGTCGAGACAGCGGGAATTGCTCTTTCAGAATGAAAAGATGTCCGCGCTCGGCGAATTGCTTGCCGGTGTCGCACATGAGTTGAACAATCCCTTGTCCGTTGTTGTCGGCCATTCGCTGATGCTCAAAGAAGAGATCACGGACCCCGGCCTAATGACGAGGATCGACAAGATCGGAACCGCCGCTGAGCGATGCGCGAAGATCGTCAAGACATTCCTCGCGATGGCGCGCCAGCAGCCAAGCAAGATTGAATCGGTTGATGTTGCGAGCGTGATTGAAACCGCCGCGGATGTTGTCGGCTATGGCAGCATGTCAGGTGGCATCCGCATTACGCGCAACATCCCCGACGGTGTGCCTCCCATTGCCGCCGATGCTGATCAGATTACGCAGGTCATCATCAATCTGTTCATCAATGCTGAACAGGCATGGGCTTCCTCTGGAAGTGGCGACCACATTGACGTGTCGGCCTTGTTCAAGTCGGACACAGGTATGGTCGAAGTGATCGTTTACGACAACGGCCCCGGCATTCCCGAGGCCATACGAGCACGTATTTTCGAGCCGTTTTTCACAACCAAAGAGGTCGGCGAAGGAACAGGCATCGGTCTGGCGTTCTGTCATCGGATCATCCTGTCGCATGGCGGGCAGATCGAATTGGACCAGACGCGCACGTCCGGTACATGTTTTCGCATCATGCTCCCCGTAGCCAAAAGTGATGATGTGCAAACGGATGAACCCGCCAACCAGATCAGTGCGCCGGCGGACATGAGAGCCTTGATCGTGGATGATGAGGTTGAGGTTGGCGAGTTGAATGCTGAAATTCTGAGGAAAGAAGGCTTCGCCGTTGACTTTGTTTCGTCGGGCGAGGAAGCGCTCGAACGTCTCCGTGCAACTGAATATGATGTCTTCCTAAGCGACTTGAACATGCCCGGCGTCGATGGCCGCCAGATATACGCGGCGTTGCAAGCGCATTTTCCCGAGATGTTGAGCCGGACCGCATACATCACGGGTGACACGATGGGACAAAGCTCGCTTGGTTTGCTTCGAGACTCCGGTCTTCCGCACCTGGAAAAACCCGTGTCACCAGCAGAACTCAGAGAACTCGTTCACAGGCTGCTGACCGATCACAAAGGACCGACGGATGGATAGTCAGGGAGCGCATATCCTGGTGTGCGACGATGAGATCGACTTGCGGGAAATGCTCCAGGAATACCTTGGGAAACGTGGCTACAAGGTGTCTGGTGCCGCGGGCGGTGACGAATTGCGGGACGTTCTTTCCGTCAGTCCGGTGGATGTCATTATCATGGATATCAACATGCCCCGCGAAGATGGCCTTTCCATTCTAAGGTCTTTGCGACCGAACGACACGACACCCGTCATCATGCTCACCGCAGCTGGTGACGTCATTGATCGTATCATTGGCCTTGAGATGGGAGCGGATGATTACCTTGGCAAACCCGTGGATCTGCGCGAACTGGAGGCCCGGATCAAGGCGATCCTGCGCCGCGAAGCCATCAGTGGCGGTGCAGCAGCCACAAAAACCGACGGCCACTGCGCGGTGTTCGGCGATTACGTCCTCGACAAGGAGGCCGCCAAGCTGCTCGCGCCAGACGGGACGGAAGTCCAGTTGACCGCGATGGAGTACAGCCTGCTCAAGGTTTTCGCTGAGAACAAAGGACGTGTTTTGAACCGGGATCAGCTCTTGGAGCAAGCGCATGATCGGTCCTGGGATCCCTTTGACCGCAGCATTGATATCCGTATCTCGCGACTGCGCAGAAAACTGGAAACCAATCCAGAAAAACCCAAGATCATCAGAACCGTGCGCGGCATTGGATACGTCTACGAACCTGATTGAGTTCCCGTATGCAACAATGGGTAACGCGAACCACAGCATTCACCGATACTCAGTGGAACGAGGCGCCATCCGTCTACCGTTCGGGTTCTTGATAGATGCGGCATCTACCGTTTCTGGCCATCGCAACGGGAGCGCGGTCCTCGCCACAAACGCAGCATGTCTGGGTCGTGCCCAATGTCGCCTATGGGCCTCTCATTCAATGACATGCGTTGCGTTTGGCAATCACGGCCTCAATAGTCCTCACCGGCATAGCGATTGGGTTGACCAACGGCTTCCGTGCTTCTGATGAAGTCGGCCCAATCTGCTCCCGGCCGCCAGATGCTTTCCATGTTTTCCATCGCCTTGGGCACAGTTAACCCAAAGCCATCGATTGCATAGCGATAGAAAAATGCACTCACCCGCGCATTGTAGATGCAATGGACATGAATATTAGCGTTTGGATGAGCGGCGAGTGCCTCTTTGAAGGCCTGGTAATCCGCATCCGTTGGATTCTCGAAATCGACCGGGATGTATATGTATGCCATGCCCAGTTCCGCCACCGTGCCACGTTCATCGGTCAGCGCACCTTTGCCATTGTGATGAATGCCCAGGTTTATGATGTGGGTCACACCAAGGGATTTGAGGTCGACCATTTGCGCCTCATCAGGTTGGCCTGACGTCGTGATGCGCATATCGATGCGCCTCCAGTTTAGGATGTGTGTTAGGTCAGTCATTGTGGCCTCCTCCTGTCAGGCTTGCAGGTCTGCACAAACAGCGTGGGCTTTGGTGAAACGCTTTGTAGACGCAGGAAACCTTGCCAGTTTGCCGATAGGGCGCACCGGGCGTGGTACGAAGTTTCCGCCGCAGTTCGGGCAGAGGTTGGCAAATCTTTTCTCGGCGCACTCCGCACAAAACGTACATTCGAAAGAGCATATGCGTGCGTCCTTCAGAATCCGCCGGTAGGTCCTTGTCGCAGCATTCGCAATTTGGTTTTAGGATCAACATATCAACGTCTCCAGATCGTGTGACCGTAGACTATCCGCTCTGTCTTTGGCAGAAATGCCAACATGACCGCAAAAACTGCCAAATTGAATTCACCAACGAACGACCCGAGGTTGGTCGTCTTTGTCGTGTATCCCGATGTCGTTCTGTTGGATCTGGTCGGTCCACTTCAGGTCTTCTCTCATGCCCCAGATCCGCTGACACAACGCAATGGCTACGAATGCGTAGTGGTATCTATCGACGGCGGTCTCATTGAGACGAACACGGTCGTTTCCATTCCAAGCGAGCCCATCTCATGTCTCTTGAACCGCTCAGTACATACGCTGGTTGTCGTGGGTGGTGATGGAGCCATTCCCGGTATGCGCGATCCGAAACTGGTCGCAGCGATCAAGGTACTTGGCGAAAGAGCGCAGCGTGTCTGTTCCGTTTGTTCCGGCGCATTGGTCCTTGCGGCGACTGGGCTGCTGGACGGGCGGCGCGCCGTCACGCATTGGGAAGACTGTAGGATGCTCGCAGACGAGTTTCCCAAAGTGCAGGTCGAGCTTGACCCTATCTTCGTTAAGGATGGTCGAGTTTGGACATCGGCCGGGATCACGGCAGGCATCGATATGTCGCTGGCGATCGTGTCCGAGGACTTGGGGCGCGATTCTGCTTTGAGCATGGCCCGCTCAATGGTGGCGCAAATGGTTCGTTCAGGTGGCCAATCGCAATATAGCCCAGCACTTGGCCGACAGGTCAGTGATGGCCTCGGACGTTTCGAGGCATTGCACGCGTGGATGTCGGAAAATCTAGGCGCGGAGTTGTCCGTTGGCTCACTGGCATCAAAGGCTGGAATGAGCGCCCGTAACTTTGCTCGTGTTTATTCCAAAGTAATGGGTAAGACGCCAGCGAAGGCGGTTGAGGCGATGCGGATAGAAAGAGCGCAGGATTTGCTGGAGACATCCTCCAAGAGTTTGAAGCAGATCGCCACGCTGAGTGGGTTCAAGGAAGAGGACCGTATGCGATGTGCCTTCCTGCGAGTGTTGAGAGTAACACCGTCGGAATATCGCCAGAACTTCCGGTCTGCGTAGCCTTGGCACCAAGTTTGCTGATGGCTCTGGACATTTGAGTGATCGCTCTGGCGAAGCCGAGCCGCAGCGTCGAGAACTATGGCCGATGTCCTGATTGGCCCGAGACTTCGTTGCGCCAAGCCCCCACGACCAAGACTGCGCTTGTGGCGCGAATTCCACCGCATTTGGCCAAGTGCAACAGGAACAAGACGGAGGTTATGAGGAAGCCGTTTGTGTTCTTCACCGTTCTCAAGCTGACGATCGACCAGCAAATAAATGCGCGCCGCGTGCGCAATGAGCGGTGCCAGATTAGTGCCGCCTGCGCTCTGGATAACGACACTGGCTCGATCATCTGAGCGGATTTTGCGGCCGGGGTAAATGTGCTTGATCAGACCTGCACTAACCAATTCGACGTCAATCCGTCCAATCGTTCTCTTCGACAATCCAAAAATCTGTGCAAGCAGCTCCAGTGAATGTCAAAGAGCGCAGATCTCGCCCCGTTAAAAGTCCGATGGCTGACGGCTCTCAATCACGAATGCCAAGCACTCGACGGACCATTTAGAAAGGCCGAACCAGACGTTCGATCGTCGCAGAAGCCGCTTCAGTTGATAGGGCGTGATGTCGGAAGGGAGGTCTTCGTGTGCAAGCCGAACACTTATGCCGCACACCTTCACATCAGCTTACCGCCCGGATTGCCAGTTGATTTCACGTAGCTCTTTAAGGTGGCTTCTGCCAGAAAGCTGGGAGCTTTTGCGTTAGATTTGATCCTGGTTTCGGTTGCCGCGGAGCCGGATTTTTCTTTGCATCTCGTCGATAGCACCTCCCATATTGAGCCGCGAACTGTGCCGGATTTATACCATTGTTTTTCACGTGTTCCCGTACAGATGCTGCAAATTCATGCATGAGATAAGGCGTTCTTCGACGCAACAATAACTATTTATTGGTATTTTTGGCGACCCCGGCAGGATTCGAACCTGCAACCTGCCCCTTAGGAGGGGGCTGCTCTATCCAGTTGAGCCACGGGGCCTTGCGTGACTCAACTACTGTTTCGAACGCGCCTTGTCACCCGTTTCAATAGGCTCCAGGTTGTCCAAATGCTTGAATCTTGTTCAGTTTTAAAGGTAACTCAGGGGAAGCATAGAAAGGATCTTCCTTGACTGATCGCCCTGCCCGCCCGCTGACGCTGCGCGATGTATCCGCTGCGTCTGGTGTGTCCGAAATGACTGTCAGCCGTGTATTGCGCAATAGGGGCGATGTGTCTGAAACGACACGGAAAAAAGTGCTCGCGGCGGCAAAGACACTTGGCTATGTCCCAAATCAGATCGCTGGCTCGCTGGCCTCTCAACACGTCAACCTCGTAGCGGTCATTATCCCCTCGCTCAGCAACATGGTGTTTCCCGAAGTTTTGACCGGTATCAACCAGGTCCTGGAAGACACCCCGTTGCAGCCCGTGTTCGGCGTCACCGACTATATGCGCGACAAGGAAGAGCGCGTGCTGTACGAGATGCTGTCGTGGCGTCCTTCGGGCGTGATCATTGCGGGATTGGAGCATTCGGATTCGGCGCAGGCCATGCTGCGCAACGCTGGTATCCCAGTGGTCGAGATCATGGATACCGATGGCAACCCAGTCGACAACATGGTCGGCATTTCGCACCGGCAGGCCGGGTTGGACATCGCCAAAGCCATCCTGAAACAGGGGTATTCGCGCATCGGTTTCATGGGTACGTCCATGCCGCGCGACCACCGTGCGCGCAAACGGTTCGAAGGACTCACGGAGGGCCTCGCCAAAGCTGGGATTGAGATTGAAGCACGCGATTTCTACGAAGGCGGGTCTGCGCTGGCTAAGGGGCGCGAGATGACCAAAGCCATGCTGGATGCGAACCCGGACCTCGATTTCCTGTACTACTCCAATGACATGATTGGGGCGGGCGGGCTGCTTTACCTGTTGGACGAAGGGATCGATGTGCCCGGGCAGATTGGTCTGGCGGGCTTCAATGGCGTTGAGTTGTTGCAAGGGCTTCCACGCCAATTGGCAACCACGGACGCCTGCCGCCTTGAGATTGGGCGCGCTGCAGCCGAGATCATTCGTGATCGGAATGCCGAAGGGGCCGATCCGGCACCCAAGCACATCACGCTGACGCCAACCATCTCTTATGGCGATACATTGCGCCGCGCATTGCGGACGTGACGCCGTTCACGCTGACCAACACTCAGGCAAGGCGCGTCTTTCTGGATCGTCATGCCCTCTCTGATACGCCCGGCGGACCCGCGCATGGGGATGCCCTGCTTGATCTGATCACGCGCCTTGGATTTGTTCAGCTCGACAGCATCAACACAGTTGCGCGTGCGCATGATCTGATCCTGTTCACTCGTAAGCCGAGATACCGGCCGAAGAACCTGAGAAACCTGTATGAACGCGACCGTAATCTGTTCGAACACTGGACACACGATGCGGCGGTCATCCCCGCATCGTTCTATCCTTACTGGCACCTGCGCCGCGAACGGGACGCCGCCCGCCTGCGCGAACGGTGGAGCGAGTGGCGTCGCGATGGGTTCGAGGCCAAATTTCAGCCTGTTCTGGACCAGATTCGAGAGCAGGGCCCTTGCTGTTCCGGCGATGTGGGTGAGGGCGAAAAACGCGGATCCGGTGGTTGGTGGGATTGGCATCCCTCCAAGACAGCCCTTGAATACCTCTGGCGCAGCGGGGCCTTACAAGTCGTCAAGCGCGAAGGATTTCAGAAGTACTATGACCTGACTGAACGGGTGCTGGATACCCGCACCATCGGGAATGCCCCGGATACCGAAGAAACCGTCGACTGGTGTTGCCGCGAGGCGTTGGACCGGCTGGGTTTTGCTACGCATGGTGAGTTGGCCGCATTCTGGGATCACATCAGCCCGGCAGAGGCAAAGGACTGGTGCATATCGGCGCTTGCCTCGGGGCGGATCATAGAAGTGCATGTGACCGGCGTGGATGGGTCAACCCGTCCAGCATATGCGTGGCCCACACTGCCTGACGACCCATCCTTGGAGCAGGTTCCGACATCGCGGCTGCGTGTCCTCAGCCCGTTTGATCCTGCGTTGCGCGACCGAAAACGGGCTGAGCGCCTGTTCGGTTTCGCTTACCGGATCGAGATCTTCGTGCCTGAGCCCAAGCGGACCTATGGCTATTACGTCTTTCCGCTGATGGAAGGTGATCGCATTGTGGGGCGGGTCGATATGAAGGCGCATCGTACCGACGATGTCCTGCGCGTGCGTGCGCTGTGGCCGGAACGCAAAGTGCGTTGGGGCAAGGGACGGCAAGCCGCGTTCGAGGCGGAGCTGGACCGCGTCATCAAGCTGGCGGGTGTCAGTCAGATTGCCTTTGACGACGGCTGGCTCCGCACTGCGCTTTAGCGTTGCGCCCAAGGATGAAGCCTCTACCTTGCACGCCATGACAACCCTGAGCGCATACAGCCCCAAAGTCCGTTCTGTCGGACTTGATGGAGTGCTTGTGACCTTCGGCGACACGGCCACGGATGAGGCCAACCGCGCCGCCATCGCCTTTCGCGGCGCAGTGGATGCACAGGGCTGGCCGGAAGTGTCCGAAAGCAGCAGCACACTGGTATCAGCCTTCTTTAGAATTGACCTCGCCGAACATCGGTTCCAAGCAATCTTCGATCGGCTACAGGGTATTCTAGCCACACGGGATTGGTTCGCAGCGGCGTTGCCTGAAGGGCGCGCCTTGTGGACCGTTCCGGCGGTGTTCGGCGGCGCGCGGGCGCCGCAATTTGACGAAGCGGCCGAAACAGCCGGCCTTAGCACCCGGGATGCACTGCGCGACCTGACCACGACCCGGCTGCGTGTCCTGACGCTCGGGTTTGCCCCGGGCCAGCCCTATCTCGGTACGCTGGACGACGCCTGGAACATTCCGCGGCAAAAGGAATTGACGTTGAATGTCCCTGCCGGGGCGCTGGTGGCGGCCGTCCGCCAGATATGCCTGTTTGCCAAGGACACACCGACGGGGTGGCGACATGTTGGGCAGTCAGCCTTTGCCTGTTTCCGTCCCCGCGGGGACACGCCATTTCCATTGGCGCCGGGGGACGAAGTCCAATTCACAGACATCTCAGCCACCGAGCTGTCCCGCATCGAAGACACCGTGACAGACGGGTCAGGCGGGGCGATCCGCACGGAGTTGGCGTGATGATTGCTCTGCATGTCCACCAAGTCGGTCCGGGTGTTGCGGTACAGGACCTTGGCCGCACTGGATTTCTGTCCAAGGGGCTGACACGCGGAGGTGCCACAGACAGGTTGGCCGTGCATGAGGGGGCCGCGCTGCTGCGTCAAAGCCCTGAACTTGCCGTTTTGGAAATGGTTGGGACCGGTGGCACGTTCGAGGCGGCCGAGGACATGCGCATTGCTCTGACCGGGGCAGAGATGACGGCACATGTTGACGGGGCTGCGGTTGCCTGGAACGCCAGCCATGCACTTGCTAAATCAAGCGTTCTGACCATCGGTCCGACACGCACGGGGACCTATGGATACCTGCATGTCGGCGGTGGTTTTGAAACTGAACAGATGCTTGGATCACGCGCGACGCACCAGTCGTGCGGCTTGGGCGAACTGGTCACCGCGGGTGATGTGTTGCCGATCGGGTTGGATCGCGGCGGAGACGTTGGCCTTACAATGCCCCGGGACACCCGTTTTGACGGCGGTGCGATACGTATCGTTCCCAGCATGCAAACGTCTGATTTTGCAAAAGAAACACGAGAGAAATTCGAAGCGACCACGTTTCGCCGTGACCCGCGCGCCAATCGCCAAGGTATTCGCATGGACAGTGATGGCGACGGGTTCGCCACACCCAAGGCACTGAGCATCGTGAGCGAGGTCATCGTGCCGGGTGACATTCAGATCACGGGTGACGGCACCCCGTTTGTCTTGATGGCGGAAAGTCAGACGACCGGGGGTTATCCGCGTATCGGGACGGTCCTGCCCTGCGATCTGCCCCGGGTGGCGCAAGCCCCCGCGGGCGCTGCCTTGCAGTTCCAGTTTGTGAGTCTCGAAGATGGCGCTGCAATCGAGGCGCGCGCGCGCGCAACATGGGCTGCGTTGCCCAAGGCCGTGACACCCTTGGTGCGGGACCCGGCGACGTTACAAGACTTGTTGAGCTACCAGTTGATCGGCGGCGTCGTGTCCGCCACCGATGCTCCATTGGACAGAGGATAAGGATATGGAAGTCGACCTGAACGCTGATATGGGCGAAAGCTTTGGCCCCTGGAAAATGGGCGATGACGCGGCCCTTTTGAACACTGTCACATCGGCCAATATTGCCTGCGGGGCGCATGCGGGTGACCCGGATGTGATGGCGACAACCATGAGAATTGCGCTTGAACAAGGCGTCGGCATCGGGTCGCATCCCGGCTTTGCTGACATTCAGGGGTTTGGACGGCGACGCATTGATATGCCTCTGAAATCGCTTCAAAATTCCATCCGATGTCAGGTGGGTGCGACGCTGGGAATGGCAAACGCGCTGGGGGCGCAAGTGCGTCACATCAAGCTGCACGGTGCGTTGGGCAACATGACATCCGAGGACGAGGACATGGCCCGCGCCTGTTACGAGGCCGCCCTGTCCGCACACCCAGGCGCCATCATCATGGTGCTGGCCGCTACAGCCCAAGAGCGCGCGGCACGGTCAATTGGGGCGACATTCGCCTGCGAGATCTTTGCCGACCGCGCCTATAATGACGACGCCACACTGGTGGACCGCCGGAAGCCTGGCGCCATCATCCATGATGCTGAAATCGCAGGCAAAAGGATGGTCGAGATGGTGAAGGCGCAGGCCATCATCACCGACAGCGGCAAGCAGATCGAGACGCCCATCGACACCATTTGCTGCCATGGGGACACGCCCGAGGCTGTGGAAATCGCAGCGTCAGTCCGCCGGACGCTTGAGGCGGAAGGGATCACCGTGAAGGCCTTTGACGGGCGGACGGGGTAGCGTACGCGCAACACCTGTGCATCGGTTGGTCGCTGCAAAGCGGCAGACGCGCGTTAACACCATGAAAGCAAGGGACATGGGGGGTGCACCATGTGTACACCTCCTGTGCACCCCCGTACACCGCCGCAGCGCAGAAACTGCGGACCCGGGCTGGTTAACGCATCGAACGGTTCAATTCGCAAATAGATCGTTAACGGCACTGCGCGCCCGTAAGGCGCACCTGTGGTGCGCCCCGCACGTCAAACCAGCTCGGAATCCGTCATAATCTCGACCAGGGCCGGGCCATCGACATGCAGCGCCTTTTGCAAAGCCGCTTCGATAGCATCAGACGACACGACCTTTTCCCCATGCGCCCCACAGATCTTGGCGAAAGCCGCGAAAGACGGATTGTGCAGGGATGTTTCCCATACCGGCCATTCACCGGATTTCTGTTCCTTGGTGATCTTGCCCAGCTCGCCGTTGTGCAGCAGCACGTGGGTGATATCCATTCCGTATTTGACCGCTGTGGTCAGTTCCATTGCGTATTGGCCGAACCCACCGTCGCCCGAAATCGAGATGATCTTGCGTCCCTTGAGCCAGTCAAAGTCCTGCGTGGCCGCCCACGCGCCCATGGCTGCGGGAAAGCCGAAGCCGATGGAGCCAAGGTAGCCGGACATCAGCACGCGCTGCCCCTTGGTTTCGAAGTAGCGCCCAAAGGAGTAAGTGTTGTTGCCCACATCCACGGCGATGATCGCATCAGCTGGCGCCACGCGCGACAATGCGTCGAATATGGCGAAGGCATGGATGCCCTTGGCTGTTTCCTCCTCCATGCGGTTACGTTTCTCCTTGCGCCAAATATCCCAGCGTTCAGCGAGTTCAGTGACCTGATCAGCCGCGTCAGCAGGACGTACCAGATGCGGAGCAACGGCCGCACAGAATTCACCAATCTCGGACCAGATGGGCAGATCGACCGGGTGGAACTTGCCAAGCTGCATGCGTTCGAAATCAACCTGGATGATGGGTTTCGAAGGTTCGATCCCCGTGTGGTTGGAGAAGGAGGTTCCGAGGGTCAGGATTAGATCCGCTTCGTTCATAAACCACGACGCAATTGGCGTGCCGGACCGACCGAGAACGCCCGCAGCATTGGGGTGGCTGTCGGACAGCAGGCCCTTGCCTTTGAATGTTGTCAGCACCGGGGCGCCAAGAGTTTCGGCCAGCTTGGTGATCGCCTCCATATGGTCCCACGCACCGTGACCGATCACAAAGATCGGGCGCTTGGCCGCGTTCAGCAGGTTCAGCGCATCGGCGACGTCTGCATCCGATGGCTTGACGACGGCGCGACCCATACGCCCATCGGGTTTGGACGCGGGCGCGTCGGACGGGTTGGTCTGCATATCGTCCGGGAAGATCAGGTGGGCCACGTCGCGTTCGACCAGCGCATTCTTCATCGCCAGCGACACCAGTTCGGCGTGTTTTGAGGTGCTCAGCACTGTCTGGCTGAATCTGCTAACCGCATCAAAGGCCGACGCGAGGTCGATGTCCTGAAACGCGCCTGGCCCAAAGACCTGCGTTTGTACCTGGCCGGTTAGTGCCAGCACGGGCGCGCGGTCGACCTTGGCGTCCCACAGACCTGTCAGCAAGTTCGTGGCGCCGGGCCCGGCGATGGTCAGGCACCCCGCCGGATGACCCGTCAGCTTGCCATAGGCGGATGCGGCGAACGCGGCGGACCCTTCGTGGCGGATGCCCACATATTTCATCTCACCCGCTTCGACCCGCATGCGGATCGCATCCGCCAGCCCAAGGTTTGAATGGCCCACCATGCCAAAGACGTGTTTCAAGCCCCAGTTGACCATGCTTTCGGCCATCTGATCGCTGACCGTGCGCACATGCGGCGGTTCTGGTTCGAGACCGACAAAAATCTCCTCCCCCTCGATCTTGAGTGGGTACAGTTTCTGGCCCGTATCCTCGTGTCCGCCAGGAGGGGCACCGGTAAGCGGATCAAAGTCCCAACCGTGCCATGGGCAACGGATCCAGCATTTACCGCCCTCTCCGCGCTCAATCGATCCTTCGCCCAGCGGTCCGCGCTGATGCGGACAGTGATTGTCCATCGCTGCCCACTGCCCATCGAAATGGGAAAGGCAAATAGATACGGTGCGTGCGGTGACCGTCTTCACCCGCCCTTCGGGCAAGTCGGTTGTCTGCCCAACCCGGATCCAATCAAGCGTTTCAGTCATGCTATCCCTCCAACCGGCGCGATCAGGTCGATCCATTGCCGTATGCTTGGTCAGGCTGACACAGAAACGTTTTGGGATCACATCACATTTTTTCCCGCATCGTCGTCAAAGGCTGCGGGCGACCAATGTGCCAATGGTCGCTTCGAACCGGCTGGCGTCCTGTGCGGCCCGCGCAACGATCTGCGCCCCTTCCACCTGCGCCATGGCAGCGTGAGCTTCGGCGCGCGGGTCAGACACATGTCGTAGGGTGCCATCGGCCTGCCCGAGGCGGAAAACCGTCTCTAGCCATGCTATGACATCGCCGTGGAACGCGGCAAGTTCGGCGAGGCTTGCCTTTGGAAGAGCCGTTTGTGTCACGGATAGCGCAACGCACAAGCACAGGCTGCGCCCGCCATCTGATGCCTGCCGATACAGATTCAGGAACTGCAACAGGCGTGTGCTGGCCATGGGTTCTGCTGCCGAGATGGCGTGGAGCTTGTCCATGAACACGGCCCGGTAACGTTCCATTAGTGCGAAGGACAGATCGGCTTTGGCCGGGAAGTGGTAGTGCACTGATGCCTTTCGGATTCCCGCGCTGTTGGCGAGGTCTGCGAAGCTGAATCCGTCAAATCCGCGCCGCCGCGCAAACTCTTCCGCTTGGTCCAATAATTCGTTGCGTGTATCCATTTGCCTACCTTTTGGTCAGCACAGTTAGTAATATATTTCTTTGATCCAAGAAAGCAATGAGGCTATCAACCTTGCAGAACCGAAATGTTTGCCTACCTAATGGAAGGTAACCGCAATGGAGACCGAGTATGGAACTGAATGCTGACTTCACGCAGCCCGTGCGCGTCCTGGACGCAGACAATCCTTGGCGAGCTTCACCTTCAGCGGGGGTCGAGCGGAAAATGCTGGATCGCATTGGGGATGAGGTGGCGCGTGCAACAACCATTGTGCGCTTTGCCCCCGGCAGCGCCTTTGCCCCGCATACCCATGACGGAGGCGAGGAATACATCGTGCTTGAAGGTGTGTTTCAGGACGAAGCAGGCGATTTTCCGGTCGGGACCTATGTGCGTAACCCGCCGACATCGCGCCATACCCCCAGTTCAGCACCCGGCGCCACCATCTTTGTCAAGCTGTGGCAGTTCGATCCCGAGGACCGGCACCATGTCAGTATTGACATGAACACAGCGGAGACCATGGAGGATCCAGCGCGGGATGGCGTATCCACGGCGACCTTGTTCGAAGATGCCAATGAGCTTGTGGCCTTCGAGGTTTGGGCACCGGGTGCATCTCATGCGTTAGATGCCAAGGACGGGGCCGAAGTATTGGTACTGGACGGAAGCTTGAGTGACGGTGACGCCACCATGGGTGCGCGTGACTGGCTGCGCTTCCCACCCGGCAGCAAGGCCACGTTGAAGGCTGGATCGGAAGGCGCGCAGCTTTGGGTCAAGACGGGCCATCTGCGCCAGATGGTCGACGGGTGACGAGCGCCCTGATCATTGGCGCGGGGCTGGCCGGTTTGACGGCCGCGCTGCGGCTGCATCAGGCGGGGCATGACGTGACCGTTCTGGAGGCGCGAGACCGCGTTGGCGGGCGGGCCTTGAGCCTTCCAGTTGCGGACGGTGGCATTGATCTTGGCCCGGCTTGGATATGGCCCGCCTATCAGCCACGGATCGTGGCTCTGCTGAAGGAATTAGGCTTATCGACGCTGGCCCAATTCGAAGATGGCGATTTGATCTATGAAACAGCGGCGCAAACGCAGCGCGGGGCGTTTCCCCGGCGCTACAGCGATGCTGCGCGCATTCGTGGTGGAGTGCAACGGCTTGCTGAAAAGTTGGCGGCGTCGCTGCCTGACGGGACCATACGCTTCGGGCAGGTCGTGCGCGCCATTGACCTGACGCATCGCCCGCAGGTCGAGACGGAGAGCGCGACATGGGACGGCGATATGGTGATCTGTGCAGTGCCCGGACCCATCGTCGCCTCGTGGGACGTGACCCCGGCGTGGGCTCCGGATGTTTCACAGGCGCTAACCCAATGGCCGACATGGATGGCGGCACATGCCAAGCTGGTTGCCCTTTACGACAAACCGTTCTGGCGCGAGGCCGGATTGTCCGGAGGTGTTGTCAGCCATGTCGGGCCACTGTTTGAAATTGCAGATCAGTCTGACCCCGAGGCCAACGTTTTTGGTCTCTTCGGGTTCTTGGGCGTGGCATCTGATGCGCGGCAAGATCGTGAGACCTTAATTCAGCAATCGCTGGCCCAGGTGTCCCGCCTGTTTGGGCCCCGGGCTGCGCAGCCGAGCAAGGTCGAGCTGATGGATTGGGCAGCAGAGCCATTCACTGCGACCCCATTTGACCAAACGCCGCCGCACGGTCATCCGCCCTATGGCGCGCCCGGCTTGTCGCACCCGGTCGCAGGTCGCCTGATCTTTGCCGGGGCTGAGGTGTCGCAACAGAACGGCGGATTGATCGAAGGGGCAATTGAAACGGGGGAGCGGGCGGCTGCGATGGTCAGCACCGCGTTGGTGAACTAAAGGCGCAGGTCACTGTCCGCTATGTCAAATGCGGCCTTCATATCAAACAAAACACCATTGTCCGTCAAAAGCGCGCGCAAGGGTGCAGGCCCCTGCCCGACCAGATCATCATGCGGCACTGCGAGGATCACCGCGTCGTAATCCGCCTGTTCCGGTAGCTGTGCCAAAAGGCCAAGACCGTGTTCCTGCCTCACCTCGTCCGGATCAGCCCAAGGGTCGTGAATATCGGCCTCAAGCCCATAGCTTGTCAGTTCGCCCAGCATATCAACGACCTTGGTGTTGCGGATGTCTGCACAGTTTTGCTTGAACGTGATCCCAAGGATCAGAACCCGTCCCCTATGAACGCGCGCTTCGCGCTTGATCATTGCCTTGACCAAGAGGGAAACCGCATGTTGCGCCATGCCATCGTTGATCTCGCGCGCCATGCGGATGATGTCGGGGATGTGGCCCGCCGAAATCGACTTATCGATCAGGTAATAGGGATCAACACCGATACAGTGCCCCCCAACCAGCCCGGGCGTGTAGCGGTTGAAGTTCCACTTGGTGGCAGCAGCATCCAGCACGGCGGATGTGTCGATGCCAAGGTGTGAAAAGATGATCGAAAGCTCGTTGATCAGGGCGATGTTTACGTCACGCTGGGTGTTTTCGATGACCTTGGCCGCTTCGGCCACGCGGATGGACGGGGCAAGGTGGGTACCTGCCGTGATGATGGAGCCATAGAGTGCGTCAATCGCCTGCCCTGCTTCGGGGGTTGAGCCGGAGGTAACTTTGGTGATTTTGGGCAGCGGACGATCCTTGTCGCCCGGGTTGATCCGCTCGGGGCTGTAGCCGGCATAGAAATCCATGTTGAGGCGAAGGCCGGACACCTCTTCGACCAGCGGCAGGCAGTCTTCCTCGGTCGCGCCGGGATAGACCGTACTTTCGAATATGACGATGTCGCCGCGCTTGATCAACTCGCCAACGGTGCGAGAGGCCGCGAGCAACGGGGCGAGGTTGGGTTGGCGGTGACTGTCGATTGGGGTCGGGACCGCGACGATATAGACGTTGCAGTCCGCAATATCGGACAGGGTGTTGGTGTAGGTCAGGTGGGTCGCTGCGCCCAGATCGTCCACCTCGCCGGTGCTGTCCGTCCCTGCTTGTAGGCCCGCGACGCGCTCGACGTTCAGATCGAACCCGATGGTGGGGCGCTGTTTGCCCATTTCCACGGCGAGGGGCAGGCCGACATACCCCAATCCGATCACAGCCACGCGCATCTGGTCGAGGGTTGGCAGGGGAGCTTGGGTCATGGTCTGCGCCTTTGTCTTGCGGCCCCCTGCCTAGCGGGCCGGGCGGTACGGCGCAATATAGGCGCGTTGAATGCGACCAAAGCAGCAGGGAATGCACAATCCAGTGAGCGGAGCGCCCCTGGACGTCCTAGCCGACAGCGACCAGTTGCCCGGATCCGGCGGCTGATTTGATTGCCTCAATCACATGAACAGCGCGCAGGCCATCGGCCCCGCTGACAAGCGGCGGGGCATTGCCTTCGATTACTTGCGCAAAATGCTCAATCTGATCCTTCAGCGGGTCTGACAGGGGCAGTGGCACCCGCGTCTGATCCATGGGCGCCCACCAGTCCGGGCCGTCCTTTTGCGTCCAAAGGCTGAGGTTGGGCAAGGACAGCGCACCCTTTGTTCCCCCGATGAGATAACTGGACTGATCCGTTTTGGGATAGGCAGGGTTTTCACCTGCCGTTAGCTCCCAGCTCCATGGCCCAAGGGCAACGTCGGACAGGTTGACGGTGCCCAGCGCGCCGCTGGCAAAGCGAAGGGTGGCGACGGTCACTTCCTCCGCTTTTGCCCCGCGCACCGCATTGTTTTCCATCGCCTGCACATGCGTGATTGGGCCACATAGATACATCAGCAGATCAATGTCGTGGATCAGGTTGATAAACAGCGGCCCTGCCCCCGCCCCTTGGCGCCAAGCCTGGGCATAGTAGCTGTCAGGCTTCGGCAGCCAGCACGTGCCTTGCACCGTTGTCACCGCGCCGAGCGTACCATCCGCAATGATCTGGTGCGCTTTGGCAGTGAGCGGATTGTGCCGTCTGTGATGGCCAACGAGGATGGGCACATCTGCCTTTTCTGCGGCAGCGACCACTTCGGCCCCTTCGGCGGCCGTGGCCGTGAGCGGTTTTTCGATCAGTATCGGGCAGTGCGCATCGATCAGCGACAGGGTCATCGAAGCGTGAAGGTGGTTGGGCACCGCAAGGATGACGCCGTCGGATTGCGCGGCCAGATCCGACAGGCTGTCGGTACACGCCCACGGCACGTGTTCTTTCAACGCCGGATCGAAGACGGCAGAGACCGTGACACCTTGCGCGCGTTCGATTGCGTCCAAATGCTGACGGCCGATCAGACCGACACCTGCAACACCAATGCGCATCATGCCTGACCTGCCGCGACTGCTGCCATGATACCCCGCAGCTCAGCCAGCCCACGCATCCGTCCAATCAGAGGATAGCCGGGCAGGCTGTCACGATCCCGGTCCATGAGCAATTCCTGGCCGTGATCCGGGCGCATGGGGATGGCATGGTCGCTGCGCCCTTCAGCACGACGGCGTGCTTCTTCCTCCATCAGCGCGGCAACGGTTCCAACCATGTCGGTGTCCCCCTCAAGATGTGCCGCTTCGAAGAAACCGGGGCGGTCCGCGTCTGGGGATGGCAGGCGCTTGGTATTGCGCAGATGTGCGAAGTGGATGCGCGGGCCGAGGCGGCGCACGAAGTCAAGCGCGTCGAAGGCTTCGGCGACCCCCAGTGACCCGGTGCACAGCGTCACGCCGTTTGCCTCAAAATTCACTGTATTCAACACGGTCTCATAGTCATCGGTCGAAGACATGACCCGAGGCAGGCCTAGAAGTGAAAAGGGCGGGTCGTCCGGGTGACAGCACAGGCGCAGGCCAAGCTGATCCGCCAGCGGCGCGACCTCGGACAGAAAGTCGATCAGGTGGCCGCGCATTTTCTCCGCGCCTATGGCGTCATATGTCGAAAGCCGTTGCTGTACGTCATCCAGAGTCCAACCGTCATTCGCACCGGGTAGCCCGGCAATCACTGTACGGCTGAGCCGCGCCTTGTCTGCGTCATCCATTCGGGCAAAGGCTTCGGTCGCGCTGGCCCGAACAACATCCGAATAGTCATCCAAAGCACCCGGGCGCTTGAGAATGAAGAGGTCAAAGGCTGCGAAATCTGCCAGATCGAACAGCATGGCCGTGCCGCCATGAGGTTGCGCGGCATGGGTTTGAGTACGTGTCCAATCGAGGATTGGCATGAAGTTGTAGCAGATGGTGCGGATCCCTGCTTGCGCTAGAGCGGTCATGCTGGCCTTGTAGGCGTCCAGATGCGCAGCGATGTCGGCGCTTCGTGTCTTGATCGCTTCGGACACCGGTAGGCTTTCCACCACTTCCCATGTGAGGCCAGCAGCCTCGATCATCGCTTTGCGGTCTTGGATCGCTTGCGCGGGCCATTCCTGACCGGGTGCGAACTGGTGCAGCGCGGTGACCACGCCGGTGGCCCCGACCTGCGGAAGGTCGGACAATTGCGTGGGATCATCGGGCCCAAACCAACGCCAGCATTCGATCATGGCTGCCACCCCGCGTGCAGGGTGTGATCCGACTCAAGCGGCAGGGCGACCCGCGTTCCGTCGCGGTGTGCGGCATAGATCGCGGTGACCAGCTCAATCGAGGCCGTTCCTTCGGCCAGAGTGACCGCCGTGTTTGGAGTGCCGTTCAAAGCCTTACCCACCTCGGTCAAGAACCCGGCAAAACCGGGCAAGTTACGCGATGCTGTTTCGCATATTGCGTCCACGTCGCTTTGCCGTTCAGGATCTCGCGCCGTAAATTGCCATATGCCCTCTGCGGGTGCGTACGGGTTCGTATGTGAGGTTGCAGTCAGGTGCTCATAGACCAGCCGCAACCGGGTTTCATCGGATGCGGCACCAAGGGTGATGCTGCTGGTCGCCAAAGCACCCCTTCAAGCTCAAAGATCAGGGCGGCAGTATCCTCAGTCTCGATCGGGTTGACGAGCGTGCCAAGGCGGGCAGTCACCCCAACGATGGGCGCCATGAACGTACCCAGCAGATCATGGGCGTGGATCGCGTGACCCAGCACCGCGCCGCCCTGCTCACCAGCCCAGGTGCCGCGCCATTGGATCGCGTAGTACTCAGCGTCGCGGTTCCAATGTGTTTCCAGCGAAGCTGCGCGTGGGGCGCCCACGAGACCCGCCACTTGCAGGGCGCGCAGTTGGTCGAACGCGGGACCAAAACGGTACTGAAACACAGGAAACACCGACTTGCCCGATGCGGTCGCCGCAGATGAAATGGCGTTGACCTGCTCTAACGACGTTGCCAGTGGCTTTTCGCAGATGACGTGCTTGCCCGCCTCAAGAGCGCCAATCGCAACAGGGGCGTGCAGGTGTGGTGGCAGACAGATGTCGATGACATCGACATCCGCAAACAGCGCATCTTCGATAGAAGAGAGAGGGGTGATCCGATCGCCGCAGAGGGCCGCACTGCGTTCGGCATCCTGATCGACCAGATGCGTCACGACGAACTCTTCAAGCTGATAATAGGCCTCAAGATGCTGCGCGCCGATCCCACCGCCCAGAATTGCCACGCGGATCATATGACCGACCCTTCCGCTATCGCCTGCGCCTGCAGTGCAAGTTCCATCACCCTAAAGCAGTGCGCCTGTGTCATCGCGGTTTCGGTCCGGTGTGCGATGTCATGGGCAAGGCGTTCGAAGTACGGCAATCCCGCGTCACGCGCATCTATCTTCTCGCACCGATCACCATTGACCAGAACAAGGTGATCCGTGCCTTCGCGCCCGTTTACATCGACGTATTTGCGCAACTCGATGTATCCGTCGTTGCCAAGCAGGGTCAGGCGCCCATCGCCCCAGGTGGGCAGCGCATCCGGCGTGTACCAATCGACGCGGATATAGCCTGATGCGTGATCCGACCGCAGCGCGATCTCTCCAAAATCCTGCAAACCGGGATCATCCGGATTGGCGTGATTGGCCACATGCGCCATGGTCACCTGCGCCTGATCCGAGCCTGTGAAATGCAGGAACTGGTCGATCTGATGCGAGGCAATGTCGGTCAAAACGCCGCCATATCGTTCACGCTGAAAGAACCAGTCAGGGCGTGTGGGGCGGTTCAAGCGATGTGGCCCAAGGCCGGTCGTGTGCACCACACGGCCAATGGCACCGTCCTGCACCAATTGATCGGCCAGCGTAACGCATGGCACCTCAAACCGCTCAGAGAAGTTGATGGACCAGATGCGACTGGTTTCAGCCACGCAGTCTTTGATTGCGTTGAGTTGTTCCAGGGATGTGCAACCGGGTTTGTCCGTCATCACGTCGTGACCAGTGCGCATCGCCTGAATGGCGACGTCGGCACGGTCACCAGGGATATTCGACACCAGCGCAAGGTCAGCCCCAGCCACCAGTGCCGCCTCCAACGTGTCGAACCGATGCAAATCAGGGAACCGCTTTGCATACCCGGCCAACGGTTGTGGATTCCCTTCGGTCCAAAAGCCAAGGCATCGGGCGCCGACAGCCTGCATGTTTTCCGTCATGCCGTATATATGGCGGTGGTCCAGCCCGAGGGCGACAAAGGTGAGTGTCATTGTGTCACTTCAATCATGGTGGATGTGCGAGCCGCGCGTTCCATCGCGTCGATCACAGCGTGGACGTGCAGGGCTTCGGCGGGTGGGGCAAGGGGTGTGCGTTTCTCTGCAACAGAGGCGACGAAATCCTCAAGCAATGCCTGATGCCATGCGTGGGTAAAGGCCATCGGATCAGCGCCCCCGCCGGTATCAGCGCCACCATCGGGGGCAATCGTTTCTGTCTGACCTGAAAGCCAATCGATGCGCAGGCTGTCACCTTCCAGATGCGCGTGTGCCTTTGTCGTGGTTAGTGTGATGCTTTCCGCACCGCCGGGATAAGCGGTTGTGGTCGCATTCAGGGCACCAGACGCACCCGAACGGAATGTAAGCAACGCGGCGGCGATATCCTCGGCCTCCATCCTGTGCAGGGGACTGGTGCGCATCATGGCCTGCAGTTTTGCGACGGGCCCGGCCAACCACAGTGCCAGATCAAGTGTGTGTATCGCCTGATTGATCATTACACCGCCGCCATCCCGCGCATAGGTGCCGCGCCCGGGTGCATCATAATACGATTGGTCGCGCCACCACGGGACTCGCATATCCACATGCACGATATCGCCGAGTTCGTCTGCCTCAATGCGCTGTTTGAGCGTTTGTGCTGCTGCCCGGGTTCGGTGCTGAAAGCAAATGCCCAAGGGCACGCCCGCTTGCGCATACAGGTCGATCACTTCGCTGGCTGCCGCCAACGTGCGCTCAACCGGTTTTTCCATAAGCGTTGGCACACGCGCCTGCACCAACGCGCGGGCACATTCCATCCGGACATCGGGTGGCGTGATCACGATGGCCATGTCAGGTTTTACGGCCAAGGCAGCTTGCACATCGGTGTATGGCGCCAGCCCGTATCCCAGAAGCTGTGACGCCTCGGTGCAGAATGCGGTGGTGCGCGCTTCATTGCGCCCCAGAATGCCTGTCAATCGCGCGCCTGCATGGTTGTCGCGCAGGGCCAGAAGGTGGGTCTGGGCGACCATTCCAGCCCCAATCATCAAGACGTTCATTACTGTCCTCCCAGTCCACAGAGTGGCGGCATTTTGCACATGCGCCAAGGGGCATTCGTGCTAGTCTGCGGAAAAAGGAAAGGGGCAGGCATGGCGCTCGAACTGACTGGCAAAGCGGCGGGGATTTATGACGGAATTCGGCAGGCCCCAATCGTGTCGCCACATGGTCATTGTGACCCAGCTTGGTTCGCCAAAAACCAGCCCTTTGCCGATCCGGCAGAGCTGCTGGTCATTCCGGATCACTACGTGTTTCGGATGCTTTATTCGCAGGACGTTCCGCTTGAACAGCTTGGGGTTGGCGTGCCTGTCGAGGATCGCGACCCGCGAGAGATCTTTCGGCTTTTTGCGACACACTGGCATTTGTTTCTGGGCACGCCCAGCCAGCTTTGGATCGAATATGTGCTGCGTGAGACCCTGGGCTGCGGCTTGTCGTTGAGTGCCTATACAGCGGATGCGGTCTATGACCACATTGATGCATGGTTGGCCGACCCAGCCAATCGCCCGCGCGTTCTGTTCGACCGCTTCGGAATCGAGGTTCTGGCAACCACGGACGCAGCGCTCGACCCGCTGATGCACCATCAGACGATCAAAGACAGCGATTGGGATGGACGCGTGGTGCCGACATTCAGGCCAGATGCGCTGTTGAACCCGAGGGCGCCGGACTGGGCTTCGGACCTGATGTCACTGGGTGCGATGACCAAGCAGGATACCTCGTCTTACCACGGCTTCCTCGCGGCATTGCGCGAACGGCGCGCCGCGTTCAAAGCGCTTGGCGCAACGGCCACCGATCACGCCATTGAGGTGCCGCAGACCATCTGGCTGGATAACCCCGCTGACACCTACGCTGCACTGGTGTCCGGGGACATGTCACAGGCTGATGCATTTCATGGGCATATGCTGATTGAGATGGCGCAGATGTCATTGGATGACGGGCTGGTCATGCAGCTGCATGCTGGCAGTCGGCGCAACACCAACCACGCGCTGTTTGAACAGTTCGGACCGGACAAGGGCGCGGACATCCCCATTGCCGTAGACTGGGTACGTGGCCTCGAACCCCTCTTGAACCGTGTTGGCAATGACCCAAGACTGACCCTGATCCTGTTCACGCTGGATGAAACCACCTATGCCCGCGAACTGGCGCCCATGGCCGGGCATTGGCCGTGCCTGCGCATTGGCCCGCCCTGGTGGTTCCATGACAGTGCTGCAGGCATTGCCCGCTATCTGGATCAGGTGGTCGAAACGGCTGGCTACTACAACCTTGCCGGTTTCAATGATGATACCCGAGCTTTCCTCTCCATCCCTGCACGGCATGATCTTTGGCGACGGGCCATTTCGCTGCATTTGGCGGCGCAGACCGAGCGAGGGTATTTCGACACCAATACCGCCGCAGATCTGGCGCGCCTCCTCGCCACCGATCTGGCCCGCAGCACGTATAGACTGGACTGACCGATGCCGCATATTCTTCACCTTGGTGTCGGTAATTTCTTTCGCGCACACGCTGCGGCGTACACACAAGACACGCCGGGTTGGCAGATTACAGGAGTCAGCTTTCGCTCACCCGCCATCCGCGACGGATTGGCGACACAGAATTACGGCTACAGCCTCATCGTAAAGGATGCAGGCGGTACGTTGATCAAGCCGATCACGTGCATGTCTGATATGCTGGTCGCGTCAGAAGGTCCGGTTTCCGTGATCGACGCAGTCGCCTCTGACCAGTTTTCGGTCATCACACTGACAGTAACGGAAAAAGCGTATCGTCTGGGTCCGGACGGGCAGCTTGATATGGCGTCAACCGATGTTCAGGCAGACCTGCAGGGCGCGGGCACAACCGTGATCGGTACGCTGAGCCGTGGCTTGGCGCGGCGCAAATCGCCCGTCACCGTTCTGTGTTGTGACAACCTGCCTGACAACGGATCGAAGCTAGAGCACGCTGTTCGGGATTTCGCCGCTGCGGCCAAGCTGAATTTGCCCGACGCGATCACGTTCCCATCCTGCATGGTTGATCGCATCACTCCCGCCACGACGGACGCTATCCGTGCCGAGGCTGGCGACAAGATGGCTGTCCCGACTGAGAGCTTCACCGAATGGGTCATCGAAGATCGCTTTGCCGCCGCGAAACCGGACTGGCCGGGCGTACAATGGGTCGACGATGTTGACCCACACGAAATGCGCAAGCTACGGATGCTGAACGGGGCACATTCATTCCTTGCCTATGCGGGGGCGCTGCGCGGATACACCTATGTGCACGAGGCGATTGCAGATACGGAGCTACGCAGCACTGCACAGAACCTGATGCGTGAAGCGGCGGAAACACTGCCGGACAGCGTTCAACAGCAAGCGGGGGCATATGCAGACGCGCTGATCAAACGGTTTGAGAACCCAAACCTGCATCACCGGCTTCGGCAGATCGCAATGGACGGCAGCCAGAAACTGCCCATCCGCATTCTGGCAACGCTGGCGGACCGAGGGTCATCGCCCAGCCCATCGCTGCAAGCGGCCGTCGACGCCTGGGTCACCTTTGTGCAGGCAGAGATGGCGGACAACCGCACGCTGGACGATCCGAAAGCAGACGAACTTTTACCGCGTGCCAATCTGCTGACCCCGATGCCGCGCTGCGCGCCATGATTGGGGCCTAACTAGCGGGGCAGGATGGCCCCACGATGCGCAATGACGCGTGACGCCAGATCGTGACCCGCGCGCAGGGCAGCATCTTGAGGCTCATCAGTCAGCGCCGCCGCCAAATAGGCACCGTTGAAGCTGTCACCTGCCGCTGTCGTATCCACAACCTTGGGCGCTGCCGGATAGGTGCCGGAGGTGCTGGTCTCAAGGCACAGCGGGCCAATCTCTCCGCGCTTCAAAGCGCCTGAGCGGCCCAGCGCAAGAAATCGTGCCGTGACCGCATCAGCGGTTTCGCCGGTCAGCTCCATCTCGTCATCAATGGAAGGCAGGGCGATGTCGCAAAGCGCCCACATCGCCGCGATCACTTCGCGGGCCGTGTCCTGATCTTCCCACAGGCGCGGTCGGTAGTTGCTGTCAAAAACCAGCCGTCCGCCCCGCTGCCGAAAACCTTGCAGCCAATCGATCAAGGCAACACGCGTGGTCGCCGGCATGATTGCGAGCGTAATGGCTGACGTGTAGATCACGTCATAGGGTTCGAGGGCGGAAAAATCCGGGCCCTCAGAAGTTAGAAACACCGAACGTGCTGCGGAGGTATCGCGCCAGTAGGTAAAGCTGCGTTCGCCCGTGTCATCGGTCGTGATGGCATAAAGGCCCGGTGTCCCTTCGGGATCACGCTCAACCGCATGGATACCGATATCTTCCGCCTTCATCGCTGCGACGATCCGGTCCGAAAAGGCGTCTGTGCCAAGGCGTGTCACATAGTCGACCTGCAGTTCCGGTGCGTTGCGTTTGAGGTAGATGGCCGTGTTCAACGTGTCGCCGGCCACGCGCACTGCGGCCTCTACATCATCCATCGACAGCTCAATCATCGCCTCGCCTATGGCCGCAATCTTCATGCCTTGTCCTTTCGTGCCGTGCGCTGCCATATGATCAAGCCGGAGACGACAATGATCGCTGCGCCAACCAGCGTCCAACCGTCCGGCACATCGCCGAAGACAAGGTAACTTGCAAGCGCCAGATACAGCAGGAAGCTGTAGGTGTAGGGCATTAGCGTATTGGCCGGGGCGTATGCGTGTGCGCGAGAGAAAATCTCGTGCCCCGCCCATCCCCAGATGCCAAGCCCGATCATAAGTGCCCATTGCAGCCACGTGTCGGGCGCTGTCCACACCATCCACGCCAAGGGGGCTAGCGCCGCAGCACCAAAAGCGCCCATCCAGAACTGCATTGTTTCTGCTGCCACAACACCTGAAATCCTGCGCGTGATGATGGAATACAGGGCCAGCGAAAATGCATTGTAGACGTTGAGGATCGCGATCGCGTGAAAGCTCGCGTCAAAGGGCCGGATCACCACCAAAACGCCCGTGAATCCAAGGATGATTGCAAACCACCGCCATGGCCCCACCCGTTCACCCAGCAAGGGCCAACTGAGGAAACACACGATGATCGGGGCGGAAAACATGATCGACCCGACCACCGTCAGTGGCAGGTAGTTCAGGGTGATGAAGTTAAAAAGCGTGGCCGACGCCAGCAGGAACCCCCGCAGCAGCACCAGCCCCATATACGCGGACTGAAAATTCGACCACCGCATGCCCTTGCGCAACAAAAGCGCGGTTGAGATCAGAAAATGCGGGAAGTACCGCATGAAGGCGAGTTGGAATGCAGGCAGCCCCGCCAGCAACAGCCACTTCACCGACGTGTCGATCAGCGTAAAGAACGCATACGCCCCTAGCGTCATAGCGATGCCAAGGGCGGCGCGGTCTTCGGTTGGATGGGCGGCGATCGCCACTCTTAGCCTTTGAACCGGTCAGCGAAGAAGTCGACCTGCAAAGGCACCATGTCTTCCCCACGCCCCGCTTCGATGGACCCGCGCAGGCTGTCCAGCGTGCTGCCCGACATCATCGACTGCACGCCAGCATCGTCGCACATCTGGGCGTAGTACCCGACATCCTTGGCCGCATTCTTAATGGAAAAGGCAAGCTGCTGATCGTCCCCCCGCAGCGCATAGGCGGTCACGAAATCCATCATCCCGGACTTGAGCGGACCTGCGGACATCACGTCATAGAGCCCCTGCCGGTCCACACCCATCACATCTGCAATGGCATAGCTTTCAGCCATCGCATTGGCACAGGCCTGCGCGTAGAAATTGTTGATCAACTTGATGGTGTGCCCAGTGCCCAAGGCCCCTAGGTGAAAGACATTCTCGCCCAAATCGTCCAGCACCGGCTTGACCTTATCGAACGCCGCCTTGTCCCCGGAGCCCATCAGGTTCAACAAGCCGTCCTTGGCGTGCATCGGCGTGCGCCCAATGGGGCAGTCCAGCATCGTGCCGCCCGCTGCCGCAACCTCCGCTCCCAATGCCTTGGTCGACGCAGGCAGTGACGTGCCGAAATCAATCACCACCGCGCCCGGTTTCAGCCCGGCAATCACGCCGTCATCCCCACGCATCCGCGCTTCGACATTGTCTGAAGTGTTCATGCATAGCATCACGATGTCCGACCCCTCGGCCACAGCCTTGGCTGTTGTCACCTCGACCGCCCCTCGCTCAACTGCGCGATCAACATACGTTCGGGTACGGTTTGCGATCACCACCAGATCATAGCCTTGATCCTGCAACCGGCCCACCATGGCTCCGCCCATCAGGCCGAGGCCGATAAATCCAATCGTTGGCTTGCTCATATCAACTCTCCTTCGCGGGAATGGTATCGAAGGCGCGCGTCTTCAGCCCCTTCTGAATTTCATAGATGGAAATCGGCACATCCGGCTGTGGTTGCGGGATGCGGATCGGGATGTCTTTCAGGCGCGGGGTCAGCGTTGGCTCGCCGCACAGCATCCGGGTGTTGTAGTCTTCGATCCCATCCCACTTGGTCATACTGCCCATGATCGGAAAGGCATCCGCAGCCATCATCTCGTAGAACAAGATGCGCCGCGCCCGGTCCGAGGTGTTCAGGGCAGAGCCATGCACGATCCGCCCGTGATGAATGCTGATTGACCCCGCCGGGCCGGTCAGCGGCACCGCGTCCGCCATATTCAACCCGTTTTGCTCTGGCAGCATCGCACCGGCAAAGATCCCATCCACGTGATGATCGTAGACCGACCCCTTATGCGAGCCCGGGAATACCATCAGCGGGCCATTTTCCTCGGCCATATCGTCAATACAGATGCCAATGGCGAGAATGTCGTCATTGGTATGCGGATAGAACGCATAGTCCTGATGCCATTCGACCGCCGCCCCATAACCGGCCGATTTCATGTTCAATTTGGTGGTGTGGAGCCGCAGGTTCGGTCCGACCAGATCACGGGCCGGTGCCAGCACATGGTCGGAATACATCAACTCCCGCACCACGTCCGAAATCATATGCGGTAGCTTGATCCGCCGCAGGCGCGGATCATCGGCAGAGTGACTGTCCTCCAGATCAAGCCGGTCATTGCTCTCGGTCATGGTCGCGGCCTCAGCCTCGAACCGTGCAATCTCGTCCCGGATTTTGGTCAGCCAATCGTCGGGGATCTGGTTTGCAACCAGCAGATAGCCCTGCTCATCATACTGCGCTTTCTGATCTGCGGTCAGACATTCCATCACATCACAGCCCCGATCTGCCACGGCACGAATTCGTAGTCGCCAAGGCCCTGTGCTTCAGATTTCGACATCTCTCCGCTGGCAACCCTCAAGAACAGCTCGTAAATCTCGCGGCCCTTCTCTTCGAGGCTCACACCCTCCGAAAGCATCGCACCGGCGTTCACATCCATATCCTCGATCATGCGGCCATACATTTCCGTATTGGTCGCCACCTTGATCGTCGGTGCGGGCTTCGAGCCAAAGGCCGACCCCCGCCCGGTGGTAAAGCACACGAGGTTGCAGCCCCCGGCGATCTGCCCCGTCACACTCGCCGGATCATAGCCGGGAGAATCCATGAAGGTGAAGCCACGCGCCCGCACGCTATCGGCGTATTTGTAGACACCCGTCAGCGGCGTGGTCCCGCCCTTGGCAGCAGCGCCCAACGACTTCTCCAAGATCGTGGTCAGGCCACCGGCCTTGTTGCCGGGACTTGGGTTGTTGTCCATCGATCCCTTGTTGCGGGCGGTATAATCCTCCCACCAGCGGATCAGATCGATCAGACGCTCACCCGTCGCCTGATCGATGGCGCGGGCGGTCAGCAGATGCTCTGCGCCGTATATCTCCGGCGTTTCAGCCAGCACACCCGTCCCACCCTGTGCCACCAGCAGATCGGTGGCATATCCAAGTGCAGGGTTCGCGGTAATCCCCGACCACGCATCCGACCCGCCGCATTGCAAGGCCACTTTCAACTCGGATGCCGGACACGGTTCCCGCACCGCCTGATTTGCCAGTGGCAACATGGCCGCCACCTTCTCGATCCCTTTGTCGACCGTCTTTCTAAGTCCGGCGACAGATTGGATATTCATCGCTTGGAACAACGGCCCCTGTTTTAAGCCATAGGCGTCGAGCAGCCAGTCAATCTGGTTCATCTCGCAGCCCAAGCCAACCATCAGCACCCCTGCATGGTTCGGGTGACGGGCATAGCCCCACATGACGCGCTGCAGCGCTTCGAACCCGTCACCATTGTCCGCCATGCCGCAACCCGTCCCGTGAACAAAGGCGACCACCCCATCCACATTCGGATAGTCCGCCAGCAGCTCAGGCGTGAAATGCGCCGCGATCATCCGTGCGGCCGTGGCAGAACAGTTCACGGACGTGACGATCGCAATGTAGTTCCGCGTACCAACCTGCCCATTCTCGCGCCAGTAGCCCATGAACGTGTCTGGTGTTTCCGCGGGAACAGGGCGCAGGTTCGTGGCGAATTCATAGGCAATGTCGGTGCCCCTGAACTCTACATTATGTGTGTGCACGTGGTCTCCGGGCGCAATCGGTTCGGCCGCATAGCCGATGATCTGGGCGTATTTCCGGATCGGCTCGCCTATCCCGATATGGCCAGTCGCGACTTTGTGCCCAGATGGGATAAGAGCGCGCGTAGGCGCACCCTCAATATCCACACCAATCTCCAAAGCCCTGGTGGTCGTCACCACCGTGTCAGCGGGATCAAGGCGAATGTAATCCACGCCATCGCCCCCTACAGCAGGATCGAGATGATCGGCGGCCAGATCAGCAAGACCGACAGCGCGATCAACTGGATTCCAATGAAGGGCAGGAACCCTTTGAAAATATCGGTGAGCTTGATGTGCGGCGGTGCAACGGATTTCAGGTAGAAGGCCGCTGGCCCAAAGGGCGGCGACAGGAACGACACCTGCATGTTCATACAGAACACCACGCCGAACCAGATCGCCACATGGCGTGGGTTCAGTTCACCGAACAGGCCGATCTCGTCAATCGGCAGCTTCAGCACGATGGGCAAGAACACCGGGATGATCAGCAGCACGATCCCGACCCAATCCATGAATGCCCCCATAAACAGCAAGATCACCATCATCATCAGGATGACCAACATGGTGGGCAGTTCGGACCCGACGATGAAGTCGGCCACGTAAGTCGGACCACCAGCAATGGTGTAGGCTCCGGCCAAGGCCGTAGCACCAATCGTCACCCAGATGATCGTGCCGGTCGATTTGAGGGTCCGCATCAGGGACTCCCACACCAGGTCAAACGATGCTTCTCCGCGCAGCAGGGCGATCACGAACACGGCCATGGCACCCATGCCTGCAGCCTCGGTGATGCCTGTGATACCGCCATAGATCGACCCCATGACAACCCCGATCACAACGATGGGCGGGACAAGACCCTTGCCCATCGACCAGCCCAGCGCGGTGCGGGTCCGACCAAATACGAACATGGCCAAAACCACGCTCGCCACCAGCATGCTGCCAAAGATACCGATGTATTCTGCCGTGCCCCAGAACGCTGCTGCGCCTGTATTGGCCGCATTCGACCCCGAGAATTCGAAGAAGCTGGCGCGCAGGAACAGGGCTGCCGAAAACCCGCCGACAACTACGTTCAGGAAGGCGAGGAACAGTGCCGTCTTCTCGTGCCCCTGCGGCTCGCCTTCGACCGGGTCAGGCAGTGGTGCATCCTGGGGCCGCAGTTGCGTGCGGATTATGATGTAGATGATGATGAACGACGCCAGCATAAACCCGGGGATGAAGGACGCTGTGAACAGCGCCTTGATCGAGGTTTCGGTAATTAGGCCGTAGATGATCAGCACGATCGATGGCGGGATCATGGTGCCAAGCGAGCCGGAGGCGCAGATCACGCCGATGGCCAGATTCTGGTTGTAGCCAAGCCGCAGCATCTGCGGCAGCGCGATCAGACCCAGAAGGACCACCTCTCCCCCGATAATACCGGACATAGCGGCCATGATCACAGCCATGATGGATGTCACGATGGCGATGCCGCCCCGGGTCCGGTTTAGCCAGATGTTCAGGGACGAATACATCTCTTTCGCGATGCCGGAGCGTTCCAGCAATGCCGCCATAAAGATGAAGAGCGGAATGGATATGAGAACGTAGTCCGTTAAGAGCCCGTATATTCGCTGGGCCAGGATATTGAGTGGCCCTGCCCCGGGTCGCCCGGTCAGAATGCCATCACCAAAGGTCCATGGGGCCAGCAGCAACTCCGGCTCGAATTTCATGACCAGCACAGCAACCGCGAGGATGGCAGAGGCCAAGCCAAGGGGCATCCCGATAGCAAGGAGAAGGATCAGCCCTAGCATCAGGACAAGCGAAATAGTACCGATATCCATGGGCTTAGTCCTTTGTCGACACGTGTTGGCCGGTCACGTCGAGGTCGCCGACCCCTTCGTTTGCCACTTGCGCCTTGATGCGCTCAATCTCTTCTTCATCGAGGTCTTCGCCCCCGTAATGCACTTCCTCGGCATTCCAATCAGAGATCAGGTTGATGACGGCCTGAATGGCCACCATGCCGACGACAAACAGCACCATGGGCTTCATCGTGGCAGGAATGGGTGGATCAAATGCCGTGCCGAAGGTCTCCCAACGGTAGAACTTGTCGAATGCCTCGCCATAGCCTCCGTAGATCAGAAAGAAGGCGAATACGACGATGAGGACGGTCGAGATGGTGTCGAATATCCGCTGCACCGAACGCGGAACCGCGTCGTACAAAAGAACAATGCGGATGTGGCTGCGCTGTTGCATGGCATAGAGCCCGGCGCACAGGAACACAAAGCCCGCAAGCCACAGGCTAAGTTCATTCGCCCAAAGCGTTGGCGCCTCAAACACATAGCGGAGGATCACCTCGTACAGCATCACGCTGGTCAGAAGCACGATCAACATCATGGTGACACGACCAATGAAGACGGCCAAACGGTCCGCAGCACGCCAACTTTCAAATTCCATGCCTGCACGCTGCACAGTTCGGATACCGAGATACCCGAAGGCAACAACACCTATGGCAGCAAGCCAGTCCACGATGTCAGCAAAGCCGCCGAACAGCCCGCCCATATTGGGGGTGACATCATTGCGTTTGAACAGAGCCGATAGTTTATCGAACTGGGATCTCGTCGGTTGGGGGATAAAAGTCGAGCGTGAAGGCTGGCATGTGCCAGACCACCCAACCTGCGCAAAAGATGAATGCCAATGGCACAAGCCACTCTATCGGAGTGCCGGAGCGCACCTGCATCGCAAAGTCCCCCTATGATATGAAAAAACCCGCGCGCATCTTGCCTTGATTTGCGGCGGGTGACTTGGGGCCCCGCGTAGCGGGACCCCAAAGGATCGCTTACTCGGAGACGAGGCCCAATTGACCGAGATAGGTCAGGTGTGCGTCGACCAGCGCCTTGGCTTCAGGCGTGTCTGCGAACTCAGGCCATGTGGCCTGTGCTGCGGCACGGAACTTGGCCAACTCTTCGGGCGCCCACTGGCTCAGCGTCACGCCTTGCTCCCGCAGCTGGGCTGCAGCTTCGGCGTTCTTCTTCTCGAAGGTCAGTGCGGTGCGCAGAGCGAGGGCTTCCATGGCCACCTTCATGATGCGCTGATGCGATTCAGGCATCGCGTCAAAAACCGCCTTGTTGCACGCAAGGTGGTCGGACGGCATTGAGTGGAAGCCGGGGAAGTTGGCATATTTAACGATGTCATACAGACCCAAGCCCACGTTGTTGGCCAGACCCGATGCGTCCGCACCGTCGATGATACCAGTTTCCAGAGCCGTAAAGATCTCGGTGAAGTCCATCACGATGGGCGACGCGCCCAGCTTTTCAAAGATCTTGGTTTCCATGCCGGGAGGCGAACGGAATTTCCAGTCCTTGAAGTCGGCGACCTTCTCGATCGGCTTCGAGGACGCAAAGGATTCCTGACCGTAAACCCACCAGCCGATCAGCTCCATGCCGTACTTGTTGTACAGCGGCGCCGCAGCTTCCTTGCCACCGCCGAAATACAGCCAGCTCAGCTGCTGATAGGGGGTTTCATAGCCGCCCATGATGTCGCCCACGAACTGGAAGGCGGAGTTCTTGCCGGTCTGGTAGCCACCACCGGTCATGTCGCAGTCCAGGATGCCCGTGGAGGCCGCGTCGAAGGTTTCGACCGACTTCACGACGGACGAGCTGTAGAACATCTCGACTTCGATCTCGCCACCCGACATCGTCTGGATGTCTTCGATGTATTGCGCAGCAAGCTTGCCCGAGACAGTCTCGGGGGCATAGTGCGTTTGAATCCGTAGCTTCGTTGTTTCTGCCGACGCCGTAAGCGCCGTGGTGGCCGCAAGAGCAGCAACAGCAGCGACCGAAGCCGCCCTCTTCAGAAATGTCATGTCATCCTCCCTGACATTTTATGTGTGCGCACTTGGCAGGTTCGACCGCCTACCTTTTTGTGTCGTAAGGGAAGGCTATGCGCAGTTGCCCCTATCGGACAACAAAAAAATGAAATTAGCGGTATTTTTGAGATTTTTATGGAATTTCGTGATTTCGTGATTTATCGAAGGAGATATATCACGAGTTCATACGACCCATGCCCTACGATACCGACATCTTCGAAACGCTGCGCTATCGCCTTATGACAAACGCTTTTGAGCATGGTCAAAAGGTGCGGGCTGAACACTTGCGTCAAGAGTTTGGCTGTTCCGCAAGCACGATTCGAGAGGTGTTGTTCAGACTGTCGACTCTCGGTTTGGTTGAGTTCCAGGAACAGCGCGGCTTTCGCGTTCCGAAAAAGTCACGCGAGGTGATTCACGAATTGACGCATCTCCGTGTGCTGCTTGAGGCCGAAGGTACGGTGATGTCGATCCGGCGCGGCGGTGTCGCGTGGGAGGCCCGTTTGACTGCCGCCCATCACCAGCTCAGCCACCTTGAAATGCGGCTGAACACCGCGACCGACCGATCACCTTTTGTCGATCTCTGGTTCGGAGCCGAGGCACAGTTCCATGAAACCCTCATTTCGGCCTGCGGATCGCAAACCCTGATCGATACCCATCACCGTGTGTATTGCCGGTTCCGCCAGCAATTGATGGTGGAGGACCGCGACTTCAATTTCATCTCGAACAACATCATGCACCATCAGCATATTCTGGATGCTGCGATGGCCGGGGACGAAGATCTGACCCGGCAGAAGATTCACGATCATCTGGCGAGACACCTGATGGATGCGGACCAGATCGAACCGGCCTGACGCAACGGCGATCCACGGCCTGCACTCAGGTCGCGTTGACCTTCGCCCATCCGCCGCCTAACACCCTATGCCACTCCAAACCCGATTCAGGCAGTAGCTAAGAATGCGCGACCCAAACGCCCAGACGCCAAGCCAGGCGACCCACATTGTCGTGGGAGACGGCATCACTGCCCTCGCTTTCGTCGAGCAATGCAGCCTTGCCGCTGGTGATCACCTCGTCGTGCTGGGGCGGAATGCGTCTCAACTTGGCCGAGGTGCCGCATATGCAAAGGGCACAGCAGGCACACCTTGGAGATATGCCTATTTACTCAACTCGCCGGCGGATGACATCGACCCTGCCTTTGCCCGCTGGCTGTCCGACCGCTGGGACATGGTGGCCGAGACGATGACCGGACGCGCGCCGAACTGGATGCGGGCAGCGCAACCGCTGGTGAACGCAGGCGACGTCTATGGCGTAAATGCACCCCGCGAATTCTACGGCGACTTCATGGAGGAACAGACCAAAGAGGCTTTGGCGCGCCACAGGGATCGGGGTGTACACGTGACCTTGATCAACGATTGTGCCCTCACCCTGCAAAGCGGATCAGATGGCACGACTATCCAGACCGAAGCCGGTCACACAATCACAGCCCGAGCTGTGGACGTTGCACCCGGCGGTCCGTCCACCCTGCGTCTCGAAGGCGATGACGGCGCATTTGCCGTCCCAAGCGTCTTTGGAAACGAGGAAGAGATCGCGGAACACATCAAACGTGGAGCCGAGGTTTTCTGCATCGGTGGCAACGCGGCAATGCTTGATGTCCTGCGCCTGTGCCAAAGCCTGATCCCAGAGGAACAGTTGCGCTTTGTTGCCTGCGCCCCTGATGGCGAAATTCCCGCGGCGCTTGTCCCCCGTCTACCCCGCAAACTGACCCGCCCCAATCTGTCATCCGGGCATGACACGGCTAAAACTTTCCTGGCCGAAGTCCAGCGCGAGATTGATTTGGCCCAAAAGACCGGAGACGAAATGCGCGAGATCCGGGCGGGCTTTCGCGCGCATTTTCTGGCGAACCCGCTCACCAACTACATCGATGATGCAGATCAGGCCCGACGCGTCCCGGCGCAGCTACGCTTCTGGTTGCGAGGCGGCACGCGAGACACGATCATGGACATGCACAGGCTGGTTGAAGAGGGCGGTGCACGGATGATTAAAGGCGCAGTCAAAGCCATTGAGCATGGGCCAGATGGGGCCAAAGTACGGATCGTTGACGCTGACGGAGGCGAGACGGTTCACAACACCGGATTTGTCATAAACTGTGCGGGTGCCGGACCAACCTCTTACTACGACCCATTGACCGAGAACATGCTCACTCAGGGCCTGATCGGCATCTGTCCAGTCTCAAAGGGCCTGACTGTAGGTCCGCAATGCAAAACCGGAGCACCCGGCGTACGTTACCTCTCCCCCGCCACAACGGTCATTGGAGACGAGGTCATGGCAATGCCGCTTTACGACGCCCACATGCTCCGCACCTATGCGGCACGGGCGGGTTAACGGCCACCCAACTCGTCCTCAATGTAAACATCGATGATCTCGCGGAACGTTTTCTCTGCCTCGAAGCCCAATGCCGTCGCTCGGTCCGGCGCGAAGTTGCGCGGCCAGCCTTCGACGATCTTTGCCACAGCCTCGTCACGCTGCGGTTTGATCAGCGCCACAACGTTGTTGCCAGCGACCTCACGCAGCGCCTCGATCTGTTCCGCCACGGTGCAACTCAACCCCGGCAAGTTCAGCGCCCGCCGCCCTTCAAGCCGATCCGTGTCCAGAACGGCAGCATGTGCCAAGAACCCTGCCGCCGACCGTGGTGACGCGTGCCAATGCCGCACAGTGTCGTCGACGGGCAGGATAGCCTCCAACCCGTTCAATGGCTCGCGGATGATACCCGAAAAGAACGACGATGCGGCCAGGTTCGCCTTGCCGGGTCGCACGCAGATTGTTGGCAGCCGCAGCGACATACCGTCAATGAAACCCTTGCGAGAAAAGTCTTGGACCAACAGCTCGCACGCCGCCTTCTGAGCGCCATAGCTGGTCTGGGGCGAAGTCAGGAACTCGTCCCCGATCTTGTCCGGGTACGGTCCGCCAAAGACAGCAATCGATGAGGTAAAGACTACCCGGGGCACATAAGCCCCGTCCGTGGCTCGGTGTTGTGCCCGCAGCGCTTCAAGGAAATGCCACATCGGCCATAGGTTGGTCTGCCACCCCAGATCAAAGTTCGTCTCTGCCTCTCCTGACACGATGGAAGCCAGAAAAAAGATCAGGTCAAACCGTTCGGCTGCAAGTGCCGCCCCCTCGGCTAAAACAGACAAGTTACCGACGCGCTTGTCGTCACCCACAGCGTCTTCGGTAAAGCCCAGATCATGCAGCGTCACGGTAAAATCGCCAAAACCCGGCAGCCCTTGCATCTCAAGTCGCTTGGCCAACTTCTGACCAACCATGCCACCGCCACCAAGAATCAGTATGCGTTTCATGCGCGATCCCCCTGCCGTGCCTTCAGTTCAAGATACAGCCCAGAATGATCCCGGTCCGCGCCGTCCATATGATCAACGAAATGGGCAAATCGATCTCGGACGTCCTGCACCATGGGCAGGGTCACACCAGCGGCCAATGCCTCGACCAGCACGTTGTCCAGATCCTTCAGCTGGAATTTCGACAGTCCTCCGGGCTCGAAGTTACCAGTGGTCATGCGTTCCCCATGCTGCTGCAGAATGGTGCTGTCAGCAAAGCCACCCTTCAAAGCAGCGCGTAACGCGGCGGGGTCTGCGCCCCCTCCTCGGCCAGCAGCATCGCTTCAGCCACAGCACCGATGGTCACTGCGACAATCGCCTGATTGCAGAGCTTCGACAATTGCCCAGATCCGGTGGGGCCGACATGCACAGGCCGACCCATCTCTTCAAAGATCAGGCGCGCACGATTGAAGTCGGCAGCTTCACCACCAACCATGATGGCAAGGGACGCCGCCTCGGCCCCCTTGGTTCCGCCGGAAACCGGCGCATCCAGAAATCCGACACCCACCTTTGATAGCAGCGCACGGGCCTTGCGTGCCTCTGTCGGTTTGGTCGATGACATGTCGATCCACAACGCGCCCCTGGACAGGCTGGGCGATACCTCGGCAATGACAGACAGCACCGTGGGACCATCGCTCATCATCGAAATAACGACATCCGCCCCAGTCACTGCGGCATTCGTACTGGCCGCTACCGCTGCACCCTCATCCGCGAGCGGCTCCGCCTTCGACCGCGTCCGATTCCACACGGTGACCGGCACCCCAGCCCGCGCCAGGTTCCGCGCCATGGGAAAACCCATCAACCCGGTGCCCAACAGGGCCACATTCTCGAACGCCATGACAATCCTCCGATTTTGCCGTGACGTCTGGTCAACTCCCACAGCTTGTCCTACGCTAACACCAAAACGCAGACCTTCGGGCTGCGCAACACCTGATCGAATAGGGAGGAGTGCATGGGCCGTCTTGACGGAAAGAGCGCACTTGTGACCGCAGCGGGCCAAGGGATCGGCCGTGCAAGCGCGTTGGCGATGGCAAACGAAGGGGCACATGTCTTTGCTACCGACCTGAACGCCGAGGCACTCGGCACGGTGGATCACGCCAATATCGAAACCTTCCCACTGGACGTCCGCGACCCGGACAGCATCACCGACGGCGTGGCGCGCGCGCAACCCGACATCCTGTTCAACTGCGCGGGCTTCGTGCATCACGGCACGATCATGGATAGCACGGATGATGAATGGGATTTTGCCTTCGACCTCAACGTACGGTCGATGTATCACACCATCCGCGCCACCTTGCCGGGGATGCTGGAGCGCGGCAACGGCTCGATCATCAACATGTCATCGGCCCTCGGGTCCATCATCGGCGCGCCCAATCGCTTCATCTACGGCACGACCAAGGCCGCCGTCGTCGGTCTCACCAAATCCGTCGCCGTGGACTACATCACACAAGGCATCCGCTGTAACTGCATCTGCCCCGGCACCGTCGAAAGCCCCAGCTGGCACGACAGGGTCAAGGCACTGGGCGAACAGCTTGGCAGCTACGACAAGGCCATGGAACAATTCGTCGCCCGCCAGCCCATGGGGCGGGTCGCCAAAGCCGAAGAAATCGCAGCGCTTGTCGTCTACCTTGCCAGTGACGAAAGCGCATTCACCACAGGACACACCCACATCATTGATGGAGGCTGGTCAGGACAATGACCAAGAAAATCGGAATAGAAGACCTGCGTTCCCGCAAGTGGTTCATGAACCCGGACAACCCGGAAATGACTGCGCTCTACCTTGAACGCTACCTGAACTACGGGCTGACGCGCGAAGAGTTGCAATCCGGCAAGCCGATCATCGGCATCGCGCAGACCGGCAGCGACCTGTCGCCCTGCAACCGCCACCACATCGAGTTGGCGAAGCGTGTCCGCGACGGCATCGTGGCCGCGGGTGGCACCTGCATCGAAATCCCAGTTCACCCGATCCAGGAAACCGGCAAGCGCCCCACAGCCATGCTGGACCGCAACCTCGCCTATCTGAGCCTTGTCGAAACACTTTTTGGCTATCCGCTGGACGGCGTTGTGCTGAATATCGGCTGTGACAAAACCACCCCGGCCCTTCTCATGGCTGCGGCCACGGTCAACATCCCTGCCGTTGCCCTGTCGGTCGGACCCATGCTCAACGGCTGGTTCCGCGGCGAACGCACCGGCTCCGGCTCCATCGTCTGGCAAGCGCGCGAGATGATGGCCAAGGGAGAGATCGACGGCGAAGGGTTCATGGAACTCGTCGCCTCTTCCGCGCCCTCCGTCGGCTATTGCAACACAATGGGCACGGCCACCACGATGAACTCGCTGGCGGAAGCGCTCGGCATGCAACTCCCCGGCTCCGCCGCCATCCCGGCCCCCTACCGTGAACGCAGCCAGATCAGTTATGAGACCGGCAAGCGCATCGTCGATATGGTGTGGGAAGACCTGCGCCCCTCCGACATCATGACGCGCGAAGCGTTCGAAAACACGATCGTCATCAATTCCGCCATCGGTGGGTCGACCAACGCGCCCATCCACTTGAATGGCGTGGCCAAGCACCTTGATGTGCCGCTGAACAATGACGACTGGCAGCAAGTCGGCCACCATGTACCCCTGCTCGTCAACCTTCAGCCCGCAGGCGAATACTTGGGCGAAGACTACCAGCATGCAGGCGGCGTCCCCGCCGTGATCGGAGAACTGATCGCCGCAGACCTGCTGCCTCACCCCGATGTCATCACCGCCAACGGCAAGACAATGCGCGAAAACTGCGCCCACCTGCGCAGCGAAAACACCGAGGTGATCAAGCCGGTGTCCGACCCGCTGAAAGCGGAAGCCGGGTTCATCAACCTCAAGGGCAACCTATTCGACAGCGCGATCATGAAAACCTCTGTGATTTCCGAGGAATTCCGCAACCGCTACCTGTCCAATCCCGACGACCCCGAAGCGTTCGAAGGGCGTGCCGTGGTCTTCGACGGGCCTGAAGACTTCCACCACCGCATCGACGATCCGGCGGAAAACATCGACGAACATTGCGTCCTCTTCATGCGCGGCGCCGGTCCCAAAGGATATCCCGGCGGGGCTGAGGTCGTGAACATGCGCGCGCCCTCCTACCTGCTCAAAAGAGGTATCCAGGCGCTGCCCTGCGTCGGTGATGGCCGCCAATCCGGCACGTCCGGCTCGCCCTCAATCCTCAACGCCTCGCCCGAAGCAGCAGATGGCGGCGGCCTTGCCCTCCTCGAAAACGGCGACCGCGTGCGGATCGATCTGAAGAAATGCACCGCCGATATGCTGGTGGACGACGCCACGCTTCAGGCACGCGCCGAAGCGATGATGGCCGCAGGCGGCTACCCCGTCCCTGAAAGCCAAAGCCCGTGGCAAGAGATCTTCCGCGACTACGTGGGCCGCTTTGACGAGGGCATGACCCTGCGCGGCGCGGCACAGTACCAAGACATCTCGCGCAAGCACATGCCGCGCGACAACCACTAAGAGGTTCCCTATGAAACTCGTAAGATACGGTGACACTGGTCACGAAAAGCCCGGCCTCATGGACGGCGACACCCTCCGCGACCTGAGCGGTCACATCGATGACATCCACGGCGCCACGCTGGACGACGCCACGCTCGACAAACTGCGTGCCATAGACCCGGCCACCCTGCCCGCAGTCGATGGCAATCCCCGCATCGGCCCCTGCGTCGGCAATATCGGCAAGTTCCTCTGCATCGGCCTCAATTACTCCGACCACGCCGCCGAACAGGGCCTGCCCATCCCCGAGCATCCGATACTGTTCTTCAAGGCAAACTCCGCCATCGTTGGCCCCAATGACGATGTGGTCATGCCGCGCGGCTCGCGGCGCACGGATTGGGAAGTCGAATTGGGCGCGGTGATCGGCAAGACCTGCAAGTACGTCCCAAAGGCCGACGCGCTCGACTACGTGGCAGGCTACTGCATCATCAATGACGTGTCAGAGCGCGAGTTCCAGCAGAACCTCACGGGACAATGGACCAAGGGGAAATCCTGCGACACATTCGGCCCCACAGGTCCGTATCTTGTCACTCGCGACGAAATCGAAGACCCGCAAGCGCTTGATATGAGCCTGTCGGTCAACGGCCAGCGGATGCAGACAGGCAACACCGCCACCATGATCTTTTCCGTGGCCGAGATCATTGAACACCTCAGCCAGCTCTTCACCCTGCACCCCGGCGACGTGATCAGCACAGGCACCCCTCCGGGTGTGGGCGACGGGATGAACCCGAAAACCTACCTTAAGGTGGGCGACGTCATGGAACTGGAAATCGCTGGCCTCGGCACCCAACGGCAAGAGGTGAAACAGGATGCCTGATCTTCTGCAAATTGGCGGCATCACCGATACCATGCGTGACCGTCTGTCCGAACGGTTCACCATCCATCAGGCCAGCGGCGATTATCCAGCAGAGGCGATCACCCACATCGTCACCAACGGCCATGACGGCGTGCCTGCGGATATCCTTGCCAAGTGCACAAACGCCAAGGTCGCTGCAAGCTATGGCGTGGGCTACGACGCGATCGACACCGACGCTTGCATCGAACGGGGCATCATTGTCACCCACACGCCCGACGTGCTGAACGCCGAGGTGGCAACGACGGCGATCATGCTCATGCTCACCAGCTTCCGCAGTTTCCTGTCGGACGAGGCGCACGCCCGCTCCGGCAATTGGGAGAAAAACGGCAACGCACCCCTATCACGCAGCGCCGACAACCGGCGCGTCGGCATCCTCGGCCTAGGCCGCATCGGCCAGGCCATCGCGGACAAGCTCAAAGCGTTCGATGCCGACATCCACTATCACACCCGCAGCGAAAAGGACGTGCCCTACACCTACCACGCCAACCTCGTGGACATGGCAAAGGCGGTCGAGGTGATCATCTGCATCACCCCTGGCGGCCCCTCGACGCACCACATTGTCAATGCCGACGTAATCGAAGCGTTAGGACCGGACGGGACGCTCATCAACGTCTCACGCGGCTCGGTGATTGACGAGGCCGCGATGGTCGCCGCCCTCCAATCCGGTAAGCTCGGATACGCCGCCCTCGACGTATTCGAGGAAGAACCCAAAATCCCCGACGCGCTCAAGACCATGTCCAACGTCATCCTTCTGCCCCACGTGGGCAGCGCCACGCATGAAACGCGCGCCGCGATGGGCACGTTGGTCGTCGACAACCTCATCAGCCATCTCGACAACGGGCTGGTGATCACGCCCGTGCCGGAAACCAAGCACCTCAATGGCTAAGATCACAGACGTCACCGCCCGCCTCTTCGCCGTGCCACTCGACGAAATCCTCGTCGACGCCAAGCACGGCGATCACAGTCACTTCCACCTGATCACAGCGACGGTCACGCTGGACGACGGGCGCATCGGCATGGGCTACACCTACAATGGCGGGCGCGGCGGGCATGCGACGGCGGCGATGATCACACACGACCTCGCGCCCTTCCTGATCGGGCAGGATGCGGACAATGTCGAGCAGCTCACACACGCCATGGACGAACATCTGCACTATGTGGGGCGGGGCGGCATCCTGTCCTTCGCCATCTCCGCCGTGGACATCGCGCTGTGGGACGCGCGGCTGAAAGGCACCGGGCAATCGCTGGTGCAAGCCGCTAGCGGCGCATCGGACCGGTGCCGCGCCTATGCCGGCGGTATCGACCTTGGCTTTGACCTGCCAAAACTGTTGGACAGCATCCGGGGCTATCTTGCGCGCGGCCACAACGCGGTCAAAATCAAGATCGGCCAACCCACCGAAGCCGAAGATGTGGAACGGATCAAGGCTGTTCGCGACCTGATCGGCCCCGATATCACCTTCATGATCGACGCCAACTATTCGATGACCACCGATCAGGCAATCAGCCTTGCCAACGCAGTCAAAGATCAAAACATCACGTGGTTCGAGGAACCGATTGAGCCGGACTTCTTCGAAGACTTCGCTGCGATCCGCGCGGCCACGGGCATGGCCACAGCCCAAGGCGAAAACCTGCATACCATGCACGAATTCCGCCGCGCCATGCCCCATGTCGATTTCATCCAGCCCGACGCATCAAACTGCCTTGGCATCACCGGCTGGCTTCAGGTGGCCAAGATGGCACAGGACGCTGGCGTCCCTGTGTGCAGCCACGGCATGCAGGAACTGCACGTTTCGCTGGTCTCCAGCCAACCCCATGGCGGCTGGCTGGAAGTGCACAGCTTCCCTATCGACCGCTACACGACCCGCCCGCTGGTGATCAAAGATCACCTCGCCGTTGCACCAAACGTGCCGGGAATCGGTGTCACGTTTGATTGGGATAAACTGACGCCACACGAGGTGGCGCTATAACGGCTTGGTGCCACAGTTTCAGGATGGCTTACACTCACGGGTCACAATGCATAAAACAGGCGGCTCTCCGAAAAAGCAGCGAACGCTCACCGATTATCACCGGCGCGTAGAGCGGGTCGTGGACATGATCCGCGCCCGTCCTGAACATCCGCATACAGTCAAAGAGCTTTGCAAACAGGCGGCCTTCTCGGAGTTTCATTTTCACCGCGTGTTCCGCGCCGTGACCGGAGAAACCGTCGCACAGTGTATCATCCGTCTGCGATTAGAGATGGCCGCCAGCGCGCTGATCTATCGGCGGCAAAGGTCGGTCACGGACATCGCACTGACATGCGGATTTTCCAGCAGCGCAAATTTCTCCAAAGCCTTTCGGAAAGCTTATGACTGCTCACCGACACGGTATCGGCGTGATCGTCCACCTGATTTCAGAATGCGCAGGATGAGAAAAGTCGCACGACCTGCACCAATGTATCCAGACGGCATGAGCGTCGACGTGGAAATCAAGACTGTGCCAGAACGCAGACTGGCAAGCCTCCGACTGGTCGGTCCTTACAGCCATGCAAGCATCAGCAAGCTTTATTACGATTTGGGCAAATGGCACCTGTCGGTTCTTGAACAGCCTGCGCCCGACGAGGCTATCAGTATTACATGGTCGGACTCTGCATTGGCAGATCAGAGCACATGGAGGCTGGATGCCTGTTACGAAGTAGCCAAGGACACGAAGGCAACAGGCCAAGTCAGGCTTCGCACCCTCGCCGGGGGACGTGTCGCATGTCTAAAAACAGACGTCCCGGAAAACGAGATGCATCGTATCTCGGACTATTGGGATTGGTTGTTTTCCGACTGGTTGCCACAATCCGGGTACGAACCTGCGGATCGCCCCGCCTATGAGGTGTATCGCGGTGCCAGCAAGCAGCCCGGCTTCAACGTCACGCTTTGTCTTCCCTTAGTGAACAAACATGCGGAGCATGACGATGAATGACACTTACACCCTAAGCCCCATTGGGCAGTGCGAGATGATCGACGGACAGTTTGCCGTGCGGTTGATACCTGACGTCAGACGCGGTCTGGAAGGGGTGCTGCCTTTCAGCCACGCCATAGCCCTTTGGTGGGCACACGAAGCGGACAGCGATGCGCAGCGCGCGCGCTACAGCATCGTGTCACCCTATACCGCCACCTCGGCGGAGTTAGGTGTATTTGCAACGCGGTCGGAAGCGCGACCCAACCCGATAGGTCTGTCAGTGTTTTCAGTTGCATCCGTCGATCTGGATGCTGGGATCGTGTTTTCCCACTACTTCGACATGTTGCCAGGAACGCCGGTCCTGGACCTCAAGCCATACTTCCCAGCCTCGGATCGTGTGGAAAATGCCCATATCCCAGACCATTTCAGCCATTGGCCCAACTCGCTTGAGGCATCCGCGGCGTTTGATTGGGAAAAGGAATTCAGAGCCTAAGGATCAGCACTCCGATCCGTTTACGTCGGCTCGTTTCTCGACGCAAAAGCCCGCAAGAGTGGCGCACGGTGGATCACACCACCGTGCGTTTTGCTCATTTGGAGCTTGCTTGGCGGTCATCTTCGACTGGACCCAGCGCGTTCAGACCTTTCAGGATGTCGATGGCATAAGCCAACTGATAGTCCTCTTCCCGCAGGTCAGCAGCTGCTTGGGCCTTTGCACGATCTTCCTCGATCTGGCGCACCTGATCGTCAGTCAACGAGTCGTTGTCGAGGCTGCCGCGCAGATCGCCCTCGGTCCGGGGGCCGACTGCACTGGCCGGTTCATCCTCTTCCTCGGTCGTGGGGCTGCGGCGGGGCTGCTCTACAATGATATCAGGGCTTACGCCCAGCGCTTGAATCGACCGGCCTGACGGCGTGTAATACCGCGCCGTGGTCAAGCGCATGGCACCGTCGCCGCGCAGTGGCATAACCGTCTGAACCGAGCCTTTGCCAAAGCTCTTGGTACCAACAACGATAGCCCGACGGTGATCCTGCAGGGCCCCCGCGACAATCTCGGACGCCGAGGCCGATCCGCCATTGATCAGCACAACAATCGGCTTGCCCTTCGCCAGATCACCCGGCGTTGCATTGTATCGGTCGCCGTCTACCGGATCACGGCCACGCGTCGATACGATCTCGCCCTTTTCCAGGAACGCATCCGACACACGGATGGCCTGGGTCAACAACCCACCGGGGTTGTTCCTCAAATCCAGGACAAATCCGTTGACGTTGTTCATCCCGCCAAGGGTTTCGACCTCTTCTTCCAGCTTGGACACAAGGTTCGGCGTGGTCTTGTCGTTGAAGGTTGTCACACGCAACACGACTGTATCGCCTTGGGTCCGGCTGCGCACCGCCTGCAACTCGATCGTGTCCCGAATGATGGACACATCAAAGGGCTCGCTCTCGCCTTCGCGGACAACTGTAATGATGATCTCGGACCCCACCGGACCGCGCATGCGATCCACGGCTGCGTCCAAGGCCAGGCCCAGCATCGACTCTCCATCGACATGGGTGATGAAATCGCCCGCTTCGATCCCGGCTTCGGCGGCGGGCGTGCTGTCGATAGGCGACACAACCTTGATGAAGCCCTCTTCCTGGGTCACTTCGATTCCCAGACCGCCGAACTCACCTCGGGTTTGCACCTGCATCTGCGCCGCGTCATCTGGCGACAGATAGCTGGAGTGCGGATCAAGCGACGTCAACATGCCGTCAATAGCCGCTTCGATCAGCTCACCGGGCTCAACATCCTCGACATATTGGTTCCGGATGCGTTCGAAAATGTCGCCGAACAGATCCAGTTGTTCATATACGGTCGCACTCGAAGCACTTTCCTGCGCCAAGAGTGGCCCTGCAACCTGCGTCGTTGCGATTGCACCTGCCATCGTTCCGCCCAAGGCGGCCATCACGAATTTCTTCATTCCAGCTTATCCATCCTGTTCGGTGCTGAACCACGTGAGTGGGTCCATTGGCACATTATTCTCTCTTACCTCTATATAGAGCGTTTCCGAGCGGTCAGTACCACCCCCTTCACCACCTGTTGATGGGCCATTTTGTGCCGGAAGCCCGCCCATCAGGCCCAAAGGCGTGCTTGCTGCGATGATCTGTCCCGTCTCACCGTAGCTGATCGCCATCCCCGCGAGGATGATCAGGGTTTCGGGGCGTGGCTCAAGAATCGTGACATTGCCAAAGTCCAGAAGCGGCCCGACGTAGCGCAATGTGGCCGCGGTTGGCGACGTTACCAGCGTGCCGGGGCGGGTCGCCAGCAGGATGCCGGGGCGGGTGATACCAGCGGCATCGGGCTCTCCAGCACGCCGCAATATCACACCGCGCGCGGGCATTGGAAATTCGCCAATCAGGTCATCGATCTGCGGAGGTGTCCAACCTGCATCCCCTTCGGCAATGCTGGCCAACCCGCTCGAAAACGCATCCAGAGTTTCAGCCGACGCAATCAGGATCGCGGTTCGCACCGGGTCTTCGGTAAACCGTTGGGGTAGATCTTTCCGTTCTGCCATCGCCTGGTTCAGTGCGGATCGCGCGGTCTGCACCTCTGACAACCCGGTTTGCAGTTGCTTTGCCGCCTGCTCCTGCAACACACGCAGACCTTCGACGTCGTTCAAGTCCTGCCGCAACTGGCTTGCGCGCTGGTTCAATGCCGGGGTGAGTTCGGCCAACAACATCCCCGCGCGTGCTGTTCCGTTAGGACCGTCGGGATGCAGAAAGGCGGTCGGTGACTGGCCCGGGCTCAGCGTCTGCAACACAGCAACAAGCTGAGCGATCTCGGCATCACGGGCCTGAAGCTGGCCGCGCAACTGCGCCTCTCGTATGGAGGCCCGGCGCAACCCTGCCCGCATCGCGGCAAGCCCGGCTTCGTATGCGTGCACGGTGTCCGTCAAGGCACGCACCCGGTCGCGGGCGCTGTCGGCCTCTGACAAACGGACCGAGGCTGCCTCAAGCTGCACACCCGCGCCACGGGCAAGCGCACCAGCGTCTTCCTGCGCGGACAGAGGCAGCGCAAAACACATCAAAAGGGCTGCAGCCAGAAGTCTCATGTAATCAGACTGACGCCCGTCATTTCTTCCGGTTGCTCCAGACCCATGAGCTGCAGGATCGTCGGCGCCAGATCTGCCAGCTTGCCATCCCCGACCGTCCCTTCTGCACCAATCAACGCCACCGGGACCAGATTGGTGGTATGGGCCGTGTGCGGGGCGCCGGTCTCGGGGTCGATCATCGTCTCGCAATTGCCGTGATCCGCCGTCAAGACCATCGCGCCACCAGCCTTTTCAAGCACGGGCAGAACACGGCCCAAACCGGTATCCACGGCTTCGCAAGCCGCAATTGCGGCATCCAGATCGCCCGTGTGCCCCACCATGTCCGGGTTGGCATAGTTGACGACAATCAGATTATAGCCCTCTTCAATGGCCGCAATGAACTTGTCCGTGACTTCGACGGACGACATTTCCGGCTGGAGATCATAGGTAGCAACAGCAGGAGATTTTGGCATCGCGCGATCCTCTCCCTCCTCCGGCTGCTCTTCGCCGCCATTCAGGAAGAACGTGACATGCGGGTATTTCTCGGTCTCGGCCAGCCGGAGCTGACGCAGCCCGGCCTTGGCGACCCACGCCCCTAGCGTATTCACGATCTCGGGCTTTGGATAGACAGTGGTCATGTAGGCATTATGCTCTTCCGAATAGTCCGCCATGCCGATCAGCCCGGACCACTCCGGACGGCCTTCCGGCACGAAAGCATCAAAGCCGGGATCGCCCAGCGCCGCCATGATCTCGCGCGCGCGGTCGGCCCGGAAATTCAGACAGAACAGCCCGTCGCCATCCTTGGCGCCCTTGTAGCCGTCCATGACCGTGGCAGGAATGAATTCATCGGTCTTGTGATCGTCATAAGCCGCTTCAATCGCCGCCTGTGCGTTTTCAACGATATGTGCATCGGCCCGCACCATGGCGGCAAAGGCCGTTTCAACCCGGTCCCAACGGTTGTCGCGATCCATCGCAAAGTAGCGGCCCGTCAGCGTCACGATCCGTGCGCCAGCGGGCAGGGCATCATGCAATTGCTCAAGATAAGTCAACGCAGATTTCGGGGGCACATCACGCCCATCTGTGATGGCATGGACCAGCACGGGAAGACCCGCATCGGTGCAAGCCTTGGCCGCTGCAACCATGTGATTGATATGACCATGCACACCTCCGTCAGACAAAACACCCATCAGGTGCGCGCGCCCTTCAGCCTCCTTGATCCGCGCAATCCAGTCAGTCAGGCGCGGGTTGCGGAAAAAGCTGCCATCCTCAATCGCCAGGTCAATCTGGCCCAGATCCATCGCCACCACGCGACCGGCACCGATATTGGTGTGACCCACTTCCGAGTTGCCCATTTGACCACGTGGCAGACCTACATCCGGACCGTGGGTGATCAGGGTCGCGTGGGAACAGGTATCCATGATGCGATCAAAGGTCGGTGTGCGGGCAAGCTTCGGTGCATTGCCCGTTTCATCCTCGCGCAGACCCCAGCCATCCAGAATGCACAGAACAACAGGTTTGGGTGGTGCCATTGCGGGATCCTTCCGATGTATCGTCTGCGTTCTACCGCGCGGACATGCTGTTGGAAAGAAGGCTTGCGTGGCTCATGCGGCGCACTAGGCTTCCAACCTACGGAGGGCAAAGGAATGAGCGAACACATGCTGGTGCACTTGAACGTCGTGCGCCCGGTTGGCCCGTTCAGCGCCAGTCACCCGCATGCGCAGTACTTCTTCGGTCAACTGCCCTTGGTCTTTGCCCGGGCCAAGGCCGATGACGGGATGTTTTGGCACAATCACGGCGCGCGCATGCCGGACGGAACCTATGGCAACATGGGGGATTTGCTCGCCCTGCAAACAGATCAGACCGAAGATAACTTTCACATCCTGACCATGGCCGGATGGCGTGACGTGCATGCAATGCACCGCTTTGCCTACCGCGATACGCTTCACCGTGAGGGCATGAAATCCCTGCGCGATTGGGTGGATCGGTCAGAAGGGCCGACAATGGTGATGTGGTGGGCGCCAAAGGGCACGCGGGTCAGCCTTGATGAGGGTTGGGAACGTCTGCACCTGTTGCGGCAGAACGGGCCGACCGAACAGGCATTTACCTTGCAAACCCGGTTTGCTCAGCCCGATTGATTACGTGATGCGATCTGGCAGGCCACGCCCATTGTTCCACCAACGATGGGGATTGTCGTTGTTCGGATCATAGGCGGCACGGCTCGCCCAATCCTCGCGCAGGAAAATCACGGGTTCTTCGTAGTGATGAACCTCGAGAACGGCATCCATCACTTTTGCCAGCACCGCCACATCGCGCTCGATAGAAATTTTCAACTCGACCATGGGATAGGTCTCGGTCCCACCAGCCTCGAACCCCTCCACATGGGTTGTCGTCGTCGATCCGGGTTCAGGTTGCGCCGTCTCTGCTCCGACGGCCGAGATGCTGGCATTGCGTTGGTAACGCCCGTAACTCAATGGATACACAGCCATCACCGCATCCAGAATGCGATCCGTATCTTCGGGCAGGGTCTGGATTTCAAGTGTCCACACGGGAACAAACGTGCCGGATGCGGCCTTGTAGTCAGTGAGTGCCGTCATTGTGAGGTTCCTTCAATCCGGGTCGCCACGGGTAAAACTAATCTTCGACAGATCGGGGGCGGCCTGCGTCGTCGGCAATACCTCAACGGGGGCTGCGCCGGGCGTCAGGATATGGCGCAGCAGGCCCACGGGATGCGCCCTGAGGGTCAAGCGCGTCGATACATAATCCTCCACCACCTCTTCGCCCAACGTCATCTCCGGCAGCAGAGCCGCAGGCTCATCCACGACCTCACCATCCAGATCCGTGGAGAACAGGGGCAAGGCGGATCCCGGGACAATGGCTTTGGCCTCCCAAAGCGCCTCACGGCGGTTGATGCCTGCAGTGGCAAAGGCATCCGCCTCGGCCAACCGCACGATCACGGCAGGCCCCAACCCCGCACGCCGCCACACGTCCCGCACAGAGCGGTAGCCATTCCCGCGCGCCGCGGTCAGCCAGCTGGCATCCTCCTCGCTCATCCCCTTGAGTTGCCGAAATCCCAACCGCAGGGCCAAGCCCCCCTGCCATCAGGCTCCATCGTATTGTCCCAGAAACTGGCGTTCACACAGATGGGGCGCATCTCAACCCCATGCTCGCGCGCATCCCGGACGATCTGGGCCGGGGCATAGAACCCCATGGGCTGCGCATTCAGCAGCGCACAGGCAAAGATGCCCGGATGGTGGCATTTGATCCAGCTTGAGGCATAGACCAAGAGCGCAAAGCTCGCCGCATGGCTTTCGGGAAAGCCATAGCTGCCGAACCCTTCGATCTGGGAAAAACACCGCTCGGCAAAGTCATCCTCATAGCCGTTCTTGCGCATGCCATGCAGGAACAGCGCCCGGAATTCACTAACACTTCCGTGCTTCTTGAAGGTGGCAAGTGAGCGCCGCAGCCGATCCGCCTGATCGGGGGTAAAGCCCGCCCCAACAATGGCGATCTGCATGGCCTGCTCTTGGAACAACGGCACACCCAACGTCTTGCCCAGCACCTGACCGAGTTCATCCGATGGAAAGGACACCTCCTCCTCCCCGTTCCTGCGCCGGATGTAAGGATGCACCATGTCGCCCTGAATGGGGCCGGGACGGATGATGGCCACCTCGATCACGAGGTCATAGAAATTCCGGGGCCGCATCCGGGGCAGAAAGTTCATCTGCGCACGGCTTTCGACCTGGAACACCCCGATGCTGTCGGCTTTGCACAGCATGTCGTACACGCGCGGGTCCTCTTTGGGCAGGGTCGCAAGGGTGTAGCTTTGCTGATGGTGCATTTTCAGCAGGTCAAAGGCCTTGCGAATACAGGTCAGCATCCCAAGGCTCAGCACATCGACCTTCAGGATGCCAAGACTGTCGATGTCATCCTTGTCCCAGCAAATGACCGTGCGATCCTCCATCGTGGCGTTTTCGATTGGCACCAACTCGTCCAACCGCCCCTCGGTCACGATGAACCCGCCCACATGCTGGGACAGGTGCCGGGGAAAGCCGTTGATTTCATAAACCAGTTCAATGGTCTGCCGCAGGCGCCGGTCGCGGAAATCAAGGCCGATCTCAGCCATCCGTTCCGCCTCCAACCCCTTGGTGGAAAAGAAACCCCAAAGCTGCGAACTGAGGGCGCTGATCGTATCCTCGGTCAACCCCATGGCACGGCCCACTTCACGGATAGCGCGCTTGCCCCGGTAATGCACGACCGTAGCGCACAGGCCCGCGCGGTGGCGGCCATAGCGCTCGTAAATGTGCTGGATCACCTCTTCACGCCGTTCGTGTTCAAAGTCGACATCGATGTCAGGCGGCTCATCGCGGGCTTCGGACACGAAACGTTCAAACACCATCGTGCCCATCTCGGGACTGACCGAAGTGATGCCCATGCAATAGCACACCACCGAATTGGCGGCCGAGCCACGGCCCTGGCACAAGATGCCCCGGCTGCGCGCAAAGTGGACGATATCGCGCACGGTCAGGAAATAAGGCTCGTATTTCAGCTTGGCGATCAGGGCTAACTCGTGACGCAGAAGCGCCTTGGCCTTGTCCGGCGCGCCACCTGGATAGCGCCATTTCAGCCCTTCATAGGCGAGCCGGTTCAACCGTTGGCCGGGCGTTTCATTCCTGGTGATTTCCGATGGATACTCATAGCGCAACTGGTCGAGCGAAAAGGTCAGGCGATCCGCCAGCTGCCCCGCCCGATGCACCGCTTCTTCATGGCCGGCGAACAACCGCAGCATCTCGGCCTCGCTCCGCAGCCGCCCTTCCCCGTTGCTGAGGGCTGCGCGACCCAGCGCATCAACGCGGCATTTCAGACGGATCGCGCTGACCACATCCGCCAGCTTGCGCCGCGCGCCGTGATGCATACGGGGGGCAGCCGAGGCGAGAGTGGGCACCCCCAACATCCGCACCTGATCGGCCAGCCGATCAAAACGGACCGTGTCGCGTCCATCATAGCGCGGGGTCATCAGGATATGGATGTTTCCAGCAAAACGGTGCGTCAGCCGTCGCGCCGTTTTCATCCAGTCAACCGCGCCGCCCTGCACCGTTTGCGCCTCTGGCCACACAAGCAGGTGCAGACCTTCCGCAAACTCTTCGAGGTCTTGCAGGCTCAGATCGCATGCGCCCTTTTCTGCTTTCAACCGCCCCCTCGAAATAATGCGGCACAGGCTGCGCCAACCTTGCCGGTCAACGGGCAAGACAGTGATCGGGGGCGCATCGCTGAACAACAACCGGGCTGCCGGGATCAGGCGCGGAACCACCGTAATCGGTATGCTGGGCGGTGCAGGGACATGATCAGGCTTTGGGGGGCCGATCAGACCATGGAGCGTGTCAAAATCCCTCCGCTCTTTGACACTGCGCGCAATAGCTTTGGCCTGCGTATGCGCCCGCACGATCCCTGCAACTGAATTGTCATCCGCAATGGCCAGTGCCTCCATCCCCAACAGGGCGGCACGGTTCACGTACTCCTCGGGGTGGGACGCCCCGGTGAGGAAGGTGAAATTCGACGTGATTGAGAGTTCGCAGAACATCAAGGTGGCAGATTCGGTTACAGCAGGGAGGACAGTATATTCACTTTTTGTTCTCATTTGAACGGCTGGTTTTTGGGCATTGTTCCGCCCTCTGAGCACCCCCGGCGATTATGAGCAGAAAAGACCAGCTTCATTGCGCAGCATTCGGGTCGCTCATGCGCGCGTGGCATGTACGGTTGCGGCAAAGGAAACCCATCATGCCCACATTCACTGCTTTGCACACCGACATCGTCACCGCATGGCGCACGGGTGGTCTCGACGCCAACGCGCAACAGCCAGAGCGTGCAATATCCGACGGCAACGGCAATCGATGCAGACATTGCTTGAGTCTGATTCCCCAAGGCACACCTTACCTGATCGTGGCCCATCGTCCGTTCGATCACCTGCATCCGTATGCCGAACTTGGCCCACTGTTCGTCTGTGCTGCTCCCTGCCCGCGCCATGTCGATGATGGTACGCTACCAAGCGCCATGACCACATCACACGACTACCAGATCAAAGCGTATTCCACGGACGAGCGGATCATTTACGGCACCGGCCAGATCGTCACCCCTGATGACATGATCTGCGCGGCAGAGAAGCTTTTTGAGGATCCCGCTGTCGCTTTCATCCACGTCCGTTCGACCCGCAACAACTGTTACCAAGCCAGGATTGACCGCGCATGACCACATTCACTGCTCTGCCCACCGACATCGTCCAAGCCTATCGCGCCGGGGGCTCCGATGCCTTTGGCAACCCACCAGAACGCGCTGTGTCCGATGGTGCTGGCACCCCCTGCCGCCATTGCCTGTGCGATATCCCTGCCGGCACAGAGATGCTGGTGCTGGCGCACAAACCCTTTGACGGCACCCACCCTTATGCCGAGGTTGGGCCGATCTTTCTGTGCGCCGACGATTGCCCTCGCGGCGGCGGTACTGATTTGCCGGACATCCTCACCACGTCACCTGACTACCTGATCAAAGGCTACTCAGCGGACGACCGCATCGTCTATGGAACCGGAACGATCACGCCAACGCCCGACATTCAGACCCGCGTGGCCGCGATCTTTGCGGACCCGGACGTCGCCTATATCCACGTGCGTTCTGCCCGCAACAATTGTTACCAGACGCGCATCGATCGCGACGCGTAACCCCTTGTGCGGCCTGCCGCCTTGGCTCATAAACGCGGGCGCACGCGCCCCAGCCAAGGATAGCCAACATGCCCATCGACGCGCCCGAAACCAAGACGGTCCACACCCACCGCGTGGCCTGTGACGGGAGCGAAGGGCCCCTGGGGCACCCCCGGGTCTGGCTGCAGATTCCGGAAGACACCGGATGGGTCGAATGCCCCTATTGCGACTGCAAATATATCTATGTGGACGAGGCAGAAAGCTAAGCGCTCAGTCGTCGATCACCTGATGGATCAACGCATCAACCTGGGCTTGCACACGCGTGTTGGCCTGCTCGATCTTTTCTGAAAGCTCGCGGATTTCCGTTGCGATAACGGCAAAGCCACGCCCCTGTTCACCAACATGCGCTGCCTCAATGGATGCGTTGATGGCAATGAGGCCGACGTTCCGCGAAATCTCACTGATCTCGCGCAAAGCAGTGCGGGCATCTGCGCCCGTCTGGTTTGCAGTTGCACGTCGGACGATCCGATCACTGTGCAAGTGTTCGCTCAACCGATTGACCAATTTCGCAAAGTGCTCGTTGAACGCACCTGCTGCAAAGCGCGTCACCTCGCGCACATCATCGGGCTTGCACGTTTCATTGGCAAAAGCTTTTGCCAGGTCTGACACGGCGGCCACGAAATGACCCATTTGTGCAATACTGTCCGGCATGTCAGCCACAGTGTCGCGCAACCATGCCAGCGCCGCGGGATCAATGCCCGGCTCGACCTCACCACCAGACAAAAGACACACACCTGCGTGCGCCCCCGGCATGGCACGTTCTATGCCCGCAATACAGGCGTCACGATCCCGTGGATCATCAAACAGCAGACCCGCAGCGCAGTACAACGTCGCACGCGCGCAATGAGACCGGATCATATCAACTGCACGCAACAGCTCGACCCGGGCCGCAATACCAGTCGCCCCCGACTGCTGCCCCAGAACATCCGTGATATCGCCCAAACGGTTCATCGCTGTCATGCCTGTTTTGTGGCAAATCCAGGTTAACAAAACGCTTGTGCTTTCCCCTATTCCGGAATCGTGGCACATCACCTGAACAGCAAGAAACCAAGGGGGCGATAACATGGCGTTTGGTAAGGGATGTCACCTGCATCTGATCGATGGCTCGGCCTTCATCTTTCGCGCCTACCACGCGCTCCCGCCGCTGACCCGCAAGTCCGATGGCCTGCCCATCGGGGCCGTCAGCGGGTTCTGCAACATGCTCTACAAGTATGTCGAAGGAAACCACGGCCCCGACGCACCCACCCATGTCGCCGTCATCTTTGACAAGGGCAGCCATACCTTCCGCAACGACATGTACGATCAGTACAAGGCCAACCGCGAAGCGATGCCAGAGGATTTGCGCCCCCAAATCCCGCTCACCCGTCAGGCCACCGAAGCCTTCAATATCGCCTGCAAAGAGAAAGAGGGCTTCGAGGCCGATGACATCATCGCCACGCTGTCGGTGCAAGCACGCGAGGCCGGGGGCCGCGTCACCATCATCAGTTCTGACAAGGACCTGATGCAGCTTGTGGGCGGCGGCGTCGAAATGCTGGACGCCATGAAAAACGCCCGCATCGACCGCGACGGCGTGTTCGAGAAATTCGGCGTCTACCCCGACCGCGTGGTGGATGTGCAGGCTCTTGCGGGCGACAGCGTCGACAACGTGCCCGGCGCGCCTGGTATTGGGGTCAAGACGGCGGCCCTGCTCATCAATGAATACGGCGATCTTGACGCACTGCTCGAACGTGCCGAAGAAATCAAGCAGCCCAAACGCCGCCAGACCCTGATCGACCACGCCGACCAGATCCGCCTGTCGCGAGACCTTGTGAGGCTCGACGAAAAGACGCCCCTCGACTTCACGCTCGATGACCTCGAAGTGCAGGACCCGAAACCGGATCAACTGATGCCGTTCCTCGCGGAAATGGAGTTCCGCACCCTCACCAAGCGCATCGCCGATCAGCTTGGCGTTGAAGCGCCCGAGATCAAGGAGCCGGCACCTGCGGCACAGGACGCACCCGAAGCACCCAGCTTTGACGATGCCACCTACGAGCACGTGCAGAACGCCGACCAGCTGCAAACCTGGATCGACCTGATCTATGAACACGGATACGTCGCGGTGGACACCGAAACTACCGGCCTCAATGAAATGATCGCCGATCTGGTGGGTATCTCACTGGCCGTGAACCCCGGCCATGCCTGCTACATTCCGCTGACGCACAAGCAAGGCGGCGATGACCTCTTTGGCTCTGACGATCTGGCCGAAGGGCAGATACCCTTCGAACAGGCGCTCGAAATGCTGAAACCCGTGCTTGAGGACGACAGCATCCTCAAGATCGGCCAGAACATGAAATACGACGCCAAGATCTTTGCCCGCCTGAACATCCATGTGGCCCCCATCGACGACACAATGCTGCTGTCCTACGCAATGCATGGCGGGCTGCACAATCATGGCATGGACACGCTGTCCGAACGCTACCTCGGGCACACCCCCATCCCGATCAAACCGCTTCTCGGTTCTGGCAAATCGGCCAAAACCTTTGATCAGGTGCCGCTCGAGGACGCCGTGAAATACGCCGCCGAAGACGCCGACATCACTCTGCGTCTATGGCAGCTTTTCAAACCGCAACTGCACCGGGAGCAAGTCACCAAGGTCTACGAAACGCTCGAACGCCCCATGGTCCACACGCTGGCGGGCATGGAGCGCTCCGGTATCAAGGTTGACCGCGACACGCTCTCGCGCATGTCCAACGCCTTTGCCCAGAAAATGGCAGGGCTCGAGGATGAAATCTACGAACTCGCAGGCCGAAAATTCAACGTGGGCTCCCCCAAGCAACTCGGCGAAATCCTGTTCGATGAAATGAGCATCGAAGGTGGCAAGAAGGGCAAGACCGGGGCCTATGCCACAGGCGCCGACGTACTCGAAGACCTCGCGACCGAACACGAGCTGCCCGCCCGCGTGCTGGACTGGCGGCAACTGTCGAAACTGAAGTCCACCTACACTGACGCGCTGCAGGACCACATCAACACGGACACGGGCCGCGTGCACACCTCCTACTCCATCGCCGGTGCCTCCACCGGGCGGCTGGCGTCTACCGATCCCAACCTGCAAAACATTCCAATCCGAACCGAGGAAGGGCGACGTATCCGCGAGGCGTTCGTGTCCGAGCCCGGCAAAACCCTCGTCGCGCTGGATTACAGCCAGATCGAACTGCGCATCCTCGCCCACATCGCCGACATCCCGGAACTGAAACAGGCCTTTGCCGACAACATCGACATCCACGCGCTCACGGCCTCGGAAATGTTCGACGTGCCGCTCGACGAAATGACGCCCGAGATCCGGCGCCAGGCCAAAGCCATCAACTTCGGCGTCATCTACGGCATCTCGGGCTTCGGCCTAGCGCGCAACCTGCGCATCCCACGCTCGGAAGCACAGGGCTTCATCGACCGCTATTTCGAACGCTTCCCCGGCATCCGCACCTACATGGACGACACCAAGGCATTCGCCAAGGAACACGGCTACGTCCAGACGCTGTTCGGGCGCAAGATCCACACGCCCGAGATCGCGTCCAAAGGTCCTCGCGCAGGCTTCGCCGCACGCGCCGCCATCAACGCGCCGATCCAAGGCACCGCCGCAGATGTCATCCGCCGTGCCATGATCCGCATGCCCGAGGCGATCAAGGACATACCTGCCGCTATGCTGCTGCAAGTGCACGACGAACTCCTCTTTGAAGTGGAAGACGCCGCAGTCGACGACCTGATCGGCGTGGCAAAGGAGGTCATGGAAAGCGCCAATGACCCCGTTGTGCATCTCGACGTGAAGTTGACGGTGGATGCGGGTCAGGGGCAAAACTGGGCCGAAGCGCATTGACGGAAAGGAGCCAAACATGACCATGATGCCTGCACCGGAGGACCTGACCTTCCGCGACCAGTTCGAAGCAGGGCGCGTCGCGCCGGATGACTTCAACCACCGCGCCCACCTGCGACTGGCCTATGTCTACCTCTGCGAAGGGCCGATCGATGCCGCCATGCCCCGGATGCGCGTAGCGCTCCACGCGTTCCTGAAAAGCAACGGCGTACCTGCAGACAAATACCACGAGACACTCACCCGCTCGTGGCTGATGGCCGTCGCCTATTTCATGGACAAGGCGACGCCAGCCGCCTCCTTCGACAGCTTCCTGAAACAGGATGACCGCCTGCTCGACACGCAGATCATGCTGACGCACTACCACAAGGACACCCTGTTCTCCGACGCAGCGCGCGCCGCCTTCGTGGCACCCGATCTGCAAGCAATCCCGCCCGCGGCATGAACTGGGAAAAAATGGAATCGGAGCCCGGTCGCATTCACTGATATCACTGCAGAGATTGTGCAATGCAAACATGGAAGTTAGAAAGAAAGCTGGAAAGCGAAGACGGCCGACGGAACGTCGAAATGTGCGTCAGCTCGGACGGTAAGCTCTTTCGCTACTACGAACATCTGTGGATTCCCGTGGGAGAGGAAGAACTATTATACTATCCCGACGGCGGCTACTGGATATGCGAGCAGATGTCTGGCTACTTTTCCAATTTGGAAGAGTGCGAACGTGACGCAAGGGCCGATCTCAGGTGGCTCGCAAGCGCTTCCTAAACCAAAATCCGGTGATGAATTGCGTCCAATGATCCACACTTGGGAAGATCTCAAAACTCTTGGCCTGTCATTGGGTTTGCCCAAAGTCGAAGTCTCAACAAGCTGGGGCAACGAAAACCTCAAGGCGCACGGCAAGATGTGGACGTGGTGGTCGCCTTACGTTGACGCCGCCATCTTCAAAGGCAGCATCGAAGAACGCGAAATGCTGATGCAGGCCGACCCTGACACGTTCGTCCTGCACCCACACTACGCCAAACACGGCTGCCTCCTTGTCGCAGCCGGTCGGATCGATCCGGATTGGGCCGAAGCACGCCTCCGCAGCACGTGGCGCGACATGGCACCAAAACGGTTCCTGACGCAGTGGGATGCCGACAATGGTTGACCCAAAGGCCAACGCCCTCCGGCACGGCTTTGAAACAACCGGCTTTCTTTGGCTCCGCGGTGTCCTTTCTGGCGCTGACCTCGACCTCCTGAACGATGTCATGTGCGAAGACGAGAGGCCCGGTGGACGGATCACGCGAGCACAAACAAACCTTCGCGCAGTCCTTGGTCCGCATGGTACTCTCCTTTCGGCACTGGCCCAATTGTTCGGGCCGGTCGAGGCAACGCGCGCCGTCGCCTTTTCCAAAACGCCAGATGCGAACTGGGGTGTCGGCTGGCACCGGGATCAAATCATCGCGGTACAGGATCGCGCAGACGTGCCCGGTTTCGACAACTGGTCAAGGAAATCGGGCATCTGGCACTGCAAACCGCCAGCACAAATCCTGTCCAAGGTCTTGTTCTCCCGTATCTTCCTGAGCAAAGCGACACCCGCGTCAGGCGGTATGGAGTTCTGCCCCGGCAGTCACCTGACCGAGTCAAAGCAACCCACGGCACATGTGGAGTGTGAACATGCTGCACCGGGCGACGTGTTGGTTTTGAACATGAATATTCTGCACAGGTCTCGGCCCGCCAAAGTCCCGGCGCCGCGGCGCGTGCTCAGGGTGGATTTCGCAATGGAGCGCCTGCCACCCCCATTGGCTTGGGCGCGGGTTGCTTGAAAACCCACATGGATAGGGCGAGTTGAAATTCCATATCGACGGGTTCATCCAACAAGCCCGTTCATTGTTTGGGTGGCCCACATCTTTGGCAAAGAAACGTTCCGTTGCCTTGCAATTTGAAAGCCGCGCCCCCTTCGCGCACCATGGTGCGTTTTCAGTGGTTAACATGCGGTATCAAGCCGCGCGCAAACCCAATCATCTGAAAATGCGCGGAAATCGCAAAAGCCTTGAAATCACGCAAACGGACCGAACAGCCTGTCCCCGCGGGGACAAACCCTAGTCCGGTCGCGTTATTGACGCCACAAACCGCCGCGCGACGGGCGCCACCACCAGCACAATCGGAAAGGCAACGGCCCAACTGGGCAGCCACGCGCCAATCCATTGGCCGACGAAGCCCGCAATCATACCAACCGCCAGGAACGTCGAAATTCCGGATACGAGGAACGACATCATGCCGCTCAAGACAAAGCCAAAAGCAATATGCGCGTAGCGGGCTGGGATCATGATACGGCTCCTTCTTCATCACCGGGCAGCAAACTGTGACGCAAATCGCCAAAGCGCAATTCTGCACCGGCGCACAGGGTCAGCGCATCCAGCCCAGTGTTTTATCTGTGCGCCCATACGTGCGGTATTCGGCGCTGACCCAACCGTCGTACCCGCTGGCGTCGATGGCTTCGAACAAGGCTGGAAAATCGATGCTCCCGGTTTCCGGGGCAACCCGCCCCGGCGCATCCCCGATCTGAATGTGCCTTATGAGGGGCTGCATCGCCTCGAAGGCGCCAAGCGCGTCGCCGGTAATCTGCTGGGCGTGATAGCTATCAAACTGCAGACCGATATTTGACGCTCCGACAGCGTCGATCACTTCAGCAGAAAGCGCGAAACTGTTCAAAAAATAGCCGGGATGACTTTCGCCGCACAGCGGTTCGAGTGTCATCGTCAAGCCATCGGGCAAGGTGGCCGCAACGCGTTTCAGATTGCCGATTAGTGTTGTTTTGGCCGCGTCACCCGCACCATCACCGGTGATCACGTGAATGACTGACGCCCCAAGCGTTTGCGCGTAACGCACTGCCCGACGGATGTCATAATCGAACCGTTTCTCGCTCCCCGGAACAGCCGCAAATCCACGTGCGCCGCCCGTGTAATTTGGCCCGGGCGCATTCAGCAATACCATCTGTAACTCGTTGCGGTGCAAAGCTGCCAAGGTGTCTGGTGCAGGCACATCATAGGGTTGCTGCACCTCAACAGCGGCAAACCCGGCCTCGGCCGCCGCATCGAACCGATCAAGGTAGGGCAACTCCGCCCAAAGATATGTCAGGTTGGCAGCAAACCGTGGCATATCGCGGAACCTAGCGCGCAGTTGTTGGGCATTCCAGCGCGATCAGAAGCGTTCGACCCAAGGGCGCAGACTCAACTCGTTTGACCATGTCGACCGGTGCTGGTCGATCAGCTGCATATAGGCCGTCGCGATCGCGTCAGGGTCCAGCATCTTGTCCGTTCCATCATCTGTACGCTCGGTGCGCGCCGTATTGGAAATGCCGCCGTCGATGTTGACCCAAGCCACATGAACCCCCTTGGGATGCAGCTCGCGCGCCATGGATTCGGCAAGACCCCGTTGTGCGAACTTACCCATGGCAAAGGGCGCGGACTGGGCAAAGCCTTTGACACCGGCCGAAGCGCCAGTGAACAGAATGGTGCCGCGTTTGCCGTACTGTTCCTCCTGATCCTGCATGATCCGCGCAGCGGCCTGTCCCATCAGGAAAGACCCAAAGGCGGTAACCTCGACAGCGCGACGCACCTCCTCGGGATCAAGCTTGGCGATGGGCCCGCGCTGACGTGCCGATGGATTGTAGACGGCAACACGCAGCGGGGTCTCGATCGTGTCAAAAAGGGCGTTCATCTGTTCGGGGTCACTGCCGTCGATGGCCACAGTGTGGGCATTGGTTTCCGATGCAAGCGCGACCAGCTTGTCGGTGTTGCGCGCGCCCAGAACCAGATCGTGCCCGCGCGCGTGAAGTTTGCGTGCAACCGATGCGGACAGGCCACTGCCCGCACCAATGATAACTGCCGTGCCTTGGGTCATCGTCTTGCTCCTGCTGACAAAGGGTGCAGCGGACGGCACGTCCGCCTTACGTGCAAAGATGGCGCGGATTGGTGCGGTCGGCCAGTCGAACCTGCTGCACACTGAATGTGCATACGGTAAGGCGCAGATGTCCTGCGCCCCGCCCGTCAGGGCAACTCGTTCGATGGTATGATTCCGAAGAACTGGCCCTGTGACCACACCCCGAACCACCCATCGTGATGGCTGCCAAGGTCAACAAGCCGATAAAAACTCTTGCGGTCGATCAACGCCTCTAGGTCTGCCCGCATCAAAATGTAGGGCGACGGCTCGCCGGTCTCCGGGTCGCGTTCAACGCGGATCGGATGATTCGGACCGGCCACAGCCACATCATCCACATGGGTCACAAAGGTCAGCACCTGCGCCTCGCCGGTCCCTTCAGCCTCGAAATCGATGGCGACAAACGGTGCGTCATCGACGGTGATTCCCACCTTCTCAACCGGAGTAACAAGAAAATACTTCCCCTCCTCCCGCTTCAGAATGGACGAAAACAACTTGACCAGACCCGGTCGCCCTATGGGCGTCCCTTGATAGAACCACGTGCCGTCCCGTGCGATGCGCATGTCCAGATCACCGCAAAAGGGTGGATTCCAAAGGTGTACCGGCGGCAATCCGCGTGTTTTTGCAGCAGTGATCGACGCCACAAGGCCATCTGCATCCGGTGTCACGGTTTTTTGTCCGCTCATATGTTTTGCCATTCTCAATTGAGGGAATAGGTTGGTACAGAAATATATATCCCGAATGGAAGAGATGTCATGACCGAAGCAGAGGACCTTGTTGCCGAAATCGAGACGCTGGGCAACAAGCTGGCAGAGGCCAAGGCCTCGATCACCAAGCGCTTCATCGGGCAGGAACGGGTCGTGGACCTGACCTTGACCGCGCTGCTGTGCGGCGGCCACGGCCTGCTGATCGGTCTGCCCGGTCTGGGCAAGACACGTCTGGTCGAGACACTCAGCACGGTCATGGGGCTGGACGGCAACCGCATCCAGTTCACCCCGGACCTGATGCCAGCGGACATTCTTGGATCGGAAGTTCTGGACACAGCCGAGGATGGCACGCGCGCCTTCCGCTTTGTGTCTGGCCCGATCTTTTGCCAACTTCTCATGGCGGACGAGATCAACCGCGCCTCGCCCCGGACCCAGTCCGCCCTTTTGCAGGCGATGCAGGAAAAGACAGTGACTGTGGCCGGACAGGACCGCCCCTTGGGGACACCCTTCCACGTGCTAGCAACGCAGAACCCGATCGAGCAGGAAGGCACGTACCCGCTGCCCGAAGCGCAGTTGGACCGCTTCCTTGTGCAGATCGATGTCCTCTATCCTGATCGCGAGACGGAAAAAGATATCCTGATTGCCACCACCGGAACGGAGGACGCGCAATCAACCGCCGTATTCACCGGCGAAGAATTGCTGGCGGCCCAAACCTTGCTGCGCAGGATGCCTGTGGGCGACAGCGTGGTCGAGATGATCCTTGATCTGGTCCGCGCCTTCCGGCCCGGCGAGGCCGACGCCTCGGACAAGGTACGGGAAACCGTTGCCTGGGGTCCCGGCCCGCGCGCCGCGCAAGCACTGATGCTGGCCGTCCGCGCCCGTGCGCTGTTGCAGGGTCGTCTGGCCCCCTCGGCGGAAGATGTCATCGACATGGCCCGCCCTGTTCTGATCCACCGGATGGCTCTGAACTTTGCCGCCCGTGCCCGTGGCGACAGCCTGTCTGACCTGATCGAAGAGACCGCCGCCGGTCTCAGCCGCAAGGAAGCCGCCGCGTGATCACCCCCCTCGCCCTGCGCGAAAAGGCCGAAACGCAAGCGGCCCGGCTGCCTGCGCTGCTGGCCCGGGCCGAGCAGTTGGCGGGCGCCGTTCTGTTGGGCGACCACGGTCGGCGTCGTGCGGGGATGGGTGACGATTTCTGGCAATACAGACCGGCCCAGATCGGCGACAGCCGCCGTTTGATCGACCACCGCCGCAGCGCCATGGGTGATGTGCAGTTCGTGCGAGAGCGCGAGTGGCAGATTGCGCAATCCGTGATGCTGTGGGTCGATCAGGGGGCAGCGATGCGCTTTGCCTCAAACAACGATTTGCCAACCAAAGCCGAGCGCGCCCGCGTTCTAGGCTTGGCCACCGCGATCCTTCTGATCCGGGGTGGAGAGCGTGTGGGCCTGACCGGAACCCGTCTGCCGCCCCGCCGGGGCAATACGCAAGTCCTGCGTCTGGCTGAGATGTTTACCGAGGATGCCGCGGAAGACTACGCCCCGCCGGAACACCGGGCCATGATCCCGCATGCGCGGGCGGTATTCATCTCGGATTTCATGGGCAATATCGACGATGTCAAAACCGCGCTGACCAAAGCGGCCGACCGGGGTGTGCGTGGCGTGCTGCTGCATGTCCTTGATCCAGCGGAAGAGGCGTTCCCCTTTCGGGGGCGCACCATCTTTGAAAGCGTGGGTGGGACGTTGGAGCATGAAACACTCAAGGCGTCTGACCTGAAGGATAGGTATCTGGAACGCCTTGCCGAACGGAAGGCCGAATTGCAGCACCTGTGTTCCGTTGCGGGCTGGCAATATGGTCTGCACCACACCGACACGCCTGCACAATCGGGCCTGTTGTGGCTGTGGCGCGCACTGGATGCAGGACGGGCGCGGCCATGACCGTATTTGGCCCTATCGGCTTTGCTGCCCCGTGGTTGCTGGTGGCGTTGATCGCGCTACCGATCCTGTGGCTGATCCTGCGCGCGATCCCACCTGCCCCGATCCGCCAGCGCTTTCCCGGCGTGGCCTTGCTGCTCGGCTTGCAAGACGACGAAACCGTGTCGGACCGCACCCCGTGGTGGCTTTTGCTGATCCGGATGCTGGCCGTGGCCGCGATGATCATCGGCCTTGCTGGACCAGTGCTTAACCCTGAGGATGACGGCACAGCGGGTGAAGGGCCGTTGCTCGTGGCCGTAGATGGCAGCTGGGCCGGTGCCGCGCGGTGGCCGCGGCTTGTCCAGGCACTGGATGCCGAGTTGCGTCGCGCAGGCGCCAACGGGCGACAAGTGGCTCTGCTGGACCTTGCTGATCCAGAACCACCGGTGTTCCGAGCCGCAAACGCAGTGACCGCAACACTGCCGGGGCTGGCTCCGTCGCCATGGCACCCTGCGGATGCCTCCGATATCGCCGCTCTGTTCCCTGAAGGTGGTTTTGAAACTGTCTGGTTCAGTGATGCCCTAGACTATCCCGCACGCGCTGACTTGCTGTCCGCCTTGCAAGCACAGGGCCCGGTTCGCGTTGTGCAAAGCGCGACTGCCATCGCTGCACTGACACCTGCAACCTATGCTGACGGCCTGGTCGAAGTAACAGCGGTACGTGCCGACAATGGCCCTGAACGCACAGTGGGTATTCTGGCGCAGGGCCGCGACCCCGCGGGGAACGCGACCATTCTGGCCCGCGCCAATGCGGTCTTTGATACAGGTGCAACCACGGCAACGGCGTCTCTGTCCCTTCCCGCCGAGTTGCGTGCACGCGTCACCCGTTTCGAGATTGCCAATGCCCGCTCTGCCGGTGCCGTCACATTGGTTGATGACAGCCTGCGTCGCCGCGAGATTGCCCTGATAGCAGGCCGCGAGGGACGCGAAGGGTTGGAGCTGTTGTCGCCGCTCCACTACCTGGAACGCGCGCTTGCGCCCAATGCGGACTTGTTGCGCGGTGCGTTGACCGATGTGTTGCCCGCAAATCCGGATGTGATTGTGCTGGCTGACGTGGCCACCCTGTCCGACGGCGAAACGCAGGCGATACTGGAATGGGTGGATCAGGGTGGCTTGCTGCTGCGCTTTGCCGGTCCGCGCGTGGCGGCCAGCGACATCAGCCGCAGCGAACAGGACCCGCTGATGCCGGTGCGCCTGCGGGCCGGAGGTCGCAGCGTTGGTGGGGCCATGAGTTGGGGATCGCCCAAAACGCTGGCTCCCTTCCGCGAGAACTCACCCTTCTTTGGCTTGTCAGTGCCCGATGATGTCGCAATCACTGCGCAGGTCATGGCCCAGCCTGATCCTACGCTGGCAGAAAGTGTGATTGCCGAGTTGAGCGATGGGACACCCCTTGTGACGCGCAAGCGCGAAGGTCAGGGGCAGATTGTACTGTTCCATGTGACCGCAAACGCGGAATGGTCGTCCCTGCCCTTGTCGGGTCTGTTTGTTGAAATGCTTGAACGTCTGGCGGTCTCTGCCACCACTTCGTCGCCCGAGGCGGGTGATTTGGAGGGCACGATCTGGACGCCGGAGGTGGTCATGGATGGATTTGGTACACTACGCGATGCAGGGGCGATGCCCGGGGTGCCGGGGCCTGCACTGGTCAGCGACCCGACGGGGCCAAACCTGCTGCCCGGTGTTTATGTCTCGGGTGATCGGGCCTTGGCGCGGAACGTGCTGACCGCTGACGCGACACTAGAGCCGGCCACATGGCCCGCCGATGTGCCGGTGTCCGGCCTGACTACCGCACCTGAACGCCCGCTGGGTGGGATGCTGTTGGCTGCGGCCATCGGACTTTTGCTGCTGGATGTGTTGGCGTCCCTCGCCTTGTCCGGGCGATTGACGGGCCGCGTCCGCGCAACAACGGCGGCCCTGATCGGGGCCGCGATTTTGGTTGGTTTCACCTCGCCCGGCGCACAGGCACAAAACGAACCCGCGGATGAAGTGGCTGCCGCAGCCGAGGTTGTGCTGGCCCATGTGGTCACCGGCAACCGCGATGTGGACGAGGTGGCGCAGGCCGGTCTGCGCGGTCTATCCGATACGCTGTTCTTCCGCACATCGGTTGAGCCCGCCACGCCATTTGCCGTTGATCTGGAAACGGACGAGTTGGCCTTTTTCCCGATCCTCTACTGGCCCATCACACCGGATCAGCCGCGCCCCTCGCAAGAGGCTTACACAAAGCTGAACGACTATTTGCGGTCCGGCGGTTTGATCCTGTTTGACACCCGTGACGGCGATGTGTCGGGTTTTGGCGGCTCGACCCCGAACGGGCGCAAGTTGCAGGATTTGGCGGCCCCCCTGGACATTCCGGCGCTTGAGCCTGTGCCCCGTGACCATGTGCTGACCCGCACATTCTATCTGCTGCAGGATTTCCCCGGTCGCCATCAGAATGGCGAGGTCTGGGTCGAAGCCGCGCCACCCGGCGCTGAACAAGTCGAAGGCATGCCTTTCCGCAATCTCAACGACGGTGTGACCCCGGTGGTCATCGGCGGCAATGACTGGGCCTCGGCCTGGGCCGTGACATCCAGCGGGCAAGCCATGCTACCCGTGGGCCGTGGCTTTGGCGGTGAACGGCAGCGCGAGCTGGCCTACCGTTTTGGCGTGAACCTGGTCATGCATGTGCTGACCGGCAATTACAAAAGCGATCAGGTCCATGTGCCTGCCTTGCTGGATCGGTTGGGCCAATGACCGGAACGGTATTGTTTGATCCACTGCTGCCTTGGTCCGTGCTAGCTATTGTTGCTGTCTTGGCGATTGCCGGGGTTGTCCTGGCCCTGATGCGCGGCCTGAACGGCTGGGCTTTGCGCGGTATGGCAGCCCTTGTTGTGCTCGCAGCATTGGCGGGACCATCGTTGCAACAAGAGGACCGCGCGCCTCTGTCCGACATTGTCATCGTCGCCGAAGATGAAAGTGCCAGCCAAAGGCTGCGGGATCGCCCTGATCAAACGACGTCCGCCGCTGATGCAATCGAAGCCGCCCTGTCCGCCCGCGAAGGCACCGAGGTGCGCCGTGTCACCGTCCCGGATGGAGAGGAAGACGCAGGCACCCGCCTGATGACCGCCCTGTCTGACGCGCTGGCCGAAGAACCGCGCGCCCGTGTTGCAGGCCTGATCGCGCTCAGCGACGGGCAAGTGCATGACGCTGACCTGCCCCTTGATCTGCCCGCCCCCCTGCACCTGCTGCTGACCGGGCGCGAGACGGATTGGGACCGCCGACTGCTGGTCAAGAACGCCCCGGCCTTTGCCATCATTGGTGAGCCGGTCACGCTGACCTTGCGGATCGAGGATATGGGTGCCGTCCCCCCTGATGTCGGACTTGCCCCGCTTGATATCTCGGTCGACGGGGCGCCGCCGCAGCGCTTCAACGTGCGCACCGGCGAAGACTTCGAACTCCCCATCAGTCTGCCCCACGGTGGTCGCAACGTGATCCAGTTCACCGTCCCCGAAGCGGACGGAGAGCTGACGGATCGCAACAACACCGCCCTGATTCAGATCAACGGCGTGCGCGACAGGCTGCGCGTGTTGCTGGTGTCGGGTGAACCCCATGCCGGTGGGCGGACGTGGCGCAACCTGCTCAAGTCCGACAGCTCAGTCGATCTGGTCCACTTCACCATTCTGCGCCCACCCGAAAAGCAGGACGGTGTGCCTGTGGGAGAGCTGTCCCTGATCGCCTTCCCAACCCGCGAGTTGTTTCTTGAGAAGATCGACGATTTCGATCTGATCATCTTTGACCGGTACAAGCGGCGGGGCATCCTGCCTGCCCTCTACCTCGACAACGTGGCGAGGTACATCCGCGATGGTGGGGCGGTGCTGGTCGCAGCGGGGCCGGATTTTGCCAGTGCTGACAGCCTATATCGCTCGCCCCTCGGGTCGGTTATGCCCGCCCAGCCCTCGGCCCGCGTGCTGGAGGAAGCGTTTCGCCCGCAAGTGTCCGAGCTGGGGCAAAAGCACCCTGTGACCACGGGCCTGCCTGCCGCTGGCGATTGGGGTCGCTGGCTGCGCCAGATTGATGTGGCCGCCGAGTCCGGCAGCGTGGTGATGGAAGGTGTGGATGAACGCCCACTTCTGATCTTGGATCGGGTGGAAGAAGGCCGCGTGGCGCTTCTGGCATCGGATCACGCGTGGTTGTGGAACCGTGGGTACGAAGGCGGCGGGCCGCAACTGGAATTGCTACGCCGTCTGGCCCACTGGATGATGAAGGAACCCGAGCTTGAGGAAGAGGCACTGACCGCCACCGCCACGGGTCAGTCGATGCGGATCGAGCGGCGCACGCTGTCCGATACCGTGCCTCCCGTGATCATTACCGACCCGTCCGGCAACGTGGTGGAACTTGAGATGACTGAGGTCAGCCCGGGCCGGTTCGAAACGCGGTACGAGGGGCCGGATATCGGTCTTTACCGTCTTGAGAATGGTGACGCCGAAACCGTCATTGGCTTAGGTCCCGCGGCGCCCAAGGAGTTTGAGGCGACAATTGCGACCGCTGATCTGCTCGGACCGCGGGTGGAAGGCACACGCGGTGGCGTGCTGCGACTGGAGGACGGCACGCCGCGCATTCGAACAGTGCGCGAAGGGCGGCCCGCTGCCGGGCGTGGCTGGATCGGGATCACGCCACGTGGCGCTTATGAAACGCAGGATGTACGCCAGATGGGCTTGCTGCCCCCTTGGCTGGTTCTGCTGCTGGCGTCCGGCTTCATCATAGGCGCATGGCTGCGCGAGGGGCGGCGCTAGGGTCGGACCTCGACCGCAGCGCGGGTTGACCGGCCCGATGCGTCGATCACTGCTATTTCGGAAAATCCGGTGTCCAGTGCGCCGATGGTGATTTGCCGGTCTCGTGCCCCTGTGGCGACCACGGCTCCGTTGACCAGAACGGTCAGGGGCAAGGCTCCGCCTGCCACTTTTACAACCGCCTCGTGTTGCGCCAGCCGCGCGCCGTCCGGGGGGAACACCATTTCCGGTCCGTTGCCCGCGTCCATCCGCGCGCCAAAGCGCTGAAGCGGCAGGGGTAGGTCTCCAGTCGCCAGCAACAACGTGTCCGGCGGTGGCGGCGGGGCGGGCGTGAGCTGTGGTTTCAGGCGTCCGAAGGCTTCGAACAGGATGGGAGCGGCATGTGCGCCGCCAAAGGCACCCGGCACGGGCGTGCCGTCCGGTCGGCCCATCCAAACGCCGATCACATGCCGTCCGTCGAACCCGATAGCCCACGCGTCGCGGTGCCCGTAGGAGGTGCCCGTCTTGTAGGCCAGCCCGGAGGGCGCGCCGGGCGGAGGTGCTATGCCCCGCAGGATGTCGCCCACCTGCCATGCGGCACGCGGAGCGATCAGCGTTTTTGTGCGCCCCGAGGCGAGATGACCGTAGACGGTCACCAGATCTTCGAGGCTGAGACCTACACCACCGAGCGCCACAGCGAGCCCCGCCTGCCCACCCGGCAGTTTGGGTTCGGCCCCAAGCACCCGCAGCGCTGCCATCAGCCGTTCCGGGCCAAGGGCTTCGGTCAGAGCCACGGGCGGGATGTTAAGCGACAAGGTTAACGCCTGCCGCGCTGTAACGTCGCCCCGGAACATGCCATCGAAATTCTGCGGTGCGTAGCGGCCAAAGCGCGTGGGGCGGTCAGCAAGAACTGTTTCGGGGTGGGCCAGACCACGATCAAAGGCCAGCGCATAGATCAGGGGTTTCAGAGTCGAGCCGGGGCTGCGCTTGGCCCGTGTCATGTCGATGAACCCCGGTGTGCCGCCGGTATCGGCGTAGTGCGGAGCACCTACGCGTGCCAACACCTCGCCGCTTTCGTGATCCATGACCATCAGCGCCAGCGAAACGCCCCGCACCTGCCCCACTGCGTGTATCTGGACAAGATCGGACATGGTCTTTTGCACGCGCATCGACAGGGTCGTGTTGAACCGCTGTGTATCGGGATCTGCGGCACGCAAGGCGTCGGCGTGGTGTGCGGCCAACCGGGGCAAGGCGTGAGCCTGTGTGGGAACACGGGTATGCGACGGGTCGGCGCCGACGCGGGCTAGAACCCGGTCGCGTGCGGCTTGGGCGGTGTCTGGGTGGCGGTCTGGTCGTCGCGCCTCCGGTGCTTGTGGCAAAGCCACGAGCAGGGCCGCTTCCGCTTCGGTTAGACGCGTGGGTTCCTTGCCGAACCATGTGAATGTGGCGCTGCGCACCCCTTCGATCCGACCGCCATAGGGGGCGTGTTGCAGGTAGAGATGCAGGATATCGTTTTTGCTCAAACGCCGCTCCAACGCCCAGGCCACCCGCATCTGCCGCAGCTTGCCCTTGATGGATCCCGTGCCCGAGTTTTCGAGCAGGCGCGCCACTTGCATCGTCAGGGTAGAGCCGCCTGAGACGACACGCCCCGAGGACAAAGCCTGCCCGACAGCCCGTGCCATCGCGCGCCCATCGACACCATTGTGGGTGCGGAAACGCTTATCCTCGTAGGCGATCAGCATGTCGGTCAGCCGCAGATCGACCCCGCCGCGTGGCACAGCCAGTCGGATCCGCCCGTCTTCGACCGCAAAGGCGCGCATCAGATGGCCGTGCCTCTCCCGCATCTCCACCGATGTCTCGGCCAATGTCGTGGGCAGCACCGTCCGGTCCACCCACGCATCCCACGCGTCATGCAAGCTGGCCACGGCGAGCATGGCACCCGCGAGGGCGAACAGGGGGCGGTGCGGCCCTTTCATTCGGTCACGACCGTGCGGCTTGTACCGGTGATCGCGCGGTATTCCGCGCGGTACATATCCTCGACCAAAGCGGCGGGCTGGTGGAAGTCCCCCGGGCTGACGGCGCGAGCGATATAGGCGAGGCGGAACGTCTCTGATCCTGTGTGGTTCACTGCAGCAAGGAAGCGATCAGAGCGGAATTCGACATGTTCCGTATTCGCAGTTTCTAACCAATCAAGACCCGCCACGTCACCGGATCGGATCAAGTTGGGGTTATCGATCTCGATCCCCGCTGGCAGAGGATCATCCACCATCAGGCGCGCACCGACTTTTTCAAACGGCGTGACCGTCAGCACGATCACCCGCCGTTCACCGATGGCCCACGGCCCTTCGGCGACGCCGCCTTCCAGTGTGAAAGCGTCGCGGGTAATGCTGTAGCCATAGCCTCCTGCCTCGGGCGGGGTGAGCGGCACGCCGTAGGTGGTGAGTGTCACATCCTGCGGCTGGCCCGAAACGTTGCGGATGATCGATGACGTATCATCCAGCGCACGGCTTTGGACCACTGGGCCGGACACCGGCGTGTCATCCACCGAAAGCACTGGCGTACCTGGCCCGTCGCGCAGTGCCTGCGCGGCCATGAGAAGCTGAGCCGCCTCTTGGGTGGAGTACCCACCACGGCCCGCCGTCACCGTTGCGGCAAGGCGGGACTGGTCGATACGGGTGCTGCCCGCCTCTGCCGCCAGATGCAGAAGCCCCGCCGCATCGCGCAAAGATGTGCCGTAGTCCGCGCGCCACAGGCCAGTGTCTGCATTGTTCTGCAGCGCCAAATCCTGCGCCAGACCAAAGAGCCGGTCAGCGCGGGTCTGTTCCCCGTAGCTGGCAAGCGCTGCGCCCAGTTGTGCGCGGGCAAGCGGAGTAGAGAACGCTTCTGCCTTGGTATCAGCGTAGTAGCGCAGATCGCCAATTGATGCCGACCCGGCACGGGCCAGGACCATAAGAGCATAGGCGATATCTTCGCCCCCTGCATCGAAATCCGGGGCGTAGTTGATCCTGTTGCGCAGGTTATCTAGGGCAAGGCGCCGGGCGCGCTCCGGCACCTCACGCCCTTGATCACTTGCCCGCAGGAGGAAATCGGTGACGTAGGCATCCAGCCAGAAATCCCCTGACTGCGCTCGCCAGAGGCCAAAGGCCCCGTTGCTGGCCTGTCGGGTCAGGACGCGATTGATGGCCGTCGTGATCCGCTGGTCGACATCCGCCAGACCCGCCGCCTGCGCCGTGCGCGGCAGGTAAAGAAGCGGCAGTGCTGCCGATGTGACCTGCTCGGTACAGCCGTAGGGATACCGGTCAAGCTGCCCGATCAACCCCGGCATGTCGAACCGGGCGAGCGGTCCAGCCGCGAGCGTTGCCCTTGCGCTGTCGGGGCGGAGATCCGCAAAAACATTGTCGTCGAAAGTCAGCGCCTCACCCGCTGCCAGTTCCAGACGCTGGGTGACGGCTATGGTTGGGTCGTTGGCCCGAACGCCAAGTGTGAGCGACTTTGTCAGGACCGTGCCATCAGGTGTGGTCAGCGCCACATCGATACTGTGATCTCCGATCTCTTGCGCCATGAGGGGTAGGGACACGCGGACGGTGCCGTTGTCGGCCAGGTCAACGGTTTGTGGTGCTGCTCCGACCGATAGGCCGCTGCCTGACACTTCCAAAGGCATCACACCTGATGTGCCCGCGGCGTGCACGAATTCAAACTGTACGCGGCTTTGGTCCCCCGGGGCAAGGAAGCGCGGCAAGGCCGCCGATATCACAACGGGGTCGCGCGCGATGAGGTCGGAAGCGGCTTGTCCGACGCCTTTGTCCGACCAAGCCACAGCCATTAGCCGGATCGTGCCGTTGAAGTTGGGACGCGGGATCATCACCTGGGCAACGCCGCTGCTGTCGACTGGGATTGGACCTGAAAAGGCAGCCATGACCGCCTCCGTTGGGGGCGGGCTTTGCCGTTGCATTGAATTGCCTGCATCCCCGCCAGACCGAACCATGCCCAGCGCACCGCTTTGACCATCGATCAGGCGACCGTAGACATCGCGCAAGTCAACGCCAAGACGGCGCTGGCCGAAATAGTGTCCCTGGGGGTTCGGTGCTTCGAAGCCCGTCAGGTTCAGGATACCGACATCGACAGCAGCGAGGGTGACAAAGCCGTCGGCCCCTTCAAGTCCATCGACATGCACCGCAACCTCGGTCTGTCCTTCTTGGCCACCCACCTCTTCCGGGGCGTCGATGGCCACAGTCAGTGCTTTGTCCTCTGGATCAATGGCGGCATGGGCCAGTCCGAGCACGCGGGCCGGGCCGGGATTACTGGACAGGCCAGTGCGCAAGACTGACGCGGTGACATAGGCGCCTGTGCCCCAACCTTCCGTCACCTCAAGCGGGATCACCGTTTCGCCCGCGTGCACAGGGATGGCCTGCCGCGAGATCACGCTGCCGGACAGGACGGATACAAGCGCCACGCCGTCGTGGGGCGGCACAATCCGCAGTTGCGCGGTATCGCCAACCCGATAGTTCTCGGCATCGAGTGACAGCGTTAGGCGATCCGGGGTCGCGCTGCTGTCTGCGGCACCATACCAGCCGGACGCGAATGCAACCGAGCTGGCTGTATAGGTCCCTTGCGTGCTTTCGACGACCAGCTCGTAATCGCCCCATTCGGTTGGTGTGCTGATCTGAACCGGTATATCGCCAAGAACCGCAGCGCCTTGAGACACGCGGATACGGCGCGTGATCGGTTCCCAGTTCCAGTTGCCATTCAACTGGTACCATTGGTACCGCGTTTCGATCTTGTTGACTGTCCACTGCACCGGCAGGTCGGCGGGTGCATCCACTGCAATCACTTCGAAATCCGCGCTGCCCCCTTCAGGCAGGACATCGTCGAAAGCGGGTTTTATCCCGATCACCGTACCTTCAGGCGCGATGGGGCGGGTCAGGCTGCGCTCAACCGGGCGGCCGCCGCTGCCGGACACGCGGACAGTCGCCACGGCTTCGAGCAGCACGTCATCAGCTTCTACCTCCGGCCAAGGCAGGGACAGGTAGGACCGACCCTCCGCATCCGTGCGCCCGCCCTGCACGTAGCGACGTTGTGGAGAGAAAGCCGCGTCATGCCGACCAAATAGATATCCGGGATGCGCCGCGAGTCCGGTGCGCCTTTGCACCTGAATATCGCCTTCGACCGCAAGATCTGCACCGGGCGCACCAAACAGGTATTGCGCGTCCACATCCACGATTGCGGGGGTATCAAGGTCGAGCGGTGCGTCGTCAGCCGTCAGTGTCACATCGATACGGTCAGGGATGAAATCCTCGACCAGCACGGTTTCGGTGGCGAGCGCGGGCGCCTTCAGATCGCCCTTCACCTCGATCCGCCACGTCCCGCGCGGCACTGTTGGTCCAAGTGGCAGCGATACGACGTGGCCACCGCTTTGTCCGTTGGAACTTACCGTCCGGCTGTATTCGACACCATCCGGGCGGCTGAAAATGACGGTCAGGGGCAAGCCTTCAATTGCACGTGCTTTATTATCACGGGCCAGCGCCGTCAGATAGATGGTGGCGCCGGGGCGATAGGCGCCGCGATCCGTCGTCACAAACAAGTCAATCGGCGGCGCAGGCGGGCGTCCCTCGACCCCGCGATCAGACAGGTCAAAGGCCGGGTCTGTCAGCGGCAGGAACACGAAATCATCCGCTGTTTCGACCTGCACCATGGCCGGACGCGCAGATCCAAGCCCGCGGGTCAAGCCAGCATCAAATCGCACGAACCCCTCGGTATCTGTCTGCGCCTCACCCAGCACGGCATTTGCCTGAGAAATCAGCCGCACGGTTGCCCCATCCACGGCACCCGCATCGCTGAGCGCGCGGACCGAAGCCGTCAGCCCATCATTCCCCTGCCACGTGCTAAGCCCCAGATCGGACAGCACAAACCACTGCGTCGCGGCCACAACGTCATAGCCATCTCGCCCCTGTTCGCGCGCGGACAGGACATAGACGCCGGGAGGCTGGTCGCCCAACGCCTCCTCCAGAGGGAGACGCGTGCGCATTTCGGTATTGAGGTCATTCTGCACCTCGCCCGTGCCGCGCCAGATTTCCTGCGCGATATCCGAATTGAACTGTTCAGCCTGCCACTGTGACAGTGGGCGGCCAAAGAAATCGCGGCGCAGGGATTGGATAAGGTTGCGGTCACTGACCCGGCTGAGCACGAGATCAACCTCGTTCACATTCACCGTCTCGATGGGGATGCTTGCCCCGGCCCCGCGGGCCAGAACGTAACCCCGCCCCGGAAAGCGAACGACCGGCATGCGGTCGCGAACATAGAGATTGAGCGACACGTCCTTGGCCAGCACCTCTCCGCTTTCGGCTGGAAGGCCGGAGCGGAATGTGACGCTGTACCGCTCTCCGTGCCGCACCCCGTCGATGCACAGGTCGCGTCCATCTGCGGCAACGACAAGGCCGGGTGTGGCCTTGCGCACGAACGGCTCGTAGTCCACGCCACCTTTTACCAAAGGTTCCGAGAAGGTGGCGCAGATGCGCGGGGCAGCACTATCATTGTCCACCTGATGTTCGACGACACGGAAACCGTATTTTGCGATGGCTTCGTCCAACGCTCGAGCGACGTCATCACGCGGCTGGATGCTTTGGGCTAGGCGCAAGGCGCGGATCGTGTCACGTCCCCGCCCATTGAGTTCCAATGCGTCTGCGAGCATTTGCAGGGCACGGACTCGAGCACCCAGAGTGTTCGCGCGGAGATAACCATTCAAGGCAGCCGGGATTGCAGCTTCCAGTGCACGTCGACGCTGGCCAGCGGGCGCATCATCGCTCTGGCGCATGGCGATGTTAGCATAGCGCGTCCACAAGTCAGCATCATCCGTCAATGCCACGGCCACGCCCGTCCAGCGCAGAGCAGCGGCCCTGTCCCCACGGTCCCACGCAGCACTAGACGCTGCCAGCAAATCATGCGGCGCTTGCCCGGACTGGGCAAAGCGCAAGCTAAAGTCAGTGGCCAATCCACGCGCCTCATCGAAATCGGCCTGGGGCAAGTCCAGTATCTCCGCCCGGCGCGTTGCTGCGGTTTTGAGATCATCGGACGCAATAACTCTTCTGGCTGACCGAGCACCGGCATAGGGTTGCTCTTCATTGATCTCCGCCTTGGGAAAGCAAGCGTTTGATCGATCATTGAAGGTGAAGCCAATACATGCGTCATCCGCGCTGCAGGCCCGCGCGCAGGCATCAAAGGTTGTATCGAACAGAGATGTGCGATCCTCGCCAGGATAGTCGACATCCTGGGTCACGATATACCGATCATCCGGTATCGGACCCTGCCCCCACGCCGCCGCTGCCCAAAGTAGTGCAACCAGTCCAACCAACGCGTGGCGCATGATGCCGCTCCCAAATTCAATTTAAGAATGCCGTCAGTCTGGCACGCCCCATGCGAGCGGCGCAACGGGCCACCGAAGCGGTTAAGCGGTTCTTCACCGTCGGCGTGACATATGATGTGGGAATCTTGTGTGGCGGAGGACCGGTATGAGTCTTGCAAACAAACTGGCAGAAGAGCGGCGCGGCCGTCTGGCCGCGGAACGTTTGCTTGAGCTGAAGGAAGCCGAACTGTCAGCCGCCAACCGCAAGCTGGGCAAACATGCCGCCGCCCTGCAGGGAGAAATAGTCGAAACCCGGGCCGAGGTGGCAACGGTCAAGACCGAGAATGAGCGCGTCAAAACCGAGCTTGGACAGGCCAATCAGAAAGTCCAGATCGCCGAACGCCGCCTGTGGCATTCGGTACAGACGATCACCGATGGCTTTGCGTTCTTCAACTCCGACAACCAGATGATCGCGGCCAACGCCAGCTACCTCGCGATCTTTGACAACATCGAAGCGATTCAACCCGGCGTGAACTACGTCACCATTCTGCAGGTGATGACGGACGAAGGTATCGTGAACACCGAAGGGATGGACGCCCAGGCATGGCGGCAGAAGATGCTGGACAGATGGATGCAACCCCAACCTGATCCGGTGACCGTCCGGCTGTGGAACAATCAGTATGTCAAACTGGTTGACCGGCGTGGGCAGGCCGGGGACATCGTTTCGCTTGGCCTCAACATCACCGAATCCGTACGCTACCAGCAGGAACTCAAGACGGCCCGGGCAGAGGCGGAGGCCGCCAGCCGCGCCAAGTCGGCATTCCTTGCCAATATGAGCCATGAAATCCGAACGCCGATGAACGGTGTCGTGGGCATGGCAGAACTGTTGGCGGACACGGGGCTAAGTGAAGAACAACATCTCTATGTCGACACGATCAAGAACTCGGGCGAGGCGCTGCTTGTCATCATCAACGACGTTCTCGACTACTCCAAGATCGAGGCGCAGAAGCTGCAATTGCATCTTGAGCCCTTCGATCTTGAGCGCAGCATTCACGAGATCATCATGCTGCTTCAGCCCTCCGCACGTGACAAGGGTCTGACCCTTCTGCTGGATTACGACCTGTTCCTTCCGACCATGTATGTGGGTGATCCGGGACGTATCCGGCAGGTGCTGACCAACCTGATGGGCAATGCTGTCAAGTTTACCAGCGAAGGGCATGTATTGGTACGTGTCACTGGTGTTCCGGACCTGGAAGCCGGCCATGCGGATGTGACCATCGTGATCGAGGATACCGGCATCGGCATTCCAGAGGACAAGATCGATCACATCTTTGGCGAGTTCAATCAAGTCGAAAATGAACGCAATCGCCAGTTCGACGGCACAGGGCTTGGCCTTGCCATATCGCAGCGACTTGTGTCGCTGATGGAGGGCGAGGTTTGGGTTAGTAGCGAGGAAGGGATCGGATCGGTCTTTGGTTTCCGCATTCCACTCAAGCTGAGCGAGGCAAAACTGCCAGAACATCCCCCGGTTCCGGAAGGGCTGCGGCGTGTGATGGTCGTTGACGACATTGAGGCCAACCGAACAATCCTTCAACGTCAGCTGGAGCAACTGGGTCTGGGCGTTGTGTGTTGCGCCTCAGGTGAAGAGGCGCTTGAGCAGTTGACCGACATCGACCTGATCCTGACAGACCACAACATGCCCGACATGGACGGGCTTGAGCTGGCCGAGGCCGTACGCATGACAGGCGCGAACACGCCAATCCTTTTGCTGAGTTCAAACCCGAGCTTTGCCACCAACGACCCCGGTGCCGAGCATCTGCATGCCATCATGCAGAAACCAGTGCCCCGCGCTGACCTGTTTGCACGGCTTGAAAGCGTTGGCCCCGTAATTGGTGCGAATGGCACCTCTCCCAAGCCGGTCGAAACGCGACGGATGATTGTGTTGGCAGCCGAGGACAACAAGACCAATCAGCTCGTCTTTGGCAAAATGGTCAAGGATGCGGATATCGATCTGCATTTTGCGAACAATGGGATCGAAGCAGTCGAGATGTTCGAAAAGATTTCACCAGACCTGATCTTCATGGACATCTCGATGCCCAAGATGGACGGCAAGGAAGCAACCGAAACGATCCGCGCGAAGGAGAAGGAGATCGGGGGCCACGTGCCCATCGTTGCGCTCACCGCGCATGCCATGGATGGTGACGACAAGGGGATTCTGGAGGCCGGTCTGGATCATTACCTGACCAAGCCCCTTCGCAAACCCGAAATCCACGGCATGTTGCACGACATGTGCCCCGACGGCGTCACCCCGCCCTTTGGCGAAGTGCCTAAAGAAGGTGCCGCTTAGTTTTTGGGATAGGGTCGGACAAACACCGGTTTGGCATCCGTAGACAGGTCCGGTTTGTATTCGTAGCCATCCGTATTGAAACTGCGCATCCCGTCCAGATCCGTGATTCTGTTCTGGATAATGTGCCGTGCCATGGCGCCCCGCGCGCGCTTGGCAAAGAAGCTGACGATCTTTGGTCCTTGCCCCTTGTCCTCCATGAACGCGGGCGTAATCAGCTGCAGCTTCAGCGCCTTTTCGGGCACGGCGCCAAAATACTCCTGGCTTGCGCAGTTCACGAGCGTATCAGCGCCCGTCTGTTCGGCCTGCGCGTTCAGCGCCTTTGCCAGATCGGTCCGCCAGTAGTCGTATAGCGAGGCACCCCGGCGAGTCTTTAGCCGGCTGCCCATCTCCAAGCGGTAAGGCTGGATCGCATCCAATGGACGCAATAATCCATAAAGCCCCGAAAGAATGCGCAGATGGTCTTGGGCATAGGTCGTGTCATCCGCTGACAGTGACGCCGCATCCAGCCCCTGATACGTGTCCCCAGCAAAGGCGAGCATTGCGGGGCGGGTCGTTTCAGCACCCGGATCGTCGGCAAAGGCTTGAAACCGGTCGCGGTTCAAGCGGGCCAGATCATCACTCAGGTCCATCAGAGACTTGAGTTTGCCCAATGTCAGATTGCGTGCCGTCCGCGCCAAACGCACCGCGTCGTCCTGCATGGCTGGGGCCGTCGTCTGCACGTCCCGCTCTGCCCAATCCAGCCGTTTGGCCGGAGAAATCACCACCAGCATCTCTGCCCCTTCATCCTTATTCTCGCTGATCTAGCCCGCGGCCCGCAGCACGTCCAGAAACGCGGGACCAAAACGTTCCGCCTTGCGATCACCCAGCAAGCGCTCCAACCCGGCATCATCATCTGGACGCAGCTGCGCCACCTTGGCCAACTGAGAGGCCGAACAGCTCAGCGGTTTGTCCGTGCCATCCCTGCCACGCGCCAATTCCGCCTGCACCGCCAGCAATTGGTCATAGATCGTGCCGGCGGTATGCCCCGCCAGTTTGCGGCGCGACGGGTGCACGGCCTCGGCCTCTCCATTGATCACTTCAAGGAAGGCAGATCCAAACTTCTCCAGCTTCTTGGCCCCGACCCCGTTGACCTGCGCCATCTTGTCCAGGTCCGCGGGACGCCGTTCGGCCATTTCAATCAAGGTACGGTCGGGAAAGATAACGTAGGCGGGCACTTTGGCCGCCTCAGCGAGTGCGCGGCGCTTGGCCTTGAGCGCTGACAAGAGCGGCGCGTCTTCCTCGGACACCATCGATTTTACCGCTGGCCGGCGGGCAGCAGCCGCCTTGATCGTGTCCTTGCGCAGGGTGATCTGCGCCTCGTTCCGCAGGATTGGCAGGGCCGCATCCGTCATACGCAATGCACCATACCGATCCGGGTCGGGCCGCACCAGATCATGGCCCATCATCTGCCGGAACACTGCCTGCCATTGCGGCTTCGAATACTCCTTGCCCACGCCATAGGTGGGCAGACTGTCATGACCGCGCTGCCGGATCTTGTCGGTCTCAATCCCCAACAGGATGTCGATCAGATGCCCAGCGCCAAACCATTCCTCGGTGCGCAACATGGCCGACAGCGCCTTGCGCACCGCTATGGTGCCATCGAACACTTCAGCCGGCTGATCGCACAGATCGCATTTGCCACAGGTGACCTCAGCCTCACCAAAATATCCCAAAAGCGTCTTGCGCCGACATTCCAGCGCTTCGGCCAGTCCAAGCAGCGCATTCAGGCGGGCATGGTCTGCCATACGGCGTTCGGGTGGTGCCAGCCCTTCATCGATCTGGCTCCGGCGCAGCTTGATGTCGTCGGGACCAAACAGGGTCAGCGTCTCGGCAGGTGCACCGTCACGGCCTGCACGCCCAATTTCCTGATAGTACGCCTCGATGGATTTCGGCAAATCCGCATGAGCCACCCAACGGATATCGGGCTTGTCCACGCCCATGCCAAAAGCCACGGTGGCCGCAACGATCAATCCATCCTCTTGCTGGAAGCGGCGTTCGGCGATGCGCCGATCTTCCGCCTCCATCCCGCCGTGATAATGGATTGCAGCGTGACCCGCCTCGCGCAGCGCTTGGGCCAGCGTTTCGGTCTTGGCCCGCGTGCCGCAATAAACGATGCCAGACTGCCCTTTGCGGGCGGCGGCGAAATTCAGGATCTGCGCGCGCGGGCCATTCTTGGCCGCAAATGCTAGATGGATGTTGGGCCGGTCAAAGCCGCGCAAGAAGGTACGCGGTTGCACGCCGTCAAACAGCTTCTCAATGATTTCGACCTGCGTTTCGGCATCCGCCGTTGCGGTGAACGCAGCCAGCGGCACGTCCAATGCCCGACGCAATTCGCCAATACGGAGGTAGTCGGGGCGGAAATCGTGCCCCCACTGGCTGACGCAATGCGCCTCGTCCACGGCAATCAGGCTGACGCCGATGCGGCGTAGCATGCCGATGGACGACCCTGCAGCCAGCCGTTCGGGCGCAATATAGAGCAGTTTCAACTCGCGCCGTTCCAGCGCCTCCCACACGGCGTCCGTCTCTTCCGGCGTGTTGCCCGAGGTCAGGGCCCCCGCCTGCACGCCCGCTTCCTGCAATGCGCGCACTTGGTCGCGCATCAGGGCAATGAGAGGTGAGATAACAACCGTCACGCCATCACGGATCAGCGCAGGTAATTGGAAACAAAGAGATTTACCGCCGCCAGTCGGCATGATGGCCAAAGCGTTTTCGCCCATCGCTACGGCATCGACTATCTCTTCCTGCCCGGGGCGGAAGCCGTCGAACCCAAACACATCCCCTAGCAGCGTGGCAGCGCTGGCCATGTCCGAAACCCTGTCAAATTTTATGTAGTCTGCTCTTTAGATACAGACTCACATTTTAACGGGCCGTGAACAAGGGGGATCAGAAGAAGATGGCCGGCAGGATGATGCTGCGCAGTGCGATCACGATGACAAAGGCCACAAGCGGCGCCAGGTCTAGCGGATGCGTGTCTGGCATGAACCTCCGGATTGGCTGGTAGATCGGCTCAAGCAGCCTGTTCAGCCCCGTCCAGATCTGCCCCACGATGGGCTGGTGCATGTTCAGCACCTGGAAATTGATCAGCCAGCTCATGATGATGTGGACGATCATGATCACATAAACGACGCTTAGAACCAGATCGAGCAGTTGATAGATCACCAGCATGGGCGGTTTCCTTCGTTATTCCAGCCACAGACCTAGGCCGTACGCCCATGTGGCGCAAGGTCACGTGGAACACCCATTGATGTTTCGCTGCAACGCCGCAACTAGGAGGGCAAGGAGTTAAGCTCATGTTTCCATTCGTTCGCCTTGCCAAAGAGATGGTCAAAGCCCGCCGCCAACTGCCGCTGGGATTGACCGACCTGCATGTGACACAGCACCGGGTGTGGCCCTGGGACCTTGATGGCTTCATGGAGCTGAATAATGGGCGTGCCCTGACACTGTATGATCTGGGCCGCCTCGGCCTTGGCCAGCGTGCGGGCCTCATCGATGTGCTCAGGGCCAATCGCTGGGGGCTGACCATGGCCGGATCATCCGTGCGCTATCGCCGCCGCCTGCATGCCTTTCAGAAGTTCGAGATGCGCAGCCGCGCCGTTTGCTGGGATGACAAGTTCACCTATCTGGAACAATCCATGTGGAAGCCGGATGGTGAATGTGCCAGCCACGTCCTGTACCGATCGGCTGTGACGGACAAGAACGGGATCGTCCCACCACATAAGGTGCTGGAAGCGATGCATCAGGACCCGACCTCACCCCCTATTCCCGGCTGGATCGCGGCATGGATCAAGGCCGAGGCACAACGCCCATGGCCTCCAATGCAGGAAACTGACACCCCAAGCCTGAAGTCTGTCGCCTAAACCTTTTCTTGCCACATGCCCCTTGGCCTGCTTTGGTCGCCGCAACAAAAAGACGAGGGACTTGGGGCATGGCGGAGATTGGGCTGAGAAAGCGCATTTGGGGCTGGATGGCGTTCGATTGGGCGACGCAGCCGTTTTACACGCTTGGGCTGACCTTCGTTTTCGGCCCCTATTTCGCAGCCGTATCTTTCACGTATTTTGAAGCGCAAACCACGGATATTGAGGCCGCCAAGGCTTCAAGCCAAGCACTTTGGTTCTGGGGTCAGACCATTGCCGGCCTGTTCATCGCCTTCACCGCACCCCTGATCGGGGCCTATGCAGACAGCACCGGGCGACGGATGCCGTGGATCTGGATGTTCAGCGCGATTTACGTCGCCATGACGGCGACGCTTTGGTTCACCTTTCCAGACGCATCCACCCTGTTCCTGATCCTGATCGCTTTCAACATCGCTCTGATCGCGGCCGAATTCATGCTGATCTTCGTCAACGCAATCCTGCCGTCACTTGGGACCAAGGACGAGATCGGGCGCATCTCCGGCAATGGGGCCGCTATCGGCTATTGGGGCGGCGTTCTGTCGCTGTTCATCATGCTGCTGCTTTTGGCCGAGAATGACAGCGGCAAGACACTGATAGGGCGCGATCCGCTGTTTGGTCTTGACCCCGACACCCGCGAGGGCACGCGGTCGGTCGGCCCCTTCATCGCCGCATGGTTCGCTGTTTTCATGATCCCGTTTTTCGTATGGGTGCGCGAGCCGCGCCAAGCCAACCGGACAGGCGGCGTGAAAGAGGCCATGGCCGATCTCAAGCAATCGCTGGTCGGTGCCGTCAAACGGCGATCGCTTTTGAACTTCCTTATCTCGTCGATGTTCTACCGCGATGCTTTGAACGCGCTGTATTCGGCGGGCGGTGTGTATGCCACGCTGGTCCTTGGTTGGAGCATCATTCAGATCGGCATCTTTGGCATTGTCGGAGCAATCACCGCGGCTGTGGCAACACAAATTGGTGGTATCTTTGATGGCCGGTTCGGCCCCAAACCGGTGATCAAGGCCTGCTGTTTCATCCTGATTGGCGTCACCATCGTCATCGTTGGCATGAACCGGACCAGCCTTTTCGGCATCATTCCGCTGTCCGACGGATCAGCTCTGCCGGACATAGTGTTCTATTTCTGCGGCGCTGCCATCGGCGGTGCAGGCGGTGCAATATATGCCGCATCCCGATCGATGATGGTGCGGCACACACACCCCGAGCGTCCCACCGAAGCCTTTGGTCTGTTTGCTCTGTCGGGCAAGGCCACTGCATTTCTGGCGCCATTTCTGATCGGCCTGTTTTCGACGCTGACAGGCAATGCACAACTGGGTTATGTTCCGGTCATATTGCTGTTTATCCTTGGCCTGTACCTGTTGCGCTACGTGCACCCCGAAGGAGACCACGCCCAATGGTCAAAATCCGACGTTCCCTTACCCTGATCACCGCCTTCCTGCTCTGCGCCTGCACAAGCGGCGCGGGGACTGACATTGATGGCACGCCCACACCGGATGTGGATCCTGCCACGCTGCAAAACATCGCCAAGGGGCAGTTTGGCGGCAAGCGCCGCGCCTCGACGCAGACGGCTGCGCCTTTTGGCGGGTATTCAAGGGGATGTTTGGCAGGTGGCGTGCAGCTGGCCGAAACCGGCCCTACATGGCAAGCCATGCGCCTGTCGCGCAACCGGAACTGGGGGCATCCCGAACTGGTGGACTATGTGCAGGACCTCAGCCGCAAGGCCGCTGCTCAACCGGGCTGGTCAGGCCTGTATGTCGGTGACATGAGCCAGCCACGGGGCGGCCCGATGCTGACAGGGCACCGCAGTCACCAGATCGGCCTTGATGCTGACATCTGGATGTTGCCAGCTCGCAACCTGACGCTGTCCGCAGCCGAGCGTGAGAATATCAGTTCCATCTCGACCCGTCGCGCGTCCGGGGCCTATACGAATTCCAGCTGGACCCGCGCCCATCACGAGATCATCAAGGCCGCCGCCAGCGACGGCCGCACGGCGCGCATCTTTGTCTTCCCCGGCGCCAAGGTGCAGATGTGCAAGGATGAAAAAGGCGATCGAAGCTGGCTGCGCAAGGTCCGCCCCTGGTGGGGACACCACTATCACTTCCACGTCCGCCTCAATTGTCCCGCGGGCACACGTGGCTGCGTAGATCAGGCCGCCCCGCCCCCCGGTGATGGATGTGCTGATGCGCAGCAGTGGGTGAACAATATCTTGAATCCGCCCCCACCCGACCCGAACGCCCCCAAACCCAGACCGCGCCGCGAACTGCGTGTAGGAGACTTGCCGCAACAATGCTCTGGCGTTCTGGCATCGCGCTGATCCTGTCGGCAACAGCTGCGCTTGCCGAACCGCTCACCTTCATCCAAAGCTGGCCGCTCAGATCGGACCGGTCGGATTTCGGGGGGCTATCCGCTATTGAGATGTCGGATCCGGATACGGCAATCGTTCTATCGGATCGGGGCACGGCCTTTGCGCTGACCCTGGATCGCTCGACCCGCAGCATCACAATTGAACCGGCCAGTCAGCCCTATCCCAACAGCGACAGCGAAGGGTTGGCGCGCGCCGGGGATACGCTGTATTTCAGCTACGAAGGGCCAGCGGCCATTGCTGCACAGGATGGCACGCGGGTCCCCCTCACCCGGATTTCGCAACATACCATCCGAATGGGTCGCTAGAGGCACTGGCCGCGGATGACGACGGCACGCTCTATACGCTGCCGGAACGGTCGGGTGGCCTGGCGCGCCCGTTCCCGATCTATCGCTTTCGAAACGGCACTTGGGACATCATTGCAACCTTGCCGCGCACGGGGCCATTCCTGCCTGCAGGCGCGGATATCGGACCGGACGGGCGGCTCTATATCCTGGAACGTACATTCACGCCTCTTGGTTTTCGCAACCGGATTCTGACGCATGGACCCCAACCAACCGGGCATGCCTGCAGAAACGCTACTGACCACCGGTGCGGGACGGCATGACAATCTTGAAGGCTTGGCGATCTGGCAGTCAGACAGCGGCGCAACCTGCCTGACCATGGTCTCAGATGACAACTTCATATCGGTTCAACGCACCGAATTGGTTGAATACGCCCTCACGGAAACCCTTGCGGGCGGCGCCACCTGCGACTAAGAGGCGCCCGTCCGGCATGTTGCCGGGCCAAGTCGCCGCTACCTTGCAAAAACGGGCACCAGATATGACACGCGCACACCTTCCCGGCATCATTGCCATGGCCATGATCGTCGTGGCCTCGAACATCCTTGTTCAATTCCTGTTTGGAAATTGGCTGACCTGGGGAGCATTCACCTACCCGCTGGCCTTCCTTGTGACGGACATCATGAACCGGGTCTATGGCGCGGGCCCGGCCCGCACGGTCGTCTTTGTCGGCTTCATCGTTGGCGTGTTCTGCTCGCTCATCGGCACCCAGATCATGCTGCAGGGTGACGGGTTCACCTACCCCGCCGTGACCTTCCGCATCGCCATTGGTTCTGGCCTCGCCTTCCTGACGGCCCAGTTGCTGGACGTCGGCATCTTTTCCGCCCTGCGCAATGGCACATGGTGGAAAGCGCCGCTGGCCTCGACCATCATCGGCAGTTCGGTCGACACGGCCATTTTCTTTACCCTCGCATTCTCAGCCAGCCTGACATGGCTTGAGCCCGGCAACGATGTATCCTGGGCGGGCGAGGTTCTGCCCCTGCTGGGTGTCGGCCCCGAGGTCCCGCTTTGGGTGTCCCTGGCCGTTGCCGACTGGATGGTGAAACTGACGCTGGCGCTTATTGCATTGGCACCCTTCCGCTGGGTGACCGCACGCGCCGGCACCGCGACCTAAACCTGTTGACTTTTGCAGGCGCTGTGCCACCATCACCTTGAGTTTAACATTTGAAAGGAGGTGATCCAGTGTCGAGAAAGGTATTGGAGAGAGGTGTCGGAACAGCTTGGGAGGTCTCCTGCTAAGGCAGTCCTTCGCGGTGCAGACCGCCAAGTTGGTCGGTTGATCTAACCGGCACAACCTCCGAAACATTTCGAGAAGGGCCGCCCACCGGGTGGCCCTTTTTCGTGCGCGCCACTCGGTGTATCCAAGGTCATGCTGCGGATTAATGACGACATCACCATTGAGGATTGGGAACTGAGCGAGCAGTTTGTGCGCGCATCGGGTCCCGGTGGGCAGAATGTGAACAAGGTGGCGACGGCGGTTGAGTTGCGGTTTGAGGCGGCAAGGTCACCTTCCCTTCCCGGCCCGGTCAAAACGCGGCTGCGGCGGCTGGCGGGGCGGCGCTGGACCACAGAGGGAGCGCTGATCATTCAATGTGATGAGACGCGCAGCCAGGCTAGAAATCGGGAGATTGCCCGGCAGAGGCTGGTGGATCTGATCCGGAAGGCGCTGGTGGCGCCGAAAAAAAGGATCGCGACGCGGCCGACTTTGGGGTCGAAAAAACGCCGGTTGAAGGCCAAGAAAATGCGGGGGGACGTGAAGGCCCTGAGGGGCCGGATCGAGGAGTGATGGGCCTCGGAGAAATCAGGTGTCCCATGGTGGGACGGATTTCGGATCACACGATTTCAATGGGTTATAGAGACGGTTTTACCGTTTGTTAGGGTTTGGAGAGAGAGACTCTTCATTCTGGGAGACTTCTGACCTTCGGCTCAACAACAAAAATTCGCAAAGCGCAGGAAGCGGACTTTGCAAAGTTGGACTGGTGGCCCTAAGCAGCCCTTGACCGAAACAACGAACGCTGCGGTGCAACTTCCACAGAGCGGTCATTCAATTCAGCCTGAGTGATTGAGCCGGGCAAGAACCTCCGGCCCGGATCAAATTTTGGAGTGTTAGGAATAGTTGACGCGGAGCTCTATCTCTTGAGGCAGTAAAAACACAACTGGAGCGGGTGGAGGCTTTACGAAATAGTATTCAGATTAGGTGACGTTCTACAAAACCGAGGTCTTTAGTTTGGTCGAATATTTTCGTTCTGGGATGAACCTTTGGTTGCCAAACTCGACCGAACTCAACAGCGCACGAGACTGGGACAGCCGGGAACACTAGCAATTCGGCATCCATTCCATGGGCATTTTTTATTTCGTCAAGTGTTGATCGGACAATCGCTCTGCACCGGCTCAAATCATCTCTTCGCCTAAGGGCTCCGTGCTTTTGTAGACTGCTCCAGATCCCCCAAATCGAAATATCGTTCCCCGCTACTGAAATGACTCGGTCATCGGCAATGTCTGACGTGATCGAGAGCTTCAACGCAACGCGCTTCGGCCCTTCGATCCCTTTATGACGGGCGAATTCGACACAATCGCCGCTTTCCGGCCAAGCCCACTGTGCGGGTTCTCTGTGGCGGTCATACACGTCCAATTCAGAGATGCCAGAAAGGAGTCGCCCCAGCTCCATTAACAACGGTATCGGCGCCAACCCAAACACGGAAAGATGGCGAATTTCGCCGCTTTCGAAGCGGCCTGCGATGTTGTTTGCAAGGGCGACCCTCAGCACCCCGGTTTGGACAAACCAGTAGGTTGGATCATCGTCCTTAAAGTGCATACCTTTGACCTTGATCTCGGTCGCTCGCCTCTCCGCAGGGGTACGGATAGGCAGGATGGCGTTCACGCAGTCGTCAAATGGTACAGCAGTCTCGTTGGGTCCAATCGGCGCCGAGAACTGCAGGATGTGCGAGCGACTATCAGGACCGGCAGAAAGAACAGTATCAACCCATTCCTCGTGCTCTCTTTTCCACTCAAGACGTAAGTCTTCTGGATAGTCGTGCCATGCCTTGTCACCATCAATCACTCGATGATGGGAATCGCACATCAGCATGATGTTTTCTGCTTTGTCCGAAAGCGCATGCGACCTCTCGGGGTGCCCCCTCTTTCCACCTGGAGAAGACGCCACAATATGAGCAAGGTACGCGCTATTGAAGTCGAACACTCCTGCAAGTCGATCGTGATCCAGAGGTTTCCGACAGTTCTTGAACTGGCACCTTCCGGCCGCGCGCGCCCATACAAGAAGCTTGGTTACTTCGCGGGGTGATGGTCCTCTATTAGACATAGTTCTTAGGCTCCGGCCAATTTACTTGTCTTGAGAGTATTGGATGTGACGCTTCGGGCGCGCGAGCATTCGGAGACACACTCTTCGTCATGCTATGTTTTGGGACAAATTTAAGGATCAGAGCATACGTGGGCCGCTCAACGCAAAGCAAATCTAAGTTAACCGAATGTAAACAGTTTCAATTTCAAACATCTTGCCTTCGACTGCCATCAGATCATGGCTAACCGGGGTGGCCATTGACATGTCCAACACCCCTCGTTTCAGCGGTCATCCTGACCGCTGTTTCATTTCCGTCAGTTGTGAATTTTGGGGGCTTGCTGTTAGCTTCAATCGTTGCCGTCCACAGTTCCATATCTTGTGCGGTCGCAAAAGTCGTCAGAAGGGCGAAGACTCACAATGATACGAAGCCGAGGCAGTTTGGCCAACAACCAGCCATGATTGTTCGTCGTATAACTAGGGTTTCAAGTCTGCTCAAAGACGAGGCAATCCGTCATCGAGGTGAATCCAAGGCAACATACCACAGGTGTTCACATGCCTGGATGGCTCGACATCTTCTGGGTTCTCAAGTAACGAAGCATAAAAGTGCATTTCATCTGGAAAGCGGTCCGTAAAAAAGTACATGGGCGTGCCACAAGTTCCGCAGAAACCCCGCCTTCGCCCCTTGCTACTCATGAAATGGGTCGGATCAATTCCAGAGAACTTCCACGTGCCATTTGCATGTGCAATCCATGTGGTGAATGGTGATGCCGTCGCGCGTCTGCAGCTTTCGCAATGGCAATGGGTTACCCAGAGCGGATCTCCTGTCAGTTCAAACCTGCAAGCGCCACATAGGCAGTGGCCTTGACGCATGTGAGGTTGTGTATCCGCCATCCCAGTCCGGCCAATCTCACGACTCTTTCCAATTTGGCCAACACATCATTGCGATACTCATCCGCCAACCGTCTTCTTGCTTGACGCAAATATAGACTGCGTCGATGACCTCCAAAGGCGATCCATCTGCCTTTAGACGTGCAACGCCTTTGAGTTCGGCAATCACCGTGGTGTTATTACACTGGCGTGTATCGACGTCTTCCAAAACAGTGCGATCAAAGCCTTTGCTTTCCATGTCCGCGAACTGTGCTTTGAGTTTGTCGATCAAAGCGACCCTGTCAGGAACGCTGGTGGTTCCGCCTGGTACGACGTAGGTGACAGGTTCGGTGAACATATCGGCCATTCCGTCGTAGTCACGGGCATTCCAGCGCTCGATATAGGTTGAGATAAGGCTTAGAACCTCAGTTTCAGCAGACATGTATTCACCTTTTGTTGGTTAAGAAGTGGAATTTGTTGTATCGACCCAAAAAGTGACATACATATAGGTAGACAAAAGCGTTGCTGCCAGCTAATTCTCGAACCACAGGGTGTTTTGCTAAGCAGAACAAAGTTTACCGGAGCAAGTGCGATAGCGCAAAGTAAGGAACTGACAGATGAAACCATCAGCGATTATTGCAGGATTTGGCCCAGGGTTGGGACAAGAAATCGCCCTTAAGGTGGTTGAGCGAGAATTGAATGTCGGCCTTCTTGCCCGCTCGGCAGATAAGTTGGAAAGCGCGGCCAGGGCCAGTAGCTCCAATGTGATACCTCTTCCGGCAGATGTGACGAACCCAGATGCGGTCGAAGCGGCAGTTAACCACCTCGAAGAAACCGTCGGCCCGATCAAATTTGCTGTCTTTAATGCCAGCGCGTTTTTGAAGGGCTCTATCCTCGACTTTAGTCCCGCAGAATTTGAGCGCGCCTGGCGCATAAGTGCCTATGGTGGGTTTGTCTTTGGGCAAGCCGTGGCAAAGCGTATGGTCACTAGAGAGTCTGGGACAATTCTATTCTCTGGTGCCACCGCGTCACTTCGTGGCAACGCCCAATCTTTCGGGTTTTCTTCCCCGAAGTTTGCTCTCCGCTCGGTTGCGCAAAGTATGGCCAGAGAATTAGGCCCGCGTGGAATTCATGTGGCACACGTCATCTTGGATGGCGTCATAAAAGGTCACAAGCACAGCGATCCTGGAGGCGATGCCCATATGGATCCTAAGGATCTTGCCGAAATCTACCTGCGGCTTCACGAACAACCTCGGTCTACCTGGACGCAGGAGCTTGATGTTCGGCCGTGGTGCGAAAAATTCTAAGACGGACAAAGACTATGACAGACACACGGACGCGCATTCTCGATCTTGCTGAAAAACTCACGCAGACCAAAGGTTTCAAAGAGTTTAGCTATCTTGACCTGGCAGCAGATATTGGTGTCAAGAGTTCCAGTATTCACTACCATTTCAAAGCCAAGGCAGACTTGGCGCTCGCTTTGGTCAAGCGACACCGGTATAGATTGGATGAAGTTTATGCACGGTTCGACCGTGACTTAGTCACGCCACAGGAACGCTTGCGAGCCGTTTTGGCCCATTTCAAAGAGTACATCGTTGATGATCGGATTTGTATGTGCGGTATGATGGCAGCTGAGTTCGAGAGCATTAACCCAGGGGTTCGGCGTGAACTCGTCCACTATTTTCGCGACTTTCAAGACTGGCTCGCAAAACAGTTTTCTCAACTGGGACATGCAAACCCACCAACTGTAGGACTACAGTTTCTGAGTGCGTTAGAGGGATCCTTGCTTCTTGTCAGACTTGAAGGGGACGCTTCTGTCGTCGACCATGCACTTGACGGTTTCGTGACTCGGTAGCTTTTCATTTTCACTTTAAATCTATATTTATATAGATAGATACAAGGACGACCCACCCCAAACCTGGGAACGTAAAATGCCGTATGGAAACCAAACACACTTGACCCAAATCACAGGCGCTGACGAAGTGCACAGCTTTGAAGAGTACAAAGCAATCGAGGCGGCCATAAAGATCCACTCCGACGCCGCCGAAAAGGGCGATGGGAACCTCGCGCGCACTGCCTTCTACGACCACGCCTACATTGTTGGTTCAATCGAGGGCACCAATTTTGAAATGGATGCGGACACATTTGCCAGTGCCGTCACGGGCGGTGGCCCTGCCACGAACATCCAGCACCGCATCGCTTGGATCAACATCTCTGGCCCCGCCGCCGCCGCACGCGCCGAATTCCTCGACTGGAATGGCATGCGCTACACAGACTTCTTTGTGCTCTACAAGAAAGACGGTGCTTGGAAGATCAGCAGTAAGGTCTTCGACTCGCACGCAAAGAACTAGCGATCACGATTGCCGCTGATTGATCTCCCCGGTCAGCGGCACCTTAGCCCAATTCTCAACAACTCGTTGCCTGTGATGATTTGCAGGCAATTCAAAACGTGTATCCAACTCAAGGAAACGCCCATGTCACTTCTCCCAGTACAAACTGTTGAAGCAGCTCCAGAAGCTAGTAGGCCCCATTTAGAAGCCGCAGGAAGAGCCTATGGGTTCATCCCAAACCTGACAGCCGTCTTCGCAAATTCGCCCGCCATGATTGAAGCCTATGGCGTTCTGGCTGGCCACTTCGAAAAAACGGACCTGACACCAGTCGAGCGCCAGATCGTACTGATGACTAACAACCGACTGAACGGATGCAGTTATTGCATGGCCGCGCACTCGACAATTTCACAAATGCAGAAAGTGCCGGCCGATGTCATCGCTGCGGTGCGCGACGATGGCGAAATCGCCGATCCGAAACTACAGGCCCTACATGTCTTTGCCGCCCGCATCAACGAGACACGTGGACATGTCGCACAGGCTGAAATTGATACGTTCTTATCGGCAGGCTACACGCAGGCACATATATTGGACGTTATTTTTGGCACAGGTTTGAAAACCCTGTCAAACTACACCAACCACATTGCTGAAACGCCGCTCGATGCGCCGTTTCAAGCAAATGCTTGGGAAGCACCGCTTGGAGTCACTGACGCTTCAGCTTGGGAGCTTGGCGAAGCATCAGCGAACTGGGATTAATCTTTCTCTTGGCCAAGCCAATTGGCCTGGCCAAGTCCTTCAAGTCGATAATTAGGGACAGCAAAAATGACAAAAATACTCTTACTCAGCGCGATTGTTTTTGGTGCTGGGATTGGGATCCCAACGATGGCGGCTATCAATGCAAATCTCGGCGGTAGACTTGGCAGTCCCGTCTTCGCAACCGTGATCCTCATGCTCTTGGGGTTCGTCCTATCAGCAAGCTACCTGTTACTTGTTCAAGGAGTACCTAATTGGCCAACACAAACGCCACCCCTTTGGACCTTTGCCGGCGGATTCTTCGTCGTCTTTTATGTTTTGTCCGTCACTGCGATTGCACCCATCATTGGTCTTGGAAACGCGATTTTCCTGGTATTGCTGGGTCAAATCGTGGCCACAACGACGATCGATCACTTTGGGTTTTTTGGGTCAATCCAAGACCAGGTGTCGTTACGCAAGACAGCTGGAATAGCATTCATGGTGTTGGGTATCGTGCTCGCGCGGAAGGTTGTTTAACGCAGCGCGCCTCCGGCATTCATTTCGGAAAAAGGGCAACGTAGCCTGATGATACCGTGATCGACGATCTCTGATGCTGCACCTGCGGTACAGGATTTGGCGACATAGACGCCATCGCTCTCTGGGCCGCCTCTTTAAAGTGGCGGTCCAGAGATAATTTCCATGATTAGAAATCTTGAATAGTCGGGCGCAACACGGTTTCGTTGATGTCCACATCTGCGGGTTGCTCGATGGCATAAGCGATTGCGCGGGCAATGGAGCCTGACGGAATGGCTATCTTATAAAGTTCGTTCACGAAGTCGGCGCTATCCTGATGCGAGCTGCCACCCTTTAGCTCTGATTCGACGGCACCAGGCGCGATTGAAGTTGTGCAGATCGCTCCTCCAACTTCATGCCGTAGCCCTTCGGTGATGGCACTCACCGCAAATTTGGTACCGCTGTAGACCGATCCACCTGGGCTAAACACCTTCACGCCAACAACCGAAGATAGGTTGATAAAATGTCCGTGGCCTTGCTCCTTGAAAACAGGAAGAGCAGCGGCAATACCGTACAGAACGCCTTTGATAGTGATGTCGATCATCGCATCCCATTCATCCACTTTTGTTTCATATAAGGGGGCGATGGCCATGAAGCCCGCATTATTGATGATGACGTCCAGCTGGCCAAATGACTCAATAGCCTTGTTAACGAAAGCTGTGACGTCTTTTGCGTTGGTGACGTCCATTGTCTGGAAGTCGGCGGTACCGCCAGAAGCGCGGATTTCTGCGACAATTGCTTCGAGTTTATCAGTTCAACGTGCGCCAAGCACGACTTTGGCGCCAAAACTTGCTAGATGGCGGGCTGTCGCTTCGCCAAGACCGCTGCTAGCCCCGGAAATTGCGACTACTTTGTTTTGGATATTATTGCTCATTTGTTGATACCTTTTGGTGGGAGGAAGTAGGGGGATTCCACTACGCAATGGTTATCTATCTACATATGTGTAGTCACCAAGATCGAATGACGCTGCGTTTGTCACAACGCGTGGGTATTGCTGAGCGAGTTGAAAAACTCAAAGCAAATTGCGGACCAAAAGCCTGCAACCCTTATGCGCTTTCTATGAGAGGATGATGAAACAGATTGTCGGTTTTGCTTCGCAGCTTTTACTCAGCAACGTTGTCTAGGCTGGCGTACTGACCAAATCGTGCACCGACGAACAAAAGGATCACAGCGCAAAGAACCGTGGGTGCGAACAGCAAAGAAACTCTGTCGTAAACTTCTGCCAGGACGCCGCCTATCATTGGAAGCATGAACGCACATGCATAGCCAATCAAAGTGATACCGCCCGTCAAGCGGGCAACGGCGGTTCCTGATGCGACGATTGGGGGCAACGACATGATCAAGATCAACTGCACGGTCGCCGAAAAGCCTGCCAGCAGTGCAAACGCAAAGCCCAGCGTGTTTGGGGCTAAGGCAAACCCCGCCATGCCGACAACACCGGCGACACCTGTCACGACTACGGGGCCGCGGTGCCCGATCAATGCCTTTCCCCACCAAAGTAGTGAAAAAGAGGCCAGCAAGGGCGTAAAGTTATAGACGAGCAACAATGTCGCGAGCTTTGGCCCGCTGCCATGCGCATCAAGCATCGTTTTCATATACGCGTTTATCGAAAAGAAAACGGCAATCGAAACCGCCAGCCAAAGCCCCAGCTCCCAGGTCAACGTTTGTCGCCAGTCTGGCCTCCATGGACCGGGCGGCACTGGGTCACTTTGGTCCCGTGGGAAGAGAGCCAATCCAGCAATGAGGATAGCCGGAAGGGACCATATCAGAAATGCGCGCCGCCAATCCCCATCAACAAGCGGCAGAATTACAGGTAAGGTGAGACCTGCACCGGCAAGTTCTCCCACCATCATACCGTTGAGATAGACGGCACTCCCAAGGGCAGCTCGCGCAGGAAGCCACGACTTAACCGCCGAGGGGAGCGCTGTTTGAAACAACACAATCCCCAGCCCCATGCCCATTGAAGCTGCAAGGATCGCAAAGGCTGACGGGGCCCAGCCGCGTGCGGCCGAAAGCACGGAACCCAAGACCAATCCAATTGCAATAGTGCGGCCAATGCCTAAGCGCGTGACCAGAAGGGCCGCGAAGGGTGCGGCCAAAGCAAGGACGACCACGGGCAGCATCGTCAGCGCACCGGTCTGTGCCGTCGACAGGTCAAGATCTGATGCGATATCGCCGGAAAGTGCTGGCGCTGCCAACACAGGGATCCGAAGGAACAGACCAATTGCCCACAGAAGAGCGAGCACGCCGATCTCTCGGAGCGTCAGACCTTTCATAGCACGTCGGCAAAGGCGCGGACGGTCATTGCGGCAGCGCCTTGCGCCTTGATCGGCACGGCAAAAAACCGGAACGGTCTATCCGGCAACGCAGCCAGGTTTGTCAAGTTCTCCACGATTAAGATGTCGCGTGACAATAACTCGGTATGCACCGGGCGAACGGGGTCAGTGCAATCATCTGCATTAAACGTGTCCATTCCAACCAACTTTGCGCCGCCCTTGATCAAACGGTCGATGATATCCGGACCGATAAATGGGTATGTTTCATATGTGCTGGTGCCCCAGTGTTGATCCCAATCGAAGCGAAACAAGACGGCCTTACCGGCAATGTCTTCAGGTATGGCACATTCCAAAAGACCAACAGGCTGAGCAGCTTGAGCATTTGGAACATGCACGATCACAGCGTCCAGTACGACGTCGTCTAGCTGCAAGCCCGCTATGTCACGCTTGCCTTGAAAACGGTGTGCCGGGGCGTCCAAATAGGTTCCGATGGAGGTTTGGAAAGTGATCTCAGTCAGCTCAAACGATGCCTTTCCTTGATAAAAAGGGGCGGACGCTTCATGTGTCAGGAAGGGCTTGATAGAGGCGCTAAAGGTCTCTTCGCGCCCTTCAGGGGTGCGCATGGTGAAACCGGGCATTCCGTCGGTGAATGTGTGGGAGAGGTCTATAAGCATATTAGTGGCCTTTTCGGTCATGTGTCGGCCGCTTGTCTCAAAATCAGGTATGTGGTTCTTGGACAATCTCGCCTCGCTTGGTACAATCCCGCCAAGAAAGGAGACTGCATGCAATTGGATTTCACCGTAACCAAATCACTTGCTGACTCCGCAAACTTGTTGCGCAGCGTGACCTCGCCCGCGGGGATCGGTCTTGCATTGTGGGAAAGACGCGGCGGGCGAGACCTAAGCTATCGGCGTCCTGATCACCATACGATCAGCCTCTATCTGCGTGGCGGAAATTACGTACGGCACATTACTGGCGGTGCAGGGCGGCCCGGACAGTCTAATGTATCAGGCAGCCCAGGTGCGATTTGCATCATGCCGTCAGGGTGTGAAACGCAATGGGATAATCGCGGTTACGTCCGTTGGCTACATATCTATTTTCGAGATGACCATATCCAGCACGCGACAGCAGGCGCGGTCGACAGCCCAGCTGAGCTTGTGTTTGGGTGTGACCCTGCGTTTCGCGAAATGGCGGAGCGCTTTGTCTTGGCCTTGGACTGGAGCGCTCCCAATGACCTTCTGGCTCTTGATCATGCGCTGTATGCGCTGCTGGCGCGATCAACTGAGATTAAACGTCAAACGGCAGCTTTCCGGGCTCCCAACGGCGGTCTCACCGGCGCGCAATGCCAAGCCATCGAAGATGCAGTTGCAGCTACGCTTGACGAGAAAATCACTGTGGCAGCCCTTGCTGAGACTGCAGGTTTGAGCGCACGACAGCTCTCGCGCGCTTTTCCTGTGAGTTACGGTATGCCGCCATACGAATGGGTGCTGCGCCAGCGCCTTGATGCGGCACGCGCCCTGCTTGATCAGGGGCGCGAGGCGTTAGACGTCGCCGCTGCTTGTGGGTTTTCCTCGCAAAGCCACATGATCCGGCGCTTTCGCGCCACTTTTGGATATACACCAGGCGCAATGCGTTAATGCGGTTCGTATGTGGCTTACTCGGCATTAAACGGCCGAGGTGTTTTAGTTTTCTGGCAAAGAGTACCGAGCTAAGCAGTTTACGTGGTCCACCGAGGCCTGGCCCAGCTCTAGTCATATCGATTCCATGCTGGTTTGTTGGAGGATTATGGTGTCGGAGAGCCTGGAAAATTCGTACTAAATTCGAGAGCCGACCTTGGTGCATGCGCGGCTAATGTCGGCTTTTGTCCCGCAGAGCTGACATTGAGCCGCCCAGCACAAGCCCGTGGGGTGGTGTCGCACCGAGCATTTGGTAACGCTTTATGGTCGCCAAGCACATTCCACAGAATGTTCGGTTTGGGGCAGTCGCCAAAACACCAGCCCGCCGGGACGGGCTTGTGTTGGACCGGCGCCTTCGGCTTGATTCCGGTCTGGTCAGTGATTTTAATGAACGCGGTTTCGTCCCGCAGATCTAACGCATGGGTCGATCCAGCAGCGTCGGCTTTGGACTGGCAACTGCCACTAAAATGTCCCGCACGAAAGGCCACCACAAGTCAGGCAAGTCACGCTGGTGTGACGCTCCAAACCCTAACAAATCCTAACAAATCCTAAACCCACCTCTGTAACCTATTGAAGTCTATGGGGGCGGGGGATGTCCCAGCGTGGGACACCCCCCAAAAGGCCCCATCCGGGGCCCATCAAGATCAGTGGATCACCGCATCCTCAGGGCGGGGGCGATTGGTCCCCGAAACCCGGTCCCCGATGAGCAACCCATCGGATCCAGCGGTCACCTCGATCGTGTCTCCATCCTTGACATCCCCGGCCAGCAGCATCTCTGCCAGCGGGTTCTGGAGCGCCGATTGGATGACCCGTTTCAAGGGTCGCGCCCCGAAGACAGGGTCATACCCTTCATCGGCCAGCCACGTCCGGGCCCCCTCATCCAGCAACAGCTCGATTTTCCGGGCCGCCAACCGTTTGAGAAGCCGAGCCATCTGGATGTCCACGATCCCGTCCATATCGTCCCGCCCCAGCCGATCAAAGATGATCGTCTCGTCCAGGCGGTTCAGGAACTCGGGCCGGAAATGCGCCCGCACCGCATCCATCACATCCCGCCGCGCATCGCTTGCATCCGCCCCGTCCGGCAGCTGGCTCAGCGCCTGCGCGCCCAGGTTCGAGGTCAGGATGATCAGCGTCTGCTTGAAGTCAACCGTGCGGCCCTGACCATCTGTCAGCACCCCATCATCGAGCACCTGCAACAGAACGTTGAACACATCCGGGTGCGCTTTCTCGACCTCATCGAACAGCACCACCTGGTACGGTCGGCGCCGGACACTTTCAGTCAGCGCGCCCCCCTCATCATACCCGACATATCCCGGAGGAGCTCCGATCAGCCGCGCGACCGAATGCTTCTCCATGTACTCCGACATGTCGATCCGAACCATCGCGTGCTCGTCATCAAACAGGAACTCGGCCACCGCCTTGGTCAGCTCGGTCTTACCCACACCGGTCGGCCCGAGGAACAGGAACGAGCCCAGCGGCCGGTTCTCGTCATTCAGACCCGCCCGCGCCCGACGCACCGCATTGGCCACCGCCCGCACAGCACTGTCCTGACCAATCACACGGTTGTGCAGCTGCTCTTCCATGCGCAACAGCTTCTCGCGCTCGCCTTCGAGCATCTTGGAGGTTGGAATACCGGTCCAACGTTCAACAACACTCGCGATCTGCTCGGGCCGTACAGCCTCCGCCACCATGGCGTCGGTCTCGGCCCCTTCGGCCTCGCCCAGCTTGCGCTCAAGATCAGGGATCACGCCGTAGGACAGCTCACCCGCTTTCGCCAGATTGCCTTCACGCTTGGCGATATCCAAAGCCGCCCGCGCATGATCCAATTGCTCTTTGATGTCCCGGGCAGAGGCCAGCTTGTCCCGCTCGCCCTGCCACTGCGCCGTCATCTCGGCGCTGCGCTCCTGCAGATCGGCCAAGTCCTTTTCAAGCGTCTCAAGCCGATCTTTCGAGGCTTGATCATCCTCAAGGCGCAGCGCCTCAACCTCGATCTGCATTTGCAGGATCTGGCGGTCGAGTGCGTCCAATTCCTCGGGCTTGGAGTCGACTTCCATCCGCAAGCGCGACGCGGCCTCATCCACCAAGTCGATGGCCTTGTCCGGCAGGAACCGGTCCGTGATGTAGCGATGGCTCAGAGTCGCGGCGGTCACCAGCGCACTGTCAGACACGCGAACACCGTGGTGGAGTTCATACTTCTCTTTGATCCCGCGCAGAATGCTAATCGTATCCTCGACCGTTGGTTCGGCAATCATGACCGGCTGGAACCGGCGGGCCAGTGCCGCGTCCTTCTCTACATACTTGCGATACTCATCGAGTGTTGTGGCGCCCACGCAATGCAACTCACCCCGCGCCAAGGCCGGCTTGATCAGGTTCGCCGCGTCCATCGCGCCATCCGTTTTGCCCGCGCCCACCAGCGTATGCATCTCGTCGATGAACAGGATGATCTCGCCCGCGGCTTCGGTCACTTCGGTCAGAACCGCCTTCAGCCGCTCCTCGAACTCTCCGCGATACTTCGCACCAGCAATCAGGGCGCCCATGTCCAAGGCCAGCAGCCGCTTGTTGCTCAGGCTTTCGGGCACGTCACCATTAACGATGCGCAAGGCAAGCCCTTCGGCAATGGCCGTCTTACCGACACCGGGTTCACCAATCAGAACCGGGTTGTTTTTGGTGCGGCGGCTCAACACTTGCATCGCACGCCGAATTTCCTCGTCCCGGCCAATGATCGGGTCAATCTTGCCCGCCTCGGCACGTTCGGTCAGGTCCATCGCGTATTTCTTCAACGCATCGTACCCTTCTTCGGCGCTTGCGCTATCAGCGGTCCGTCCCTTGCGAATGTCGTTGATGGCGGAATTCAAAGCCTGCGGGTTCACCTTGCCCGCCGCAAGCGCATCCTTCGCACCGGATTTGACCATGCCAAGCGCCATCAAGATGCGCTCGACGGGCACAAAGCTATCACCTGCCTTCTTGGCCAGCGCCTCGGCTTCGGCCAATACCTTGGCCGTTGCGTTGTCCAGATAGACCTGTGCGGCATCGCCCGTCACCTTGGGCATCTTCGCCAGCGTCTGATCCACATGGGTCAGGACGCGGGCAGGATCACCACCGGCACGTGTGATCAGGTTGGATGCAAGGCCCTGCTCGTCATCCATCAGTGCTTTCAAAATATGTTCGGGGGCCAGCCGTTGATGGCTGTCGCGTGCAGCGATTGTCTGCGCTGCCTGAACAAAGCCGCGCGACCGCTCCGTGAACTTCGATAAGTCCATGGGTTATTTCTCCTTTGTCAGCGCCCTTTTCAAGCCGCGCCCTCCCGGAGGCACGCGACCCACCGGGCCTACGGAAACAAGATGGGGAACCGCCAAACGTTGCACAAGTGCCACAGGTGGAATTCCCACACGTTTTTCAGGGCTGCTATCGGTCGCGCTTCTACGCGTCAGCATCACGTCAATCCTTCACATTCGTACGGCACATTCACAACTTTTGGCAAAACCCCGCCGATTCAATGAGTTAGCCGAAAGGCCATTTTCCATACGCATCCGTTGCGAAAAAGTTAGCAATTTCAGAATCTTGCTTAAAATCAGCTGCTTAATCTGAAACGTTGGGCACAGGTCTGTGAATCAACGTGACGGGAATTCCCCCTTAAATCCTGAAATCTCTCACCCATGTTGAATGGCACACGAGCAGAACCACAACATGTAGGTGACCCAAATGCAGACTGTTCCGTTGCAACTGAGCGATGTGATCTACAACGCCGCCACGCAGTCTTTCGAAGCACTCGTAACCGTGCACGACGCCACAGGTGCGCGCAGCTATGCCTGCGCCATCAATGCGCCCATTACGATGGAGTTCGCAGACGCCGCCAACGGCCTCGCAACCCAGGCGATGCGCCGTCACACACGAGGCCGGTCTAATGTAACACACATGCCTGCCGCCATGGCACCGCGCCGCGCCAACCGGCTTGCCGGTTTGCGCCGTATGACGATTGATACGTTTGCCGCGCTGCGCCCACGCGCGGCCTGATTTCCCTCGTTCCGTTGCCCCACGGGATTTGCGCAGCTTCTGTCCCCGCGCAAACCCCATCGCAACGGAACCACACAGAGACAGGTGCCTGCCTGCTAAGTCTCTGAAACTGGCCCGGGTGCGTCACGCATCCGGGCTTTTTTTCGTCTTCAACCTGCCCTAAGACCATTCAAACGCCAGATGCGGGGGACCAGACATGGCAGACGACAGGTTGATCGTGGCAATGGACGTGCCAAACGCTGTGGCCGGGTTGGAACTGGCTGACCAACTGGGGGACAGCGTAAGTTTCTACAAGATCGGGCTAGGCATGCTGACAGGTGGCGGCCTTGCCCTCGCGAATGAGCTGAAACAGGAACGAGGCAAGCGCATCTTTCTGGACATGAAGCTGTTCGACATTGGCGCCACGGTCGAGGCTGCGGTGCGGGGCCTTGCGCAATTCGATCTGGATTTCCTGACGGTGCATGGCGATCCCCATGTGGTGCAAGCCGCCAAGGAAGGGGCTGCAGGCAGCAACCTCAAGATTCTGGCCGTGACCGTCCTGACATCGCTGGATCGGGCGGATCTGGATGAATGCCTGATCCGGGCCGGCGATATCTCTGATCTGGTCACGGAACGAGCGGGGCGCGCCTTTGCGGCCGGTGCTGACGGTGTCATTGCATCACCCCATGAAGCACGCGCGATCCGCACCCTGCCCGAGGCAGATGGTCGGCTGATTGTCACACCCGGCGTCCGCCCGGCAGGGGCCGATCTGGGCGATCAGAAGCGCGTTGCGACGCCAGCGAATGCCATTGCAGACGGCGTTGATCATATCGTGGTGGGGCGCCCGATCTGGAAAGCACCCAGCCCAAAGGCCGCAGCCGAGGCGATTTTGTCAGAAATGCTTAGTCCGCAGGCATCTGCGCCAAACCACTGAGTTCACGCAGCTTTTCTTAACCTTTGGCAGTCGCCATGCGGTGGCTGCATCAACAGTTTGTGCCATTTAAGCAACGCACCACAGGATATTGGAAAGGTCAGGAAATCCGGACTCGGAAAACTCCCGTAAAGGTGGTAACTTGACTTTAGGTGATACTCCCCGACGAACCGGCTCTTCCTGAGGTTCGTCACCTCCCCCGCTGCGCGCGGGGGGCTTTATGTCAGGGTCTTTCAATCGTCGCAGACATGACACCGGCCAAGTAGTCGCGCAGGCGCGGCTTGAATTGTGGCACGACCCATTCGTGGTCCAGGAACGTCTGTGGATCCATCAGATCCCACGCCTGTCCTTCATCCCCAAGAGAGATCTGGCTGGCCATGTCCGCAGGCAGGTGTGCCGCGAAAAACCATGAAATCTCTCCACTGTTGGACCCATAATCGCGGCCCCAGCGTACCAGGTCAGGATTGATCCTCAGGTTCAACTCCTCCTGGGTTTCCCGCAAGGCACATTGCAAGGGTGTCTCACCCACTTCCCAGCCACCGCCCGGCAAATCCCAGTGACTGGGCCACAGCAGTCCGGGCTTGTCATCGCGCAAGAGTGTCGCCAGGCGATCGCCCACAAACAGGGCGAGTTTCGCCCCGATCAACCGTCCAGCCATGTTCAACCCCTCACCAGTTTGCTACAGGAAAAGGACTAGCCACAAAGCCGCCCCATGCCCAGCCTATGCCGAGATTGCCTGACGACCTTTGAAGCGGGTTCCCGCTGCCCGTCCTGTGGTGCGCCGCGCGTGGTCAGCCATCCGGAACTCTTTGATCTCTCCATTGCGCATATGGATTGCGACGCGTTCTACGCCTCGGTCGAAAAGCGGGACGATCCCAGCCTCGAAGGCAAGCCGGTGATCATCGGCGGCGGGCGGCGCGGCGTTGTCTCGACCGCCTGTTACGTGGCCCGCATTCGTGGCGTCCGATCCGCCATGCCAATGTTCCAGGCACTCAAGCTGTGCCCCGAGGCCATCGTGATCAAGCCGCGGATGGAGGCCTATGCCGAAGCCTCGCGCGCGATCCGCGACATGATGGAAGAGATGACGCCGGCCATCGAACCCTTGTCCTTGGACGAAGCGTTCCTTGACCTCACAGGCACGGCCCGCCTGCACGGAGCACCGCCAGCGGTGATATTGGCGCGGCTCATTAAACGTATGCGGGATGAGCTGGGTCTCACGGGTTCCGTTGGCTTGTCCCACAACAAGTTCCTTGCCAAGGTCGCCTCAGACCTTGAAAAACCGCACGGTTTCTCGATCATCGGAGCCGCTGAAACCGCCGACTTTCTGCGGGACAAGCCTGTGCGGTTGATCTGGGGCATTGGTCCGGCAGCACAAGCATCGCTCGACAAGGCGGGGATTCGTACGTTCGCCGACCTCCTGCGCTGGGAACAGACAGATCTGGTGGCGCGGTTCGGATCCATGGGCGACCGTCTCTGGAACCTTGCGCGCGGACGGGACGCCCGCCGGGTCACACGCAATGCGCCGATGAAATCCATCAGCAACGAAACAACCTTCGGCGAAGACACCAGCAACCCTGACATTCTGGACGGGCACCTTTGGCGCATGGCCGAGAAAGTGTCGGGCCGGGCCAAGGCACGCGGGCTTGCAGGCCGGGTGGTGACACTCAAACTCAAGCGGCACGACCATTCATCGCTGACGCGGCGGGTGTCCCTGCGCGACCCGGCGCAACTGGCCGACACGATCTACCGCACAGCGCGCGGGTTGTTCGACCAGGTGGGGGACGAGGGGCCGTACCGGCTCTTGGGTTGCGGTATCTCTGACCTCGTGGATGCAGACAGCGTACAAGCATCTGGCGACCTGCTGGACCCAGACGCGCGCAAACGCGGACAGGCAGAACGAGCAACCGACGCGATTCGGGATCGCTTTGGACCTGATGCCATTGTCAAAGGGCGCGCGCTGCGCTGACCGCTATTCTGCGGCGAGCGGTAAACGGCTTTGGCCGACGCGTGACACCTCGGCCACCACCGCACGCAACTGATCTCGAACCGCATCAAAGTCAGCGTTGGGCTCGATCAGGCGCTCGTTCATATAGAGGGATCGATCAATCTCGACCTGAATGGCATGCTGATTGCGGGACGGACGGCCATAGGCTTGCGTCACATAGGCCCCTGCAAAGGGCGCATTGCGGGCCACGGTAAACCCGGCAGAGGCAAAGGCCGCTTCGACAACATCCATGATGTCGCCACCAGCCGCTGCGCCAAAACGATCCCCCAACACCACGTCGGGACGCTTCCGCGCGCCTTGGGCAATGCCGTCCATCGCCTCGTGCGGCATCGAATGGCAATCAATCAAGACGGCCAAACCGTGATGCTGGTGGGCACTGTCCAGCAGCTTTTGAAGCATCTGATGATAGGGGCGCCAATACAGATCAATCCGCCGCTCGGCCTCGCGCATGGGCAACTTGCCACGATAGATAACACGGCCATTGGCCACCACGCGGGGGATAACACCCAAACCGCTGGCAATACGTGGGTTGTGCCCCTGACGACGCACCCCTTCGATCAGGGCCGGGTCCAGCTCATCCGCACTGCGGTTCAGGTCCACAAAGGCACGCGGCGCACCTGCCTTGAGCAAGGGCGCACCGTGCTGCGGCGCCATGTCGAACAGCTTGTCTACAAAGGCATCTTCGGATGACCGTATGATGCGTTCGTCCAGCACTGTCCGGCGCAGGAAACTCCACGGGTAGTCGCGCCCGGAATGGGGCGACGCGAACACCGCGCATGACGTGCGGCGCTCCGGGTGCAGGACTTCGTACGCAACCTTTGGCATGGACCCTCCTCTGGTTTCCAACATAGCCTGAGAATTGGGAAAGCCAAAAGCCCTTGATCCTCTCTTCGACTCCTTTTATACGCCCCTCACCCGGCGCGGATTTCCGCGCCCGCTTTCTTTGTGGGCAGGCAATTCGGGACGGTCACAGTGGGCGATTAGCTCAGCGGTAGAGCACTTCGTTGACATCGAAGGGGTCACAAGTTCGATCCTTGTATCGCCCACCACCTATTCCGCCAACCGGGGCAACCCGCACGGCACCAAAACACCGGCACGCATGTGCCAGAACGCAACCCGGCGCTGCTTCGCGCCATGAAACATGAGGAAGAAGCGCCATGAAGGTTCGCAACTCGCTCCGTTCGCTGAAAAACCGGCACCGTGATTGCCGCGTTGTGCGTCGCAAGGGCCGCGTATACGTCATCAACAAGACGCAGCGCCGGTTCAAAGCACGCCAGGGCTAAGACCCAAGCGACAGAATGTCAGAAGGCCGTTCCGTTTTGGAGCGGCCTTTTTCTTTGGCAAGACGTGTGACGTTGGGCCCTATCGGCGACCGGTGGTTTTGCGGCCTTAGCTGACGCCGCCCGCACCAACCTGCTTCTCAAATCGCCACACATCCAATGGGAAAGCCCCTTCGGATGTATCAAGGTCGACCCTCCGCTGACCCGCGTTGATCCAACCGGATTTCTCGTAAAAGCGACCGGCCCGATGATTGCCGACAGCACAGGCGAGCCATGCCAGGTCGTGCCCATTCGCCGCTACGCGAAGCTCTGCGTCACCTATCAGCGCCTTGGCGACACCGGACCCACGCGCGACTTGCGAGACATACATCTGATAAAGCTCGTCATCCTTGACCATGCAAAATCCAAGCACGTTCGAACCATCAACAGCGATCCGGGTGCAGGCAAGGTTTTCCAAAGCACGTTCCCGAAAGCTGTCCTCGGTGCGTAACTCACACAGCCTGCGCGGAACAATATCAGCATGTGCCTAGTGCCAACCAGACGCCCAAACTGCGCAAATCTGCTCTGCATGGCCTTCTGTCGGTCGCTCCAGTGTATAGTGCATGTGGCAAAGCTATCTTTGCGCTCTGGTGTGAGCAACGGATATTCCCAACAGATCATCACCCGAACGGGACGATCAAAGCCAAAATACATTTGAAGCGACCAAGGTCGATTGGAGAAACTTGGACGTCCGCAGCACAGTGAATCACGGCTGCGATCAATAGCACTTTTGGCCCAAGCTCCTTTTTATGGTACGCTATTCCACAGTTGATTTAAGACTTTGGAGTTTCATTATGACAACAATCGCGAAATTAAATTATCTTAGAAAGCAATCCGGACTTCCCCTGATACGGTTTGACCTGACGCGTCTGAGGGGCGAAGACATTCAAGATTTGCGTGATGCGTATGCGGCGATGTACGAAATTTCCGATATCGCGCAAGGGGATAATCGTGGGTATTATATATATGCACGCGGACATGGGTATGATCTCGACCTATGCCACAATGACAACCGTATCTTTCTCACTTGGCACAGATCTTACGTCTATTCATTCGAGAAAGCGCTGAACAGTGCCCTGCAATGGAAACGGCAGGACAACGAGCTTGAGCTGACGTTGCCGTATTGGGACTGGACACAGTTTTTGACGGCGACCCATGCCCCGAATGGCCTGCCCAAAGTTGTTGATGACGAAAGCTATACGAACGCCGAAGGCGACGAGGTTCCCAACCCATTGGCGCGTGCCAAAAGCTTGTTCCGCATCGTTGGTCTGGGTCTTACCGGCGACGACCAGTACACAAGCCGTCTGCCCACAAGATTGCGAAACGACATACCCTTGCTGAGAAACGAGGTTGCCCGATACCTGACCAACCCCAGCTTCAGCGCCTTTCAGGACGACTTCAATTTTGCCGCTCACGGGCATGTTCACGTGGTGGTCGGTGGCAGCGATCCGGCGTCACCTCTGCCCTTCCCGGCACGCGATATGGGGCGCACAGTGTCGGCAGCGTATGATCCGGTTTTCTGGCTGCACCACGCCATGTGCGACAAGGTTTGGGCCGACTGGCAGCAAATTTGGCCCAACGCCAACATTCCGCAACACGTGCTTGACACCGTGGTCTATGACGGCAGGGTTGGTGCCGATCTGATCGATAACGAAACCTCACTGCGCTACATCTATTCCGAGGATTCCGTCGAGGCCGCCATTGGCGCTTTGGGCACATCCGATACTGCACCGGCGGCAGCGCTGTCGGCGGCAGCCAGCCAGGTAAAGGAAGTGCAACTGGGCACTGTCGAGGCAGGGTTCGTGCGCGCCGAGTTGGAGTTCCACAAGCTCCGCCCACCGCGCGACAGCTTCGAACTTCGGGTCTACATCGACAATCCATCCTGCACCGCCTCGACCGGCTACAAGGACGATTCATATGGCGGGCGCATTGTCTTTTTCGGACACGGCCCTTGTCATGGGGCACCGGGGCATTGCAATCCGGACCTTGCGATCCGGGATGAGTATGACTTGCGCGCTAAACATCCACTCAGACATGAACACACCCGCTATCGTGTGGACATAACCCGCGGATTGCGTCGCTTCATCGGGCGGAAGAAATCTGTGAAAAACGTGAAAGCCTATCTTGTTATTGTAGACGATTCTGGCGCACGCGTGTCGTCAGAGGCCGTCAGTTATGACCAATGCTCTCTCAGAACCTTCGCCAAGGATTGATTTCAGTTTGGACCACTCATGGAACTTGCACTGACGGAAACCGCGTTGAAGGAGGGGGTGCTGCGGGTCTGGCTCCGCAGGATCCCCGACGAAGGCGGGATCGTGCACGCCTATGCGGTCAACAACCCAAACATCTCAACACCCGTGGCGTCTGCGACCCTCTATGGCCGTGGATCAGGTTCCACGGCCAGCGAGCGCACAATGTTGGTGTTCCGACTGAACATGGATGAGCTTGCTGGTCTGATATCTGTCGGTGACGCGTTGGAAATTCGGCTTGAGGGCGATGAAAACGGAGCCTTCAAGTTTGATGTTCTCGAGATCGAGTAAAGCGTCCCGCAATCGCCATTGAGCGCCGGTCCATGATGCTAGAGTGGGTCGGTGATGGGCGGTTGGCCGCCCCTCAGCAACGCGGCGTTTCAAGCGAATCATCTGGCAGCAATCGGCGCGCAGAATCACCTTTGTAACGTCGGGTGAGCGCCTTCGTGTGACAACTACAGGGTAAAGATGCGTGGCAGGCCCCAAGCGGTTGGGCTGCTTTACAAATCCGGCATCACGCCCCGGCCCTACAAAAAAGGCCAAAAATGTGTTAGGATACTGGTATTGATATACCTATTTTAAAGGAACTGATGACATGGCTGAGCTTGATCGTAAGAACCTTAAATTTGACGTTGATACCGCCTCTTTGGCAGACCTGCAAAAAATCCAAAGCATGATTATGGGCCGTATTGTCCAGGACATTCAGGCAAAGGCTGACCCGACCGCGATGTATGACAGCCACGGGTCCAATCACACAAATCATTCGGATGCCGTCGCGGCCCTTGCAGGAAGAGTGAACCCCGGAAACCGCTAATCGGGCGGGTCGAGCCAATTATCTAACTCGGCTCGACCCTACAATTTTTACAAGGTTAGTCGATATGAATAGCATGTCCTTTCGGGCAATGCCTGATCGTGCGCCATTGCGTTGGATTATTTTAAAGATTCATCAGCGCTGTAATCTCAATTGTTCTTATTGCTACGTTTACAATCGCGGAGATGACAGCTGGAAATCGCGACCCAAACAAATGGGCAACGATGTCATTGATCGCGTTTGCAAACTAATTGTTGAACACTGTGCGCAATACGGCATTGATGAATTTGTCATCGAACTCCATGGCGGCGAACCTATGCTCGTCGGGAAGGCACGGTTTGTTGAGATTGTTGAGCGGATCCGCACCGCCTGCGCGCCCTTTCCCATCAAGTTCTTGATGCAGACCAATGGCACGCTGCTGGATCAGGAGTGGAGCGACATCTTGGCAGAACACGCGGTTGCCGTAGGCATCAGCGTTGATGGCCCTGCCGAATTCGCGGATCAGAAACGGTTTTATCACAACGGCAAAGGTTCGACTAACGACGTACTGCGACGCCTGTCTTCGGTAAAATCACACCCGGATAGGCCATTTACGCACGGCTGCCTTGCCGTCATCGACCCATCTATCCCCGGCGCGGACATGATAGATTGGTTTGTGGACAACGACATCATGTATGCGGACCTTTTGCTGCCGCTTGGCAACCGGGCCAACCCACCGGAAGGATGGACTGGCCCCGAGCCCTATACGAGGTACATGCTCGACGCGCTCGAACGCTGGTGGGCGCTGGACGGCGATGCACCGCATATCCGTTTCTTCGAAATGATGATCCGCGCGCATTTGGGATACAAACCCGAACTGGATGCCCTTGGTGGCGATCTTGGCGCGCTGTGCGTCGTGGAAACCAACGGTGCCATCGGCATTTCGGACGTGATCAGCGTGTGCGGCGGATACAGCGGCACCGATCTGATAAATGTCTGGGACACCGGCCTGGATGAGCATGTCGAAAAACTGGACGTCGATCTGGTTCAGAAACCCTGCGCCACTTGCACCTCTTGTCCCGAGTTTTCAGCCTGCAACGGAGGCTACCTGCCGCACCGCTGGGACGGGGCCGGTTTCGACAACACATCCCTGTACTGCGAAACACTGTTTGCCCTGTCAGCACGCATCAGGGAGGCAATTGCCTCTTCCCTGCCCGCCAGCATGATCAAAACCAAGGAGGTTGCCGCATGACATCCCCTGACTTCTCTGCGTTCGATTGCTTTGCCCGTGCGGACAGCGCCAGCCCCAACCCCCTATTCGGGCTGGTTGCCCAAGGCTACGCAAATTCTGTGATCTCCAAGGTAATCGAAGAGACAGGGCGCAATGGTCTGACCGCAGCGCTTCAGTGCTGGATGGGCCAATTGCAGCCTTTGACCACGACGTGGCAGGCAAGCGTGTCAAAGCTTGGCCGGCGTATCTTTGACGAAGGTCAAAGGCCCGATCCCGAGCGTGCGGGCAGGTTGCTGCTGGATCTAAGCGGCAGCTTGGACACTGCGGATTATGTTTTTGAGCTAAGCAGCGGGCTACCGGTCGTTTATGACGGTCGCATACACACGGCGACGGAGCCGGTGCATTTGATGAAAGAGAACGATCGGGTCACCGTTCATGGCCTGGATGATGGCCTGGCACTGTCCATCGATGGCGCGATTGCAATGGTCGAAACGAAACAATCGGTGGATTCGCTGTGTAATGATGGTGAGCCAGCGGTGCCTCTGGATATGTCGAAGGTCGACAACTTTGGTTGGGCAGCCGAAGTGTCCGAAGGCATCAACCTGATGGCTACGGTCAACCCGAACTACGAAATCTGGGTGCGGCGCCTTCTGAATACCTTGATCCTGACCGAGCGGCTTGAAAACCGCACGTGTTCAGGCAGCTGGTCCGACACATCAGGGACAGTCTACATCTCCCAACCCAATTCCCTGCTCGAGGTCGGAGAGGTCCTGATACACGAATGTGCCCATCAGCATTTTCACCTGGCCTGCCGGGTGTTCCCCATGAAAACCGATACCGAGAATGGTCGGTATTTCTCGCCCCCGGTTGGCCGCGACCGTCCGCTGGATATGATACTGATCGCCTATCACGCATTCGCCAATGTCCTCACATATTACGAATGCGCGTTCGACATGTCGCTGGGCGATCAGCTTTCTCACAATCGCTACAAGAGCTTCAGCCAAGAGGTGGCTGTCCTCGAAAGCTATCTCGACAACAACAAGGGCCTGTCTGAACTGGGGCGCACTATTTTCACGACATTGCGCCAAAGCAGACAGGAACGGATCAGCACCTTACCGGACATCGCTGCTGATGCTTAGGCGCCAACGCCTGCTCTGTGTCAGACTGGCGTAGCCGCCAGATGACATACGATGCGCGCCATGGTTGAAACTCAAGCCCATTTCATGCATCCAGAAGACAATTCTGAAATGCAATAAACGGCGGATAGACCGGGTTTTTCCAGCACCGTTCAATTCTGGCTCGGACGGATGCAACCGAATGCTGCGAACACCCATGCAACCCGCGCTTTGATTGGGTTCCGATGATCAAGACATGTGTTCTCGCGTGCGCGCTGCTCGTGCTGTCACTCGGTATGACTTTGCTCGGTGCTAGGGCTCATGCGCAAGGCGCTGTGTGCGGCGATGCGGATGATGGGCTGGCGCGGATCAATACGCTTACGTCCGAGGCGCAGGACCAGATGCGCCCGTTGATGGCCGAGTATTTTCTGGACCAAACCGGCACAGTTGGCACGGACGACATCACCGCCCAAGTGTTTCAGCCGGGCTTATGCAGCGGGATTTTTGACGCGCCCACACCGTCCCAGACGCTGTGGTTGCGCTTTGTCATCTCCAATCCGCACGCGCTGGACGAACACCGCGTTCTTGGTTTCGTGGAGTATATTCTGGACGAGGTCGTCTTGTTCGAACTGCACGACGGAAAGCTCAGGGAACGCGCCCGGAATGGGCGCACCCAGCCGTCTCCGGCAAAAGCAGATACTGCGATCAAGGTCGGGTTTCCCATCATCGCGAAAGCGGGCCAAGACATGGAATTCTACCTGCGCATTCGCGGCACGTTTGCACCAACCGTAACGGCGATGATCATGTCCCCGGGGTTCTTCGACGATTGGACCACGTTGGAATTCTCAATGTCCGGGCTGACGCTCGCCTATCTGAGTGTCATAGCGCTGGTCAGCCTGATTGTTTTTCGACACATCGCGGTGCGATTTTACAAGTATTACACGCTCTACATGCTGTGCCTGTTCATATTCACCTTCCTCTATGACGGATGGTTGAGCAAGCTGTTTGACGTGACCCTGCCGGTGACGCTGGCAGCACCCGTGTTCCTGTTCTTTACCGGGTTGGGCAACTTCGCCAATGTTCAGTATTGCCGTATTCTATTAAACGCAGATGCCGCCCCACGGGCGTGGCAGGTGTCGTTCAAATGCCTTTCCGCTGTGGTCATCTTGGTGACTGGTCTGGCTGTACTTGATCCTTGGCGACTGACGATCGGGCTGCACTTGATCTATTTCGTCAGTCCCATGATCCTCCTGGCCTTTGCCATCCAACAGATCAGGGCAGGCCTCCCTCAGGCTTGGCCTGTATCAGCATCACTGCTAGCCCTCAGCGTCGGCCTTTTTGTCGCCTTCTACTCCTTTCTGTTTCCAGCAGGCATTCCGCAGGCGTCATTCGCCTACGAACTGATTGTCTTGCGCCCCCTCGCGCTGTCCTACTCCCTCGCAATAATGGGTGAAACGCTGTTCATGATGCTGGCCATTTCGACAATGGTGCGCGCGATGCGGACCGAACGGCAAGCCGCAGTTGTCGAACTGGCAGCACTGGAACACCAGTTCGAAACGATCAAGAAAGAGCAAAACGAAGTGCAAGAGGTGACTTCGGCCCGCCTTGAAGCCCTGGAAACTGCATTGGCCAATGATCCCAACAACCGGCAGCATCTGTCGGTCAAGCAACAGTTCCTTGAACGCGCAACGGAGAGCGTTTTGGATAACATCAGCGATCAGGATTTTGGCGTGATGGAACTGGCATCCGAGCTTGCCGTCAGTCACAAAACACTCGGTCGCAGGCTGAAGGAAGCCAACGGACATTCTCCCGCGTCATTCATCAGATCCGTCCGTCTGAGTTTCGCACGCAATCTCATTCTGCTGCACCGTTACAAAACGGTCTCAGAGGTGTCCGCCGCTGCCGGGTTCGCTAGTGTCAGTCACTTCTCGAAACTCTACCGCGAGGAGTTTGGAGAGACGCCAGGAAAATCAATAAGTCTGTTTCGAAGCATTCAGTGACCACGGATCGCCAATCAAGGCCTCCGTTGCGCTTACCCACGTGCTTCGCAAGTCCCGAATGCGCCTACGACGATGACACGAGCGCGGGTTCGATCAGTTGGGACAGCGCCGTATCAAAGGCCTCGGCCACCGCTGACCAGGAAAACCGGTGTTGCAACGCATGACTGCGCGCCTTGGCCGACATGATCGACAGTTGAGCCGGATCGCCAAGAAGACTGATCAACGCTTCCGCAATGTCCTCGGGGCGGGACACGTACATCTCGGCGCTTTCGTGTTCCATGTAGAACGTCTCTGCCGCGGGAAAGAGCGTGGCGGCACCCGCCCAATTCTCACGAAACGAACTGTGATCCGGCACAACCTGCGCAGCCCCAGTCGCTGCATGTTCAAACGTCCCCAAACCCCAACCTTCACCCATTGCCGTTGTCAGGCCAATGTCAGCCGCACGCATGAGCTCCACCAGCCGCTGAAACGGGAGTGTTGCGCCCAAGGGATTCAAAACGTTCCAATAGACTTGATGCTCGATCCCAAGGGCACAAATCTGGGCTCCAAGGCGCCGTTCCTCGTATCGTGTCAGGCCGGGAAGATGCAGATACAGATTTGCAGGATGCGAACACAGAGCGATGGCAAACCCTTCAAGCGTAAGATCAATGCGTTTTCGGGGATACAGCCGGTTTGCATTCAGGATCAGCGGCAGATCAACAAGGTTTTGCCAATCAGAAAACAGCGCCTGACGCACCATTCGTCTGTCAATCAGTGGCGGATAGCGCAGGGTGCGATCAGGTTCCAATCCGTGCGATATGGCAATGGTATCAATCGGCTGCGGCGCGGTGGCGACCAAATGCCTGCGGACAAAGTCGGTATAGGTGATACACAGATCGGCGGGCATCAGAGCGTCATGAATCCTGTCACCAACCGGTCGCCCTTCAACGGCCATGTAGACGGCCAGTTTTGACCGCGGCGCGTGTTTGCGAAAACGCTGCAGCACATCCGGGTATTTCCACGGTTGATCCACAAGAAGGATAACGTCCGGATCAGCACGCCGCAGCGCATCCACCAGATGCGGGTCCAAAGCAGGGTCGCTCAAAGACGGGTGCGCCCCGACCACAGATACAGCGTCGATAGACGGAGGTGCTGTGACGCGGTCATACTGAAACAGTGTAACAGACCACCGCGCGCGCAGTTCCTCTGCCAGACGCACGGCCACACGGCACAGACCTGTACCACCGACGCCAAGACCGGCCACAAAAAGCCGCCGGTCCCTGGTCTTGTTATCTCGTATGGATACGGTCACGCAGCCCATCGATCCATGCGGCAGTCATGGTTGCTCCGACACATCTCAAGTCCAGTAGACAGATCTTTTCATATCGGCGTAGATCGAGAAATCCAGGCAAGCCCCCTTTATCGTGCCGTTCAGTATCATCTGATGGGTAAGGTACTGTGGCGCCTGAAAGTAATCCGTCTTTTGGTTCGACCCGGAAACTGGATCAAGCCCGTCCTGCCCATTCTTGTCCTTCATCACATAGCTGCCACCGGGCAAATCCTCGAACACCATGCGTCGCGCATAGTGGGCCTGCTTGAAGTAGTCTGACGGGTTGTTGATGCCCGGCACGGGATTGGTCACGATGTCGTTGATGTAGGCCGGTGGATATGACGCACCGGCCTCGTTGCCCGCGACTTGCACCTCGACCGAGACGTTGTTGAAATCGACCGATTTGGGGGTGTTCTGACCACCAGTGTTGACGGGCGGATAAATCATCCAGATTACCAATCGGTTCTTATCATCGGCAAGGCACATGGAATTCGTTATGATGCGTTCCGCTCGGGCGCGCGTCGCCGACGGTGTGTAGGCACCTACCCAGAATCCGCTGCTCGAATACTCCTGCAGGGCTTTGACATAATCAAAGTCATAGGTTTTGTCTGAGGATGCCGCATGAACTCCGCCCTGCAGCTGCATCCGCAGCATCGCGTCGATATTCTGAACGAACGGTATCTCCTGACTTTTTACATAGTCCTGATAGGTGCGGCGCGCCTCCTGAGCCGCCGGATCATTGCCACTCTGGTGATACGCCTCAATGATCAGATACAGCGCCCGTTGCTGGGCATAGGCCGACGCGACATAGTACTGGAAATATGTTTCAAGCGCCGCGTAACAGGACATCTTGCCAGCCTTGATCAGCGGCTCGGTCATTTCGGACCAAAGCTGAAGAACGCCTTTGCTGCTGCTGTTGCCACCACCGCCAACAAGTAAGGTATTCACTTCGGCAATCACCACTTTCGCACCTTGATTGGTGTCCAGGATCTCCTCCACCAGGTTGGTGACCTCTTGCTGGCTCGTGCTGTCCGGATTGGCGGCATAGGTTAGGAACGTTTTGTACTGCACATTCAATCTCGAGATGTACTGCTGCAGATCGTTGTCGCGTATTTCCCAAGCAAGATAGAGCTGCTCTTGCTCTATCGCTCTCAACTCCTTCTGGATCATTTTCATGTCTTCAGCGAGCTGATCGGTCAATGCTTCGACAGCGGTCGCAATGCTGTCCAGCTGATCGCCCAAATCCTTGATCGCGTCCGCCTGACTGGTGTCGGGTGTACCGAAAATCTCACCCAGAACCCAGCCAGCGGCGGACCCCCCGGCCTCCTTTGCGGCGCCTGAAACCAACCCCGTTACAACTGCGGTTCCAACGGCAGCAAGAATTCCAACCATCGTTCTATCCTCCAGAGAAATTGCTGTTTGAAGACCCACTCACATGGCGGGATATCTTGGAGTACCCCGCCCCCGTCATTCAGCAACCTGGGATAGAAAGATTGTCTCGGATGCGCATGATTTTGTCCGATCAGGCGCGTTTACAGCCCGCTGTGCAGGTCAGGTGCACCACTGCACTGTCCAAACCAAGCGCAAGTTCTTCGACCGCACATCGTCACGCGCATGCATCAGAATCCGATGAAGTACTCTGCCAGCACCATGAACAGTGGAATGCTCAGAATGGCGACCGGTGTGCCAAGGCCGGTGGACGCCCCGACATAGGCCGACGGGTTCGCTTCGGGCAATGCGCCACGCATGGTCGGCGGACCAGAGATGTCAGAACTCGACGCTGCCATGATCGACAACAGCACCACACCGCCCGCCGAAAACCCGGTCAGCTGGTGCGCGATCAGCCCCGCCCCAAACCCCAGCGCACCATGCACAAGCGGTGCCGTCAGCCCATAGAACAGATAGGCATGTGCCACACCCTTCAGCTCGGACAGCCGTGACCACGCCTCGATCCCCATGATCAGCATCAACACGGACAACAGCCCCCGAAACAGTGGCTCATAAAAGCTGGCATAGACACTCTCTGGCCGTGCAAACAGGCCCAGCGCCAGCCCAAGGATCAGGGCAGAGATGGCGGGCGACCGCAATGTGTCCAGCAATATTCCCTTGATCAGCCCCTGTTCGATTGCCGGGCGTCCGGTGCCGCCAACACCGCCCATCGTCATTGTGCCATTGCCTTGCACGTTCGCGGCTTTCCGTGCCGCCGCCAGCCGTGCCAGCACGATCGCTGTCACCAGTGCCGCGACGTCCATGAAAGGGTAAAGCGCACCGATAAATCCTTCATATGCGATGCCCTCATCATCCAGCACCGCCATCCCCGCCGCGAGGGTCGAGGCTGACACGGCCCCGAACAGACCAACCGTGGCTGTCGCATCCAGTTGCGACACGCCCCGCCAACGGGCAAGCGTCGCGCGCCCCAGAACAACGATGGCAATACCGATCCCCGCAGCAAGCAGCGCGGGGACTGCTAGCGCAACAAAGTCAGCCTCGCGCACCGAGATGCCCGCGCCGATACCCACCTTGAGCAGCAGCAGGATCACAATGAATTTGTAGATGGGTTCCGGCACTTCAAATTTGCTGCCAAGGGCCGCCAGCAGCATCCCTCCGATCAGAAAGGCGAGTGTCGGCTTCTGCATCTGGTTCAGGATGGTCAGAACAATGTCGGTGATGATGTCCATGGCGGGCCCCGCTTGCTTTGCTCCGGATGAAATAGGCCAGCTCAAATCAGATAAAAAATATAACTATTGCGCGTAAACGTTCTATATTCTGAATGTATGGATATGCTGAACTATCACCATCTACGCTATTTCCGCGCTGTCGCCCACGAGGGCAACCTGACCCGCGCTGCAGACAAGTTGAACCTGTCTCAGTCCGCTTTATCCACGCAGATCAAGGCGTTGGAGGCGCGGTTGGGTCACGACCTGTTTGACCGCGTAGGGCGGCAACTGAAGCTGACCGAGGTTGGGCGCATCGCCCTTGACCACGCCGACCGCATCTTTGGCACCGGCCAGGAGTTGATGGAAACGCTGAACCGCAGCGCTGACCACGCCCCACCCCTGCGCGTCGGCGCGCTGTCTACCCTGTCGCGGAATTTCCAAATCCAGTTTCTGCGCCCTCTCCTGGATCATCCTGATGTAGACATTGTCCTGAAGTCAGGTCAGAACACCCCTCTGCTGCGCTCACTTGCTGAACTGGCATTGGATGTCGTGTTGACGACGGATGCGCCGACCAGCGCCGCAGGCTCCGATTTCATCGCCCATCGCCTCGCCGGGCATCCGGTCAGCCTGCACGGCACATCTGACCGAATGGGGTATAAATCGCTGACAGAACTTCTAGAATCCGAACCGGTTATTGTCCCGACAGAAAGCGCAATCCGTACTGGGTTCAACCGCCTGACCGCTCGGCTCGGGGTCCAACCCCGCATCATCGCCGATGTGGATGACATGGCCATGGTCCGCCTGCTGGCTCGCGATGGGGTCGGCCTTGCCCTCGCCCCCGAGATCGTGCTGGCCGACGAAATTGCCTCCGGACAATTGGTTACAGCCCCCTTTGACACCGGCATCACCGACACGTTCTACGCCGTCACCACCCGGCGCAGCTTTCCGCACCCTCTGCTGGACAGGTTGCTCCCCGACTGAGGTAGCGTTGTGCAGCACGGCACAGGACCGCCCCTTGCGACCCCCGCGCAACGCCATAGGTTGCGGCAATGAACCAACAGAAAGGCTCTTCCCAAATGAGCGATCCGACCTACACGCCCCCTGCCAAATGGACATGGGACGCCGAAAGCGGCGGCCAGTTTGCATCCATCAACCGCCCCATCGCTGGCCCCACCCATGACAAGGACCTGCCCGTCGGCAAGCACCCATTCCAGCTGTACTCCTTGGCGACGCCCAACGGGGTCAAAGTCACCATGCTGTTCGAAGAACTGCTGGCGGCGGGTGTCACGGATGCCGAATACGATGCGTGGCTGATCAACATTGGTGACGGCGACCAATTCGGATCGGGCTTTGTGGATGCAAACCCCAACTCCAAGATCCCAGCGCTGATCGACCGCTCGGGCGACAGTGAACTGCGCGTGTTTGAAAGCGGGTCGATCCTGATCCACCTCGCCGAAAAATTCGGCAAGTTCCTCCCCGCCTCCGGCCCCGCCCGGACAGAGACCCTCAACTGGCTCATGTGGCAGATGGGGTCGGCCCCGTTCCTCGGGGGTGGGTTCGGCCATTTCTATGCCTACGCACCCGAGAAATACGAATACCCCATCAACCGCTACGCGATGGAGAGCAAGCGGCAGCTTGACGTGTTGGACCGCGAGTTGGCGAACAAGCCGTTCATCGCTGGGGACGAATACACAATTGCCGACATGGCGATCTGGCCGTGGTACGGGCAGCTTTGCCTTGGGCGGCTCTATTCGGCGGCGGAGTTCCTGGATGTCGAGAGCTACACCAACGTTCTGGCCTGGGCCAAGACCATCGACGCACGGCCCGCGACCCTGCGGGGACGGATGGTGAACCGGGCGTTTGGCGAACCGGAATTGCAGCTGCATGAACGCCATGATGCATCGGATTTTGACACCCAGACGCAGGACAAAATCGGGCCCAAGGACGACTGAACCCGGATCTGTCCCCGCGGGGACAAGGCGTGCGATGAGGATACCGAATATCAAGCGGTGTCTAAAATGGACGCCGAAACAAGGCGCTGCCGCACCGCGCGGTGTGGTAGCGCATTTTAACCACTTTGATCGCACACTCGTGCCCGACGGGGCGCGGTCGCTTGCCGGGGGCGCAGGTCAGGCTAGTTCACTGGGATCATACCTGATCCGGAGACCTGACCCATGCGCCTTGCTGCCCTTGCCCTTTTGATCGCCCTCCCCTCTGCTGCCATGGCTGATCTGACTGTCAGTTTCCGTGACGGCGCGCCCAAGGATCGCTTTACGATCAGCTATGACGGGGCCTGTGCATTGGACCAATTGGACGTGCAGATTGACCTTGGGGCAGCGCCGGCCGGGCTGATCTTTGACACCACGAGCGCAGGAGCCGGGGTTGAAGTGTTCCAGCCGCTGGAATGGGTATCCGGCACAGCGCGCACCTCTCAAGTCACGGATGGGGATACTGTTCTATCCATGTCGTTGGATGGGGTGGAACCGGGGGCAAGCTGGGCCTTTACTGCGGATATCGACGACACGACCAGCGCCCGCCAGATCACGGTGGATGGGTCAGAGATGGCCGGCGCCATGCTGCGCGCGGGCGGGCAGGCGGCGGTCTTTGACGCCTCCGGAGCGGCCACGGTCAAATTGCAAAACTGCCTGTCGTAAGGCGGAGGTGTCCTCTGCCCCGTGCGACGGCGCAATCAGCCTTGGGTGAAAAGTGTTGCGTAGCGCCGGTTGTCCTGTCCTTGCACCACGTTGCGGTTCATTTCGTCATGCAAGGGACTACGTCATGATGAAGAGCTATCGGGCAGCTGGCATTTGATCTTTTTGGTACCGCAAGGCACTGAATAGCCTGCTCTCACTTGTTTTGATGTGAGGCGCGAAAATCGCGCGGTGCCTGGCCGGTCTTGGCCTCAAATGCGCGGGTAAAGGCGCTGCGTGAGGCGAACCCAACCAGATCTGCAACGCGCTTAACCGGCAAATCGGTTTGTCGGAGCAACTGGCCCGCGCGATTCATGCGCAAGTCGCGGAGCAATTCCATTGGCCCTGATCCGTAGGCCCCGGTAAAACGCTTGGCGAACGCCGCCCTGCTCATACGAACATGTCCGGCCAAGCTTTCAACGGTGTGATTGTTGCCTGGAGCGTCCAGCATCACCTTGAGCGCGCTCCAGATGGATGGATCGGCCAGCGCCGCCATCCATCTGAACGAGCTTTCATCCTTGGCCAACCGCTTGCGCAACATCTCGATCATACATTGCATCAAAAGCGCACGGATCATTGCACGGCTTCCCAGTCGAGGGGATGAGATTTCGGTCAGCAAGGCCTGCAAGGTCGGGCGTACCTCACTGGGCGAGGGCACGTCTTCGATCATTGGCTCGCGAATGAGGTCAATAATGTCCGCAACTCCGCGCAACCCGACGGTAACGCGGGCGCAAAGAGCCGTGAGTTGGCCGGTGTCCGCTTGGTCCGTGCCAGCCAGCAGGCTGGCCAACTTCAAATCAGCCGGATTGCATTCTGGCACCGGATCATTGATCTCGCCAAAACTGCGCAAGGCATGGCTTTGCAAAGCCGGTACAAAAACAAGCATTCCGCGCGACACCTGGATTGGCTCATGGTCGCGCAAGCTGATTTCACCTTCACCTGACAAGATATAGTGCAAGGTAGCAGAGGCATCGCGCCCCAACCCAAGGTCGCAGGCCCCGCGCAGTTCACATAACGCAAACGGATCCGTAGCGATGTCCAGCTCATCGAAGATGTGGTCATACTTCATGCGGCGTCAGTATCCGGAAACCAGACGAAAAGGCACCTAAAAGTCCCCTCGGGCACGTATTCAAGACGCAAAGGCACAGTCCGTTTCATAGCTATGAAACATCGAAGCGAAACGGAAGGAATGACCCAATGTGCAACTGCAATGATCCTGATCACAAACACGATCGCACCAACATCACGCGACGGGCGGCTCTTCGGGGTGGTGTTGCCGCGACAGCCGCTGCGGCGTCTGTGGCGGTCGGAGCGCATTCCGCGAGCGCGCAGCAGGCCAATCCCTATGCCGATCCAGCCGAACCCGCCCTGCCCCCTTCCAATATGAAACTTGACCTGTCGCGTGCAGCGCTTGTTGTGACAGACCCGCAAGTCGACTTCCTGCACCCCGAGGGTGTGACATGGGGTGTCATCGGTGCCAGCGTGACAGAGCACAACACGGTGGAAAATATCGAAACGCTGTTCAAGGCCGCAAAGGCCGCCGATATCACCACAGCCGTTTCGCCGCACTATTATTACCCAACGGATCACGGTTGGAAATTCGAGGGTGCGCTGGAAAAACTGATGCACAAAATCGGCATGTTCGACCGCAAGGGGCCGCTGAATCTGGATGGTTTCGAGGGGTCTGGCGCGGACTGGATGCCACAGTACAAGAAGTACATTGAAGACGGAAAAACCATCGTGACGTCACCCCACAAGGTCTATGGCAACGACACCAACGACCTGTCACTGCAATTGCGGAAACAGGGCGTGGATCAGGTCATACTTGCCGGGATGTCGGCCAACCTTTGCACCGAAAGCCACATGCGCGAGTTGCTTGAAGACGGATTCGAAGTTGCTGTTGTCCGGGACGCCACTGCGGCCGCGATGTTGCCAGAGGGCGACGGTTACCTCGCCGCCCTGATCAACTTCCGGTACATGGCCAATGCCGTCTGGAGCACGGAAGAAGCCGTCGCTCAGATCAAGGCTGCGACATAATCACCGCCCCAGCGTGCATCCGCCCCGCTTGAGCGGGGCGGGCATCATAACCATATTAAAGTTAGCGACACACAGCCGGTGGCATCCCCAAGGAGTAAGAGAACATGAAGAAGATTGACGTCGACGCTGATCTGAAACGTTCGAAATTCTTGATCAAAGCCATGCTTCTGCAAGTGGTTCTGGTCCTTGTGGCCATGTTCATCTACTGGGCCTATTTGAAGCTCTGATATCGGGCTCAGATCAAAGTTTCTGTGCAATGGGCGCCTAGTCGCCCTCGGCTTCGGAAGGCAGAAGTGTCATGCGCCCTATCGCCGCCCCACCTGGCGGCAGATCAGGATCACGGGCAAGAGGCCCACGGCCACGATGACAAGGCTGGGCACAGCCGCGCCGTTCAACCGTTCGTCTGATGCAAGTCGGTACGCCTGCACCGCCAGAGTGTCATAGTTGAACGGGCGCATGATCAGGGTGGCCGGAAGCTCTTTCATCACATCCACAAAGACGATCAGCAGGGCCGTTAGCAGGCTCGGCGTCAGGATCGGCAAGTGCACCCGACGCAGGGTGGCAAAGGGCCCTTTGCCAAGCGACCGGCTGGCCGCATCCATGTTGGCGTGCACCAGCGCCTGCCCGCCTTCATAGGCGCCCAGCGCAGCCGCGAGGAATCGGACCATGTAGGCAAAGACCAGGAGCCAGATCGACCCGGTAATGAGCAGCCCCGTCGAGATATCGAAGGTCGCCCGCATCCAGGCATCGAGCGCATTGTCAAAGGCGGCGAAGGGCACCAGAAGGCCAACAGCGATGACACCTCCGGGCACGGCGTAGCCAAGCCGCGCGATATAGGCTGCTGTTGTCGAGGACCGGCCCGGGCGGCTGCGCATGTAGTATCCAACTGCTATGGCCGCCCCGAGCGTCAGGACCGCGGCGGTGGAGGCCAGGACAAGCGAGTTGCGGATAAAGCCGAGGTAGCGTGTGCTGGTCAGCACCTGCTCGGACCCGAGCCCCATGTTGAACAGGGCGATGATGGGAAAGAGCGCGCCGAAAAGCACCGGGATGCCGCAGAGCGTGATAGCGGCCCCAGCCGACCACCCCGTCAGCTTGAGCGGCGGGTGGTGCCGTTGCCCGCGGCTGGGATCGTGGTACTTGGCCTGCCCCCGTTGCATCCGTTCGAGGATCGCCAGTAGCAGCGCGAAGGACAGGAGGCACAGCGCCAGTTGTGCGGCCCCGGCCCGGTCGCCAAGGGAGAACCAGCTGGTGTAGATACCGGTGGCAAAGGTCTGCACGCCAAAATAGGCGACGGTGCCGAAATCGGCGATCGTCTCCATCACTGCCAGCAGCACACCGGCGGCGATGGCCGGGCGCGCAAGTGGTAGGCTGACCCGGAAGAAGGCTACAAGCGGACGGGATCCCAGCGCACGTGCGGCCATGAAGGTGGATCCGCTTTGTTGCAGGAAGGCCGCGCGGCTGAGCAGGTAGACGTAAGGATAGAGCACAAGCACAAGCATGGCCGCCGCCCCGCCCAGAGAACGGATTTCGGGGAACCAGTAGTCGCGTGGTCCCCAGCCCGTTACGTCACGCAAGGTTGTCTGCACGATCCCCGGGTGATCGAGGATATGGGTGTAGGCATAGGCCAGAACGTAGGCCGGAAAGGCGAGTGGCAGCACCAGCGCAATTTCAAACAGGCGCCCACCGGGAAAGCGGGTCATCGTGACCAGCCACGCCGCACCTACACCGATGGCGAAGGTTCCGGTGGACACGAGGACTACCAAAAGGATCGTATTGCCTGTGTAGCGCCACAGCACGGTCGAGAGCAGATGCGTCAGCGTATCCGTTCCGCCCGTCAGCGCAGCAAGAGCCACCGCAAGCATGGGCAGAAGGCAGATCAGCGCGACGGTCCACCCCATGATGGACAGCGCACGGGGTGCGGCACCTTTTGGTGCGTCGGACTGGAAGAATGAGGTCAGCGCCACGTGATACCCTGCATCTGCGATCACCGGGTTATCTTACGTTTTCTATCGGGTTTCCAGCCCTTTGGCGTGCCCGCCTTGGAGCAAGGCGCCCCGAAACATGCGCCACATCTGATATGCTCAGGGCACACCAAGCAGGAGAGATGCGTTATGTCATACATTGATGGCTTCATGGCCCCCGTGCGCACAGAAGACCGCGACACCTATGTCGCATGGCTCAAGGACCAGCACGCCCTATTCAAGGAATACGGCGCCGATGTCATTGTCGACGCCTGGGAGGACAATGTGCCCGAGGGCGAAGTCACCTCGATGCACAAGGCTGTCGCCGTGAAGGAAGGGGAAAAGGTGTGCCTTGGCTGGATCATATGGCCCGACAAGGACACACGGGATGCAGCCTGGGCCAAGGTCATGGATGACCCGCGCATGTCGCCTGACCAGAACCCAATGCCCTTTGACGGGCAGCGCATGATCTTTGGCGGCTTCGCACCCGTGCTGATAACGGACTAGTCGTAGCTGCGCTGATCCTCGATCACGAGGCCGTCCTTGGGCAGGGTGTTCGGGGCGTGCACCTCGATTGTGCCTTTGAGCTTGAGGGAGTCGACTACAGACTGAGAATAGGCTGCCTGATCTCCGCCAGGGCTTTCCAGCTGGACTGTCATTGCATCCTGTTCACCCTCGCGCCGCGCGATAACGCGGGCGCGGGTGACCTCGGGGTGCTTGGCCACCAATGCCGCTACCTGTTCGGGGCGGACGAACATGCCCTTGATCTTGGTTGTCTGGTCCGCGCGACCCATCCAGCCCTTGATCCGCATATTGGTCCGGCCACATGGGCTATGTCCGGGCAGCATGGCACTCATGTCGCCAGTGGCAAAGCGGATCAGCGGGTAGTCAGGATTGAGCGAGGTCACGACGACTTCGCCGACCTCACCTTCGGGCACCGGGTCACCTGTACCGGGAGTGACGATTTCGACAACGACCCCTTCGTCCACGATCATCCCTTCGAGGGCCGAGGATTCATAAGCGATGTTGCCCAGATCCGCTGTGGCGTAGGATTGCATGCAGGTGATGCCACGGTCTTTGTAGTGTTCGCGCAGCGACGGGAAGAGTGCGCCGCCACCCACGGCGGCCTTGGTGATCCCAAGAGTCACGCCCATCTCGTCCGCCTTGTCGAGGATGATTTTCAGGTAGTCTGGCGTCCCCGCGTAAGCCGTGGTGCCTACGTCGCGCGCGGCCGTCACTTGGAGTTCGGTCTGCCCTGTACCAGCAGGCAACACCTTGGCCCCTACGGCACGTGCACCGTTTTCAAAGATCATACCCGCAGGCGTCAGGTGATAGCCAAAGCAGTTCTGCACCACGTCGCCCGGACCAAAGCCCGCCGCGTGCAGGAACCGGCCCATGCGCCACCAGTCATGACTGATGCCGCCCGGTTCGTAGATCGGGCCGGGGGATTGGAAGACATGGGCGACATTCGACACCGGCAAGCCACCAAAGGGCGGCTTTTCCGCCTGCCACTTCGCCAGTTCGGATTTGCGCAGAACCGGCAAGTGGGCGAGGTCGTCGAGGTATTTGAGCTTGCCGATATCAGGCAGGCAGTTGCCAGCCGCCTCGGCCACGCGGGCCAGCTGAGCGTTTACAGCCTCAAGCTGGGCCGTGTGCCGCGCGTCGGTCGAGCGTGTTTCCAGATCGTCGTAATACACTTTGTCCAGCATCTCTTTCATACCGCTCTGATCTGTTGCGGACCTTTGACATCGAGGCGTTCGATCTCGCCCCGCATTTCCAGTTCCAGTTTCACGGTCACCACGTGCCAGCCAAGTTTGCCGAGGTCAGCGAGGGTCTGATCATCCAGTCGCGCCTGCACGGCCGCGTTGAGGTCCTTGTAAAGGATCGGGCCACCGTCCAAAGCCCCGAGGATCGCACCGCGCACCGCATCAAACTTCCATGTCGGGATGTTCGTGACACCATCGCGTCCTTCGGCGGGGGTGCGGCAGGCGACCCTGTCCATCTCAGTTGGCCAGAACGGTCAGCGGTTCACCCTTGCGCACCACGTGGGTAGTGATGGCCACCATGGGTTCGTCGCCCACATTGGTCAGACCGCCATGCACCTGTCCCTCTGGGAAGTAGAGCGGCGTGCCGATGGCGAATTCGACAATGTTCCCGTTGGGCGCTTCGGCCCGGGCGGCTGTCATCACGATGGCATGTTCGTCACCGGGATGGGTGTGCAGCGGGATGGTCGCGCCGACGGGCACAGTCAGTCGTGTCACGACAACTTCCATCGTGTCGGACCCCGGCACATCGGCGCGACGGAGTTCCTCGCGCTGGATGTCCTGCGCCCAGGC
>NZ_JBVFUR010000005.1:0-83317 GCF_055693845.1 Tateyamaria sp. GN1-10
AGTGTGCCACGTTCCTTGATTTGTTTGACGGTTGCGCTCTCGGCCATCGCAGTGACCGGGAGCAGTGCAAGCGCAGCTGCCACCACGCCGGTAAGAGACATTTCCCTGAGCATCTAATTTTCCTATTGTTCTGTATAATGGCACATTTGTGCTGTTATTTAGCATGAAGTTGAAACTCAGTATGAGTCAAGCTTAAATCATGATTGCAGTGCATCCCGAGGGTCAGCGGGGAGAAAGGTGCAACTGTTGTCGGCACGGCCCAGAGGCAGCGGATCACTTGGGAAGTGGTATGATTGGGGAGCGTTTTGTGAGCGGCGTACCGGCAGTGCTGTCGCCGCCGCCGACAAGCAAGGTCAGTTTGCCTTGATGCTTTCACTCAAGAAATCGTTAACGCGCTGTGCGTTCACCGGCTTGGGCAGCAGTTTGATGTTCAAACGTTTGCAATGCGAGCGCAGCTCTGTCGTGCGATCCGCAGATATGATCGATGCCGGGACGCGGCCGTATTTGTGCAGTAGATGCTCATAAAGTGTGATGCCGGTCATGCCGTCACCCAATTGGTAGTCCAGGAGAAACACATCGGGCACAAGGTCAATTTCCGATATTGTCGAAAGCGCTTCTTCTCCGGTTTCGGCCAAGATCACCTCGCCGCCACAGCTTTCGATCAAATGGCTGATGGCCTGTGCGACACCCCGATTGTTCTCGACCAGCATCACCAACAATCCGTTCAGATCGCGGAGTGTGTGCGAGGGCGTGGTGTCATGGGGGCTTTGCAACCGTGCCGTGGGGGCAGAAATTGGCACCATTATGGAAAAGCAACTGCCCGTTCCCGGTTGTGACCAGAGTTCCAATGGATGGCCAAGGCCTTTGCAGGCCCGTTCGACAATCGCCAAGCCCAATCCGAGCCCTGAATTCGCCGCGCCGGATCCCAGTTGCTTGAACTCCTGAAAAATCGTTTGCTGATCTTCTTCGGCAATGCCGCATCCGCTGTCCCAAACTTCTATGCGCGCAAAATCCCCGACCCGTCTGACACCCGCCAGAACGCGCCCTGTTTCGGTGTAGCGGATCGCATTTGACAACAGGTTCTGAACAATCCGGCGTAAATACCCCGGATCGCTGACAACAGTCAGACCACTATGAATCAGGTTGAATGCAAGACCTTTGGCGCGTGCGCTTGGTGCCAGTTCGTCCCTGAGCGGGTTGAAGATTTCAGTCAACGAGATTGGCTGGACATCAAAAACCGCCTTGCCCGCATCCAGTTTTGAGATTGCTGACAATGCTTCGATAATCTGCTCAACGCCCTGAAGCGCCGTTTCGGTCTTGGCGACGATCTGCTGGACATCTTCATTGTCAATCTGATCCGCAATCGACGAGACAAAAAGCTTTGCTGCGGACAGAGGCTGCAGCAGGTCATGGCTGGCGGCTGCTACAAAACGGGACTTTGACGCATTTGCTCGTTCTGCTTCGGCCAAGGCATCCTCGAGTTCTGCTGTGCGTTCCTCAACCCACATCTCCAGTTTCTCGTTGACGTTGGCCAGAGCGCGGGTCGCAGCACGTTCCGAGGTGACATCGGTCAGACTGATCACAAAACCCTTGTCCGGCATTTCCTGAGCAAAGATGCTGTAAATCTGGTCACCTTTGCGGGTCACCTCGAACGCGATCGGTTCACGTGAGCGGGTGCGGTTGGCCCAATCGATCAGTCGCTGCGCGGAAAAACGTGATCCGAAAGTCAACTCCTCGCGAAACTGGTCCATAAGGTCGTCGAATTTCAGTTTTTCCCGCGTGCGTGCGGGCGCAACGTTCAACAGCCTGTCCATACGCTTGTTCCATCCGACCAGCGTTTTGTCGTGGTCAAAGATGCAGACACCTTGATTCAAGTGGTCGAGTGTGGCTTGCAACCTGCGCGCTTGCTGATGGCGCATCTTGTCCCGTTCGTGACGTTCCATCCGAATGATGTCGGTCACGTCGGTCTGCAGGATAACCGTCCCGTTGCGGGAGGTGCGGTGTTCCGAGGCTTGCAACCAGCGATCCCAGATCAGGCTGACGTTGAACACCACGTGCTCTTCGCGGTGCCGCTCGATACGCAGTTGTGCCCAGTCTGCGGCAGTTTGCCCGTCCGGCAAGGCCAGAAAGCGGCTGTTCGAAATTGAAGTGACGTATTCTTGGAATGTCAGCCCCTCTGTCAGAATGGGTTCAACATCTTGCAGGTCGCGACAAAAGCGGCTGTTGAACAGGACCAACCTGTCCTGTTCGTCAAACAGCGCGAAGCCTTCGTTGATTGTCTCGATCGCTTCGGCCAAATTCGAACGGGCGGTCTCAGTCTCTATATTGGCCTGTTCAAGCCGTGCGTTGGAATCCTGCAGGAGGTCCAATGTGCGTTCAAGGTCACGGGTGCGTTCCCGCACCTCGGACTCCAGAAGAGCCGCACGTTCGAATTGCTGATAGGCAAAGCCGGATTGTTCCGTTTTTTGTTCGACCCGCCGCATCAGCGCCTGAGATATCTGGAGAAGCTTTTCGTTCTGCCGCTCAAGCGAGTCCCGCGGATCGATCAGAGACATTATGCGCGTCCCTTGTCTCGCGGATCCGGATGGTAGAAGGCCACGCCGCTCATCGTGTGGTTCACGTGCAATGGTCCGATCTGTTCACCGTAGGTCGAAAAGCCAGTGACCCGATGTTCGCCCAAAACGTCCGAAATTTGCCGCGTCTGTTGCGACTGCTCTGCTTCGATCCGGCGCAGAATGCAATCGCAGCCAATGATGTTTGTCGGTTTCCGTGGATGGCTTAGATCGGACAGTTTCTTTTGCAAATGCGCTGACAGGTTTTCTTGCGAAGCCACTGTCAGGACCATCCCTTCGTCAATAGCAGAAAAGAATACCAATTCGCCATGTTCGTTCACCTGCTGGATCGCACGCACGTGGTGCGTGTCGCCAATCCTGACGACAACAGGATGCGACGCAAATGTGAAACGGTCCAGCTGGTTTGGGTCCTTGCCCACAAGCCGGGCATATTCGCGTGCGGCAGGTTCTGCATTGATCTCTTTTACAATGCGGCGTGCGGGATCGGCGCCTGTCACGACCATTTGCGTTTCGCCAGGCACCAGATGATTCAGGCTGAACACGCGGGTCTGAAACTTGCTGCGGGCCAGGGTGAGGATCGCAGCGTTGCTGGCCACTTTGCCATTCAGCGCCACAAAGGTCTGAACAAAGCTGGTCCCATCGCCCGCCGATCCACCAAAAATGGGAAAGTCACGCAACGCCGGCGCAATCGTGGCCGTTAACGTATCCTCGCTGAGCGACAACCCATCCACGACAAGGAAGGCAAAACTGTCGTCGAGGTCAGGCGTCTTGTCTCTCAGCGCGATCCGTTCAAGCGTGATTTCATCGATAGTCGCTTGTGTATCGAGAGCATTGATATCTTCGATCATGATCGATTTTGTCACGAACCCGTCTGACGGAAATCCGATGGCAACGACAAGACCTTCCTCATATCCGGTGGCACCAATCTCGCCCGCAGTTGTGCAGGCCAAGACGTCGGTGTCTGGAAACAGCGCAGCGGCCTCTGTCACAACACCCTGGAAGTCGACCAGGGGCGTTACAAACAAGGCCACAAGCGCAAATGGTCCGTCACCCAACTTGCGTTTCAGGTGTTTGACCGGCGATGTCGTCGAAGCGCGCACTTCACCTGTACGAAGTATATCGTACTGGTCTGCCACGGCACGTCCTTCAAGCCTGTCGGCCTTGGACTGCAATGTCATTTGATTATCTCCCTGACGCGGAGGATAGGGGCGTCAGTCCGATGTTGGCAAGACTTTTGAATACTTCGCTTCCTGCGCAACAAGGACAGCCTGGGTCCGGCTTTGCACACCAAGCTTGCGCATGATCGCAGTGACATGCGCCTTCACCGTTGTCTCGGCAATCGACAGGTCGAACGCAATCTGCTTGTTCAACTTGCCTTCACAGATCAGGTCGAGGATGCGCGCCTGTTGGTTGGTCAAAGATGAGAGCCGGCTCAGATGATCCTCTCTGTTTTCTGCCCCATTTCCTTCGACATAGCCCGCCGGTTTGTAAATATCACCGGCTGCAATGGTTTGAATGGCCTCAAGAAAAACGGACCGATGCGAATGCTTGGGTACAAATCCCTGTGCGCCTGCGACGATTGAATTGGCTATGATCGAATTGTCGGTCATCGACGACACGATGATGACTGGTGTGCTCTCGGCCGTGCGTTTCAGCCGCATCAACCCGTCCAGCCCATCAACGTCAGGCAGGTTCAGATCCAGCAAAATAAGTGATGGTGGCGTGTCATCCGCCAATCTGTTGAGTGCACTTTCGAGACTATCAGCCGTTACAACCCTGTCGAAATTCGCGACAGATCGCAGTGTCAGCTCAAGCGCGTCACAGAACAGCGGGTGATCATCGATGACCAGCGCCCAGCCTTGTGGCACCTTGGCTTCGGATGGGTTGGATAGGGGCGTGGTTTGAAATGACATGATGCCAGCTTAGACCACGGTGCGCAGGCCGGTCACTTGCCAAAAGGTACTACATCAAAAGACAAGCGCCCCCGCTGTTGCAGGAGCGCTTGCATGTGAGGTTCAAAGATCAGTTGGCCGAAGCCAGCTGTTCGGGCAAACGGAATGTCCAGAGCATACCACCTTGGTTCAGGTAGTTCACTTTCTTGGCAACCTCACCACCCCAGAGCGGAACCGCACCACCCCAGCCGGAAATGACGGTGACGTATTGCTCGCCGTCCTGTTCCCAAGTGATGGGCTGACCCACGATCCCCGAGCCGGTCTGGAAGGACCAAAGCTGTTCGCCCGTCTCGTCGTCAAAGGCGATGAACTTGCCTTCGGGCGTACCGGTGAACACCAGGCCACCAGCGGTTGTCATCACGCCGCCCCATAGGGGTGCGTCGTTCTTGAACTCCCACTTCAACTCGCCGGTGTCTGGGTCGATCGCCTTTAGGCTGCCGATGTGGTCTTCGTAGTTGGGCTTGATGGTAAAGCCGGACCCCAGATAGGCGGCCCCTTTCTTGTAGGTGATCGGTTCGTTCCAGATGTCCATGCCCCATTCGTTGGACGGCACATAGAAGTTGCCGGTGCGCTGGCTGAATGCCATCGGCATCCAGTTTTTGCCGCCCAGGAAGCCTGGGGATGAGAACACCACTTCACCCTTTTTGCCATCCGCAGAAGCTGCGGGATCACCGGGGCGATTCTCTTCGATGAAGATCGGGCGACCGTTCTCGTCGATGCCTTCCGCCCAGGTGATGTCCTTGACGAAGGGTACCGCGCTCACGAAGGCGCCGTCTTCGCGGTTCAGAACATAGAAGAAGCCGTTCCGGTCGGCGGTGGCATAGCGCATGTTGCCTGCGCGGTCGGTGTAGGAGACGACCTCGTTGGTGCCATCATAGTCCCAGCCCTCGCGCGGGGTGGTCTGATAGTGCCACTTGATCTCTCCGGTGGCGGGGTCGATCCCGATGCGCGAGGCAGCATAGAGGTTGTCACCTGCGTTGCCTTCGGTTGGCGTGCCCGCGTTGCGCAGGTGGCTGTTCCATGGCGCAGGGTTGCCGGTGCCAAAGACCAGCGTGTCGGTGTCGGCGTCATAAGAGCCGCCGAGCCATGTGGCGCCGCCGCCGGTCTTCCACATATCGCCGGGCCACGTGGCGTTGAGCGTGCCGGTCATGGTGCTTTCTTCGCCGTTGAGCGTGCCCATGTGGCCTTCGATCACGGGTCGCGTCCAGACGGTCTCGCCGGTTATGGCGTCGCGGGCCTGCACTTCGCCAACAATGCCAAACTCACCGCCCGAATTGCCGGTGATGATCAGCCCGTTCACGATCAGCGGCGCGGCGGTGTAGCTGTATCCAGCCTTGTAGTCCGCAATCTTCTTGTTCCAGACAGTGTCGCCGGTCTTGGCATTCAGCGCCACGATGCGTGCGTCGAGCGTGCCGAAATAGATATTGTCGCCGTAGATGGCCGCACCACGGTTCACCACGTCACAGCAGGGCAGGATACCTTCGGGCAAGCGGGCATCGTACTGCCAGATCTCTTCACCCGTCTTCACGTCGATCGCGTACATACGTGAATAGGACCCGGTGATGTACATGACACCATCATGCACGATGGGTTGCGTCTCTTGACCGCGCTGTTTCTCTCCACCCAGTGAAAAGGCCCATGCAGGGACAAGGTTGTCCACGTTGTCCTTGTTCAGGATGTCGAGCGGAGAGTAACGCTGAAGGTGGCGGCCCATCCCGTTGGTCAGCACGTCGGACGTAGAGGCCGCATCGTTCGCCAGCATCTCTTCGGTCACACCTTCTGCAAATGCTGGCGAGGTCATAAGCACCCCCACAACGGCAGCTGCAATAAATCTGTTCATTTGTTTTCCTCCCAAAACCCGTTGGTGGGCAGTTCTTACAAAGGTGACATGCTGAAACAGGCCGACCTTTGCCCTGCGCCAATTATTTGCGCAAAGGGGCGCGTAGGTATTGCACAATGGTCGTAAGACCCCAAAGAACTTGACAGATGACGTGCGACTTTGGTCGCGCTGCGACTCAATCAGACAGCTCCTATCCTGCGTGCAGGGGGAATTGTCATGACACTCAGAGCAACGCTTGCGCTTGTCGCCATGGCCTCGACTGCTGCCGCGGAAAGCCAAAGTGTTTACCTTGAATCGCAGGATGGAGATCAGATCAAGATCGCGACAATCACGATTGCCGACGGCGGTGATTACGCCATTGAAATGGAAGATGCGCCGTTCTCAAATCACTTCCTGTCCATGCGACCCTTCCGCTGCCTTGAGGGACCAAAGAAACACTGGTGCCATGTGCCCTACCCCTATGACATCAATCGAAACATCCATGCAGACCTGACCGACCTCGAATATGACTTCCTGTTCCTTTGGAAAGGGGCCACGGAATACGGGATCAATATGTGGAACGGCGTTTACTACAAGCTGGAAGACGACGACGGTCGCCTGATCGGCACCTTGCACGAGATGGACATGGACCTGCTGTCAGCCCCGCCCGAAACGGGTAACCTTCGACCCTTGAAGGCGACGGACCTGCACGAAAGTGACCCAGAAAGCCACTGGTTGCCACGCATGGTCATCGATTGAAGCTGCGGCGTTGGTCGTATTCCAGCGCGGCATGATACTGCTAGGCTTAGGCAATACGGGAGGATTACGTGATGTTTTTCAAAGCACTGACCGGAGCTGTTGCCGCAGTCGTCGTCGCCACGGCCGCATTCGCTGAAGACCCGACGCTGCGGGCGTCGGTTCTGAAGTTCGGGACTGTAACCTGGGAACTGAATACGATCAAACATCACGGATTTGATGCGGCACACGGGTTCGATTTGCAGGTGCAGGGCGTTGCGGGTGGATCCGCAGCTAAGGTGGCATTTCAGGGTGGCGAAGCTGATGTGATCGTGTCTGACTGGCTCTGGGTCGCGCGCCAGCGTGCCGCCGGAAAGGACTACCTCTTCATTCCCTATTCCAAGGCCGTCGGCGGCGTCATGGTGCCTGACGACAGCCCGGCCCAATCATTGTCCGACCTGTCCGGGCGCAAGATCGGCATTGCCGGTGGCCCATTGGACAAAAGCTGGCTAATCCTCCGCGCCTACGCAGAAAAGACATATGGTATCGACCTCAAGGCTGACACCGAACAGGTATTTGCTGCCCCACCCCTGATCTTCAAATCCGCTCTGTCAGGTGAGCTGGATGGCGCCATCAACTTCTGGCATTTTCTGGCGAAGATGGAGGCATCGGGCATGCGAAAGCTGGTGGACGTTGCGGATGCGGCGACTGATCTTGGGCTTGATCCCGACACACCTTTGCTGGGCTACGTGGTGAAGGGCGAGATGCTGCGCGACATGCCTGACCTTGTGAAAGGCCTTGCGGCGGCTTCGCGCGATGCGAAGAACCTGTTGGCAACCGATGACGCGGAATGGGACCGTCTGCGCGACAAGATGAACGCCAAAACCGATGCACAATTCGAAGCACTCAAGGCCGGATCCCGCGCGGGTATTCCTGCCCCCGGTCCCGTGGATGAAGACGCTGCTGCGCGCATGCTTGCCCTGATGATCGAGCTGGGCGGCAAGGAGTTGATGGGCGAGGCGCAGGAGTTGCCGGCAGGCACATTCCTGCAATCCGGTAGCTAGTTGGCTTCCTCTTTGCTCGACATCCGTTTGCGGAGTTTGTGCCATGACGACACCCGTATCCTGCAAGATGTCTCCTTCCAGCTGATGCGTGGTGAAACACTTGCCCTTGTCGGCCCATCCGGCATTGGAAAGTCGTCCCTTCTGCGTGTCATCGCCAGCCTTAACACCGAGTTTCAAGGATCATGTGCATTGGACGGAACCTGCGCCATGGTGTTTCAGGAACCGACGCTGTTGCCTTGGCGCACTGTCAGCGACAACATTCGCGTAACGACGGATGCAACCGCCAAGCAGGTCAACATAGCGCTTGCCGATGTGGGCCTTGCCGGACGCGGCGAGGACTATCCGGGGCAGCTTTCGCTTGGCCAACAACGCCGTCTGGCCCTTGCACGTGCCTTTGCGGTGAAACCTGATCTGTTGTTGCTGGACGAACCGTTTGTCTCGCTGGACCCTGCATTGGTGGACGAGATGATGGCCCTGTTTACCCGCTTACGGGCCGTGCACAACGTGACAACAATTCTTGTGACCCATGTTGCACAGGAAGCAGAAAAACTGGCGAGTCGCATCGTGACACTGGGCGGCAACCCTGCAACCATTGTCAGCGATGTTCAGAACGAAGGCGCGTATTTCCAGTTGTCCGCGTCGGGCGTAACCTCGTCCAGATCGTAGTCCGCGCTCTGCAGCCGCTGCGCGATCACAAGTCCTTCACCCGCAGCCTCATCGACAAATTGCCGTCCCAGATCTTTGTCCTGAGCAACACCGTGCCCCCGCATCAGCGCAATGCCATAGTTGAATTTACCCACAGGATCGCCAAGCTCCGCCGCGCGACGGTCCCATCCGGCAGCGGCATCTGGATTGTAGTCGCCACCCAACCCGTTGTTGTCCAGCTGACTCATCCAGGTCATGGCACCTGTGTACCCATCGTTTGCACAGTTCTGGAACAAAGTGCGGGCCGACTGGTGATCTCCGGACTTTGTCAGGGCATAGCCCATGGAACAGATGACCATGCCTGTCTCGCCACGCTCAGCTTCTTCCAGGAAATGCTGCCACGTCATCTCGTCAGGATTGAGTGTGCCAAACTCCTCGGCCAGAACGGTTCCAGCGCAGCAAGTGCAAATGAAGGTAGCGATCACAGAGTGTTTCATGGCCCTTCCATACCATAGTTCCTGTCAGGTCGCGACCGAGCCATTGGTCGGTGCCTAACCGCGCCGCCCAATTCGAGTACGCGCAGGATCATATCCAACCAACGCCGCAGCGGCGAAGACAGACGTGGCCAGCACGGTCCAAGCCAACGCTGCACCGTTCACCTCGACATATAGCGCAAAACGGATCAACTCGACCGCATGCGTAAATGGGTTGAACGCGCAGATGTCGTGCAAAAGCTCTGAACTCTCTGCCATCTTCCACAGCGGGTAGAGGGCTGACGACAGAAAAAACATTGGAAAGATCACGAAATTCATGACCCCGGCAAAGTTCTCCAGCTGCTTGATGAAGCTGGATAGGAGCAACCCAAGCGCACCCAACATCAATCCCGCCACGATCAGGGCGGGCAACACCGTCAGATACCCCCAAACCGGCATCTTAATGTCAAACGCGGCGGCGATGGCGAGGAAAGCATAGACCTGCAGGATCGAAATCGTGGTTGAGCCCAGCAACTTGCAAAAGAGCAACCACCAGCGCGGCAAGGGCGAGGTCAGCAACAGCTTCATCGACCCCATCTCCCGGTCATAGACCAATGACAGTGACGATTGCATACCGTTGAACAAGAGGATCATGCCGCACAGCCCCGGCACAATGTAGGTCTCGTAGGTGATGTAGGTTTGATAAGGTGGGATGATGCTGAGCCCCAGGGCCGCGCGAAACCCCGCAGCAAACACCAGTAGCCAGACCAACGGGCGGACAAGGGCCGCAACAAAGCGTTCCCGTTGATGGATAAAACGCAAGGCTTCGCGCAGGACAATGGCGCGAAGAGACGTGAGATAGGCTGTCATGCAACCGTTCCAGTCAGCGCAAGGAACCGATCCTGCAGGCTCATATCACCGGCAATGTCTTGGGCTTTGCCGGTCTCCAGAATTCGGGCCTGGTGCAAAATGATCAGATCATCGTTTGGCTGTACCTCATCCGTCAGATGCGTGGCCCACAGGATCGTCTTGCCGTCCTCAGCAAGACCGTGGGCGTAGTCCGTTATCGACGCACGGGTCGCGGCATCAAGACCGACGGTGGGTTCATCCAGCAGCAAGACACTTGGATCATGCAGCAATGCGCGGGCAATTTCGGTGCGGCGCCTATGCCCGCCGTTCAGGGCGCGCGCCTTCTCCCCTGCCCGCTCGCGCATATCCAGTTGATCCAGCGCGCTTTCGATCCGGCCTTGTGCCGCGCGACCGGAAAGCCCGTGCAACGCTGCGAAGTAAGACAGGCCCTGTTGCACCGTCAAATCCAGATCAAGTGTGGTTAGCTGGAACACGATACCCAATTGCGCCAACGCGGCGCGCGGTGACTTTCGAAGGTCATGGCCTGCGATTGTGATCTGTCCGTCTGGTGCAACAAATAGACGGGTCAGCAGGTTGAAGAGCGCGTAGACTTGCCCGCCCCGTTCGGACCGAGCAGTGCACAGAACGTACCAGTGGGCACGCTGAACGAAACGTTGTCCAACGCGCGCTTGGTGCCGTAGAAATAGCTGAGGCCCTGCGCCTCAAGTCCGTTCATTTAATGGTGATTTCCAACCGCTGTGTCTCGCCCGATGTGCCGGGAATCTTGATGTAGTATGCGCCGGGTTTGATCGCGATGAAACCAATCTCCATCTCACCGGCTTCATCAAACTCGATGCTATCAAGGCCGAGCGGCCGGATTTCCAAGCCTTCAACGACAATCTCGTCAATCCAGATGGCGCGGAAAAACTCCGGTCCGACCAAAGCAAGCTCCTGACTGCCATCCCCCTGAATCTCGAACTCGTAATACGTGCCGGACTTCAATTCCCACGCGCCCTCTGGTGCGATAGGTTCTCTGCCGACAAGATAATCGGCGGCAGGTCTTCCTTGTTGCTACCGCCCAGCAGACCCGCCGCGCCAAAGCTGGGGCCGTTATCATCGTTGTCGGCCAGGGCAAGTGTTGGCGCGGCGAGCGCCATCGCGGCGATCAAAGCCAAAGTTTTCATTGGGTTCCTCCCGAAATGTTGTGATTACGACCCCGTGGGGCGGTATGCAGCCCCCAGGGAAAGCGGCCCACCTTGATGGACTTGATGGCTTCGCGTTTTTCGACGTCGATTACGGTGACGTCGCCCGACACACCGTTGGTGGTGAACAGCATCGACCGGTCCTCGTTGAAATCCATGTGCCAGACGCGGCGACCAACCAGGATGTAGTCCTCGACCTCGTAGGTTTCGGCGTTGACCACGGCGACATGATTGGACGGGCCAAGGGCAACAAAGGCATGGGTGTCTCCGGCGGTGAATTCAAAACCCACGGGCTGGACGCGATCAGGGTGCACACCCTGCACCTCAAAGCTCATCTTGGCCTTTTCCTCCTGTGTCGCAGTGTCAAAGACAGTAAGCGTACCACCGATCTCAGAGCTCACCCACATCTCGGACCCATCCTTGATGAACTCGGCGTGACGTGGGCGACTGTCGACAAGCGTGTTGGCGAACAGCTCTTGTGTGTCAGTGTCGATCCAGTGGGCCATATTGGTGGTTTCGGACGTGGTGATGGCAATCTTCCCATCAGGGGACACGGCCATGCCTTCGGGTTCCACGCCCACATCGATCTGGGCAATCACCTTGCGGGTCTCGACATCAACGACCGTGGTGATCGCGTCATCCTCGTTTGCGATATAGAGGTGCTTGTCATTCGGATGCAGGACAAACTGTTCCGGGTCATCGCCCGAGGGTAGCTCGTGCAGAATCTCGCCCGAGTTCGGGTCCATCACCTGCACCGCATTGCTGTCGGACGCACAGATATAGACGCGGCTGTAGTCGCTGTTGAACAGGATGCCACGCGGGCGTTCACCGGTTTCATAAGTCTTGATCACTTCAAGTGTATCAGTCGAGATGACAGAAATCGTGTCATCCTTTTCATTCGTCACCCAAATCTCGCCCGCCATCGCGGTCGAGGCCAAAAGGGAAAACATCGCAGTCAATCGGATCATTGGAACGCCTCGCATTTGCTTTCGGGGCGGTCGAGCCCCAGGCTATCAAGTTCGTTGGTCTGATGTAGAAACCCCTCAAGCGGGGCCTGCGCCACAAGGGCGCGGGGATGCACGATGGCAATTGGCTGTCGCAACTGTCCGTTCCAGTCGCGGTAAGTCAGCGGTCGTCCTTTGAAGCCCGCCAGTTCAAACTGGTCGGACATGATATAGCCGCGCAGCGTTTCGGGGTCAGACGCGTTGGTACGCGCCATCGCCTCACCCAGCGTTCGCACGGCTGCCCAGGCGGCATAGTCTTGCGCGGTCATCTCACGCGCATGCTCATCCTCAAACCGGGATTGCAGCTGAGCTGCCCCCCATTGTTCGATGACAGGGGACCAGCCCACGGCAGTCAGCCCTTCTGACCCCACGACCGGACGCGCTTGCCACGTATTATACAGCACATACCGCCCGAAATCGTGCACTTCGTCCGCAATGATCAGCGCGTCGTAGTCGCCGAAGTCCTGTGTGAAGAGCGGCACCTCTTGCGATGCGTTGCGACGCATGTCAGCATCAAATGCCCATTCTTTTTCGCCATTAAGGTCAAGACCGAACTTCGTCAGCGACCGACGCACCGCCTCGGCATAGCTGAGGTCAGAAGCATGCGTACCTGTGATCATCACCAGGTCATCCCAACGTTTTTTGACCAGTACTTGTGCCAACGCATCCGTACGCATCGCATCGGACGCCAGTGTGTGCAGCAGATTACCCCGGCATTCCACGTCGCGGAGGGCCAGATCACCGGCAGATGTGTTGAACAATACTGCCCCTTCCGCCTCGGCCAGATCGGCAATGGCGATGATGTCTTCGGGTCCTGCATCGATCACAAGGTAGGAGAGGCTGACAGCAGGTCGCGCGCAGCGGCCAGCGGGTCTTGGTCCTCAAACACTTCGGTCACGGTCAGCTCGTATTTCTGACCCAGGAATTTTCCCGTTGTCAGGTTATCAGCCAGACCCGTTTGCGCGCCTGCAAGCCCGTTATTCTCTGGAATCGGATCAAGGTTCGACAGGGTCGGCGGCGCTGGCTGTTCGACGCGCAGATGCCCGATGTTCAGTGTCATCTCCGCAGATGCTGGCGCGGCGAGGACACCCCCGACGAGCGCACCTATCACAAGGTGTTTCACGACAATTCCTCCCATGGTTGCTAGGCTACCGTGGCGGGCAAAGCCGACTGGTATAGGACCATGGTCTTACTCCTTTCGACGCACAACCAAAGTCCAATACCGCGCATCCTTTTGGTGGCGTAGGACAAAGGCAATGAGGAGCATTCGTGTCAGGGAGGCATGTGATGAAAAAGCACAACCCGAAAACAGTTTCTTATGGCCGGCGCACTGACGGCTATCGCAACGCTTGCCGTTGCCCACGGCGACGTCGCACCGCAGGCGGTGGACACCACCGGCCTGCCCATGATTGAAGGCGAGTGGCTGACCGAAAATCCCTATCGTGCCGACAAGGTGGGTGAGGAAACCTGGCTGCGCGCCGTTGAAATCGGCGCGTCAGGTTACAACCAGAACTGCGCACGGTGCCATGGGCTTGAAGTTGTTTCAGGTGGCTTGGCACCCGATCTGCGGTTCCTTGAAGCCGAAGAATACGGCGATGAATGGTATGTCGAACGCTTCGTTGAAGGCTACACCCAGAACGGCATCACCAAGATGCCGGCCTTTGGTGAGCTTTTGGGCCAGGAGGCTGCATGGGCTATCCGCACTTACATCGAAGCCCGCCCCGATGACGTGGCGATGGAAGAAGTTGCAGACGAACTAAAAACACTCCGCGACGAACTGGCTGGCTACACCAGCGACGCCAGCGGCGCAGATGCTGACGCACTCAAGGCACGGCTGGGTGAAATCGCAGGTGAAATCCCGACCCTGTCAGGCGCTCCTGTGGCCGACAGCGTCGCCTTCCGGGCTGCGAACCTGATCGATGGGACACCGGGCGCTTACAAGTCGGCCTCCGAAGCCTTGACCATCGGATTGTCTGCCGCAAACTGACGGTATGACAATTCGAAACACGATCTTCTCCCTGGTGGTTATGGGTCTGTCCTGGACGGGGCAGGCCCATGCTGCTGATCCCTGTGCAGATTATGTGCCCCAGCCCAAGCCCCAGAATGTCGGTCGCGACATCGTGGGCAAGGAAATGGACGAGATCCAGGACCAAGGCCATATGCTCTTCGCCGTCTACGAAGACTACCCACCTTATTCCTGGGAAGAAGGCGGAGAGCCAAAGGGCGTCGATATCGAGATTGCACGCATCATCGCCAAGGATTTGGGGGTCGAAGCGCGGTTCAATTTTGTTGATGCGGGGGAAAACCTTGACGCCGATCTACGAAACAACATATGGCGAGGTGCACTGATCGGGGGCCGGATCGCCAACGTGATGATGCGGATCCCTTATGACAGCGCCTTCAAATGCCGTGTTGAACAGGTGGTATTCACCGGACAATACGCAGGCGAAAGCATCGCCATCGCCTATGACAAGGCAACCTACCCCGAAGATAAACCCGTCCCCGCCTATTTCCGCTTCGACACTGTTGGGGTCGAGAATGACTCGATCTCGGACTTTTATTTGTCTGGATTTGTTGGTGGGCAACTTCAGGGCAACATCCGCCGCTTCCCTACCACGGCCGCTGCAATGGCCGCATTGAACGCCGGTAGCGTCAAAGCCGTGATGGGTCCGTTGGGCGAACTTGAACATGGGCTGACGGACAGCACGGATGTGCACCAACCAGCTCTGGCCGGATTTGCGATCAGCCAGTGGACGTTAGGAGTGGCGGTGAATTTTCGCTACCGTCCTCTGTCCTACGCGGTTGATGACGCCATCAATTATGCACTTCAGGACGGACGGATTCCCGCCATCTACGAGAAGTATGGACTGACGCACCAAACACCCGAACGGTAAGAGCGACTTTGGTCGTACACACTTGGTCGAATAGTGTCCCGTCCCCCTGCGCCATAGGCTCCGCAGGAACTAGAAGGGGACTCTGATGAATCTCTGCTGATTCACGTGTCATTGATGCCGAACGCGATCTGGTCTGGGCGGCCATCCTTGATCCCGAGATGTTGAAACTCTGGTGTCCCGGGCTGTCAGGAAATGACAGGCACCCCTGAGGAAGGTTTTACTGCCACGGTTGTGCAAAAAGTTGGCCCGGTCAAAGCAACGTTCAAAGGGGCCGTAACCCTCTCTGACATGCAACCCCCCGAAAGCGTCACCATCGCGGGCGAGGGCAAAGGCGGGCTGCAGGCTTTGCCAAGGGCGGCGCCAATGTGCGGCTGGAAGCGCAGGGGGCGCAAACAGTCCTGCACTACGAGGTCGAAGCAAAGGTTGGCGGCAAACTGGCGCAATTGGGCAGCCGCATCATCGACGGATTCGCCAAGAAGATGGCCGATCAGTTCTTTACCAACTTTCAGGATCACGTGGGCGCATCACCCACCGAAGAAACAAACCCCGAGGCGTCGGAAGACACGCCCAAGAAGGATGGCTCAAGCGCTTGGTCACCTAAGCGCACCAAACACAACGAGATGTTCTAAGGGAGGACAGGATGACAAAGGTAACCACGACGGTGAACGGAAAGGCCGTCTCGGGCGACGTGGAAGGACGCACATTGCTATCGTCCTTCTGCGTGAGAGATCAGGGGCTGACCGGCACGCATATCGGCTGCGATACGTCCCAATGCGGGCCTGCGTGGTGCATGTGGATGGGCAAGCCGTGAAATCCTGCACAATGCTGGCCGCCGAAGCAGACGGCGCAACGGTCGACACGATCGAAGGTCAGGCGAATGCAGACGGGTCACTGAACGTGATCCAGCAAGCATTTCAGGACCACCACGGCCTGCAATGCGGGTTTTGTACTCCGGGGATGGTGATGTCTGCGGCAGCGCTGCTCAAGGACAACCCCAAGCCATCCGAGCAAGAGGTCCGTGACTACCTCGAAGGCACATCTGCCGCTGCACTGGCTACCACAATATCGTCAAGGCGATCATGGCGGCGTCCGGTCAAGACGTGACCGCCATAGCCGCCGAATAAAGGGAGGAGACAAGATGCCCAAAGATACAGGGATTGGCGCCGCCACCGTGCGCCGCGAAGACGTCCGCTTCCTGACCGGAACCGGCGAATACACGGATGACATTCAACTGGCGAAACAGACCTACGCAGTTTTTGCCCGATCGACCGTCGCACATGGCACGATCAAGTCCATCGACACCTCCGCCGCCTCGGCCATGCCCGGCGTGCTGGCCGTGTTCACCGGCGAGGATTTCGTCGAGGTGGGCGGCAACCCCGCTGGCTGGCTAATCAACTCGCGCGACGGCGAACCGATGAAGGAGCCCAAGCGCCCCGTGCTGGCGCATGGCAAGGTGCGCCATGTGGGCGACGCCTATGCCGCCGTGATCGCGGAAACCATTGAACAGGCCCGCGACGCGGTCGAAGCCATCGAGGCAGATATCGACGAACTGCCCGCTGTCGTGGACATGAACGACGCGCTTTCAGGTTCCAATTTCGTCCACGATGAAATCGGCACCAACCAGTGCTTTGACTGGGGCTGGATCGAGGACAACCGCGAAGCAACGGACAACGCAATCAAGAACGCGCATCACGTCACCACGCTTGAGCTGGTGAACAACCGTCTTGTGCCCAACGCGATGGAGCCGCGCGCGTCCATCGGCAGCTATAAGGCCAGCACGGGTGAGTACACCTGCACACCACGTCGCAGAATCTCTCACCTGACGCGGCTGCTGATCTCGGCCTTTGTCCTTGGCATCCCCGAGAACATGCTGACCGTCATTGCGCCCGACGTGGGCGGTGGTTTTGGGTCGAAGATTTATCACTATGGTGAAGAAGCCTTGTGCTGGCTGCAGCCAAGAAGCTGGGGCGCCCGGTAAAATGGACTGCCGATCGGACCGAAAGCTTCCTGACCGACGCCCATGGCCGCGACCACGTTACCAAGATCGAACTCGCGCTGGACGCGGATGGCAAATTCCTCGCCTTCCGCACCGACACCAAGGCAAACGTAGGCGCATACCTGTCGAACTTCTCGACCGCGACGCCGACCTTCCTGCATGGCACGCTGATGGCCGGGAACTACACGGTGCCGCTGGTCTATGTGAACGTGAAGGCAGTCTTCACCAACACCGCGCCCGTCGATGCCTCATCGCGGTGCAGGTCGGCCCGAGGCGACCTATTCCATAGAACGGGTCATCGACAAAGCCGCGCGCGAGCTAGGCATGGATGCCATCGAGCTGCGCCGCAAGAACTTCGTGAAGCCCGACCAGTACCCGTTCGCGTCAGCCGCAGGTTTGGAATACGACTCGGGCAATTACGATGCACTGATGGATAAGATGGAAGAGGTTGCGGATGTGGCGGGGTTCGAAACCCGGCGTAAGGCAAGCGAGGCCAAGGGCCTGCTGCGTGGCTTTGGTGTCAACGCCTATATCGAGGCGTGCGGAATCGCCCCCTCGAACCTCGTCGGTGTGCTGGGCTCTCGCGTGGGTCTGTACGACGCAGCCACAGTGAGGGTGAACGCCACCGGCAACCTGAGCGTCATGGTTGGCGCGCACAGCCACGGGCAAGGGCATGAAACGGCTTTCCCCCAAGTGGTGGCGGAGATGCTGGGGATCGACCCTGGCGTGATCGACATCGTACATGGCGACACGTCCAAGATCCCCTTCGGCATGGGCACCTACGGCTCACGCTCGCTGGCGGTCTGCGGCTCGGCCGTAGTCCGCGCAACCGAAAAGATCATCAACAAGGCCAAGAAGATCGCGGGCCACATGCTGGAAGCATCCGAGCACGACATCACGTTGTCTGACGGCGTGTTCTCAGTCTCTGGCACGGACAAGTCGGTGACCTTTGGCGAGGTCGCGCTGAAGGCGTATATCCCCCACGAATACCCGCTTGAAGACATCGAACCGGGGCTGGAGGAAACGGCCTTCTACGACCCTGCGAACTTCACCTACCCCTCGGGCGCCTATGCCTGTGAGGTTGAGGTAGACCCCGAAACGGGCAAGGTACGCGTGGACCGGATGACCGCCGTTGACGATTTCGGCAACATCATCAACCCGATGATCGTGACCGGCCAAGTCCATGGCGGTCTGGCGCAAGGGATAGGTCAGGCACTGGTCGAAAACACAACCTACGACGAAAACGGCCAGCTGCTCAGCGCATCTTACATGGATTACACCATGCCCCGCGCCGACGACATGCCGATGTTCGCCGTCGACCACAGCCAGGGCACGCCCTGCACACACAACCCGCTTGGTGTGAAAGGCTGCGGTGAGGCCGGAGCGATTGGTTCTCCGCCCACAGTCGTGAACGCGGTGATCGACGCGCTACAATCGAGGCGGCAAGACCGTCACCCATATTGACATGCCCGTCTCGCCCGCCCGCGTGTGGGACGCCATGCAGAACGCAGAATAAAGGAGGCTTCAGATGTATAATTTCGACGTTGAAAAACCGGGCACGATTGCCGAAGCCGCCACAGCAATGGGGGCTGAGGATGCGCAAGCACTGGGCGGGGGGCAGACACTGATCCCCACGCTGAAACAGCGCCTCGCCAGCCCATCCAAGCTGGTATCCCTATCCAGCGTGGCCGAGATGCAGGGCATAACTAAAGAGGGTGATACGCTGCGCATTGGTGGGGCCACCACCCACGCCGCAGTCGCAGCCGATGGCAGCTACCCTGCCCTGTCGGCGCTGGCCTCGAATATCGGCGATCCTGCCGTCCGCAACCGCGGCACCATTGCTGGATCGCTGGCCAACAACGACCCGGCGGCCTGCTATCCTGCGGCTGCACTGGCGTCAGGGGCAACCATCGTCACCAACACACGCGAGATCGCGGCAGATGACTACTTTCAGGGCATGTTCGACACAGCCTTGGACGAAGGTGAAATCATCACCGCCGTCAAGTTCCCAATCCCCCAAGCAGCCAACTACCAGAAGTTCGTCCAGCCCGCGTCGCGCTTTGCCTTGGTCGGTGTGTTTGTCGCCAAATTGGCAGACGGGGTACGCGTGGCGGTGACGGGTGCTTCAAACGAGGGTGTCTATCGCTGGACCGAGGCCGAAAGCACATTGAGCGCAAACTTCTCTGCCTCTGCGCTCGACGGTTTGAGCGTATCGCCTGACAACATGATCACCGACCTGCATGGCTCTGCCGCTTACCGGGCACATCTGGTCAAGGTGATGACGGGCCGCGCGGTGACAGCAGCAAATTGATCCACAGCCACACACAAAAAGCGAAGGGCGGGGATCATCCCCGCCCTTTTCGTTTCTTCTGTCAAAGGGTCGTCAGGTCTCCACCCGGATCAATCAAGGTGATCCGGTGAACACCCTTCGCGCCACGTACCCGTTCTGCCAGTTCCAGATCACCTAGTGCCAAACCGGTCGACAGCGCGTCGGCCATCGTTGCCGTTTCGGCCTCGACCGACACGGTTGACCAATGCGGGGTTTGGACGGGATGTACAATGTGGCCGTGCGCTCCCAGGGGGGTCGCCAAAGGGCTTGATGTTGCAACTGCCATGTTTTCGATTGTTCGCATCGCCAGCCGACCATGGACAGGGTCGGTAAGCCCCAGCCGCCAAGGGCCGCCGGACCCACGATGTTCCCCAATGTTGACCAACGTCTGGTCAAAGCCACGTTCGCGCAACATGTCCGACACCAGATCTGTCGCAAACCCCTGAGCAATGCCATTGAACGTCAGCGCCTGCCCGGCCCCAAGCTGCACCCTGTTGCCGCGCATCTTCACACGATCCCAACCGACAGAACGACGCGCACCCGCAACGTCCCTGCCCTCTGCCAGGGCCTGCCAAAGCGGCTGAACCGTGGGATCGAACAACCCGTCAGTCAGGCGATGCGCCTCATCCGCGATCCACATCGGACTCTCGAAATGCGGTGGCACCGTCCGCGCACCTTGCCCGTTCAATAACGCTAGGTCCTGATCCGGGATCATAGAGCGAGAACAGCCCCTCAACCTCGGCTATCAACGCCTGTGCCCGCTGCAAGGCCGGGCCGGCCACACCGTCCGGTCCCCGCAGTTCAATCGAAACTTCGGCTCCAAAGGCGTGTCCGGTCCAGCTGGCGCGTTGCGCAATGGCTGGTGTGGCAGCAAAGCTGCCAGCAATGGCAAGGAAACGACGACGGTTCATCATTCTGCAGCCACCTGCAATTTGCGTCCCTTGGCCGCCAGGATCAGCGGCACACAAAGACTATCATCATCATGGATCGTCACGCAGTCCAGACACTGGAAGCATTCGGAGTACTGGATTTCGCCCGTCTTCTTGATCGCGCCGTAGCTGCACTTGACCTTGCATAGCTGGCAGGGAGACCCGCATTCGGCCCGCCGCGCAATCCAGTCGCGTCCCCGCACCAAACCACCAATCGCCATGACAGCCCCCAGCGGGCACAGATACCGGCAAAACCCCTTGAACAGCACCATGGACAGAACCAGGAGGCCAACCGCATAGGCGACATAGTACCACTCACGCACAAAAAACGTGGTGATGGCTGTCTTGAACGGCTCCACTTCGATGGCGTTGTCCAATGCCGCTGGCGCCGCGAACAACAACGCCATGAGTGACACAAGCACGACGTATTTCAGATTCTTCAACTGGTTATCCCAGTACGCATTCGGCTCAATCTGTGGCAAACGCAAGAACCGCCCCAGATGGTGCGCGAACTCTTGCAGCGCGCCAAAGGGACAGAGCCAGCCACAGAACAACCCCCTGCCCCACAGCACAAAGCCAACAATGGTCACCCCCCAGATCACAAGGGAAAACGGGTCATACAGCAGGAACGCATAGCCTCCCCCGTCCAGCGCTGTCCGGACCACGGCCAAGGGTGTGGCAATGGAAAGCTGCCCTTGCCCCCACCAACCAATGAAACCGGTGACAAAAGCCAGGATGGCAAGCCGCAGCGGCGTGAACCATCGATATGCCGCCAGCCGATTTGTCCCGAACAAGAGCAACGCAACAAGACCCACCAGAAAGACAGCCAACACAATCAAATCGACCGCCCGATTGCGCAGCGCATCGACCCAAGGCGGCGCGGGTTTCACGATCACAGGCCGGGCATAGAACCGCTCGGGCGTCACGTGCGGCACGTCCAGCGTCACTGACCCGATCTCGGGTTGGAACGACCCGTGCTCGCGCAATGCCTTGACCTTCAGCACCCAATCAGAGGTCGGGTCAAAGCCCAAACGCCGGTCCGTGCGCAGGATCAAAGCAGCCCCGTCATAGACGGCATTGTGCAAGTCATTGGGCAGCGCATCATTCAGCTCCACGTAGATGTCACTGTCACGAAAAGCGATGGGAAAGCCGCCCTGCTCTGCACTGATCAGGTCTGGGGCCGTGTTGCGCACAAACTCATCCGTGACCAACCCATGTCGCGCGGCTTCGATCACCAGCACAGGCTCGTCCGTGTCGGCAATCTCCATGAAGCCCTGCAATTCTTCAAAGCTGCTATTGCTCAAGACTGCTTCGGCAATCGACGGCGCACCAATGTCGACAACCCAAAGGTCCAAGTAAGCGCCATCAGGATCATCCTTGGCCTCGGGGTCATCATCCTCCCAAAGCGTGCCTTCGAATGCGACATCCATCTCGGCGTTTGTGACCACCTTACGGGTCACTATTCCTTCGGTGATCAAGTCTTCCCACGTCAGATCTTCACTGTATTCGATGTTCGGATAAGCGGGCGGCCCGGTCGAAATCCCGCCCATCTTCTCGCGCGCCACCTGCAAGGCAGCCGCCAGGATGCTCTCATGCGCAATACGAACCGATGCGGTCCCTTTGGTCACACCATCCAGATAGACCAGCGCCGACCCCTCGCTGCCCGCACCGTATGGCGATCCGACCACCAGCGTGTCCGAAATCGAATGCCCCCGGTACTGCTTGAAGAAGTCATAAAACAGCTTTTCCGGCAGGCCAGAAACAAAGATCGGTTCGTTGTGCGAAATCAACTGCACATCCAGAAAGCGACCGTCCAGATCAAGCACGACAAGCAAGTTGATCGCAGCCCCGGAGAAGCCGGGCAAAGGTGCCATCGGCTCCGTCTCGAACACGTAACCAGCTTCGGCCCCACCCGAATTCAAAAGCTGCCAAACCCCCTGGTCATTGATCTGATCACCCAAGGACATGGGCGGCACGATATAGGGGGCGATCACGTCGCGGCTCAGCGGTTCGGCAACGGTCAGAATCGTGGCCATACACCACAGAATGGCAGACAGCAGCAAAGAGGTTATGGGCTTGATCACTGACATCCCGCGCAGCCTATGACGGCTGATGCCGCGACCCTATGCGACTAAGGTATGACCGCAGCCCAAATAACTTTGGGCACGATCACATTTGTGACAGGCTCGGCCCATGACCGACACCCGCTTCGACGCCAAAACGCTCGTGCTATCGCTGCTGGCCATGCTGGCCCTGTGGTGGGCAGCGGCATGGGTTGGAAGTGACCCCAGCGTTCTGCCCGCACCCAACCAGGTATGGGACATCTTCACGGACGAATTGGCCCGAGGAGAGTTGCAGCTCCACTTCACCGCAACGCTTCTACGCGTTGCTGCAGCCTTCTCGCTCGCCATGGGGTTCGGCTGCGCCATCGGCTTTTTCATGGGCGTGAACACCACCATCAATCGCTGGTTTTCCCCATGGCTGGTCGTACTTCCTCAATGTCCCTGCTCTGGTGGTCATTGTACTGTGCTACCTCTGGATCGGCCTGAACGAGGTGGCCGCAATCACCGCCGTTGCCTTGAACAAAACAGCCATGGTGGCCGTATCAATCCGCGAAGGCGTACAAGCACTGGACCCCAAGCTGCGCGACATGGCGCGCGTGTTCCGCATGAGCCGCGGCGCCCAACTGCGGCACGTCATTGTCCCGCAGCTTTGGCCCTATATCGCCAGTTCCATCCGCAACGGCCTCGCCATCATCTGGAAGATCGTGCTGGTGGTCGAGTTTCTGGGACGTAGCAACGGGATCGGCTTCCAGATCCACCTCTATTTCCAACTGTTCGAAACCGGTTACGTGCTGGCCTACGCGCTCAGCTTCGTCGCTTTCATGCTGCTTTTGGAATTCACCCTGCTCCGCATGATGGAGGAGCGCGCAACGCGGTGGCGACAATCGGCACCCGGCTAGAACAGCAGCTTGCAACCAAGAGTACGGGTCATAGCTGCAACCAGTTCATCCACGGTTTCGGTGTTCACATACTCCCCGCCGGTCTGCGTGGCGAGGCACTTGGCCCCACTGACCGACGTCTGGTAATCTGTCTGCCCCTGACTTTCCCAACCAAAATGCTCACCCCTGACCTTAAAGCCGATCACATGGACGGTCAGGCCCGTGCCCATCAGCTGATTGGCCAGCGCACAGGTCTGCCCGCCACAGGTTTCACGACCATCGGTGACCAGAACCACAGTCCCGGGCTGGGTCGGTGACCCAAGCGTTTCAGCCGCCATAGTCACTGCTTCGGTCAACGCCGTCCTGCCTTCGGGCTCCAGAGTGTCTACCGCGGCTATCACGGCGTCGGCAGCATCTGCGCGAGGGCCGAACCGCAGGTCGACACCGGAACACTCACCGGCACCACCCGCCCCGCCGGGACCGTAGATGATCAGGCCAATCCGCCGAAACGGCGCCACCTGCGGCATAGCCGTGCGCACCGCGCGACGGGCTTCAAAAATTCGGGGCTCATTGATCTGGTTAAAGCCCATCTCGGCCATGGACCCGGAGCCATCAAACACAATCATCGCATCTTCGGTACAGTCCGCATGGGCCGCACTGGACATCAGCACGGCAGCGATACCCGCTGCCGCAATAGCTCTTTGACTTTTTCGTCGCATGGCCCCCTCCTACCGACGAAACACGAATTCCGGCGCTTCAACCTCTTGCACCTCTTCAGTCAACAGCGCGTTCAACGCCGTGCGTCCGGGCGATTTTCGACACACTGGATCGGGCGCCGACGCATCACCTAGCACCGCCATCGCCTGACAACGGCAGCCACCAAAATCGATGTCACGCCGTTCGCATCCCTGACACAGCTCAGGCAGCCAGTCCGTCCCGCGATAGGCATTGAAGGCTGCACCATCATACCAGATGTCATACAGCTTCCGTTCAGTCACAGTGTCGAACTGTAAATGCGGTATCGTTTCTGCCGCGTGGCAGGGCAAAACGGTTCCATTTGGCGTGACGTTCAACCCAGTCGAACCCCAGCCATTCATGCACGCCTTTGGGAAATCCGAATAGTAATCGGGCGGCACAAAATCGATCACCAAGCGGCCCTTCAACGACCCGATCGCCCGCGCAACCGTCTTCTTGGCCACGTCCACCTGCGCCCGGCTCGGCTGCAAGGCTGCACGATTGACCAAAGCCCAGCCCTGAAACTGCACACAGGCAATTTCGATACGACGTGCACCCAGCCGCAACGCCATGTCGATTGTCGCAGGCAAGTCACCAAGGTTCTCGCGATGCATCACCGCGTTCAGGGTCAGGGGAAAGCCAATTTTCGAGATGATCTCGGCCACATGCATCTTGCGGTCAAACCCACCCTTGTATCCGCCGATCCGGTCGGCCAGCGCTGCCGTCACACCCTGCAGCGACAACTGCACATGATCCAAACCAGCCTCGTCCAGCGCATGCAAACGACGCTCGGTCAACCCGATGCCGGACGTAATGAGGTTGGTGTACAGCCCCGCCTCACGCGCGGCGGCAACCAGTTCAACCAGATCGCGACGCGACGCGGGTTCACCACCCGACAAGTGCAACTGCAATACACCCAGCTTTGCCGCCTGCTTGAAAGTGTCTGCCCATGCCTCGGTACTCAGCTCCGTTTCCTTGGCAAGCAACTCGGTCGGGTTCGAACAATAGGGACAGGCCAGCGGACAGCGATGCGTCAGCTCGGCCAGCATCGCCATGGGGGGATCAACGCGGATGGACATGCACCATCCCCTTGTCCCGCAGATCTTCGACAAACGCGATGACATCCGGCGCGATCACATCCACCGGCGCGTCATAAATCGCCGACAAATCGGCCGAGATCTGATCAAGGCTCGCCGCCCCGTCCAGACGATCCAGCACCGCTGTCCCAACCTGGTCCAACACCAGAACCCGCTCCGGTCCCAAAAGCACATCAACCTTGCGCACCGCATCAAACTGCGTGCGCACACCGCGCGGCAAAAAGGGCACGTCGGCCCCGGTCATGACGCCAGCCCCTCACCCGGTTGCCACCCTCCGGGCGGAATGCGCCTCCGGTTCAACATAGGCCGACCAGAGCGCGTCCAGCTGTGCCCAAAGCACTTCGGTCTTGAAGGTCAACGCGCGAACAGCCGCATCCTGATCCGCTTTCGTGACCGCATGATCCATCACCCATTGCAGACCAAAGGCGACGTCCTTCGGCGCTTCGGTCAGCCGGTTCTGGAAATAAGACAGCGTCTCACTGTTCGCGAAGTCATAATGTTCCAACAGCCCAGAAATCCGGTTTTTGTGGATGGCTGGCGCGAACAGTTCGGTAAGAGACGAAGCCACGGCGGGCAGCAGCGGTTCATCCCGCACAAAGCGCACGTAGGCATCCACGGCAAAGCGGGTGGCAGGCAATATCCCCACCTCTGACGCGACATAGTCGGGGTACAGCCCCACGCCCTCGGCCAGCTTCAACCACCGCGCAATGCCCCCTTCACCGGGCGCAGAACCATCATGATCCCTCAATCCGAGACCGCCACGCCCGACGCAGGTTAGGATCGGACACGCGCGACATGAATGCTGCATCCTTCATCGGGATGCGTGTCTGGTAGTAGTAGCGATTGATCACCCAAGCGCGCACTTGATCAGGGGTGCAGCCACCGGAATGCAGCAGATGATGAAACGGGTGCTTATCGTGATACTGGGCATCCCCAACGGCACGCAGCCGCGCTTCGAACACCTCGGCGCTGTCAGGCGGGGCGGTCATAGCGTGATCTCCATCCCGTCAAAAGCGATGTCCCATCCGTTGCCCAAAACCTCGGCCCGCTCGGGGCTATCAGGTTGCAGGATCGGATTGGTGTTGTTGATGTGAATGAATACTTTGCGCCCGGCTACCTTCGACAGGCGGGTGAGGCTGCCCAGCTCACCGTTCAACGGCACGTGGCCCATCCGGGCGCCCGTCTTTTCTCCAGTTCCGGTCCGTTGCATGTCGTCATTGTTCCATACGGTTCCGTCAAACAACAGCAGGCCCACCCCGGCAAGCCGGTCGATCAACCAATCCGGGATCGCTGCGCATCCAGGAACGTAAGCCGCCCGCGCCGACGCGCTCTCCAGCAAAAGGCCAACGGTCTGTTCGCCCACTTCCTCAAGGTTGAGCGTGTCACCTTCGAGGAACAACGCCACCTTCCCCGGCACTGCAAAGGGCGTCACTGTCAATCCGGGCAAGGGTTCAAAGGGCGTCTCTAGCGACACAGCGTGCTGCGCCACAAGGTCCGGGTCCAACACGCCAAAGACCGAATTGCTGCGCAGGATGTCGAGCCCTGAAGAGGTCGCGTAGACATCAAATGCCGTCTTCTCCCGCAAGGTCAAAAGCCCGGCGATATGGTCGATATCGCCATTCGTCAGCACCACCGAGGAAATCGGTGACCCGCGCAATGCCGACGGGTGCATTTGTGAGCAAGCATCCACCTGCGCACGGATATCCGGCGACGCATTCAGAACGACCCAAGACTGCCCATCCAGCGACACAGCGACAGAAGACTGGGTCATGCGCGGGATCACCCCCGCGCGTGCATCCGTGCAATTGCGGCAGCCACAATTCCATTGGGGCAGCCCCCCTCCGGCGGCTGCCCCAAGAACAATCAGCCTCATGTAATGAAAGTGGCTTAGATTACGTCGCGCTCAGCGCCACGATCATCGTCTTCGCCCGGGCCATACATGTTGATTTCCATGCCGCACTTCACTTCGCGTGCCTTGGGTTTTGTCCATGCCATTGCGCATTCCTCCTCTATTGCCTGGATACGATAGCGTCCTGCTAACTAGCTATATATGCGACTTTAGCCCTACGTCGCGGTCGGCACGGATCACGATTGCGCAATCGGTCAGCCCGACCAAGCAGTCATCTTTCGGTCGATCGTCTTACGCGACACGCCAAGACGGCGCGCGGCCTCTGCCCGGTTGCCGCCACACAGGTCCAGCATCCGCAGGATGTGGCGCTGCACCACAAGGTCCAGATTCTCGATGGCCTGCGCGCCGGTGACACTGCCCCCGCCCGAAAACTCCTCGGGGAGCGCGCCCAAAATGACCGAGCGTTCGATAAGATTGCGCAATTCCCGCACATTGCCCGGCCAGCTATAGCGGCGCAGCTTAAGCAGCGTTTCCTCATCCAGATCCAGAGAGGGCATGGCCAGGGACGCAGAAAACTGCTCCATGAAATGGGCTGCCAGTTCCACAATATCCTCCATCCGATCCTTGAGCGGCGGCATGTGGATCTTGACCACGTGGATGCGATGATAAAGGTCCGCCCGGAACCGGCCCGCCTCTACAGCAGCCTCGATGTCATCGTTGGTGGCAAAGAGGAACCGCACGTTCAGGCGTATCTCGCGTTCGGCTCCAACGGGGCGCACCTTCTTATCTTCCAGTACACGCAACAGCGCGGCCTGCACTGTTTCCGGCATCTGCGCGATCTCATCGAGCAACAGCGTGCCACCATCGGCGAGCAGCAGCAGCCCTGGTTTCAAACGGTCCTCCGCCTCAACCACACCGAACAGCTCCTCTGCAAAACGATCAGGCTGGATCGTTGCGCAGTTCACAGGGACAAAGGGCGCATCCGCCCGATCCGACAGGTCGTGCAAATGGCGGGCAGCCATTTCCTTGCCCGTGCCACTGGCCCCGGTGAACAGCACAGGTGTCGGCAAGGGTGCCAGCCGCGACAGTATCGCGCGCACGTCTTCCATCGGTTCGGAGTTGCCCAGCAACTTGCCATGCCCGTTGCCGCTGGAAAGCTCGCGGCGCAGCAGGGTGTTGTCGCGCTGCAGATACTTGCGATCCAGCGTGCGGGCCACGGCGCTCAGGATCTGGTTGGCGCGGAAGGGTTTCAACACGAAGTCGCTGACCCCCGCACGCAACGCCGCGATGGCAGTCTCAAGATCGGCATAGGCCGTGATCAGGATCGCGTCAGCAAACAAGCCCTTGCGCTTTTGTTCGGTCATCCAATCCAGCCCGGTGCCGCCCGGCATCAGGTTGTCGATGATCACCAGATCATATTGCGCCTCGTCCAGTGCCATGGTTGCCTGCGCAGGCGACCCCACAGCGTCCACACGCTTTACCCGCGTTTCAAGCGTCTTGGTCAGGAAATGGCGCATCCCCGGTTCATCATCGATCACCAGGACCGAGGCACCGGCCAAAGACGTGCCATAGATGTCCGGTGTGGATTTGTGGGGCGCGTTCATGGGATCAGTCCAACCTCACCGCATCGCCCGAACCGCGGTCCTCAGATGAAAAACCCAATTCTTGCAGCGCAAAATACGAGCCCACGGAAATCACGATCAATGCGGCAAAGCCCAGCATTATGGCTTTCATGGTTCACTCCTTTTGTGTGGCCGTCCGCAGAAAGGCGATCAAGTCCGCCCGGTCCTGCGCCCCGGCGATGACCTGCATCGGCATCTTGGATCCGGGGATATAGTGATCGGGACCTCGTCAAAGAGGGCATCGATGGTCGTGTCGTCCCAGACAATCGCAGACCCGTCGAGCGTTGGCGAGTACCGATAGCCGGGCACGACCCCTGCCCTGCGCCCGAACACCCCATGCAGGGTTGGTCCCGCCTTGCGCGACGGCCCGTTCTCAAGACTATGGCAGATCGAACATTTGCGCATGAACTGCCGCTCTCCGTTGCTCATCGTGTCAGCGTCGCGCAGGAAGCTGCGCGTATCGCCGCCCGCAGGATCATAGGTGTCCAGCAGCGCCACGGGCCAAGCATAGATAACATCGTCGATGCCACCGGCATGGATCACGGTGCCATCCTCCGAAAAAGCCAGTGCCCAAACCGGCCCCTGCCGCATCGCGCGAAAGTCGCGCGTGATCTGCCAGTTGTTGGTGTCGACCACCATGATATGGCCCTCACCATCGCCGATGGCCAGTTGTCCGGTCGGCGCGTGAAGTTCCATCGACAGGATCGGACGGCGGTCGAGGGTGAAGTCATGCCGCGCTTCGCCCGTATCGGCATCAATGACGCGCGTACCGCCATCGACCGCGCCATAGGCGAGCCAGCCGTCCCCCACAACAAGGCGGTTCACGCCAAATCCATGGCGTACCAAAGGGCGCGGCGTGTCTCGGGTCACCATGTCATAGCGCAACACATCGCCCTTGGACGTCGCGGCATACAGGAACGCACCATCGGCCGAATAGGCCACCGCATTCACCCCGGCACCGGGATAGGGCAGCGTCTCCGCCTCTCCTGCCCCCAAAGGCCATAGCACGATATCACCATCCCACGACCCGGCAGCGATCACCGAACCATCGGGGGACGCCGCAAGCGATGTCACCTTGCCCTTGTGCTGCCCGATCTTGCGCGGGCTGTCGCCCCAGTGCCATACGGCGAAATCATCGCCGCCCGTCACCAGTGCACCGGTCGTATCTTCGGCAATCGCCGTCACGGCGGCATCATGCCCTTCCAACCATTCCGGCGCTTGGCCGTTCCAAACCCCGACGGAGTTGTCGAAACTGGCTGAGGCAAGCGTGCCATCTTCGGTCACGACAAGCCCCATGACCGGCCCACCATGCCCTTTATATGTGGTGAACTCTTGCGCCCCGGCGGGCAGCGCGATGCAAAGGAACAGGCTACTCAGCAGGCGTCGCATCTTTGGGGGCCGCCTTGCCTTTTGCCTCCAGCTCCTCCAGCCACAGCGAATGGTGCTGCCGGGCCCATGCTTCGTCCACTTCGCCCGATCCCATCGCGTCATAAGCGCCCTCCATGCCCACCGAGCCGATATAGATGTGGGCGATGATGATCGCCATCAGGACAAAAGCAACGATGGCGTGCCACGCTTGGGCGTATTGCATCTCTTCGTGCGGGGCCATTGCCGTGGGCAACGGGCCATAGATGGGCAAGCTCTCGATCCCGACACTGCGCATCAGGTCAAAGGTCTTCATGAACATCGGGAAGTCAAAGGGGAATAGCAGCGAAACCCCCGACAGCGAGATCGAGCCGCCCAACAGGATCACCGACCAGAAGATGATTTTTTGACCGCCGTTGAACTTCTTGGCCGGCGGGTGCTTGGACCCCACGATACCGCCCGCTTGCGCAAACCACGTGATGTCGGTGCGGTTGGGAATGTTGTGCCAGACCCACATCACGAACACAGCAACCAGCGCCACGATAAAGGCCCAGGCGACGTTGTTGTGAATGTATTTTGACGCCATCAGCAGGGTCGCATTGAACTCTTTCGAGATGTACGGCGCAATGAACATCCGACCAAACAGGGTCAGCAAACCGGTGATGCCCAGCAGGATGAACGATCCAGCCAAAAGCCAGTGAGCCGCTCGCTCGAAGGTCTTAAAGCGGGTGACGGTGTGCCCAGTCTTTTCATAGTCCAGCCTGATGCGACCCCGCAGGACAAAGAACACGATCAACAGCGCGATGGTGCCCAAAAGCAGATAGCCACCGTATTTGGCCAGCGGTCCCTTGCGGAACTCCAGCCACGCCATGCCACCATCCTGCACAAGGACGGTTGCAACCTCCCCCCTGCAGACACCGTAATGTCTGCCGATCCATAGCGCAGCGCACGCCACAGGTCAGGATCAGACGCGCCACCCAATGTGCCAAGCTGCCCCGTCAGGTCACGCGCGTTTCCAGCAGCATCCCCGGTCTTGGGTGCAACCTCTTCTCCGCGCTGACGGGCCATGATGTCTTCAAGCGTCTGCGCTCCGCCCGTGGCGGACCGGTCCGGCGTTGGGGCCGTGTCCTGTGCCATGGCGGGCAGAGCCAAAAACAATGCTGTAATCGCAATCAGAAGGGTTCGCATCATCGTCCTCGATTGGTGCAAGGAACCGTCTTCCTCGAAAGAAAACGGAACGGAAACTTGGTAAGTTTCAGGGCAGATTTTAGAAATCCGCACCCGGAATCAGAAGGCGCGATTGCGTATCGCGCCTTCCGTCTTGTCGATGTGGATCAGCCGTCCTGACGACCGTAAGCTGATCCCCAACCCCATGCGCCTGAGCCGAAACCGCGCGCCACGGCGCGTTCGCGGTAGATGGCCGACACAACGTCGCCATCACCAGCCAAGAGCGCCTTGGTCGAACACATCTCGGCGCAGATGGGCAGCTTGCCCTCAGCGATCCGGTTGCGCCCGTACTTGGCGAACTCCGCGGTGGAGTGGGTCTCTTCGGGGCCACCGGCGCAGAAGGTACATTTGTCCATCTTTCCGCGTGAGCCAAAGTTGCCAGCCTGCGGGAATTGCGGCGCGCCGAAGGGGCACGCGTAGAAGCAATATCCACACCCGATGCAGAGGTCCTTGGAGTGCAGAACCACACCTTCCTCGTTCTGGTAAAAGCAGTCTACCGGGCAGACCGCCATACAAGGTGCATCGGAACAGTGCATGCAGGCCACGGAAATCGACCGTTCGCCGGGATCACCATCGTTGATGGTCACCACGCGGCGGCGGTTGATGCCCCAGGGCACTTCATGCTCGTTCTTACAAGCCGTGACGCAGGCGTTGCATTCAATGCAGCGCTCGGCGTCGCATAGGAACTTGGCTCTCGCCTGTCCTCCTAATGCCATGTCGTAATCCTCCTTACGCTGTCCAGATTTTGCAGAAGAGTCGCTTTGGTCTCCTGCATCTGGGTTACTGAATCATAGCCATAGGTCTGGGCCGTGTTGGTGCTTTCACCCAACACATAAGGATCGGCACCCTCGGGATATTTCGAGCGTTGATCCTCACCCTGGAAATGACCGCCAAAGTGGAAGGGCATGAAGGCCACGCCTTCGCCCACCCGGTTGGTGACCATCGCCATAACCTTGACCTTGCCGCCTTCGGGTCCTTCGACCCAGACCTGACTGCCGTCCCGCACACCAAGGTTGTTGGCGTCGCGCGGGTTGATCTCGACAAACATGTCCTGCTGCAACTCGGCCAGCCACGGGTTCGAACGGGTCTCATCCCCGCCGCCCTCGTATTCGACCAGTCGGCCGGATGTGAGGATGATCGGGTAGTCCTTCGAAAAGTCCTGTTTCTGGATCGAGGCATACAAAGTCGGCAGCCGGTAGGCGTGACGGTCCTCGTATGTCGGATAATCCGCAACAAGATCCCTGCGGTTGGTGTACAGCGGCTCGCGGTGCACCGGGATCGGATCGGGGAAGGTCCAGACGACCGCGCGGGCCTTGGCGTTCCCGAAGGGCGCACAGCCATGCTTGATCGCCACCCGCTGGATACCGCCCGACAGGTCGGTCTTCCAGTTGGTTTCGGGACCCGCGACCGCATCAATCGCAGCGCGTTCGTCGTCCGTCAGATCACCGTCCCAGCCAAGGTCCATCAGCATCTGCATCGTGAACTCAGGATACCCATCCTGGATCTCCGACCCGACGCTATAGACCCCTTCGGCCAGCAGGTTGTCACCGTCCCGTTCGACGCCAAAGCGCGCGCGGAAGGTCAGACCACCTTCAGCCACAGGCTTGGACATATCATACAGGTTCGGCGTACCCGGGTGGTTCATCTCAGCCGTGCCCCAGCTGGGCCATGGCAGACCATAATAGTCGCCATCTGCTGGACCACCAATGGCCTGCAGCGTCGTCCGATCGAACGTGTGCTGGTTTGCCATGTGCTTCTTGAGCCGCTCAGGTGACTGACCCGTGTAGCCAATGGTCCACATGCCGCGATTGATCTCGCGCAGCGTGTCTTCTGGCTCAGGCGTCAGGCCGTCCTCTTCCAACTTGATGTTGCGGAAGATGCGGTCGTGGAAACCGAACTTCTGTGCGAACAGCGCGATGATCTCGTGATCGGGCTTGGACTCGAACAGCGGGTCGATGATCTTTTCCCGCCACTGCAGCGACCGGTTCGATGCTGTGACAGAACCACGGGTTTCGAACTGCGTAGTGGCCGGCAACAGGTACACCCCGTCGGTCCGGTCATGCAGCACGGCAGACACGGTCGGGAAGGGGTCGATGACAACCAGCATATCCAGCTGTTCCATCGCCTTCTTCATCTCAACCATGCGGGTCTGCGAATTCGGGGCGTGGCCCCAAAGAACCATGGCACGCACCTTGTTCGGGTTGTCCATGTTGTCCGGGTCTTCAAGAACACCATCGATCCAGCGCGAGACAGGAATACCGCTGAGGTTCTGCAGCGCCTTTTCCTTGCCATCCACACCTGTGGTCGTGGCAAACTGGTCAGCCAGCCATTCAGGGTCTTCACCCCAAACGCGGGCCCAGTGGCCCCATGCACCCGCCGACAGACCGTAGTAGCCGGGCAGCGTGTGGGACAGAACACCAAGGTCCGTGGCACCCTGCACGTTGTCGTGGCCGCGGAAGATGTTGGTGCCGCCACCGCTGGTGCCCATGTTGCCAAGGGCCAGCTGAAGCACACAGTAAGCACGGGTGTTGTTGTTGCCGTTGGTGTGCTGCGTGCCACCCATACACCAGATCACTGTGCCGGGGCGATTGTTGGCCATGGTACGGGCCACGCGCTTGAGCTGCGAACCGGGGGCACCGGTGACACGCTCAACTTCCTCGGGCGTCCACTTGGCCACTTCTTCCTTGATCTGGTCCATGCCCCAGACGCGGGTGCGGATGAATTCCTGATCCTCCCACCCGTTGTCGAAGATGTGCCAGAGGATCCCCCAGACCAGCGCCACGTCAGTGCCTGGACGGAAGCGCACATACTCGTCCGCATGGGCTGCGGTGCGGGTAAAGCGCGGGTCACACACGATGACAGGGGCGTTGTTCTGCTCCTTGGCGCGCAGCAGGTGCAGCAGGGACACGGGGTGTGCCTCAGCCGGGTTGCCGCCGATGATAAAGATCGCCTTGGAGTTATGGATGTCGTTATAGCTGTTGGTCATGGCGCCGTAGCCCCATGTGTTCGCAACACCCGCAACGGTGGTCGAGTGACAGATACGCGCCTGGTGATCCACGTTATTCGTGCCCCAATAGGCCGCGAACTTGCGGAACAGGTACGCCTGTTCGTTGTTGTGCTTGGCCGATCCCAGCCAATAGACACTGTCCGGGCCGCTTTCGTCCCGGATATTCATCATGCCGCCGCCGATCTCGTCGATCGCCTGCTCCCAGCTGATGCGCTTCCATTCCCCGTTTTCTTTCTTCATCGGGTACTTGAGGCGGCGCTCGCCATGAGGCGTGCTCGCGGACCGATGCGCCCTTGGCGCAGTGAGCACCCAAGTTGAACGGGCTGTCCCAGCCGGGCTCCTGCCCCGTCCAGACACCGTCCTGCACTTCCGCCACGACCGTACATCCGACCGAACAGTGCGTGCACACCGATTTCTTCAAATCCACTTTGCCCGCTGCCGCCGTGGCAGCGCTGGCCTGGGTGACAGTCCCGCCTGTCGCAGCAATGGCCGACAAGCCCCCGATCACCAGTCCCGACCCGCGTAAGAACGCACGCCGGTCTACCGAAGCATTTGCCGCTTCAGTCAGGATACTTGTCCGCTGGGGGCGTCGCGCAACCCCGTTGGTCTTTTCCTAAGCATGTTGCATCTCCCTTGCTTGCTTCCCGCCTGCGCGGGTCACTCGCTTGGCTTCCTTTGGGTCTCAGCAGTCGGGCGTCACGCAACCAGTCGCTGATCTCCTGCCTCGTCCGGGCTTATTCCCGGGCGCGGCCTTCCCTCCCGTCGCGTGCTGTACCGCGCGCGCAAAGTCACACCGCTCAGAAGCGGGCGCTGTCAAAATACGCGCGCGTGTGCACGGTATCCTGCATCTTCTCCGAGGTCAGATCCGGCTCGGCCGCCTCTGCCTGCGCACCGGTCGCAACCGCCACCGCCGCAATCGGCGCTGTGGTCGAGGCCAGCTTCAGAAAGTCGCGGCGCGATGCACCGTCTTCTTTCTTGCTCATCGACAAGTCTCCTCTCGATGTTGTGGGGCAGTTGCCCGCCCCCTTCTGACGCCGATCACTCGGCGCCGCTCATCCGGAAGGCTTCCGCCTCCACAGACATGAAAATCCGACCCACTGTGCCCACAGGTGTGTAGAAGACCGATGTCTTCGCCTCTTCCAGGTCGGTAAAGAAGTGTCCGGCCCATGGGCCAATATGTTTGTTGAAGAACTGCTTTTGCGCATTGATGTCCGCAGGTGTGCCAAAACGACCCACGATCATGGCAGCCATCATCTCCATCAGGCTGGCAATGCTGTCTTCGGGTTCGAACACGGTCTCAGACCGCTGCATACCTTTGGTGGCCATGTCCTGACGCAACAGCGCCAGCGGCTTTTCATTGAGAAAGCCGGTCAGATAGTAGCTGGCAAAGGGCAGCAACTCGCCCCGGCCCAAGCCGATGAACAGCTTGTTGAATTCGGATTCAGCCGCCTTGGGCTTGGTAACCCGCGCCAGCTTGGACAAGGTGCCGATGGCCTGTCCCAAATCTGTGTCGTCGCCGGTCAACCCAGCGGTCTGCGCGAGCAGCATCTCGTCCGGCGGTCCGGCCAGTAATGCGCCAAGGAAATTGTAAAGGTCCGCACGGGCGCGGTCCATGTCGGCGATTTGAATGTCTTCGGCGGCTGTCACGGTCTTGTCTTCCATCATGCTGTATCAAAGGCGAAGCGCATCCGGCGCTGCGGCATCGCGGTTGGTTCGGGTTCCGGGTCTGGCAGCGGAACAGGATCAGCCGACGCGATCAACGGCGCCTCTTCTTCCTCTGCTTCAATCTCTTTGATCTCTTCGGCAGGCACCTCGTCCACGGTCTCCGCCTCGTCTTCCTCGTCCTCAAGGAACGCGGTCACCATGCCCTTGCCCACCTGATAGACGGTCTGCATGTTCTCGATGACCGTTGCGGCGTCGGTGTAATCCTCACCGTAGTCCACCAGCCCATCCAGATTGGCGAGCAGCGGGTTCAACCGCCACAACCTGCGCAAGGCGCGGGTCTTGAGGCGCTGAGGCAACTCGGCCTTGAGGAAGTCACGCACCGCATCCGCGCTCTCCAAAGCCTCTGGCTCTGGCAGGTTCAGCTCTGCCAAGATCTCCTCGTCCGGGCGTTCTTCCAGCTTGGCAACTTCGGCCTCAACAACATGCGCTTCAAGCGCCTGCTCTTCGGCCTCAACCTCGGCACGCCGCCGGGACCAGAAATCACGACCCGAACTCAATGCACCCGCCTCCGCTGCCGCGCGGGCGAGGCATAGATGTCCGCCGCGGTTGCAATGCGCGGATCGCCAATACCGTCCTGCGTCAGGTCCGTGCGCGTCTTGTCACGCTTGCGTTTGACGAACGCTTCGTCCTGGTGGAAGTCGGTGACAAAGCCCTGCACCCACGCCATCAACCCAGCGGGCATGGACACCTTCTCGACAATCTCTTCGCCGCTGTCGGTGTAATCCTGCGCCTCGTAGGGCGACGCTGTGACCAGCACGACCTCAAGCGGCTGATCCCCCGGACATTCACGCATCACCACGTAAATGGCAGGCTCCGCTGCCGACAGGCCATGCAGATACGCCTCGGTCTCTGCACCGTGCAACTCCAACAGCAGCGTGGCGGCATGGTACTCGACCGCCTCCCCCTCTCGGCGTAGCTCCTGCCAGTCGGCAGATCCGGCGCCCGGCAAAACGGCTACGGCTTTCCAGCTGTAAGAGGCCCAGCGTGTCACACCCGGCAGCCGTCGCAAAACGACGCCCAAAGGCATGGTTCGGTACTGGTCGGGGTTTCGGATCACCCAATGTCCTCCCTTGCCATCATCAAACTGCCAAAAAATTCATCCGAGAAGCGTCTTATTCGGGTTTTTGCGTATCGCATTGACGCAAAGGCAGTTTGGCCAGCCTGTCCAAGGGATGCCGCGTCAAAGGGACTAAATGTCTAATTCGAGCGTTTCGCTCGGGAATACGATGGTGTAGCGAAACGCAGATCACTTCGCCGTTTTCCATGCCCTTCCGCATGGTGCGATTGCTTGAAAACGGTTTGTGAAGCACCACGAATCAAGTCTAGGCTGGCGCCGGGACGCATGTGGACAGGGGCCGAAAATCAGCCCTGCCGCAAGGGAGGAATACGTGGTCAAATCTTTGATAACATGCGATTGTTTGGGCACCCAGACCATCGACGCCAAGGGGCTGTCCGATGCCACGGGTTTGGACGTGCGCCCACCGTGTTCGGCCCTCTGCACCACCCAGTTGGCCCAGGCTGAAGCCGCCCTGTCGGACCCGGATGCAGTTTTTTGTTGTGCCCAGGAAGCCCGTGTTTTCGAGGAGCTGGCAGAGGGGTTGGACCGCCCTGCCCCACCCGTTCTGGATCTACGTGACCGTGCCGGATGGAGCGACGATACCGCCCCGAAACTGCCCAAAATGTCCGCACTCATCGCCGACGCCATGCTGCCCGCCGAGCCGGAAAAAACGCTGGATGTGGTCAGCGAGGGGCTGTGCCTGATCCTTGGGCCATCCGCCGTCGCGCTGGATGCCGCCGAACAGCTTAAGAACTATCTTGGCGTCACTGTCCTGCTTTCGGACGCTGCCGAAATTCCCGACACCCGCGCCTATGACGTGGTGGTGGGCAAGCTGCGCCGCGCCTCAGGGGCCTTTGCCCAGTTCGAAGTGGTGATCGACGCCCTGCAGCAGATCGAACCGGGCGGGCGCGGAGCCTTCACCCTGACCGATCCGCGCGACGGCGCCGTGTCGAAGTGCGATGTCATCCTGGATTTGCGCGCCGACACCCCCTGTTTCCGGCCCATGAAAAACGTGACGGGTACTTGCGGGCCGAGCCGACCCATGCCCCCGGCGTGGCCGCAGCCATCATGGCCGCCTCGCATCTCACCGGCACGTTCGAAAAGACGCTCTATGTCAAAACCACGCCCCTGCTTTGCGCCCATTCCCGGGCCGAGCAGACGGGGTGCACCAACTGTCTCGACCTCTGCCCGACCGGAGCGATTACGTCTGCGGGCGAACATGTCGCCATCGACCCGATGATCTGCGCAGGCTGCGGGGCGTGCTCCGCCGCTTGCCCGTCCGGGGCGATCACCTACGACGCACCAGCCGTCGATCTGACCATGCGGCGCGTGCAGACCATGGCCAAGGCATATCTCGACGCTGGCGGCACCGCCCCGCGCCTGCTGATCCACGATGACCACGGCGCCGAAATGGTCCGCTCTCTGCCCGCCATGGCCGTGGATTGCCAGCCGACATGGTTCCGCTTGAGATGGCGGCTATTGGTGCGTTTGGCCATGCCGAAGCTGTTGCGGCCCTAGCTGCCGGTTTTGCCAGCGTCACGCTCTTGCCCGGCCCCAAGGCGGATATCCCCGCGTTGGAGACACAAATTGCCCTCACAAACGCCATTGCAGGCGACGGCAAGGCAACACTGCTCGACACCCCAGACCCCGACGTAATGAGCGATGCACTTTATGGGGCCGAGGCCCCTCCCCCGTCGCAACCCCGGTTCGGCCCATGGGCACGCGGCGGCAAATCACGCGGCAAGCGGCCCGGGCACTGCATCCTAGCACCGATCAGATCCCCTACCCGATGGCGCGCCCTATGGCGCTGTGCTGGTGGACACCGATGCCTGCACACTGTGCCTCAGCTGCGTATCTCTCTGCCCCTCAGGCGCTTTGGGCGACAACTCCGACAAGCCACAACTCCGGTTCCAGGAAGACGCCTGTCTGCAATGTGGCCTCTGCGCCAATATCTGCCCCGAGGACGCGATCACCTACGAACCCCGTCTCGACCTGACAGACGCGGCCCTGCGCCAGGAAGTTCTGAACGAGGAAGAGCCCTTCCCCTGCATCGAATGCGGCGCGCTCTTTGGCTCAAAGTCGGCCATCGACCGGATTACCGACAAGCTCAAGAACCACGCCATGTTCTCAGGCGACAAGCTGCGCATGATCCAGATGTGCGACAATTGCCGGGTCGCGGCCCAGTTCCATTCCGACGACAACCCGTTCCAGGGCGGCGAGCGCCCGCGCGTGCGCACCACCGACGACTACCTGTCAAAGCGGCGCGATCACTGATGTTCGAGCGGTTTACCCAGATCGGCAGGGTCCAGCACGGCCACATAGGCCAGGATCGCCTCAAGATCATCAAGCGTCAGTTCGATGGGCGCGATGGGCGACGGCCGGTCGATGGGGAACGGATCGGTGACACCTTCAAGCTGGGTGAAGGCCGCGTGGGGCTTCAACGCATAGAAGCCCGCGAACCGCGACTGCCAATCCTCAAACCCCCGCATGACGAAAAAGCTGGGCGTGGAGCCAATGCCAAAACCGTCCTTGCCCCGTTCGGTCACGTGACAACGCCCACACTTGGCCCAGGACACCCCCTGCCCCGCGATGGCATCACCCGTCATCTCGACCTTGGCCACGACGCGTTCCTGCACCTGCGGCTCGGTGAAAAGCACCTCACCATCGGGTGCAAAGCCCTGTACCGTACGGCGGCCGACATCGGACGTCAGCCAATCCGCAAACCGTTGCGCCCCCTTGCCATCGCCGCGCAGATCCATGTGCCACGTCTGGCCCAAACCGGAAAACAGCGCCCTGCCATCCGATCCCAAAACAAGATCAGCGACCGCCGGCTCGTCGGCAATTTCGACCCTAACCTGGGTCTTCAGCGAAAAACGCGGGGCAATATGCTTGATCAGCCCACTCTCGACCAACGCAGGCGGGGCATAGAACACCACCCGCTTGTCATCGGCCATTGCCAAACCCGGCAACAGGGCCAAGATCAGAACCAAGATGCGCATTACGGCAGCCTACGGCTCACCGGCGCGATCCGTCAACGTTAGGGAGGGGAAAGCCCCATGAGCGACGATTTCAACATGTCCATGCGCAAGTTCCTGAAGCAGGTCGGCGTGACCTCGCAACAGGCCATCGAAGAGGCGATGCGCAATGCGGGTGGCAGCGGTAAGACCTATGCCGTCAAAGCGGTAGTCACCATCGAAGAACTTGACATGACCCACGAGGTCACAGGCGAGATCAAGGGACAGGACTGGCGCGTGAGCACGAGCAGAGAACAGGTTCTCGAGGTCCTCAGGGGCCTCGACGCGCCGGGGGGCGACATCGTGTCGTCCGGCGTCCTGCGAGCGTTGAATGTCGATGGCGGCACCGTGCGCTTCGTGATGGAGATCAACCCGGCGCAGGCCGCCACCTATGAAGGCGTGAAAGCTGAGGCCGAAGCCGCCGTGGGCGCGCTCGATGGCATCGAAAGCGTGTCGATTGTGCTGACGGGCCATACGGAAAAGACCCCGCCCCCGATTTGAAACCGCAGCGCCCTGCCGACCCGAAAGGGCCACAGAAGGTCCCGGGCATTGACCGCATTCTCGCGATCGCCTCGGGGAAAGGCGGCGTTGGTAAGTCCACCGTGTCGGCAAACCTCGCCTGCGCGCTGGCGCAACAGGGACGCGCGTGGGTCTGCTCGATGCGGATGTCTACGGCCCCTCTCAGCCCCGGATGCTGGGCGTGTCCGGCCGTCCTGCCTCCCCCGATGGCAAGACAATCCTGCCGATGCGCAACCATGGCGTCACCATGATGTCCATCGGCCTGATGATGAACGAGGATCAGGCGGTCGTCTGGCGCGGACCCATGCTGATGGGCGCATTGCAACAGATGATGAGCCAGGTGCAGTGGGGTGCGCTTGACGTGCTGCTGGTGGACCTGCCCCCAGGCACCGGCGACGTGCAAATGACATTGGCCCAAAAGTTTGTCGTGGATGGCGCGATTATTGTCTCTACACCGCAGGATGTGGCCCTTTTGGACGCGCGCAAAGGTGTGGACATGTTCCAGCAATTGCATGTGCCGATCGTCGGGATGATCGAGAATATGAGCACGCATATCTGTTCCAATTGCGGGCACGAGGAACACGTGTTTGGGCACGGCGGGGTCAAAGCGGAAGCCGAGAAACTGGACGTGCCGCTGCTGGCCGAAGTGCCACTGGATCTGCAGATCAGGTTGGCCGCAGATGGCGGCGCACCGGTTACGGTCAGCCAACCCGACAGCCCGCAGGCCAAGGCGTTTCAAGACGTGGCGGCGGGCCTTGTAGCCCAGGGGGCGGCATGAGCGACGCGGCCGAAGTCACGTTTCCCCCGCTGATGTGGGGTGAGGAAGCGCCGGACAGCGCCTTTGACCATGCCGTGATGCGGGCGACACTGGGTTGTGACGCGGGGCTCATCTCTTACAAATTGGGTGTGACGGAAATGGAGGCCGCGCTGGTCTTTGCGCCCGAAGTGCCGCTATCCAAGGCAATTGCGATGCTGCCGCTCTGCGGTGTGGGTTTTCAGAATGCGCTTGGTGCATTGGCCCCGCCCGAGGTGGCCGTGCACCTGAATTGGTGGGGCGGCATTCGCGTCAACGGCGCGCGCTGCGGCAAGTTCCGCGCCATGGCTTCGGGATCCGACCCGAAGCTGTGCCAGACTGGCTGGTCGTTGGCTTCACACTGCCCCTGATCCCGGCGTCCGAAGACACGGGCCTGACCCCCGACGAAACGGCGCTGTTTGCCGAAGGCTGCGCCGAGGTGTCGCCCCCGACCTTGCTCGAGATCGTGGTCAAGGCACACGCTGAACTGGCTGAACCGGTGGGAAGACGAAGGCACCGCCTCTTTGCATTCCGAATGGCGCGGGCTGGTTGAAGGTATCGGGGAAGAGGTAGAAAATCAGTCTCTAACAGGGACATTTCTGGGTGTTGACGAAGAGTTCGGAATGCTTCTGCGGGACACAGAGACAACGCACTTGATCCCGCTCACAACTGTGTTGGAGGACCCGTCATGAAACTCGCCCGCGCGATCCATTTCGACGAAAGCGATATGAACGTTTTCGCCTCCCCTGCCCGCACGGGCGAATGGTGCATCTCGGGTGGGTTCGAGTTTTCGAACTGGGGCGAGAGCGACCTGACGGGCAAAGCGCGCCAGGCCTTTGCCAACGGGTGGTTCGGGCTGGAAACCGGCGGGCGCGTGACCTTTGTCGCCGTCACCCAGTTGGAACAGGCCGAATTGGAGACACTGACCGCCCTGCTTGCCCAACACTTCGTGACATATTACGGCGCCCCATCCGTTAAGGCGGCGCAACCCGTCGCGACCGAGGAACTGGCGCAGATGATTGATCTCTGCGAGGACCACGACCCCAACACGCTGCTGACGGTCGCACGTGAGCTGACGGAAGCGGGTGTGCGCGAAGCGTTCCGGACGATTCAACCGCAAGACGCCGGGCTGGATCAATTCGCGGTCCACGGGGATACGGATCACGGTCACTGATACTTGTTTCGAATTGGCTTTGCCAATTCGACTGATACGAGAGGGTTGTTATCCGTCCCGCGCGCTCCCCACCGAATTTCCGGTCAGAAGAAGCAAAAGAGCCTTGTCAGAGCCTATTTTGCATTGAATACGAACAGCGTTTCACCGTCGATCATGTACCCGTCAATCAGTGATTGCGCGCGCTCGGATGTTAGCCACTCTTCCAACTTGGCCGTAAGATCAGTTTTGACATGATCATGCCGCGCAGGATTGACCGGCAGGTAAGCGTATTGGTTGAACAGCACCGGATCGCCAGCAAACAGCAGCGCCAGATCACCCTTGTTTCCGAAGTTCAGCCAGCTTGCTCGGTCTGAAAGCACATAGGCGTTCAGGCCCGATGCCGTGTTCAGTGCTGCCCCCATGCCCGCACCGACAGCATTGTACCATGCGTCGAATGTGTCAGCGTCCAACCCCGCATCCACCCACAAGCTCAGTTCTTTCTTGTGGGTGCCGCTGTCATCACCACGACTTACAAAAGCAGCACTGGCGGACCAGATCTTTTGCAGGGCATCAGCGGCCGTTTCGGCCTCGGCAATCGCAGCCGGATCGTCCGCCGGGCCAATGAAGACAAAATCGTTATACATGATTTCACGCCGATGTGTGCCATAGCCACCGTCCACAAATGCATCTTCAGCCGTGCGGGAATGCACGAGGATCGCATCCACATCGCCCGCCTCTCCTAGCTTGATGGCCTGCCCCGTGCCGACCACCAGCAGCTGAACCTCAAGATCGAGGTCCTTTGTAATCTCTGGCAGCAATACATCGGCCAGCCCTGAATTGTGGAACGACGTTGTCACCGCCATGCGCATCTGATCAGCCGCCTGCGCGATCCCGGCGGCAAAAACCGCCAAAAACGTGAGTATCAGGGTCTTTTTCATTCCACGATGTCTCCATTCAGAAAGGCCCGTGCTTCGGGCGTTTGCGGCGCGTCAAAGAACCCCTGCGCAGGACCGGTTTCGTGTACTTTGCCGCCTAGAATGAAGATTACCCGATCCGCAATCCGTCTGGCTTGACCCATGTCATGTGTCGACAAAATAAGGCGCGTGCCGTCAGCCTTAGCTTGCAGCAGAACCGCCTCGATCTCGCGCATGGCGCGTCCGTCCAACGATGCCGTGGGTTCGTCCAGAAACACCAGCGCCGGATCGGTGATCAGGGCGCGGGCGATGGCCAGTTTTTGCTGTTCACCCCCGGACAGAACCATGGCGCGGCGGGTCAGGTGCGCGCCCAATCCGACCCGTTCGGCCCATGTACGCGCCGCCATCCGCGCAGTCCTTCGATCCGCGCCTCGTAGGCGCAATGGGTACGTCAGGTTCTCTTCGACCGTGCGTCGCAGAACGACCGGTTGCTGAAAGACAAACGCCTGATGATGGCGGGCCGTTTCGGTATCGCAGGCCCATTGCACTGTGCCCCCCGTCAGACGCGCCGTTCCGTGCATAAGGCGCAAAAGCGTTGTCTTACCGGCGCCATTTGGACCCAGAACCACGCACAGCCCCTGCCCGTCCAAGGACAAATCCACCGGCCCAACCAACCGCTTGCCTCGGCGCGAGGTTTCAGCCCCCTTGAGCGTCACGGGAAAAAGTTCGGTCACCATCGGCTGTCCCGCTCGGTCTGGCCGATCCAGTGGATTGCAAGGTTGACGCCCAGAGCCAGGGCGATGAGGACGAACCCCAGTGCAAGCGCCAGAGCGAACTCCCCCTTGCCTGTCTCAAGTGCGATGGCCGTGGTCAGAACGCGCGTCGCATTGTCGATATTGCCACCCACAATCATGATAGCTCCGACTTCACCAATCCCGCGCCCGAACCCGGCCAGCGCGGCCGTCAGTAGCGCCCGCCGGGCATCCCAGATCAGCGTGCGCATTTTCTGCACCTGCGTGACATTCATCGAGATCAGCAAATCGTGGTACTCGGCCCACAGCTCGCGCAAGGACTGGTGCGCAATGGACGCTATCAACGGAACAATGATGATCACCTGCGCCACAATCATGGCTGTAGGTGTGAACAGCAGGCCGAGCGCGCCAAATGGACCTGACCGGGACAGAAAGATGTAAACGATCAGCCCGACAACGACCGGCGGCAGGCCCATCAGCGCGTTGAGCAAGGCAATGGTCGCCCGCCGCCAGCGAAAACGCCGCACAGCCAGCATGGCCGCCAGGGGCAGGGCGATCAGACAGGCAATCATCAATGCGGTGAGGGTGACGCGGAGCGAGCGCAGCGCAATCTCTGCCAGCTCTGCATCAAACGTGACGACCAGCCAAAAGGCGTGTCGCAAACCCTCCCATAGATCGACGATGGCCGATCCTCCCGTTGTTTCTTTTTCCTGAAATTGGACGGTTTTGCGCGTGGATACCAGCCCTGTTATGCCAGCCTGTCAGGTTGTCTCTGGCAGAGCCGTGACGAGTACAGTTAGGGGTCAGTTTGTCCGCCAGGCAAAAAAATTGCCCGCGGGCAATTTCCGCGGGCAGGACAAGAATTGCCCATGGGCAATTCTTCGAACTAGCTGTCGAACTCGGCCTTGAGGTAGGCGTCGAACGCTCCCTGCAATTGCATACGGCTCATACCCGCTTCAAATTCGATCCGCACCTTACGGCCCTTCTGAACGACGGCAATGCCCTTGTCATGGACACTCCGGCGGAACACCTTTCCATCGGGTTCTGCCTTGGGCTGTGCAGGTTTGCCTGCCCGTGACAAGCGCCGCATGACTGTGGCTGCATCCACAAAGGATCCACGCCCGGTACGGGCTCGCGCCTGTTCGCGACCAATGGCGCCCGCTTCTTCCAAAACCGCGCGCGCTGTACCCGGCTGTGCCAGAAGCGGCTTCAATTCGCGTGCATTCCGTTCGCGGATCTCTCGGATGTTCGGAAAGGCGTCGACAATGGCTTGCGGCAGCTTCGCCAATTGCAGATAGCGCGACAGCCACGGCTGGCTGACCTCCAACCGCTCTGCCATCGCCTTTTGCTTGCCGCCATAGTAGCGCGCAACCGCATCCGCATAGTCCAACGCGCGTTCGTAGTCCGAGATGTCTTCGCGGTCGCGGTTCTCGATATCCGCCAGCCGGAAAGCCTCTTCGTCCGACAGCTGCCGCGCTTCCACCAGGTATTTGAACTGTGTGTAGTTGTTGGCACGCAACCAGCTTACAGCGAAGTGCCGGCGCGCGCCGCAGATCACCTCGAAATCATAATCCTCGTCATCGACGGGCCGCACTATGGCAGGAAACTCCTGCTGCCCCTGAGAACGGATACCGTCGATCAAGTCGCGGCAATTGTCTTCGGTCAGCAGAGCATAATCTCGGTTATGCCGCTCCCACATGCGGCACCGGGCCGGGTCGATCCAGCGCAGTGTCTTTTCCTCGACCTCTCCGGCCAACCTGTCGCTGATCGCCGTGGTGCGTTTGAGAAAGCGGGCACCGGCGCGGTCGGACGCATCGGGCACGGCCTCCAAATCGCTGAGAACATCGTCAAAAATAGCATCATGTTTGCGGGTCATAGCAGTCCCTCCTTGCGCAGCCCTGCGTGATGGCTTGGCCATGTCTTGCGGATCAGCACTTCGATCTCGCGGTTCACAGCGTCCAGATAGGCGCGGCAGCGTTTGTGCGTCTCGGTCCGGGTGGCCGGGCCGGTCAGCTCGTAGACGGTAGACAGGTTCGCCGCGGCATTGTCGATCTCGGCGCTGTCCTTGAGCACCGATTGCAACATGTCGAGGGGAAAGACCGCGTCCATCATCCGTTTGATCGCCATATGCGCTGATTTCGAGTCATTCATCTTGGTTGCGAGGATCTTAACGAAGGCATAATCGCGCGTACCCCCATGGCGGGCGAGCTCGTTGAGCGTGGCACCCAGCATTTTCAAAAAGTGCGCGGTGGAGCCAAAATCGATGTTGTTGGGCGGGGCAGGGATCACCAATGCATCCGCTGCGCGCAACACCGAAAGTGACAGCATCCCGAGGGCAGGGGGTGGGTCCAGCAGTATGACATCGAACCGGTCCTTGATCGTCTCCAACCCGTTGCGCAGGCGGTCGAGCACGAACACCTGTTCGCGGGCCATGCGGGCGGCAAATTCGTATTCCGCGTCATAGAGACCGAGATTTGCAGGGATCAGCGCGATGTTGGGCCAGTAGGTGGCGCGCAGAGCATAGGACAGGTCTTGCGGTCCGCCGTGGCGGAAGAAGGGGTAGAGCGTATCCTCTTCTTCATCCACGTCCACATCGGGGTTCAGGCCAAAGACAGAGGTGGTACTGGCCTGGCTGTCACAATCCACGACGCAGACGCGGTAACCGCGCAGGGCGAGGTGCTGGGCGAAGTGGCAGACCATCGTGGATTTGCCGACGCCGCCCTTGAAGTTCTGGATGGCAAGGACCATCGCTGGATCGCTGTCTGCGCGGTGGGGCAGGGTGCCGAACACCTGCCGCATTCGGTTGACGTCCGCGAGGGAATATCCCGTGCGGCGCCCTGTGTTAGGGTCTTTTTCCGGCATTGGGAGACGGCCATCTGCTTCGGCATCACGGATCAGCTTGTCACTACGTCCCACCATGTCTGCGGCGCGTTTGACGTTGAAACGCAGATCGAGCGTTTTCTGAGCCCCCGGCGCATAGAGCCGGTCCCTCAACCGGTCGATCACCGTCGAGGCGCGAGTGGCAAGTTTGTCCAACTCCTCAAGGGAGACGGGGGGAAGGGCGGACTGCTCCATCATGGACCTCTTATGGGGGCGTTGGCCCGAATCATGACGGGTGCGAGCGTTTGCCTCAAGTGCAAACTTTGGAGGATAGGGACGAAAAAAGCGGAAATTGGATGATAGGCGCCCAATGGTTGGAAATTGGGTGATCATTGCGCTCTGTTTGGAAGTTTAGCGCATCTTAAGCGCGACAGAACCCACTATGTATGTGGTTGGCTTCGGTGAGCCGACGTTTGCCACAAAACACAATCAAAACCCCAAACAGAAAACACCCCTCTATTCTAATTTCATAGTGTTCAGTGTTCCCTCAGCTCAAAGCGCTGAATTTCATAGGAAAAGAGGCGCTGGGACTTACATTCCGGGGCGGTTCTGCTTACGTCTTGGGACGATAACTCCTACATCTGGGGGAGGCAAAGCTTACGTATCGGGTGGCCTCCAATCCTTACGTTTTGGGTGAGTCTCAGCAGCGACTCAGCCCTTTGATTTTTGGGCGTTATTCAGATCACTTGGCGGGACTACTGATTCCCTTATGCCCGTTTAACCTTACAAATTGGGTGCCCTCGTTTTCGTGGACGCGTCCCGCGCCTGCTGTTATTCTTACGTCACACTGCCCGTCAGAGGTAAGAGAAGAGCAGCATGGCGAGATCGCCCAACCCAATCCTACCGGACGATAGACGCCCGGCCAAATGCGCAAAGCCTAGTGAAGCCCGGTGAGCTGGTGGACCTGGTCGAGGTCACGCCGCTGACGCTGGCCGACCGGCGCATCTATAACCAGCTTCTGGAAAATGCGTGGGACGCGATTGAAAAGCCGGTGACGCATGTCATCTCGAAATCCGATCTGCGTGGGTCACACAATTCCAATGACAGGGTAGAGGAGTCGGTCGAGCGGCTGATGTCGGCCATCGTCAAGGTGAAGGTCACCCATGAAGGCGAAGATGCCATCGAGCGGGTGCAGCTGCTGGGCGGAAACATCGAGACGACGCGGCGGGACGGGGTGCTGGAATACGAAATCCCGCAGCGGCTTCGCAAGATCATCAAGGACTCAACTGTCTTTGCCCGGCTCCAGCGCGAGGTGATGTTTGCGCTCAGTTCCAAATATGCGCTGACGCTTTATGAGATGATCCAGAAGCGGGGGAACCTGCGCTATCGGTCATCTGAGAAGTTTGCGCTGGATGATCTGCGCGGGGTGCTGGGCGTTCCCAAGGGCAAACTGACCTCTTGGTCGAACCTGAAGCTGCGGGCGATTGAACCGGCGGTGGCCGAGGTGAACATGCTGTCGGATTACGTGGTCGAGATTGATCCGGTGAAGACGGGGCGGCGGGTCACGCATATCGAATTGAAGTGGTGGCGCAAGGATGGGGCAGGGACGGCCGAGACGGAGCGGGAGTTGTCCTTCTCCAAGGTCGGGCGCAAGGCGCGGATGACCAATACCACCGAGAATCTGAAACCCCGGCCCGCGTGGCTGGAAGCCGCAGGCCCTGCGCTGCGCACGGAAACCTACGAGACTGCGCGTCTGCGCTATCCTGGCTACGACATTTACCATGTCGAAAAGGAGTGGCGTGCCTGGGCACAGGGCAAGGAGCCGCCGCGCGATGCGGACCGCGCTTACCTCGCCTTTTTCCGGAGCTTTGCGGAAAACAACCCGCTGCGCTAGCGTAGACCCATGAACTCCGTTCGTTTCCGTCTGTTGATCCTGGCCCTTGCACCGATGGTCGTGCTGATGCCGCTGCTCTTGTTTCTGGGCATGACGCGGTGGACGGCAGACTATGACCAGGTGTTGATCGCCAACGTGGAAAGCGATCTGCGGATCGCCGAACAGTACCTGTCGCGGCTGATGGTCCAGACGGGGGATGAGTTGCAGGCTGTGGCGGGGTCGGTCGAGTTTGCACAAACACCGCCTTCGGGGCGTAATGCGTTCTTTGAGGAAAAGCGCGCGACGCTTGGGCTGGATTTTCTCTACTTTCTGCCGCGTGCGGACATGGCCGACGTCTGGCCCGTTATTCAAAGTGCTGCAAAAGGACAGGGGCGGACCGAGATCGACATTTTCAGCGGAGAGATGTTGGCCGCGATCTCACCCGACCTGGCAGAACGCGCGCGCCTGCCGCTGATCGACACAGAGGCGGCGGTTCCAACGGACCGCACGGTCGAGGATCGCGGTATGGTCATCCACTCGGCGACTCCTGTGACCTTACCGGGGCGCGACGGCGTGCTGGTGGGGGGCATCCTGCTGAACCGCAACCTTGGCTTTATCGATACGATCAATGCGCTGGTTTATCAGGACGCTACAGGCGGTGGATCACGGCAGGGGACGGCGACGCTGTTCCTGGAGGATGTGCGCGTGTCCACCAATGTCCGCCTGTTCGAGGAGGTGCGCGCGCTTGGCACCCGCGTGTCGGCGGCAGTGCGGGGGAAGGTGTTGGGCGAGGGGCGCACATGGCTGGACCGCGCATTTGTGGTCAACGATTGGTACATCTCGGGCTATCTGCCACTGACGGACAGCTTCGGGGATCATGTCGGCATGCTCTACGTCGGATTTCTGGAAGAGCCGTTTACCATCGCCAAGCGCAACGCGTTCCTTGCCATCCTCGGTGCCTTTGTCGCTGTGCTGCTGTTGTCTGCGCCGGTGTTCCTGCGGTTGGCAAAGGGTATCTTTGCGCCACTCGAACGTATGACCCACACCATGTTTCTGGTGCAGCGGGGCAATCTGTCAGCGCGCAATGGTGAAGAGGGGGGCACGGGTGAGATTGGAGAGGTCGCCGGCCACCTTGATGATCTGCTGGACCAGGTGCAGGAGAGGGATCAGGAACTGCGTACATTGAATGAAGAGTTGAACGTGCGTGTCGAAAGACGCACGGCACAGCTGCAAAGCGCCAATGAAAAACTGGAAGAGACGTTTCGCCAATTGGTGATGAGCGAAAAGCTTGCTTCGATTGGGGAGATTACCGCAGGCGTCGCGCATGAGATCAACAACCCGGTGGCCGTCATTCAGGGCAATATGGATGTGATCCGAGAGAGCCTTGGGGAAGACAGTGCCGCCATCCGGACCGAGTTGGGGCTGGTGGACCGCCAGATTGCCCGCATCCAGACCATCGTCGGCAAGCTGCTGCAATTTGCACGGCCGGGAGAGTTTGCGGATCTGGAGCAAACCGTGCCGTTGGAACCCGTGGTGACGGACTGTCTGGTGCTGGTCAATCACGTGATTTCGCAAGCTGACATTGACGTCGAAACACGGTTTGATGCCGTACAAGACGTACGCATTGATCCCGGTGAATTACAGCAAGTGCTGATCAACTTGATCATGAACGCCGTGCAAGCGATGGGATCACAAGGAACGCTGACCCTGCATACGGCAGATGCGGATCGTGACAGTGTGCAAGGTGTGCAGCTGACCGTATCAGATACTGGACCCGGCATCGCGCCGGATCGGGTCGATGATGTCTTTGCTCCGTTCTACACTACCAAGCAGGCCGAGGGGACGGGTCTGGGCCTGTCGATCTCACAAACCTTGATCCAGAGGGCAGGGGGGCTGATCAGCGCGTACAACCGCGAAGCGGGCGGTGCCTGTTTCGAGATTTGGTTGCCTGCGGCTGAGCAGGAAACCGGCGCTTTGTCATTCAGCGCTTAGGGCCGAGTCGGGTGCGCGCCACCTACGTGATTCTGGGTATGCCGGCCATACGTCACCGTTGGTTGACAATTTGTCACAGTCAGCACTGTCAACTTGTCTTACGCTAACAGTATACAAACGGATACCGTTCTATCTTTGCGGGAAAATGCTATGCTGCAGAAAAACATGGAAAAATCTGTTCTGATTTAAAAGAGTTTACAGATCGGGTAATGCCGCAGAACAGAAATTTACAAAAAAACTGTTCAAGACCAGTGCCCAACGCATGATTTTACAAAACCGTGTATGGTCAACTTCGACAGGCGAGTGATGCACGCCCCGGGTGATGAAGCCGATGAAAAGCGGATCTGATCCCAAACCGGAGGAGACACATGAATATTCAAAGCACGCCGAATTCGGCGACCTTCCCCCATCGGAAGAGACTAAGGCACGCGCCCATTTGGACGCGGAGGGCTATGCCAAGATGTATGCTGCGTCGGTGGATGATGCGGAAGCGTTCTGGGGGGAGCATGGCAAACGGCTGGATTGGATCAAGCCTTATACATCAGTCAAGAATACGTCATTCGAACCCGGCAACATCGACATCCGCTGGTTCGAAGATGGCACGCTGAATGTGGCGGCCAATTGTATCGATCGGCATCTTGAGACGCGCGGCGATCAGACGGCCATCATCTGGGAACCAGATGATACGTCCAAGGTAGAGCCGAAACATATTACGTATCGCGACCTGCACAGCTCTGTTTGCAAGATGGCAAACATCCTCGAAGAGCTTGGGGTTCGCAAAGGCGACCGGGTTGTCATTTACCTCCCCATGATCCCGGAAGCCGCTTATGCGATGCTGGCCTGTGCCCGCATCGGTGCCATCCATTCCATCGTGTTCGCCGGTTTCTCCCCGGACGCGCTTGGGGCGCGGATCAACGGTTGTGAAGCGAAGGTCGTCATTACCGCCGATTACGCGCCCCGAGGCGGACGAGAGACGCCGCTGAAGTCGAACACCGATGCGGCGCTTCTGCATTGCAAGGACAGCGTGAAGTGTCTGGTGGTGAAGCGGACAGGGGGTCAGACGACCTGGACCGATCGCGACTATGATTGCAACGAGATGGCGCTGGAGGCGTCGGACTACGCCGCGCCAGCCGAGATGAATGCCGAAGATCCGTTGTTCATCCTCTACACCTCCGGCTCGACCGGTCAGCCGAAGGGTGTTGTGCACACTTCGGGCGGCTATCTGACTTATGCCGCGATGACCCATCAATACACATTCGATTATCACGAAGGCGATGTGTTCTGGTGTACGGCCGACGTCGGCTGGGTCACTGGTCATAGCTATATCGTCTATGGTCCGCTGGCGAATGGTGCGACCACGATCATGTTCGAAGGCGTGCCGACCTTTCCTGACGCGGGCCGGTTCTGGGACGTGTGTGAACGCCATAACGTCACGCAGTTCTATACCGCGCCCACGGCTATTCGTGCCCTGATGGGTGCTGGCAATGAATGGGTCGAGAAATACGATTTGTCGTCGCTTCGTCTTCTGGGCTCGGTCGGTGAGCCGATCAACCCCGAGGCGTGGAACTGGTATCACGAGGTGGTCGGCAAGGGGAATTGTCCTATCGTCGATACGTTCTGGCAGACCGAAACCGGTGGTCACATGCTGACACCGCTGCCCGGCGCCACGGACCTGAAACCTGGTTCTGCCCAGCAGCCGTTCTTTGGCGTGCAACCTGTCGTTCTGGACCCGCAAAGCGGTATTGAGCTGCACGGCAATGGGATTGAGGGCGTGCTGTGCATAAAGGACAGCTGGCCCGGTCAGATGCGCACCGTTTGGGGTGATCACGAGCGGTTCGAGAAGACCTACTTCGGGGACTACAAAGGCTATTACTTCTCAGGTGATGGCTGTCGTCGGGATGACGACGGTGATTACTGGATCACTGGTCGCGTCGATGATGTGATCAACGTGTCCGGTCACCGGATGGGCACGGCCGAAGTTGAAAGCGCGCTGGTGGCCCATGCCAAGGTCGCGGAAAGCGCGGTCGTGGGCTATCCGCATGAGGTGAAGGGGCAGGGCATCTATGCCTATGTCACCCTGATGAACGGCGAAGAGCCCAGCGACGCGCTGCGCAAGGAGCTGGAGGTCTGGGTCCGGACCGAGATTGGGCCGATTGCCAAACCCGACCTGATCCAATGGGCGCCGGGCCTACCCAAGACACGTTCGGGCAAGATCATGCGCCGTATCCTGCGCAAGATTGCTGAGGATGATTTCGGGTCATTGGGTGATACGTCGACCCTTGCCGATCCGTCGGTCGTCGAAGATCTGATCGAAAACCGCATGAACCGGAGTGATGTCTAATGGATGGTGCTCAGGTAACGGCCACGGCGCCTGTTTTCATCCTGCTTGGACCGCCCGGAGCAGGGAAGGGGACCCAAGCGCGTATGCTGCAAGACGCCCATGGCTTTGTGCAGCTTTCCACCGGCGATCTGCTGCGTGCCGCTGTTGCGGCGGGTACGGACGCTGGCGAGGCGGCGAAAGCTGTGATGGAAGCGGGCGGGCTGGTGAGCGACGAAATCGTCATTGCCATTCTCAAAGACCGCTTGGGCGATGAGGACTGTGGCCACGGCGTGATCCTTGACGGATTTCCCCGCACGACCGGGCAGGCTGAGGCGTTGGACGAACTGCTGGCCGACGCAGGGCAGCACATCAATGCGGCCATCAGCCTTGAGGTTGACGACGCAGCGATGGTCGCCCGTATCTCGGGCCGTTTCACCTGTGGCAACTGTGGTGAAGGCTATCATGACGTGCACAAGCCGACGGCTGTGCTGGGCACCTGTGACAAATGCGGGGGTACCCATATGAAACGCCGGGCCGATGACAATGCCGAAACGGTCGCCCAACGGCTGACCGAGTATCACAAACAAACAGCGCCGCTGATTGACTATTACGAGGGCAAAGGCGTGCTGCAATCCCTGGATGCGATGGGAGAGATCGACGCAATCGCGACGACCCTTTCGGGGATGGTGCGGGAGGCTGCGGGCTGACGCCCGAACCTGCCTGACGAAACTGTAAAACGCGGCTGTGTGTGTGGCCGTGGCTGCGCCCCGCAAGGGCGCAGATAGGCCCCCGTGTGTTTGGGGGCCGGGAAAGATCGCTGTGCCTGCCTTGATCTGGGTCATCGCTGACGGCCCCAAGGCGCAGCACAGTGACTGAAATTTCGAAGGCAACCCGCAACATCATTCGGGTGCCATAGACCAAAGGGGCCACGCGCGCCCCGCAACGGAAACGATAGGAGGAGCTACGATGTCGGAGGAAACGACAAACATTGCTCAAGTCACGGAGAGGGACAAAGGCTATTGGGCGGCCAATGTCCGCATGATCTTAATTTCGCTGGTGATCTGGGCCCTTGTGTCCTTTGGCTTTGGCATCGTCCTCAGGCCAGCCCTGAGCGGAATTTCTGTGGGTGGCACGGACCTGGGCTTTTGGTTTGCGCAGCAGGGTTCGATCATCGTCTTTCTGGTGCTGATCTTTTTCTACGCCTGGCGGATGAACAGGCTCGATAAGCAGTACGGCGTGGACGAGGGTAAGAACGATGGACCAGTTTACACTCAACCTGCTGTTTGTTGGCGCGTCCTTTGCGCTCTACATCGGCATCGCTGTTTGGGCCCGCGCGGGCTCGACCAGCGAGTTCTACGCCGCGGGTCGCGGCGTGCACCCAGTCACCAACGGGATGGCCACGGCGGCGGACTGGATGTCGGCGGCCTCTTTCATCTCGATGGCGGGCCTGATCGCCTTTACCGGCTACGACAATTCATCCTACTTGATGGGGTGGACGGGCGGTTATGTGCTGCTTGCGCTGCTTCTGGCGCCTTACCTGCGGAAGTTCGGCAAGTTCACGGTGTCTGAATTCATCGGCGATCGTTTCTATAGCTCATCGGCCCGCATGGTGGCCGTGATCTGCCTGCTGGTGGCGTCGATCACCTATGTGATCGGCCAGATGCAAGGCGTCGGCATCGCCTTTGGTCGCTTCCTTGAGATTGATGCGACATGGGGGCTGCTGATCGGGTCTTGCGTGGTGTTTGCCTATGCCGTGTTTGGCGGCATGAAAGGTGTGACGTACACGCAGGTGGCGCAGTACTGCGTTCTGATCACTGCCTATACCATTCCGGCGGTTTTCATCTCGCTGCAACTGACGGGCAACCCAATCCCCGCGTTGGGTCTGTTTGGATCGACCGAAAGTGGTGAGCCGCTACTGGCCAAGCTCGACCAGATCGTGACCGATCTTGGCTTTGCCGAGTACACGGCGGCCCATGGATCTACTCTGAACATGGTGCTTTTCACCTTGTCCCTGATGATCGGGACGGCGGGTCTGCCTCACGTCATCATGCGCTTCTTTACCGTGCCCAAAGTGTCGGATGCGCGCTGGTCTGCCGGTTGGACGCTTGTGTTCATCGCCCTGTTGTACCTGACCGCGCCTGCCGTGGGTGCGATGGCACGCCTGAACATCTCGGAACTGATGTGGCCCAATGGGATCGACAATGCGGCGGTGAGTGTCGAGCAAATCGATAGCGATCCGGAATATGCCTGGATGGAGACATGGCAGCAAACCGGTCTGCTAGATTGGGAAGACAAGAACGGCGACGGCCTGATCCAGTATTACAACGACGAAAATGCTGATCTGCAGGCCAAGGCGGCCGAGAACGGATGGGTGGGCAATGAGTTGACCAAGTTCAACCGGGATATTCTGGTGCTGGCGAACCCAGAGATTGCGTCCCTTCCGGGTTGGGTGATCGGCCTTGTGGCCGCGGGTGGCCTTGCGGCGGCTCTGTCCACGGCGGCAGGTCTGCTTCTGGCGATCTCTTCCGCGGTGTCCCACGACCTGTTGAAGGGTCAGCTGACGCCGAACATGTCAGAGAAGTCCGAGCTGCTTGCGGCCCGTATTTCAATGGCGGCGGCGATTGTGGTGGCCGTGATCCTGGGCTTGAACCCGCCGGGCTTTGCGGCCCAGACGGTGGCGCTGGCCTTTGGTCTGGCGGCGGCGTCGATCTTCCCTGCGCTTATGATGGGCATCTTCTCGACCCGTATCAACAACGTGGGGGCTGTGGCTGGCATGCTGGCCGGTCTGGTTGTGACCTTGCTCTATATCTTCTTGCACAAGGGTTGGTTCTTTATCCCGGACACCAACATGTTCACGGATGACAATCCGCTGTTGGGGCCGATCAAGTCGACATCGTTCGGCGCGATCGGGGCCATGGTCAACTTCGCCACAGCTTACGTGGTGTCCGGCATGACCAAGGAAACCCCGCAAGAGATCAAGGACCTGGTGGAAAGCGTGCGTATCCCCCGCGGGGCGGGTACTGCAGCCGCGGACCACTAAGGCCCTCGGGCGCATCGCAGTCTCTCTTCCCTGCGATGCGCCTTTTGATCCTGAACCTGTCCGCGATCCTCGTGGGCAGGTTTTTGTCCTTCGCAGGGTGATGTGATGCCTCTTGAGACTGAACACGCGCAATTCCTGGCCTCGGTCCATCCTTATGACGCGCTGAGCGCGGATGATCTGAAGACACTGGTTGGTCGATGCACGGTCGAGACATTTGCCGACGACGTGCCCGTGTTTCAGGTCGGGGACGCGATCCGGTATCTTTATGTCATCGTTGCAGGCGAGGTTGAGGTCACGGATGAGACGGATGTGCAATTGTCCCTATTGGGCCCGCGCAACTCATTTGGTGAACGCGCTTTGCTGCGAGGTGGCCCATCACAGCGCACGGCTGTCGCGATTGGTCAGACAACGCTGATCCTGGTACCGGCCCAGATGTTGCACGAATTGATCCGTGAGCATCCCAAGGTGGCACGGTTCTTTGATCGTCGTCGTCCGGCGCAGGCGGCGGCAAAGGATTTGACGGTTTTACCCGTTGATCAGTTGATGACCCGTGATCCGGTCACATGCCTGCCGGATGATACGATCCGTGCGGCGGCGCAGCAGATGGCACAGCACCATATCTCATCCATCTGTGTGGCGGGATCGGAGTGTTTTCAGGGGATCGTCACGGTCCGCGACATGAATGCCAAGGTTGTTGCCGGTGGTGTGGATTCTGGTCAGGCTGTGTCTACAATCATGACGCCCGATCCCCTGACCCTGCCGCCAAGTGCGTTGGGTATGGATGTGCTGCATATGATGATGGAACGGCGCATTGGCCACGTGCCTATTGTCGAGGATGGGCAGCTGTTGGGCATTGTCACTCAGACAGACTTGACACGGTTTCAAGCGTTGTCCTCTGCCGATCTGGTGCGCCGTCTGGCCGAGGCGGATGATGCGCCTGCCATGGCCCGTGTCACGGCCGAGATCCCGGCGCTGTTGGCACAGCTGGTGAGCATGGGGACCCGGCATGATATTGTCACCCGTCTGATCACCGATATCGCCGATACCGTGACCCGGCGCTTGCTGTCTCTGGCCGAGGCAGAGCTGGGTGCTCCGCCTGTGCCGTATCTGTGGCTGGCCTGTGGATCTCAGGGTCGGCGGGAGCAGGCGGGTGTGTCGGATCAGGACAATTGCCTGATCTTGTCCGATGACGCGACGGATGCGGACTTGCCCTATTTTGCGAAACTGGCGCGGATTGTTTGCGATGGGCTCAATACCTGTGGCTATATCTATTGCCCCGGCGACATGATGGCGACCAACCCGCGTTGGTGTCAGCCGTTGTCTGTCTGGCGCGCGTACTTTACCGGTTGGATCGCCAAACCCAATCCCGAGGCGCAGATGCTGGCCTCGGTCATGTTCGATCTGCGGCCCATCGGCGGAGACGAAAGCCTGTTTGACGACCTGCAGGCCGAGACGTTGGCGAAGGCGTCGCGCAATTCGATTTTTGTAGCGCACCTGATTGCCAACTCGCTCAAGCATTACCCTCCTTTGGGGATGCTGCGTGGGCTGGCGACCATCCGGTCGGGAGAGCATCGCAATCGGTTGGACCTGAAGCACAATGGTGTGGTGCCGGTCGTTGATCTGGGCCGGGTCTATGCCTTGCAGGGGCAGCTAACAGCAGTGAACACCCGGGCGCGGATCGAAGCGGCAATGGCCGCAGGTGGGCTATCTGCGACGGGTGGCGCTGACCTGCTGGATGCCTATGACCTGATCGCCACCACGCGGCTGGAACATCAGGCTGCACAGGTGAAGGCGGGGCAGGGGCCGGACAACTACCTGTCTCCCGCGACCCTTTCGGATTTCGAGCGCAGCCACTTGCGGGACGCGTTCGTGGTGGTCAAAACCATGCAGTCAGCCATCGGTACGGGTAAGGGAGCGTTGGGATAGGCCATGTTTGTTGAATTGATCGCAACTATCTTTGCCGGAATCGGCTGTGCGGGCCTTGTCATGGTGCTGAACATCGCATTGAGAAAGCGCTTACCCAAATGGTTGATGCCTGTCGCGGCGGGTGCCGGGATGATCGGTATGACCATTTCCAACGAATACACGTGGTTCGGACGCACGGCAGAGCGGCTGCCCTGCAGGTGTAGAGATCGCGATGACAGTGGATGAGCAGAGCTGGCTGCGACCCTGGACGCAAGCCTACCCGTATACAAAACGGTTTGTGGCGGTGGACATGGCGACCCTGCGCCGGAACGATGCGCAGCCGGATCAGCGGTTGGTTGATTTGTATTTCTTTGGCCGTTGGTCGCCGGTGAACCAGACACCCATGTTGCTCGACTGTGCCAAAGCGCAGTCGGCCATTTTAATCGACGGCGCAGATTTTTCGACCGATGGTGCGGTTGTCGATGCAGACTGGCAGGCGATACCCGGCGATGATCCAATCCTGACCATGGTGTGCGAGATCTGATATGTTGACCCGCCTGTCCTTGCGCCTGCGCATTTTCCTGTTTTTCTGCCTTGTGGCGGCAGGCGGGGCAGGGCTGGCGGCTGGGGCGCTGTACTTTGGATGGGTGCGCGCCGAGTCCACATTGCCGACCGGACCATTCGTGACAGCCTTTGTTGTCTTCGCATTTCTCAACACCGGGTTGGCTGTCGTGATCTGGCTTTTGTTCGATGAGAATGTTGCCAAGCCGATCAACACGCTTGCTGCCAACTTGAGGCTGCGGGCACATTCAGGTGTTGAGGGGGAGTTGGATGTGGATGCGGCTCGTTATCTTGGGGATCTTGCTCCGGCCGCGCAGGCCGTATCGCACACGCTTAGCTCAAGTGTCATGAACACAGCATCTGCCGTGGCGCACAAGACTGCTCGATTGCAGGCAGAGGCCGAACGTCTAACCGCTCTTTTGACCGAGATTCCTGTTGCCACGATCATGGTGAACGAGCGTATGGGGATCGTCCTGTACGACGGGCAGGCGGCGGACATCTTGTCTGGCATTGCGCCCCCGCGGCTCAAGGCACCTTTGGTTGACTACTTCTATGCGGCTGATCTGGGGCGGGCGAAGTCCACGCTGAACCAGATGGGGGGCGAGGTGGCCTTTGACCTGCGGGACAAGGACGCAACAACGACATTTATGGCGAAGCTGAAGCCGCTGGACCGGGCAGGGTACATGCTGCTGATCGACATGCCCGAGGTGCCCTTGAAGCCCGAGGCGGCGCCCCGCTGGTCTATGACTTTGATCTCTTGAATGCCGGTGACGGCGTAGACATGCAGGATACGGCGTTGTCCGAGCTGTGTTTTGTGGCGTTTGATTCCGAAACAACGGGTCTGTCCACTGACAAGGACGACGTGGTGCAGTTGGGGGCGGTACGTGTTTTGAACGGACGGATTGTCGAAGGCGAAGCGCTTGACAGTTATGTCGATCCTGGCCGTTCGATACCCCCTGCATCGACGGCGGTGCACCGTGTGTCGGATGCCCATGTCGTAGGGGCGCCAGATTTCGCCACGGCGGGCCGTGCGTTGCATGGGTTCTGCCATGATGCGGTTCTGGTCGCGCATAACGCCCCATTTGATCTGGCGTTTTTGCGCCGTGCCGAGGGAGGGATGGGTGTGACATGGGATCATCCCGTTCTGGACACCGTCCTTTTGTCCGCGATTGTCTTCGGTACGACCGAAGAACACACGCTGGATGCGCTATGTGATCGCCTTGAGATCATCATACCGTCCGAACAGCGGCACACAGCCTTGGGGGATGCGCAAGTGACTGCGGAAGCATTGGTCAAGCTGATCCCGCTTCTGGAAGGAAAAGGGCTGCGTAGGCTTTCGGATGTGATTGCAGAAAGCAAAAAGCATGGAAGGCTGCTGCAGGATTTGAACTGATGCATCTCTTGCGTCGGACCATTTTGCCCCTTTATACTACTGAGTAGCAATGGGAGACATGCCATGTCTGTGAAAGCCTCTGTATCGATCACGGATCAACAGGATGAGTTTACCCGCCGATTGGTTGCGGATGGGCAATATGCCAGCGTTAGCGCGGTTGTGCAGCGCGGTCTTGAACTCGTCCGGTCCGAGAAAGAGCGTGAAGCGGCAGAGCTGGCCGCGCTACAGGCCTTTTTCGCCGAGCGGGCGGCAGGCCCATTTGTGGCGGCGGATGAGGGACGCGCCCGAACCGAGGATATGATTGCGGCCAAAACTCGTGCCCACAGGGTTTAAGGTTCTCCGCAGCGCAGCTTGTGACGCGGATATCGAAGTCATCTTTGATCATCTGTTCCAATCATACCGCGATCTTGGCGAGCCGATTGATGATGCTTTAAATCGTGCGGCTAGTCGCGTGCGCGGTGTCGAGGATGCATTAGCCGGTCTGGGCGATGTTCCGTTCCAGGGCACGCTGGTGCCGCAGATCATGGATGGGCTGCGGCATGTGACCAAGGATAGCGCCGTTTTCTACTTTATTTCGGACGCGGAACGGATGGAGGTGCGCGTTCTGGGTATCTTTTTTGGTGGTCAAAACCATCGGTCGCACATCCTGCAACGGATCGTGAAAAACATCATGTAATCAATATTATGTAAAGCTATTAGGCAATCATCGCCTTGATTTCGCGTATGGTTGCGGAAGATCGTCTGATTGTATCCAGGATGTAGGGTATCGGATGCTGTTCATCTGGCGTTCATCTTTGGTAGTGGCTAACGTTCATCCACACATGCAACTTACTACTGCTTTTGGGGCATACCCTGCATGTAACGCGGGTAGTATCGGGCATAGAATGGTGTACAGAACCAGCAAGCACGCAGATGGCGGTCACGCCATTGCTGCAGCGAACGTATCGGTTCGCCCGCGCAGGCTTCCAAAGAGCCTGCTCTTTGCGCTTGTTGTCAGTTTCGCATCGTCTTCGGCGGCACTTTGTCAATCAGCGAGTTTCCGATCTGTGGACACCAATTCCGACGGAATGCTCAGCTTTGATGAATTGGTGGCGGCCTTTGGGCGCGACGGTGCCAGACAGCTGATGCGAACCAATGACCACAACGGTGACAACAGAATCACCATTGGTGAAGATTCGAAGAGGCGCGCGCGACGAACCCGAAGAGGGAACAAGCCGCCGTGGTTCAGATGCCGACGACAACGATGATGATGATGACGACGACGATGATCGGGATGAAAGAGACGATGATGATGACAATGGCGGCGGCAGCGACGGAGGAGGTGGAGACGGCGGCGGTGATGATGGAGGTGGAGACGATGGTGACAATGATGACTAGGGAGAGAATCCCCCAGCCATTGATTGCGGATACGCTGCTCCGGTGAACACCACCGTTCATTTTGCGTTCATCCACATTTCCGGCAGCGGTTCATTTGTCTGCCGGACAGCCATCATCCGGGTCGGCGAAACAAAGGTCATTCAAACGCTACACTACGGAGCAAACCAATGACCAAGATTTATCCTTTGACCCCCGCCCTCTGCGAGATCGCGAAATGGGCGTTCACAACACGGCGCGTTGATCGCAGCGACGTCCGGGGTCTGTCCGTCAGTTTTCAGACAGCCAAGGCCGGTGATCTGATGCTGTGCGAAATCGTCGAAATCGGCCAACACAAGAAACTGCAACTGGCAGAGCGACGTGTTTCGCTAAGCTATCCCGGAGATCTGGTCGTCGTGTGCCTGGGTGACCGTTATGCGCCTGATCAGTTCCTGGCGAGTGCCATCATCGACGACGACCTGATCGACTTGGTTGCGGGCGGCGGTGTTGCCGGACGCATTGATGCCGCACATGACTTTATGGACGACGCCACCCGGTTGAAGCCTTTGGGTCTTTTGACGGGCGAACAGGGTCGCGTGATGAATGTCGCGGACTATGCACTGCCGCCTCTGCCAGCCAATGACCGCGTGACGGTGATTGGGGTTTTCGGTGCCTCGATGAACTCGGGTAAGACTACCGCCGCCTCAAGCCTCGCCCATGGGCTTATGCGGTCCGGGTATTCGGTGGCAGGTGTCAAAGCCACCGGTACGGGTGCCTTTGGTGACTTCAACAGCTTTGAGGATGGTGGTGCCCCTGCGCTCGACTTTACCGACGTTGGCATGGCGACCACCTTCCGTAGGCCGCTTGAGCAGATCGAACAGGGTTTTGACACGCTGGTCAGTACGGCAGCCGCGCGCGGTGCCGAAGTGGTTGTCGTCGAAATTGCGGACGGTGTGTTTCAACAGGAAACGCGTGACATCCTAAAGGCTTCGCATATCCGCGATCGTCTGGATGGTATCCTGTTTGCTGCCCCCGATGCGCTGAGTGCACTGGGTGGCGTGATGGTACTTGAACGCCTGCAGCTTACGCCATTTGCAATATCGGGAATGGTGAGCTGCTCTCCGCTTGCAACCGCAGAAGCGGCTGAGGTGACCGGCTTGCCCATTCTGTCACGCGAAGATCTTTGGTCGCCTGAGGCGATTGCGCTGCATGTCGCACCATTGATGCGCCGGGACCATCAAGGTGTGGCGGCATGACCCCCCTGCCCTCAATTGCTACTCAGGACCGTGTCATCGATGCGGTCCTGATCATATCGTCCGCCATTGTTCAGGCGATCGCGCTTGCCGTGGGTGCTTTTGCAACACGGGACGCTTTCATGGCGCTTCATTCACAGCAGTCATTGCCCATGCAGACAGTTGCTGAATTAGGGGCCGCCGGACTGGTTGCAGCGTTGTGCCATTTGTTTGCACGCAGGCGTGCCGAGGCATTGGGGCAGAGCTATGCGATTGCGCTTCGCCGGACACTCTATTCCCAGATCGCCCGCCTTCCGAAAGCGCGTCACGAGGAGCGTCGGGTTGGTGCGTTGTCCCTTCGCTTTGTTGGTGACCTAGCGGCCGCCCGCCTTTGGTTCGGACGCGGTTTGCCTGATGTATTGTCTGCCATTGTTGTCTTGCCCGGTGCCATTTGGATCTTGTTCAGCCTCAATCCCACCCTCGCCGGAACCGGACTTGTTCCGCTTGGCCTTGCGTTGGCGATCATGTGCATCACAGCCTGGCATCTGGAACAGCGCCACCGCAAGCTGAGACGACGTAGGGCAAACATTGCCATTTCAATGATCGAACGCATTGCGATTGCCCCCGAACTGGATCTCATGGGACGCACAAACAAGGAGCTGCGCGCCCTTGATGAGAAGGGCGCCGCTTTGAAAGGTGATGCGGTGTCTCGCCGTGGGCGGACCGCTGGTCTCCAAACCTTGCTTAAGGTCGGGACGGCATTGTCCGGGCTTCTCATGCTTTGGCTGGCCGGTCAGAATGGTCTTGCACCCGCAACTGCTGCGGCATGCATGTCGGTCCTCGCCATTGTTGCGCTGCCGCTGCAGGACCTTGCTGCATCTTGGGACCGCTATTGCGCGTGGCGTGTCGCACGGGAAAAGGCACAAAGGTTGTTGGACGAACCGACAGTCAAACGGCGGTCAAAACCCAAGAGCGAGCCGATCTCGGTCACTTTGGAAGGCCAGGTAGACGGACAGCCTGTCAGTTTCTCTGCTGGTGCTGGAAAGGTCACTCATTTGAGAGGCTCGTATGCCCGCCTGTGCGCGCGCGTGATCGCCGGTCTGGATACGCACGGCGCGGTCGATCTCCGTTTTGGCAGTCAAACACGTTCGGCAAAGATCAGCTACATCGGTGACGAGCATGTCGGTCTGCAAGGCAGCCTGAGAAGGTCCGTGACCCTTGGTGCACCAAAGCGCCCAACGGACGGCGTGATCCAACAAGCCCTTGCTGCATTTGACTTGAATGAGGTGTTGCGTGCACCCGGCGGCCTTGATCAACGCCTTGCAGAGAATGGAAGGAACCTGACCGCTGCGCAAACGTTGCGCTTGGACCTTGCGCGCGCGGTCCTTGGGCAGGCTGATGTCATCATCATTTCATCTCTACGCTGGGCCGCAGACCCGGACCGGGACATGCTTCTGGACACGCTGCGACACCTGACCCGGGCAACCGTTATACTCGCGGAGCCAACAAACACTTGCACTGCTACTTCGTACTGAAGGGACTATCAGATGCGCTCTACCACCCTTTTTGGCGTATACGCCGCCGTTATTGTTTTACTCTTGGGCGCATTTGCCGGCCTGACGCTTTACAGTGTGGAAAAAGCGCGCTGGTGGGATGCGCGTACACAGTTGGCTCAGGAATCCCGGGCCCTTCACCTGCGGCTTGAGGCCGATGTCTATCGGTTGTTCAAACAACATGGTGACGCGCTTCTGATTGGCAATCGCGATGGCGGTGAACTGGAAACGGAACTGCGTGAGAAAATTGCCAAAACTCTTGTCGAGATTCGGAAAACCATCGGGCGGGAAATCCAATTGATTGGAGACGAGGAGATCGAGGAACTCGATCTCCTGAATGAAATTGAAGAGGAAATACAGTCGATCAATGCGGCCATCGCGACTCTGACGGAGTCGGGTGATCCAGTTGAAACCTTCCTACAGATCGAACGTTTGGCGGCCTTGCTGGATGACGACATCGATATTGAACTGGACCGCAAGATACAGGCCGCAGTCGATGAAGAGTTGGAGGAAGTACAGGAGGTTCTGGCAGATGCCGATGCCTTCCGCACGTGGAATGAGCGGTTTGTATATGGTCTGCTCTTTGTGCTGATTGGTTTGCTGATCGTCGGTGCAGTTTCATTCAATGGTCAGATCCGGCTGCCACTCATTCGTTTGCAACAGAGTATCAATCGACTGCGCAATGCGGATTATTCCGGATCTGTCCAGCTGGGGGGCAGCCGTGAATTTCGTGAACTGGGCGTCATCCTGAATAGTATGGGTGAGGCTGTGGCGAAACGGGAGGCCAGCCGTGCGGAACAGAAAGCACAGCTCGAGGAACTGGTCGCCGCGCGTACGGCCGAACTTCAGAAGATGATCGATAAGCTGGAGTTGGGTGAAGAAAACCGAAAACGGTTGATGGCTGACATAAGCCACGAACTTCGCACACCGCTTGCCATTATTCTGGGTGAGGCTGATGTGACACTGCGTACATCCAGCGGTCTGAGTGACGACGTGTCTGATACACTTGCCCGTATCCGGGAATCTGCAAAGCACACGAACCAGATCGTGGACGATATGCTGACCGTTGCGCGCCATGAGGCGGGTCAGTTGCGTCTCGATCTTACCGAGACTGATCTGAGAAAAGTCATTCATGATGCGGTGTTGATGTTCCCCGGTTCGGTTCAGATCAACGAAGGTGATCAACCGGTGTCGGCATCTGTCGATCCTGTTCGGCTACGCCAGTCTATCCTTGCCCTTTTGCAGAACGCCCGGCGGTACGGCGGACCGTCAATTTCCGTTTCACTGGAGGATGGTACAAAGAATTATAGGATAGCGGTCGAGGATGATGGCCCAGGCCTTGATCCCGCCGAGAAAGAGCGGGCCTTCAACCGGTTCTTCCGTGGGTCCAATGCATCCGGTCAGGGGATCGAGGGCAGCGGCTTGGGCCTTCCAGTCGTCAAGTCCATCGTCGAAGCGCATGGCGGCAAGGTGGATCTTGCGGATCGGTCAGGCGGTGGGTTGCGGGTTGTCATTGCGCTGCCAAAACAGCCCCGACCTCGCGAAGTGACTGCCCAAACTTCGCGCAATTCCGCCTAAACACGAAGCGGAGATTTGGATTATTCAACACAGAACGATAGCTGATGTCATGGGCCGGTTTCAGTCCCTGACACAGAATTGAATTTGGGTGGAGCCAATTATGAACATCCTTCTTGTCGAAGATGAAAACCGCGTTGCAGACTTTATTCGGCGCGGATTATCCGCCGAAGGCTGGTCCGTTGACCATGCCGCTGACGGGGAAGAAGCGCTCGAACACGCAGCGTCCAACACATATGATGTCATCCTGCTTGACCTGATGCTTCCGGGCATTCAGGGGCAGGACGTGTGTCGCAAATTGCGCGCACGCAAGTCAAAAACCCCGATTTTGATGCTGACAGCACTCGATAGTCCGGAAGAGAAAGTCGAGGGTTTGAAAATTGGTGCCGATGATTATCTGCCCAAGCCCTTTGACTTTGATGAGCTCATTGCCCGTGTTGAAGCGCTTCATCGTCGCGCGACCAACTATGCGGTAGATGCCAGTGATACAGTTGTCAAAAGTGGCTCACTCACCTTCGACCGTGAATCCTTGCAGGTCTGCATCAATGGCGAAGAGATCGAAATGTCAAAGAAGGAACGTGATTTGCTCCTGCTTTTTTTGACCAATCCAGGTCGCGTTCTGTCGCGCGAGCGGATTTTGAACGCGGTCTGGGGGCTGAACGCTGACCCGCTGACCAACGTGGTTGATGTGTATGTGGGGCGTCTTCGTCGCAAGATTGGCGACGAGGGTGCGCGGATCGTGACCCTGCGCAATGTCGGATACCGAATGAACTGAGCGGTATGGGTCAGGCTTGTCTGCATAGTGCGGACTCAAGCGCGAGCGATGCCTGCTGCGGATGCCTTTTCGCAGCAGTGCAGCACGTACGCGGCTTGGAACCGGCGCTGTGATCTAGTGACTGAGAACCTGATCAAGGAACGTCTTGGTGCGACCGCTTTTGGGGGCGCTGAAGAAGCTTTCGGGATCACCCTCTTCAATGATTTCGCCTGCATCCATAAATATCACACGGTCGGCGACCTTGCGCGCAAAGCCCATTTCGTGCGTGACGCAGATCATCGTCATGCCTTCCTGGGCTAGCGTAACCATCACATCCAGGACTTCACCAATCATCTCCGGATCAAGCGCCGATGTTGGTTCATCGAACAACAGGATTTCGGGTTTCATGCACAGCGCGCGGGCGATGGCGGCGCGTTGCTGCTGGCCACCCGACAATTGTCCGGGAAACTTCTCGGCCTGATTGGCGATCTGAACCTTTGACAGATAACCCATGGCTGTCTCTTCGGCTTCTTCGCGGGAGATTTTGCGCGCTAGCATTGGTGCCAACGTGCAGTTGTCCAGGATGCTCAGATGCGGGAACAGGTTGAAATGCTGAAAGCACATCCCGACTTCGCGCCGCATTTCCTCAATGTTCGGTGCGTCTGCGCTGATTTCTTCCCCGTTGATCATGATTTGGCCGGACTGGTGTTCTTCCAACTGGTTGATCGTGCGGATCATTGTGGATTTGCCGGACCCGGATGGTCCACACACAACGATTTTTTCGCCCTTCATCACCCTCAGGTCGACGTCCCTTAGCGCGTGATAGGTGCCGTACCACTTGTTGACTTGCTTCATTTCGACAGCTGGCTGCATGACTATCTCCCTTGGGTCAGTCTTTTATGGCTGCGGTTACGATGATTTCGACTTTCAGAACATCACGGGCCAGCCTGGCTTCGCCGCAGGCGCGTGCGGGCGCATGTCCTTGCGGCACCCATGCATCCCAGACGGCATTCATCTCGGCAAAATCGGCCATGTCGGCGAGCCAGATCACGGCTTGCAAAATATGTTCCCGATCAGAGTCTGCTTCGGTCAACAGCGCATCGACACGTGACAGGCAATCGGCGGTTTGCTCCGCAACGCTGTCCCCTGCCCCGACTTGGCCGCACAGATAGGCAACGCCGTTGTGCTTGACGATCTTGCTCATGCGGTCAGAGGTGTGGAGCCGTTCAATCATGCCTTATCCAATCAGGTTGCGCGCGTTCAAAGCGTCGGTGATTTCGGTCAGGATCGCGGGGTCATCGATTGCGGCAGGCTGTTTGTAGTCCGTAGCATCCGCGATCTTTTGCATTGTTCCGCGCAGCACCTTGCCCGACCGTGTTTTGGGCAGGCGGATCACGGGGACAGCTGTTTTGAATGCAGCCACGGCACCGATCCTGGCGCGCACCAGTTTTACCAGTTCCTGCTCAAGCTCTACCACGTCGCGGTTTACGCCATCGTTGGTAACGTAGAAGCCAAGCGGCATCTGCCCCTTGAGCGTATCGGCCTTGCCGACAACTGCGCATTCGGCAATATCGGGATGGCTGGCAATGACCTCTTCCATCGCACCTGTAGAAAGGCGGTGGCCCGCGACATTGATGATGTCATCGGTGCGCGCCATTATGAAGACATAGCCGTCTTCATCAATGATGCCTGCGTCCGAGGTGGCATAGAAGCCCGGGAACTCATCCATGTAGGAGGATAGGAAGCGTTCAGGTGCATTCCACAATGTCGGGAAGCCAGAGGGCGGCAGCGGCAGTTTGCAAACGATGTTGCCAAGCGTGCCTGGGGGGACCGGGTTGCCTTCGTCATCCAAGACCCGGATGTCGTAGCCCGGCATGGGTTTTCCGGGTGAGCCAAGCTTGATCGGAAAGGCGCCAAGCCCCACCGGGTTACCGGACATGGCCCAGCCGGTTTCAGTTTGCCACCAGTGGTCAATCACAGGACGATCCAGTTTCTCTTGCGCCCATTCGATGGTCGCGGGATCCGACCGCTCACCGGCCAGAAACAGTGTCCGAAAATGGCTAAGGTCGTAGTCAGCGATCAGCGCCCCGGTCGGGTCTTCCTTCTTGATGGCGCGGAAAGCCGTCGGCGCGGTGAAAAGGGCCGCCACCTTGTGATCCTGGATGACGCGCCAGAAGGCACCCGCATCGGGCGTACCTACCGGCTTGCCCTCATACATCACCGTGGCACAGCCGTGCAGCAGTGGCCCGTAGCAGATATATGAATGACCCACGACCCAACCCACGTCCGAAGCGGCCCAGAAGACCTCGCCCGGCGTGAGGCCGTAATGGTGTTCCATCGTCCATTTCAGGGCGACCATGTGACCGCCGGTGTCACGGACCACGCCCTTGGGTTGGCCGGTCGTGCCAGAGGTATAAAGGATGTATGCCGGGTCTGTGGCTGCAACCGGGATGCATTCGGTGCCTTGCCCTGCGTTCAAAGCCGCATCGACCTGCTCGGCATAATCCAGATCGCGCCCTTGTGTCAGTTCGCAGGGATGCACCTGACGTTGCAGGATAAGGCACGCGTCCGGCTTTGCGGTTGCAATGTCAATGGCTTCGTCGAGCAGCGGTTTGTAGGCTACGACACGCCCCGGCTCGATCCCGCAGGAGGCCGAGACGATCACCTTGGGCGCGGCATCGTCGATCCGGGTGGCGAGTTCGCTGGCCGCAAAACCGCCGAATACAACCGAGTGGATGGCCCCCAACCGTGCGCAAGCCAGCATGGCAAACACCGCTTCGGGCACCATTGGCATGTAGATGATCACCCGGTCGCCCTTGGTCACACCCATGCCGCGCAGAACATGTGCCAAGGCACTCACGCGATCCGTCATTTCGCTGAACGTGAAACGCGATACGCTATCTGTTACGGGGCTGTCATGGACGAGGGCAAGGCGATCCCCATGTCCTGCCTCAACATGCCGATCAAGGCAGTTGTAGCAGGTGTTGCACATCGCCCCCTCAAACCAGCGCCAATAGACACCAAGATCAGGGTTAAACACTGAAGTTGCTGGTTCGAACCAGTCGATGCCCTCCGCCGCCTTGCCCCAGAAAGCAACCGGATCATCCCGCCATGCGGCGTAGGTTTCAGCGTAGCGGGAAGACATCGTCAGGGCCTCAGCACGTGTAGTTCAGGCCAAGGCGTCCACCATCAACATAGATGGTCTCGCCCGTGACATAGCTGGATTTCGGAGAGCACAGGAACGCGACCACATCGCCGATTTCCCGGGCGCTGCCCGCGCGGCCCAGCGGTGTGCGAGACATGGCTGTTTTAAAGGCCTCGGGGTTGGCGTTCACACCTGCCATCATTTCAGTGTCGATAGAGCCAGGGCCCACGGCATTGACGCGGATGTTGTTCTTGGCCAACGCAAGCGCTGCAACCTTGGTCAATTGCATGACGCCCCCTTTGGACGCGCAATAGGCCGGGATCGCGGGAATCGCCACCTGGGCATTAATCGAAGACATGTTGACGATTGCGCCTTGGATACCCTTGTCCACCATGGTTCGCGCTGCACGTTGCGTTGCCACGAACACGCCGCGCAGATTGACGCCAAGAACTGTATCGAGCGCGTCGAGTCCGTAGCTGAGGAAATCACCTGGCATGGCGATGCCTGCGTTGTTTACCAATGCACTGACGGGGCCGTGTTCGGCTTCGATGGTGTCAAACAGTGCGCTGATCGCATCCACGTCACCAAAATCGCAAATATACCCTGCTCCGCCCAGCCGCTCTGCCTCGACCTTCACGGTATCCTTGATGTCGGCAAGGACGACTTTGTAGCCGTCTTCAGCGAGCGCTTCGGCGCAGGCCAGTCCGATCCCCTGTGCGGCGCCGGAAATCAAAGCGATGGGTGTGTCTGTCATGGTCAACGATCCTATGTCTATTCGTATCCGTAGTCGGATTTCGCTTGTTCGGGTGTGATCAGACCGGCTGCAATGTCAGCTGCAACCTGGCTCTTGTCACGGTTGGATGGCGCACCGTAGCCGCCCCCACCGGGTAGGCTCAACCTTAGACGCCGACCGTTTTTGATCAACTGGCGACCTTTCGAGCGCAGTGCGGTCCCATCCGACAATTCAACGCGCCCAAGAGCGCCAGGATTGCCACCGTCGCGGCCACGCGCGGCATTGTGCACGCGGTCGAACATCGCATTGAAATAGAAGTCGTACCCGTCGCGCGGCTCGATCTCGATGGTTTGTCCTAAGCCCCCTCGGAGTGCGCCTGCACCGCCTGACCCTGCGCGTAGATCCTTCCGCCAGACGGTGATCGGGCCGACATGCTCGGTTGCTTCCACGCTCATGGTCGATACGCCAGATGGGAAGGCGGTGGCGGATAACCCGTCATGTGCTGGTCGTGCTCCGGTGCCACCAGAGTTGAACATCAGGACTTCGCGATTTGGCAGATTGCTGTTGAGATCGCTGGCGCGCGCCGAGATTTGAATGTTCCAGAGTGCGGAGGCCCCTTCGGCTGGAACGGTGTCGGGCATCGCCTTGTGAAGTGCGCCCAAGACGACATCGGGCACAAGGTGTCCCATCACGTGCCGTACGGACACAGGTGCTGGGCGCTTGGCCGCCAGAATGCACCCGTCCGGCGCGGTGATCTGGAACGGTTCGAGCGAGCCGGTGTTGTTGGGCACCTGCGGGGCAATCGCACATTTCAGGCCATAGCAGGCATAGGCGCGAGTATAGACCTCGGGGCAGTTCACGCCGAATTTGCTCATGCCTGATGTGCCCGCGAAATCGGCTAGCAGCGTATCGCCTTTGATGTCCAACCTTACTTCCATGTGGACCGGAGCATCGTAACCATCGACCTGCATGGTGTGGGCGAAACTGCCATCGGCCACTTTTGAAATCGCTTCGTGTGTGGCCTTGCGGCTTGTGTCGATGATAAAGTTGGACAGGCCGTCAATGTTGTCGATATCGAACTCGTCCAGCATGGCTTGCAAGCGCCTGTCACCCGCCTCGTTGCAGGCGGCAAGAGAAGTAGATATCGCCGACCGTCTGATCAGGCGTGCGGACATTTGCCCGGATCAGACGAAGCAGATCCTTGGAAACCTGGCCGCGCTCCGCAAACTTCATGATTGGGATCAACAGACCCTCTTCATAGACCTCGTTCCCGTCCGGCCCAAAACCACGCCCGCCGATATCCACGACATGCGCCGTGCAGGCGAAGTAACCAATGTGCGTCCCCTTGCGGAACACGGGTGAAACGATGGTGACGTCGTGCAGGTGCCCTGTCCCTAACCAAGGGTCATTGGTGATCAGAACATCCCCTTCGAATATGTCCTGTGCGCCGATCTCGGCCACGAAGTGGGTCACACTCTCGGCCATGGCGTTCACGTGGCCGGGTGTTCCGGTCACCGCTTGCGCGATCATTCGGCCCTGTCGGTCGAACAGGCCAGCCGATAGGTCGCCGGCCTCGCGGACAGAGGTGGAAAAGGCGGTGCGGATCAGCGTTGTCGCCTGTTCCTCGACCACTGCGATCAGGCGGTTCCACATGATCTGAAAGTCGATGCTGCTGGGGGTGCTCATGCGGCGTCCTCCTTGCGCAGAAGAAGCAGACTTCCATCCCCCTGCCCTATCACTTTGTAGGCTGATGTGACGATGGTGGTGGTTTCACGCTCGACAACAATGGCGGGGCCGTCGATGGTCATTCCGGGTGTGAGCGCCTCGCGTGCGACTTCCCGTGCTTCGACAGTTTTTCGTTTGGCGGCGTCATAGAATGTCCTGCTGCGCAGCGCGTTGGCCCCGGCGCCATTTGAGTGGCGCTCTGCTCTGGCGACTGCAGGCAACACGGTTGAGACAATCAACGACCAGTTTGTTATTTCACAGGCCAGCCCATCAATCGTCCGACCAAAGAGCGCGCGATAGGCATCCTCAAATGCAGCAAGGATCAATGCACTGTCCGAGTCTTTAAACACCTTGTGCGGGAGCGATACGGGTATTTCCCACCCCTGCCCCGAATACCGCATGAAGGCGGTGAGCTTGGTTTCGGTCTCCTGGCCCTTGGATCCCGCGTCGACAAAGGCGCGTGCCTCGCCCTCCAATTCCTGCAGCATGGCGTTGACTGCACTGGCATCGAATGCGGCCAGGCGCTGGAACATCCCGCGCGAGGCTTCGTAGCTGAACGGTGCCTTCAAGAACCCGATGGCCGAGCCAACACCGGCCCCCGGTGGGATCAAAAGGGCCTTGATGCCCAGTTTCTCGCAGAGGCGGCATGCGTGCAGGGGTGCGCCACCGCCGAAGCCGATCATTGTGAAGTGTTCGATATCGCGACCATTCTCGACCGTGTGGACGCGTGCGGCGTTGGCCATGTTTTCGTCGACCATCTCGGTCACGCCGAAGGCCGCGTCCTGTACGCTAAGCCCGGTCGTTTCGGTCAGGCGCGACGCAACGGCCTTGTCAGATGCATCGGGGTGCAATGGAATTGCACCGCCGGCAAAATTCTCGGGGTCCAGACGACCCAGCAGCAGATTGGAATCCGTGACTGTCGGTTGCTGTCCACCTCGCCCATAGCACGCTGGTCCGGGTTCGGAGGCTGCGGACTTCGGGCCGACCTGGATACGGCCCATCGCATCGATGGAGGCGATGGATCCGCCACCTGCGCCAATCTCGACCATCTCGACCACCGGGGTCGAGACGGTCATGCCGGACCCCTTTTTGAAGCGATAAGTGCGCGCAACCTCGAACGTGTTGGCGGTTTTGGGCGCCCCGTCTTCGATCAAACAGATCTTGGCTGTCGTGCCGCCCATGTCGAAGCTCAGCACCTTGTCCAGCCCATGGGCCCGTGCGTAGTCGGCGGCGAAGATCGCACCGCCGGCAGGCCCGGATTCGAGCAGACGCACCGGCTGTTCAGCGGCATCTTCGACCGACATCAGACCACCGCCCGAATGCAGCATGAAGACGGGGGCGTCTACGCTCGCATCTTTCAAACGCAGAACGAGGCGGCCGAGGTAATTCGAGACCTGCGGCTGAACATAGGCGTTCGCAATGACGGTGTTGAAGCGTGGAAGCTCTCGCATCTGCGGCGAAATCACGGACGAGATGGAAATCGACAAATTGGGTGCTGCTGCGCGCAGCGCCTCTGCCATTTGCTTCTCGTGGGCGCCATTGGCATAGGAGTGGATGAGGCCGATGGCGACGGCATCATAGTCGCTTGTCACGATGGTCTGAACCATCTGCTCAACTTCGTCTCGGTCCAAAGGAAGCAGCACTTCACCGGATGGGCCCATCCGTTCGTTCAAGGTGAGTCGGTGTTGTCGCGCCACCAATGGTATAGGAAGTGTCAGGTTGAGATCGTATTGCTCAAAGCGGTTCTCGGACCGCATTTCGATTACGTCCCGGAACCCTTCGGTCGTGATAAAGGCAAGCCTCGCGCCTCTGCGTTCGATCAGTGCGTTGGTGACCAGCGTGGTGCCGTGAATGACCTGTTCAATCGCACCCAGATCAATGTCCGCCTTATCGGCAGCAAGCTGAATGCCGTCCAGAATCGCCTGTTCCGGCTGCGCGTAGTTGGTTAGAACCTTGCATGTTGACAGGCCGCTCCAATGCGCAAGCGCCACATCTGTAAAGGTCCCGCCAATATCAACGCCGACGCGGGTCTTGAAATTCGTCATGTTCTATATTGCCTTGAGCACTTGGTTGGCGGTGAATGCAGACTGATAGATGCGTGAAACGATTGGTGCGGTCGGAACGGTTTGTAGGGCTGTCATCGGCAATGGCAGATCGGCGCGATCCATACCTGTCAACAAACCAGCCATCGTTTCGCCGAACATAGTACCGGTTGTAATCCCGCGCCCGTTGTACCCGATGGGTGTGAACAGATTGACGTCCAATTCGTAGATCCGCGGCAAGTGATCGGGGGTCATGGCGATCTGTCCATGCCATGCTTCGTCAAACTCAAACTGTCCCAAGTTGGGGAAGATGCGGGCAATCTGCTTTTTGGCCCAGCGATGTGACAGGCCTTGGTCCTTGGACCCTATAACCTTGCCCATGGAGCCGACCAGTAAACGATTGAACGCATCACGGCGGATGTTGAACATGATCTGTCCCGTGTCCCAAAGTCCCTGCTTGCCGGGCAAGATGTGATCAGCTTCTGGTCCCAGGGGTTTTGTCGCCAGCTGGAAATAATGGATCATCGTGAAAATGCGGCTCAGATTGGGCCATAGATCATCCGTATAGGCATTTGTGCCCAGGATGACCGCTTTGGCCGTCACCGTACCTTTGTCAGTTTCCACTTTCCAAAGATTGCCATCCCGTTCCAACTTGGTTGCTCTCACCCCGGTACTGATCGCGGCACCTGCCCCCATCGCGGCGCGGGCCAGACCACGGCAATAGCCCATTGGATTGATGGTCCCGCAGCGATGGTCGAGCAAACCGCCATGAAAGTGGTTGGTCCCAATCATGTCCGAGACCTGTTCGCGCGAAAGCAGGTCCACCGGCTCACCAAGCCGTTGCCATTCTTCGTGGCGTTCTTTGAGATCAATGTAGCCACTGGGGCCGTGCGCCGCGTGGATTGTCCCGGTGCGTGTGACCTCGCATCTGATCTGGTGCTTTTCGATCAGTGAAAAAACGTACTCCGGGCCACTGCCGAACTTCTTGATAAAGCGTGGGCCATATAGAGTGCCCAGCTTTTCGCGCACTTTCTGAGGTTGCAGCCACAGGGCGGCGTTCACCAACCCGCAATTGCGGCCCGACCCTCCATATCCGATCTGCTTGGCTTCCAGAACATGCGCCGACAGGCCCTTTTCGGCGCAATGCAGTGCCGTTGAAAGTCCAGTGAAGCCGCCACCTACGATGGCAACGTCAACCGTAACATCGCCCAGAGTTTCGTTTTCATAATCCGCCTCTGCGGCTGACGTGTCCCAAAGAGAAACGGCGGTATCTTTTGTCATGATAGCGACCTCTTTCAAGGTTCAGACCAGCGGTCACATGCGTTACCCTCAAGGTTGCAACACGCAAGATTGCGTGTCAATATATGAAAAATATGTTCTAAATAGCGGCACGGTTAAATGAGCAAACTCAAGAAAACAGCAGCAGATATGGTCAAGGCGGCCCGCAACCGGATCGAAGAAATTGAAACTGAGGACCTGATTGGCATGGTAGATGACCCGAGCGTCGTCATCGTGGATATTCGTGACATTCGCGAGCGGCAGCGCACTGGTGCTATTCCGGGTTCGATCCATGCACCGCGTGGTATGATCGAATTCTGGGTCGATCCGGACAGCCCTTACTACAAGGATGTGTTCGGGCAGGAAGACAAGAAGTATGTTTTCCACTGTGCTTCGGGATGGCGGTCCGCTTTGACAGTTGCCACGTTGCAGGACATGGGTTTCGCAGCGGCACACCTGAAAGAAGGATTCTCGACCTGGGCGGAAAAGGGTGGTCCCGTCGAGACGATCGAAAAGAAGTAGCCTAGGTTTTGGCGACCTTGCCTGAAACACTGGCGGCGGCATGTGCCACGAGTGATCCCAACCAATCGATCCCTTTGTCCGGCATGTTTATGTTGGGCAGGGACACACCCAAGGCCGCAATCGCTTGGCCATTCGGGAGGCAGATTGCGGCGCCGACACTCAGAATCCGATCTCGAAACTCGCCCCTGTCATAGGCATAGCCCTGACGGCGTGTTTCGTCCACGTCAGCATCAAGATCAGTCAGGTTGGTGATCGTCAGGTCTGTGTGCCGGGTCAGTCGGCCACTTACCTGCGCCCGCAATGCGTCATAGTTCTGTGCAAGAATGGCTTTGCCCGTGCCCACGCAATGTATGGGCGCTGATCCACCTACGGGATTCCACGACCTGATCGGTTTTGAGCTCTCGCGCTTGTCGATATAGATCACTGAAAGATCTTCAGGCACTGCCAGATAGATAGCTTCGCCCGTTTCGCTCGAAAGGTATTTCATTTCGGGTGCAGCGAGTTCGCGCAGGTTGAGATTATCCAGAAGGATTCGGCCCACCTGCCATGTTTTCAGTGTGGCTGCATAAGTTTTGTCCGGGCTTTGGCGGACGTATCCGAGCACGGTCAGGGATTGCAGCAACCGGAACGTATTGGACTTGGTCAAGTCCAACGCTTTGGAAAGCTCGGTCACACCCATGCTTGAGGGTGAGGACGCCAACGTTTCAAGAATGGACAGGCCCTTTGACAGGGTCGAGTCGACCTTGGGTTCCTTCGTCTCAGTGATTGTGTCGTCCTCCGCTCTGGTCGCTATGCACCGCGCCCCGGCCCACTGTATAGAGTGGGGGCGTCATGTACAGTGATGTCCGGTAGGTCACCTACAAAACGATGCAACGAAACTCTGGCCGAATGTGACGCCGGTGACTGCGACAGACTCGACGTCCGCAAATCGTGCGTTAGGACATTCGGATTCCCGTGCCGGTCGCGGGATTGTGGGGCGTTAAAGTCGGGGTCCCACCACGCTCCGGTCCAAAGGAAGATACAGCCCTTCAGGATTTCGTCGGTGACCCGTACGCCAGCAAGGCAACTGCCGCGCGCGTTGGAAAGCTCTACAATATCCCCATCCGACACACCTCGTCGGGCAGCGTCCTCTGGATGTACTAGAACTGGTTCACGGCCCTTGATCTTGTGGCTGAGGCTGTAGTCCCCGTTGTCCAGTTGGCTGTGCAGCCGCGTTTTGGGTTGGCCCGACAATAGATACAGATCACCCTGACCTGCCTCCAAATCGCGGGGTGGGAAGAAACTTGCGTGACCCTTGCAATCCGGCAGGTCAAAGGACGCCAGTGTTTCAGAATAGATTTCGATCCGCCCGCTTGGAGTTGGCAATGGATGGGCAACAGGGTCCGATCTGAACTCGGCGAGAAAGACCTGATCAGGCGATGGATCCGGGACCTTGATGACATCGCCAGCTTGGAAGGCATCCCAATTGGGTAGATCAACGCCGTGGTTGGCGGCGGTCTCTTGGGTCCGTTTCCAAATGTACTTCACCCAGTCGAGACCGTTGCGTCCCTCGCTAAAGGCGGCTTGTGTGCCCAGTCTTTCCGCCAGATCACAATAGATATCATATTCAATGCGTGCCTCACCCGGAGCGTTCGCAAGTTTGTGCATGGGGACAAGCGCGTTGTCCGATTTCCCGGCTCCGAAATCCTCCCGTTCCTGCGCAGCCGCAACAGGCAGAACGATGTCCGCGTGTCGCGCCATCGTTGTCCAGTTCAAATCATTGACGATCACGGTTTCCGGGCGCTGAAACGCGCCGTGGAGGCGGCCCAAGTCCTGATGATGGTGAAACGGATTGCCGCCCGCCCACCAGACAAGGCGCGCATCAGGGAAGGTACGGGTTTCACCACGATATGGATAAGTGCCACGAGGGTTCAGCAGCATCTCGGCAATCATTGCAACGGGGATGTAGTTACCGACCGGGTTCTTGCCTTGCGGCAGGCTTCCCCATCGAAACAACCTCTCCATATTGCCGACGTTGCCGTTCACCCCGTAACCGATCACATAGCCACCACCGGGCAATCCGATTTGTCCCAGCATTGCGGCCAACGTAACCGCAATCCAAAGCGGTTGTTCCCCATAGTCCGTGCGCTGCACTCCGGCGGCAACGGAAATCATGCAGCGGCTTTTGGCCATACGGCGGGCGAGTGTTCGGATACCATTGGCGCTGCATCCCGTATAACCCGCCGCCCATTCGGGTGTTTTGGGTATGCCGTCGGCCTTGCCTGACAGGTATGCTTCGAAGTGATCGAAACCTACGCAGTAGCGTTCGAGGAAGGCATGGTCCAAAAGATCTTCGGACCACAGAACGAATGCCAGTCCAAGCATCAAGGCCGTATCTGATCCGGGATGCACCGGCATCCATTCCGCCTTCAGGACCGGGTCGGTATCCGAACGCAAAGGGCTGATGTTCACGAACTCAACGCCGTTTTGAGCACATTTGCGTATGTTGTCTTGCATTCGGTGTGTCGCAATTCCGCCGTCGCTCACTTGCGTGTTGCGCTTTGCCATACCGCCAAACATGACCACCAGATCACTGTGATCCGCAATGACAGTCCATCGCGTTGCCTGCGCTACATGCTGGCGAAACGGACCGACAATGTAAGGCATCATGACGAGCGCAGCATTGTAGCTGTAGTTGCCTTCCGAGAACGAAAAGCCGCCGACCGTGTTTAGAAACCGTTTCAGTTGACTTTGCGCATGGTGGAAGCGGCCGGCGCTTGACCAGCCATATGATCCGGCAAAGATGCTTTCGTTACCATGGTCGCGGCGCACACGCTGAACCTCGTCGGCAATCAGGTCTAGTGCGTGACCCCATGACACTTCGACGAACGCATCTCTGCCGCGTGGCTTCGCCGTTCGGTTCCCCTCCAGCCAGCTTTTGCGGATGGCTGGCCGTAGAATGCGTGCACGACCGTTCAAACTGCTCGCAATATTGTCATTGATGGGAGAGGGGTCCGGATCGCCCAGGTGGCCGGTCACTTTTGCAATACGTCCGTTGACGATCTGGGCGCGCCCAACACCCCAATGATTTGCCGTGAGCCTTGATGTCGTCACCAGGTATGCCTCGATGTAATTGTGCTGCTATGTTGAACAGCCGTGCTTGATATTGACACAATATTGCAGCCCTGTCAGGGTGAATTCAATATGGGATCACTCAATACCCAATTCATCAAGCCGCACGACTATTTCTAACCATTTTGTTCAATACGGGCGGCTCGCAAAGGTGGGTGGATTGAAATCACAAACGAACCCGCACCATGCCTAACAACAAGATCGACCATTTCGCCATAGGAGCAGATACGCTCGAACAGGGCATTTCAGCCCTAAAGACTACGCTTGGTGTTGATGTGCCGCGCGGCGGCAAGCATGACGCGATGAGCACCCACAACTGTGTCATGCAATCTGGCAACGAAAGCTTTTTTGAGTTGATCGCCATTGATCCAGATGCGCCCGCCGATCCCGGCCGGGCGCGTTGGTTCACACTGGACGATCCAAAAACTCAGGCGCGGTTGCTGGAACGGCCTCGCGTGCTGTGCTGGGTGGTTGGCACAGATGATCTGGATGCTGTTATAGTCGCGTCACCGATCGAGTTGGGGGAGGTCGTGCTGTTTACCCGCGGTGACCGGTCGTGGCGTTTGACGGTGCCAAAGGATGGCAGTCTGCCAATGCAGGGCCTTTTGCCAGCTTTCATTGAATGGTCCCCAGGTCCGCATCCCTCGACCGGTCAACAGGATCTGGGGGTGACCCTGGAGAAAGTGCACCTGCATCATCCTGACCCGGAAACGCTTTCCAAAATGCTGGTTGCGCTTGGTGTTGATCACCTTGCGCAGGTCCATGAAGGGGATGTGGCCTTGTCGTTTGAACTGAACACGCTGAACGGCTCCGTCACCTTGGACTGACACCAGAGATATCTAAGAACCACGCCTAAAAAGTCATCGGCAAAGGCGTGGTGACCAATCCAGAAAGCAAAAAGGAGCTGCCGCTTGGGCGGCTTTTTAAGTTGCAGAGAGGTTGTTTTAACGCTCTGAAATCGCCATCCGACCCTTCAGATACTCGCCGTATTGACCGAGGGAAAAGATGAAAATCCAGTAGATAGCAGCCACAAAAACGTAGACTTCCAAATAGTATGGTGCCCATTCACCCGTACCGAACGCAGCCTTGGCCGACGCCATCACATCAAAGAAGCCGATGATGATAACGATTGCCGTTTCCTTGAAGGTGATCACTACCATGTTGATGGTCGAGGGGAGGGCATGGCGGAACACTTGCGGCAGTACGATCCGCCCCAGAATCTGCCAATAGGTCAATCCGAGCGCCTTGCCTGCTTCGAACTGGCCTTTCGGGATGGCTTGAAAACCGCCACGGAATACTTCGGCTTGATAGCACGCAAAGAACAACGCGAAGGCGATGATTACGCGCCAGATTTTGTCCCCCTCCAACCAGCTTGGCAGGATGATTGGAAGTACAACGGCGGCGGTGAATAGCGTGGTCAAAAGTGGCAGAGATCGAACGAAGTCGATCAGCACCACGGCGAAACCACGGACAAATGGCATCTCTGAACGCCGCATCAATGCTAGGCCCAGACCCATTGGCATCCCCAAAAGGACGACTGACGAGAACAAAAACAACGTGAGTGATAAGCCACCCCATCCATCAGTTGTGACCTGTTGTAGCCCCAGCAGGCTGCCTTCCATCAGAAGGTAGTAAGTAGCAAAGCCAGCAATCCAAAGTGTCGCCAGCCGCTTGGTGCTCCACATGATGGGAAGGCAGGACAAGACGACGGTTGCGATGATGGCGGCACAGGCCAAGGTTGATCGCCAGTGTTGGTCAAACGGATAGAGCCCGAACAGGATCAGCCTGTGGCGGGCATCGATGACGGCCCAGCACGCCCCTGCCCCGGTGCCTTTTCCGCATTGGCTGACATTCTCTTCAAACCAGACCGCGCGGATGACGGCCCAGTCAAACAGGGTCCAGGCCAGCCAAGCCAGAAGACCAAAGACGACAATCGACAAAGCTGCATCGCTGGGCGACGAAAACGCTCGTTTCCGTAGTGCGTGTAGCGCTGACTGTGTCCGTGTTGGTGGAGAAATTGAGAGATCCGCCATGTCAGTGCGCCTTCAGCTTCATACGGGCGTTGAGCCAATTGGTGAAAACAGCCAACCCACCATTCACGAGGAGGAATGCGCCCATGAGAATTGCGATCAATTCCAGAGTCTGCCCGGATTGAGTGATTGAGATCGATACAATGTAGAACAGGTCGCTGAATCCGATCGCCACCCCGATCGTTGTCGCCTTCATCATAAAGATCCACTGGTTCCCAAGTGGCGGGATAATGGAGCGAAGAGCCATGGGCATCTTGATGCGCGACCATATGGCCGCCTTTGTCAGCCCAAGGGCCTGACCTGCCTCGGTCAACCCTTTGGGCACCTGCGCCAAACCGCCCCTGACCACCTCGGCAATATAGGCGCTGCCGTAGAGGGTGATCGCGATAATCATCCCGAACAGCTCAATAGGAATGGTTATCCCACCCCGAAACCGCAGGCCTCTGAGTTCCGGGACAGAAAACATCCCCGCGCCTTCGGGCCGAAAGGCGGCAGTTACAGCGAGGCATAGAGCGATAGATCCGCTGATCCAGATCGCCAGACCGCGGAGGAGTGGCACCTTGGCCCAGATCAGCAGAACCCCCAGCGCCAACGAAGCCAGCAAGAGTGCCACTGCGATGCCGGGAGAGACGTTCAGGCCCGGAAGCATCATGCCGCGGTTCGACATAAAAACACTGTCCGCAAATGACATTGCCTGCCGCGGGCCCGGCAAGTTGATCAGAACCGCGTAAAGAAACACGAGCTGCAGGATCAAGGGTATGTTCCGAAAGATCTGAACATATACCGTCGCAGCAGTCTTGACGGCGAGGTTGGATGCGTCCCGCGCAGTTCCAATCAAGAACCCGAAGAAGGTGGTCAAAACTATCGCGATGAACCCGACAAAGAGCGTGTTCAGGAAGCCTACGAACAATGTCCTTGCGTAGGGATCCCTGATATCTTTTTGAACCAGGGAAAAGCTGTAGTCCCAGCCGGTGCTGCGTTCGAGAAATCCAAAGCCGCTGGTCAGGCCCTGAGCGGCCAAATTTGTCCGGGCTGTCGTGAATGCGCCATAGACAACAAGCAGGGAAACGCCAATCAGCACTGTTTGAATAATGATTTTGCGCCGTTTGACTTTCTGGCGCAGCTCTTTCGCTTTGGACATGACCGTTTCCCTACTCAAGAGTCAAAAAGGGCCGGCTTCAGAGCCAGCCCTTCCAGCGTCTGATCAGTCGAGGATTGGTGCGTAAAGCACGCCGCCGTGGCTCCAGAGGTTGTTGAGTCCACGATCCAGCTTGTAAGGGCTGTTTGCACCCAGATTGCGATCATAGACTTCGCCGAAGTTGCCTACGGCCGCGATCATCTCGCGCGCCCATGTGTCGCGCAGACCAAGGCGTTCACCCATGCCGGGCTCGACACCCAGCAGGCGGGCAACTTTCGGGTTCGGTGGGTTGGCGGCCATTTCTTCGACATTGGCCATGGTTACGCCTTCTTCCTCGGCGATCAGCATTGCGGCGAGCATCCAGTTGACCACGTCAACGAATTCTTCATCGCCCTGACGCATGGCTGCGGAAATTGGCTCCGACGACAGCTGATCGCTCAAGATCACGTGTGCATCGGGATTGTCGATCTCGGTCGCCCGCAGAACAGCGAGGTTAGGCCCCCAACCAGCAAAGGCATCGCAACGGTTGGCCACATATGCCGCACGCAGCTCTGCGGCACTTTCGTACGAGACCATAGTGTGTTCGACACCGATTGTGGACAGGTAGTTCGCCGAAATCCGTTCGATGGTGGTCCCGGCCTCGACGCAGATTGTGCCGCCTTCAAGGTCCTTGGCTTCGGTGATGTCCAGATCACCATGTGCCATGAATTGGGTGCCGCCGAAGAAGTATGGCAAGCTGAACTGAAGGCCAAGTTCCGTATCGCGGCCCATGGTCCAACCGGTCGCCTTGATGATGACGTCAACGTCACCGGACTGCAGCGCTGGGAAGCGTTGTGCCCAAGACAATGGGACAATCTGGTTCGCGTTGGGGTCGCCCAAAATGGCCGTTGTCAGCGCGCGACACAGGTCAATGTCCAGACCTTTCCATTCGTTCCTATCGTTCACCTCGACGAAACCAAAGTAGCTGCCGTTGTGACCGGAGCATAGC
>NZ_JBVFUR010000006.1:0-52871 GCF_055693845.1 Tateyamaria sp. GN1-10
GAACCCGTCCATCGGCATCTGCGCAACCTGATAGATCGAGCGACCGTTCACCAGCGCCGTGGCGTTGTAGAGGATGCCGTCGATGTCCATGGCGTGGTCGGGCGATACGAACAGATCGCGGGACGGGACGTTCGGGGCGATGGAGCCTGCGGTGAAGCAGATTGGGTTCGCCTTGGCCGGTGTCGCGGTTTTCGTGTCGATCGGCTGGATGCCGAGCCAGCGCACGGTGGTGGTGCCGCCATCTGCGGTCAGGATTTTGTCGCCCGGCTGCAGCGTTTCGACGGCCACACGGCCTGTCGGTGTGGCGATGCCGGTGCCTGCGAGGTAGCAGGTGATGGAGGCGGTGAGGCTGGCAACTGAGATGATCCCGCCGGCGGATGTCATAGAAAACTGGATCTGACTGAAGTTTTCTGTTGTGGCGAAGCTGAGTGGCGCGCTGGCACTGCCCGAGGTGACAGCGAATGTCTGGTTCAATGCCGTATTGGTTTCATGCACAAAGACAACGTTCCAGGCGCCCGTCAAGGTATTGCCCAGTTGCAGAGTAATATTTCCGCCAGACGCCCCGAAGTTTGTGTCAGGCGCGTTTCCGGCGCCGACATCCAGTACATAGGTCCCGCCGGTGGTGAAGTCAGAGATCGAAATCTGGCCTCCTGCTAAACCGTCATTTGCGATAATTTGTGCACCGCCGGCATTGCCGACTGTGCTGAGCGTGAATGGAATGCCGTCGTCTGTGAAATTGATTGCGACGGTTGAACCGCTGTCGGTTGCGCCATTGTCGTCAAACTCGAATGTGGGCATCGTTTGTTCCCCGAAGTTAAAATTTCTTTAAAAAACTTGTACGGTAAGCGGGTTGGTCTGCCAACGAAAAAACGGCAAAAACCCGTTTGAGCTGTAAGGTTCGCCAAAAATTGCCAAATTGTCCGCGCTGTGCCACGTCTTTGGTCTCGTAAACTGCAACAACACACGTCGGGTGCCATGGTGAAATTGACCGCTGAATTGCTTGAACCTCATGTCGGGGAAACCGTTCACGTACAGCTTGACGCTGGACAGCAGATCGCGATGACCCTCACCAAGGTCGATCCGATGGGGCAGGGGGCGGATGACGGCAGTGGCGGTGTGATGCACACTGCTTTTACCTTGGACCTGACCGGCCCGCCAGACCGGGTGATCGAGGCGTTGACCTATCCAATCACGTTGCCGGGACAAGACGCCATGCATTTGTTCATCAGCGCCCATGGCCAGGATGAGGCCGGAACCTATTACAACATCGGGTTCAGCTAGGGCGCGGGCAAGATCATCTTGAGGTAGGGGTCCGCGTCGGCAAACGGTTTGAACCCCAGCCTTTGATAAAGCCGTTGCGCGCTGCTGCCCTTGAAGACTTGCAGGGTGATTTCATGGCCTTGCTCTTGCGCGTGGGCGCAAACGGCCTTCAACACGGATGTGCCGATGCCCCTTGCCTGGTGATCCGGGACAATCGCGAAGTCGATGAGGTGTATGCCTGCCGCCGTTCGCTTGGCGGACAGACGGCCCACGGACATTTTTCCTTTCAACAGAAGATGATCCACTGCGTCTGGATGTGCTGCCGCATGGCCTTGGGTCTGCGCCTGGTATTGCATGTCGAGCATTTGCGTCAGTTGCGCGTCGGACAGGGGGACGGCAGCGAATGACGGGCGCTGAACGGCCATGAAAAGCGTCCGCAAGAAGTCAGCGTCTTGCGGTGCTGCGGGTCGCACTGTGAGATCGTTTATCGTCATGTCCCACATGGGGGGCACCATGTTCGGGAAGGTCACGGGCACCCGGGTTGATCAGGGTGCCCGCCGGTCCTTTAGTTCAGGACCATTTCAATATCGTAGCCGCCTTGTTGGCGTGGCAGTGGTTTCAGAAACGCCACCGACGTGCCGATGCGCGGATGCGAAACGGTATGCACGCCGTCTCCGGACTGTGCCAGCAGGTGCGCCTCCGGGCCTTCAAACAACGCTGAAACGCTGACGCGGCGGGGCAAGTGCGCCGGACGGTCGGGATCTGCGCTGGGAGATTGGACATCCACCAGTTTCAGAACCACATGCCCGTGCTCTTTTGTTTTGACGCGGAACCGCTGCCCGACAAAGGGTTGAAGCTCATCTGCCGTGGCTGTGGACCACCGCGCAGGTGCCACCGCACCTTGCGTGCCAACGGCCGTTTCGGACGCCCCGCTTGTTGCGGCGATGGCCCCAGCAGGCAAGGTAAAGCTGCCCGCCAACATGGCCTTTGCCGCCAGAAAAGTCCGTCGTGTCCATCCGAATGAGTGTGTCATGTCACTCTCCTTTTTGCGGGCTTCAATCAGCTGCGCGACGGGTAAATGCCTATCAGAGCGATGATGAAGTACATGGCAAGGAATGGCTGTATGTTGGTGTGGGACTGGCTGCCCCCAGCATTGCCCGCCGTTGTCGTCACTTGGAGCATGGCAGGGTCCATTGCCACATCGTCAGCTGGTGTGTTCGGACGGAAGATGTTTGATCCCGCGGCCAGCATATTGCCGGTAGGGTCATCCGCGCTTCCGTTGCGGCTTTCGGCAATCATCTGGCCGGTTGATGTCATGGCGTGCGTGTGGGACGGCATTTGTTGCTGTGTCAGCGTCACATTTTCGACACCACCGCGCTGACCCCAGTTGTACTGTGAGAGGCCCGGGCCATGACCAACGTGCACAGGCACACGGCTGCGCAAATCGGGTAACGCAAAGGTTGTACGTCCATCCCCACCATAGGTGGTGCCAATGAGCGAAAACAGCGCGGTGTTTTGACTGATCGGTAAAAGCTGCCCGTCGCAAAATGCCCAGCCCCGCGGCGCAAAGCTGCCGGCAAAGATCTTAATTTCTGCAATAAATGGTTCTGACATGAAAACGTTCCCCGTAAAAATTTCTGTCTGATATCGGAACGCTAGCGATCTGAACGATCATATGTAAAGGATTATCCCGGGGGAAGAACGGGGACGTATGCGCCAATGAACTTACAATTGAATGCAACACCCTGGGTTGCAAAACGGAATGGTCAGGATTGATCTCCCTTGTTTTATTACGTTCTAGCCATGCGGGTACTGCGTAGATGACAACACCCACATCTCCCAGCACTTTGATGGCGCAGTTGCGACAGCTGCATGATGCCGGTGATCATATTGCGGCTGCGGAGATGCTGGAACGCATCCTGACGCTGCATCCCGCGCTGATGCCGGCGCATCGGTGGCGAATCGATCAGTTGTTGAACACAGGCGAGACGGATCGGGCCGTGGACCTTGCGCGCGATGTGTCCCGCCAGTTTCCACAGCTGCGCACCATGGCCACAACCAAGCAGGCAACGGGGCTGGTCCGATTGGGCCGGGTCGAGAATGCGCTGGCGCTTTTGGACAGGTTGCATGAAGACGGTCAGCAAGATCGCCCCGCGTCCATCCTGTTTGCCAATCTGCTGCTGCGCACTGGCGCGCTTGAACGCGCCGCCACTTTGTTCGAAGGCATCCGCGCCGACATTCCCGATCACACCATCGCCGTGCGTGGCCTGATCGACATCGCGATCAAAAAGGGCAGGGGGGCGGATGGGCTGGACTTGTGCGATGCAGCCGCCGCGCTGGACTGCCTTGCCCATGCGTCGATCGAGACGCGCCGCGCCCAATGCCTTGATCTGATGGGCCAGAGCGAGGCCGCGATTTCCGTCCTGTCCGACCTTGTCGGCAGGGAGGATGCAACGGCCCAGAACCATCTGACCCTTGCGCGTCTGCACCGCAAAGTTGGGGACCTCGTGGCGGCCAGCAAAATGTTTGGCGCGATATTGGCCAACACGCCCGACCATGCGGCCGCGGTTCAAGAGCAGGTAGCCCTGCTGCAACAGATGGGGGCGTACGAAGATGCGCTGTCTGTATGTGATCGCGCCATTGCCCATTCCGACCCGGTGCCGGAGGTGTTTCACATCCGTCGCGCGCAAACCCTTTTGGCTGCGGGCCGCGCGGCGGACGCCGCCCATGGCCTGAACACTGTCTGTGCAGAGGGGGACCCGTCGGGCGCATTGCTGCTGGAGTTGGGAAAGGCGCAGGCGCAGGCGGGCGCATTTCAAGACGCGGATGCCGCATTTGCCGGCAGTGCCGCGCATCCTGCCACACGGTTGCGGGCGATATTGGGCAGGGCGAAGATTGCGCAGCAACGGGATGATCCCGAGGGCGCGATAGCGCTGCTGCAGTCCGAGATGGCTGCGCAGGAGGTGTCTGACCCGACCCTCACCCTGGCCCTGTGCGAGGCCCTGATCCGGGCGGGCCGTGCAGGCGAGATCAGGGATCTGCTTCAACAATTGGCTGACAAGCCTGACGCGCTGAGCGACGGTCAGATGGAACATGTCCTGACATTGGCGGAACGGCAGACCCTGCCGGACATCTCAAGCACGCTGATCGATGCGATGATGGATCGCGAGCGTCTGTCGCTGGTGTTTGCGCGGCGGTTGCTGAGGCTTGCCCACATCACTGCCGACACGAAGATGTTGAGAAAGGTCGCCGACGCCCTGTGCGCCAAGCTGCCGCCGGTCCATCAGGCGGAGTTCCGGGTTGATGTCGCATCTTTTGCCGATGGACCCGAAGCGGCCCTTGCCCTTGCCCGCAAGGTCAGCGCGGACAGCCAGTCGCCCCGCCTTGCGATGCTTGTTGGGCGGCATCTTGCGGACACGGGCAGCACACAGCTTGCCATGCGCTACCTGCGCCGTGCCGCGCGCCGATGGCCGGAACACCGCGCCTTGAACGGTTTTTTTGTGCATGTCTGCGGCATGGCCCGCGATTTTGCTGCGGGGCACGCGCATCTGGATGCAATGGTGGCTGCCAACCCCCGCATTGATGTGGAGCGTGAACGGTTGCTGTTGATGCACAGCGAACGGTGCAACCAACCCTTGCTTGATCGTGCGATCCGCAGGCAAGACGCCGGATTGCCGGGTCTGCATCCGCGGCATTTTCTGGATGTGTGCCTGGCCTGTGGTGATCTGGATCGCGCGTTGGCCACACGCCAGCACATTCGCACCGACCCGCAAAGCACCAACCGGGTGGCGGCGCATTTCGCCACTGGATTGCACGGCCGCATGCTGGCCGATTTGCAGGTCTTTCGCACATTGGAGGCCAAGGCAAAGGGGCAGGGGACCCGGCAAGAAGAGATCGAGGGGCGCCTTGCTGCGCAGTACTATTATCCCGCAAAATGCATTGTGGACCGTTGGGACGCGGAGACCGATCAAAACGTTCCGCTGCGCCAAACTCCGATCCCCAAGCGCATCTTTCAGTATTGGGACACCGAAGCGGTCCCGGATGATGTCGCAGCGCTGATTGCGGACTGGGCGGCGGTGCCGGATTTCGAACATGTCCTGTTGAACCGGCAGCGCGCCGTCAACTTTTTGCGCCGTCAGTTTGGCGCCCGTGCTGTTACCGCCTTCAATCGGGCGCGCCATGTGGCCGAGGAAAGTGACCTGATCCGGTTGTGTGTGCTTTACAAGTTCGGTGGCATCTACAGCGATGCCGATGATCGGGCCGTGGGGGATATCGGCGCGTTGGCGTCTCTTGGGTCCGGCCTTGTGGTCACGCGTGAGCCGATCGGGGCCATTGCGAACAACACGATGATCACGCCACCCGGTAACCCTATTGTGCAGATTGCCCTGAACATGACGCTCAAGGCCTTGCTGGCCCGGGACGCAGATGCCGCGTGGTTCAAGACCGGGCCAGGCATGTTGACCTGTGCTGCGGCCCAGTATCTGCGGGACGCGCCACCTGAGGAAGCGCGTGAAACGCTGACAATACTGCGTGGCGACACCCTGCGCACATTCATCGAACCGCACATTCCGTTGCCCTACAAGAAGACCGTGAGGTACTGGAATGCGCAGGTAAAGGACGTCAGTCAGAAGGTGTTGGCCGGGTTGAGCAGGCTGGCGAATGACAAGGTGTGATCGCCGCTGTCCCGGTGGCTAAACGTTGTAGTAATCCCTGTACCACGCCACGAAGCGCGCGATGCCCTCGGCGACGGGTGTTTGCGGCGTGTAGCCCGTCAGCGTCTTGATCAGTGTCGCATCCGCCCATGTGGCGGGCACGTCGCCGGGCTGCATGTCCATGAAGTTCTTTTGCGCTTCTTGTCCCAGCGCCGTTTCGATTGCGGCGATGAAGTCCATCAGCGCCACGGGTTCCGAATTGCCGATGTTGACGATCCGGTAGGGAGCCACCGGGCTGAGGCTGTCACCCGGCGCGATGTCTTCCGGGGTGGCGGGGCGTTGAGGTGCCGCGCCGATCAGGCCGACGATGGCCGCCACAAGGTCATCAATGTAGGTGAAATCCCGCTGCATGTTGCCGTGGTTGTAGATGTCGATTGGCTCACCCTGCAGGATCGCGCGGGTAAACTTGAAATGCGCCATGTCGGGTCGGCCCCAAGGCCCGTACACCGTGAAGAACCGGAACATCGTGATCGGCAGATCGTAGAGATGGGCATAGGAATGGGCCATCGCTTCGGTCGCCTTCTTGGTGGCGGCGTAGAACGACATGGGCAGGTCGGCCTTGTGCGTCTCTGCATAGGGCATTTCGGCATTGGCGCCGTAAACGGACGAGGTTGAGGCCAGCAGAAGGTGCGCGCAGGGGGTGGCGCGCACCGCTTCCAGCAGGTTGAAGGTGCCGATCAGGTTTGCATCCACGTAAGACCGCGGATGATCGATGGAATACCTAACGCCCGCTTGCGCGGCCAGGTGCACAATCACGTCGGGCGTGTCCTGTGCCACGAGGTCCATCAGAACCCCGTCCGTTTCGAGCCGCTCATTGACAGCGCGAAAGCCCGGGTGTTGCAGCAGCATCTGCTGTCGGCGCTGTTTCAGCGTCACATCGTAGTAGTCAGTCAGGGCGTCAAAGCCGATGACCTCGAACCCGTCCTCAAGCAGACGACGGGCCAGAAAGTACCCGATGAACCCGGCCGATCCGGTGATCAGCGCCTTTGGCATCAGTCAGCCTGCCAGGCGGACCGGCCCACGCTGTCATAGGCGGTAAAGCCGGCGCGTTTAGCGTCTGTGGCTGAGTAGACGTTGCGTAGGTCGGCCATGTGCGGCGTGGTCATGCGGCGGGCCAGCTTTTTGAGGTCCAGCGCACGGAATTCGTTCCATTCTGTCAGAATGACCAGCAGGTCCGCATTCTGTGCGGCCTTGTAGGCGTCCTCGGCCCAGTGCACGCCGGGCAACAGCGCTTCGCCCTCGTGACGCCCTTGCGGGTCGGTCACACGCACCTTGGCCCCGGCCCCGATCAGCGCAGGGACGATGGTGAGCGACGGCGCGTCGCGCATGTCGTCGGTGTTGGGTTTGAAGGTCACGCCCAGCACGGCGACGGTCTTGCCCGCCAGCTTGTCGTCACACAGGTCAAAGATCTTGTCGAGCATGCGGCGCTTGGTCTCTTCGTTGACCTTGATGACCGTTTCGGTGATCTGCATGGGCACCGCGTTGTCCTGCCCGATCCGTGCAAGCGCCTTGGTGTCTTTGGGAAAGCACGATCCGCCATAGCCCGGCCCGGCATGCAGGAACTTGTTGCCGATGCGACCGTCGAGGCCCATGCCCTTGCTGACCTGTTTGATATCCGCACCGGTGCGTTCGCAAAGGGCGGCGATTTCGTTGATGAAGGTGATCTTGGTCGCCAGAAACGCGTTGGCGGCGTATTTGATCATCTCTGCGCTTTCCAGGTCGGTCGTCACGATGGGGAAATCGCGCAGGAACAGCGGGCGATAGATTTCGGCCATGACATCGGCCGCGCGTTCGGATTGAACGCCGACAACGACGCGGTCGGGCTTCATGAAATCGTCGATGGCTGCCCCTTCGCGCAGAAATTCGGGATTGCTGGCCACGTCGAATTCAAGGTCGGGGTTGGCCTTGCGCACGGCCTGCTTGATCATCCGATTGGTGCCGACCGGCACGGTCGATTTGGTCACGATCACAACATAGTCGCTGGCAAGGCTCGCGATCTCTTCTGCGGCTGCCATGACATAGCTGAGGTCCGCGTGACCGTCACCGCGCCGTGTGGGTGTGCCGACGGCAATAAAGATCGCCTTGGCGCCGTTGATGGCCCCGGCAAGGTCTTCGGTAAAGGACAGGCGGCCCGCTTCCACGTTTTTGATCATCAGGGCATCAAGGCCGGGTTCGTAGATCGGAACGATCCCTGCATTCAACTTTTCGATCTTTGATGGGTCCTTGTCGACACAGACCACATCATGGCCGAAATCGGAAAAACACACCCCAGAAACCAGGCCAACATACCCTGTCCCGATCACCGCGATTTTCATGGTTCTGCTCCTTAGCCCAACTCTGCCGCATATGCGGCGTCACCTGAGGGCCACTGTCTTGATGAAGAACCGGCGCAACGCAACCCCCAGAGTTTCTGGTCAGATGAAATCGAGATCGTTGTGCAGAACATTCAGGTCTGTCACGCCTGTAAGGGTCAATATATGACCATTTCCAAAGTCCAACCGGATGCCACTTTCCGTCATTTCGGCATAGGCGGATAATTGCAACAGGCTGCGCGCTCCACCACCCCAGAGCGCGGAATCCAGCACCAGCGTATCGATATTGTCCTGAAAGTCGCCGACCGTATCCGAACCGCTGGAAAAGACGAACGTGTCCGTACCGATACCACCGAGCAGCAGATCATCACCTAGCCCACCGTCCAGCGTGTCCGGACCTGCATTGCCGAGAAGCGTGTCGTTGCCGTCCTCGCCAAACAACTGGTCCTGACCGTTGTTGCCGTTCAGTCGGTCGTTGCCTGTGCCGCCATACAGGGTGTCATGGTTGATGCCCCCGTTCAGAGTGTCATCGTCGTGTCCACCGAAAAGCAGGTCAAACCCGGCATTGCCATCCAGCACGTCATTGCCCGCATCGCCCCGCAATTCGTCCGGGCCCGCGGCGCCCGAGATCACGTCGTTGCCATTGCCACCTGTCAAAAAGTCGTTGGCCAGCCCGCCCGACAGCGTGTCGTCTCCGTTATTGCCGTAAAGGGTGTCTGCGCCGTTGTTGCCGACCAGCAGGTCATTGCCCCCACCTCCGCCAATGACGTCAAACCCGTCATTGCCCCAGATGCTGTCATCGCCATCCTGACCATTGAGGGTGTCAAAGCCGATCCCGCCGGTGATCAGATCAGCATCCCCAAAACCCGAAATCAGATCGTTGCCCGCGTTGCCTGACAAAGTGTCCCGACCAGCCCCGCCTTCGATCATGTCGTCTCCGCCCGCGCCCGAGATGCTGTCGTCACCGTCATCACCCAGCAGGGTGTCAAAACCCGTGCCTCCGGTCAGGATGTCGTTGCCGTCTCCGCCCTGCAAGCTGTCATTGCCCGCGTTGCCCGCAATGGTGTCATTGCCGGAATCCCCTGAAAGGGTATCTGCCCCGCCCATCCCAGACAGGTTATCGGCATCGCTGAGGCCGCGGATGGTGTCGTTGCCTGCACTGCCGCTCAGCGTGTCCCGCCCATTGGTGCCTCTTAGGTCAAGCGGGGCGCTGGGATCGGGATCCGGGTCGGGTTCCACTGACGGTGGCAACCAGTTGGGCAGAAACCGGGATTGGCCCAGGATATCCAGTGCAAGAATGTCTTCCGCCTCAATCCGTGCACCGCTTGCGGACAGGATCACCAGCTCTTCCATACCAAAAAGAATAATGATGCCGTTGTTCAGGGTCTGAAACGACAATTGGCCCGTGCCACGCAGGAAGGCCCAGTCTGACAGGTCCAACCGATCCTCGGTTATGTCGAAATCATGGATCGTATCGAGCGCGTCATCACCTGACATGATGAATACGTCTGCGCCTGCACCGCCCCACAACTCATCTGACCCGTCCCCGTCCAGCAGCACGTCATTGCCTGCCGCGCCGTGCAAACTGTCATTGCCGCCGCCGCCCATGATTAGATCGGCGCCGCCGTTTCCGGTCAGGTTGTTGGCTGCATCATTGCCTTGCAGGGGGCTGTTCATGGTGCTGATGTCTATGGTGAACACCGACAACCCGGCCTCTGTTGCGGAACCGACCGTCAGGTGCAGGACACCGTTCACCACCGTCAGGTTCAGCGCTGATACGGCATCGAGCGTGGTCGTCACTGCATCTGCGAGGCTGCCCATCAGACGCAATCGGCCGTCCGACATCATTTCGAACAGGCTGACGCCGTCATCATCGCCAGCGACAGCAACATAACCGCGATCATTGTGTGTGACCGTTGCAATCTCGTGTACGCCGCCAAAGCGGGTATCGCGTGTGTCCATGACGTGGTCGGTCAGTTGCAAACTGCCATCATCCGCCACCAATGCGACGGTCAGCGTGCCGGTGACGGAGGCTGCCAGAATGGCAAAGGCTTGTCCGCCAATCTCGATCACCTCGACCGTTGTTGCCCCGCCAATGCCGACCCCTTCGGCAGCGCTGATCCGGTCCACTTCCTGCGGGACGCCGGAGCCGCTAAGGCGGTAGCTGATCAGGGCGTTTTCGCTGCCGGAGGCTGCCAGCACAAATGTGTGCCCGCCTGATTGGACTTGCGTGATGCCGGTCAGACCGACGCGCCCCATGTCGCCTGACCCGCCGTCCCGAACGGCCGTTACGGTCCCATTCTCGGCAACGCGCCACACACCGATGTCGTCACTGCCCCGATCGATCGAGTAGAGGTAAGTCTGGCCGTTGACCACTGCGCTGGTGCTGTCCAGAAGAGTCGCCGGCATGTAGGCCCCGGTCACTGCTGCGGGCTGAGACAGAGCGCCCTGTGCATTCATGTCGATGCGGTAAAGGCCTGTGTTGTTGACCCCGGTCACAAGCAGATCGTGTCCCCCGGCGCCGTCATCGACCAACGACAGGGTGTTGGTGGTGCCTGGAACGGGCTCCGCCGGGCAAGGTCTGGGTGTCGAACTGGCTGAGCGTGCCGTTCCCGTTGATCCGATAGGCAACCACGTCACCGCCGCCAAGGCGTGACACAGTATACAGGACGGACCCTTGATCAGTTTCGGCCACGATCATGTCCGTGATCCCGGTCAGGAACATATTTTCCTGATCCGCAATCGTTGCCACATGCTCAAACGCAACAAGCGTCATTACTATAACCCACCAACTACACTGGCAATGTGATGGCAGAGGCAGTTGCTGGGGTGTGGTTGGCTTTGTGTCGATAGTGTGGACTTTCCCAAAAATCGAGCCGTTGCCGGAAATTAATAGTTTGATAATAAAGGAGGAATTTTCATGTCATAAGTGCTGGTTGAGCCCAGCATAAAGAGCTTTCCAAGCTGGCACGCCTGAATGGATGCACCACAAAGCCACATCTGCCACCGGGCGGCTTTGTGGTTTTTAGTGTATTGCGCGCCTGCATCACTTGTCTTGCTTAGGCGCATCAGAATAGGGTTGCCGCGGCTCAATTTGGGGAGCGCGTGCGTGATGTCAGTGGTATTTATTGTTGGAAAGCCGCCCCATTCTGGCGCCTCACGCTTGGCTTGGCGCTGATTGGGAGCGTGACCATGCAAGGAGCATCAGGTTCGCACGCCCGCCAACCAGTTCGCGAGGTCTTGTTCGTTGACTGCCCGTCCGCGCCGCGCGTTCTGTGTCAGGCCCTTGTTCAATCGCTAGCGACCCATGCAACGGGTCATATCATCCGCTTGGATCCGTCACCCGCAGGGCAGGACGTCAAGCGCGTGACGCTCCATATTGATCCCGACCAAGACAAGTTGTCGGCCTATCTGTCATGGCAGGCTCCGAATGGTGTATCAGCCCGTGGCCCCGTTCATCGTCACGATGGCCAAGATGTGACAAAATCACCTGTCGCGGCACGTCAATTTACTGATGTACTTGTCTCAAAATCGCCCAAGTTGCACTTTATTTTAGCTGTAACCGAATAGTCCCAGTTCATTAGGAACGCTTTACTCTTATGTGTACGATTTGCTTTGCCACCCAAACTTTCGACCCGATGCGTCATGTTGGACGGGGCGAATGACCCATTGTCTGCGGCCTTTTTCGAGACTGCAGATGCAGCTGAAAATACCTCGACCAGCTACTCGATGGGTGTTGGGGACACGTTTTCTGGTTCGCTGGATAGCCTCACGGACGAGGATTGGGTTGCCATCAGCCTGACCGCAGGTGAGACAGTCACGATCACCATGACCGGTGGTACATTGGACGATCCTTTCATGAGGTTGCGCGACAGCAGCGGCAACGTATTGGAAGAGAACGACGATCTGAGTGGCACGGATCTGGCGATCACCTTCACGGCGTCGTCGTCTGGCACCTATTATATAGAGGCGGACTCCTACTCCGGCGATTACGGGCAGAGCCGTACTGGAACGTATACGCTGGAAGCCAATGCATTTACCGCGCCGCCTGTCGGGACACTGGACGAATTGGCCCTGTACCTGACCGAAGGATACTGGGGTGGCCAGGAGCGCGTCTTCAATACCAGTCAGTCCAATGTGATCACCGTCAACCTTTCGGGCCTGACCGCAGACGGCCAACAACTGGCCCGTTGGGCGATGGAAGCCTGGGAAATGGTCGCAGACCTCGACTTCCAGGAAGTCTCGCTTGGCAGCGAGATGATCACCTTTGATGACAATGAATCCGGTGCCTTTGCCTATTCGCCAAATGGCGGATCAAGCTCTGGTGTTGAACTGAATGTCGGGACGGGTTGGCTGAACAGCTATGGCACCAGCGTCGACAGCTATTCTTTCCAGACCTATGTGCACGAAATCGGCCACGCCATCGGCCTGGGCCACCAGGGTGGCTACAATGGCAGTGCGACCTACCCGTTCAGCGCAACCTTTGCCAATGACAGCTGGCAGATGTCGGTGATGTCGTATTTCAGCCAATCCGAAAACACGACCACTGACGCGAGCTATGCAACCACGGCCACAACGATGATTGCCGACATCATCGCGATCCAGAACCTGTATGGGGCTGCAGAAGGTGGGGTCACCGCAGGTAACACCACCTATGGGCTGAACAGCAATCTTGGGAACTATGTCGACGACTTGTTCAGCGCATTGGCGTCCGGCACCACAAACAGCATCTACAGCGGCAGCCTGATTGCTGCGACCATCTTTGACGAAGACGGGATCGATACGCTCGATTTCTCTTTCACTGATCTTGGGGACCGCATCGATCTGAACGACGCGACCTTCTCGGATGTGGCCGGGGGCATTGGAAACATCGGCATTGCGCGCGGCACGGTGATCGAGAACGTGATCACCGGCAACGGCAATGATGAGATCACGACCAACGACGCCGACAATGATGTGCAGACGGCGGGCGGCAATGACACGGTCTTTGCCTCCGATGGCGATGATACACTGAACGGCGGGTCCGGCACGGACACATTGATCTTTGGCTTCGCCTTTTCCAGCATCACCAGCGGGTCCGTCACGGCCAGTTTGGCCAGCCTCTTTGGCGGTTTCGGCAGCGTTCTTGCAACCGCATTCGAAACATTTCAGTTCTCGGACGTCACCTATACGCTGGCGCAGTTGGATGCCAACCTGCCGAGTGATCCCGGAACGCCCGGTGACATGATTGACGGCACCACGGAAGATGATCCGGCGCTCAGCGGTACGTTGGGCAATGATACGATCTCTGGATTTGCCGGCAATGACAGCATCGACAGTGGTGCCGGCAACGACAGCATCAATGCTGGTACAGGCTTCGATACTGTCGATGGCGGTGCAGACAATGACACCATCGCTGGGGGAGACGGTTTCGACGACCTGAGCGGCGGTGAAGGCAACGACGTGATCAGCGGCAACAATGGCAATGACCTGTTGAGCGGGGGCGATGACAACGACGACCTCAATGGCGGGCTTGGCGCCGATACCCTGAACGGAGACGCTGGCGACGATACCCTCACGGGCTTGTCCGGTGCGGATGAGCTGAATGGCGGCGCTGGCAACGACGTGTTGAACGGCAACAACGGGTTCGACTTGCTGAATGGCAACGAAAACGACGATGTGTTGAACGGTGGTTTGGCCAATGACACGCTGAACGGCGGGTCCGGGGCCGACACGTTGAATGGCAACTCAGGCGCGGACGAACTGAACGGTGGCACCGGCAATGATTTGCTGAACGGCAACGCCGGTTTTGATGTCCTGAACGGGGGTGGCAACAATGACACCCTGAATGGCGGCAACAACCACGACACCCTGGACGGAGGGTCGGGCAATGACCGGCTCAATGGTGGCAACGGGCGAGACGACCTGTTCGGTGGTGCAGACGACGACGTATTGCGTGGAAATGCAGGTGCCGACACCCTGCATGGCGGTGATGGCGACGATTTCCTGAATGGTGGCCTTGCGAACGACACGTTCATCTTCTCGGGTGGCAACGACACGATCCAGGACTTCCAGAACAACATCGACGCGCTGATTATTGATCAGACCCTGTTCGGTGGCACCAACCCTGCCGACGTCAACTTGAGCGATTTCACTTCGGTTGTGGGGGGCAATCTGGTGCTGACATTCGATGACTTCACCAGCTTGGAGATCATCGGCTACACGGATATTGCCCGCATTGAAGATGATACGACATTGAGCATCGTCTAAAAACCAGCGCTGCGCTTTGCGTCGAGCAGCGCAGCGCCGGATGTGCTTAGAATATCTTCCACCCGCTGAACGTGGTGTGACTTTGGAAAAACGTCAGGTTATCGTTTGCGTTGCCGCTACGGCAGGTCACCGTGTCGCCTGTCGACAGTTCCATCACCGCTGTGAAGGACAAGGGCATCTCGCCCAAAAGGACCTGCATTTGTGCGCTTTGCGTAGTGCCGTTCAGGGAAAAGGCGATACGACCATCGGTTGATGCGTTGAGGAAGCCGTTGATCAAGAAGCAGTACAACCCATCAGTTGGCGCCGTGAACGTCCCCGTGGTGGGGTCGTACACGCCCCCATTCTGCGCGATCATCACACCAAGGACGAGATCGGTATGTGGCGTGTCAATCGTCAGCCATGGACCACTCCCCCGCGCGACAAAGTAGGGTTGGCGCAATGTGCTGACGACGCCAGAGGCAGCGTCGACACGCATTGCTTCGTTCCAGGTCGCGCCGTCGTCACTGACTTTGATTGAAAAGTCGTCATTGCCCGCCAGCCCCATCTCCGCTCGGCCTGAGAACCCGTTTTGGAACATCAGGCTGGCCGTGTCGGCGGTGTCGGCCTTGTTGATCTTCAACTGATGATCGCTGCCTGCGTGGTTCAGCAAAACAGCATCCGAAGATACAGACAGGCGGTTGAAAACATCGGCGTTGGCGTTGACCCCTAGGCTGTCCACGGTGTCCAGATCGCGGCCCTGCCAGTCGGTGCCGTCAAAGACAACAGTGGTTCCTTCGCCCACGACATAAGCTTGCCAACCCGCCTGCGGGGCCAGAAACGTCCAATTCAGTCCATCGTAGATGGCGATTGCATCGCTTTGTCCGACCCATTCCGCTTGCCCCGGGGATGCCACAAGGTAACGATCGCCCGCTGCCGCCCCTGCAGGGGGCAATGTCAGGTCCCGGGCGAGAACTGACAATTGCACCAGCGCGTCCAACACACGCAGGGCTTCATTATGGGTGACGTGTTTCTGGGCTTGGGATGGTTGGATGTAGGGCAATCCAAGGATCAGGGAAGTGTCGGTCATGGTCAGGGCTCCGTGGCAACGCGTCAGACGACGGCAATAGCTAGGAGCAGGAGGTTACGACGCCCTTAGCTGACCGTGCGGTGAGTTGGCCCATGCGCAACAATACGCCTCAGTGACGGCCATAAAAATAGGATGATCGAGCGCCGAATGCCGCAGTCCACCCGGTCTGCCGCCCGAAGGATGGACAGGGCACAGGGCGCTTGTTAAGCACCGAGTCATGTTAGGTGCAATGTTTGAACTAGAGGCCCATTAATGCAGATCGAAACAACCCCACTTGCTGGTGTTGTCGTCATCACGCCCGCGCGGCACGGTGATGAGCGCGGTTTTTTCTCTGAAAGTTACAATGCCCGTGCGCTTGCTGCTGAAGGCATTGACGTCCTGTTTATCCAGGACAACCACTCCTTGTCCGAAAAAGTGGGTACGATCCGCGGATTGCACTTTCAGGCACCACCGCACGCGCAGGACAAGTTGGTAAGGTGCGGCAAGGGCGCCCTGTTTGATGTAGCCGTGGACATTCGTTCAGGGTCACCGACTTACGGGCAGTGGTTCGGCACCGAATTGAGTTTTGAAAACGGCAGACAATTGCTGGTCCCTGCAGGATTTGCCCACGGGTTTGTCACCCTGAAGCCAGAGACCGAGATCATCTACAAGTGCTCCGACTATTACAACCGCGACAGCGAAGGGGCGCTGCGCTGGGATGATCCGCAGATTGGCATTGATTGGGGTGGGGTCAGTGACCCAATCCTGTCTGAAAAAGACGCGGTGGCGCCTTTGCTTGCTGATTTGGACACGCCTTTCACATACAAGGACTAAGAGCATGAAATTACTGGTCACCGGCGGCGCGGGCTTCATCGGTTCCGCCGTGGTTCGGCAGGCAGTGGAACGCGGGCATGAAGTGATCAATGTTGATGCGCTCACCTACGCCGCTTGCCTTGATAACGTGGCAAGCGTGGCATCCAGCAATCTCTACAGCTTTGAACAGGCCGATATTTGCGACTGGGATGCGATGGTGCGGATCTTTGATACCCATCAGCCCGACGCAGTTATGCACTTGGCCGCCGAAAGCCACGTAGATCGGTCCATCGACGGGCCGGGCGCGTTTGTGCAGACCAACGTGACCGGCACCTACACACTGCTCGAAGCCGCGCGCCGCTATTGGCAGGGGCGCGACCAGTTCGATGGATTCCGGTTCCACCATATCTCGACCGACGAGGTGTTTGGCTCGCTTGGGGCGAAGGGGCAATTCACTGAAACCACGCCCTATGATCCGCGCAGCCCGTATTCAGCATCTAAGGCGGCGAGTGATCACCTCGTGCGCGCCTGGGCCGAGACCTATGGCCTGCCTGTCGTGCTGACCAATTGTTCGAACAATTACGGTCCATTCCACTTCCCGGAAAAGCTGGTTCCGGTCATCATTCTGAACGCGCTGGCAGGCAAATCCCTGCCGATCTACGGCGATGGATCGAATGTGCGCGACTGGCTGTATGTCGAGGATCATGCCGATGCGCTACTGCTGGTGCTGCAGAAGGGCGAGCTGGGGCGCAGCTACAATATCGGGGGCGAGAATGAGCGCACGAACCTGCAACTTGTGCAGACGTTGTGCTCCATCCTAGATAAAAAACGCCCACGGGCGGATGGAAAATCCTATTCCGATCAGATCACCTTTGTCACGGATCGGCCTGGCCACGATGCACGCTATGCCATTGATCCCACCCGCATCCGTGATGAACTGGGCTGGCGCCCGTCCGTCACGGTCGAAGAAGGTTTGGCCAAGACTGTGGATTGGTATCTGGAAAACGAGGCATGGTGGCGGGCTCTGCAGGACCGCGACGGTGTAGGCAAACGCTTGGGCACAGGATAGCAGACCTAGGCATTTTCGACCCTTCACATGCAGAAGGGCGTGAGGCGAGCAGAGGAGTGTGCATGGATATCCTGGTATTTGGACACACCGGTCAGGTGGCCACGGAATTGCGGGCCTTGAATGGCCCTGACACGCGCATCAAGACTTTGGATCGCAAGGCTGCCGATCTGACGGACGCCGCAGCCTGTGCTGCCGCCATTGCCAGCCACGCGCCTGACGCAGTTATCAATGCCGCCGCCTACACGGCTGTGGACGCTGCCGAAACAGACACTGAACTTGCCCATGCAATCAATGCTGACGCACCCGGCGCCATGGCGCGCGCTTGTGCCGCCCGTGACATCCCGTTTGTCACCATATCAACCGACTATGTCTTTTCGGGCGAGGGTGAAGCCGAATGGCTTCCGACCGACCCGACCGATCCGCAGGGGGCGTATGGTCTTACCAAAAATGCGGGCGAGGTTGCCGTGTTGGAAGCCGGTGGGCGTTCGGTGATTTTGCGAACCTCCTGGGTTGTGTCCGCGCACGGCAACAATTTCGTCAAGACAATGCTCAGACTGGGTAAGGAACGCGATGCCCTGACCATAGTTGCAGATCAGATTGGTGGACCCACGGGTGCAGCCGAGATCGCTGCCACCTGTGTGACCATTGTCAAAACGTTGAAAACCGACCCTGACACAGCCGGAGTGTACCATTTTGCCGGTGCACCCAACACAAGCTGGGCGGATTTCGCCCGCGCAATTTTCGACATGTCCGATCTGGACTGCGAGGTGACTGACATCCCGTCAAGCGACTATCCGACACCGGCAAAGCGGCCGCTCAACTCGCGCATGGACTGTACCAGCACAACATCTGCGTTCGGCATCGCCAGACCCGAATGGCGCAACAGCCTGTCTCATATTCTCGATCAACTGAAACAGGTCGACTGAGGCTTCGGCCTTTTCCCAATTTCAACACTCCCTTTACGGAACACGGAGCATCTCGATGACTCAATCAACAGCGCGCAAAGGTATTATTCTGGCCGGTGGCTCTGGTACTCGGTTGTACCCGATCACGGTCAGTGTATCGAAGCAGCTTTTGCCGATCTACGACAAGCCCATGGTCTATTACCCGCTTTCTGTTCTGATGCTGGCCGGTATCCGCGAGATCGCGGTGATCACGACGCCTCAGGACCAGGACCAATTCAAACGCGCCCTCGGCGATGGCAGCCAATGGGGCATCAGCCTGACATACATCGTACAACCCAGCCCGGATGGTCTGGCGCAGGCCTATATTCTGGCTGAGGACTTTCTTGACGGAGCACCGTCGGCAATGGTGCTGGGCGACAATATCTTTTTCGGACACGGTCTGCCCAAGCTTCTGGCCGAAGCGGATTCACAAGGGGCCGGTGGCACGGTCTTTGGCTATCGCGTGGCCGATCCTGAACGCTATGGTGTCGTCGCTTTCGATGAGAAAGGTCATGCCAAGCAAATCATTGAAAAACCAGACGTTCCACCATCCAACTACGCTGTGACGGGGCTCTACTTTCTGGATGCTGATGCGCCCGCACGCGCGCGCCAGGTAAAACCGTCTGCACGGGGTGAGTTGGAGATCACCACGCTGCTTGAAACCTATCTGCACGAGGGTAGCCTGACAGTGAAACAGATGGGGCGCGGGTACGCCTGGCTTGATACCGGTACACATGCCAGCCTGCTGGATGCCGGTAACTTCGTACGGACGCTGCAGTCGCGGCAAGGGCTGCAGACCGGCAGTCCGGACGAGATTGCTTATACGCAAGGCTGGATCGATGAAACGGGGCTGACGGAGCGCGGCAAAAGGTTCGCCAAGAATGATTACGGGGCCTACTTGTCCAGCCTTTTGACGTGACATCTGGCCGTTGTTCATCAAGTGTTGAGACGGTCATATCTGCCGGACATATTTTTGGTCATGCGACTTAAAACGTGTTTGCATCAACCAGAAGTGGATGTAGTCAAGCTGAGGTACTGACGTGATTTGCACAGCGCCACATGACTAAAGTCGTCCGACGCTGTTGCTAATCATACTTTTTGGTTGGCGCTCAGGCTGGTAGAGTTATCGCAAGACGGGAGAAGAGGAACCTAATGGCGCTACGTGTTTTTGGTTTGGGGCTGCCAAAGTCCGGCACATCGACGTTGCAGGATGCTTTCCTGCGGTCGGGCATGAAATCTTTGCACTGGTACACGAAGACTGTCGAAAAATTCGCGGGCAACTCCATGTATCACCGATGGTACCGGGGCGAAAACATCATGGCGGATTTTCCCGGTTTCGAAGCTGTGACACAGCCTGACCTCATCACCACAACGACGTCATTCTGGCCACAGATGGATCCCGCAATGCTGAGGGAAGTCGCCCGGCAGAACCCGGACGTCAAATTCATTCTCAACCTGCGTGACCCTGTTGCGATTGCCAACAGCATGGAAAAATGGGGCAACTTCATGGAGCGCCTGCACAAAGTCGGTGCGCCCGGTATGCCGCCCAGATGCGCCACGACCAAGAAACGGGTCATTCGGTGGATCGAAGGGCATTACGCAAACACGTTTGAACTCTTCGAAGGCAAGGACAACTTCTTATCCTACGACATTGAAGACAAGGATGCGAACATCCGGATCGGAGAGTTCATAGGCCAACCGCTGGAATGGTGGGGTCACTCAAACAAAACGCGCGAAAACGGCGAAACACGCGGCGTTGTGTACTAGATCAGAAAATCGGCCTGAAAGCTTCCTGAATGAAGATACTTGTTCTAGGCACATCCAATTCAATTCTCAAAGGGGGTTGGATGGCGGGGTTTCGGGACGCGGCGCCTCGCCGATTGGCAGATCGACAACATGTCTGTTGGTGCCTCACCTGTTTCCCAGTTCGGTGCCAGACTGTCGCAAGATCTGTCCTCCTATGACCATATCCTTGTCGATGCGATCCCGAACGACGAAAACCTGTTGTCCTTTGTCGGGGCGGAACCGTTTTACGACGCATTGTTGGACGAGATTCTGACGACGCTCGCGGCGCAATCCAACTTGGTAATACTCGGGTTCTGCAACCGCGCCCACGCGCAAAACCGCAGCGCAGTCTACGAGAAATACGAAGTGGCTGCGCACCGTTTGAATGGGGTATTTGTCAGTGTCATTGACTATGCGCTTGCCAATTATCCAGAGCCGGTCTTTCTTGACGGCCCACATATCCTGCCCGAAATCGCCCGAAGCTTTGGCGCAGACTTGGTATCCAAACTGGCGAATTTTGGACAGGACGTGTCCACGTCAACGGCGCGTTCGGCACTACCAACTTCGCGGAAATCGCGTTGTCGGAGTTTGCGCTTGGTGAGCAAGTCACCAAAAAGAACAGCCTGTTGTCCGATACGTTCTCACGGCTTCATGCCGGAACCAAAGTCATGCTGCAAGAGCCAGCCAACGTCATCGGGTTCAATATCGATGCCACTATGAGCTATTGTGACATTCGTTTCGTCGGACCGGACGGACAGCGCCGCATCGGACTGCGCTATAACATGGCCGAGAACGGATTTTTGGCCAAGTTCGTGCCTGTTCCGAACGGGCATCTCACCAACTGCATTGAAGTGTTGGAACCCGGTCCAGATGCAGAAAAGGCTCCGCACAACAGACCGACGGATCCCGGTGGTGTCCGATCAGTTGCAATGTCGCGCTTGTTGACCTGGCGGTGCTGACCAAGCCCGTTCAATGCCCTGCTCTTGGCAAAACGCCTCAGGTGCTCCAGATGGTTGACCGCGATCGTTGATTTGACCGTGTCGTAAAACCGCAAATCGAGCTGAACATAAGGCAGGATCGCATCCCGTAGTTCGGCATCGATCCCGCCCGGTTTCCCCTTGTTGAAATGTGGAAACTCCGCCCGCGGCAAATCCGTGACTTCATGCCAGCGATTAATAGTTTGCGAGATCTCTTCGGTTAAACCGACCATGTCAAAGCGGCCGATTCGCTCAAGTGCCATTTCATAGGTCTCTTCGGTACAGACATGTTGATCATTCGCGCTGGCGATATGATCGGGCTCCGCTCCAAAGACTTTGGTCTGATAGTTCTCCAGATTATTCTTACGAAAGTTTTCATCCAGAAGAAGGTCGCGCAAGTCCGAATACTTGGCACCAAGTCGTGCGTTATGGTGACCCAGCATTGAAACCGTTCTGGCCACCGGCTCTCGCAAAACCGTTGCGACGCGCCAGCTTGGGTCAACCTTGTCACTCATCCACGCCGGAAAGTGACCAAACATGTACGGTGTGCTGTCGGGCTTGATCGTACCGCTGCTGAGCGCTGTCAAAAACTGCCGCGGGCCTATGTAGTTGCCGCCCGTGCGTTCACGATCACTCTTGCTGGGAAAGACCTGCGATGGCGTGATTTTTTCAACGTATGCGCGGAAACTCGTTCCGGCTGTTTTCATAACGTGGATGAATAGCCAGGGAGTGTTGTCCTGCATTTAGGCGTTCTTTTCTTCGTCCGTATTGGTATGTACGGCGAGAATGCCGATACTTTCATGATGCATGGCGGGCATGATTGAGTCTGACCGTGATCATGTCAATATACGGTGCTCTTGCGCTTTCGTCGTTCAGCAGCTTTTCGGCAAGCGCGTTGCGTTCCTCTTGTGTGCCCGCGCGCTCAAGCGCTTCTTTCAACGCCTCATATGTGGGATCCAGGGCTCCGTAGTGACTGCGCGCCAGATCGCTCCGATTCAGATGTGACAACTGATCTGCCATCGCATCAAAGTGCACCGCAAGCATCCAGCAGATTTCGAACATCATCCAGCTTCGATTGGACAAAATCGTGTTGGTGCCATGCGTGCGGTACCGCATAAGGTTAAGCGGCACCATCAGGCATCGCCCGTGCGATGCAGCCCGGAATGCGAAATCCCAGTCATGCGCAAAACGCAAGTTCCTCATGCCGCCGACTTTTTCGTAGATCCGCCTGGATATTACCATGTTGCTGGTCGTCGAGATGAAGTTGGATCGCAGAAGCTCGTAGGCGAACGCATCACTTTTGCGGACTTTCACCTTGGGCAGGGTCCTTGCCCAGCTGGGCAGCTGTGATGTCCAACCTTTCTTGATGGGGCCAGGCTTGCCGACGTGATCCATCTGCTGAATCCAGGAACACGCAAGATCTGCGTCCTGTTCCTGCATCTCGGCGACCATGATTTCCAACCGATCAGGTGTGAAAACATCGTCCGAGTTGAGAATCGAGATGTAGGGCGCGCGCGTCATGGCCATGCCACGATTGATCGCGTTATGAGCGCCCGCATTCTCCTGCAAAACGACTTTGACACGGCAGTCGCGCAGCCCAGCCAGAATGCGTCTGGACCGGTCCTTGGACCCGTCATCGATTACGATTAACTCAATGTCTGATCGCGTTTGGTTCAGGACACTGTCAATGGCCGCTTCAAGATAGGCCTCGTGATAATAGCTGGGGATCACCACCGATGCGATAGGGTCAGGCAAGGTGGATGCCATGACGGGCGGCTTAGCGAGCGCGGTGTTTAGATCCTGTGTCATGCTGTGCCCTTGATATGTGTCAGACGCCCGGCGCGCGCGTAGCGTTCGGCCATGCGATCAATTGAGAAATCATCTCTGGCCCGCGCGGCACCGGGCCGCGGTGCATCGGTACCTTCGGCCAGAACCGTGTCCAACTGGGCAGAGATCGTTTTCAGATCACCCGCCTTTGCCGTACAAAACCCCGCGTCGAATTCTTCGATGACGCGCTTGTTTTCGCCCACATCCGTCGACACGACAGGTATGCCCATGCACACGGCTTCGACCAGAACCAGCGGGAGGCCCTCGTATTCGGACACAACCGTCAGGGCATCAATCGCCCGATAGATTCGGTTGATGTCTTTGACAAACGGTATGCGGATCACGTTCGTCAGGTTTTCGTCCTTGATGGCCTTTTCACACGCCTTGCTCATGGCACCGTCACCAAGCAGGACAAATGTCTCGTCACTGTTGCCAAGGCGCATCGCGGCCAGTTTCAGAAAATCCAAGGGGCGTTTTTGGTCGGTCAACCGACCCGCAAACATGATGATCTTGCCACCGGCTGGCAACGAAAACTCCGCTCGGGCCTCTGCCTTGGAAACCGTTTCAAGCGCCTGTCGCGCCACGGCTGACATCAATGCCGTGCGGTATGTGAAACACCTTGTCCGACGCAAGGCCAAGGGGTCCAAGGAACGTGTCCTTGATGGCGTAGTTCACGGCCACGAAGCTGTCAAAGCGGCGGATGGCGGGTTTGTTGTAGTGCTCGATCCAGCCAAACTGATGATCATAGACCTGCTGGTCCACGATAACGCTGTCAGCGAACGCCTCGCGCACTGCGGCGGCGTTGTTCACGAACCACGATGATCCGTTCATGACGTAAACCGCTTCGGGCGCATACACGTCCGAGATCATCGACAACAACGCAATCCGATCACTCGGCGTCACGATTTTTGACCCATCCAGAAGGGTCAGCCCCGCCTCATGGATTTGATCCGTAATGTCGCCCTGCTCGGTCGAGATAGGCTCAAGCGCAAGATATATGCAGTGGTAATGGCTCTTTAATGCAGCCCCAAGGCTGATGGTCAGACGCTCGACCCCGCCCATTGCCGTTTTCATTCCGACAAGAAGAACCGTAGGGCGGTCATCTTTCACCAGGGGTAGGGTAGAAGTGTCAAATTCGATGTTCGGAACGCCCACAGCGCGTGTCCCACGGCTCCAGAAACGATTGTCGTTCTTGATCTCGAACGGCTGGCGCAGCAGGGCGCTGATGTCCGTGACCTGCGCGCGCGCTCCAAGGCGCTCAATTTCCGCTTCGATCACTTGCCCGCGGACGCAGCCAGACAGCTCCATTCTGCCCAACCAGTGACGCGCCTGTGGCTTTGCAACGATCAGGTGATCGCGCACCGTCTGGACGGCGACCTCTTTCGCGTTGCTGGTGTCGAACGCCCACTTGAAACCAGTGCAACGTCCAGTTGGCTCACAGCAATCGCGAGAGCTGCAGTTTGCAATGTGCGAGCGGTCAGCATCCGCGCCGGTTGCGTGGGCCAGTAAAAGACCGTGTGCCCCAACTGGCTCAGAGCGACAGCTTCGCCCGTCGCATCGCCACTCACCGGATCCCAAACCTTGTATCCATCTGCGCATTTGACCAGCACGTCATCAACGAACCAGTGTTGTTCATTGGTGATATGACCAACAAAGGCAGCACAGACATCTTCGTCCAGAACGATGGCGATCCGCATTGGAAGCACCGGGGGTGTCAGAACCCGCGGGGCAAGGCCCGGATAGGGTTGATCCACCGGTTCAGTGCGCACTATCGGAACGGTCAGTTCCTTGAGATACCGGCGCGCCATCTGATCTGCGGTCAGAACGCCCGAACGGTAGAACTCAACGCGATGCGCAGAAATCACACGATCGATGTTCTCCTTCATCGGCACGGTGCGCGTGATATTGCCCAGCGTATCTGCAAGCGCATAGTTGACCAGAAGGATGGGCAGGAAGGTCACGTCATGGTCAGCGGTGTAGCGGACGATCAACTCCCAATCGACGAGGCGTCTGAGATTCTCATCAAAACCGCCCAGTTCTTCGAGTAGCTCACGACGGTGCGCAAAAGCGTTCAGGTCAATGAAATTGGACCTCAGCAAGGCATGGCGGTCAAAGCTGCGCCCCATGATGGGACGCTCTTCAAGGTCATCGGCAAAGATTTCGACCGCGCCATAAACTGACATCGCCTCGCCGTTGCGCAACAAGGCGGACATGAGAAGCTCGGCGGTTTGTGGGGCGCCAGATGTTATCACTGTCCAGATAGGCGATGAAATCACCGGTCGTGTTGGCCAATCCAGTGTTGCGGGCGCGGCAAACACCGGCGTTTTCCTGACTGATCAGCTTGATGTGACCAGACGCGATGTGTTTTTTGAATTTCTTCGCGATCAGCTTGTGACTGCCATCCGTGCTTCCATCATCCACGACGACAAGTTCGATGTTGGGATATGTTTGCCCCAAAACAGACGTGATCGCTGCAACCACTTCACCCTTACGGTTCCAGGTGGGCATGACCACGGACAGCATCGGCAGGTCAGGCCCTTGGGCATCTTGCGTCAACTGCTGCTGAAGGTCTTCGGTCAGGTTTTCAAATTCAAAAACCAGACCGTCATCCTGGAAGGCCTCAACTGTGTCCGGCGTCCGTATGCCACGTTTGAGGATACGATCCCGCGTTTCAGGATCGATGCGCCGGGGTGTCGGATCAGTGAACGCCTCGATAGTCGTCGCAAATCGATCTCCAAGTCCCACGACACTCCGCGCGACCCAAGACGCATCAAAGGATGGGGAAATCTCGACATCACGGCGGTCCGGTTCGGATAAATAATGCGCCAGGGCGTTGACGTCCTGATCAAGCGGCGCGTCCAGATTGCGCAGGTACCAATCCGTGTTGAACAACGGGTGCGGATTGTAACCCTCGTACGCGCCCTTGGCGACATAATGTGCCAGCGGGTTCAGGCCCGCACGCTGAATCTCCGGATACTCTTTGAAGTACCAGGAGGTGGAAAAAAGCGGGTTGGGATCGTAACCGCGCGTGGCCCCATACTTGACAAAATGCAGCCATGCCGGATCACCCGATTTGTCCCCTTTGAGATACTTCGCCGTGTACCAATCCGCATCCAACAAGGGTGTGTTGCGAATGATCTTGCGTGTGTCTCTCCGGATTTTCTTTGCCTCGGAGCCAGCCAGCCGATCATCCTTGCTTTGAGAGGCCGCTATTTTCCTGATCGGCTCCAGGTATTTCGAGTCGTGCGTGATGCGCGCCTCGGCCTGTCCAAACATCTGGTAATGATACAGTGGATTGATACCCGAACTGCGTACATCCGGGTTGCTGTTCAAATACTCGGTGCTGCTGAACTCGGGCCCGGGATCGTACCCACTTGCGGCGCCAAAATTCAGGTAATGCTCTGCAGCCTCCAAAGGGCGTAGCGGCGTTTCCAGAAACATCTCATTGTACCAAGCCGCATCGAACAGCTCGGCATTCATCACAACTTTGGCTTCGGATACCGGCTCCCCCGGCTCGGCTACTTGGTCTTCGCTACCATTCCCGCTATCGGGTCCTGCGCCCAGTGCTTTCAGAACCTCCTCGATTTCCGATACTTCTTTGGCGGCATGTATTTGGCGATCTTCGCCACGACCGTATAATTCGTAGTGGTATAAAGGGTTTAGGTGTATTTCAGAAACGTCGGGATGCGCTCCGAAATAGAAGTGAGTGCTGAAGTCAGGGCCAGGATCGTATCCTTGCGCCGCGCCAAGCGAAACATAATGCTCTGCCGCCCCACAATCATGCAAGGACACGTCGGGGTACTTGGTTCTGTACCATTCCTCGTCAAACAAGGGCGAACGGCTAACGGCCTGAATGACGTCCGATAGGTCATCGGGTACGGCGGTGTCCACTTCTGTCACAACGAGCCTCTCTGCAATTTATGATCTAAGATATTCTTGTCGTCGGAAGCAATACACTCCGAGCGCTCGGTACGTACTGATCCGGGCAGCGACGGGGTGTCAATTAGCGACATTTGGCTTGGCGTCATCTTGCCGCAATCCGGAACGAGAGTGGCGCAAAAACTGTACGATCCCCCGGATGTTTGGGTACTGGGTTAAAATGTGTCAGATTTCACTTGCCACAATCGGTTGCAAGAGGATTTTCGCCGCCCAGTTGCAACACCGATGGCTCACTTTCATTTGGTTTGCTAACAGGTGCGCGTGGATCATCGAAACCCTTGAATGGGCAAGATGAAGCAGACCCGGGAATGCAGAAGGCCCATGTTATGACCTCACAGACGTCGCACGCGACACCTCACAGAATTCTCGTCATTGGTGGTGCTGGTTTCATCGGAGGGCATGTAGTCAAAAGCCTCATCGATGCCGGTCTGAACCTGGCCGTATATGACCTCCACGCCCAGCCATCCTCCATCGACATAGAGTGGCACAGCGGGTCGATCACGGATCTGAGCCTGATGGCATCGGTCGTTGCCGACCGCGATGCGGTGGTTTTTCTGGCGAATGCCAGCCTGCCGGGGTCCTCAATTGCCAGCTTGTCCATGGAAATCCAGTCCCACGTGCGTGACACGCTGCGCGTGGCAGAGGTCTGTGCGGAACTCGGCGTGAAACACTTTGTTTTTGCCTCCTCAGGCGGCACGGTTTACGGGCATTGCCCGGCACCTGGAACCGGGCTTGTCGAAACCGCGCTGACTCAACCACAAAACGCCTATGGCGTCTCAAAGCTGGCCATCGAACACTACTTGCGCCTTCTGTCCGGCAAAGCAGACATGCAAACCACGTCGCTTCGCATCTCCAATCCCTATGGGGAAGGGCAGCGCGCCGTGCGGGGCCAGGGCTTTATCGCTGCAGCAATACAGCGCGCCATGGACGGGTCCGAGCTCGAGATTTGGGGCGATGGCCTGGTGGAGCGGGATTTCATCCACGTGTCCGATGTCGCTGCAGCGATCCTTGCGACATTGCGATCCGACAATGCCCCAGATGTCGTCAACATCGGAACGGGTCAGGCGACCTCGCTGAAATCAATCGTGGAAATGGTGGAAGCCGCATGCGGAACCTCTATCGACACCCGTTATTATCCCGGACGTCGGATCGATATCGAACGCAATGTCCTTGATATTGCGCGGGCACAAAACACCTTGGATTGGTCGCCGCGGATCGCACTGGAAGATGGGCTCACGCAAACGGTCGCATGGTGGCAAGAGCATCACAAACCGGCCTAGCAATCGGAGCAATCCGCCCAACTGCAAAGCTCAAACTCATATAATCAATATTATGCTATTTGTTGCGCGCGAATGCTGTGCAAGGCCGCCAGTCGTGTTGCGGCAATCTCCAGAGTTCTTGCACTGGACGCGACAAGATCCGCTTCCTCCGCCGCTCGGAATGCATCCATATCGAAGGGGCCCGTGACAAAACCGTGCTGCTTCAGACGTTGGTAGACCGGCACCGGATTGACATAGACACCCATGCCACCAGGGCTGGACGTTGATCCAAACCGGTCCGGCAGAACCTCGATATTGTCGCCCGGACACAGCAGCTTGAACGGCGCCCGCTGCGAGATCGCCTGACCATAGATCGCGTTGTTGGCTCGGCGCGGCAGCATCAGAAATTCGGTATCAAGTTGCGACAGAATCTGTGTTGGATGGGCGGCACTGCCCTCGTCGAACACGATCTTTTCCGCCCCCATGAGATGGCCCAGCTGCACGGCCAATGACATTGCTTCGGGCGTAGAACAAAAGACGCCCGCCGCTTTCATTTTCGCCTCGAAATAGCTGCACCCCAACACACCCCCTTTTTTCAGAAGATGCCGCCGCCCCATGTAGATGCGGGCGGGTGCACGCGCGATATGCAAAGCCAACTTATCGGCAAGCACATCCTGATAGCCCTGCAGGTATTCCATATAAAATGGCTCGATAGGGTTGCGCGGCGCTGTCCCGGGTTCAGGCACATCGAGGTGGTCAATCACGGTGGCTTCTCGGATCAAAGTGACCGGCACATCACCCATATCCAAAAGCTGCATCAGGTCCGTCAGAAAACTGGGCAGCTTTGCCTCGGCCAGATCGGCATTCGTGCGGACGTCCTGCAAACCCTGCACGGCCAGAAAGACAATCCCGTCATATGTCCGCCCCGCAGCCTTCAACGCCCAAAGACGGTGAATGCAATCCACGAAGAAGTGGCCGAAATGGTTCCACATCGGGCCGCCAAACACATGCCGACCCTTCAGCCTCGGCAAATCCTTGCTACCCTGCAGCCATCCAGACTTGCGCGGGATGTCCTGCGGCTCGTCCCGCAAGGTCGCACCCCGTTTCATACGCGATTCCGCTGGCGCAACGGCAGCATCGATCCCACCCCGAAACAACGGGCGCTTATAGACAAAGGGCGTCACCGCCACATCGCGCAACGGAACGATACTTGGCCCAGCGGTCATGTTTCGAACCCCAATCCCCGGATCAGCTTCACGTCGGCTTCAACAAAGCGCTCAAGCCTGCCGGCACTGTCATCACGTTCAAACCGTTCCAGCAGGGCAGGCCAACGTGCAGTCCTGCCTGCGTTGGGTCCGGCATTGACATACGTTCCCTGAATTTCGGGACACGTCCCAAACATCTCCGCCAACTCGGCTTCCAAAGCATCAAGCCCGTCTACCGTGTAAATGCGCTGCAAAGCGCCGGCACCGTCCAACGCGTGACGCACCAATTCGCGCTGATCAAGATCCGCAACCTCAGTCCAACCGCAGAATCTTCCGAGTCGTCAGATAGCTACAGTAGAAGTTGTTGTAGTGGTCGTGGACAAAGCGCTGCCATGCTCTGTCCCCACCAAAAAAGTAGTCATCAGCCGATACGGACGTGACAGTCCGCATGTTTGTACGTGCCTTGGATGCCAATTCCTCGGCACTCAGCTTGGCGGCCTCACGGATCAGGTAGAAATAGAAGGATGCGATGCGCTCGCGTGGATCTCGCAAAACGGTAAAGGCAAAGCGGTCGTCCGGCAGGGTATCCAGATCAACCCAGTCAATATGCCCGGCATAAAGGCGGTATCCAGACGGCATTTGCGCATCCGGGGCCGCATTGGCATGCGTACGCACCGGGCTGAACGCCTCTTCCGGCACCAGCTGTTTCAAAGCTTCCAGCACGGTCTGCCCTGCCGTCTTGGGAATGTGGGGAAACACCACAACGGGCGGCACCGTTCCGCCTGTTTTGGTCCGCTTGTACCACCGCGATAAAGAACCCAAATCAGTTATCTCCGAAGCCCGTGAGCAAACGCACTGCCTTTTTAGAAAACGCTTGAGGTGCTTTCTTTGAAAGCGGCACCACGCTTTCGCGCCAAGCGGCCGGCACGGAGTCACCAAAGCGCGCACGCACCGCCTGATATTGCGGCGCAAGGGCCTCGCTCAGCATCTGTTCCACCGCATCCGGCAGCACAGTCGACCGCCCAAGATTGACCCGCTTGTCACCCGCAACCTTATGCGGCCTGATATCAAGGAAGGCACAGATTTCATCAACACTGTCCTGGCTGAACAAGTCTTCGTAAAAGGCATAGTGGATATGGTCTGATGGCACCGCCGCCTCAAGGGCTTCCATCGTGCGCGCATAGTCTGCGCGGGGAATGCGCGCAATATCACGCTTGTCTCTCAGATCCTGCGCATGGGCCACACATTTGGCTTCATAGGCAGCGTCGGACAATGTCGGGTTCTGCGCGCCGATCGCCATGCAGAATCTGCGACCACAGCCGATCAACGGGATCGCGCAGAATGAAAATGAACTTCGCGGGACCAAGACTGTCCATTTCACGAAATCCTTCGGCATCCAGCGTGCAGTAGGATGGGGTGAAGTCACAGATGATCTTTTGCCCGGCATAGCCCTTGGTCATGTACTCGACATAGGGACGGTGGTCGCCGGAGGCGGCCGCGTGAATTGACAATCGCTCGGCCAACAGTTGCGTGTCGCGCAGGCGCTTGCGATTTGCCGGGTCCATTCCAGGCGTCAGGTTGTCCACGGCACGTCGCAACTGTGCCAATCGGTTATTCAGGTGACTCTGTTCGCTTTTGACATAGAGCGCATCGAAATAGTGCAGTTCCTTGATGTGGACGGTGTGACTCTCTTCGCTTTGCTTGAGATAATCGAACAGCCAACTGGTCCCGGCTTTCTGCGCCCCGATGCCATAGACCATGGTCGCGCCCTTCGGCAGCAACCCTGTGGACCCAGTCCGCTTTGGCTCAATCGGAGCAGCGCCCACAAATTTGCGCACTGCCGCAGCGACGGTTTTGTCGTGGGGCGCACGGTTGAAAAACCCATGACTGGAATTGGGAAAGGGCATCATCTCGCACCGGTCTTTTGGCCACAGCGCGGCGAACCGGTGCGATACATCAATAGGCACAACATCATCCTGTCCACCATGCGCCAAGAAACAACGCAATCGCGACAGCATTGGATGCCCTTTCAACCTTGCAATAGGCGACAGATGGCCATGATCCTCCGGCTTGATCACGCGGTTGGCAAACCCGTCCGGTCCGGTGTCCGTCACGGCATTCAGCAGGATCAGCCCGGTCACATGCTCTTGCACTTCAGCCGAAGCTTCCAACAGGGCGTCCAAAGCCAAAAGTCCGCCAAAAGAGGCCCCCAGCAGATAAAGTCGCCCCCCGGCGGGAATTTGCGCCTGTGCCCAATCCAACGCCTGCGCTGCATCTGCGCGCATATCTTCGAAACTCGCCTGATCCGCGTTCAGCGTCCGGTAGCGTGCCAACGCCATTGTCACACCAGGTCCCGCAGTGACCTGCTGCGCAAACGGCACCATCATGTCAGGCGTCCCCGCAACACCGCCACCGCCGTGGAAGGCAAGGATGTGGACCGGATCGTTTGGCGTCGAGGCCAACATGGTGACCTCGCCTGCCTGCCCGATCTTCTGCGTTACTGGATCTGTCATACTGATCTTTGCCCCGCATCTTGGAGCACAGCTACGGCTCCGCGTCCGGCCCTATCATTCCAATCAGCGGGGGAAAAGCAATGGCGTCGGATCCGTCGTCTGTTTTTGCAGCACACCGTCAGGAAAAAGCAAAAAGTGCGCAGATTTCCTTATGGGACCGCAATGGTTTGCGGTTAACAGCGCAGCGAAGATAACTAAGGCTCGACATGGCAAACTGGCTAACGCAAATCCTGTCACGACCGGACTCCGCCGACCGGTGGTCCGGATCGCAAATGTCGATTTTCGACGTAACCGGTTCCGAGCGTGGCTTTGTGGACCTGATCGCAGCAGAAAAGGGTCGATTGATCGTTGCGGGTTGGGTTCAAGCCGCACAGGTCGAATTGGTTCTGGCCGATCAGAGAGCCGCATTCATTCCAAACATGCCGCGACCGGACGTCGCCGCTATCAAAGGCATCGATTCAAGGGTCGGTTTTGATGTCCGCGTCCGTGCCTCTTCGCAAATCCTTGCCGATTGCGAGCCGCCAGGCCTAACCTTTGTTCCATTAGACGGCGCACACTCTATACCGCCCTTGTCCCTGCAACTCGTGCGGGGCTGACGTCGGCTGCGCCTTAAACCTTGCAACTCGGAGTAGGGCGTGCTGAGTGTATTTTGCATTTCGCTCCGGATGGTATTGCGTGTCCAAGACTTTTTCTTCAGCCGCTCGCGGGCGTCCACTCGCGTCATCGGTGCCCAGACACGCAAGCGGAGCGTTTGAATGCTGCGTAGACTGTCAGCTTTACACAATCGCTATGCCGCTGCTCGGCTGGTCTTGAAAGGGCACTCCAGTCCCATTGTGGACGCGACAGGTGCCGAAGTCGGATACATCGACGAAATCGAGGTAATCGAAGGCAGGCTTCGGGTTGCAGGATGGGTACGGGCAACCAAAGTCACACTCGTTCTGGCCGATTCAGAAACCAATATGGTCCCGCGTTTGCGCCGCGAGGATGTGGCACAAGCCCGCGATTTTCCAGCAGAGACGGGCTTTGATCTTTCCATGCCCTGCACACCCGAAATGTTGCTCGGCAGCGATGCGCCGGGACTGGTCTGCGAGGCTTTGGTCGGACATGACGACATCCCCGCCCTGTCTCTGAAAGTGCCTTGGAACAGCTCAAGGCGTTTGGGCATGATACTGCGCTTCGGGCGGGACATGGCAATTGCGTCACCAGCCATCCTGGGATGGTATACAACCCGCAATCCAATCTACCGCGCACGGGTCAAGGACCGGCTCGGGCTGAACATGATCGCCGCCGCCGAAGAACTGGTGCCAGAGCTGTTCGACGGCCCGCCATCCGCCCAAACCGAGGTGCCGGACTGTCGCATCACCATCGTGCTGCCGGTCTATAACGCTTTTGATTTGTTGTCGGATGTGCTTGCCCGGATCACGGGCCACACCGACCTGCCCTGGCGCTTGATCATGATCGAGGATGGTTCGACAGACGATCGTGTCCTTCCGTTCCTGCGTGACTGGGTGGCAACGCACGCGGACCGTCACGACATCATTCTGGTCGAAAACCCCGAAAACCGTGGGTTTATCCGGTCCGTCAACGATGGGCTCGCACGAGCCATGGGACACCCTGGCCCCGATGAAGGACCGGTGGTTCTGCTCAATTCCGATGCATTTCTGCCGAAAAACTGGGCCGGCCGCCTGGTCCGGCCTCTGCTGGCAGACACCAGCATCGCCAGCACAACACCCATGTCCAATGATGCCGAGATTTTCTCGGCCCCTGTGATCTGCGCAAAAACCGACCTCGCGCCCGGCCTCGCGGACCGCATCGACGAACAGGCCCGCCAATTCAACCCGGATTGCTTGCAGCTCGATGTACCAACTGGCGTGGGTTTCTGTATGGGCATGGGCCGTGACTGGCTGGAACGGGAACCCCAACTCGACACGGTTTTCGGGCGCGGCTACGGGGAAGAAGTAGACTGGTGCCAAAAGATCCGCGCGCGGGGCGGGCGGCATGTGGCTGTGCCGAACCTGTATGTTGAACACCGCGGCGGCGAAAGCTTCGGCTCAGACACAAAGCTGGCCCTGATTGCACGCAACAACGACATCGTTTCCAAACGCTACCCGAATTATGACGGCGAAGTGCAGCGCTATATAGGGGCCGACCCGCTGGGTACGGCACGGCTTGCGCTGGGGCTGGCATGGGCTGGCAGTCTCGAACTGGATCAGGCGATCCCGGTCTACCTGGCACACACCTTGGGCGGCGGCGCACAGGTCTGGCTAGAAGCGCGTGTGGCTGAAACGGTGGCGAATGGTGTGCCTGTGGTTTTGCTCCGCGTCGGCGGTACACGGCACTGGCAGATTGAATTGCACGCACCGCGCGGCATCACGCGCGGCAGCACCGATGACACCGATCTGATGCACGACCTGCTTGCACGCCTGCCACGCCGCAACGTGATCTATTCCTGCGGGGTCGGCACCCCTGACCCCGCCGGTTTGCCGACCGAGCTGGTGGCGTTGGCCCAAAACGACGACGACAGGGTCGAGATCCTGTTTCACGATTTCTTCCCGCTATCGCCGTCTTACACGTTGCTTGATGCCGACGGTGTCTATCGCGGGCCACCGGACGACGCGCGCGCCGATACCGCGCACCAGGCCTGGGGTGTTGACGGCCACCGTGTCCCACTCGCCGACTGGCAAGCGGCGTGGAAAAGGCTGGCGGATCGGGCCGCAGCCCTGCATGTCTTTTCCGAAGACAGTGGCAATCAGGTGCGTGCCGTCTGGCCCGACCTGTCCGACCGGATCGTGGTGTCGCCGCACCCCCTGCCCTACACGCCACCACAGCTGCCCAAACCAAAGGCCAACGCGCCACCGGTCTTGGCGGTGCTTGGAAACATCGGCCTGCAAAAGGGGGCCGCCGTCCTGCAGGAATTGGCCTCCATGCTCAACACCGGTGCATCAACAGCACAGGCGACAACACCGCGCTTGGTTCTAATTGGCAATATTGATCCGGCATACGCCTTGCCAGCACATGTGCGGGTGCACGGCAGCTACCTGCCTTCGGATATTCCCGACCTTGTCCGGCAATATGGCGTCACACACTGGTTGATCCCGTCAATCTGGCCCGAGACATTCTCGTACACAACCCACGAGACACTTGCGACCGGTTTGCCCGTGCTTGCATTCGATATTGGCGCCCAGGGCGAAGCGGTGCGCCGTGCGCAAAACGGTGTAACAGTGCCGCTCCCTCCCCTGCCCCGGACCAAGACGAACATATCCTCCCGGACGCGCAATCCGGCTGGCTTTGCGGCGCAGAACGTGATTGAAACGCTGGATGCCCACCGCGCCCAGACCGCGGAGCGCTCGGACCTTGTGTCCGACTAAACCAGGCCCCGCCACGAGGACGAAAATGACACCGGTGAATGTACAGATCGAAACGCTTCGGGCGCGCGGGATCGAAGTATTGCCAAGGGGAAACGGACCAAGCGTCACCCTGCCCCGCCACACGGTACTCGAAGCACCGGGCAGCCTGAAATGGACCCAATACGAGCATTCGATCGAACTGGGGGCCTTCTCCTATCAGGTGTCGGGCTACTGCTTTGCCGCACGCATCGGGCGCTATTGTTCCTTTGGCGAAAACGTACAGATCGGGCGCCAGAACCACCCCTTGACTTGGATTTCGACGTCGCCCGCTTTCTACCTGGGGGATCGGCTCTTTGATCTTGGGCACGATTTTGCAGATTCCGAAGACTATCACGATTACGAGTTTGAGACGAAAACGGCCGCAACCCGCGCCCAGATCACAACCATCGGCAACGATGTATGGATCGGCCACGGTGCGTATATCGCAGCCGGGGTGACCATTGGCGACGGCGCAATCGTCGCTGCCCACTCGGTCGTGACCAAGGACGTTCCCCCTTACACCATGGTGGCGGGCAACCCGGCCGTCATCAAGAAACTGCGGGTGCCGCCGCAATTCATCTCTCCGCTTCTGCGGTTGAAATGGTGGCGCTACGCACCTTGGCAGATGACGCATCTCGACCCCTCGAACATGCAGGACTTTGTTCAAGGTCTTCACAGGATGGGCAACACGCCCGATTTCCAACCCGAGGTGATCGACCTGCGCAAAGAAGACGAGGTTGCGGTGAAATGACCAAGGCGGGCACAGCCACGACTCCAATCGTTTTTCTGCACATCCCAAAAACCGCGGGACAGACCATCCACTTCGAACTGGCCCGCATCGTCGGCGAAGAGGCGGTGTCGCCCATCCGTGTGCACACGCAGGCAGAAAAGGGCGCGGCGCAAATGCCGCCCGGATACAGTCTCTATTCCGGGCATGTCGACTGGGACGCCATCGACACCCTGCCCCCGGATCGCTTTGTGTTCACCGTGCTGCGCGATCCGCTGGAACGGATTGCGTCCTTTTACTTCTACCTGCTGCGCAAGGCCGAAGCCGCCAGCCCCGAAGAACGCGCCCTGCCCGAGCGCAAGGGAATGCGCATGATCACGGGCCAGTCGGCAGATGACTACTTTTTCGGGGGCGATCCTGCGTGGCAACGGTTCATTCAGGATCACTACAACAACCTCTATTGTAGCTACCTCGTGACGCAAAAGATGCGCGGCAGACGGTTCGTGGCGGACAAAGAAAGATACCGACCTCGTGCGCGAGGCGGCGGCAGCGGCGCGCGGGCTTGATGGCCTGTACGGTGTCGACAACCTTGGCGCTCTTGAACAGGACATTCTTGAAAGAACGGGGCAGGAGATCACGGTCGCCGGTCGCTACGTGAATGCCGGGCCGGACGCCGGGCCGGACGCGCAGCCTGACCTGCGTTGGCCCAAACTCGCCGCCCGGTTGGAACAGGATCAGAGCCTGCAGAAGTTATTGGATTTCGCGCGGCTCGACCAGCAGTTGATGATTGAACTGGGACTGGCCAGCGACGCGCCGGTCTAAAGCCGTCCGGTCAACGCCAGCATCCGCAGAACCCGGTCCCCACCCGCCGATTGGCGGTACAATCCCAATTCGCGCAGCGCGCGCAAGCGCACCCGACCGCGCGGCTCGGCCCGCATCTCGACCATGCCTTTGACCAGAGCGCGCGCGTCCGATGTCAGGGCGGGTTCGCACTGTGCCAGGGCCGCAAGGTTGCAATCAATCCAACCCGCGAACTCCCGCCCGGCCAAAATGCGCAACCGCACCATGCGCTCACTCCAGCTGCGGTTGTGACCCAGCACGTTCTCCCCGTGCAGGCGGTAGTACAGACCCGGCTCCGGATCGAGCACCACACGCCCCCCTGCCCCGGCAATCAGGTTGTAAATCCACCAGTCGTGAAACGGCACTTTGGACGCCAACGCCGCCTGCGTGTGATCCACGACCAAAGCAGCCGCCGCGGGGTTCATAACAAGCGCATGACCGCTCAGCACATTCTGCACCAACGCATTGGCAAATCCGGGTTCCCGTCGGTGCAGGGATGAGGTCCTCAACGGCGTCAAATCGGGCGCCGTATGGATCGACCGGCTTGAATAACCGGCGGCCGTGTCGCCCGGCCCGATCTGGGACACGGCACGTTCCAACTTGGTTGGCATCCACACATCGTCCTGATCGGCAAAAGCCAGCCAATCTGCATCACGCCAGGCCGCCGCCGCCTGCGTCAGGAAGTTTGCGGCGCTCCCCTGACAGGGCCCTGACACAAGCGTGACATCTCGATCCGGGTGCGCAGCAGCAAATGCGCGGATTTGCGCGCAGGTATCATCGTCTGACCCGTCGTCCCCCACAAACAGGGACCAGTTCTTGTGCGTCTGATCCACGATCGATTGCAGCTGCTGCGACAGATAGGCCGCACCGTTCCGGGTCGCCATGACGATCCTGACATGTTCCGGTGTCCGTGGGGCCGTTTTTCTGGCCGAAACTGCAGAACTCTGTGACATCCGCGCCTTCTCAATAGCTGGTCGTGGGACCGGCGCACCAAGGCAACCGGCTGGTCATTGTACATGATTTCATGTAGCGTCATGTTTATGCAGTTTCATGCTGTATATTCAACTAATTGGCAGGCGAAATTGGTGGCGGACTCCTCCAAATACCCGGCATCCACGCCCCAAGATTCCACAGACAGCGATGCGCCGGCATTTTCCAGCGCACGGCCGCGCGTGCTGCGGACCGGACCAAATGCGGCGGTTGCCGAAACGGCAGAACCAGCCGGACACGAAGCGGACGACATGACCATCTCTCAGCAAACCGAATCCGTCGATCAATATTCAGACGCGAACAGTTCCGACAGTGACGAGGCCGCAGCCCGCCTGGACGAAATCAAGCGCGAACGCCTCGACATGGCCCGCCGCAAAGAAGAGCTGAAGGCGATCAAGATGCGCCGGGATCTCGAACAGCTCGAAGCGCTTGTAGAAAATCCCGCCGAACAGGTTGCGCAGGAACAACCTGCCGCCGTGACCCCGCCCGTCGTCGCCCCTCAGATACCCAGCGCGCCGCCCGCCCGCACGCGCAGCCGCCACTGGGTGGCCCTGATCAGCTTCCTTGTGATGGTCGTGGTGCCGGTGATTGTGTCCTTTTGGTACCTCACCGAACGCGCCGCACCCCGCTACGCGTCGATGTCCAGGGTTTTCCGTGCGCAACGAAGAGGTGGGCTCTGCTGTCGACCTGCTTGGCGCGGTCACCCAAATCTCGGGATCGTCCTCATCCGATCCCGACATCCTGTATCAGTTCATCCAAAGCCAGGAACTCGTCGCACGTGCGGATGCCGCGCTGAACCTGCGTGCACTCTGGGCCAAGGGCGACCCGGATCATGACCCCGTGTTTGCCTATCACCCACCCGGCACGATCGAAGATCTCGTGACCTATTGGGAAAGGATGGTCGGGGTCTATTCCGACAGCGGCACCGGCCTGATCGATGTCGAGGTGCAGGCCTTTAGCCCGGAAGACGCCCGGCGGATCAACCAGTTCATCTATGACGAAAGCTCGGAGATGATTAACCGGCTGTCCGCCATCGCACGCGAAGACGCCACCCGCTACGCACGAGACGAACTTGAGACAACGGTCGAACAGGTCAAGGTCGCGCGCCAGGCATTGACGCGCTTCCGCAACGAGACACAGATCGTCGATCCCGAAGCCAGCATTCAAAGCCAGATGGGTATCCTGTCGTCCCTGCAGGCCCAACTTGCCGAAACGCTGATTGATCTGGATATTCTGCTGCAAACCTCATCGCGGCAGGACGACCCGCGCATCATCCAGACTCGACGCCGGATCGAAGTCATCGAAGTGCGCATTAACGAAGAACAGCAGAAACTGGGGCTTGGTGATTCAGGTGGCGCCACAGACGAAGACGCGTTCGCCAACCTCGTCGGAGAGTATGAGCGGCTTCTGGTGGATCGGGAATTTGCCGAACAATCCTTTGCCGCGTCCCGGACAGCCTATGACGCGGCTGTCGCGGAAGCCCGCCGTCAGACCCGCTACCTGGCCGCCCATGTTCAGCCGACGCTGGCGGAATCTGCGAAGTACCCGCAAGTCTATCAGGCGCTCGGCCTGGTGGGACTGTTTTCATTCTTGCTCTGGGCCATCCTGGCGCTGTCGGCTTATGCGCTTCGGGATCGGCGCTGACGGGCCGCGATGCGATGATCGTTCTACGCAACCTGACCAAGACGTTCTACATGAACGGCACCCGCAAGACGGTGGCCGACAACGTGAACGTAACCTTTCCCAGCGGTGTCGCCGTGGGGTTGTTGGGCCGCAACGGCGCGGGCAAATCAACCCTGCTCAAAATTATCGCGGGCACAGCGACGCCGACATGGGGTGAGGTGCTGAGCAACGGCAGCATCTCGTTCCCGGTTGGGCTGGCGACATCAATGCACCCTGACATGAGTGGCGCACAGAACACGCGGTTCGTCGCGCGGATCTATGGAGTGGAGACAGACGCCTTGACCGACTTTGTGCGGGGCTTCGCAGAACTGGGCCAGCATTTTCACCTGCCGGTGCGGTCCTATTCCTCGGGGATGAAGGCGCGGCTGTCTTTCGGCATCAACATGGGCCTCAAATTCGACACGTACCTGATCGACGAGGTGACGGCGGTTGGCGATGCTGCATTCCGCGCAAAAAGCGAGGCCGTGTTTCAGGACCGGTTGCGCACCTCCGGCGCGATCTTTGTCAGCCATGCGATGGGGTCGATGCGCCGCATCTGCCAGGCAGGCGCGGTCCTGGAAGACGGGCACCTGACCTACTACGACAACATCAATGATGCGATAGAGCACCATCAATACAACATGCAGACCAGTGGAGAAGATGATGACTGACACTCCGCAGCCCCCGTACTGCAAAATGTGCACAAGACGTTGCCGCGCTTCGCCAGCCTGCGCACGATCACCGCACTCGTCCTGCGCGAGATGTCGACAACCTACGGCAGGTCACCCGGGGGGTACATTTGGGCCGTGCTTGAACCCGCCTTGGGCCTCGCATTGCTCGTTGCGCTGTTCTCGACCGGGCTGCGCACCCCGCCATTGGGAACAAATTTCGCGATCTTCTATGCGTCCGGTCTTATGCCCTTTTTCACGTTTTTGTATGTGACCAACAAGGTGGGGCAGTCCGTTAACTTCTCCAGACAGCTTCTCGCCTATCCGCGTGTCACCATCTTGGACGCTGTGCTTGCGCGGTTCATCCTGACGGTTCTGACGCAGTACCTGGTGTCCTACCTTCTGATCGCAGCGATCCTTGGCACGATGGAAACCCGCACCGTGCTGGTGTTGCCTGCACTCCTGTCGGCCTTCGCCATGGCAGGGGCATTGGGGCTGGGCATCGGCATTCTGAACGCCGTGCTGGTTGCGTACTACCCCGTCTGGCAAATGGCTTGGGCGGTTATGACCCGACCTCTGATCCTGATCTCAGGCGTCATCTTTTTGCACGACCGCATTCCGCAGCCCTATCGCGACTGGCTCTGGTGGAACCCCCTGGTGCACGTGACCGGACGAAGCCGAACGGGGCTCTACTATTCGTATCGGGGCGAATACGTGAGCGAAATCTACGTGTATGCCGTGGCATTGATCTGCGGCACAATTGGCCTGCTATTCCTGCGCCGGTACTACCGAGACAGTATGGAGCGGTAGGGCGCGTTGGCCGAAACCCGCCGGTACCGTCTGCTTTTCGACGACAATCGGCGGTTGAATTTCACAAAACTGCCTCATAAATGCCCGCAAATTAACCGCTTTTTTTGCGTTTAGATTGAATCCGCGAACTTGCGCCAATGCATTTCCGTGACCTAGTGTCACCACACGAATTAATATAACTCAATTCAACGAAAACGGGCAAAGCGCAACAGAACGCACGGGCCCGTACATACACTGAGGGAATACGAGATGACCACCTTCACACTCAATGGGACCAATTCAAGCTTCTTCGGCGACGCGTTCTTTTCGGACACTGGCGAAGTAGAAGTTGATATCGTATCGGCCGAAAGCACAACCGTTGTTCTGTTCAATCCCCAAACCGGTATCACCACAACGATTGTAGGCACCGGCTTTGCCTTTGGCGGCCCTCCCGGCGAAGAACAGCCAATTGCGGGCACCGTCAACAGCATGACGATGAGAAGCGCGGACAACACCGTTCTCGAAGGATCCCTGACAGGCGTGAGCTGGGATTTTGTCGAGCTGTCTGCCGCCCTGGACGCCACAAGCTCGGATAACCTCCAACCCATCGCCGCCCTCTTGAACGGCGACGGGCCAATTACCTTCGACGCAAGCTCGGCCGGAACCGGCCTGAACATGTTCGACCTGCTGGACCCGGCTTTCGCCAACCTGATCACTCAGCCAGTCACAATCAACGGCTCTGGCTTCTATGATCAACTGTTTGGCGGCCGGGGCAACGACACCATCGTCGTCGGCGGTGACAACGGCAATGACAACGGCGGCGACATCGAAGGCACCCTTGGCAACGACACGATCAACTTCTCCAACAGCACGCCCACCACATTCCAGTGGCTGGACTACGAGGACTTCGTGGACGGTGCCGTCACGTTCAACATCAACGCCGCAACCAACACCGGATCGATCACCGGGACTGGGTTCAGCGACACGTTGCTTGACGTCAACGCCATAATGAGCGCTTTCGGGCTCGGCCTTGAGGGTGGCGAAGGCAACGACACATTTAACATCACCGGTGGCGACGACACGTGGTTCAACCTGCGGGGCAACGAAGGCAACGACACCTACAACATCAACCTCGGAGACGGTAACGGACGGATCAGCTTCAATGGCGGATCGGTTGGCGACCCGCTGGCTGGTCTGGTTATGGACCTGTCCACCGGCATCGTCAGCAATGACGGGTTCGGCGGGCAAGACACAATCTCGGTGACGGGCAACGGACGCCTGGAGATCCGCGCCACGGACAACAATGACAGCATCATGGGCTCGGATCGGAATGAAAGCTTCATCACCGAACAGGGCAACGACACGGTCGACGGCGGCGGCGGCACCGACCGGGTGCGCTATGACCGCTCGGGCGTGGATGCGGTCAATGTCGATCTTGAGGCGGGAACCGCAACGGGCACATGGGACGGCTTCGCATTCACCGACACGCTGACCTCGATTGAATATGTCCGCGGCTCGCGTGAGGGCGATGACACTCTGCGGGGCTCACTCGGGGATGACATCTTCGAAGGGCGCGGCGGCAACGACCTCATCGAAGGGCGCGACGGCAACGACGACCTGTTCGGGGACGACGGCAACGACACGCTGCGCGGCGGCGCGGGCGACGACTTCCTCGCTGGCGATGCAGGCAATGACTCCATCGACGGCGGCGATGGGCAGGACAGCCTGGAAGTTGGCGACGATAGCACCAATGTGACGCTGCTCGCACTGGACAACGAAACCATCCAGATCACGTCGGCCGCAGGCATCGACACGATCAGTGGTGTCGAAACATTCTTTTTCGAGGATACCACGCTCAGCCTCGCTGACCTGGCCGCCCAGCTGGGGATCAGCGGGGACACGGTTGCCGGCTCCGGCGCGTCTTCGAACATCGACGGAAGCCTCGCCGCTGACACGATTTCGGGCGGCGCCGGCGATGACACCGTGAATGCGGGTGCTGGTGCAGACAGCCTGAATGGCGGGATCGGCGCAGATGAGCTGAATGGCGGATCGGGCAATGACACGCTGCTGGGTCTCAACGGGTTCGACAACCTGAACGGCGAAGATGGCGATGACAGCCTGAACTCCGGCTTCGGCAACGACACGCTGGATGGCGGCGCGGGCAACGACACGCTCAATGGCGGCCTGGGCTTTGACAGCCTGCAAGGCGGGGCTGGCAATGACACGTTGCTGGGTCTGAATGGCCGCGACACGCTCGAAGGCGGCGACGGCGACGACTCGCTCAACGGCGGCAATGGCAACGATGTCCTCGATGGCGGAACAGGTAACGACACGCTCAGCGGCGGTCTGGGCTTTGACACCCTGACAGGCGGCGACGGCGATGACCTGCTGCGCGGGCTCAATGGCTTTGACAGCCTGCAGGGCGGAAGCGGCAACGACAACCTCGAAGGCAACTCCGGCAACGACACGCTGGACGGCGGTGCGGGCGATGATCTGCTCCGCGGCGGCCAGGGGCTGACCTGTTTGTCTTCAACGGCGGCGACGACGTCATCCGCGACTACTCGCTGATCGTCGATGCGCTCGAGATCGAAGCCTCGCTTCTGGACGAAGGGATGCCCGTGGGCAGCGATCTTGCCAACTACTCCAGCGTCGTGGACGGAAACCTGGTGCTCGACTTCGGGGGTGGCAACAGCCTGACCTTCAACAACGTCACCAACGTCACCTTCCTGTTCGACGATGTGACCTTTGTCTAACGACGGCTTTCCAATGAGCTAAGCCATTGTAATAAAACAAAATCCGGGCGCGGTTGCACAAAGCGACCGCGCCCTTTTTGCATCCGCATTGGCATCAAACCGCGGTCGGGCCCCACCAGTCAAAAACCCCTCTGGCGTGCACCGCTGCGCCACCTTAACATCTGCGCGACAAGCCGACAGGCAACAGTGCATTGTGCAAAGGAACGAACATGACGACCCCCGATTTTCTACAAGTACCTTTTGAAGAGTTGGACGGGGAAGGCCGCCGCCAGATCGCAGAACACTTCCAGCACGCCGCCTACCCGCGCGGTTTCAAATGGCACTGGAAAGGCACGCACCACAACCGCATCGCACTGGTGAACTACGTATTGCGCAAACTGCCGATGGACTGTGCTTATCTCGAGGTGGGCTGCGGATCGAACGACCTGTTTGACGCCCTGCCCGTCAGTGACAAGACCGGCGTGGACCCGGTCAAGGGCGGCACCGTCCGCATGACCTCGGACGACTTTTTCGCAACGAACACCAAGCAGTTTGATTTCGTCTGGATCGACGGGCTGCACGAATACACCCAGGTCCACCGCGACGTGGCGAATGCGCTGGCCTGCCTCAAGCCGGGCGGCTGGATCGCCTTGCATGACCTTATGCCCGTGAACTGGAAACAGGAACACATGCCACGCATGAACCTCGGCTGGACGGGCGATGTCTGGAAAGTTGCCGTGGAGATCGCAGCCACGCGCGGTCTGCACTTCAAACTGATCCTGATCGACCACGGCGTTGGGCTGCTGCAAGCAGACGCGGATGCCGATCCGCTGGTTGATATGGAAGCCGAATTGCTGCCCCAACGCTTCGGCTGGCTCTACGAGAACGTCGACCGTCTGCCGCTGTGTGAATGGGGCGACGCGGTGACCTGGATCGACGCGCGAACCAGCTAAGTCGCAGGCCCCCTACCCTCTTTACGCCGCCCACCGGACAGCGACCTTTGGTGTGGGCGGTACCAATGCAGCGTCTGAGGCCCAGAAAACGGCCCTCAGACGCGCCTTTTGCCGCTATTGCCCCCTTCACCAGAATGACCAAGTTGGCTCTCTACAGGCTTAAAATCGGCCTCTCTGATGATGACAGGCGGTCAGCACCCCTAAAAGCAGACTTCGGCATCTACATCTCGGACAACAGAATGAAGAACATATAAAGAACATTTAACGTCTGCGAACACCTGATATCCTGGCAAAACAGTCTCTAACAGGGGCTTTTTGCTCTGCTCGCACGTGCAAACGAGTTCGAGTCGTCACAAGGCAAAGGGGTTTCGCACGCGAAACCCCCTGCCCCGGCTTCAAATCTCTTCAAGCAGATACTTGATCCGGTCCATGACCTGTTCGATCAGCTCTTCGTTCACATGCGGGCCGCGCAGCCGAATGGCAAAGCCATCTTCTGTCTGGACCCGCTCCATCGTGACTTTGTTGGCCAGCCGCACTGGCGCAGACCGCTCCACAACCTTGCGCGGCCGCCCTCCCCGGCTGGGGTCCGGGGCCATGCCCTCAATGGCTTCGATCAGCGGCTCCAGAACCGCCCATTCATCGTCGGCATTGCCGATGGCATGGCTCTCAAGCGCCTGCCGCATATTTTCGCTTTGCCCCGCCCTCAGACCGGCTGCCACGCGCAGGCACTGCCGCTCGCTCAGATCGGGACCAAAGCGCAGCATGTCACCCAGCTCCTCGTGGACAAGGGCAAAGGATCGTATCTTGGATCGCTTCGCTTTCGAGGCCGAAGAAAACAGCGTTCCGACGGCTTCGTCCACCGAAGCAAAGACACCCTCATGCACGGCCACCGCAGCCGCCCTACCCCGCTCGTATTGGCTCAGCCCTGATCGGATTTCATTCTCCTCGATCATGGCGACAACAGCCGCGGCCAGACTGTCGGGCGACCGAACAAAGGCCGGGATCGTCTGGTGTCTCTGCCCGCCCGAAAGCTCGCTCAACTCTCGCACCGCGGCCAGTCGGCGGAAGCCTGAAATCAGGGCATACTTGCCCGCCCCTTCCGGGTTCGACGGCTCAAACACTTCGATGGGCAAACGCAAGCCATGATCCGCAATGGACCGGCGCAGCTCCGCCATGTCCTCTTCGTTCAGCCCCACCCGGTCCCGGCTTAAGGCATCGGCGCGTATCTCTTCGATGGGCAATTCGACCGCCACCAGCCCCCGCGCCTTGGCATCCTTGAACGCCTCGATTTCTGCTGCGGTACGGGCCTGATCCTCGCGATCTGCCAGAGACCGTGGATCGGCGTGCAGAGCTGCATCCGCAGCGACATCCGCAATCGGTGCACGGCGCGTCGAGCCCGGGGTTTCGCGCGCGAAACCTTCCTCGATTTCCTTCAGCGCCTCGGCTGAGGGCACCTCCAACTGTCTGCGCTTAGCCATTGGCCACCTCCTGTTCAGCCGCCTTCCGCTCTTGATCGTCGCGCCACCAAGACCCCAGCAGGATTTCCTTGAACTCAGCATAGGTCCGGTCAAATGTCTCGCGCCCACGGACATATGTGGTGCGGTTGAAATCGCGGTAATCCGCCTCGTAAATCCCGCTCACACTCTCACCCGCCTGGCCGACCATGGATGTATATTCCTGCCGGTAAGCGTTGGTCATGTCGCCGAAATACGCCTGAATAACGTTGGCCAGATCGGTCTGTTGGCTGGCGTCAAACCGGGTGATGATCGCCCGCACCACATCCCATTCAAACTTCATTTCCGGCAGTCCGGCCCGCCGTCTTGCGGCGTTCTCTCCATCCTCGATCGAGGCGAAGGTGGAGTAGAGCATGTCAAAGAAACGGCCCGTGGAATCGAACTCAAGGAACGAGGCACCAAGGGGCACCAGAATGATGTCCGCCGCCGCCAGTGCGTTGATCGTGAGGTAGCCAAGAGCAGGCGGCGTATCGAGTAGGATGACGTCGTACTCATCCAGCGCGCCGCCATCGTCGAGCGCGTTGTTGAGCGCATCCCAAAGCTGCCAGTTGCGCAGGTTCATCCGCCACACGGGGATCTGGAATTCCGCCCAGTACAGGTTCAGCTGTGCACCGATCAGATCGATATTCGGCCAGTGGGTTTTCTGGACCACGTTTCGCAGCGAAACCTCTAGTGCTTCGGTCAGGGTTTCGTCCAGAGGAAATTCGGGATCACCGGACGCGGCGCGCACCCGGTTTTCGGCTTGCAGTTGGGTGGCGTAATCACGGGCGAGGAGGGGGAAGACGGTCTGCCATTCATCCTCGACCGTGCCGCCCATGATCGAGGTCATGGAGCCCTGACTGTCCAGATCGACCACCAGCACCTTGTACCCATCCAGGGCCGCTGACATGGCCAGATGCGCGGCGGTACTTGTCTTGCCCACACCACCCTTGAAATTGGCGACAGCCACGACCTTGGCGGGCAGACCTTCGGGGCGATAGGGGCGGTATTCCTTAGTGCTGACCCCTTCGGACGCGAAATGGTCGCGCAGCGTCAGTATTTCTTCGAGGCTGAACCATTTGGCGCTGCCCTGACCCTCGCCCTGAGGCAGATCGGGATTCTTGTTCAGCACCCGCCGCAGATGGGCCGGAGCCACGGGGATCAGATAGCGGCAGACCTCCCAGGTCGAAAACTTGCGCAGCTTCTTGCGCCCATCAGGGGCATACCCACGCTTGGCCAGATCATCACGTCCGCGCCCGGCAAAGGCGGCAGCCTTGGCGAATCGGGCGGTGTCGACCGGATCGCTTAACTTGCCAGCGGCGGCCTGTGGGTCGAGATTGAAATACGGGGGGAGGGGGTGTCAGACTTTCGGTCCATGTACTGCTGCCTTGTCTAGATCATCTTTTTCGATGTTATCGGGCAAATCATCGCACATCTTGCGCAACAAGTGAATCGCAAAGAAGAGGGACATATTTTCGGCTGTGGGGAGGTTTCGCAGGCGAAACCCGTGTTTCCATCACTGTATCATACTGAAAAAGAGACAGCATAAACTTGTTGATCTTTGATCTAGTTTGGAATCTTTGGTTCAGAAAATTACAACCAAAACAAATATTTAAATGCACTTCGGTGCCACTATGCAGGACAAAGGGGACCCGGATACAGGATGATAGGGACCCATGTGCGGGACAAGGGGTGCCGATCTCGCAGGGGCAGGGGTGCCTGAATGCGGTGACCCTTGATTAGAGACGCTTTTTCTGGGGTGTTTGCGACTCGGATGGTCGAGTTATCCCCAGACTTACCCACTGTCCTCCCCTTGGGTACCCGTTTGCGGGACCGCGCCATCCCGTATTTGGGTCTCCGAAGAAAGATTGGGCGCGGGCACCTTTTTATGTCATAATGCAGAGCAATACCGCCGCAAGAGCGGGATTCGAGGCAATGAGAGCAGTGACCCATGCAAGCGCCTATACCCCATGACACCTTGACCGGTGCGCTGCGGCGGCAATCCGTCAAAAAGAACGTGGCGGCAATCCACGTGTCCGGCAAACTGACCCTGTTGCAGCGCAAGCTGAGCAACGTGTTGCTGCTGAATGCGTATGACGGGTTGGTCACCAAGACCAAGCACCAGATCGATGCGCGGACCCTGTGCATGATGGTCGGGTACAATTCGAACGACATGGAGACGCTGAAACAGTCTCTACGCAGCCTCGCAGAGACAACTGCAGAGTGGGATATGCTGGATGCGAATGGGCGGCAGGAATGGGGGGTTTCCGCGCTTTTGTCCTATGCCAAGTTGTCGGGGGGCGTGTGTGAATATGCTTATTCTCCAGCTTTGGCCGAGAAACTGCATGACCCAAAGGTCTTTGCCCTGATCAATCTGAACATCCAGCGCCGTTTTACCTCGGGCCATGCCCTGGCGCTGTATGAGAACTGTTATCGGTTCGTGCGCACCGGATCGACCGGCTGGTGGCCGCTGGATTTGTTTCGCCGCCTGATGGGCGTGGATGGCAGTGCCTATTACGAGAGTTTCAAGCATCTGAACGCCAAGGTCATCAAACCGGCGGTGGCCGAGGTCAACAAGACGTCGAACATCATGATCACGCCGGAACTGCACAAGATGGGGCGGCAGGTGTCTGAGATACGGTTCCTGATCAAGGAGAACCCGCAGCTTGCCATGTTGGACATCGACGATGGGGCAGGGGTGCGGCAGGGGCCGGTCTATGCCGCGTTGATTGACCTGGGCGTGAGTGACCGGTTGGCCCGCCAGTGGATTTCGGAACACGGCGAAGATTATGTGTCGGAGAAGATCGCGTATCTGAAGGGCAGGGGGGCCGTTGAGAGCCCGGTCCGCTATTTGAGTGCGGCCTTGCGCGATGACTATTCCGCGCCAATGCCCCCCGAGCCCAGTGCAGAGGCTGTGGCGGCGGCAGAGGCCCGGGATGTCGCGTTGTCCGAAAAGACCGAAGCCGAGACCCGCAGAGAGGCCGAGGTGGCACAGGAGCGGCGCGTGCGTGCTGCAACAATGGCCCGCGTGCAGGAGTTGGTGGCCGGGCGGACGCCGACGCAACGGGATGCGGATCGGCGGCTGTTTCTGAGTTGGCTGGAGGACGATTTGATGCGCAGTGAGTTTGCACGTCTTGGCTGGGCGTCAGCCCTGTGCGCCCCGCGGATGGTGGAGTTCTGGGAGGATTTGGTGCCCGGAGCCTTTGAGGATCTGGGCGCCTGATCTAAGGCCGGGAACGCGGTTTAGCTGTCCAGTCCGCATATGCGTCGATCTTCGGCTGACAGGTGATCTCCCAACTGCTCGGCCATGTCTTGAAGCAGCGGCCCGTAGCGCTTCCATTTGGCGACGGAGGTCGAATAGATCGGCTCGCGCACCTGGCTGACCGACGCAGTGTTGACTGCGCGGGTGGATTTGGTGTGGTCGAGCATGTCGTCTTCGAAGGGCAGGCCGACAAAATCCATGATGTCACGCATTTGTCCTTCGGGATCGGCCACAACCTGTTCGTAGTTCACGAAGCGGATCTGGTTGGGCAGGGTGGCGACCTGGTGCAGTGCTGTTTTGTCGAACTCTTTGTAAACATTCACCAAAGTTTCGATGCTGGTCGAGGCTGGCTGGTTCGGGCCGAAGTTCTGCATGAAGTTCGACAGCAGGTTGTCCATGGGGTGCCTGCGCATGATCAGCACCTTGGCGCGGGGGAGGGCGAGGGCCAGAACCCCGGCGTAAAGGTAGTTGTTTGGCATCTTGTCGGACACGTATTCCGACCGCAGCCCTTCGTTGTGCAGGAAGGTCTGGTAGTGCTCGGCAAAGGTGGTGAGCATGTCATCGGTCACTGAGCTGTCGGGCGCTTCCTCTTCAAGCACCTTGAGCAGATCGGGGCTTTGCTGAAAGGCGTAGCCTGCGGCCCGCAATTCACCCCCGCCTGTACCTTGCTGTGGCGCGAGAACATCTGGTCCATGAGCGTGGTGCCTGACCGTGGCATGCCGCAAATGATGATGGGTGCGACGTCGTGCAGGCCCGCGCCCCGATGCTTCTCCACAAAGGCGGGCGTGACCAGTGATCTCATCCGTTCTTCGCGTTTTGTATGATTTTCCTGATTGAAGGGGTGCTGCTCGGCCGTGATCGCGTTGCCTTTGCGGTAGTTATCCATGGCCGTTTTTTCGTCGCCCATGTCGTCGGCTGCCTTGCCCATCGCAAAATGCAGATCGGCGCGCAGCTGATCCGGCATATCGTCGAGCTTGTCGGCAAACCGCATCAGGAGCTTGTATTCGGGGCTGTCAGCCGTGGTCGTGCGGAGGTTGATCAACCGGGCCAATGCGGGCACGCCGGTGCCGGGGCGGTTCGCAACCTTCAAAAAGGCATCCGCGGCGTCATCCATGCGACCGAGGGCCGCCAGCGTGTTGCCGAGGTGAAACCATGGTTCTGCGGCGTCCGGCGCCAATTCGATGGCGCGGCGGGCGTGGTGTTCCGACGCCTCGTGCCGTTCCGCCCGGAACAAGGCAAGTGCGAGGTTGACATGTGCAGCCACCGATTGCGGGTCGATGGCCAGTGCCCGGAACAGGGGTTCGATGGCGCGTGGGAAGCGGCGGGTGCGGATAAAGGCCTGTGCGAGATTGAGCTGCACATCCAGCATGTCCCCATTCAGCGCGGCGGCGCGCGTCAGCGCCTTGATCGCCTCGTCATAGCGTTTCTTGACAACTAGGGCCGCGCCCAGGTTTGCATGTCCAAGCGCGAGGTTCGGCGACATTTCGACGGCGGCCTGGAATTTCGGGATCGCCTTGTCCACGTCACCGTTCTTGGCCAGGAAACTGGCGTAATCGATCAGGGCCCAGACGTTGTCCTTGTCGTTTTCCACCACCATTTCCAGGATGGCGAGGCCGCGGTCCTTGTGCCCTTCCAACAGCAGGTTCAGACCCTTCAGGTGCAGGATCTGCGGGTGATCGGGAAGCTCGGCCAGCAGGCCGTCGATGGCTTGCCCGGCGTCTTCAATGCGGCCAGCGTTCTGGTGTCGCTGGATGCGCGCGACCTCTTCGTTGACCTGCTTGAGTTTCTCCTGGTCGGAGGCGCGTGTTGACGAATTCATTTTTGGCTCATGTGCACTGGAAAACTGGGTTGTGCGCATACTGCGTCATGGCAACGCCACCAGCAACCCGGATAAAGAAAAGGGCCCGCAGATGCAGGCCCCTATCATTGAATTGAAGATGGTGATCAGGCGACTTTCGCGGCTGCCGTGTATCCCAGCGCATCGGCCCGTTCTGCCAGCGCGTCGACCACATGCTGCGGCACCATGCGGCGCGCGACGATGCGCGGCACCGACATTTCGCTGATGATCGGCGCATCCGCCTGTTCGTGGCCGTTGATGAACGCATCGCGGCCCACGGCATCGAGGTAGGTCTCGGATGCGGCGCCCTCGGCCAGCACCAGCTCATGCGACCCGGTGTCGATGTGGTAATAGGTGAACCCGTCCATCGGCATCTGCGCAACCTGATAGATCGAGCGACCGTTCACCAGCGCCGTGGCGTTGTAGAGGATGCCGTCGATGTCCATGGCGTGGTCGGGCGATACGAACAGATCGCGGGACGGGACGTTCGGGGCGATGGAGCCTGCGGTGAAGCAGATTGGGTTCGCCTTGGCCGGTGTCGCGGTTTTCGTGTCGATCGGCTGGATGCCGAGCCAGCGCACGGTGGTGGTGCCGCCATCTGCGGTCAGGATTTTGTCGCCCGGCTGCAGCGTTTCGACGGCCACGGGGCCTGTCGGTGTCGCGATGCCTGTGCCTGCGAGATAGCAGGTGATCGTGGCGGTCAGGCTGTTGATGGTCAGCTCCCCAAAACCGCCAAGGCCGGGTGTCGAATAGGAGAAACGGATTTCACTGAAGTTTTCTGTCGTGGCGAAACTCAGGGTCGAACCGGTGTTGAGCGAGTTGACAGTGAATGTCTGGTTCAGGGCCGTGTTGGTCTCGTGCACAAAGACAATGTCCCAACCCCCGTTGATTGATGTGCCCAGTTGCAGGGAAATGTTTCCGCCAGAGGCCCCGAAATTTGTGCCGGAGGTGTTTGCCGTACCGATATCCAGTACGTAGTCCCCGCCAATGGTGTTGGAATCGCCGATAAGGATCTGCTGTGCTCCTCCGCCATCTGCGAAAAGCTGTCCACCGCCGAAGTTGCTGCTTGTGCTGAGCGTGAACGGTACGGTGTCATCCGTGAAGTTGATTGACGCGCTTGAGCCGATGTCAAACGCGTTGCCTTCATCAAACTGGAATGTGGGCATCGATTGTTCCCCGAATTTATAGTCTCGTTGACAGAACCTCTAGGGTGCCCGGGTTAACCTGCCAATGATTAAACGGCAAAATCGCGCTTGGGTTGCTAAATTCCTGCAAAAAGTGGCAGTTAGGTCATGTTAACCGCTCTGATCCAAAGAAAAAGGACCGGCAAAGCCGATCCTTTCATCCGTGTTTTTGCCTTTGAGCCAGAAGCGATCAGGCGACTTTCGCGGCTGCCGTGTATCCCAGCGCATCGGCCCGTTCTGCCAGCGCGTCGACCACATGCTGCGGCACCATGCGGCGCGCGACGATGCGCGGCACCGACATTTCGCTGATGATCGGCGCATCCGCCTGTTCGTGGCCGTTGATGAACGCATCGCGGCCCACGGCATCGAGGTAGGTCTCGGATGCGGCGCCCTCGGCCAGCACCAGCTCATGCGACCCGGTGTCGATGTGGTAATAGGT